>NZ_LN651371.1:0-202723 GCF_000826125.2 Bhargavaea cecembensis
CTCGACTTGCATGTATTAGGCACGCCGCCAGCGTTCGTCCTGAGCCAGGATCAAACTCTCCATAAGATCAGCGCGCGATCTGCTTCGCATGCCGTCGTCAGCTTCGCTCGTTCACATCCTCATGTACGTGATGTACACTCCGGTGTTCACTCGCTCGCTTCCTCGGCCTGTTCGCATCTCACACACTGACGAAGAGTATGAGTAAGCTCATACTTTGTTGCTGGCATATCTGCTTGATATGTCCGAATCATGTGTTCCGTTCACCCGACGGGGTCGGGATCCGGGAACGAAATTATCAGCGTTTTGCTGTTCAGTTTTCAAGGTTCATCGCGCCGTTGCGTTTCTCGTTTTGGCGACTTTATTATCTTAACACCCTCAGTCCGGTGTGTCAACACTTTTTTTCAACCGGTTTTAGCCGGCGTCCTGAGGACAAGAACTACTATACCCCATGGCGGGGAAGGAAATCAACCCCTCTTTGCAAAAAAGAGTTTTCTGATTTTCCTTCCATCCACTACAAAGAGTACAATCCCCGCAAGGACGACCAGTCCCCCGGCGATCTGTGTCCCGATGAGCTTCTCTCCGAACACGTAATAAGCGAGTATGGCAGCACCGACCGGTTCAAACAAGATGGCGATCGAGATGACATTCGTGCTCACCCACCGGAGAGCCCAATTGAACAGAGAATGCCCGAACAGGTTCGGCAGCAGGGCAAGCAGCGCAAACCACATCCAGTCCGACGGCGGATAAGGGCCAAAGCTTTCCCCTTTCAGCAACACATAGAAAAACAGGGCGACTGTGCTGATCCCGTAAACGATGAATGTATAGGTCACAAGAGTGATGCGCTGCCTCACATCCTGGCCGAACAGGAGGTAGCCGGTGATGAGCGCGCACGCGATCAGCGCAAGCATATCCCCATAGAACGCCTCCCCGCTGACGCGGAGATCCCCCCAGCTGATCAGGACGCTCCCCGCGATGGCGATCGCTCCGGAAAGAAGCGTCTTGACGGTGAGTCTCTCCTTGAAGAAGAAGTAAGTTCCGGCGAATGCGAACAGCGGCTGGAGTGTTACAAGCACTGTCGAACTTGCGACGGATGTGTAATTCAGCGATTCGAACCATAGAATGAAATGAAAAGCCAGAAAGACACCGGCGACGGCCGAAAAGATCCAATCCCGCTTCCGCAGGATCCGGAGTTCATGGAGATGACGGGAGAAAAACGCGGGAGCCAGTATGAGTACGGAGAAAAGCATCCTATAAAAGGCGATCGCTCCTGCTTCCGCGGTCGTCAGCTTGACAAAGATTGCGGACATCGAAACGGTGATGACCCCGATGATGATGGGGATTGATGGGTGAATCGGCGGCTTTTCCAATTTTGTTGCACTTCCTTACTGATGAGTCTTCATGCTGCCTGGTTTGGGGTATCTGAAAAAAGAGGACACAAAAGATAGCCTACCACGAAAAGGGCCCGGTTGCCCANGCGCCGTTGCGTTTCTCGTTTTGGCGACTTTATTATCTTAACACCCTCAGTCCGGTGTGTCAACACTTTTTTTCAACCGGTTTTAGCCGGCGTCCTGAGGACAAGAACTACTATACCCCATGGCGGGGAAGGAAATCAACCCCTCTTTGCAAAAAAGAGTTTTCTGATTTTCCTTCCATCCACTACAAAGAGTACAATCCCCGCAAGGACGACCAGTCCCCCGGCGATCTGTGTCCCGATGAGCTTCTCTCCGAACACGTAATAAGCGAGTATGGCAGCACCGACCGGTTCAAACAAGATGGCGATCGAGATGACATTCGTGCTCACCCACCGGAGAGCCCAATTGAACAGAGAATGCCCGAACAGGTTCGGCAGCAGGGCAAGCAGCGCAAACCACATCCAGTCCGACGGCGGATAAGGGCCAAAGCTTTCCCCTTTCAGCAACACATAGAAAAACAGGGCGACTGTGCTGATCCCGTAAACGATGAATGTATAGGTCACAAGAGTGATGCGCTGCCTCACATCCTGGCCGAACAGGAGGTAGCCGGTGATGAGCGCGCACGCGATCAGCGCAAGCATATCCCCATAGAACGCCTCCCCGCTGACGCGGAGATCCCCCCAGCTGATCAGGACGCTCCCCGCGATGGCGATCGCTCCGGAAAGAAGCGTCTTGACGGTGAGTCTCTCCTTGAAGAAGAAGTAAGTTCCGGCGAATGCGAACAGCGGCTGGAGTGTTACAAGCACTGTCGAACTTGCGACGGATGTGTAATTCAGCGATTCGAACCATAGAATGAAATGAAAAGCCAGAAAGACACCGGCGACGGCCGAAAAGATCCAATCCCGCTTCCGCAGGATCCGGAGTTCATGGAGATGACGGGAGAAAAACGCGGGAGCCAGTATGAGTACGGAGAAAAGCATCCTATAAAAGGCGATCGCTCCTGCTTCCGCGGTCGTCAGCTTGACAAAGATTGCGGACATCGAAACGGTGATGACCCCGATGATGATGGGGATTGATGGGTGAATCGGCGGCTTTTCCAATTTTGTTGCACTTCCTTACTGATGAGTCTTCATGCTGCCTGGTTTGGGGTATCTGAAAAAAGAGGACACAAAAGATAGCCTACCACGAAAAGGGCCCGGTTGCCCATCACCAAAAGAAGGGGGGATTTCTGTGGAGTTTTGGATGATGTCACCTTCTCTGCTGACCGATACTTTCATGAAGCTGGGCCTGTCGGCACTCCTCAGCCTGGTGATCGGGATTGAGCGGGAACTGAAACGCAAGCCGGTCGGCCTGAAAACAAGCGTCGTCATCGCCACTTTCAGCTGTCTGCTGACAATCATCTCAATCGAGACCGCCTATTCCACCCCCGCGAGAGACGACATCAATATTACGATGGATCCGTTGCGACTGGCAGCGCAGATCGTTTCAGGGATCGGCTTTCTGGGTGCCGGCGTCATCCTCAAGCGCGGCAACGATAACATCACCGGACTGACTACCGCCGCCATGATCTGGGGCGCGGCCGGTATCGGAATTGCCGTCGGGGCCGGATTTTATATCGAGGCCGCCGTCGCCGTCGGCATTGTCATGTTCGCCATCGAGTTCCTGCCGCCGCTGATGAACATCATGGGACCGAAACGGCTCAGGATGCGGGAGCTTTTGCTCATCGTCACCCTCACCGATGAAGGAGATATCAAACGGGTGGTCGATCTTCTGTCCGCGCCCGGATACTCCGTTGAGAAGGTCCGGATGACCACTCTCCACACGGATGGCCGATTCTCCGGACATGAGCTCTCCGCCAGACTGGCGATCCCGCCGAAAATCGACCCGGGGACCGTCTATGCAGAACTCCAAGCACTCGATTACATCAAATCAGTCGAACTCGACATACTCTCATAAACGGAGGTTCATTTATGAAAGAACTTTGGAAGCTGTTGAAAAACGGGAACAAGCCTTCCCTGCTGGCCGCGGTCGTCAATACGATCATTGCCTTTTTGAAGGGGGCAGGCTTTCTGTTCACCGGAAACGTGGCCCTATTCGCTGAAACGATGCACTCCTTCGGGGATGCGGCAAACCAGTACTTCGTCTATGTCGGTTCGGCTTTATCCAAAAAGGCGCCGACCCCCAGATTTCCGAACGGGTTCGGCCGGATCGTCAACCTGGTCTGCCTGTTTGCGGTCGTCATCGTCGGGATCATGGCGTATGAGACGATCATCGAAGGCTGGCACCATATCGTCCATCCGGCCGTCTCCGGCGGTTTCTGGATCACCTTCTCGATTCTTCTCGCGGCGACGTTGCTGGAGTTCACCGTGCTCTACAAAGCCGGAAAAGAGATTCTCCATGATGCAGGCGTCGAGGGAGGTCCCCTCGCCCCCGTGACGAAGGGGTTCAAGAATCTGAAATACGCCAGGCCGGCAACGAAGCTTGTCTTCATGGAAGATACGGTTGCAACGGCCGGCGGTCTGCTTGCACTTGTTGCCGTCGTGCTGGCGAAGTTCTTCGGACTCGGTTGGACGGAAGGAGTGGCCTCCATCCTGATCGGCGGGATGATGTTCTACGTGGTCGGGATCATCTTCCTTGAAAACGCGCGGGGGGCGATCGGCGAGACCGACGAGGAGATGCTCGCCCATATCGCCAACCTGCTTTCGGATGATGAGGATGTCCGCGATCTGCAGAAAGTGGAAGTCATCAAGGAAGGCGAGGTTCTCCATGTGGAGATTATCGTTGAGGTGGATCCGACGCTCTCATTCGCCGAGGTCGACGATATCCGGGACCGTCTCCTGGACGTTGTCTGCAGCCAGAAGAACGTGGCGGACGTCACCATCTCTTTCGACGAGGACGACGGGATCCGGACCTTCACGCGGCCGGGAAAAAGCACCCAGCCCGGAAAGCCGCAAATTTAAAAACAACCGGACAGAAGAAACCGGAGAAGGCATCGGCCCTCCCCGGTTTCTTTTTTATAAGCTGTTTCTCAGGATCGTCTCGATTTCGTCCGTGTTCAGCCGGGCAAAGTTGCCGAGCGGCCCGTGGACCGATGCCTTTTCTGCCATGAGCCGGATGCTCTCATCGCCGATGCCGTAATCTGAAAGTTTCTCCGGCGCACCGATCGAAGTCCAGAAGTCACGCAGCCTTCCGATTCCCTCAAGTGCGGTTTCTTCAGGCGCCTTCCCTTCCGGGTCAACGCCGAAGACGTTCACCGCGAGTTGGGCAAAGCGCTCCGGCTTGGTCCCTTTTTCGACATTGAATTTCATCCATTCCGGGAAAAGAATCGCCAGGCCGCCAGCATGGGGGATATCGTAGATCGCCGAAACCGCATGCTCGATGTCATGGGAACCCCAGTCCCCCTGGTAGCCCATCTCCAGGAACTTGTTTAGCGCAATGGTTCCGGCGTACATGATCGTTTCCCTGAGGTCGACATTGCCGGGATCCTTCATCAGATCCGGTGCCGTCCGCAAGACTGCCCGGAGCACGCCCTCGCACATCTCGTCCTGGACCGGCGTGTTGTCGGCATTGTTGAAATACTGCTCGAAAATATGGGACATCATGTCCACGATGCCATAGACCGTCTGGTTTTCCGGAACGCTGACCGTGTAGGATGGATCGAGGATGGAGAATTTCGGGAAGTTGAGCGGACCGCCCCAGCCATATTTCTCCTGTGTTTCATCGTTCGTGATGACCGATCCGGCGTTCATTTCTGATCCGGTCGCGGCAATCGTGAGGACCGTGCCGAAAGGAAGCGCCTCTTTCGCCGAAGCCTTTCCTGTTACCAGGTCCCAGGGATCGCCGTCATATTTGGCAGCGCTCGCGATCAGCTTTGTGCAGTCGATGACCGAACCCCCGCCGACGGCAAGAAGGACGTCGATTCCTTTTTCCCTGCAGATTTCCGCCCCTTTTGCGGCTGTCGTGACCCGCGGATTCGGCTCGACACCCGGCAGTTCGTGTACTTCCATCCCCGCTTCACCGAGGACCTGCATGACATCGTCATACACACCATTTCGCTTGATGCTGCCGCCGCCGTAGACGAGCAGCACTTTGTTGCCGTACGGCTGCAGTTCTTTTTTGAGCTTGCCGATCTGTCCCTTGCCGAAAATCAGCTTCACCGGGTTCTGGAAAGTAAATGGTTTCATCGGTTCTCCTCCTTCTTCTTCCCATGCATTTTCTCATTTCCGCGGACTCTATGCCAACCGGCACGCCCTGCTGCATAAAACACCCCTCTTCGGTTCATGATGAACGGAGGAGGTGATCCGATGGAAACATTCAGGAAGATTGCACTCGCCGTCGCCATCATCGGCGCATTGAACTGGGGGCTGGAGGCGCTCCTTGGATTTGACATCGTCGCAGACCTCTCAGGAGGCCGGGACAGCGGGTTCGCCAGATTCCTTTACGGGCTGATTGCCCTTGCGGGTGTCGCCAGTCTCGGCTATCTCTTCCCTGGCGGCAGGGGGAAAGGCGCTCGCGGCGGTTCCGACGAACATGAGTGGCAGTACCGTCCGCCGGCGGGATTGATGGAAGACAAAGACAGGACCGCTCCCGATTAACGGGAACGGCCCTGTCTTCTTTTCTGATCCTTACGCCCAACCGCGGAAGCGTGCAGCTTCTGCAGTTCTGCGGATGCCGACCATGTATGCGGCAAGACGCATGTCGATATTGCGGTTCTGCGCAGTCGTATAGACGTTTTCGAACGCCTCCGTCATCTTCTTGTACAGACGGTCATGGACTTCTTCTTCGGTCCAGTAGTAGCCCTGGTTGTTCTGTACCCATTCGAAGTAGGAAACGGTGACGCCGCCGGCACTTGCCAGGACGTCCGGAACGATGAAGATTCCGCGCTCAGTGAGAATCTTCGTCGCTTCTGCCGTCGTGGCACCATTTGCCGCCTCAACAACGATCTTCGCCTTGATGTCATGCGCATTGTCCGCGTTGAGCTGGTTTTCGAGAGCTGCAGGAACGAGGAAGTCGCAGTCGAGCTTGAACATCTCTTCGTTCGTAATCGTCTCGTCGAACAGCGTCGTCACGGTGCCGAAGCTGTCGCGACGGTCGAGCAGATAATCGATATCCAGGCCGTTCGGATCATGAAGCGCGCCGTAGGCATCGGAGATTGCAATGACTTTCGCCCCTGCATCGTGAAGGAACTTCGACAGATAGCTGCCGGCATTCCCGAACCCTTGGATGACGACCCGTGCGCCTTCCACTTCCAGGCCGCGGACTTTTGCCGCTTCCCGGAGGGCGATGATGACGCCTTCCGCAGTTGCACGGTCGCGTCCCTGCGAGCCGCCGAGTGCAATCGGCTTGCCCGTGATGAAGCCCGGGGAGTTGAATTCGTCAATGCGGCTGTATTCGTCCATCATCCATGCCATGATCTGTGCGTTCGTCATGACGTCTGGAGCCGGGATGTCCTTGGCAGGCCCCATGACCTGGCTGAGCGCACGGACATAGCCGCGGCTGAGCCGTTCCAGTTCGTCCATCGACATCTCGCGCGGATCGCAGATGATGCCGCCTTTACCGCCGCCGTACGGCAGGTCTACGATGCCGGCTTTCATCGTCATCCACATTGAAAGGGCACGGACTTCATCGGCCGTTACGCCCGGGTGGAAACGCACGCCGCCTTTTGTCGGTCCGACCGCGTCATTGTGCTGGGCCCGGTATCCGGTGAAGACTTTCACTTTTCCGTCGTCCATCTTGATCGGAATGCGGACTTCGGTCATGCGGATCGGCGCTTTGAGAAGGTCGTACATGCCTTCATCATAGCCCAGTCGGCTCAAAGCCTCGTGGATGACTTCCTGCGTCGAAGTTACTAGGTTCACGTTATCGCTCATAGTCTTGATTCGCCTCTTTAAATCATAATGGGATGCTCGGCATTATTGTAACATATAACGCCGGCAAGATTCACATATCCTTCACAAAATCCTTAAGCCGAGAAGACTTCACGGATTTTGCCGAGCGCCCAGTCGAGATCCTCTTTCGTGATGACGAGCGGAGGGGCAAAGCGGATGACCGTGTCATGCGTTTCCTTGCAGAGCAGGCCGAGTTCTTTCAGCTTTTCGCAATAAGGACGGGCCTCGCCGTGCAGTTCCACGCCGATGAACAATCCGCGGCCGCGGACTTCTTTGATCTCTTTGTTGTCGATTTTCTTCAGTTCGCCTTTGAAGTATTCGCCGAGTTCCTGCGCCCTGTCTGCAAGGTGCTCATCCTCGAGAACTTCGAGCGCTGCGATGGAGACTGCGCATGCCATCGGGTTGCCCCCGAACGTCGAACCGTGGGATCCGGGATTGAATACGCCGAGGATGTCTTCGTCCGCAGCCACGCAGGAGATCGGCAGGACGCCGCCGCCGAGCGCTTTCCCCATAATGTACATATCAGGCTTTACGCCTTCCCAGTCGCACGCGAACATTTTGCCGGTCCGGCCGAGGCCCGCCTGGATTTCATCGGCGATGAAGAGGACGTTTTTCTCGCTGCATACTTCGCGCACCCCTTTGAGGAAGCCCTCAGGAGGAATGATGATGCCGGCTTCGCCTTGGATCGGTTCCAGGATGATGGCCGCTGTGTTTTCATTGATGGCCGCCTTGAGGGCATCGATATCCCCGTAAGGAATGTGGACGATCCCCGGAAGCAGCGGACCGAAGCCGCGCTTGTATTCAGGGTCGGATGTCATGGAGACAGCCGTCATCGTGCGGCCGTGGAAGTTGCCGTTGCAGACGATGACTTCAGCTTTTCCTTCTTCAACGCCTTTGACGTCGTAAGCCCAGCGGCGTGCTGCCTTGAATGCTGTTTCTACGGCTTCTGCGCCTGTATTCATCGGCAGGACCATGTTCTTGCCCGTGAGCTTGCTTACTTTTTCATACCATGGGCCGAGCTGGTCGTTATGGAAAGCACGGCTCGTGAGCGTGGCTCTGTCAGCCTGGTCTTTGAGCGCTTTGATGATATGCGGATGGCGGTGTCCCTGGTTGACTGCCGAGTAAGCCGACAGCATGTCCATGTACTTGTTGCCTTCCGGGTCTTGCACCCATACGCCTTCCGCTTCGGAAATGACGATCGGCAGCGGAACGTAGTTCTTCGCACCGTATTTCTCTGTTTGCTCAATGATCTGTTGTGTGACTGTCATCGTGTTATCCTCCTTTGAAAAAGACGGGCACAATCAGGTGCGCCCGTCTTCTTTTGTGTGTTGCGGCTTTTCGGTTGATCCGGGATCAGAATACTTCCGATACGGATTTTGCTTGCATGTGGAGCTGCAGGTAGTCAGGACCGCCCGCTTTCGAGTCCGTGCCCGACATGTTGAATCCGCCGAACGGCTGGTATCCGACGACTGCAGCCGTGCAGCCGCGGTTGAGGTACAGGTTGCCGACGTGGAAGTCCTCGCGCGCTTTTTCGAGGTGGAAGCGGTTGTTCGAGAGGACTGCGCCTGTCAGGCCGTAATCCGTGTTGTTCGCAATGTCGATCGCTTCGTCGAAGTCCTTGGCTTTTGTGAAGCCGACGACAGGTCCGAAGATCTCTTCCTGCATGACGCGGGCTTTCGGATCGAGGTCTGCGATGATCGTCGGGTTCACGAAGTAGCCTTTCGAGTCGTCGCCGGTGCCGCCGAGGACGAGACGGCCCTCTTCCTTGCCGATTTCAACGTATTCGAGGATTTTGTCGTAAGACGCCTTGTCGATGACAGGTCCCATGAAGTTCGAGTAGTCGACAGGATCGCCGACTGTCAGTTCTTTCGTCAGTTCCGCTACGCGCTCAAGCACTTCGTCGTAGACGTCTTCGACGATGACCGCACGCGAGCATGCAGAGCACTTCTGGCCGCTGAAGCCGAATGCCGACTTGACGATCGACTGGGCTGCGAGTTCAAGATCCGCGTCGCTGTCCACGACGATCGTGTCTTTCCCGCCCATTTCAGCGATGACGCGCTTGAGCCAGATCTGGCCTTCCTGTACTTTCGCCGCACGTTCGAAGATCCGTGTTCCGACTTTGCGGGAGCCCGTGAAGGAGACGAAGCGGGTGCGCGGGTGGTCGACGAGGTAGTCGCCGATTTCGGAGCTGGAGCCCGGTACGAAGTTGATGACGCCGGCAGGCAGGCCTGCTTCTTCCATCAGCTCAACGAACTTGTATGCGACGACGGCTGTTGCCGAAGCCGGCTTGAGGAGCACGGTGTTGCCTGTTACGGCAGCTGCGACCGCTGTTCCCGCCATGATGGCGAATGCGAAGTTCCAAGGGGAGATGACGATCCCCACGCCGAGCGGGATGTAGCCGAATCGGTTCGACTCGCCGGGACGCTGGTTGACCGGAACGCCATCTTTCATGGCGACCATCTGGCGTGCGTAGTACTCGAGGAAGTCGATGCCTTCCGCAACGTCTGCGTCCGCTTCCGGCCAAGGCTTGCCTGCCTCTTTGGAAAGGAGAGCCGAGAATTCGAACTTGCGGCGGCGGACCATGGCCGCTGCGCGGAGGAGGATGTCAGCGCGGACTTCCGGCTTGACCTTTTTCCATGTGCTGAACGTTTCATCCGCAGCCGTCATTGCCTTTTCAGCGAGCTCGCGGGAGCACTTGGATACGTTGCCGATGATTTCCTCGCGGTTGGACGGGTTGAAGGAAACCATCTTGTCGTCCGTCATGATGCGCTCTCCGTTGATGATGAGCGGAACATCCATGCCGAGGTATTCTTTCACGACTTCAAAGCCTTGTTCGTAGGCTTTGCGGTTCTCCTCGATCTTGAAATCCGTGAGTGGTTCGTGCTTGTATGGAATCATGGTGATCCTCCTTTGTTATGTTCATGGGAGCGCTAAATATATTTGCACTCTTTTCTTTTCACACTTATAATAATGCAAAAGATCGTTGCGAATTTCAAGTCTTATTATTTGATTGACGCAAAAAAACAGTCAGAGGTGGACCATGACACCCGGAAAAGAAGCATTATGGCCTTTCTATGAGTTCGCCGTCGAACACGCGGCCGTCGGCATCCATGCCGTCGATCTGAGCGGAAAGACCGTCATTTATAATGAAAAGATGAAGCAAATTGAAGGACTGGAGCTTGCCGAGCTGACAGACCGGACCGTCCTGGACCTTTTCCGGTTCGGGAAAGACGAGAGCACGCTCATGAAAGTGCTGAAGAGCGGAATTCCGGTCCAAAATGCCAAACAGACCTACTGGAACCGGAACGGGCAGGAGATCACGACAGTCAATGATACGTATCCCGTGAATGGCCCGTCCGGCCTGATCGGCGCCGTCGAACTGGCCCGCGATGTGACGGCTCTCGAGAAGTTCGTCCATCAGCCGCTCCGGACCTATGATGAAAAAATTTCGTTCTCCTCCATCACGGCCGAAAGTGCGGCGATGGAAGCGGTGGTGGCCACGGCGAAAAAAGCGGCCGCCGCCAAGCTGCCTGTTCTTCTCACCGGAGAGACCGGCACGGGCAAGGACTTGATTGCGGGCGCCCTGCACAACGGATCTGCGTACGCAGGCAAACCATACTTCACGCTGTTTTGCCCGGCGCTGGACACCCAGGACCTACGGCAGACGATGGAACGGATCCAGGAAGTGCCCGAATGCACGGTCTTCTGCGACCGGATCGATCTGGCAGGAATGAGGATGCAGGAGGAATTGCTCCGGGAACTCGGCCGGCTGGAAGACGGATCCCGGCAATTCATCGCCAGCATCGGCGGAGACGCCATCGACCTGATCGCCGAAGGGGGCTTGCTGAAGGAGCTGTATTACTTTTTCTCCTCCATCACCATTTATATCCCTCCCCTGCGCAAGCGGATGGCGGATCTCTGGCCGTTCATCGACGACTATCTGGACCGGCACCGGCGGAGATTCGGGTCGGCCGTACATGGTCTTTCTCCGGAGGTCCGTCAGACATTTGAATCATACAGATGGCCGGGCAATCTCAAGGAAGTCGAGCTGCTGCTTGATGAAATCACGTCCGTGCTCACGACCGAAACCGAGATCACCTATGACCTCCTGCCCCATCACTTCAAGCTGAAAGTCCAGGAAGGTTTCTCTCCCGCCAAGCGGCCGCAAGACTTCGTCATCCAGGAAGGGAATGATTTCCTGCCGCTCGACCAGTATTTGCGGGAGGCTGAAGAGTATTATCTGTCCAAGGTGATGAATGTATTCGAGGGCAATGTGACGAAGGCGGCGCAGGCGCTCGGGATGAGCCGGCAAAACTTGCAATACCACTTGAAAAAGCTGAAAAACGGCATATGAAAAAGCGGAGCTGATCTGATCAGCCCCGCTTTTTCATCTTGTCTTATTGTCCGGATTGCCGGATCCAGTCCTGCAATTTGTCACGGAGTGTGTTGAAGCCGTCGGCATCGCGCTCGTCGATCCGGTCTTGGAGAGAGCGTCTCGGCCGTTCCTCGCGCCGGGACGCCGGCGGCTGTTCCTGGAGCGCGCGGATCGAGAGGCTGATCTTGCCCGCCTGCTCATCGACGTCGAGCACCTTCACGGTCACTTCCTGCCCGACGGACAGATAGTTATTCACGTCTTTCACGAATCCGTACGTGATTTCTGAAATATGGACGAGTCCCTGTGTGTTTTTGTCGAGCGCGATGAAGGCGCCGTACGGCTGGATGCCGGCGACTTTTCCCGTCACCACGTCTCCTTTTTTATACGTTCCTGCCATGTTACCGCTCCCAATCATTTTGGTTTATCCGATCTGCCTGTTCGGCCATTGCAAATTATACCATAGGCCTCTCCCACCGGCAAAGATGACCGGACGGCGGTCAGTCGGGAGACGTCGGATCGACGGTCCAGACGCCGGACGCGGAATAATCAAGCCAAAGCTTATACACCCCTCCGTCGTGATCATTCATGACCGTGACGGACGCATGGATTCCCGTATCCGAAGTTTCGACTTCCTGCGGCGAGAAGGTGACAGTCACGTCTCCCCCGCCAATTCCTCCGGCGATCAATTGCGCCGCTTTTTCACCGGCCTCCGAAGGGACGCGGCCGCCGGTGAGCTTCTGCATCATGTTTTCATCCTGCTGATGGACGGCCATTCCGTAGAGGACGGCGATCATGACCGGCGATTCGTCCGCCAAGATCGTTTGGTCGTCGGCCGACTGTATTTCTTCGTACAGCATTTCCGCACGCGCCTCGAAAGGATTTTCCGGCAGATAGACGGACTGCGGCTGGAATCCGCCCGTGTCTTCATAATTTCCTTCCCTTACACCGGCCAGCAGGTCGAGGTATCCCGTGTTGCCGAGCCGGTTGTAGGCGGCTGATTTCCGCCAGCCGGACGCCTCCATCTCAGAAACGACTGGGCCGATGAGCCGTGCGGCAGGGGATTCATCCCCAAGAGCGACAAGCGTTCGCCAGGCCTCCCGCCTGGCGGGTTCCACTGTTCCATCCGGCCCGAACACCTGGTTTCCCCCGCTGCCGAAAATAAGCTCGCTGAAAAGGTGGACGGCAAGCGACCTCGTCTCATAGCCGCCCGGGGAAGACTCGTTCTCCAAAGCGGAAAGCCTTTCCAGCTCGCCGAGATCAGCGGCCATTTCCTGGAGCGGGTAATCTGCAGTTCCCAGTTCCGCAGCGGTCATCTTCTCCATCATGCGGACGTAGCCGGCGACCGACGGATGAAGCTGACCGGATTCTTCAAGCAGGGAAGGAAAGCGGATAATGGTCAGGATCTCCTGTCCATCCGCTTTCATCACTCCAAGTTCGTACCCCTCCGACTTCATCATGGCAGCCGTGTTCCGCAAGCGCTCCGGATAATCCGCCGAGCTTGCATAAAACCGTTTTTCATCAAACTCGCCTTCCCGGACGGCTTTCTGGAAATACTCCGGATACTCGTCGATGCGGTCCATGACCGACCCGCCGAGCTCCCACCTTCTCATGTTGAATAACTCATACAGCTCCCAGCTTTTATTGAAATCCTCCGTCAGGCTGTTCCGTTTCAGACGACTAGCCAGCTCCGACGGAAAATCCAGGTAATGGACGATTTCCTGGTAATCTTTCTCCACTTTCCGCCTGTCGGCCGGCTCGCCCTTGAGGAGATCGTGCTCCTCCTTCAGCCGGAGATCCGAAAACCGGCGATTGGCCTCTTCCAGCGTGAACAGGCCGGTGAGCCCCTCTTTCTTCACTCCGGCCTTCACCCGGAAAGCCTCCACTTCCCCGTCATAACGTTCCTTGAGCTGTTCGAGGTAGGCCTCATCCACCGGACCGGTCCGAGACGACAGATAAAACGTGGCGGCGATCAAGAGAAGTGCAACGGCCCCGGCGGCGAAGACCGGCCATGTACGCCTGGAACGGGACCGGGCGGGCTCGGCCACCGGAGGATCTTCCGGTGTTTCCGCAGCTTCCGGAGCGGGAAATGAAATGCGTTCATACGCTTTTTTCAAGAGTGATTCCCTGCTCCGGAGATGATCGATTCCATCACTTTCCGCCAACATTCCGGCGGCCTTTTCCCTTTTTTGAAGTGCCTCTTCCGGGCTGCATCCGAGAATCTCTCCTGCCTCTTCGGCGCCGAACCCGTGGAAGTCCAGCAGGAGCAAAGCGCGGCGCTCGTCTGCCGGAAGCCCGGTGATCGACCAGTGAAGGAATTCATCTTCGGGAAAGCGGAAAACTTCGGATTCGTCCACGGCCGCCCGCTCGCCCGTCCGGATGCAGAAGATTTGATAAAGGACTGCCCGGCCGGCTTCATCTTTTTCCGCTGCTTCCCGCAAGATGCTTTCGGCGGTTTCCCGTACTTTGCCTGCCGGCTCCCCGTCCTGATGGATGAACCGTTCAAGTCCGGTACGATGCGGTTCCAACGCCTGCCGTCTTTCCATCCGTACTTTATGAAGGTCGTTCTCTATCTTTTTTCGTTTCCTGAACATACAAGTTCCCCCATCCTGTCTATGGCTATTATATCAGCGCAAGGAGCCGAACAGACACCCCCGGGGAAAATCGGCCATTAGCCCCTTTCTTTCCGTTTGCCTTCATGTACAATGGGAGAATCAATTTCATTGAAGAGGTGGAGCGATGGAAAAACGAGACCAATGGACGTCCAAGATCGGATTCATCCTGGCCGCGGCCGGGAGCGCCATCGGCCTGGGCGCCATCTGGAAATTCCCATACATGGCCGGGATGAACGGCGGCAGCGTATTCATTTTCATGTTCATCTTGAGCACCGTCCTGATCGGCCTGCCGATCTTGATCGCGGAATTCATCATCGGCCGGAGAGGCCAGGCGGATGCCGTCACTGCTTTTCGCAAGCTCGCTCCCGGGACCGTCTGGCCGCTGGTCGGGAAAATGGGTTCATCCTGTCGATCGTCATCCTGTCTTTCTACAGTGTCGTCGGCGGATGGATCCTTTCGTATCTGTTCCGTTCTGCGGCATTTCTCGCCGGGGGCGGCCGGCCGGATGACTTCGGGGCGCTTTTTGATCAGGTGATCGCCAATCCCCTTGAAGCGGTGGCCGCGCAGGCCGTATTCATGCTGCTGACGATTCTGATTGTCTCGGGCGGGATCAAGGCGGGGATCGAGCGGGCCAGCCGGTGGATGATGCCGCTCCTTTTCTTGTCGTTCATCGTCCTCGCGGCAAGATCCCTCACCCTCCCCGGCGCCATGGAAGGAATCCGGTTCATGTTCGTCCCGGATCTTCAGTACCTAAACGGGCATACCGCACTGCTGGCTCTCGGCCAGGCATTCTTCTCGCTCAGTGTCGGGATCGGCGGGATGATCACCTACGCCTCCTATCTGCCGAAGGAAGAGAACCTCATGAGGTCGGCATGGAGTGTCACCGGACTCAATATCCTCATTTCCATCCTGGCCGGCCTTGTCATCTTTCCCGCCGTGTTCGCGCTCGGCGGCTCGCCGGCGGACGGCCCGGGACTCATCTTCGTCGTCCTGCCCGGAATATTTGCGAACATTCCGTTTGGCGGCTGGTTCATGCTGTTATTCTTTGTCCTCATGCTGTTCGCGACGCTGACTTCATCGATTTCAATGCTGGAGATCACAGTATCGATCGGCATCCGGAACCGGTACGACCGGCGCCGGCGTGCGGCCTGGGTGTATGGCCTGATCATTTTCATCATCGGACTGCCGAGCGCACTTTCCTTTGGTCTCATGGCGGATGTCCGGCTGTTCGGCCTTCCCGCGTTTGACCTGGCCGATACGATCGTCAGCAAATTCGGCATGCCGATCGGCGCCTTTCTCATCTCGCTCTTCGCCGGCCATGTTCTCACAAAAGCCGCGACCGACGAAGAGCTGGGCGGATCATCTTCCTCCGCCTCTGTGTGGAGGGCGGTAACCGGCTGGGTCTGCCCGGTCGCGATTCTCGTCATTTTCATTTCGACGATCGCCGGCTGAATGGCTGTCACAAGGTCATAACGGACCGAACGACCGGGCCGGAACATCACCCGGCCGGGAACTTCATCATTTCCGGAGCAATGAAAAAAACCGCCAACCGGCGGTTTTTTCATGCAGGACAGACGACGCCATACTTGAGCGCGATCAGCTTGTATGCGATGTCCATGCAGGATTCAAGCGGAATCCAAAATTCGTGGGAATGTTCGTAAATGAGCCGGATCCGGTTCGCCAATTCTGAAGGATGACCGGTTTCATGAAGTGCGGCAATGACATCCGCAATCTCCTCATCATAAGCATCCTCCCCTTGTCCGAGCGGGTCCCACTGCTTTAAAAAGTCCGCTGCGAAGCGGTTCATTTCGACTGTATCCACTGTCTCACCTGAATTTTCATTTTTTTATTCGATAGAATGCTGTTATCATAACAATAGTCGCATGAAAAAGAAAGAGAGGGAAATGATTTGGGGAATTTCGCTGAAACGATCGAACGCAAGGGAACCCGGTCGGTGAAATGGGACCGGTTGAAGGAAGTTTATGGAGTCGCGGACGCCACGGACATTCTGCCGATGTGGGTCGCGGATATGGACTTTGCCGCGCCGGAACCGGTGATCCGCGCGATGCAGGAACGCCTGGACCACCCGGTGTTCGGCTACTCCTACATATGTGATGGATGCAAGAAAGCTGTGGCCGACTGGCTGCTGAACCGGCACGATTGGAAAGTGGAATATGAGTGGATGCAATTTGAGCACGGCGTCGTACCGGCAATCGCCTCGGCTGTCGAGACATTCACGGAAAAAGGGGATCACGTTCTGATCACGACCCCCGTCTATCCACCGTTCTTCACAATCCCGGCACTCCAGGACCGGGTGGTCGTCCAGAATCCGCTCCGGGAAAAAGACGGTATTTACTCGGTCGATTTCGAGTCGTTTGAACAGGCGATTGAAGATAATGAAGTAAAGCTGTTCATCCTGTGCAACCCCCATAATCCGGGCGGATTCGCCTGGAGCCGGGAGGATCTGAAGAAAATGGCCGGGATCTGTGCAGAAAAAGGGGTCCTCATTTTCTCCGATGAGATCCATGCAGATCTCATGCTCGGCGGCAACAAGCACATTCCGATGGCCCTCGCAGCGGACGGGACCGGTGCCAAGATCGTCACATCCGTCGCCCCGACGAAGACGTTCAACTTGGCCGGTGTGCAGGCGGCGCTCATGATCACCGAAGACACTGAGCTCAGACAGCAGCTGGAGCATAACGCCATGGCCCACGGGCACTCCAACCTGAACGCCTTCGCTGCAGCCGCGCTCACCGCAGCCTACGAGGAAGGCGGCCCTTGGCTTGAAGAACTGATCAAAGTGATCGAGGAAAACATGGATCTCGTCATCCGTGAAATTCCGGCAGCCGTTCCCGGCGTGAAAATCAACAAGCCGGACTCCACCTACCTCCTCTGGATCGATTACCGGGGCACCGGCCTTTCCGAAGAAGAAGTGATGGACCGGCTCCTGAACAAAGGCAAACTCGCTCTCGAGCCGGGCACGAAATACAGCGAAGCGGGCCGGGGCTTCCTCCGGATGAACGTCGCCGCGCCAAAATCAACCGTCGAGGACGGGATCGCCCGCTTTATCAAAGCATTCACCGACTGACCTGAACGCAAAACAGCCGCCTCATGGACGAGGCGGCTGTTTTGCGTTGCGTTCTGAAAGAACTTGCTTTTCAAGTTCCCGGGCCTTTTCTTCTTCCTGGCGGGATTTCTTGCGAATCCACTGGAAGAATACGTAACCGAGTGCCATGAACAGGAACAGCGTCAGGAATGCCGGAATATAAAGCGACTTATCTTCGGGAAAATAAAGAAACGGCATCAACAGAACCATTTCCATCTTCATTCACTTCCTTGTAGGTCCCTGCCCCGGGAGGCAGGACCGGTCTCACTTTTTTAGGATCTCGATCGATTCAATGACCACGTCATCTGCGGGCTTGTCCTGGGCGCCCACTTTCACATCGGCGATTTTGTCCACGACGTCCATGCCTTCGACCACTTGTCCGAAGACGGTATGACGGTGGTCGAGCCAAGGGGTTCCGCCTTTCTCCTTGTACGCTTCGATGATTTCCGCCGGATAGCCGGCTCCCTCGAGCTGAGCGATCATTTCTGCCGGAGTATTTTTCATCTGCACGATGAAGAACTGGCTGCCGTTTGTTCCAGGACCGGCGTTCGCCATGGAAAGCGCGCCGCGCAGGTTGAACAGCTCATGCGAGAACTCATCTTCGAATGTCGATCCGTAGATGCTTTCCCCGCCCATGCCTGTACCTGTCGGGTCGCCGCCCTGGATCATGAAATCTTTGATGACCCGGTGGAAAATGATGCCGTCATAATAGCCATTCCTGGCGTGGGTCAGGAAGTTCTCGACCGTTTTCGGCGCCTGTTCGCGGAACAGCTTCACCTTGACCGGGCCGTGGTTCGTATGGATGACCGCGAGCGCCTCCTGCTCTGCGGCTTCATTCGTCAATTGAGGGAACATGAAGATCTCTCCTTTTCGTTTCTGCCCGTCCCGATGACGGCCAGCGTCTGTTTATCCCTCCAAGTGTATCACAGCAGACCTTTGAAAACGATGGATAAGCCGTGACACTTTGTTCGGGTTACGAAATGCTCTATAATGGGCATAACAAGTGAAAAAAGGACGTTCGGTACATGACCCTTCAAAAGCGGAACTTCATCATCATCCTTGTTTCGAACTTCCTCGTTTCCGGCACGATTACGATGATCATGCCTTTCCTGTCGCTCTACATCGAGACATTCGGGGACTTTTCGGATGCCTATGTCCAGCGGTGGGCCGGCCTCATTTTCGGGGCCACCTTCGTGAGCGCGTTCATCATGTCGCCGATTTGGGGACGGATCGCGGACAAGTACGGATTCAAGCCGATCCTTCTCATTAACGCACTCGGCATCTCCACGTTCATTTTTCTGATGGGATTTGTGGATAACGTCGTCTCGTTCTTCTTTCTCCGGCTGGCGATGGGCGTAGTGACGGGCTTCATCCCGACTTCGCTTGCCTTCATCAGTTCCCAGACAGCGAAGCATGAAGCCGGCAAGACGCTCGGCACGCTCCAGATGGGCAGCGTGTCCGGCACGCTGTTCGGTCCGGTGTTCGGCGGACTCCTCGCCGATTCATTCGGCTTTTCGTACGCGTTCATCATCTCATCGGTCGCGATTTTCATCGCCGCGTTCATCGTGCTGTTCGGCATCAAAGAGAAAAAACGGGAAAAGAAAGACCTCGATCACGTGTACACCCGGTCGACGATCATCCGGTCCATCCTCAGCCACCGTCTGATGCTCAATGTCATGATCATCACGGCGCTGATCCAGATCGGAAACTTCAGCATCCAGCCGCTGCTGTCCTTGTATGTGGCGGAACTCACCGGCGCAAAAGAAGTCGCTTTCCTGGCCGGCCTGACATTCAGCGCCGCCGGAGTCGGCAACCTCCTGTTCGCCCGGAAGTGGGGCCAGCTCGGAGATGATCTGGGCTACGAAAAAGTGCTCACCGCCCTTCTCATCATGACGTTCATCTTCATCATCCCCCAGGCGCTCGTCACTTCCCTCTGGCAACTCGTCATCCTCCGGCTCCTGTTCGGGATTGCCGTCGGCGGACTGATTCCGATCACCACCGCTATTATCCGGCGGGAAGCCCCTGTCGATATCCAGGGAGAAGTGCTCGGCTACAACACGAGCTTCCGGTTCTTCGGCAATATTCTCGGACCGACATTCGGAGGCATCGTCAGCGGGTTCATCGGCATCTCGTCCGTGTTTTACGTGACCGCCTTCCTGTTCCTGGTCGCCGTCGTGTCGCTTTACTTCACGAGAAAAAAGCCGGTGCAGGACTTCGAGGATGTGCTGCAGGAAGAGGAACTGCTCCACCCGCATAGCTAACAATATCCAGCTAGACAGGCTGCTGACAAAGGGAGGTCCTCCCCGATCAGCAGCTTTTTTTCATTTTAGGGTTGATGCGTATACTCCGATTTCTCACCCCATACTCCGATTTTCCTCGCCATACTCCAAATTTCATGCACATACTCCGATTTCCCCCGCCATGCTCCGAATTTAATGCCCATACTCCGATTTTTCCCGCCATACTCCGATTTTCGTATCCATACTCCGATTTTCCACGCCATGCTCCGAATTTGGTGTCCATACTCCGATTTTCCTCGCCATGCTTCGAATCTCTTCTTCCCGCTGTTGCTTCCAAGAATGATGTCCTAGTCTCCATGGAAACTTAACCAGGCCCGTTCACCGCCATCTGTTCGTCCATGCCGGACGGCGACTCTGCAGCAAAAAGCGCTGCATCGGCCTGCAACGCAAATCAACGATGCTAACCCTACTCTTTTGAATGAAGAGGATTCTTCCCACCTTATATATAGGAAGGAGGCCGGGGCATTTCCTGAACTTTCCGTACGGTGCCAGTCTCTTCAATGCAACCGCTCCCCACTTGCGTTATAATTAGTCCTGTTACTTATCAACGGAACAGGTTTGAAAGGAGGATCCCTCTTGGTATCCGTGCTGCTGTTATTTGCGCCGGTCGCGGCCGCCCTGTTCGTGCCGTTCCTTGCACGACGGGTCAGTTCCGTCCATACCGGCTGGTTCGTGTTGGCGGTGCCGCTGCTGTTGTTTATCTATTATCTGGGCTATCTGCCCGAAGTGAGCGGCGGCAATGTCCATATTGCAGAATTGCCGTGGATTCCGTCATACGGCATTTCATTTGTCTCATACATAGACGGCCTGAGCCTGCTGTTCACGCTGCTCATCACCGGCATCGGCTCGCTTGTCGTCCTCTACTCGGTCTTTTACTTGGACAAGACGAAAGAGCGGCTCGGCAACTTCTACGTGTATCTCCTCATGTTCATGACGGCCATGCTCGGAGTTGTCCAGTCCGATAATGTCATTTCCCTTTATCTGTTTTGGGAACTGACGTCGATTTCTTCTTTCCTCCTCATCGGTTACTGGTACACCCGGGACCGGTCGAGATACGGTGCACTGAAGTCGATGATGATCACCGTGTTCGGCGGACTGATGATGCTCGGCGGCTTCATCCTCCTGTACTTGATGGGCGGGACTTTCTCGATCCGCGAACTGATCGGCATGACACCGGAACTCGTGCAGAGTCCGCTGTTCACTTGGTCGCTCATCCTCGTCCTGCTCGGCGCGTTCACGAAGTCCGCTCAGTTCCCGTTCTACATCTGGCTTCCGGACGCAATGGAAGCGCCTACTCCGGTCAGTGCCTACCTCCACTCCGCCACGATGGTCAAGGCGGGCCTCTATCTCGTCGCGCGCTTCACGCCGATTTTCGCGGCTTCTGATCTGTGGGTATGGCTGGTCACTTCAATCGGGGTTCTCACGCTGTTCTGGGGCTCGTTCTTTGCGGTGAAGCAGACGGACCTGAAAGGGATTCTCGCGTTCTCGACCGTGAGCCAGCTCGGGCTGATCATGTCCCTCCTCGGTGCGGCGGGTGCCGCCTACCACGTCGAGGGAACGGCGGAGACGATGTTCAAGATTGCCGGGTTTGCGGCGATCTTCCATCTGTTCAACCACGCGGCGTTCAAGGGGAGCCTCTTCATGGTCGCCGGCATCGTCGACCACGAGGCGGGCACCCGGGACATCCGGAAGCTCGGCGGGCTCATGGCGCTCATGCCGGTCTCGTTTACGATCGCGCTCATCGGTTCCCTTTCGATGGCGGGCCTTCCGCCGTTCGGAGGGTTCCTCAGCAAGGAACTGTTCCTCACCGGAATGCTCAGTCTTCGCAATTTCGATCTGTTCGCCCCTGCTTCATGGGGAACGGTTCTTCTCGTCGTTGCCTGGATTGCGAGCCTGTTCACATTCATCTACTCCCTGTATTTCGTTTTCGGGACGTTCACAGGCAAGCATAAGCCGGAAGAGCTTCCGAAAAACGCACATGAAGCACCGGCCGGCATGCTCGTCTCGCCCGCCATCCTGGCATTCATCGTTGTTGCGGTCTTCTTCATCCCGAACGTCATCGGCAAATGGATCGTCAAGCCGGCGGTTGCCGCAGTCCAGCCGTTCTTGTTCGACTCTCCTGCGGATGTGGACGTCCATGTGGCGGCCTGGCACGGCGGCCTCACGCCCGAACTGTCGATGACCATCGGAATTGTGGCGGTCGGGCTCATCCTGTTCTGGCTCCTGCCGAAATGGCAGCCATTCTACGGTGTTGTACCCGAGGCTTTGAGCCTCAACAAGCTCTATGATGCCTCCATGGTGCTTGCGGAAGGCGGGGCCAACCGGCTCTCCCGCTCCTACATGGGCGGTCTCATCCGGAACTACCTGATCTACATGTTCACGGGCATCGTCGTCATCGTCCTCGGTTCGCTCGTGGCGAAGGACGCCTTTGCCATCAAGCTGGACGGACTGACTCCGGTCGGGCCGGCTGAAATCGGGCTCATCCTCGTCCTCCTTGCCGCGGCGACGACCACGCTGATCGCCAGAAGGCGGCTGACGGCGATCATCTCCCTCGGTGCGGTCGGCTACACCGTCGCCCTGCTGTTCGTCGTATTCAAGGCGCCGGACCTGGCGCTCACCCAGCTCGTCATCGAGACCGTGTCGGTCGCCCTGTTCCTGCTCGCGTTCTACCATCTGCCGAAAATGAGCCGGCATGATGAAAAGCGGCGGTTCCGGGTCGGAAATGCGATCGTGGCGGGTGCGGTGGGGCTCATGATGGCCCTCCTCGCCATGTCTTCCGTCTCGCAGCGCGCCCTTCCGTCCATCTCGGAATTCTACAAGGAGACGGTTCATTCGGAGGCCGGCGGCGGCAACATCGTCAACGTCATCCTCGTGGACTACCGGGGCTTTGATACGCTGTTTGAAATCGCGGTCCTGTCGATCGCGGCGATCGGCATCATCGGCATGATCCGTCTCCGCCTCACCAGAAAGGGGGATGGCCATGAAAAGCAGTGATGTGATTATCCAGACGACGACAAAAGTCGTGTTCTTCATGATCTTCCTGTTTTCCATCCACATTTTCTTTGCGGGACATTATTCACCCGGAGGCGGATTCGTCGGCGGGCTGCTAACGGCTTCGGCCATCGTCCTGCTTCTGCTCGCATTCGATATCCAGACTGTGCGCAAGGCTTTGCCGTTCAACTTCACGGTCATCATCGCGATCGGCCTCCTGCTTGCACTCGGGACGGCCAGCGCCTCCATCTTCTTTGATGTCCCGTTCTTCACGCACGCCTTTGACGACTTCCGGCTGCCGCTGTTCGGCGAAACTTCGCTTCACTCGGCGATGCTGTTTGACCTCGGCGTCTATCTCGTCGTCGTCGGAGCGACGATGACCATCATCTTATCGATTGGAAGTGATGACTAAATGGAAATCATCATGTCGGTCATCATCGGCTTCCTGTTCATGGCGGCCGTCTATCTGATGCTCTCCCGCAGCCTGCTGCGTGTCATCATCGGTACGGGGCTGCTGAGCCACGGCGCGCACCTGCTCATCCTGACGATGGGCGGATTCGGAGGGGCGGCGCCGCCGGTCCTGACAGACGGCGTCACCGATTTCGTCGACCCGCTCCCCCAGGCGCTCATCCTCACGGCGATCGTCATCAGCTTCGGCGTGACGGCCTTCTTCCTCGTGATGGCGTACCGTGCCTATCAGGAACTGGAGACGGACAATATGACTTTGCTGAAAGGAAATGACGAATATGATTAACCTGCTGTTATTTCCGGTCCTGATCCCGTTCCTCACGGCCATGATCCTGATGTTCTTCCCGAAGAAGGTGAAGGCACAGCGCACGGTGACCCTGGCCGGCCTCGCAGCTTCAGTGGCCGTCTCGGTCTGGCTTCTCTTGACGGTCATGAGGGACGGCATCCAGGCGGTGACGCTCGGCAGCTGGCCGGCGCCGTTCGGGATCACGATGGTCTCCGATCCGCTGTCCGCGGTGCTTGTGCTCACTTCGAACCTCATCACCCTGTTCATCGCCTGGTACAGCATCCGCTCGATCGGCGAGGGACGGGAAAAGCATTTCTACTACCCGGCCATGATGTTCATGCTCACCGGCATCAACGGTGCCTTCACAACAGGCGATATTTTCAACATGTTCGTCTTCTTTGAAGTGCTCCTGATGGCTTCCTATGTACTGATTGTCCTTGGCGGCGAAAAGCGCCAGCTCCGCGAATCGATCAAATACATACTCGTGAACGTCATTTCCTCCGCCTTTTTCGTAACGACCGTGGCGATGCTTTACTCGGTTGTCGGGACGTTGAACATGGCGGATATTTCGGCCAAGACGGCGGACATCGGCCAGAGCGGGATCCTGACGGTCATTGCCGTCATGCTTATCCTCGTGTTCGGCCTGAAAGGCGCCATCTTCCCGCTTTACTTCTGGCTCCCGGGCTCCTACGCGGCGCCGCCAGTGCCGGTGCTCGCGCTGTTCGGCGCCCTGCTGACGAAAGTCGGCGTCTACGCGATCATGAGGACGGTCACGCTCCTCTTTCCGAACGATCCCGGCTTCACCCATGAAATGCTCATGGTGCTCGCCATCCTGACGGTCATCGCCGGGTGCATCGGAGCGCTCGCTTACTTTGACCTGAAGCAGATCGTCATCTACAACATCATCATCGCGGTCGGGGTCATCCTGTTCGGCGTTGCCCAGATGAATACGGCGGGTCTTGAAGGCGCCGTATTCTACCTGATCCACGACATGCTCATCAAGGCGGCGCTCTTCATGCTCATCGGCGTGATCATCGCGGTGACCGGGACCTCCAATCTCAGGGAGATGGGCGGCCTCCTGAAAACTTATCCGGGCCTCGCCTGGACTTGGCTCATTGCCGCGTTCGGGCTTGCCGGCATTCCGCCGCTGAGCGGGTTCTTCGGCAAGTTGCTCATCGTCCAGGGAGCCTTCGAGGCGGATAATCTGTGGGGCGGGGTCATTATCCTCGTGTCCAGCCTGGTCGTCCTCCTGTCGGTCATCCGGATTTTCATCCACGCATTCTGGGGTGAGCCGAGACCGGTCGCCGGCGTGTCTTCCCGGATCTACCGGGGGCTGTTCATCCCGGCTGCCCTGCTCACCGCCATCACGGTCTTCTACGGAGTCGGAACGGAATGGATCCGACCGGTCATGACCGACGCGGCGAATATCCTGCATGAGCCGTCGATCTATATCGACGCCGTGCTGAAGGAGTGACGGACATGGCATTCCAAATTTTGCTGAACTTCATCATCGCCTTTCTCTGGATGTTCATCAGCGGATCGTTCTCCGCCTCTACGTTCATCATCGGATGGCTGATCGGCATGCTGCTCATCTTTATGACCCGGCGCTTCTTTCCGGGCAGCCTGTACATCCGGAGAATCTGGGCGATCATCAAACTGACTCTTCTGTTCTTCAAGGAATTGATGATGGCGAACATCCAAGTGTTCATGCTCGTCATCAAACCGAAACTTGCGATCCGCCCGGCCATCTTCGCCTATCCGACGAAACTGACATCCGACTGGGAAATCACCCTGCTGTCGAGCCTCATCACGCTGACGCCAGGGACGATCGTCATGAACGTGTCCGAGGACAAGAAGACATTGTATGTCCATGCACTTGATATCGATGACGTGGACGAAGCCGTCATCGATATCCGGGACTCATTTGAAAAAGCGATCATGGAGGTGAGCCGGCCATGAAGATTCTGTTTTGGATCGCACTGATCTTCGTCGTGATTTCAATGGCGCTGTTCGTCTACCGGCTGATCAAAGGGCCGACCGCCCCGGACCGGGTCATCGCCCTCGATGCGGTCGGCGTCGCGCTGATCTCGATGATCGGGCTGCTGTCCGTTCTCGTCGAGACGAACTTCTATCTGGAAATCATCTTGCTGCTCGCCATCCTTTCGTTCATCGGCACGGTGGCCTTCTCCAAGTTCATCGAGAAAGGGGAGATTTTCGACCGTGGAGATTCTGATTAACATTCTGATCGCCGTCCCGCTCATCATTGGAGTCGTCTTCACCCTTGTCACCGCCATCGGTCTGCTGCGCTTTCCGGATCCTTACACAAGGGCCCATGCAGCATCCAAGAGCGCAACGGTCGGGGTTCTCGGCATCCTCATCGCTGTCTTTCTCCATTTCTGGCTTGTCGAGGGGCACTTCAATCCGAGGATTCTCCTCGGGATCGCCTTTCTGTTCATCACCGCGCCCGTCGGCGGCCATATGATGGCACGGGCCGCTTACTTTGCAGGCGTCAAGCCGACCCCCCTCACCGTCAAAGACGAACTCGGGGAAGAAATCGAACGGCACCGTTCAGAGAACTAAAAAAACGCTTCTGCGCAAATGCAGAAGCGTTTTTTCTTTCACCAGTAATATGGATAGTAAGGATAGCCGCGGTACGGATAGCTGTACGGATATGGATAATATCCCGGGTAGCCGCCGCGCCCGTATGGGAACAGGGTCGTCCCGAGCAGGCCGCCGACGAATCCTCCAAGGAAAGGTCCCCCGAAGAGGCCTCCGCCGAACCCTCCCCCGTATCCTCCGCCGTATGAATATCGAGGCATTTCCATCCCCCTTTCCACGCTATCCTATGCGGAAGCCCGGAAAGGGGCTGGGCGCTTCAGTCTTCCAGCTGCCCTTCTTCTGCCATGAAATCAACGAGCGTGGCCAGTGTGCGGACCATGACGCCCGTGCCGCCTTTCGGTCCGAGATCATGGGCAGATGAGGCATCGGAAGTCCCGGCGATATCCAGATGGATCCAAGGCGTCTCCCCGGCAAACTCACCGACGAAGCCCCCGCCGAAGATCATGTGGCCATCGCCCCCCGGAGAATTGTTCAGATCCGCGACTTCGCTTTTGCGGATCCGCTTTTTATCCCGGTCCGTGAGCGGCAGCCGCCAGACGAACTCGCCGGTCTCTGATGCCGCCTCCAGGAATGTCTCGAAGAACGCTTCATTGTTCGTCAGTGCGCCCGTCTTGTCATACCCGAGCGCGGTGATGACCCCGCCCGTCAAGGTCGCGACGTCGACAAGATAATCGGCGCCTGATTGTTTGGCGTAGGTGACGGCATCGGCCAGCACGAGGCGGCCCTCCGCGTCGGTGTTCAGGATTTCGATCGTTTTGCCGCTCAGTGATGTGATCACGTCATCCGGCTTGAAGGCGCTGCCCGAAATCATATTGTCGGTCGATGCGATGACCGCCACAACGTTTTTTTCCGGACGAAGATTTCCGATGATGCGCATCGCGCCGAGCACCGCAGCGGCTCCGCCCATATCGCCCTTCATCCCGACAATTCCGGTTTTCGTCTTCAGGGAATAACCGCCGGTATCGAAGGTGATCCCCTTCCCGACAAGACCGACAACATCTTCCCACTTGTCCGTTCCCTGGTATTTCAGGACGATGAGCCGGGGCTCCTCGACAGAACCTTGGTTGACGGCAAGCAGCGCACCCATCCCGAGTTCTTCCATCTCCGCCTTGCCGAGCACTTCGATCTCAAAGCCGTATTGCTCGGCCAGCTCCTTGGCGTAGTCCGCCATCGCGGTGGCCGTCAGCATGTTGCCCGGCGTGTTCACGAGATCCCGCGCTTCGTTCACGGCATCGGCATAGATCCGGCCGCTGCGGAATGCGGTCATGAGCGATTCCCCGTCCGACTCGGACAAAAGAAGAACGTTCCGGATTTCGGCCTGGCGCTCGTTGGATCCTGTTTTATAGCCTTCAAATTCATAGGAACCGAGTCCCATTCCTTCAGCGGCCGCCCACGCGATGTCCGCGTCCCCGAAATCACCGGTCGCAAAAGACTCCGTCCAGACTGCCGCCGATTCGGCCTTCATCTTCCGGAGCTCCTTGCCGACTGCCGAGAAGACGTTCCGGAGATCGTCCGCGTCCAGCTTCTTGTCATTGCCGAGTCCCGCGAACAGGACCCGCTTGAACCCCTTCCCGGAGCCTGCCGGGACACGCGCCATCTCTTTCAGGCCGTTCGGCACATCGCCGCTGCGGATCCAGTCTGCGAGCGCGCCGCCGAACACCTCTTCGATCTGCTTCCAGTTTTGCACGTGCTCGGTATGTTTCGGCACCCCGACGACGAGCACATCGGCTTCAAAGCCGGACAACCTGTTCTCTCTTACTTCCACTTCCATTTCTGATCCCCTCCATCCGATTTCCTTCTCCATTATAACGGATTCCGGAGCAACGGTCAGTCCAAGGCCCGTTATGTTATAATCGGTTCAATCGCCGATGCCTGAAAGGTTGTGCCGCATCATGGAGATCTTCCACAATATCCCCCTCTGGGTCGCGCTGTTCAGCATCTTCTTCGCCCAGTTCGTCAAAATCCCGATTCATTATCTCATGACCCGGAAGCTGGACTGGTCCCTCTTCACTTCGACCGGCGGCATGCCGAGCTCCCATTCCGCCGCTGTCACTTCACTGACGACGGCCATCGGATTCGAGCACGGAACCGGCTCCTCCATTTTCGCCCTGTCCGTCATCTTCTCTGTCATCGTCATGTTCGATGCTTCCGGCATCCGGTTCCAGGCCGGCCAGCAGGCGGTCGTCATCAACCAGATGCGCGAGGACTTCCGCTCCTTCATCCAAACGACGATCGATTGGCAGAAAAAAGACGGCCAGCAGAAGATCGAAGAACTGAAGACCCTCCTCGGCCACAAGCCGAGTGAAGTGTACGCCGGCGCCTTGACCGGCATCCTCATCTCGATTGTCCTCTATACGCTCATCCTCGGATGAAGCCCATGAAAAAAGCGTTCCGCACCTGAGTGCAGAACGCTTTTTTTCAAAACATCCGGTACCCCTGCCGCCGCAGGATGATCATCACGATTCCCGCGAGAATGGCCCCGACCATCCCGCCGGACAGGATGATGACGTCCGCTGCATGGAGTGCCATCAGTCTGTCCCCGAGGCGGCTGAAGGCCTCTCCGGGGCTCGTGAAGTACTTCGTGAAGCCGACGTCATCCACGATCAGGACGACGACGATCGGATAGACGATGGCCATAAGCCAGGTCATCCTCAACAGCATATTGACCAGAAAGCCGATCCCGAAGAACATGACGATGAACAACAGGACCGACAAAGTGACTTCTATAATGGATAATGATCCGTTCAATGCGATAACCTCCGATTTCCCTCCACCAGTTTACCCGAACGGGAAATGTCTTTCAACAGGCCGGTGCCGGTTCACCGGATTGTCGGAAATTCGCCTGAATCATTTCCGGAAATAAAACTTGTAGCTTGTATAGCCGAATATATCCCCCGGCCAGGCGCCCTCCACTTCCGGCAGGCCTTCTTCCACGGCCACACCGGCAATTTCATGGATGAGCAACGATGAGTCCTCGGATTCAGCCAGCTCAAACGGCGTCATCCAGCAGGCTTCCTCAATCTCCCGTTCCTGCGGAATCACGGGCTGCTGGCCGCTGACCGGCCTCAGGAGGAAAATCGCCATGTTGTCGCTCACTTCCCCTTTCAGCACACCCGTGCGGAACCCGACCATCCCGGCCGCCACCGTCCGGATTCCGGTCTCTTCCCCGACTTCCCGGACGGCCGCTTCATCCGCCCGTTCCCCGGGCTCGACAAAACCGGCCGGAAAAGACCATTTCCCTTTTAGTCCGCCGTACTTCTTTTTCACGACAAGCCATTTCCCGTCACCGTCCATGACCAGTCCGGCCGCCCCGAGCCAGACGTTCCCCCGTTCTTTCTTCACCGAGAACTCCCCCTTATTGATCGACTGCGCGGGCCTTGCACATGCTCCGCAATCGGTGAAATAGAAAAACCGGCCGGGTCTGCCCGGCCGGCTGGATCATTTCATCAGAAGAAATCAAACTTCCCTTTTTTGAAGACGAGCGGAAGGCCGCCGATCATGTACAGTGCCCGGTTGTCGATCATCTTCTTCATGAAGCTGGCGGAAGCACCCGTCACTTTCTTGCCTCCAAAGATGTCACCGATCGCATCGTCATCACCGAGCGAGCAGACGGTCCCTTTCAGGTCCGGAACAAACTTGTGCGTCGGCTTTCCTTGCGTCAGGGCGATGATGTTCTCCGCGACCTGAACGCCCTGCTGCATGGCGATCTGAGCAGTCGGCGGGTAAGGACGGCCGGCATCCTCGTTCATCATGAATGCGCAGTCGCCGACGATGAATACATCATCATAGCCGGGCGCACGCATATCTTCGCGGACGGCCACGCGGGCGCGCTTGCTTTCGATCGACGTAGACTCGATCAGGCTGCTGCCGCGGACACCCGCAGCCCAGACGACCGTGCCGGCTTTGATAAATTCGAATTCATCATCGCCTTTTTTAATTTTGACGCCCTCTGGTGTCGCTTCGACGACCGGCGTGCCGATCGAGAACTCAATCCCTTTGGACTCAAGGCGGGAAACTGCATATTTCACCAGTTCCGGATCAAAGCCAGGGAGGACCATCGGAGCCGCCTCCACGCAGATTACCCGGACTTTTTCCTTCGGCACGTCGAACTCCTTGCACAGTTCCGGAACCCGGTTGCCGAGCTCGCCAAGGAACTCGATGCCCGTGAAGCCGGCGCCGCCGACGACGATCGTCAGGCGGCTGTCGTCTTTCTCTTCTTCCAGCGACCAGGTCGCGAACTGATACTCGATGTGTTCACGGATCTGACGTGCGGCATTGACGTTGGCGATGCTGAGCGCATATTGGTCCAGCCCCGTGATGCCGAATGTTTCGCCTTCAAAGCCGAGGCCGATGACGAGGTAGTCGTAGGTGAACTCCCCTGCATCCGTCGAGACTTTCTTGCCGTCGACGTCGATCGCTTCGACAGTCGCCTGCACGAACTTCACTTTGTTTTCGTTGATGACCCGCTTGATATCATAACGGACATCCTCAGGCTTGAGCGTCCCCGCCGAAGCCTCGTGGAGCCAGGTTGATTCATAGTGGTAGTCGTTCTTGTTGATCAGGATCACGTCCATGTCGTCTGTCCCGATCTTTTTTTGGAGGTTGACGACGGTGGACAAGCCTCCATAGCCGGCGCCGAGCACCAAAACAGTAGGTCTCTTCACTTTAATCCAAACCACCTTTGAGGAAATTATATATTCAGGACGGCGTCATGCCGCGATTGTCACGGCACTCGCCGTTTTCGACAAAAACCATCATCCTTAGTTTAGTCCTTTATAAATATGAATTCAAGGGGACACGCCAAATAAAAAAGACCGGAATTCCGGTCTCAGCAATCGCCGGGCGAACCGGCCTTCGTTTTGGTCCTGAATGAGGTGCCACATCCGCAGGAAGCGATTGCGTTCGGATTTGTAATCGTGAATCCGCCGCCCATGAGCGACTGTTTATAGTCGACTTTCGTACCGGTCAAGATTCCGCCGTCTTCCTTCGAAACGAGGATCTGCAGTCCGTGCTGTTCCAGCAGTTCGTCGTCCTCGTGGCGTTCCCTCGTGAAGTTGAGTCCATATGTCAGTCCGCTGCAGCCGCCGCCATTGACGCCCACGCGAAGGTAAGAACCTTCCTCTTCATTGTGGCGCATCATTTCCTTGACTTGGAAAGCTGCCGCTTCTGTCAGTTCGACCGTCTGTGTCATCTTCCTCACTCCTTTCACTCATCATATCAAAGGCGGAGCCGGGCATTCAACCGGCCGGCTCCGAATCGGCTCTATAAAAGGGGATATCCGAAAAGCGGGAAAAGGGGATATCCGAAAAGCGGGCGCCCTTGCAGAAAAAAGCAAAAAGCAAGGACTCCGGCCGGCTGCTCCGCAGAATTCTCCAGACGTCCTTGCTTTTTTGATTCCACCGAGCATTTTAGCACTTCCCGGAAAGCCCCGGACGGTCAGAAGACTTGTTCTACTTCGACGACACCGGGCACTTCTTCAAGGAGTGCACGCTCAATGCCGGCTTTCAATGTAATCGTCGAACTTGGGCATGTTCCGCACGCACCGAGAAGCCGGAGCTTCACAATGCCTTCCTCGACATCGACGAGTTCGCAGTCGCCGCCGTCTCGGAGAAGAAACGGGCGCAGTTTATCCAGGACTTCCTGTACTCCATCCAACATCGCTGTATCTGTCACTTCGATTCGACTCCTTTCACTGCTATCATTATAATAGGTATAGAGCGGAAAATCCATTAAGCAATCCGGAGGGGGATGCAGAATGAACGATCAGAAGGTGAAAATCGAAGTTTATGGCGCAGATGTCATCTGTGCAAGCTGCGTGAATGCACCGTCCTCAAAAGATACGTATGAGTGGCTGGATGCGGCGATTTCACGGAAATATCCGGATCAGCCGTTCACGATCGACTACATCGACATCGAGGGGCCGGTCGAGGACCCGGAACAGGCAGAAATTGCCGAACAGGTAAGGAACGATGAGTTCTTCTATCCGCTTGTCCGGATCGGCAACGAAGTGGTCGGCGAAGGCTACATCCGGCTGAAGCCCGTTTTCCTTGAGCTTGAAAAGCATGGCTTTTCGGCGGCTGCCGAGTGAGATCCTCTTCAGTCTGTGACAAAAGCGGCCCTGCCACACATGGCGGGCCGCTTTCTTATGATGCGGAAAAAGGACAGGACTTATTCACCGCGCGACCGGCCGGTATCAGCCGTTATGCCATTTGTACATCCACAGAATGCCGGACTTCAAAAGACGCGCAATCCGTCCGGTGACGGTCCGGTCTGCCAGGAAGGCGAAGCCCTTCTTCTTGCCGAGCGAGCCGACGAAGCCCTGAAGCTTGATTTCCGGCATTTTCTCGGGCAGCTCTTCCCCGTTCCAGCGCATCTTCAGGACTTTGACGATCTGCTCTCCCTGTTCCTCCGCCAAATAGGCGCTCGGCGCATGCGGCAGTGCGGCGCAGTCCCCGACCACGTAAACGTTTTCGTTTCCGGGAACATGATGATGGGGAGTCAGGACAACCCGGCCGCCCCGATCCGATTCCAGTCCGAGATTGCGGACGGCTTCAACCGGCCGGATTCCGGCGGTCCAGACGACGGCGTCCACTTCAATCGAGTTTTCATGGTTATAGAGCGTGTTCGGCTCCACCTTCGTAATGTTCGAGTTGCTGACGACGTCCACATTGTGCTCGTCGAACCAGCTTTGCACATAATTGCTGAGCCGCTCGGGGAAATCCCTCAAGACGCGCGGCCCCCGGTCGAACAGCTTGATGCGCAGATCCGGCCGGCTTTCCCTCAGCTCGCTCGCCAGTTCAATGCCGCTCAGGCCGGCCCCGACGATTCCGACGGACGCGCCTTCTCCGAGGTTCAGGAGATGACGGTACGTGTCGCGGGACTTTCCGATCGTCTGGATGCTGTGGGTGTGTTCGGCTGCACCCGGGACATTGTGATAGTTATCATCGCACCCGAGACCGATGACGAGATCGTCATAATCGATCTGTTCTCCGTTGTCGAGGAAAACCCGCTTTTCCTCCAGGTTGACGTCGATGATTTCACCTGTCACGACCTTCAGGCGCTCATGCTCCGGAAGGGCGACCCGGACCTCGGCGTCCGGGACCGTTCCCGCGGCAAGCGCATAGAATTCCGTCTTCAGACTGTGGAACGGCGTCCGGTCGACGAGGATGATTTCCCGGTCTTCGGGAAGATTATTCGGCAGCAGGCGCAGCAGGATGCGCATATTCCCGTAGCCTGCGCCGAGCAGGACTAGTTTTTTCATAAAGAAATTCTCCTTTTGGCACATTGCGGACTATTCGTTTCTACTCTCCATCGCCATTATATCTGAATGTGAGAGGTTTCACAATAAGCCGTTCAATTGACGGGAAGGAGAAAAAAGAGTACGATTTCCCGGTGAGAGAGGTGATTTTTGTGAATCCGATTGTCGAGTTCTGCATGAGCAACATGGCTTGCGGTTCACAGAAGACGTTTGAGGAACTGGAGCAGGACCCGAACCTCGATGTTCTGGAATACGGCTGCCTCAGCTTCTGCTCCCAGTGCGCGGAATCGCTCTATGCGGTCGTGAACGGGGAGATCGTCGAAGGCGAAACGCCCGAAGAGCTGAAAGAAAACATTTACCGGTTTATAGAGGAAAATCCGCTATTTTAATAGATGAAAGGGAGCAGCGCCCGAGGGCGTTGCTCCCTTTTTATTTTTGTTCATTTCCCCAGATAAGTGAGGGTGACTTTCAGGTTGGCATTTCTCTCGCGGATGCGGTCCAGCAGATCCCGGTCCAGCGTATCCGGCTTGCCCTGGATGGCGTACGTATAAAGGATCATCGTGCCGAGATCGGTCGTTTCCACTTGGCGGAGCTCATGGCTCAGCGTGAATTCATTGAGAATCCCGTCAAACAGCCCTTCATGGTTCATTGTCTCCGGCACGGTCACTTTCAGGATCTGCATATGCTTGCCTTTTGCATAGCCGGTCCGGTGCAGCAGGTAAAACGCCAGGCTGGCGAAGACCGTCAGCACGATTGCCAAGTCGAACCGGTAGAGTCCCGCCGTCATGCCGACGCAGAGGCCGAAGAAGATATAGGAGATATCCTTGGCGTCCGTCACTTCGCTCCGGAACCGGATGAGCGAGAACACGGCAAACAGTCCGAACGCCACGCCGGCATTGTCACTGACCACATTCATGACGACCGAGACGATGACGCTCATCATGATGATCGTGTGCGCGAATGCCTGGGAGTACCGCTGCCCGGTGAACGTCCGTCTATAGACGACGGTGATGATCAGGCTCAGTACGAACGATATGACCATCGCGACGATGCTCAGTGCCACCGTCCCCCCTGCCTGCAATTCCTGATGAAAAATTGATTCGAACATATCCATTTCAATATCCTCCTATCAGCATCTGTTCATAAGCGTGTTCATGGGGCTGCGGCCGGCGCTCCGCCAGAAGTTCATGAGCCGTGCAGAATTTCGATTCGCTCTTCTGCAGGCATCCGGTCTCCTGCAGGACGCGCGCAAGCCAGAGCGGCACGCTGTTGTCCACTTTCACTTCCAGGATGACGAGGCCCGGATCGACGAAGTGGTGCCCGTACGGCCCCTTTTCGACGCCAAGATCTTCTTCTCTGCACCTCAGATTAAAGTCGAATGTCACCCGGACCGACGGATCATCCGTCTGGTGAAGCGCATGCCGGTCATAGCTTACGACCATTTCGGGGTGCAGGCGATAATGACGCCGGAACCGGTCGATCTCTTTCAGGACCTGGACATTTGTCGTGTCGAAATCTTCCAGCGGGACCGCTCCGCCTTCTCTGAGGTACCGGTAGGCTTCCTTCAGCGGGAGCACCGTCCGTCTCTTATGGGTGATTTTCCGGTTTTTCTGTTTTGTCTCGAAGAAGGCTTTCCCGTCCGGTCCCGGCGTGTCGTACACCCGCAGACGCAGTTTCTGCCGGAACTTGAGCCGGTTCTTCACTTCAAAATAGATGGTGCTCTCGTCGTTGTCGAAGTAAAGCGTCGTGACGGTATAGCGCCCGTCCTTCCCGTTTTTGTCCGGCCTCAGCCTTGATCCCGCCCGGAGGAGCAGCTGACGGTACTGATCCACGGTGATCAGGTACTTCTGCTCCCGCCTTGTGAATATTTCAATGGCCATGCTCCCGTCCTCCTCATCAATCTTTGTAAATACAGCATACCGGGCCCCCATGAGGAACCGGTGAGAGCCAGATGAGAAGTTGATGAGTAAATTATGGTAAGTAAGCCGGGGTGCAGGGAGCGGGTGATGGCGGAGGATGTCCGGGCGGAGTGGAATCGGAGTATGGGCTGATAAATCGGAGTATGGATGCCATTTTCGGAGTATGGACAGGAAAATCGGAGTATGGATGCCAATTTCGGAGTATGGACAGGAAAATCGGAGTATGGGTCCCATTTTCGGAGTATGGACAGGAAAATCAGAGTATGGATGCTAATTTCGGAGTATGGACAGGAAAATCGGAGTATGGACGTCATTTTCGGAGTATGGGCGGGAAGATCGGAGTATGGACGTCATTTTCGGAGTATGGGCGGGAAAATCGGAGTATGGGTGCCATTTTCGGGATGGTGTCCCGTTCTCTGTGTAATTTCATTTCAGAAGAGAAACTCCTGAGACACCTGCGGAAAATACTAATGAGCTTGCTCCCGGGCTCGCTCCGATTGCACTCAGCCCCGTTCCGATTGCACTCGGCGATCCTCCGATTGCACTCGGCGGTCCTCCGATGACACTCGCCTCATTCCGCGCCTGATTATCACCTTCCCGAGCATGACAAAAGCCGCCCCGAAACGGGCGGCTTTCCTTGTCCAAAAAAGTATTACTCATATAATTCCCCGAGCGTCCGAACGCTGACGGTGGGCTGCTCGGGATAACGGACGAGGTCTTCGGTCCGCGTCACGCCGGTGTCCACGTGGATTGTATCAATGCCGAAGCGGAGGCCGGCAGCGATGTCGGTTTCATAATTGTCCCCGACCAGGACCATCTCTTTCTTCTTGACGCCATGGATCTTCGCAATCTCGGACAGCATATGGCCGGCCGGTTTTCCGATGATGGTCGGCTTCACGCCTGTCGTCAGCTCGATGAGCCCGGCGAAAGCTCCGTTCCCGGGTACGAGTCCCCGCTCATTCGGGAACGCCCGGTCTCCGTTCGTCGCAATGAACCGGGCCCCTCCAGAAACGGCCAGGCAGGCGGAGGCAAGCTTGGCGTAGCTGATGTCCCGGTCGATTCCGATTACAACCGTTTCACCGCCTGCCGTTACAATCCGGTGGCCCGCCAGCTCCAATGCCTGACGCAGGCCGTCTTCGCCGATCATGAACACGTCCTGTTTTCCGAATTCGTTCAAGAGATAGCCGGCAGTGGTGATCGAAGAGGTCATGATCTCTTCCGGCCCGGCGGCGATCCCCATCCGGCCGAGCTTTTCCGCCTGCTGGTCCGGAGTCAGGGCGGAGTTGTTCGTCATGTAGAAAACCTGCCGTCCCTCTTTCCGGAGAAGCTCGATCAGACCGACCGCCTCGGGGATCGCCGACTCACCCCGGTAGACTGTCCCATCCAGGTCAAAGCACCAAGCCCTGTAATCTCTCATTCTTTATCTTCTGGAAGAAAAGCGGATACCGGGCCGAGCTCCTCGGCGAGGTACCGCCGGACATCCCCCGGAAATCTTTTCAGGGAAGGCAATGCCTGGGCTATGGTCCGCTCTGTTTCCGCACCGTCCACGTTCATGAATTCACGTACGACCATTTTGCGGAGGCCGACGAGCTTTTTCAGCGGGGCTTCCACGTCTTGGCCGATCACTTTTTCATCAAGGAGAATATCAAGGATATCTTCGTAGCTGCCCGGGTCTCGCATGATGAACCCGTCAATCATCGTATTGCCGATATCGATGACAGACTCGATCAGATTATGGGCAATACGCTCCAGAGCCAGTTCCGTCACCGGATCACCGCTCCAGTTTTGGCGCTGTTCGAATATATTCAGCAGATGTTCCATATGGGACGCCGTTTCTTCCACTTTGTTGCGGTCGATGAAATACATACTACTCCTCCTGTTCGTTCAAGGCGAAAACCCGCAACGGTTCATTCGCCGTCCTGCGGGTCCTCATCTTCCTGTGCCGCATCCGGTTCTGCCGGACGGCGGGTGTTCCCTTTTTGGCGCCCTGTCTTTTTCAGGACAAAGTAGGCGCATCCGAAATTGCAGTGTTCGAACAGATAATCCTGAAGGGTGCTGATTTTCGTGCCGACCGTCGCCTTCGGGTTCCGGTCATCGAAAAATCCGCGAAGCCGGAGCTGGCCGTATCCCCAGTCCCCGACAATATAATCGTACTTCGACAAGATTTCACTGTACCGGTCATTCACGGCCTCCTCCTGGAAGCCGTCCCGGTAATCCTCCAGGATCTCATATTCATTCTGTTCAAGTCGGATCATATCCGGTCACCTTCCTCATGCCTGGGGAGCCGGAGCGAGCTCCTCCCCGCGTCTCTGCCGCTCCTTGGCTGCGGCATTGACCTGTTCGTCCGCATGATAGCTGCTTCGGACGAGAGGGCCTGCCTCGCAGTGTGAGAAACCCTTGGTCATGGCGATCTTCCGCAGCTCGCCGAACTCCTGCGGCGTGTAGTATTTCTGGACTTTCAAGTGTTTTTTCGTCGGCTGCAAGTACTGGCCGATCGTCATGATGTCGACATGGTTGGCACGCAGGTCGTCCATCGTTTCGATGATCTCGTCCCACGTTTCCCCGAGGCCGAGCATGAGCGAGGACTTCGTCGGGATATCCGGCTGCATCTCCTTTGCACGGCGGAGAAACTCAAGCGACCGGTCATACGTGGCGCGTGCCCGGACACGCTTCGTCAGGCTGCGGACCGTCTCGATGTTGTGGTTCAGGATGTCCGGTCGGGCGTCCATGAGGATCTTCAGACTGTCATATTCCCCCGCAAGGTCCGAAGGGAGAACCTCAACCGTCGTGAACGGGCTTTTGCGCCGGATCGCCCGGATCGTCTCTGCCAGCACCCCAGCACCGCCGTCCCGCTGATCGTCCCGTGCCACCATCGTGATGACCGCGTGCTTCAGGTTCATAAGGGCCACCGAATCCGCCACCCGCTCCGGCTCGGCAAGATCCAGCTCGTTCGGAAGGCCCGTCTTCACCGCACAGAAACGGCAGGCCCGCGTGCATACCGCACCGAGAATCATGAACGTCGCCGTCCGGCGTTCTCCCCAGCACTCATGGATATTCGGGCAGCGCGCCTCTTCACAAACAGTATGAAGTCCCTTTTCACGCATCATCTTTTTCAGGTCCATGTAGTTTTCGTTCGTATTCAGCTTGATCTTCAGCCAGTCCGGCTTTCGGAGGTAGTCGTTTCCCGGCTTGCAAGAAGTCATCCCCATCGGCTCCATTCTCTCTGTTTTGTTAACGCTCAGTGTTTTCAATGTACCATAAGGCAACCGGGACGACAACAGCAGGGGCCGCTCGGGAGAAATCCGTCATGCATTTTTCTGAAATGAAAGAAGCGCCCCTCGGCCGGGACGCTCCTGAAGTTTACTTGTTTCGTGATTTGGCCACTGCATTGGCGATGCTCGCCGCAAGGCCGCCCCAGATGATCAAGATGCCGAGGATCATCATGAAGATTGCCGATCCGCTCATGGCAGTTCCCCCTTTTCTCAGTCTCTGTCGTACGGCTGCATGGCCCGGCTGTTCCACTTGAACAGAGAGAACACGATGCCGAGGACGAGCACCCCGATTGCAACCGACCATCCGGCGCCCATGATGAAGGCATCCGAGTATCCTTCATAGTTCCCGGTCGGATTGTCGAACCGCTTGCCGAGGTTTTCCCGGAGCAGGTCGATCATCATGATGCTGAGGACGACCGGCGTGATGACCATCAGCGACAGCTTCCACCAGCCGCCGATGCGGATATCCGACATCGAATCGGCGTGCGTCTTGAACAGATCGAGTTTGCGGAACACCCAGGCCACCGCGATGACTTCCACCAGGCCGAGGGCTGCGACACCGAACTGGTTGATGAAGTAGTCGACCGCATCCAGGAAGTACAGGCCGCCGCGTGTGGCGAACAGCGTAGAGACGAGGAATGCAATCCCTGCCCCGAAGAGAACCGCCTTGTTCCGGGAGATGCCGAACTTATCTGCCAGGCCCGACACATACGTCTCACAGATCGAGATGAGGGATGTGAGACCCGCCAGGACGAGCGACAGGAAGAACAGGACCCCGAACAGGCTGTTCAGCCCCGGGAATTCATTGATGATCTGCGGGAAGACCGCAAATGCGAGCCCGACCCCGGCGGTCGCCACTTCCGATACCGGCACGTTCGCCTGAGCAGCCATGAAGCCGAGTGCGGCGAATACCCCGATCCCCGCAAGCAGCTCGAAGCCGGAGTTGGCAAATCCGGTGATGAACGCGTTGTTCGTGATGTCCGACTTGCGCGGCAGATAACTCGAGTAAGTGATCATGATGGCGAAGGCGATCGAAAGGCTGAAGAAAATATGCCCGTATGCCGCCACCCAGACCGTTCCGTTTGCAAGCTGGCTCAGATCCGGCTTGAAGAAGGCGTCAAGCCCGGAGAGCGCGCCGGGCAGTGTGACCGCCCGGATGACAATGGCCAGAAACACAACGACGAGCGTCGGGATGAAGATGCGGTTCGCCATTTCGATCCCTTTCTTGACGCCGGCGAACAGAATGGCGAAGACGATGACCCACACGAGGATGAGCGGGATGAGGACGCCCGGCACATAGCCGCCCGCCTGCCCCGGCGTATCGCCGAGATGGAGGACCGAGTTGTACAGGAAGCCCTCCGTGTCGCTTCCCCATTTCTGACCGAACGAGTAGATCGTATACTTCATCGCCCATGCAATAATGACTGCGTAGTACGTGGAAATGGCGAAGGCGACGAAAATCCCCCACCAGCCGAGCCACTCCGCTTTTTTCCCTTCCATCCTGAAGAAGGACAGCGGTGCCGAACCTCGATATTTCTGTCCGATCGTAAACTCCATGATCAAAATCGGGATTCCGGCGGTCAAAAGAGCAAATAAGTACGGAATGAAAAATGCACCGCCGCCATTTTCATAGGCAACATACGGAAACCGCCAGATGTTCCCGAGTCCGACGGCAGAACCGACAGCCGCCATGATAAAGCCGGCCCTCGTCCCCCACTGCGAACGCTGTTCCATGGTTTTCCCCCTTTTCCCCCGCCCGTTCATTTACCGGACGGGAATTTTATACTTTTCAGATAACTCTATCTTATTGTAAGTATAACGTCCTCAAAATATGAAGTCAAAGCATTTTTTAATTTTCGACAACTTTCGGAGACATGACAAAAGGCAGGGGCATGGCCCCTGCCGAAAGTCTTAGTTTCCAGTTTGGTGACGGACGGCGGAAGGTGCAGCCGACCGTCCCTTGAATGTCCAGATGACGATCACTGCCGCAAGGAGGATCGACAAAGTGAGGATCCCCGCCCAGACCGAGTCGGTCACGCCGAGGACGATGTAGCCGACGGCAGCAATGGCGGCGCTCGCCAGCGCGTAAGGCAGCTGGGTCGCCACATGGTCAATATGGTTGGAACCGGCGCCCGTCGAGGACATGATCGTCGAGTCCGAGATCGGTGAACAGTGATCCCCGAACACCGAGCCGCCGAGGACGGCTGCCAGTGAGGCTAGCAGCATTTCCGGAGCCGCGTCCAGCATGACCTGTCCGGCGATCGGAAGCAAGATCCCGAACGATCCCCATGAAGTGCCGGTGGCAAATGACATGACGCCCGCCAGGATAAACATGATTGCCGGAAGCAGGACGACCGGCACATTCGCCTTCTGGACGACCTCGGAAAGGAATGCACCCGTCTCGAGCTCGCCGATCAGGTAAGTGAGCGCCCAGGCGAAGACGAGGATGGAGACAGCCGGCATCATCGCCTTGAGGCCGCTGATGAACGCGGAACCGATATAGGAAATCTTTGCGGTCTCATTATGCTTCAGCTGGGTCATGTAAAGCAGGGCGGCGACGAGTACGCCCGCGATGCCTCCGGACAGCAGTGCAACCGGCACATCGGTCAGTTCAAAGATGGTCCAAATGTCCGCATATCCCATTTCCGCTATGCTCGCCCGGTAGCCGGTGAAGAACATTCCGCCGAATGTGACGGCGACGAGCGTGACGATCGGCAGGACGAGATCGATGACGCGGCCGTGGCTGTGCACCGGGAATTCTTCTTTCAGCTCGCCGGGAATCGCTTTTTCCGAGTCGTACAGTTCGCCTGTTTCCATCGCACGGCGCTCGTGCTTGCGCATTTCGCCGAAGTCAAAGTCGCTGAACGCCGCGAAGAACACGAAGACGAGCGTGGCCAGCACATAGAAGTTCATCGGGATCATGAGCAGGAACGCTTCGAGCGGCGTATAGCTGACAACAGCCGCTCCGGCTAGGATCGTGCCGATGACGCCGATCAGGTACGCCCCCCAGCTGGATACCGGCGCGATGGCGCAGATCGGTGCGGAAGTGGAGTCGATGAAGTAGGCGAGCTTTGCGCGGGACACTTTGTGCGTGTCGGTGATCGGCCGCGCAATCTGGCCGACCGCGAGCGCATTGAAGTAATCATCCACAAAAATCAGGATCCCGAGAAACGCCGCGAGCAGCTTGGCGCCCCGGCGGGTCCGGATCCGCTTTGTCGCCCACTCCGCGAATGCACGGCTGCCTCCCGAGAGGCTGACAAAGGCGGTCAAGACACCGAGAAAGAGGACGAACAGCATGATGAAGATATTGTACGTGTTGAGCCCGCCGTCCCAGAAACTGACCGTGAACGCCTTCCAGAGCGTCGCCGCCGAATCGGCCGGTTTGAAGGCGGCGGTGATGAGCGCACCGGCGACGATGCCCGAGCCGAGCGACAGGAGCACCCGTTTCGTGAGGAGCACCATGACGATGGCGATCAGCGGGGGCAGAATTGAAAAGATGGTACCTGACATGTTCCATTCCTCCATTCCGAGGGAGAGGCTCCATTCAAGCAAAAAACGGCCGGCATCCTGCGCGTGTGCGCAAAAGGAAACCGGCCGCCTACTGTTCGTCAGTTGAAATAGATATCATAACAACGTACGATCTGTAGCTCTCCATACGGACATTAGTTCCGTATGACAGTGCCATCCCTGTTCGGAATGGCCCCAGCAGACCTTCATTGACAATCCGGTCCACTTCGGCAATGCTTCCTTTTACGCACGGTCATAGCTGTCAAACTCGCGTGTGTGACTCATAAGCAATTGCGGCCTCTACCCAATCGATATTCTGATTAATTGACTTATAGGATAACAGGATTCCGGCCGGATTGCAAGCGTCTTTTTCACTCTTCCGGAAGCGGGACCGGAACTTCGATCGACGGCGGGTCGACGGCTCCCTTGTTGAAGATGTACGGCACCTGCCCCTGCACGAGTCCGATGGCAACCGGAATCCTCTGCTCGATCCTCGACTGCTTGGAGGCGAACGGAACGATGATCTGGACATTCACCTGGATGATCGCCGTGACTTCGACGAGCGCATTGTTGATGCCGAACTCGCGGATTTCCGTCTTCGGATTGGCGTGGACATCCCCGATCACATGGAACCGGACGGGGATCTTCGGTCCGAGATTGCCGAGCATCGGCATGCCGATCGCCTGGGCAAGCGGGACGAAAAAGACGATGCCGTCCCTGTCTCTCATCGTCTCCACGTCGTATTCGATGCTTTCAAGCTTCGGAAGTGCGCTCAGTTCCCCCGCCTCCGCCTTCTCGAGGTAATCCGAGACGAGCCCGTGCGTTTCCGCGATGAACCGGTTGATGATCTCGGTGTTCAGCTTGGCGGTGACGACTTCCGATTGGTCGGACGGGACATATTCGATGATTTCATTGATATCGATCGCCGTCTTCGTATCAAGCGCTTTCGCGATGACTTCGGAGGCGATTTTATTCGTCTGGACTTCCGCATACCGGGTGAGCGCGGGAGAGAGCCGTTCATTGAAATAGAAAAAGAGAAGGAAGATCAGCAAAACGCCGATCGGAAGCAGGAGCGGCAGCAGCCGCCTCTTTCCCGTCCGGGTCCGGACTTTTCGCCTGCGCGCATACGGAAATCTCAATAAAAATCCCCCTTCCCCATCGTATGGGCAGGAGGATCTGATTATGAACCGGCCGCGCCGAACATCCGGACGGCGTGCTCCGCAAGCACGTCACGGATGAACTCGGGCATAAAGTACTTTTTCGGGAGCAGCTTGAAGGACGGGAAAAAGAACCCGTATGTGAACAGGTCGAGTGTGGCCAGCCGGTAAGTCCGTCCGCGGTCGAGGGGATGTCCGGCGACAAGCAGGCGCCCGTCCTCCGACTTCGTGAGCCGGTGGTGGATCATTGCGCCCATCACCTCACCGCGGAAGCCGAGCCCTTTTAGCCGGATGTCGGGCCATTCCGGATCGAAGCTGAGGTCATACGCCTCTTCGAGTTCCTCCCCGGTCAGCTCGATCACGCACGGATTGATCGGGTGGGGCATGAGCCGGTGAAGGTCCATGCGCGAGACACCGCCGGCGCGGAGGCCGCCGAGGAAGATGCCGGAGTTATACATGGCGCAGTCCGCATCCGTATGTATGCGGAGGGCATCGGAAAAGAACTTGGAGAGCGGAGAGGGGCCGGTCCAGCTTTCCGGCATGGCGGCCGGATTAAAGAAGACCGGATCTGCCATGAGCCGCTCCGCCTCTTTGCGGAGACCCGCATCAAACGACAGGTCATCACCGGGCGCAGGCAGCGTCTCCGAATCATGGACGGTCGCAGATGAATCCACAAGCGTTCCTTTCACCGTGTCGAAGGACAGCGTGATTTCCCCCACATACTGGCCCCACTTCCCCGCCGCCCCGATCAGGGTCTCCCCGATCCGGCGGCCCTCCGCATATACATGGTGGGTGTGGGCACCGAGGATCACGTCGACCGACCCTTCCGCCTCTTCCGCGAGCCTGTCATCTGCCGTCGAGCCCATATGGGACAGGCAGATGACGAGGTCGCAGTGCGCCTTCACGCCCGGTGCGGCCGCAGCCAGCCAGGCGCCCGGCTTCCCGATCCGCCAGCCTAGGCTTTCATAGGAAGAAGTGAAATCGGCCGTCGCCCCGATCAGGCCGATGCGGATGCCGGAGGGCGTCGTCAGGATCGCTTCTTCCGATGCCCAGTCCGGCAGCGACCCGTCTGGCCGGGTCAGGTTGCCGAGCACGACCGGGAACGGGACGCCCCGGTAAAGGCCGTCCAGGTCGTCCGGCGCAAGCGTGATCCCCTCGTTGTTGCCGATCGTGACGGCGTCATAGCCGAGGTCTTCAAGCATCGCCATGTTCCCCTTGCCGAGCGTTGCCTCCGTATACGGATGGGACCGGTCGATATGATCCCCGATATCAAACAGGAAACAAGGCTCGCCGGCAGCCTCATGTTCGGCCAGGCGCTCCTTGAGGAAGCTGCGGATCCGCGGCCACTTCTCAAAATGGCTGTGCAGATCGTTCGTATGGTAAATGTGAATGGTTTCTATCATATTGTCTATCCACCCCAAATCCCTTCATAGATCGACCGGATCCCCATCAGGAGAAGGATGAACCGGAGTGCCAAGACGAGCCGCTCCGAATTCAGCCGCTTGTTGAGCGCGGCCCCGATCTTTGCACCGATGAACGCCGCAGGCACGACCGGCAAGGTATAGAGCCACGGAACGTTCCCGAGCGTGATATGGCTCATCGAATTGACGACCGCCGACAGAAACACCATGAACATGGAAGTCCCGACCGCCATATGCGGCGGAAAAAGAAACAGCAGGATCATCGCCGGCACGATGATCGATCCGCCGCCGATGCCGAACAGTCCCGACGCGAACCCGACGCCGAACGTCAAAATGAGCGCGAACCAGACCGGATAGCCATAAGTATATTCCGCCCCGGCCGGGTCTATGTATGTCCGCTTCCTTCCCCTTTCCACGAACCAGCCGACCGGCTTCAAGTATTTCCTCACGAGCAGCAGTGTGGAGAGGAAGATGAGCAGAATTCCGAAATAAAGATTGAACGAAGGCAGATCCAGGCCTTTGTTCACATAGGCGCCGAGGATCGTCCCCGGCACGCTTCCCGCAAAGAAGATCAGCCCGCTCCGGTAGTCGACGGTCTTTGACTTCATATAGGAGAGCGTCGAGGAAAGGCCCGTGAAAATCATCATGATGACGGACAGGCCGACGACCTTTTGCGGAGTGAGGCCCGGGACGAGCCCGAGCGTGATGCCGAAATAAAGGGAAGCGGGAACGAGGATGATCCCTCCGCCGAGCCCGACGAGTGCCCCGACGATGCCGGCAAGCAGCGCTGCGGCTCCGAGGATCACAAACTCCATCTACCACTCCCCCTTGTCGAACAGATCCAGCTGCCTGCCGCCGGGCCCTCCCGGCTCGATGCCGGCGATCTCCATGAACCGCTTGGCATTCTCGGCGGCATGCCCCCCGGAATTATTGTTGAAGATGACATAGACGTCCCGGCACTGGTCCGCGATCGCCCGGACCCCTTCCGCAATCCCTTCCAGCTCTTTGTCATTGTAGTCATAGAGATAGCGGACTTCCCGCCACTTCTTGCCGTCCCGGCCCTCCGCTTTCCAACCGGCGGTGTTGCGCCCGTGCAGGCGGACGAGCGTCTTGTCGTCCCGTGTCGCGACCGGGACGAACGGAACGCTCCCTTCACCTGCCTGGGGCTCATCGCAGACCGTATGGATGAATCCCTGCTGCCGGAGGAAGTCGAGCGTTCCCTGGCGGTATTTCTCGGAATACCAGGACTGATGGCGGAACTCGACAGCCACGTCAAACCCCTCCAGCTGTGCCTTCAGCCGGCGCAGGATGCCGACATGTTCCTTCGTGCAGTCAAACCACGGCGGATACTGGGCGAGCACCATCGGCAGCTTCCCGGCCTCTTTGAGCGGACCGACGGACAGCTGGTAGAGGCCGAACATCTCTTCTTCGGATTCGTATGGAAGCGGACCCCGGTGATGCCCGGTCATGCCCTGGTAGGCTTTCGTGATGAAGCCGAAGCCGTCCGGCGTTTCACTGATCCATTTCCGGATATTCCGTTCGGGCTGGATTGCATAGAACGTCGAATCCAGTTCCACGATCGGAAAGTGTCCGCTGTAATCCTGCAGCTTCTCCGTCTTTTTAGAAGACGGGCTATAAACGTCCGGATGGTCTCCCCAGCCGGTCAGCCCCACTTTGATCATCGCCGAATCCTCTCCTTCCCCGGTCATTATCATCATCTTATCATATTCCTCGTGTTGTCCCCTCGCCCGTCGGCATCCGGGCAACGGCAGGGGTGAACTCCGGTAAACGGGACAAGACCGGACGGCCGTTCGAATGAAATCCTATCAGACCTCTCTCTGAGGGATTCATTAAAAATCGTCCGGCTGTCGTGCAGGCAGTCCGGACGTCCATCAGTATCCATGCATTTAACCGGATCGATGTTCCGCAGCCTTGGATCATCTGATTTTGCCGATTCCGGCAGACTTCCGGGCAACCGGCATCCCGTTCTCCCGCTGCCCGTCAGAATTCCTGGTAGACGGCGGGGTCCTGATCATCGATCCTGCCGTCTGGACGGCTGAGCCCGTCGATTTTCTTCATATCATCCCCGCTTAACTCAAAGCCGAAAATCGAGAGGTTCTCCCGCTGGCGTTCCGGTGATGACGACCGGGGAATCGTCACGGCGCCGTGCTGATGATGCCACCGCAGGACGATCTGTGCAGGCGTCTTGCCGTACGCGTCTGCCAGGGCCATGATCGTTTCGTCGCCCAGCAAGCCCCGGCCGCGGAAAAGCGGGCTCCAGGCTTCGGTGACGATGCCGCGCTCCTCCTGCCATCGCCTCTGTGAAGACTGGTTGAAGAATGGGTGCATCTCGATCTGATTAATGACAGGCAGCTCGCCGGTCTCCTTGTCCAGCCTCTCCAAGTGCTCCGGCAGGAAGTTGCTGACACCGATGGAACGGACGAGCCCCCGTTTCTTCGCATCGATCAACGCTTTCCACGCTTCCACATATTTTCCCTCTTTCGGGTTCGGCCAGTGGATCAGATACAGATCGAAATAATCGAGCTGTGCCCGAAACAGGGATTCCTCAATCGCTTTGATCGCTTCGTCATAACCATGGTACCGGCCCGGAAGCTTGGAGGTGACGGGCAGTTCGTTGCGGCTCGCCGGGCCTTGCCGGATCGCTTCTCCGAGCGTGCCTTCATTTTCGTAATTATATGCCGAGTCGATGAGCCGGTATCCGTCTTCGATTGCCGACCGGATCGCCAGCACACCCTCGCTCCCTTTCAGAAATACGGTCCCAAAACCGATCACCGGGATTTCGAGCCCGTCTCTGAGTCTGATTTTCGGAATCTCCAACACCATCACTCCTTCTCCTTGTAAGCTACCACCAAATTATGAGGACTACACTCATGCGGCGGAATCCATCATAAAAAACCCGTCACAACGTTAGCTGTGACGGGCAGGGAGGCAGATCAGCCGATTGAGCCTTCCATTTCAAATTTAATCAAACGGTTCATTTCAACTGCGTACTCCATCGGCAGTTCTTTCGTGAACGGCTCGATGAAGCCCATGACGATCATTTCTGTCGCTTCCTGCTCGGAAATCCCGCGGCTCATGAGGTAGAAGAGCTGCTCCTCGGAGACTTTCGACACTTTCGCCTCGTGTTCGAGGGAGATGTTGTCGTTGAGGATTTCGTTGTACGGAATCGTGTCGGACGTCGACTGGTTGTCCATGATCAGCGTATCGCACTCGATGTTCGACCGGGCGCCGGACGCCTTGCGGCCGAAGTGGACAATCCCGCGGTACGAGACTTTCCCGCCGTGTTTCGAGATCGACTTCGAGACGATCGAGGACGATGTGTTCGGTGCGAGGTGCATCATCTTCGCGCCTGCGTCCTGGTGCTGGCCCTTGCCCGCGATGGCGATCGAGAGCGTCATGCCGCGTGCGCCTTCGCCTTTGAGCAGGACGGACGGGTACTTCATCGTCAGCTTGGAGCCGATGTTGCCGTCGATCCATTCCATTGTGGCATTTTCCTCTGCAACCGCACGCTTCGTGACGAGGTTGTAGACGTTGTTCGCCCAGTTCTGGATCGTCGTATAGCGGCAGTAGGCATCTTTCTTGATGATGATTTCAACGACCGCGGAGTGAAGCGAGTTCGTCGTATAGACAGGTGCCGTGCAGCCCTCGACATAGTGGACGCTTGCGCCCTCGTCGACGATGATGAGCGTCCGTTCGAACTGGCCCATGTTCTCGGAGTTGATCCGGAAGTAGGCCTGGAGCGGCGTATCGACCTTTACGCCAGGCGGCACGTAGATGAAGGAACCGCCCGACCAGACGGCGGAGTTCAGGGCAGAGAACTTGTTGTCCGCCGCCGGAATGACCGTCGCCCAGTATTTCCGGAAGAGCTCTTCGTTTTCACGGAGCGCCGAGTCGGTGTCCTTGAAGACGATGCCCATTTCCTCCAGGTCTTCCTTCATGTTGTGGTAGACCACCTCGGACTCATACTGCGCCGAGACGCCCGCCAGGTATTTTTGTTCCGCTTCAGGAATGCCGAGCTTGTCGAACGTGCGCTTGATTTCCTCAGGCACTTCGTCCCACGAGCGTTCTGTTGCTTCGGACGGTTTCACGTAGTAGGTGATTTCATCGAAGTTCAGTTCGCTCAGATCTCCGCCCCAGAGAGGCATCGGTTTCTTGTAGAAGATCTCGAGGGATTTCAGTCGGAAGTCGAGCATCCATTGCGGCTCTTCCTTCATGCGGGAGATCTCTTCGACGATTTCGCGGGTCAAGCCGCGCTTCGAACGGAAAACCGAGACATCTTTGTCGTGGAAGCCGTATTTATAATCGCCGATTTCCGGCATATTCTTTGCCATGCTTCTTCCTCCGTTCTTAGTTTGGATTGGCGTCGTTGCCGACACCTTTCTCCATTGCCTTCCAGGCAAGTGTTGCACATTTGATCCGGGCCGGGAATTGCGTGACGCCCGAAAGCGCCTCAATGTCCCCCATGTCCATGCTGTCGTCAAGTTCCTTGCCGAGCATCATATCCGAAAAGCTCTGGGACATCTTGAGTGCGTCCCCCACTTTTTTCCCCTTGATCGCCTGTGTCATCATTGAAGCGGAAGCCATCGAAATCGAGCAGCCTTCGCCGTCGAACTTCGCATCGGAGACCGTGCCGTCCTCAACTTTCAGGGTGAGGTGGATCCGGTCGCCGCATGTCGGGTTGTTCATATCGACGGTTAGGCTTCCGTCTTCGATTTCCCCTTTGTTCCGGGGGTTTTTGTAGTGGTCCATGATGACCCGCCGGTACAGCTGGTCGAGATTATTAAAAGACATCGCTGAAATACTCCTTTGCAGTGCGGAGTCCGTCCACGAGGCGGTCGACATCTTCTTCCGTGTTGTACAGATAGAAGCTGGCCCGCGCCGTGGCGGTGACGTTCAGCCACTTCATGAGCGGCTGTGCACAGTGGTGGCCGGCCCGGACGGCGATTCCGTTCATGTCCAGGACAGTCGCCACGTCATGCGGATGAACCTCATCCAGATTGAATGTCACGAGGCCTGCGCGTTTTTCGGGATCGGCCGGCCCGTAGATCGTAATGCCGTCGAGTTCGTTCATTCGTTCCATCGCATAGCCGGCGAGCCGGTGCTCATGACGTTCGATCTCGTCGAGGCCGATCTCCTGCAGAAAATCGATCGCCGCGCCGAGGCCGATCGCTCCGGCGATGATCGGTGTACCGCCTTCAAACTTCCACGGAAGCTCTTTCCATGTCGAGTCGTAAAGGCCGACAAAGTCGATCATCTCCCCGCCGAACTCGACCGGCTCCATCTTCTCGAGCAGTTCCTTTTTCCCGTAAAGGACGCCGATGCCGGTCGGACCGCACATCTTGTGCCCGGAGAATGCGAGGAAGTCACAGTCGAGATCCTGCACATCCACCTTCATGTGAGGGGCCGCCTGCGCAGCGTCCACGAGCATGACCGCTCCGTGGGCGTGGGCGATGGCCGCGATTTCCTTCACCGGGTTCATCGTGCCGAGGACGTTCGAGACGTACATGATCGAGACGATTTTCGTCCGGTCCGTCACTGTCTCGCGGACTTTGTCGAGCGACAGGGTCCCGTCTTCCTCCAGGTCGACGTATTTCAGGACGGCGCCGGTTTCCTTCGCCAGCTGCTGCCACGGGATGATGTTCGAATGGTGCTCCATGTACGTGATGACGATTTCATCGCCTTCGGACACATTGGCACGGCCGTAGCTCTGGGCGACCATGTTGATCGAAGTCGTCGTGCCCCGGGTGAAGATCACTTCCTGCACGGACGCCGCGTTGATGAAGTCGGCGACTTTCTGGCGGGCGCCTTCGTATTCGTCGGTCGCCCGGTTGCCGAGCGTGTGGACTCCACGGTGGACGTTTGAGTTGTTGCGTTCGTAATAACGGGTGATCGTTTCAATGACCGAATCCGGCTTCTGTGAAGTGGCGGCGCTGTCGAGATAGACGAGCGGATGTCCGTTCACTTCCTGGTTCAAGATCGGAAAACGGGATTTGATGTCAGATGTGAGCATTAGCGCACTTTCCTTTCGATGACCTCCGACAGCTGTTTCTTGACGCCTTCGATCGCGAGCTGATTCACGACCGGAGCCAGGAATCCGCGGACGATCAGGCGCTCCGCCTCCGTCTTCGGAATGCCGCGGCTCATGAGATAGTAAAGCTGCAGCTCATCGACACGGCCGACCGAAGCTGCGTGGCCTGCGGTGACATCATCTTCGTCGATCAGAAGAATCGGGTTCGCATCGCCGCGCGCCTTTTCGCTCAGCATCAGGACGCGTGATTTCTGTTCGGCATTTGCGCGCGTCGCTCCGTGCTCGATTTTGCCGATGGCATTGAAAATTGTGGATGCTTCGTCTTTCATCACGCCGTGCTGGAGGATATGCCCTTCGGAATCAAGGCCCCAGTGGACGGTCTTCGTCGTGATGTTCTGCTTTTGCTTGCCGCGGCCGACGAGCACCGATTTTGCTTCGGAGCGCGAGCCGTCGCCGACAAGGTGGGTCACGTTTTCATAGATCGTGTCGGAGTCGTTCATCATGCCGAGCGACCATTCGAGCGTCGTATCCCGGCCGGCAATCCCGCGGCGGTTGATGTAGGTTGTAAATCCTTCGGCGAGCACGTCGACTGCGCCGTAATCCACCTTGGCACCGTCTTTGGCGATCACTTCGGAAATGATGTTCGCAAGGCCTTTGGCATGCGGCGTGAGCGACAGATAGTTCTCCACGTATGTGAGGGAACTGTTGTCATCGACCACGACGAGCACGTGGTTGAACAGGGATGCTTCTTCCGAGTCGTGGAGGAACAGCACCTGAACCGGCTCTTTTACTTCAACGCCTTTTGGCACATAGACGAAAACGCCGCCGTTCATGAGTGCCGCATGGAGTGCCGTAAGCTTGTGCTCGTCCACTTTGACCGCTTCCGTCATGTAGTACTTCTCGACGAGTTCGGGATAATCGCGGGCTGCCGAGAAGATGTCAGTCACGATGACGCCCTGTTCTTTTAGTTCATCGGAAACTTTGAGGTATGCCGGCGTGTTGTTGCGTTGGACGTAGATGGTCTGCTGATTTTCGATATCCACGAGCGCACGGGCTTCCTGCGGCAGTTCCGCAAGGCCGGTGAGCGGCTCGTCTTTCACTGCATGAACCGGGAATTCGGTGAAATTCCAGTTCTGGATCTTCGTTTTATCCGGTTTCGGCAACTGGAGAGTTTCAGCCAGCTTGCAGGCTTCCTGCCGCTTATCCGCCAGCCAGCCCGGCTCGCGGTTCGATTCCGAATAGGAACGCACGTCCTCGCCGGTGAATGTCAATTTTGTTTCAACCGTCATTTCGTTCGTCCCCTTCCGTTAAGCTTCTTGTCCGACAGTTTCGTCTTCGATGCCAAGTTCTTCTTTGATCCAGTCATAGCCCTGCGCTTCGAGCTTCTGGGCGAGTTCCGGGCCGCCGGATTTGACGACGCGGCCCTGCATCATGACGTGGACCTTGTCCGGCGTGATGTAGTTGAGGAGGCGCTGATAGTGCGTGATGATCAGGCAGCCGAATCCTTCTCCGCGCATTTCATTGATGCCTTTGGAGACGACTTTGAGTGCGTCGATGTCGAGGCCGGAGTCGATCTCGTCGAGGATGGCGAACTTCGGCTTCAGCATCATAAGCTGGAGGATTTCGTTGCGTTTTTTCTCCCCGCCGGAGAAGCCTTCGTTCAGGTAGCGCTGGGCCATGTCCTGATCCATTTCGAGGAGTTCCATCTTGCCGTCGAGCTCACGGATGAACTTCATGAGGGAGATTTCCTGGCCTTCTTCGCGTTTCGCGTTGATCGCGGAGCGGAGGAAGTCGGCGTTCGTGACCCCGGCGATTTCGCTCGGATACTGCATGCCGAGGAACAGGCCAGCCTGGGCACGCTCGTCCACTTCCATCGCCAATACGTCTTCTCCGTCAAGAGTGACCGTGCCGGCCGTCACTTCATATTTGGGATGCCCCATGATCGCCGAAGCGAGAGTGGATTTACCGGTCCCGTTCGGTCCCATGACAGCATGGATTTCATTTGTATTGATCGTCAAATCGACGCCTTTCAGGATCTCTTTGCCTTCGATTTCGACGTGCAGGCCTTTGATTTCAAGAGTAGACATCCAAATACCTCCAGTATGGTGTAATGAACGGCGGATACCGTCCTTATTTATCATCATTCTAATCTTAACCGAAACGGGTGGGGCTTGCAAATCATTTAGACGATGCGACCCGATTCATCTGATATTCTTGAAAAGCGGATGTTCAGGCGTCTGGCCGCCCCCCTCCGCCCCAATTGATGCCTTTTTTCAATTATGCTCCATCCAGTGAGAATAAACACCGGGAATTTCATCCGGATCATCCGCTTTTATCATGCGGGAAGGCCCGCTCCGTATGCCGAATCCGGCAGCCGTGCGGGCCCTCCCATCCATGACCGATTCATTTGTCCCTTTGCTTCAGCGGCGGTTCCTGATTTTCGGCCGGGTGCCGAATTCAAGGCTGCGGGCGTAGTCCTGCTCCCGCCGCTTCTCCACTTGGAGGCGCAGTCCCGGATTCATCCGATACTCCTCGTATCCAAATCCGTGCGCGCTGCGGAAACTCTGCGCCATCCTGTCCGTGTAATCAAGCCTCATGGGGTCGATAATGAACCAGTCCTTTCACTGATTTCCGGGAAGCCCGGAATTTTATTTACGTTTTGTTTATACCCGCCTGAACCATCTCTAAACATCTGATGCAAATCAAACCGCTTTTGTTCCGGATTCCACCGGGACGGCGGCCTTTCCTGTTGCAAACCGGTCCGTGATGATGGCGAGCGCCCCGTCGCCGGTGACGTTCGTCGCCGTGCCGAAGCTGTCCTGCGCCATGTAGAGGGCGATCATGAGTGCGAGCATCGGCTCGGTGAATCCGAGCATCGACGACAGCAGGCCGATCGCCGCCATGACGGCGCCGCCCGGTACGCCCGGCGCGGCGATCATCGTCACGCCGAGCATGAGGATGAAGCCGATCATGCCGCCGAATGTCACGGACATGCCGTTCATGAGCATCACGCCGATCGCGCAAGATGTGAGCGTGATCGTGCTGCCCGACAAGTGGATGGTCGCGAAAAGCGGAACCGTAAAGTCGACGATCTTTTCCGAGGCGCCGGTTTTGCGCGCCTGGCGGAGTGTGACCGGGATGGTCGCAGCGGACGACTGTGTGCCGAGTGCCGTGAAGTAGGCCGGTGCCATCGTCTTCAGCAGGCGGAACGGATTGCGGTGCGTCAGTGCGCCCGCCGCCGTGTACTGCAGCATGAGCATGAACAGGTGCAGGATGATGATCAGGACGAACACGACCGCGAACACCGACAGCACCCTCGCCACCTGACCGGCATAAGTCATGTTCAGGAATATGCCGAAAATGTGGAATGGCAGAAGCGGGATGATAACCGCACTGATCGTTTTTTCGATCAGGACATTCAGTTCGTCAAACATCGAAAGGAGCGACTTGCTTTCGATGGCCGCCATTCCGATCCCAAACAGGAATGCAAGCAGAAGGGCCGTCATGACACCCATGAGCGGAGTCATTTCCAGTTCAAAAAACGGGCCGACGAGCGATTCCGTCGGGTCTTTGATGCCNGGAAACTCTGCGCCATCCTGTCCGTGTAATCAAGCCTCATGGGGTCGATAATGAACCAGTCCTTTCACTGATTTCCGGGAAGCCCGGAATTTTATTTACGTTTTGTTTATACCCGCCTGAACCATCTCTAAACATCTGATGCAAATCAAACCGCTTTTGTTCCGGATTCCACCGGGACGGCGGCCTTTCCTGTTGCAAACCGGTCCGTGATGATGGCGAGCGCCCCGTCGCCGGTGACGTTCGTCGCCGTGCCGAAGCTGTCCTGCGCCATGTAGAGGGCGATCATGAGTGCGAGCATCGGCTCGGTGAATCCGAGCATCGACGACAGCAGGCCGATCGCCGCCATGACGGCGCCGCCCGGTACGCCCGGCGCGGCGATCATCGTCACGCCGAGCATGAGGATGAAGCCGATCATGCCGCCGAATGTCACGGACATGCCGTTCATGAGCATCACGCCGATCGCGCAAGATGTGAGCGTGATCGTGCTGCCCGACAAGTGGATGGTCGCGAAAAGCGGAACCGTAAAGTCGACGATCTTTTCCGAGGCGCCGGTTTTGCGCGCCTGGCGGAGTGTGACCGGGATGGTCGCAGCGGACGACTGTGTGCCGAGTGCCGTGAAGTAGGCCGGTGCCATCGTCTTCAGCAGGCGGAACGGATTGCGGTGCGTCAGTGCGCCCGCCGCCGTGTACTGCAGCATGAGCATGAACAGGTGCAGGATGATGATCAGGACGAACACGACCGCGAACACCGACAGCACCCTCGCCACCTGACCGGCATAAGTCATGTTCAGGAATATGCCGAAAATGTGGAATGGCAGAAGCGGGATGATAACCGCACTGATCGTTTTTTCGATCAGGACATTCAGTTCGTCAAACATCGAAAGGAGCGACTTGCTTTCGATGGCCGCCATTCCGATCCCAAACAGGAATGCAAGCAGAAGGGCCGTCATGACACCCATGAGCGGAGTCATTTCCAGTTCAAAAAACGGGCCGACGAGCGATTCCGTCGGGTCTTTGATGCCGTCATGGGAAGGCTGCCCGATGAGGCCCGGCAAGATGTTCGAAGCTGCGAAGAAGGCGATGATCCCCGCGATCACCGTCGACATGTACGCAACGGCAGTCGCCAGGCCGAGCGTCTTGCCCGACCCTTTGCCGAGCTTTGCGATCCCCGGTGCGATGAAGGCGATGATGATGAGCGGGACGACGAAGTTGAGGAATCCGCCGAACAGCATGTTGAACGTCGATGCTGTTTCCACGAACCAGTGGACGAATTTCTCCGGCACGATCCGGAACAGCGATCCAAGGCCGACCGCGAGCACAATGGCGATTATGATCCGGCCGAGCAGTCCGATTTTTTTCATGGTGTGTACCCCCTGAGTGGACATTTGTATTTATTTAGAAACAACTATACCACAGCAGTCCCCTGCGCAGAAGCCATTCTTAAAAGATCAGAATACAATAAATTGTAAGCGCGTGCAAGCCTGTTTTCAGGTATCCGAAACGAAAAAGATCCATCCCTCCGCATGGAAGGGATGGATCTTTCGTTTGCGTCCGGATTCGTTCAGGTCAGTCAACCGGGACAACCGAGCCGCCCCATTCATCAAGGATAAAGTCCTTGATCTCTTGTGAATGGAGGACTTCAACGAGCGCCTTGATGTCCTCACGGTCCTTGTCCCCCTTGCGGACGGCGATGATGTTCACATAAGGAGAATCGGATTCCTCAAGCGCAATGGCATCTTCAAGCGGGTTGAGGCCGTTGTCGATTGCGTAGTTTGAGTTGATGAGAAGCGCGTCCCCTTCGTCCTGGTTGTAGAGCGTCGGCAGGAACGAGGCTTCATAGTTCGCATCAAACTGGAGATTCTTCGGATTGTCGGTGATGTCCTTCACTTCGGCCTCCGTCTTGTCGACCTTCTCGTCGAGCTTGATGAGTCCTTCTGTCTCAAGCATCGCGAGAACCCGTCCATGGTCCGCGACCGAGTTGGAGATCAGGATCGTCGCGCCTTCGGGCAGTTCATCGAGTGATTTGTATTTTTTGGAGTAGACGCCGATCGGCTCGATGTGAATCTCTCCGCCGATTTCAAAATCATAGTCGTGGTCTTTCATCTGGGTCTCCAAGTACGGGATGTGCTGGAAGTAGTTTGCATCGATTTCCCCGGAATCCAGGTCTTCGTTCGGCAGCACGTAGTCCTGGTACGTTTCGATCTTCAGGTCGATGCCCTTCTCTTCAAGAAGCGGCTTCGCCTCTTCCAGGATGATGGCGTGCGGCGTGTTCGACGCACCGACGACGAGTTCCTTGTTTTCCTTGTCGCTTCCGGAGGCATTGTCGCTGCCCCCCGTGCCGCATGCGGACATGGCGAGTGTGCCTGCCGCGAGAATGAGGCCTGCAGTGAATTTTTTCATGATTGATTTCCCCCTATTTTATAGTTCAATAATAACGGCTTCTTTCAAGATGAATGCTCGTCCGGCTCAAGCCCGTCCTCAGAACAGGTCAGCGCTTGTCCGTCCGTTTCACGAGAAGGTCCCCGATCCACTGGATGGCAAAAACGATGAGGAGGATGAGGATCGTCGCGACGAGCGTCACATCACTCCGGCTGCGCTGGAACCCGTCGAGATAAGCCAGGTTTCCAAGTCCGCCCGCCCCGATGATGCCCGCCATCGCCGTGTAGCCGACGAGTGCGATCGAGGTTACGGTGATGCCGGAGATGAGCGCCGGCATGGATTCCGGCAAGAGCACTTTGCGGATGATCGTCCACGTCCTCGCGCCCATCGAACGCGCGGCTTCGATGACGCCCTTGTCGATTTCGGCGAGCGCGATCTGGACCATCCTTCCGTAGAACGGAGCCGCTCCGATGATCAGCGCAGGCAGCGCCGCATTCGGTCCGCGGATCGAGCCGAGCAGGAATTTCGTGAACGGGATGAGCAGGATGATCAGGATGATGAACGGGATCGACCGGAAAATGTTGACGAGTGCGGCCGACACGCCGTTGATCAACCGGTTTTGCCAGATGCCCCTCGGACTCGTCAGGAACAGCAGGATGCCGAGCAGCAGGCCGATCAGGAAGGTGAAGAAAGTGGAGACCGCCGTCATGTAAAGTGTTTCAACCGTCGCATCCCACATCTTCGCCCAGTCCACGTTCGGGAACCATTGTTCAATCACGGCCGATCACCTCCGTTTTGACGCCTTCCGCCTGCAGGAAGGCGATCGCCTCCCGGACGGCCGCATCGTTCCCCAAGAGCTGGAGGGTGAGCGAACCGAATGCCCCGCCGTGGGTCTGTGCGATGTTGCCTTGAAGGATGTTCACGTCGATGTCGTGTGCCCGGATTAATTTGGCAAGTACAGGATGCTCTGCCCGGTCCCCGACAAATCCGAGCCGGACGAGCGTTCCCTCAGGATACTCGTCGGCGAGCTGGCCGACCGCCTGTTTGGCGTCTCCCGGTTCGGTCACCTGCGAGACGAACCGTCTCGTGATCGGCTGGACCGGGGATTTGAACACATCCAGCACATCCCCCTGCTCCACCACCCGGCCGCCTTCCATCACGGCGACGCGGTGGCAGATTTTCCGGATGACGTGCATCTCGTGGGTGATGAGCACGATCGTGAGGCCGAGCCGCCGGTTGATGTCCGTCAACAGGTCCAGGATCGAATCGGTCGTCTCCGGGTCAAGGGCCGACGTCGCTTCGTCGCACAGAAGCACCCGGGGCTCATTCGCCAGCGCACGCGCAATGCCGACGCGCTGTTTCTGCCCGCCGGACAACTCGGACGGATAGGCCTTTTCCCTTCCTTCCAGACCGACGAGCCCGATCAGTTCCCGGACGCGGCCGGCACGGTCTTTCTTGTCCATGCCGGCGATTTCAAGCGGCAGGGAGATGTTTTCTTCCACCGTCCGCGACCAGAGCAGGTTGAAGTGCTGGAAGATCATGCTCACCTTTTGGCGGGCTTTCCGAAGTTCGGCGCCGGAGATCGTTGACATTTCCAGTCCGTTCACGATCACCTTGCCGGCAGTGGGCTTCTCCAGGCCGTTCAGCATCCGGATGAGCGTGCTCTTTCCGGCACCGCTGTATCCGATGATGCCGAAAATCTCTCCCTCTTGTATGTCGAGGTCCACTCCGTCGACGGCCGTCACATCCATGCCGGAACGGGAGAACCGTTTGGTCAATTGCTGCAGTTTGATCATGCTGTCCACTCCTAAACTCGATACCGGGCGATAAACACAACGTTTCGCCTTAGATAATTAACGTCTCGCTCTGGATCATGCTCATGTCATAGATATTGTGTGAATCTATCAGTCGAAGAAATCCGCTCGCTTACCGCGGGCGTCGCCTCAGCCTCCTCAAGCTCCGCTCTGCGGGGTCTTCGGCTGACGCTGTTCCCGCAGGTGTCTCGCGAATTTCTTCTCCTTCTAAGTAATATTTACACAGAGAACTTGGCATTGCTCCAAATCTTTATTATCCCACCGCAGCCCTGAATAGAAAAAGACCTTTCCGCAGGCATGCAGAAAGGTCCGGCCGAAAGCGACGGGCGCTGCGGCTCCACCTCTCATCTGCCAAAGCATCCGCTTTGAGTGATTTGGCACCATTTCACGTTGCCGTGATGGTTGCCGGGCTTCATCGGGCACTTCCCTCCGCCGCTCTCGATAAGAGTAATCGTATTCGTTTGTTTTCCAGCCGGCGAGACCGGATGGTTGATGGATGAACTATATCATACTGCCGCCGGCACCGTCAACCGAGTTTTTCATACAGATAGGGGACCGAGCGGAAGGCATAGACCTTCTCCACCGGTTCGCCTTCCCGTGCGATCAGGAGGCACGGAACGCTTTCAACTCCGTACTTCACCGCGATTTCCTCGTGGTAGTTCAAATCGGCTTTCCCGATGCTCAGGTCCGGCAGAAGCTGTTCCGTGACGCCGAGCATCCGCGAAGCGACCTGGCACGTCCCGCACAAGGGCGTGTACAGGTAGAAGGCGGCCGTACCGTCCTCTGCCGCCCGTTCAAAGTCTGCGAGATTCCAAGATTCCATGTCCATCATCCCTTACAGCAAAAATTCCGTCTTGATCTCAATGTTCGCCGAGAGCAGTTCCTCCGCAAGCACACGGAGCGGCGTTGTCGCCACTTCCCTGTATACCCGGTCCGTGTACAGATGACGCGCTTCCGGATATTCCCGCCTGAGCACCGCCCTCATATGCTCTCCGGACCGGTCCGCGTCAAAGAACGCGAAGATGTCCGCCCCCTCATATGGCTCGAGCAGCTCTTCGATCCTGGTCGGGCTTGCCGTCCCGTTCGTGCAGATGATCTCCACCGGTTCATCCAAGAGCGGCGCAAGCCGGTTCCTGTCCGAACTCCCCTCAACAACAATCACTTTATCGACCATGCCGATCCCTCCGGGCGACTGGCTTTTCGTATTACGATTATAAGATGAAAAAGAACGCCGAAAAATGCCGGCGTTCCCCCTTTTTGCAGGATCAGGCCTGCGTCATTTCATCGTATTGTTCGGCAGTCATGAGGGCATCGATCTCCGATTTATCGGAAGGCTCGACAACGATCATCCATGCCTTTTCGTAAGGCGACTCGTTGACGAATTCAGGGTTGTCCTCGAGCTCCCCGTTCACTTCGACCACCTTGCCGCTGATCGGTGCATACAGTTCGGAAACCGTCTTGACCGACTCGACGCTGCCGAATGGCTCGTCGGACTTGATATCGTCGCCGACTTCAGGCAGTTCGACGAAAACGATGTCTCCGAGCTCGGACTGTGCGAAGTGAGTGATGCCGATCCGGACTTTATCGTCCTCTGTTTTGACCCATTCGTGTTCTTCGGAATAGCGAAGTTCATTTGGTGTGCTCATTCTGACCCCTCCAGCTTAGGATATACATTCTCATTCAGTTTGCCACAGACGGGCGGGAAACTCAATATGCCCCGCTCAATCCCAGGCGTTTTCAAATTCCGGTTCCCTGAAGCCGACCGTCACTTTCCGGCCGTCCGTCACGATCGGCCGCTTCAGGAGCATGCCGTCTGACGCAAGCAGCGCGATCTTCTCGTCGTCCGTCATGTCCGGCAGCCTGTCTTTCAGGCCGAGCTCCCGGTAGGACATGCCGCTCGTATTGAAGAACTTTTTCAGTTCCAGTCCGCTCGTCCGGATGAGGTCCCGCAGTTCACCTTCCGCAGGGGGCGTTTCCTTGATGTTCCGCTCCTCATAATCGACGCCGTGCTCATCCAGCCATTTTTTCGCCTTCCGGCATGTCGTGCATTTCGGATATCCGTAATAAACGATCGCCATCTTCTCCGCCTCCTTCACCGCGCATTATATCAAACGGAAAGCCCGGAATGCACTCGGCATCCGGGCAGTCCGTCAAACTGTGTATTTCTGGGCGTCGTTCAGCTTTTCGGCTGCTTCGCGCTTTTTCAAGATGAGGTTCTTCGGCGTATAGCGTGTGAGCTTGCGGAGTGCGGACAGCATCATGCGCTGGTCGTCGCCGCCGACGGATGCGATGAGGACTTCCTTCGCTTCCTTCTCGATGCGCTCCATCGCTTCCTGGCAGTAGATTTCCGTGTAGAGGATCTTCTGCTGGGCCTTTTCCTCGCCGTCGCGGGCAATCGCCTTTTCGGAGCGGAGAAGCGCGGACTCCATCGCGAAGACGTCATTTGCGATATTCGCGATGTTGATAAGCACTTCCTGCTCTTCTTCGAGCTTCGTGCCGAACCGCTGAGCCGCCATGCCGGCAGCGAGCAGGCCGACCTTCTTCGCGTTGCGGACGAGCATCTTCTCCTGGGCAAGCGCTTCGTCGCCCGGCTCTTCCGGCATCATCATGAGCAGCTCTTCCTGAAGGCTCTGTGCTTTCTGAAGAAGCGGCAGTTCGCCTTTGAGCGCCTTTTTCATGAATGTGCCCGGTACGAGGAGACGGTTGATCTCGTTTGTGCCTTCGAAGATCCGGTTGATGCGGGAGTCGCGGTACGCGCGCTCCACTTCGTATTCCTGCATGTAGCCGTAGCCGCCGTGCAGCTGGACCGCTTCGTCAACGACGTGGTCAAGCGTTTCGGATCCGACGACTTTGTTGATGGAGCATTCGATTGCGTATTCCGCGATTGCCTGGGCGATTTTGCGGCCGTCTTTCTGGTCTTCATCGCTCATGCGGCCCATCCGGTCGTCGAAGTAGCCGACCGTGCGGTAGATCAGGCTTTCCGTCGCGTACAGTTTGGATGCGAGCGTGGCGATCTTTTCCTTCGTCAAGTTGAACGAGGCGATCGTGCGCTTGAACTGCTGGCGCTCGTTCGTGTACTTGATCGCGAGCTCAAGCGCACGCTTGGAGCCGCCGATGCCGCCGACGCCGAGCTTGTAGCGGCCGATGTTCAAGATATTGAATGCGATCACATGTCCGCGGCCTTCTTCGCCGAGCAGGTTTTCGACAGGCACTTCCGCGTCTTCGAGGATGAGTGTCCGTGTCGAGGAAGACTTGATGCCCATCTTCTTTTCTTCCGCGCCGACCGACACGCCCGGGAATTCTTTTTCCACGATGAACGCGGAGAACTTTTCGCCGTCGATCTTCGCATAGACGACGAAGACGTCCGCAAAGCCGGCGTTCGTGATCCACTGCTTTTCGCCGTTCAGGATATAGTGCGTGCCTGCTTCGTTCAGCTTGGCGGTCGTCTTGGCGCCGAGTGCGTCGGAGCCGGATCCCGGCTCAGTCAGTGCGTAGGCGAAGATCTTCTCTGCCGTCACAGACGACGGAAGGTATTTTTTCTTCTGGTCTTCGTTGCCGAACAGGACGATCGGCAGCGTGCCGATGCCGACGTGGGCGCCGTGCGTGATCGAGAAGCCGCCCGCGACCGCCATCTTTTCTGTAATGAGCGCGGAAGAGATTTTATCGAGTGCGAATCCGTCGTATGCTTCCGGGATGTCGGCGCCGAGAAGGCCGAGCTCGCCGGCTTTCTTCAGGAGGCGGACCGAGTGCTCGAATTCGTGGTTCTCCAGGTTTTCGATGACCGGGGCCACTTCGTTCTTCACGTAGTCTTCCGTCGTCTTCGCGATCATCTTATGTTCATCGGTGAAGTCTTCCGGAGTGAACACCGCTTGCGGGTCGATGTCCTCGATGAGGAACGCGCCGCCTTTCACCAGATCATGCGTTTTCGTTTCAGTCATTGGAATTCCTCCTTGGGTTGGGTATGGAATATCATACCGGGCGGTCGGGACATCGGTCTGCGCCCTCCGCCGGCAGGATGATTTTGAATCAGATCATTTCAAAGACGCCGGCTGCGCCCATGCCGCCGCCGATGCACATCGTGACGACGCCGTACTGCTGGCTGCGGCGCTTGAGCTCGCTCATGAGCTTGAGCGTCAGGATCGTGCCGGTCGCCCCGAGCGGGTGGCCGAGCGCGATGGCGCCGCCGTTGACGTTCACTTTGTCCATGTCAAGGCCGAGATGGCGGATGACCTGGAGCGACTGGGAGGCGAATGCCTCGTTGAGTTCCCACAGATCGATATCGTCAATCGAGAGGCCTGCAAGCTTCAGCGCCTTCGGAACCGCCTCGATCGGGCCGATCCCCATCTCTTCGGGCGGCACGCCGCCGACTGCGAACGAACGGAATTTGGCGATCGGCTTGAGCCCTTCGGCTTCCGCCTTCTCGCGGTCCATGATGAGGACCGTCCCCGCCCCGTCAGACGTCTGGGAGGCGTTCCCCGCGGTGACCGAGCCTCTTACATTGAATGCCGGACGCAGCTTCGCGAGCGTCTCCACGCTCGTTCCGGGACGAACGCCTTCATCCGTATCGAACATGAACGTCTCTTCCTTCAGCTTCCCGTCAGCGCCGACCGTCCTGCGCGTCACTTCGACCGGGACGATGTCATCCTTGAATTTCCCTTCACGGATCGCCGCTTCCGCGAGCTCGTGGGACCGGACGGCGAATGCATCCTGGTCTTCCCGGCTCACGCCGTATTTGTTGGCGACCTGCTCCGCCGTATGGCCCATGCCCATATAGTACTCAGGCATCGACTCGGCGAGTGCCGGGTTCGGGCGAATCGTGTTGCCCATCATCGGCACCATGCTCATCGATTCGGCTCCGCCGGCGAGAATCGTCTCCGCCTGGCCGGTCATGATCTGCTGTGCACCGTAGGCGATGGACTGCAGGCCGGACGAGCAGAACCGGTTCACCGTCACGGCCGGAACCGTGTTCGGCAGGCCTGCGAGACCGCCGATCAGCCGGGCGAAGTTCATGCCCTGTTCCGCTTCCGGCATCGCGCAGCCGACGATGAAGTCATCGATCGGCCCGTTATAACCGCCTGCGCGCTTCAATGTTTCCTTGACCGTCAGTGCCGCGAAATCATCCGGGCGGACGGTTGCCAGAGATCCTTTTTTTGCTTTGCCGACCGGCGTCCGTGCACCGGCCACAATCACTGCTTCACGCATGTTTCATCCTCCTCCGTCTGCCGCCCGCTCAGTTGCGGAGCGGCTTGCCTTTCACGAGCATATGCTGCATCCGCTGCTGGGACTTCGGTTCCGCCACGAGGGACAGGAACGCCTCCCGCTCCAGATTGAGCATGTACTGTTCATCGACTTCCGTTCCGTACGGCACTTTGCCGCCGGCCAGGACATAAGCGAGTTTCTTTGCGATTTTCAAGTCATGGTCGCTGATGAATCCGGACAGGTGCATGCCTTCCGCACCGATGAGCATCGCCGCATAGCCCGGCTCCCCGCTCACGCGTACCGTTCGCTTTGCCGGCGGCTTGTAGCCCGCTTCCGAAAGCGCGAGTGCCGCCTGCTTCGCGTCATAGATCTGGTGATCCGGATTGACGCTCACCGAGTCGCACAGGCCGAGGAAGTTGTTTTCCCTTGCCTCTTCCCCCGACATTGAGACTTTCGCCATCGCGATCGTCTCAAACACTTTGGCGGCCACATCCACGTAATCCGGCTCGATCCCGTTCGGCATGCCTTCGAGCGTCTTCCGGTACAGGCTGACGTTCCCGCCGCCTCCCGGGATGAGGCCGACGCCTGTTTCGACGAGGCCCATATACGTTTCCATCGAAGCCTGGATATGCGCTGCCGGAAGCGTCATTTCCGCTCCTCCGCCGACTGTCATTCCGTGAGGGGCAACGACGACCGGCTTGCGGGAATAGCGGATCTTCATCATCGTATCCTGGAACATGCGGATCATGAACTCCAGCTCGAAGATGTTGTCATCCTGCGCTTCCAGGAGGATCATCCCGAGGTTCGCACCGACCGAGAAGTTTTTGCCCTGGTTCGCGATGACGAGGCCTTTGTAGTTCTTTTCGACTTCATCAAGCGATTTGTCGAGCATCTGGATGACGTCCGGCCCGAGGGAGTTCCCTTTGGAGTGGAACTCCAGGAGCGCGATGCCATCGCCGAGATCGATCAGGCTGGCCCCGGAGTTTTTCATGATGACGCCGTTCCGCTCTTTCCATTTTTTCAGATTGATCTCTTTTTCATTGACCGGCACCGGCTTGTAGCCTTCGCCGTCGAAGTATAGCTCCTGCCCGTCCTCTTCCTTGTAGAAGGACTCGCCGCCTGCATCAAGCAGGCTGTTCACGAATGCCGGAATGTCGCGGCCTTCCTCTTTCATGCGCTCGACCGATTTTTTGACGCCGATTGCATCCCATACTTCAAACGGGCCCTGATTCCAGCCGAAGCCCCACTTCATCCCGTTGTCGATCGAGACGATGTCGTCCGCGATTTCGCCGACCTTCTCCGCAGAGTAGATGAGCGTCGGGGCGAGGATATTCCAGAGCAGTTCACCCGCCCGGTCATCCGCATAGACGAGCGTCTTCAGCTTGCCCGATGTGCCTTTCTGCTGCTTCGCCATCTCCACGGAAGGGGCCTTCAACTTCTTCTGAGGGGAGTACTCGAGCGTTTCCGGATCGATTTCACTGATTTCCTTGCCTTCTTTGAGATAGAAGCCCTGCTTCGACTTCGCGCCGAGCCATCCGTTCTCCACCATTTTTAAAAGGAAATCCGGCGTGCGGAACACTTCTTTTTCCTCGCCTTCCGTCTTGTCGAAGACGTTCCGCGCCACGTGGACGAATGTGTCCAGGCCGACCACATCGAGCGTCCGGAACGTTGCCGACTTCGGACGGCCGATGAGTGTGCCGGTCACGGAGTCCACTTCGCCGACCGAGTAGCCCCGGTTCATCATTTCGCGCAGCGTCACGAGGAGGCCGTACGTCCCGATCCGGTTGCCGATGAAGTTCGGTGTGTCCTTGGCGACGACGACGCCTTTTCCGAGCTTGTCTTCACCGAAGCGGATCATGAAGTCGAGCACTTCCTTGGAAGTCTCCTTCGTCGGAATGACTTCGAGCAGCTTCAGGTAGCGCGGCGGATTGAAGAAGTGAGTGCCGAGGAAATGCTTCTTGAACCCTTCCGAGCGGCCCTCCGCCATCGCCTCGATGCTGATCCCCGAAGTGTTGGACGAAACGATCGCATGCTCTTTGCGGACATGATCGATTTTTTCGTAAAGCGCTTTCTTGATATCCAGGTTTTCAACGATGACCTCGATGATCCAGTCAACGTCTTTCAATTTATCAAGGTCGTCTTCCAGGTTGCCGGGAGTGATGAGCGCCAGGTTCTCCTTGGACGCGAGCGGAGCGGGCTTCTGCTTCAGCATCCCTTTCAGCGCCCCTTCGGCCAGGCGGTTCCGGACTTTCCGGTCTTCGGGGTTCAGCCCCTTCGCCTTTTCTTCAGCCGAAAGTTCCGGCACGATGTCGAGCAGCATCACCGGGATTCCGATATTCGCGAGATGGGCCGCAATTCCCGAACCCATGACGCCTGAACCGATGACAGCAGCATTCTTGATTTGGTGAGCCACGTGGCATTGCCTCCTTCAGGTTTTGAATGAATGCTCATTCATTTTACAGCAAAAAAAATAACAACTGCCTTGCTTCATAGTTTAGAATATTTCATTCCGTTGTGCAAGGGCCCAGCAGAAAAAAGTGAATTGCCGTTCATGAATTCCGGATTTTTGCACATCCTAACCGAAATTCATGATCAAGGAGTGACGACGCATGGGCATCTTTTCAAAAGGCGCCATTAAAGACGGGAATCAATCAAACCCGAAGCCGGAGCTGCTCCCTCCCGACATTCTGACGACGGCCAACCTGACGGACCTCGAGAAGGTACTGGCGCATAACGTGCTGATCACCAAGCTGTGCACGGCGGCCCTCTCTTCAACAAAACTGCCTGATCTGAAAAAGGCGATTGAAACAGTGCGCGCCAGCCACCTCAAGCAAACCTCCGATCTGTTGGGCTTTTTAAAGAGAGAAAAGGAGAATGCGGAATGACCGAAGCAGACGGCACCGAAGAGGAAAAGAAAAAAGAGGAAACGGGCGAACAGCAGGACGAGGGACAAAAAGACGAAAAGACCGCCGGTGAAACAGCCGGCGGCGGCGACAGCGAATTCAACGACCGGGAACTGGCACGGCTTCTGCTCGTCATGGAAGAATCCCTGTCCGGACTGCTGAATCAAGCGGTGATGGAATCATTCAGCGGCCCGCTGCAGTCCATGCTCGACGGATTCACGAAGGAATCCGTCAATAACCGGCGGGAAATCCGGGATCTGATGGTCCGCCACGGCTGGTTCAAACCGGAGCCCGCAAAGAAAAGCGAATTCGAGAAGCTGCTCCAGGAATATAAAAACTCGGCCCCTCCCGTCTTATAATACTCCTCGCTATCCGGCATCGGTGTGCTCGGTGTACACTGTCGGTATAGGAGGGATCATTCATGGAGAAAATCACAACCGCCGAACAGTTTTATGAGATCATCAACGGCCCCGGGGAAACGCTCGTCAAGTTCCAGGCAGGCTGGTGCCCGGACTGCCGGAGAATGGAAATGTTCATCGATCCGATCGAAGAAAAGTACAACCGGTTCAAATGGTATGACGTCAACCGGGACGCCCTGCCGGAGATCGCGGAAAAATATGAAGTCATGGGCATCCCGAGCCTGCTGATCTTCAAGGACGGGGAGAAGAAAGCACATCTGCACAGCGCAAATGCAAAATCTCCCGGACAAGTCACCGACTTCCTCGACCAATATAACGGATGAGCAAAAGAGGCCCCGCGCCTCTTTTTTGCATGATCCTAAATTGACACCCGCCCGGCAGAAGTGACCATTTAGAATCAACTTCTAAGAGGAGAAATTCGGAGTATGGATGGGACATTTTCGGAGTATGGATGGGAAAATCGGAGTATGGACGCCAATTTCGGAGTATGGATGGGAAAATCAGAGTGTAATTGGAATGCCTCATATCGAGGCGATTACACCCGCCCCCACTTCGCTCTGTATTCGGCTGCCCTACGCATACTTGCCTGTCTTCCGATTACACTCGATCATCCTCCCTTTTACACTCACCTGCCTTCCGATGACACTCGACTGTCCTCCGATGACACTCAGCCTCGCTCCGCTCACACTCACCCATTGCAATCGGTTGCGCTTTTCCGTACTGTGAAGATCAAATGACTCTCTCTCAAGGCGGTGAAAGATGTTGAAGCTGATCAGCGGATTCCAGGGCAAGTCGCAGTTCGACCCGGATATCGAAGAAGCCCATCGCCGCTCCGCCTGTGGTCCGGTCACCGCCTTCCTGATGATCGGCCACCTGGCGGGCACCTGTCCCCTTCCCGTCTCGGATTTGTACCGCCGGATCGGCGGCACGCGGATCGGCCTCCCGGTGCGCCGGTTCATCAAGGGCATCCAGGCTGTTCTCGGAAACCGCTGGAAGGCGGAACGCTGCTCTCTCGGCGTGCTGAAGGAAGAGATTGATGCGGACAGGCCCGTGGCGGCGAAATTCGATAAGTGGTTCTCGTTCAGGTGGTTCGGCAAATTTGCGTTTGATTATCACTGGGTTCCGGTCGTCGGCTACGAGGACGTTCCGGGAGATACGATCCTCGCGGTCCACGACAACGGCGGACCGAACCGGCCGAGCCGAATCCGCCATATTTCCTACCATGAAAACCGGTCCGTCCTCACGTTCGTCAGAGTGTCGCCGGCAAAAAAGAGAAACTAAAAAACAGGCAAGCCGCATCGATCACCGTGCGGCTTGCCTGTTTTCAACCGAATGGCCATTCTTCGGCAGCTTCTTCGACCGGGAACAAGTTGAGCAGCTGGCGGGCGGCGGTGCCGTAGCCTTCCGCCTCGAGCGCCTGCATCGTATCTTGGCTGTATGAAGGGACCGCCATGTCATCAAGCTCTCCCGGAATCGGGATATGACAGTCGATTTCCGCAAGTTCCCTCGAAAGCTTCAGCATGACAAGCTCTTCGTCGATCTTCTTCCGGACTGACGGCTTCAGCCTGTCGATCGCGGCAAGCACCCCGTCAACGGTGCCGTGCTCCAGAATGAGCGCCGACGCTGTTTTCGGCCCGATTCCCCGGACTCCCGGATACCCGTCGCTCGAATCTCCGGTGAACGCCTTCAGATCGACGAACTGGCCCGGCTCGAAGCCGTATTCTTCTTTGAACCGGTCATATGTATACAGATCATACACGGTGTGCCCTTTCTTCATGAAGGCGATCCGGACTCCCGGAGAGAGCAGCTGAAGCAAGTCTTTGTCCCCCGAAACGATCGTGATGTCCGCTTCGTCCCTCCATCTGTAGACGAGCGAGCCGATCACGTCATCGGCCTCGACTCCGTCCATGCCGAAGCTCTTCCAGCCAAGGAGCCAGGCGGACTCCCGCCCCATCTCAAACTGCGGACCCATTTCCTCGGGCGGCGCAGGCCGGTTCGCCTTGTATCCTTCATACAGGTCGTTCCTGAACGTGTAGGCGCCCATATCCCAGCAGACCGCCATGTGGGTCGGCCGGAAAATCGACTGCGCAGACAAGGCATGACCGATAAATCCCTGGACCGCATTCGTGGGAACGCCATCCGGGGTCCGCATGAACCGTCCATGCACCGCTGTGGCGTAAAACGCACGGAACAGGAGCGCCATCCCGTCAATCAACAGGAGATGGGGCCGTTCCATGCCGGACTGCGGCTGCTTGATATTTTCCATCGCCGGTCACTCTCCTTCCCGTCCATCATACCCCATATCAGCTCCTGAACGGGAGACCTGCTTCTTCCAGGAGCCAATGTTCGATTTTTCCGATATCCGTGCTGAAGATCCGGTCCTCGAGAAGCGGCGGCGTGATGCCGGCAAGCTCATCGAACTTCGCACGAAGTCTCGGGGCCATCCGTTCCTCGCCGCGGACCGCACATGCGTGTCGGGCGCAGAAAGCTTCGACGGCCAGCACCCGCCGGACATTCGTGATGATGTCCCGGGCATGCCGCGCGGCCGTCGTGCCCATGGATACATGATCTTCCTGATTCGCCGAAGAAGGAATCGAATCGACGGACGCGGGATGGGCCAATGTCTTGTTTTCGGAGACGAGGCTGGCTGCCGCATACTGGAGGATCATCGCCCCCGACTGGAGGCCGGGTTCCGGGCTCAGGAACGGGGGCAGCCCTTCGTTCAGTTGCGGATTGACGAGCCGCTCGATTCTCCGTTCGGAAATGTTGGCAAGCTCCGCCATGCCGATTTTCAGGAAGTCCATCGCAAATGCGATCGGCTGTCCGTGGAAATTGCCTCCGGATACGATTGTCCGCCCGTCTTCAAAGATGAGCGGATTGTCGGTCGCCGCATTCATTTCGATCTCCAGTTTTTCCTTCACATATCCGAGCACCTGCCAAGACGCCCCGTGAACTTGCGGGATGCACCGGATGGAATACGCATCCTGGACGCGCTCTTCTCCCTGGCGTGTCGTCAGGCGGCTTCCTTCCAGCCAGCCGAGCATGCGGGCGGCGACATCCGACTGCTCCCGGTAGCCTCGTGCTTCGTGGATGGCCGGGTGGAATGCGTCCGTGATGGCCCGGAGCCCTTCCATCGTCATCCCGGCGATCCACTCCGACTGCACGGCGAGCGCTTCGGCTTCCATATAATTGAGCGCGCCGAGCGTGCACATCGCCTGGGTGCCGTTGATGAGGGCCAGCCCTTCCTTCGCCTCGAGCTCGATCGGCCTGACGCCGAGGCGCTGCCATTCGGCCGATGCCGGCACCGCCTCCCCGTCCTTCCAGACCGTCCCTTCCCCGATCAGCACGAGCGCCAGGTGGGCCAGCGGTGCGAGGTCTCCGGAGGCGCCGAGCGACCCCTGGCTCGGAATGACGGCGTCCAGCTTCAGGTTCACCATATCCGCCAGACGGTCAAGGACAACCTGCCGGACTCCCGAGTACCCTTTCAGAAGCGCATTGAGCCGGAGAACCGCCATTGCCCGCGACACGGGGCGCGGGAACGGATCGCCGAGCCCGCACGCGTGCGAGCGGATCAGATGGCGCTGGAGAGCCTTCGTGTCCTCACGGTCGATCTTGACGTCGCTGAACTTCCCGAAACCGGTATTGATGCCGTAGACCGTCCGGGACTCCTCCACCACTTTTTCGACGGCCGCCCGGCTCTTCGCCGCCCGCCCGGCCGCTTCCGGGCAGATGCTCACTCTTTCCTCCCCGAAGACGATCCGTTTCAGCCCTTCGATGGTCAGATTGCTGCCGTTAAGACTAATCATCGATTTCCCCCCTCATTTCCTCCATCTTACCTGACGAAAACAGCGCTTTCATTGAAATGGAGAAAGTTGCCGCCTCGCTAATAGGGCACCGCTTCATCATGTTAAAGGCCGGCCGTTTATCCGGAGCCGAAGACGGGAATTGATGAAAGGCACGGAGAGGGGGCAGTTGATGAATAACCGGCACCGAAAGAAGAAGTACGAAGAAATCGATCTTCCGGCCGGCAAGTATGCGATATTTTTCAATAAAAATTACAAGTTTATTTCAATCGCGAATGATTTGATTCTCGGCCTGGAGTTCACAATAGGAAGTATCCTGTTCTTTTTCGAATCCACCATGACAGCCGGGACTTGGCTATTTTTAATCGGAAGCGTGCAGCTGCTCAGCCGCCCGGTCCTCAAGATTCTCCACGCGTTTTCATTCGGCAAGACAACCGGCGGAAATGAGCAGGAAAGGCGGTCCAAATAGGGCCGCCTCTTGACAATGTGCAACTTTTTACGTTAAGGTCAGACACTGTGCAGGAATTGAGCGGAAAATTGAATATTACAGGAGGGATTCTTTGAAGAAAATATCAAGTGTCTTTTGGATTGCCGTTGCCCTCATCATCCTGTCCGTCGGATATGGAACGATTGCACCGGTCAGTTTTGAACAGGTCACCAGCCGGATGACGGCGTTCATCACTTCATCTTTCGGGTGGTACTACCTGCTCATCGTCACGGGAATCGTTTTGTTCTGCCTGGTTCTGATCATCAGTCCGATGGGCAGGATCCGGCTTGGAAAGTCGGATGAACGTCCCGAGTACTCCACGATCAGCTGGTTCGCCATGCTGTTCTCCGCAGGAATGGGAATCGGACTCGTCTTCTGGGGGGCTGCCGAACCGCTCTCCCACTTTGCGATCGACACTGCGACGGAAGAGCCGGGTACCCGCGAGGCCTTCCTCGAAGCGATGCGTTTTACATTCTTCCACTGGGGAATCCATGCGTGGGCCATCTACGGGGTCGTGGCGCTGGCGCTCGCCTATTTCCAGTTCCGAAAAGGCTATCCGGGGCTGATCTCGTCAACGCTCCGCCCGATATTCGGAAAAGAACGGATGGATGGGCCGCTCGGTACGGTCATTGACGTTCTTGCCGTCTTCGCCACCGTATTCGGTGTTGCGACAACACTCGGATTCGGGGCAATCCAGATCAACGGAGGCCTTTCTTATCTGTTCGGCATTCCGATCAGCCTCCCCGTACAGACGACCATCATCGCCATCGTCACGGTCCTCTTTATGATTTCCGCCTGGTCGGGCCTCAACAAGGGGATCAAATATCTGTCCAATGCCAATATGGTTCTCGCAGTGATCTTGCTCATCCTCGTTCTCGCCGTAGGTCCGACACTGCTGATCATGAACATGTTCACGGATTCAATCGGATCTTATATCCAGAACCTGCCGAGAATGAGCTTCCGCTCCGCCCCGCTCAACTCGGATCAGCGGAAGTGGATCAACGGATGGACGATCTTCTACTGGGCTTGGTGGATCTCCTGGTCGCCGTTCGTCGGCATTTTCATCGCCCGGGTATCCCGCGGCCGGACCGTCCGGGAATTCCTCGTCGGCGTGCTCGTACTCCCGGCGCTCCTCAGCTTCTTCTGGTTCTCCGTCTTCGGTGCGACTGCGATCGACGTCCAGCGGAGCGGAGCAACGGACCTCACCGGCCTGCTGACCGAAGAAACCTTGTTTGCGGTATTCCATAATCTCCCGCTTACCTGGGTCACCTCAATTGTGGCGCTGATCCTGATTGCCACCTTCTTCATCACTTCAGCAGACTCAGCGACATTCGTACTCGGCATGCAGACGACCTACGGGTCACTCACGCCGCCGGCCGCTGTCAAGCTGACATGGGGTGTGCTGCAGGCGATCATTTCCGTCATCTTGCTTTATGCGAACGGACTGACCGCCCTTCAGAACTCGCTCATCATCGCCGCCCTGCCCTTCTCATTCATCATCTTGCTGATGATGATCTCGCTGTACAAAGCGTTAAGCGAGGAACAGAGGCAGATGTTCGCCTCTGTCTATAAAAAGCAAAGATAACGGGCAAAAAGGGACTATCCGAAAATTCAGCTCCATCACAGAAATAGAAAAGCAGAGACTCTGGTCGCTTCCGCGAGCCGGAATCTCTGCTTTTTGCGTTCCCCTGCGGTGCTGGAAAATCCATGGCATCTTCGCGCAATCGTGTCCAGAATGTCGTGTAAAGGTCGTCAGTCGCTTGCGGATTCTGAACTCTTCCACTTCAAGGGCGAACTCTTCCACTTCGAAGCCCAACTCTTCCACTTCACAGCCGAACTCTTCCACTTCGAGGCCCAACTCTTCCATCTCAGGGGAAAACCCGTTCATCTCCGCCCGGCCCTTGTTCTGTTCGGTTGCATAGGATACTGAGGAATTGGGGAGGAGTGCTAAAAAGATGGTAAACAGAATGCCCGGCAACATGCCGTGGGAATCGCCGGATGACTGGTACAGGCAGGACCGCATGCCATGGGAATCTCCCGACGACTGGGATTGGGACCGGAACCGCCGGAGACCCGGCGGCGGGCCACACAGCCCGGGAGGTTCGATAGGACCAAGAGCAGTCGACCCGGGAGCGCTCAGAGGATGCCTGTACCGGGTGACGGACGTCCGGCTGGAAGGCGGCAGAAGGTTCTGGTTCTACCCGACCTACATCGGCCGCGAATCCGCCGCCGGCTACAGATGGAGAGCACGCCGGGGCAGATGGGAATACTTCGGCATCGACCTCGACAGAATCCGCTCCTTCAGCTGCAGGTAAACACAAAAGCGGAGCGGGCCGCCTAGACCCGACAGGCATAAGACGGTCTGCGGCGCGAGGCCCGCCTCGCAGAGCAGAACGGCTTATGACCCCGAGGGTCTGGCCCGCGCAGCTAGACGACACAAAAGCGGAGGGCGGCTGGTCTGGGGCGACAGGCATAAGGCAGGATGCAGAGCGAAGCCTGCTTCGCGGCGCATCATGCTTATGACCCCGAGCCCCAGCCGCCCGCAGCTAGACGACAAAAGCGGAGCGGGCCGTAATAAGTGAAGTCAGCCTAAGAACACCGCTTAGGGCGGTAAAGGCTGACTGACCCGCTTTCAGCGGGCCTCCGACAGGCATGGACCGGACCATGCTGCCTGCTAACAATACACGGACAAAGCCCCCGTACCGGTCCGGTACGGGGGCTTGCTATGTGATGAGCCACCATTAATATGTATGGTGGAGACGGCGGGATTTGAACCCGCGTCCAGAGACTCCAATACCCTGGCTTCTACGCGTGTAGCTGATCTACTGGATTCGCGCGGCATTCTGCCGATCAGCAGGCGTCCTGCGCGCTATCCTGATGTTCTCTTACGCCCGCCTCAGGCGGCGGACAGGCGTCGTATCCCACTGATTAGTGAGTCCTGCGATGCCACATGGGCGATGGAACCGGAGGACCGTTTCGGCAGCTTACGCTGCGAAAGCGAGGTTGTTGTTAGTTTTGCCAGTTGTTATACGATGTCGTTGATGCGGAGCCGACCCTCCGACGCGCCACCAGGGCTCAGACCATCCCTGTCGAATCCAAAACGTCCCCATATGGGAAGAGTGGAACCCGGCCAAGGCCGGGCGGTACTGCCAGACTGGCAATCTGTATACACAGTATAAGACAAAACAGGAGAAAACTCAAGAGGGGCGCTCAGTACTGCTGCTTCGCCTTGAACGCCCGTTCCATTTCCCGCTTGGCTTCTTTCTTCTTGAGATCTTCCCGCTTGTCGTACTTTTTCTTCCCTTTGGCGATGCCGATCAGGACTTTTGCATAGCCGTTTTTCACATACATCTTCAGCGGGATGATGGCAGATCCCTGTTCCTTCGTCTTGCCGATGAGTTCATTGATCTGTTTTTTATGAAGCAGCAGCTTTCTTGACCGGAGCGGATCGTGATTGAACCGGTTGCCCTGTTCATATGGACTGATATGCATATTGGAGATCCACGCCTCGTTGTTGCGGATCCGCACAAATGCATCCCGCAGCTGGACTTTGCCGTTTCGCACCGACTTGATCTCGGTGCCCTGCAGGACAATCCCCGCCTCGATCGTCTCTTCAATGAAGTAATCATGACCCGCTTTTTTGTTCTGGGCAAGCACGCGGCTTTCTTGTTTGGCCATCTTCTTTCCCCCCTTAACAGCAACGGGACGGCACAGATGCCGTCCGTCACGTCAGTTATTTGAACCTTATGTCACTTCTGCCGTTTGCCGCGGGGCGTATTGCTGCTGCCGCCGCGGGGACCCTGGCCGCCTTTCCCGCGGTTGCCGCCGCCTTGTCTTCCCTGAGGCCGGCCGGAGGAACCCGAACCGCCGCGACCGCCTTTTCCGCCGCCCCGGTTGTTGCTTCCGCCGCTGCGTCCGCGCCCGCCTTCTTCTTTGCCCGGACGTCCGCCGCGCGTATCGCCCTTCGTCCGGATGACTTTCGGCGACTCTTTGCGGGTGCGCTTGAACGTTTCCTGCATGCCGACGATCTCGAAGTCGATTGCGGACTCTTCCGGCTTCACGGACACGACACGGACCGTCAGCTGGTCGCCGATCCGAAATTGCTTGGCCGTATGTTCCCCGATCATGACCATCTGGCGGTCATCGAACCAGTAATAGTCGTCCGTCATATAGCTGACGTGGACAAGGCCCTCGATCGTGTTTTCAAGCTCCACAAACAGACCGAAGTTCGTGACGGAAGAAATGATCCCTTCGAACTCTTCTCCGATCTTGTCGACCATGAACTGGGCCTTCTTCAAGGCTTCGGTATCCCGCTCCGCGTCGACGGCCCGGCGTTCCATTTCGGACGAGTGCTGGGCGATTTCCGGAATTTCCCCGTCCCATTTCGCCTTGGTCGCCGGAGAAGTATCCCCTTCGACCAGGTAGGTCCGGATCAGCCGGTGGACGATCAAATCCGGATACCGCCGGATCGGCGAAGTGAAGTGGGTGTAGAAATCCGTCGACAGCCCGAAGTGGCCGAGGCTGTCTTCTGAGTATCTCGCCTGCTGCATCGACCGGAGGAGCATCGTCGAGACGACCGGCTCTTCCGGCTGACCTTCGATGGTATCGATGATCTCCTGGAGCGCCCGCGGATGGACTTTGTTCGCCGTGCCCCGCACGAGCAAACCGAAATTCGTGATGAATTCGAAGAAGCGCTCCAGCTTTTCCGCCTTCGGATCTTCGTGGACACGGTAGATGAACGGAACACGCAGCCAGTGGAAGTGCTCTGCCACCGTTTCGTTCGCCACGAGCATGAACTCTTCGATGAGCTTCTCGGCGACCGTGCGCTCGCGCACGACCACGTCGACCGGCCATCCTTCTTCATTGACGATGATCTTCGATTCTTTGAAATCAAAGTCGATGGCGCCCCTGTCCATCCTGCGCTGACGGAGTATGGCCGCCAGCTCTGCCANGACTCTTTGCGGGTGCGCTTGAACGTTTCCTGCATGCCGACGATCTCGAAGTCGATTGCGGACTCTTCCGGCTTCACGGACACGACACGGACCGTCAGCTGGTCGCCGATCCGAAATTGCTTGGCCGTATGTTCCCCGATCATGACCATCTGGCGGTCATCGAACCAGTAATAGTCGTCCGTCATATAGCTGACGTGGACAAGGCCCTCGATCGTGTTTTCAAGCTCCACAAACAGACCGAAGTTCGTGACGGAAGAAATGATCCCTTCGAACTCTTCTCCGATCTTGTCGACCATGAACTGGGCCTTCTTCAAGGCTTCGGTATCCCGCTCCGCGTCGACGGCCCGGCGTTCCATTTCGGACGAGTGCTGGGCGATTTCCGGAATTTCCCCGTCCCATTTCGCCTTGGTCGCCGGAGAAGTATCCCCTTCGACCAGGTAGGTCCGGATCAGCCGGTGGACGATCAAATCCGGATACCGCCGGATCGGCGAAGTGAAGTGGGTGTAGAAATCCGTCGACAGCCCGAAGTGGCCGAGGCTGTCTTCTGAGTATCTCGCCTGCTGCATCGACCGGAGGAGCATCGTCGAGACGACCGGCTCTTCCGGCTGACCTTCGATGGTATCGATGATCTCCTGGAGCGCCCGCGGATGGACTTTGTTCGCCGTGCCCCGCACGAGCAAACCGAAATTCGTGATGAATTCGAAGAAGCGCTCCAGCTTTTCCGCCTTCGGATCTTCGTGGACACGGTAGATGAACGGAACACGCAGCCAGTGGAAGTGCTCTGCCACCGTTTCGTTCGCCACGAGCATGAACTCTTCGATGAGCTTCTCGGCGACCGTGCGCTCGCGCACGACCACGTCGACCGGCCATCCTTCTTCATTGACGATGATCTTCGATTCTTTGAAATCAAAGTCGATGGCGCCCCTGTCCATCCTGCGCTGACGGAGTATGGCCGCCAGCTCTGCCATGTTTTCGAACATCGGGACGAGCGGTTCGTACTGCTGACGGAGCTCCTCGTCTTTTTCTTCGATGATTTTATAGACATCCGTGTATGTCATGCGTGCCGTCGTGTTGATGACACTCTGGAAGATCTCGTGGGACGTCACCTTGCCGTTGCCGTCGATGATCATTTCACAGCTGAGCGTCAGGCGGTCGACGTTCGGGTTCAACGAACAGATCCCGTTTGACAGACGGTGCGGAATCATCGGGATGACCCGGTCGGTCAGATAAACGCTCGTCCCGCGCTCGTAGGCTTCCTGGTCGAGTGGGGAGTTTTCCGTGACGTAATAGCTGACGTCCGCGATATGGACACCGAGCTTGTACGTGCCGTCCGCATTCTTTGTGACGGTGACGGCATCATCGAGGTCTTTTGCATCGGCCCCGTCGATCGTCACGATCGTCTGCTCGCGAAGGTCACGGCGCTTGAACAAATCCCGCTCGCTGATCTCGTCGGGAACCCGATTCGCCTGCTGGATGACTTCTTCAGGGAATTCCATTTCAATGCCGTACTTGTAGATGATCGACAGGATGTCGACGCCCGGGTCGTTTTTGTGCCCAAGCACCTGGACGATGATCCCTTCCGCGGATTTCCGGTCGCTCGGCCACTCGGTCACTTCAACGACGACCTTATGACCGTCGACCGCTCCCAGCGAGTTTCCGCCGGATACGAAAATATCCATCGGCAATTTCTTGTCGTCGGCGATGACAAACCCGAACCCCTTGTGGGCCTGATAAGTGCCGACAATCTTCGTGTTCTTCCGTTCGGCGATCCGGATGACGGAGCCTTCCTGGCGGTCGCCGCCGGATTCCTTCAGAAGCCGGATGAGGACCGTATCCCCGTTCATCGCCGTGTTCGTTTCGTTCGGCGGGATGAAGACGTCATCCATCCCTTCCTCTTCAGGAACGACAAACCCGAACCCTTTTGCATGGCCGATAAAACGGCCGCGGATGATGTCCATCCGCTCCGGCGTCCCGTACCGGTCCGAGCGCGAACGGATCACGTCGCCTTTTTCCTCGAGGACGACAAGCACCTTCACCAGGTCCTTGAAATCTCCCGCACCGGTCAGCTCCAGCGCTTCCTGGATCTCTTGGACCGTCATCGGTTTGTACGACTCTTCTTTCATGAACGAGAGCAGCCGCTCCCTTAACTCCATCAATTGATCTTCCACTTGATCCCCTCCATCCGTTGGCCTTCGATCAGTTGTTCCAATCGAGCGATTCCAGAAACTCCAGTATATCCTGATGCAATTGTTCTTTTTCAGGTCCGAGTGTAATGACGTGGCCGGACTCGGCATATTTATTCAGCTTTTTCTGCGGGGACTGTACTTCATGATAGATGACATCTGCGGAAGCCGGGTCGATCACCTCGTCCTTCTCGCCCTGCACGACGAGAATCGGCGCATAGACCTCGTCCACATGCTCCCGGACGTCCAGGACGAATTCGCGGAGATCGGGCAGCGAGGCCATGCCGGCCTCCCGGATCCGGGCCACTTCCTCCCCGATTTCTTCCGGCTCTTTGCCTTCATACCGCTTGTATTCCTCGGCATATTGAAGCACGCCCTGGAACATGATGTCCGTCGTCTGCATCGACATCGGGGCGCACATCGGGATAAGCCCTTTTACAGGATAGCTATACCCTAATTTAAGCGTGAACACACCGCCCAGCGAAAGTCCGATGACGGCAACCTCCTCATAACCTTCCTCTTTCAGCCGGTTATATGCGGAAACCGCATCATTCCACCAGTCGGCGGGCCCGGTCTGAATCAACTGTTCCGGGTCCGTGCCGTGTCCGGAATAGTGGGGCGCATAGCAGGTGTAATCATGCTTTTCCAGGAACCGGCCGAGCATCCGGACGTCCGCCGAATTCCCCCGGAACCCGTGGAGCAGCAGGACCGCCCGCGGTCCGTGCTTGAAAAAGAACGGTTTCGGAGGAGCCACTTTCACTTTTTTCAAACCCATCATCTCCTATGTAACAGCTTCCCCACTTGAGCGTGGAGCCAAACGGGAACGGTTCAGGAAATGGCCGGCCGGAACAGGCCTCCGGTCCCGATTCAAAAAACGCCCGGCCACTCAGGCGGCCAGGCGATCCGATGTATTCAGATCTTTGTCACGGCGATGGCCAGGACAAAGAAGAGGATTGACAGAACGATCGTCACACGCTGGAAGACCAGGTCGAGTCCGCGTGCTTTCTGCTTGCCGAAAAGTTGTTCGGCTCCGCCGGAGATGGCTCCTGAAAGGCCCGCGCTTTTCCCGGATTGCAGGAGGACGACCACGATCAGCGCGACCGACACGATCAGCAGCAGCGTCATGAGTAAAGTATGCAATTTTTTCCACCTCCTGAAACGGATGTTTCCTACTATTTATATAGTTTAGCAAAGCAAAGCCGGGGCGACAACACCCCCGGCCAACTTTATTATTCCGGAGCCATCCCGGCCGGAATCATTTTTTCAGGTTGTAGAAAGCGCTGAGACCCGGATACTGGGCCGTATCGCCGAGCTGGTCCTCGATGCGGAGAAGCTGGTTGTACTTGGCGACCCGGTCTGTGCGCGACGGCGCCCCCGTCTTGATCTGGCCGGCATTGACGGCGACGGCGATGTCGGCGATCGTGACATCTTCCGATTCGCCGGAGCGGTGGGAGATGACGGCCGTGTAGCCGGCACGCTTCGCCATTTCGATCGCATCGAACGTCTCGGTGAGCGTCCCGATCTGGTTCACTTTCACGAGGATCGAGTTGCCGACGCCTTCGGAGATGCCCCGCTCAAGCTTCTTCGTGTTCGTGACGAACAGGTCGTCGCCGACGAGCTGGACTTTGCTGCCGAGCCGCTCAGTGAGAAGCCGGTGGCCCTCCCAGTCGTTTTCATCCAGTCCGTCTTCGATTGAGATGATCGGATACTTGCCGCAGAGTTCTTCGTACCAGGAGACCATCTCTTCGGACGTGCGGGAGACGCCTTCGCCGGACAGATTGTATTTGCCGGATTCCTTGTCGTAGAACTCGGAAGACGCAACGTCCATCGCCAGCACGAGATCTTCGCCCGGTTTGTAGCCGGCCTTTTCGATCGCTTCCATGATTGTCGAAAGCGCTTCTTCGTTCGAACCGAGGTTCGGGGCGAATCCGCCTTCATCGCCGACGGCAGTCGCGAGGCCTTTTTCCTTCAGGACCGATTTCAGCGAGTGGAACACTTCCGCGCCCATCCGGAGTGCCTGGCGGAAAGTCTCCGCGCCGACCGGCATGACCATGAACTCCTGGATGTCGACGTTGTTGTCCGCGTGCTCGCCCCCGTTGAGGATGTTCATCATCGGGACCGGGAGCTGCTTGGCGTTGACGCCGCCGAGGTACTGGTAGAGCGGCATGTCGAGATAGTCCGCGCCCGCGTGCGCCACGGCCATCGATACGCCGAGGACGGCATTGGCGCCGAGCTTGCCTTTGTTGTCCGTACCGTCAAGTTCGATGAGCGCCTTGTCGATCGACACTTGGTCGAGGACCGAATAATTATCGACGAGCTCGTCTGCGATCAGTTCATTCACGTGATCGACGGCCTTCAGGACGCCTTTCCCGTTGTAGCGGGAAGAATCCCCGTCACGGAGTTCCACCGCTTCATATTCGCCTGTGGAGGCGCCGGAAGGCACGATGGCGTGTCCGTACGCACCGCTTTCCGTGAAGACTTCCACTTCGACTGTCGGGTTGCCGCGGGAATCGAGCACTTCGCGGGCCTGGATATGGGTGATGATCGGCATGACAACACACTCCCTGTTTTTAATGGCTAAAACTGTTTTCTAATTTAAAATAACGGCTTGCCCGTCATGTCGGGCGGCTGGGCCACGCCGAGCAGCTTGAGCAAGGTCGGCGCAAGATCGGCAAGAATGCCGTCTTCTCTCATTGTCACGCCTTCCTCGGTCACGATCACCGGCACGGGGTTTACCGTATGGGCGGTCATCGGCTTGCCTTCTGGCGTGAGGACTTCGTCGGCATTGCCGTGGTCGGCCGTGATGATGGCCGCTCCGCCCTTGGCCAGGAGCGCCTCCACGATCCGGCCGAGACATTCGTCGACCGCTTCGACAGCCTGGATCGTCGGTTCGAGACGGCCGCTGTGTCCGACCATATCCGGGTTGGCGAGGTTCAGGATGATGGCATCCGTCCCGTCATGCTCGATGACTTCGACGAGGGCATCCGCCACTTCGTACGCGCTCATTTCCGGCTTCAGGTCGTACGTCGCCACTTTCGGCGAATCAATGAGGATCCGGTCTTCGCCCTCGAATACCCCTTCCCTGCCGCCGCTCATGAAGAACGTGACGTGCGGATACTTCTCGGTTTCGGCGATTCTAAGCTGGCGGAGGCCGGAAGCGGAGATCACTTCCCCGACCGTATTGACCAGATTCACATTCGGGAAAACAACTTCCGCGAGTCCGTCGAATTCATCGCTGTACTGGGTGAACGTGACGTAAGTCAGATCGAGCGGCCGGCGGTAGGTCGTGCCGAAACCGCTGAAATGATCGGAAACGAATGCCGACGTCAGCTGGATCGCCCGGTCCGGACGGAAGTTGAAGAAGATGACCGAGTCCCCGTCCTCTACGGATGCGGCCGGTTCACCGTCTTCCGCTACGACGAACGGGATGACGAACTCGTCCGTCTCGCCCCGCCCGTACGCTTCCTTGACACCTTCCGACGCAGAGGCGGCCTTCGCCCCGGTGCCGTCGGTGATGGCGTCATACGCGAGCTTCACCCGGTCCCATCTGCGGTCCCGGTCCATCGCGTAGTAGCGGCCGCTCACCGACGCGATCCGCCCGGTCCCGGCATCCGCCATATGCTGCTCGAGCTCCTCGATATAGCCGAGTGCCGTTTTCGGACCGACATCGCGGCCGTCGAGGAAAGCATGGACGTTGACGTCCTTCAGGCCATGGCGGGCAGCCAGGTCGATAAGAGCGAACAGATGCGAGATGTGGCTGTGGACGCCGCCATCCGAGAGCAGCCCCATGATATGAAGGGACTTCCCTTCTTTTTTCGCGTTCTCCACCGCGTCGAGCAGCGCCGGCTTTTCAAAGAAGTCGCCTTCGCGGATCGACTTGTTGATGCGCGTCAGGCTCTGATAGACGATCCGGCCGGCGCCGATGTTCAAATGGCCGACCTCGGAGTTGCCCATCTGGCCTTCCGGCAGGCCGACCGCCTCGCCGCTCGCCCGCAGCGTGGCATTTGGGTAATGGGCAAAATACCGGTCGAAATTCGGCTTCCTCGCCTGTGCCACTGCGTTGCCGTACGTTTCATCCCTCAGTCCGAAGCCGTCCAGAATGATAAGAGCTGCGGGGCGCTTATTCATGGACAGCCGCCTCCGCAAGCCTGAGGAACGATTCCGGATCAAGGCTCGCCCCCCCGACAAGCGCGCCGTCGATGTCCGGCTGGGCAAGAAGTTCCGCAATGTTGTCCGGCTTCACGCTGCCGCCGTACTGGATCCGGATCCGTCCTGCCGCTTCGGTTCCGTAGAGCTCTTCCAGGGTCTTCCGGATGGACCGGCAGACTTCGCCGGCTTCCTCGGAAGTCGCCGTTTTGCCCGTTCCGATCGCCCAGATCGGTTCGTACGCCACTACCGTCCGCTCCGCCTCTTTTGCCGGGATGCCGGAATAGGCGGCCTTCACCTGGCCGGATACTTTCGCTTCCGTCCGGCTGTCCTCGCGTTCTTCCAGCGTCTCGCCGACACAGACGATCGGGGTCAGCCCGTGTCCGAGCGCCGACTTGATCTTCCGGTTGACGGATTCGTCGGTTTCATTGAAGTATTCCCGCCGTTCGGAATGCCCGATGATGACGTAGCCGACACCGAGATCCTTCAGCTGGGTCGGGCTCACTTCTCCGGTGAACGCGCCCGATTCTTCCTCATGCATGTTTTGTGCGCCGACCGAAGGCGCCTTGCCTTCGGAAAGCTGAACGAGCCTGAAGAGGAACGGGAACGGCGCGCAGATGACCGTTTCAACTTGGGCAGGATCCGGAATCCGGCCCTGCACGTCCGCGTAGAACAACTCTGCTTCGCCCAGAGTTTTATGCATTTTCCAGTTGCCTGCAATGATCGGTTTTCGCACTGTGAATCCCTCCATTACTTGTCGTCGAGCGCCGAGACTCCCGGAAGTTCCTTCCCTTCCATGAACTCCAAGGAAGCTCCGCCGCCGGTCGAAATGTGGTTCATCCGCTCCGCAAGGCCGAATTTCTCGACCGCAGCGGCCGAATCTCCGCCGCCGATGATCGTGTAGCCGTCCGTCTCAGCCGCGGCTTCCGCAACCCGGCGCGTGCCTCCGGCAAATGCGTCCATTTCAAACACGCCCATCGGACCGTTCCAGAGAATCGTCTTCGATTTTTTTATGACGTCTGCGTACTCCTCTGCGGTTTCCGGCCCGATATCGAGGCCCATCCAACCGCCCGGGATCGAATCGATCGGCACGACTTTCGTCTCGGCATCCGCCTTGAACTCCGGCGCCACGACGGCATCTTTCGGGAGATGCAGCCGGACGCCTTTCTTTTCCGCTTTCTCGATGAAGGACTTCGCCAGTTCGACTTTGTCTTCTTCCACAAGCGAGTTGCCGACGTCATGGCCTTGCGCCTTCGAGAATGTGTACGACAGGCCGCCGCCGAGCAGCAGGTCATCCACTTTCTCGAGCAGGTAATCAATGACGCCGATCTTGTCCTTCACTTTTGCGCCGCCGATGATGGCGGTGAACGGGCGTTCCGGATCGGCGAGAGCCTTGCCGAGGACGTCCAGCTCTTTTTCCATGAGCAGGCCGGAAACAGCCGGAAGGTGATCCGCGATCCCCGCCGTCGAGGCATGCGCACGGTGCGCGGCGCCGAACGCGTCATTCACGTAGAGGTCGGCAAGCCCGGCGAATTCCTTCGCCAGCTCTGGATCGTTTTTCTCTTCGCCTTCATGGAACCGGACGTTCTCAAGAAGGATGACTTCCCCGTCTTTCATCGAGGCGACCGTTTCCTCCACTTCCGTTCCGATGGATTCCGTGAGCGTTTTCACTTCATGGCCGAGCAGTTCGGACAGCCGTTCGCCGACGGCCGTCATCCGCATCTCCTCGTTCACTTTGCCTTTCGGACGTCCGAGGTGGCTGGCCAGGATGACCTTCGCCCCGTCTCCCGACAGCTTTTCGATCGTCGGCAAAGCCGCCCGGATGCGTGTGTCGTCGGTAATCGTTCCGTCTTCCTGCGGGACGTTGAAGTCCACCCGGCAGAACACCCGCTTGCCGAGGACGTCAACGTCTCTGATGGATTTTTTCCGGATCATGAAAACCCTCCTGTGTGTGGGCCGGAGTGAACGGCAGCCGGAGCCGGATGGAGCTGTCCCGCGGTCCGCCGCACTTCTGCCCGTAAACTAATAAAAGGAACGGGACGGCCCGTTCCTTGTCCCATTCCATTATAGTGGTTTCCGGATGGGAAGGCTATCAGATTCCTGCCCGGTACATATGAAGGAGAAGATCGATGCAGCGCGCGGAGTAGCCGCTCTCGTTGTCATACCAGCTGATCACCTTCACCAGGTTGTCCCCGATCGACATCGTCGACAGGGCATCGACCGTGGAAGAGGCCGTGCTTCCGTTGTAGTCCCTGGAGACGAGCGGAAGGTCGGAGACGAAGAGAAGATCCTTCAGATCCCCTTCCGCCGCTTCCTTCAGCGCGGCATTCACCTGCTCGGCGGTCGCCGGTTTTTCAAGCTCGGCGGTCAGGTCGACGAGCGAGACGTTCGGCGTCGGCACGCGCACGGCCATCCCGTCGAGCTTGCCTTTCAATGCCGGGAGCACTTTCGTGACGGCCGTGGCGGCACCGGTCGTCGTCGGAATCATCGACTGGGCGGCAGCGCGTGCACGGCGGTAGTCATCATGCGGCAGATCGAGGATCCGCTGGTCATTCGTGTAGGAATGGACTGTCGTCATGAGGCCTTTGCGGATGCCGAACTGTTCCTGGAGGACTTTGGCGATCGGCGCAAGGCAGTTCGTCGTGCACGATGCGTTCGATACGACGTCATCCGTTTTTGGATCGTAGTCATTTTCGTTGATGCCCATGACGAGCGTTTTGATGTCGCCTTTGCCCGGCGCGGACAGAAGGACTTTCTTCGCGCCCGCCTCAAGGTGCTTCCCGGCTTTTTCCTTCGTGCGGAACACTCCGGTGGATTCCAAGACCGCGTCGATTCCGAGGTCTCCCCACGGGAGGTCGGCCGGATCTTTTTCGGCGAACACACGGATCTTCTTCCCGTCGACGATGATGTTCTCTTCGTCGTGGGAGACGTCCGGACCAAATGTTCCGTGGACAGAGTCATACTTCAGCAGATGGGCGAGCATCGCCGCGTCCGACAAGTCGTTTACGGCCACGACGTCGATGTCCGGATTATCCCATGCCTGACGGAAGACAACCCGTCCAATGCGTCCAAAACCGTTGATTGCCACTTTCATTGCCATCATTTATTCCTCCCGGATTTTCGTTTTATGCGTTTCATGATTCCCAATTTGCTTATCATTACTGCCGAAGACGAAGCATTTCTTTCGCGGCTTCCTCGTCGGTGACGAGGACGGTTGCCGGCGGTGCCTGCTTCATGTAGGCAAGAATTGCGGATGCTTTTTCCCGCCCTCCCGTCACCGCGACGGGCAGCGGCACGCGTGCGAGCTGTTCCCGCCGGATTCCGATGGTGCGGATACTGCCGACTTCCCTGCCGGCCGCGTCCAGGTAGAACCCGAACGCTTCCGCAACGGCCCCGTTCTCCCGCAGAGAACGGATTTCCGCCTCGGGGGCGCCCCGTCTTTCGGCGATGTCCAGCGCATTGCCGATGCCATGGATCACGCAGCCGGCCCGGTCGTACAGTTCGATTGCGTCCCGGACGTACGGTTCTTCAAGCATTGTTCTGTACGAAGCCTCTCCGAGCGATTCAGGAAGATGGAACGGCGTCCACATTCCGTCCGAGCCGGCGGCGAGCACGGCCGCAATCATATTCGCCTGTGTCCTCGCTTCGCCTCCGGTCCCGCCGCGGGCCGCGATGAACCGGGTGTTCTTGCCTTGGAAGAGATCCGCGTAATCGGCTATCGCCGCAACCGTGCTGCCGCCGGTGACCGCGACGACCGCATCGGCCGGAAGCCGGTCTCCGAGAAGTTCGGCCGCTTCTCTCGCCATCCGGTCCTTGACCCGGCTGCCGTCGGTCAAGTCGCCTGAAGGCACGACCCTTACCTCTTGTATACCCAGGATTTCGGCCAGTTCAATCCCGAGATCGCCGAGCCCCGTCCATTCCTTCAGCATCGGCCTCAGGAGGAGAAGCACGTCCTCCCCGTCTTTCGTCACGAGCATGCCGGATGATTCAGCGCGGATCAGCCCCTGGTTGCGGAGCACATCACATTCCGCCCGGACTTCCCGTTCCGTCATGCCGAGCTGCCCGACGAGCGCCCTTCTTCCGACCGGACCCTCGCGCCGGATGCTGTTCAGAACCCGGTAACGGGATTCGAGCATGGCGGTGATTTCAGGCAGCAGCCGTTGCTGGGCCGCCGTCAATTCATCCATCGTCGCCTCTCCTCCTTGCTGACGGGACACTTTTTATCCCAGTTATTTTAATTATGTCCCACTCATTGCTATTGTATTCCACCTCGCCAGGAAAATCAAACATCAGCAGGCCATCCGGGAAAATGAAAAGGACGCGCTACATGAGCGCGTCCATCAAGTCTGCATAGCCGATATTCCCATAGAGAAGAACGTCTCCGTCCTTCTCGAGCACAGGAATCATCAGCATATACTTTTCATGGAGCCGGTCATCCGACTCAATGTCGATAATTTCGGCCTCCAGGGGAAGATCTTCCGAAACGAGCTTCAAATTCAGGAAGGCCTCATCGCAGAGCGGGCAATCCTCCCGGACATAGAGCTTTACGTTCATGACTTCAGTCCTTTCTGACAGGGCGGGTTGACGGCACGATCACCAGCCACGGCCGGCACCGCCGCCGCCTGCTGAGCCACCTCCTCCGCCGGTGAACCCGCCGCCTCCGCCTCCACCGAAACCGCCAAAGCCACCGCCGCCGAAACCGCCACCCCCTCCACCGAACGAACCCGGGAAGAAGATGACAGGACCGCGACGACGTCCGCGAGGACCACCGCCTCCTCCGCCACCTCCTCCTCCAAAGAAAATCTTAAAGAGGATGTAGAGGATGATGATGGTGACGAACGGACTGAACGGCCAGCCACCGCCGTCTTCTCCGCTTTCCGGGATCACTGGCTGATCAACTGTTCCATCCCAGTTATACTCTTCTGCGATTTCGTTGTAGACAACTTTATAGACCGAGAGGATGGCTTGATCTGGCTGCTCTTCAGCCGGTTTTTTATTTTTAATATACGGCAATCCGTATTCGTCAATAATCCGGCCCACTTTGCCGTCAGGAAGCACGCCTTCCAACCCGTATCCAACCGACAATTCGAACGCGCGGTCACCGTTGCTATTCCTCACAGTAGACATCAACATCAGGACGCCATTGTCCTCACCTTCCTGGCCCAGTTTATACTTCCTATGGGCCTGAAGCGCGTACATCTCCGGATCTTCAATCGCAAACGGGACGGTCAGAACGGACAATTGCGCTCCTGTTCCGCCTTGCAGGCGTCTGCTGAGCCTTTCGATTTCCGATTTTTGTTCCGGGCTCAGGATGCCGGCATGATCCTGAACGTAAATGCTGTTGCCGATAGGATCCGGAATCTCCGGCTCGGCCGCCGAGACGGCTGCCGGGATGAACAGCAGCAGGACGAGCAAGAGGGCCCTACATAACCGCTTCATCAGTCGCCGAACTCCCCGAAGTCGACTTTCGGCGCTTCCTCTGCACCTGCGGCCGCCTTGAAGTATTCTTTTTTATCAAATCCAAAGATGCCGGCGACAAGACTGCCCGGGAAGCGTCGGACGTTCCGGTTGTACTCCGATGCCGTTTCGTTATAGTCCATCCGGGCGACCGCGATCCGGTTTTCCGTCCCGGCAAGCTCATCCATCAGCTGGCGGAAGTTGGCGTCCGCCTTCAGCTCCGGATAGTTTTCCACGACGACGAGCAGCCGGCTGAGCGCGCCGCTCAGTTCATCGTTGGCCNCCGCCTCCTCCGCCACCTCCTCCTCCAAAGAAAATCTTAAAGAGGATGTAGAGGATGATGATGGTGACGAACGGACTGAACGGCCAGCCACCGCCGTCTTCTCCGCTTTCCGGGATCACTGGCTGATCAACTGTTCCATCCCAGTTATACTCTTCTGCGATTTCGTTGTAGACAACTTTATAGACCGAGAGGATGGCTTGATCTGGCTGCTCTTCAGCCGGTTTTTTATTTTTAATATACGGCAATCCGTATTCGTCAATAATCCGGCCCACTTTGCCGTCAGGAAGCACGCCTTCCAACCCGTATCCAACCGACAATTCGAACGCGCGGTCACCGTTGCTATTCCTCACAGTAGACATCAACATCAGGACGCCATTGTCCTCACCTTCCTGGCCCAGTTTATACTTCCTATGGGCCTGAAGCGCGTACATCTCCGGATCTTCAATCGCAAACGGGACGGTCAGAACGGACAATTGCGCTCCTGTTCCGCCTTGCAGGCGTCTGCTGAGCCTTTCGATTTCCGATTTTTGTTCCGGGCTCAGGATGCCGGCATGATCCTGAACGTAAATGCTGTTGCCGATAGGATCCGGAATCTCCGGCTCGGCCGCCGAGACGGCTGCCGGGATGAACAGCAGCAGGACGAGCAAGAGGGCCCTACATAACCGCTTCATCAGTCGCCGAACTCCCCGAAGTCGACTTTCGGCGCTTCCTCTGCACCTGCGGCCGCCTTGAAGTATTCTTTTTTATCAAATCCAAAGATGCCGGCGACAAGACTGCCCGGGAAGCGTCGGACGTTCCGGTTGTACTCCGATGCCGTTTCGTTATAGTCCATCCGGGCGACCGCGATCCGGTTTTCCGTCCCGGCAAGCTCATCCATCAGCTGGCGGAAGTTGGCGTCCGCCTTCAGCTCCGGATAGTTTTCCACGACGACGAGCAGCCGGCTGAGCGCGCCGCTCAGTTCATCGTTGGCCGTTGCCTGCTCCTCAGGCGTGTCGGCACCGGCGAGCCGAGAGCGGGCATCGGCGATGTCACCAAGCACCTTTTCCTCGTGCTTGGCGTAGCCCTTCACCGACTCGACCAAATTCGGAATCAGGTCCATTCGGCGCTGCAGCTGGTTTTCAATCTGGCTGTAAGACTGATCCACGTCTTCTTCCAGTCCGACAAACGTATTGTATTTCGGCACAAGCATGATGGCAAGAATCACCAGAATCCCGATGATGACCGCAATCGGTCCGAACATTCTCTTCATAGTACCCTTCCCCTCTCGTTCAGCATTCATTTTCAGCATACTCCCCAATACCCTGAATAAACTTCCCGTGAAACAACCGATGGCTTTTATACGGGCGAATGCAGGAAAAGTTCCCGCTTGAAGAGAAATGAAACAAAAGCCGGAACCTTTACCGATCAGCAGGAGGCCTCACCGCAAAAATAAAAAACCGCCACCGAGCGAAATGAATCGCTCAATGACGGTATGGTCAGCGCCCTCGGCAGGAATCGAACCCACATCTTAAGAACCGGAATCTTACGTGCTATCCGTTGCACCACGAGGGCATGTCTTATGTGGCCTTCCCGGACGACATTTTTTATTATACACACGTTCCCGGAAGAGCGCAACCCCATTTTCATATTTTCCTGCGAGCATCCCATTTGACCTTCATTGACCAAATTGTGTATGATAAACTCACAGCTGATGGGGTATAGTGTTCCAGTGCAGCGTTTATAGCCAATCCACCCTGAAGGAGGAAGAACAATGAATCTCATTCCTACAGTAATTGAACAGACGAACCGCGGAGAGCGTGCGTATGACATCTATTCGCGCCTTCTGAAAGACCGCATCATCATGCTTGGCTCGGGGATCGACGACAACGTCTCGAACTCGATCGTCGCCCAGCTCCTCTTCCTCGAAGCGGAAGATCCTGATAAGGATATCTCCATTTACATCAACAGCCCGGGCGGCAGCATCTCCGCCGGCATGGCCATCTTCGACACGATGCAGTTCATCAAGCCGGACGTGCAGACCATCTGCATCGGCATGGCCGCATCGATGGGCGCCTTCCTGCTTGCAGCCGGGACGAAGGGCAAGCGCTACGCCCTTCCGAACGCAGAAGTGATGATCCACCAGCCGCTCGGCGGCGCCCAGGGCCAGGCGACCGAAATCGAGATCGCCGCGAAACATATCCTCTTCATCCGTGAAAAGCTCAACCGGATCCTGGCGGAACGTACCGGCCAGCCGATCGAAGTCATCGCGAAAGACACGGACCGCGACAACTTCATGACCGCTGAGCGTGCGAAAGAATACGGCCTCATCGACCATATCATCGAGCGCAATGACATCACGAACAATAAAGAAGAAAAGTGATCATGGACAACGGAAAGACCCGGCCAGAGCGGCCGGGTCTTTTTTGTGTGTCAGTTTTCATTTTCAACGATGGCGGAAAGGGCTTCGACCGCCTCTTCCTCGTCATGGCCGTCGGCGCTGAGCGTCACTTCTACCCCTCTGCCGATGGCCAGGCTCATGATGCCCATGATGCTCTTGGCATTGACTTTCCTTGTGCCCTTCTCCAGATAAATATCCGAAGAGAACCGGTTCGCCTCTTGGACGAACAAGGCCGCCTGCCTCGCCTGCAGCCCGGATTTCAGTTTCACTTCTAATGTCCGATCGGTCATGGCCGACATCCTCCTTCATCACCCGTTGCTTGTCTATTCTTTTATCGTATCGGAGACGGGCAAAAAGGACAAGATTTTCTTCACTTCAGTGAAATTCCGCCTTTTCGCAGTTTCTCCGCAATCTCGTCGATTTTCCGGAGCCGGTGGTTGACGCCGGATTTGCTGATCGGCGGCCCCGACACCATCTCGCCGAGCTCTTTGAGCGTGATGTCCTGGTATTCCACGCGGAGCCGTGCGATTTCCCGGAGCCGCTCGGGCAGCCCTTCGATCCCGATCATCTCATCGATGTATTTGATGTTTTCCACCTGACGCTGCGCGGCGCCGATCGTTTTGTTAAGATTAGCGGTCTCGCAGTTCACGAGCCGGTTGACGCTGTTGCGCATGTCCCGGACGATCCGGACATCCTCGAACTTCAGAAGCGCCACGTGAGCGCCGATGATGCTCAGGAAGTCCGAAATCTTCTCGGCTTCCTTCAGGTAGGCGATGAAGCCCTTCTTCCGCTCGATCGACTTGGCGTTGAGGGAATACCCGTTCATCAGTTCGACGAGCGCCTCGCTGTGCTCCTGGTAAAGCGTGAAGATCTCCAGATGGTAGGAGGACGTCTCCGGGTTGTTGACGGATCCTCCGGCCAGGAATGCGCCCCTCAAATAGCTTCTGCGGCAGCAGTCATCCTGAACCAGCTTTTCGGGGATGGCGCCGGTGCCTCCCACTCCGGCCGAGATGCCGAGATCTTCGAGTATATGCCCGGCACCTTCCCGGATGCGGCAAATATAGACGTTGTTCTTTTTCAGCCGCATCTTCTTTCTGACGAGCAGCTCGATCTTATAAGGGTACAGCCGTTTGATATTTGTATACATGCGGCGTGCGATGGCCGCATTTTCCGTCTGGATGTCCAGGCTCATCTGGCGGTTCGAGAGAGACAGCACGCCGTTCATCTGGATGAACGCGGCGAGCTCCGCCTTCGTGCAGCACTCGTCCATTTCCACCTGGGTCAGCTCTTTTTTTGTATCCGATGCAAATGACATCGGCTCCCCCTCCTTTCACGCGGCGGCCGGTGTCAGACCGGAATACTGCCGGGACGGTCCTGGCTGCCGGGGTAGGCAAGCAGCCGCTCCGCCACTTTTCCTGCGTCATGTCTCACATGGTTGTCGACGATTGTCGCAATGTCGTCGATCATGACATGCTTGACCACGGTCTGCAGGGCGATCGGATTGGCGATGACCGGCACCGACTGCTGTTTTTCGTACTCCTCGATGATCCCCGACAGATGCCTGCCGTCATGGACTAAGATGCCGTCGAGGAACGGAGTGCCGAGATGGTCATACAGGGCCTGGACATGGTCTTCCGCCGTGAAGGCATATGTCTCGCCGGGCTGTGTCATGATGTTGCATATGTACACTTTCTCGGCCTTCGCCCGGAGAACCGCATCCCGGATTCCCGGCACGAGAAGGTTCGGCAGGATGCTCGTGTACAGGCTGCCCGGGGCGATGATGATCTGGTCGGCGTTCTGGATCGCCCGCACGGTCTCTTCAAGCGGCTCGGCATCCTCGGGGATGAGGAACACGCGCCGGATTCTCCGTCCGTATGCGGGGATCTTCGACTCGCCGTTGATGATCGAGCCGTCGTCCAGCTCGGCACCGAGCGTGATGACCTGGTTTGCGGCCGGCAGGACCCGTCCCTTGATATTCAGGATGCGGCTCATCTCGGCGACCGCACGGGCGAAGTCGCCGGTGATGTTGGTCATCGCCGCGAGCATCAGGTTTCCGAGCGAATGGCCGTTGAGCGGCTCTTCCTTGCCGAACCGGTACTGGAACATCATTTCAACGAGCGGTTCCACGTCCGACAGCGCTGCCATGACGTTCCGCACATCGCCCGGAGGCGGGATGAGATAGTCTTTGCGGATCCGGCCGGAACTTCCGCCGTCGTCCGCGACCGTCACGATCGCCGTCAGATCGGCATCATATTTCTTTAATCCCCGGAGAATCGTGGACAGACCGGTGCCTCCCCCGATCGCCACGATCCGTTTTCCCCCTTGTTTTTTGGGCATGGGATCAGCCCTTTCTATGATTGATATCCCGGTGCGATACGGCCGTCTTGTATTCGGCGCTCAACTTTTCGGCAAAATATTCGGCGAGCGTGACCGAGCGGTGCTGGCCGCCCGTGCAGCCGAATGCAATGACGAGCTGCGCCTTGCCCTCTTCCCTGTAGCGCGGGATGAGGAACCGGAACAGGTCCTCGAGCTTTGAGATCAGTTCCCGGGTGTCGTTCCATTTCAGCACATAATCCGACACTTCCGACTGGAGGCCGGTGAGCGGCTTCAGTTCTTCGATGTAGTAGGGATTCGGCAGAAAACGGACGTCCAGGACGATATCGGCATCGATCGGGATGCCGTGCTTGTAGCCGAACGACATGACATTGACCGTGAATGTCCCCTTGGATGTCTTGGAGAAATTATCGACGATCTTTTCACGGAGCTGGCGGGGCAGCATATGGGTCGTATTGAAAATATACCGGGCCCGGCCCTTCAGTTCCGACAGCATCTCGCGTTCCCGGCGGATCCCGTCGCTGACGAGCCCGTTGCCGGACAGCGGATGCTTCCGCCGGGTCTCCTTGTACCGTTTCACGAGCGTCCCGTCGTCCGCATCGAGGAAAAGGATCCGCGTATCCAGATTATCCTGGACGGCGATCTTGTCCAGCGTCCCGATGAGCGAGTCGAAATACTCCCGCCCCCGCATGTCCATGACGACCGCGACACGTCGCAGCCGGCGGTCCGAGTCCCCCATCAGATTCAGGAAAGTCGGCAGGAGTTCTGGCGGGAGGTTGTCGATGCAGTAGAACCCGAGGTCCTCGAAGCTCTGCACCGCCACCGTCTTCCCTGCTCCCGACATGCCGGTGATAATGACCAGCTCCATCTTTTCCTGTGCTGTTTCGGTCTGTATGTCCGTCATGGTTCCACCCTTTCCTCTGAACGCTGGATTTCTTCCCTGATCAGCCTGAAGTCCTCCGTGTAGGTGAACGTCCCGTACTGCATGCCTTCCTCCAGGGCGGCGAACTCGAGGTTGGTCCGGTCCCCTTCCGCCATCGGGAGGGATGCGAGCTCCGGCAGGTCATGCCAATCGAGCGTCCCTTCCCTGTTTTCCTTGACCGGCACGCCGTCCAGATCCCGGGCGATGAATGTGAACAACATCCATTCATCAATTGTTTTTGTATCATTTTCGTCGCGGATGACCATCGTGTAGACGCCCTTCAGATGGACGTCCTTCGGGAGGGCGCCCGTCTCTTCCGTGAATTCGCGGCAGGCCGCCGTATACACGGATTCGCCCGGCTCCATCTTCCCTCCGGGCGCCACATACCATCCGCGGCGCGGTTTTTTCATGAGCAGCACCCTGCCGTCCTTCACGACGAGCAGGTTGGCAATCCGTTGCATCGACATCCCACCATTTCAGACATTCTATTCTCCATTATACTATGCAACGGAAACCCGGTACAATCCGGAGACAACCCGTCGGCGGCGAAACACCGCTTCGACGAGAGGAAACCGCCGTCCGGCCCCGTTCCTCCTTGGTTTGTCCGCATCCAAGACGCAAACCGTCAAAAAAAGAGCGGCGCCGGTGGTTGCCGGAGCCGCTTCAAAGGTGTTGCTATCATAAAGGGGGGTCAATTTACAATCCCCACTATACAGGGTTCATGTTGCAAAGCTGTTACAGCCGCATTAAGAAACGGTTAAATCAGGCTTTTGCGCCGATTTTCTCTTTCAGTTCCTCGACGTACTTCTGGGCGGTTTCAGCGGCGATGCTGCCGTCGCCGGTGGCCGTGACGACCTGGCGGAGCGTCTTCTCGCGGACGTCGCCGGCCGCGAAGATGCCCGGGATCGACGTCTGCATTTCCGTATCGGTCGGGATGTAGCCGTTTTCGTCGGTGATGCCGAGCGATTTGAACGGAGCGGTGAGCGGCACCATCCCGATATAGATGAAGACGCCGTCAGTCTTGAATTCCTGCTCGCTGCCGTCTTTCGTCGATACCATCGTCACGCTTCCGACCTTGCCGTCCTTGTCGTTGATCGACTTGAGCGTATGGCTCCAGATGAAATCGATTTTCGGGTTCGAGAATGCGCGTTCCTGGAGGATCTTCTGGGCGCGCAGTTCGTCGCGGCGGTGGACGATCGTCACCTTGTCCGCAAAGCGCGTCAGATAGGCGCCTTCCTCGACTGCGGAGTCCCCGCCGCCGACGACGACGAGTTCCTTGCCGCGGAAGAATGCGCCGTCACAGACCGCGCAGTAGCTGACGCCGCGGCCGCCGAGTTCGGTTTCTCCCGGGATGCCCATCTTCTTATACTGTGCACCGGTGGTGATGATGATCGCGCGGGCTTTGTACTCTTTGCCGCCTGCGACGATCGTCTTGTACTCTTCGCCGTCGCGGACTTCCTGGACATCGCCGTATGCGTATTCCGCACCGAATTTTTTTGCGTGCTCAAACATCTTGTTGGACAGATCCGGGCCCAGGATGCTGTCGAAGCCCGGATAGTTTTCAATGTCTTCCGTGTTCGCCATCTGCCCGCCCGGGATTCCCCGTTCCAGCATCAAGGTATCCATATCGGCACGGCTCGCATAAACCGCCGCCGTCAAGCCCGCCGGTCCGGCACCGATGATGATCACGTCATAAATTTTCTCTTCAGCCATGGGTGGTTCCTCCTTAAGCCTTGCTTCCTTATCGCTTCCTGAATCCATGCTATTCGATTCGCCGGAGGTCATCAACTTTTCTGCTTATTCACTCCGGGAACGGCAAATAAGGGAACAGGTCACCGACATATTTGGTCAGTGTTTTCGCGGAAATTCCGTAGGACTCCGCGGCCGCCTTTTTGGTCGCCTTCGGATCTTTGGACGAACGGTACATGTATTCCGCCGCCGCCGCGATCGCCTGCGGATTGCGGAACAGGTAGCCGTCGGCGATCGCCCGGCTGCAGATCAGGAACCACATCTCAAGCAGGGGCGCATCCTCTTCCTTCAGGGGCACGAGGCGCTCGGCAAGAAGGCCGGTCGCTTCGAAGACCCGGTTGTACATCGCTTCCGCTTCCGAATTGCCCGACAGGCGGTGTCCGAGCCCGTTCGCGAGAAAGAGCTTCTCCGCCGTCGTCAGCGACTCGACGTCCGGCCAGTCGGGGCTCGTGAGGATCTCGTCCCTCAGGCCGGATATCCCTGTCAGGAACAGGGCGAGCAGCCGGATCCCCTCCTCGGGATCGGACAGCTTCGGCAGGATGAAGGACAGGTCATTCTCGAGCGTGTCGGTGATCTCCGGCTGCTTCCACGGTTCTTTCCCTTCCTTGGTCGGATCAAGCGCGACGAGCCGCGCCCATGCCTCTTCCGCCACCTTCAGATCTCCGCTCATCGAGGCCGAGTGGGCGAGCCAGAAGAAGAACCCCGGATCCCCCTCGAAGCCGATCCGCTGCAGGCCGCGCAGCCAGCCGTATGCCTCTTCATGACGGCCGATGAGGGCGAGCGTCGCGCCGAGTTTGTACCGGTGGTCGATGAGGAACGGACGGATCTTTAGGAGGACCGATGTGATATATTCAAGCGCTTCCGCGTCCTGCTTGTAGTAGTAAAACACCGCGTAGTTGCAGAGTGCATGCAAGTTGCCGTTGTCGCCGCGGAGCACTTCATTGAGAAGGGCCTCGGCCTGTTCGGTCTCGCCGATGTAAAAGTAGGCAAGCGCCAGATTGTTGTAGGCGGCCCAAAAGTCCGGGTTCTCACCGATCGCTTCCTCGAGCAGGCTGATCGCCTCCTGGAACTCGCCTTCCTCCATGAGCCGGCGTCCCCGGTCCAGGATATAGTCGAGGCGGCCGTCGCCTTCCTCGTCTTCAGGCATGCCGTACAGCTCGGCCTCCGCAAACTCGATGATGTCCATTGCGTCTTCCCGGTACATGCCTTCAGGAGCCGAGTCGGCGTACCGCTCGGCGTACGTGATCGCGTCCCGGAGATAGCCGAGATGGGCGTGCACCTCCGCCAGGAAAAACACCGTTTCCGGTTCATCGGGACCGGTTTCGCTCGACAGCATGAGCAGATCGCGCGCATGCTCAAAGCGGCCGAGGTCCAGCTCGAGGATCGCATACTGGAGGAGGATGTCCGGATCTTTCGGACTGAGGTCGGCCGCGCGCCGGAGGAACTTGTGGGCCCTTTCCGTGTCGTCGCGCTTCAGCGCCCTCAGCGCCTTCTGGTAATAAAACTCGCCGTTCGGTATGAAGTTGACGATTTTTTTGTTGTTTCCGTGCTGCGGTTGTTGTTTCAAAAATGATTCCTCCGGATTATGAGAGCGGCCTGTGCGCCGCGCAATAGTCGTTCGTCTCAACTACCCATTATATCATAAGGCCTGCTTCCGGGTGCCTGAAAGGCCCGGGGCCCCTCCGGAAGACATGAAAAACCCCGGACCCTTGCTTTTCTCAAGCGTCCCGAGTCCGGGGTCATTCCAATGCTGTTTCCTGTTTTCTCCGTTCCGCCATCTCTTCGGCGGTGTAGATGACTTTCACCGGATTCCCTCCGGCGAAGCAGCCGGACGGGATGTCACGGTTGACGAGCGAGGCGGCGGAGATGACCGCCCCGTCGCCGATCTCTACTCCGGGAAGGATTGTCGTGTTGGCGCCGATCAGGACGTCTTCGCCGATCACGACATCGCCGACCCGGTATTCCTCGATCAGATATTCATGGGCGAGGATCGTCGTGTTGTAGCCGATCACCGAGTTGCGGCCGACCCGGATCCGCTCCGGGAACATGAGGTCCGGCATCGCCATGAGGGCGAATGACACTTGCTCGCCGAGGTCCATGCCGAGGAACGTCTTGTACAGCCGGCGCTTCAGCGACACCGACGGCGTGTAGCGCCCGATCTGGATAAAGACGAAATTCTTGGCGACCTTGAAGAACGATACGGTCCGGTAAAGATGCCAGAGCGAATTGGCCCCGCCTTTTGCGGCATGCCGCTCGGTCCGTCTCATCTCACGGCTTCCTGGCGGTCGACGATCTCAAGCAAGTCTTCCATGCCCTGCAGCATGAAGTCCGGCTCGAAATTCGAAAGGTACGCTTCCCCTTTCGCGCTCCAGGCGACGCCGGCCGTCTGCACGCCGGCATTCTTCCCGCCTTCGATGTCGTGGGAATTGTCCCCGACCATGAGCGTGTGCGCCGGATCGGCACCGAGCAGGTCCATCGCCTTGAGCAGCGGCTCGGGATCCGGCTTCGGCCGGGTCACGTCATCGAGGCCGATCACACAGTCGAATATATCATCGACGCCCATGAGCCCGATGCCGCGCGCCAGCACGTCGCGCCGCTTTGTCGAAACGATCGCGAGCTTCAGCCCTTTCGCCTTCAGAAGGCGGAGCGTCTCCGTCACGGCCGGGAACTCAGCGGCAAGCTCGTCGTGCATCTGGGCGTTCCACTCCCGGTATTCCTTCACCAGCTCGCCGGTCATCGCCGGGTCGATCTCGTCGAACGTCTCTTTCAGCGACGGCCCGATGAACATGAGGCAGTCTTCCCGCGTAAAGCGGCCGGGATAATGCTTGCCGAGGACGGCCATGAAGGTCTGGATGATCAGTTCATTCGTATCGAGCAGCGTCCCGTCAAAATCAAATAAAATGGTGTCGATCTTACCTGCCATGTGGAATCACGGCCCCTTTCCGTTTTGGTTGTTCCGCTCGCTTCCAAATCCAGGCGACGAACATGGTGAGCGCAAAAGCCGTCACGAGCCGGATGAGGAGCAGTGGCCAGACCGGTATGCCGAGCGGCACGAAGATGAGCGTGTCCTCGACGACCGCGTGGCAGGCGACGAGGAAAATGAAGGCGAGCGTCGCGTCCTTCCGGCTGACGCCGTCTTCCTCGACGGCCTGAATCATGACCCCCGCCCCGTAGGCGAGACCGATCGTGAGGCCGGCGACGAGCGTCATGCCCGCATTCGGCTTCACGCCGATCAGCTTCGTGAACGGCCCCATCCGGTCCGACAGCTTCTGCATCCATCCGCTGTCTTTCAGGAACTGGACCGCCACCATGAGCGGGATGACGATGAGCGCGAGCTGGAGCACGCCGAAGCCGGCCTTCTCCAGTCCGAGGAGCAAGATGCCTCCCCACGAACCCGGCGCTTCCGCCGCAGCCGGCGCGAAGCCGTACTGCGCCATTTCAGAACCGCCTTTCCAGAACTGGTTGATCAGGATGGCGGATCCCCCGGCAAGGCCGAAGCGCACGAGCAGGATGACCCACAGCTTCACCCCGACTTTCATCGCGACGCCGGATTCGATGAACAAGTTATGCGAAAACGACAGCATGACGGCGAGGATGAACACTTCCTTCACCGGCAGGTCGAGCGACAGGATGCCGGCGATGCCGGCATACAGATTGAGCGCATTCCCGAGCACGAGCGGAATCGCCGCCTCCCCGCTCAGGCCGAACAGGCTCATGAACGGTTCGATCTGGCCGATCACCCAAGGGAGGACCGGCGTGTGCTGGAGGATGACGACGAGCAGCGTGATCGGGAAGATGATCTTGCCGAGCGTCCATGTGGTGCCGAGCCCGGCGGACAAGCCTTTGCGTACGGTTGACATGATGCGGTTCAACTTCCTTTTCCGGAGCCTGTTGTGTCCGTTGATGGATTCATTTCCGTGAATGAACCGGCGGATCGCCGGCCGTGCGTCAGTCCTTGTAGTGCGTCTCATCCCGCAGGACAAACCGCCGCACCATGTAAAGCGCGGCCGCGGCGAGGATGGAAGCGATCGAGACGAGCTGCGCCGCCTTCAGCCCGAAGTACATGAGGCTGTCCGTGCGCATGCCTTCAATGAAAAACCGCCCGAACGAGTACCAGGCGAGATAAAACAGGAAGATGCTGCCCCGCCTCGGGTTCAGCCGCCTGAGCACGAGCAGGATGAGGAGGAGCCCGACGACGTTCCAAAGCGATTCATAGAGGAACGTCGGGTGGTAAGTGACCCCGTTGATCGTCATCTGGTTCATGATCCAGTCGGGGATGATGTTGTTTTCGAGGAACTTGTCCGACACCGGGCCGCCGTGCGCTTCCTGGTTGACGAAGTTGCCCCATCGGCCGAGGATTTGTCCGATCAGAAGGCCCGGCGCCGTGATATCCGCCACTTTCCAGAACGAGACGCCCCGTTTCCTCGTGAAGACCACGGCCGTGATGATCGCAGCGATGAGCGCCCCATGGATGGCGAGCCCGCCTTCCCAGATCTTGAAGATCTTCGCCGGATGTTCTTTATACAGTTCCCATTCGAACACGACATAATAAATCCGGGCCCCGATGATCGAGATCGGGACCGCCCAGATGAGCATGTCCGTCATGAAGTCGGGGTGCAGCCCCCGCTTCACCGCCTCGCGCTGGACGACGAGAAATGCGAGAATGATGCCCGTGGCAATGAGGATGCCGTACCAGCGCACATGGATCGGGCCGAGAGAAAAGGCGACCGGATCGATCGCCGCTAACGAAAATGGCATTTCAGATTTCCCTTCTTCCTGTCTTTTCGGCAGTCTGCCGCTCAGGCAAGCGGATCCTGCTCCCTGCCGATCATATCATTGAGCCGCTCCGAGAACTCCTCGGCGGCGTTCAGGCCCATCGCCTTCATCCGGTGGTTCATCGCCGCCACTTCGACGATCGACGACATATTCCTCCCCGGCCGTACCGGCACGGTCAGCCGGGTCAATTCCGTCTCGAGGATTTTCATCTTTTCTTCTTCAAGGCCAAGCCGGTCGTAGGACCGCTTGGCATCCCAGTTTTCCAGGTCGATCACGAGCGTGATCCGCTTGTAGTTCCGGATGGCGCTCGCCCCGAACAGCATCCGCACGTCGATGATCCCGAGTCCGCGGATCTCCAGAAGATGCTGGAGCAGGTCGGGTGCATTGCCGACGAGCGTGTCTTCCGAAACTTGCCGGATCTCCACGCAGTCATCCGCGACGAGCCGGTGCCCCCGCTTCACAAGGTCGAGCGCCACCTCGCTTTTGCCGATGCCGCTTTTCCCGGTGATGAGGACGCCGAGCCCGTAGATGTCGAGCAGCACGCCGTGGACTGCCGTCATCGGCGCCAGGCGGTTTTCAAGAAAATCCGTCAGCTTGCTCGACAGCTTGGTCGTCGTGAGCGCGGAAGAGAACAGCGGCACTTGCGCTTCTTCCGCCGCATTGATCAGCTCGGGCGGGATCCGCATGCCGTGGCAGACGGCGATCATCGGCGTATCCGGAGAACACAGCTTGCGTGCTCGCTCCATCTTGTCGAGCCGGGGCAGCATCGAGAAAAACGAAATCTCGCTCCGCCCGAGCAGCTGGACCCGGTTCGCCGGATAATGATCGAAGAAACCGGCCACTTCCAGACCGGGCCTGGAAATATCGCCCGTCGCGATATGCCGCCCGATCCCTTCCCCGCCGGCCGCCAGCTCCAGGCCGAACCGCTCCATGACATCTTTCGCTGTGACATGATCCATCGGCATTTCCCCCTTTCAAACCGGACTGTCTCCATGCCCTCTATTCTAACAAAGATTCGGGCAATGGAAAGCGGTTTTTGCATCGGCGGAGCCGCGCTTCGTATCCGTCCCGCCGGGTATGCCCTATGTAGCGGACGGAGGTGTTGTGAAATGAAGAAGATCATGCTGGATGCGGGGCACGGCCCGGCAACCCCAGGAAAACGCACGCCGGACGGCTCGATGCGGGAATTCGAATTCAATTCGGCGGTCGCCGATCTCGCCGCCGCCATGCTTGGGGCTGAAGGCATCACGGTCCGCCTTGCCCACGAGGCGGGCCGCGACGTCCCGCTTTCGGAACGGGCGAGAAAAGCGAACACGTGGGGAGCCGATGCATTCATCTCGATCCACGCCAACGCATACGGCAGCGGCTGGAACGACGCGAACGGAATCGAAACGTACATCTATCCCCAGGCCCAGAAGCAGTCGGAAATCCTGGCCGGCCACCTGCAGCAGGCCCTCGTCGCGGCGGGCGGCCGGAAAAACCGCGGCGTCAAGCGACAGAACTTCGCCGTCGTCCGCGAAACCCGGATGCCGGCGGCGCTGCTCGAATGCGGCTTCATGACGAACAAAACCGAAGCCGCCCTCTTAAAGAACACCCGCTACCGTCGCCAATGCGCCCGGGCAATCACCTTCGCCGTGGTCAACTGGTACTACGGAAGGGGACTATAGGCGGCCGGGGGTGGTGGAAAAATAAACCTGGACGACTCGAGCCCGGATGCGGACGACTCACCGGTGGAAAAATAAACCTGGACGACTCAGGCCCGGATGCGGACGACTCGGGGCGAAATGCGGACGACTCAAGGGCGAATCCGGACGACTCACCGGTGGAAAAATAAACCTGGACGACTCGGGGCCGGATGCGGACGACTCACCGGTGGAAAAATAAACCTGGACGACTCAGAGGCGAATGCGGACGACTCGGGGCCATGGTCTGGTCCCTGTCAAGTTTACAGTTGATTCTGTCCGATAAAGATTCAGGCAGCCAACACACTTCCGACCTCGGCAGGAGGCACGCCGTGCTTGAGCTGGAGGCGTTCGTGGTTATAAAAGTAGATATATTCCTCGATGGCAATCCGAAGCTCCTCAAGAGACCGAGGGTCGCCAAAGCAGGCAATCTCAGTTTTGAAGTGACTGAAAAAGCTCTCGATGCATGCATTATCCCAACAGTTGCCGCGCCGTGACATGGACGGTGTCAGGTTCATCGACTGAAGGCGTTTCTGGTATCTCAGGCTCATAAACTGGCTGCCCTGGTCGCTGTGGATAATGGCCTTCTTCCGGTTCCCTTTCACCTTCTCCAGCATCTCGAGCGCTTCCAGGACCAGGCCGGTGTCCTGGTTCGGCCCGTAGGCGAATGCTACGATCGAGTCGTCGTACAGGTCCTTAATGGCGCACAGATAGGTCCAGTGTTCCGTAGGAACGAAAGCGCGCACGTATGTGATATCCACCGAGAATTTCTTCATCGGCTTCGTGGCTTTAAAGTTACGCTTCAAGAGGTTCTGCGCCACCTTCCCCTCTGTACCGCCGTGACGGTACCCTTTGCGGCGAATCCGACATTTGAGCCCATATCGGCGCATGATTCTGGAGATTCGCTTGATATTGACGGTGAGCCCGAACTCTCTCTGGAGCGCCAGCTTGATCCGGCGTCGCCCATAGGTTCCCCGGGACTTGGCGAACACCTTGGAGATATAGTGAAACATCTGCTCATCCTTGAGATCCTGGGCAGAGTGATCCTGCCGCTTCTTCCACTTGGCATAACCCTGCCGGGAGACATCCGACGCCTCCGCGAGGAGGGAGACCGAAAAGGTGTCCTTATTCAGGTCGATGAACAGGAAACTATCTTGTTTGCTTAACACCCCCTTTTCAGATCCAAGAGCTTTTTTAAGAGGAGGATCTCCGCCTTCTGCAGTTCAATCAGAGCATCCTTCTCATCCGACGGTTTCCGGCCATTCTTGCCCCTGGCGTCATGCAAAGCCTCGAAGCCATCCATCTCCACTTTTTCGACCCAGCGTCGGATCGTCCGATCCGAGACATTGTACGAAAGAGCCAACTCCTCAGTGGAAGAGCCTTCAAAAAATTCCTCCACTGCTTTCACTTTTATATCGTAATCCCGCTTCTGGTTCATTTTTCGGCACCCCTTTTCGTTACTCCTAGTGTGACAGAATCAAGGTGTAAACTCTAAGGGGACCATATCACGAAATGCGGACAACTCAAGGGCGAATCCGGACGACTCGCCATCATGCGTTGACCTCAACATTTATACACGCACAAAAAGACCGGCCGGGAGGGGATTCCCCTCTCCGGCCGGTCTTTTCGCGTTCATCAGTTTCCGATATACCCGACAATCACGGTTCCGGTCTTTGCTTCGCCTTTGATGGAGAGCGGCGGCAGGTCCGGATTTCCGCCTTCTTTCGTGAAGCGGATTGATTTTTGCAGGAACTGCTCGGATTCTTGCGTGCGGCTGATGTCCTGGAGGCGGATGTCCATCTTGCCGAGGTTCGATGAGACTTCCCCGTTCAGTCCGGCATCCTGCGGCACGTAGATTTCCACCGAACCCGATACGGCGCCCGCGTCGATCTTGTGGGCTTCCGCATCCCGGGTCGTGACGACGACGTGGCCGTTGACGGACTGGGCTTCGATGTCCTTCAGCATGCCGTCGATGTCGATTTTGCCGTTCAGCGTCTCGGCTTCGATTTTCTCGCCGTGAGCGTCCCGCACCCGGATGCCGCCGTTCGCCGTTTCGAACTCCGCATCCTTGAAGTGCAGGCCGTCGGCATCGATTTTGCCGTTCGCTGCGCGCACGCGGATCTTTTCCGCCGTGAGTTCGCCTTCCGTGCGGAACTGGCCGCTCAGGAGGCGGACGGACAGTCTTTTATAATGGGTTTCGGGCACGTAGAGGACGGTGTTCACCTGGACCGATTTGCGGTCGCTGGAGATGCGGAGCTTGTCCCCGTCCGTGACGAACAGGAACCGCTCGGTGAATTCCCGCTTGGCTTCCTCGGCGTCCTCGACCCGGTAGGCCTTGACTTCGCACTCGGCCTTGAATGCTTCGTCTCCGGAAACACGGATTTCGAAATTGCCGAATGCGAGGTCGGCTACGATTTCATTGACGCCTTCTCCGCTTTTCGTGAATGTCTCGTTGAAAGTAACCGGTTCGCCGAACGGCTTTTCGATGTCGAAGGTTTTCACTTTCTCGACCGCCGTCTGCATGAATTCCATGAACCGGCTTCCGAACACGGAGAAGTCGCGGCGGACGTCTTCCAGGAAATCATCCATCGATGTCTGCCGGCCTGCACGGCCCTCTTCTTCCTGCTGGCCACCCGGCTCGGAACCTCCACCGAAGTCCCCCCGCACGTTGTCCGGCTCTTCCGCTCCGCCGGCCGGCTCGTCGCCGCCCAGCTGCGGATGGCTCTCCTTCACAGCTTCCCGGTTTTCCTCGAACTTCTCCAAAAGACGCAGCGCCTCATCGGCACTGATTGTTCCTTGTTCCAGCATATCCAGAATCCGGCTTTTTTCGTCTTTCATCTGTTCGTCCTCCTTCGGCAGCGGCTCGGCCGCCTTCCGTTGATAGTTGTTAATACGCCCGGGAACGGAAAAAGTTTCATCCATGAGGCAAAAGACACTCGGATCACCGTCCGCTTTCGGCCTCCGCGATCAGCGCGTCGGTCCGTTCCCGGTCCCGCTCGAGGATCGGCTTCAGGTAGCGGCCGGTATAGGAGACGGTGCTTTCGGCCACCTGTTCCGGCGTGCCGGTCGCGATGATCTGGCCGCCCCGCTCCCCGCCTTCGGGTCCGAGATCGATGATATGGTCGACCGTCTTGATGACATCGAGATTGTGTTCAATCACGAGCACGGTGTTGCCGCCTTCGACGAGCCGCTGGAGCACGACGAGCAGCTTTGAAATGTCGTGCGCGTGCAGCCCGGTCGTCGGTTCATCCAGAATATAGAACGTCTTGCCGTTCGACCGGCGGTGCAGTTCGGAGGCGAGCTTGACGCGCTGCGCCTCCCCGCCCGACAAGGTCGTCGCCGGCTGGCCGAGCTTCACATACCCGAGCCCGACGTCGGCGATCGTCTGTAGCTTGCGGCGGATTTTCGGGATGTTCTCAAAGAAATCAAGCCCGTCATCGACCGTCATGTCGAGCACGTCGGCGATGTTCTTTCCTTTATAGCGAACCTCGAGCGTCTCGCGGTTATAGCGGCGGCCGTGGCAGACCTCGCACGGCACATACACATCCGGCAGGAAATGCATTTCGATTTTGATGATGCCGTCTCCGCGGCATGCCTCGCAGCGGCCGCCCTTCACGTTGAAGCTGAACCGGCCTTTTTTGTAGCCGCGGATCTTCGCTTCGTTCGTCGAGGCGAACACGTCGCGGACGTCATCGAACACTCCGGTATAGGTCGCCGGGTTGGATCGCGGCGTGCGTCCGATCGGCGACTGGTCGATGTCGATGACTTTCTCGAGTTCCTCGATGCCCGTGATCGTGCCGAATGCCCCCGGCTTGACCTTCGCGCGGTTCAGTTTCTGGGCGAGCGCCTTGTAGAGCACTTCATTCACGAGTGTCGATTTGCCGGAGCCCGAGACGCCCGTGACGGCAATAAATTCGCCGAGCGGGAATTCGGCGTCGACGTTCTTCAGGTTATTTTCCGCAGCCCCCTCGATCCGGACGGCGCGTCCGTCCGGCTGGCGCCGTTCGGTCGGCACCGGGATGAACTTCCGGCCGCTCAAGTAATCGCCGGTGAGGGAATCCGGATCGTTCATCACTTCCTCCGGTGTGCCCTGCGCAACGATCTGGCCGCCGTCCAGGCCGGCGCCGGGACCGATGTCGATGAGGTGGTCGGCCGCAAGCATCGTGTCTTCATCATGCTCGACGACGATGAGCGTATTCCCGAGGTCCCGCATGTCTTTAAGCGTGCCGATCAGCCGGTCGTTGTCCCGCTGATGAAGCCCGATCGACGGCTCGTCGAGGATGTACAGGACACCGGACAGCCGGGACCCGATCTGGGTGGCCAGCCGGATGCGCTGCGCCTCCCCGCCCGACAGCGTGCCCGCCGCGCGGGAGAGCGTCAGGTAATCAAGCCCGACATTCACGAGGAAGCCGAGCCGTTCGTTGATCTCCCGGAGGATGAGCCGTGCGATCTGCTCATCTTTTTCGGACAGCTGGAGCGATCGGAAGAACTCCATCGAATCCGTGATCGAAAACGACGTCACCTGGGCGATATGGAGGCCCGCCACCTTCACGGCGAGCGACTCCTCCTTCAGCCGGTAGCCGCTGCAGACCGGGCAAGGACGCTCGGCCATGTACTTCTCCATCTGCTCGCGGATATAGTCCGATGTCGTCTCGCGGTAACGCCGCTCGACGTTCCGGAGCACGCCTTCGAAATGGATATGGTTATCCCGGGTCACGCCCCATTCATTCGTATACCGGAAGCGGATCTTGTCATTGCCGGAGCCGTAGAGGATCTTGTCCATCTGGGCTTTCGGGATCTCGCTCACCGGCACGTCCATCGGGATGCCGTAATGTTTGGCGACCGTCTTCAGAAGTTCCGGATAGTACTGCGAGCTCGTCGGCTCCCACGGCGCGATTGCATGGTCGTCGAGCGACCGCGACTTGTCCGGAATGACCAGGTCCGGGTCGACTTCGAGCTTCACGCCGAGACCGTCGCATTCCGGGCAGGCGCCGAACGGACTGTTGAATGAAAACATCCGCGGCTCCAGCTCGCCGATCGAGAATCCGCACACCGGGCAGGAGTGATGCTCGCTGTAGAGCATCTCCTCCCCGCCGATCACATCGATGAGCGCACGGCCGCCGGCAAGCGAAGCCGCCGTCTCGAGCGAATCCGCCAGGCGCGCGCCGACGTCATCCTTCACGACGATCCGGTCGATGACGACCTCGATGTCGTGTTTTTTGTTTTTATTCAGATCGATGTTGTCGTCCAGGTCGTAGATCTCGCCGTCGACCCGGACGCGGACGTACCCCTGTTTCTTGATGTCTTCGAACAGCTTGGCGTGCGTCCCTTTCCGTCCGGAGATGACCGGCGCCAAAATCTGCAGCCGGGTCCGTTCCGGCAGTTCCATGATCCGGTCGACCATCTGCTCGACCGTCTGGGAAGAGATCTCGATCCCGTGGTTCGGGCAGACCGGCTTCCCGACACGGGCATAAAGGAGACGAAGGTAGTCGTATACCTCCGTCACCGTCCCGACCGTCGACCGCGGGTTCCGGCTCGTCGTCTTCTGGTCGATCGAAATGGCCGGCGAGAGCCCCTCGATCGCATCGACGTCCGGCTTGTCCATCTGGCCGAGAAACTGGCGCGCATAGGCGGACAGCGACTCGACGTACCTCCGCTGGCCTTCCGCGTAGATCGTGTCAAATGCGAGCGAGGACTTCCCGGACCCCGACAGCCCCGTCATGACGACGAGCTGGTCGCGAGGAATCGTCACATTGATGTCCTTCAGGTTGTGCGCACGCGCCCCCTGAACGACGATTTCCTGGTTTTTCATCCGTTTGTCACCCCTCTGCTTTCAGTTCCAGTATCGTATCGCGGAGTTCGGCGGCCNACAGCGTGCCCGCCGCGCGGGAGAGCGTCAGGTAATCAAGCCCGACATTCACGAGGAAGCCGAGCCGTTCGTTGATCTCCCGGAGGATGAGCCGTGCGATCTGCTCATCTTTTTCGGACAGCTGGAGCGATCGGAAGAACTCCATCGAATCCGTGATCGAAAACGACGTCACCTGGGCGATATGGAGGCCCGCCACCTTCACGGCGAGCGACTCCTCCTTCAGCCGGTAGCCGCTGCAGACCGGGCAAGGACGCTCGGCCATGTACTTCTCCATCTGCTCGCGGATATAGTCCGATGTCGTCTCGCGGTAACGCCGCTCGACGTTCCGGAGCACGCCTTCGAAATGGATATGGTTATCCCGGGTCACGCCCCATTCATTCGTATACCGGAAGCGGATCTTGTCATTGCCGGAGCCGTAGAGGATCTTGTCCATCTGGGCTTTCGGGATCTCGCTCACCGGCACGTCCATCGGGATGCCGTAATGTTTGGCGACCGTCTTCAGAAGTTCCGGATAGTACTGCGAGCTCGTCGGCTCCCACGGCGCGATTGCATGGTCGTCGAGCGACCGCGACTTGTCCGGAATGACCAGGTCCGGGTCGACTTCGAGCTTCACGCCGAGACCGTCGCATTCCGGGCAGGCGCCGAACGGACTGTTGAATGAAAACATCCGCGGCTCCAGCTCGCCGATCGAGAATCCGCACACCGGGCAGGAGTGATGCTCGCTGTAGAGCATCTCCTCCCCGCCGATCACATCGATGAGCGCACGGCCGCCGGCAAGCGAAGCCGCCGTCTCGAGCGAATCCGCCAGGCGCGCGCCGACGTCATCCTTCACGACGATCCGGTCGATGACGACCTCGATGTCGTGTTTTTTGTTTTTATTCAGATCGATGTTGTCGTCCAGGTCGTAGATCTCGCCGTCGACCCGGACGCGGACGTACCCCTGTTTCTTGATGTCTTCGAACAGCTTGGCGTGCGTCCCTTTCCGTCCGGAGATGACCGGCGCCAAAATCTGCAGCCGGGTCCGTTCCGGCAGTTCCATGATCCGGTCGACCATCTGCTCGACCGTCTGGGAAGAGATCTCGATCCCGTGGTTCGGGCAGACCGGCTTCCCGACACGGGCATAAAGGAGACGAAGGTAGTCGTATACCTCCGTCACCGTCCCGACCGTCGACCGCGGGTTCCGGCTCGTCGTCTTCTGGTCGATCGAAATGGCCGGCGAGAGCCCCTCGATCGCATCGACGTCCGGCTTGTCCATCTGGCCGAGAAACTGGCGCGCATAGGCGGACAGCGACTCGACGTACCTCCGCTGGCCTTCCGCGTAGATCGTGTCAAATGCGAGCGAGGACTTCCCGGACCCCGACAGCCCCGTCATGACGACGAGCTGGTCGCGAGGAATCGTCACATTGATGTCCTTCAGGTTGTGCGCACGCGCCCCCTGAACGACGATTTCCTGGTTTTTCATCCGTTTGTCACCCCTCTGCTTTCAGTTCCAGTATCGTATCGCGGAGTTCGGCGGCCCGTTCGAAATCGAGCGCCTTCGCCGCGTCTTTCATTTCCTTCTCGAGCGAAGCAAGGAGGCTGCCCTTCTCTTCTTTCGTCAGCTTCTTGCCTTTCGTCACTTTCTCCACGTAGGTGACCGTTTCCTCGGATTCGTGCGTCGCGCGGATCGAGTCGCGGATCTGCTTCTGGATCGTTTGCGGCGTGATGCCGTGCTGTTTGTTGTATTCCATCTGGATCGAGCGACGGCGCTTCGTCTCGTCGATCGCCGCCCGCATCGAATCGGTCATCCGGTCCGCGTACATGATGACCTTGCCGTTCGCGTTCCGCGCGGCGCGGCCGATCGTCTGGATGAGCGAGCGCTCGGAGCGGAGGAACCCTTCCTTGTCCGCATCGAGGATCGTCACGAGCGACACTTCGGGAATGTCGAGCCCTTCCCGCAGAAGGTTGATCCCGACGAGGACATCATACGTGCCGAGCCGGAGCTCGCGGATGATCTCGGTCCGCTCAAGCGTCTTGATCTCCGAGTGGAGGTAGTTGACCTTGATGCCGGCCTCTTTCAGGTAATCGGTGAGGTCTTCGGACATTTTCTTCGTGAGCGTCGTGACGAGCACGCGCTCATTTTTCGCCACCCGCTCCTGGATTTCGTCGATCAGNCCTTCACGACGATCCGGTCGATGACGACCTCGATGTCGTGTTTTTTGTTTTTATTCAGATCGATGTTGTCGTCCAGGTCGTAGATCTCGCCGTCGACCCGGACGCGGACGTACCCCTGTTTCTTGATGTCTTCGAACAGCTTGGCGTGCGTCCCTTTCCGTCCGGAGATGACCGGCGCCAAAATCTGCAGCCGGGTCCGTTCCGGCAGTTCCATGATCCGGTCGACCATCTGCTCGACCGTCTGGGAAGAGATCTCGATCCCGTGGTTCGGGCAGACCGGCTTCCCGACACGGGCATAAAGGAGACGAAGGTAGTCGTATACCTCCGTCACCGTCCCGACCGTCGACCGCGGGTTCCGGCTCGTCGTCTTCTGGTCGATCGAAATGGCCGGCGAGAGCCCCTCGATCGCATCGACGTCCGGCTTGTCCATCTGGCCGAGAAACTGGCGCGCATAGGCGGACAGCGACTCGACGTACCTCCGCTGGCCTTCCGCGTAGATCGTGTCAAATGCGAGCGAGGACTTCCCGGACCCCGACAGCCCCGTCATGACGACGAGCTGGTCGCGAGGAATCGTCACATTGATGTCCTTCAGGTTGTGCGCACGCGCCCCCTGAACGACGATTTCCTGGTTTTTCATCCGTTTGTCACCCCTCTGCTTTCAGTTCCAGTATCGTATCGCGGAGTTCGGCGGCCCGTTCGAAATCGAGCGCCTTCGCCGCGTCTTTCATTTCCTTCTCGAGCGAAGCAAGGAGGCTGCCCTTCTCTTCTTTCGTCAGCTTCTTGCCTTTCGTCACTTTCTCCACGTAGGTGACCGTTTCCTCGGATTCGTGCGTCGCGCGGATCGAGTCGCGGATCTGCTTCTGGATCGTTTGCGGCGTGATGCCGTGCTGTTTGTTGTATTCCATCTGGATCGAGCGACGGCGCTTCGTCTCGTCGATCGCCGCCCGCATCGAATCGGTCATCCGGTCCGCGTACATGATGACCTTGCCGTTCGCGTTCCGCGCGGCGCGGCCGATCGTCTGGATGAGCGAGCGCTCGGAGCGGAGGAACCCTTCCTTGTCCGCATCGAGGATCGTCACGAGCGACACTTCGGGAATGTCGAGCCCTTCCCGCAGAAGGTTGATCCCGACGAGGACATCATACGTGCCGAGCCGGAGCTCGCGGATGATCTCGGTCCGCTCAAGCGTCTTGATCTCCGAGTGGAGGTAGTTGACCTTGATGCCGGCCTCTTTCAGGTAATCGGTGAGGTCTTCGGACATTTTCTTCGTGAGCGTCGTGACGAGCACGCGCTCATTTTTCGCCACCCGCTCCTGGATTTCGTCGATCAGGTCATCGATCTGTCCTTCGATCGGGCGGACGTCGATCTCCGGATCGAGGAGACCGGTCGGCCGGATGATCTGCTCGATCATTTCCGGCGTATGCTCGATCTCGTAGGGCCCCGGCGTCGCCGAGACGTAGATCGCCTCGTGGACGCGGTTCTCGAATTCCTCGAACCGGAGCGGACGGTTATCGAGCGCGGACGGCAGGCGGAACCCGTGGTCGACGAGCACCTGCTTGCGTGCCTGGTCCCCGTTGAACATCCCGCGGATCTGCGGGAGCGTCACGTGGCTTTCATCGATGACGAGAAGGAAATCGTCCGGAAAATAGTCGAACAGCGTATACGGCGTCGCACCCGGCGGCTTCAGGTTCAGATGGCGGGAATAGTTCTCGATCCCCGAGCAGAACCCCATCTCCTTCATCATCTCGATGTCATAGCGGGTCCGCTGCTCCAGCCGCTGGGCTTCGAGCAGCTTGTCCTGGGAGCGGAGGACCTTCAGCTGTTCCTCAAGCTCCACCTCGATGTTGGCGATCGCCTTCACCATCCGCTCTTCCCGCGCGACGAAGTGGGACGCCGGGAAGATGGCGACGTGGTCCCGGTCGCCGTAGATCTCGCCCGTCAGCGCATCGACTTCGCGCAGCCGGTCGATCTCGTCGCCGAAAAACTCGATCCGGATGCAACGCTCATCGCGCGAAGCCGGGATGATCTCGACGACATCCCCGCGCACGCGGAACGTCCCGCGCGTGAAGTTCATATCATTTCTCGTGTACTGGATGTCGACGAACCTGCGGAGCAGCTCGTTGCGGCTGATCTCCATGCCGGTCCGCAGCGACACGAGCATGTCCCCGTACTCGGACGGATTCCCGAGGCCGTAGATGCACGACACCGACGCCACGATGAGCACGTCATTGCGCTCAAATAAAGCAGACGTGGCCGCGTGGCGGAGCTTGTCGATCTCGTCGTTGATGCTCGCATCCTTCTCGATGAACGTATCCGTCTGCGGCACATACGCCTCCGGCTGATAATAATCGTAGAAACTGACGAAATACTCGACTGCATTATTAGGAAAGAACTCTTTGAACTCGCTGTACAGCTGCCCGGCGAGCGTCTTGTTGTGCGCCATGACGAGCGTCGGCTTGTTCACTTCGGTGAGCACGTTCGAAACGGTGAACGTCTTCCCCGTTCCGGTCGCCCCGAGCAGCGTCTGATGCTTCCGTCCCGCCTTCAGCCCGCCGACAAGCTGCTCGATCGCCTTCGGCTGGTCACCCTGAGGCGTGTAAGGTGCCTGTAAATCAAATGATCGGACCATGGTCTGTCCCCTTCCGGTTTTCACGTTCATTGTGTCACTATCCTACCATATTCCCCTTCGTTTCACGAACAAAAAGCGAACAGGTGTTTTAATGAGGGGAACAGCAGGAAATGCAAGGGGAAATTTGAGGGAGGTTCGGGGTGGGAGGAGCATGAGTGACGCGAGTTCGGCTGCGAGTGACGCAAGTTGGGGCTCGAGTGACGCAAGTTTGGTCGCGAGTGACGCGAGTTGGCCTCCAATCGCATCTTCTGTTTCGGTTGCCCCCCCTGCACTGGGCGTTTCCGCAGGTTGGATATGCGCCCGGAAAATCCGCTTAAAAACAGCGAACGCAAAACCGCCCGCTCCCAGGGCATCATTCCCTGACATGCGGACGGTTCCGGATCTTCATTTGGCTTCAACGGTCGTTCCTCCAATGGGTTGCGGCGTGTCAGTTCCCCGTGACGAGGTCGTCATCGAGGGTCTTCAATTGAGCGGTGTAGTCGAGGAAACCGGCTTTATCTCTCCGGTCGAGCGCCTCGTCGATCAAGCCGAGGAGACGGTTCCTCATCTGGTCGCGGTGCACATGCTTGAGGAACAGATCCATGTAAATGTCATTAAGCAGCTGCTCCCCCTGGCTCGCCCTGCCCTTGCCGACGGCCTTCAAAAACTCTGCGTACGAATAATACTGTTCCATTCCCTTCACCACCTGGCTCTTTTTCCTATTATATATGCAGGGAGGCGGTGGATGCAACTCCTTTTTTAGAAATTTCAACATTCGCGCTTTATTGCAAAGAGTAAGAAATAAGTCTTGTCTTAATCCCAGTTTCAGCTACAATAGGATATACAATGAACGTTTGAGGGGGCGCGGGCATGGAAATCAAAAAACTGTCATCTCCGTACTTTATCACCTTCGATACACTTTCTCTGGAGCCGACCAAAGTGGATGGAAAGCCGTACACGATCGTTACCGAAAAAAAAGAACAATTTCTGCTGGAAAGAAGGCCGCTCTATAATCTCAAGAAATCGTGTGAACTGTACGGCACCACACTGCGCCAGGCCGTCCAAACTTCAAGCCGGCTCATCGGAAACCATCATAAAGTGCCGGTGCTCATCGTTCAGGACCTCGGGATGCCCTGCATTCTGATGCCCACGCTCTCGCCGCAGTCGGAGGCGAACATCTGGATCGCCCTCCACGGCGTCGATGATTATTGGGGAGACTCCGCCGGCTGTGAAATCCGGCTCGAAAATGGAAACATCATCGAAACGGATGTGTCTGTCCAGACGATGAACAGACAATACGCGCTCGCCTGCCGCCTCGACAAGAAGTTCTCGCGCATGCAGTATTTCTTGCGGCATCCCGGATTCAACCGGGAGTTCACCTGATCCTCCTCAAAGACAAATCGCCCGGTCCCCCATCGTCAGGTAAACTCCTAGCAGCTCCTCCGACCGGTTTCTCAGACGGACGTTGAGATAGCGGCGGCGGTCTTCATATCCTTCGTGAATGAATACATATTCCGTGAACATGTCGTCATGATCGCCCTTGATGAGCTTCATCGAGCGCCGGCGCATGTACAGGCGGGATTCTTTCAGGTCCTTCTGCACGAGCTTTTCGGCCTCCGCCACCATGGCGAGGTACGGACGCTTGAGCTTGAACGGGCCTGTTTCGAATGCCTTCTTGTCGCGCTCCAGGATGATGAGCAGCATCGGCAGGTAGATCAGGTTTTCAAAATGGGGCAGCGCCTCCGACGGAATGAGCGGCATGATCCCTTCCTCCTTTTCTTCAGAAAGAAAAGAACGTCTGTTCGTATTTATATCTTACCCCAACTCCGGGCATGTATGCAATGGCCATTTTCTCCCGCCTGGTGGCGAATTTTGGCGCGTCATGGTATGTTTTACGAAACGGGGGATTTCATAAGGGGGAATTTCACATGGAAACAATTCGCTATGAACAGAAGGGCCATCTCGGCATCATCACGCTCGACCGCCCGTCTTCGATGAATGCATTCAACTATGACATGGTGTCAGAGCTCGGCCAGGTGATCGAATCGGTCCGCATCAACCCGGACATCCGCGTTGTTCTCCTCACGGGCGGAAACGGGCGCGCCTTCAGCGTCGGCGCCGACCTGAAGGAACGGAAGACGCTCACCGACGAGCAGGTGAAGCGCAATCTGTACAAAATGGGCGAAGTGTTCACGATGATCGAGAAGCTGCCGCAGCCGACGATCGCCATGATCAACGGCTTCGCATTCGGCGGCGGGATGGAGCTCGCGCTCGCCTGTGACTTTCGCATCGCTTCCTCTGAAGCAAAGATGGGTCTCACCGAAACGGGACTCGCGATCATCCCGGGGGCAGGCGGCACGCAGCGGCTCCCGCGGCTCATCGGCGAGGCGAAGGCGCTCGAGCTCATCCTGACGGCCAAGCGCATGACGGCCGAAGAAGCATACGGCTACGGCGTCGTCACAAAAGTCGCCGACCCGGACAACCTTTGGGAGACGGCGGGCGAACTCACCGACAGCCTCCTCGCCAACGGCCCGGTCGCCCTCCAGCAGGCGAAGTTCGCCGTGAAGAACGGCATGAACGCCGACCTGCAGACCGGCCTCGCGATCGAGCGGAAGGCATACGAAGTGACAATCCCGACCGAAGACCGGATCGAGGCACTGAATGCGTTCGCCGAAAAGCGGAAGCCGGAGTTCAAGGGGAAATAAAACAAGATAGAAGAAACCGCCGGACAAGCCGTCCCGGCGGTTTTTCAATTGAATCAGGAGCTTTGGGAGGGATGATGATCATAAGCGACACACTCGGGCGCGAAAGCGTCAACAACATAAAACTTAATCCCAATAATTAAATATAATTTCTCCAACCGTTTTTGGTTTCCAATAGGCAGCTTGTTTCAATTCGGCTTGATGTAAGGTATTTTCATTTTCGATGATAATGTTTTTACCTTGCTGCCGATACTTTACAGGCTCGTTCAGCTGTTCAAAACATAATACTTTATAATACGGACTGAAGATATTTGATAGCTCAATATCATCATTGAAAGGAAAGTTACGTTCATCTGCTTGACGGGAAGATGTAAACGCAACGAATGGATATTGGCTGTTAAGAAGGACGTGAACCCTTTTATTTTTCACGTTAATGATACATTCGTAAAAACTCTTCACAAAACCTTGGGTTTCAACAACTTCCACTTCATCTGAATCCAATAATGAATAACAAACTGCCTTAAACTCGCTCTCTTTAATTGATGGCGCTGGTAGAAACCCAGTAATTCCTGAACGTAAAATCATCCGTATCTCCCCTTAAAAACAGTACCTTGCTTCCCTGCAAATCGGCCCGGTTGTTGAACATCAGTCTTCATAGATATTCAGCGTGACGCGCCACAACGCCATGACATCAAGTGACCCCGTCCAAATCACGTCAATGTGAATCAGATCGTCGGCTTCCGCATCTCCCAACTGTAACGCCTCACTCGCCCTTTATTCAGCAAAAGACGATGCCGCTGCAGGCATCGTCTTTCCACGAAATCAGTTCACCTTCCTTGCCCCTTCCCAGAACATCTCCCGGAGCTTGAACTTCTGGAGTTTGCCCGTTGCGGTCTTCGGGAGTTCATCGACGATCTCCACCGACTTCGGTGCCTTGAAGTGGGCCATGTTGTCGCGGCAGTAGGTGATGATGTCGGCTTCCGTTGCGGAGTGGCCGTCTTTGAGTACGACGATCGCCTTCGGCACTTCCCCCCACTTTTCGTCCGGCACCGCGATGACGGCGGCTTCGATGACGGACGGGTGGCGGTAGAGCACGCCTTCGATTTCGGTCGAGGAGATGTTCTCGCCGCCGGAGATGATCATGTCTTTCGCACGGTCGCGGATTTCGATGTAGCCGTCCGGGTAAGTGACGGCGAGGTCGCCCGTATGGAACCAGCCGTTTTTGATGGCGTCGGCGGTCTTTTCCGGATCTTTGTAGTAGCCGTCCATGACGACGTTTCCGCGTGTGATGATTTCGCCGAGTTCCTGGCCGTCCCAGTCGACTTCGGTGCCGTCTTCGCGGACAACTTTCGTCTCGCCGTTGAAGGCGAGCTCGATGCCCTGGCGCGCCTTGATCATCGCCTGTTCGTCGGCCGTCTTGTCGTCGAATTCCTGTTTCCATTCATTGTACAGGATAAACGGCGACGTCTCGGTCAGGCCGTACACGTGCATCATGTTGAGGCCGAGCAGGTCCTGCGCACGTCCGATGAGGGCAGCGGCAGGCGGCGATCCGGCCGTCGCCATGCGCGGATTCACGGAGAGCTCCACTTCCTGCGCTTTCGGTTCGTTGACGAGCATGTTGACGACGGTCGGCGCGCCGCAGAGCAGGCTGATCTTCCTGTCTTCGAACAAGTCGAGGATGACGGACGGGACGACCTTGCGGAGGCATACATGGGTCGCGCCCGTCGCCGTGATCGCCCAGACGCCGCCCCAGCCGTTCGCGTGGAACATCGGAAGCGTGTGCAGGTAAACGTCATCATGATGGACCCCGAGGTGATACATGAAGTTGGCGGCATTCAGATAGTTGCCGCGGTGCGTCAGCATGACGCCCTTCGGCCTCGACGTTGTGCCGCTCGTGTAATTGAGTGTCAGGAGCTGGTTTTCGTCGATCTCCGCGTACGGAACAGGCGCATCCTCCGGAATTTCCCGGATGAACGTTTCATAATCGACCGCAGCCAGTCCATTCGTCTCGCCTTCCACTTCAACGACGATGATCTTCTCGAGCGAAAGCCGGTCCCGGATCTCCTCGATCGGCGCGCTGAACTCCTCGTCGACGATGAGCATCTTCGCGTCGCTGTGATTAATGATGTATTCCATGTCTGATGCGGTGACCCGGTAGTTGAGCGGCACCATGACCGCGCCCATCTGGCAGATGCCGTAGAAGCACTCGAGCATGTAGTGGGTGTTCGGCAGCATGACCGCCACGTGGTCCCCTTCGCGGATCCCCGCCTCTTGAAGAGCAACCGACAGCCGGTCCGCCCGCTCCCCGAATTCCTTGTAAGTGAATTCCTTGTCCCCGTCGATCACGGCGACCTTCTCTGGGTAATACTTCAGCGCCCTACGCTTCCAGTCCATCGGTGTCAATGCAGCAAACATGTCCCCGTCCCCCTTCGAATTTGTCTATACTATTTGAATAGTATAACAATATAGAATCAAAATCGCTACAGCCGATAATCAATCTTTGATTCCAAAAAGAATACCCGGCCGGCGCGCAGAGCAAAGCCGTCGGGTATGCAGGTTTTATTCAAATCAGGAGCAGGTACAGGCCCATCAGCAAGAAAGAAAGGACGGCGACGCACAGGCTGTACGCGTTCGACGAATGACGGACGGCTTCGGGGTAAATCTCCTTCACGGCAATCCGGTAGATCATGCCGACCGACAGGCTGATCAAAAAAGCGGACAGGTGGAGGTGTTCATCATTATGTTCACAGACCGGTGGCTATGTATGGTAGATTAGCGGAGCAAGTAAGAGGGAATTTATAAAGAAGGATCAAGCCCAGAGGAGGAAGAACGACATGAATCCGATCGAATCCATCCAGGAATCCATGTTCACCGACGCATTCCGGAAAAACCCCTATCCCGCGTATGCTGCGCTCCGCGACGAGGCCCCCGTCTTTCGCAAAATCCTGCCCGACGGCAACCGTGCCTGGTTCATCACGCGCTATGAGGATGCCATAGAGGCATTGCGGGAGCCGCGGTTCATCAAGGATTTCTCCAAGCTCTACGGAGGCTCTCCCGAATACAAAAGCGTGTTCACGCAGAACATGCTGTTTGCGGACATGCCGGAGCATAAGCGGCTTCGGAATCTCGTGTCGAGCGCATTCACCCCGAAGATGATCAACGGCATGCGGGACCGCATCCAGGAAATCGCCGATGAGCTGCTCGATGAGATGGAGGGAAAAGAACGCGTCGACCTGATCGATGAACTCGCCTTCCCGCTCCCGATCATCGTCATCTGCGAAATCCTCGGCATTCCCGCAGAAGACCGGGACAATTTCCGGATCTGGTCCAACGCCATGATCGAGGGTTCGGGCGGAGACTACGCCGGCGATATCGGACAGCATATGCAGGCGTTCGTGGAGTATCTCGGGAAGCGGTTCGCGATGCTGAGGGAGCATCCTGCCGACGACCTGATCAGCCGGCTCATCATCGCCGAAGAAGAAGGCGACCGGCTGACCGAGCAGGAGCTGTACGGCGTCGTCTCGCTGCTCATCATCGCCGGCCATGAAACGACGGTGAACCTCATCAGCAACGGCGTCATGACGTTGTTGCAGCACCCGGACCAGCTAAAGCTGCTGAAGGAACAGCCGGACCTGATCAAGAAGGCGGTCGAGGAAATCCTCCGCTTTGACGGGCCCGTCGAGTTCAGCACGTCCAGATGGGCCGGTGAGGATTTGGAGTTCAAGGGACAGCTGATGAAGAAAGGCGACCTCGTCATCATCATCCTGAACTCTGCCGACCATGACCCGGAAAAGTTCGACGATCCGGAAGTCTTTGACATCACGAGGAAGAAAAGCGTCCACCTCGCATTCGGATTCGGCATCCACACCTGCCTCGGCGCCCCGCTTGCCCGCCTGGAAGGCGAAATTGCCATCAGCTCATTCTTCAACCGCTTTCCGGAGAGCCGCCTGGGGACAGTGCCTGACGAGCTGGAGTGGCGGCCGGGCATGATCGTGAGAGGCGTGAAGGAACTGCCGGTGATCCTGTGAAAGCGGAATGTATGCGATAACCAGCACCCGTCGGGACGGGTGCTTTTTATTTCCAAATGAAAAAGGCGTGACAAGTCATTATGCGCCTACAAATCCAGTGTCTTCTTAAAGACATAGCTGACCTTGTCATATCCCATTTTTTCTTCGTAGAACCGATGGGCGTCGGTTCGCTGCAGTCCCGACGATAAGGCAACACTTTGATAGCCGTTATTCTCTGCCCAGTCATGCACATAGGAAAGAAGCTTTTCGCCGTACCCGGTTGAGCGTCTGGTTTCATCCGTCACCAAGTCACATACCCATACGAACCGCCCGTAATAAAGAGTGATCATCGGCTTGAATCCGGTAACCGCCACGAGATTCCCCTGATCATACAGCGCAAACAATCTGTACATGTCCCTCTGCATCGCCTCTGTCACCAGACCAAGATAAGTTTCTTCACCAAGATGCGTGCGCAATTGATTCATTACGGGAAACGCTTCCAGTATTTCTTTGTCGGTTTTGAGTTCACGGATCGACAGTGTGTCCATTGAGAATCCTCCTTTTCACCTTATGTCTCCCCGGCATTCCAGCCTGGCGAACCTTGCAGTTGTTCCGGTTCTTTACTGTTTATTCGGGAACAGCTTATTCCCGATCAAGCTTCCGATCCACGCTGAGACTCCAGCCACCACGGCCGTAATAAAAAAGTTGGTATCAGGTACAAGAAAATAATAAAGAAACATGATCACACCTACAAATACACCGGTAAACAGAGCCGTCCCAACACTCCCTTTTTCCATATCTGTCACCTCAATTTCACAGTAATCTTTCTTGCTTGGTCAGTCGCGCGAAGAAATTGTATCGAGCCTTACATTAATGCCAATCAAACGGTGTATACTCCGTTACTTCCCATTTCAAATTCTCGGAAAACAAGATCATCTCGACCGCGTTTATATAATCATCTGTAATCTTGTATCGATTGGAACCGATCATCACGCTGTTCCCATCAAAGCCCATATTGTAGGTTCCCTGGTCAGTTTCAAACACCATCGTGCTGGTGATGAGTGGCAGTTCATACGTCGAGATCTCCTTCATTTTCATTTGGATCGTCAAAAACCTTTCAATCAATGCCTCGCTTTTGATTTCTGTATGAACAGATTTCGTTATATATGGAATATCGCTGTAAACCAAAATTCGCTCAACTTGTTCATTCTCACCGATGAGGTCTGCGATCAATTCTTCATAAGTTGTTTTCTTGGAATGGTCATATAGGTAGTAGCCGACAGTAAGGACCAGGACTATGGCCAGAGCCGCGATCCTCTTTTTATCCATGCGCCCATCCCCCTTACTTTTTTTGCTCCCCTTGGAACACTCCAAAAGCGACAATTCCCAGCATCAGTCCCGCTCCGGATCCTAATGCGATGGCGAATACTCGGGAAACCGGTTCCATGAATATCCCCAAAAGCACACCGGCCGCAGTGCCGATCATCATTCCAAACGGGATGAACATGGTGATCCAATCTTTTCTTTTCATCTTGGTGCAGCCCCTTCTCGGAATTTCATCGTATGTCCTTTCCTGTCCTTCCTACATAGTCTCTGTTTCGCTCCCCGCTCATCGGGAAGACTAGCATTGTAGACAAATTCAACAGGAGGTCGATCCAATGCCACACGAACAGTACCAGGAACTTCTCAGTGTACTCCATGAATGCATGGAAGCCTGCAATCACTGCTTTGACGCCTGCCTAAAAGAAGAAGACGTCAAGATGATGGCCGAGTGTATCCGGCTCGACCGCGAATGTGCGGACATGTGCAGCTATCTGGAATCCGCCATTTCCCGCAACTCCCCGTTCGTTGCGCAGCTCGCCAAAGTGTGCGCAGAAATCTGCGAAGCCTGCGGCAATGAATGCAAGAAGCACGACCATGAGCACTGCCAGAAGTGTGCGGAAGCCTGCATGAAATGTGCAGAGGCATGCCGTAATGCAGCTGCCTGATACGTATATGGACCGAGAAAGCTCCTGAACAGGGGCTTTCTTTTTGGCCAGCTTTGTCGGTGAGCTGAAACCTATTGAGGAGCCAAATCGTAAAGAATAGCAGTGAACAAATTCAGATATGTAAATACGAAAATGAAAGGGTTTGACTTCATGGAACTTCCCCTGTTCGCCTCATTGTTGGTAAATATTGGACTTCTGCTTATCGTTTTCGGCCAATCCAAGAGAATCAAGATCTTGCAGGCAGAGAAAAAACGAGCCCTGCCCTATGAAAAAGATCAAGAGCTGATCAAATTGGTAAGAGAAAAAATCGATACCGTCGGCGACGTTAAAACCGTGAAATTCTTGAGAGAGACAAGAGGCATGTCGATGATTGATGCCAAGCATTTCGTGGATTCGGTGAAAAGTCAATAACATGCACCCAGTGCGCTCTTGTTATTGGGCTCCATCATCTTGATGCATTCCGGTCTCATTCACATTCCTCTATTTTACGAGTAACCACAGGAAAATTCACCTAGATCCACAGTCGAAACAATCAGGCGGTGAGTGCAGCTGGCTTCCAGTTACACTCGCCGCCTTTCCGATGACACTCGTGTCCCTTCCGATGACACTCAGCCCCTTTCCGATTACACTCGCGCCCCTTCGGATGACACTCGGCATTAAAATTGTATGGTCGGATTGCCCGGGAATCGCTTATCGGTGACGTTCGGATCGTTCTCGAATTCGCCCAGCGGCTCGACGATATAAATTCTTTCTTCCACTTCGGATGCAGCCAGTAGCTCCCCCATACGCCAATCCCGCCCATTAAAGGATCACCCCGTATCTATTCCGCTTTCCCATCCAGGAGCTTGCATCCCGCCACTTCAACTTCTCTGAAGAAATCCAGCTTACATTTGGAAAGCGCTCCTTCTCTTCATATATCCAATCGCCATCTTCAGCCCAATAGAATAGACCATTCCTGAAGTATAATTGGGCCTCATAGATAAGAGAGTCCTCATTGGCTGCACGTGGGGCAAGATGAAATGTTGTGACACCTCCGAAAAGCAGTTCAATCGCCGAAGGGCCTTTCCATTGCCTCTGAAAAAGGAACCGGGCCTTTGTATCACGCTCATCTGACATGTGCATGGCCAGATCGGAGTCTACAAACGCCTCGGTCCACAGATAGGATTCCTTCAAACAGCTGTCGTGGAAATGATCAAATCGTTCCAACAAGTGGTCAATATCTTTTCTCTCCCTGATTTCAATCCAATCCACGAATTCCTCCAATCCTATCTCTCCTCACTTTCTCTGAGTTCGCGCTTATGGAGTCAGTCTCCGGCTCAATCCTCTATGACCGCTTTCCCTTCTTCCCGCAGTTTTTGCAGCGAGGTGACCATATGATTAATCTGCTCGTCGGAATGCCGTTCCCACGCTCCCATTTCCGCCACGATCTTCAGCGGAGACTTGGAACGATAGGAACGGGTCGGATTGCCCGGGAATCGCTTGTCGGTGACGTTCGGATCGTTCTCGAATTGGCCCAGCGGCTCGACGAGGTAAATTCTCTCTTTCTCTTCGGATGCAGCCAGTTCGGCCCCCCACTTGGCCGCGTCCAGCGTGGCGGTGAAGTAGATATGATTTGATTTCTTGTCCTGGTAGTTCGATTGATACAACGGCTCCAGCAAATCACCGATCTTCAATTCCGCTTTCGTTCCGTGGAAGAAAGGACCGTGATCCAATACGTCTCTTTATCATTCATGTCCATCCGCCTCTCTGCTTTATGGATTTACTCTTGGCTGCACGAATAGCATTTCCTGCCAGGAATTGCTCCTATCGCTCCGCCTTCGCCTTCAGCAAATAAACGACCTCATATGGCTTGATTTCATCCAGATGACTTTCCGGGTCTTCATAAAATTCCGGTGTCAGCGTCCGCATGCTGCTTTTATTCGAATAGCAGAGATCCCCCAATACTCTTTCTTGTCCGCTCCATTCTTCACTGCCTGTGAAAGGCCCTGAGATGCTTGACAGTTTGTCCAGATCAATTGCTTCGTCATCGATATTGATGGAAGATCCTGTGTTTCCCCCGCTTTGAATGCCGAGATAAAAGACATTTTTCTCTTCGATGGCGGCGTTTCCGAAAATGATGGTGCCGTTCTGCTCGGCGGGTCCTCCTAGTTGGGCGAGATGTTCATTGACCAGTTGGCCGGATTCGTACTTTTCCACCCAGACGGTCACATTCTTGAAATCGGCGTCCAATTTAAAGTCAAACACCATTTGACCGTCCGAAAAGGTAGATAGAATCGCACTTTCCCTGTCGGACAGATCCGCAGGCTTGATCGTGTTTGTGCCCGCTTTGCTGCAGGCCGACAAAACGATCACCAGCACTGCCGTCAGCATCCATGCCGCGATCCTGAAAGTTTTCCTAATTCCCCCCAACCCCCTTCCCTTTATTTTGTTTGGCTCAATCGGCAAACTCCTTCAATAAGATATCCATTTCTTTCTCATCGTAGAAGCCGCAGCCGGAGAAGAACTTTTCAATCTCCATCGTTCCGTAGTCCATGAATTCGCCCATCCTGCATCCTTTCTTTAAAAATTTTATAAACAAGCCAATCAACAACCGGGCATATGGAACCGTGACCGGGAGCAGAATGACGGCGTACGCAGTTCCCCAGCCAAGCGTGCCAGCTACATTGAGCGTTTCAAAGCCGCCTCTGCTGATCGCCTCTCCTAACAGTGCGCCGGCTGTTCCGCTGTATAAAGCAATGAGCAACGCACAGGCCAGACTGATGAACCAAATTTTCTTTGCGAAAAGTTCTTTGTTCCTTCTGAAGGTTAGTCCAAGCCAGGCGAATGCCACTATGAACGGCGGAATTACGGACATATACAACCATTGCTCTCCCAAAACGGATATGATCCCGCCCGCAAGCGCCTGGCTGATGAACGAGAACAGCAACACTGTTACAATGCCGGCGCCTGCCCCGAATATCATTCCCTTTATCCCCAAATAGCTTTTCAAGGGACGTCTCTCCTTCCGATCAACTCCGCAACACAATCCCCCTGCCCTCCGGCCCTTCTTCCACGTCAAGCACGAGCAGGTCGGTATCCGTCAACTGGGCATCAACGGCGACCCGGATGCCTTTGATTGTTTGGACGACATCAAATTCCTGGGGTTCGTCAAATGTGATGGCGAACTGAGGTCCCTGCTCGCCCGCTTCCACTGTGAGCCGCAGTCCACCGAGGCCCCGTTCATTCAAGAATGATTCCAGAAGCTCCTTCGCTTCGTCTGTGATCATCATCTCTCTATCCCACCTTGTCTGTGTTCTGGTGCCTTCATTATAACGGAGTCCGTATTCCGTCGGCGATTTTCACGGATGCTTTTCCGGCAGCGGGATTTTCGCGGATGCAAAAGGCGGTTTCGCGGAGGCTTCCCGTCCCGTTCGGTTTCCTTTTCAAATTCATCGGCAAACCTGCAAAGTCTCTACTAAAAACATCAAAAATATAATAGCTGTTTACTCGGATTCTATCGTATAATGTAGATGAGGGTCACTTATCCAGTCTCTGCTAGTTTTTTGTGAACGGATGTATCGGGACTGGCAAGGGTCCTTCTTTTTTTCATGCCGAAAAAACTTAACATTCGCATGAAATGTTTCACCGCCGGCACCAAATATAGAGAAGCTGGCGGTGGCGATCAGAAGGAGGGGGAAAGATTGAGCAAGAAGGCAAAAGTCTGGACGATCATCATCGTCCTGGCACTCGTGATTCTCGGAGGTGCCGGATTCATTTTCAAGGACCGGCTGCTCGCTTCGGGAAGCATGTCGGAGGAGTTTGATGAGCCGGTGATGGTCCAGCCGGTCGAGTTGCAGGAACTCGGTGAGACGATCCTCGTCACGGGTCAGATCATCCCGAGCGACGAACAGAAGGTCTACCACGAAGCTGAAAACGGCGAAGTGAAAGAGTTCCTCGTCGCGGAAAATGATAAGGTCGAGGCGGGCACTCCGCTGTTCACCTATGACGATTCCGCGATCAATTCCGAATACAACAAGGCGGTCCGGTCGCGCGATTTGACGAAGAAGCGCCTGGCGATCGCCAACGATGAAATCACTACTGCGCAAAAGCAGCTGAAAGACATGAAGAAGAATCCTGAAGTGACGAAAGAAGAAATCAATGCCGCGTCCAAGGAGATTGTCAGCCTGGAGATGGAGATCGAAGGCATCAAGGACGAAGTGAGCTCCGCCCAGCAGTCGATCGACGAACTCGCCGTGCAAAAGGAAAAGCTGACGGTAAAGAGCAAGATCGACGGGACGGTCGTGAAGGTGAACAAAAATATCGAGCCGTCCGAAAACGGCGCTTCTGAACCGGTTGTCCACATCATTTCAAGCGGTCCGTTCAAAGTGATCGGGTCGATGAGCGAATTCGACACGGTGAAGGTCAAGCACGGACAGCCGGTCGTCATCCGCCCGAAAGTGTTCAAAGACCGGACTTGGGACGGGACGATCGAATCGGTCTCCCATTTCCCTGAAGGCGACCAGGGCGGGATGGAAGACTACGGCGGCGGAGGCGGAAACGTCACGATGTATCCGTTCACCGTCACGCTCGCCGGCGACACGGGCGACTTGCGGCAAGGGTTCCACGTGTCGCTTGAGATCAACGTCTCCGATCTGGAACAGAGCGAGCAGATCGCCATCCCTCACATGGCGCTCGACATGGATGAGGAAGGCAATGAGTTCGTCTGGGTGATTGGAGAAGACAATACGCTCGAAAAGCGGACGATTGTTCTCGGGGAGATGAGCGATGAATTCGCGGGCATCGCAGAGGGCCTTGAGCCGGGCGAGCTCGTCGTCACGAATCCGTATATCCTTCCCGAGAAGGAACTGGAGCCCGGGATGATCGTGGAGGATTACATGAATGAGCTCGAGGGCATGGAAGATTCCGAACTGATCGAGGAAGCCCCGGAAGAGTTGGAGGAAACGCCGGCGGAGGAAACCCCTGAAGCCGAAGCGGAGGATTCTGAACATGATGAAGCTGAGTAATATCAAAAAAGCATACGGCGCCGGCAGTCTGACCGTACCGGTGCTCCGGGGGCTGGACCTCGAGATCGGTGACGGGGAATTCGTCGCGATCATGGGGCCGTCCGGTTCCGGCAAGTCGACGCTCATGAACATCATCGGCTTCCTGGACAAGCAGACGGAAGGCGTTTATTCGCTGAACGGCGAGGACGTGAAGGCGGCGAACGAGAACAAGCTGGCCCGCTTGCGCAACGAGCATATCGGCTTCGTGTTCCAGCAGTTCTTCCTGCTCCCCCGCCTGAACGCCCAGAAAAACGTGGAAACGCCGCTCATTTACTCCGGCGCATCGAAAAAAGAGCGCGCCGAACGCGCCCGCAGCCTGCTTGAGAAAGTCGGACTCGGCGACCGGATGGGTCATCTGCCGAGCGAGCTGTCCGGCGGCCAGAAGCAGCGCGTCGCGATCGCCCGCGCGCTCATCAACCATCCGTCCGTCATTTTGGCGGATGAGCCGACCGGTGCGCTCGACTCCAAAACCGGCGCTCAGATCATGGAACTCCTCACCGAACTGAACCGCGAAGGCAAGACGGTCATCATCGTCACGCACGAGGAAGAGATCGCGGCATACGCCGACCGGGTCATCGTCCTGCGTGACGGGCTCATCGTCGAAGACAGGATGGTGACGGCATGAACATCTGGGAAGGATTCGTCGTCGCCTTGTCATCGATTTGGAACCATAAAGTCCGTTCGATCCTGACGATGCTCGGCATCATCATCGGCGTGAGTGCGGTCATCATCGTCGTCGCGATCGGCGACGGAGCGCGCAAGCAGATGTCGGACGAGCTGTTCAGCACAGATGACAACGCGGTCCCGATTTACTTTGAAGGGACCGGCATCGAGGAAAACGGCGAGATGATCTGGGTGGAACAGCCGGACCTGACGGGTGAACAGCTCGACGAAGTGAAGCAAGTGCCCGGCGTCAAGCACATTCTCGCGACGAACAGCGGCTGGGGCTCGATGGTGTACAACGAACATACCGCTGACATGCAGATGACCGGCGTCGACAACCAGTATTTTATTGCGAAGGACATCAAGCTTCTTGAAGGCCGCCGGCTGAATACGCGTGACAACGACAGCTATTCGCGCGTCGTCATGATCGATTCGCTCACCCGGGAGAAGATGTTCAAGCCGGACGAGGAAGCGGTCGGCGCCATCATCGAGATCGAAAGCAATCCGTACAAAGTGGTCGGCGTGTATGAAACGACGCTGCCGCCCGAATTCCAGCAGCTCGAGGACTTTTCCAACGGTGAGATGCTCATGCCGCGCACGCTCATTTCGATGATGTTCGGCGCTCCTGAGATCGATACGATCAGCGTCATCGGGGATAACCCGGAGACCCTGTTCGACACCGGCAACATGGCAGCCGACAAGCTGAATGAACTGACGGCAATCGAAGGCGGCATGTTCGTTGCCCAGGATATGACCGAATTCGCCGAGGAATTCGACTCCTTCTACATGACGATCACCCTCTTCATCAGCAGCATCGCCGGCATCTCGCTTCTCGTCGGCGGCATCGGCGTCATGAACATCATGCTCGTCTCGGTCACCGAACGGACCCGGGAAATCGGCCTGCGAAAAGCGCTCGGCGCCACCCGCCGCCAGATCCTCGGACAATTTCTGATCGAGTCGGTCACCCTGACGTCACTCGGCGGGCTGATCGGCATCGGCTTCGCGGCGCTCGTCACCGCCGTCGCGGCGCAGTTCCTGCCGTTCTCTCCGCTCATCAACCCGGTCGTCGTCCTGGTCGGCATCCTCTTCTCGTCATTCACGGGCATCGTGTTCGGCATCCTGCCGGCAAACAAAGCTTCCAAGCTGAGCCCGATCGATGCGTTGAGGTATGAATAAATGCATAGCAAAGCCGGAGCCCGCGAACATGCAGGCTCCGGCTTGTTTTCATTTGTTGTGACGATCAGGTTTCCAGGCCCTTGAGCATCCTCAGGCCGTTCAGGATGACTGCAAGCGTGCTGCCTTCGTGGATGACGACCGCGGCGGTCATGTTCATGTTGCCGGTCATATTTACGATGACGAGGAACACGACGACCGCCAATGCAATCGAGATGTTCTGGATCACGAGCCGGCGCAGTTTCTTCGCAACCCGGTGGGTGTAGGAGAACTTCGTCAGATCGTTTTTCATGAGGACGGCGTCGGCTACGTCGATCGCAATGTCCGTCCCTTCCCCCATCGCCACGCCGACATCCGCCGCCACAAGCGCCGGCGCATCGTTCACTCCGTCCCCGACCATCGCGGTGACCGGATAGGTCTTTTTCAGATCGGCGACGATGCTCGCTTTTTCTTCGGGCATCACATTGCCGCGCACTTCATCGATTCCGAGCACCCGGCCGATCGCCTGGCCGGTGCGTTCGGCATCACCCGTAATCATGACCGTATGGATATCCTGTTCTTTCAAATAGCGGATCGCTTCCTGCGAAGTTTCTTTCGGCACGTCCTGGATGGCGAGCAACCCAAGCACTTCTTCGTCGTTGCCGAAATAAACGACTGTTTTCCCTTCCTTTTCGAAAAGCTCGGTCTGCCGGATGAATAGCTCGGGAATCGTTTTGTAGGAGCTCGGCTTGCCGATCTTATAAAGCGTGCCGTCCGCTTCCGCGACGAGTCCGGTGCCGATCAGGTTTTCCACTTCCAGGTCAAGCGGAGCCATGTCCGGGTAGTGCTTCAGGATTGCCTGCGCGAGCGGATGATTGGACTTGCTTTCCATCGAGACGATGATCCGGGCAAACGCATTCTCCTGCTCTGTCGTTACGTGGTCACCGAAATACGTATCGGTCACGGACGGCTTCCCGGTCGTCAGGGTTCCGGTCTTATCGAATGCCACCGCTTTCAGGTCAGACAGGTTCGACAAATAGGATCCGCCCTTGAACAGCACGCCGCGCTTCGCCAGGTTGCTGATCGACGACAGGGTGGCCGGTATATCGGTCGCCGCAAGTGCGCAAGGCGATGTGGCAATAAGGAAGACCATCGTCCGGTAGAAGCTTCCGTAGGCGCCCCACCCGAACGCATAATAGCCGAGCAGGTAGAAAAACGGAGTGAGCAGCAGGACGACTTTGACGTACACCGGCTCCAGCCGCTTGATGAACGCGGCGGTCCTCGACACGTTGTTCTGCGTCTGGCTGACGAGCTGGATGATCTTTGAGATCACCGTATCGGCGCTGTCTTTCGTCACTTCCATCGTCATCGTCCCGGTGCCGTTGATCGTGCTGCCGAACAGGGCATCGCCCGCCCTCTTCTCAACGGGCATGCTTTCTCCCGTGATGGACGCCTGGTCGACAGACGAGTTTCCGGATAAGACGATCCCGTCAGTCGGAATCTGGTCGCCGTTCAGGATGGACAGCCGGTCGCCGATATTCAGCGCAGAAACGTCGACAGTCTCGATCGTCCCGTCCGGATTGATCCGTCTGGCGGTTGTCGGATTCAATTTCAGGAGCGCCGTGATTTCCTTGTTGCTTTTGCTTTCCGCGTAATGCTCCAGGAAGTGGGCCCCGGCAAAGATCAGGATCAGGAGCGCCGCTTCCCGGTAGTCCCCGATGATGACCGCTCCGATTGCAGCGAGGGTCATCAGGATATGGACGTTCGGCGTGAATTTCTTTTTCAGCGCCGTCTGCCTGAACGTGTCGGCGAACCCTTCGATGATGATATGGTAGCCGGACACGACGAGCGCGGTGAGATACAGAATCGCCTGCCAAATGTCGGAACCGACAAACAGCCCGATCAGAAAAGCGGCCAGCCCGGTGAAATACAGGATAACGGCGAGATTCCCGCCGTGCTCATGATCATGGTCGTGATCATGATTGTGTCCGCAAGATCTGGCGGCATGATTCGTCGTCAGCTCACTCATAGTTGTAGATCTCCTTTACGTGTTCGATCGCCATATGGAAAATCTGATGGACATGGTCATCATCCAGCCGGTAAATCATTTCCCGGCCCTGTTTCTGATTCCGGACCAGCCGCGCCAGCTTCAGCTCCCTGAGCTGATGCGATACCGCGCTCTGGGACACCTCCAGCCGGTTGCTGATCTCCGTCACCGTCAGCGACTGCTGCTTCAGCAAATAAAGAATCTTGATGCGCGTCGGATTCGACAGCGCCTGGAACAGATTCGCCATGTCCTGTTCCACTTCCGCACTCAGCATTTCCGTTTCTTGGATTTCCTTTCGGCCCATCATCCCCGTCCCCCTGTTCTTATTCATTAATATATGATGAATTGTTCATATGTTGATGGGTTTATTGTACGCTATCGGGAACGGGAAGTCTATTAGGGGATGTGTGGGGTTTTAAGAGGTGGAGTCCGGGCGCGGAAAAGCCGGGCAGCGCATGCGGGCTGCCCGGCTGGTCTCAAATATTCCTCCTAGAATTATTACGATAGCTTCTCTTCGTTTATTTAGAAGTCTTGCTTCGCAGATACCTTAGACCTTCCTTTTGGTCATATATCCGTCCCACTTCATAATTTTCACAACTTTTTTGAACTTGGCGAATCAGTTCCTGATCTTCGAAAACATGATCACTCTCCATTTGGCTCACGGCTTTCCTATTCCGTTTCATCTTTAAGAAACACCACCCAGTTTTTTGACTTCAGGCGGCTTGCCCGTTTAGGTCGGAATTTCTCGCAATCAGGGACTACTCGTAGGACAGATTCCTCGTTACTTTCAGAATTGACCCTCGAAGTTTTCTGGAACAATTTCTTTGAGGTTATATTGTCCAGGCTTCTTTTCTTCATAGCGGATCAAATAGTTGTTTCCTACCTCAAGCAGAGCCCATACGCTGAAGGTTTCGATGTAGACTCGCTTGCTGTCCTCCAGGATTATCCACTGCTCCTTTTGATTGTTCTCTTTGCTGATCACCTTGGCTTGCTCGGTTGTTGATTCTAGATGATTGTTTTGACTAAAAACATAAATGGGAACCAAAGAAACGAGAAGAAGAATAAAAAGAGAAATAACCAGTGCCTTATGTTTCTTCAAATAGAATCCTCCTCTCCTCTGTATTGGTAAGTCAGTAATACCATGAGTGTTGTGCCGATGCAGTATTATATCCGCTTCCACTACTAACGCTGATGTTAATATATTTTATTGATACGCCAAGCGAACCGGGGAATAATTGTAGTAGGTAGTTTTCTGGAACAGACACCCAAACCACGTATATTATATTCTACCCACACCCCTGTATTTTTTACTTGTCATAATAATACTCAAATTTTGGTAATATTTTAATGGGCTATTTGTACTGTTTATGTTGACCAGAAAGCGTCCTGCAACCAACGAGCTTTAGGCGTAATTTATGCCACATATCCCCTTCCTTGACCCTTTCTATGATCAACATTCCTCATCCCCTTCTCAATCTAAAAAAGCCGGCGCATCCTCATTGGACACGCCGGCTTTCTCCCTTACTTCTCTCTATTCAGCTCTTCCCACTCTTCCCGCAGCATCCCCATCCGGATCGAGTCGTAATATTCTCCGTTCCAGTAGCGGACTTTTCGGAGGCGGGCTTCCATTTTGAAGCCGAGCTTTTCGCCCGCGCGGATCATGCGTTCGTTGCCGGACCAAGTTGTGTATCCGGTGCGGACGAGCGGCATCGTATTAAACAGGTGGTCGTTCCACATCCGGAGGGCGGTCGTGCCGATGCCGCCTCCCCAGTGTTGCGGTTCGTAGATGACGATGCCCATCTCGAGCCAGCGGGATGGCTCGTGTTCCCAGTACCAGCTGACCATGCCGATGACGTCGCCGCCGCGTTCGATCACCCAGAAGTCGTCCTGGCCGACGAGATTGGCCCGTTTCTCTTGGAATGCTTCCCATGTCATCGTGGAGTGAGGATAATACGGGGCGTCCCAGCGCTTCCATTCGGGGTCTTTGTCCCGGAAGCTGAGTTCCCAGAGCCGCCGGAGGTCTTCTTCGTGGACCGGTCGGATGGTCGTGCCGTTTTCGGTGTAGCTCAACTGCCTATTTCCTTTCTGCCAAGCGCCGTCGTCCGGCGCTTTCTTTAGTTTCGCGGCCTTCAGCTTTAGTTTCGCGGCCTTCAGCTTTAGTTTCGACGCCTTCAGCTTTAGTTTCACGGACTCCAGCTTTAGATTCGACTCCGTCAGCTTTAGTTTCGGAGCCTCCAGCTTTAGTTTCGACTCCGCCAGCTTTAGTTTCGCGGCCGCTCCCGCCCTTTACCTTCTCACAAATACTTTTCGAACCAGCCTGTGATTTCTCCGAGCCGCTCGATGCGGAGGTTCGGCAGGCCGGCGCGGGACAGGTTGTGGTCGGCGTTCGGGAAGCGGACGAATTCGGTTTCTTTGCCCATGTGCTTGAGCGTGATGAAGAGTTGCTCGGCCTGCTCGATCGGGCAGCGGAAGTCGTTTTCGCTGTGCAGGATGAGGAGCGGGGTCTTGACGTCCGCCGCGTATTTCAGCGGGGAGATGTCCCATAGGGCTTCGACGTCGTCCATGACGGCGCGGTGTTGCCATTCGCTGAAGTAGTAGCCGATGTCGGACACGCCGAAGAAGCTGATCCAGTTCGAGATCGAGCGCTGGGTGACGGCGGATTTGAACCGATCGGTGTGGCCGACGATCCAGTTCGTCATGAATCCGCCGTAGCTGCCGCCCGTGACGCCGAGACGGTCCGGATCGATCCAGTCGCAGTGCTCCAGCGCATAGTCGACGCCGGCCATGATGTCTTCGTAGTCCCCGTTGCCGTAGTCACCGCGGACCGCATCGACGAATTCCTGGGAGTAGCCGTGGCTGCCGCGCGGGTTGACGTACAGGACGCCGTATCCTTTCGCCGCGAGCAGCTGCATTTCGTGGAAGAACGAATTGGCGTACATCGTGTGCGGGCCGCCGTGGATTTCGGTGATGAGCGGGTATTTCTGCCCTTCCTCGAATCCGGCCGGCTTCATGATCCAGCCGTGCACGTCCCAGTCTTTCGGCCCCTTGTATACGATCGGCTCCGGTTTGACGAGTTCGTGTTCGCCGAGGAATTCCCCGTTGAATGAAGTGAGCGCATTGCGGCTGCCCGAGGAGATGTCCTGGACGGCAAGCTCGCCCGGATTTACCGGGTCGCTCACTGCAATGATCGCCGTTTTGCCGTCACGGGAGATATCATAGCCGTAGACATGCTCGTCTTCCGGTGTGGCCGGGTACAGTTCGCCTTCGAGCGTCGCGTAGTACAGGCGCACGTCGCCCATCGTCGACACCTGGAAATAAAGCGAGTCGTTGCCCGCCCAGACGACGGCCGGCGCGTCGGCTCCCTGCTGGAAGTCGGCGACCGCCATGTCGCCGACCGGCGCGTCGAGTGACTCGGTGAGGACAGTGCGGGTGCCGGATTCAACATCGTACACATGCACATCGGCATGCGTCGCGTTTTCAAGCCGGCGGTCGGCGCCGATGAAAGCGATTTTCTTTCCGTCCGGAGAGAATGCCGCCCCGCCGTAGTAGCCTTCTTCGTCGATGATGACGGTTTCTTCCTTCGTTTCGGCGTCCGCAACATACAGCGTACCGCGGAATTCGAAGTCCTGGTTTTCCGCGCGGTTCACACTGAAGACGATCTGCTTGCCGTCCGGCGAAATAGCATTCAGCGCGTGCTGGTGGTCGCCTTTCGTGAACTGCGTCACTTCGCCGCTCTCCAAGTCCACCGAACCGATCTGGCGGAACTGGTCTTGAGGCAGCAGACCGAGGCCGTCCGCCTTGTATTTCATTTTCGTGACGCGGACCGGTTCCGGCTTCTTGTCATCCTTCTTCTCTTCTTCCTTGTCCGTGAACGTCTTGTCCTGCTTGACGGCGCCGTTCACCCAGATCTTCTTGCCGCACGGCGACCAGACGAATGAGGAAACACCGTTCGCAAATTCGGTCACCTGCTCGGCTTCCCCGCCTGCCGTCTGCAGACGGTACAGCTGGTTTTTGCCGTCGCGGTCGGAGAGGAACGCAATCTGTTTGCCGTCCTCGGACCAGGCCGGCTGGCTCGTCCTGCCCTTGCCGTGCGTCCACTGCGTCACTTTGCCGCTCTTCAGGTCGGCGTGGAACAGGTTCGAGACATACTTGTTCTCTTCCTTGTCCATATGTGTCCGGATGAACACCGCCTCATTGCCGTCCGGCGAAAGATTCGGATTCGTCACCGAATACAAGTCGAACAGCGACTCCGCGGTGATTTTATTTTTCGTCATCATAAACTCCCCCTTTTGAAAAACCTATCAATAGTCTAAACTATTTCGAGTTGCGGAACAACTTAAAATAAGGGCGAAATCAAAGAAGACCGGGGAGCCCCGCTCCACCGGTCTTCCATCTCTCCATTCATCGGCTGTTCGTCGCCATGTCTTTCAGCGAGCGGCGAAGGATCTTGCCGGTCGTGTTTTTCGGCAGCTCCTCAAGGAACTCGATTTCAGCCGGGATTTTGTACTTCGCGAGTTTCGCGGCACAGAATCCTTTCAGCTCATCGACGGTCGTCGGGTCGCCCTCTTTTTTCACGACGTAGGCGCGGATCGCTTCTCCGTAGTTCGGATCCGGGATGCCGACGACGGCCGCTTCGACGACGGCCGGGTGTTCGTACAGCACTTCTTCGACTTCGCGCGGGTAGACGTTGTAGCCGCCGACAATGACAAGGTCTTTCTTCCGGTCGACGATGTAGAAGTAGCCGTCCTCATCCTGGCGAGCGAGGTCTCCGGTGTAGAGCCAGCCGTTCCGGAGGGCCACCGCCGTCTCTTCAGGCAGCTTGTAGTAGCCTTTCATGACATTCGGTCCCTGGACGATGAGTTCGCCGACTTCCCCGACCGGCACATCCTCACCGAATTCATCGACGACCCGGTTCACGACGTTGACGATGTTCGTGCCGATCGAACCCGGCACCCGGTCGCGGTCAAGCGGGTTGAAGCATGTGACCGGGGACGCTTCGCTCAGTCCGTAGCCTTCGGACACGCGGACGTCGAACTTCTCCTCGAAGTTATGGAGCAGCGCGACCGGGAGCGACGAGCCGCCGGATATGGCGAGCCGGACGGAATCGAAGTCTTCCTTTTTGCCTTCCGGATACTGGTACATGAAGTTGTACATCGTCGGCACGCCGGCGAAGATTGTCGCCTTTTTCTCGCGGATGAGCCGGAACACGTCCGACGGGCTGAACTTTGGAGCGATCAGCACTTCGGCTCCGCGCAAAAGCGGTGCGTTCACGACGACGGTCAGGGCGAACACGTGGAACACCGGCAATGTCGCGACGACCCGGTCATCGGGGCTGAAGCCGAGGTAGTCGGCGACGTCCCGCGCATTGGAATACAGATTCCTGTGCGTGAGCATCGCGCCTTTCGGATGCCCGGTTGTCCCGGACGTGTACAGGATGATCGCCGTTTCGTCCGGATCCGCTTCCTTCACCTCCGTGTAACCCGGCGCCCCCGCAACAACCTGTGTAAACGGTTTCACTTTGCCGCGCACGGATTCCGGCAGTTCGGCGATTTTTTGCGGCGTGTCCGGCTGCAGTTCGCAGACGATGTACGACTCAACGGCCGGGAATGCGCCCGCCGCCTTTTCGATCATCGGAAGCAGCGCATCGAGCGCGATGACCGTCTTGGCGTCGCTGTTGTTCACGATGAACGCGATCTCCTCCGGCGAGTAGATCGGATTGACCGGAACAGCGGTCGCCCCGAGGCGCATCGTCGCATAAAGCGAGATCAGGAAATGCGGCGTGTTGCCGAGCAGGAACGCCACCTTGTCCCCTTCCCCGATGCCAAGCTGCGAGAGGCCTGCGGCGAACCGTCCGACGGTTTGGTCAAACTCCGCATAGGTCGTGTCCTTGCCCATGAAATGATAGGCGATCTTGCCCGGTTCCTCCTGAGACGTCTGGTGGACGCGCGTCACGAGATTCATATGATCATCCCCCTTTTGTTGAATGAATAGTCATTCATTTTAATCCCCAAGTCTCATTATATAAGAATAATTTCGACAATACAACCCGCCGAACGACAAATGGCTCCTTCATTTTCAGGCCGGACAGGCACATTCAAAAGAAGCGTTATCTTTATCGGAGGAAACGTTGTCTTTATCTGCAAAAGCGTTATCTTTTTAACCGTTCCCCGGCAGGAACCCGCCCTTCCGAGGCCACGAAAAAAAGCCGCGCCGGGCGGCTTTTTTCATCATCCATCCGATTTCACACCGGCCCCCGGACATGCGCCAGGTAGCGCCATCTGATGAGGTAAAAATAGAGCAGCTGGATGACCGTGAATCCGATGAGGACGAGCGCCATCTCCTTCACGATCGAGATGTCGGTGAGTTCCTTCCAGATCGCCTGCAGGGACAGGAACGCGAACGAGCTGTGCAGCATGGCGATCCCCCACGGCAGGAAGAACTGTGGCACGAGCTGGCGGTTGACGATCGTCACAAACTCCCGGTCCGTGAGCCCGAGCCGCTTCAGGATGCCCGCCTGCCGCCTGTCGCGGTCGAGCATCGTGTACAGCTTGAAATAAATGAAGCTGCCCGCAGCCAAGAGGAACACGGAAGCGACGAGAAGGCCGGTGAGGAGCAGCAGATGGAACGTCGACCGGATGACCGCGTAGTCCGCCCCCGGATTCTCAAAGAAGAAGGGAAGTGCATCGGTCCGGCCGGCGAGCGCCGCCTGCGACATAATCGCCGACAACCCGAGGCCGACGCCGACCGTCTCCTCCCAGTCCGGCACATCGTACGCATAAAACGTGTACAGCCGGTCAGCCTGGGCAGAGGCGGCTTTGATGAAATCCGTCTCGCTCAGGACAACCGAGTTCGTCCCGAGGCTGTAGGCCGGGAACAGCAGATCGTCCATCGTGCCGCGGACGGCAACCTCCACGCCGCTTTTCTCCAGAACCGTGTCGATCTCCGCCCCTTCCAGACGCGACGCGGCTTCCGGTGAATAAGGAAGGAACGCCGCTTCTCCCGGCCGGAGCCGGATCTCGTTCCTCCCGAGCACGCGGGCGAGCCGGTTGACGTCGCTTTCGCGCAGCACATTCAATTCCTGTCCCGAGAAGGAGGACTGCTCGCGCAGCACCGTGAGCGGCACTTCGCTGAACGCGAGCCCCCGCTGTTTCAGATCCCGTCTCAATGACTGGATATGTGCCGCCTCGTCCGGGTTGTCCGGCTGGCTGACGTAGACGAGGCCGAGCGGATTGAGCGCCCGGTACTGCGCCGTGTACGACGCGAGGCTCGCGAGCGTGCCGACGGACAGGAACGCCACGGTCGACACGATGGCGACGATGAAGAACATATTGGCGTTGTCTTTGATCTTCGCCGCCGTCTCGGCGAATGACACGAGGCGCGCACGCCGCCAGTACAGGCTCTTGCGCTTCCGGACGAAATCCAGCAGCCCGAGCACCGAATGGGAGAAGAAATAATACGTCCCGAGCGTGGCGGCGGGCGGCAGGAGGACGGCCAGGTACAGCACGTTCACCCGCCCGGCGAACAGCGCGGCGGCATAGGAGGCGAGCAGCAGGCCGATCCCCGATGCTGCTTTCACCTTCGAATAGCCGAACGGGTCCGCGGTCCCGCCGACCCCTTTCCGGAAGTCGGCGATGTCCCGCATCCGGACGATCAAGGCGGAGAACAGGCCGATGATCAGGAACAGGCTGAGGAACGCGCCCGCCGTGAGGGCGAACGGCTTCCACGACAGATAAAGCGGCAGTTCCGGCAGCCGGAGAAGCTCCCGGACAATCATGAAGAAATACTTGGAGAAGGCGAACCCGATCGCGATGCCGCTCGTGATCGACGCCGCCCCGAGCAGCAGCATCTCAAGGAACAGCAGACGGCCGAGCTGGCGCCGCTCCATGCCGATCTGGAGCAGGAGCGCAAATTCCCCGGAACGTGCCTGCATGAACGCCCGCATCGAATAAAACAGGAAAAACAGCGTGAACACGTAGAGGATCAGGTCCGCGGCCGTCATCCCGATCAACGTCACGCCGGTGATGAGCCGCTCCCCGATCCCCGGGTGGAACATGAGCATGGAGTACAGGAAAAACACCGTGACCGAAAAGACGCTCGCGAGGAAAAATGCCGCGTACACGCGGCGGTTGCGGACGACGTTACGGTAGGCGAACTGACGAAAGGTCATCGACATTCCCCCCGAGGAGCGACAGCATGTTCAGGATGCGCTGGAAGAAGGTCCGGCGGCGGTCATCCCGGTGGATCTCGTTGTAGTACGCCCCGTCTTTGATGAACAGCACCCGGTCGCAGTAGCTCGCCGCGATCGGGTCGTGCGTCACCATGATGAACGTCGTGCCGTTCTCCCGGTTGATCGTCGACATGAGGTCCAGCACTTCCCGCGCGGCATGCGAGTCGAGGTTCCCCGTCGGCTCGTCGGCGAGCACGAGAGACGGCTTGTGGACGAGCGCACGGGCGATCGCCGTCCGCTGCTCCTGCCCGCCCGAGATCTCATCCGGCCGTTTCTGAAGGATTCCATCAAGTCCGAGCCGGGCCGACACCGCCTTCACCCGCGCGTCCATCTCGGCAACAGGCACCTGGTCGAGCGTGAGCGGCAGCACGATGTTCTCCTCGACCGTCAGCATCCGCAGCAGGTTGAAATCCTGGAAGACGAAGCCGAGCTCCTGTCTTCTGAAGCGGGCGGCTTCGTCCGGCTTCAGCGACGCCGGATCCGTTCCCGCGACCTGGATGCGGCCGGACGTCGGCAGATCGATCCCCGAGATGAGATTGAGCAGCGTCGTCTTGCCGCTGCCCGACGGCCCCATCACCGCGAGGAACTCCCCGTCCGCCACTTCGAAGCTGAGCCGGTCGAGCGCCCGGTGCGTCACTTTCCCTTCATAGATCTTGATAACTTCTTCAATCTCGACGATCGGCATCCGATTCCCTCTTTTCCTCTTCGTGCTGGTCGGTGAACAGGACGGACACCGCCGTCCCTTCCCCCGGTGTCGACCGGATCTCCAGGCGGTGGCCGAGCTGGTCGCACACTTCCTTCGCGATGAACAGCCCCATCCCGGTCGACTCGCCTGTGAGCCGGCCGTTTTCGCCCGTGAAGAACGCCTTCGTCACGCGGTTCAGGTCGGAGGCGGGAATCCCGATCCCTTCGTCTCGGACGGTGAGGCGGATCCCCTCCTCCGTCCGGTCTGCGGTGAAATGGACCCGGCTGCCGGGCTCCGGCGAATACTTCACGGCGTTCGTGATGAACTGGGCGATGATCGTCTTCATCCACTTCGGATCGGTCGTGACGGTGAGCCCGTCTTCCACCGCCGCTTCCGGATACACCCGGTTCGAGATGAACAGCTTCTTATGATCCGAGATGACTTCCCGGACGAGCGCACCGAGATCCGCCCGGCCGACGTGCAAATCCCGCTCGAACGTCCCGAGCCGGGCATTGAGCAGGACCGTTTCCAGCCCCCGGCGGATCCGGTCAGTCTCGGTCCCGATCGCGGCCCGGTCGATCTCGTCTTCCTGGAGGAGCAGCGTGATGACCGACAGCGGCGTCTTCATCTGGTGCACCCACTGGTTCATGAACGTTTCATGGCGGCTCTTTTCCTCATAGAGCGCCTGCACTTCCCGCTCGTAAAGCGCATACGACTCGTGGGCGAACCGCTCGACTTCGCGCGGCTCCGGCGACTTCGCCGTCCGCGTGAGCAGATTGTCCATCTTGTCCGGGTGCCGGAGGATCGCGTTATAAAACGCCCGCCGGTTAATGAAACGCGCCGTCAGGAACAGTGTCGTGAGCAGCACGACCATGACGACGGAGTAAACCGCCGTGTCGATATTGCGGAAGCCGTCCAGCCAGTAAAGCGACAGGATGAACACAGTGAGCAGCGCATGGAACACGAAGTACGCGGAGTGCTCCGCGATGAACAGGCGGAGCCCCTTCATGCTTCCTCCGGATCCGGGATGAACCGGTAGCCCGCGCCCCGCACCGTCTCGATCTGCGACTTGATGCCGTACTCGGCGAGCTTCTTGCGCACACGGGTCATGTTCACATTGAGGGTGTTCTCGTCGACGAACGACTGGTCATCCCACAGCTCCTCGAGGAACCGCTCGCGCGTCACGACTTTCGGCGACTCGGACAGCAGCAACTCCAGGATGACGCACTCTTTCTTCTGGAGCGGGATTTCTTCTCCGTGCGCATGCAGCTCCATCCGCTCCGGATACAGCTCGAGGCGGCCGAGCCGGATTGTGCGCTCCTCCTGCTTCGGCGCATACTCCCCGAACGAGCGGCGCAGATGGCTACGGATCTTCGCGAGGACGATCTCGTAGTTGAACGGCTTCGTGATGAAATCGTCCCCGCCGTTCTCAAGCGCAAACACCTGGTCCATCTCGCCCGACCGCGCGGAAATGAACAAGATCGGCACCGTCGTCCGTTGCCGGAGCTGGCGGCACCAGTAATAGCCGTCATAGGATGGAAGATTGATATCGAGCAGGATCAGGTGCGGCGAAAACTCGGCCTCTGATTCGAGGATCCGGTCGAAATCCTCCGCTGTCCGCACATCGTAATGATATTTCCGGAGCGTCTCGGCAAGCAGCCGCGCAATCGTCCGGTCGTCTTCAATAATCAGGATTCGGTGCTTCTCCACAGTCTGGCCTCCATTGGTTCATCGTTTGAGGGTGAAACGTTGTGTATCTTCGTGGGAGCGTTGTGTATCTCGGGTAAACGTTGTCTATCTTTTGGAAAGCGTTGTTTATCTTTTGGAAAGCGTTGTTTATCTCGAGTGAAACGTTGCGTATCTTCGGCGAAACGTTGCGTATCTTCGGTGAAACGTTGCGTATCTTCGGTGAAACGTTGCGTATCCTCGGCGAAACGTTAATTATCTGAGCTGAGACGTTCATCAAAGCGATCATTTTCACCCCCATCATATCAAAAAGGCCTGACGTCCGTCAGGCCCTTCCGGTTGCGTCTCAGTAGATGAGATCGATGAATTGGTCTTTCGTGATGCCGCCCAGGAGCTTTTCGATGTCGAGGCCGGAGAGGGCCTGTTCGATCGCTTCGTGGCTGTACTGCACGCCTTTGAGCGCCTCTTCGATTTCGGCGACTTCGCCGACGCCGAAGAAATCGCCGAAGATGGCGGCGTCTTCAATCTTGCCTTTGTTCACTTCGAGCTTCACGTCAATGCCGCCGACCGGGAAGCGCTGCGAGTGGGACATGTTGAACTTCGGCGACTTGCCGTAGTTCCAATCCCAGTTGCCGTACCGTTTCTCGGACAGTTTCTTGATGTTCTCCCAGTCGTCTTCGGTGAGCTCCAGGTACTCGATGTTTTCCTTGCCCCCGAAGATCTCCTCGAGCAAGTACTGACGCAGCTCTTCAATCGTCATCGGCTCTTCAAGGAACTCGGAAATATTCGCCACTCGCGAGCGGATCGACTTGATCCCCTTCGACTCGATCTTGTCTTTCTTCACCTTCAGCGCGTTGACGACTTCCTCCACGTCGGTGTCGAACATGAGCGTGCCGTGGCTGTACATCCGCCCTTTCGTCGAGAACTGAGCATTCCCGGAAATCTTCCGTCCCTCGACGGTGAGGTCATTTCGGCCCTGCAGCTCTGCATTGACGCCGAGCTTCTGCAGTGCATCGACGACCGGCTGCGTGAACTTCCGGAAGTTGCGGAAACTTTCTCCGTCGTCTTTCGTAATGAAACTGTAGTTCAAGTTGCCGAGGTCGTGGTACACTGCACCCCCGCCGGACAAACGGCGGACGACCTTGATGCCGTTCTTGTCCACATAGTTCGCGTCAATCTCCTCGATCGTGTTCTGGTTCCGGCCGACGATGATCGACGGACCGTTGATATAGAACAGGAGATAAGAATCCTCGTCCGTGTCGAATGTATTCAATATGTACTCTTCGATTGCCAGGTTGATGTACGGATCGTGAATGCCTTTGTTATCAATGAATTTCATGCTTCAGCCTCCCCGTTTCTGATGGATTCTATTTTACCACAGCCGGCGCCGATCCACCGTTCATCCGTTTAAACCGCTGTTTCGTCAGTAAATTTGGTTAATTGGGCGAAAAGCGTTGACACTTCCTCCGCTGTTATAATACACTATGGACATCACGAACAAGTTGTATAACAAAAAACGAGAGGAGAATGACCCTATGATTGAAAACGTCGTTGAATTCTTCAAGAACCTCCCTCCGAAAATGTGCGCAAGCTGCGGTGAGCAGATCGAGGAGCAGCACGAGTGCTACTCCAACAAATGCGACAAATGCAACTGCGAATAAGCCAAGTGACCCCGCGATGGAAAACATAAAAAGAGTATCCCCCGCAGCGCCGGTCGGGATACTCTTTTAGTTTTGGTTGTTTTTCCTATGTAGGAGTGAAGGATTAAAGAGAATCACAGTTATGATAATGATCAAGGGAGAAGCAGCTTTCGTAACCAGTCGATCGTCTGTCAGTGTCAGTACAATAAACGATAGAATACCTCCGGTTATACACCCCAGTAGAAGACGTTTTTTACTCACAAATGTTCTCTCTCCCTTCAAAAGATCGGCGGGCATTTTCTCTAAGGAGTATCAAATAGACAAAGCAGGAACCCTCCCTATCAATATACATAGCCCCCAGTCGTCTTTTCCTGCAGTAACTTTATAGCTTCTTCCAGGTCTATATCCGCCTCAACATGTTTCGGCGTCCATGGAATATAAATATCGGGCTTAATTCCTTGTTCAGCCCCTGCTTTGCGGTGATCTAATTGAGTTAATCGAGATGTTGCGTACATAAGTTTAAATCGGTCATCCCAAACCATTTCAGATAGATTCGAATAGTCGTTGACGCCCATCGTCGGCCTGCCAATCACCACTACCTTAGGGGATTGTTTGCACAGATAAACAAATATATCCCCTGCGCTCCCACAGTAATTATCCGTTAGGACGACAATATTTTCAGGAAAGTCTAAGCCAGTGACTTCAAATCCGGAATCACTGTTCTCATCATCAAAATTAACAAATCCCTTTCCCCGATACCTTTCCCAAGTTTGTTCTTTCCATTGTTTAAGTCCTTCGCGATACTCTTCATTTTCAATCGTTTCCAGTTCTTCATCAATCGCTTTTATGATTAAATCTGCGTTCCTGTTTGTGCAGTTTACCTTCATATTATAGAAGGTGAAGTCAATTTTATTTGTTCCTTTGGGAAAGAGATACTTTTCCAAAGCTTTATACGACAACGTACTCCCGCCTAAATTTGTCCGAACATCAATTATTAGGTTCGATGTATTCTCCAGGAGATCTTTATGTGCTTCTAATAATTGATCAATAGGTGCCGGCTCCCAGAAGTCAGACAGAGTCATAAGTAATGTATCATGATCGATTTTCCTGATGGTATGCTGCCGTTTGTATTCTGCTTTTTCGTATTTCTTTAACTCGATAAGGCGAATATCGCCTTTTGCATCCATCACTTCAGCAAGATTATATTTTGGAATGACTCTTCTCCAGTCCTCACGCTCCGCCTTTGTTTCCATCAATTCCCGTTGATGTTTTTCTATCAATTCCGATATAGGTAACTGATCCAGTGATAGAATTACCTCACCTAAGTTCAAGCGGTTTTCATTGGTAATCGCCGTGATATACAGCTTATCCTTATGCCGTCTTACCCGAAAACCGTTATCGAATTCCTCTTGTGAATGTTTTTCAATCAAACCGAAAGATAAGTGCGGGTCTTTAAAATCCAATAGATAATCCTGAACAATTTCTAAAAAGTCACTCACCATTAAATCATTGTTGCTCTCTAAACTCCTAATTCTATCTTCATAAGGACTTGGTTTATCCCAGCCTTTTTTGTCTATGTATCCCGAATAGTCATGGTGCATAATATTCACCAATTCCCGGAAGATTTCTGTGTACATCTTTTCACGCCCCTTTAAAAATATCTGTATCCCAGTAATGAGTTCATTTACGGCACCTACTTATAAATTTTGAGTCGTCAGATTAACGCGGCAGTCGGTAGATTCCCTATCCTAATTGGCAGGTGAGCATCTTCAACCGGTAAATAACATGAAAAAGTCGGAATATTGCAGTTTTATCTTACCACGATTTTCGTCTGCTCTTCAAGATTATCCTGCTATCTGTTCCTAATTCATTCAATATGAAAGCTAGTAAATCCTTTTCCAAAGGCTTTGTTATATAATACCGTTGATAAAAAAATAATAAAGACCCATTTCTAGGTCCTTGTTTCGCTGAATCACTTCATCTTCTGTCTTTAGTTGATAAAATGTTACACAATTGCACTCCATTAGCTGAAGAAAAAATAGCCATACGCTGTTACACCCACAATTCCTAACAAGGCAAGAAAAGCACTTGTAGAAAAATTGGTCTTTCCTCTTTTCCAGCTTACAATACTTGTAGTAAACCAACTAATAAACACCATAATGACACCAATATGCTGAATCCACTTTGCATCTAGTATAATGCCTGAGTATGTAATCAATAGGCCCAGAACTAATAACCCTACCCCCAAAAGAGCTATTGGTTGTTTAAATTCATCTTTAAATCTTTGTTTTTCTTTACTATCCATTTTTAAGTAATCATTTATCATAAAAAAGGTCGGCAAAATTCATATTGATATAACAAAGAGAATCTGTATCATTTCGCATACTCCTCTCCGACCTTTATCAATAATTTGACTTCGTTTGTTGAATAACTCTGAGCTTTAATATTCATACGTTCTTAATGATTGATAAGTTTCAGAGCCTTTCCGAAAAGAAAGAGCCACCGCTCCAACCGGTGGCTCTTTACATATTGGCTTCTGCCTCACAGCTCCTGCTTTCCGATGCACCGCTCGCACTCGTGATGAGGGGACTCGACTTTCTCGATGATTTCGCAGCCGCATTCCACACAGATCTTCTTCATCTTCGGTTTCCGGTTGATGTTTGTCATTCAGATCTCCTCCTGTGTTGGTTGGATTAGTTCAGTTGTCCATAACCCGGCAGCGTGAGGAATTCTTCAAATTCGTCTTTTTCCGTGAGTTCGGTGAACAGGTCGGCGGCCTGCTGGATTTTGCCTTCGGCGAATCGGTCGGCGCCTTGTTCTTTGCGGATCTTCCACAGTTCTTCCTGGAGCAGCTGACGGAACAGGCCGGCGGTGATGTCGCGGCCGTCGTCGAGCCTGGCCTCCGGGTGGCGGATCCATTGCCAGATCTGAGAGCGTGAGATTTCGGCGGTCGCGGCGTCCTCCATCAGATTGTTGATCGGGACGGCGCCGCTTCCGCACAGCCACGCGGCGATGTAGCGGATGCCGACGTTGATGTTCGTCCGGATGCCTTCCTCGGTGATCGTGCCTTCCGGGACCTGAAGCAGATCCGCGGCGGTCACGTGCACGTCTTCGCGCTTGTTGTCGAGCTGGTTCGGCCGTTCGCCGAGCACCCGGTCAAATTCTCTCATGGCGACCGGAACGAGTCCCGGGTGGGCGACCCACGTGCCGTCGTGGCCGTCGGTCGCTTCCCGCCGTTTGTCTTCCGCGACTTTTTGGAATGCGTCGGCGTTCGCTTCCTCGTCGCCTTTCACCGGAATCTGCGCGGCCATGCCGCCGATCGCCATCGCGCCCCGCCGGTGGCATGTCTTCACACAAAGCTGCGTGTAGGCCCGCATGAACGGCGCGGTCATCGTCACCTGGCTGCGGTCCGGCACGAGCACTTCCGGCTGGTTGCGGAACCGTTTCACGTAGCTGAAAATGTAGTCCCAGCGCCCGCAGTTGAGACCCGCCGCATGGTCGCGCAGCTCATAGAGGATTTCATCCATCTCAAATGCGGCGAGAATCGTCTCGATCAGGACGGTCGCCCGGATCGTGCCGTTCGGGATGCCGAGCCGCTCCTGTGCATACTCGAACACGTCGTTCCAGAGCCGTGCCTCCAGATGGCTTTCGACCTTCGGCAAGTAGAAGTACGGCCCGGTCCCCCGTCGGATCTGTTCCTGTGCGTTATGGTAGAAGAACAGTCCGAAGTCGAACAGGCTGCCGGATATCGGCTCGCCGTCCACCGTCACATGGCGCTCGTCGAGGTGCCAGCCCCTCGGCCGTACGATGAGCACGGCCGTTTTTTCATTCAGCTTATATTCTTTCCCGTCGGATTCCCTCGTATAGGAGATCGTCCGCCGTACAGCGTCGGATAGGTTTTTCTGACCCTCGACCATGTTTTCCCAAGTCGGGCTCGTCGCGTCTTCAAAGCAGGCCATGAACGTCTTTGCGCCTGAATTGAGCGCGTTGATGACCATTTTGCGTTCGACCGGACCGGTGATCTCCGTCCGGCGGTCTTTCAGGTCGTCCGGAATCGGTGCGACCGTCCATTCGCTTTCCCGGATCTGTTCCGTCTCAGGAAGGAAATCCGGCTGTTCGCCGGCGTCGAACCGGGCCTGCCGCTCCTGCCTTTTCTCCAGCAGCTCCAGCCGGCGCCCGTTGAACCGCTCATGCAGCTCGGCGAGAAAAGCGAGTGCGTCCGGTGTCAAGATTTCCGGTGAATACGGCGTCTTGCCGCCCGTCACGGTGATCGTCCGCAATTCTGTCGTCTTGTTCGTCATCTCGATCCGCTCCCTTCCTCAAACAAACTGTGCCGTTTCCGTCGATCCTTCCATCGCTGTCGTGGAAGAAGTGCCGCCCGAAATGACCTGTGCCACTTCGTCGAAGTAGCCCGTGCCGACTTCGCGCTGGTGGCGGGTCGCCGTGTAGCCTTTCTCCTCGCTTGCGAATTCGGCCTGCTGAAGGCGGGAATAGGCAGCCATGCCTTCGTCCTTGTAGGCGTGGGCGAGTTCGAACATGCCGTGGTTGAGCGCGTGGAAGCCGGCGAGCGTGACGAACTGGAACTTGTAGCCCATCTTGCCGAGCTCGCGCTGGTACTCGGCGATCGTCTCCTGATCGAGGTTCGCTTCCCAGTTGAACGACGGCGAGCAGTTGTAGGCGAGCATCTTGCCCGGGAATTTCGCATGGATTGCGTCCGCGAACTGCTTCGCCTCTTCAAGCGACGGGTGGGACGTTTCGCACCAGACGAGGTCTGCGTACGGCGCATAGGCGAGGCCCCGTGCGATCGCCTGGTCGATGCCGGCACGCGTGCGGTAGAATCCTTCCGGCGTGCGCTCTCCTGTGATGAATTCCTGATCCGCCGGGTCGACGTCGCTCGTGATCAGATCCGCGGCATCGGCGTCGGTGCGTGCGATGATGAGTGTCGGCACCCCGAGGACATCAGCCGCGAGGCGTGCCGCGATCAGGTTGCGGACCGCGTTCTGCGTCGGGAGAAGGACCTTCCCTCCGAGGTGGCCGCATTTCTTCTCGGACGCGAGCTGGTCCTCGAAGTGGACGCCCGCCGCACCGGCCTCGATCATCGACTTCATCAGCTCGAAGACGTTCAGCGGACCGCCGAACCCGGCTTCCGCGTCGGCCACGATCGGCGCGAACCAGTCGAACCCTTCGCGTCCTTCCGAGCGGTCGATCTGGTCTGCACGCTGGAGCGCCTGGTTGATCCGCTTGACGACCTGCGGCACGCTGTTCACCGGATACAGGCTCTGGTCCGGATACATCTGTCCGGCGACGTTCGCATCCGCCGCCACCTGCCAGCCGCTCAGATAGATCGCCTTCAGTCCGGCCTTCACCTGCTGCATCGCCTGGTTCCCGGTAAGTGCGCCGAGCGCGTTGATGAACGGCTCTTCATGAAGGGACTTCCAGAGACGCTCCGATCCGCGCCGTGCGAGCGTGTGCTCGACCTGTACCGATCCGCGCAGCCTGTATACGTCCTCCGCCGCGTACGGGCGTTCGATTCCGTTCCACCGCTCTTCTTTCCAGCCAGCCTCGATTTGTTGGATTTCCTTTTGTTTTGTCGTCATATCCGCCACACCTTTCCAGATTTTTTATGGCTGCCGTGAAAAATAGTCCTTTTAGACTGTTCCACAACAGGGGTTGTTGTTGTAGATTACTATATAACAGAGTAATCAATCTTGTCTGTGCTTTCTGACAAAAAGGGGGAAATGGATGATGAAGGCAGGGGAAAATCCGATGAACGGAGGAGATGGGATGACGAACGCTGTGTTGGAACAGTTCACGACCATGATCGGGGAATGGATTCCGGAGGAGGCGGCGCTCGCGGTGGCCGCGGGCGGCAAGTATGTTCATTTCAACGGGAAGGGGCACCGGATTCCGCTTGCGGCGGGCGCGCCGGTCGAACCCGGCAGCATCGCCCACCGGGTACTCAAGGAAAGGAAACGGACGGAAGCCTATTTGGACGGCAGCGACGAGATCCCTCCTTATTACGGGATCGGCTACCCGGTGGAAGTCGGCGAAGAACCCGGCGCGGTCGTCGTCCTTCTGCCGCCGGGCTGGCGGCCGCCCGGCGAAGATCCGGTCCGCTTCCTCACCGGACGGCAGGATGACGAGTGGGTCCCCGTCCCGGTCGGCAAAATCACGCATATCGAGAGCGCTGACAAGAAGACCTGGTTTTACTTGGACGGCGAAGCCTACTCGACGACCCAGACGCTGAAGCAGCTGGAAACCGTGCTGCCGGAATCCTTCCACCGGATCCACCGGTCTTATCTCGTCAACACCGACGCGATTGTCCGCATCCGGAAAGACTTCACCGGGAACCTTCTTGTCGAAACGACCGACGGCGAGGAGCTCCCCGTCAGCCAGACATATGCCTCGGCGCTGAGGGGAACGTTCGGGTTTTGATTGCGGGAAAATAAAATCCAAGAGGCCCGGACTTCATTCAAAATAATGCCGCCCTGCTTATCCACAGCAGGGCGGCATTTCACTATTGAATATCAATCAGCCTTTCACTTCTCCTCTCTCCTTCCGAGTAAGCAGGAACAGCCAGATTGTCAGGGCAAGCGGGATGAGCGGGATGTAGCCGGCCCAGAAGAAAGGCGGCATGGCACCGAGATACCAAGTGCCCGGATAGATCAGGATGGTGCTCGCAAGCATCCACTTCCATGACCGCTTAATCAAAGAGACGATGAAACAGACGGCGGCTGCAATCAACGTCGGATAAAACAGGCCCAGATAACCAAGCAGAACGCCCATGATCGCTTCCATGATTCCTTCGCCCCTTCCCTTGCTTGATATAACACTTCCTATTCAACTTACTTCTCTTTCCCAATCGAAATTCCTCCAAGGGTGAGCCGCTTCCCTATCATTTAAGTTGGCCGGCGAATCCTGTCCGACCACCCATTTTCTTAAACAGCCCTTAACCGTGCTGTCTGAAGCTTTCCATCAGCAATTAGGGAGACGCTCAGGTTTTCAATGGGGAGAATAATTTCGGAGGGCGAGGTGACGAAAAGCGGCGAGTTTGCAGGCTGGAAAATAAAACCTGGACGACTCGGGGCCGAATGCGGACGACTCAGCCCCGGATGTGTCCGACTCGAGGCCGTATCCGGACGACTCGCCACGGATGTCACTCTGCAGATTGAATAACGCCGCCCGGCTCAACCATGGCCGGGCGGCATTTTGCATTTGAGTCGGCGAGTGAGGAGAGTTCGGCCTCGAGTGAGGAGAGTTTGAGCCCGAGTAAGGAGAGTTCGGCCTCGAGTGAGGAGAGTTCGAACATCAGACCAGCCTCCCTACCCTCCCCTTTTCTCCGTTCAATACAAAAACCAGGAGCGGGTCGCTTCCCCTGCTCCTGGTTTCGTCAATTATTGATTCACAACGTCCATCACCGCGTCCGCCATCGCGTCGATGAAGAGCGGGTCGGTGTTCGGCATAGCCGGGCGGTAGTACGCGGCGCCGATTTCGTCGCAGACGACTTTGCATTCGTAGTCGTTGTCATACAGCACTTCGAGGTGTTCGGCGACGAAGCCGAGCGGCGTGTAGACGAACGCTTTGTAGCCGTGTTCGTTGTACAGGTCGCGCGTCAGGTCCTGGACGTCCGGTCCGAGCCAAGGGTCCGGCGTGTTGCCTTCGGACTGCCAGCCGACCGCATACGTTTCGACGCCGGCCGCGTCCGCGACGAGCTTAGCCGTTTCATTCAACTGGTCCGGGTACGGGTCGCCGAGTTCCTTGATCTTCTCCGGCAGCGAGTGCGCGGAGACGACGAGGCAGGCCTCGGACCGCTGTTCTTCCGGCATGGACGCGTACTCTTCCTTGATCTTGTCCGCCCAGTACTGGATGAACTTCGGCTGGCGATAGAAGTCGTGGACCGACTGGATCGTCATATTGCCGAGCTCGGCCGCTTTTTCTTCGGCGCGCGTGTTGTACGATTTCACCGAGAACGTGGAGTAGTGCGGCGCGAGGACGATCGTCACGGCTTCCGTGATGCCGTCTTCGTGCATCTTCTCGACCGTGTCTTCGATGAACGGACGGATGTGCTTGAGTCCGACGTACACCTTGAACTCGATGTCGTCCTGGATTTCGTTGAGCCGCTTGCCGAGTGCTTCCGCCTGTTCGTCGGTCGTGCGGGCGAGCGGGGAGATGCCGCCGATCGCCTCGTAGCGGTTCTTCAGGTCTTCGAGCTGCTCCGGCGCCGGCTTGCGGCCGTGGCGGATGTGGGTGTAGTACGGTTCGATATCTTCTTCTTTATAAGGGGTCCCGTACGCCATGACGAGGAGGCCCATTGTCTTTTTCGCCATTCTGTTCACCTTCCGGTTGGTAGAATTATTTGCGCAGTTCGGCCGAGTACGTATGGACGAGTTCGGTGAGCTTCTTCAGCGTGGCCGGCTGGACATCCGGGAAGACGCCGTGGCCGAGGTTGAAGATGTGCGAGCCGTGCTCGACGCCCTGCTCGATGATTTCCTTCGCGCGGGCTTCGATGATCGGCCAGTCGGCGAGCAGCATCGACGGGTCAAGGTTGCCCATGACCGGCTTCTTGATGCCGCGTGCGTCCGCTTCCTTGATCGGCAGGCGCCAGTCGAGTCCGACGACGTCGACCGGGAGATCGTTCCATTCGTTGGCGAGATGGCTTGCGCCGACGCCGAATGTGATGAGCGGGACGCCCGTCTCTTTCAGCTCGCTGAAGATGCGGGTCATGACCGGCTTGATGAACGTCCGGTAATCCGCCACGTTCAAAGCCCCGACCCACGAATCAAACAGCTGGATCGCCTTCGCGCCGGCCGCGACCTGCGCCTTCACGTAGGCGATGTTCATGTCCGCCAGTTTGTCCATGAGTGCCTGCCAGGCTTCCGGCTCGGACACCATGAACGATTTCGTCAGGTTGTAGCTGCGGGACGGGCCGCCTTCGATCATGTAGCTTGCGAGCGTGAACGGCGCGCCGGCGAATCCGATGAGCGGGACGTCCAGCTGCTCTTGCGTGAGGAGCTTGATCGTTTCCAGCACATACGGCACCTGTTCTTCGGCATGGAATTCGCCGAGCCTGTCGATGTCGGCACGCGAGCGGACCGGGTTCGAGATGACCGGCCCGATGCCCGATTTGATCTTTACGTCGACACCGATCCCGACGAGCGGCGTGACGATGTCCTTGTAAAGGATCGCCGCATCGACGTTGTACTGGTCGACCGGCAGCTTCGTCACGTACGCGCAAAGCTCCGGCTGATGCGTGATCTCCTCGAGCGAATACTTTTCCTTCAGCTTGCGGTATTCCGGCTGCGAACGGCCGGCCTGCCGCATGTACCAGACCGGCGTGTGGTCGACTTTCTCCCCGCGCGCCGCCCGGATCAGTGTGTCATTGAATGTTCCCATCGGCATCGATCCCTGCTTTCTCCGTTGTTGATCCGTTACCAATATAGATGGCCCATCATTTATTGTATAGAGAGGGGCGCGAATTGTCATAGAATTGACCTCGATCCCGACATCATTCGGACACAGTTGTTTGAAGCGCTCCGCGGACGGGGAAAAAGGAACTAAGCAATGGCTTAAACAGGGAGGCTGGGAACATGAATTTCTACACGACAACCGGCACGCCGGACTTCATGGAAACGATCAGGAACAAGCACAGCGGCGAGGACATGGTCCTGCTTTACAGGGCCGGCAACGCACTGCTGCTGCACGAGACACAAGGCAAGACGCTGTTCCAAACGCCGAAGCAGTATGAAGTGATCGGCGCTTCCGGACAGCTTGCAAAACACGGTTATTATGTCATCAATAATATTCCGGTCACGGATGAAGGACGGCCGATCTTCGAGCACCGGTTCGAAAACCGGGCGAAGATGATGGACGGAGTGCCCGGCTTCCTCACCTACCGGCTGCTTCGCCCGGTAAAGTCGGACACGTACCGCGTGCTCACCGCATGGGACAGCAAAGATCATTATGAGCTTTGGAAGGGCTCGAAGGCGTTCGAGCAGGCCCACGCCAAGCAGCGAGAAGCCACGACCGCCGAGAAAGTGCAGCACATCTTCACGAGCGCTTCGTACGTGACCGAGTACACGACGGAGAAAGCCGGCGAGGAAGAGAATGAATAAAAGATGAACGATCGCCCCTGTGCAGATGCAGGGGCGATTTTTGGGGGTCGGGCGGGACAGGGCCGGCCAAGAGACCGATCCTACTTTTGAAATAAGCCCATTCAGCAAAAAGCCCGGGAAGTCAGTTTCACTCTGACTCCCCGGGCTTTCCCGCATTCATTTTGCGATTTTCGTGTTTTCCAGGCCGGCGGCATCGATGAGCGGGCAGTAGTGGACGATGCCTTCCGCGACTTTCTGGGCGCCCATCATGGAAACGAACAGCTGCGTGGCGGACGGCCTGTCCTTCGCCATCTTGGCGGTGGAGTAAGCGAGGAGCGTCAGACCTCCGGTGATGCGGACCATGGAGTTGATCGTGCCGATGTTCTTTTTCATGTTGCTGCCTCCTTCGTCGGTGTACTGACTGTACTTATTCCCGCTTCGGGACTGCGCAAACAACCGATTCCTGAAAATTCCCATTGCCTCGGCTTTCTATCATTGCTATAATAATCAACATTCAAATTATTTCGCTAACCGGAGGGATTCCATATGACGGAACAAACGCTCGGAAATCCGCAGACTGCCATAAAAGAAAAGCTGTTCGCCAAGCTCGAGGCGGCCAATGAAGATATGATTAAGATCCGCCGCCATCTCCATATGCACCCGGAGCTGTCGTTCAAGGAAGAAAAGACGGCCAAGTTTATCCAGGACTTTTATGAGGAGCTCGGTGTCGAAGTGAAGGGCCATGTCGGCGGCAACGGAGTCGTCGCCCGCATCAAAGGCGCCCGCCCCGGCAAGACGGTCGCTCTCCGCGCCGACTTTGACGCCCTTCCGATCGATGATCAGAAAGATGTCGAATACAAATCGACCGTTCCGGGCGTCATGCATGCATGCGGACACGACGGCCACACGGCCACCCTCCTGACGCTCGGCAAAGCCCTTCACGAACTTCGCGATGAGCTTGCCGGCGAATATGTCCTCATTCATCAGCACGCAGAGGAATATGCACCGGGCGGAGCGGTCTCGATGGTTGCCGACGGCTGCCTCGACGGCGTCGACGCCATCTTCGGCACACACCTCTGGTCCCTCACGCCGCTCGGCACGATCGAATACCGGACGGGCCCGGTCATGGCTGCGGCCGACCGTTTCGAGATCAAGGTCCAGGGACGCGGCGGCCACGGCGCGAATCCGCACCAGACGAAGGACGCCGTCGTAATCGGCGCCCAGCTCGTGACGAATCTCCAGCAGCTCGTCTCCCGCCGGGTCGACCCGATCGAGTCCGCCGTCCTGAGCGTCGGTTCGTTCGTCGCGGAAAACGCGTTCAACGTCATCGCCGACTCCGCTTATCTTGCCGGAACCGTGCGGACTTTCAAGCCGGAAATCCGCGACCTCATGGAACGCGAGATCGCCCGTGTTGTCGAAGGCGCCGCGATTGCCGGCGACTGCGAAATCGAACTCGACTACGTCCGGGGCTATCCGGCCGTCGTGAACCATGAGGCCGAAACGGCGTTCATGAAACGGGTCATCAAGGAAGAGCTGCCGGGCGTGGAAGCGCGCGAAACAGCTCCTCACATGGGCGGCGAAGACTTCGCCTACTACCTCGAAAAAGTGCCGGGCACGTTCTTCTTCACCGGTGCGATGTTGGAAGAACCATACCCGCACCACCACCCGCGCTTTGACATCGATGAGCGTGCCCTGCTCGTCGCCGCCAAAGCACTCGGTGCCGCCGCGACCGGTTATCAAGAATAACTCCCTTCACGAAAATCCCCGTTGCCCGCACAGGCATCGGGGATTTTTTATCCACGGCTTCCGAGCCGCTCCGCCCTTCTCTTTTCAAGGCCATCCGCGAGCAGTAGAAAACTGATGATGGCAAAGGTGATGAACGCCAGAGCGGATACCGGAATCCATTGCGCCATCCGCAAATCTTTCTGCAGATCGAGCAGAAGCACCGGCCAGGCATCCGATGTTTCCACTGCCGCATACGTCCCGCGGATTTCCTGAGACATGAACATCTGATTGATGAATACACCGATCACGCCCAGTTGTGCCAGCAGGAACATCACACGGCCGGCTTCACGGGCCAGGATCCCGCCGAGTTCTCGCCCGATCATCGGACTGTAATATCTGCGGAACATGCCAAGGCGGCTTCCTCCGCTGGCAATCGCCGCCTCCATATAGGTTTCATTGCTGAGTTCAACCATCTTGCTCCTGATGAATTCCGCCAGTCTGCCCGTCTCGGCTAAAGCGATGATCAGCGCTGAAAGAACAAGGCGGTTGGGCGAAAACATGATCGGCGGGATCGCCAACAGCAAAACCACGATGATAATCGTCGGCATGAATGAAAAGACGGCCTCCCATACCTTCAGGAGCACTGATCCGACACGGGTATAAAACGAACCGATGCCAAGGATCAAAGACACAGTTGCCCGTACCAGCACGATGCCCAGGACGGTCAGAAGAGTCTCCCGGGTTCCGATCACGATTCTGGATAAGAGATCCACTCCCTTCCGGTCAGAACCGATCACGAAGTCCCCGGATGGTTCGTAGGGCGGTGCAAGGAGCTTTCCCTCATCCGTTTTGATCAGGATGGTTTGTTCTAGTTCCGCATCAATTCCGGGGAGTCGGGGACCGAACAAAGCCAGGATCATAATCACGCCGGTCATCAGCAAGCCGATCGTCAATGTTTTATTCAAAGGGTCCCCTCCCTTCCGCGGACATCCAGCTTATATTTGGCCAGTCCCGAGATGATTTTCATCGCCAGGACCAACAGAGTGAAGTAAAACAAATAGCCGGCGATGGCAAATGTGTTGCCGGTGATCAGCGTACCGAATGAGAACTTGGTCGGATCGCCGAGCGCTTCGTACAAATAAAGAGCGGCTCCCCGGTAATTGGTGAACACCTCGATGATGAGCAGATTGGACAGGATATATAGGATCATCATGTCCGCCTGCGCCAAAATAGGAATGATCCCGTTTTTCAGCATATGTACATACAACACTTTAAACGGATGGGTCCCTTTGGATCGGGCCGTCCGTACATAGTCCATATGTTCTTGGTCACGGAGTGCCCTGAAAGTGGCGTTCGCGATAAAAACGGTCGGATAAACAGAGAGGAACAGGATATTCAGTATTGTCTGCGCCATGGAGTCGTGGCCATAAAGCTCAATATGAGGAATCCATCCTTTGGAGATGGCTGTCAAAAGGCCGATTTGGACGAACACGATGATGACGATGTCCGGTATCGAAAGAAAACCGAACGTCACCCAGCGGCTTGCCATTCCTCCTTTTCTCTCTTTATGGAGGAAATCCAAAATCCCTTTCGCCATCCCGGCAATAAGGGCGACGACGACAGCCGGCACGATCAAAGCCAGACTCCGCCCGAACCGCTGCAGGATCTCCATTGAAGACGGACCGCCCTCCACCCCTCCGAATCCGGGATGGGCGACGAGCAGTGAAAAGAACTCACGAATGTTTGCTATATGCGCTTCCAGGCTGTATTGATAAGTGACTCCTTCGAACTTCAGGAAGGCATTCCCTTCGACGAATTTCACCTCTGTCGGCATGAGGACAATCAGCAACAGAAAACTGAACGCGACCAGCCAAATGACGATGACAGAACCAAGTTCCTTGATCATCCCTTTCACCCCCAACATTCAGAATAGCATGAACTCAGTTATCGATAAACCTGTTTTAGGTATAAGGATCCATGAGTTGACCCGGTGAAAAGACAAGGGCAAGATGAGAAGAGAATGTCTGATCACAAAAGGAATGAAGACCATGAAAGAAATCCACAGCGACATCATCCAGTTCCGCGGCACCCATTATGACTTCGGGTCTCTTCAAGGCGAGCGGCTGCGGGGTTCATTGACCCTTCATAACCGGCAGAGCTCATGGAAAATCCGGAAGCCGCGGTTCCGGATTGACGCAAGTGAAGCGGAAGCCGTCTTCCGGACATATGCCCCCGGTGTCTGGGAGGAGCTCCGCGGCCTGCGGGATGCGCTCGCCCTCCCAATGGAAGACGTGCTGCGCGACTTCGGCGGCTACCGCTCGGAGATCCCGCGGGCCGGCTGCTCGACGATCACGGGCGAAGGGTTCATCGCCCGCAATTACGACTTCCATCCGAATACGTACGAAGGACTTTATGCCGCCTTTCAGCCGACGGACGGCGGACAGGCCGTCATCGGACCGGCCCAGCGGATCACGGGCCGGATGGACGGCCTGAACGAAAGCGGCCTCGCGATGGCGTACAACTTCACCAACCGGAAAAAGCCCGGCGACGGATTCGTCTGCTGGATGGTCGGCCGCATCCTCCTGGAGACCTGCACAAACGTGGACGACGCGGTCCGGCTCCTGCACGAACTCCCCCACCGCGGCTCGTTCAGCTACAACCTGCTCGACAAGGACGGCCGCCGGGCGCTCGTCGAAGCCGGCCCGAGAGGCGTCACCGTCCGGGAGTCTCCGTATTGCTCGAACCATTTCGAAGTGCAGACAGGCGAAAACCGGCATTACCTGAAAGACTCCATCGAACGGCTGGAGACGATGGAATCCGAACCTGCCGCCCTCTCGGATGCCCGGGCGGCCTGGCGCCTCCTGAACGACCGGGAACGCGGCGTCTTCGCCGACAACTACAAAAGCTGGGCCGGCACGATCCACACATCCGCCTACTTCCCCGAAACACTCACCGCCTGGTTCGCCCTCGGAGGCGACACCGAGCCGGTCGCCTTCGATTTCGGGCGCTGGCTCAAAGGGGAGAATTTTGAACGGGAAACCGTGAGCGGCACGGTCGATACGGACATCGGCTTTGCGAACGCGGACCGGTTAAGGGGTAAATGAAAAAGATTTTTTGATTTTCAAAGCGGACGCTTCCCCGGTGGTTTGGAAGCGTCTTTTCTTTCGTCAGGAAATACCATCCTTTATTAAAGGGATAGGGGCACAAAGCGTCTAATACATTGACCAAAGGTCATTTTAGGAGGAGTGAGCAGAATAAGGAGAATTTTAGCCTTGACCGCGGTTTCTTTAAGTTTAGTTTTGGCGGCGTGCACGGGGATCGCTGGTGAGCGTGAGGCGATGACAGATCTGAAAACCGAGGAATCACTCAAAGAGGTCAGCCAAGATGACCACACCTTTTCACTTGAATGGTCAGTTGATTCGATGGATCGGGGGAATCATAATCTCGATACTGAGGTGAACGGGAAACTTGTCGTCTCGAAGAATATTGAACCTCTCGAAAGGGGCGATATTATTTACTATGAGCATGATCAGGATGAACACATCGGTAGAGTCGTAGGGCTGCCCGGGGAAACTGTAGAGATTAAAAAGGGCCAGGTGTTCATTGACGGCCGGAAGCTGGATACGTTTTACGGAACAGCAAGCGTTCGAGGAGTTGGGGAAAAAGAATACTTTGAGAAAACACCGAAGGAAAATTATGATTCTGCAGCAATGAAAGAATACTTTCAGACCCGTATGGAGCCGGTTGATGTAAAAGACGAGACCGTGTTTGTATTGGTTGATCAGTGGTGGCGGGGATCTGACAGCAAAGATTTCGGGCTGATCCCAAATTCCGAGTTGAAAGGTGAAATACTAGGTTATGAAAAATAAAAGGCAAAAAAGAGTCCTTTTTGATCAGGACTCTTTTCTATTGTATTTTTTATTACTTGCGCAAGCCGGGAGTGACTTCGACCAGCTTTTATTTCATGCCGGGAGACGAGTGACGCAAGTTTGGCCTCGAGTGACGCAAGTTTCACGGCAAGTGACGCAAGTTCTCCTCCGAGTGATCAGAGTTGCATCCCGGCCGGCCCACGCAGAACCTACTTGAAGGTGTGATCATTCACTAATACCAAAAAATAATGCGAAGCCATCCGCGGCTTCGCATCTCTTGATATTCATTTCCCGGTAAATCTGACCGTCACTTCGGACACCACATACACCGTCAGTCCAAGCAGGATCGGCACAAACCCGAATCCGAACTGGAATGACGCCGCCGCGATCACGAGGACCGCCTGGACAGCCTGTGCCCGGCGGACGGTTCCGCGAGCGGCGGCGGCTTTGGCACCGGACGGCAGCGGATACAGGCGGTCCAGCCGGAATTCCGGGGAGCCGGCGAGCGCGTCGCGGAGCTGGTAGGCGCAGGCGAATGCGAGTGCGGCGCTGAATATCCCTGATGCGACGGGGATCGGGATGAACGCTGCTCCGAGGACGGACAGCACCGTCAGCCGCACCCACAGGTTGAACAGGTCATCGCTGCGGATGAACGTCCGGGCGGCAAGATACCGCGGCGCGCCTTTCCGGCTGAACGGAATCCGTGCATACACCCAGTCGAGCCAGCCTCTCCTGCGGACAGCCCCCCGCAGATGCGGGACGTCGGTGAATTGATTGGCGAAGCGGTAAAAACGGGTCATGCGGCCATTTTCCAGTTCGATGAAGTGCAGAAACGGGAACGGCACCCCTTTCATCGAGCGCTGCTTCAGCACGCCGTATACACCCGCCGGCACGAGCAGCAGGACGCCGAGCCACCATTTGCCCCAGAGGGCGGCCGTTAGCGGGGCGGCCGACAGGATGAAACGGATGATCCGGTCCAACCAGACGCCCTCACCCTGATCCGCCCAGCGGTGCGCAAACTCGGTCCGCACGTTCCACAGATGAAGCGCTCCAACCCCGACCACAATCGCGAGCAGCGCCAGCCCCTTCAGGCCGTACACCGCATTCAAAAGCGGGATGAACACGACGAACACCGCGACCGGCAGGAACAGCCCGGATGCGCCCGTCCACTTGAGTGCCCCCTCCATATAATCGCCGAGCTGCCTCTCCATCGGCAGGAAGAACACGGCGTCCGCTTCTTTCAGCAGGGTGACCGGCGGCGCGTAGGCGAGGATCAAGCCGAGCAGGATGCCGGCGAGCGGCGCGGCCGGGAAGTCTGCAGGCACTTCCTTCAGCCAATTGCTGTAGGCGAAGCCGCCCGCGCCGAGCAGGAACACGAGGACGATGGCGAGGTGCCCGGTGAAGACGAATTTCATGTAGCGCTGCAGCTCCTCCATGTAGCGGGTGAAGCGGCTGCGCCACACGTCACGCAGGCTGCCCATCGTCCGGCTCCTCCGCCATCCGGATGTACAGGTCGTCAAGCGACGCGCCCGGCATGCCGAACTGACTGCGCAAATCATCCATCGTCCCGGAAGCCCGCAGCCGGCCCTCATGCAGGAGCAGGATCCGGTCGCAGTACTTCTCGGCCGTCGCGAGGATATGCGTCGACATGAGCACCGACGCCCCCTCCGCCTTCTTCTCGCTCATCTGCTCGAGCAGCGAACGGATCCCGAGCGGATCGAGGCCGACGAACGGCTCGTCGATGATGTACAGCGACGGATTCACGAGGAACGCGCACATGATCATCACTTTCTGGCGCATCCCCTTGGAAAAGTGCGACGGGAACCAGCGCAGCCGCTTCTCCATCCGGAATTCGCGAAGAAGAGCCGCGGACCTTGCCTCGAATACGTCGCTCGGCAAACCGTACGCCATCGCCGTCAACTCCAGGTGCTCCCGCAGCGTCAGTTCATCGTAGAGAACCGGCGTCTCCGGGATATAGGAGAACGCACTCCGGTACTTGTCCGGGTCTTCATGAAAGGACGTGCCATTGATGCGCACTGACCCCTCGATCGGCTCCATGAGGCCGATGATGTGCTTGATCGTCGTGCTCTTTCCTGCCCCGTTCAACCCGATCAGGCCGACAAGCTCGCCCGGCGCGACCTGGAACGACAGGTTGTGAAGGACCGGCTTGCGCGTATAGCCGCCGGTGATATGATCTACTTCCAATACGTTCATGTCCACACCCCATTCTTCCCTCCATTTTAACAAACCGGATTCCTTTTTGCCCGCACTGCCTGTCCTCCGTTTTCTGAATATATGATAGACTGTTGTTAGGATATGAAAAAGGAGCTGTTGACCGATGACTGAATGCATTTTCTGCAAGATTGCCGAAGGCACGATCCCGTCCGCGAAGGTGTATGAAGACGACAACGTCCTGGCGTTCATGGACATCATGCCGACGACGAAGGGACATGTCCTCCTCATCCCGAAGGTCCACCGCGAGAACATCTATGAGTTCAGCGAGGAAGAAGCGGCAAACCTGTTCGCGGTTGCGCCGAAGATCGCAAACGCACTCAAGGCGGAGTTTGAGCCGGCCGGCATGAACCTCCTGAACAATACAGGGTCGGCGGCAAGCCAGAGCGTCTACCACTTCCACCTTCACTTCATCCCCCGCTATGACCGCCAGACGGACGGCTTTGGGCTCAAGTGGGAGACGAAGGAACAGGAGTATCCGCAGGAGCGGCTACAGGAAATCGCCGGCGACATCGCGGCACGTCTTGAAAAGTAACGCTTGATATTATCAGAATAAAGTGGTAGTATCTTACTACGCAACCCGCCTGCGGCCAAGAGGGCACGCAGGGGGCGGCAAAAAATAAGAGTCCAGTTGAGGAGAGATGAGCAATGAAAACAAAAAATCTCGTATTGATGGCCCTGTTGATCGGAATCGGCACGGCGCTGTACATGGTGATCCCCGGATTCAGCGGGGGCATGAAGCCCGACTTCATGCTGACGATGATGTTCATCGGCATTCTGCTGTTCCGCGATATGAAGAGCGTGATCGTCCTGTCGCTCGCGACCGGCGTCCTGTCCGGACTGTTCACGACATTCCCGGGCGGATTCATCCCAAACGTCATCGATAAGACGGTGACCGGGCTCGTCTTCTTCGCAGTGGTCATGGCACTCGGCCGGTTCGCCGGCAAGCTGCCGGCCGCAACCGTACTCGCCGGGCTCGGCACGCTGCTGTCGGGGACCATTTTCCTGTCGGTCGCGATTTTCGCGCTCGGTGCGGACTTCCCGTTCAGCATCCTGTTCGTATCGGTCGTCCTGCCGGCCATCGTGATGAACGGCGTCGCGTTCTTCATCATCTACCCGATCGTCATGCAGCTCGCCAAGCGGTCCGCCTATCAGACGGCGCCAACACACTGATTCAGCCAATCGACAGCCCCGGCCCACCCGCCGGGGCTTTTTGTTTTCCGTTGCCTGCTCCCTTTTGCCCATGTTTTAATAAAAGAAGGGAAAGGAATACTTAGATAGAGCAGAGAAGGGAGAGTGCCCCCATGAAAGCATCATCATTTTTCCTCGGATTCGCCGTCGGTGCCGTCGGAAGTGCGGCGGCCGTCCTGTTTTCCGCCCCCCAGTCGGGAGAGGAACTCAGACAATCGGTCAAAAGCACATCCGATGACATGAAGGAGAAAATGGACGACGTCAAAGAAAAAGCGATGGAATTGAAAAACTCCGTCAAGCATCTCGCGGATGAAGCGAAAGCGCGCATTCCGGAAATGAAAGATGATCTGAAAGAATCGATCGACGAATGGAATCGCGACACCGAAACCAACCGGGATCGCATCCAAAAAAGGATCCAGCAGATCCAGACCTCGATGGCCGAGCTTGAACAGGCCGTCGCCGCCACACAGAAAAAGTAACACGGACCGTCCCTCCGGAAACCCGGAGGACGGTTTTCTTTTTGTTCCGGGACTCAGCCTGGACTTTATCAGCCGGAAATATTAAAAAGCAACGGTCGTCGTCTTCATTTTTTCGCCGTTCGACGGTATTTTCAATGTTTCGCACCTCGATTCTTCTGTTTCAGACCGAATGCGCGAAAATTTGAAAACTCTCCTTCTTTCTTTCAAACTTTATTGATATAATAACGATAAAGAATCCGAACATTGAGAAAGAAGGTGAGGAATTGAGCGAACAACCTTACACGCTGAAAGAGGCGATGATTTACAGCCAGCGCATCGCCCAGCTGTCGAAAGCCCTCTGGAAAGCCGTGGAGAAAGACTGGCAGCAATGGATCAAGCCGTTCGGCCTCAACATCAACGAACATCACATCCTCTGGATCTCCTGCCACCTGCAGGGCGCGACCATCTCGGAAGTAGCGAAGTTCGGTGTCATGCATGTGTCGACTGCATTCAACTTCTCGAAAAAGCTGGAGGAGCGGGGGTATCTCTCCTTCTCGAAGCGGGAGGAAGACAAGCGCAGTACGTATGTTGAAGTGACACCCGAAGGCGAAGCGCTCCTCCAGCAGATCAATGAACATTATTATGATACGGAACATACTTTCCTGGAGGGCTCACTCCCGCTGAAAAAGCTTTACGGCCGGTTCCCAGAGTTCATCGAACTGATGGCGGTCATCCGGAACATTTACGGAAGCGATTTCATGGAAATCTTCGAGCGGGGCTTCAAGAACATGGATGAAATGTTTGAGGAAACGGACGGGAAACTGTCGTCCAAGCAGCGCAGTGAGCCGGATGATGAAGAGGTTGGCGAGGCCCTTTAATTTTTTTGTGTTTTAAGGTTGATTTTTTCCCTGAATCGCAGTACTGTATGTATCGTCCTAAACGGTAACGCAAAGGAGATGCAACCGATGCACTGCTGGAAAACCATCAACGTGAAAAAGCATTATGGACTGAGCAGGCTGTTCCTTCTGTCGTCGATGATCATGGTGGCGGTATTCATCATTTCATATGTCAGTTTCAATCTGATCCATGACGGGGCGCTGACCGACTCGCTCTTCCCGCTCTTTCTGGTGATGGTCGTCCTGCTGTATCCGGTGCACAAAGCGATCCACTATGCCGTCCTCTGGCGGTACCGGGGACGGATCCGCATGTGTGTGAACCGCGACTGGCCGGTCTTCCCGGTCATCCAGCTGCAGGTGCGCGAGCCGATCCCGAAACAGCGGTTTGCCATTTCGCTCATCATGCCGTTCCTGACGCTCAACCCGCTCTTCATCGCGGGCGGCGTCCTGTTCCCGGCGTTCACGCATTACTTCGTCATCCTGCTCGCCTATCATTGCGGGATGTGCCTGATCGACCTGATTTACGTCAAGAACCTCTCCCGCTCGCCGAAAGCCAGCTACATTGAAGAGACGGACGGCGGTTATGAGATCCTCGTCCCGTTCGCAGATTGAGGTTTTCATTTGACCCGCCTTCTGTTATGCTTTAACAATAGTCAGAGGGGGGGAAGCCGGGATGATCATTCTGATTACCATCCTGTTTTCGATCTTTTACTTGTTCCAGATCAATAAGATGACCTATGCCCTTTGCGAGTCCAGGGAGATTCCGGAGGAAAAACAGCCGAAAATCTACCGGACCGTCAATATTTTGATCACGATCCTCATCATTTCGTTTTTCGTCGAAATCCTGACCACGGTGACTTGATCGCGACAACGGAAAATAAACGTCCATCCGCCCCATTGCCGGGCGGATGGACGTTTTTGATGGACGGGCTCCGGCCTTGCCGGCAGGCGTCACGGCCGTCTCATCTTCAATCGTTCCGATCAGTATACGTAGGCTGCACCGACGATGATCAGCAGGATGAAAAGGACGACGATCAAGGCGAAGCCGCCGCCGTAGTTGTACCCTCCGCTCATGTGATCACCTCCTCTCTCCCGATATCGTATGCACGGGGAGACGGGACCTGTGGGCAATAGCGGGAACCTTTTTGTTTAACAGACGTTTTTATGGTATATTTAAACCTGTTTAGATTACAGTTAGGGGAGAAGAGAATGAAGAAATCCATCATGGCAGCCACCATCGCAGCTTCCGTCCTGGCCCTTTCGGCTTGCAGCAACAACGGCGGCGAAGAAGCGATCGTCACTTCGAAGGCCGGGGACATCACGCAGCAAGAGTTTTATAACGAAATGAAGGACTCCGTCGGCGACCAGGCCCTCAGCCTTATGGTCATCCAGAAAGTCCTTGAGGATAAATACGATGTCGACAAAAAAGAGATCGACAAAGAGTTCGACAAGAGCAAGGAAGAAATGGGAGACAGCTTTGACGCCTTCCTGGCCCAAAACGGCTACAACGAAGAAAGCTACAAAAACATGATGTACCTGAACAAGCTTCAGCAGGCGGCCCTCACGGACGGCGTGAAAGTGTCCGACGAGGAAATCGACACGTACATCGATCGGGCGAAAACTGAAATCCATGCCCAGCACGTGCTCGTGGACGACGAAAAAACCGCCCAGGAAGTGAAGAAGAAGCTTGAGGACGGCGCGGACTTCGCGGAAGTCGCGAAAGAATATTCCACCGAAGAAGCAGCCCAGCAGACCGGCGGCGACCTCGGCTGGTTCGGTCCGGACAAGATGGTCCAGGAATTCACCGACGCGGCCTATACCCTCGAGCCGAAGAAAATCAGCGATCCTGTGAAGTCCGATTTCGGCTATCACATCATCCAAGTTCTTGAGAAGCGGGACGCCGAAGAGAACCCGGCGGAAGGCAAAGAGCGGGATGAGATCAAGGAAGAGCTGACGATGAAGAAAGCCGATCAGGACAAGCTCATGGACAAGATCTCCCAGCTCCTCATCGACGCGGACATCAAGATCAAAGACGACGGCCTCAAAGGCGCCCTCGACCAGTTCTACGGCCCTGCGAAAGACGCCAAGAAATAATGTGTGCAAAACGCGGCCCCCGCTTTCGGGAGCCGCTTTTTTTGTATAAAAAAAGCAGTCGCGGACGACAGGCATCCACGGCTGCTTTTTATTGATTCACTCGATCGCCGGTTTGTAGAACTGCCGGTTGTCGAGCGGGAAGAGCCGCTCGGTGAATTCGCCGGGGGCGGTCTTGGCGAGCGCCCGGTCGAGCATGTTCATCTTGGCGTCGATGTTGTCGATGTAATGGAGGATTTCCGCTTCCTTCAGCATCGGTTTTTTCGGGCTCCCCCACTCCTCCTTGCCGTGGTGCGACAGGACCATATGCTGGAGAAGCATGACTTCTTCTCCTTCGATCTCCAGCTCCGCGGCGGCCATGGCGATTTCGTTCACCATGATGGAGATGTGGCCGAGCAGGTTGCCCTCGGCCGTGTAGACCGTGCCGACCGGGCCGGACAGCTCGACGACTTTGCCGACGTCATGCAGGATGATCCCAGCGTACAGGAGGTCCTTGTTCAATGTCGGATACAGGCCGCAGAGCGCCTGGCCGAGCTTGAGCATGGACACGACGTGGTCGAGGAGCCCGGAGACGTAGTCGTGATGGTTTTTCGTCGCGGCCGGATAGACGAGGAAGGCGTCCCGGTGCTTTTTCAGGAGATGCCGCGTGATCCGCTGGATGTTCGGGTTCACGATCTCGAAGATGAACGGCGACAGCTCCTCGTACAGTTCCTCTTTGCTTTTCTTTGCGCTCGGGACGAGGTCGGCGATCTGGACGGGCTCTTCCGGCTTCGCCGGCCGGATGCTCTTGATGCGGAGCTGGGTGCGGCCGCGGTAGTCCTGGACTTCGCCGCCGACCCGGACGATCGAGGCCGGCTGATAGATCTGTTCATGCTCTTCCTTCGCGTCCCACAGCTTCGCCTCGATATCCCCCGTCTTGTCCTGCAGGATGAGCGTCATGAACGGGCTCCCCTGGTTCGTCGTTCCTTTCGTCGCCTGCTTGATGAGCAGATACAGGTCCACCCGGTCGCCGGGCTTGCATACTCCGATTCCTTTCATGTCTGCAACACACCCTTCCCGCTCCCCGTTCCCGCAACGTCGATGACCGCGGCGTCTTTGAATGCCCCGGCCATGTTTTCGTGGCAAGTGAAGTAGAGGAACTGATGATTGGTCTTCAATTCTTCCATCAAGTTTACCATATGGCCCAGGCGCTCCCGGTCAAAGTGGACGAACGGGTCGTCCAGGATGACCGGGAACGGGGCCTGCTCTTGCAGCGTCCCGGCAAGTGCCAGGCGGAGGGAAATATAAGCCTGTTCCTTCGTCGCCTGGCTCAGTTCGTGGATCGCAAACCGCATGCCGCTCCGGTTTTCCGCCGTGAACCGGCCGTCGCTTCCGAGGACAAGCGCGCTGTATGCCCCGCCCGTCAGCCGGGCGAACAGACGGCCTGCCCGGCTGACCGCATCCGGAAGCGTCTCTTCCTTCATCCGGCCGACTGTCCGGCCGATGGCGGCGGCTGCTGCTTTCCGGGCGGCCCAATTGCGTGAAAGCCTCCGGAACTCCGCCTTCTTCATTTCAAATTCCTGCAGCCGTTCATCATATGCCCGGTCTGTGAGGAGATGATCCATCTTCGCTTCGAGGTCCGCCCGCTCCCCGAGAAGGCGGTCGCGCTCCTGCGCAAGTTTTTCAAGAGTGTCCGAACACTGTTCCAGTTCTTCCGCAAGAGCTGCGTCGTCGGGCTCTCCTTCGAATTCCGGACGGCCGAGCGATCCGAGCTGACGGACGGCCGCGGCGAGCTCTTTCTCCAGCTCCGCTTTCCGCGCCGACTGACTGGCCGCCTTGTAGAATCCGGCCTCGTCGGAAACTTCCGCTTCCTTCAGCAGTCCCCTTGCCTGTTCGCGGATCTGCTGCAAGTATGTTTCGTTCTCCCGAAGCTCTTCCTCCAGGTTGCCCAGCTCGGCTAGCATCCGGGCGCGTTCTGACTCTGCCGAAGAAATGCCGGCATCCAGGTCTTTCAGTTTCCCGAACAGCAGGTCATCCGCGGCAGGCCCGCCGAGCAGCCCGCTGATCGTTTGCCGGATTCCCTCCATCTTCCGGAGGGCCTGGTCCCTGCGCTGCAGTTCGGCCTGTTCCCTGCGGAAGGCTTCCTGGGTCTCGCGGACGAGCCGGAACAGCTCCGGCACGAGCGCCGCGGACGGAAGCCCCGTGATGCCGTAGCCGGCGACGAATGCCATCAGCTCCTTTTCCGAATCCGACAGATCCGCTTCCGCCTGAGTGAGCTTTTCCTGCAGGCCGGTTTTCTCCGCGTGCAGCCGTTCTTCCGTCTCCGTCGCCCGGTCGAGCTCGGCGAAGTGGCGGCGCACCCGGTCGGCCAGCCGGTCCATGTCATCCTCCCGCCCGCCGTACTCGTCAAGGAGGCGCTGTTCCTCGATGGTGAGTCCGTCCTTTCCGCCTTGGTCCCTGAACAGGTAGGCGGAAGCGGCGACGAGCAGGCCGGCCGGGAGCAGCAGCCACTGACGCGTGAACACGGCAATGACTGCGAGCAGCACGCCGAGCGCCGCGAGGATCAGGACCGGGGATTTCCCGGCTGTTCCCGGTTTCCGTTTTGCTTCGATGGCGGCAAGCTTCCGGCGGATACCCGGCCAGGCGGCGGCCCGTTCCATTTCCCGGTCATCCGGGCCGGCCGACTCCAGATGCTTCCGCTGTTCACGGGTCCGTGCCAGCTCCGCTTCCTTGTCTGCAAGGCGCCCGGCCAGCATGCGCCGGTTTTCACCTGCCGCAGACCGGCGCGAGGTCAGGGCATGCAGTTCCTCTTCCTTCTTTAATGAGGCATCGGCATGGACGAGCGATTCCGCACGGGAGCCGGACAAGCCGAGCCGTCCGAGCAGGCCAGCCTTGATCCCGCCGAGTTCGGACAGCGCCTCCCCGGCCCTCGCCGCTGCCGCTTTCGCTTCATGCCAGGCGGATTCCTCGGCAAGCGCCGCTTTCACGCCGGACACCAGCTCTCCGGAAGGCTCCTCCGGCATGGCCTCTTCCAGCTTCCCGATCCGCTCCCGCAGCGAAGTGCCGGCTGCACCGGCCGCCAGGGCCTTGTCCTTCAATGATTCATATCGTCGGACCCCGTCTTGCGGGAACGGGGCTTCCCCGATTTCATCAAGTTCCCGCCGGGTCTGCCTGCGGGCGGATTCAAGCGGGAGGGCCTGCCGCATGAGGAGCAGCCGGCGTCGGCGCCTTTCAAGCGAGCCGTTTTCTTCCGCCAGTTCCTCGAGCCGGCGCCGGATCTCCGCCGATCTCTCCTTCATGGGGGCATAGCCTTCCGCCTTCTTCCGGCAGTCGGCGAGTTCCTCTTCCATGTCACGCAGTTCGCCGAGAAGGGCGTTCACCGCAGGCACACGGCCCGACTTCTTGAACAGTCCGTCCAGCTCCTTCTGCAGCTTCGTTTCAAATGCGGCGAGGTCATCCGCACCGGTTGTGCCGGAAGCGATGAGCGCCCGGCCGAGCTCTTCTTCGTTCATGTGTCCGATCTCCTGAAGCTGGATGAGGGAGAACGAAAAAACGGACTCGAACGACTGGCGGTCATGCCCCCTCAGGATTTGGGCCAGAAGCTCCTCTCCCCCTTCGCGGCCGTCCGCCAGCCGGACCGTCACTTCGCCTGCAGACCTGCCGGACACCCGTTCGATCACGCACGGCCCGTACTCCGGATCCGTGAGATGCAGCCGGCCGCCGTAGGCACCGCCGGCTTTCGGTTCATACCGTAGCAGGTTCGTGTTCCGCTGCGGGAAGCCGAACAGTGTGTGCAGGATGAACTGCCGCATCGTCGTCTTCCCCGCTTCGTTGCCGCCGTGCAGCACGTTAATCCCGTCCGCGAGTTCGACCGTGACGTCCGTATGCTTGCCGAATCCGTAAATGACGAGCTTGTTGATCCTCATCATTCCGCAGTGCCCCCTGTTCCGAGCCCCGCGGCAAGCAGGCGCTCCGTTTCTTCTTTGAGTTCGCCGGCGAGACCGGCATCAAGGCGTTCCGTGAAGCGGTACGCCTGCCGGTGGCCGTACAGGTCGGCGAGGACGGTCTTCCAGTCGTCTTCTTCCCAGCCGTCCAGTTCCTCCAAGATGTCGCGCAAGAGACCGGTTCCCGGGGCCGCCCCGGTATCCCGCCTGAAGGTCAGCCTGTGGATGCCGACGTCCGGGAACTTCGCCTCCGCCGCTTCCCGGAGGAACTCCAGCCATTCCTCGTCGGGGGCGCCCGCGAACATCGACTCCGTCTCAGGTCCGATCCTGCACAGCACGACGTCCGCGATGCACGGACCGTTTTCTGACCGGAAGCCCCCGAGTGCATCCATGCACCGGGAGATCCACTCGTCCGCATGTCTCACTCCGCCGCACGGGACGTCTACCCGTCCGAATATGAGTGCTGATGTTCTGATGAATTCAAGTTCCGGACGGCCGTCGCCGAGCGTCACTTCATAGAACCCCTTCGGACCGGTCTCCTTCCGGTGCAGTCCCTGCAGGTTGCCGGGATACACGACGGGCGGCTGTTCGCTCAGCAGGCTTCTTTGATGGATATGACCGAGCGCCCAGTAGTCATAGCCTTTTGCGAGAAGCTCCCCGGTCGTGAACGGCGCATACACATCATGCGCCTCGTCGCCGCGGACGCTTCCGTGGAGCATCCCGATGTGGACGGCGCCGTCCGCTGCAGCTTCCGGGTACTTGCCGATGACCGGATCCGGCACATGCCGCTCCGGATAGCTGAACCCGTGGATCTTCACTTTCCGGCCGCGCACGTCGAGAGAATGGGTGCCGACGTCCGGGCCGAACACTCGGACGTTCCCGGGCAATGAAAAACGGACCCACGAGCCGGCGAGATGATCGTGGTTCCCGTGTGAGACGAACACCGGGACGCCGGCCTCCTCCAGTTCTGCCATTCCCTGCCGGAACGCCTCCTGCGCTTTCAGGCTCCGGTCCTCGCCATCATAGACGTCTCCCGCGATCAGCAGGAAGTCGGGACGGGTTTCGACCGCATGGCGGACAAGCCGGGAGAATGCCGTATATGTACTTTCCCGGACGGCCTTGAGCATCGCCGGGGAAAGGCCGGAAAACCCCTTGAACGGACTCCCCAGATGCAGGTCGGCCGCATGGATGAATCGGATTGTCATCGGGACACCTCCAAATAACCGAATGTTTGTTCTTATTCTATCATATAAAGCCGGAGAATGGGAGAGTTGACGGCAGATCGGAAGGCTTTTTGTACGGGGGGCGTCCAGCTTTAGTTTCGGAGCCTCCAGCTTTAGTTTCAATCCATCCCCATAAGAAAACAGGCAAGTCGGCCGGCGACTTGCCTGTTCATTCCACTGTCTTTTATTCCTTCCCGAGCTGGAGGGCTTTCTTCAGGTCCTTCAGCGAGCGGGAAGGCCCGTACATGAGGACGCCTCCTTTGTAGACGCGGGCACCGAACCAGCCGAGGACGGCGATCGTCAGCACCATGATCCCGATCGACAGGACCGGCTCCCACCACGGCAGGTCGAGCATGCCGACGCGCAGGAACATGACGAGCGGCGCGAAGAACGGGAAGTAGGAAGTCCACTTCACGTACGCAGCGTCCGGCGTCCCGAGCCCCGTGACGGCGATGATGAACGCAATCACGATGAGCATCGTCATCGGCATGATGAGCGACTGGACGTCCTCCGTCCGGCTGACGAGCGAGCCGAGCAGCGCGGCGAGCACCGCATAGAGGAAGTACCCGAGCAAGAAGAAGATGACCGCGTACACAACCGTCGCCGGGTTGATGTCGGAGAAGCCGAAGAAGGAGAACGCCCCTTCGGAGAGCTCGGACATCGCCGACGATGACTTGAGCGCGATGTAGCCGAACACGCCGAACAAAGCCATCTGCAGCAGTCCGAGCGAGCCGATCCCGAGCACTTTCGCAAACATATGCTTCACCGGGGAAACGCTCGAAATGAGAATCTCCATCACGCGGGACGACTTCTCCGTCGCCACTTCGGTCGCGATCATGCTGGAATACATGATGACGGCGAAATAGATAAGGAACATGAGCACATACACGAGCCCGCGCGCCTGGTTCAGCTCTTCTTCGGTCTTTCCGGAATCGGACAGGGTCGTCTGATGGAAGCCGACCGGCTCGAACAGCGCACCCGCTTCGGCAGGGGACAGATTGAGCTGCTCAGCGCGGAGTTCTGTCTGAATCGACTGCAGCGCTTCCTGCACCATCATCGGGAACCCGAATTCCATCGAGTCTTCCGATACGTATTCGGCGTCGATCGTGCCGTCGCCGGCGGCGAGGACAAGGTAGGCGTCGATGTCCCCTTCCTTAACTTGGCTGTCCAGCGCTTTGCGGCTTTCATCGGAGGCTTTCGGAACCGTCTCTTCTCCCATCGCCTTCAGCTGGTCGCCGAGCCGGGTGACGAGCGCACTGTCTTCCGTGAGGACAGGAAGCGTGTCGCCCGCTTCCTCGTCTCCTCCAAACTTGTCGATGATCGTCGTGATGTTCGCGAGCAGGAAAATCCCCGCGATGACGACCGCCGTCGTGATGATAAACGATTTCGTCTTCGCCTTCGTGGCGAACGCCTGCTTGAAGATGATCCAGAAATCACGCATGGACTTCACCCACTTTCGCAATGAAGATATCCTGGAGCGACGGTTCTTCGATGCTGAAGTGGCGCACCGGTCCGGACTTCAGCGCCTCCTGCAGCAGCCGGTCGGCCGTCTCGTCATCCGCCACCTGGAACACCGCCCCGTCGAGCGCATAAGATGCGTTCTGCACACCGGACACCGACTGGAGACCCGTGATGTCATAATCGGACCGGATCCGCACGTTCTGCCTGCCGAACGACCGCTTCACATCACGCAGCGAGCCTTCGACGACCTGTTTTCCGCGGTGGATGATGGTGAGCTGCTCGCACAGCTCCTCGACATGGTCCATCCGGTGGCTCGAGAACACGATCGTCGCCCCGGCATCCCGGAACTCCTTCACCGCGCCCTTCAGCATTTCCACGTTCACCGGGTCGAGCCCGGAAAACGGTTCATCGAGGATGAGCAGCTCCGGATTGTGCATGAGCGAGGCGATCACCTGGATCTTCTGCTGGTTCCCCTTCGACAGCTCCTCGACTTTCTTGTTCTGGTACTGCGGCACTTCAAAGCGCTCAAGCCACTTTTGCAGCGCAGCCTTGGCATCGTTTTTTTTCATTCCGCGGAGTTCCCCGAGGAAAACGAGCTGGTCCTCGACCTTCATCTTCGGGTAAAGCCCCCGCTCCTCCGGCAGATAGCCGATCTCATGGCTCGTGCCGTACGTGATCGGCTTTCCTTTCCACCGCACGGTTCCGCCGTTCGGCGTGAGCAGTCCGAGGATCATCCGGAATGTCGTCGTCTTGCCCGCCCCGTTCGCTCCGAGGAACCCGTACATCGTCCCTTCCCCGACGTTGAGCGTCAGATCATCAACCGCCGTGAAATCTCCGAATTTCTTTGTGACATGTTCCAGTTGCAACGTCATCGTCTCGCCCCTTTCCATAATCCTTGTACGGATTGAAAGTTTAAAAGTTTCGGTTCAATTCCTTCTTGACGCGATGGCCGCGCCGATTCCGTATGAAACCATATGCAGCATATACACCGCCATGAGAACGAAAAATGCTGTGCCCGGCGGCTCGAGGAACATGACGAGCGCCCAGGCGATCAGAAGGACGAATGTCGTCACCGCCCAGGAAAACGAGCGCGCCGACTCATGGATCCTCCTGTACCGCTCATCGAACCGCCGCTCTTTCTTCCCTTTGCGCCAGCTGAAATAAAAGATGACGGCCGCAACGGCCATGCCGAGCGGCAGCCCGGCCAGAAACGAACTCATTTCAAAGCCTTCGTACATGGTCAATCCTCCTCCGGATCAAATAAATCTTCGATGCGGCACCCGAACACCGCAGCCAGCTTGAATGCCAGCTCGAGCGACGGATTGTACCGCCCCTTCTCAAGCGAAATGACCGTCTGACGCGAAACGCCGAGCGCCTCGGCCAGGGCATCCTGCGTCATCCCGTGCTCGGCCCGATTATCCTTGATGTGATTTTTCATGGCCCCCTCCTACATCCTTTTCGATAACACGACAAAAGTGAGGAACACAGACGAGATCAAGAATGAGGCAACCACGGAGACGGTCCTGTACCCATCCAGATCAAAATTCGTGAATGAAAAGACAGCCATCAGGGCCAAAAGGAATCCTAGAAGAATGAAATAACTGTAAAACATCCCGCGTTCGCGTATTCGGTGCCATCGCTCATCATTGGCTCGAAAATGGGGATGGAGGGCAGACAGGCACCATGCCATGATTGCCACTGCCGCCAACATGATGTCATGACCCGATGGGAAAGCCCCACCCAAAATACTCGCACTCAAAAAAACAGCAGACAATACAGTCAGCAGGACTGCAAATCCTGTGTAGACCCCCTTGTCGTGTACGGTCCCATTTTTCATAGCGTCCCTCCTACATCCTTTTCGTCAATACAATCATCGTGATCAGGTTCGTCAATCCGAGGAAGAAAAGGGTGAACAGTGCGGTCTCCATCCCATCCAAGTGAATGAGTCCGCCCAGTTGAACAATAATCATCAGCAGGAGAAAGACCATAAGAATCAGGGCGCTGAACGACAGTGCGCGTTCCCTTATACGGTTCCATCGCTCATCCTCCCCCTCGCTGTGAAGCAGGAAATACCTGTTGGACAGCAACGCCACCGCGATCAGAAAAGGCGGAAGGCTGCCGGCCCATGAAATTTCGCCTGTGCGGATACCGGGGATGAGCCTCATGACTCCCCAGATAATCAGGAGTCCCGCCAAAACGCCGAGAAGGTTCCGCTGAAAGACCGTGCTTCTCCTCATACGAGCCATCGCCTCCTATTTAGTGAGTTCGAAAGGTAAAGCTCCCTTTACGTAAAGTGTACTTTACCTCTACATTCAGTGTCAAGTACCCTTTACATACTTTTTATATTATTTTTTCAGAATATCTTTTATAATGAAGTCAGGGAAAGGGGGCGATGGGATATGAAGACGTACAAACTGACCGCCTTTAAGCATGACGGTGAAATGATCACCGAAGAGACGTTCGAAGCAGAGAACGACGACGCGGCGAAAGAGAAGGGGCATGCCATCCTTGACGAAAAGGGGCTCGCCGATCAAACACACCGGCTTGCGTCTCCGATGGGCAAGCTGCTTTTGTTCCATTCCTGAGGACCACGCAAAAACCCGCCAGACCGGTTCAACCGGACTGACGGGTTTTCTTCGTTTATTCTCCTTTGAAGACGGGCTTTCGCTTTTCAAGGAAGGCGGTGATCCCTTCGCGGTGGTCGGCGGTCTGCCGCATCGCCTGCTGGGCGTCGCTTTCGAGCTGGAGGACGCTCCGGAGCTCGTCGAGTTTCGGCGTATGCAGGATTCCCTTCGAGGCGATCATCGCGCCGATCGGCGTCTGGAGAAGCTGCTTCGCCATTGACTCCGCATGCTTGGCGGCTTCGCCGTCCGGGACGATTTCGTCGATGAGTCCGAGTGCGTTCGCCTTCTCGGCGGGCATGACTTCCCCCGTCCAGATGAGCTGCTTCGCCTTCGGCACCCCGATGCGTTCCTTCAGGAAGAAGTGGCCGGCACCGTCGGGGACGAGCCCGATGCCGATGAAATTCATCGCGAGCTTCGACGATTCCTCGGCGATGATCACATCGCATCCGAGCGCCATGCTGAAGCCGAGACCGGCCGCCGCTCCGCTGATTGCGGCGATCGTGACCTGTGGCAGCGTGTAGAGCGCCTCTGCCAGACGGGATACGTCGACCATCACTTTCCCGATGTCCATCGGACTGTCCGGGTCGGTCATCTGCTTGATGTCGCCGCCGGCCGAGAACGCCCGGCCTTCGCCGCGGAGGATGACGAGCTGGACTTCCCGGTCCTCCTTCAATTCCTCAAACACATCCGCCAGTTCCTTCATCATCGTGTCGTTCATCGCATTCATCGCATTCGGCCGGTTCAGCACGACCTGCGCCAAGCGCCCGTCGCGTTCCAGCCGGATCGTTTCGTATGCCATCTATTACAACACCCCTTTTTTAAAATGAACAGCCATTCACCATCAGTTAAGGTTTCGCTGCCGGGTGTGTGTTTCCCTTTATTTCGTCGAAGAGTGTGCGGCTTTCTTAACATTCAGCACGGTTTGCTTAACATTCAGGAGAGTTTGCTTAACATTCAGCGCCGTTTGCTTAACATTCGCCCCTCCGGGAGCAAAAAAACGCAGGGGACGCCACGCCTAGCGTCTCCTGCGATCGTGTTAATCCACCGCCACCGGTTCTCCAAACAGCCCGTCCAGCATTTCGATCTTCTTGTCGATCGATTCGGAGTAGCTGAGGATGTAGGCGGCGGGGTCTTTCGGATTGTGGAACTGGGTGATGCGGCCGGTCTGCGGATGAACGAATTTGCTCGAGGCGCCGCAGCCGAGGCCGATGATCGTCTGGACTTCTTCCATGATGGCGATGTTGTAGATGCTTTCTTCGCCCGGCTTGGAGTAGCCGACGTTTTCGAGGTTGCCGAGGATGTTCTTCTGCCGGTACAGGTAATACGGCACGTATCCGTTTTCCGCAGTCCAGTTCTCCGCCATGTTCATCATCTTCACGGCGGTTCCGCGGTCGGCGACTTTGTATTTCTTTTTGTTGCGGGTCATTTCGGACGCCCGCTTGAACGACAGCGTGTGCACGGTGAGCGATTCCGGCTGGAGCTTTTCCGTCTCGGCGAGCGAGTGGGCGAATTCTTCGGTGCCTTCATTCGGCAGGCCGATGATGAGGTCCATGTTGATGTTGTTCATGCCCATGTTGCGCGACAGATGGAACTTGTCGATCGTCTCCTGAACGGTATGGAACCGGCCGATCGCCTTCAGCGTTTCGTCGGTGTACGACTGCGGATTCACGCTGATCCGGTCGATGTCCCATTTTTTCAGGACGTTGATCTTCTCCGGCGTGATCGTGTCCGGCCGGCCGGCTTCGACCGTGATTTCCCGGACTTCCCGGATATCCGGGAATGACGCGAACAGCGTTTCGTACAGCGCGTCCATCTCGTGCGCCTCGATCGACGTCGGCGTGCCGCCGCCGAAATACACGCTCGTCACTTTGATGCCGCGCTCTTTCAGCCAGGCACCGATCTCCTCGATCTCGACGTGGAGGCCGTCAAGGAACGACTGCACCCGGTTGCCGCGCCGCGGAATCGCATACGCAGGGAACGTGCAGTACGCGCACTTCGTCGGGCAGAACGGAATGCCGATGTAGACGCTCACTTCCTCGCCGATCCGGTCGAGGTCGGGGATCATCTTCAGCTGCCGCTCGACGATCCGCTTCATGAGCTCGATCTTTTCGGGCGCGATCCGGTACTCGGTCACGAGCCGCTCCGAAATCTCTTCGTGCGTGAGCCCTTCCCTGCGCATCTTGTGGTACAGCTTCGTCGGCCGCATGCCGGTGAGGATGCCCCACGGCTGGACGATGCCCGTCGACTGCTCGAGCACATCGAGGAACACATGCGACAGCACCCGCTTCAGCTGGCGCTTCTCCGCTTTCGGATCTCCGTTGTGCGCGGCCTCTTCGCTGTATTCGGCGCTGAACGCCCCCGATTCGTCCCGGAGATCCGCTTGGCCGCGGAGGACTCCCGCTTCTTCCGTCCAGGCGAATGAAACACGGACGGCTCCTTCGGCATCTCCGGTTCCGCCATGCGTCATTTCCGTCTCTTCAAAAAACAGGTTGGCGATGTTCTGGAACATCCGGATCCAGTCCTGTTCAAATTGCTGCTTTATATCAATCGGCTTCATGACGATCTCCTTGCTTTAAGTGGAATAAAATCTCCAACCATTATAGCAGACCGCTCGTGCGCAGTCCTGCTTCCGTCAGCCGAAAATAGCGACGGTGACGATGCTGAGCACCAGCCCGAGACCAAATGTGATGAACCAATACTTCCACTCCATCATGTCGAATACGACATTCAGGACCGTGCCGAGGATCAGAAAGATGATCAGCGCTCCGAGCCAGAGGATGAATGTCATCCGGTCACCTCCATGGTTGTTTGTCCCAATTATAAGGGAAACCGGACCGGCGGAGGTAATCGTTCGATTCAAACGGTTAATCGTTCGATTCGACGGCGTAATCATTCGATTCAAGCGGCTAATCGTTCGATTCAGCCAGTTAATCGTTCGATTCACCCTTCTCCTCTCTCTTCCCATACAAAAAACCGGCCGCAGCCGGTTTTTCTTTAAGCATTCAGATGCCTTCATACAGGTCTTGCACGGGCTTCATGAGGATGCGGTTGACTTCCTCGACGATGCGGCTGAGCTGCATTTCCGCCTGGAGCATGGCCGCGATTTTCGGGTTGTGCTGGGCGAGCTGTGCAGTTTTCTGTGCGTACTCGAGTTCTTCCCCGCCGATTTCCTCTCCGGACATCTGCTTTTGCTGGAGGTTCATCTGGATGTCGCGGAAGCTTTGGAACAGCTTGAGCGCTTCTTCGTCCGCCTTCACTTCGTCGATCGCCTGTGCGAGCGCCGCGTATTCGTCCGTCTGCCGGAATGTCGCTTCCAGCTTGTTGATGTCGTTGTAGATGTTCACTGCCATTTCATTCACTCCAATCAGTTAATAAGGAAGACGAGAAGTCCCTGCACGATCCCGATGAGTCCGCCGAGCACCGCGCCGAGCACGGTGATCATCTTGAACTCTCGCCGGGAGATGCCAAGGACGAGGTCTTCGAGCTTTGCGACCGGGAAGGAGTCGACCTGCTCCTTCACCATCTGGTCGATCTTCAGGCGGCGAAGGGCGTCTTCCATCTTCGACTCCGCCTGGCGGAATCCGAACGCCGTCAATGCCGGCGTCACATTCACCCGGATCCACTCCGCGCCGTCCGGCCAGTAGTCGAGGAGCGTCTTGTCCAGCCGTTCCCCGGCCGCCAGCTCCCGCTTCACATAGCCCCGGACGGACACAAGGAGCCCGTCCCAGTCGAACCCGCCGGCGAGTTCTTCCATCGGCCGGGCTTTCAGCTTTTCCCACTCTCCGCCGATCAGCTTGTCGAGCAGGTCGGCAGTGCCGGGGGCGGACAGGAACTTCAGCCCTTCCCGCTGCACTTTCCCGACGAGCTTGTCAGAGCCGCCGAACATGGACTGGAGCATGCTGCCGAACGTCCCTTTCGACTCAAGGAAGTCATCGATCATCGTCCGGATCGTCGCCTTGCCCTCGGCCGAAGACACGTAGTCCATCGCCCGGACGACAATGTAGCGGCGGATCACGGGCAGGCGTTCTTCCGCTTCCTCAAGCCATCGTTCCGGCAGCTTCTCGCCGACCGTCCCGTCCAGGAGCCGGTCTTTCGCTTCATTGAACTTCGTGTCGACGAGACTAAGGACGGCCTGCTCGATCTTCAAATCAGCATCGCGGACACCCGCCGTATCCAGCCAGTCCGCAATCGTCCGTTCTTCACTGAACAGATGCTTCTCGATCATCCCCTGGATCACGCGCTCCGCCTTCTCCTGCATCGCAGGCGTGAACAGCTTGTTGCGGAATGTTTCCGGTGTGAGCAGGTAATCCACGACGATCCGGCCGAACTGGGTCGCCAGCTCATCGCGCCGCTTCGGGATGAGACCTGGCGTGAACGGCACCCGCCAGTTGCCGATATATTTGGCCTCGTGCGGCCGGAACAGCATCTTGATCGCGAGATGGTTCGTCACGCCCCCGATCACCGCTCCGATGACCGCCATCAAGGCAATGGTCAACAATGCATTCAATCACTTCACCTTTTTCCTTCAGGGTTCGACATTAGTATAACAGACGAACCCCGGCAACAGAAAAAGGAACGCCGCCGCGCGACGTAACTCGTAACTCTTCCACTTCGCAGCCCAACTCTTCCACTTCACGGCCCAACTCTTCCATCTCAGCCGGAAACCCGGCCGCCGGCTACAGCGCGTTGTACATCATCGAGAACCGGATCGCATGCTCCGTCTCGTCATGCATGGCGAGGAACAGCGGATCGTACGCTTCCCGGATCGGGATCTGGAGCAGCATCACTTTGTACAGCTCGGCCGACTCCAGCTCGTCCCGCACCGCTTTTTTGACGCAGGCCTTCAGGCTGTCGCACGGCCCGGGCTTCCTGAGGCTTTGAACGAACGACCCCTTCAGCATATAATGAAGCTGTTGGAACATTTCATAGTGGCTTTTTTCATCATCCATCGCATGGTGGATGAAATCGAGCCAGTACGGATCTTTTGTGAGCGACGCCATCGATTTATAAAAGTGGTACGCCTTGTACTCCTCCTCGATCGCCTCGCGCAACTGATCGATGAACACGGCCGCATCCTTTCGTTGCTTTTGTTCCTATAAGTATGCGATCCGGACGGCTATCATGAAAGGGATGAGGGACTTGCTGCAGCACTTCACGTACAAGCCGATGTTCGAAGGCGGCCGGCTGCCCGGCTGGACGTTTTCATTTCTCTACAAGAACACGCGCTACTCGGGCGACTACAAACAGGATGGCACGATCGTCTGGACCGGCGACACACCGCCGGATGAAGATCAGGTGAAAAAAATGATCCACGAGCTCATGACCTTCCACGTGTACGATTGAACCGTTTGGACTGCCCGGATTCCGGGAATACTTAAAGTATCACCGGAAGGAGGAATCCCGATGGCAGACAAGAAACCAGACAAATTCGTGGACGAAAAGCAACAGCTCGACGAACAGCAAAAGCGCGAGCAGGAAAAGATGCAGGATAAATCGCGCCTCGCGGACGAACAGAACCGCATGGTCGACACGCAGAACATGCGGAAATGATTAAAGATTGACAGCCCCCGCTGCCGGAGTGAATCCGGCGGCGGGGGCTGTTTCTGTTAAAAATAAAATTCCCAATACAGAATATTGCCGACCAGCACAATAGCGGTCAGCACTGTCAGAATGCCAATTAACTTCACCTTTTTATGCTTCCACATTTGATGAAGCAGGCAACCACTAATAATAAATGAACTGACTACATACAACAAATTGGCGCTCAGGAATGGCTGAATGGACGAATAGGAGGTCATTGAGCCGGCTTTGTACAAAATCCAGGCGACATTAAGACATACTAGAACGTTCAGAAAGTGCTGGATGGCGGCAAACCGGTTTTTCCATTTTCTTTTCAGCAAGATGAAGACCATGAAAACGGACGAGAACAGGACGGCGATGAGCGCCAGAACAATCGCTCCCCATTCAAGAATGTGCTGGAGGAGCGGGATGTAAAGCAAGTCAGACTGCCCGGAAGATAAAAGTTTATTGCCTTCCACATCATCAGAATAAACATCCAGCGCGTATGCACTGAAATCATCTTTTGTTATATAGGCACCCGGCATCATCTGCGAATACGAGAGGCCGTTCATCGTCAAATCATGCACACCCGCCGGTTCCGCCCGACTTCTGAGAAACAGTCCGTACACCTGGCTGAATCCATGGCGCGGAACACGGGCCGGCTCATATATCCCCTTCCATCTTGAAGAGCTTTCAGGCGCGGCATCGCTCTTTCGGGGAGCATATTCGCCGAAAACAAGTTCTGGAATCCCGAGTGTGAGAGTGCTTTCATAAGCCATGTTCGTCAGGACCAGCACACCGGTGCCCGACGCCCTGTTCATGAAAATGGAGGAGCTGAACGCAAAAGTATTCCCGCCGTGCCCGAAAGTCGATCCGCTTGCGGACGGCAGGAAAAACAGCCCGTTTGCGACCCGGGGCACGTCCGTACCCGGGTAATATAAAGAGGGCCAAAACAGAGAATCAATCGTTTGAGGGTCTTGGAACAAAGGGTCTCCGTCTTCACTAAGCAGCGATTGCATCAGCTTTTGAAGATCCCCGGCGACCCCCGTGACACTTCCCGCCGGATACATCGGAATCACATACCGGTTCGGCTCGATCAGCTGCCGGTCCTCTGTATACCCCTGGATCTTCCGCCTCTGCTTTTTCACCCATGGATGGTCATCCTGCTCAGGATCGATTGCGGTTTTTGTCATATAAAGAGGTTCGAAAATATGAGTGCGCACATACTCCCGGTAATCCATCCCGCTCACTTCTTCAACGATGTAAGCAGCAAGCGCCGCGCCGTAGTTTGAATACGCCACAACCTGACCCGTAGGAAAGACCTGCCGGATGTCAGCGGCTTCCAGAACTCCTCTCAATGACGTTTTTTCAAACGGATTCAGAACCATCAAATCCGTATAGCTGTCGTCAAACCCAGCTGTATGGTTCATCAGATGGGTCATGGTGACCGGACGGCCGTCCGACTCTTTTAAACGAAAATCAGGCGGCAGATAATGGGCCACGTCCTCATTCAAATCAATCTTCCCGGCCTCCGCCAACTGGAAGACACTGATCCAGACGAGAACCTTTGAAATAGAACCCCATTCAAAGACGGTCTCCTCATCGACGCGTATCTGCTTCTCCCGGTCTGCATACCCGTCCATCAAGTATAGGATCTCATCATGGTTGACCATAATCACCGCTGCCCCGGCGGTCGTATCTTCATGTTCCTTTAGATAATCTTCCAATTGACCCTCCAACACTTGCTGATCGGAAGCCGCAAAGGCGGATGGATGAAACAGGAACAATATCAAAATCAGAGAAGCAAATCCGAACAGACGAACAGGCCGAGAAACTGGAATGCTCACGACATATCCAACCACACTCTCTCATTGCATTTTACTCAACACTCATTCAGGTTCCGGCGGGCATAATAAAATTCAATATACTCATCCTATTCCATTATACTTAAACCAGAACACGAAAACCGCACGTCTATTTTATTCAAGACACGCGCCCGTTTTTGGAATAAGCATTCACTCTATGGTAGATGCATAATCGAGTATTTCCTGATATAGTTCGTGCCAGTCATGGTAATAATCACAAATCTCTATAGGGTCTATAAAAAGTCTCTCCGACGCTTCAAATTCCCCCACAAAGCTATGTACTTTCTCAACATCCATACGATAAAACAACTGGTATCCAACCTTTGGATACGGACTATCTTCGTTCCAATTTGGGTTTTCATTATGGTCTACTACGATATAACCAAGGAAAAGACATTCACCTTCAACGTAGCCTTCTTCCATGACTTCACGTTTAAAGCATTCTACCGGTGTTTCATTTGTTTCGATGTGGCCTCCTGGAAAATCCCATCCCCTATGATTTAGATTAACCAATAACAACATATTCTTATAAAAGCAAATTCCATGGACGCTTGTAATTAAGTTCTGCTGAGGATATTCATCATTAGGCTTCCATGTTAGTTTAACTTTTGCTTCTCCCCAATTCACGTACGTTGTTGTCATATCTACTCCCCCTTACTCTTCAGCAGAATGGCCCGTTTACGGCACAACTCCTATATTCCCTGCAGAAATCGCAAAACTATTCTGACATGTCGTTTTAGCAGTACCCCTCACTCCCCCGCCAGCTTCCTCCTGCCGAACACCACATAATAATAAGTAGATGAAATGACGTACAACACACCTGTAATCGAGAACGCCCAGGCGTAGCCCCAGTAGGATCCAAATGCAACAACAAGTCCTGCGGAGACGGGCCCCATGGCGGCCCAGCCGGCCTGGAAGACAGTCTGGTTGACGGAGTTGGCGAGCCCTTTGTATTTGTCGTGGACGATTTCCATCGAGATGGCACTCTGGATCGGGTTGCCGGCGTTCATGAGTGCCTGGCGCATGAGGAATCCGAGCGAGGCGAGGCCGAGCGACATCGTGTAGGCCGTCAGGAACAGGAACGGGATCGACGCGAGCTGGAAGAAGATGAGCGCCTTTACCTTGCCGACGCGCTTGACGAGCGCCGGGCCGATCATCATCGCGACGGCCGTCATGGCGGATCCGAGCGACAGGATCAGGCCGATGTAGGCGTTCGATGCACCGAACCTGTTGGCGAAGTACAGGTTCAGGTACGGAATGACGAGTCCCGAACCGAAGCCGATGAGCAGGTTGGCGATCCCCAGATGGAAGATGAGCCGGGCATTCCGGCCGAGCGCAGCGTCCGCCGGGTCCTCTTCGGAAGGCGGCTCTGGGATCCTTGCGGGCGTCGCCTCTTTGTCTTCTTGTACCGCTTTTCCGGAACTCAGGAAAAACAGCGGCCCGATGCCCGCAGCGAAGATCGCCGCTCCGGCGATCAGCGACCAGCGGATTGATTCGACGGCGGGCAGCCCGAATGTTTTCTCAAGCAGGTCCGCGATCACTCCGCCGCCGAGGCTTCCGATGACGCCCGCGACGGTGACGAGCGAGAAATAAATGCTGAACAGATGGACCCGCTCCGAGGCGGACGAGTTTTCCGCGAGGAACGGCACGCCCGACACCTGGACGAACGCCATCGTCAGGCCGGTGACGAACGCGGCGGCCACGAGCGTGCCTTCCGCCGTTTCCACCGCCCGGTAGAATAAAGTCAGCATCGTGAGCGCCGACCCGCCGATGAGCAGCCACTTCCGGCCGGACCGGTCACTGAGCAGGCCGGCCGGCACGAGGATGATCGCCGTTGCAAGCGCGGTCATCGAGATGACGTTCCCGTTCACGGTCTCCGGCATGCCGAGCGCCTTGATATACAGGTTGTACATGACCGCGAATACCCCCATCCCGATTTGGATAAGGATATTCGCCAGCATGAACAGCCGGACGTTGCGGCTGAAACCTGAAACTTTCGTTTTCCAGTCTTTGAACCAAGCAATCATCGGAGAGGGCTCCTTCGTTTTCCGTTTATTTCGACATTCGGATTATACGAGAATGGAAGGGGAAAAGCAACAGGCGAATGACCGCGGCTTCAAGGCGGCAGAGAGAATTTCTGCGATGACACTCACCCTCTTTCCGTTAATACTCGCCCGCTCTCCGATCACACTCACCCTCAAATGGCCCCCCTCCTCCCACCAAAAAACAGCCCCGGCGATCTCACTCGCACGGGGCTGTCTCTTATCCATCTCCCTCAATTCAGCCGATCTTCCCCGCCGCCACTTTGCCGGCCTGCAGCTTATACATCTGGGCATACTGACCGCCATACGCGAGCAGCTGGTCATGGCTGCCGGATTCGACGATCTCGCCTTTATCGAGGACGAGGATGCGGTCGGCGTTTTTGATCGTCGAGAGTCGGTGGGCGATGACGAAGGTGGTGCGTCCTTTTTTCAGGACGTCCATCGCATGCTGGATGATTTCTTCGGTTTCGGTGTCGATGTTCGACGTTGCTTCATCCAGGATCAGGATCGCCGGGTCGAATGCGAGTGCGCGGGCGAATGAGATGAGCTGGCGCTGGCCGGCGGACAGGGTGCTTCCCTTTTCCACGACCGGTGCGTCGATGCCGTCCGGAAGATGCTTCAGCACGCGGTCGCCTCCGACGGCTTCCAACGCCCGTTCGACCATTCCGCGCGAAATCCGCGGGTCGCCGAGGCTGATGTTGGACTCGATCGTTCCGGTGAACAGGTACGGATCTTGCAGGACGATGCCCATATGGTCGCGGATCGTCTGGCGGGGCAGCGACGTGATGTCGGTGCCGTCGATGACGATGCGGCCCTTGGACGGGTCATAGAACCGGAACAGGAGGTTCATGATCGAGCTTTTCCCCGATCCGGTATGCCCGACGAGCGCGACGGTCTCTCCCTGCTTCGCTTCAAAGTCAATGCCTTTCAGCACGTATTCATCGCCTTTATAGGCGAACCATACGTCTTCAAAGCGCACATTGCCCCGGTAGCGGGCGATCTTCTTGTCGCTCACCGTCTCCCCTTCCTGATCGAGCAGTTCGAACACCCGCTCCGCCGCAACGAGCGAATGCTCGAGGCGGGAGAACTGGTTGACGATGCCGGTGATCGGGTTGAAGAGGCGCGTGATGTAGTCGACGAACGCATAGAGCGCACCGACCGAGATCACTTCTGGCGTCGTGAGCGAGATGTTTCCGAAGTAGAGGACAAACACGAGGAACGTCATTGAACGGAGCGTGTCGACCAGGTTAAACGAAGTCGCGGAGTCCATTTTGAGGAGCTTGTTCTGATAGCGGAAGTGCTCGTCGTTGAGCTCCTCGAATTCCTCTTCCATCTGTTTTTCCCGGCGGAATGCCTGGACGATCGTCATGCCCTGGATCGCTTCGTTGATCATCCCGTTCAGGTCGCTCACCTTGCCCCGGATGATCCGGTTGTATTTCGCGGCATATTTCCGGTAGAGGATCATCCAGACATACAGGACCGGGATGAGCACGAGCATCATTCCGCCCATCTTCGGATCGAGCCAGAGCAGCGCGATGAAGATGCCGCCCATGTACATGAAGCTTGTCGCAAACTGCGACAGGACGGTCACATACATGTCGCGGATCGCTTCGGTGTCGTTCGTGACGCGGGCGACGACCTTGCCTGCAGGCAGGTTATCGAAATAGCGGATCGGCAGCGTCTGGATCTTGCCGTACACTTCGTTGCGCATCTTCTGGATGATCCGGTTCGCCCCTTTCTGAAGGAGCAGATATTCGGAATACCGGAAGATGGCCGTGATGACGGCGAGCCCCATGAAGAGGGCGAGCAGGCCGGCGATCGGCCCGAAATCAATTCCGCCCGTTTCGCTTCCCGCGATATGATTGTCGATGATGTTCTTGGCGATGAGCGGTCCGGCGAGATCCGCCGCGACGGCAAGTGCCAGGCAGATGATGCCGGGGATCACATAGCCTTTTTGTCCGACGGCATACTGGACGAGCCGTTTTCCTTTATTCATGTGAATCCCCCTCCCCGATCTGCTGGCGGTCGAATTGCTCGCGGTACCAGCCGTGTTCACCGAGCAGCATGTCATGGGTGCCTTCCTCGGTGACACGGCCGTCCTCCAGCACGATGATCCAGTCGGCATGTTCGATCGCCGACAAGCGGTGGGTCGTGATGATCGTCGTCTTGCCTTCCCGGCCTTCGCGGATATTCGCGATGATCGCCGTTTCGGTCTTCGCGTCGACCGCGGAAAGCGAATCGTCCAGGACGAGAATCTCCGGGTCTTTGATGAGTGCCCGGGCAATCGAGATCCGCTGTTTCTGCCCGCCGGACAGGGCGACCCCTTTTTCGCCGACAAGCGTTTCAAGCCCTTCCGGCAGCATCGCCAGGTCCTTGCGGAAGTGCGACAGCCGGATCGCTTCGTCGATCTCTTCATCGGTTGCGTCCGGCTTGCCGAACAGGATGTTGTCCCGGATCGACCGGGAGAAGAGCACATGCTCCTGCGGCACGTAGCCGATCCAGTCCCGGACTTCATCTTTCGTCAGTTCGCTGATCGGCACTCCGGAAAACGACAGTTCCCCGCCGCCTGCCGGGTACTCGCGAAGGAGCTGTCGGACGAACGTCGTCTTTCCGCTCCCCGTTTTTCCGACGATGCCGAGCGTCCCGCCCCGGTCGAGATGGACTCGGACCCTGTCAAGGTTCACCGAGGAGGACTGCGGATAAGTGAACGTCACGTCTGTGAAGTCCACGGCGTCCGGCTTTCCGGCATGTTTCGGATCGGCCGGGTCTTTCACGTCCTCATCGTAGGAGAGCGTCTCGGACACCCGGTCGAGCGAGGCGTTCCCCCGCTGCATGACATTGATGAGCTCGCCGATCGCGATCATCGGCCAGACGGCCATTCCGAGATAGACGTTGAACGTGACGAGATTGCCGAGCGTCATGTCGCCGGTCGACACGAGGAATGCCCCGTAGCCGAGGCCGATCGCGTAGCTCATGCCGGTCAGCACTTTCGACGTCGGCGCGAACAGTGCGTCGATCCGCTCGACGGCGATGTTCTTCTCATACACTTCCTCGGTATTCGCGCGGAAATTCTCCTCGGTCGCCCGCTCCTGCACATACGCCCGGACGACCCGGACGCCGGCGACGGCTTCAAGCACATCGTCGTTCAGATCGCCGAACGCATCCTGGGCGACGACGTACCGTTCGTGGATTTTCTTGCCGAGCACCTGCATGATGATCGCCAGAATCGGCAGCGGCAGGATCGCCGCAAGCGTCAGTTTCCATGAAACGATGAAGCCCATCGTGAGCAGGATCGTCGCCAGGTAGAGCGTCGAGTCGATCAGCGTCATGATGCCGAACCCGGCGGTTTCCGAAATCGCCCGCAGGTCGTTCGTCGACCGGGCCATCAGATCGCCGGTCCGGTTTTTCTCATAGAATGTCGGCGTCATTTTAAGGAAATGGCGCATGAGCCGGCTGCGCAGCGTCCGTTCGATCACGTTCGCGCCGCCGAATAATTGATATTGCCAGACGAAGTTGGCCGCGTAGCCGATCGCCATGATGGTGAGCATGATTCCAGCGAAGCCCCAGAGGAGCCCCTTCGTCATGTCTCCGCGGTACATCGTGTCGATCGCCTGCCCGATGATCCACGGCGGGACGACGACGAGCACGTTTGTGATTGTCAGCAGCACAAGCGCCACCGAATACCGCTTCCAGTTCTCCTTGAAGAACCAGTCAAGCTTGAATAAAACCGAAAACATAAAATCCCTTCTTCCTGTCGCGGACGTCTCTATCCGCCTTCTTTAGATTCCTTGATGAGTACTTTCCGTTCTTTCACGATGCACATCGCGATTGCTCCTTTCCCGATTTGATTTATATGCAACGCGCTTGCCGCGCGGCCGCACCAAATGGCGAGAAAAACAGAAAACACGCCCCCTATCAAGGAGACGTGCTCAATGAAAAAGGATCCGGCAGACATGCCGGACCCCGTTAAAATAAACTGCGGTTCCCGAAATAAATCACGGGCACAGTCCGGGCAGGCATGGCGATATGCAGTTTTGTACAATTGCGTCATGCATTTTCATGTTGATCATCGTCCACGCCTCCCTTCTGCAGAATGTTGATAATTGTTTCGTTACTCTAACAGCCTACCGTTACGGCCGGCGGCTTGTCAACCGTTTTCTGAAAAAACTTTCAGAAGGCCTATTTTTGCCCGGGACAAAAACAGCGTATGCATTCCGTTCCGCATTGTTTCATGACTGGAACACATGAAGGCCCGCGCCCAGTACGCCGGCGACCAGCACAACCATCCACGGGGGCCACTTCCCGAACTGAAGCAGCAAAAAACAAAGAAGGGCGACTACAGCATCCCAGACTGAGAAGATGGAACCAGGAATCACGGGGTTGAGCAGTGCGGCAAACAAAATGCCGACGACCGCCGCGTTGACTCCGAGTAGGGATGCCTTCAGCCATGATTTCTTCCGGATCACCGACCAGAAAGGCAGAACGCCGATGACGAGCAGGAAGGAAGGCAGAAACATCGCGGCCACCGCCAGCAGACCGCCCGGAATTCCTTCGGCGATCATGCCGATGTAAGCAGACAAGGTGAATAGCGGTCCCGGAACAGCCTGGGCCGCCCCATATCCGGCGATGAACGTTTCCACGTCCATCCAGCCGCCCGGCACGATTTCCCGCTCCAGCATCGGCAGGACGACATGACCGCCGCCGAACACGATTGAACCGACCCGGTAAAAAATGTCCGCAAGTGAAACGAGGGTATTCCCGGCAGCCGCACGGACCGCCGGCAGCAAGGCGAGCAAGGAGAAAAACAGCACAAGAGACAGAAGTCCCGCCCTGCGGCCGACCGGCATCGGCATGTCAGCCTCGTCGCGGGCCGCCGTTCCCTTTCCTCTGTAGACTAAATAACCGGCCAGTCCCGCCAGTACAATAAAGCCGATCTGCCCCGCCGCCGTCGGGACGAGCAGGACGCCCAACGCTGCAATCGCCGCAATCCCGATTCTCGGCAAGTCCGGCGCAAGATTTCGGCCCATCCCGATGAGCGCGTGTAGCACGATGGCAACCGCCACGATCTTGAGCCCCCGGATCCAGCCGGTATCAAAGCCGGCGTCTCCTCTGACGAGCCAGGCGAACAGCAAGAGCAGCACCACGGAAGGCATCGTGAAACCAAACCAGGACAGGAGCGCGCCTCCGATCCCGCCGCGCATCAGACCGATCCCGATGCCGACCTGCGAACTGGCCGGGCCGGGCAGGAACTGGCAGAGCGCCACAAGATCCGCATAGGCCCGGTCATCCAGCCACTTTCTCTTTGTTACATATTCATCCCTGAAATATCCAAGATGGGCGGCAGGACCCCCAAACGACGTCAACCCGAGTTTCAGTGACGCCGCCAGAATTTCACCGTACTGCCCCCTGCCCTTCTTTTCCAATTTAAAAACCCCTCTTCCGTCCGGCTTTTGCCCATCTTACAGAAGGCAGAAGCCGGCGGAAAGGGATTTAACACAATCTTAACAATAAATCCGTCTTCACAATGAATCCGTCAGCGATCCAGCCGGATGACGGCCACTTTCAAGTAGTCGGATTCCATCTGGTGCCGGTTAGTGCGGAAATCGGCCGGGAGCCGGAATTCCCGTTCGATCTTAAAGCGGCGGCCGGCGGACTTGAACGCCTTTTCGATGAAGCCTCGGAATTTCTTCATGCCGAAGCCCGCATGGTTCGTCGAAGCGATGATGATCCCGCCTTTCGCCGTGATGGAAATGGCGTCCTCCAGCAAAGACGGGTAGTCCTTCGCCGCGCTGAACGTCCGCTTTTTCGAGCGGGCGAAGCTCGGCGGGTCGAGGATGACGAGGTCGAATTCCTTGCCGTGGCGGCCGGCGTACCGGAAGTAGTCGAACACGTCCATGACGATGATCTCCTCGGCCTCATAATCGATGCCGTTCGCCGAGAACTGCTCGATCGTCTTCGGCAGGCTCCGCTTGGCGAGGTCGACGCTCACCGTCCCCGCCGCTCCCCCGAGCGCCGCGGCCACCGAGAACGCGCCCGTGTAAGAGAATGTGTTCAGCGTCCGGCGCCCTTCCGCGTATTCATCGCGGACCGCTTTGCGGACGTCTCGCTGGTCGAGGAAGATGCCCGTCATCGCGCCGTCGTTCAAGTCGACGGCGAACTGCATGCCGTTCTCTTTCACGAGAATTGGGAAATCCGGCTTTTCCCCGAAGACGAAGTCATCGTCCTCCACGTAGCGGCCCTGCGCATCAAACCGCTTCTTCCCGAACACCGACCGAACTTCGCGCAGGCCTCCGAGCACTTCATGGACATATTTTCGCATCTCGTAGATACCTTCGCTGTACCAATTGATGAGGAAGTGGCCGTCGTAGTCATCGATCGTCAGGCCGCCGATCCCGTCCCCTTCTCCGTTGAACAAGCGGAATGCCGTCGTTTCGGGATCTTCGTAAAACGATTCCCGCCGGCCGATCGCCTCTTTGATCTTCCGGGCGAAAAAGGCGGTGTCGATCTGCTCGTCCTCCTGATGGGTGAGGACCCAGCCCGCCCCTTTGTTTTGATTGCCGTGATAGCCTGTCGCAATATAGCGTCCGGCGGGGTCCGTCAGTCGGAGGATGGAACCTTCGCGGCCNGAGCCGGAATTCCCGTTCGATCTTAAAGCGGCGGCCGGCGGACTTGAACGCCTTTTCGATGAAGCCTCGGAATTTCTTCATGCCGAAGCCCGCATGGTTCGTCGAAGCGATGATGATCCCGCCTTTCGCCGTGATGGAAATGGCGTCCTCCAGCAAAGACGGGTAGTCCTTCGCCGCGCTGAACGTCCGCTTTTTCGAGCGGGCGAAGCTCGGCGGGTCGAGGATGACGAGGTCGAATTCCTTGCCGTGGCGGCCGGCGTACCGGAAGTAGTCGAACACGTCCATGACGATGATCTCCTCGGCCTCATAATCGATGCCGTTCGCCGAGAACTGCTCGATCGTCTTCGGCAGGCTCCGCTTGGCGAGGTCGACGCTCACCGTCCCCGCCGCTCCCCCGAGCGCCGCGGCCACCGAGAACGCGCCCGTGTAAGAGAATGTGTTCAGCGTCCGGCGCCCTTCCGCGTATTCATCGCGGACCGCTTTGCGGACGTCTCGCTGGTCGAGGAAGATGCCCGTCATCGCGCCGTCGTTCAAGTCGACGGCGAACTGCATGCCGTTCTCTTTCACGAGAATTGGGAAATCCGGCTTTTCCCCGAAGACGAAGTCATCGTCCTCCACGTAGCGGCCCTGCGCATCAAACCGCTTCTTCCCGAACACCGACCGAACTTCGCGCAGGCCTCCGAGCACTTCATGGACATATTTTCGCATCTCGTAGATACCTTCGCTGTACCAATTGATGAGGAAGTGGCCGTCGTAGTCATCGATCGTCAGGCCGCCGATCCCGTCCCCTTCTCCGTTGAACAAGCGGAATGCCGTCGTTTCGGGATCTTCGTAAAACGATTCCCGCCGGCCGATCGCCTCTTTGATCTTCCGGGCGAAAAAGGCGGTGTCGATCTGCTCGTCCTCCTGATGGGTGAGGACCCAGCCCGCCCCTTTGTTTTGATTGCCGTGATAGCCTGTCGCAATATAGCGTCCGGCGGGGTCCGTCAGTCGGAGGATGGAACCTTCGCGGCCGAGAAGCGCCGGATCGCTGAAGGCTTCCTTCAAAAGGAGCGGCTGCCCCTTGCGTATGGCGGCCGCCGTTTCGGCATCCACCTGTACTTTTTTGATATCCATGTTTGTTCCGCCTTCCTGTCTGTTTTATTCATTATCGCACTCCTGACGTCCGCTGACGAATCTGCGGGCGCACGCGAGGTATTTTCGATTGTGTTTTACCCGGCATCCAGATAAAATTGAAGTAACTCACGGTTTTTCTCAATTAACAGGAGGTGTACACTTTGTCCTCCCCCTCATTCGGGTCAGGGACAAAGTCTTTATTTGGACATTGCCATACGATTGGCAGCTTTTGCTGCCTTAATCGCCCTCACCGCGTTTTTCGTCGCGAGTGAATTTGCAATCGTGAAAGTCCGGACGACGCGCATCGATCAGCTCATTGCGGAAGGCAACCGCAAAGCCGTCCGGGCAAAGAAAGTGATTTCCAATCTGGATGAGTATCTTTCCGCCTGCCAGCTCGGCATCACCATCACCGCACTCGGCCTCGGCTGGCTCGGAGAACCGACGGTGGAGCGCCTGTTGCGCCCGCTGTTCGAACGTTTCGAGATCCAGGGGAACATGGCGGCCGTCCTGTCGTTCCTCATCGCATTCTCCGCCGTCACATTCCTTCATGTCGTCGTCGGGGAACTGGCCCCGAAATCGGCGGCGATCCAGAGAGCGGAGTCGATCACGCTCGCCTTCTCCGGACCGCTGATCGCCTTCTACCGGCTCATGTACCCGGTGATCCACGGCATGAACGGCGCCGCCCAGGGACTCGTCCGGATGTTCGGCCTGAAGCCGATGTCCGGGTCCGAAGCCGCCCACTCCGAGGAAGAATTGCGGATGATCCTTTCCGACAGCCTGAAAAGCGGCGAGATCAACCAGTCCGAATATAAATATGTCAATAAAATCTTCGAGTTCGACGACCGGATCGCCAAGGAAATCATGGTTCCGCGGACCGAGATGATGACCGTGGAAAAAGACATGACGCTCCGCGAAGTGTTCGACGTCATGGGCGTTGAGCAGTATACGCGCTACCCCGTCACGGACGGTGACAAAGACCACATCATCGGCCTCGTCAACATGAAGCATCTCCTCACCGCCTTCATTAAAGATCCGGAAAGCGGCGCCCGTCCGGTGATGGATTTCACCCAGCCGATCATCCGGGTCATCGAGTCGATCCCGATCGGGGACCTGCTGCTGAAGATCCAGCGAGAGCGCATCCACATGGCGGTGCTCATGGATGAATACGGCGGCACGAGCGGCCTCGTTACAATCGAGGATATCCTCGAAGAGATCGTCGGGGACATCCAGGATGAATTCGACATCGACGAAGTGCCGGACGTCCAGGCCATCGGCGAGAATCATTACATTTTCGATGCCAAGATGCTGATTGAAGACGTGAACGACATCCTCGGCATCCACATCGATGAAGAAGACATCGATACGATCGGCGGCTGGTTCATGGCCAGACGCTATGATATCGTCAAAGGCGAAAAGATCATCGAACAAGGCTACGAGTTCCTCGTGAAAGACATGGAAGGCCACCATATCCTCTATATCGAGGTGATGAAGGCCGAACCGGAAACAGAATCGGAATCGGCCGTCGAGGACCATACCGCCGCAGCGGAATCCTGATCCGCTCCCCGGACATCTCGTCCGGGGATTTTTTCTGTTTGCATTCCTTCCCGGCAGCCGATGACAGGCGAAAACCCGGAAATTGGGGTATACTTGAGTGTCCGGGGGTGAACTCGTGGATCTTTATTCCAATCTGAAAAAAGGAGAGCGCGGCGCGTGGGTCAGCATCTGGACCTACGTCGTGCTCAGCATCGTCAAATATACGGCCGGGACCCTCGGCGCATCCGAGGCGCTGAAGGCGGATGCCCTCAATAACACGACCGATGTCATCGCGTCCGTTGCCGTTCTCGTCGGACTCCGGATTTCCCAGAAGCCGCCGGATGATCAGCACCGGTACGGGCATCTCCGGGCGGAGACCATCGCTTCCCTCATCGCCTCCTTCATCATGGCAGCGGTCGGCCTGCAGGTCCTGATCGGCGCGGTCCGCTCGCTCACGGTCGAGGAAGCCTCAACTCCCTCCCTCTTTACCGGCATTGTGGCGCTCGCAAGCGGGATCGTCATGCTGATCGTCTACCGGTACAATCTCCGGCTCTCCAGGAAAGTCGGGAGCGTGGCCCTGAAGGCGGCAGCGCTGGACAACCGGTCGGATGCGCTTGTCAGCCTCGGGGCTGCTGCCGGAATTGCCGGGGCCATCTTCGGCTATCCGATCATCGATACGATCACCGCCATCCTCATCGCCGTCCTTATCCTGCTGTCCGCCGGCGCGATCTTCAAGGAAGCGGTCTATACGCTCACGGACGGATTCGACGAGGAGGAAGGGAAGGAACTGTCGGAACTTGCAGAGTCGGTCGACGGCGTGCTCCGGCTGAAAGACTTCAAAGGCCGGATGCACGGGAATCACGTATTCATCGACCTGACCGTCACGGTCGATCCGTCGCTCAATGTGGTGGAGAGCCACCGGATCACAGAAGAAATTGAACGGCGGCTTGAAAAAGTGAAACCTTTCAGCACCGTGCTCGTACATATAGAGCCTGAACTTTCTAAAAACAGATAAAATAGGGGGCTCTTGAAACATGTACGATTTTGTTGATCAGAAGCGGGTCATTTCATTCACGCTTGCCGTCATCTTCTTCATCCTGGCTTTGATCGGGCCGGCGGCCATCCTTCTTCCGTTCAGGAACGGGTTCCTCACGAGGGAGGCGCAGGTGATCGGCACATCAGGCTGGTCGCTCATCACCGGCGGAGCCGGATTGCTTGCCATCGCAATTATTTTCGTCCTGTTCGCCGTCATGGAGAAAAAAGGGCTGATGATCGCGCTTTCGCTCGTATTGCTCGGAGTGGCGGCATTCGGGATTACACTGTCCGCCAAAGATTACTACTACTACACGCAGGACCGTTTCGTCATCAGCCCGCCGTTCTCCCTGGAGGCCCACACCTATCACTGGGATGACTTCGAGGAAGTCACGGAGAACCTGACGAAGGAAGGCGGCTCGCTCAAAGTCGAATCGGTCGACTTTCTCATGAAGGACGGAGCCCGCTATTCATTCGACTCCGGCATCATGGTCCAGCAATACCAGCCGATCATCTACGCAGTGGAGAACGCCGGCGGCAAGCATGTCCGAAAAGAAATTTGACATTGAAAGGCCCGGGAAGCGGTGATCGCTCCCGGGCCTTTTTCGGTTTGATCAAGAACCGTTGTTTTCTTCGTCCGTTTCATCCATCATGTCTTCGTCGTCGGATGTATCGGTGCCGTCCATGTCACCGGTGTCCGTGCCGGAGTCGGTGTCGGCATCAGTATCGGTGTCAGTGTCCGCGTCCGTATCGACGTTGACATCCGTATCCCCGCTGTCATCCCCTGCCGGAGCCTGGTCCATGTCCTCGGCCGGCGCGTTGTTGTTCACATCCACATCATCGCCGTCGTCGTCATTGTCCCCGCATGCCGCCAGCATGCCGACCGACAGGAATGTCGCCGCGCCGACTTTCAGCCATTTTTTCGCTTCCATGTTGAACGCCTCCTTGTTGACTCGCTTATAAAATGTCTGTCCCTACATCATTACCCGGTGCGGGCGCGTTCAATCATTTTCGGAAGAAATCGAAAAGACCGCCCGCAGTTTTGCACGGGCAGTCCGTCGGTTCAGTCTTTCCGGTATTCCACCCGGTACACGTCGTGCCGGCGGTCTTTCAGCTGCTTGACCGTACCGTCCTGGCGCTGGCGGCGGAGGATCTCCAGGTCCACGTCGCCGATCAGGGCCATCTCGACATTGGCGTTCGTCTCGCCGACGATGCCGTCGCGGGCAAACTCGAAGTCGGACGGAGCGAAGATCGCCGACTGGGCATACTGGATGTCCATGTTCTCCGTCTGCGGCAGGTTGCCGACCGTTCCGGAGATGACCGTGTACACTTGGTTTTCGATGGCACGCGCCTGCGCGCAGTAGCGGACGCGCAAGTATCCTTGACGGTCCTCCGTGCAGAACGGGGTGAAGATGATGTTCGCGCCCATGTCGGTCGCAATCCGGGCGAGTTCAGGAAACTCGATGTCGTAGCAGATCTGGATGGCGATCTTGCCGCAGTCGGTGTCAAACACCCGGACCGCATCACCGGCGCTGATCCCCCACCACTTCCGCTCGTTCGGCGTGATGTGAATCTTGTATTGCTTCTCGATCGAGCCGTCGCGGCGGAACAGGTAGGCGATGTTGTAGATTTCGTCATCGTCTTCCTTGACGAAGTGGGAGCCGCCGATGATGTTGACGTTGTAGCGGACGGCGAGGTCCGTGAACAGCTCGATGTAAGGCTCCGTATACTCCGTCATCCTGCGGACCGCGATGCTCGGGATCGGCTCGTCGAGGAACGACATGAGCTGGGTCGTGAAGATCTCCGGAAACACGACAAAGTCGGAATGGGCATCGGATGCCACATCGACAAAGTACTCGACTTGCCCGGCAAGATCATCGAACGACGAGATCTGGCGCATCAAATACTGGACGACGCAGATCCGGACCGGATAGCTCGTCTTGAAATGGCGCTTGGACTGCGGCTTGTAGTCGATGTTGTTCCATTCCATGAGCGTCGCATATCTGCGCGACGCCTTGTCGTCCGGCAGATAATCGGGGTTCACCCGCATGAGCGTGAATCCGTTCATGAGCTGGAACGTCAAGACAGGATCGTAGATTTTATGGCGTGAGACCGCGTCAACATACTCGCGCGGCGTCATTTCCTTTTCATGCTTGTAGTAGTTCGGGATGCGGCCGCCGATGACGATCGACTTCAGATTCAGCTTGCGCGCCAGGTCCTTCCGCGCTTCATACAGGCGCTGGCCGACTTTCATCCGGCGGTAGTCCGGATGCACCATCACTTCAATCCCGTACAGGTTGTAGCCGTCGGGATTGTGGTTCGTGATATAACCCTCATCAGTCACATCGTCCCACGTATGCTTGTCGTCGTACTCGTCGAAGTTGATGATGAGACTTGAGCACGAGCCGATGATCTCGCCGTCCAGTTCCGCAACGAACTGACCCTCGGGGAAAATGGCGAGATGGCTTTCCAGATGCGCCCGCTCCCACGGATCCATCCCCGGGAAACACGAATCCTGCATGCGCAGGATGGCGTCGATATCATCACGGGTCATCTCTCGGATCACCATGCTTTTTTCAAATGAAGACAAATCAAATTGTTCCGTCACGGGAGAGCCCCCTTCCATTGCACATTGACCATCATTATACTGCATACCCGCCGCCGATGAATATTATTTTACTTGCCCCGCCCTGCCCCCCTATAATCATAGTGGGGCTCAAACCGACAGGAGCGGATCGAATGGAGAAACGACTTGAAAACTCATTGCTTTTCCTGTGGACGGTCTCGCTGCTCGCGACGGCCGGTTCCCTTTACTTCTCGGAAATGAAGCAGTTCGTGCCATGCGAGATGTGCTGGTACCAGCGGATCCTCATGTATCCGATCGTCGTGATCGGCGCGGTTGCGTTCGTGAGGAAAGACTTCCGGGCTGCCGCCTATACAGCCGCATTGTCGGTGATCGGGGGCGTGATCTCCCTTTACCATTACGGCATCCAGAAAGTGCCGTTTCTCCAGGATTCAGCGCCTGCATGCGGCCAGGTGAGCTGCACAGGGGCTTACATCAACTGGCTCGGATTCATCACCATCCCGCTTCTTGCGCTCATCGCATTCATCATCATTGCCGTTTCCAGCTTTCTCATGCTGAAGTGGCAGAAGGAGTCGAAATAACCATATGAAGAAACTGCTCATCATCGGAGGCGCGGTCATCGTTCTTCTCGCGCTGCTCGTCTTCGTCAACAATCAATCGAACAAGTCAAAGCTGGCGGACAGCCCGTACGGCGATAAGCAGCTCAAGCAGTCGACGATCGACCAGCTCGACGATCCGAACTATCAGAACATCATCCTGCCGGACGAGCTGGAGAAGCGAATTGAATCCGGGGATCCGGTCACTGTTTATTTCTTCAGCCCGGAATGCTCGCACTGTCAGGAAATGACGCCACGCCTTGTGCCGATTGTCAAAGACATGGATGTGGATGTCGTGAAATACAACGTCCTGGAGTTTGAACAAGGTTGGAACCAGTATCATATCGAAGGAACTCCGACACTCGCGCACTTTGAGGATGGAAAAGAAGTGGACCGGATCGCTGGTTCACAGTCCGATGAAGCCATCCGGGCGTTCCTGGAACAATATGCGAAGTGAAATTGAAGCCGCGCGGCATGCGCGGCCTTTTTTGGAGGTGCCGGAATGGCGGTTGAATTTGATTATCAGGCAAGGACAGAAGGTTTGACGATCGAGGAGCTGCTGCGGGAGAAGTGGCAGCTTGGGAAGAAGATGGTCCATGAGCTCCGAATGGCGTCCGCCGTCACCGGGACGGACGGTGAACCGATCGGCTGGACACAGGGGCTGAAAGCGGGAGATGTCCTCCGGTTGCGGATTGCCGAGCCGGCGTCTTCTTACGCACCGGATCACGGGAGCCTCACGATCGCCTACCAAGACGAACACTGCCTCGTTGTCCACAAGCCCGCCGGCATGGCCGTCCATCCGAATGAGCCTGGCGGTACCGGCACGCTCATGAACCAAGTGATGGCCGAATCGCTGGCGGCCGGCCGCTCCTATGCCGAACACGTCCACCGGCTCGACCAGGGCACGTCAGGACTCGTCCTCATCGCCCGGCATCCCGTGGCAAAGGCGGTGTTTGACCGCATGCTTGAGAAAAAGGAGATCCGCCGGGTTTATTTCGCGGAGACGGACAAACGGTTCCAAAAGCCTCGCGGGAGGATCGACGCGCCGATCGGACGGGATCGCCACCACGCCACGAGGCGCCGGGTCTCCCCTTCCGGCCAGCCCGCCGTCACCCATTACGAAGTGCTCCGGGAAGAAAACGGCCGGTCGCTCGTCCGGCTGGAACTCGGCACGGGACGCACCCATCAGATCCGCGTTCACATGGCTTTCACCGGGCACCCGATCGTCGGGGATGCCCTCTACGGAGGCAGACGGGCGGATGGCGGTGGCTACCGTCTACATGCCGGGCAGATGGCGTTTGTCCATCCGTTCACCGGCGAGGAGTTGGTGATTGACGACCCGCAAGAACCCGTCTGGCTGGAGGAGTGGACGCGCGGGGATTAAGGCGGTTTTTGGCGGAGGGTGTGGTGCGCGGGAGTTACTGCAGAAGCCGATTTTCCCGGCGAAGATTTTGGCGGATGCATGCGGCGGTTTCGCGGATGCATGCGGCGGTTTCGCGGATGCAAACCCACCGGCGGAAAGTTTCGCGGACGCATGCGGCGGTTTCGCGGATGCACATTCTCCGGCGGAATGTTTCGCGGACGCATGCGGCTTTTTCACGGATGCAACCCACACCGGCATGGCAAAGCCCCGGACTTCATACGAGGTCCGGGGCTTTTCGTGTCTATTTAAAAATCGATATGGTCCGGGTCTTTGCCGGTGCGTTCGAAGCGGTTGATGCCGTCGATTTCTTCCATTTCGGAGTCGGTCAGCGAGAAGTCGAATACGTCGGCGTTTGCCTTCACTCTTTCCGGCCGCACGGATTTCGGGATGACGATGATGTCGTGCTGCAGATGCCAGCGGATGATGACCTGGGCCGGCGTCTTGCCGCGCGCTTCGGCGATGCGGGTGATGACCGGCTCGTCGAGCAGCCGCCCCCTTGCGAGCGGCGACCAGGCGGTCACGGCGATGTCGTTTTCCTGGCAGAACGAGCGCAGCTCTTCCTGCGAGAGATACGGATGCAGTTCGATCTGGTTGACCATCGGCTTGACGTTGGCCACCGCAAACACTTCCTCGAGATGGTGGCGGTGATGGTTGGAGACGCCCGGTACCCGGATGAGCTTCTCCTCGTACAGGCGCTCGATCGCCCGGTATGTATCGGCGAATTTCCCGACGACCGGCCAGTGAGTCAGGTACAGATCGAGGTAATCCATCTTTAGGTTCTCCAATGTTTTCTCGAACGCCCTGAGCGTTTCGTCGTACCCCTGGTCGGTGTTCCAGACCTTTGATGTGATGAAGATTTCTTCTCTCGGAATGCCGGAAGCCCGTACCGCTTCCCCGACCTGTTGTTCGTTGCCGTAAAGGGAAGCCGTGTCGATCGCCCGGTATCCCGTCTTCAAGGCGGCCATCATCGCGCGGATCGCCTCGTCCGGATCGGTCATCTTGTACACGCCGAGGCCGAGCCGCGACATTTCCACACCGTTGGCCAGTGTTTTCGTCGATTGCAGATTCAATTCCATCCAAATCCCCTCCTCGCATTGGTCTTTTCATTTTACCCGAGTCTGACAGGAGAATCGAATTTGCCGATTCGATGAAATGGGTTGAAATTCACCCCCAAAACGAATAATATGATGAATGGCCTTTAACTTTGTTCGTCTTTTGGGAGGATCCGAAATGTTTCAGCTGAAAGAAAACGGAACAACCGTCAAAACAGAAGTCCTCGCGGGAATGACCACATTCCTGACGATGGCTTATATCATCATCGTCAATCCGATCGTGCTGAGCGATGCCGGCGTGCCGTTCGACCAGGTGTTTATGGCGACGATCATCGCCGCGGTCATCGGGACGCTCTGGATGGCGCTGTTCGCCAACTATCCGATCGCCATCGCGCCGGGCATGGGACTGAATGCGTACTTCACTTCGGTCATCATCGCCTCCGACGGCACGCTCGACTACGTCACGGCGTTTTCCGCCGTGTTCGTCGCCGGCATCGTCTTCGTCATCCTGTCGCTCACGCCGCTCCGTGAAAAATTGATCGACGCCATCCCGCAAAACCTGAAACACGGCATCACGGCGGGGATCGGCCTGTTCATCGCATTCATCGGGCTCCGGCAATCGGGCATCGTCGCCCATCATGAAACGAACCTCGTCAAGCTCGGGGATCTCACTTCGGCGCCGGTGCTGCTGTCGCTGTTCGGCCTCATCGTCACCGTCATTCTCATGGCCCGCAACGTATACGGCGCGATTTTCATCGGAATGGCTGCAACCGGCGTCACGGCCTTTTTCACCGGGCAGCTGAAGTTCCAGGAAGGGTTCATCAAGATGCCGCACCTGCCGGAAGGGATNGTGATGACCGGCTCGTCGAGCAGCCGCCCCCTTGCGAGCGGCGACCAGGCGGTCACGGCGATGTCGTTTTCCTGGCAGAACGAGCGCAGCTCTTCCTGCGAGAGATACGGATGCAGTTCGATCTGGTTGACCATCGGCTTGACGTTGGCCACCGCAAACACTTCCTCGAGATGGTGGCGGTGATGGTTGGAGACGCCCGGTACCCGGATGAGCTTCTCCTCGTACAGGCGCTCGATCGCCCGGTATGTATCGGCGAATTTCCCGACGACCGGCCAGTGAGTCAGGTACAGATCGAGGTAATCCATCTTTAGGTTCTCCAATGTTTTCTCGAACGCCCTGAGCGTTTCGTCGTACCCCTGGTCGGTGTTCCAGACCTTTGATGTGATGAAGATTTCTTCTCTCGGAATGCCGGAAGCCCGTACCGCTTCCCCGACCTGTTGTTCGTTGCCGTAAAGGGAAGCCGTGTCGATCGCCCGGTATCCCGTCTTCAAGGCGGCCATCATCGCGCGGATCGCCTCGTCCGGATCGGTCATCTTGTACACGCCGAGGCCGAGCCGCGACATTTCCACACCGTTGGCCAGTGTTTTCGTCGATTGCAGATTCAATTCCATCCAAATCCCCTCCTCGCATTGGTCTTTTCATTTTACCCGAGTCTGACAGGAGAATCGAATTTGCCGATTCGATGAAATGGGTTGAAATTCACCCCCAAAACGAATAATATGATGAATGGCCTTTAACTTTGTTCGTCTTTTGGGAGGATCCGAAATGTTTCAGCTGAAAGAAAACGGAACAACCGTCAAAACAGAAGTCCTCGCGGGAATGACCACATTCCTGACGATGGCTTATATCATCATCGTCAATCCGATCGTGCTGAGCGATGCCGGCGTGCCGTTCGACCAGGTGTTTATGGCGACGATCATCGCCGCGGTCATCGGGACGCTCTGGATGGCGCTGTTCGCCAACTATCCGATCGCCATCGCGCCGGGCATGGGACTGAATGCGTACTTCACTTCGGTCATCATCGCCTCCGACGGCACGCTCGACTACGTCACGGCGTTTTCCGCCGTGTTCGTCGCCGGCATCGTCTTCGTCATCCTGTCGCTCACGCCGCTCCGTGAAAAATTGATCGACGCCATCCCGCAAAACCTGAAACACGGCATCACGGCGGGGATCGGCCTGTTCATCGCATTCATCGGGCTCCGGCAATCGGGCATCGTCGCCCATCATGAAACGAACCTCGTCAAGCTCGGGGATCTCACTTCGGCGCCGGTGCTGCTGTCGCTGTTCGGCCTCATCGTCACCGTCATTCTCATGGCCCGCAACGTATACGGCGCGATTTTCATCGGAATGGCTGCAACCGGCGTCACGGCCTTTTTCACCGGGCAGCTGAAGTTCCAGGAAGGGTTCATCAAGATGCCGCACCTGCCGGAAGGGATCATCGTCTGGAATCCGGTGTCAGCGTTCGGCGACGTCATTTCCCACGGCTTGTACGGCGTGGTCTTCGCTTTCCTCATGGTCACGCTGTTTGACACGACCGGCACGATGGTCGGGGTCGCCCGTCAGGCGGGCTTGCTGAAGAACGGCAAGCTGCCGCGCGTCCGTCCGGCTCTCCTCGCCGACTCCGTCGCCGCAACGGCCGGCGCGATGTTCGGGACGAGCCCGACGTCCGCCTATGTCGAATCCTCTTCGGGCGTGGCGGTCGGCGGCCGGACCGGCCTCACGACGGTCACCGTCGCGGCGTTGTTCATCATTGCGTCGTTTTTCGGTCCGCTCGTCGGCGCCCTGTCCGGCGTGGCGGCCATCACCGCTCCGGCGCTGATCATCGTCGGCAGCCTCATGATCGGCGTCGTGAAGGAGATCGACTGGGATGCATTTGAAGAGGCGTTCCCGGCATTCCTCATCATCCTCACAATGCCGCTCACATCGAGCATCGCGACCGGGATCGCGCTCGGCTTCATCTCCTGGCCGATCATCAAGATCGTAAAGGGGAAATGGCGGGAAGTCCATCCGCTTCTTTATATCTTCGCGATCATGTTCGCCTATCAGCTGCTGTTCCTTCCGCATTGATCAAAAAAACGGCCCGCACTCCAAATGGAGGCGGGCCGTTTTC
>NZ_LN651371.1:203465-210965 GCF_000826125.2 Bhargavaea cecembensis
CATTGCGTCGTTTTTCGGTCCGCTCGTCGGCGCCCTGTCCGGCGTGGCGGCCATCACCGCTCCGGCGCTGATCATCGTCGGCAGCCTCATGATCGGCGTCGTGAAGGAGATCGACTGGGATGCATTTGAAGAGGCGTTCCCGGCATTCCTCATCATCCTCACAATGCCGCTCACATCGAGCATCGCGACCGGGATCGCGCTCGGCTTCATCTCCTGGCCGATCATCAAGATCGTAAAGGGGAAATGGCGGGAAGTCCATCCGCTTCTTTATATCTTCGCGATCATGTTCGCCTATCAGCTGCTGTTCCTTCCGCATTGATCAAAAAAACGGCCCGCACTCCAAATGGAGGCGGGCCGTTTTCGATGGGTTTCAGTAATATTTCGGGCGCGAGAGCACTGCCTGGAAGGCGAGCACAACGGCAGCCACGAGGTGCATGAACCAGCCGACGAACGGGAACCAGGCAACAGCGCTCGTCACAAGTCCGAAGATGGAACCGGACTTGGCGGAATGGTCCCGAAGCGCCAAAATGAGCGTAACCGCGTGCAGGACGAACATGATGCCAAGAATCGAATAGCCGGTGCTAATGACAAAAGCGCCGCCGATGAACGGGATGGCCAGGAATGCTTCGCCGATCGCCGTTACCCAGCGCATGATTGTGGAACCTCTCATATCTATCCCTGCTTTCCTGTTTCATGTACTAGTTCTACGGCTGACCGGGGCGAAAGTTTCATTTTATGAAAGAAATTCCGTGTCAGTTTTTTGTCTTCCAGGCTGCCGGGCATCAACATCCGCTGCCGGGCCGTTTTCTTTTTGAGCCGGTTGCGGTATACTGATAAGAGACCGCAACTTCGATACAGGAGGTACCGTCATGAGACTTCTTTTGATTCTCGGTGTGATCTTCGCATTTCTTTCCGCCATCCTGACAGGCGGCTACGAAGACAAGCCCGGCTCGATCGACAAGTAATACATCGAAAAGAAGAGACCTGCCTCTCCGGCAGGTCTCTTTTTCATGCTTTTCCGCTCAGGACAAGCCGGGAAATCCCCGCTGGCGGAGCGCCTCGTAGACGAGAATGGCAGCGGTGTTCGACAGATTGAGTGAGCGGATGTGCCCGTTCATCGGGATGCGGAGACACCGTTCCGGATGTTCTGCGAGCAGCTCCTTCGGCAGGCCGGTCGTCTCTTTTCCGAATACGAAGAACACGTCCTTCCCAGGATCGGAAAAGTCCCTCGCGGCATAGTTGCCGTCGCCGAATTTCGTCAGGTAATAAAATTCCCCTTCCGGATAGGCATCAAACACTTCCTCGATCGCGTCGTGGTACTCAAGATCGACATGCTCCCAGTAATCGAGGCCGGCGCGCTTCAGCATCCGGTCCTCCGTCGAGAAGCCGAGCGGCCGGACGAGGTGAAGCTTCGTTCCGGTGCCGGCGCAGGTCCTTGAAATGTTTCCCGTATTCGCCGGGATCAGCGGCTCATGCAAAACTACGTGAATCGTCATCTGGGCACTTCCTTCTGCTGGTCTTCGATGCGTTGAATGGCGGCGCGGATTTCCTCCAGCACCTCGCCTTCCTGTTCCCGGACGGCGGCGTGCCGGAGCGAAGCGGCCGCATCGTCCGAACCGATCTTGCCGAGCGCATAAGCGGCAGCCCCCCGCATGTACGGGCGGGCATCTTCCCGGAGAAGGCGGATCAGTTCCGGCACCGCCGCCTCTTCCCGGAAATGGGCGAGCGCATAGACGGCGTTCCGCTGGATCGGGTTCTTCCCACGCCAGGAACCGGACATATGGCCGAACCGTTCCTTGAATTCCCGGTTCGACAGCGACAGCAGCGGCGTGAGCAACGGCTTGGCGAGCTCCGGCTCCGGCTTGAATGCGTCATGGATCCGGTTATGCATCCCTTTGTTTTTCGGACAGATCGTCTGGCATGTGTCGCAGCCGTACACCCGGTTGCCGATCTCCGTGCGGAACTCTTCGGGCAGGCTCCCTTTCGTCTGGGTCAGAAATGCGATGCAGCGCTGCGCGTTCAGGCGCCCGCCTTCGATCAGCGCACCGGTCGGACAAATATCGAGGCAGAGCGTGCAGTCCCCGCAGCCGTCCTCGATCGGCTCGTCGGGCGCAAACGGGATGTTCGTGATCATCTCACCGAGATAGACGTACGAGCCGAACTCCGGCGTGATGATCGAGCAGTTCTTGCCCGACCATCCGATTCCGGCCCGCTCCGCCACCGCCCGGTCGACGAGTTCACCGGTGTCGACCATCGACTTCAGACGGGCATCCGGACGGCGCTCAAGGATGAACTGTTCCAGAAGGGCGAGCTTTTCGCGGAGCACATCGTGGTAATCCTGCCCCCAGGAAGCCCGGCAGAACATCCCCCGCCGTTCGCCTTTCCGGCCCTTCGGCGGGTCGTCCAGCTTTGACGGATAGGCGACCGCGATGGCGATGATGCTTTCCGGCTCTTCGAGGAGCTGCGACGGGTCCGTCCGTTCTTCAAGGCTTCCTTTCTCGAAGCCTGACTGGAAGCCCGCCTCCTGCTGGCGCCGCAGCCGGTTTTTCATCTCCCGGAACGGGTCGGCGGTCGTAAATCCGATCTTATCGATGCCCGCGGATTCTGCGAATTCCCGGATTTCCCGCTGGAGAGTGGCAGTGTCCATGTCCCCTCCTCCTTTCTTGTATGATAAACTGATATAAAAGCGCAGGTGATTGAATTGATCATACGAGCGGATGAATCTCTGTTTGAAACCGTGCCGGATCTGAAATTCGGCATCATTCATTATAACAGAATTGACTTGAGGAACGCGCCCGGGATGCTGGAAGGCCGGATTGATCTGTTTTACCGGGAGCTGGAGCTTAGCCTGGAAGACAAGCCGGTCACGGACATCCCCGGCATTGCCGAATGGCGGAAAGTGTGGAAGGCGTTCGGCAAGGATCCCGGCAGATACCGTCCGTCCGCGGAAGCGCTCATGCGCCGGATCAAGAAAGGCGAGGCCCCTTCCCCGATCAATCTCGGAGCCGACCTGAACAATTTTTTCTCGCTCCGTGAGGGAATCCCTTGCGGACTGTACGACGCGGACAGATTATCCGGTCCCGCAACGATCCGCAAAGGAACCGTCGACGACGCCTATGAAGGCCTGAACGGCCGGATGAACAGCCTGGAGAACATTCTCGTGTCCGCAGACGAAGCAGGCCCGTTCGGCAGTCCGTTCGTCGACTCCGGTCGGACAGCCGTCACAAACAAGACGGAAAAGGCCCTGCATGTGCTGTACCTCCGCCCGTCTGTGGATGTGGGCGAGGCAATGGCACTGGCGGATAACATCGGGCGACTCTTCACGTCGGTTGCGGGCGGCAGTTTCCGGGTGGCCCTTCTTCATAAAGAAAATACGGAAACCCGGTTTCCGGAGGAGGAATGAACATGGGCAAGATCAACCTTGCTGAAGGGGTAAAGCTGAAAAGCATCCTGTCGAAGCGGATCCACGAACTGACCGATGAAATGCAGCGCAGTGCATTCGTCCTCGTTGAGAAGGGCCGGAAGCCGGCACAGGGACCCCGCACGATGGAAGACATTGAGCGGGAGCTGGAACAGGTGAGAAAAGACAGCCGGACACTCGACCGCCTGATCTACCGGGCCAACATCGACCACACGATCGAGGCGGACGGTGAGGAAATGCCGATCGTGGAAGCGATCGAACTGGCGACCCAGCTCCGTGCGAAGGCGATGCAGTACAAGACCTTCGCCCAGGCCAACAAAGAGGAGATCCAGTACGGCTACGCCGAAGGGACGGTCATCTACCGGATCGCCACATTCGACCCGGAAGATTACCGGAAAAAAGCGGAAGAGGCCGAGCGCCGGGCACATAAGCTATCGAATGCGATCAACGCAAAAAATTACTCGGTCATCCTCGACTTTGACGACAGCGCATATTTCTGAGATTCCAGCTCCGGGACGGTGAGAGTCCGTTCCGGAGCATGGCCCGGGCGCATTTAATTTAATTGTGCACCGATTATCCTTCACCCGTTCCCTTGTGACCGATCACCCATCACCGACCCAGGCGAACGCAAAGGATCCCTCAATTAGTCTTCGGCGCCCGGCCATGGAAAACACCCCTTCCGCTTCTGCGGGAGGGGCGTTTTCATGAATCAGTTCAACACGCCGTAAAACAGGAAGATGCCAAGACCGCACAGCGATATCATCATGCCGAGTGCCAGTTCCGAGCTCGTCCACTTCTCGCCTTCATCCGCCTTTTCCACCCAGCGGCTTGCATCCTCGGCCGTGCCCGTCCCTTCCTGCTCCTCAATCTGTCTGAGCATTTTCCTGCCCCTCTCCTCGAGGGCAAAATTAAACAATACGATCGGCACCATCAACAGGAACAGTCCGATGATCTCCAATTCGTCTTTCTTCCTTTCCATCCGACGTTGAATACTTGAAGGATATCCCGTATTCCTATCCCCCAACCATTTTCCGAACGATCCGGACATGGAAAATGCCTTTTCCGCTTGTTCGGAAAAGGCATCGGTTTACTGGTGAAGCCGGCTTACATGGCGGTCATTCCGCCGTCGATGACAAACTCGGAGCCGGTCGAGTAGCTCGACTCGTCGGATGCGAGGAAGAGGACCATGTCGGAGACTTCCTCGGCCTGGGCCATCCGGCGCATCGGGATATGCTTGGCGAACTCCTTGATCTGCTCCACTGCATCCCCCTGCGTGACCATCGGCGTCTCAATCACGCCCGGGTGGACCGAATTGACCCGGATGCCGAACGGAGACAGCTGCAGCGCAGCGGCTTTTGTCAGGCCGCGGACCGCAAACTTCGTATCCGTGTAGCCCGGAGCCCCGCCGACGAGGCCGTTCATCGACGAGATGTTGATGATCGATCCGCTTCCGGCTTCTTTCATCAGCGGAGCGACGGCTTTGATGCCGAGGAAGACGGAAACCTGGTTGATGTCCACGATTTTCCGGTAATCCGCTTCGGTGATCTCAAAAATCGATTTGCTCATGCTGATCCCGGCGTTATTGACGAGCACATCAATCTTGCCGAACTCCTTTTCCGTTTCCAGCACGACGGATTCCCAGTCCTCCGCTTTCGTCACGTCCTGCTTGATGAACCGCACGGATCCGCCGAGTTCCTCCGCAAACGCCTTGCCGCCTTCCTCATTCAGATCCGTGAAGACAACCTTTGCTCCTTCCTCGACAAATCTCCGTACATGAGACGCCCCCATCCCACGGGCACCACCCGTGATGATTGCCACTTTGCCTTTCAGTCTGTCCATCATTCTTTCCTCCTGTCATCTCAGGTATTTAAAAAACACCTTGCCGTTACCGGCAGGCGTCTATTATGCCCTTTTTTTCTTCAGCGAGTCAAAGATTTTCCTTGCTTCCGCTTTTGCCTTCTTGGGGTCTTTTCCGAAGACTGTAATCAACTTATTTTCGATGATAAAATTCCATTCACGACTCATATTTTTCCACCTGCCTTAAAATCTACGCCTTACTTGTATACCACTAAGTCTATTTTTTAAACATCCGGCATGATCATCCAAAAAATCCTGCGGACAGCTCCGCAGGATGATCTTCATTTATTCACCGGAAGTCCGGGTCTGCACGGAAGTACGAAGCCTGATCGCCAGGAAGAGTCCGGCAACGGCCAAGACCCCGGCAACGATGAACGAAATCCGGACGCCGCTCATAAGTGCCGCACGATCGTTGCTTGCATGGACAATGGCAGCAGAGCCGGTCATGACCGAGACAAGCAGAGCCGTGCCGATTGAACCGCCCACTTGGCGGAATGTGTTGTCCATCGCCGTGCCATGGGCGATCAGTTGCCTCGGGAGGGAATTGATGCCTGCCGTGCTGAGCGGCATCATCAGCATCGAGAGCCCCGCCATCCTGACGGCAAAGACAGCGCCCAGCCAAACGAGCGGCGTCTGCTCATCCATCATGACAAATGGGATAGTCGTCAACACCTGAAGGCCGAAGCCGGTAATGGCCAGCACCCCGGGGCCGACCCGGTCGAAAATCCGTCCGGCGACAGGCGACATTGCCCCCATCGCCACGGCGCCCGGCAAGAGGAGCAGGCCCGATTGGAGCGCCGTCCCGCCCCGTACCTGCTGGACATAGAGCGGGAGGATCGTCTCCGTCCCGATCAACAGCGCGAACACGATCATCCCCATCGGGACAATCAATTTATAGACCCCTACGCGGAATACACTGAAGTTCAGCATCGGCGGGTCGAGGCGGAGCTGGCGGCGGATGAACAGGTAGAGCGAAACGGCCCCGACAAGGAAGCTGCCGGCGACGGCCGGGCTTGTCCAACCGGCAGCGCCGACACTGCTGAACGCGTACAGAAGGCCGCCGAAGCCGAGGGTGGAAAGGACGATCGACAGAAGATCAATGCGTACATCCTTCTGTTCGGTCACATTTTTCATGACCGTCGAGGCCAGGATGATGTTCAATGCGGCAAGCGGCAGAATGATATAAAAAAGTGCCCGCCATGAATGGTGGCTCAGCACCCAACCGGACAAGGTAGGTCCGATTGCCGGGGCAAACCCGATGGCCAGACCGACCAGCCCCATCACGGAGCCTCTCCGGTTCATCGGAAAGATCGTGAGAAGCACCGTCTGCATGAGCGGCATCATCATCCCTGCGCCGGCCGCCTGGACGACCCGGGCAAGCAGGAGGACGGGGAATGTCGGAGCCAGTGCGCCGATCAGTGTCCCGGCCGCAAACAACAGATTGGCGACGATCAAAAGTTTTTTACTTGAGAACCGGTCAATCAGAAACGCCGTCACCGGGATCAGGATCCCGTTCGTGAGCAGAAAGGCGGTCGTCAGCCACTGTGCCGCATTGGCGTCGATGCCAAAATCGGTCATGACCGGCGGCAGGGCGATGATCAGCAGCGTCTGGTTGAGAAGGGATACGAATGCCCCCGAAATCAGGACGAAGACGATCAGATTCCGGTTGTAGTCCGGTTTTTGCAGAGAGTGCTGGATTTCATTCACAATTCGGTACCCCACATTTCGTTGAACAACGGCGGCTTGAGTGCCGTGATGCTAATATTTGCTTCATCGCAGGCGGATGGCGACAGTGCTACTCCTTGTCCTTCTCCTGGCCATCGTTTGCCTTGCGACCAAACTGACGCCGGATAAAGTCTTCTTCTTCTTCGCGGGTGAGCAGCCGCTTCGCTTTGCCAACCGTCCCGTCCTGAAGGTCCCAGATTGCATTATGCGCCTCCACGGTATTCGAGAAGTCCCCTTCTTGCCACTTCGTGAGGATATCGCGATACAAATCCCCGTGCGCATAGTTCCCTTCCTCGACCGTCCTGAGCATCTCATCAATCCGGCGCCGGGTGATCTGCAGAGCGCCCCACTTTTGTTTCGCATCAATCTTCTGATGGGTCATCCGGTGCAGATCCTGCATCATGCGTTCCTCATCGGGAGGTTCATCATAGAGCTGCCCGTCCTCCTTTCCTTCAGGGACAGGCAAATCCGACGGCGGACCGGGCGGAACTGCGGAA
>NZ_LN651371.1:220965-260764 GCF_000826125.2 Bhargavaea cecembensis
TATCCGGATCTCCCGCCCGTTCCTGATAAATCGGCCGCAGTAGATGCTCCATGGTGATTCCTCCCTTTCACATGTGGAAGTTCGACATGCCGGACTCGATTCCTTCTTTCGCATCCAAAAAACGACTATGCCGAACAAATATGCTATAGTATACGGGGATGCGGGCAACAGCCGCCCGCCCTTCATCAAAGGGAGGAAATCGGGAATGAAACCATATAAGAATAAAATCAACCGGATCCGTTCCTTCGCCCTGGCCCTCATCTTCATCGGGTTTGTCGTCATGTACTTCGGAATCTTCTTCAAGAAGCATCCGATCGTCATGACCCTCTTCATGCTGCTGGGTCTGTTGTGCATCATTGCCAGCACAGGCGTCTACTTCTGGATCGGCATGCTTTCGACGAAGGCCGTCCAGGTGGTCTGTCCGAACTGCGGCAAGCCGACGAAAGTGCTCGGACGCGTGGATATGTGCATGCACTGCCGAGAGCCGCTCACGCTCGATCCAAACCTCGAAGGCGAAGAGTTCGATGAATCGTACAACCGGAGAACGACGGCGCGCGAAGGGAAATAAATATAAAAAAACTCACGGACTCAGAGTTCCGTGAGTTTTTTAATTCCGGCTGCCGGTCATTGGACGGATGTCTTCGCCTTTTCGGCCGCACAGGCCGGGCAAGTTCCGTACACTTCCATACGGTGATTGTCGACTTGGAAACCGGTGACGTGTGCCGCAAGATGCTCCACTTCGTCCAATCCGGGGTAATGGAAGTCCACGATCTTTCCGCAGTCGCTGCAGATGATATGGTAATGGTCGTTCGTCACAAAATCAAACCGGCTTGAAGAATCGCCGTACGGCAGCTCCTTTACAAGCCCGGCTTCGCGGAAGACGCGAAGGTTATTGTATACGGTGGCCACACTCATATTCGGGAATTTGCTCTCGAGCGCACGGTAGATTTCATCGGCGGTCGGATGGGACATCGACTTCACGAGAAATTCAAGAATCGCATGCCGTTGGGGAGTGATCCGTACACCCGTTGTCTTTAACGTATCCAGCGCTTCTTGAAGCACAGTTTCAGACATGGACATGCCCACCTCTTTTCATAAGGATTCCTTAATGATAATTGTTACAATCAGTTTATCGGAATCAGGGCATGTTTGTCAACGAAGCCGGTCGCATGGCTTCTCCGTGTGATTCAGCCTGGGCTGCTCCGGTCGCCGATGTCACGAATGCAGGACGTCTTCCCGGCCCCCGAGCCGCGTGTTCACATACCTGGCGGCGACGAACAGGAAATCGGACAGCCGGTTCAGATAAGCGATGACGTCCGGGTTCACATGGTCGCCGAGCCTGATTGCCGCCCGCTCCGCCCTCCGGGTGACCGTCCTGGCGAAATGCAGTCCCGCCGCCGCCGGATGTCCGCCCGGGAGGATGAAGTTTGTGAGCGCCGGCAGATCTGCGTCGTACTGGTCGATCCATTCCTCAAGTCCCCGGATCTCCTTCGGCTCGAGCGTCCACTTCACTTCTTTTCCTGCCGGCGTCGCCAGTTCTGCGCCCACGTGGAACAGGACGGTCTGGATCCGCCGGAACGCCTCCAGCAATTCATCCTTCCCCTCAAAAGATTCGGCATGGAGATGGGAGATGCCGAGGCCGATGGCGCTGTTCGCCTCATCACATGTGCCGTAGGCCTCCACGAGCGGATCGGTTTTCGGCACCCGCTTCCCGTAGATCAGCGAAGTCGTTCCCTCGTCCCCCGTCCTCGTGTAAATCTTCATATCAGTACCCCCTCGACGTGTCGATCAGGTTTTCCATTTCATCCGGCTTCTTGTCCAGCCATTTCCTAAGGTTCGGGGCGAATATGTCGAGCGACCGTTCCACGTATTTTCCCGACAGGGCCGAAACGTGCGGGGATACGGTCACATTGTCCATCCCCCAGAACGGGTGGTCTTCCGGAAGCGGTTCGGACTCGAAGACGTCCAGAACCGCGGCGGCCGGCCTGCCTCCGTTCAGCGCATCGATCAGATCCTGCTCTTCGTACAGGTCCCCCCGTCCGAAGTTGAGGAAGACCGCGCCTTCCTTCATGGCGGAGAAGTGCTCTTTTTTCAACAGGCCGCGCGTTTCCGGCGTGCTCGGCAGGACCGAGACGACAAAGTCCATTTCGGGCAGCGTATCCTCCAGTTCGGCGAACGACAGCATCCGGTCCATATGATCCGCCTGGCGGCCGGACCGGTTGCATCCGTACGTTTCGACGCCGAATGCCTGAAGCAGGCGGCCGGCTTCCCCGCCGATCGCGCCCGGTCCGAGGATGAGCGCCTTCGAACCATGGAGTTCCGTTCCGCCGACCCGCTTGTTCCATTCGCGGCGCTCCTGCTGCTCGTAGATTTTCTTGAGGCCCCTCTTATAGGACAGGATGTGCGCAATGATCGATTCGGCCATCGGTATCTTGTGGATGCCGCGGACGTTCGTCACTGTGATGTCGCCTCTTCGTGCGATCGCGCCGAGCGGCAGCTGCTCGAGACCGGCCGATGCGACCATGAGCCACCGGAGGGCCTTCGCCTGCTGGATATGCTCCTCGCTGAGATCGCCTCCGTACGTGACGATCACCTCGGCTGTTCCGAGCGCCGGATCGTCCGGTTTGCGCCCGAACAGAAATTCCACGTCCGGGAATTCATCCTTCAGCATCTTCTCCTGGTGTTCTTTGATCGGAAATAGAAATAAAACTTCCATTGTCTGCTCCCCCTTGTCAGTCCGTCAGTTCTTTCAGCGTCTCGAGCGCCTCTTCCACATGCCCCTTGACGCTCACTTTCCTCCACTCTTTCACAACGGTCCCCGTCGGGTCGATGAGGAACGTCGAACGCTCGATTCCCATATACTCGCGCCCGAAGTTTTTCTTCAGCTTCCAGACGCCGTATGCCTCCGCGGCCTCATGGTTCTCGTCGACGAGAAGCCGGAACGGCAGGCCATGCTTGTCGATGAATTTCCCATGCGATTCCGCAGAATCCGGGCTGACGCCGAGGATGACGGCATTCAGCTCTTCAAAATCCGAGTGACGATCGCGGAAATCGCATGCCTCCGTCGTGCAGCCGGGCGTCTGGTCCTTCGGATAGAAATAAAGGATGACATAACTTTTCCCTTTGTAATCTTCAAGCGAAACCAGGTCCCCCTGCTCGTCCGACAATGTAAAAACGGGTGCCGTGAGTCCTTCAAGTGATTGCGTCAAAAAGATCCCCTCCTGTTTTCTTCATCGTACCGGAGCGGCCCCGGCGTGACAATTCTTTTGGTGTTCGGACGTTTCTTTGACTACAATGAATGATGGACATCAAGAACGGAGGGATTCCTTTGGAACGGAAAAAATCAGAACAGATCTACAGCGAAGCGCTCGAACATATCGTGGGCGGCGTCAACAGCCCGTCCCGCTCATACCGCGCAGTCGGCGGCGGATCCCCGACCGTCATGGAACGTGCGCAGGGCGCATACTTCTGGGATGTCGACGGCAATGAATATATCGACTATCTGGCCGCCTACGGACCGATCATCACCGGCCATGCGCACCCGCACATCACGGAAGCGATCAAACATGCGGCGGAGACCGGTGTCCTGTACGGCACACCGACTCGCCATGAAGTGAAGTTCGCCAAAATGCTGAAAGAGGCGATCCACTCGCTCGACAAAGTCCGGTTCACGAACTCGGGCACCGAATCGGTCATGTCGACAATCCGCGTCGCGCGCGCCTACACCGGACGGACGAAAGTATTGAAGTTTGCAGGCTGCTATCACGGCCACTCGGACCTCGTCCTCGTTGCGGCGGGTTCCGGTCCGGCGACACTCGGGACGCCGGATTCCGCGGGCGTGCCGAAATCGATCGCCAGCGAAGTGATCACCATCCCGTTCAACGACGCGGATGCCTACCGGGAGGCGATGGAGCGATGGGGCGATGAACTCGCAGCCGTCCTCGTCGAGCCGATCGTCGGCAACTTCGGGATCGTCGAGCCGAATGAAGGCTTCCTGCCGTTCGTACACGAACTGGCGAAGGACCACGGAGCACTGATCATCTATGATGAAGTGATCACCGCATTCCGCTTCCACTACGGCGGCGCGCAGGACCTGCTCGGACTCACGCCGGACCTGACGGCGCTCGGCAAGATCATCGGCGGCGGTCTGCCGATCGGTGCATACGGCGGACGAAAAGAGATCATGGATGAAGTCGCGCCGCTCGGGCCTGCCTATCAGGCCGGGACGATGGCCGGTAATCCGGCATCGATGCTGTCGGGCATCGCCTGCCTGGAAGTGCTCCGGGAGGAAGGCGTTTATGACGAGCTCGACCGTCTCGGCGGCATTCTTGAGGAAGGCCTTCTCCGCTCGGCAGAAAAGCACGGCGTGACGATTACGATCAACCGTCTGAAAGGTGCACTCACGGTCTTCTTCACCGACGAGAAAGTCGAAAACTACAAGCAGGCGGAAAACAGCGACGGCGAACAGTTCGCCCGGTTCTTCCGGCTCATGCTCGAACGCGGCATCAACCTCGCCCCTTCCAAGTACGAAGCCTGGTTCCTTACGACGGCCCATACGGAAGACGACATCCGGAAGACGCTCGAAGCGGCCGACGCTTCGTTTGCCGAAATGGCACGCGCCTGAAAAACGGATGCCGTCCGGTGCATTGATTCGGGTATCGGTGTTCGGGTAAAGTAGTAAAAACGGGATTTCGCATGGAAAGGAAAATCGTTGCATGAAACTCGGCGCACGAATATTAAAGACCGGTGTCGCGATCGTCCTGGCACTGTTCCTGGCGCAGTCCCTTCAACTGCCGACTCCGCTGTTCGCCGGTATTGCGGCCATCTTTGCGATCCAACCCTCGATCTACCGCTCATACCGGACGATCGTCCAGCAAGTGCAGGGGAACATCATCGGTGCCGTCGTCGCCTTCATTTTCGCCCTGATCTTCGGCGACCACCTCGTCGGAGTCGGATTCGCGGCAGTCGTCATCATTGCGATCATGCTCCGGCTCAAGCTGGAGAACGCGATCACGCTGGCGCTCGTCATGATGATCGGGATCATGGAGCTCCCTGACGAAAACTTCGTCATGTATGCGGTCCTCCGCTTTTCCACGATGCTGACCGGGATCTTCTCGGCCTTCCTCGTGAACATGCTGTTCCTGCCGCCCAAGTACGAGACGAAGCTGTTCCAGTCGATCCAGTCAACCGAGGATGAGATCATCCGCTGGACCCGGCTCGCCGGCAGGCAGGCATCCGAGCACTCCGCCACCCAGAAAGCACTGAAGAAGATCGACGGCCATTTCAAGAACATCGATACACTTTATTCGCTGTTCAAGGAAGAACGCGGCTACACGAAACGCTTTATTTATCAGAAGGGCCGAAAACTGGTCATTTACAGACAGATGATCCAGACAGCGAAAAGCGGACACCGAGTGCTGAAGCAGCTTCATCTCTACGAAAACGAGCTGATCTCGCTGCCGCTCCACTTCCGGATGATGGTCCAGGAGCGGCTCGATGACCTCCTGACTTACCAAGAGCAGATCCTGCTGAAGTTCGCCGGCAAGCTGAAGGATGAGCGGATGGCACGATCTGGCGTCGAGGCGGCGCTGAGCCGGCAGGAAGTGATGGATATCTTCGTGAAGGAGATTGCCGTCACGAAAGAGGAGGAGGAATTCTCCGCCTACCACCTGTTGCATCTCCTGTCCTCGATCCTTCGATATGAAGAGGAGCTCGAGCAGTTGGATCGTCTCATCGTCGGCTATGTCAAGCGGCACGGCGGCGAAATGGATGCCCGGCTGCGGGAAGACATCTTCTGAAAAAGAGTGTCTGCCCCCGGTGGGGGGCCATCCATTTTGCATCCGGATCTTCCTCAACATCATAAAACCGCGGAATGGGCACCGTCGCCCGTTCCGCGGTTTTTTGCTTGTCAGCTTTTCATCCTCGGATCGAGGGCGTCCCGGAGGCCGTCGCCCATCAGATTGAAGCCGAGCACGGTCAGCATGATGGCGAGCCCCGGGAAGATCATTGTCCACGGAGCGTCCCGCAAGTAGTTCCGGGCGTCCGCCAGCATCTTGCCCCATTCGGGATCCGGTGCCTGGGCGCCGAGTCCGAGGAAGCCGAGCGCCGCCGCCTCGAGGATCGCCGTCGCTACGGCGAGCGTGCCCTGGACGATGACGGGCGCCATCGAATTCGGCAGGATATGAGAGAACAGGATCCTCCCGTCCTTCATGCCGATGCCTTTCGCCGCCGTGATGTATTCATCCTGTTTGATGCTGAGCACCTTGGAACGGATCAGCCGCCCGAAATTCGGGACGTTGATGACGGCGATGGCGATGAGGGCGTTCCGGAGCGACGGGCCGAGGACCGACACGATCGCGATGGCGAGCAAAATCGACGGGAAGGCCAGCATAATGTCGAACAGCCGCGAAATGACCGTGTCGATCCACCGGCCGTAGTAGCCGGCGATGATGCCGAGCGCGCTGCCGACGATGACCGAGCCGATGACCGAGAAGAACCCGACCGTCAGCGAGATCCGGGCACCGTGAATGACCCGTGAAAGGATATCCCGTCCGAAATCGTCGGTCCCGAACCAGTGGGCGGCCGACGGGGCCATCAGCCGCTCCGTCACATTTTGATCGTTGATGCCCTCAGGCGCGATCAGCGGTCCGACAAGCGCAAGCGCGACGAAGAAGAGGACGATGAACGCGCCCGCGAGCGCCGCCTTGCTTTTCTTGAATCCCGTCCAGGCTTCGCGCCAGGGGCCGGCCGCCTTTTCTTCCGGAATGTCCGGAGGCTGGTTTGTCGTGAGTTGAGTCATGGCCGCTGTCCCTCCTTCAGTCGTATTTGATGCGCGGGTCGACGACGCTGTACAGCACATCGACGAGCAGATTGATCATGACGAAAATGAATGCGACGACGAGGATGCCGGACTGGACGACGGGATAGTCGCGGAATCCGATCGCATCATAGATGTAGCGTCCGATGCCCGGCCAGCCGAAGATCGTTTCGGTGAGGATCGCCCCGCCGAGCAGGATGCCCATCTGAAGGCCGATGACCGTGAGCACCGGGATGATCGCATTTTTCAGTGCATGCTTGTAGACGACGAGGGACATTTTCTGCCCTTTCGAACGGGCGGTCCGCACAAAGTCGGAACGCATCACTTCAAGCATGCTGGAGCGGGTCATCCGGGCGATGATCGCCATCGGGATCGTGGCAAGCGCGATGCCCGGCAGGATCAGATGCCGGAGAACCTGGCCGAGCTGATCGAACCGGCCCTGGATGAGCGTATCGATCACGTACAGCCCGGTGATCGCGTGGACCGGATTCCTCACATCCTCGCGTCCGGTCGTCGGCAGAAGATCCAGCTCGATGCCGAACGCCCATTGTTCCATGAGACCCAGCCAGAAAATCGGCACTGACACTCCGATGAGCGCAAGAATCATGGCCGTGTAGTCGAACCAGGAATTCTGGAACCAGGCGGAGATGATGCCCGCATTCACACCGATGACGATGGCGATGATCATCGCGAAGATCGCCAGTTCGGCCGTCGCGGCCAAGTACGGCCAAAGTTCATCCGCGACAGGTGAGCGGGTGCGCAGAGATTCGCCGAGGTCTCCACGAAAGATGTTCATGAGAAATTCAAAGTACTGGGTATACCATGGCTGATCGAGGCCGAGTTTCGCCTCCAGCGCCGCAACCGCCTCCTTGGACGCCTGCTGGCCGAGGATGACCTGCGCGGGATTTCCCGGTATGGCCCGGATGATCATGAAGACGATGAATGTCATGCCGAGCAGGACCGGGATGAGCTGCAGCAGCCGTTTTCCGATGTATTGGAGCATTTGGACCACTCCCCGAGTTCAGTTTGCAGATTCTTATCCCAATAGGGAAAGGGGGAGGGGCGGTGCGCGCCCTCCCCCTCGTCCATCACTTGAAGTCCACGTTGGTCAAAATGTCCGAGCCTGTCGGATGCGCCTTGAATCCGGTGATATCAGCCGAACCGCCGAGAAGCGGGATCGAGTGGGCGATCGGCACCCAAGGAGCGTCGGCATGGATGATTTCCTGCGCCTTGCCGTACAGTTCGTTCCGCTTGTCTTCATCGACTTCCGTCTGGGCTTCGATCAGGATGTCATGGAGTTCGGCGTTGTCGTAGTACGTATAGTTGTTGCTGCCGATATTGTCGCCGTCGAGGAGTGCGTAAATGAAGTTATCCGCATCCCCGTTGTCACCCGTCCAGCCGAGGAGGAATGCGTCCGCTTCCCCTTTGCTCGCCTTTTCAAGGTAGGTCGCCCATTCGTACGTGACGATGTTCGCCGTCACGCCGACATCGGCAAGGTTTTTCTGGATGACTTCCGCGACTTTCTGTCCGTCCGGCATGTAAGGACGAGGGACCGGCATGGCCCACAGCTCCATTTCAAATCCGTCCGGATGGCCGGCTTCTGCAAGCAGTTCCTTCGCTTTTTCCGGGTCGTAGTCGTAGCCTTCGATATCATCGTTAAATCCGGAAATCGAAGGTGGGATCGGGTTCTTCGCCATTTCGGCTGCGCCTTCAAAGAATGCGTCGATGATCGCCTGCTTGTCGATCGCGTGGTTGATCGCCTGGCGGACTTTTGGATCGCCGAACGGCTCACGCGTAACGGTCATGCCGAGGTAGCCGATGTTCATCGACGGACGCTCGAACAACTGCAGGTTGTCGTCTCCTTCAATCGTGTTGGAATCAGACGGATTGATGCCGTCCGCAAGATCGATGTCCCCTTTGATCAGGGCGTTCAGGCGTGCCGCGTTGTCCGGAATCGAACGGAAGATGACGCGGTCCAGCTTCGGCAGGCCGTCTTTCCGGTAGTCTTCGTTCTTTTCGATCGTGATGGAGTCGTTGCGCTTCCATTCCACAAATTTAAACGGACCGGTGCCGACCGGATTGTCTCCGAATTTATCGCCGTCTTTCTCGAAAGCGGTCGGGCTGGCGATCCCGAACATCGTCATGGCGATGTTTTTCAGGAACGGCGCCTGTGGACGCTTCAGCTTGAAGACGACCGTGGAGTCGCCGTCAGCCGTCACGGATTCGATCACGTGGCCCTCATCCCCTTTGAATCCGCCGAACATCGACTGGTAATACGGGAATGTATCCGCGTCCCCGTTCGCCCAGCGTTCGAAGTTCTTGACGACCGCTTCTGCATTGAAGTCGGTGCCGTCATGGAACTTGACGCCTTCTTCAAGCTGGAATGTGTAGGTAAGGCCATCTTCGGCCGCTTCCCACTCTTTGGCAAGACCTGGATTGATCGTCGTGTCCTGTTCCCCGAAGTTTAGGAGCGTTTCGAAGATATTGGCTGCGACTTTCATTGATTCGCCGTCCGTCACGGTAGACGGATCGAGCGAAACGGAGTCGCCGCCGCGTCCGAAGACGAGCGTTTTGTTCCCCCCGCCGGATCCTCCGTCTCCGCTCCCGCCTTCTCCGCTGCTGCTACCGTTGCCGTTGTCAGATGAGCAGGCGGCGAGCACCATCGAGATGACGAGCAGGACGATGAGTGACCACAATTTCCCCTTTTTCAAATTGACCCCTCCGTCACTAGTTTTTTATTATCATTGCCGGCTGTTTCCTCCGTATAGAGGTGGCAGGCGACAGAATGACCGGGTTCGGTTTCTTGCAGCGGCGGCACGTCCGTCATGCAAACATCCATGCGGAACGGGCACCGGGTGTGGAACGGGCAGCCCGAAGGCGGATTCGCCGGACTCGGGATATCTCCCTCGAGCACGATCTGCTCCCGCTCAAAGCCGGGATCCGGGACCGGCACGGCAGACAGCAGGGCCTGCGTGTATGGATGGAGCGGCTTGGCATAGAGGGATTCGCTGTCCGACAGCTCCACGATGCGGCCGAGGTACATGACGCCGACTCGGTCGCTGATATGGCGGACGACGCCGAGGTCATGCGCGATGAAGATGTAAGTGAGCCCGAAATACCTCTGAAGATCCTGCATCAGGTTCAGCACCTGGGACTGGATCGACACGTCCAGCGCCGAAACGGGTTCGTCCGCGATGATCAGCTTCGGATTCGTCATAAGCGCCCGGGCGATTCCGATCCGTTGCCGCTGCCCGCCGCTGAACTGGTGCGGATAGCGGGCTGCATGGTATTCGCTCAGCCCGACGATCTCGAGGAATTCCCGGACTTTCTTTTTCCGTTCGGCCGCATTTTTCATTCCGTGGACGATGAGCGGCTCCTCAAGAATCTTGCCGACGGTATGGCGCGGGTTGAGCGATGCGAACGGATCCTGGAACACCATCTGGACGTCCCGGCGCATTTTCCGCATGTCCTCGGCGCCGAGCGCGGTGAGCTCCTTGCCGTCGAATTCAATCCGTCCGTCCGTCGGCTCGAGCAGCCGCATGATCATGCGGCCGGTCGTGGACTTTCCGCATCCGGATTCGCCGACGATGCCGAGTGTTTCTCCGGGATAAACGTCAAAGCTCACGCCGTCGACGGCTTTTACGTGGCCCTTGATGCGGCCGAGCGCCCCCTTTTTCACGGGAAAGTATTTCTTCAGCCCCTCAACTTTCAACAAGGGCTTCGTCATGGGCCGCCGCCTCCTTTCCGTCGCGCAGGAAGCAGCGCGCCCGCTGTCCGGAAGGCGTGCCGTACAGGTCCGGGTCTTCCGCCGTGCACCTGTCGAACACGTACGGGCAGCGCGCGGCGAACCGGCAGCCATGTTTGATGGAGCCGGGGCGCGGGACGTTGCCCTGGATCGGAACGAGCCGCTCCTGCTTGAACCGCATATCCGGCACTGACTTCAGAAGTCCTTCCGTGTACGGGTGCTGCGGATCGTTGAAGATGTCCTCAACCGGCCCCTCCTCGACGATCTGGCCGGCATACATGACAAGAACGCGCTCGCACGTTTCCGCCACGACGCCGAGATCATGGGTGATCAGGAGCACCGCGGTGTTCAGCCGGTCGTTGAGGTCTTTCATGAGTTTCAGGATCTGGGCCTGGATCGTCACGTCGAGCGCCGTTGTCGGCTCATCCGCAATCAGGATATTCGGCTCGCAGACGAGCGCCATCGCGATCATCACCCGTTGCCGCATCCCACCCGACAACTGATGCGGATAATCATCCATCATCTCCTCGGCACGGGGCAGTCCGACGAGCCGGAGCATTTCGACCGCCCGTTCGCGCGCCTTCCGCTTCCCGAGCTTCGTATGGATGAGCAGCGCCTCCATCATCTGGTTGCCGATCGTGAACAGTGGATTGAGCGAAGTCATCGGTTCTTGAAAAATCATCGCAATGTCATTCCCGCGTACTTTCCTCATTTGCCGCTCCGGCAGTTTTGTGAGATCCCTTCCCCCGTACAGGATCTCCCCTCCGGTCACTTTGCCCGGCGGGTTTGGCACCAGGCCCATGATCGACAGCGACGTGACACTTTTGCCGCATCCCGATTCCCCGACAATGCCGAGGATTTCTCCTTCACGCAGGCCGAATGTGATGCCGTCAACTGCCGGCACGATGCCGCCATCCGTGAAAAAGGACGTCCGGAGGCCATTCACACTGAGCACTTCCCGTTTGCTGTCCATGGCGTCCCCCCATCTCGTTGTCTCTACTTTTCTGATGATTCTGCGTTCTTTCATTATACAAATCTTTCCCGAATATGCAATAGGGGGTTCTAAAGTCATACGTCATACATGGGTGGACCTGATCGGCTGGGGTATGTGGTGTGTGGGACGTGTGGCGGAGGGAGGGTGAGTGGAGTGGGGGCGAGTGTTAGCGGAGTGAAGGTGAGTGTTATCGGGGTGGGGCCGAGTGTGAGCGGAGCGGGGCCGAGTGTTATCACATCGAAGGACGTGTCCACGGGTTAGTGTAAATCCGTCAATCTAAGAGCAAGGCTCACACAGACACAGTCTGTATGGATGAGGAATTCGGAGTGTGGGATGCATTTTCGGAGTATGGGCCGGAAATTCGGAGCATGGGATGCATTTTCGGAGTATGGACCGGAAATTCGGAGTATGGGATGCATTTTCGGAGTATGGACCGGAAATTCGGAGTATGGGATGCATTTTCGGAGTATGGACCGGAAATTCGGAGTATGGGTGGACGCATCAGGTAATTTTGTGGACACATTTCACTTCACGAGATTTCCGCGGCCGCTCGGATACTTTTCGCGGCCGCTTTGATCATTCTCGCGACCGCTTCCCCCTTTCTCGCGGCTGCTTGTCCGACTCCGGATTTTCGCGGCCGCTCGGATATTTTTCGCGTCCGCTTTGACCATTCTCGCGCCCGCTTCCCCCTTTCTCACGCCCGCTTGTCCGACTCCGGATTTTCGCGGCCGCTCGGATTCTTTTCGCGTCCGCTTTGACCATTCTCGCGGCCGCTTCCCCGCCGCCCCGAATTTTTCGCACTCGCTTTGACCATTCCCGCATCCGCTCCCCCCCATTCTTCCGCCCGCCTGCCGCCCACCCCCCGACTTCCCGAATATAAAAAAGCAGTGCGGACTGCCGGTTTGCCGGCTTGCCGCACTGCTTTTATTCGGTTTCCGTTCCGGATGGGGGCATGTCGAGTTCCTGGACGAGGAACAGGTCGTGGTAGATGCCTCCGGATTCGAGCAGCTCCCCGTGGGTGCCGCTTTCTTTCAGTTCGCCGTGGTCGATGACGAAAATGTTGTTTGCGTGGGTGATTGTCGAGAGCCGGTGGGCGACGACGATGGTCGTTCGGTCGTGCGCCAGCCGGTCGAGGGATTCCTGGATGAGCGCCTCGCTTTCGAGGTCGAGGGCGGAGGTGGCTTCGTCGAGGATCAGGATCGACGGGTTCTTCAGGAATACCCGGGCAATGGCGATGCGCTGCTTCTGGCCTCCGGACAGCTTGACGCCGCGCTCCCCGACTTCCGTTTCATAACCGGCCGGCAGTCCCATGATGAACTCATGGGCGTTTGCCGCCTGTGCCGCGGCGAACACTTCTTCGTCGGTTGCATCCGGCTTGCCCATGAGGATGTTTGATTTCACCGTGTCGCTGAACAGGAGGTTATCCTGCAGGACGATGCCGATGTTGCGCCGGAGCGACTCGATCGTCACGTCGCGCACGTCCATGCCATCGATGAGCACCGCTCCGCCGGTCACATCATAAAACCGCGGGATGAGGCTGATGATCGTCGATTTCCCGCCGCCGCTCATGCCGACGAACGCAACCGTCTCTCCCGGATTGACCGTAAAGCTCATATCGTCGAGCACCGGCTGCTCTTCCGGCCCGTAGCTGAACCGGACATTGCGGAATTCAACTTTCCCGGCGGCTTCCGGCATCTCGGCCGCGCCCGGTTTGTCGGTGATGTCATAGGATTCGTCCATCAGCTCGAACACCCGGTCCATTGAGGCGACCGCCTGGGTGAGCGTGGTGGAGGAATTGACGAGGCGCCGGAGCGGGTTGTACAGCCGGTCGATGTAGGCGATGAAGGCGACCATTGTCCCGACCGACAGGCTGCCGCCGATCACATGCCAGCCCGCGTAGCCGATGACGAGGAGCGGGGCGACATCCGTGATCGTGTTGACGACGGCGAACGCCTTCGCATTCCATTTCGTATGCGCGATGGCGGCATCAAGGAACTCGCCGTTCGTTTCATCGAAGAGCTTTTTCTCCCGCTTCTCTAGCGCAAAGCTTTTGATGACGCTCATTCCGGACACCCGCTCATGCAGATAGCTCTGAACGTTCGCAAGCGCCTGGGACCGGGTCCGGGTCAGTTCGCGGAGCCTGCCGAAGAAGTGCTTGACGCTCCATGCGTAGAACGGGAAGGCGATCAGCGTGACGAGCGTGAGCTTGACATCCATCGTCAGCATGATGCCGACCGCGATCAGGATTGTCGCGAGATCCAGCCAGACGTTCATCAGGCCGATCATGACGAAGTTCTTCGTCTGTTCGACATCGTTGATGACCCGGGAGATCACTTCGCCGGCCCTTGTATTGGAATAATATTTCAGGCTGAGCTTCTGGAGATGATCGTAGATCTTCCCGCGGATGTCGAACAGGATTTTGTTCGATGTGTACTGGGCATAGTATTGCCGGAAATATTCGACCGGCGGACGCAGCAGGAAGAACAGCAGCGTCGTGCCGCCGAGCCACCAGATGAGCTGCTGTTTCTTGTCCGCGGCACTCAGCACGTCCGAGCCGATGATGTCGTCGATGACGATTTTGATGAGATAGGGAATGAATAGCGGGATGGCGAATTTCACGATCCCGATGATCAGTGTGAGGGCGATCATCCAGCCGTAGGGCCGGACAAAAGACATATACCGTTTCATGCTGCCCAGTGTGCATCATCCTTCCTCCCGACAACGGAACAGCCCGCCCATGACGGGCAGGCTGTCAATTCCGTGCCTGGAACTGTTTGTGGAATTCGTAACGGGACGTCCAGACATCAATGAAATCAGGTGCGAACGGCCCGCGCCGCTGCTGGATCCAGCCGATCAGCTTGTCCACATTCCTTTTCAAGATCTTGTCGATGACGTCGGGGTACTTCATCTGCTCTTTATGTTCCTCATATTCGTCTTCGTCCAGAAGGTTATAGGACATGTCGGGAAAGACCTTCACATCCAGGTCATAATCGATGTACTTCACCATTTTGTTGTCGTAGACGAACGGGGAGCTCATGTTGCAGTAGTAATAGACGCCGTCATCCCGGAGCATGCAGATGATGTTGAACCAATGCTCGGCGTGGAAATAGACGATCGACGGTTCGCGCGTGAGCCACGTGCGCCCGTCGGATTCGATCACGAGCGTTCGTTCATTCGCACCGATCACGATGTTTTTCGTCCCTTTCAGCACCGTCGTTTCCTGCCAGACCCGGTGGATCTTTCCGTCGTGCTTGTAGCTGTGGATCTGGACTGTTTCTCCTTCTTTCGGGATTGCCATAAATCAACCCCCCTTTTCGAGACGGCTGTTCGGATTATTTGTTATCTTTTCATTATAGCAATGAGCCGCCCAAAGAGAAAATAAAAAGAGCCGGAAGGGCGAAATCGCCCAACCGGCCGGTGGTTAAAATCCAATCCGTTATTTGTTGTTCCGATTCCCGCGGAAGGAAGACTGTTGCTTGTTTTGCTCAGCCTTCTGGTTCTGGCGGCGGACTTGCTGCACGTCCGTTTCAGATCCGAATTCCTCGCCGCGAATCTGCTTGCGGACTTGCTGAATGTCCGTCTCAGAGCCAAACTCCTCGCGCTGCAGCTGCTGGTCGTTGTTGTTATTGTTGTTGTTGCGCTCGTTGCGGTTGTTCCGCTGATTGCGCTCGTCCAGGTTGTTGCGCTGCTGATCGTTGTTCTTCGTCATGGATTTCTCACCTCCGTGCTCATTATGGTGTGCACGGAGACTTTTTTTATTCAGCTGGAAAAAATTTTATTTGGCAACCATCCGGATCACTTTCCACCGAGCACTGCATCCCGCACTTTTTTCGTCGGGTTCGGAAGGGTCAGTGATTCCATTTCACCTGGCAGGAACCAGCCGCCTTGGACATCGAACGGGCCGTCCCCGGCCACTTCGGCGGTGAACGCTTGGACTTCCCAGATCCGGTGGGTGAACATGTGCTTGAATTCGGTTGCCGGCTGCAGCTGGGTCAACTTGAGCCCGAACCGGTCCGAAATGAGGCGCACCGCTTCTTCGGGGTCGCCGGTCCCTTCCGCCGGGAACTGCCACATGCCGGCGAGGAGCCCTTCGCCGGGCCGCTGCTCCATCAGCCAGCGGCCGCCGGGACTCCGGACCGCGATGACCGTCTGCGGAACGGCGGCCGGTTTCTTTTTCTTTGATTTGAAAGGCAGTTCTTCTTCCCGGCCTTCGTGATAGGCGGCACACCAGTCACGGACCGGGCAGAGCAGGCATTTGGGACGGGTGGGAGTGCAGACGGTCGCGCCGAGTTCCATGAGTCCCTGATTGAACGAAGACGGATCTTCGCGGTCAATGAGATCCATGACGGCCTCTTCGAATAACTTGCGGGTTTTCGGCTTGGCGATGTCTTCTTCGATGAGCAGCACACGCGACAGGACCCGCATGACGTTGCCGTCGACGGCCGGTGCCGGGATTCCGTAGGCGATGCTCATGACGGCGCCGGCCGTGTAGGGGCCGACTCCCTTGAGCTTGCGGAATCTGTCGGGATCCGCCGGGACTTCGCCGTACGTCTCATAGGCTTCCCGGACGCCTGATTGGAGATTCCGCACGCGGGAATAATACCCGAGTCCTTCCCACTCCTTCATCAGCTCTTCCACCGGGGCATAGGCAAGCTGGGCCATATCCGGATAACGCTCTGCAAACCTCATATAGTATGGGATGACCGTGTCGACCCGCGTCTGCTGGAGCATCACTTCGGAAATCCAGATCAAGTAAGGATCGCGGGTGCGCCGCCACGGCAGGTCCCGGCACTCGCGCCGGTACCAGTCCGTCAGTGCTTCACGGAATGCTTGTTTCCAATCTTTTGAACGCAATGTTTTCCTCCTGTTGTGTTACGATTAAGCCAACATTTAGCGGGTATATTATTGTGTACCGGGTCTGTGCCTTCATCCGGCACGAAAAGAGAGGGGGAACGCCATGGATACCGGCACCCATATTGTCATGGGGCTCGCGCTCTGCGGCCTCGCCCAGGCCGATCCGCTCGTGGCGGAGCATACGGCCACCGCGTCGGTGGTCTATGCCGGCCTCATGCTCGGTTCGCAGGCGCCGGATATCGACACGGTCCTGAAGCTCAGGAACAACGCCGTCTATATCCGGAATCACCGGGGATTCACCCATTCCATCCCGATGATGCTCGCATGGCCGCTCATCATCTCCGTCCCGCTCGCTCTCATCGTCCCGGAGGCGGATCTTCTCCACCTCTGGCTATGGACGCAGCTGGCGGTATTTCTGCATGTGTTCGTCGATATATTCAACNTTCTTTGATTTGAAAGGCAGTTCTTCTTCCCGGCCTTCGTGATAGGCGGCACACCAGTCACGGACCGGGCAGAGCAGGCATTTGGGACGGGTGGGAGTGCAGACGGTCGCGCCGAGTTCCATGAGTCCCTGATTGAACGAAGACGGATCTTCGCGGTCAATGAGATCCATGACGGCCTCTTCGAATAACTTGCGGGTTTTCGGCTTGGCGATGTCTTCTTCGATGAGCAGCACACGCGACAGGACCCGCATGACGTTGCCGTCGACGGCCGGTGCCGGGATTCCGTAGGCGATGCTCATGACGGCGCCGGCCGTGTAGGGGCCGACTCCCTTGAGCTTGCGGAATCTGTCGGGATCCGCCGGGACTTCGCCGTACGTCTCATAGGCTTCCCGGACGCCTGATTGGAGATTCCGCACGCGGGAATAATACCCGAGTCCTTCCCACTCCTTCATCAGCTCTTCCACCGGGGCATAGGCAAGCTGGGCCATATCCGGATAACGCTCTGCAAACCTCATATAGTATGGGATGACCGTGTCGACCCGCGTCTGCTGGAGCATCACTTCGGAAATCCAGATCAAGTAAGGATCGCGGGTGCGCCGCCACGGCAGGTCCCGGCACTCGCGCCGGTACCAGTCCGTCAGTGCTTCACGGAATGCTTGTTTCCAATCTTTTGAACGCAATGTTTTCCTCCTGTTGTGTTACGATTAAGCCAACATTTAGCGGGTATATTATTGTGTACCGGGTCTGTGCCTTCATCCGGCACGAAAAGAGAGGGGGAACGCCATGGATACCGGCACCCATATTGTCATGGGGCTCGCGCTCTGCGGCCTCGCCCAGGCCGATCCGCTCGTGGCGGAGCATACGGCCACCGCGTCGGTGGTCTATGCCGGCCTCATGCTCGGTTCGCAGGCGCCGGATATCGACACGGTCCTGAAGCTCAGGAACAACGCCGTCTATATCCGGAATCACCGGGGATTCACCCATTCCATCCCGATGATGCTCGCATGGCCGCTCATCATCTCCGTCCCGCTCGCTCTCATCGTCCCGGAGGCGGATCTTCTCCACCTCTGGCTATGGACGCAGCTGGCGGTATTTCTGCATGTGTTCGTCGATATATTCAACTCATACGGGACGCAGGCGCTCCGGCCGTTTTCAGACCGCTGGGTAGCGCTCGGCGTCATCAATACATTTGACCCCTACATTTTCGGTGCCCATGCAGTGGCGCTTCTCGCCTGGCTGCTCGGCGCCGAACCGGTGAAGACGATGCTCATCCTCTACGGGCTCCTCGCCGTGTATTATGTGGTCCGTTTCGCGGTCCAGGCAGCGGTCCGCAGTGCGGTAAGACGGACAATCCCGGATGCGGAAGAGATCATCATCGCGCCGACGATGCGTTTCTTCCAGTGGCGCATCGCGGCCTGCTCGGGCACCCACCATTATGTAGGACGGGCGTACGGCCGCTCCGTCACGATCTACGATAAGTTTCCGAGGCGGACAATCCCGGACAACGAGCTCGTCCGGACCGCCTTCAAAGATCCGAACATGCGGGCCTTCCTCAGCTTTTCGCCGATCTACCGGTGGGAAATCACCGATCTCGGCTCGGTTTGCGAAGTCCGCCTCATCGACCTCCGCTACCGGAGCAAGGAATTCTATCCATTTGTCGCCGTCGCCCATGTGGACGACGACATGCACATCCGGAATTCCTATACCGGCTGGATCTTCAGCGAAGATAAACTGAGGAAGAAGCTGCATTTCGCACACGAAAAGGGTTGAACGGCAGACCGCCGGGCCATGACGGCCCGACGGTCTTTTTCATTCCGGTTGTCCGTCTGGTTCGTCCAGCAAGGCGGCGATTTTCGGATTCGTCGCCTTGAACTCATCCAGCCGGTTGCCGTAGACGTCGATCCATCTGAGAATCATCGCCGATGCCTGGCTGTCTTCCATCATGCCGTAGCCCGCGCGCGCATAGGACGACTCGATGTCGGATGCGAGCAGTTCGATCCACTGCGCGGCCCGCCCGGCGGACAGGCTTCCGTTCGCTTCCATCAGCCGTTCGGCCAGTTGCCTCATCAAATCCGGATTCATCGGTTCACTTCCCTTTCTTCAGGTTCCCGAGCATCGAAATCGGAAGCGCCTCCAGGTTCAAGTCGCCGCCGAGCCGGTATCCCCAGGCAAACCGCCCCTTCAGGTAGTCGACCTTGAAAAAGTTCCCTTCATCCCCGTGGATCCGGTACACCTCTCCGGGAATGATCGTGGAAGGATCGATCAAATAGGCCTGGGCCATGACGGCCTTCCGCTGATAGACGGCGAACTCGTTCACGATGCCGAGTTGTTCGGCCTTCCGTGCCTTTTCTTTCAGCCGGGCGATTTCAGACCGCAGCTCATGCTCGGTCATCTCACTGTAGCTTTTTTCATTCATTTTTCCTGTGCCTCTCTTTCTTCCTGCTCATCAATGAACCGTCCGATCCATTCGGCCGGCACGCCCTTCTGGTACATAGCCTGCCTGACGCGCTGCCTGCGTTCGTTGCCGCTGTATTTTCCGCTGTATCTGCGCCAGGCCTTTTCTCCCCATTTTTCAGCAAGAGCGGCCCATTCGTCTTCTTCGGGCTCAAGGCCTTCCTCGATCCGCCCGATTACCGTCTGGATGACGTCTCTTCCGTAGCCTTTCCTCATGAGGGATTCCTGGATCTTCTGTTTGATCTGGAGCGGCGTTTTCCCGCCGCCTCTGTCGGCCAGCTTGCGGGCAAGGTCTTCTGCCAGCTCCAGCTGCTCGTCCTCGGAAAACGAGGCGAGCGCCTCTTCCTGAAGCTTATCGGAGATCCCCTTCTGCTTGAGTTCCCGGCGTATGGCGGCCGGCCCTTTTTTTGCCGTGCGCTTTCTTGTTTCCAGGAGCGCCTTGGAGAACGATTCGTCGTCAAGGAATCCCTGGCTCCTCAATTTTACGACTGCTTCAAGCACGACCGACTCGCCGAAACCCGCAGACAGGAGCTTTTCTTTCACTTCGTGCTCGCTCCGCATCCGGAATCCGAGAAACTGGATCGCCTTGTTGTAGGCTTTCCGCACTTCGTCGCCGTAGATGATCTCATCGATCTCCCAGTCCTCGAGGATTTTCCCTTTCATGAGACCGAACCGGATGAGCACCTGTTCATCGGCGCTGAAGGCGTATTTCCCGTCCAAAAAGATATTATAACGTTCCGCACTGTTTTTCTGCTGGCTGATTTTCGTGATTTCGGGCAAGTCTCCACCTCCCGTTCTATTCTTTCATTATACCTGTTTGCGGGCGGTCATTCACGCAATGGGAGCCACCGGACGGGAGAACGGGTATACTCGGTAGAAAGGAGGAATGCTCGATGAAAATCGCAATCACCGGCGGCACCGGCTTCCTCGGACAAACGCTCGTCCGCCTTCTTTTGGAAAAAGGACATGAGCCGGTCATCCTGACGCGGCACCCGGACAAACCGGACGGGAAAGTGCCGCAGATCGGCTACCTCGGGAAAGGCGATCGGCCTGAACGGCAGCTCGGCCGTGTGGATGCATTCGTCAATCTTGCCGGCACGTCGATCAACGACGGGCGCTGGACCGACGGGCGAAAGGCGGATATCCTCGACAGCCGCCTGCGTGCCACGTCCGAAGTGCTCCGCATCATGAACGTCCTGGCGCATAAGCCGGAAGTCCTCGTCAACGCAAGCGCGGTCGGCATCTACCCGTTTTCGGAGACCGGGACATTCACCGAAGAGGCGCCGCAGGGGGACGGATTCCTGCCCGGCGTCGTCAGGGAATGGGAGTGGAAGGCGCAGCAAGCGGAGGAGGCCGGCATCCGGACGGTCTTCATGCGTTTTGGCATCCTGCTCGGCCGGGGCGGCGGCGCGCTTCCGCTCATCTCGCTTCCCTACCGGCTGTTCGCCGGCGGTACGGTCGGAACCGGCCGGCAGTGGGTCAGCTGGATCCACGTCGAGGACGCGGCGCGTGCGATTTTATTTGCTATTGAAAACAGCTCGCTTTCGGGTCCGGTGAACACTGTCGCTCCGGGCGCGCTCCGGATGAAGGATTTCGGCAAGGAAGTCGGAAGGGCGCTCGGACGGCCGCACTGGATCCCCGCGCCTTCGTTCGCGCTCAAAGCGGCGCTCGGCGAAAAAAGCGAAATCGTGCTCCAGGGACAACGAGTCGTCCCCGCCCGCCTGGAAGCCGCCGGATTCCGGTTCCGCTATCCGGATGCCCGCTCCGCGCTCCGCGAAATATATGCGGACGAAAAATAGAATAAATCCGGCCGCCCGGCGCAACCTAACCGAAAAGGAAAGGTTGCGTTTTCATGTTGAGACATCATGCGGGCGGCTTATTCATCGCTCTGGCAATCTTGGCGGCGGGACTCGTGTTCAGCCCGTTCCGCGCAGAGGCGGGCGAGCTCCACTGGGGCTTCAAAAAAGCGACCGGCGGCGTTCCTCCCGATGCCGGCGCCGAGCTGAACGGGCTGCTCGAAGAATACGGCGCCCTCTATAAAGGTTCTCCGGATAAGAAGATTGTTTACCTCACATTCGACAACGGATATGAGGCCGGCTACACCGAATCGATTTTGGATACGCTCAAGAAAGAAAATATATCCGCCACGTTTTTCCTGACCGGCCACTACCTCGAAAGTGCAGGAGACCTCGTGAAACGGATGGTGAAGGACGGCCATACGATCGGCAACCATTCTTACGGCCACCCGAACATGGCCAACATGTCGGCAGCTGAACTGGAGGCCGAATGGAAGAAGTTCGATGACCGGCTCCGGGAAGTGGCCGGCGTCAAGCGGACGCACTATGCCCGACCGCCCGAAGGGATCTTCAACGCGAACGTGCTTGAAACCGGCAACCGGCTCGGCTACCGGCATATCTTCTGGTCGGTCGCTTTCATCGATTGGCACCGTGACGAGAAAAAAGGCGGACAGTACGCCTACAATGAACTGATGAAGCAGCTTCATCCGGGCGCGGTCGTCCTCATGCATACCGTCTCCCCGGACAACTCCGACGACCTTCCCGCCTTCATCCGGGACGCCCGGAAAGAGGGCTACTCTTTCGGCACGCTTGACGAACTCGTTGAGGAGGCGTTTTTTCCGGACAATGGCTGACCGCTTCAAAAACAGAACAGGCTGCACGGAAGACGTCCCTTCCCGTGCAGCCGTTTTGTGTCAGGCGAAGCTTTTGCTTTTTCGGGTCCTTCCTGTCAGGAAAATGATGAACAGCACGGCGAGCAGTCCCGACATGAACGTCAGATAGCCCAAATCCGTCTCTCTTCCGACAAGGTAACCGCCGAAAACCGGCCCGGTGAGACTGCCGACGCTGAAGAAGATCCCGCATAGCAGATTCCCCATCGGCAGGAACGTTTTCGGCGTCAAGTCGGTCATGTAGGCAATGCCGAGCGTGAAGGTGGACCCGACGAACATGCCGGCCGTGAAGACCATGGCGAGTACGCCCCACTCGTTTGACCCGGCCAGGCCGGCAAGGAAGAATGCGGCGGATCCTCCGCCGATCGCGATCAGCAGGACCGAATGCCTGCCGATCCGGTCGCTCAGCATGCCGAGCGGAATCTGGGATGTGATGGCCCCGACCGAAAAGGCGGCCAGGATGAAGGATATGTAGGAAACGTCAATTCCCGTCCGCAGGGCATACACCGGATAGATCGCGTTCAGCGACGATTCGAGGAAGCCGTACGCAAACGGCGGAATGAACGCAATCCAGGCGAATTTCATCGTTTCCCGGAAACGCCCGATGAACGACATGGGTGCCTCGTTCCCCTGCAGGTGATCGGGGAAGTCATTGCGCAGGAGGAAGACGAGTGACCAGGCGGCCATGCAGAGGATTCCCGAGACGATGAACGGCAGCCCTTCGAACACACCGATCAGCGGAACAAACAGCGGTCCGACCGCAAATCCAGCGCTGAACATGATCCCGTATACGGCGATATTGCGGCCGAGCTTGGCCTGCGGAGTGGTGCTCGTAATCCACGTCTGGGTCGAGAAATGAAGGGCATTGTCCCCCATCCCGATGAGCAGGCGAAGGATGAACCAGAACACGACACTTTTCCACAGCGGGAACAAAAGCAGCGACAGAAACACGGTGAGGCCTCCGAAAATGATGACCGGCTTATAGCCGAATTTTCGCAGCGGCGCCTCCATGAACGGCGAAATGAGAAGCGTTCCGATATAAAGCCCGGTCGCATTCAATCCGTTGAGCGTCGAAGAAATGCCGTCTTGTTCGAAAATGACGGAGATGAGCGGCAAAAGCATCCCCTGTGAAAATCCTGAAATGGCCACGATGATGACGAGGATCCAGTACCTCGCACGGCCCGATTCGATTTTGACCAAGATTGTTCCTCCCTGCAGGAGTCTGATTCGATTCCCGCTTTGAAATCCTGTACAATTCTAACATACAGGGAGGGATGGCCATGAAATTTCTCATGACGGAACACGGTTTTCAGACTGAAACTCAGTTCGGGACGCTCGACATCTCGGCGGAAGATGAATTCGGCTTCCGGCCTTACCAGCTGATGGTCTCTTCGATTGCAGTCTGCAGCGGAGGCGTCCTCAGGAAAGTGCTCGCGAAGATGCGCATGCCGGCAGATGACATCGCCATTGAAGTGAAGGAAGTCGACAGGAACCCGGATGAAGCAAGCCGGATCGAGCGGATTCATCTTCATTTCAGCATCAAGGGCGACATTGCCGACTCCAAAATGCCCCGCGTCATGGAGCTCGTAAGGAAAAACTGTTCAATGATGCGATCGGTCGAAGGTTCGATCGAGATCGAAGAGACGTACGAAATCTACAACTGACGGCATACAAAAAGGCTCAGTCATCGGGAATCCCGGCGGCTGAGCCTTCTATTCTGAGTCACACCATTTTAAGTTTTTCATCATCTCGTATTTTCTCGGCAGGATCGCCGGTGAAAGTCCGAATCCCCTCCTTCGCTTACGTCCCGGATGTGTATTCCGACTTTTTCACTTTGTCCTCCTCTCTCTCTTGAACTTGAATTCATTGTATCATGCATTTCATTCATTGTAAACATTCAAAACCTTTAGTTTATTGAAATTAATGCTTTTGTCCTATGCCGGTTGAAATCGGTTTGTTTTCCCTTTAAAATCAACATCAGAATTGAGGTGTCCACATGGAACAGCACGACCACAAACAGCAGGTCGAGTATTTGAAAGAACGCTTGAACGACTTTCTTGAAACACTTGAGCATCTTGAGCCTGAAACTGCAGATTTGGATGAGATCGACCGCCTGATCCGCATGATTGACGAAATCGATGTGAAAGTGACCCAGATCAACCGTTCGGAAGGCTGACAGGCAGGACAGAAGCCGTGCCGGAATCAATCCCCGGTGCTATAATAAGAGTATGGAAGAAATGCGCGGTTTCATTCCCGCGCCCGATAGCAAAAGCTGGTTTCCCCGAGCGGGAAGCCAGCTTTTGTGCATATTCGGGGGTATTGATAGCAATTGTCATTCTCAAATAGAAAAAGGAGGGATTAGATTGGCCACAATCCGAGAGAAACTGACTGCGACCAGCGGACACCGGCTTCCGGCCTGGCTGAATGCAGAAATGATCGCCGCCCTTTTGTCGGGTGTCCTGATTGTCACCGCCTGGTTCCTTGGCAGATCTGATTACCCGACCGTCTCCGCCATCCTGTTTATTTCCGCTTTTGTCATCGGCGGGTATGCAAAAGCGAAGGAAGGCATCACAGAGACGATCGAGGACCGGCAACTGAACGTGGAAATCCTCATGATCCTTGCGGCGATCGGCTCTGCGGCGATCGGATACTGGACGGAAGGCGCCGTCCTCATCTTCATCTTCGCGGTCAGCGGTGCGCTCGAATCGTACACGACCGAAAAAAGCAGCAAAGAGATCTCCTCTTTGATGGACCTCAAGCCAGAAACGGCGGTTCGGCTCGCCACCGACGGTTCGGCCACCACGGTCGGCGTCGAGGAACTGTCAGTCGGCGACCGGGTGCTCATCAAGCCCGGTGAACGGATTCCGATCGACGGCGTGATCCTCAGCGGGAACGGCTCCGTTGACGAGTCCGCCATCAGCGGCGAATCGCTGCCGCTCGAAAAAGCGCCGGGCGATGAGCTGTTTGCCGGCACTATCAATATGAGCGGCGCCCTGACGGCGGAAGTCGCAAAGCCGAGCACCGATACGCTGTTCCAGAAAATCATCGAACTCGTCCAGACGGCGCAAAGCGAAAAATCTCCTTCGCAGCAGTTCATCGAGCGGTTCGAGGGTTCCTACGTGAAAATCGTCCTGGCCGTGGTCGCCCTTATGATGTTCCTGCCCCACTATCTTGTCGGCTGGGACTGGACGACCACGATCTACCGGGCGATGGTGCTGCTCGTCGTCGCCTCGCCCTGCGCGCTCGTCGCCTCGATCATGCCCGCGACCCTCTCGGCGATTTCGAACGGCGCGAAAAAAGGCGTGCTTTTCAAGGGCGGCAGCCACTTGGAGAACATCTCATCGATGAAGGTGATGGTGTTCGACAAAACGGGGACGCTCACTCTCGGCAAGCCCGTCGTCACTGATTTCATCGTACGGGAAGGCCTTGACCGGAAGGAGACCCTCGCCCTGCTCGGCTCGGTTGAATCGCTTTCAACCCATCCGCTCGCGCTGGCCATCCAGGCGTATGCCGCCGGCCAGGATGCCGGTTCGGCGGAAGGGGTGGAGATCCGTGATATCCCGGGTTCGGGGCTTGAGGCGGAATGGCAGGGCCGTAAGTTCAAAGTCGGCAAGCCGGGCTTTGTCGGGAAGGAAGAGGCCCATGCCTTTGCGGACGGGGCGCTCGGACAGCTCAGCAACGAAGGGAAAACGGTCATCTTCATGCGTGACGAAACGGGCATCCTGGCGCTGGCCGCAATGAAAGACACGCTCCGCCCGGAAGCCGCCGAGGCGATCAGAAACCTCAAGACACTCGGCATGCGGACCGTCATGCTGACGGGAGACAACGAACAGACCGCACGCGCCATCGCCCGCGAAGCCGGCGTCGACGAATTCAAGGCCGAATGCCTGCCTGAAACAAAAGTGGCGCGGCTGAAGGAGCTCGAGAAAGAGTACGGGCCGGTCGGCATGATCGGGGACGGCATCAACGACGCCCCCGCGCTTGCCACCGCTTCCACAGGCATTGCGATGGGCGACGGAACCGGCGTCGCCCTGGAAACGGCGGATGTCGTGCTCATGAGGAACGACCTGCTCCGGATTCCGTACGCCTTCCGGCTGTCCGGCAGGATGAACCGGATCGTCAGGCAGAACATCATCCTTTCCGTCGCCGTCATCAGCGTGCTCATCCTGTCCAACTTCCTGCAGGCCATCAGCCTCCCGCTCGGAGTCATCGGCCACGAGGGAAGCACGATCCTCGTGATTTTGAACGGGCTGAGGCTGCTGAAGGACCGATAAACGAAAAGACCGCCATGATCCCGACCGGATCATGACGGTCTGTTGCAGGGAAAAGCGATGCACCGGGGTCATGCCCCGATTGCACCGCTTTTTTCTTTCGCTTCCTTTTCTTCGCGCCGGTCCTGCATCACTGCATTGACCTGGCCGCCGATGATGAGGATCATCGCGGAAAGGTACATCCAGATCATGAGGACGATGATGCCGCCGATGCTTCCATACGTGTTTGAATAGTTGCCGAAGTTCCCGACATAGAATGAGAATCCGAGTGAAGTCAGGATCCATCCGACCGTTGAGAAGATCCCGCCCGGAATGGCGTCCTTGAACTTCACTTTTGCGTTCGGAACGAGCCAGTAGATGAGCGTGAAGACGGTGAAGATCAGAATCGGCGGAATGATCCACCGGATGCTGTTCCACAGAGTCAGGAACCCTTGCTCCAAGCCGAAGTAGGAGAAGATCGTCTGGCCGATCTGCTGACCGAACACCGGCAGCGCCAGCGCGACGGCCACAACGGCGATCAGTGCGAGCGTGAAGACGATCGACAGGCCCCTCGTCACGAGGAATGAACGCTTTTCCGTTGTTAAGTACGATTGGTTCAACGCTTTGGTCAGCCGGTTCACGCCTCCCGACGCGGACCAGATCGTCCCGATGATCCCGACGGAGAGGAGTCCCCCTCTGCGTTGATTCAATACTTCCCCGACCGTTCCATCGATGATGCTATATACGTTTTCAGGCGCATATTCTTTTAGAAAGTCGAACATCGCGGACTGGTCGATATTCAAGTACGGGAGCAGAGTCAGCAGGAAGATGAGGAGCGGGAAGAGCGACAGAAGGAAGAAATAGGCAAGCTGAGAACCGAGCCCGGTCACATCCACGATCTTGATGCGGGTGAGAAGCTCCTTGAAGAAGCCCTGGCCGGTCGTCACGTCAAAGCGGTCGCGGTCCCCGTCTTTTATGTCGCCGACGAATCCTTTCACCTTTTCTTTCAGGCCGTCGTCCTTGTCTGCATCCTTCTTCCCTTCATGCTCCCGCGTTTTGCGGTCTGTCGCCATGTCTGTCCCTCCCCCTTTCCGTGCGTTCAGTTTTTTGCAGCGTCTCCGTCGACCGATCCGTCTTCATAGGCCTTTTCCGGAACGAAGGTTTCATCCGTACCCTGCGGCGGCTTCGTTGCGATGTCCTTGTATTCATCCTTTGCCTGGACGAGCATGTCCTTCGACTCGGTGAATGCGGATTTCGTGTCATCCACGAGCCCTTTCACGGTCGGGGTCAGTTCTTTGAGTTCCGCGGCCTTGTCGGTCAAGTATTCTTTGTCCGAGCTGAATTGGCTGTAGAGCGCCTTGTACTTGTCGGTCTGGTCCTGGATTTTCCACTTGAGGATATCAGGGTTTTTTGCGTAGTACTTCACATCAGCGCCAAGCTTCTTTGCCGAACTTGCCATGGATGCGCGGGTGCCCTTGTCAAACATGCTGATCACCGCTCCTGCCAGCGCCCCGATTGCCACCATTTTCCCAAATTTACTTCCGGCCATTCGAATCCCTCCATCTGTCATTTTTCTGCTTTGATTTCTATGTCCATTATACCCTCGGCCCATAGGACACAAACAAGGGGACCAACCGGCCGATTTTAAAAAGGTCTTGACTAACCGGCTGACTTTTCGGAATATTAACTGGTAAGGGGTGTGATATAGAACAGAGCCTCTTGCCAAAAAAAATTGAACGCATAGAAAAGGGGGAAACGTATTTGGACGCGCTCTCGAACATTTTGGACAAGCTCAGCGGCTTCATCTGGGGTCCTCCCCTGCTCATCCTGCTCGTCGGAACCGGTATTTTCCTGACTTTCCGTCTCGCATTCATCCAGCTCCGGCTCCTGCCCTACTCACTGAAACAGGTGTTTTCAAGAAAGCATGACAAGCGGGCCGCAGGGGACATTTCGCAGTTTCAGGCCCTGATGACCGCGATGGCCGCAACCGTCGGCGTCGGGAACATCGTCGGGGTTGCAACCGCCATCTCGCTCGGCGGCCCGGGTGCCGTCTTCTGGATGTGGCTCGCCGGGTTCTTCGGCATGGCGACCAAGTACGGCGAAGCGATCCTCGCCGTCAAATACCGGACGACCGACGCCAACGGACAGATGGCCGGCGGTCCGATGTATTATCTGGAACACGGCCTGAAAGCACGCTGGCTCGGCGTCCTGTTCGCCCTGTTCGGCACATTTGCCGCATTCGGCATCGGAAACGGGACCCAGTCCAAAGCCGTTGCAGATGCAGTGAAAATGACGTTCAACGTCCCTTACTGGGTGACCGGCCTCGTCCTCATGGCCGTGGCGGCGCTCGTCATCCTCGGGGGCATCAAGTCGATCGGGCGCGTCACGGCATTCTTCGTTCCGATCATGGCCCTCTTCTACTTCATCGCGGGCGCGATCGTGATGATTACGAACTTCAGCCTCGTGCCGGATGCATTCGCGACGATCTTCAGCCATGCGTTCGGCATCGAATCGGTCACAGGCGGTGCGATCGGCGCCGTCATCCGGTTCGGGATTGCCCGGGGGCTGTTCTCGAACGAGGCCGGTCTCGGCTCCGCGCCGATTGCGGCGGCGGCTGCCCGCACGGATATGCCTGGACGCCAGGCGCTCGTTTCAATGACCCAAGTGCTGTTCGATACGCTCATCATCTGCTCGATCACCGCAGTGACGATCGTCATGTCGGGCGTCTGGCAGGATGAAGGAGTCTCGACCGGCACGATGACCGCTGCGGCATTCGGCACATTCTTCGGAGATGCCGGCCAGTACATCGTCGGGATCGGCATCATCTTCTTCGCCGCTTCGACGATCTTCGGCTGGGCCTATTACGGAGAGAAATGCTTCCAGTACCTTTTCCCGAAAAACCCGAGGCTCCTCATTTACTACCGCCTGTTCTTCGTAGTCGTCATCTATTTCGGCGCGACGGCGACGCTCGACGTCGTCTGGGCATTCTCCGACGTGATGAACGGCCTCATGGCCATTCCGAACCTCATCGGCCTGCTCGGCCTCTCCGGCGTCATCGTCGCGGAGACGAAGCGGTTCCGGGTAAAAATCGAAGAAGAGAAGGAAGCGGCGCGAAACGGCACCGCCCCGGCAGCCGGCCCGGCCGAATAACCCGGAGAACGGATCGGTTTGACACCCCGGCGGTTTAGTGCAAGAATGGGGCGAGTCAGACGAAAGGCGTGAAACCGATATGGACCTCTCCAATCCATCTGCAGAAAACGTGGAATACATGATCAACGCCATCAAGGAAAAGCTGCGCATGGTCAATGTGGATGCCATGAAACCCGAGCACTTCAATGAATCGGACTACGAGGAACTGCGCTACCTGTATGACATGGTCATGAAACGCGAGAACTTCAGTCCCAATGAAATGCAGGCAATCGCCGCAGAACTCGGCAACCTTAGAAACTGAAACCGCACTTGCAATCGGCCGGACCGGCCGGGGCGCCTCACAGGCTCTCCCGGCCGGTCCGGTTTTTTTGAATTTCCGTCGAAAAAAGAGCGTCACCGGCAGGGTCCCGGATTGCCGGATTGCGCTTCGAATTGGTAGACTATTCATAGAACGGAAAGGGGTTTTGAATGATGGCCAACTTTAAGGAGAATCTTGAAAAATATGCTGAATTGGCAGTACGGGTCGGCGTGAACATCCAGCCCGGCCAGCCGCTTTACATCGGTGCATCCATCGACACGGCGGAATTTGTCCGGCTCGTCGTAAAAAAAGCATACGAGGCCGGGGCGAGCCACGTCCTCGTTGACTGGGCCGATGATGAAGTCTCGCGCCTCCGCTATGAACTGGCGCCGGAGGATTCGTTCTCCGAATTCCCCAACTGGATCCCCGCAATGCGCGAGGAACTGATCGAAAAAAATGCGGCATTCATGAATATCGTCTCGCAGAGCCCCGACCTCCTGAAAGATGCGGATCCGAACCGGATTGCGACTTTCCAGAAGGCGGCCGGGCAGGCGCTCGAGAAATACCGCCAGGCCGTGCAATCCGACAAGGTGAGCTGGACAGTCATCGCAGCGCCTTCCGAAGCATGGGCGGCCAAAGTATTCCCGGACTTGCCGGAGGCCGATCAGGTGGCCGCACTGTGGGATGCCATCTTCAAGGCGGTCCGCGTCGATGCGGAAGATCCGGTCGCGGCCTGGAAACGGCATGATGAAACACTCCATGAAAAAGTCGAGCACCTGAACGGGCGCAAGTATGCGAAGCTTCATTACACCGCCCCGGGAACGGACTTGACGATCGGCCTTCCGGAAGGCCATCTGTGGGCAGGCGCGGGCAGCGTCAACGCCCGGGGCCATGAATTCATGGCCAACATGCCGACGGAAGAAGTGTTCACCGTTCCCCACCGCGAGCGGATCGACGGGTTCGTCTCCAGCACGAAGCCGCTCAGTTACAGCGGCAACATCATCGACCGGTTCAAGATCACCTTCAAAGACGGCCGCATCACCGACGTCGAAGCCGAACAGGGCGAGGATGTATTGAAACATCTGATCGAAGCCGACGAAGGGGCGAAGTCGCTCGGCGAAGTGGCACTCGTCCCCCACTCCTCCCCGATCTCGACGTCCGGCATCCTCTTCTTCAACACGCTGTTTGACGAGAATGCATCGAACCACCTTGCGATCGGCAGCGCCTATGCCTTCTGCCTGGAAGGCGGCAAGGAAATGGACCGGGAGCAGCTTGAAGCGCATGGTCTCAATCAAAGCATCACGCATGTCGACTTCATGATCGGCTCCGGCCAGATGGACATCGACGGCATCCTCGAAGACGGAACACGCGAACCGATCTTCCGCGGCGGCGAGTGGGCTTTCTGATCCGGTTTTCTACCCTTCGGCGGCTGTGTACAAATTTGTCACAATTCCGTGTGGTTCCATCAACCCCCTCTTAAATTGGGGCGGGATTTGTAGTATAATGGACTACAGACACCGCAATGAGCATCATTTAGAGAGGAGTGTTCCAACATGTGGCTTATGTATACGACCGTGATCGGCTATGCGATCATGCTTCTGTTAGTCGGTCTCTTCATCATGCACTTCCTGAAACAAGGAATGGTTGCGGAAGATTCCTCGACGATCGATCCAAAACCCGACCATGACTACGACCGCTGAGCTGCCGGTTTTCCGGCAGCTTTTTTGATTTTATTTTGCTTACAAACTCGTTTCAGGATGATGAAAAACTTGTAACAAACCGGGACTTCCGGCATGTTTTCATTCCTCCCGCCAGGTAATTGCGGGCCGTTTGTCCTTCTTCCGCTGTCACAATCCAAGATCCTCCATTTTGCGGCAGGCGGGTCATCCTCTATACTATGGAAAGCAGATAGTCTGTCACCAGGAGGCTTTTCATTATGTGGAACTCAACTGATATCGGTATCGATCTCGGCACAGCCAATCTTCTCATCTACACGAAAGCCAAACAGATCGTCTTCAACGAACCCGCCGTCGTCGCCGTCGACCGGAAAGGAAGAGTGATCGCGGTAGGCAATGAAGCGAAAGTCATGATCGGCAAGACGCCCGGAGACATCCGGGCCATCCGCCCGCTGCAGGACGGGGTGATCGCCGACTATGACATGACAGCGGAGATGCTCAAATCGGCAATGGCCAAAGCGACCAAGAAACTCGGGCAGCCGCTCCGCAAACCCCGGGTCGTCGCAGCCGTCCCGTGCGGTTCGACTTCCGTCGAGCAACGCGCCATCGTGGATGCGATCAAGTCATTCGGGGCAAAGGAAGTGCATCTCATCGAGGAGCCGGTCGCAGCCGCAATCGGCGCAGATCTGCCGGTCGGCGAACCGATCGCGAACGTCATCGTCGACATCGGCGGCGGCACGACCGAAGTCGCCATCATCTCCTTCGGCGGCGTCGTCTCCTCCAACAGCGTGAAGTTTGCCGGCGACAACATGGATGAGGAAATCATCCAGCACGTCCGCAAGCGCCACAACGTCCTCATCGGCGAACAGACCGCCGAAGCGATCAAGAAAGAGATCGGCTTTGCGCCCGTGGCCCATGAAGCAAAGACGATGGATGTTCGCGGCCGGGACGTCGTGACCGGGCTTCCGAAAACGATTACGCTCCACTCCCGTGACATCCAGCAATGCCTGAAAGAAGGAATGGAGACCATCCTCGAAGCGATCCGCACAACGCTCGAACTCTGCCCGGCCGAACTCTCCGGCGACATCGTCGATCAGGGGATTGTTCTGACGGGCGGCGGATCTTTGCTGAACGGCATGCAGGAATGGCTGTCCCAGGTTATTTCCGTCCCCGTTCATACCGCCCCTGAACCGATGGAGGCTGTCGCGGTCGGCACCGGGAAAGCGCTCGGCACGATCATGACATTGAAGAAAGCGGCCCTTTGAATGAAGGGTAACCCGATCTGCCCTGTTTGGGCGGATCGGGTTTTTCTTTTGAGGGATGTTCGGCGGCCGGCGGTGACTTGCGCCCGCTGAGCCGTCCCGCCTGATTTTCGCGCCCGCTTTGACCGGTTTCGCGGCTGCTTGACCACTTTTCGCGGCCGCTTTCCGCTCCCTCGGATTTTCGCGGCCGCTTTAGCCGGTTTCGCGGCCGCTTCACCACTTTTCGCGGCCGCTTTCCGTCCCGCCGGATTTTCGCGCCCGCTTTGGCCGGTTTCGCGGCCGCTTCACCACTTTTCGCGTCCGCTTTCCGTCCCGCCGGATTTTCGCGCCCGCTTTGGCCGGTTTCGCGGCCGCTTCACCAATTTTCGCGGCTGCTTTCCGTCCCGCCGGATTTTCGCGCCCGCTTCGGCCCGTTTCGCGGCCGCCCGCCGGCCCCCACGGATATCCCGCAGCTCCCGGACCTCCCGCCCCCGACATTCCACTACCCAAAGAAACCTATCCCGGATTCAGCTCCGGAACAGGTTTCTCAGTTTGGACAGATGTCTCCGCAGGGCGGCCTTACCCTTTCAATGGTCGTCCTCGAGGATGGCGTACAAGTAGTGGTCCTCCCAGACGCCGTTGATGAACAGCAGCTGCCGGAGCAGCCCTTCCTGCCGGAGACCGGCCTTTTCTAGGACACGGACGGATCCGACGTTGTCCGGGGAGACATACGCTTCGATCCGGTGGAGACCCGCCCGCTCGAATCCGAACTCCAGGATGAGCCGGACGGCTTCGGTGGCGATCCCCTTCCCCGTTTCCGCCTGGTCGATCGAGTAGCCGACGAATCCGCTCAGGAACGGCAGCCGCTTGATCCCGTAAAGGGAAATGTGGCCGATGAGCCGGTTGTTGTCCGCGCGGAAAATGCCGAAGCTGTACTCCCGCTTTTCCCGCAGTTGCTGGAGCGACTCCCGGATCTTCTCGCGCTGGACGGCCACCGTGTAGTAGGAGCTGTCATGCCGCGGTTCGTAGACGGACCAGTAGGATTTGTTTCGCGATGTGAGATTCGTCATGGCCAGGGCATCGTCCTCTGTGAGGACCCGCAGCACGACGGTCTCGCCTTTCAAGGTGATCACGCCGCGGTCACCCTTCTTGGTCGGTCAGCGCAAGGAATTCTTCGACGTCCCGGATGCAGAGGCGGACGCCCTTTTCCCAGAATTCCTGCTTCGTGATGTCTTCGCCCAGGTGCTTTTCGGCCAGTTCCTCGACCGGCATGACGGCCGTGTCGCGGAGAAGGGCCATGTACTTTTCTTCGAATGCTTCGCCTTCCTCCAGCGCCTTCGCATAAATGCTCAGGGAGAACAGGTAGCCGAATGTGTACGGGAAGTTGTAGAACGGAACGCCCGTAATATAGAAATGGAGCTTCGATGCCCAGAAATGCGGATGGGTTTCCCCGAGCGCCCCGGCAAATGCCTCGCGCTGCGCTTCTTCCATGAGCTCGTTCAGNGGATATCCCGCAGCTCCCGGACCTCCCGCCCCCGACATTCCACTACCCAAAGAAACCTATCCCGGATTCAGCTCCGGAACAGGTTTCTCAGTTTGGACAGATGTCTCCGCAGGGCGGCCTTACCCTTTCAATGGTCGTCCTCGAGGATGGCGTACAAGTAGTGGTCCTCCCAGACGCCGTTGATGAACAGCAGCTGCCGGAGCAGCCCTTCCTGCCGGAGACCGGCCTTTTCTAGGACACGGACGGATCCGACGTTGTCCGGGGAGACATACGCTTCGATCCGGTGGAGACCCGCCCGCTCGAATCCGAACTCCAGGATGAGCCGGACGGCTTCGGTGGCGATCCCCTTCCCCGTTTCCGCCTGGTCGATCGAGTAGCCGACGAATCCGCTCAGGAACGGCAGCCGCTTGATCCCGTAAAGGGAAATGTGGCCGATGAGCCGGTTGTTGTCCGCGCGGAAAATGCCGAAGCTGTACTCCCGCTTTTCCCGCAGTTGCTGGAGCGACTCCCGGATCTTCTCGCGCTGGACGGCCACCGTGTAGTAGGAGCTGTCATGCCGCGGTTCGTAGACGGACCAGTAGGATTTGTTTCGCGATGTGAGATTCGTCATGGCCAGGGCATCGTCCTCTGTGAGGACCCGCAGCACGACGGTCTCGCCTTTCAAGGTGATCACGCCGCGGTCACCCTTCTTGGTCGGTCAGCGCAAGGAATTCTTCGACGTCCCGGATGCAGAGGCGGACGCCCTTTTCCCAGAATTCCTGCTTCGTGATGTCTTCGCCCAGGTGCTTTTCGGCCAGTTCCTCGACCGGCATGACGGCCGTGTCGCGGAGAAGGGCCATGTACTTTTCTTCGAATGCTTCGCCTTCCTCCAGCGCCTTCGCATAAATGCTCAGGGAGAACAGGTAGCCGAATGTGTACGGGAAGTTGTAGAACGGAACGCCCGTAATATAGAAATGGAGCTTCGATGCCCAGAAATGCGGATGGGTTTCCCCGAGCGCCCCGGCAAATGCCTCGCGCTGCGCTTCTTCCATGAGCTCGTTCAGCCGGTCGGACGAGACGATGCCTTTCTTCCGCTCCTCGTAGAAGCGCGTCTCGAACAGGAACCGGGCGTGGATATTCATGAAGAACGCGACGCTCCGCTGGATTTTATCTTCCAGAAGGGCGAGCTTCTCTTCGTCCGTTTGCGCTTCCTTGACCGCCGCGTCCGCCACGATCATTTCCGCGAATGTCGAGGCCGTCTCGGCGACGTTCATCGCGTACATGCGGTTCAGCGGGTGGACCGGACGCAGTGCATACGAGTGGAACGCGTGGCCGAGCTCGTGGGCGAGTGTCGCCACGTTCGACATCGAACCGCTGTACGTCATGAAGATCCGGGATTCCTCCGATTGCGGCATGCCGGTGCAGAAGCCGCCCGGCCGCTTGTTCGGCCGGTCTTCCGCCTCGATCCAGCCGTTCTCAAACGCCATGCGCGAGAACGACTCGAGCTCGGGACCGAATTTCCCGAAATGGTCGAGGATGAACTCGGCGCCTTCCTGGTAATCGATCGTCTTCACCGATTCCGTGACCGGCGCATCGACGTCCTGCCAGTCGAGCTTCTCTTTGCCGAGAAGCCGCGCCTTCCGGTCCAGATAGCGGGCAAACGGCTCTTTATTCGCGGAAATGGCGCCCCACATCGCGTCGAGCGTTTCCTGCTTCATCCGGTTGTATTCCAGCGGCTCGCGGAGCACATTGTCCCATCCCCGCTTCTCATACACCTGCAGGCGGAAACCGGCGATTGAATTGAGCGTCTTCGCGAAGAATTCTTCCTTCTCCGCCCAGGCGGCCTCGAGCTTCTCGAACGACTCCCGCCGTACGTCCGCATCCGGGTGGGAAGAAAGGTTGTTCGCCTGGCCGACTGACAGCTTGCGCTCTTCCCCGTCAACCGTGACCGTCACCTCGATCTCTCCGACGAGCAGGTCGTACAGCTCCCCCCAGCCGTGATAGCCGTCGACGGACAGCGCCGTGATGAGCGCCTCTTCCGCTTCCGAAAGACGGGCCGCGGACTTTTCGCGCCATTCGCCGAGGATGAACGCGAAGTCTTTCAGCCGGTCATCTGACAGGAGTTCGTTCCATACCGTCTCCTCCGTCTTGGCGAGCTTCTGCTGGAACGACATGAATGCCGTCTGGAATTTCGCGCCGAGCGCCGACGATTCCCCTTGGAGGAGGAGTGCCTGCTTATCGGTCGTATCCTGTGCCAGGAAGCAGCCGATGACCGCTCCCGCTTCGCGGAGATGGTTCGACGTCTCTTTTGTCTTGTCGATCAGTTCGGCCACCTGTGCGGCATCCGTTTTTGATTCCGGTGTCCGGAAGCCTGCGGTTTGTGCGGAGTAGTCCTGGACGAGGCCTGCCGCTTCGTCCAGATGCCGCCTCAGTTCATCAGAAGAACTGCCGCCTTCGAAGAATGTGTCCAGGTCCCAAGTGACCGGATATGTCTTGGTTGTCATCAAAATTCCCCCTGCCCGTTTGCCAATTTTCATAAAAATGAATCCCCTTCATTATATCACGGTTATTCGCATGGCGAAACGTTCCAACTGGCAATAAAGTGTCACACTTTCCAGCGTACGGGCTGCCTAACGCATGTATACTATGTTAAGTAGGAGGTGAAGACGATTGGTCCGTCAATCGATCATGGGAATCGCGCTGCTCGCGGCGGCCGGATTCCAGGCGGCGGCCTTCCTCATGCCCCCGGGTGGCCATCCGGCGGATGAGATCGCCGGACGCCTCCCGGTCATTTTTATGCCGGCCACTTTCGCCACGGTCATCCTGCTGGCCATCTATCCGCTTCTTGCATACTGGGTGGTCCGCTTCGGCCGAGACGGCGCCGGCATCGGGGTACAAAACAAGCGGGCCGGATTGTTCATCGGCATCTGCTTGTCGCAAATCGCGAATATACTCGCCTGGCAGGAGGAAGCCCTCCTCCCCGCCATCGCTTCGGGCTCCTTGCAGGTCATCCTGCTGGCGGTCCTTTATTTCAGTTATCCCCGACGTAAAAACATACTCGGCGGCCGGATTCCGGTGTCCGCCCTGCTTTCATGGAGCCTGTTCTGCCTGCTGGTTGTCATTCATTACACACTGGAATTCTATGATTGGAGCGGCTTCGGCCTGAGCGACCCGCTCTGGGCAATCCTGACGAACACATTCGCCGCGGCGGTCGCCCTTCATTTTCTCCATCATTACAGGGACCGGACGTTTGCACTCGTCTTCTCCTGGATGGCCGCGATGGTCGCATTCCATAATTTGCTCGATGAGCCGTTCGTCACGGCCGCATCACTGTTCCTGGCCGGCACCGCGCTCGTCTGGACATTCATCGACATGAGAAAGACAAGCCCCCGCCTCGAAACGGCGAAAAATGAATAATGCACGAAAAAACGGCCCGGGGATCCATTCCCGGGCCGTTTCGTTTTGTCTGATGGCGGAGGGCCGGTCAGTCCTCCAGCTCGGTGATCAGGACCGGGCCGTCTTTCGTGACGATCACCGTATGCTCGATCTGAGCGACAAGCGACTTGTCCGGCGTGATGAACGCCCATCCGTCGCCGCCCTCGATGATATGTTCCGCCTTCTCCGAGATGAACGGCTCGACGGCGAGCACCATGCCCTCCCGCATGATTTCGGTGTCCCACCGGTCATAGTAGTTCAGCACATGCTGGGGCGGTTCATGGAGCGAACGCCCGACTCCGTGGCCGGTCAGGTTCTTGATCACATGGAGGCCGTTGTCCCGCGCTTCCCGTTCGACCGCCTTGCCGATCGCATTCAGCCGGCCGCCCGGCTTCACCTTCGTCATCGCCCGGTCGAACGCGCTCTTCGCCACGTCGCACAGCTTCTGCTTGCGCTCATCCGGCCCGCCGATGACGAACGAAATGCCCGTATCCGCGAAATAGCCGTTCCAGGAACCGGACACATCCACGTTCACCATGTCCCCTTCCTTCAGCGGCACATTGTCCGGAATGCCGTGCGCGACCACATGGTTCACACTGATGCACGTATACCCGGGAAAATCGTACTCGCCCATCGGACCGGACACCGCCCCCGCTTCCTCGAACATGCGGCCGGCGATCTCGTCCAGCTCCTTCGTCGTCACGCCCGGCTTCGTCGCATCCTTCAGCGCATCCCGGATCTCCGCCACAATGCGGCCGATCTTCCGGAGAGACTCAAACTCCTCTGTCGTCTTTGCGATCATCGTATTCAGCACTTCCTTCTATGGATTCACTTCCACTATACCACAGACGGCACGCCGTAAAAAACAGGTCAGCTCCGGAGCGTCCGGACCCCCGCGGCGAGACACCACAGAAATGAACCGGCCTGTGCCCCCGCGAACAGCAGCGCCAGCACGAACTGCGCCCCCGCATGCCCGAACGACGGCACCTCCCCCGTAAACGGCGCACTGCGGAACGCATTCGCCGCCATGAACGTCATGAAAAGAAAAGCTGCGAACGGCACGGCCGGGATAAGCTGGATGAAGCACGCCCGCTTCGCGTGGCGCCGGACGGCCGGCTCGCCCGATGCAAAAAACACGACGAGCGGAAACAGCAGCGGGGCGAAGGCGACGCTGAAATAATTGAGCGCGCCGAGCAGGCGGGGGTGGTCCAAGGCGATTGCCTCCTTTCCTTCGCCGGGCAGTGCCGCCGGCTGGCTGGTTTTCGCCACCGGACGGGCAGCGCGCCCCTTTCATCATACGGGGCCGGAAAGCGCACTGTGACGAAAGGCGCGGGTTGAATCATTCCGACTTATGTACTACACTGGAAGCGTCCATACTGAATAGTGGAACCACAAGGGGAGCCGCCGGCGCGGCTGAGAGTGGATGGCAACGGTCCAGACCCTTTGAACCTGTAAGATCATGCTTGCGCAGGGATGTGGATGGAAAACGATGCCTAAGGCGTCCGGCTCTGTCCCGGACGCTTTTTTTGTCGTCCCCATCTTGCTTGCGACTATCATCATGGGGGGATTTTTTCATGCAACGCAACAGACTTCAGTTCCTGATCGAGGTGGCGATCTTCTCCGCCATCGGGCTCGTCCTCGATCAGATCTCAATCAAACTTTGGTTCCAGGGCGGCTCCATTAGCCTGACGATGGTGCCGATCATCCTGATGGCCTTCCGCTGGGGCCTCGGCGGCGGGCTCCTTACCGGACTCATCCTCGGCGGGCTCCAGACATTTGCCGGCGCCTATATTATCCATCCGGTCCAGGGCTTCCTCGATTACTTCGGCGCTTACATGGTCGTCGGCTTCGCGGCGCTCTTCCGCCCGCTCGTCGTTTCGGCCGCGGAAAAGGGCCGGAAGACGACGATGATCTGGGCAATCGCCGGAGGCACGGTGCTCGGCGGCATCCTCCGCTACGCCGCCCATGTCCTGTCGGGCGTCGTCTTCTTCGGAGCGACGGCGCTCGACCTCGGCGAAAACGTCTGGTGGTACTCGATCGCCTACAACGCCGGCTATATGATCCCGTCAATCATTCTGACCGCCGCCGTCAACGGATTCCTGTTCTCGACCGCACCGCGACTGCTGAAGCGGGAGAACCTCAGACTCCAGTCTGCCCGCTGACCGGCCGGTCTAAACCCGCCACTCCATTCAGTTGGACACCCGCCCGCGTGGCGGGTTTTTTGATGTGGGATTGTCCTCGGATTTTCAAAGGCGCGTGAGGCGGGTTCGCGG
>NZ_LN651371.1:261761-315204 GCF_000826125.2 Bhargavaea cecembensis
CCGCTGGGGCCTCGGCGGCGGGCTCCTTACCGGACTCATCCTCGGCGGGCTCCAGACATTTGCCGGCGCCTATATTATCCATCCGGTCCAGGGCTTCCTCGATTACTTCGGCGCTTACATGGTCGTCGGCTTCGCGGCGCTCTTCCGCCCGCTCGTCGTTTCGGCCGCGGAAAAGGGCCGGAAGACGACGATGATCTGGGCAATCGCCGGAGGCACGGTGCTCGGCGGCATCCTCCGCTACGCCGCCCATGTCCTGTCGGGCGTCGTCTTCTTCGGAGCGACGGCGCTCGACCTCGGCGAAAACGTCTGGTGGTACTCGATCGCCTACAACGCCGGCTATATGATCCCGTCAATCATTCTGACCGCCGCCGTCAACGGATTCCTGTTCTCGACCGCACCGCGACTGCTGAAGCGGGAGAACCTCAGACTCCAGTCTGCCCGCTGACCGGCCGGTCTAAACCCGCCACTCCATTCAGTTGGACACCCGCCCGCGTGGCGGGTTTTTTGATGTGGGATTGTCCTCGGATTTTCAAAGGCGCGTGAGGCGGTTTCGCGGTAGCGTTCTCGTCCGCAGGATTTTCAAAGGCGCGTTCGTGCGATTCGAAGGCACGCCCCCCGCCCGCTTATCAACATCAAGGCAAAGAAAAACCTCCGGGTCTCCGGAGGTTTCGGGCAGGATGGCGTGGACGCCGGCTGCCTTGCTGTATCGGGGGTCATCGGACGGGCGCTCCGCCGAGGCTTGGCGGCCCGTTCCGGCTGATCTGTCTTCCGTCTGCCTGGACAGTTCTTCAAAGGAAATCGGCGCCGGCTGCGGAACTTCCCACCCGAGGACGTTCATCCGGTACGGCGACGCATCGAAGAAGGCGTTGGCCATGCGGCGGTAGCCTTCCATCGACGGGTGGACATCCGCCGGGTTCGGGATGAGCTGTGCGGCCTGCCCTTCAAACCGGTCGGCGACGGGGACGAAGATGGCTCCCGCGGCTTCCGATTCCCGCTTCAGGATGGCGTTCAGCCGGTCGAGCTGCCTGCGGGTGCCCGCTTTCATTTCCTTCCGGACATGCGGGTACGGGAAGTAGTAGCCCATCACGTAAACATTGGCGCGAGGTGCCCTCATCTTCAGCTCGGCGAGGATGGAGGCCATGTTTTTCCGGACGCTGTTCAGTGCGTAATCCGCAGGGATCTGGTCAAATGCGAGCGTGCCGTTCGCCGCGTCATGCCGGATGAGGCCGAGCAGGTCGTTGGCGCCGGCCGAAATCGTGATCAGATTCGCCCGGCCGAGCAGGTCCTGCGCTTCCTCTGAACGGACGCGGTCGAGGACCTGAGTGGTCGTGAAGCCCGGGAAGCTCAAGTCTTTCGAATAAAAGGCGAGGCCCGCATACCGCTTCAGCTTCAGCGCAATGAGGTCTGCGTAGCCGGCGTCGATCGCCCGGTGCGGCGTCTGTCCGGCGGCGAGGGAATCCCCGAGCGCCACGTAGACGACGGGTCCCGCCGCCTGGGCATTCGTTGCAGGCGGAAGAAACAGGAACAGCGCCAGCATTGCCGCTGCCAACTTCTTCATCGGCGTCCGCTCCGTTTCCCTTTCGCGTTTCCGCCCGCGGGTTTGCGGCCGCCCGTAGACCCGGACGGACGGGTTTTCGGCTGTCCGGCCGAAACCGTCTTGGCTGAGCCTTCCACGAGCGATCCTTTATGCCAGGTCTTCTGCACCGGCTTGCCCGGCAGTTCCCGGGTCAGTTTCCGGTATGTCTTCTCATCGGGATAGGAGATGAACGCCAGCACTTCTCCGTCTGCACCCGCGCGGCCCGTCCGCCCGGAGCGGTGCGTATACTGCTCGGCCGTGCGCGGGACATCGATATGGATCACATGAGTCAGGCCGGTGATGTCCAGGCCCCGCGCCGCCACGTCCGTTGCAATGAGGATGCGGACCTTGCCGTTTCTGAAATCGTCGAGCGCCTGCTTCCGTTCCATTTTGTTCATTCCGGAGTGGAGGACGGCGACCGGTGCGTCGTCGAATTTCAGCTTGGACTCTTTCATGAGCAGCTGGTCGGTATTGTTGATGAAGGCGAGCGCATGGATATTCTCCTGATGGGACAGCCGGCGGATGAGATCGGTCTTGTCGCGTTCTTCCACTTTCACGAACGAATGGACCACATGCCCCTGGGCCGGCATTTCGTCCGCAGCCACCCGGATGTGGACAGGCTCGTCCATGAACCGCTCCGCAACGAGGCGGATCTCGTCCGTCACAGTGGCCGACACGACGGCCACCCGGCAATCCGGCGAAGCGGAACCGATGAGCGACTTGACGTCGGACCGGTGTTCCCGGCCGAGCAGCTGGTCTCCTTCATCGAGGATGATGTGCCGGATGTCGTGCATTTTCAGCTTCCGGTCATTTGCAAGTTCCCAGATGCGGCCGGGTGTCCCGACGACGATTGTCGGCTTCTTTTTCAGTTTTTCGATCTGGCGCTGTTTGTTGGCGCCGCCGATGAGCTGGGTCACCGTAATATCCATCCCGGCCGTCCATTCGCGGAAGACTTCGACGATCTGCATGCACAGCTCCTGGGAAGGCGCCATGATGAGTGCTTCCGTCTTGTTCGCACTGCCGTCCACGAGCATGAGAAGCGGAATCACGTAGGCCAGCGTCTTGCCGGACCCGGTCGGGGATTCCGCCACGACGTCCCGGCCGTCGAGCATCGCCGGGATCATCTGCGTCTGGATCGGCATCTCTTCTTCGAATGTCCATTTTTCCTTCAGTTCCGGCTCCAGTCGTTCCAGAAAGCTCATCTGTCATTCCCCGTTTCGATTGCTTGATGATTCCATTTTAGCACAGACGGGGCGTTCTTCTCACTGCGGGCCCGCAGTTGGCAATTGGTCCGTGAATTCTGATTCCTCCGGGCTCCATCGCTTCCCTTTCCGTCCGCTTGAATAAAGCCGATTTTGACTACATTCAATCCAAAACAACCTCGAAAAAAACGACCGGATTTTCAAAGTCCCGGTCGTTTCCGTCTGCGCTTATTCTTCTTTCAGCCGGTGGCCGCAGGCGGTGATGGCGGCTTCGGCAATGACCCTCAGCGAGTCCAGGTAGCGGGTGCCGAGCGAGAGTTCCCGCTTGACCACCGACAGCTCGGTGCAGCCGAGGACGATGCGGTCGCATCCCCTGCCGGCCATATGCCGGTCGATCCGTTCCCATGTCGCCGGGTCCGCCGGCCGGCCGGCCTTGATCTGATCATAGATGACCGTCATGACATCTTGCTGAATGGCGGATTCCGGGATCACGGGTTCCATGCCGGCCCTCCGGCATGCATCCTGATAGACGCCGGATGCAATCGTCCCGTCGGTCGCCAGGATTCCGAGAGTCCGGGCACCTTCCCTTTCCGCCTGCGTGACGGTCTCCTCGATCATGTTCAGCACGGGGACGGGAGAGGCGGCCGCGATCTCCCGGTAAAAGGTATGGGCCGTATTGCACGGGATGACGATCAGCTCCGCACCCGCCGTTGCCAGCCGCTTCGTGTCCGCGATGATGGGCGGCACCGGATCCGCTTTCGTCCGGTCGAGGATGAATTCGGTCCGGTCCGGGATATCCGTATTGTTCGTGATGACCATGTTCAGGTGATCCTGATCGCGGACGGCATCTGTCCGCCGGACGACCATCTCGCCGATATACATCGTGGCGAGCGGGCCGACGCCGCCGAGGATGCCCAATGTCTTTTTCTTCATGATGTCCAATCCTTTGATGTTCCGAATTCAAATTTCAATTCATCATTATAACACAATACTTCACAGCTCCGGAGGCACACGGCCGGAAACCTTCTGTTCGTAGGCATAAGCGTAGCCGATGAGCCGGGGCTCCGAAAATGCCCGGCCGTAAAACGTGATGCCGAACGGCTCCCCGCCTTCCTCTTGGCCGGACGGGACGGCCACGCCCGGATAGCCGGCGGCCGACCCGAAACTCGACCCGTGGCTTTTCGGGAAGACGAGTGCGCTGATGCGGTATTTGCGGAACGCGGATTCAAGCGCAATCTCCCCCGCCAGGTGGCGGTTCCGCTCGAGCGCCTCGAGATATGCGCGCTCCGTGAGCCCGCCGGACGTGCGTTCCGACTCTTCAAACAGGTTCTGTCCGAACCGGAGGGTCTCTTCCGGATGCTCCTCGTTGAAATCCATCACATCGGACAAGGTCCGGATCGGGTTATCCGGGGACGTCCGGCCGAGATAAGCGTTGAGGGCCGCCTTGAACTCGTGCAGGAGCACGTCGTAGCCAAGATCGTCCTCCATCACACCGAGGTCGATGTCATCCACGATCTCCGCTCCGCATTCGCGCAATTGATCGAGCGCCCGGTCGAACAGCCGGTTGCGCCCGGTGTCCGCCTCCCGTTCGAAGATATTCCGGGCGACGCCGAGGCGCACGCCGTTCAGCGCGTTCCGGTCGAGCACCGATTCCCAGTCCTGCTCTCCCCAGACGGCACTCAGCGCGGTCACGGGGTCTGCGGGATCCCGGCCGATCATCCCGAGGAAAACGGCCAGCGCATCTTCGACGGTCCGTGCGAGCGGACCGGGCGTGTCCTGCGTGACCGACAGCGGAATGACGCCTGTCCGGCTGATGGCGCCGACCGTCGGCTTGATGCCGACGAGGCTGTTCTGCGAAGCCGGCTCGATGATCGACCCGCTCGTTTCGGTCCCGATCGAAGCCGCTGCCAGGTTCGCCGAAACCGCGGCTGCGGCCCCCGAACTGGATCCGCCGACGTCAATCGGGCCGTACGGACTTTTCACCTGGCCGCCGCGCGAGCTCCAGCCGTTCGTCATCTTGTCCGACATGAAATTCGCCCACTCGGTCATGTTCGTCTTCCCGAGGATGGCGGCGCCCGCTCCCCTCAGCCGGCGGACAAGGAAGGCATCCTCCGCCGCATAATGATCCTTCAGTGCCAGCGACCCCGCGCTCGTATGCATCTTGTCGCCCGTATCCATATTGTCCTTCAGCAGGACCGGAATCCCGTGGAGCGGGGAGCGGATGCCGCTTGTGCGGCGCTCGAAATCCAGCATCCGGGCGATCTGCATCGCGTCTGGATTGATTTCCAGGACCGAGTTGATGTTGCGGTCCGTCTCCGAAATCTCCGCGAGGTACATCGAGACAATCTCCTCGGACGTCACTTCCCCCGCATCCATTTTCTCCTGCATCGCCCGGATGGTCGCTTCGGGCAGCCATTCTCTTCTGAGCTTGTCCAGTCTTCCGTTGTTCATTCTCGATCCCCGCCTCGCCGTTGGTTTGGATGCTCATTCATCTAAAAATGCCGGCCGGCAGGACTCGGGTCCCGCCAGGCGGCAATCGGTTACTGGGTGTTCCGTTCTGTATATTCCTTGATCAGTGCGTAAATGGGAAGTTCATATAGCTGCTTTCCCTCAATCTTGAATACCCCTTCGTCGACGAGCCGGTCGATGATGACCTGCTTTTTCTCATCCATCGGGCCTTCATGTATGTCTCTCATAGTTGATTGCTCCTTGTTGTCTAGTGATCCCGTTGTATTCATTCCCTCATTGGACGGAAATGAAACCGCGGAAGTTCCGGACCGGGGCGATCAGAGGAAATAAAAGCCGATGCCCATGATGAGATAGGCGGCGAGCAGGGTGAGCCCCTCGAACCAGTTGGACTCTCCGTCGATCGAGATCATGATCGTCAGAAGCGCCGCTGTGGCCATCGCGACAAGCTCCGGCACCGTGAAGACGAGCGGCATCTGCTCCGGCATGAGCAAAGAGACGAGGACGAGGGCAGGCGCGACGAACATGGCGACCTGCAGCGTCGATCCGACCGCGATCTCGACGGATACGTCCATCTTGTTCTTGAATGCCATCATCAGAGCGGATGCGTGCTCCGCCGCGTTCCCGACGATGGCGACGATGATCACCCCGATGAAGAGTTCGGACCAGCCGAAGCGGGCCCCGATGTCTTCGAACGTATGCACCAGGTTTTCGGAGACGAATGCCACGGCGAGCGTGGCCACGAGCAGGACGATGATCGACTTGCCCTTCGTCCATTCCGGCACTTCTTCTTCCGCGTCCGCCTTGTCCGAACCGGCGAAGAACCCCCGGTGCGTGACGAGCTTGAAGAACAGCCCGGCCAGATAGAGGGCGATCATGATGATGGAGATGCCGATGCTGAGCCGGATGGTTCCCCGTTCACCCATCCCCTGGGAGAAGATCTCCGGGATCATGAACGCGACGACGATGGCGAACACGAGCAGTCCGGCATTATAGCGTGCGTCGACCAGGCTGAAGTTCTGCCGCTTGTGCTTCAGGCCCCCGAGGAAAAAGGACAGCCCGAGGACAAGCAGCAAGTTCCCGATGACGGAACCGGTCAAAGACGCCAGAACGATCCCGACGAGCCCGGCCTTCAAAGAGAAAATGGAAATGATCAATTCGACCGCGTTCCCGAACGTCGCATTGAGGAGACCGCCGATCCGCGGTCCTGACACGATGGCGAGCGATTCCGTCGCCCGGCCCATGATCGCCGACAGCCCGATGATGCTCACGCAGCACAGCATGAACATGATCAGGCTCGACCAATGAAGAAATGATCCGGCGATGACGAGCGGAACGCCGATGAAGACGATGATTGTAAAGACTCTGTTCAAACCGCAACCCTCCGTTCGCTGACTTCCTGCTGTTAAGAAGATACCCTTCGGAGCGGCCGGCTTAACATGGAAATGAGGAGGAAGCGGTGCCCGGATCTTTTCTTCGGGATTTGATCCGTGCACGCCTGGTGGCAAACCGGCCGGCTGGTCTTGGACCGGGCGAGCTTTATCCCCCCCAGCCCGGGCACAAAAACGCCCCGGAAAGGAAATTTCAATTCCTTCCCGGGGCTCCGCCCGTTCATCTTCTCAGTTTTTTCTTCAGTTTCTGCAGTTTCGGGACGACGTTGACGAACAGGGAGTACAGGAACGGCTTGTAGACTTTGTCGATTTCGCCGATGTACTCGGTGTGGCCGTCTTTGTCGCAGAAGCTTTTCTTGAAGAGGTACAGGCCGTCTTTCGGGCTCAGTTCGAACACACCGCCGAAGTCGTACTGTTCGGCGCCTTCCGAGATGCCCCATTTGATCATCTCGTAGTTCATGAGGTGGTTCGGGTTCAGGTTGCGCTTTTCATTCGTGCTGCCGGCGTACAGATAGTACATCTTGCCGCCGTAGTTGATCGTGAGGCCCGCGGCGAGCTGGTCGCCTTCATGCTCGGCGATGTAGATCCGCAGATCCTTGCCGAACGCCTCGCGCATTTTTTTGAAGTAGCCGATTGAGCGGGTCGTGATCTCGTTGCGCTCGGCCATCGTCCGGTAGATCCGGTAGAAGTCCTCGAGGTACCGGTCATCGTCTCCCCAGCTCACCGTCACGCCTTTTTTCACGGCGCCGCGGATGATGTTCCGGCACTTCTTCGAGAACTTCATCATGATCGATTCCTCGTCGCAGTCGTCGAAGTAAAGGATCATGTTCATGCGCGGCTGGATGAGCGCTTCCTTCTCCTCATCCCGGTTGCGCACCTTGAAGCCCATCCCGGCGAGCTGTCGTTCGAGCTCTTCCGAATAGCGGACCTCCGGATCGAACTTCAGTGCGAACGCCTTGTGTTGCTTCGCCACCTTGTCCGCTTCCGCGATCAGTTCGGCGAGCAGCTGCTTGTCCGTTACGTCGCACACCGGTCCTCGCGGCGCGTAGAGGAGCGAGAAGCCGCCCGGCACTTTCTTGATGAGGAGCGACATCGCCGCCGCGATTTCACCGTCGCGCTCCACATATACCTGCGCATTGCCCCAGTCGTCCTTCACGTGCGACCACTGCATGTCCTGGGTGAGTGCACGGTGCGGCGAGCCGGATACGAACCGTTCGTACCGCTCCGTCATTTCCTTGTCTGTCTGATCTAAAATCGGCACCGCTTGAATACCTCCAGTTCCCATCCGCAAATGATCCCGCCGTCACGGGAGGGCGGGATCATGCTTCCGGTTTGAAGTACTGCGCAAACCGCTGATGGTAGGTCTTATAGTAAGAATATAGCTTGAACCTCCGGATGAGGCTCATGTCCTTGTCGTAGTAGAGCGTCGAGGCGGTCTTGCCTTCCTTGATGAGCCGTCGCACCTGGGCCTTCAGTTTAGGATCCGTCGTGTATTGAACGAGGATCTTCAGCGGGATCCCGTGCCAGAGGACTTCATTGTCCCCGTAGACGACGGGGTTGTCCCGGTGGTAGACCCGGTCTTCGACGAGATACTTGGCCATGTTGTAGCCGTTGGCCGTCACGAAAAAGCTGCTCCGGCCCTGGCGGATGTTGAGTTCGAATATCTTGAACTTGCCGTCCCGGCGGTCGTACTTCAGGTCGATGTTCGCAAAGCCCGTAAAGCCGATCGCTTCAAGGAACCGCTTGTACTGGTCATAGAGCTTCCGGTCGGAATCCCCGATGATGCCGACGTAGTTGCCGATCAAGATCGGCGTCGGGTCTTCGAGAACGACATGGCCGAGGCACATCATGCGGACCTTGCCGTTCCGGTCGCAGTAGGCGTTCAGCACGTACATCGTCTCGTCGCCGCCCGGTATGTAATCCTGGATGATGAGGGTTCCGTCATACTCGGAGCCGTAGATTTTCGTGACCGCGTCCACAAGCTCTTCGCGGCTGTCCACTATATATGCTTTCTTTTTCCCTTCGAACTGCGCGTTGAAATAGCGCATCGAATCCGACGGCTTGACGACGGCCGGGAAGCCGAACGGCAGCTCCATGTGCGGGTCCATGCCCTTTTTGAAGATGACCGTGCCCGGGTAGTCGAGTCCGTACTCCTCGCACATCGAGTAGAACTTTTCCTTGAAGATGATGTCGTCCATCATCTGTTCCGAAACGAACGGCAGGATATAATGGGGCTCGAGGACCGGACGTGCACGCACCGCAAGCTCCACATAGTTTTCGTTGCTCGCGATCAGAAGCAGCTTGTCCGCCCGTCCGAGCAGCTCGTCCTTCAGCGAAAGAAGGCTTTCGGCGAAGGCATCGGGCTCATCGAACCGCTCGAAGATCCGCTTTTCGACGATCTTGCTGTGCATCGTCGAAAGAAGATGGCCTTTCGTCGCCACGATGCTCCTGATTCCGTACTCCTCATGGAAGGCGCGCGCCATTCCGTATGCGTTGTCGTCCGATCCGAGGATGACCGGCAGAAAGTCCATTTTCGGCATGTTTTAACCCCTTCGCTCATCGCACGAAACCGGGTCATCCGGCCGCGCAAAATCACCCTCCAGTCTATCCCAGCAAGGCTTTCAAGTCAAGGAGGCGCCGGGCGGGAACCGGGTCTGTGGCGGAGATTCACCGGCCGTTTTCCCGGAGGGTGGAATTTGTTCTGATGGCGTCCGGCCGAACTCGGTTGAAACGGGTCCTGCCCGAAAGGCGGGTGCCGGTAATCCCGGTAGTTTGAAAACATACTGAGCGGGGATTGATAGACTTGAGGTCTGTCTGCCGGGCCGTAAGACCGGTCTTTTCCCCGGTCTTTTTGATTTTAGCCGGGAGAAGTTTCGGAATACACTTTTCAAACATAAAAGTCTGATTATTATTGTTTTTAAAATATAGTATAATTCGTCTTAATTTATCGGTAATTCTTAATTTATCAATTGGTAAAAGTTATTTTTGACAATTGAAAACGTTAAGGGGTATCATAAATAAATCTAAAAGGAGGTTACATGAATGTCACGCCTGACCAAACAGGAAGTTGCGGCAAGTGTCCCGCAAAGAGGATTCTTCGGTCACCCGAAGGGCCTGTTTACACTGTTCTTCACTGAGTTTTGGGAGCGCTTTTCTTACTATGGGATGAGGGCCATCCTCGTTTTCTATATGTATTACGAAGTGAAAAACGGCGGCCTCGGCCTCAGCGAACCGCTTGCCCTTTCGATCATGTCCATCTACGGTTCTCTCGTATATATGTCCGGGATCATCGGCGGCTGGCTCGCCGACCGGGTATTCGGCACTTCGCGCGCCGTGTTCTTCGGCGGAGTGTTCATCATGCTCGGTCACATTGCGCTCGCCATGCCGGGACGCCTCACGATGTTTTTCGTCTCGATGGTGCTCATCGTCATCGGTACCGGCCTTCTGAAGCCGAACGTCTCGACTATTGTCGGTGACATCTATCCGGAAGGCGATAACCGTCTTGACGCTGGGTTCAGCATCTTCTACATGGGGATCAACCTCGGTGCTTTCATCTCCCCGCTCATCGTCGGCGAACTGATGAAGAAAAGTTTCCACCTGGGATTTGGCGTGGCGGCTGTTGGTATGTTCGTCGGCCTTGTCATCTTCCTCATCACGAAGAAAAAGAACCTCGGCCTGGCCGGGACGCAAGTTCCAAACCCGCTTACTGCCGCCGAGAAGAAAAAATGGGGCCTTTACACGATTGCTGCGGCCGTCATCATCGGCATCGCGCTCGCCATCATGGTTCCGAACGGCTGGGTCACAATCGAAGGTGTCGTCGCACTGGTCGGCGTGCTTGGGATTGTCATTCCGACCATCTACTTTGTCGTCATGTACCGCAGTCCGAAAACAACTTCCGTGGAACAATCACGGCTTCTCGCCTACATTCCGCTGTTCATCGCATCGGTCATGTTCTGGGCGATCCAAGAACAGGGGTCCACGATCCTCGCCCGCTTTGCGGACAAGCGGACCGACCTGGATGCATTCGGCTTCCATATTTCTCCGGCTTGGTTCCAGTCGCTGAACCCGCTCTTCATCATCACGCTCGCGCCTGTGTTCGCATGGCTCTGGGTGAAGCTCGGTGACCGCCAGCCGTCGATTCCAAGGAAGTTCTCGTTCGGCCTGCTGTTTGCCGGTTTGTCGTTCCTCGTCATCCTGCTGCCGGGCCAGCTCGGCGGCGCGGATGCGCTCGTCAACCCGCTCTGGCTCGTCTTGAGCTACTTCCTCGTCGTCATCGGGGAGCTTTGCCTGTCGCCGGTCGGCCTCGCCGCCACGACACGCCTGGCACCTGCCGCCTTCTCCGCGCAGACGATGAGCCTCTGGTTCCTGTCGAACGCGGCTGCCCAGGCGATCAACGCACAGATCGTCAAGCTGAACACGCCGGAAACCGAAACCCTCTACTTCGGTACGATCGGCGGCATGTCGATCGTGCTCGGGATCCTGCTGTTCCTCGTCGCACCGAAACTTGTCCGTTTCATGCAGGACAAAAATTGATCAAACCAAACAGAAACCCGCTGCCGGTCTTTCCGGTCAGCGGGTTTTTTCGTTCAGAGGCCGAGTTCGGTGAACGTATCGCCGTGGTCCAGGTCCCCGTACTGATAGCCGCGTTTGAACCAGTACATCCGCTGCTCCGACGTCCCGTGGGTGAAGCTGTCCGGAACGACATATCCGCGGGCACGGCGCTGGATCGTATCGTCCCCGACCGCGCTCGCCGCACGGATCGCTTCTTCAAAGTCGCCCGATTCGAGATAGCCTTTTTCCTGCTCGTGCTTCGCCCATACTCCCGCCAGGTAATCGGCCTGGAGTTCCATCGCGACCGAATACTTGTTGTACGCTTCCCCGCTCACCCGCTGGCGCACTTTTGCCATTTCGTCGCTGATGCCGAGAAGCGTCTGGACGTGGTGGCCGACTTCATGGGCGACGACATAGGCCATCGCGAAATCACCCGGTGCCTCGAACTGGTTCTGCAGTTCATTATAGAAACTGAGATCGATGTAAAGCTTCTGGTCGCCCGGACAATAGAACGGGCCGACCGCCGCGCTGCTGAGCCCGCAGGCCGACTGGACGCTTCCCGTGTACAGGACGAGCGTCGGGTCTTCATATGTCATGCCCTGCTGTTCGAAGATCTCGCCCCATACTTCTTCCGTGTCGGCCAGGACGACCGAGACGAAGTCGGCAAGTTCCTCTTCCTGCGCCGTTCCGGCGTAGCCGCTGCTCCCGCCCTGCTGGACGCCGGACGATGTCCCGCCATCCCCGAGCAGGCTGCCCGGGTCTCCGCCGAGCAGCAAGAACAAGATGATCCCGATGATTCCGAGCCCGCCGCCGCCGAGTGCGATCGGACCGCCGACGCGCGGTCCTTGTCCGCGCCGGTCCTCGATATTTGAACTGCCTCTTCTTCCGCCTGTTTTCATGGATAACGTTCCTCCCTGCCCTGTCACTTCACGCTTCTGGTTTACCTATACCCAAATTCTTGGCGGAATAAGACGCAGCGGGTCCGGGAGTGTTATCTTTATCTCGCAGAACGTGATCTTTATCGGGAGGATCGTTATTTTTTCCGTCCGGCCATCTCGCCGCATGAAAAAAAGCCGCACACGGCGGCTTTTTTGATCAGGCCCATGGGACCGGGCTGCTGTGGAGGGCTTGCTGCAGCGAATTGTAGGTATCCAGTCCCGAAAAGTTCAGACCCAAATGAATTGAGGTCTGGGCGATTTCCGGGCGGATGCCGGTGACGGTCGCCTTGATGCCGAGCAGGCTGAGGATCTGGGTCAGTTCATACAGCTGGTGGGCAACCATCGTGTCGATGATCGAGACCCCCGACAAATCGATGAACAGTTCGACGATCCCTTCCTCGGAGCATCGTTGAGGAACCGATTGCTTGATCACTTGCGCCCGGCTTGTGTCGATGTCGCCGACGAGCGGCAGGATGCCCCGCTCGCAGTCGATCTTGATGACCGGACTGCCGAGTTCATCGATTAGGCTCTGCTGGGCCAGCAGCCGGGATTGCATCAGTTCATTATATTCTTTGGAGAATGCGTACACGATATCATCATGCGACCGATTGACATCCTCGCTCCATCGCAGGAGATCGGACCGCTTTACCTCATCGTCGTGCTCTCTCACGAAACGTTCGACGTACGTCCAGAAAACGAGACGTGCGGAACCGACCGCCTCCAGCACTTCGTGGATCGGAGTTCCGGTGCGGACCCGACTTCCGGCGACCAGCTCGGCCCATTCGTTCTTCAGAGATTCGAATGCTTCCTTGTCGCCGATCAGGCTGGTGGCGAGCGTCCGGTTTGTCATCCGGTTCTGTTCACGGAGTGTGTTTTCCGCATGGATTCCCGCATCGGCGGAATAGATGGAGCCGAATTTCTTTTCCCGGAGGGCAAGCCAATCGTCCGTTATCTGGTCGGAATGCCCCTTCAGGAAATCGAACAATGCCTGATTGATCTGTTCCATTGCGCCAACCGCATCCTTTCAAGGCCGGTCTGCATGTCCTTCCGGCACATTTAACATCTTCTTTTCCATTAGTCTACCACCAGAACGGCCGCTTGGAAAGCCGCGCTCCCGTTTAACTGTGTCCGCCGGGGGAAGAAGTCCAGAAACAGCGGAAAGGAGGAGCAGTGATGGAAATATTAAAAGTTAACGGAAAGATGGATGCAAAACGGCTGGCCCTGAGGATTGCGCTGCCCGTGATCGGCGGATCCATCGTCGACATGCTGACAAGCGGCAGTACGAAGGAAGATTTCAAGCGGTTGAAAAAACCGGACTTTGCCCCTCCGCAGGCCGCTTTCCCGATTGCGTGGACCACGCTTTACGCCATGATGGGAACGGCGCGCTACCGGGCAGGGGAGGTCCGCCGGCAGGAAGGCCGATCCGACCGCTTTCCGGCCTACGATCTTCAGCTCGGGCTGAACTTCCTCTGGATGTTCCTGTTTTTCAAATGGAGGCTGAGAGGCCCCGCGCTTGCCGAGATGACGGTCATGCTCGGCGCGATCATCCTGACCGCGGCCGAGTTCCATGAGGAAGACCGGACTGCGGGCCGTCTCATGGTCCCGTATATCGTATGGGTCGCGTACGCCCTCGTCCTCACCGGCTCGATCTGGGAAAAGAACAAGTGAACCGAAAGAAGCCCCTTGCCGGCGATCCGGACAGGGGCTTCTGTTCATCTTCTCCGGCCGGTGTCTTTGATGAGCACACGCAGGAGATGGCGGTTCATCCAGAGGAAGAACACGATCCAGACCGCCAGGCTGACGGGGAAGAAGACATCCGGGATGATGCGGAGGGCGGGTATGCCGAATGCGCCGGCGAGCTGGTGGGTGGCGGCGGTGTACATGGCAAGCGGGAACGCCGTGCCCCAAAATTGAGGATCATAAGTGAGCGGATCTTTCCTGACGGCGTACCGCCAGATCGTCAGGAGAACGAGGATCGGGATCCACCACGTCGCCGTGACCCAGGACAGGAGCGTGAGTCCCTTCAGGAACGGCAGCACGCCGACGATGAGGTCATCATGCTCCCCGTCCGTGATGAGGAGCGAGCCGGCAAGTGTCGTGATGGCGACCGCGCCCATGTTGATCCAGTAGGTCGGCGCAAAATCCCGGGGGCCGAATTCCATAAATACGAGCCGGCGGAAAATCGGGATAATCACAAGCACATACAGGCCAAAACCGAGAAGGAACAGGCAAAGGGACGCGAACATCAGCAGGCGGGCACCGGCCCCCTCCCCGGCCAGCAGGACGCCGAGCACGGACAGCGACTGGGTCGCCACGGCCGCAATCAGCCAGGAGCCGTTGATCCCGTCGGCAAGTCCGGGCTTATCCTCCCGGATGATGACCGCCGTGAAAAAGGCATACATGATGAGCACCCACAGAACGGATGCCAGCCCGTACAGCCAAGCGGAAACGGCCGTGCCGCCCGTAATGATGATCAATTCGCTTCCAAAAACCCCCGTACCGGCAACGAGCGTGAAAAATCCGGCGCCCGCCGCGTGGTTCCCGAGGTCTTTGAAAAACCGGCCCGGGTGGAAGACCAACCGGAATCCGGTCAGGATCCAGAGCAGCGTGTAAGTGATGATATTGATGCCGAGCAGGAAAAGCGCGGTCTTCCGGAAACCGAGCAGATGAGCTGAAATCGACAGCGCCCCGGTTGCCATGACGACTGCAAAGTACCCGGAAAACAAAAATTCGGTTTGCCGCTTGAAAAAATCGAGCATATCCATGGCTCCCAGTCTCAAGAAATCGGTTCCTCTGCCGGCCTTCCGCCGGGGGGAACCCGTCTCCATTGTACAACTCCCGCCTGCAAAATCATTGGCATATGCACAGGTGCCGCACGCCAAAAGATGGAAGCGACACACAAAGAAAAGCCCCGCGGCGAAATGCCCGGGGCTTTGTCTGATCGGACTCAGCTGTTCAGTCTGCCTCTCAGCTTCTCGAAGTCTTCTTTCATTTTTTCCTTGTATTCGCTCACTTTTTTATCCCGGTGGGCAGTCCGGTCTTCGGCCATCTTGTCACGCGCCTGCTTTTCGAGTCCGTCCTGCACGTCCCGCGCGTGGTCGATTTCTTCCTGGATTTCGGCTGCCGGGTAGCGCTCCACGACGGTTTCGAACTTGCCGAAAATCCGGTTCAGCGGTTCCTCGGACTTTTCCTGGACGACCGCCACGATGGCCACATCCCCGTCTTTCATCCGGAGAGTCATCGACCAGAACAGCCCCGCCTCTTTCTTCACGTCCTGTGTGTCCACGAGGAGGCCGACCGATCCGCCGATTCCGACGCCGAGGAGCACGCCGAGCGGTCCCGCGATGATTCCGGCCAAGCCGCCGACGATGCTGCCGATCAGCGTATCATTCGACGAAACCTTCCCTGTGTCAAACGAGTCTTTCAGAAGGATGTTTCCGTGCTCTTTTTTCAAGATGCCGACCTGGGAGAGGATGGCCTCGTCCTCGAATGTCGACAGTTTCTTCAATTCCGAGAGCGCCTGGAACGCCTCGCTTTCCACCTTGAAATAACTGATGACGACATTTTCCATCTTTCATCTTCCCCTTTCCGCCTTCCGGACAGTAATCCTTCTAGCTATTCCCGTTTTGCTGCCCGGTCAAGCAACAAATCCGGTCGGACAGACCGAAAGCATTGATGCTGCTGGATGCGGCCATAAGAAAAGCCCGCCCGCAAACATGCGGACGGGCCGGACCATCAACCGAGCAGGAGCCCGGAGATGAAGAGGAAGCCGAACACCCAGTGCTGTTTCGCAGCAGCAGGCATAGCGGCGAGCTCATCATGCCGGGGTGCGCCTTCCCGGAGGAGACGGAGAAGCCGCAGTGACCACGGAATCGCCAGGAACGTGAACAGGGCGGCAGATGGAAAGACTCCCATCACGGTGAAGACCAAAACCGTCACATAAGCACCCGCGACCAGGACGGCCAGCAGCAGGCGGGCCCGCCTCCGGCCGATGATGAGCGGCACCGTGCACCGGAACGGCCGGTCCTTCTCCAGATCGCGGATATTGTTTGTCAGGATCATCCCGGTGATGAGAAACGCGAACGGCAGAGCCACGGCAAAGATGCTTGGACTGAACGGGACATCCTGGATGCCGTAGGCGAGCAGGGCCACGGTGAATCCGAGGAAGACCGCGGCCACCGTCTCGCCGAGCCCGACAGACGAAAGCGGACGGCGGCCCGCCGAATAAAACAACGCTGCCAGAATCGAGAACGCGCCCGCCCAGAGCACCCAGCCTCCGGACTTGATGGCAATCAGGATCCCGAGTGCCATCGCTGCGGCGATCATGCCGCCGGCCAATAAAGGCAGCTGGTTGAAAGCGGCATGGCCGGGTGTTGCAGGTCCGGCCGTCCACTTCTCTTCGTCCTGCCCTTTCTTGAAATCGAAGTAATCGTTCAGCACGTTGGCCGACATCTGGACGAGCAAAGCCGCCGTGATGAACAGCAGGAACAGGCCGGGACGCACGGTCCCCCTCCCGCCCGCCCAGATTGTGCCGGCGATGGCCGGCGTGATCGTTCCGCTCAAAGTCATCGGGCGGACGAGCTGAAGCCATGTCCCCCGGTATGTGTATCGGAAGGCATCTGTTCGCATTCCGCATCCCTCCTTCCAAGGTCGGTTGCTCAGAACGACAGCATGACGGCGAGGAGTGCGATAAACCCGAGAACCTCCACTCCCGAAACAGCCGTCACCCGGCGGAGCGCACGGTTCAGGAACATCGGGTATCCCTGCCCCGCCAACCCCCACAGCGTGCCGTCCCGGATCACTTTCATCGAATAGCGGTAGCTGACGAGCGCCCCCCACCCGAGCGTTGCGAGTCCGAGCCCGAATGCCAGGATGAAATGCTGTCCGTATGACGTATTCCAAAGCGTGCTCCACTCACGGACCGGTCCGAATGCAGTGCCGAGTGCCACGCCGGTGACGATGACCGCCGCCCCGATCAGCGACAGCAGCCTGTGGGTCCAGCCCATGAGCGCCTGCAGGAACTGTTGCTGACTGGCAAAGTCCAGCCGCTTCATCGCCGGGAACACGCCCCAGCCGACGAACAGGATGCCGCCGACCCACATGATTCCGAACAATATATGAACGCCGAGAACCAGCTGATGGATGTTCCAGCCCATTCCCACCACGACCTTTCCCTGGTTTTGTCTTTATTGTACCTCCCGGGGGCCGGCCGCCGCCTTGACGGGCGTCAATGATCGGGACCGAAGGGCGGGTGCTTTGACGAAATGGGGATTGACTTCTTTGCGGGTCGTGTTATGATTATTCGAAACTTAATCATTCGTTGAACAATTTAGAAGGAGACATGCATGCGGATGCGGGATTTCTAGAGAGCCGGTGGCAGGTGCGAACCGGCAGTCCCGGCCGTGTGTTCCGCTCCGGATATTGGCGGGCTGAACATCCGAGTAGGCCCGTCCGGACATGCCCGTTATGCATGTGAATGAAGGCTGCCGGCCGGAGAACCGGCAGCGAATGAGGGTGGCACCGCGAGGCTTTCAAGCCATTCGCCCCTTGCAGGAATGCAGGGAGACGAATGGCTTTTTATATTTCCCAATAAAAAGGAGGACTTTGACATGCTGCAAGACCAACAGTATTTGAGGATTCCGGGACCGACGCCGATCCCCCCGAGCGTGGAGCGGGCGATGGCGAAGCCGATGGTGGGACACCGGGCGAGCGTGACGGATGATCTGCTGAAAAAAATCCAGCCGGGGCTCCGGAAGGTGTTCGGGACGGATCAGGACGTGCTGATCGTCGCGGGGAGCGGGACGGCCGGGCTGGAAGCGGCCGCCGTCAACACGGTCCGGCGGGGCGAAGAAGCCATCGTCATCGTGTCCGGTTCCTTCGGCGCCCGGTTCGAGAAGATCTGTCTTGCGCACGGCATCATCGTCCACCGGTATGAAACGGAGTGGGGCGAGGCGTTTGAACCGGAAGTGGTGCGCGGAATGCTGGAGGAGCACCCCGGCGTCAAGGCGGTATTTTCCACTTATTGCGAAACGTCCACCGGTGTCGTGAACCCGGTCGCCGAACTCGCCCGTGTCGTGCGCGAAGTGTCCGATGCCCTCATCATCGCGGACGGCGTGTCGATCATCGGCGGCGTCGAGGCGAAAATGGACGAATGGGGCCTGGACGTGCTCGTCACCGGTTCCCAGAAAGCGATGATGCTGCCGCCGGGCCTCATGTTCGCTGCCGTGAGCGACCGGGCCTGGAACGTGATCGAGGCGAATCCGGACCGGGGATTCTACCTCGACCTTGTCCAATACCGGGACAGCATCCGGGAAAACACAACCCCTTTTACGCCGGCCGTCTCCCTCCTTTACGGACTCGACCAGGCACTCACCCTCCTCGAAGAAGAAGGGATCGCGGAAGTCGCCGCCCGGCATGAACTGATGCGGGACATGATCCGGGCCGCATTCCGGGCACACGGCATCCCGCTCCTCACTTCAGATGAGGCCGGATCGCCGACCGTTACCGCCGTCCGGCCCGACGACTTCGACGCCGAAGGGTTCCGCAGCCTCATTCACCGGGAATTCGGCCTGGCGGTTGCAAGCGGCCAAGGCAAGCTCGAAGGCAAGATCTTCCGGGTCGGCCATATGGGCTACTGTTCCCCGGGCGACGTTCTCCAGATGATCGCCCTGTTTGAACTGGGGATCGCCCGGGCCGGGAAGCAGATCGAAACCGGCAAGGGAGTCGCCGCCGCACAGCGCGTTTATTTGCAGAAGGGGGAACAGACGAAGTGATTGCCATCGCCCAAAAGAAACCCGATATGAAGCAGGCCATCCTCCTCATCACCGATCCGCTCAGCGAAGAAGGCATGCGGCCGCTCCGGGAAGCATCCGGTGTCGAGCTGGACGTACGGACCGGACTCACGACGGCTGAACTTCTTGATGCCGTCAAAACGGCGGATGCGCTGCTCGTCAGAAGCGGCACCCGGGTGACCCGCCAAGTGATCGAAGCGGCGGAAAACCTGAAAATCATCGGCCGCGCCGGCGTCGGCGTCGACAATATCGACCTGGAGGCGGCGACGGAACGCGGGATCATCGTCGTGAACGCGCCGGACGGGAACACGAACTCTGCCGCCGAGCACACGGTCGCGATGATGGCGGCGCTCGCCCGCAACATCCCGCAGGCCCGCCAGTCTCTCCTGGAAGGCCGGTGGGACCGGAAAGCGTTCATCGGCATTGAACTGAAAAACAAGACGCTCGGCGTCGTCGGCCTCGGCAGGATCGGTGCCGAAGTCGCCCGGCGCGCAAAAGGCCAGCGCATGAACGTCATCGCCTGCGATCCGTTCCTCACCGAAGAGCGGGCGAAGGAAATGGGCATCACGGCCGGGACATTCGACGAAGTCATCCGGGCCGCTGATTTCATCACCGTCCATACGCCGCTCATGGACGAGACCCGCCATCTGATCAACGCGGAGGCGTTCGCCAAGATGAAGAACGGCGTCCGCATCGTCAACTGCGCGCGCGGCGGCATCATCAATGAAGATGCACTTTTTAATGCCATCGAGTCCGGAAAAGTCGCCGGAGCGGCGCTTGATGTATTCGAGGAAGAACCGTTCACCGGCCACCGGCTGCTCACGCTGCCGCAAGTGATCGCCACTCCGCATCTCGGCGCGAGCACGATCGAGGCACAGGAGAGCGTGGCGATCGATGTCGGCCGGGATGTCCTCCGCTTCCTGAACGGCGAACCGGTGAAAAACCCGGTGAACCTTCCTTCTGTTTCAAAAGAAGCACTTGCAAAAATCGAACCGTTCTTCGACCTGGCCGAAAAGCTCGGCGCGTTCCTGTCCAGGCTTTCCGATCAGCCGCTGACCGACGTAAATATCCGGTATTCAGGGGACCTCGCCGACTGCGATGTACGTCCCCTCACCCGGAACGCGATGAAGGGACTGCTGAAGCGCAACCTCGGCACCCACGTGAATGATGTCAATGCGAAATTCCTCGCCGATTCATTCAACATCAGAGTCAGCGAGCACAAGACGACCGAAAGCAAAGGCTTCCAGCAGCTCATCACGGTGGAGGCGAAAATGGGCAGTGACACCCACCGCGTCGCCGGCACTCTCCTGAGCGGGTTCGGAGCGCGCATCGTGAAAGTCGATGACTATGCCGTCGACGTCACGCCTTCCGGCCATCTCCTGATCATCCGGCACAAAGACCAGCCGGGCGCCATCGGACGCGTCGGCATGCTGCTCGCCGAAGAAAACATCAATATCGCGACGATGCAGGTCGGCCGCTCCACCGCGGGCGGGGACGCCATCATGATGATCACCGTCGACCATGAAGTGAAGCCGGACGAGATCCGCCGCCTGAAGGGAATCGCGGATATTTACGAAGTCCGTGCGATTGATTTATAAAGACGAAATGGCAAAACCGGGCCGCGGCCCGGTTTTTTCGTTTGGGTTGTAAACTTGTATCATTCGAAAGTGGACTCGCGTTACTCGATCCGGCTCTGCTCACTCAGGTCCAAACTCTCCTCACTCGGGTCCGAACTCTCCTCACTCAGGTCCAAACTCTCCTCACTCGGACCCGAACTCTCCTCACTCGTCCGAAAACCGTCCTCTTCGGGCTTTCGGCACTCCCTCTCTTATCGTAGTTGCTCCAGGACTTCATCCAGTTCTCCGAGATGGCTGATTTCAAACGCCGGCACCACTTCCGGATCCGGGTCCTTTCCTTCCCGGTTGATCCAGACCGAATGGATGCCTGTCCGGTTCGCCCCGAGTATGTCGGTCATGAGGTTGTCGCCGACCATGAGTGCCTCCTCCCCTTGAGTTCCCGTCTGTTCGAGCACATGCCGGAAAATCGATGCGTCCGGCTTGCCGCGTCCGAATGCGCCGGAGATGACGATCAAGTCGAAGTACGGGCTCAGTTCGGGCGTGATGGACAGCTTGAGCTGCTGGAGCGACGGGGCCCCGTTCGTCAGCAGGACGAGGCGGTGATGTTCCTTGAGCTTCTCAAGGACATCGAACGTCTCCTCGTACACGAATGGTGCCTGCCGGCGCTCCTCGATGAAGCGGCCGGCCAGTTCCCCGCCGAACGCCGGATCGTCGATGCCGAGCGTACGGAGTCCGCCCGTCCACGCGTCACGCTGGTAGACAGGAACCAGTTCACGCATCCGCCCAAAGTCCTCACCGGGATCATCAAACGTCCCCCACAACCCCTCGAACGGGCTGATGCCGATCATCCGGGTGAATTCGTATGTATCGTAGGATTCATACAAACTCCTCGCCGTTTCCCGGACGGCGAGCTCCAGTGCAGAGGCATCGGCGCCTGTCCGGTCGGCCGCATACATGCACGTCCGGTCAAATGCGGTCTGGACGCTCTTTTTGTCCCAGATCACTGTATCGTCAAGATCGAAAATAATCGTGCGGATCATGACCATCCCCCCTTTTGTCCGATTGTACCGCATTTCACCTGAAATAAAAGAGGCGGGCGGGCCTTGCCCCTCCAAGTATGTTAAGATGGGGGAAAATCAGACAGAAAAAACAAGGGGTGGCCAGCATCAAAAAAATGGATGACTCGACACAAATCAGCCTTCTTAAAGCCATGCTCGACGGCAGCAGGGTGGCCGCGCTCGTCACGGACCCGTCGCAGGAAGACAATCCGATTGTCTTCGTCAATCATACATTCGAATCGCTCACCGGCTATCCGCCGGAAGAGGTGATTGGCCGGAATTGCCGTTTCCTCCAGGGGGAGAAGACGAACCGGGAGGATGTCGCCAAAGTCCGCTCTGCGATCGAAAATGAAGAATCCATCACGATTACGATCAAAAATTACCGCAAAGACGGCAGCCCGTTCTGGAACCGGCTGCACATCGATCCGATTTACGTGGACGGGCAACTGTATTTCATCGGGACCCAGACCGACGTCTCGGTGGAGCGGAGACAGCGGATCGAGATTTCCCAAAAAGAAAAAATCATTGAACAGCTCGCCCTTCCCATCCTGGCCATCGAGGAAGACGTTGCCGCTGTCGCCCTCACCGGCGTGATGACCGAGGAACGGTTCAGTATGCTGAATATCAAACTGAGCGAGTACGTCCAGGAGCGTCATACGACACACATCATCCTCGATGTGACGGGTCTTTATTGGGAAGATGACACACCGGCCATCAACTTCCTGCACATCCAGGAGGTGCTCAAGCTGATGGGCACCACCCTGTATGTTACCGGCATTTCCCCGGTCATTGCCCGGAAGCTCTCCGATGCACTCGGAAGCAGCGTGACTTTGCATACATTCTCTTCCATCAGACAGGCGATGCAGCTCGTCCGCTGAATGCATCTGCACCGGCAATAAAAACCCCGCATGACCGAAGAAAATCGGCGATGCGGGGTTTCTGCGTTCACGGGAAGCTTACGTGAAATCTCGCGGGATTTCCGCGTTCCACGTCCGGTCAAACACTTCTTCGTCGCCTTCATAGGCGGTGACCCGGTTCATCAGGTAGTACTTGTCGCGGTCCGCAGTCATCGTGCTTTTCGTCACGAGGCTCGTCTGCCAGCTTCCCCGGCCGACATCAAGCGTCCATTCACATTCGACCCGGGCGCTCAGCGGATCGCCCTCCCGGATCGTCCAGACGTTCCGGTTCGTGCTGCCGTATTCCAGCCCGTTTGAAGGCAGCCGGCGCTTTCCTTCATCGGAAAAGTCGTCGAGCGTCCACATGCCGGTGACAACATCTTTCTTGATCTCTCGTGTGCGGACGGCTTCCCGGAGCGTCTCCTGCTCAAGCACCGGCGCTGTTTCCGCCGGCTTGAGTGGACGGAGCTCTCGGTCGATCTCCTTCGGCTCCCTCACCGGCAGCGACAGGCAGGTCTTTTCCGACGGGTAAAGGGTGAGCGTCGCTTCTTCCGGGCTCGGCCACGCATGCGGCCAGTAGTTCGGGGAGACGGCGAGCTCCAGGCGGTGGCCTTCGGATACATTGTAGCCGATCACATCAAGCTCGACGGAAACGGTGACCCGCTCACCCGGCGTGAGGAGTTCCGGAAACTCATGGCTGTTCCGGTGGGTCAGGTTCAGCATTCCCCAAGTGATGCGCGTCGAGGAACCGTCAGGCGCCACGTCATCCAGACGGACCGCCAGCAGGGCCTGCGGCTTGTCTGAAGACAGTTCAGCCGTGAACACCGGCCGGCCGAAGATGGCGAGCTGCCCATCAAGCGGTTCGGAGCGGAACACAGTGGCAAAGCCGTTTTCATTGCGCTGGTCGCCCGCCAGATCCCCGGCCTGGCCGAACGGGCAATAAACGCCGGCATGATGCCCGTGCTGCTGGGCGCTCGTGACCCGGATCGAGTCCGTCTTTTCCGGATTTTCACTGAGCTGAGTCCCATTGAGATAAAGCCGGCGCTGCGGCTGTCTTTCCGGCGGCCACTCATTCTCCGCAACCCACCGGCCCGGCCGGTAGTCGTACTCGGTCTGCGGCGGCACGCTGTCCTGGAGCCAGGCGCGAAGCATCGGCTCGTCCATGATGCCCGTATCTTCCCCTTTCAGCCACTGATCCCACCAGCGGATGCATTCCTGGAGGAAACCGACCTGGGGACCCGGCACCGCCATTTCCGGATATTCGTGTGCCCACGGGCCGATCAGGCCTTTTTTCGGCACGTCGAGATGTTCCAGCATGCGGGGGATCGCGTTCGGATAGCCGTCCGCCCATCCGCCGACCGCGAACACCGGCACTTGGATATCGCTGTAGTCCTCACAGACGGACCCATGTTTCCAGTATTCGTCCCGTCGCTGGTGGCGCACCCATTCTTCGACATGAGGCGGCGTTTTCTCCAGCCGCTCCAGCCAGTTTTCGCGCCATGCATCGCCGACGACTTCAGGGTCCGCCGGCCGGGCATTGTAGGCGAGCATCGTCGAAGCCCACCAGAGCATGTCCGATGCCAGCATCGCACCGCCCTTGTAGTGGACATCATCCGCATAACGGTCGTCGGTCGAGCAGATCGTGATGATCGCCCCGAGTTCTTCCGGGCGGCGGGCCGCCACCTGCAGGCCGTTGAAGCCGCCCCACGACTTGCCGATCATCCCGACTTTGCCGGTGAACCAAGGCTGCCGGGCGATCCACTCCAGGACCTCGAGTGCATCGTCCTGCTCCTGCTTCAGGTATTCATCATAGAGGATGCCGCCGGAGTTGCCCGAACCCCGGATGTCCACCCGGATGCTCGCATACCCGTGCCCCGCAAAGTATGGATGGCGGAGCGAATCGCGCAGAGCGGTAAAATCATCTTTCCGGTAAGGGATATATTCAAGGATCGCCGGGACCGGATGCTCTTCTGCGTCTTCCGGAAGCCAGATCTTTGCGGAAAGACTCGTGCCGTCCGACATCGGGATCGATATATTGTTCAGCTCTTTTACTTTTCTCGGAAAGTCGGTGCGAATCGACCGTCCGGTTTCCTTTACGTTAAATACCATGTTCAATCTCCTCCTTTGATTTTCGGTTCTTTCATGAATCTCTTCGGTTCCCTCAAGGGAGGCGCAGGGAAGTCCTGCTTGAGCCAGCGGAACAGAGAAACGGCCAGCAGCAGATAAAACAGGAAAATCGGGATCGATACGACAACAGCGGAAGTCTGCACGACCCGGAGCCCGCCGACGAACAGGAGCCCGAGCGTGAGGACGGCCAGCATCCCGCCCCAGATCATCCGGTGCCACCGGGCCGGATCCTGCCCCGCCTTCAGTTCGCGGGTTGCAATCGCGGCGAGAACATAAGTCGCCGAGTCCATCGAGGTCGACAGGAAAATGACCGCAAGAACGATGAAGAACGGCAGGACGATCACGCTGAGCGGCAAGGATTTCAAAATTGCGACGACCGCCGCCGGCCCTCCGTCATCGGCGAGGATGTCCGTGAGCGTCAGGACCCCGCCGAGCTCCAGACTCATCGAATAGCCGCCGAACACCATGAAGTACAGCCACCCGCCGACCGATCCCCAAAGAAGCATGTGCATAATGAGCTGACGGAGCGTGCGGCCCTTGGAGATCCGGGCGACGAACAGGCCCATGAACGGCGCTGTTGCAGCGAACCAGGCCCAGTAGAACACCGTCCAGTCCTGAGGAAAGCCGCTCTCTGCGATTGGATCCGTGTAAAAGCTCATCATGAGGAAGTTCTGGAGCATCATGCCGAAGCTGTTCGAGAAATACGTCAGGATGAACAGGGTCGGTCCGGCAAGCAAAACAAAGACCGCCAGTGCAAGCGCCAGGTAAATGTTCAGATCGCTCAGCTTCCGGATGCCCTTATGCAGTCCGAGATAAGCGCTCGCCGAGTAGATGACCGTGATCAGGATGACGATGATCGCATCGAGCATGAGAGACGGCTGGATGCCGATCACGTCCGCCACGACAGCGGACACCATCGGAACCCCGAGGCCGAGCGATGTGCCGAGACCGCCGACCAGGCTCCAGATCACGAGGATGTCGATCACTTTTCCGATCCATCCTTCGGAATACTTCCCGAGCGCCCCGCTCAAAGCGGCGCTCAGCTTCAGTGTCGGACGCTTGCGGATAAAGTACATATACGCGATGACGACCGTCGGGAACGCATACAGCGACCATGCGGAAATTCCCCAGTGGAACAAACCGTAGGTCACCGCCCACTCGGCGGCTTCCTGGCTTCCCGGCTCAATGCCGAACGGCGGCCCTGTGAAATAAAAGAGCGGTTCGGCCATCGACCAGTACATGATGCTCGTCCCCATGCCCGCCGTGAACAGCATCGTTCCCCAGCTGAACGTCGAGAACTCCGGCTTCCCTTCACCGAGTTTGATATTGCCGTACCGGCTGAACGCCAGCCAGAGCAGCACGATGAAAAGTCCGATCGTCAGGAACTGGAACGCCCAGTCCATATTATGTGTAATGCCTGTCATGACCCTGTCCAGGTACGGCTCCGCCGATTTTTGGAAGATGACAAGCAGTGCAGTCGCAGCCAAAATGACGATGATTGCAGCCCAGAAGATGAATCGATCTACATTTGCCTTTTTCATTTGGTCCCTCCATGTTGGTCTATGATTTCGGCAGTTCCCGCCTGATAGCGCTTACAACGCACATTCTAGATTCGAACGTTTCGGCAGGACATGCATCGCGCCTCCTTCCTCTTGCAATTTACCGATTTATGAATCATGATTAGTTGGTAATCATGATTATCTTTTAGACATTGGTTAGTCTAACATAACTTTTCTGGCGAAACAAATCTAATTGACGGATAATTTAGCGAAAGTCATGATTCAGGCAGGATGTGGTGGAGGTGTCAGAAATGAAAAATAAGCAATTGCAAATGAGCCGGATGTGGAAGTATTTCGTGGAAGCGACCGTGGAGATCATCGAAGAAGAGGGCATCAGCAAAGTGACGATCCGGAAAGTCGCCGACCGGGCCGGCTACAACAGCGCCACCATCTACAATTATTTCTCCGAACTCTCGCATCTCGTTTTCTTCGCATCGATGCGACTGCTCCGGGATTACGTGGAAGACGTTTCACAGTACGTAAAGAAGGCGGATACGCCGCTCGAACAGTATGTCCTCGCTTGGGAATGCTTTTGCAGGCATTCATTCAAATCGCCCGAACTGTTCCACGCCGTCTTCATGATGGACCTCGGCGACCAGCCCGAACGCCTCATGGAACGCTACTATGAGACCTATCCGGCGGACCTGCTCGATGTCCCCGAAGCCATCCAGCCCTCCCTCTTTGAACGGAACGTCATGAAACGCGGACGATCGCTGCTCGTGCACGCCGTGGAAGCCGGGCAGGTGCCGGAGGAGAAACTGACCGGCATCAATGAAATGACCAACCTCATCTGGCAGGGCATGATGAGCGCCGTTCTGAACAATCGGCTCGAGTATGACATTGAAACCGCAGAGGAGCGGACGATCGGTTATATCAAGGAAGTGATCCGGGAAAGCACCAAAGGTTGATGGGACCCCGATCTGATATGTGAGGAAACGTCCGCGGGCGGCCGAGTGCCGTTGCGGGCGTTTTTTCAGGCGGGCTTGGGGAGGGCGAGTGTGATCGTGCGGGCTGCAAGTGTCATCGGACGGCGGACGAGTGTCATCGGACGGCGGACGAGTGTCATCGCATAGGCTGCGAGTGTCAGCGGAGGGCGCCTGAGTGTCATCGCATAGAGCGTGAGTGTGATCGCGCAGGTCACGTATACGGCCGGCTCACCCGGCTGGCATGCCGGACGGATGATAGATGCCGGTCGTGCATGCTGATTCATGCCCATCCCCTTTCGCCTCTTCCTTCATATGATGCATCCAAGCGGGGAGGCGGGCGAGTTGCAATGGTTGACCATCTTGTTCCTGGGTGTGGCGGCGAATTTGGACAATCTCGGAATCGGCCTGGCTTACGGTATCCGGAAAACGGCGATCCCGTTTCGGTCGAATGCCGCCATCGCGATCGTTTCGATGGCGGTCGCGGTCGTGGCGATGCTGGCGGCGGAGTATGTGACGCTTTTCATTCCGGAAGAGATGGCGAACCGGCTCGGCGGATTCTTGCTGATTGCGATCGGCCTCTGGATGCTTATCCAGCCCCAGTCGTCCGGACCGAAGATCCTGGAAGACCCGGATGTGGCGGACACGGACGGAGACCGGATCCTGTCCGTCCGTGAAGCCTTTCCGCTCGGATTCCTGCTATCTGCAAACTCCCTTGCCGGCGGATTCGGCATGGGGGTAAGCGGCGGGCCGATGCTCGGGACGGTTTTATCAATCGGCTTCTTTTCCCTTGTGACGGTCGGCGGCGGGCAGCGGTTCGGCCAGCTCCTCACCCGTACCTGGATCGGACGCTACCCTTCCGAAGTTGCGGGCGGCCTGCTCATGCTGATCGGCATGGTGGAAATGGTGATTTGATTGGCGGGGGTTGAGGAGCGAGAGATTGTGGCCGGAGGATTTTCGCGGATGCGTCTGGCGGTTTCGCGGAAGCAAATTTCGGCCGGAGGAGTTTCGCGGATGCATCGAGCGGTTTCGCGGATGCTAATTTCGGCCAGGGGATTTTCGCGGATGCTTCTGGCGGTTTCGCGGATGCATCGCAATTTTCCGTATCAAAAAAGCCCGACCCGGCTTCATCGGCCGGATCGGGCTTTGCTGGTTGATCAGGTGCGGTCCCAGAACCGCTTCATTGCGAGTGCGTCGATATATTGCTCTGTGAATTCAGGGTTGTCGGCGGCGAGGACGACGCCGTCCATGTTGTTGTCTTCTGTTTTCATCATATACTTTTCACCGCCGGAGGAGATGGCGATGGGCTTCATATGCATGTACTGCATCTTGAAGAAGTCCATGATGCCCTGATCGAACTTCATCTGGTTTTTCGCCTTGCCGCCGACGATGAAGATCGAGTCGTACAGCGTCGGGTGGACGGTCAGGAACGTCTGGGTCGGCGTGAGCTCTGTACCGTCTTTGCCCTTGACCGGAGAAAGCGTCTCGGAGACGATGTCGACTTTCGCTTTTACATCCATCAATGCATTGAGGACTTTCTGAACCTCTTCTCCGTCGAAACCGTCGCCGATCAGGACGGCGACACGCGATGTCATGGCGGAGTGCGGTGTGTTCATCATGCTCAGCGCAGGAGAACTCTTGTCGTAATCAACGTGGCCCTCTTTCGGCGGCTCGACGCCGACATTCTCCGCCAGCATCGTCGCGAAGTCCGTATCCACATTGCCGAACATCTCGACCGTCTTCTGGCGGATCGACATGTTTTTCACACTGCCGACGTGGAAGCTGAACGACTCGATGAGATCCTGCTTTTCCGGCATGGACAAGCTGTTCCAGAACAAGCGGGCCTGCGAATAGTAATCCTGGAACGAGTCGCTCGGATGCTCGCGGGTCACATGGCCTTCGACTTTGCCCGGATAGTTTTCATATCCGCCCTCTTCCGGCGGCACCTCATGCGGAGTGTTTTCGGCCTGCATATTGTTGTGGAAGTGGACATTGTCCTGTTCAATCGGATACTTCAGATAGCTGTCCCGCAGATTATGATTCACATCCGAAATCGGACGGTTGATCGGCAGTTCCTCATAGTTGGCGGAATGTTGACGATAAAGCTCCGTGTCCCGGTAGGCGAACGAACGGCCCTGCAGCACCGGATCGTTCGTGAACTCAATGCCCGGCACGAGATTCGACGGGTTGAACGCCGATTGTTCCTCTTCCGCGAAGAAGTTGTCCATGAGCCGGTTCAGCGTCATCTTGCCGACGACTTTCGGCGGCACTTCTTCTTCCGGCCACAGTTTCGTATCATCCAGGATATCGAAATCGAATTTGAATTCATCTTCTTCGGCGATCAGCTGGACACACAGATCATATTCCGCAAACGCCCCGCTCTCGATCGCTTCGACGATATCACGGCGGTGGAAGTCCGGATCCACCCCGCCGATCACATTCGCCTCATCGAGCATCAGCGAGTGGACACCGAGCTTCGGCTTCCAGATGAACCGCACGAACGTCGACTTGCCTTCTTTGTTGATGAATCGGAACGTGTTGATCGGATAGCCTTCCATCATGCGCCAGCTCCGCGGACGGCCGCGCATCGACATCACCCACATGACCATATGAGCGGATTCCGGATTGCTCACGACGTAGTCCCAGAAATTATCGTGCGCTACGGTCGCCTGCGGCATGTGCTGACGCGGCTCCGGCTTGGCTGCATGCGTGACATCCATGAACTTCATGGCATCAGCCAGGATGAACACCGGAAACTGGAGTGCCAGCATGTCGTAGTTGCCTTCTTCGGTATAGAACTTCGTTGCGAACCCGCGGATATCGACCGCCGTGTCCTTGGAACCCCGGTTACCGATGAAGTTGGAGAAACGGACGAACACCGGCGTCTGTTTGCCCGGCTCAAGGAACTTCGCCATTGTATACTCTTCGAGAGACTCCGTCGCTTCAAATACACCATGCACGCCAAACCCACGGGCGTGGACGACTTTCTCAGGAATGCGTTCCCGGTTGAAGTGCGACTGCTTTTTGTAAAAGTGGAAGTCCTGCATAAGCAACGGCCCACGCTTGCCGGCGCGGAGCGTTTTCTGGTCGTTTGCCACCTTTTGGCCGTTAATGTCCGTCATCGGCTTGCCCGTGTTCTGCCTGCGGAACTGCTCGAGTTGCTCATCCTTCTTATCCTGATGCATCGGGTTCTTGTTGTCCTGGTCCATCTCGTCACGCATCTCCTCTCATTGGTCTGTTCATGTGCCTCTTTCAAAAAGCAGGAAATACCGGGAACGGCACGCTGCAGCCGCCTTCGCACCTGTGCGAAAACAGCCGGCGAAATCCGTCCCGGCCCCTGCACAATCGTCAATCTTGTTCCCCGTAAATCCATTAATCAAACCCACCGGCGGACCTGCTTTGACTTTCCGGAAACAAAAACGCCGCTCCTCCCTTCCAGGAAAGCGGCTTGTCCCATTTAAAGATATTGATAAAATAATCCGTGTTGCGTACAGTACCACAAAAGCATCCCATGCCTCCGCTTGGGCAGCCGGGCCTGCATCTCCCATTCCGGATACTGTTTGAGAATCCTCACCTGACCCCCTTCGGCAAAAGCAACAAAGGAAATATAGTGTTCTTTCTCCATCGGATGATCACTCGAAATGAACCACTCACCATCCACTTCGCTGACAATGAGTTTTTCTTCGTCCGTTGCTTTTTTTGGCTCGAGTGCCTCGAGCTTTCGCCCGCAACAAGAAACGGTCGCACTCCCTGTGGACATGACGATGTTATTGCATGATGGACAAACGAAATAACTTGACTTTTTCATATTTCCCCCCACGAATTCATTGACCGCCAGTTCGCCTCCAAGAAGTTCCTCTATGTTAACACCGAGAAGAGCAGAGAGCTCCGGCAACAGCGAAACGTCCGGCATGCCTTGTCCCCGCTCCCATTTGGAGATGGTCCGGTCCGACAGGTTCATCCGGTCCGCCAATTCTTTTTGGGTGAAGCCTTTTTCCTTGCGCAAATCTGCAATCAGACGACCGACTTTGTCGCTTTCCATGCTGGCACCTCCTGCGCTTCCAATCTTATGACGTTCGAGGGAACGCGGCAACAAACGCTTCGTGGAGTGTTGGACAAATAGATTATCCCAGATCGTGCTCGATCATAAAGGAGACACCCCGATCCGCAAAAGTCCACGCCCGCTCCGCGAAAGTTGATATTCACTCTATCGAAGCTGACACTCGCAACCCTGAAGTTGGTACTCGCCCCGCCCCCTCCTCACATGACCCGAAAAAGCCCGACCGGCATGCTTCCGGTCGGGCTCTCAGCAGTTCTTTTATCCGATTTTCGTCAGCGTGCCGAACATCGTCGTCCTTCCTTTGTCTCCGTTGACGAAGCCGATCATTTCTTTCTCATTGCAAAAGAGCACATCGCCCTCGGATGCCGGGATCTCTTCTCCGTCGACGGAGAATGTCCCGCCGCCTTCCTGGACAAACAGATACAGTTCCTTGCCCGGATGGCTGTGCGCCTTCATCGTCTGGCCCGGCTCGAAGTTGAGCGCGAACGCCGTGCTCCGTTCATTTTTCATGAAGTCGACTTTCGTGAAACGGTCGTCCTTGAATTGCCGGGATGCTTTGATGGACTGGTGATTCACAGAAATCTCCCCTTCCTCCGTTCATTCCTCTTCTGCTTTTCCCTTAGGGAAACCGGGCGAAACAACAGGACGCCTTCAATCAGAAGATCGTCTCATACAGCAGGAACAGGTTCAGGCAGATGATCAGGACGGCGATCAGCCAGGCTGTCACGGTCGTGATTTTCCGGTTGACGAGTGTGCCCATGAGTTTTTTGTCGCTCGTGAAGACGATCAGCGGGATGAGCGCGAACGCGATGCCGAACGACAGGATCACCTGGCTCATGACGAGCGCCTTCGACGGATTGATGCCGAGCATGATAATGATGATCGGCGGCAGCATCGTGATGACGCGCCGCAGGTAGATGGGGATCCGCTTGCGGATATATCCCTGCATGACGATGTCGCCGGTGAGCGTGCCGACCGATGAACTGGACAGGCCGGCCGCCAGAAGCCCGACCCCGAACAGGATGGCCACATGCGTTCCGAGCATCGAGCCGAACTGGTCGTACGCGACCTCAAGATCATCGACCTGTACGCCTGCCTTGTAAAACAGTGCTGCCGCGACGATCAGCATGCTCGCGTTGATCGCTCCGGCGATGATCATGGCGATAATGACATCGATTGATTCAAACTTGAAGATCTTCTTCCGTTCGGCTTCGTTCCGCCCGACGATCCGCTTGTTCGTCAGGCCGGAATGCAGATAGATCGCGTGCGGCATGACCGTCGCCCCAAGCATCCCGGCGGACAGCAGGATGCTGTCCACGCCTTCGAATCTCGGCGTGAACAGACCGGCGAGCAACGGGCCTGCTTCAGGTTTTGCAACGAACACCTGGACGCCGAATGCGATGACCACGACGAAAATCATGCCGGCGATGATCGCTTCAAGCGACCGGATGCCCCGCCGCTGCATCTCCAGGATGGCGAACGATCCGATGGCGGCGATGACGGCGGCCGCGCCCATCGGGATATTGAACACGAGATACAGCCCGAGCGCCGCCCCGATGAACTCTGCCAGGTCGGTCGCCATGATGACGAGCTCCGCCTGGATCCAAAGGAAGATCGACGTCTTCTTCGAAAACCGCTCGCGGCTCACTTCCGGCAGATTCCGGCCGGTCGCAATTCCGAGCTTCGCCGACATCATCTGGATAAGCACCGCCATCAGGTTCGATGCCAGGATCACCCAGAGCAGCTTGTAGCCGTATGCCGATCCCGCCGAGATGTTCGTTGCGTAGTTGCCGGGATCGATATAGGCGACCGCCGCGATAAAAGCAGGTCCGAGGAACGGCAGGAGCTGACGGATCCCTTTCGTTTCTCCGCTCAGGGAAGTGCTGGCATGCTTCTGCAGGGCTTCGTCTTTTATATTCGTTTCTTCCCGACTTTTAGGCTTCATGTAAAATCCCTCAATCCTGAACTGGAACGTTCAAAAAGTTGCCTTAAGGAAACTCTTTGATGGAATTAATTATAATTAACTTCCAGTTCGCAAGTCAAACCGTCCGCTTGAAGCGACCGTCCGCTCTCCTTAACCTCTATTACCCGCCTGCCGTGGGAACATGCAAAGAATATCCGTTTGGGCTGGCCGGGATATGCAGTGCCTGAAAGGTTTTAGGCAAAACAAAAAGGACAGCACAGAGCCGTCCTTTTTAATGAGTTTTATTTATTCGCGTTTTGAGCTGCCTGAAGGTCCCGCACTAATTTAAACGCCTGATTGGTTAAGCTGTTCCAAGCGGCATCCGCCATTACTTCTCTTCTACTGCTTTTTAAAATATCCACGGCTCTTTCCTGAACGGGACGAGCTCCTTGGCCGCCCGGGCCACCCCTTCCGCTCCCGGCGGCGGATCAACCGAGCCCCGGACGCCCTGGATCCGGCCGTCCGCATACCGGATCGTCACTTCATAGCTCCAGCCGTCGAGCACGGGAGAGCCGTAGTCTTTGATCCAGCCGTCAACGTGGAATTGGGTGATGAGTGAATCCAGGAAATCTGCAGCCGCGGCCGGGGCGATCCGGTATTCGTCCCTTCGGAAATCCATCTTACCGGGTTGTCCGCCTGCCGTCAGGATTTCATGGGTGACCGCTCCGCTCCGGCTGATCTCCACTTCATGGACCCGCTCCTCTCCCGGGGAGATCGGGCCGCTTGCATACATTTCAAAGCGGATGGACCGGATCTGATTCATGGGCAGCTCACTTCGCTTTCCATTCGATTTGTCTCACTTCCGGACTTCGTCTTTCATTCATCCAGCTGTTCGAGCCTTTTCAGCCACTCTGTGATCTTCCCCGACTTCAGGAAATGAAGAAGGGTTCCTTCGCTGAAACGGTCCGCCCGGATTACACCCATGATGAGCGCAAGCACCGCCTGCCCGTCTAAAGCCGATGCGTCCGCCTTTTCCATGGGCCTGCCCGCCCAGTCGATGCCGTTCTGTTCAAGAATGTCTTTGTATCTGTTCAGTTCATACTCCGGATGGCAATCGGCAAACCTGTGGAAATCAGCCAGGAACAACCAAGTCTCCTCGCTCGGATCAACATATGCCAATTGAATGGTTCCGCCATCATTTCGGCTGCCTCCGGACCATTCGCCATGCTGGCTTTCTTCCAGTTTGACGATATGGTCCGTCAGAAGCGCATACTTGCCATGTCCGTCATCGCCGGTCCAAGCCTGCCACTCCCGGTAGATTCCAAGCAGTTCTTCATTCAGGTAACCGAGCGCCTGTTCTTCAAGTTCTGCCGGCACGCCGTAAAACGCCTCCGCGATGGCACCGGTGATGGCAGCGAGCGTATCGCTGTCGCCGCCGACTGAAATGGCGGTCCGGATGGCGTCTTCAAACGACACAGATTCCAAGAACGCCTGGATGGCCTGAGGCACCGTGTCCTGGCACGTTTCATTGAACTCATACGTATCCCGGATGCCGTCGATGGTGAAGTCGAGCGGATAATACTCCGACTTGATGAAACTCTGGATTTTTTCTCGATCCGATCCATTCCTCGCCATCCAGATCGCTGCGGCAACGGCTTCTGCCCCCTTCAGCCCTTCCGGATGGTTATGTGTCACGCAGGTCACGGCGTCGGATCACCCGCATGGCCGCCCCGTTGCCGAAGCTGCAGTACGGCTCGGGGTGAGGATTGAACACCCAATTACCGAACATGCCGCCGTATCCGCAGTCCGGATACTTGCGACCGATCTCCTGCATAAACCGGACGGCTTGTTCACTGAGACGCTTCATTCCGAGGTCTTCTATTTTGAACAAAGAGCCCAGTTCCTTTTTGGTTTCCATAATGGCTTTCGCCACTGCAAGCGTCATGATCGTATCGTCCGTCACTTTGCACTTCTCATGGAACATCACGAAATCTTTGCTGCGGTGATTGTCAAATTCAAAACGCGAACCCGCTATATCCCCAATGATGGCACCAATCATTGAATTCCCCCCGGTTTTTGATCCTTGGTTCTCATCCAGTTCGCCTATGCTTAGATGGTCAGTTTGAGAGAGTGCAACCACTTGTCCCCCGCTCAAGCCGGCGTCTCGTCAATCCAGCGCACTTGAAGAAACAAATCCGCAAGATACGTTGCCTTTATCAGCCGGAACGTTATCTTTATCGGACAAAGCGTTATTTTTATCCGAAGAAACGTTATCTTTATCCGTTCCCCCTCTACCAAAAAACGAATCCCGCACTCGGGATCGTTATGGTTCACCTGTGAAAAGTCAATTCGTGTTTTGTTGAAATTCATCCAGCAAACCGCGTGCTTCATCCGTCGACTTCGTGCTCATCAACTTATTCCGCAATTCGCCGGCACCATGGAAGCCTTTGACATAAATCTTAAAGAAGCGATGCAGCCCGGTGATCGGCCGGCGGATGTCTTCGATATACTGATCGTGCAGATCGAGGTGCAGCCGAAGAAGATCAAGAAGTTCATTGCTGCTGTGCTCCTTCGGCTCCGTTTCAAAAGCGAACGGGTTTTTGAAAATCCCGCGGCCGATCATGACCCCGTCCACGCCGTATTTCTCCACGAGCTCCAGGCCGGTCTTGCGGTCCGGGATGTCCCCGTTGATTGTGAGCAGCGTATCCGGCGCCACGCAGTCACGCAATTTCTTGATCTCCGGGATGAGGTCCCAGTGGGCATCGACCTGGCTCATTTCCTTCCGCGTCCTTAAATGAATCGACAAATTCGCGATGTTTTGTTTCAGCACGTGCGTCAGCCATTCTTCCCATTCGCTGATCTCTTCGAAGCCGAGACGTGTCTTCACGCTGACCGGCAGGCCGCCTGCTTTCGCTGCCTCGATCAGTTCAGCGGCGGCGTCCGGGCGCAGGATCAGACCGCTCCCCTTGCCGCGCTCGGCCACATTCGGAACCGGGCAGCCCATGTTGATGTCGACGCCCTTGAATCCGAGCTCCGCCATGCCGATGCTCATTTGGCGGAAGAATTCAGGCTTGTCCCCCCAGATGTGCGCAACCATCGGCTGTTCATCTTCCGTGAACAGCAGCCGGCCGTGCACACTTTTAATTCCTTCCGGATGGCAGTAGCTGTCCGAATTCGTAAACTCCGTGAAAAACACATCCGGACGGCCGGCTTCGGCCACGACATGGCGGAACACCACGTCCGTCACATCTTCCATCGGCGCCAGCACAAAAAATGGGCGCGGCAGATCGCGCCAGAAATTATTGTTCATTTCAAGTTCAGATCCTCTCGTTCACAGATGCAATTATTTATGAATCGTACCAATTAATCAGTTGAATTTCCAGCCATGAGACTGCCGGAAAACGGCCCGTCCGCTTGCAGGCACCGAGTTTGCCTAGACTTCATTAGTGGAAGAACTAACAGAAGCGGAATTACATCAGGCCGACATCACGGAGGAGGTTAAAGTTTGTGACGAGTGAAGAGAAAAATGTTGCGGAGTTGATGCTTGATCAATTGTCCCTGTACGGGGTGAAACGGATTTACGGAGTCGTGGGCGATGCCAGCTTCGGGCTCATCGACGCGCTGGCAAGACAGGATCAGATCCAATTCATCGCATGCAAACATGAGTCAACGGCTGCGTTCATGGCGTCCGCGGAAGCGAAGTTGACCGGCGGGCTCGGCGTTTGTACGGCGACGATGGGACCGGGTGCGACGAACTTGCTGAACGGACTCGGAGATGCACACGCGGATCGTGCGCCCGTCCTTGCGCTCACCGGACAGGCACCGACTGATAAAATCGGCAAGACCGTCCCGCAGTTCGTCAACCAGCAAGATCTCATGAAGCCGTTCGCTGCCTATTCGGCCAATGTGGCGAGTCCCGACGCTGCGCTCGATCTTCTGGAAAAAGCGGCGGGCACTGCACTCAACCAGCGGGCCGTCACTCATCTGTCCGTGCCAAAGGATCTGTTCATGGCGCAATCGGAAGCCAAACCGCGGCCGTTGCCGGAAGTGATTGAAGGAGCCTCCGTCTTTACGAAGGAAAGCCTGCAAAAGGCGGCGGATATCATGAAATCAGCGAAGCGCCCGATGATTCTGGCAGGGTCCGGGGCGGCAGGAACTGCCGAAGATCTCAAGAAACTGGCGGAACATTGGGGCGCCGGCATCCTGGCCAGCCTCGGCGGAAAAGGGCTGGTGGAAGAATCCTTCCCGCACATGCTGCAAGGGATCGGCGAAGGCGGCAACCCGCATGCCGCCGGCTTATTCAAAGAAGCGGACGTGGTCTTGCTTGCGGGCACGACCTGGTGGCCTGAAGGCTATGTCCCGGAAGATGCCCGGGTGATCCAGATTGACCGCCATTTCGATCAAGTCGAGAAGAACATTCCCGTGAAAATCGGAATCACCGGCAAAACGGAGGAAGTGCTGCCCATCTTAGTGGAAAGTCTCTCGGGGTTCTCCCGCGCGGAAGATTGGATGAACCGGTGCCAAGAAGTCAAGGAGAAATGGGATCGTCAAAACGAAGAGGAAGGCAACACCGAAGGTTATCCGGTTCACCCTTCCCGGATCATCCGGGCCCTTGACCGCACTGTGGAGCGGGACGCCGTCCTGGCGCTGGACACGGGAGACAACACCGTGTGGACGAACCGCAACTTCAGGCAAACAGACCAGACCACCTTGTTCTCCGGCTACTGGCGGACGATGGGCTTCGGCCTCCCGGCTGCCATGGCGGCCAAACTGGTGAACCCCGAAAAACAGGTTGTGGCGATTGTCGGAGACGGCGGCCTGCAGATGGTCCTCGCAGATCTGCTGACCGCCACCCGCTACGGTCTCGACATCACCGTCGTCGTCCTGAACAACGAATCACTTCAGATGGAAGTCGACAAGCTGAAAGTCCTCGGGGCAAAAGGCGTCGGGACCGATCTGACCAATCCGGACTTTGTGAAGTTGGCCGAAGCTTGCGGATGGACAGGATTCCGGCCGGAGTCGGAAGAGGAACTCGAGTCGGTGATGGAGAAAGCGCTGAACACCGGCGGACCGGCGCTTGTGGACATTCCGACGGCGCAGGCGTTTTTCCCGGAGACGGAATAAAAAAGTTGAAGGGGGCTAAATGCCCCTTCAACTTTTTTGCTTTCCAGCTACTTTCTGCCCTCACTTAAGGAATGACTACGACATTATCCTGGGTAATGGTTTTCGTGAAGGTTTCAGCGAGGGGGTTTTTTCCGAGAGAATCGTCAGTGAGAACCGGTTCCTCGTTATGTTTTACTTCTTCCGGGACGATGGTGAGGGTGGACGTTTGGTCAATGTTGGTTTCTGGGATACTCACGTAGACTTTGTTGCCGTTAATCACATTGCTCCAGCTACCCCAAATATAAACAGAGGCTTCCGTTTCGCCAATTTTAAGGCTCATCATATCTGTAAGCCGTTCAGCAAGATTAGTATTGAACTCTTCCCACCAATCCCGCTGTCCATCATCTTCATAGAACGTATCGTTAAATATAGTAGAGATGTCTTCGGAAAACGTAAGTTGGATCTCATGGCTTGTGTTTTCGCCAGGCGCTTTGATCACATAATCGGCGGAAACAAGGGCCGGCCCTACATTATCATGAAACACACCGGTCACCATGACATTCTTAGGCGCTTCTGTGCCGTTGTTCGCTGCAAATGAGTTGCCGACAATAATATCGCTGTTTATGGTTTTGACATTTTGCGTGATTTCGAACGTATACTCCATATCCGCAGAAATCGGCCCTTCCGGCGATGGAAGCGTAATAGTCACGTAATTCTCTTCGCCATAAATACTTGTCCCTTCAGGCATCGGACCGCCGTTGAACCTGTAATTCGAAAGATCGAGGGTCGTTTTGCTCATGTTCTGAGGATAGATGATCTTAATTACGTTGTTATCAATGCTGATATTCTTGATTCTCTTGTACTGCGGCTCCCTGACGTTCACCTTGATCGAGGCGGTCAGATCGGTACCGGGGAAATTCCCGGTGAGTATATATGATCCCACTTCGTCTTTGTTGAGATCCTCTGTGTTCCACACGACGGCAGCAGTGGACTTGAGTCCGCTCTTCAAAGTCACTTCGACTGTTTCCGGCAGCTTCGGCATTTCCCCTAAATTAACGGTAATATCCGCCAATCCACTGACGGACTTAATCGGGAATGGGTAAGGCTCTTCCGTATCCAATCCTTCGGAAACTTTGACGGCGCGAACCATGAATGAAGCAAACTGCGAGCGGCTCGTGGTTTCAAACGGACGGTAATGATTGGCATTGGAAATCCCGTTCTCAATAATGATTTCAATGGACTTGGCATAAGCAGTTTCTCCATCATAATAAATATTTGGAGTGCCTCCCTTGTCTTCAAAACCAAAAGCCCTCACCAAGACTTCTGCAATCTGGTCACGCGGCATTAATTTTGAAGCGTTCAGCCTGTTATTGGAACCCTCAAAGATTCCTGCGTCTTTGACAATTTTCGAATAAACCACGAGTTCTGCATCAGCCCAGTCATCGGGCACATCATCGAAATTCTCCACACCGTTGATGTTGTGCTCACGCACATACTCTTCAAGCGTCATGCCGCTCTTTGAGACGACATACTTGCCGAGCACCTTTGCCACGTTGCCGCGGTTCAACTTTTGATTCGGCTTAAATGTTCCGTCGTTATAGCCGGTCATTACACCTAATTCATTGGCTTCCAAAACGTTTATGTAATGTGTGCTCCAGTTAGGGACGTCCGTAAATGGATAATCCGATATCCACCCGTAGTACGGAGCAGCCGAGGCAACCGGAACAATCGCTGAACCGACAAGGGCAACGCTGGCCGTTGCCATGGCAAATCTTTTGTAGGTCTTTGTTTTCACCCAAACCCTCTCCTTTTCTATGTTTAAATGCATACGAATCCATATACAGAAAATTATACCATATTTTCCGTACTCCTTTCTCTGAAGTTTAATAAACAAAAAATCCAGTGTGGGAAAATTCTATTTTCTTCCCCTGACTCATCAAGGCTACATCTTTTCCGGGACGTCTGACTGTTGGACTTCATCATAAAAGTGACACTATTGTTTCCAAAAAACATCATTGAAGCACATGCGAAAGTGGAGATTAGGCTGGCTGGAAGACACATCCCACCGGGAGCAATGGCCGATCCCTCACTCTGTGGCCGTCTGGCTTTTTTCGCATATGTATAGGGAGACCAAACGAATAAAGGAAGTGAACTGCATGCCGAGCCAGTCGGTGCATTCGCTGATCACCCAGACGCCCGAGGAAGGATTTGCGTTAGCGGTGAAGCTTGCACAAAAAGGCATCACGGTCACACAGCCATCCGAAGAAGTCCGGGAAGTGCTGCGGCCCGCCTATTCCACAAACCCGGACAGTCTGATCGCCTCCTCCCAAGTCATCGCCGTCCACTTCCAAACAGTTGCCGCCGCCAATAATTATTGGCGGCAGTGGATGCCTTATTATCAGTAAGATTGTTCGGGTTAAAAAATCACTTTGCACAAATTCACAAAGACCCCCGAGCTGTTCGTCCGGGGGCATAGAATTCATTTCACTATTCACTTCAATTCTACCAACGCAACGGCTTCTACATGACTCGACTGCGGGAACATATCCACCGGCTGAACTTCTTTCGTCTTATATCCTCCGTCTTCCAGAATCCTCAGGTCGCGTGCCAAGGTCGCCGGGTTGCAGCTGACGTAGACGATGCGTTTCGGGCGGTGTTCGAGGATGGTACGGAGCAAGTGCTCGTCGCAGCCTTTTCTCGGCGGGTCGACGACGAGGACGTCGAATCGCTTGCCGTCTTTGTACCAGCGCGGGATGACGTCTTCGGCGGCACCGGCTTCAAAGTGGGTGTTCGTGAAGCCGTTAAGTTCGGCGTTGCGTTTCGCGTCCTCGATCGCCTGCGGGACGATTTCGACCCCGTACACTTCCTTCGCTTTTTTCGCGAGGAAGAGGGAGATCGTACCGATGCCGCAGTAGGCGTCGATGACGGACTCGTCGCCGGTGAGGCCGGCGTACTCGAGCGCCTGGGAATACAGCACTTCCGTCTGGTCCGGGTTGATCTGGTAAAACGAACGGGCGGAGATTTCGAACCGGACGCCGCCGATTTCGTCGGTGATCACTTCCGGGCCGAAAAGCGGAATTGTTTCGTCTCCCATGATGACGTTCGTTTTCCGGTCGTTGACATTCTGGATGATCGACGTGACGTCCGGGAGTACGCCCCGGATGAGTTCGACGGCGGCGTCTTTCTGCGGGAACTTGCGCTTACGCGTGACGAGGACGACCATCGTCTCGCCGGTCGCCTTCCCTTTGCGGATGACGACGTGTCGCAGGAAGCCTTTATCTTTATGTTCGTCATACGCCTTGAGGCCGAGCTTATGGAGGCCGTGCTTGATCGCGCGCATGACGACGTCGGCCTCGGTCGACTGGATGAGGCACGTCTCGGTGTCCATGATCGAGTGCGTCCTGCTCCGGAAGAATCCGGCGACGACTTGGCCGTCACGCTCGGCGAACGGGATTTGTGATTTATTGCGGTAGCGCCACGGGTGTTCCATCCCTTTCACCGGGTGGACCGGTACGTCCGGAAGTTTGGCGATCCGGTCCATCACCTCGCGGACCATCTTGCGCTTGCGCTCGAGCTGACCTTCATACGACAAGTGCTGGATCTGGCAGCCGCCGCATTCCGGGAATACGGGACACGGCGGCTCGACGCGGTCTTCGGATGCTTCGATGATGTTCAGGAGCATGCCGAATCCGTATTTCTTGAGTGTTTTCGTCACTTTGAATTCGACGGTCTCCCCCGGCAGGGCGCCGGGAATGAAGAGCGGGTAGCCGCCGACTTTCGCGACGCCCGCCCCGTCGTGCGTGAGGTCGGTGATTTCGGCGGTGAGCCGGTCGTTCTGCTGGACTGCGTAGGACATGGATGAGTTCCTCCGATACATGGCTGTTGGCTTCATTTTACCAGAAATGACGCGGAATGAAGAGCGGGGGGACGATATGAATCGTCTCGCCGGGCATGACCCGTTCTCCGAGTAGATAGAATCGTCCCTTGAATAGATAGAATCCGGGTCCGAATAGATAGAATCGCCCCTTGAATAGATAGAATCCCGGTCTGAGTAGATAGAACCCTCCCCCAACCAGATAGAACCCTCCCCAAATAGATCGGATCCGATGCAAATAGATAGAATCCGGGTCCGAATAGATAGAATCGCCCCCTGAATAGATAGAATCCGGGTCCGAATAGATAGAACCCTCCCCCAACCAGATAGAACCCTCCCCAAATAGACCGGATCCGATGCAAATAGATAGAATCCGGGTCCGAATAGATAGAATCGCCCCTTGAATAGATAGAATCCCGGTCTGAGTAGATAGAACCCTCCCCCAACCAGATAGAACCCTCCCCAAATAGACCGGATCCGATGCAATCGGCACAGAACCGCCCCGATGCATGTCGCACCGGGGCGGTTCTCTTTGCTTTTATTTTTTCTTCCGTTCCTTCGGTCCTTTTGTCACCGCGCCGTCGAATGGGGCCACGGCGAAGGCGGCGATGATGGCTCCGATGAGGACGATGAACGGGGCGTAGAAGATGAGAAAGTCGTTCATGGCGGTTCCTCCTTTTCGCCGGTCAGGCGTGTTCGTCTTATTTCCGGCCTTTTACGTAGTCCTTGTCGAACAGGAACATGCGGAGCAGCAGGTAGAGCGACGGGACGAGCAAGAGCAGCCCGAGGATGAAGGCGACGACGAGCGCGGTCGCCATGGCTTGGTTCGTGAATCCGTCGTAGAGCGTGAGATGCGGGTACAGCAGGTACGGATAGTGCGAGATGCCGTAGCCGTAGAAGGCGAGCGCGAATTGGCCGAACAGGAGCCAGAAGGCGAGTCCGTAGTTGCGCCGCTTCCAGAGAAGCCACACCGTTCCGAGGAACAGGAGGCCCGACAAGGCGAACATCCACCAGAAGTCGAGCAGGCGGTCATAGTGTTCCGGGTTGTGCGCCCGGAGCTCCCAGATGATGCCGCCTGCCGTGATGATCGTCGGCAGCGACCAGATGAGCGCATACTTGCGCAGCAGCTCGGTCGCATCGGGATCCTTCGCCTTGTTGGCATACCAGGTGAGGAATACGGCCGAGATGTAGAGCAGCGCTGCGACGCTCAGAACGACGATCGACCACGTGAGCGGGCTCAGGAACAGTGCCTTGTAATCGAGCACCGGGTTGCCGTCGATCATGTCGATGAAGCCGCCTTCTGAAATCGTGAGCACGATCGAGAGCGAAGCGGGCAGGATCAGGCCGGCTGCGCCGTAGACGAATGAATAGCCTTTGTGTCCACGGGCACCATAAGTCTCAAATGCATAGTACGACCCGCGGATCGCGAGCAGGATGATCGCAAAGCTGACCGGGACGAGCAGCGTCGTTCCATAGTAGAACGCCGTCGACGGGAAAAAGCCGATCATGCCGACGAAGAAGAACACGAGGAACACGTTCGTCACTTCCCAGACCGGGGACAAGTAGCGCTGGATGACGTTCGTCAGGATGCGTTCTTTCCCCGTGAGCAGGCTGTACGCGTTGAAGAATCCGGCTCCGAAGTCGATCGAAGCGATGATCAGATAGCCGAACAGGAAAGTCCACAGCACGGATATACCGAGAATTTCAAGGGTCATGACGTTTCTCCCCCTTTCGCTTTCTCCTCCGCGATGCGCTCGGCCTCACGGTCCGCAATTTCCTGTTCCACCGGATTCCTGCGGAACATGCGCCGGAGAACGACGACGCTGCCGACCCCGAGCACGAGATACAACAGGGCGAACAGGTAAAGCATCAGATCGACGTGCGCGCTTGAGGTCGCGGCGTCCGGTGTTTTCATGATGCCCCGGAGAACCCAAGGCTGTCGGCCGACTTCCGCATACCACCAGCCGGCCTCCATGGCGATGACCGAGAGCGGTCCACCCGCCACGACGACCCAGCGGAACCAGCGGGAGCGGATGAACGCCCAGCCGAGCCGGCTGCCGAGCCAGTACAGGCCCGAAACGGCGATCATGAGCATCCCGATCGAGACCATCGTATCAAACAGATAGTGGATATAAAGCGGCGGAATTTCATCTTCCGGGAACTCATTCAGGCCCGTCACTTCCGCCATCGGATTGGAGTGCGCCAGGATGCTGAGGGCGAACGGGATCTTGATGGCGTATTTCACTTCTTCGCCGTCGAGCACGCCGTACAGCATGAGCGGCGCCTCGCCCTCCGTTTCAAAATGCCATTCGGCGGCAGCAAGTTTCTCCGGCTGGTATTCGGCAAGGTATTTCCCCGAAAGGTCGCCGATGAGCAGCGCGCCGAGCGAGAAGACGAGGCCGAGTTTCACGGTCAGATGGAGCGCCTTCTTGTGATAAATATGGTCGGATCCTTTCAGCAGCCGGAATGCGGCGATCGCGGCAAGGATGAAAGCCGAAGTCATGTATGCCGTCACGACGACATGCGCCACTTTCGTCGGCATGGCCGGGTTGAACATCGCGAGGATCGGCTGGATATTGACGAGTTTCCCGTCCACGATGTCAAAGCCCTGCGGCGCGTTCATGAAGGCGTTCACGATTGTGATGAATACGGCCGAAAACGAGGCGCCGAGTGCAACCGGAACGAGCAGCAGCAGGTGTTTTTTCTGGTTGTCGAAACGATCCCACGTGTAAAGGTAGATCCCGAGGAAGATCGCTTCAAAGAAGAAGGCGAATGTTTCCATGAAGAGCGGCAGGGCGATCACCTGTCCGGCAAGCTCCATGAAGTTCGGCCAGAGGAGCGAAAGCTGCAGACCGATGGCGGTCCCGGTTACGACCCCGACCGCCACGGTAATGACAAACCCTCGCGCCCAACGCCGCGCGAGAAGGATGTAATGTTCATCATTCTTTTTGATGCCCACCCACTGGGCGATCATGATCATAAGCGGGACGCCGACGCCGATTGTGGCATAGATGATATGGAAGCTCAGCGTCAGTTCGGTGAGTGCCCGCGAGAAAAACACGGCTTCTTCATTTCCCATGCAGTTTTCCCTCCTTGGTGGAACGCATGTGAGATCAAATAGTTTTCCCACATGCTAAAACGGGTATATATCTTGGCAGTCCGGATCATCGACGTTTGATGATTCGCGGGAATTTGGCTCAGCCGCCGAAAATCCTGCCCGCAATCGCAATCAGCATAATCGCCGCGACGATGAAGGCGAGCCACATGAGCCATCGTTCCTGTTTTTTATACATCGGCGCTCCCCCTTGTCTCTTTATATCATACCCCCTGAACGGCATCTGTAACGCCGGAATCATGACGGATCCGTGGAGAGGGAATGACAAATCGGTGGATGTCCAGTGACGAAATGATGACAATGGCATTGCGAATGTTCCGAGCATTTGGTATAATGAAGGAATCAACTTAACAGGAGGTGCCGGCCATGGAACTAAGAAGAAGAGTACTGGCATATGTCACACGCGGAGAAGGGCCGGACCAGCAGCTGCTCGTCTATACCGAGCGAGACCATCCCGAAGCTGGAGCACAGGTGCCCGGCGGGACGATCGACCGAGGGGAACTGCTGATGGACGCCCTTTACCGGGAAATCGAAGAGGAAACTGGCATTTCTAAAAATGACCTGGTCCTCGTCGGCAAACTTGCAAAGAATACATTTTTCCCCCGACACCGGGACCGTAAATACGAGCGCAATATATTCCAGCTGGAATACACCGGACAAGGACCGGAAGAGTGGGAGCATACCGTGACCGGAAACGGCAAAGACCGCGGCAATGTGCTCCGGCTTCACTGGGTACCGGTCGACCATGTTCCCGAACTTGCCGGGAAACAAGACATGGCGCTCGATGCGCTTTGATCGGAAACGGGCCGCGATCTGAGATCGCGGCCCGTTTTCTTGTTTCATTTGTCTTTTGTGACGATTTCTTCCCATGTAATGTCGCCATTCTTTAGCTGTTCCCGCTTCTCCTTATCGATGAGATCGTTCGGCCGGCCGCCTTTTGGCCAGTCATCACGGTGCCCGTCGAACTCCGGACGTTCCTGCATGAGGAGAAATGCGGCGAGGTCGCTGGCATCCTGCTCCGTCAGGGAACCGGGGTCCGTCTTCGGCATGAAATCGTGTATGAATCCCGCCATTTTGTCGTGGCGCGACAATCCCGCACCATCGTTGAATGATTCATCCCCCCACAGGGCCGGCCCTGAAATTTCCCCTGTGCCGCTTCCGTCTACTGCATGACAGGCGATGCAGGCTTGCTGGAACAGTTGCTCACCGGCATCGGCATCCGGGACCGGTACATCCTCCATGGCAACAGGATCCTTCCAATCGAGCTCCGAGCGCTCGGGAATCCCTTCCGAGATGTAAGACATATAGGCCACGATCGCTTCGAGATCCGCGTCTCCGGCTTCGAACTCCTCGCCGTCCATGCTACGGACCATGCAGCCGTTGATGCGGTCCTCGATCGTCATGACCGCATCGGCCCGCTCATTGTACTGCGGATAGGAGATCGTTGATCCGACAAGCGACATCGAACTTTCTTCTAGGCCTGCGCCGGCATGGCAGCTGGCGCAGCTGAGGCCGTTCACTTTTTGCTCACCTTCTTCGGCAGAAGAGGCTTCTTTCCGCAATTCCGACGAAGTCATGTTGATGAGATCGTGGCCGCGCTGGATCGCATTGCCCATCGGCCCGTCCGGGAGCTCATCCATCGACGGCGGATTGAACGATGAGCCTTTCACACCGGATTCTCCGGCTGTTTCTTCAAGATTGCCGGCAGTCCCCGTCTCTTCCGCCTGCTCGGCCTCCTGCTTGTCCTGCCCGAGACGGATTCCCAGAAAACCGATGGTCGCCAGCGACACGACGATCAGGAAGACAAGTGTGATCCCTGTACTTCTCTGCATCACTATCTTCCCCTTTCACTAGATCAGTCCATCCCACTTCTACCCTACTTGAAAAATTGCAAAACAAAAGGCAGACCGCGTTCAGCCGCAGCCTGCCTCTTGGTTATTTCTCAACCGGCTTCAATACTTCCTCCCAGTCGATCGTGCCATTTTGGATCTGTTCTCGGCGCTCTTTTGTGATGATGTCATTCGGCCGCCCGCCGTTCGGCCAGTCTTTGTCATGGCCTTTCCACTCCGGACGATCATGCATGAGCACATAGGCAGCCAGGTCCGCGGCCTCCTGATCGGACAACGTGCCTTCCCCGCCCTTTGGCATATTGTTCTGGAGGTATCCGGCCATTTTCGTGATCCGGCCCATGCCCGCTCCGTCGTTGAACGAGTCTTCTCCCCAGAGCGCCGGCCCCGAATTCGAACCAATTCCAGACCCGTCCTCTGCATGGCAGGCAATGCAGGACTGTTTATAAAGCGATTCGCCGTCCTCCACGTTCGGCACCGGCATATCATCCATGCTGTTCGTATGGCGCCACGGCATTTCGGCCCCGACCGGCACTCCTTCGGAAATATACTTGAAGTAAGCGACCATCGCATCAAGATCCTCGTCATCATCGGCGAACTTTTCACCGTCCATGCTGCGGACCATGCAGCCGTTGATGCGCTCTTCTATCGTGACGATCTGCCCCGACCGGCCGATGTACATCGGATAGGCGGCCGTCATCCCGACGAGCGACGATGAATCTTTTTCAAGTCCTGCTCCGGCGTGGCAGCTTGTACAGCTTAGCCCGTTCACCCGCTCACGGCCGTCTTCGGCAGTCGCGGCTTCGCTCCAGAGCACCTCGGACGTGTTATTCACCAGATCAAACCCCCGTTTGATCGCTTCACCTTCAGGACCCTCCGGCACATCGTCCATCGAAGGCGGGTTATAGGCGAGCTCGCCGTCAATCCCCGGATCTTCCGACGTTTCGGTTTCCAGAGCGGAGTCCTTGCCGGCAGCCGACATCTCTGCAGACAGCCGGAATCCGAGAAAGCCGATGACGAGCAACGCCCCCAGGAACAGGGCCCCCAGTGTCAATCCCGTCGATCTCTTCATCACGTTCCTCTCCTCTCAATCTTTGTCTGTCTTTAACCTACAGGAAATCCGCTCCTCGTGCGTTGACAATCCGGTGAGCATTCTGGCGAAAAAACGAAAATGGGATAAACAGACAAACCGCATGGGGCCGGCTTTCTCCGACGACCGGCCGTCCGGATCGCCATAACGGCTGAGGCGTTGCAGTGAGTTTTATCACACTCCTGTTTCTTTCATTGCCAAGAGACTCAATTCGACACAATCGTACGATCCGCTTCCCGCTCTTCCACCCAACAAAAAACGCCCCCAATCGGGAGCGTATCCAGCCTTTATTCTGTTTCCATCAACAGATCCGCAGCCTGTGTCCTGTCTTTCTCCGGAATCCGTTCGAGCGGAACGAACATGCGGATATGGCGCGGCAGATTCTTGAACTCCGCCGGCAGCAGGCCGCCGAATTCCCCGTCCAGATTGAGCTGGACTTTTTCGTCGGAAGTGACGGTGATCCGGGACGGCTTCGCATGGATGACGAGCGGGTCATTCAGATGCTCGCCGCGGAGCGCGAGCGAGACGACCCGGATGAATTCGGCGATGTTGCACTTTTTCAGGATAAACATGCTGAATTTGCCGTCGTTGATGCTGGCGTCGGGTGCCAGCTTCTCAAAGCCGCCGACGGAATTGGTGAGCCCGACGAGGAACATCATCGCTTCGTCATCAAACACTTCCCCGTCGTACTCGACCCGGAGCTGGGAAGCGCGGATGGACGGCAGCATCTCGATCCCCTTCAGATAATAGGCGAGTTGTCCGAGCACTGTCTTCAGCTTGCTCGGGACTTCGTATGTCAGCTCGGTGATCTTGCCCCCGCCCGCGATGTTGATGAAGTGGCGGTCATTGACAATGCCGACATCGACCGGGATCGTCTCGCCGGCGATGATGATGTCGAGCGCCTCGTCGATGTCCCGGGGAATATGGACCGCACGCGCAAAGTCGTTCGTCGTCCCGGTCGGGATCAGGCCGATGACCGGGCGTTCTTCAAAACCGCTGATCCCGGCGACGACTTCATTGAGCGTCCCGTCTCCGCCGACCGCGATGATCGTATCGAATCCCCGCTCGACGGCCAGCTTCGCCGCCTCGGTCGCATCGCCTTCGCAAGTCGTCGCATGGCAGGACGTCTCATATCCCGCCTCTTCCAGGCGGACAAGCACTTCGGGGAGATGCTTCCGGAAAATCTCCCGTCCGGATGTCGGGTTATAAATAATCCGTGCACGTTTCATCTTGACTGTCCTCTCGCTTTTAAATGTTCTGTTTGAGCCCTGTTGATAGGACGCAGTGACGGGGCCGATGATCCCGCCGGCCTCACGAAAAGGAGCCGACATGCGGCCGGCTCCCCTTTTACTCCATCATATTCTTGCCAGGCCGTTTGCGCAACCCGGAGCATTATTCCGAGTTTTCAGCACCGGCGGAGCTCATGACTGCTTTTGCAGAGCCGACATGAACGTCTTGCGGATGTCCTCGTAGACCCAGAGCCAGTAGTCCGGGTTCGTCGTGTTCTGCTCCATCATGGAAGCGTACATCTCTTTCTGTTTCTCTTCAAATGCCGGGTCGTCTTTGGACGGCAGGGAGTTCTTTTGCTCCATTACGAGTTCTTGGAGCTGCGGTGCCCGCGGTCCCCACTTCGCCAGGACCTCCCCTTCGTCGTTCATGAGAAGGTACACGGGAATCGAGCGTCCGCCGTTCGTCAGCCACCGGTCGATCAGCTCGGTGTCTGCATCCCGGTAGGCAATCCTGGCATCCAGACCGGCCGCTTCCGTGATATGGCGAAGAATCGGATTGTTCATCATCGCATCCCCGCACCAGTCTTCCGTGATCACGAGAATATGCGGCTTGTTCTCCTGAAGGAGTGCAATGAATTCATCCCCCTGCGGCATTTTGAATCCTTCATATACCTTTTGGCTGTTCTCCTTGTGGGTCGTCATGCCTTCCATGTACTCCCCGAGCGGAATCCCTTCTTCAAAATACTGTTGTTCCGTCTTCATGCAAATCCCCTCCTGCCTAAATTGTACGGATTGCAAAACCTTTAATCAAATGGAAGGCGGGCAGAGGTGCCGGGGATAATAGAACAGGCTGCAGAAAAGCGGAGTCGCTTAGTCTGCAGCCTGTGTCCATTCTTCACTTTTCGATGACGCCGCAGGCGATCCGGTCGCCGGCGTCCCCTGATGGCTGGGATACATAGTCGTCTTCATCGGCGTGGATCACGAGGGCCGTGCCGGCTTCGGTGAACACCGTATTGTCTTCGCCCTCCTGAAGCGACACCTGGTCCGTATCAAACTGGACGCTCGCCTTGCCGTCCTCGTCGACTTCAATATTGTCGAAGTCTCCGGCATGGCTGCCTTCCGGACTGTCTTTGCCGTGCTCCTTGTCTTCCGGGTTGTAATGGCCTCCAGCCGACTCAAAGTCCGGCGCTTCGCACATTCCGGATTCATGGATATGGAATGCATGCGTGCCCGGCGGCAGATCTGTGGCGGTCAGGTCGACATGGACCGTGCCGTCGGCGTTCTCGCTCAGGACGGCAGTCGCCACTTCCTTCCCGTCCGCGTTCTTCAGCGGTATATTCACTTCCTCGGCGCCTTCCAAGGCGTCATCCGTTCCGGTCTCTTCTTCGTTTGCATCTGTGTCTGTATCGCCGGTTTCCTCTTCAGTTGCCTGATCTTGCGTCACGGCCGGATTGTCGCTCCCCGCCTCATCCGCCGTTCCGGCATCTTGGTCTCCGCATCCGGCCAGCAAAGCCATCATGAAGCCGCTGGCCATCAACAATTTCCACTTGTTCATTTCTCACTTCTCCCTTCTTTATAACTCCTTTCTATATTCACTCCGGCCGGACTTTTAAAACTGGGCAGGATGGGCTGTTCTCCGTGCGGTTCAAGCCGGAGAGAGGGTGATGCCTTTGGATCGTTCGTTGGAGGCTTCATCCAATTTCATCCGCCTAAAAACCAAAAAGGCCGCCCGGGGGCGGCCTTCCAAATCAGCGTTTCCTGATTTCCTGGTTGATGAGCTTGTTGACGAGCGGCGGGTTCGCCTGGCCTTTCGTCGCCTTCATGACCTGGCCGACGAGGAAGCCGATGGCGCGGTCTTTGCCGGCCTTGAAGTCTTCGATCGACTGCTCGTTTTTGTCGAGGATGTCAGTGACGATCTTGAGGAGTTCGCCTTCGTCGGAAATCTGGACGAGGCCCTTTTCCTTCACGATCTTCTCCGCATCTCCGCCATTGTCGGCAAGTTCCTTGAATACTTTCTTCGCGATCTTCGAGGAAATCGTGCCGGCTTCGATCAGCTTGATCATACCGGCCAGGTTCTCAGGCGTGAGGCCCGTCTCGGCAAGTTCCTTCTGGTTCGTGTTCAGGTAGGCGGACACTTCGCCCATGAGCCAGTTGGAGGCAAGCTTTGCATCCGCCCCCGCCCGCACGGTCTCATCGAAGAAGTCGGACATGTCTTTTGTGAGCGTCAAGACCATCGCATCATATGCCGGGAGTCCCATATCGTTCACATAGCGCTCTTTCCGGGCATCCGGAAGTTCTGGGATTTCGGCGCGGATGCGCTCCATCCATTCGTCGTCGATGGAGAGATCGGTCAGGTCCGGTTCCGGGAAGTAGCGGTAATCATCGGAGCCTTCCTTGATCCGCATGAGGATCGTCTTGCCGGTCGACTCGTCGAAGCGGCGGGTCTCCTGCTCGATGATGCCGCCGGAGAGAAGGACTTCCGCCTGGCGCTTCTGCTCATGCTCCAGCCCTCTGCGGACGAAGTTGAACGAGTTCAGGTTCTTCAGCTCGGCTTTCGTGCCGAATTCTTCCTGGCCGTACGGGCGGAGCGAGATGTTCGCATCGCAGCGGAGCGATCCTTCTTCCATCTTCACGTCGGAAACGCCCGTGTACTGGATGATCGACTTCAGCTTTTCGAGATACGCGTACGCCTCTTCCGGCGTGCGGATGTCCGGCTCGGAGACGATTTCGATGAGCGGTGTCCCTTGGCGGTTGTAGTCGACGAGGGAGTAGCCCTTATCGGTATGGTTCAGCTTTCCGGCGTCTTCTTCAAGGTGAAGGCGCGTGATGCCGATGCGCTTTTTCTTGCCTTCCACTTCGATCTCAATCCAGCCGTGTTCGCCGATCGGCTTGTCGAACTGGGAGATCTGGTAGGCTTTCGGGTTGTCCGGATAGAAGTAGTTCTTCCGGTCGAACTTCGTTTCACGTGTGATTTCACAGTTGAGTGCCATGGCGGCTTTCATGCCGAATTCAACGGCGCGCTTGTTCAGCACCGGCAGGACACCCGGGTAGCCGAGGTCGATCACGTGGGTGTTCGTGTTCGGTCCCGCGCCGAAGTGGGCGGGCGCCGGGGAGAAGATTTTCGAATCGGTCTTCAGTTCAACGTGGACTTCAAGTCCGATGACGGTTTCAAAGTTCATTACGCTTGCACCTCCCGGATTTCCGGCATCCGCTTGTGGTAATCGGTCGCCTGCTCGAAGGCATGGGCCACGCGGTACACCGTCGATTCGTCAAAGTGGCGGCCGATGATCTGGAGTCCGAGCGGCAGCCCTTCCGTGAAGCCGCACGGCACGGAGATCGCCGGGACGCCCGCAAGGTTGACGGGAATCGTCAGGATGTCGTTGGCATACATCGTGAGCGGGTCGTCGATCTGGGTGCCGAGCTTGAATGCCGGGGTCGGCGCGGTCGGCCCGATGACGACGTCATAGTTTTCGAACGCGTCCATGAAGTCGCCCTGCACGAGCGTGCGGACTTTCTGCGCCTTTTTATAGTAGGCGTCGTAGAAGCCGGAGCTGAGCGCGAATGTGCCGAGCATGATCCGGGTTTTCACTTCGTCGCCGAAGCCTTCCGAACGGGTTTTCTTGTACAGGTCCTCGAGGTCTTCCACGCCCTCCGCCCGGAAACCGTAGCGGATGCCGTCAAAGCGGGCCAGGTTGGAAGATGCCTCGGACGAGCTGAGCAGATAGTAGGCCGGAAGCGCATATTTCGTATTCGGAAGCGAGACTTCGGACACTTCCGCGCCGAGGGACTCCAGCACGCGTGCCGCTTCGCGGACGGCGTTCTTCGATGCTTCCCCGACCCCTTCGCCGAGGTACTCGGACGCGATGCCGATCTTGAGTCCTTTGATGTCGCCGGTGAGCGCGGAGGCGAAATCCGGTACGTCCACGTCAAACGACGTCGAATCGTACGGGTCATGGCCCGAGATGGCCGACAGCAGGAATGCGTTGTCTTCGACCGTGCGCGTGACCGGACCGATCTGGTCGAGCGACGACGCAAACGCCACGAGGCCGTAACGGGACACGCGGCCGTAGGTCGGCTTCATGCCGACGACGCCGCAATATGCCGCCGGCTGGCGGATCGAGCCGCCGGTGTCCGAGCCGAGCGTGAACGGCACTTCGCCTGCGGCGA
>NZ_LN651371.1:316003-331576 GCF_000826125.2 Bhargavaea cecembensis
AGCGTGAACGGCACTTCGCCTGCGGCGACCGCGGCGGCGGAGCCGCCGGACGAGCCGCCAGGGACGTACTCGAGGTTCCACGGGTTGGCCGTTTTTTTATAAAATGAATTCTCGGTCGAGCCGCCCATGGCGAACTCGTCCATGTTCACTTTTCCGACGGTGATGAGGCCGGCCTGGTCGAGCTTCGTCGCCGCGGTGGCGTTGTAGATCGGGTCAAACCCGCCGAGCATGCGGCTGGCGCATGTCGTTTCAAGGCCTTCCGTCACGATGTTGTCCTTCACGCCGACCGGGAGTCCGTGAAGCGGGCCGCGGGCTTCCATCGGCGTGCGGTCGAGTTCTTCCGCGCGTGCGGTCGCACGCTCTTCATCAAGTGCGAGGAAAGCCTTCACGTCGCCGTCGACCGCTTTGATGCGGCGGTACGATTCAGCCGTCAATTCCGCAGCGGACAGTTCCTTTTTATGTATCAGCGATTGGAGTTCCTTCGCGGATTTATCGAATAGGGTCATCTGTTCTTCCTCCTCCAGTCCGTCAGTCCAGGATCGACGGCACCTTGACCATGCCGTCTTCATGTTCGGGTACGTTTTTCATCATCAGGTCGCGGTCGAGTCCCGGGACCGGCTTGTCCTCGCGCAGGACGTTGATGAGCGGCACCGGATGGGTCGTCGGTTCGACGCCGGATGTGTCGACTTCGTTCAGCTGCTCGGCGAATTCGATGATACCGCCGAGCTTGTCCGCGTAGTATGCCGCCTCTTCGTCGGTGATCGCGAGCCGCGCCAGGTTGGCCACGTGCTTGACCTGGTTTTTCGTGATTTCTGCTGCCATGTCGTCTCCTCCATTCACGCAAATGTCTGTCTGTTGTTTGCCCCGTCCATCATATCACGGACGCAGGCGATCCGGTACGCTGTTTCAGTTTCCGTATATATGGGTGTACGGTTCGTCTTTCCCCGGTTCTTTGACAATGAGGGAGACCGGGCCGTTGACGGATGTGACGCTCACTTCCACGCGCATCGCCGGGAAATGGTCTTTGATGAGCCCGGCGAGGTACTGGGTGAACCCGATCACTTCCGCCTCTCCGTAAAATTCGATCGGCACGTCGATCTTCATCGAGGCGATCGTGCCGTTCTGGTAAAACCCGGTTCCGATCACATTCACGAAGTTCGTGAAATACTTGTCGACATCCTGCTTGAAGTTCCGGAAGTTTGTGTCGACATCCCGGTACTTGTCCGCATTTGAGGAAGTCGGGAAAATGACGTACTCCTCATCGACCGCGTCCCAGCCGGACAGGACATCCTTCCCTTTCTCGGCTGTGGAAACCGCAAAGTAGGAGCCTGGGGAGATGCTGTTTTTCGGGCTTTGCTTGTAGAGGCCGACGAGGATCGGCACTTGCGACAGCCCTTCGATTTTGCGCATGCGCTTGACGATCTCGGCCGCGGCTTTCTTGCCTTCCTCCTCGATTTTCTGTTGCGGGATCTCCCCGCCGCCTTCCGTCGTGTTCACCGAGTTCAGCGCGATGCCGATCGAGACGCCCTCGAGACGGATCTTGTCCTCCGAAGAACGCTTCAGATAGTTCTGCTCGATGACATGGGCGACATAGACGGGGACGTCCCGGCGGGTTTCTTCCGGAGTGCCGGCCGCGGGCGGATTGAGTCCGTCCGGGTTGTCCTCGGATTTGTGGCCGAGCCACGCACGGACCGTCTTTTCATCGAGATATTGCCCTTCCTGGAAGAAATGGTCGTCCGTCGGGAATTTCCTGTGGGACAGCCGCATGAGGCCGCCTTCCGCCTCGACGACGTTGTATTTGGAATTCAGCTTATTGACGACGAGGCCCCGTGCTGCGCTTTTCTTGTACGGAAGAAGCGTCCGGTAATACTCGTCGCTGAGCTGCATGTTCGGGATGATGACCCGCTGCTCCGTCTCCTGTTGCTCGTCATTGACGACTTCCGGCTCTTCTTTCGCCGGCAGGCAGCCGGACAGCAGCAGGGCGGCTAGCGCCGCCGCTGTGATGATCTTGATTTTCAACGAAGTAGAACCCCTTTATTCACTGATTGCATCCAGAAGCGCGGCTTCGTCCCAGATTTCGATGCCGAGGCTTTCCGCCTTCTCGAGCTTGGACCCCGCTTCCTCGCCTGCGACGACGAGGTCTGTCTTTTTGCTGACGCTGCCGGTCACCGAGGCTCCGAGCGCCTCGAGTGCCGCTTTCGCATCATTTCGCGTGAAGTGCGAGAGCTTCCCGGTGAGGACGACCGTCTTGCCCGCAAGCGGACCGTCTTCCGGGATGTCCTGCTTGCGCGGTCCGGTATAGACCGTATTGACGCCGGCCGCCTCCAATTTTCCAAGCACCCGTTCCACGTCTTCGTTGCCGAAATACGTCACGACCGAGTCTGCGACCTTCTCCCCGATCTCATGGATGGCGGTGAGCTGTTCTTCCGTCGCCGCGCGGAGTGCATCAAGCGTGCCGAATTCCATGGCGAGGATCTGCGCGGCCTTCTGTCCGACGTGTCGGATGCCGAGACCGAACAGCAGCTTTTCGAGGGAATTGCTCTTGGACTGCCGGATCGCCGCAATCAGGTTCGATGCCGACTTCTCGCCCATCCGGTCAAGGCCCGCGAGCTGCTCTTCCGTGAGCGTGTACAAATCTGCGGCATCCTTGATCAGCCCTTCTGCGAACAGCTGGCCGACGACTTTCTCTCCGATCCCCTCGATGTTCATCGCGTTGCGGGAGACGAAGTGGATGACCGCTTCCTGAAGCTGTGCCGGGCACTGCGGATTGACGCAGCGCAGGGCGACTTCCTCTTCGAGATGAACGAGTTCGGAGTCGCACGCCGGACAATGCGCCGGCATCTCGAACGGCTCCTCGTCACCGCTTCGCTGATCGGCGAGGGACATGACGATCTCAGGGATGATGTCCCCCGCTTTGCGGATGATGACTTCGTCACCGATCCGGATATCCTTCTCGCGGATGAGGTCCCCGTTGTGGAGGGAGGCCCGCGAAACGGTCGTTCCGGCGACACGGACCGGCTCCAGGATGGCGGTCGGCGTCACGACGCCCGTCCGGCCGACCGTGAGCTCGATCGTGAGGAGCTTCGTTTTGACTTCTTCGGCCGGGAACTTGTAGGCGGTCGCCCAGCGCGGGCTCTTCGCGGTGAAGCCGAGCTCTTCCTGATGATGGAACGAATCGACTTTGATGACGATGCCATCGATTTCGTACGGAAGGTCCGGACGGCGGTCCTGCCACGACTCGACGAACGCCAGCACTTCTTCCACGTCTTTGCAGCGCCGGGTCTCCGGGTTCGTCCGGAAGCCGAGAGACGCCAGGTATTCAAGCGAACCGGAATGCGTATCGAGCCCGTAGTCGGCGCCGTTCCCGCCCATGCCGTACATGAATACGGACAGGTTGCGGCTCGCCGCGATTTTCGGGTCGAGCTGGCGGAGCGAGCCCGCCGCCGCGTTCCGAGGGTTGGCGAACACGTCGAGCCCGTCTTCTTCGCGGCTTTCATTGAGCTTCATGAAGCTCTTTTTCGGCATATAGGCTTCGCCGCGCGCCTCGATATCGACCGGTTCCGATAGCTTCAGCGGAATCGCCCGGATCGTCCGGAGGTTCATCGTGATGTCTTCCCCGACCGTCCCGTCGCCCCGCGTCGATCCCTGGGCGAACAGGCCCTGTTCATATTTCAATGAAATCGCCAGCCCGTCGATCTTCAGCTCGCAGACGTACGTGACGTTTCCGACGTCCGCGCGCACGCGGCGGTCGAATTCCCGGATGTCTTCTTCGTTGAAGACGTTCGAGAGGCTGAGCATCGGTGTGTCGTGGACGACTTTGCTGAAGCCGGGCAGCACCTCACCGCCGACCCGCTGCGTCGGGGAGTCGGGCATGATGAGGTCGGGATGTTCTTCCTCGATGGCGATCAGTTCTTTCATGCGCGCGTCGTATTCCGAGTCCGGCACGAGCGGCCTGTCGAGCACGTAGTAGGCATGCCCATAGTCGTTCAGCAGCTTGTGCAGGTCCTTGACGCGCTGTTCGAGCGCTAGTTTATCTTCCATTCGGATTCCCTCCGGATCGGTCGCTATTCGCGGTCAGTTTACAGCGTTGCATATGAAAGCGTGCTGATTTTCGTTCCGGGCACTCGCTTACCGCGGGCACGGCCTCAATCGGCGCCAATACGAAGGTTGGCGTCTGCGCTCAAAAGCGAAGCGTTGAGCGGCATCCGGGGTTTTCGGCTCGTGCTGTTCCCGCAGGTGTCTCGTGCCCTTCACTGCAATCAGTCCTAAGTTAATTTAGCAACGGGTCACCACTGAAAGCCAATACAATGATTGGTCAGGCTTTTTCGATCGGGGCGAATTTGGCGAGGAGGCGTTTGATGCCGACGGGTTCCGGGAAGGCGATGTCGAGTTCTTTGTCTTCTCCTTCTCCCCGGACGCTGACGACCATGCCTTCGCCCCATTTCTTGTGTTTGGCTTTGTCGCCCGCTTTCCAGCCGACCGATTCGCCGCCGGTCGTTTGCTGGGCCGGACGCCGGACTGCCTGACGCACCGGGCGTCGGCTGTTGAATCCGCCGCCCGAGATCGGGGTGCGGCCGGAGTCTGCTGCAGACCCGCCGGCGGAAATGGATTCCGTCACTTCCGAGGAAATCTCGGAAATGAACCGGGACGGGCTGTTATAGTTTGTCCGTCCGTACAGCGTGCGATACTGTGCGCTCGACAGATAGAGCTTTTCTTCGGCACGGGTGATGCCGACGTAGGCGAGCCGGCGTTCTTCTTCCATCTCTTCCTCGTCGCCGATCGACCGGGAGTGCGGGAAGACGTTCTCTTCCATCCCAATGATGAAGACGACCGGAAATTCGAGGCCTTTCGCCGAGTGCATCGTCATGAGGACGACCTGTTCCGCGGAGGCCTTCTCTTCCTTGTCGAGCGAGTCGATGTCCGCGATGAGCGCCAGGTCGGTGAGGAATGCGACGAGGGACTTGTCCCCCTCCTCCTCTTCCGCCCGCTTTTCGAACGCTTCCGTGACGGACAGGAATTCCTCGATGTTCTCGAGGCGGCTTTCCGATTCAATCGATTTTTCGTTTCTCAGCATGTCGCGGTAGCCGGATTTGTCGAGCACTTCCCCGACCAGTTCGGTAACGCTCAGGTACTCCTGCATCTGCGTAAACCCGGCGATGAGATCGCGGAATTCGGATGCCTGCTTGATCGCGCGAGGCGTGAGCCCCTGGATGAAGTCGATTTCCTTCAGCGCTTCGAAGATCGAGAGGTCGTTGATGATCGCATATTCCGCCATCCTCTCGAATGTCGTCGCGCCGATGCTGCGCTTCGGCTCATTGATGATCCGCGCGAGCGACAGGTCGTCGTCGTTGTTTGAAATGAGCCGGAGGTAGGCCAGGAGGTCCTTGATCTCTTTCCGGTCATAGAACTTCGTGCCGCCGACGATCGTATACTCGAGGTTCGACTTGACGAGGTATTCCTCCATCATCCGGGACTGGGCGTTCGTCCGGTACAGGATGGCGAAGTCGGACAGCTTGCGGTTTTCCGTCCGCTGCAGTTCAAGGATCTTCGAGACGACAAACTGCGACTCGTCCTTTTCATCCGTCGCCTTGTAGATGTAGATATGCTCACCTTCGCTGTTGTCGGTGCGGAGGTTCTTTTCGTAGCGGCTCGCATTGTTCTTGATGACATCGTTTGCCGCTTTCAGGATCTTCTTCGTCGAGCGGTAGTTCTGCTCAAGCAGGATCACTTCCGCGGCCGGGTAGTCCTTCTCGAACGACAGGATGTTCTGGATGTCGGCGCCCCGCCACCTGTAGATCGACTGGTCGGAATCGCCGACGACGCACAGGTTGCCGAATTTGCCGGCGAGCATGTTGACGAGCCGGTACTGGGCGTTGTTCGTATCCTGATACTCGTCGACGTGGATGTACTGGAACTTGTTCTGGTAGAATTCAAGCACTTCCGGGACCTGCTCGAACAGCTTGAGCGTCACCATGATGAGATCGTCAAAGTCGAGAGACTGGTTTTTCCGGAGGCGCTTTTCATATCCCTGGTACACGTCCGCCACGATCTTTTCGAACGGATTGAACGGATTCACCTGCTCGGCGAATGTCTTCGCGTCGATGCATTCGTTTTTCGCGTTCGAAATCGTGTTGAGGAGCGCCCGCGGGTCGTATTGTTTCGGGTCGATGTTCTGTTCTTTCAGGACGTTCTTGACGACGGTCAGCTGGTCGGACCCGTCGAGGATGGAGAACGTCTTCGAGTAGCCGATCCGGTCGATTTCACGCCGCAGGATCCGGACGCACATCGAGTGGAATGTGGACACCCACATCCGCTCGCCCGTGCCCGGCCCGAGCAGTCCGTCGATCCGGTCGCGCATTTCGCGTGCGGCTTTGTTCGTGAAGGTAATCGCCAGGATCTTCGACGGGTACACTTGCTTTTCGACGATGAGGTAGGCGATCCGGTGCGTCAGGACGCGGGTCTTGCCGGATCCGGCGCCTGCCATGATGAGGAGCGGGCCCTCCGTCGTCCGGACGGCTTTCGCCTGTTCCGGGTTCATGCCGCTGAGAAGGTTATTCGATAGTTTTTCCATGTTGGCTCCTTTCGTTCGTGGCTGGGTGAATGGTAATGGAGAGCGTGTTGATCTGCGTTCCGGGCGCTTGCTTTCCGCGGGCGTTGCTTTAGCCTCCTCGACGCTTGCGCGTCTGCGGGGTCTGTGCTGCTCAACGCTTCGCTTTTAAGCGCAGACGCCTTACTTCGCGACGCCCTTCACTCCGATCAACTTGTCTAAATGAATCATTCACCCTATATCAATCAGGTCAGACCGTAATCATTCAAGTCAGGTCATTTTATCGGTTTCTTTCACCGCACGCACGGTTTTGAGGGCGGCGGTGAGGTTGTCGTAGATGACGTTGCCGACGACGATGAGGTCGGCGTATTGCGCCATTTCGGCGGCCTGTTCGGGACCCCGGATGCCGCCGCCATAGACGAGACGGGTCCGGTCCAGGACATTTGCGGCCTGCCGGACAGTCTCCGGGTCGCCGTATGTACCGCTGTACTCAATGTACAGGACGGGCAGGCGGAAGAAATGCTCCGCCATCCGTGCGTAGGCGAGGATATCTTCCCGGTCGATCCCGGCGTCCGCCCCGGTGAGCTTTGCCGCCTTACAGTCCGGGTTGAGGATGACATAGCCTTCCGGGATGACTTCCTCGAAGTCCATGAGCTCGCCGAACTCCCGGATCGCCGCGTGCTGGTGCCCCTTGATCCACCGGGCGTCCTCCGTATTCAGCACCGACGGAATGAGAAAGCCGTCAAAGCCCGGCGTGATGGCATCCGGATCGGACACTTCAAGCATGACGGGCACAGAATAGCGCCGGATGCGCATGAGGATCGAAAGGACATTGTCGAGCGTGATCCCGTCGGTTCCCCCGACGATGATCCCGTCCGTCCCCGACTCGCACACCCGCTCCAGCGACTGATCATCAATCTCTTTGGCGGGGTCCAGCTTGAACGCATGCCGCCATTCCAGAAACTCCTTCATCTTGAACCCACCTGTCTTTGTTTGCGTCCCTTCATTATAACAAAAAAACGGCCGCACCGGCCGCTCAAAAGGAGGGAATGAGGGAAACCCGTCGTCCGCTTTCCTGAATACTTCGGATTACCGGAAGCGACCCGGACTCCGGGTGCAGAGGTTCGATCCTTTCTGTCTATTCGAGGAAGCTTTCTATCTATTCATGACGGCTTTCTATCTATTCGCAGGGTCATTCTATCTATTCGAAGAGTCTTTCTATCTATTCACCTGAGAACTCCAGTTTTCCTATTATACTATCCAAGCGAATTCCAAAGTACTTCTCGAGAACCTCCGCCTTATCCTCCGCTTTCACCTCAGAGCTTTCCTTCTCCCCATTCCGGGTGAAGGTCAACGTGTCACCCGACAGCGTGATCCGCCCGTCCGGCACGGCGATCGTCACAATTTCCTTTTGAGTGAAAGTCGAGTCGGGCGATGTCTGGTTGAACCGGCAGGCCGCCTGAAAATCCGGCAGTTCTTTCGCAGACAAATCAAACCGGAGCAGCGTCCGCCAGTTGCCTTCCTCTTTCCGTTGCAGTTCGAAAAGACCTTCTTTTGTCTCGAGAGCCCGGTATGTTCCGCTGACATCCTCTTTCACTTCACCCGTCAGCGGAAGCGGCACGCGGGCCGAGTCGCCGAAACCGACATCGACCAGATAAGGCTGATCCAGCTCCACGATCTGCGCTGCATGGCTTCGCTCCATCGCCCAGGTCCCATCCGGCCGCATGACCGTCGCGGAGATCAGGCGCGGGTCATAGCCAAGCTCATTTAACAGCCAATTGAACAGGCCGTTCAGCTCATAGCAAAAACCGCCGCGATGGCGCCCGATAATCTTCTCGTAATAGACGGCGGGTTCCAGTCCGATCGGAACGCCGCGCATCACATCGAGGTTTTCAAATGGGATGTGGAACAGATGCTGTTCCTGGAGCCGGCTGAGCAGCTCCATATCAGCAGTTCCGGAATCTTCCACACCAATCCGCTTTAAATATCGATATACATCCATGCAAAACATCTCACTCCCACTATAATAGCGACTATCGCAGAACTGAATAGCAGCCAGTTCCAAATTAAAATCATACATCCCCAAAATTATTATTTCGCTTTTGGGATGCTAGTATATAGCTTTTTTAATTCCTCTATGCAAATACCGCTTGTAAAAGTTCCGTTTCCACTATCCACTCTAAATACATTCGCAACAGTAAGCATTAAAAGCCCCTTTGCATCCGACTCATTCAGTCCTATAATTCTTTCTCGGATTTCTTTCACTTTCTCCAATTCATCCATATACTTCACCTTCCTTCAGGATTACCCATGTACTGGATAACCGGTTCATGTCTCCATTGCTGTATCTCATTATCTCTCCACTCCAATACATCACATCCCCGGTCATCATACATATAAAAGATTTCCCGTTTCGCCTCGTTTAAGACGAACACATCCGGCGGATACCGGCTTCCCGTCCGGCGCAGACGCGGGTGCCGGCCGAAGTCCTGCCCGGATATCGCCAGCAGGAGCGGACGCCAGCGAATGTCCTTCATCTTGCACGGCAAGATCAGCCGGCTGACGGGGATCCGTTCATCGCCGTCCTGCCAGATGTCCCGCCGGGAGTCCATGCGGTATTTCAGTTCCGGACGTTTCAGATATCTGCTGATCACGCCTGGATGAGCCGGGTAGCCGTTCGTGACGAGCAGCAGTCCATCGTCCGGGTCCGTCCGCTCCTCAAGCAGAAGAAGAGCTCGCCCGGCCACTTCCTCGAAGTAGCCGGGGTCCAGCGAATCGTCCTCCTTGAACGCGTCCAGTCCTTCATTGAGCGGGAGATGGACTGAATCCGGCCGGTGAACATGAAAACCCGGGAGCAGTTTAACTCCCGGGAAATCACTCATTACATCTGACAAAGCTTTGGCGGCGGGGGATTTCATTCCTCTCCGCCTTCTCCCATCCGGGTCAGGATCTCGTTGTATCCGCCGGAGCCGTAGTCAAAGCAGCGGCGGACGCGGGAGATCGTGGCGGTGGAGGCGCCGGTTTCATTTTTGATGTTTTCGTAGGTGTAGCCTTTTTTCAGCATGCGGGCGACGTTGAGCCGCTGGGAAAGCGACTGGATCTCGCTGATGGTCGCGAGGTCATCGAAGAACCGGTAGCATTCGTCGAGGTCTTTGAGCTCCAGTATGGCTTCGAACAGCGCATCGGTCTGCGGTCCGCGGAGTTTGTCGAGTGCCATGGACGGCACCTCCTTTGATGTCATAAGTATCGGATGATGACGCCCCCCCGCCCGCTGCGGAATATTTTCCGCGGCAGCCGCGTCACCGGCATGGATTCCGGCCAGCCCGGACGAGATGAATCGCAAAGCTTCCAGGATCACTTCGTATAACTGATGCTCGTTCCGATTCCCGGCGTTTCCGGAACAAAATGGACCCAGGTCTTTCCGAGTGCGAGCGGGAACGGACGCCCGCCGTCCATGACGGTCGGCACGCCCCCCCGGTTCTCCCAGACGGTTTCATAAAGAAGTCCGTCCCTGAACACGCAGGCGGCGCCGCCCGCCTCCAAGTCGATCGACCGGCGGCCCTGATCATCGACCACCCGGTGCGGCATCTCGAGGACGAGGACGTTCGATACGCTCACCGGTTCGGAGTCATCGGCATCTTTCGTCTGCACGCCGCCCGAGGAGCGGGCGTAGGTCCGGCTGAACGGGTCGTACAGATAACTGCTCTGATAGGACTTGTCGCTGCCGTAGGAGACGTCGAACGAACCCGCCGTTCCCACAGTCATCGGCGCTTCCTCGTCAAACCGCCATCCCGGATCCGGCGCTTCGTCCATCCGGAATCCATTCTTCTCCGCACCCGACAGAATGGCCTCGCCGGAAATATACGAGTTATGCGGCGCCACCCGGTCGGCGGACCGCTTGAACAGCGAGCCGTCGTACTGCATCCCGTTCAGATGGTCGACCACGCCGGAAGCGAGCATCGACTGCGCCTCCGGACTGTAGCCATGCGCGATGTAGAGCGCTCCGTGTGCCGCAGCGAGATCGACAAAGTAGTCACGGGCACTGCGGACGGGACCGATCTGCCCGGGGAGTTCCGACTGGTAAAGCGCAAGCAGCCGGGTGATGTCCCCTTCAGCGAGCATTTCGTAGACGACGTCCGCTTCCGACAGGCCGGATTGCGGGCGTGCTTTCGGATGGTTATTGATCGTGACGAGGACCGGCCGCATATCCGGCTCTTCCTCCATTGCCAGTCCGGTGAAAGGCGCCGTGTACGGCATATCGGTCCCGAGTTCGACAATTTCTAGTCCTCCGTTTTCATCTGTTGACGAAGACGGCTCTTCTTCCCCCTCGGGCAGATCGCCCCCGGGAGCCGCCGCCTCCGGTCCGCTATCCCCGCGGCAGCCCGCCAGCAGGAGAACGGCGGCCAAAGCCGGCATCCAACCCCTTTTCATCTTTCGGTTTCCCCCTAAATGATTCTCTCTGTAATGTATGTGGCGGCCTCTTCAGCGCATGAGTGCCGGGAAAAGGATCTTCCGGTTCATGACGTCGTAGATGCCTTTCTGTGTGATCCGGACATACGGCAGATGCGTCGACATGAGGAACAGGAGCGTGTACACCGCATCGCCGTGACGGTATCCGCGCTTGCGGAGCTCCGCCTTGAGCTCTTTTTCGTTCTCGATCAGTTCCGGAAGCGGCTGCGACGACAGCACGCCGCCGATATCAAGCGGCAGTTCAGAGATGACTTCCCCGTGCTCCGTCAAGGCGATTCCGCCGCCGATTTCCTTGAGCCGGTCGAATGCGAGCTTCATGTCGGCCGCATTTTTGCCGATCAGGATGATGTCGCCGGTGCTTGAATAAGACGAAGCGAACCCCTGCACATCATCCGCAAATCCTTTGACGAGCGTGTTCACCCGCCATTTGCCGTTGCGGTCGATCAGCAGCAGGAAGCTCTGATCCTGTCCCGCGGGCAGCCGCTGGTCTGACGGATCGACGTCGACGCTGTACGGCTTTGTGATGACGTCATTGACGAGCTCGATCCCGAACGGGAAGGAGAACTGGAAATCATAATCGTCCAGTTCGTATGCCGGATCGAACGGCTCGAGCCAGGACCAGTCGACGTCTTCGAACGGTTCCGCGTCTTCCCCGTCCCGCCGCAGCCAGACGCCCTTGGACAGCACGTCCGTCGGCACCGGGTTGTCCGGGCTTTCAAGGAAATTCAGATTCGCATAGCGGCCGGTCGCGATCAGCCCATGCAGGTCATCCATATCGTAGTACTTTGCCACATTGTACGAAGCCATTGCATAAGCATCTTCCGGCTTCACACCCGCATCAAGCGCCACCCGGATGCACTTGTCCATCACACCGTCCTCGTGGAACGACGGCGTCGAGCCGTCCGTCGTCATCATGAGATGATCAAACACGTCGAGCTTCCGTTCCAGGATCCCTTTCAGGAGATCGGGCAGATCCGGGCGGATGGATGAATGGCGGAGCGTCACCGCGTATCCGTGGAGAAGCCGGTTTTCCACTTCATCGACCGTCATCGCCTCATGGTCACCGTCGGCTCCGAGCAGCTTCAGCCGGGCGAGCGTCCGTTCCGACGCGCCCGGGAAATGCCCTTCGACTTTCATGCCGGCGTCCTTCGCCTGCTGCATCCAGAGGAGCATCTGGTCATCGCCCGCAACGAGACGCGGCCACGCGGTCAGTTCTCCGCCCATGAGCACGTCCGGCCGGGCGATCCACTCGCCGACCGACTGGTTCGTATATAACTCTTCCTCCCGGTCGAGCTGCGTCTGCGAATCAAACCGCGCCCACCAGTAAAATGAAAACGGCCGTTCCTTGAGCTGATCGAGGATTGCAAACGCTTTCCAGTTTTCCATCGACAAAAACAGCACGCTGTTGTCCGAGATGAACGTCGTCGTGCCTCTTCTCGATGCATAATCCGCAAATGTGAGGGGATTATAAAGCTGGAACGGGTGGACATGCGGCTCGATATAGCCCGGCACGATCACTTTTCCCGAAGCATCCGTGATTTCCGTGCCTTCCGTGTTCTTCGGCATTTCGGCGCCCGCGTAGATGATCCGGTCGCCCGAAATCCAGATGTTTCCCTTTAACCACGTCTTGTAGATCCCGTGGAGGTACGTTGCATTCGTGATGACGAGATTCGGGGCCTGCTTGCCGTCGAGGACTGCAGCGTGTTCCCGAAGCTCGTGAATTTTCCATGAAGGCTGAGCCATCGTTCGTTCCCCCTGACTGTCTCTCTGCTGACTTTATCTTATCACAGCGCGAAAGCGAAAAAAAGACGCGCTGCCTGTGCGCGTGCGGAAAGGTTGATTGATGATGAATGACCAGACGATTAACATCGGCACGAAAAGCGCGTATATGCGGTTCGGATCCGGCATGGCGATGCTTGCATGGGGCACCGTTCGCATGATCCGCAAGCCCGATGAAATGGCCGGTCCGCTCCTCGTCCTGTTCGGCGCCTGCAAGGCCGCAGAAGGCATCGCCCGCTACTGCCCGATGAAAGAGATGATGAACGGCGGCGCCGAATCTCTCATGCGGCCCGAAGTGAGCGGCGGCGCGCTCCCGGAAGTGTCGGTTTCCGAAAGCTCGGACGGCGGATCCTCATCGGGCGACTCCGGCTCAATGATCCAGGCATTTCTGCACGGCGGCAACGACGGGGCAACCGGGCAGAGTTCCGGACAAAACAGCCCGTCTTCTTCCTCAGAAAAGAAAAAAGACCCGATGCAATCGATCTGAATCAAAGCTTCGCACCTGAACGGACGGCCTCTAGCCGTCCGTTTTCCGATGGGCTCCGGCACGCCGTCTGTCCAGGAACAGCCATCCGAAGAAAAGCACCTGCCACCCGGCCATCATGGCGAACGCCGGACCGGGCCTTGATTGCAAGTAAAGCAAGATCATCAATAGGGCTGCCGGAATCGCAGTATAGACGTACACCCGAACTTTCGGATTCCGGAAACTGAGTTCAATCATGGCACCCACTCCCTTTCCATCATTTTAACATATCTTTTCATTGATCTGTTAGAATATTTCAGACAAATGAGGGCGGGAGGAGCAGTTCGTGTTCAGCGGGGATCGGCCCCTCCCAGGATCTATCGAACAGCTATGAATGCTCTATGGATACTCCAGGTTTAGGATTTTTGGCGGAACGTTGATGAAACGTTGTGGATCTCGTCAGTTCCGCGGATAAAGATAACGCTCGGCCCGATAAAAGCAACGCTTCTCCGGATAAAGATAACGTTTTGTCTGATAAAGATAACGCTCACTCTGATAAAAGCAACGCTTCGCTCCTGGGGAGACATTGGATGGCGTTACACCCGTAAAAAGAATAAAGAGACGGGAATGCGGCCTGATCAAAGGCGCACTCCCGTCCCTCCTTTACATGTTTTCAGTCGATTGCCCGGCGGCCGATGTCGGACCGGTAGAAGAATCCCGGCCATTCCATCGAGTCGAGGGCGGCGTACGCTTTTTGGCTTGCTTCCTGCAGAGAGCTTGCTGTGGCGGAGATGAGGATCACGCGGCCGCCGTTGCCGGCGAAGCGGTCGCCTTCGGCTTTCGTGCCGGCGTGGAACACGTCGAGATCCGCTTCTTCAAGGCGGCTCAGTTCCGGAAGAAGGGCGCCTTTCTGCACGTCGCCCGGGTAGCCGTCAGCAGCGATGACGACGCCGAGGCAGGCGCCTTCTTCCCACTCCGGTTCTTCCGGACAGCCGTCGAGCAGGCCGGTGAGGAATTCGGCGAGGTCCGACCGGAGCTGCGGCAGGACGACCTGGGTTTCCGGATCGCCGAAGCGCGCGTTGAATTCGATCGTCTTCGGTCCGTCTTCGGTGAGGATGAGACCGGCGTACAGGATGCCGGTGAACGGCGTGCCTTCCGCTTCCATCGCCCGGACGGTGCGTTCGACGATCTGGTCGTATGCGGCGCTCACCGCTTTTTCCGGGATGTGTGGGACCGGCGAGTAGGCGCCCATGCCGCCCGTATTCGGTCCTTCGTCCCCGTCGAATGCCCGCTTGTGGTCCTGCGACAGCGGCATCGGGAAGATCCGGCCGCCGTAGACAAATGACATGAAGCTGAACTCTTCCCCGTCGAGGAACTCCTCGATGACGATGCGGGACGACGAGTCGCCGAACTTGCGGTTGCCGATCATGTCGTCGACGGCTTCGAGGGCTTCATTGAGCGTCATGGCGACGACGACGCCCTTGCCGGCGGCGAGTCCGTCCGCCTTGATGACGATCGGCGCGCCCTGTTCGCGGATGTATGTCTTGGCTTCGCCCGCATCGGTGAACGTTTCGTACTTGGCCGTCGGGATGTCGTATTTCTTCATGAGTTCTTTTGCAAAAGCCTTCGATCCTTCGAGCTGGGCGGCCGCCTTGTCCGGCCCGAACACGCGGAGGCCCCGTTCTTTGAAGTGATCGACGATGCCGCCGGCGAGCGGCTGCTCGGGGCCGACGAACGTCAGGCCGATTTGATGGTCTTTGGCGAAGTCCGAGAGCTTGTCGAATTCCATGACGCCGATCGGCACGAGTTCGGCATCGTTTTTCATGCCCTCGTTGCCGGGCGCCACGTATACGCTGCCGACCGACGGAGATTTGGCGAACTGCCGCACGAGCGCATGCTCCCGGCCGCCGCTTCCGATTACGAGTACATCCATTTTGTCGCTCCTTGCGAAAACAACCTGCGTGTCGGCAGGTTGTCTTCAGTGATGGTGGGACCGCTAAGCGGTTTGCTTAACATTCACGGCCGTTTGCTTAACATTCAACCGCGTTTGCTTAACATTCAGCGCCCGTTGCTTAACATTCGACAAATCCCGATCAGTGCTTGAAGTGGCGGATGCCGGTGAAGACCATCGCGATGCCGTATTCATCGGCTTTCTTGATCGAGTCTGCGTCTTTTTTCGAGCCGCCGGGCTGGATGATCGCCGTGATGCCGGCTTTGGCGGCGGCTTCGACGGTGTCGTCCATCGGGAAGAACGCATCCGATGCGAGGGCGGCGCCGTTCGCGCGGTCGCCGGCCTGCTCGAGGGCGATGTTCG
>NZ_LN651371.1:332011-356455 GCF_000826125.2 Bhargavaea cecembensis
GGCCTGCTCGAGGGCGATGTTCGCCGCGCCGACGCGGTTCATCTGGCCGGCACCGACGCCGAGCGTGCGGTGTGCGTCCGAAACGACGATCGCGTTCGACTTCACGTGCTTGACGACTTTCCAGCCGAGCTTCAGCGCTTTCCACTCTTGTTCCGTCGGTTCGCGCTTTGTAGCAACCTTGACTTCCGCGTCATCAAGCGAAGCCGTGTCCGGGTTCTGCATGAGCAGTCCGCCTTCGACGGTGACGGACGTCCACTCATCGCGCTTGCCTTCTGCGCCGCCGAGCTTCAGCAGGCGGATGTTCTTTTTCTTCGTCAGGATCTCAAATGCCTCATCGGTGTAGCCCGGCGCGATGATGATTTCAAGGAAGATGCCGGAGAGCTGCCCGGCTGTTTCGGCGTCCACTTCCCGGTTGAGGGCGATGATGCCGCCGAAGATCGAGACCGGATCGGCTTCGTACGCGGCCTTGAACGCGTCGGAAAGTGTTCCCGCCGTGCCGACGCCGCATGGATTCATGTGCTTCACCGCGACGGCCGCCGGATCGCTGAATTCGCGGACGATGCCGATGGCGGCGTTCGCATCTTGGATATTATTGTAGGAAAGTTCCTTCCCGTGGAGCTGCTCCGCGCGGGCGATCGAGAACTCGCCGCCGAGCGGCTTGCTGTAGAACGCGGCTTGCTGGTGCGGGTTCTCCCCGTAGCGGAGCGGCTGCTTCAGCTCAAACGTCTGCGTGACGCTTTCCGGGAATTCCTCGCCGGTCAGGTCGGTCAGATAACCGGAGATGAGCGCATCGTAGGCAGCCGTATGGCGGAACACTTTCGCGGCGAGTCGGCGGCGCGTTTCGAGCGTTGTCGCTCCGTCCGTCTTTAATTCCTCCAAAACGGCCGGATAGTCCGCGGAGTCGACGAGCACCGTGATGTACCGGTGGTTTTTCGCGGAAGCGCGCAGCATCGTCGGCCCGCCGATATCGATGTTTTCGATGGCGTCCTCGACCGTGACATCCGGCTTTGAGATCGTCGCCTTGAACGGATACAGGTTCACGCAGACGATGTGGATCGGAAGGATGCCGTGCTCCTCCAGCTCGGCCTGATGGTCCGGGTCGTCATGCTTGGCGAGCAGGCCGCCGTGGACGAACGGATGGAGCGTCTTCACGCGGCCGCCGAGGATTTCCGGGAAGCCGGTCACTTCATCGACCGCCGTGACCGCGACGCCGTTTTCCTTCAGATGGTTCATCGTCCCGCCGGTCGACAGGATCTCATAGCCGAGCGATTCCAGTTCCTTTGCGAACTCCAGAATGCCGGTCTTGTCCGATACGCTGAGCAGTGCTCTCTTTTTCACGGGTAGGGCCTCCTTATGTATGGGAAAAATAAATGCAGGGAGCCGGCGGATTGGGCGGCGCCCCGGAACAGTCAAACCCTCGACTGTTCCTCCGTCAGCAGTTTCTGCAAAGCTTCTTTATATAGCTCGTGTTCGATGGCATGGATGGCGGCTTCGGTCTTTTCACGGTCGCCCGGGACGACCGGGACTTCCCGCTGCAGGATGACCGGGCCGGTGTCCATGCCTTCGTCGACGAAATGGACCGTGACGCCGGTCGTCTCCACTCCTGCCGTCAACGCCTGTCCGACCGCATCTTTTCCCGGGAATGCCGGAAGGAGCGACGGGTGAATGTTGACGATCCGGTTCGGGAACGCCCCGAGCAGTGTCGGTCCGATAAGGCGCATGTAGCCGGCCAGCACAATCCAGTCGATCTCCTCGTCGCGGAGCCGCGCGAGGACCGTCCGTTCGAACGCGGCCTTGTCCGGGAACGCTTTCGGATTGACGGCCGCGGCCGGGATGCCGAGCCGCTCCGCGCGTGCGATCACGGGTGCGAGCGGCTTGTCCGTGATGAGGACCGGGATGTCCGCATCGAGTTCCCCCGATTGGACCGCTTCCGCAATCGCCTCGAAGTTCGAGCCGCTGCCGGAGGCGAACACCGCGATGCGGGGTTTTCGGCTCATGCCTCGCCGCCCCTTTCCGGTTCGAGCGTCCCGTCATGATCTCCGTTGAAGCCCACGCCGGCACCGCGGACGACGCGGCCGATGATCGACGCATCTTCCCCGTGCTCCGCCGCCAGCCGGACGGCTTCCTTCGCATCCGTTTCCGGCAGTGCAAGAATGAAGCCGATGCCCATGTTGAAGACGCTGTACAGGTCGCGGTCGGCGAGACGGCCTTTCTCCTTCAGCATGCGGAACACGGGCGGAACCGTCCATGAGCCGAGATCAATCTCGGCAGCGAGTCCTTCCGGCAGCATGCGCGGCACGTTTTCATAGAAGCCGCCGCCCGTGACATGCGCCATGCCATGGACGTCGAGCTTGCGGTTCATTTCCAATACCGGCTTGGCGTAGATCTTGGTCGGGACGAGCAGCGCTTCCGCCGCCGTTCCGAGTTCCTCGTAGCCTGCAATGCGTTCGTCCGGACGGTAGCCTTCCTGTTCGAAGACGATCTTGCGGACGAGCGAGTAGCCGTTGGAATGAATGCCGCTTGAGGCGATGCCGACGAGCACGTCGCCTTCGCGGATCGCCTGCCCTGTCACGATGTTTTTCTTCTCGGCGGCGCCGACCGCGAATCCGGCGAGGTCGTATTCGTCTTCCTCGTACAACCCCGGCATCTCGGCCGTCTCGCCGCCGATCAGGGCGGCGCCGGCCTGGACGCAGCCGTCGGCGACGCCTTTGACGATCGCCTCGACACGTGCGGGAACGGCTTTGCCGAGCGCCACATAATCAAGGAAATACAGCGGCTCCGCGCCCTGAGCGACGATGTCGTTCACGCACATCGCGACGCAGTCGATGCCGATCGTGTCATGCTTGTCCGCCATGAAGGCGACTTTCAGCTTCGTGCCGACGCCGTCCGTCCCCGAGACGAGGACCGGTTCCTTCAGGCCGAGCGCGGATAGGTCGAACAACCCGCCGAAGCCGCCGAACGCACCCATGACGCCTTTTCGTTCCGTGCGCGCGACATGGGATTTCATGCGCTCGACCGATTCGTATCCGGCTTCGATGTTCACGCCGGCCTGTTCGTATGCTTTTGACATGTGTACGGTCCCCCTTAGACGAGTTCCTTCTCATGCGGCAGTTTCGTGTCCGCGTAAATGTCGGTCGGATATTTCCCGGTGAAGCAGCCGAGGCAGTGACCGCAGTCCGGGTCGGTGTCCGGGCGGCCGACTGCTTCGACGAGCCCTTCAGTCGACAGGAACGACAGCGAGTCGGCGCCGATCAGTTCCCGGATTTCATCGACGGAACGGCCGGTCGCGATCAGTTCGGAGTCGGTGCTGATGTCGACGCCGTAGAAGCACGGGGCGATGAGCGGCGGTGCACTGATNCATGCGCCATGCCATGGACGTCGAGCTTGCGGTTCATTTCCAATACCGGCTTGGCGTAGATCTTGGTCGGGACGAGCAGCGCTTCCGCCGCCGTTCCGAGTTCCTCGTAGCCTGCAATGCGTTCGTCCGGACGGTAGCCTTCCTGTTCGAAGACGATCTTGCGGACGAGCGAGTAGCCGTTGGAATGAATGCCGCTTGAGGCGATGCCGACGAGCACGTCGCCTTCGCGGATCGCCTGCCCTGTCACGATGTTTTTCTTCTCGGCGGCGCCGACCGCGAATCCGGCGAGGTCGTATTCGTCTTCCTCGTACAACCCCGGCATCTCGGCCGTCTCGCCGCCGATCAGGGCGGCGCCGGCCTGGACGCAGCCGTCGGCGACGCCTTTGACGATCGCCTCGACACGTGCGGGAACGGCTTTGCCGAGCGCCACATAATCAAGGAAATACAGCGGCTCCGCGCCCTGAGCGACGATGTCGTTCACGCACATCGCGACGCAGTCGATGCCGATCGTGTCATGCTTGTCCGCCATGAAGGCGACTTTCAGCTTCGTGCCGACGCCGTCCGTCCCCGAGACGAGGACCGGTTCCTTCAGGCCGAGCGCGGATAGGTCGAACAACCCGCCGAAGCCGCCGAACGCACCCATGACGCCTTTTCGTTCCGTGCGCGCGACATGGGATTTCATGCGCTCGACCGATTCGTATCCGGCTTCGATGTTCACGCCGGCCTGTTCGTATGCTTTTGACATGTGTACGGTCCCCCTTAGACGAGTTCCTTCTCATGCGGCAGTTTCGTGTCCGCGTAAATGTCGGTCGGATATTTCCCGGTGAAGCAGCCGAGGCAGTGACCGCAGTCCGGGTCGGTGTCCGGGCGGCCGACTGCTTCGACGAGCCCTTCAGTCGACAGGAACGACAGCGAGTCGGCGCCGATCAGTTCCCGGATTTCATCGACGGAACGGCCGGTCGCGATCAGTTCGGAGTCGGTGCTGATGTCGACGCCGTAGAAGCACGGGGCGATGAGCGGCGGTGCACTGATCGCGACATGGACTTCTTTTGCGCCGGCGTCACGGAGCATCTTCACGATCCTCTTCGAAGTCGTGCCGCGGACGATCGAGTCGTCGATCATGACGACGCGCTTGCCCTCGACGACCTGGCGGACCGGCGACAGCTTCATCTTGACGCCGCGCTCGCGCAGTTCCTGCGACGGCTGGATGAACGTCCGGCCGACGTAGCGGTTTTTGATCAGGCCCATTTCATACGGGATGCCGCTTTCTTCGGCGTAGCCGATGGCGGCCGAGATGCTGGAGTCCGGCACGCCGGTCACGACGTCCGCATCGATCGTCACTTCCTGGGCGAGCCGCTTGCCGAGACGCTTGCGGGCCATATGGATGTTGATGCCGTCGATGTCGGAATCCGGGCGGGAAAAGTAGATATATTCCATCGAGCAGATGCCACGGCGCGCTTTCGGTGCAAACCGCTCGCTCTTCAGTCCTTCATCATTGATGATCAGCAGTTCGCCCGGCTCGACCGACCGGACCGTTTCCGCGCCGATCAGGTCAAATGCCGAGGTTTCGGAAGCGACGACCCACGCGTCCCCGAGCCGGCCAAGCGAAAGCGGCCGGATACCGCTCGGATCCTGGGCGACGATGAGCGCGTCCTCCGTCACCATGACGAACGCGAACGCCCCCTGCAGGAGGGAAAGCGCCTTTTTGATGCGCTCCGTCTGCGGGTAGCTGCCGCTTTTCTTGATGAGATGGGCGAGGACTTCCGTGTCGGACGTCGTCTGGAAGATGCTGCCCTGTTTTTCAAGATGGCGTTTCAATTCGGTTGCATTGATGACGTTGCCGTTCATCGCGAGGGCGAGGCTGCCCGTCGTCGAGCGGAAGACGAGCGGCTGGATGTTCTCGAACGCCCGGCCGCCTTCCGTCGTGTAGCGGACGTGGCCGATTGCACCATGGCCCGGCAGCTTACCGAGCCGGTCGCCGGGGAACACGTCGTTGACGAGTCCTTCCCCTTTTTCAATATGGAGATGGCCGTCGTTCACTGTGCAGATGCCGGCTCCTTCCTGGCCGCGGTGCTGGAGCGCATGGAGTCCGTAGTAGGCGAGCTGGGCGGCATTGTCATGTCCCCAGATGCCGAAGACTCCGCATTCTTCGTTTATTCCGCTGAGTTCAGCAAGCATGGGATGGCCCCTTTCCAGGCGGTTTCGAGTCGGTGGACCTCTTCTTCGATGAGCGTGCCTGCGTCCGCACTCTTGATGACAAGGCGGGCGTCATCCGTGATCGTTCCGATTTTCCGTGCGTCTTTCACTTTCGCCTCAAACCGCTCCGCGTTTTCCGGCTTCACCGTGACGAGGAAGCGGGACTGCGTCTCGCTGAAGAGCGCCGTGACAGGGGAGCCGGTGATTTCAACATCAGCTCCGAGACCGTCTGTACCGAACAGCTTTTCTGCGAGCGCGACGGCGAATCCGCCTTCCGCGAGGTCGTGCGCCGAGCGGACGAGCCCGTCCCGGATGGCTTCAAGCAGGGCTTTCTGTCGTGCCGCTTCGACGCCAAGGTCGATCGCCGGCGACTTGCCGGAGATTTCGCCTCCATTCAGCATCTTCTGCAGCTCGGAGCCGCCGAATTCCGTTTTCGTCCCGCCGATCAGGTAAACAAAGTCGCCTGCGGCCTTGGCTTCCTGCGTGGTCGCATGGGCCAGGTTTTCCACGATCCCGACCATGCCGATTGTCGGCGTCGGATAGACCGGACGGCCCGCCCGTTCGTTGTAGAGCGAGACGTTCCCGCTGATGACCGGCGCCTCAAGGGCGAGGCAGGCTGCGCTGATGCCGTCGGCCGACTTCTCAAGCTGCCAGAAGATTTCCGGGTTGTCCGGGCTGCCGAAGTTCAGGCAGTCGGTGATGGCAAGCGGCTTGCCGCCGGAGCAGACGATGTTCCTCGCCGCTTCCGCGACCGCGATTTTGCCGCCCGTTTCCGGGTCCAGATAAATATAGCGAGAGTTGCAGTCCGACGTGATCGCCAGTCCCTTTTCCGTGCCGCGCACCCGGACGATCGCCGCATCGGAACCCGGTGCGACGACCGTGTTCGTGCGTGCCTGGTGGTCGAACTGGCTGTACACCCATTCCTTCGATGCGATCGTCGGCTGCTTCAGCAGCGCGGTGAGCGTTTCCGTGAGATCGTCAACCGCCGGCTCTTCGCACGCCATCTGCTGGAACTTCCGGAAGTACTCCGGCTCGAGCGACGGCTTATGGTAAACCGGCGCATCTTCGGCGAGCACGTCCGCCGGAACTTCCGCGACCATTTCTCCCTTGTGGAACAGGCGGAGCATCTTGTCTTCCGTGACCCGGCCAACTTCGACCGCCTCGAGGCCATACCTCGCGAACAAGTCAACAATCTCCCCTTCGCGCCCTTTCTTCACGACAATGAGCATCCGCTCCTGAGACTCGGACAGCATCATTTCATAAGCCGTCATGCCCGGTTCGCGCTGCGGAATCAGGTCGAGATTCATCTCCAGGCCGAAGCCCGCCTTTGACGCCATTTCGGCGGACGAGGAAGTCAGGCCGGCCGCGCCCATGTCCTGGATGCCGACGAGGGCATCGGATTTGACGAGTTCCAGGCAGGCGTCCATGAGAAGCTTCTCCGTGAACGGATCCCCCGCCTGGACGGGCGCGCGTTCCTGTTCGGCTTCTTCCGACAGTTCGACCGATGAAGAGATGGCCCCGTGGATCCCATCGCGTCCCGTCTTCGCGCCTACGTACATGACCGTATTGCCGACGCCGGCGGCCACCCCGCGCTGGATATCTTCGTGGTTGAGGAGCCCGATCGCCATTGCATTGACGAGCGGCTTGCCGTCATAGCACGGGTCGAACTGGACTTCCCCCGCCACCGTCGGGATGCCGATCGTGTTACCGTAGCCGGCGATGCCCGCAACGGCTTCCTCGAACAGCCAGCGATTGAGCTCGCTGTCCAGCTCGCCGAAACGGAGCGAGTTCACCGCCGCGATCGGCTGGGCACCCATCGAGAACACATCGCGGAGCACTCCGCCCACGCCCGTTGCCGCACCTTCGTACGGCTCGACCGCCGACGGGCTGTTGTGCGACTCCATCTTGAACGCGATCGCCTGGTTGTCTCCGATGTCCACGATGCCGGCGCCTTCGCCCGGCCCCATCAGGACCTGCGGACCCGTCGTCGGGAACTTGCGGAGGACCGGCTTGGAGCTCTTGTATGAGCAGTGCTCGGACCACATGCTGGAGAGCAGGCCCGTTTCCGTGTAGTTCGGCAGGCGTCCGAGAAGCTTGACGGCCAGTTCGAATTCCTCGCCGGTCATGCCCATCTGCGCGTAGATTTTCTCGTCGCGGATCTGTTCCGCCGTCGGTTCAAGCTTGGTTGGCATGGGATTCCCTCCACTCATTCACGATAGATTGAAACAGCTTCAGCCCGTCTTCAGAGCCGAGAAGCGATTCGGCCGCCCGCTCCGGATGCGGCATCATGCCGAGGACATTGCCGTTTTCATTGGCGATGCCGGCGATGTCTCCGACCGAGCCATCCGGGTTGCCTTCGGAGTAAGTCAGGACAATCTGCTTGTTTTCCTTCAGCCGGCTGTAGGTCTCTTCGTCACAGTAATAGTTGCCTTCACCGTGGGCGATTGGAAGACGGAGTTCCTCGCCTTCACCATATCCCGCCGTGAACATCGTGCGGTTGTTTTCAACCCGGACCGGAACCGCGCGGCAGATGAACTTGCCGTCCCGGTTTTTCAGGAACGCGCCCGGCAGGAGGCCCGCCTCGGCGAGCACCTGGAATCCGTTGCCCACGCCGAGGACCGGTTTTCCTTCTCCGGCTGCCCGGATGACTTTTTCCATGACGGGTGTTCTTGCGGCCATCGCGCCCGCGCGCAAGTAATCGCCGTAGGAGGCGCCGCCCGGCAGGAGGATGGCATCATATGCGGAAAGATCCGTTGCTTCGTGGCTGACGTATTCCGCCTCTTCGCCGAGGATATCGGTTACGGCATGGTACAGGTCAAGGTCGCAGGCCGACCCGGGGAATCGGATGACGGCGAATTTCATGCCTCTTCAACCTCCAGCACTTCAAAGCGGTAGTCTTCCACATTGCTGTTCACAAGCAGTTTTTCACACATTTCCTTTACGGCCGTGTCGAGGTCGCGCTCCGTGTCGCCGAGGGTCAATTCGATGTATTTTCCGATGCGGACATCCTGCACTTCGTTGTACCCTTTTGCCTGCAACGCGCTGATTGCGGCAGTCCCCTGCGGGTCGATTACACTTTCGCGGAGCGTCACGAACACATTCACTTTTTTCATCTTGGTTGGCCTCCCAATCGGTTGTGTGAGTTTAGGTGAATCAAGGAAAAGCAGTTCCGTGCCTTTGGTTCAAAGAGTCGCTGATTTCCGTTCCGGGCACTCGCTTACCGCGGGCGTTGCCTCCGTCTTCTCGCCGATGCGCGACAGCGGGGCCTGTGCTGCTCACCGCTTCGTTCTTAGACGCCATGCTTTGTGATGACGTCAGCTAATACTTTTCCCACAGGTGTCTCGTGCCCTTCACTCCAATCAACCACATATCAGAGAGGTTGATTGGAGCGGAAGGCGGCGACTCCTGCGGGAACAGCACGAGTCTTGAGACCCCGTAGGGAGCGTCAGCGAGCGAGGAGGCTCAAGCCGTGCCCGCGGAAAGCGTCCGCCTGCAGCGAAAATCAACTATTTTACCAACAAAACTCAGTCATTCAGCCCGCAGCGGTCGAAGATGTCGTCGATGCGCTGAAGATGGTGGCGGTAGTCGAAGCAGTCGTCGAGTTCGGCGGTGCTGAGTTTATCGGCGATGACCGGGTCGGATTCGACGAGTCCGCGGAACGGGACTTGTTCTTCCCAAGCCTGCATGGCGAGCGGCTGGACGGTGTCGTACGCGGCTTCCCTGGCCATGCCCTTGTCGATCAGCGCGAGCAGGACGCGCTGGGAGTAGATGAGCCCGAGCGTCTTGTCCATGTTGCGCTTCATGTTTTCCGGGAACACGGTGAGGTTTTTCACGATGTTGCCGAAGCGGTTCAGCATGTAGTTGATGATGATCGTTGCGTCCGGGATGATGACCCGCTCGGCGCTCGAGTGCGAGATGTCGCGCTCATGCCAGAGCGGTACGTTTTCATAGGCGGTGACCATGTAGCCGCGCATGAGGCGCGACAGGCCGGTCATGTTCTCCGATCCGATCGGGTTGCGCTTGTGCGGCATCGCGGACGAGCCTTTCTGCCCTTTTGCGAAGAATTCCTCGACTTCGCGGGTTTCCGACTTCTGGAGTCCGCGGATTTCGATGGCGAACTTCTCGATCGACGTGGCAATCAGGGCGAGCGTCGAGATGTACTGGGCATGGCGGTCGCGCTGCAAGGTCTGCGTCGATACCGGAGCGGCGGCGAGCCCGAGCTTGCTGCACACGTACTCTTCGACGAACGGCGGGATATTGGCGAACGTGCCGACTGCGCCGGACATCTTGCCGGTTTCAATCGTCCTGGCCGCCGCCTCGAACCGCTCGAGGTTTCGCTTCATTTCCTCGTGCCAGAGGGCCATCTTCACGCCGAACGTCGTCGGCTCCGCATGCACGCCGTGCGTGCGGCCCATCATGACGGTGTATTGATGTTCTTTCGCCTTGTCGGCGAGAATCTCGATGAAGTTGTTGAGGTCTTTGCGGATGATGATGTTCGCCTGCTTGATGAGATAAGACAGGGCGGTGTCGACCACATCGGTGGAAGTGAGGCCGTAGTGCACCCACTTGCGTTCTTCGCCGAGCGTTTCGGATACGGCGCGCGTGAAGGCGACGACGTCGTGGCGGGTCTCCTGTTCAATCTCCTGGATGCGCTCCACGGAGAACGTCGCGTTGTCCCATAGCTTCTTCACATCCTCTTTCGGGATGTCCCCGAGCTCCGCCCACGCCTCGCAGGCAAGCAGCTCGACGTCGAGCCAGGCATTGTATTTATTTTCTTCCGTCCAGACATTGCCCATCTCCGGGCGTGTATATCGTTCGATCATTTATCTTGTCATCCTTCCCATATGCCGGTTTCATCGATCCGGCTTAGCGTCTCTTCATTATGTTCGGATAGGATCGTCACATGTCCCATTTTGCGGTTGTGCTTCGCGTCGGCCTTTCCGTACAGATGGACCGACCAGCCGGGGTGGTTCGGAACCGCCTTGAGCAACGGGTCCACATGCTGGCCGAGCACGTTCACCATGACCGCCGGCCGGAGGAGTTCCGGCTTGCGGAGCGGCCACCCGCAGATTGCGCGGACGTGCTGGCCGAACTGGGAAATCGTGCACGCCTCGATCGAGTAGTGGCCCGAGTTGTGCGGACGCGGCGCGAGCTCGTTGATGAGCACGCGGCCGTCTTCGAGAACGAACATCTCGACCGCAAGCGTACCGATGAGCTGCAGGTGGTCGGCGATCTGCCGGGCGGCTTCGAGCGCCGCCTGTTCCGTGTCGCCGCCGATCCGGGCCGGCACGATCGTCTCGTGGAGGATGTGGTTCTGATGGACGTTCTCCTGAACCGGCAGGCATTCGGAACTGCCGTCGGTGCTGCGCTGGATGATGATCGAAATTTCCTTCTCGAACGGAACGAATGCTTCGGCCACACAGGCGGAATGTTCGAAGAGTCCCTCGGCTTCAGCGAGCGCCGCCTCTTCCTTCACGATCACCTGGCCCTTGCCGTCATAGCCGCCGCGAGCCGTCTTCACGACGCACGGGAATCCGATTTCGCCGACCCGGGATTTCAGCTCCGCGAAGCCGGTTGCTTCTATATAAGGAGCGACCGGCGCACCGGCTTTCCGGATGGCGGCTTTTTCCGCGATCCGGTCCTGGGTAATGCGAATCAGTTCCGCTCCCTGCGGCACATATGCGCGCTCCGCGAGTCTCTTGAGCCCTTCGTAGTCGATATTCTCAAATTCGTACGTGATGACGTCGCTCGCTTCCGCGAGTTTTCCGAGCGCTTCTTCATCGTCGTAGGCGGCGATGATTTTGATGTCAGCCACCTGGCCGCACGGCGAGTCCTCCGCCGGATCGAGCACCGCGATGCGGAACCCCGCTTCCTTCGCGGAAAGGGCCATCATGCGCCCGAGCTGGCCGCCGCCGATGATGCCGATCGTCTGTCCCGGTTGGATCATGGTCATTGGAGATCACCTGTGCTTTCGGTGGATTGGCGAGCGAGTCGGCTTCGCCGTTCTTCGATGCGCCCGCGGAGGGCTTCATCCCGGACGGCGAGCATCTGCGCGGCGAACAGTCCCGCGTTCGTTGCGCCCGAGTCGCCGATTGCCATCGTTGCGACCGGGACACCGCCCGGCATCTGGACGATCGACAGGAGCGAATCCAGACCGTTCAGCGCACGCGACTTGACGGGCACGCCGATGACAGGGACGAGCGTCTTGGCGGCGACCATGCCCGGCAGGTGAGCGGCGCCCCCCGCTCCGGCGATGATCACTTCAATGCCCCGTTCGTGCGACTCTTCCGCATAACGGAACATCTCATCCGGTGTCCGGTGGGCCGATACGACCCGCTTTTCATAGCCGACTTCCAGTTCATCGAGGATATCGCATGCTTTCCTCATCGTCTCCCAGTCGCTTTTGCTTCCCATGATGACGCCCACTTTCACGTCCATTCCGATCCGCTCCTTCCGGCATTTCCCACAAAAAATAACAGGTCCCCGAATAGACTGCCTCCATTAAAGGAAAGCAATCGATCCGGGGACCCGAACATGTTCGAACAAGATGTTTGCGCACATGTGCCCCACACCTTTCGTTCCGATTCCTTGATCCGCTTTCCCTCATAGTCCTGGCATTTCCGGTGCCGGGGTAGAGACGCCGAGGCCGATTCCTCAGCATATATGGGGGATGTCGTTTACTTTCTTATTTTAACAGCGGATATCACGGGTGTCAACGGAATAAACGAACGATAAAATAAAAGAAGCTTTTAATGTTCGCCTTTATTTGACGGACGGACCGCTTCCGAAGGCTGACAGACCGATCTTCGCTCCAATAGAAAAATCCGGCAGGACCGCAGCCCGACCGGGTTTCACTCTTCCTTTAAGACACCCTTGAACCGGATCAGCTGGCGCACGGGGACCGGCTCCCCGTCCCGCTCTTCAAAAAGCGGTTCTTCCTTGCGCCCCGCGGCCATGTAGCCTTCGCGCGACATGCGCTCCAGGCATTGCTCGATCGTTTCGCCTTCTTCCACTTCAAACCAGACCGTCTTCTTTTTGCTCATTTGAACAGCTTTCCTTTCCGGACCTGTTTCACCCAGAAGCCGCCGTGGATGCTGCGCGCCTCATAGGTGATGATGAACGCCTTCGGATCGAGTTCTTTGATGAGCGTGTACAGTTTCAGCTCATACTTCTTCGGCGTCAGGATCTGCATCGCATGGCGTGAACCGTCGCGGCCGTTCGCTTCCCAGTCGGTGATGCCGAAGCCGTTCTCGCGGATGACCCGGACCATCTTCCGCTCGATGTCCTCGGTGATCACGTTGACCATCACGTAGCCGAGCGCGAGCTTTTCCTCGATCATCGAGCCGATGATGACGCCGGTCCCGTAGCCGATCGCATAGGCAGCGACGTTCTGGATCTGATTCAAGTTGTCGAGGACGAGTCCGAGTCCGACAACGTAGATGACAATCTCGACGACACTGAGACCGGCTGCGACCCAGCGGTAGCCTTTCATCGTCAAGATCAGTCGGACCGTGTAAAACGTGACATACACGAGGTTGATGGTAAAGATGATGAGCACCATCGTCATCGGCGGGTCCCCCTTTCTGTTTTAAGCGGCACCGGCCGCCTCCCCCCATGTTAACGGACATCCCCCGGCCGGGACAAGGGAACGGCAAAAAAATACGCTCCCGCCGTCTTTCCGGCCGGGAGCGGCTGTATTCATCATTTACCCTGAACGAAGACGAAATACGCAATAAAGATAAAGAACAGGCCGTACATGATCGGGTGGACTTCGCGGCGCCGGCCGGATAAGATCATCGTGATCGGATAAAAGATGAATCCGATGGCGATCCCGGTTGCGATCGAGTACGTGAGCGGCATTGCGATCACCGTCAAGAATGCCGGTACGGCAATCTCAAACCGGTTCCAGTCGATGTTTCCGAGCGCCGACACCATGAGCACGCCGACGATGATGAGCGCAGGCGCCGTTACGGCGGAGGTGATCACCGACAGCAACGGATAAAACAAGAGAGACACGAGGAACAGCACACCGGTGACGATGGCGGCGAACCCGGTCCGAGCGCCCGCCGCAACGCCTGCCGTCGACTCGATGTAGGAAGTGGTCGTGGACGTCCCCATGATCGCACCGGTCACCGTCGCGAGCGAGTCGGCGAGGAGCGCTTTGCCCGCACGCGGCAGTTTGTTGTTTTTCATGATCCCCGCCTGGTTCGCGACCGCGACGAGCGTGCCCGCCGTGTCGAAGAAGTCGACGAACAGGAACGTCAGGACGACGACGAGGAACTGGATCGTCATGAGAGAGCCCGGATCATGGATGATCGGATCGAATGCGACGCCGAATGTCGGCGAGATGTCCGGAATCTTGCCGACGATGGCATCCGGAAGCGGCACCGTCTTGAAGATCATGCCGACGATTGCGGTCACGATCATCCCGATGAAGATTGCGCCGTTGACGCGGAGCACCATGAGAATGACCGTGAGCACGAGTCCGAAGATGGCCAGCAGCGTCGCCGGCTGAGCCAGATCACCGAGTCCGACGAGCGTCGCGTCATTGTTCACGATGATCCCGGAGTTCTGGAAGCCGACGAATGTGATGAACAAGCCGATCCCCGCACCGACCGCGAATTTCAGCTCGGCCGGGATGGCATTGATGATCGTCTCGCGCAGGCCCGTGAGCGACAAGATGATGAAGATAACACCGGAAAAGAGGACGCCCGTGAGCGCCGTCTGCCACGGAATGCCGTATGTGAGCACGACCGTGTAGGCGAAGAATGCGTTGAGACCCACGCCCGGCGCAAGCCCGACCGGGTACTTGGCGATAAGCCCCATGAACATGGAACCGACGAACGCAGCAAGCGCAGTCGCGACGAATACCGCACCGGCATCCATCCGCATCGAATCCGGCAGGTCCGGCACCGACTCAAGGCTGAGCGTGAGCGGATTGATGACGAGAATATAGGCCATCGACAGGAACGTCGTGAGCCCGCCGATGATCTCCCGGCGGTAGTTCGTGCCAAGCTCATCGAACTTGAAATAGTTTTTCATGATTGCCTCCGTTTAACCGTCGGTTCCGGAAAAAAAGGACACGGGTGCCGAAGCGCCGCATGTCCAACCGGAAAGAGGGCATCCAAAAAACAAAGAACGCCCCCGATCGTAGTCGAGCCATTTACGGCAGCTCGGTAGAAACTTCCGGACCTTATCTCCGGTATTATACGACGGGTTTATATTAGATTGAGTTCATTGAAAGTATAGCGGAATAATGAGCAACACGCAACAAGAAGCGAACAATATAATCAATACAGATAGCATTGTTCGGTATTCCCCGGCGGCTTGCCTAACAGGAAAATCCCCCTTTTAATCGGGGGATTCCAGGTTCGACCGTGTCAGAGTGACAGGAACTGCACTCACAACACTTTACACAACTTTTTTCTTCAAGAGGGAAACTCGATCTCTTCAGCAAAGAAAGTTAACTCCCGAGTGTGTGAAAGTGACACTCTGACCCCAAAAGTTAACACTCGTAGTCCTCAATGTGTCACTCGCACGCGGAAAGTTGACACTCACCTTCCGCCTTACGCCTGTCACCCCTGAGCAGCCGCCCTCCGCTTTAGTTATTCCCACTCAATGGTCGCAGGTGGCTTGCTCGTGACGTCGTACAGTACGCGGTTGATGTGGTCGACTTCGTTCACGAGACGGGTGCTGATTTTCTCGAGGACGTCCCACGGGATGCGGGCCCAGTCGGAGGTCATGCCGTCGATGGAGGTGACGGCACGGATGCCGATGGCGTAGTCGTAGGTGCGTTCGTCGCCCATGACGCCGACGCTGCGGATGTCCGGGAGCACCGTGAAGTATTGCCAGATGTCGCGGTCGAGGCCGGCTTTTGCGATTTCTTCGCGCAGGATGAAGTCGGATTCACGGACGATTTCGAGCTTTTCTTCGGTGATTTCGCCGAGGACGCGGATGCCGAGGCCCGGGCCCGGGAACGGCTGGCGCCAGACGATTTCATCCGGCAGGCCGAGCTGGGAGCCGAGTTCGCGGACTTCGTCTTTGAACAGCGTGTTCAGCGGCTCGATGAGCTTGAATGTCATGTCTTCCGGCAGGCCGCCGACGTTGTGGTGGGACTTGATCGTCTGGGCGGTCGCGGTGCCGCTCTCGATGATGTCCGTGTAGAGCGTGCCCTGGGCAAGGAAGTCCATGTCGGTGAGCTTCGACGCTTCTTCGTCGAATACGTAGATGAACTCGTTGCCGATGATCTTGCGTTTTTTCTCAGGGTCCGAGACGCCTGCGAGCTTCGAGAGGAAGCGTTCGCGTGCATCAATCTTGACGACTTTCATGTCGAACTTGCCGACGAAGGTTTCCATGACGCTGTCGGCTTCCCCTTTGCGGAGCAGGCCGTGGTCGACGAACATGCAGGTGAGCTGGTCGCCGATCGCGCGGTGGATGAGCGCTGCGACGACCGACGAGTCGACGCCGCCGCTGAGCGCACAGAGGACGTTCTTGTCGCCGACTTCATTGCGGATCTTCTCGATTTCCAGGTCAATGAAGTTTTCGATCGTCCAGCCGCCCTTCGCCCCGCAGATGCCGAAGACGAATTCGCGGAGCAGGTCGTTGCCGTTCATCGAGTGACGGACTTCCGGGTGGTACTGGACCGCGTACATGCGGCGGGCCGGGTCTTCCATCGCCGCGATGGCGCACGACGGGCTTGTCGCGGTCGTCTCGAATCCTTCCGGAACGGCCGTCACGTGGTCGCCGTGGCTCATCCAGACGACCTGTGAAGCGGGCTGGCCTTCAAACAGGCGGGCGCCTTCCATGACGGTCATCTCGGATTTGCCGTATTCGCGGCGCGACGAACGCTCGACATTGCCGCCGAAATGATGGGCGATGAGCTGCATGCCGTAACAGATGCCGAGCACCGGGATCCCGAGGTCGAAGATGGCCGGATCGGGACGGAAGGAACCTTCCCCGTAGACGGAGTTCGGACCGCCCGAGAAGATGACGCCGACCGCGTTCATCTTCTTGATGTCTTCCGCGGTGACGGTGTGCGGGTGCAGCTCGCTGTAGACGCCGAATTCCCGGATGCGCCGGGTGATGAGCTGGTTGTACTGGCTGCCGAAGTCAAGGACGACGATTTTTTCCTCTTCCATTAAGAGTGAATCTGCAGACACGATGATTCCACCTTTTCCATTGCAGACCGGATCAAATGAAAAACGCGCAGGAAAAAGCTTCCGCGCGTTCTCATCTCTCCATAAAGACGGGCGCCCCTGCATGCACAAAAGCGCCCGCCTTCATAGACAAGCCGTTTACGGTGGCTTGGTAGAGACATCCGGACCGTATTTCCGGACTTATATGAGGGGCGACCCGGTCTATCCGATTTTAAGTCAGTGTACCGTTTCGGCCGCCGAAAATCAACTGCCAGTCCTGTAGATTAAATTTTCCCAACTTTCCCTGAGGTGTTCGCTGCGGACGGCGTCCGGGCGACCGCCGTAAAGGCTCTCTTCATAAGCGCCGGTGAGACTCCGCATATCCATCCCCCCGAAGTGGGCGTCGACTTCTGCGGCGTAGTCGGACAGCGTCTTCCCGTCCTCCCTTTTGAGGCCGTACCGGCCGAGCTGCTTGAGGAGCCGTCCGTAGGCCTGTTCAAAGCCGTCCCGGTCGAACGGTTTCCGCCGGTACTGGGCGACGAGGAGCTTCGGCAGCCATTTTGCGCGGGTGAACCAGGCGATGGCCAAGACTGCCAGGAGAATCCCGGCCGCCGCATACAGCTTGCCCTGGTGCTTCGAAAAGAACTCGCCGATGTTTTTCCAGAAGTCTGCATCCGCAGCGGCAGCCTTCTTCTCTTCTTCCTTCTTTTTCTCAGGAGTTGCGGCCTGTTCCGTCTCGGCCTGCTGCTCTTCCGGTGTTTCGTCGAGGTCCAGGTCGTAGTCGATGCCGCCCGCACCGCTGAAGCCGATCGTCGGTTCAAACGGCATCCAGCCGACGCCCGGCATGTAGGCCTCCACCCATGAGTGGGCGTTGTTGTTCGTGATTTCGAACAGACGGCCGTCTCCCGATTTCCCCTTTTCGTCTCCTTCGTTGAAGCCTTTCGCCCAGCGAGCGGGAATCCCGGCGGAGCGCAGAAGGACGACCATCGATGTGGAGAAGTTGTCGCAGTAGCCCCGCTTCGTATCGAACAGGAAGTGATCGACGTAGTCATCGCCGGCTCCAGGCGATGCGACATTCTCCTGGTCGTACACGTAGCCGTTGCGTGCGAAGTACCGCTCGACGGCACGCGCCTTTCCGTACAGCGTCGCTTCTCCCGAGGTCAGCTCCGCAGCCAGGTCATGGACCCGCTGCGGAAGTTCATCGGGGAGCTGGAGATACTGGTCAAAGCCATCAGCCGCAAGCTTGTCCGGCGTCGTCTGCCGGAGCGCGGTGAGGCTGTAGGCCGGTTCACTGAATGAAACAGAGTAGTGCTCCAGCGCGACAGGCGTCCGGTCGCGGAACGGGATGACTTTCCCCGTCCCGGTCTCCTGCAAGAACTGGACGCCTTCGACCGGTGCAGGCTGCTGCGCGCCGTACGGCTGGACGATGAAATTGAAATCCAGGTTCATGGAAAGCTCAGCCGTGTCCGCATCGCGCGTCTTGCCGGCGAGGAGCGGATCGCTGATCGGGGTTCCGTCGCCGACCGGAAGCAGTTCCTGGTCTTCCGACGAATTGACCCAGCCCCGCATCGTGTATGTGTCTTTCGTTTCAACCTTCCAATATTGCCCGGACTTGGCCTCGGCTTCAAAGACGACCGTGTCGTCTCCGACGAACGGCCCGCCGAGCATCGAGTCATCTTCGCCGTAGCCGATCTTGCCGGCTTCTCCCGTGCCGCCGCTCCCCGCCCCGTCCGCGAGCGAACGGAGGAACGGTACCGGGTCCGGCCAGGCCGGTTCCGATTTCGGCAGCATCTGGCTGACGGCTCCGGACGCCCCGATGAGCAGGACGAGCGGCATCGCCATGAGCGCCAGTGCCGGCAGCGGCGGTTTCCGCTCATGCCCGGCCGTGAGCTTGGCGATCGCCAGCAGGCCGACCAGCAGCAGCCCGACGACGAGGATGCGCAGGATCGCGTCATCCGCCCGGTACGGGCTGAACGTGTCGAGGACCGTGATGAAGACGAGCGTCATTCCATAGAACAGGAACACCGACATCCGGGTTGTGATCCAGTACTGGATCAGATAGGCGGCCATCCAGAGAAGGGCGAGGAATAGCAGCGTCCGGAATGCGTCGGTGATGCCGGCAAATCCACCGGACAGGAGCGCCTGCAGATTGATCCTGAAATCGTCCGCGAAAAAGCGCACCACCCGTACGGGACCCGGAGATCCGTCAAGATACGCATGGGCGATGAGCCAGCCCGAGAAAACAACTTTCAGCGGGCCGGATGCCCACCACGGCATGCCGAGGAGCGGGAGCGCAAAGCAAAGCCCGACAAACACGAGAAACAGTCCGAGATGCCCGGTCCCGGTCAGTTCGGTGATCGGGATGAGCCACTCCCGGACGAGAAGGAAGACGAGCCCGTAGACGACTGCCAGGAACAGCCGGTTCTGCCATTTCTCTTTCATGATGCCCTCCCTTCCGTCTGTGCTGTTTCAAAGTCGCGTTCCGTCACGAACCGGACGTCCAGCCCCTGTGCGGAAGCTTTTTTCGCAGCGGCCAGCGCCTCGCCGTCCGGCCGCTCTCCCGGAGCCAGCACCGAATACAGCAGGCCGCTCCTCACGCCCGGGCTCTCTCCGAGCAGCCGTTCCACCCATCCGGCCGAGATCCGGCCCGTAACGACGATCATCGTGCGCGCCGTCCCGATGAGGCTCCGTCCTTCATGGGGGATGGAACCCCCTTCTTCGGCAGGATGAAACCGGGCCAGGTGGCGGAGCACGTCATGGTGCCCNGCCCCGATGAGCAGGACGAGCGGCATCGCCATGAGCGCCAGTGCCGGCAGCGGCGGTTTCCGCTCATGCCCGGCCGTGAGCTTGGCGATCGCCAGCAGGCCGACCAGCAGCAGCCCGACGACGAGGATGCGCAGGATCGCGTCATCCGCCCGGTACGGGCTGAACGTGTCGAGGACCGTGATGAAGACGAGCGTCATTCCATAGAACAGGAACACCGACATCCGGGTTGTGATCCAGTACTGGATCAGATAGGCGGCCATCCAGAGAAGGGCGAGGAATAGCAGCGTCCGGAATGCGTCGGTGATGCCGGCAAATCCACCGGACAGGAGCGCCTGCAGATTGATCCTGAAATCGTCCGCGAAAAAGCGCACCACCCGTACGGGACCCGGAGATCCGTCAAGATACGCATGGGCGATGAGCCAGCCCGAGAAAACAACTTTCAGCGGGCCGGATGCCCACCACGGCATGCCGAGGAGCGGGAGCGCAAAGCAAAGCCCGACAAACACGAGAAACAGTCCGAGATGCCCGGTCCCGGTCAGTTCGGTGATCGGGATGAGCCACTCCCGGACGAGAAGGAAGACGAGCCCGTAGACGACTGCCAGGAACAGCCGGTTCTGCCATTTCTCTTTCATGATGCCCTCCCTTCCGTCTGTGCTGTTTCAAAGTCGCGTTCCGTCACGAACCGGACGTCCAGCCCCTGTGCGGAAGCTTTTTTCGCAGCGGCCAGCGCCTCGCCGTCCGGCCGCTCTCCCGGAGCCAGCACCGAATACAGCAGGCCGCTCCTCACGCCCGGGCTCTCTCCGAGCAGCCGTTCCACCCATCCGGCCGAGATCCGGCCCGTAACGACGATCATCGTGCGCGCCGTCCCGATGAGGCTCCGTCCTTCATGGGGGATGGAACCCCCTTCTTCGGCAGGATGAAACCGGGCCAGGTGGCGGAGCACGTCATGGTGCCCCTCCAGGCCTTCCACGAGCGGAAATGCGGCGCCGGCCGGACCGAGCGTCACAAAACCGGCGACGGCACGGTTTTCGGCCGACAGTTTCAGCAGGGACGCGGCAAGGCTGACCTGAGCTTCGAATGTTTCCGACGGACGGCCGTCCAGGATGAGGAACAGATCCTGGGATCGCCGGTCCTCGAATTCCTTTGTATAAAGATCGCCGGTCCGCGCAAAGGCGGACCAGTGGATCCGCGACACCCGGTCCCCCGGCTCGTATTCGCGGATTCCGGAAGCGGCGGCCGGATCCATCACTGCTGAGGATGCCGCGGCCGCGGCTCCGCGGCCGTCCGAGGCAACCGTCGGCAAATGCCGGATTCCGAGGACTTTAGGGAGCACCAGGACGGTTTCCCGCGAAGGCAGGAACACGGATTTTTTCATCCATCCGAAAAAGTCCGACACTTCCACGGTGACCCCTTCCAGTGCATGCTCCCCGCGGCCGAGCGGTCCGGTCCGGTATGACCATTTCTTCCTTCTGCGGAATCCCCAGAGGAACAGCAGGACGGGGTTCCGGGCCGGATCGCCTTCCTTCGTCTCTTCCTTGACGGATACATACAGAAGCGGGAACGGAAAACGGCGGGTGAGGGTGATCTCCGCCTGCGCGGATCCTCCGAAAGGCAGTTCGCGCCGTTCCAGCTCCCTGCGGAAACCGATGTCCCGCAATGGATAAACGAACAGCAGGATGCCGTACAGGAGGAACGGCAGCAACATGTAGAAGACCGTCCAGCTCACCCGGCCGCCCTGGAACTTTGCATAGGCGAACGTTCCTGCGAGCAGGAGGATCAGCCCGACGAACCGAAGCGGCGGAGCCGCCCTGCGGAGCAGCTTCATCGGATGCCCGCTCTTTTCACCGGCACCTTCGTCTTGATGACGATCCGCTCGACCAGTTCCTCCGTCGTGATGCCTTCATAGCGCGTTTCCGGACGCAGGATGATCCGGTGGCTGAACACAAAGGGCGCGAGGTATTGCACATGGTCAGGCGTCACATAATCGGATCCCCTGAGGAAGGCAAGCGAACGGGCCGCCTTCATGAGGGCGATCGATCCGCGCGGACTGACGCCGAGCCGGACATCCGGGCTGTTCCGGGTCTGTTCGGAAAGATCGACGATATAACCCTTGACCGTGTCGTCGATCGTGACGCCCTCCGCCCTCTTGCGGATCTCCTGCAGCTCCCCGAGCGTGATGACCGGCTCGATCCGCTCGATCGGCGCCTGGTTTTCCGCGCGCCGGAGAACTTCGAGCTCCTCTTCACGGGACGGGTAGCCCATTTTGATCCTGAACAGGAAGCGGTCCAGCTGCGCCTCCGGCAGCGGGTACGTCCCTTCGTATTCGATCGGGTTCTGGGTGGCCATGACGAAGAACGGATCCGGCAGCGGCAGCGTCCGGCCGTCAATCGTCACGGACGCCTCCTCCATCCCTTCGAGCAAGGCGGATTGCGTTTTCGGGGACGTCCGGTTGATCTCGTCGGCGAGGACGATATTGCCCATGACCGGACCCGGCCTGAACTCGAATTCCATCTCTTTCGGGTTATAGATCGACACGCCGACCACATCGGACGGAAGCAGGTCGGGCGTGAACTGGATGCGCTTGAAATCGGCGCCCACCGACTTGGCGAGCGCCCGGACCATCATCGTTTTGCCGACGCCGGGAACATCTTCGAGCAGCACATGCCCGCCCGCCAAAAGGGCCGTCACGCTCAGTTCCGCGACTTCGCGCTTCCCGATCATGACCTGTTCGATATTCTCGATCACGCGGAGCAGTTTCTGTTGTTCATCCATCGGGGTCCACCTGTCTTCCTGCCGTCTGGCGGCGGCTCTATTTGGAAAATTTATATTATAGACCTAGTCTAAAGGAAGGAGAGGCAGCCGGTCAATCCGGGACGCACGGAAGAACGCCCGCTGCTCTTTTGCAGCGGGCGTCTCTTCGCTTCTCTCAACTTTTCCAGAAATCATCAAACACGGTGATCGGCATATGGCGCTTGTGCCGTGAACGCAAATACAGGTCCTCGAGCTTTTTCCGCGACTCTTCGGGAATCTCTTTTCCTTCCAGATAAGCGTCCAGATCGGCATAAGTGACGCCGAGCGCCACTTCGTCGGGCAAGGCCGGCTTGTCTTCTTCCAGGTCGGCGGTCGGGACTTTCGTATAAAGATGTTCCGGGCAGCCGAGCTCCTTCAGCATCATCTTGCCCTGCCGCTTGTTCAGGCGCGAGAGCGGGACGAGGTCCGCGCCCCCGTCGCCGAACTTCGTATAGAAGCCCGTGAGCGCCTCGGCCGCCTGGTCGGTTCCGAGAACGACCGCATTTTTCATCGCGGCGATCGAATACTGCGCCTTCATCCGCTCGCGCGCCTTTTCATTCCCTTTGACGTAGTCGGTCAAGTGGACGCCCGCCTCCGCAAGGGATGCCACGCTCGCATCGACCGCCGGCTTGATGTTCACCCGGTAGGTGACCGAAGGCGAGATGAATTCGATGGCGTCATCGACATCCTGCTCGTCGAACTGGACGCCGTACGGCAGGCGGACGGCATGGAACTTAAACCGGTCGCCGCCGTCTTCACCGTTCAGCTCGTCGACGGCGATCTGGGCCAGCTTCCCGGCGAGCGTCGAGTCCTGGCCGCCCGAGATCCCGAGGACGAACCCTTCAAGGAACGGGTGGCGGCGCGCATATTCCTTCATAAAGTCGACCGAGACCCGGATCTCCCGGGCCGGATCGATTTCCGGCTTCACTTTCAATTCACGGATGATGTCCTGCTGCAATGTCATCGCTTCGTCTCCTCCTCATGATTCATGGTCGGACCGGAAGTCCGTCACTCCGCTTCCTGCCTGCTTGCTTCGAATTCATGGATGCGGTCACGCACTTCGTGGATGTTCCGCATCTTGTTGTCCCAGCACTTCTGGCTCAAATCCACCGGGTATTCCTCCGGGTTGAGCGACCGTTTGTACTCGTCCCAGAACAAGTCGAGCTGCCCGTGGGAAAATGCCACGATCTCGTCGAGGGTCGGGAGTTCATAAATGATCTCCCCGCCCTTCACGACCTGATGGTGAAGATTGACCGCATCGAAGTTTGTGACGAATTTGGAGATGAACGTATGGACAGGGTGGAACATTTTGATGCGCGTTTCCTTTTCCGGCTCCTCGTCCGCGAGCGTGACGTAGTCCCCTTCGGACTTGCCGTTTTCCCGGTCGATGATCCGGTAGACTTTCTTGATCCCCGGCGTGGTCACTTTTTCGGTGCTCGAGGAGATCTTGATCCGGTCCTCCATCCCGCCTTTGGCGTTTTCGATGGAAACAAGTTTGTAGACCGCTCCGAGTGCGGGCTGGTCATACGCGGTGATCAGCTTCGTGCCGATGCCCCACTGGTCGACTTTCGCACCCTGCAGATGAAGGTTCATGATCGTGTACTCATCGAGATCGTTGGAGACGATGATCTTCGCATCCGGGAAGCCGGCTTCGTCAAGCATCCGCCGGGACTCCTTGGACAGATAGGCGATATCACCGCTGTCGAGCCGGATGCCGATGAAGTTGATCTTGTCGCCGAGCTCCTTTGCGACCCGGATGGCGGTCGGCACGCCAATCTTCAGCGTGTCGTACGTATCGACGAGGAACACGCAGTCTTTGTGGCGGCGCGCGTAGGCGTGGAATGCTTCGTACTCGCTTTCGTACGCCTGCACGAGGGAATGTGCATGGGTTCCGGCGACCGGGATTCCGAACAGCTTCCCCGCCCGGACGTTGCTCGTCGCCTCGACCCCGCCGATCACGGCCGCCCGCGCTCCCCAGATCGCCGCGTCGAGCTCCTGCGCGCGCCGGGATCCGAACTCCATGACCACATCATTCTTGACGACCTGCTTGATGCGGCTCGCCTTCGTCGCGATGAGCGTCTGGTAGTTGATGATGTTCAGGAGCGCCGTCTCGATGAGCTGCGCCTGGATGAGCGGCGCCTCGACCCGGATGAGCGGCTCGTTTCCGAACACGACTTCCCCCTCCACCATCGAATAGAC
>NZ_LN651371.1:357422-372226 GCF_000826125.2 Bhargavaea cecembensis
TCTTGTCGCCGAGCTCCTTTGCGACCCGGATGGCGGTCGGCACGCCAATCTTCAGCGTGTCGTACGTATCGACGAGGAACACGCAGTCTTTGTGGCGGCGCGCGTAGGCGTGGAATGCTTCGTACTCGCTTTCGTACGCCTGCACGAGGGAATGTGCATGGGTTCCGGCGACCGGGATTCCGAACAGCTTCCCCGCCCGGACGTTGCTCGTCGCCTCGACCCCGCCGATCACGGCCGCCCGCGCTCCCCAGATCGCCGCGTCGAGCTCCTGCGCGCGCCGGGATCCGAACTCCATGACCACATCATTCTTGACGACCTGCTTGATGCGGCTCGCCTTCGTCGCGATGAGCGTCTGGTAGTTGATGATGTTCAGGAGCGCCGTCTCGATGAGCTGCGCCTGGATGAGCGGCGCCTCGACCCGGATGAGCGGCTCGTTTCCGAACACGACTTCCCCCTCCACCATCGAATAGACGTCACCGGTAAACCGGAGCTCCGCCAGATAAGACAGGAAGTCTTCCCGGTAACCGAGCTCATCCCGCAGATAGCCGATATCGCTCTCTGTAAACCGGAATTCCCGCAAATATCCGAGCGCCCGCTCCAGCCCCGCAAAAATGGCATAGCCGTTCCCGAACGGCAGCTTGCGGAAATAAAGATCAAAGACCGCCTTCCGCTCATGGATGCCGTCCGCCCAATACGACTCCGCCATGTTGATCTGATACAGGTCGGTATGGAGCATCAGGCTGTCATCTGCATACTTCGTCGACATGAAAATCCCTTCTTCCGAAACGTTGTTTGCGAATAGTATACACTATCCATCCAATACCCTGCCCTGCCGGCGTGCAACCATTGACGGAGAGCCGGACGCCTGTGGAAATTCCGGGCGGAGCCGGACAGCGGCAAAGGGCCAATCCGGAATATCGGAACGGCCCTTCGTGTGGACTTCGCTGACGCGGGATGTTTGGTTTAGAGCGGGGACATGCCGTTGCAGTCCGGGAGAACATGGATGATCAGATAGGCAACGACCAGCTTATTTTCGACAAACAATTGGCTGATCGGGCAGACTTTGCAACGCAAAGCGATGGTGAAGACGTTGCAGAAGTCGGGGCAGGAGAATCCGTTCGGTCCCGTCCCTTCGCAGATCGTGTGGTGAACACAGGTCGTCCCGGAGACCGAGAACGGAAGCGTGTTCGTTGATGCGCATGTTCCGTAAGGACCATTGAGCGTCGTGTCGAGATACATGTTGAAGTACCAGTCAATCTCTCCGCAGGCCTTGACGTCATAGGTCGTCGGGCCGTTGGGCGGCGCCGGTCCGCAGGCGCACGGGTCGTATGGGACATGTGCCGGAGCGGACTCCAGGCAACATTCCAGGTAGGCACGGTTTTTGGCGACGGCCCAGTATGGGATTCGGGACCGGTCAATCGATCTCTCCGGAAGTTCGACCGTCACGAGGTCGAACACGATGTTGCCGAGGAAACTGTTGTCCAGCTGGGTCAGCCCGTTTCGGACCGCCTGGAGGCCGTGGAGTTCCTCCTTGTTTCCGGCCGACCTCGCCTCCGCAATCTGGGCATCCAGCGTCCGGAGCATCTCCGGCATCTCCTGCCGGGCGTGATCCATCATTTGTTGTTGATTCATTTCTATCACCTCCTTGCCTTATCAATCTATTCAGCCGGCAGTTTTATGTATGGGCGAATCTACCGGCGCCTGTCGATTGTTTCGTCCAACGGTGCGGAAAACTAGTTGAACCGCATACGGCAACTCGCACGGCTATGCGGTTTCCTGAAGATGACCGACCGAAAGCTTCGCTCTTTATTGGTGGAGGATTGTAGAGGCGGACCCCTGAATGCCGGGCATCCGGTAGATTTCCCTTCACCCAAATCTGAGAGGCAGAGGCTTTAACGACTATCAAAAAGCCTGCGCGGGAGCGATCACATCCGCCGCTCTCATACAGGCTCCCATTCCTTGAGCTGATCCACTGATGCAAGCAGAGCCATTGAGAACTCTGCGGGACTAATCAAAACAAAACGCACAACGGTCGCCTGAACGCCGTTGTGCGTTTTGGAATTGTCCGGGTATCCGGCATCTGCGTCACTTTTCGTCCGTGCTCTTTTCGGCCTGCTCCATCTGCCCCTCGCCGCTCTGTTCCGGTTCGAAGTCGGGCATCTTGCCGTCCGGCATGCCGGTGAACTGATTGTCATCGTCCGGACCGAGGGCCAGCTTCTCCGGATCTTCGGATCGCTTCACATCTTCTTTTGCCGGGCCGTTTTGGTGTTTTTTGTTTTTATCCAACTGAATCCCTCCTTCTCTCATATAAGTTACCCGCAACTACTGCGCGACAACCAAAAATCCCGCATGCTCCGGAGGGAGATGCGGGATTGGATACTTAACGGACGGTTGCGGCCGCCTCTTTTTCATAGAACTTGATGAAGTTGTCGACCACTTTGTCGAGGAACGCGAGTGTCGTCTCGTCCGACAGGTTGCCGTCATCGTCGAGCTTCGTATGAACGGCGCCGATATACACCTCGTTTTGAGGCAGGATTGCCGGCGCCAGATTCGGATTCGACAGGATTTCGCGGAGGTGCTGCTGGGCGCGGACAGAGCCGAGCTGACCCATCGAGGCGCCGATGATGAACGCCGGCTTGCCCTGCAGGATGAGTTCGCCGCGCGACATCCAGTCGATGGCATTTTTCAGTGTGCCCGGAATCGAGAAGTTATACTCCGGAACGGCGAACAGAACGGCATCCGAGTCGGCGACGTCCGCCTTGAAATCAAGCACATTCGGCGTCGGGTCGTTTTCGATGTCGATCGCGAACGGCTCCAGCGCATTGATGAAGACCGGCGTGATGTCGAGCTTGCCTTCATAGCGGCGGCGCATGGTTTCGACGACTTTCAGGTTATAAGAAGCGGAGCTCGTGCTCCCGATGATGGCTTTTACTTTGATGGTCATTTTTAGGACTCCTTCATATCGATGCTATGCCTATCATACAAGATTATGCCCCATAAATCCGGTGATATGCCTTGAAGCCGAGACTTCCCGCATTGTAAGCCCTTGCAATTATTTAAATGAATTTTAGGTCTTGTTTCTCTTCTTGGATGATGGTAAAGTGGGTTCAATGAAATTTTCAAACAATTCCATAACTGATTCTTATCCAGAGAGACGGAGGGACTGGCCCTTTGATGTCTCAGCAACCTGCCTGCGGGCGATGGTGCTAATTCCAGCGGATCCCCAGACGGATCCGGGAGATGAGAAGATGACCACGCGACCAGCCGGGCCCTCTTCTTGTTATGAGGGTCCGGTTTTATTATTTCACGAAAGGAAGGCGACCATGACGAAAAGAAATACTTCCACGCTACTCGCCCAGCTCGGGAATCGTACAGATCCCCGGACCGGTGCGGTGAATCCGCCCATCCACTTGTCCACGGCCTATGAGCATCCGGGACTCGGCCGGTCGACCGGTTTTGACTATGCCAGGACGAAAAACCCGACGCGCGCACTGCTTGAAGAAGGGTTTGCGGAACTGGAGGAAGGCGACGCGGCATTCGCCTGCAGCTCGGGCATGGCGGCGATCGGCCTCGTCCTTTCCCTGTTCCGCCCGGGTGACGGGATTCTCGCTCCCGAAGATCTGTATGGCGGTACGTACCGGCTGTTCGAGCATTACCGGAGACAGTACGGCATTCCGGTCGATTATCTGCCGTTTGACGACCCGTCCGAGGTCGAGCGCTCCATCACGGCCGGCACGAAGGCGTTGTTCATCGAATCACCGACCAACCCGCTCCTCCAGGAGATCGATCTGGAGATCTACGGCAAGATTGCCAAAAAGCACGGTCTGCTGCTCATCGTGGACAATACGTTCTACACCCCGATCTTGCAGAAGCCGATTGTGCTCGGCGCCGATATCGTCGTCCATAGCGCAACAAAATACCTTGGCGGCCATAATGATGTCCTCGCCGGCCTTGTCGTCGCAAAAGGAGAGGACCTGTGCGGACAGCTTGCCGCCCACCATAATGCCGAAGGCGCCGTCCTCTCCCCGTTCGACTCGTGGCTTGTGATCCGCGGGCTAAAAACCCTCCCGCTCCGCATGCGCCAGCACGAAGCGAATGCCCGGGAAATCGCGGAGCGGCTCCGATCCGAACCTTCGGTGAAGGAAGTGCTGTACCCGGGCAGAGGCGGGATGCTGTCGCTCCGTGTGAGGGATCCGGCTCTCGTCGCCCCGCTCCTCGAAAACCTGGAACTCATCGCCTTCGCCGAAAGCCTCGGCGGCGTCGAAACCTTCATCACCTACCCGTCGACCCAGACGCACGCCGACATCCCGCAGAAAGAACGGACACGCCGGGGCATCGACGACTCGCTCCTCCGCCTGTCGGTCGGCATCGAAGACGCGGACGATCTGATCGCCGATCTGGCGCGGGCATTTGAACTGGCCCGGCAGAAGATCGGCAACACTGCCGTACCGGCAACATAAGACCCATCCACCAACAAAAAGAAAGAGGGAATCCAAATGACCACTCAGACAAAGAAAGCCACACAAACTCGCGCACCATTCAAGGCAGATCATGTCGGCAGCTTCCTCCGTCCCGCCCGTCTCAAAGAAGCCCGCATCAAGTTCCAGGACGGGGAGATCTCCCGAGAAGAACTGACCGCCGTCGAGAACGAAGAGATCAAGCGGCTCGTGGAGGCCCAGAAAGCGAACGGCATCCACGGTGTCACGGACGGAGAATTCCGGCGCAGCTGGTGGCACCTCGACTTTCTCGCCGGTTTGGATGGTGTGGAACTGTATGAGACACCCGATGGCGTCCGCAAGTTCAACGCCGTTCAGACACGGCCTGTCGGAATCCGGGTCGTGGGAAAAGTCGGCTACAGCGGTCATCATCCGTTTATCGACCACTTCAAATCTCTGAAGGCGATAGCGGGCGAAGGAACGACCGTCAAGTTTACGATCCCGAGTCCGAACCTCATCTTTGCCCGGGCAGCGCTTGAAACAGACGCATACGAAAAGCATGAAGACGTATACGAAGATGTCACCGCCGCCTACAACGCTTTGATCAAAGATTTATACGCAGCCGGCTGCCGGTACCTTCAGATTGATGACACGGCATGGACTTCCTTCTTCACGGAAGAAGAGCGGGACCGGGTGCGGGCGCTGGGATCGGATCCGGACGAGCTCATCCACAAGTTCGCCGGGGCCATCAACGGCTCCATTGCCGGACGGCCCGATGACCTGCTCGTCACGATGCATATTTGCCGGGGCAACTTCCGTTCCCAGTACTTCACGAGCGGAGGCTACGAGCGCGCAGGGGAAGTCATCTTCGGCGGACTGGATGTGGATGGCCTGTTCCTGGAATTCGACGATGAGCGCTCCGGCGGTTTCGAACCGCTCCGCTTCGTCAACCGCCCCGACCTGACCGTCGTGCTCGGACTCGTGACGTCAAAACGCCCCGAACTGGAAGACGAAGAAGCGATCAAGGCCCGCATCCGGGAGGCCGCCGAGTATATCCCGCTTGAGCAGCTCGCTCTCAGCCCGCAGTGCGGCTTCGCCTCGACGGAAGAGGGCAACAACCTGACCGAAGAGGAACAGTGGGCAAAGATCCGTCACGTGGTGAAGATTGCAGAAGATGTATGGGGAAAAGAGTCCCGGTGACCGGGTGATCGGGTCCCGGACAGCCGAGGACCGCATCGAGAATTGAATACTCTTATGAAGAGCGGCGGAGGGACCGGCCCGATGAAGCCCGGCAACCACCCCTTGACGGGAAAGGTGCCAATTCCGGAGGCGCATATGCGCCGGACATGAGAGCGACGGAAGGCCATGCCCCGCGCCAAGCGGGGCATTTTCCATTCGCTCCGACCAGAAAACCATTCGGATGGAGTGACAGAAATGAGCAGAAAAGAAGGCTGGAAACATTACCACACCATCTGGGGCATGCTGTTCCTCGGCTGGTTCGTCTCCTATATCGACCGTACGGCGACAGGGCCGATCATCTCGTACATGATCGAACATGAAGTGGCGTTTTTTGCGGATGTTTCAAATCCGCATGCAATCGGCGGACTTGTCGGCAGCCTGTTCTTTGCGGGATTCATGCTGACGCAATCCCCGGGCGGGTTTCTCGGAGACCGGTTCGGCTACCGGGCGATCATCGTCCTGAGTATTTTCTGGGCGGGCGTGGCAACGATTTTGACCGGAATTGCGGGAGGACTTCTGACATTTATCATCTTCCGTGTGCTGCTCGGCCTGGGCGAAGGGGTCTTCTATTCAAACGACCGTTCATACATCGCCTACCATTCGCCTCCGGAGAAAGTCGGCCTCGGGATGGGCATCGCGCTGATCGGGGTTTCGATGGGACTTACGGTCGCCACGCTCGGAGTGCCGCTCCTGCTCGGCTGGGCGGAACCTTACTTCGGCAAAGATGCCTGGCGGATTCCGTTTTTTGTCCTTGGCGGGATTACGATCATTTCCGGCGTGCTCATCGCCCGGTTCCTGAAGCCGAAGCAATGGGCACCGGGCACCGATCACTCTTCGCCGGGCGTCAAGGCCGAATACAGGAAGGCCCTGCCGCCGCTCTTCGGCTATTGCGCCGTCTTCCTCGCCATCGTGCTCGGCATCTACGTGGTCGCCACACGCTTCGGAGTATCAGACATCGGCATTGCGCTCATGCTGACTGCGCTCTGCCCGGTCCTGATCATCTTTCTGTACAGAAGGAAGAAGGAAGAAATTGAACCGATCTTAAAAAACCGCAATCTGTTCCTCATTTATCTCGTCTTCATCCCGATCATGTGGCATCTCTGGTTTTACGGTTTCTGGGCAGTGTCGATCGTACAGGACTTCGGCGGCAGCGCGCTCGTCACCGCAGCCCTGGTGGCATCCTTCAACGGACTTGCCGGCGTGATCGGATTCCCGCTCGGAGGGATGATCTCAGACCGGGCGGCCGTCAAGCCGAACGGTCGGCGGAATGTCCTGGCCACCCAGCTGGCCATCGTGACCGCCCTGACCTTTGTCTTCGCCGGGTATGTCATGGCCGGTTTCCATCATCCGGTCGTTCTTTCGGTCTTGCTGTTCGTTTCGGGCCTGTTCTTCTTCTCCTCCCACCCGGTCGCCCATGCACTGGCGAACGACCTGGCCCCTGCCGAACAGCGCGGTTCGATGTTCGGCATGTTGAACTTGATTGCCGAAATCGGGGCGATCCTCTCGCCGGTCGTGTCGGGGGTCATCCGCGATGCATCCGGGAACTGGGGGGTTCCGCTCCTGCTGGACGCCGGACTGATGGGGGCCGCCTTCTTCCTGGTCATTGCGGTTTCGGCGAAAGCCCTGAAGCCGGCCGCAACCGCTGCCTGAACGGGGCTCCCGGATTTCATGAAACGGCCGGGTGGTTTATAAGTTGAAGTGCACATCTCCCGGATGCTCCCAGGCATCCGGGTTCTTTCTTATGAAACAAACGGGCCGTTCCTCTATACTTTTCAATATGAACATCTACCAAGAGGAGGAGACCGATCATGGACTTATGGATACAAAATGAATTTCAGAAAGACTGGGTGGACCGGCTCAGCCGGATCGGAGGACGGTTTGCCGAAGATGCGCAAAAACGTGATGAGGAAGGAATCTATCCCGTCGAGCAGATCCGGACGCTGGCCGACTCCGGCTACACGGCGCTCGCCGTCCCTTCTGCATACGGAGGATCGGGGATCGGCGTCCATGACATGGTGCTGTTCCAGGAAACGCTCGCCAAATATGATGAAAATGTCTCCCTCTCGGTCGGGTGGAATTTCGGCGTTCCCGGCAGCATTTTCGACAAGCGCGAGTGGAGCGGGGACATGCGCCGCTTCCTGGCCGAGGAACTTCTTGGCGGAGCGCTCATCAACCGGTCAGTGAGCGAAAAGCTCACCGGAAGCCCGTCGCGCGGAGGACGCCCCGGCACGGTGGCCGTCCGGGACGGAGACGGCTACGTGATCAGCGGACGGAAAGCCTTCACGACCGGCTCCCCCGCCCTTACCTACTTCCTCACCTCCGCATGGGTTGAAGACAAGGAGCAGATCGGCTTTTTCCTCCTTCACAAAGACTTGGACGGCCTGTCCGTCGAGGAGACGTGGGACGTCATTTCCATGAGGGGGACCGGCAGCCACGACCTCGTGCTGGATGAAGTCAGGGCCGACCAGAGCGCGCTCGTCGAACTTCCCGGAAAAGGGTCCGGTCCGAAATTCGACGGCTGGCTCCTCCATATCCCCGCCACTTACCTCGGCATCGCCCAGGCGGCACGGGACTATGCGGTGTCATTTGCCGGCAAGCATGCGCCGAACAGCATCAAAGGCCCGATCAGCGAACTGCCGAACGTGCGCCGGCTTCTCGGCGAAATCGAGCTGGAGCTCCTGCAGGCGCGCCATCTGATCTACAGCGTGGCAGACGCCTACGACGATGAAGCCCGCCGGCCATTCCTTGCAAATGAAGTGCCCGCAGCGAAAACGACCGTCACGAATGCAGCGATCTCCATCGTCGACAAAGCCATGCGGATCGTCGGTGCACAGAGCCTTCAGCGAACGAACCCTCTCCAGCGCCTTTACCGGAACGTCCGGGCGGGCCTCCACAATCCGCCGGCGGACGACATGACCATCGGCGCCCTGGCAGAAGCCGCCATCCGAGGAACAAGCCCCGGAGAGGAAAACGAAAACGGCTGAATAACGGCTCCGGAATCCCTGCGATCACACTCGGGGCCTCTCCGATCACACTCGCGCCTCATGCGATGACACTCACGGCCTCTCCGATCACACTCACGCCCCCTGCGATCACATTCATCATTCAACCTCCCTGCGGGGTGAGCGTCAACTTGCGGAAACGGCTGATAGACTTACGCAAAATCTACGACATGATCATCACTTCCCCGCCAATCGCCCCGCTGTCGACTGCCGCACGGCATACGATAGGTGGAGGAGGTGAATATCATGTCGCAATGCTCATGCTCTTGCAACCCGTTGATCAGCCTCTACTTTCTGGCCATCCTGGCCGGCTTCGCGCTGCTCGGGCTCGTTTTTCTCCTGCCTGCAGTGCTCCTGCTGACCGGGGTGCTCGGGACACTGGCGATTCTCGTTGTGCTGGTGATCGCGCTCTTTGCGCTCGCCATCATATTCAAGGCACTGCACCGCCTGTTCTGCTCGATACGGAGCTGACGAATGTGCCGCCGGCGGATGCCCTCGGGCGGCCGCTTTTTCGTCTCTTGCCCCGGGCCCAAAAAGACCCGCACCGCCTCCTCATGTATAATGAAAGCAATGATTGCACGAAGGTGGGAAATGATGGATCGACATGATGATCGGGAGGACCGGCCCCGCGGATTAAATCATAGTGAAGAGCCGCCTCCGCACAGACGAGAACAAGACCTGGATGAAGAAGCACGGGAAGACGAGGACGATTATTGGGACGACGGCGAGGATGACATCTGGGAACCCGATGACTGGGTGATCTGGGACTCGATCGCCGAAGGGTCGAATGAACCGATCGATGACCCCGATGACCAATATGGATTTCCCGGAGAGGATGATGGCGATTCCCTTCCCGGTGAAGCGGAAGTGGATGATGAGGAGGCGCCGGACCCCGAAGATGAGGAGATCCGAAGGCTTGTCCTTGAAGCGCAGCGCGAAGCCCTCGCCAAGGAACACATCGAGCGCAGCCGCCCCCGCAAGCCGTCGTTCGGCACAAAGATGATGATCTGGCTGATCTCGGCCGCCATGGTCGTCAGCACATTCGCTTTCATCTTCGAACTGTATCCGATTGCCGCGGTGGATTTCCTCCGCACATCGTCCAGATTATCAGAACAGGAGATTGTCCAGACGCAGAAAGAATCCATCGTGTCGATCGTCACGTCCGACGGCTCGGGCACCGGGTTCTTGATTTCGGAAAACGGAACCGTCCTGACGAACCATCACGTCGTGGAAGGCCATGACCGGGTGTCGGTCGTGACGTCGGATGACCGGCGGTTCCCGGCGGATGTGACGGAGACGTATCCGGGATCGGACCTGGCCGTGCTTGAGACCGGACAATCCAGCCTCCCCTCCCTAGAGCTGGCGGACTCGATGAACCTGATCGAAGGCGATCCCGTCACGTTCATCGGGAACCCGCTCAGTTTCCGGGGCGTGGCCAATGAGGGGACCGTCATCGGCCCGATCCGCCTGGACGGGCTTGACCGGCCGGTGATCATGATGAAAGCACCGGTTTACCGGGGCAACTCCGGAAGCCCGGTCTTCAACCGGGACGGCCGGGTGATCGGAATCATTTTCGCCACGCTGAACCACGAAACGGAGGGCACGGTCGGCCTGTTCATTCCGGTGGACGAGCTGTACCGCCTTCGGGATGAAGCCGATTAACCACTGGAAAATGCGCCTCAAAAGCGGATTTTCCGGGTAGCGTTATCTTGATCGCCGGAAGCATTATCTTTATCCCGCAGAGCGTTATCTTTATCCGGCAAAACGTTATCTTTATCGCTTGATCTCCTGACCACCAAAAAACGCAGGCACCGGTCCGACCCGGTCCTGCGTTTTCTTGTTCTCCCATTTCAGACGGTCTCGACTTCCGGCGTTGCCCCTTCTGCATCCGGTTCGCCGAGCGTGCCTTCCGACTGGGATACGACAACTGCGCATGCCGCGTCGCCCGTGATGTTGACGGCCGTCCGGACCATGTCGAGCAGACGGTCGACGCCGAGTACGAGTGCGATCCCCTCTACCGGAAGCCCGACCGACGTAAGGACCATGGCCAGCATGATGAGCCCGGCGCCCGGCACGGCAGCCGTCCCGATGCTCGCAAGAACCGCCGTGAGGATGACCGTGAGCAATTGCCCCATCGTCAGATCGATCCCGAACGCCTGGGCGATGAACACGACGGCCGCCCCCTGCATGATCGCCGTGCCGTCCATGTTGATCGTCGCTCCGAGCGACTGGGTGAATGAGCTGATCGACTCCGGCACTTTCAGCCGGTCCTGTGCGGTTTTCATCGAAATCGGCAAGGTGGCTGCGGAGCTTGCCGTGCTGAACGCCACGACCTGTGCCGGGAAGAAGTTTTTGAAAAACCACACCGGATTCCGCTTCCCGAGCACGGCGACCGAACCGCCATATACGATAATCGAGTGGACGAGGAGCGCACCGAGCACCACGCCCATATAAAGCCCCATCGCCCGGAGCGCATCATATCCCTGGCTGCCCACCGCCGACGCGATCAGACCGAATGCCCCGTACGGCGCAAACCGCATGATGAACGTGATCAGGAACATGACAAGCCGGTCGCCTTGTTCGAACAGCAGCTTCAGCCGGTCCGTCTTTTCCCCGAGCATGGCAAGCCCGAATCCGACAAGCGCCGCGAAGAAGATGATCTGCAGCATGTTTCCTTCCGCCATCGCGGTCAGCGGGTTCGTCGGGATGATCCCAAGGAGCGTATCCGCGACAGGCGGCGCTTCCTGCGCCTCGTATACCGCTCCTTCCGTCTCGAATCCTCCGCCTGCCCCCGGCTTCACGACGAGCGCGATGGAGAGCGCGATCACGATCGCCACGGCAGTCGTCATGAGGAAATAGCCGATTGTCTTCATCCCGATCCGGCCCAGCTTCTTCGGGTCACCGATTCCGACCGTCCCGAGCACGATGGAGATGAATACAACAGGAACGACGAGCATTTTCATCAGGTTCAGGAAGATCGTTCCGAGAGGCTTGAACAAGAACTGATCCGCCTTCACAAAGACACCCGGCGCAAACAGATTAAGGACAAGACCGACCAAGACACCGGCAACGAGTGCAATGAGGATATTCCTCGCCAACTTCATCCGGACCCCTCCATTCTGGTTGTTTGCCATTTCCCCCGACTGACGATGTAAGCGCTTTCTTTATATTATAATTGCGGACTTGTCCATATGTCAATAAGATAACTAATATTTCAGACTTCACTCTATATGGAGTTTTATTCTTCGACTGAGGGATTTTCATTGACCATTTACCTTGCATTACGATGTACCTCGTATTACAATGCACGAAACAGCTCAGGGAGGAATTCCGATGGAAAAAGAGATGCTGAAAGGCAGCATCGATCTGCTGCTCCTGTCGTTGCTCCGCCGAAAGGACCTGTACGGCTATGAAATCGTCCAGCTCGTCCATGAATTGAGCGGCGGTGCCTATGAAATGAGCGAAGGAACGCTGTACGCGGCGCTGAAAAGGATCGAACGGAAAAACTGGGTGGAATCCTACTGGGTTGAAGGGACGGGACAAAGGCGGAAATATTATCGCCTCACCGATAAAGGAGGAGAGGCGGTGGCGGAGAAGATGGAAAGCTGGAACCAGGTCGACTCGCTGATCCGCAAGACGGCGGAGGGGCTGCAATGAGACCCGTGCTGCTCCGCTTTGCAAAAGAGATCTCCGATCAGACGGACGGGACCCGCGGGGAGCGCCGCGACCTGGCCGAAGAACTGGCGGGCCATCTGGATGAAACGTTCAGGCAGCTTGTCCGGGAAGGGCTGTCCGATGCGGAAGCGGAAAAACAGGCAATGTTGCGGTTCGGGGACCGACGGACCGTCGGCCGCCAGATCCAGCAGGCGCTTTATCCGTACCGCCGGGCCATGATCCTTTCGCTGGCAGCCGGTTCCCTGCTGTTCGGGTTTGCGGTGTTTTATGCGGTCCTGTTTTCCGACTGGAGCGCCAGTCCCGTCTGGCTCATTCTCAGTTCGGCTTCCGGCGGCCTGCTGCTCGTCTTCGCGATGGATCCGCCGTCCGCCCTAAACCGCCGCTTTGCGCTGAATTCCATGTTTCTGCTCCAGCTTGCCGTGCTGCTCGCCGGAACGATGCTCGCCTCGGGCTCATCCGGAAAGCCGGGCGGAATCCTGGCTGCGGCCGGCTGGCTGTTGATCCTGCTTTGCCTGGCCCTGATCTACCGGACATCCGCTTATGACTACCGGACCCGGAGGGCATCGCTTGAAAAGCACGACATCACGATCAACCTGATGAATGTCACGACAGGCGTTCTGTCGGTCGCCGCTTCCCTGTTCCTGCTATGGGTGTATTTCGCGTTCACCGACGGCACCGACCGTTTCTGGCTATTCGCCCTCGTCCCGGCCGGCTTCTGGGCGCTCACTTACCTGGCCCAGGGCCTGCTGTTATCAAAAGGGTTTGTTAAGACTGCATACGGGATCACCGGAGTCCAGCTGGCCGGCCTCATCGCCGGATTGCTCCTGTTCTTCCGGGTCCCTTGAAGGAGGGAATCGATAATGAGACGATCGCTGCTGATCGCCCTCGTGCTGATCGCGGCCGCTACCGCAGCCTCGGTTGCCGCCGGGTTCATGCTGCAGAAACCGGAAGAAGAAAAAGCGGAAGGATTGTCGGATGCCTTTGACGCTGCAACAGACGGGACGATCGGATACGTGTCCTACTCGGAAGGGAAGGCCGGCATCCATCTCCGGAATCCGGACGGCACCCTTTCCGGCCCGCTGGCCGAAACGGCGACGGACCGGCGCATCGCGGATCTTTCATTTTCACCGGACGGACGCACGATCGCCTATTCGGTCGTGCCGAAGGATCCGACGAAGGGCGTCTCCAGCACAGTCCGGTTCCTCGACACGGAAAGCGGGACCGACGAGGCGGCGCTCGAGGACGACGGAATGATCACGGAAATCCGGTTCGATCCGGATGACCCCGACCGGCTTTACCTGCTCCGGGCCGCCGTGTTTGAAAATTACTCCCCTGTCGCCGCTCCGCATCCTCATGATTTCGATGTTCATCTGTACCGCCTGTCCGACCGGAGCATGCAAGCACTCACCGACTTGAAGGCCTACGAGATGCAGTCGCTCAACGTGCCGGCGGGTGATTCGGTCTTCTTCTCGATGTTCGGGGACGAGGAGGCGGAGACGGCCGAGGAAACGTTCGAGGCCAAACTGGGCATCTACCGGGTGGCGAGCGGCGGCGGCACTCCGGAACGAGTGGACCTCGATGTTTCAGAAGATGTGTACGACTTCCTGATCCTCCCTGACGGCGACATCATTTACCAGGCCGTAGCAAAGACTTCGGACAGCGGCATCTTCGAATATGAACTGTTCCGCTTTGACCGGGCCTCCGGAAAAAGCAGGCAGCTGACCCGGCTCAAAACCCATGCCGGCAAGCCGATTGCAGGCCCCGGTGGCGAGATGATCTGGTTCCTGGAAAACACCGGCTTCGCCACGAGCCGGCCCGACTTCCATCTGAAGCAAATGCCGGCGGACGGGGGCCCGGTCACCGACATTCCGCTTGACTGATCAAAGAACGGCCCGCTCTGATTTGAGCGGGCCGTTTTCTTCGTTTAATTTACCGGTTCTGCCGTGCGGTCTTCCTTGTTGATGACGGCGTCTTCCGTGTCAGGTTCCCCGAGGACGCCTTCGGACTGCGCGATCATGAGGGCGCATGCCGCATCGCCCGTGATGTTGACTGATGTCCGGATCATATCAAGCAGCCGGTCGACGCCGAGCACAAGCGCAATCCCCTCGACCGGAAGCCCCACCGATGTGAGGACCATCGCCAGCATGATCAGGCCTGCACCCGGCACGGCCGCCGTCCCGATGCTTGCGAGCACCGCCGTCAGGACGACCGTCACGAGCTGTCCGGTCGTAAGATCGATTCCGTACGCCTGGGCGATGAAGGCGACCGCGACCCCCTGCATGATCGCCGTTCCGTCCATATTGATCGTCGCGCCGAGCGACTGGACGAAAGAAGAAATCGACTCCGGCACTTTCAGCTTCTCCTGTGCAGTCTTCATGGAAAGCGGCAGCGTAGCGGCGGAGCTCGCCGTACTGAACGCCACGACTTGCGGCGGGGTGAAGGTCTTGAAGAA
>NZ_LN651371.1:373233-384193 GCF_000826125.2 Bhargavaea cecembensis
AACCGCCATATACAGGCCCATCGCCTTCAAGGCGTCGTAGCCTTGACTGCCGATAGCCGAGGCGATCAGGCCGAACGCGCCATAAGGAGCGAATTTCATGACAAACGTGATCAGGAACATGACGAGTTCATTCGCCTGCTGCAACAGCTCCGTCACTTTTTCCGTCTTCTTGCCGAGCATCGTCAGGCCAAACCCGACGAGCGCTGCAAAGAAGATGACCTGAAGCATATTTCCCTCGACCATCGCCTGGAAGGGGTTCGTCGGGATGATGCCGAGCAGCGTGTCGGAAATCGGCGGTGCCTCATTCGCCACGTATTCCGCATCGTGGGTGCCGAAATCACCGGCCGCCCCCGGCTTGAAGATGAGGGCGAGGCTCAGGGCGAGCACAATCGCAATGGCGGTCGTGATAAGGAAATAGCCGACTGTCTTGATGCCGATCTTCCCGAGCTTCTTCGGATCGCCGAGACCGACTACGCCGAGCGCGATCGAGATGAAGACAACCGGCACGACAAGCATCTTCATCAGGCTTAGGAAGATGGTGCCGAGCGGCTGGAACAAGAATAGATCTGCCTTGCCGAAAATACCGGGTGCAAAAAGATTCAGCACAAGACCTGCCGCCACTCCGGCAATCAGTGCAATCATGATGTTTCTTGCCAATTTCATAGGTGTCCTCCTTCTGGTTGCATGGCTAAAGTCATTGATTTTTCCGAATGAAAACGTTTTCTTAATATAATATTATCGGTTCCGGCCGAATCCGTCAATATCCACCAATAAGTTACATATGAAGAGGTTCAGCCGGAGGAGGGTGTCACACAGGCGTAGACTTGCGTCACTCGGGGGCAAACTTGCGTCACTCGGACGTGAACTTGCGTCACTCGAGGGCAAACTTGCGTCACTCGGGACCAAACTTGCGTCACTCGTACGCCGGCCACCCTTCAGCAACATCCTGACACGAAAAAAACAGCCCCTTCACTGAGAGGCTGTAGGGCTGACTTTATTCATAGGAGGCTTTTTCCAGAACAGCGAGAGGATCACGCCTCCGAACAGGACGAGGGTGGCAAAGTAAAACGGAAAATCGAGCTTGATGTCAAACAGCAGGCCGCCGATGACCGGGCCGAAAACGTTGCCGAGGCTCGTGAACATCGAGTTCATGCCTCCGGCAAACCCCTGCTCGTTGCCCGCGACTTTCGAGAGATACGTCGTGACGGCCGGACGCACGAGGTCGAACCCGACGAACACGGTCATCGTGACGAGCAGGATGAGCACATACGACGAAACGAGTGTCACGCAGAACACGAGGACGGCGGACACGATCAGGCACCAGCGGATGAGCCGGATTTCGCCGAGCCACTTGTCCAGCCGGTCGAACAGCCATACTTGTGCGACCGCGCCGATGATGCCCCCGCCCGTTACCATGATCGCAATATCTTTCGGAGTGAAGCCGAATTTGTGGTCAACGAACAGCGCGAACAGCGACTCGAACGACGCCAGCCCGAACGACAGGATGAAGATGATCAGGAAGGCGATAAAATAAACAGGCTTGAAAATCCGGCGGAATCCGGATATTTCCACCGTCCCTTCCTCCATCTCCTGCCGCGTTGGCTCCCGGAGGGCGATGAACGAGAACGCGGCGGCCACGAAAGCAAGCACCGCAGCGGCGAAGAACGGCACACGCGTCCCGATCTCCGCAAGGAACCCGCCGATCCCCGGCCCGATGATGAAGCCGGTGGAAATCGCGGCGGACATGAACCCGAGCGCTTTCGGCCGTTCCTCCATCGTGGTGATGTCTGCGATGAATGCCGTGACCGCTGGCATGATAAACGCCGCACTCACTCCTCCGAGCAGGCGGGACGCGAACAGCACCCAGACCGACTGGCCGAGCCCGAACAGCAATTCCGAGGCGCTGAATAAAATCAGGCCGATGACGATCATCGGTTTCCGCCCGATCGCGTCGACCCAGCGCCCGGCGATCGGCGATGCAATCAGCTGGGTGACGGCGAAGGCCGCCACCAGATTGCCCGCCGACTGGCCGGACATGCCGAGTTCGTTGATGATCGCCGGAAGCACGGGAATGACAAGCCCGATCCCCATGAAGGCGATGAACAGATTGACGAGCAATGTAATGAGCGTGACATTTGGTTTCTTTTTCATAAAGCATGTTCCCCTTTGATTCCGATTCCTTCTATGATAAAGGCGAATCCCGAAGAAAGCCACTTTATGAGACGGGAACGACAGAAAACAGACGGCTCGGCCGGAAGAGTTTCGCCGAAGATAATTAACATTTCCCCTCGGATAAACAACGTTCCGTCCCGGATACGCAACGTTTCCCCGAAGTTAAACAACGTTCCCCCTTAGATACGCAACGTTTCCCCTTAGATAAACAACATTCCCCCCAGATAAACAACGCTCCCCCGTTTTCAGTCCCCCGCCGTCTGCTATACTGAAACCACTATTGAATCCGCAAGAGGAAGAAGTGATTGAACATGTATGAAACGATCGGGGTTCTGGCACATGTTGATGCCGGCAAGACGACGTTTTCCGAGCAATTGCTTTACCATACCGAAGCAATCCGGAAGCGCGGCCGGGTTGATCACCAAGACGCGTTTCTCGACAGCCATGATATCGAGAAAAGCCGCGGGATCACCGTATTCGCCGATCAGGCGGTGTTCCGGTTCAACGGTACCGAATACACGCTCATCGACACGCCGGGCCATGTCGATTTCTCTCCGGAGATGGAGCGGGCGATCGGCGTGATGGACGCGGCGATCGTCATCGTGAGTGCGGCGGACGGCGTGGAAGGGCATACCGAAACGGTCTGGAGCCTGCTCCAGAAGCATGAAGTGCCGGCGTTCCTGTTCCTGAACAAGACCGACCGGGAAAGTGCGGACGTTGCCGCCGTCCTCCGGGAGATCCGCCGGACGTTAAGCGACGATGTCTGTCTGCTTGATGACGGGCTCTCGCCGGAACTGGTTGAATGGATCGCCGAGCGGGACGAGGAACTCCTTGAGAGCTACCTGGATGATGACTACGACGAGAAACGCTGGCTCGAGGTGATGAAAAAGATGGTCCGGGAGCGCCGGATCTTCCCTGCGGTAAGCGGTTCGGCGCTGCAGGACACCGGTGTCACCGATTTCCTCAAGTGGCTCGATCTCCTGACCGGGGCCGAATGGAACGAAGACGCACCGTTTGCCGCGCGCGTCTATAAGATCCAACATGATGAAGGCGGCCGGCGGCTCACATTCCTGAAAGTGCTCAGCGGCCGCCTCTCCGTCCGGGATGAAGTGTCCCTGCACGGCAAAACAGAAAAAATTACGGAGATCCGAAAATACAGCGGCCGGAAATTCGCGGCGCAGAACACCGCCCGTGCCGGAGAACTGATCGCCGTCACGGGGCTGTCCGACGTCCGGGCGGGCGAACAGATCGGCACCTCCGGGGACCGGACCGGCTTCGGCCTCATCCCCGCCCTGTCCGCAGCCGTCCGGTTCGATCCGGTCATTTCTCCGAAGGACATGCTGGAGCACTTCATGATGCTCGACGCCGAAGACCCGTCTCTGTCCGTCATCTGGGACCCGCATGCCAGGGAAATCCGCATCCATGTGATGGGCACGATCCAGCTGGATGTACTGAAGGACGTGGTGAAGGAGCGGTTCGGAGCCGATATCTCGTTTGGCGAGCCGGCGATCCTGTACAAAGAAACGATCCGGTCCGGCGTGAACGGATACGGTCATTTCGAACCGCTCCGGCATTATTCGGAAGTGCATCTCGGGCTGGAGCCGGCCGCACGCGGTGCCGGCATTTCCTTTGAGAGCAAATGCCATCCGAACGACCTCGCCCCCGGATACCAGAATCTCGTCGGACAGACGCTGACCGAAAAACCGCATCGGGGCCTTCTCACCGGTTCTCCGCTCACGGATTTGGACATCACCCTGCTGACGGGACGCGCACACAATGAACACACATCCGGCGGGGACTTCCGTGAAGCCTCGCTCCGCGCACTCCGGCAGGGGCTCGAAAAAGCGGACAATGTCCTGCTGGAGCCGGTCTACGATGTAAAGGTGAAAATCCCTGCCGAGCTGATGGGCCGGATCCTGTCCGACCTCCAGCAGGCAAACGGCCGGTTCGACCCGCCGGAAACCGAAGACGGCCTGGCCCTCATCACCGGCAGGGTTCCGGTCGCAACGTTTATGGACTACCCTGCCAGATTCGCCTCATTCACAAACGGCAAAGGCTCCCTCTCCCTCCGCCCCGGCGGCTACGAGGAATGCCATAACTCCGAAAATGTCATCGAGGCGATCGGCTACGACAAAGACGCCGACCCGGACTATTCCTCTTCCTCGATCTTCTGCGCGAAAGGAAAAGGCTATGCCGTTCCGTGGGATGAAGCTGAAAGCGCCATGCACTTGCTTAAATGAGCCAGAAGAAACGGAGGTTCCCGATGAAAAGCCGCTTGATCGTGCCGCTCCTCGTGCTGGTCATCGTGCTCGGCGCCTGCACAAAAGAATCGCCCGTCCCTGATGAACGGGAGGAAACTACGGAAACCGGAACCGTCTCTCCCTCATACCGGATCAACGCCGGATACGATGATGAAAGCGGAACAGTGACCGGCGACATGGCCGTGACCCTCCACAACGATACGGGCCGCAGTCTGAACCGAGCTTTCTTCAATCTCTGGCCTGAAGCAGACGAGTTTTCGCCCGGCGGCTTGACGATCCGCCAAGTTGCCGTTGACGGCGAGGCGGCCGGATATGAGGTGACGGATACGGCACTTGAAGTGACGGGACTGTCCATCCCGGATGGCGGCGCGGCCGAAATTGCCATTGACTTCACCGCAGCGGTACCGGACTTGAAACACCGGTTCGGCCGCTCCGGGGGACAGGTGTCACTCGGCAACTGGTTCCCGGTGCTCGCCGTCCACGATGCCCGGGGATGGGTGACCCATCCGTACTTCGCTGACGGCGAGAGGATGGAGACATGACATACCGGTTCCGCGCCCATGACGTGCGGGACTTTGCCATCATGCTGAACAAGGACTTCAGGACAGAGACCCGGGAAGTCGCCGGGACGCCGGTCAATATCCACTTCCCGGTCCGCTGCACGGACTACGTGGACGCCATATTCGCTGAGGCGGAAAACTCACTGCCACTCTTTGATGAACTGTTCGGAGAGTATGCCTGGCCGGATCTTGATATTGTGCTCGTCGATTATGGAGAAGAATTTGACGGGGGGATGGAGTATCCGCAGCTCGTCACAGTGAATATGCCATCGGTTGAAGATGACCCGGCGGAGCTCGCCCAGACAGTCTCCCACGAAATTGCCCACCAGTGGTTTTACGGCATGGTCGGCAGCGACTCCTACAGCGAACCGTGGCTCGACGAATCCTTTTCACAATTTGCCAGCTACGAGGCCGTCTATGGGCCGGACGGTTTCGGATGGATCGAATCCCCCGGAAAAGACGCCCCCCTTCTCAACGCACCGGCCTCCGAGTTCACGGATGCCCGCGTTTACGGGGACATCGTGTATGACTACGGCGCCAAAACCCTCTCGGACTTCCGCGTTCTCATCGGGGAACAGCAGTTCAGGGAAGTCATGCACACCTACGTGGACAGGTTCAGATTCCGCAACGCGACGACCCTTGACTTCCTCCGGGTCGCGGAAGAAGTTACGGGCAACGACCACAAGCAGTTCTGGACGGGTCACCGGATCCAGATCAAGTAAAATCATTTGGTTGCGCACAGACAAAAGACGATCCCTCATAAAAAGGATCGTCTTTTACTCGTTTTAGGATTTCAAGAAGCCCGGGTCACGGAAAGCGGGATCCGGATACTTGTAGAACCCTTCGCCGGAGGCGCGGCCGAGCTTGCCTTTGTCGATGTATTCATTTTGGAGCATGTCGGCAATCCGCTGGGCATCCGGGTCGTGGGTCGCCTGGGCTTTCGCCTGGATGATATTATAGGCGGTCGTCAAGCCGACGATGTCGAGTATGGCAAACGGACCGTTCGGTGCGCCGGTTGCGAGCATCCACGTCTTGTCGATCGTCTCGGCGTCCGCCACGTCATTGGCGAGCAGCGCCTGTGCCGCGTTCAGGAACGGCACGAGCAGGGAGTTCAGAATATAGCCCGGCTGCTCTTTCTTCAGCGGCAGGGCGACCATGCCGATGGATTTCGCGAATTCCACGACATCATTGAACACCTGCCGGTCCGTCCCCGGATGGCCCATCACTTCTGCCGTGTTGTTTTTCCAGATTTCATTCGCGAAGTGAAGATGGAGATACTTCTCCGGGCGGCCGGTCACTTCGGCGAACTGGCTCGGAAGCAGTGTGGATGAGTTTGAAGCGAAAATCGTCTTTTCCGGAGCCACCCGGGCGAGCTTCTCATAGAAGTCGGTCTTGATGTCGGTCCGCTCCGGCACGGCTTCGATGACCAGGTCTGCGTCTTTCACCGCTTCCGCCAGGTCGCTGTGGAATGACATCCGGTTGAACGCTTCATCCAGCTGTTCGTCCGTGGCACCAAGGTCCTCTTTGTAGTAGGGCATCCACTCGCGGATTCGGTCTTTCGCCTTCTCCAACGCTTCGTCATTAATGTCGTAAACGCTGACCGGGTAGCCTTTGTAGGCGGTCTGGAACGCGATCTGGCTTCCGAGCACGCCGCTCCCCGCGACAGTGATATGGTTGAATTTCATATTGGTCCTCCTCACCTTTCAGTCAGCTGTTCTTCCTATTCCTTATCCAGTCCGAGCGTTTCCTTCACTTTGTTGACGGCCTCCGATAGGACTTTGTCCTGGATGACGGTCTTGTCCGTATCCCACTGGTTCCCCTCGGGCAGTTCGAACTGGAACCGCTCCGCGTACGGGGCAGGACGGTCCATCAGATACTCGACCATCTCATTTTTGATGAACTCCCGTGCTTCTTCGGGGGTCCGCTTGCCCGTCACGACATCGTGCACCATATTCATCGAAAGGGTGTTCGCGCCTTCATTGTCGCAATGCGCGGAAATCTCCCCTTTTGTCCGGTCGATGATCACGCTGCCGTCCACCTGTCCGACAAGACCCACCTTCTCAGCCGGCACATGATAATCGATCGTCTGCTCTAGACAGTCGACGTGCGGTTCCGGAAAGTCGTGGGGAATCTGATCCGGAAAGACGACCGTCCGCTTCCATGGCCCGTTGTTGTACCAAGTCATCCGGTTGAGCGTCGCTTCGTTCGGCTGGCCGTAAAACTTGACCATCGTCTCCGCCACCAGCTTCGGTGTCGAAGGCCATACATCCAGGATATCCCTGACCAGCTTTTCATCGGTCCGTTCCTCGGTTCCCATCGGTCCGCTCTTCTTCGTGGCATGCAGTTTCATGTTCGACATCATCGCTGACGCCGCCGTCTTCAGCCGTTCCTTCCCGGTCATTTCTCCGGCAATCGGTTGCTTCCGTTGCTCTTCCATCAAGCGGGCCTCCTTGAAAGTTCCGTATGCATTCATCGTTCCCGAATCAGAAAAAACTAAACGGCGCATGAATGCCGGACACTCTCGCGGCCGGGGCTTTCCCAATAAAAAAGGACCTTCCGCGCGCCGACATGCATCGGCACCGGAAAGTCTTATTTTCTTCATTTTCATTTCGCCGCGCCGCAAATTTCGGACCGGCTTCTTATTTGAGCAGGTTGATCGTCGTGATGATGATCGGGGCGCTGAACACGACATCCATCAGGAACGCGCCGACAATCGGCACGACGAGGAATGCGGTGCGGGACGGGCCGAACTTGTTGACCGTCGCGCCCATGTTCGCCATCGCGTTCGGCGTGGCGCCGAGACCGTGGCCGAGGAACCCGGAGATCATGACGGCGGCGTCATAGTCCTTGCCGAGCGCACGGAACATGACGAATACCGCAAACAAGATGATAAAGGCGACCTGGACGAGGATGATGCCGACGAGCGGCAGGGCCAGCCCCGCCACTTCCCAGAGCTTGATGCTCATGAGCGCCATCGAAAGGAAGATGGCCAGGGACACATCGCCGATCAGGTTGATCTCCCTCATATTGACCGTTCCCGGCAGGAACCGGTCCATCAGGTTCCGGACGATGACCGCAACGAACATCGCCCCGATATAAGCCGGCAGCACGAAGCCGGTCGCCTCCGTGAACAGATCACCGAGGAACGTCCCGCCTGCCATCGCAAGGGTGATGAGGGCGGCCTGGACCATGAAGGAATGCTCGTGGATCGGCTTTTCATCCTCTTCCACGTATTCTTCAATTTCGCCTTCTGCCGGTTTCAGGTCATGCTTGTTGATCAGATGTCGGGCGATCGGACCGCCCGACAGGCTGCCGAAGATCAGGCCGAGCGTGGCAGCGGCCATCCCGATCGTCACGGCGGAAGTGATGCCCAGCCCCTCGATCGTCTGTCCGTAGGCCGCGGCCCCGCCGTGCCCGCCGCTCATCGACACGGCGCCGCTCATGACGCCGAGCAGCGGCTCGATGCCGAACACCTTGGCGAGCGAAACGCCGATGATGTTCTGCATGAAGATCGTGACTCCGCAAAGGAGCAGGTAGATGATCAGAAGCTTTCCGCCGAGCTTGATCAGCTTGAAGCTGGCTCCGAGGCCGACCGTCGTGAAGAAGGCGATCATGAACAGCGATTGGAGCGACGTGTCCAGTGAGATTTCAACGATTCCCGTCGATTGCAGCACGAGTGCCAGAATGGCGAAAATCAGGCCGCCGACGACAGGAGCCGGAATCAGGAACCGGTCGAGGATCCCGATTTTGCTGACGAGCGCCGTACCGAGCAGGTAAAGCGCGACTGCGAGGAATAGTGTGGTGATCTGGTTGATTTCTATCATGTTGCTTCACCTTTCCGGGGATGCCGTTGCAACCGCGCCAGGACTTCCCTGCCCGCTTGGAATCGCTTTCTTAATCCTTTGCAAAAACGGCTCCGCAATGTATGTAATGAAAAAAGCCCTTGGATTCTCAGGCACTGATTGATTATTTTACAGCACGTCCTTGAATAAAAACAAGACAGAGAGCCGAAGCCCTATTTTTCCGTGAACGTAAAATAGTCAATAAACGGCCGGAAACGCCGTCGGGACGTGAGGTCTCCCGGTGACAGCGGAAACAAGGCGCAATCTTCCGTCAGGACAGGCGGCAGCCGGTTTGCCGGCGGGACGGTCAACCGGGGGTCACACATTCGATTTTCACGAACAGTCCGCCCGCATAGGAATCCATCCGGCGGATGCTGAATCCGGCCGAGCGGACGAGACCGGCCGTGTCCCGGTCGAGCCGGCAGCCGTCTGCAATTTTCGACCATGCGGGAGTGAGCGCCGTCTGAAGTGCGGCCATCGGACGGTTCGGCATGCGGACGTGTTCGAACAGGACGAACCGGGCACCCGGTTTGGCAACCCTCCGGACTTCCTGCAAGGCACGGGCCGGGTCCGGAATCGTGCAGAAAACGAGCGTCGCGATGACCGTGTCGAACCGGTCGTCCGGAAACGGCAGGGCTTCCGCGCCTGCCGCGTGAAGGCGGACCGGCACCCGCGCGCGGCGGATCCGGTCGAACGACTGCCGACCCATGGCGGCATCCGGCTCGATGGCATCGACGCTCGCCGCCCGCCGGTAATACGGAAAGTTGAGCCCCGTTCCCGAGCCGATTTCAAGCACTCGTCCTTCCGCATCCCCGGCAATCTGCCTCCGCATTTTGCAGAAGCTGGCGGCCTCCAGCGGTGTCATCAGATGATCATACAGCCTGGAAAATAAGGTCATGCGGCTTCCTCCTCATTTAAAAAGAAACGGGCGGAGGAAAACAAACCGTCTCCCTCCGCCCATTTTCATTCATGATTTGCCTTTTCGATCAGTACCGGTCGGCTTCCCGGCTTTTCTCGACAGCTTCGTCCACCGCTTCGTTCTGTGCGNTCCGCAAAGGAGCAGGTAGATGATCAGAAGCTTTCCGCCGAGCTTGATCAGCTTGAAGCTGGCTCCGAGGCCGACCGTCGTGAAGAAGGCGATCATGAACAGCGATTGGAGCGACGTGTCCAGTGAGATTTCAACGATTCCCGTCGATTGCAGCACGAGTGCCAGAATGGCGAAAATCAGGCCGCCGACGACAGGAGCCGGAATCAGGAACCGGTCGAGGATCCCGATTTTGCTGACGAGCGCCGTACCGAGCAGGTAAAGCGCGACTGCGAGGAATAGTGTGGTGATCTGGTTGATTTCTATCATGTTGCTTCACCTTTCCGGGGATGCCGTTGCAACCGCGCCAGGACTTCCCTGCCCGCTTGGAATCGCTTTCTTAATCCTTTGCAAAAACGGCTCCGCAATGTATGTAATGAAAAAAGCCCTTGGATTCTCAGGCACTGATTGATTATTTTACAGCACGTCCTTGAATAAAAACAAGACAGAGAGCCGAAGCCCTATTTTTCCGTGAACGTAAAATAGTCAATAAACGGCCGGAAACGCCGTCGGGACGTGAGGTCTCCCGGTGACAGCGGAAACAAGGCGCAATCTTCCGTCAGGACAGGCGGCAGCCGGTTTGCCGGCGGGACGGTCAACCGGGGGTCACACATTCGATTTTCACGAACAGTCCGCCCGCATAGGAATCCATCCGGCGGATGCTGAATCCGGCCGAGCGGACGAGACCGGCCGTGTCCCGGTCGAGCCGGCAGCCGTCTGCAATTTTCGACCATGCGGGAGTGAGCGCCGTCTGAAGTGCGGCCATCGGACGGTTCGGCATGCGGACGTGTTCGAACAGGACGAACCGGGCACCCGGTTTGGCAACCCTCCGGACTTCCTGCAAGGCACGGGCCGGGTCCGGAATCGTGCAGAAAACGAGCGTCGCGATGACCGTGTCGAACCGGTCGTCCGGAAACGGCAGGGCTTCCGCGCCTGCCGCGTGAAGGCGGACCGGCACCCGCGCGCGGCGGATCCGGTCGAACGACTGCCGACCCATGGCGGCATCCGGCTCGATGGCATCGACGCTCGCCGCCCGCCGGT
>NZ_LN651371.1:384807-426882 GCF_000826125.2 Bhargavaea cecembensis
CCCGCCGGTAATACGGAAAGTTGAGCCCCGTTCCCGAGCCGATTTCAAGCACTCGTCCTTCCGCATCCCCGGCAATCTGCCTCCGCATTTTGCAGAAGCTGGCGGCCTCCAGCGGTGTCATCAGATGATCATACAGCCTGGAAAATAAGGTCATGCGGCTTCCTCCTCATTTAAAAAGAAACGGGCGGAGGAAAACAAACCGTCTCCCTCCGCCCATTTTCATTCATGATTTGCCTTTTCGATCAGTACCGGTCGGCTTCCCGGCTTTTCTCGACAGCTTCGTCCACCGCTTCGTTCTGTGCGGTCGTGCCGCCTTCGCCGTATTTCGATTTGATGCCGGCTTCCTGGCCCGGAATGCGCTCGTCTGCACCTTCGGCCTCCAGTTCCTTCATCTTGGCCTCGATGCCTTCTTTCACCCTGCGGCCGTAGTCCTCGTCCGCTTTCGTGAAGTGTTCGACCATCGCATCTTGGATCTTCTTATCGCAGATCGCCAGCACGTCGGACAGGTTGCTGATGAGTTCCTCGCGCTCCCAGTCCTCGAAGCTGCGGTACGTTTCGCCGGCCTGGCCGTAATTGTTCGTGCGGTCGATCGGCTCGCTCATGACATCCGCCGCCTCATAGTGGGGGCGGTACTGAGGGCGCTCTTCCTTGCTCGCCTCATCCAGGCCTCCGAGCATCGACGGCTCGTAGTTGATGTGCGGATTGCCGCCGGCTTCCTCCGGCGTGCGCATGCTCATCATGCCGCGGTGCTGGTTCGTGCGCACTGTCGTCTTCGGTGCGTTCGTCGGCAGCTGGAGATAGTTCGCGCCGATCCGGTAGCGCTGGGTATCAGAGTAAGAGAAGGTCCGGCCCTGAAGCATCTTATCGTCCGAGAAGTCCATCCCGTCGACGAGGACACCGGTGCCGAATGCCGCCTGCTCGATCTGGGAATGGAAGTCCGTCGGGTTCTCGTCCAGGACCATCCGGCCGACCGGCAGCCAAGGGAACTTGTCCTCAGGCCACAGTTTCGTGTCATCCAGCGGGTCGAAATCGAGTTCCGGATGATAGCCGTCTTCCATGATCTGGACAAAGAGTTCCCACTCCGGATAATCGCCGCGCTCGATCGCTTCATACAGATCCTGCGTGGCGTGGGAGTGGTTCTTCGCCTGGATCTCCATCGCCTCTTTCGTCGTCAGGTTGCGGATGCCCTGCTTCGGCTCCCAGTGGTACTTGACGAGAACCGCTTCGCCTTTGTCGTTCACCCACTTGTACGTGTTGACGCCGGAACCCTGCATATGACGGTAGGTCGCAGGGCGGCCCCACGGGGAAAACAGGAAAGTGATCATGTGGATCGCTTCAGGCGAGCGGGAAACGAAATCGAACATGCGGCGGGGATCCGGGACGTTCGACGCGGGATCCGCCTTGAATGCATGGATCATATCCGGGAATTTCATCGCATCACGGATGAAGAAGATCTTCAGGTTGTTCCCGACGAGGTCCCAGTTCCCGTCTTCCGTATACATCTTCACGGCGAAGCCCCTCGGGTCGCGGTCAGTTTCCGGAACGTCCTTCGAGCCTGCGACGGTGGAGAAACGGACAAGGACCGGCGTCCGTTTGCCCGCGCCCTGGAACACTTTCGCGCGCGTATACTTCTCGGCAGGTTCGTCGCCCACTTTGCCGTACGTCTCAAAGTAGCCGTACGCTCCGGTTCCCCGTGCGTGCACGACCCGCTCCGGAACTTCCTCGCGGTCGAAGTGCGACATCTTCTCGATGAAATGGTAGTTCTCCATCATGGCCGGGCCGCGGTCCCCGAGCGTCTTGATGTTCTGGTTGTCCGTTACGGGGTGCCCCTGGCGCGTCGTGAGCGTCTCGCGCTCAGCCTGTTCGTTTGAAGCGTTCATTTTCTTCTCTTCCGACAAAATGAAAACCTCCTCATTGATTGTGGATGCCTTTATACTACCTGTTATCTGAATAATTATAAAGTATAAAGAACTTCTGTTTGTAATAAGTACTTAACGATAATTATTCTAAATAACGTTAAACCAAGTATAAGAGACCCGAAGCAGAGTTGCAACTCTTTTGGTTTGCGCATGACTCTGTTTTCCCCGGTCACACATTGTTTATGCACAGAAAAGCACGGCATCAGGCAAGACGATAATGCCAGACACCGCGCTTCATTGACTTTTCCACTTGCTCCCGCGATTCGAGCCAGTCCAGGTGGCCGATGATCTCGGACATGACGAGAGGGAATTCGGTCTCATATTTAGGTCCATAATAAGCTCGGGCAATGCCGGCCGGCACGGATTGGCCTTCCCGGATCAGCTTCAGGATCCGCTCGTCCTTCCGGTCCATTTTCGCGAGCTTTTCTTCCGCAAGACTGCGGTGGTTCCAGATCTCGTTCCGGTGTCCCGGGAAAAGCACATCCGCCTCCGTCCCGGCGATCAAGCCGAGCGATCCTCGCTGCTGGGCGACGGACGGAAGGCGCTGTCCATCACGTCCGGGATCGATGATGGCATTGACCGACGTACCGTCAAGGATCACGTCTCCGGAGAACAGACGGCGACCGCCCCGGTCCAGGAAGCTGATGCAGTCAGGGGAATGGCCCGGCGTCCCGAGCACTTCCAGCCCCGCCATGACATCCCCCGCGTGCAGCGGCAAAATCCCGGTGCGGAGTCCGAGGCGGTCCGCGTCACGGATCGTCTCTTCGAGCTTCCTGAACCGGTCCGCCCCCATCTCCCCGCATCCCATTTCGCTGTAGAGCCTGCGGAAGAATTCCAGCCGCATCTTGAGGAATTCCCGGTCCGCCTTCAATCGCGGAATAGCCTCGGGATGCGCATGCACGGGGATCTCCTTCTCTTTTAGGATCCGCGGGAGAAGGCCGGCATGGTCCTCATGATGGTGGGTCAGGAGGATCCGGCTGATGTCCCTGACCGATGCCCCGATCGACTTCAGTTCGTCCAGAAGACGTTCCCAGCAGGCATCAGAATCGGCCCCGGCATCGATCAGGGTGAGCTGCCCGCCTTGCTCAATCAAATAAAAGTTGATGGAACCGATCGTTCCGTAGTCGATATCCCAGATGACGGGATGGACGGCTGTAATGGCCGGGCTGCTCGTTTTGTCCAACTTGTTCACTTCCCTGTCTTTGATTACTTGTCCCCGCTTGCCCGGATCTGCCCAATGGCGTCCATCGCCTCGAGCACCGAGTCGATGAACGGTCCGAGCTCATTTATATTTTCTTCGCCGAGTTTCGCATGGAACTTCGCCTCAATCCGGTTCAGCCACACCGGTTCTTCTTGCGGATAAACGAAGCTGAGCGTCTGTTCCACCCGGATGCCTTCCTCCCATATTCGATTAAGCATTGCTTCGATGCGCTCACATCCGGTGGAGATCCGCTCCATCTTCGCAAAAAACCGGACGGCCAGCGTGCAGCCCGGATCCGGAACGCTCTTCTCCAGGATTTCGCCGGCAAGTTCCTCCGCTCCCGCCGACAGACAAATCTCCGCCTCAACGTCCGGCTGACCTGTTCTGATGAAGCGAAGAGACAGGCTCCTCCCGAGAACAGCAAAATCCATCAGGTCGGACCGCCCGGTGATGGAGATGATTTCATCGAGGTTATCCAGATCATACAGACGGTTCTCAAATGCGACTTTCAAATTTTCAAACACGGTCGGATCAAACATGGGCACCCCTCCCCTTCTTCGTTGCCTCTATCCTACTCCAGCGAGGCACCTCCGTCCATCACCTTTCCACGCCGGGTTAGCCTGGACAATAGGGGGGAAGAGGAAGGATTGAGTGATCCGCCCAGGAGGGATTCCATGAAAATCACTTTACTTCAACAAAACGATACGCACGGCGTGCTCTGGGAACACGAGGAAATGTTCTGGCAGGACGGGCAGCCTTCTCTCAGGAAAACAGGCGGCCTCGCCAGGATCAGCCGATATGTGCAGGACGTCAAGGAAGAAACTCCGCGTGTCCTGTTTTTCGACGGCGGCGATACGTTCCACGGCACGCTGCCGCTCACGGACACGGACGGGCAAGCGGCGCTTGATGTGATCGGGGATATGCCGATCGACGGCTTCGTGCCCGGAAACTGGGACTATGCCTACGGCAAGGAGCGGCTGAAGGACATCGCCTGCCGGCTGCCCGGTCCGATGCTCGCCTGCAACTGTTTCATGAAAGAGACCGGCGAGCCGTACTTCCGGGAATACGCCATTTACGCATTCGACGGGATGAAGGTCGGCGTGATCGGACTGACTTACCCGCATGAAGATAAAACGATGCCGCCATCCTTTTCGGAAGGCCTCTCGTTTTCGAACGGCGTCGAGGAAGTGCGCCGGCTCGTGGGAAAACTGTCCGCCAAGACCGACCTGATCGTGGTCCTCAGCCATATGGGACTGCCGCTTGACGGAAAGCTCGCCGGTCTTGTCGACGGAATCGACGTCATCTTGTCCGGGCACAGCCATGACCGGGTCCTTGTCCCGGACGTCATCAACGGAACCTATATCATCCAGGCCGGATTCAGCGCCTCATTCGTCGGCCGGCTGGACTTGGACGTGGAGGACGGCAAGGTGAAAAGCGCCGATTACCGGCTCGTCCATCTTGACGAATCGTTCGAAGAAGACCCGGTCATCCGGGAGCGGGTGGACGCAATCCTCGCCAACTACGCAAACGAACGAAATGAAATCGTCGGAGAAACCGGTGTTGTCCTCCACCGGATGGCACTGGAAGAGACGCCGATGGACAAGCTGATCACGGACAGCTATATGGACGCTCTGGACGTGGATGCGGCGTTCTCCCACGGCTGGCGGTACGGGCCTCCGATGGCGCCGGGCCCGCTTTCCCTGTTCGATTTATTCACGATCATCCCGACCGATCCGGAACTGTTCACGCTCCGGCTGACCGGCCGGGAACTGACGGAATCCCTGGAGAAGAACCTGCAGCATGTCTTTGCAGCGAATCCGTTCGGACAGCAGGGCGGCTATATCCTCCGGTCGAGCGGCCTCTCGATGACCTACAAACCCTACAATCCGGAAGGCGGCCGGCGAGCAGGCGTTCAGCACCTTCAGAGACCGCCGGGAGATGAAAGGGATCCATGCGGTCGAAGCCATCCGGAACTACTTGAAGACCCATGGCCCGTATCCCGGCATCCGGAAAAAACAGATCATCAGTGCTTGAATTCAAAGCGGCACCCCGGCATCAATCCTGCCCGGGTGCCGCTTCTTTTCGGCCGGATCCTTAAACCGGACGGACCGTGATTTCATTGACGTTCACGTGCGACGGCTGGGAAACCGCATAGACGATCGCCTGGGCGATGTTTTCCGGATCAAGGATTTTCCGGTCCACGCTCCGCGAACCCATGAGCGGCGTGTCGACCATGCCGGGTGAAATATTCGTCACCCGGACCCCCGTGCGCGCAAGTTCCTTCTCAAGGCCCATCGAGATCGCACGGACGGCGAACTTCGTCGCGCTGTACACCGTGCTCGTCTTCGTCACTTCGTGTCCTGAAACAGAGTCGATGTTGATGATATGGCCGGAACCGCGGTCGATCATCCCCGGCAGGACGGCGTGGATGCCATAGAGGACGCCTTTGATGTTGACGTCGATCATGTTTTCCCACTCGTCCGTCTTCCCGGAGCGGACCGTTCCCGACAGCATCTGGCCGGCATTATTGACCAGAATGTCGACCGAGCCGTATGCCTCCTTCGCTTTCCGCACCGCCGCTTCCACACTTTCCCGGTCCGCCATATCCGCCCGCACGGCGATCGCCTCGCCACCGCCGGCGCTGTTGATCTTCTCCTCAAGTTCGGCCAGCCGTTCGGCGCTGCGGGCGGCCAGGATTACATTCATCCCTTCTTCGGCGAGCCGGATGGCAACCGCCTTTCCGATCCCGCTGCTTGCACCTGTCACGATTGCCGTTTTTCCCTGTAATTGTGTCATTGGTTTTCCTCCCCTTCATGGTCATTCCCTTTTCCTTTACCCGAATCTTGCTGAAGCGTCCTCGAATAGACGAGGCCCGCGATGCCGACGAGGATGAAGAGGATCGCTCGGATCATGATGGAGACCGTCGCCATATCGACAATGAACAGCTTCAGGAAGCTGAAGCCGAGCAGCACAAACCCCGCGATGCGCACCGCTCTCCAGTCCCGGCTTCTTCCGGCCGTGATGGAGAGGAATGCGAACAGGAACAGGAGGAATGTGTGGACAAACAAGGTGGTCTCGCTCCCCCATCCATGTTCCCGGACACCTGCGAAAAACCATTTGTTCAGCAGCATGAAATAGATCAACTGCAGGACGAAGGCGGCTGCGGGCAGCGGAAGCCGTTGCCGGACCGGGAAGCGGTCTTTTGCAACCTGGACGAACAAATAGGTGATGCCCGCCGCAAACAGCAGCCCGACTGCCAGGCTGATCCAGTAGCCGCCGCCTCCCCAGTTGCTCATCGGCAAAGCGAAGAGGACCACGCCGATCAACAGGACTTCAGCCGCTCCGGCAAGGGAGACGAACCGGCCGTTCCTGAACCTTTGGAGGAAATAACTTCCGAAAGCCGCGGCTCCGAGAATGCCGAGCCTCACATGCCATTCCGGCCCGTACATCAAGCTCGTGTTTTGCATCAGGATGCCCGTCATCTTGAAGAAGTAGACCATCACGGCGACCTGGCCGGCGATGAGCGATGCATCGAGATTCTCACGCTTCAACCAGACCGGAGGATGTTGATAGAACGCCGCGTAGACAATGGCGAACGTCCCGAGGAACATCAGCCAGGCGGCATGCTCCAATGAGAAGAAAACATCGAACGAGCCGAACAGCAACGTAAACATCGCTGTCATGGCATACAGTACGCCGGAGACTGCGAGCGTCCGGATTGATCCGAAGCGGAGTGCGGCCCAGATGCCGGCCGCTCCGGTGATGAACAGGATCATGAACTGCACTGCAGGCTCTTCCAGCCGGAAACTGAGGATGAACACGGCGGCCGCCGCCACCGTGATCGCCGACAGGATATCCTGGAGCGGCGTGTCCTTCAGCAATCTTGCATAAACGGCCAGCGCCGCGTAAAGAACGGCCGTCACGCCGTACACAACCTGCATGAGCGGCTCGTCAAACAGCCCGGTCCACATGAGGCCGGCGGCAAAGTTGACGTACAGCAGCACTTCGGTGAAGACTTGCCGAGGGATGTTCCCTTTTAAATAGAAGAACAGCAGCACCAAGTGCTGGATCAGTGCAGTCCCCGCGACCAGGTTTTCATGGCCGCCCCGGATGCCGTCCAGCGCCAGATAGGCGAGGAGCGTCAGGTTGAACAAAGCGAACACCACGTAAAACGTCACGCGGTGATGGCCGCGGACCGACACTCCGAACACGGCCAGGAACAGGAAAAGGATATACGCACAGAACATCAGCGCCGACGCCCCTTCGCCATCCAGCAGGAACGGCAGGAGGAAGCCCGCAATGGCGGTGAACACCGTAAGTGTCTCCGAGTCGGTTCTGAGAGCTGCATAAAGACCGGCGGCGACATACCCGACGCCGACCGCGAATGCCGCGGGGAGCGGCAAAAATCCGTACAGCTGGTTCGCCGCAAATGTCGTCAGGATGCCAAGCGCAACCGTGCCGCCCCAGAGTGTCAGGCCATAGCCGCGCCGCGCCCGGCGGACCGAGCGGAAGCCGAGATACCCGAGCAGGATGGAAGCAAGATATCCGAGGACGATGCGGACCCCCGGCGTGATCCATCCCATGTCAAAACTGACCTTGAGTCCCCACAGCACTCCGAGGAGCAGGATGACCATGAAGACGCGCGGAAGCCAGACGGACAGATGATGCTCAAAGTCGGGCTCTTTTGCCGGAACACGCGGTGCAGCGGGCCTGCCCGGTGATTTCTCTTCATCGCGCCGCTCGTTGACGGCGGGCGGGCGGCGGACTGTTTCTTCTTTGCCCTGGGCGAGTCCGAGTCCCGCCAGCATCGCTTCAAGAGAGCGCGGTCCGGCATCCGCTTCACCCGCTTCCGCCCCCGTGGCCTCATCGGCGGCATCAGGCTCTTTTTCCCTTGAGGTCTCATCCGGGACGTCCCGCGGGATCGGGGCCTCCTCGGCCTCCACGATCCTCGGCATGTCAGGTACAGCCAAGCGGTCCACGGGTGTTTCCATGAGACCGGGATCCAGCGGCTCCGTTTCAGGGCCTTCTCCTTGGCTGCTTTGAATCTCAGAGGCCGGACGGAGTGCCTGCAATTCTTCCCGGATCTCTTCCATCTGTTTCTCCAGGCCGTCAATCCTTCCGAGAATCTCCTTCAATTCTTCATTCACGTTCCATATCCCCCCTTGCAAAAGCCGCTCCGATGGACGCTTTGAACCTTACCTTCCTGTCTCAAACTATAGCACAGTATGAAACCGGTTTTTCCGGCGGCATGAAAGTTTTTCGCCGAATAGTTAATGAACCCGGTCCGGAACCCCCGACAGCCGCTCCGCTGTATAAAAAACCCTTCTTTCAAGGCCTTTCGGGATGTTTTCGGGCGAATCCTCCGATTTGCGGTTTTAAACGATGCGTTTCAGGAAAGAGTGAAGGAAGGAAGTGGCGGCTTACCGGCTTTCTCACTTCTTCGCAGCAATACATAAGCGCCGGTCATCCGGCGCCTATACATGAAAAAGGAGGCATGCAAAATGGCAGAACCCAATGATACGCAAACGCCGGGGAAAGGCGGAGTGGACCGCAGGACATTCCTGAAAAACTCGGGGCTGCTCGCCGGCGGCCTGATCGGAGGCGGACTTCTCGGAAGTCTCATCACAAATGAAGTCAAAGACAATGACAGCGGGACGAAAGGCGGCAGCACGGGCGATGACGGCGGCACTGACCACCTGGCCGATGCACGCATCTTCTTCAACCGGCAGGAGGACTTCGAAGTACTCGCCGCCGCGACGGAGCGCATCTTCCCTGAAGACAAAAATGGACCGGGTGCCATCAAGCTCGGCGTCCCTTATTTCATCGACCGGCAGCTCGCCGGCGAATGGGGCCTCAATGCGCGCGAATACATGAAGGGGCCGTTCCTGAACATCCCGGAAGCCAACCAATATGAAGATATGAGCCTGACATCCGAAGGCCGCGATGAACAGGGGCCGAGCGGTGATACCCTCAATCCGCTGCCGACTCCCCGCTATCAGACCCGCATGACACGGGCCGAAATGTTCGTCGTCGGCGTACGGGCCATCGACCAGGCGGCTCGCGAGAAATTCGATAAAGGCTTCAAGAGCCTGGAACCCGAACAGCAAGATGAAATCCTTACACACTTTGACAAGGACGAGGCGAAAATGCCCGGCGTCTCTTCCTCTACATTTTTCAATCTGCTTGCACAGACCACACTTGAAGGCGCCTACTCGGATCCTGTCTACGGCGGAAACCGGAATATGGACGGGTGGAGAATGATGGAGTACCCGGGACCGCGGGCGAGCTATGCGGACCAGATCGAGCCGGATGAATTCATCGTGCTCGAACCGCAGGGTCTCACCGACTATCAGGGGCATTAATGACTGGAGGAATGTAAATGGCTAGGAAATTGGAAAAAGTCGATGTCGTGGTCGTCGGAAGCGGATGGGCCGGCGGCATCGTCGCAGCAGAAGCAGCAAAGGCGGGCCATAAAGTCATCGTGCTCGAACGGGGCAAGAACAAGAAACGCTCAGACTACATCGGAGCAAAAGACGAACTGCGTTACACGGACCGTTTCGACATGATGCAGCCCCTCTCATCAGAGACGATTACATCACGTGTCGGCATCGATGACACGGCGCTGCCCGTCCGCACCCAGCAGGAAATGATGGTGGGCGATGATCTCGGAGGCGGAAGCGTGCACTGGGCGGGCTCCACTTACCGTTGGCGTCCATATGACTTTGAGATCCGCTCCAAGACAATCGAGCGGTACGGCGAGGAAAAGATTCCGGAGGGCAGCACCATTGCCGACTGGGGCATCACATACGAGGAAATGGAACCCTACTACGATAAGTGGGAAAAAACCGCCGGCGTCTCGGGCGAGCCGGATCCGCTCGGCCCTCCGCGTAAAAATGACTGGCCGAATCCGCCGCTGAAGGAATCACCGCCGCTGAAGCTGTTCAAGAAGGCCGCGAAAGACCTCGGGTACCATCCATACCAGCTGGCAGCCTGCAACCTGTCCCAGGCCTACACGAATCCCGACGGTGAATCGCTGAACCCGTGCATGTACTGTTCTTATTGCACGATGTACGGCTGCGACTTCAGCGCCAAATCAGACCCGCTCGCGACGGTCATCCCGACCGCCCAGAAAACGGGCAATGCCGATTTCAGGACGAACGCCCTCGTCCGACGCGTTCTCTATGAGGGCGGAAAGGCAACGGGCGTCTTGTACACGGATGTGCTGACGGGCGCAGAATACGAGCAGCCTGCAGATGTGGTCGTCCTGGCCGCATTCACCTTCTCGAACAACCGCCTCCTCATGCTGTCGGAGATCGGAGAACCGTATGATCCCAAAACCCGAAAAGGCGTGATCGGCAGAAACTTCACGATCCAGGGCGACATCACTTTCCTCGGCGCAAGAGGATTCTTCGAAGACAAGAAGTTCAATCTGTACGCCGGGGCAGGCGCGCTCGGCGCAGGGCTCAGTGACTTCGATGCCGATGAATTTGACCATACCGATCTGGACTTCATCCACGGCGGCGGCATCGAGCTCCGCCAATACGGGTACGCGGCCATCGGACTGAACCACGTACCCCAGGGAACGAAGAAGTGGGGCGCCGAGTTCAAGGAGAAATCCTTGCATTATGCCTACCGGAACCTGAACGTCTGGTACACACCGGCCGTCATGTCCTACTGGCACAACTACCTGAGCCTCGATCCGACGTATAAAGACGACTACGGCGATCCGCTCCTGCGCGTCACGAACAAGTACACTGACCAGGAGCGCAACATCGCAAAGTTCGGCATCGAGAAATGTGCACAGATCCTCGAGGAAATGGGCGCGGACATCATCGACAAAGATACGGTCGCGGATGACGAGGAGTTCGACCATATCTACGACGGCGGCCACTACACAGGCGGCGTCATGATGGGACCGGATCCCGAAACGTCGGCGGTCAACTCCTACCTGCAGATGTGGGAAATGGAAAACCTGTTTGTCGTCGGCGGCTCCGCCTTCCCTCAATTCGGGAGCCATCACCCGACACCGACCATCGGGGCGCTCGGATACCGGGCGGCCGAAGGCGTCAATAAATACTTGGAAAGCGGCGGCATGCTCGTTGAAGCGAAAACCGCCAAGGCCAACGCCTGAATGAATCAAAAAAGTTCCGCGGAGCGATCGTGCCCCGCGGAACTTTTTGCATTTCGGACCGGCTCCTTCATTCAACGGCCTTCTTGGGAATATAAAACCGGATGGTGGTGCCCGATCCCGGACGGCTCTCGACCACCAATCCCTTGCCGTACAGCTGCTTCAGCCGCGCGTCGATATTCCGCAGTCCCACGCTCGTCCTTCCCGGCGACCGGTTCCTGCTGAACAGGCTGGCGACCTTTTCGGGCGGCATTCCGACTCCGTTGTCTGCAACAGAAACTTCTGTGAAACTGTCGCAATCCCGTATCCGGATGATGATCTTCCCGCCCTGCGGAACTTTTAAAATACCATGTCCCACCGCATTTTCCACGAGCGGCTGGATGGAGAGCGGCGGTACCAGGATGTCCGGACGCTCATCGATGTCCCATTCGACCGCCAGGCGGTCTTGAAACCGTGCCTTTTCGATGTACAGGTACGAACGGACCAAGGACAGTTCCTGTTCCACGGGCACCAACGGCTCTGCGTTGTGGAAGTCAAAACTCAGGCGCAGGTAGTTGCTGAACTCTTCCAGCAGCTCCTGCATCCGGTCCGGGTCCAACATGCCGAACGCAGAGATGGAATTGAGTGTATTGAAGATGAAATGCGGTTGTATCTGTGACTGCAGCCAAGCCGCCTCCATGCGCATCCGGTCTTCGATTGATGTCTTCAGGGCCATCAGCGCACCGACCCTTGCCTTCAATTCCAGCGGGTCTGCGGGCTTCAGCACATAATCATTTGCCCCTGCCCGAAAACCGGCCACGGCATCCTCGGTCCGTACCCGGGCAGTGAGCAGCAATACGGGCAACTCGGCGATGGAGTAGCGGTCCCGGATCATCCGGGTCAATTCATAACCGGACATCTGCGGCATCATGACATCGGAGATCACCAGATCGAACGCCTCTTCCCCAAGTCTTTTCAGAACGTTGAGCGGATTGGTCTCACCGATGGCCGAATATGCCTCCCCCTCCAGGATCGAGATGAGGATATCCACATTCACGGGATCGTCGTCGACAACGAGAATCTTCGCATTCGCAGTCGGGGACCCAGTCGGAGCCTGTTCCAGGGGACCATCCGGCCGGGGCGGCATCCATTCCTCAACCGGCGAGCTTTGCTCCGGCCGGTCCGGCTCCGTCGGGCTTTGCTTTTCTTCCGCCCCGTCCGGCAACGGCAGCGTGAAGGTGAAGACCGAGCCTTCGCCCGGTGCGGATTGCGCGGTAATCGTTCCTCCATGCATTTCCACCAGCTGCCGGGTGATGCTGAGTCCCAATCCGAAACCGCCGGAGTTCCGTACTTTCACAGCCTCGCCTTGTTCATAGGGATCAAAGATGCTCTGCAGCTCTTCCGGCTTCATCCCGATTCCTGTGTCTTCAATCTGAATGGAGGCCATTCCCCGTTCAGCCGTTGCCCGGACGGCCACCCATCCTTCATCTGTGTATTTCACGGCATTGTGGATCAGGTTGAAAAGAATTTGAGCAAGACGGTTTTCATCCGCCAGGACAGCGGGAAACCCTTCGGGGATCTCCATCCGCAATCGGACCGGCTTCCCTCTCATGATGAATCCGGTCATATCCAAAACTCCCGTGGCCGCCGCCCTCATGTCAATCCGGTCGATCTCCAACTCAATGGTCTGGTCTTTCAGTTGTGAAATATCCATCAAATCTTCTACCAGCCGGGACATCCGCCGGCTTACGCCGATCAATAAGGACAACTGCTTTCGGTGGACTTCATGAACCGGACGCCTGCTGTCATCCAGCATCGTCTGGACGACGGCAGATATGCCATGCAGCGGATTTCTCAGCTCATGGGAAGTGTTCACCAAAAACTCATCCTTGCGCCTGTTCTCCAGCTGCAGTTTCTCCGAAAAGCGCACCGCATCCGTTGCCACGCGAGAAAACCGCTTGAACCAGAATGCGGCAAAGCAAAGAAGCGCGATGATCAAATCGAACGGATAGTGCATCCTGTCCGCTCCGGTGCTGTTGCGCATCACGGTCACCCACGCGATATTCACTCCGATGCTGATGCACCCGAGGAGCAGATAGATGCCCTCGTCCATCCTCAAAGGAGTTTTGCGGATCCGGACGATTGAAGCGAAAACAGGCAAGACCAATACGGCGAGAAGTAAAACTCTTGCCGTTGCGATGACGTCTCTGGGCGGTGCCAGCATGACGAATAGCGCATATCCAATGCAATAAACAATGACAGCTCCTGTCAGCCGTTTCTGGTCCTCCACCGGAAAGATCTGTTTCACAACCAGGAGAAGAAATGCCCCAACACCGATATAAGAGAGAAAAGTGAGTTTCAGGCTCCATTCCTCGCCAACAGGAAACCACCGGTACAACAACTTATCGTCGGATGTCAAAACACTGACGATGGCACAAAGCAGCAACAGGGAAAAGTAGAGCAATCCTTTGCGCGGCTTCACGCGCATGAGAAACAAAATGATTCCATAGACGCTGTGAAGCAACAAAATCAGGCAAAGCAACAACTGTAAACCATAAGAGAGCATCGTTCGGTTTTTGATGGCTTCCGCGCTGCCAAAGTGAATCGGAGTGATCATTCCGCCCTTGCCGACATCACCGGAGACGGAAATGACCAACTCCATTTCTTCTTGGTCAGCCGGGAAGTAAACCTCGTAGGGTCGATTTTGCCCCTTATATTCCTTTTCTGAAGCCGCGACGGTTCCCGCTCCCCCGTACTTTTTCCCGTTAACGGACACAGAAGAGGCGCGCGGCAATTCGTGGATTCTCAGTCCCATAAAAGTCTTCATATCCGGATCGAGCAAAACCTTGAGACGATAGGTCCCGTAATAATAGGAATCCTCTTTCGCAAAAAATGCTTTCCAATTGCCCGGCACATCAGTGAAAGTCTCTGAAGTGTCCGGCAACCCGCCTCCGGTTTCAGGCAATGCGGAAGGATAAAACCCCCACTCACCTGACAGCCGGAGCGTCTGCCTGTCATTAAACGTCCATCCGCGCAGATCGATGACGCCCCGTTCTGCCCGGGGCTGTTCCTCGTACTCCAGCGTCCCCAAAAAATTCATCCATGCAAGCCGCAGCGCGATCAGGAACACGACAAAAACCACAATTGCCAAGGAACTCTTATATTTCTTCATAGGGCCCATCCGGAGTTTATCTCCCTGTCCTTTTGATAGACCTATCATACGTCATCTCGGTGCAGCGGTCATCCATTGACTGAAAATCATGAAAAAGGACAGGCCCGATGTTGAGCCTGTCCTTTCCTTTTTATTAAACGCTGACCGTCTCGGTCTGATGACGGACGAGATAGTCGAATGCACTGAGCGATGCGGTCGCACCGGAGCCCATCGAGATGATGATCTGCTTGAATGCGCTGTCCGAGCAGTCCCCGGCTGCGAAGACGCCCGGCACATTTGTTGCACCACGCTTATCGACGACAACCTCGCCGGCCCGGTTGCGCTCAACCGTGTCGCCCAGCCAGTCGGTGTTCGGCACGAGTCCGATCTGGACGAACACGCCTGCCAGTCCGACGTGATGTTCTTCGCCGGTCTCGCGGTCGATATAGGAGATGCCATCGACCTTGTCGGTACCGGTGATTTCCGTCGTCTGGGCATTTTTGATGACCGTGACATTCGGGAGGCTGTACAAGCGGTCCTGAAGGACGCTGTCGGCTTTCAGTTCGGAACCGAATTCCAGGACCGTCACGTGGTTCGTGATGCCTGCGAGGTCGATCGCAGCTTCGATGCCCGAGTTGCCGCCGCCGACGACCGCGACGTCCTTGCCCTCAAAGAGCGGTCCGTCACAGTGCGGGCAATAGGCGACTCCTTTGTTCCTGAACTCCGCCTCGCCCCGGACGCCGATATTGCGCCAGCGCGCACCGGTGGCCACGATCACGGACTTGCTCTTGAGCACCGCCCCGTTTTCAAGCTCGAGCTCAAACAGGTCTTTTTTCTCAAGGCGTTTCGCCCGCTGGAGGTTCATGATGTCCACATTGTATTCCTTCACATGCTCTTCAAGACCGGTGGCAAGCTTCGGTCCTTCCGTGTGCTTCACACTGATGAAGTTCTCGATCGCCGCCGTATCCAGGATCTGCCCGCCGAAACGCTCGGCCACGATGCCGGTCCGGATGCCTTTCCGTGCCGCATAGATCGCCGCACTCGCACCGGCCGGTCCGCCGCCGACTACAAGGACATCAAACGGCTCCTTGCCTTCGAATTCCGATGCATCGGTACCGCTGCCGAGCTCCGCGAGGATTTCCTCGAGCGTCTTGCGTCCGTTCGTGAACGGCTCGCCGTTCAGGTAGGCTGTCGGAACGGCCATGATGTTCTTGCGCTCGACTTCATCCTTGAACACCGCTCCGTCGATCATCGTGTGGGTGATGTTCGGGTTGAGGACGCTCATCGTATTCAGCGCCTGGACGACTTCAGGGCAGTTCTGGCAAGTGAGGCTGATGTACGTCTCGAAATGAAGCGTATCTTTGATATTCTTCACTTGCTTGATCACTTTTCCGTCCACTTTGGGTGCCCGGCCGCTCACTTGAAGCAGCGCGAGGACAAGCGAGGTGAATTCGTGGCCGAGCGGAGTGCCGGCAAAGACGATGCCGGTCTCTTCGCCCGGACGGTTGACGCTGAAGCTCGGTGTTCTTTCCAGTTCGGCCTTCTCCACTTTGATGCGGGAAGACATGGCGGCCAGCTCATCCGTAAGCTCCAGCATGTTCTCCGAAGCCTTTTCGGAATCCGCACTCACTTTGAGGACGACGTCGCCCTCCATCAGTTCAAGGTACTGGGCCAGCTGTTGTTTGATCTCTTTATCAAGTGCCATGTTATCCGCTCCTTAGATCTTGCCTACGAGGTCCAGGCTCGGCTTCAGTGTTTCTTCGCCTTCCTGCCATTTTGCCGGGCACACTTCGCCAGGGTTGTTGCGCACGTATTGTGCCGCTTTGATCTTGTTCACGAGCGTGCTTGCATCACGGCCGATGCCGTCTGCGTTGATTTCTGCCGCCTGGACAACACCGTCCGGGTCGATGATGAATGTGCCGCGCTGTGCAAGGCCTTCCTCTTCGTCGAGGACGTCGAACGCACGGGAGATTTTCTGGGAAGGGTCGCCGATCATGATGTACTCGAGCGTGCTGATCGCTTCGGAGTGGTCATGCCAAGCTTTGTGAGTGAAGTGAGTGTCCGTCGAGACAGAGTAGACTTCAACGCCGAGATCTTTCAGCGTGGCGTACTCTTTCTGAAGGTCGCTCAGTTCAGTCGGGCAGACGAACGTGAAGTCTGCAGGGTAGAAGCAGACGATGCTCCACTGGCCTTGCATGTTTTCGTCTGTCACGTCGATGAATTCGCCTGTACCTGCGTTGTACGCCTGTGCTTTGAATGGTTCGATTTTCTTGTTGATAAGGGACATTTGTCAATTCCTCCTGTTGGTATGTATTTATAGTATGACCGGACGGATGTGCGTCCATTCAAACTATAATTATTCTAATCACATACTCATTATTATATGATTCAGCGTGTAAGTCAACCTCTTTGCTTCTGATTCGGCGAAAGACATGAATTGTTCAAAAAGCCGCCAACAACCGGTCAAACCTGCATTCGCTCCGTCCTTCCGCCTCCTGGTGGCCCAATGCCCCGCTTCTTCGTCCGACGCGTTCCGCTCATCCCGCCGATTATCAACTGATTCTCTTTCTTATCAGTTGCCCGCCAGGCGATCAAAGAAGCGCCGCCCCGTTTTATCAGGGCGGCGCCGAAATCATTATTGCTCGTCCGGATCGTTTCTCGCATCTTCGTGCGTCTTGTGGACGGTGCCCGGCTTGTGGTCCGGATCCGCATAGATGGAGTAAATCTTCAGCGGCTCATCGCCCTTGTTTGTGATGTTGTGCCAAGTGTTCGCCGGAACGAGGATCACATCATCATCCCCGACTTCCTTTTCGAAGTTCAGATTATCTTCCGCAGGTCCCATCTGGCAAAGTCCCTTCCCGCTTTCAATCCGCAGGAACTGGTCGATGCCCTTGTGGATCTCGAGGCCGACGTCATCCCCCGCCGGTATGCTCATGAGCGTCACCTGGAGCTTCTCGCCCGTCCAGATCGTTGTCCGGAAGTTGTCGTTTTGCAGTGTCGCCTCTTCAATGTTCAGTACGTACGGTTCTTTTCCGTGGTCTTTGAAATCAATCGTCATCGAAAAATCCCTCCCTGCCTATCTATACACTTGTCCGCAAAAATTAAACTCTTCCGCGGTCCGTCAATGAACAAAGCGCCCCCCAAAAGGGACGGCGCTCAGTTCAGGTTCATCGGACACAGAACGATGATGCGGTATGGGACAGTTTGGGCGGGGATGCTTCTCGTTGACGGGCCATACAGCACGATTAAATCACGGTTTGCCGGATACTTTGTAAAAAGCTGCCCGTTCGTCGACAACACCAAAGTCGCCGGGGACAGATTGAGTTTCAGCATTTGGTCGCTGCTCACCAATTGGCTGTCATAGTGAGCGACTTTTACATTCTGTGCCGGATTATCTTTCACCATGACAAGCGCCGGATACTGCGGAGGGTAAATCAGGATTGCCGGTAAATCCCCGTCATAATAACCTGTCACCTGATCTCCCACGCGGATGATTTCATGGCCCACGAAATAAGTGGACGGCGAAACGACAAAGTTTACGATGGAACCGAATCCGTTCTCCATTGTAAACAGTTGATGGCAACCTTCGCTTCCGGGATTTATACCAAAGTCACTGATTGCAGTGACCGTGCCTTGAAATGCATAGAAATTTGTCATGTCATGACGTCCCTCCAATAACAAGATGAGGACTACTGTTCATCTGTGATTCCCAAGAGCCTCCTGACCACGTTCACATATGGTTCCTTAGGATACTCATTATACAAAGAGCTGGCGATGCGGACCGGATCACCGAAAAAGTATCGTTCATACTGCATTCCCCTCGTTCCGAACGAACTCATCGTCAAATCCCAGGCCAGCCGGAAAATCTTCACCCGTTCTTCGGCGGATCTCGTGGCGCCTTGAAGATAGAGATCAAGGTCCGGCCTGATGCCGGAATGGAAAGCGGTCTCGGTCGGAATCGTAATCATTCCGCTGGCTCCGATGATCTGGATGATCTCAGTGAAGCGCGGATACAGCTTTGGAAACACGGCGCTTGCCGTATTCAGCGGAATCACATTTGGCCTCATCACGCCAAATTCATCGATGGCAGCATGGTTTTCCGCCTTCTCCAGCAATGCCTTCATCGTTTCAAGGCCTATAATGATCTCCGATACTTTTTCCTGTATATGCTGGTAGCCATCCACCTTGATGGTTTCGGACAATAACTGGGCGAGCCCTAAAATAAATTCGGTCTTCACAATTTGCCGTGTCACGACTTGATGCTTGGCAAATGCGTGAAAAGAACTACGCTTGATGAATTCTTCAGCCACTTCACCATCATTGTAATAGAACACCCGGTCCCAAGGGACCAAAACATTGTCGAACACAACAACTGAATCCATTTCCTCGTATCGCGCGCTTAATGGATGGTTGAACGGCGAGGACCCTCCGATGAATGTATCCCGGCAAATGAATTTCAACCCCTTCGCATTGGATGGGATTGAAAATGCAAATGCCTCGTCTTCATTGAATAGGAATTTGCCGACACTAAAAACAAGGACCTCATCGGTCAATCCGCCCTGTGTGGCGAGTAAACGCGCACCTTTGATGACAATCCCGTCCGGTTTCACATCCACCACTTTCGCAGCGATGGGTTCTTTGCTGGTTTCGACATAGATTTGGGAGCGGTTTACCTGCGGACTGACGAATGTATGAGTGAACGATAAGTCCTTTTCCCTGGCCTGTTTATAAAACGCAACAAGATTTTGCGGATAACTATTTTCCTTGCCCTCCAAAAACCCGGCGCAAGAAGCAAAGCTCATCAAGACAGAGTTCAAGTAATCGGGACTTCTCCCCATCATCCCAAAGCTTCGGGCAGCCCAATGTTCCATCATTTCCCGTCTTCTTTTCAGATCTCCCATGCTTTTTGGCTGCATATACGACAGTCCGATCGGATCACCTGTTTCAGGCGAACGAAACGTCATCTTGTCTTTGAACCGGGGATCGAGTTGCATGTCGTAGAGAGCCGCTTTTTCCCGGATGATTCCCTTGAACACAGGGTGACTGGAAATCGGCCCTTCCACTTTTTTGCCGTCCAGCCAGATTTCATTGTTCAGGCTGTCAATTCGCTCGATGTACGCCTTCCCGTTGATGGCTCCCACTTGGTCACTCCTAATCAAAGTCTGGAGGCGATAGCACCGGATGGCCGCCCTTTCTATGCTATGCATCAGCCCGCTATTCCTGAACCCCGGAAAATTAAGCGGACATTGAAAATCATTGTGGTATTTCGTACTTTCCCTCTCCTGCAGCCGGCACTTTACGCATCCACCCGTCGGCAGATTGAGAGATTTGAACTATTGGAATGCTGCGGTTCATTGTTACACTAAGATAGGAGATCCACTCGTTGGATCAAACATCATTCAAAATAAATGGGGATTTGAGATGCTAAGGGCTTTGAAAATCGCCGGGGCTTTCGTCGGCGTCATTGTCGGTGCAGGCTTTGCATCCGGTCAAGAGGTTTTGCAGTACTTCACCAGCTTTGGCTACAAGGGGACGATTGCAGCAGTCGTCGCGACTGCGCTGTTCGCCTATCTCGGAATGATCTTGACGAATATCGGAAGCCGGTTGAAGGCAGATTCACATAAAACCGCCATTTATGAAATCAGCGGGCGCTATCTTGGCGTGATTGTGGATGCCATCATCATCTTCACCCTGTTCGGTGTCGGCGTCGTGATGATCGCGGGCGCGGGGGCAACGGTCCATCAGCAATTCGGTCTGCCTGTTTTTGTCGGCAGTCTCATCATGTCGGTCCTTGTGATCCTTGCCATGATGCTCAAGATTGATAAGGTGATCGCGGTGATCGCGAGCATCACCCCGTTCCTCCTCGTGTTCATCGTCATCATTTCGGTGTACAGCATGAGCACGATGGACGCATCATTTGCTGCACTGAACGCGGTCGCCGAAAGTCAGGAAAAGTCGTTTCCGAACTGGTTGGTCTCTGCGATCAACTATGTCTCCTTCAACATCGCGGTCGGAGCCGGAATGGCATTGATGACAGGAGGATCGGAAAAGAATCCGCGGATCGCGGGCTTCGGCGGACTGCTCGGCGGACTGGCCATCGGCGTGATGATCATCCTGTCCCACTTCGCCATCTTCGCCAAAATCGAAGAAGTGGCATCGTATGACCTGCCGTTGCTGAAAATTGTGGAGGACATTTCACCTGTCCTCGCGATCCTGATGTCCATCGTCCTGTTCGGGATGATCTTCAATACGGCGCTCGGGATGTTCTACGGATTTGTCGCCAGATTCTTTGAAATGGATACGAAAAAAGCCCATACGGCGACGATCATCACCGTGGCCATCGGATTCGTCCTGAGCTTTGTCGGCTTCACCACACTGGTTTCCAAGTTCTACTCACTGATCGGCTATCTGGGGCTGTTCCTGATGGTGGCCCTCATTTACGCGCCGTTCAAGCTGAAGCGGGAAGGTAAATAATCCTGATATCCGAAAAGGCCCCTCCTCCATATCGCATGGAGGAAGGGCCTTTCTTCGATGCGAAAGGTGGATAAGCTTAGATCCATTAATACAAGGAATGGCCAAACTTTATTATTAAGCCAGTCAATTCGCTCAAGGCGCATGTGCCTGATCCGCATCAGCCGGACAAGTTTCATTTGAGGACTGGGCGGAATAGCGTAGACGGAGGTGATCGGTTGGAACATCTGGTTCCGATTGCAGTGTACCTGGATGGCTGCCTGTTCATCGCCCTGTATGCGCACCTGTGGAAAGTGAGGAAGCGGGTCGGATTCCATCTGGGCATGAACATCAGTTTGGCCACGGGCGGCATGGCTGCTCTGTTGTTTGGTGTTTTGCTCATCAACCAATATCCGTTTCATTTCACTTACATTACGATTTTATCAGCACTGGTCGGGATGGCTGCAGGCGCGTTGTTCGGCAGGCTGTTTGATTACCAGACTTTCGTCACCGGCCTGACGAATGGGATTGTCGCCGGGCTGATGGCACCGATGATCGGAACAGTCGTTGACATGCCTCTTTTGTTTATCGGCTGCCTTCACATTTTGTTTGTGCTCTGCCTCTGCGTGATCTGGATTTCCGTCATAAGGTCGTGAAGACGCATGATGATCATTTTAGGAGCGTTTGTATGGAGTGCGCTCGATGCCGGCAACATTTACCGGGTGTTCAGGAAAAAGCACCTTCTCTTTGATGACCGGTACTCGAAGACCATGGGCACGGCGTTATCCTCCGTCACTTCACTTGTCATCGCCCTCTACCTCACCCTGCTTCTTCCCCCGTCCTGGCAGATTCCAGCTGCCGCAGCCGGCTTGTGGGTCGGTTGGAAATTCGGTTCATTCATGAAAGCGCCCGCTTCACTGGCCGGCATCTATCACGGGGCCATGGGCGGCATCATGGGGATGATGCTCGGTGCGGTGATCCTGAACCCCGCTCTATGCAAAGTGCCGATTGATACCGAAACGATGATCCGAATGAACTTGTACACGCTGACAATCTTCTGCGCCTGTCTCCACGCACTTGTGATCCGGCTCGTCCGTCATTCGCTGAAAGCCTGAACATGGAAGGAGACTGTTGATGAAGTTCCTTTGGGGGGCATCGGCCCTTCTGCTCGGTTTCCTGGCTGTGTTCTTTTTTTGGCCAAAAACTGTTGAACTGCCCCGCATGGGCACTGTTGGAGAGTGGCCGCTCACCGACCTGGAGGGCCATCATCTCCGGCAGCCGGAGAAGCCGGTATTGGTCACCTTTTTCTTCACCAATTGTCCGGACATCTGTCCGACGACCTTATTTGACCTAAAACAGCTGGATGCCGAGATGAAAAGCCGCGGTCACTCACCTGATGATTATTTGGTCCTGGCCGTCACGCTGGATCCTGAATATGATACAAATGAGCGCATCCATGAATACAAGAATAATCTCGGAATCGATGCCCCCAACTGGCTGTTTGCCCGCGGGAGTGAAGCGGACACAAGGCGCTTCACCCGTTCGTTCAACTTCATCTATTCAAAAGACGAACACGGATTTGTCACCCATTCAACGTCGATGTATATCGCCGATGCAGACGGTGTTGTACGGGCGCATCATGACATGGCGGTCGGCAGCAACCGGGTCGACATCGGACAAATTGCCGATCATCTGGATTCATTGATCAAGTGAACGGGAGGTGAATGCAATGCCAAACGAACAATCCGCCAAACAAGACAGACTTCAACCGACATATGCGTCTCCCCTTCACACATCGCCGACCAGCGCGGTCCCGACTGAAGAAACAAGGGTTCTCACGGAGTACATCCAACAGAAAAATTTGTTCAGGGTGGCAGCGAGGGATGAGTCCCGGCGAAAGTTCATCATGCTCAAACAGTTCTTCAAGATGAAGCGGCATCAGCAGGTCGTCGTCAACTCTGCTCTGGATGAGGGCGAGCTCATCACGACCGAGGGCAAGGTCGCCGCCATCGGAAGAGATTTTGTCATGCTGACGGACATCCGGAAACGGATATGGATCCCCTATGCCGCAATTGACTCCGCAACCATCCCCTATGGCTTCCCCACCTACTCGAACCCCCACCAGAACCATATTTATGACAATCAACTCCGGCAAAAGCTCATCTTGAACTTCGGCGAAACCGTGAGCTGCAGAGAGGAACTTGTCCGCCAGTTCTTTGAAGAGACCTTTCACACGAACCTGTCTTCCTGGAAAGGAACATGGGTTCAAACCAGGACGGCAGATCGATCTTACGTCGGCAGATTGGAAAAAGCGACAAAGAAAGCATGCACCATTCGTTCCTTCAGATCCGGCCGGCTCATCCCGATGGATGATCTGCGTTTTGTTGAAGTTCTCAGTGGGACGGATCTCCTCAAACGGTTTGCCGGACAACTGATGCCAAAGGTGTTCAAAAGAAAATGATCGGAGGCGGCTGCTTTGAAAAAGGCGGAGGCAACTTTATTTGACTCGCTTCACGGAAAACTGGGGGAGGAAGTTTTGATCGTCACGAAGGCTGCGCAACTCAACTTACTGGGACAGGTGTTCCGTCCCATTTTCGCGGGGACCGTCCACGAAGTCACCCTGGGGCACATCACGCTCTGGCCGGTCATCATCAAAATGGTGAATGCCCCCTTCTACCAATTCCCTTTCCCGCTCAGCATCCCGTTTGAGCAGGTGGTGTCGTATTCAACTGAAATCCCGAGCGATCTGCAATTCCCCCTAACTTAACGAAGGAGGTCTTACAATGGAAAATCCCATGGAGAACAAAACGATCAACGATGTCCGGGAAGAAGCGCTCATCAGCCACTTCAGGGATCACGCCGGGCAAAGGGTGTTCATCCTGACAGAGGCCTTCCCGTTCATGTTCATCGGCAAAATCAAGAGGGTGGTCGATGACATGGCTTTCCTGCATGTGGAGACCACGTCCGTTCCCGCCCTGGAGGGCAAGGAATGGTCGATCCACCTGGATTCGGTCGAAGTGTTTTATATCGAAAAAGAAAATGAAAACAAGATTCCCTTCCTACAGGATAACTGGAAAAGAGGGAGGCCATGATCCGGAAGTTCCACGTCGTGGCGATTCCCATCCGCATGGTCATCAATACGTTCGGCGACCATAATCCGAATGGCATGATGTACGTCCTGAAAGAAAATGAAGAGAAAGTGAAGGAACTCGTCAAAAAAAACCCGTTCACTCCCGTCGACCTCGTCCAGCCGCTCATCATCCGGGCGAACGAGGGAGATACGGTGGAAGTTCTGTTGGAAAACAAGCTCAGCTTCCATGCAGGCCTTCATTTCCAGCAGGCGGAGTATGACCCGGATCAATCCGACGGCGCGCATGTCGGGCTGAATGACGACAGCACAGTTGCTCCCGGGGAAACCGGACTGTACCGGATTCATCCCGTAGAGGAAGGCATTTATTATTTCTCCGACCTCGGCAACCCGGCAAGCAGCGAAAACGGGTCGAACATCAACGGCTTGTTCGGGGCCTTGTTCGTGCAAAAACGTTTTTCCTGGTGGACAGACCCCGAAACCGGAAAACCGATGAATTCCGGCACCTATGCAGATGTCCATCATCCGCTCCTCCCCTCGTTCCGCGAATATGCATGGGTCTTCCACGATGAGATGGAAGTGAAAGACCTGACCGGGAACCGGCCGATCCACCACTTGACCAACCAGGAGGAAGCTTCGTTCCACGGGGCGAACTACCGGTATGAACCTGTGAACAGGCGGCAGCAGCTCATTTCGGAGGGAGTGGTCTGTCCCACCTGCGAGGGAGAGGAAGTCCACCATGATTCCTGGGTGTTCGGGGATCCGTCCGCTCCGATCCTGCGCGGCTATGTCGGGGATCCGGCAAAGATCCGCGTGCTTCACGCCGGCGTGAAGGAAACCCACGTTTTCCATTACCATGTTCATCAATGGCTGAGCGATCCGTATGACCTGGAATCGGAAATCTTCGACTCGCAGGCGACCAGCCCGCAGACGCACTACACCGTCGAGCCGCTCTATGGTTTGGGCAGCATGCAGGGTTCATTCGGCGACTGCGTCATCCACTGCCATCTGTATCCTCACTTTGCGGCGGGCATGTGGGGGATGAACCGGGTGTTCAATACGCTGCAGGACGGCAGCCAGTGCTATCCGAACGGCGTTCCGATCAAACCGCTCCAGCCGCTCCCCGACCGGAAGGCGCCTCCAAAGCCGACTGCAGAAAAGCCCGGCTTCCCGAATTTCATCCCCGGAAAAGTCGGTTTCAAGGCCCCCCGTCCGCCGCTCGGCATTGTCGGCGGGCGCGGGCTGACGGAGCTTGAGCGGCATGCGGCCATCGAAAACCCGAGGCCCGGAGCCGTATTCACAGATCCGTGCCCGCCGGAAGCGCCGGTCATGGAGCTGAACATTTCCGTGATCGAGCTGCCGATCACCTACAACCGGCACGGGTGGAATGATCCAAAAGGGCGGATCTATGTGCTCGATGAGGAGCTGGAAGATGTCTGCTCCGGCAAGAAAGCCCCCGAACCGCTCGTCATCCATGCGCCGGCCAACACCTGTTTCAGGATCAACTATACAAACCGCCTGCCGCACGTGCTTGACGGAGATGCATTCCAACTTGTGACCCGGACATATGAGAACGGATTCCATATCCATTACGTCAAGTTCGATGTACTCGTGAATGACGGGGCCAATGTCGGCTGGAACTATGATTCCTCCGTCCTGCCGGGAGAAACGATCCGGTATTCCTACTACGCGGAGTCCGAGCTGAAAGCCTGGTTTTTCCATGATCACCTGTTCCCGAACTCCCACCAGCAGCACGGCGTTTTCGGAGCCGGCGTGGTGCATCCGCGCTTCACCGAGTTCGTGGATTCCAAGACCGGGAAGCCTGTCGTCCACGGAACAGAAGTGACCTCCCAAAGCCCATTGGTACCGGATCAGCGTGAATACGTGCTGTTTGCCCAGGACTTCACGATGCTGTTCGACAAAAACGGAAGACCGATCCAGCCTCCGAGATTCCCCGGATCAGATGATGACCCCGGCTTGTTCGCAGTGAACTACAGGAATGAGCCGCTGCAGTTCCGACTGGGACCGGACTGTGATCCCGCCTATACGTTCAGCTCCTATATGAATGGAGACCCGTTCACCCCCGTATTCAAAGCCTATCAAGGAGATTCCATCCGGATCCGGCTCCTTCAGGGTTCTCAGGAGGAATCCCACAGCTTCAACCTTCACGGACTGAGATGGCACAAAAGACGAGGCAGCCTGAATTCGTTCCTCGATGATCAGCAGCATATCGGAATATCCGAATCGTTTTCCGTGGAAACGTATATCGCCGGAGCAGGAGATTACTTCTGGGCGTTTGAAACGGTGGAGGACCTGTGGAACGGACTCTGGGGACTGATCCGCGCCTATGATGAAAAAGTGCCGGATCTCATCCCGCTGGCCGATCGCCCGGTGCCGCCGGAACGCTCGAAACCTTTGCCCGAATGTACGGGCGATAAGCCGCCGCAGGCTGAAGGTCCCGCCTTGGTCCCGCACGGCCAAGGACCGCTCCGCAAGTTCGATATCGTCGCGTTCCAAGTCCCGATCGAGTACAACAACTACGGCGACCATGATCCGCACGGCATCGTCTTTGCCCTGCAGGAAGATGTGGAGGCCATACTCTGCGGGAAGAAAAAACCGGAACCGCTCGTCATCCGGGGGAACGTCGGCGATACGGTGGAAGTGACCCTCACGAGCCGGCTGGTACCGGAAAAGTTTCCGTTCAAGGACGGCATTTATCCGTATCCGACAGTGAAGGAACAGGCCTTCTATCCGCCTTCGCTCCGGGTCTCGCTCCATCCGCAGCTGATCCAGTATGACGTGAGAAACTCATCTGGCGAAACGGTCGGCTTCAACGGCGACCAGACCGTCGGGCCGGGGGAAACGAGGACATACCGGTGGATTGTGGATACTCCGGTCGGCGTCTGCGGCCTGTGGGACATGGCGGATATCCGCAACCACAAACTGCACGGGGCGTTCGGCGCTTTCGTCGCAGAACCGAGAGGAACGAGTTATCTGGATCCCTATACGCTGAAGCCGATCAAGTCCGGTGCAGTTGCCGTGCTGCGCAATCCGCTTCTGCCGGTCACACGGGAATTGGTCCTCGTCATGCATGACGGCGTTCGGCTTCTGGATAAGAACGGGCAACTTATCTTCGACCCGGTGGACGGGATTTTGCTGCCGCCCCCGGAACTCGATGAAGATCTCCTGGATACGTATGATCAGGGGTCCCGCGGCTTCAACTACCGCTCGGAGCGCTTGATCAACCGGTACAGGGAAAAGCCGTTGCTTCAGGATTTGTTCAGTTCGCGCACGTTCGCCGATCCGGCCACTCCTCTTCTGGAGAGCTACCCGGGGGATCCGGTGACGATCCGTCTGGCAGCCCCGGCAGACCGCAGGCGCTCCCACACGTTCACCCTGCATGGCCACCGGTGGAACTTCGATCCGAAAAACATCAACTCCCGCACAGAATCATTTCTCGGATTCAACTTATCAGGGGCCACGAGAGATATTGAACTGCAGGGAGGCGCGGGGGCCTTCGGAAACCGTCCGGGTGACTATCTGTACCGCTCCGGCAATATCCGCTGGGACATCGAACAGGGCATGTGGGGAATCCTCCGGGTCCACGGAGAGCCGGATGAACGCCTGCCCCGCCTGGAATAAAAAGAAACGAAAAAAGAGAAGCCGGCTCCCTTCTCTTTTTTTCTACATACATCTGACATAGAAAGGAGGGATAAAAATTGCAAAAGGAATGTAAACTGCTTGGCTGTCCAAAACGGCCATCTTCCCCCCAGTTTCCTTCCCCGACGGATTGCCTGCCGGAAGGGGAGCTGGAGGAACTGCTCGGACGCATTGAAGAGGCCAATGAACTGTTGCTGGATCTGGCATTGGAGGATGGCCGCCCGTCCGATGAAGTATTCCGCGGCGCGTTTGACGGCCTCTTCGGCCGGCACGTTGAAGTCGCCACACTCGAAGACGAATCCATCAAAGGAACTGTCAAACTTGCCGGGTTTGACTTCACGCTGCTGGAAGACGGCAAGGAAAGCGCAGTGCTCCTGCCTTACGGACAGATCAGGGAAATCTCGCTTGCCGGATGTGCCGCCAGCCCGCCTCCGGTGCCCGGCTTGATCGGTACCGATGTCTGCCTGCGCAGCAGCCTCGTTTCCTGCTTCGGAGCGACCGTCTCTTCTTCGCCTGAGCTGATCCACCTGTTTTTCAGGATGCGCCTGCCTGTTTATCTGCTCACTCTGGAAGGCAGCCGGCTTGAGATCACAGTGGACCACAACCGGATGGAAGGCCTGCTCACCGACGTCAACCGGGAAACCATCGTTTTGAAGACGGGGAAAGAAAGAAAAATTATTCCGATCGGGCACATTACGCTTGTCCGCGTGAAGCCGTGAAAAACAGGAAGCCGGCCTGAGGAGCCGGCTTTCTGTTTTTATTGGTCTCCCCGTTGTTCGCAGTGCCCGAAGACGACCTCCAAATAGGAGATCCGGTCAACCGGGAAAATGAGCGACCGCCCTTTGGAGTGAGGACGCTTCTTTAATACATACTTGATATTCTCTCGCCTTTTTGCGGCCGAAGCCGGTTTTTTCATCAGCCTCCCCTTCATCTGAGCGTCACTGTCCATCATGGAATGCCGGTCAATCTGCATTTCCACAAAGTTGGAGCCGACCGCCATCAGGGTGCCTTTCACCTCTTCCCCGCTGTCCAGGCTGAACTTGACCTTACAGCCGGTCAGGCGGTGGAGCCGGTGGACCAGTCCGTCCTGCAGATCCGCAAGACGCACGGAAAATCCGGTGCTGCAGAGATCATTCCGGCAACCGCAATGGCAAGTTCCACAGTTGCAGCCTGAACCATGCCCGCAGCTGCACCGGCCCTGTTTGCGTTCACCGCATCGGCAGTGTCCGCCGGAACGGGAATCCTTGCAGCCGCAGCCCCGGTTGCCGAGCCCCGGATGGTCGGATCCATCCCCGCGGCTATGATGTTTCGAACAATCACAGGAATGTCCTCCATACGGCTTTCCGCACGTGCAGGCATGGCTGCCGTCCTTCCGCTCACAGCCGCACTCCTTGCAGTCCTGCAGTCTGGAACAGCCGCATGTCTCTTTAGTGCTGAATTTATCAGGTTTCATCTAATAACCTCCCTTCCCCCTCCCTATTAATATATGTCCGCATTTGAGCGGGCGGTGGATTCCAACCCACGGGACACAATTACTTCACGGCAAAAAACCCGCACACCCAAATGGTTGTGCGGGGTTTTTGCTTCTCCCAGATAGAGGGAAAGGAGATATGCGGAGCACTTCACTTTCATCGGGGTGAGGATGCGCCGTAGTCAGATTCATTACAGATATTCAGGGGATTGCAATCTGTTTACAATCAAATTAAGAATCGCTCATATCGGCCTTTTTCCAAAGGTTTTCCTTTATAATGCGATGATACACTTCCATGGAAGGAGATCGTTATTCATGAAAAAAATGATGTTCATTATAATGACCAGCTTTTTGGCTGTTGCTTTGGCGGCCTGCGGAGGAAATGACGAAAGCAAGGGAACCGCCAATGCCGATCAGGCTGCAACAGCGGAAAACGATCAGCAGAAGCAAATGGAAGACATGCAAAAGAAACTGGAAGCACAGCAAGTCGATGAAAAGAAAACCGTAGCCGTCGTGAATGACCAGGAAATTCTGGGGAGCGAATACAATGGCGCTTTGGCGTCTTCACAGGGACAAATGCAGCAAATGGGGCAAGACCCGACGTCCAAAGAAGCGGCCGAGCAATTAAAAAGCCAAACCATCGACAACTTGGTCGGACAGACTCTTATTCTGCAAGAGGCCGATAAAAAGGGCTATCAGGCTTCAAAGTCCGATATCGATCAGCGGCTGGACGAAGTGAAGGGACAATTTAAAACCGAAAAAGAATTCGAAGCCGCGCTCGATGAATCGGGCATGGATTTGAAATCACTTCAAACTCAAATCGCCGAAGACCTTAAATTCCGTCAGTATGTGGAGAAAGAAGTGCCGGCAGGTGATATCACCGATGAAGAAATCCAAAAAACCTATGATCAATATGCGGAACAAGCAAAGGGTGCAGGTCAGGAAGTTCCAAAGCTTGAGGAAATGAAACCACAGATCAAGCAATCCCTCCAGCAGCAAAAGCAGCAGGAACAACTCGTTCAGCAAGTTGAAAAGCTGAAGGAACATGCGAAAATCGATATCAAGATATAAGAGATGCACAAAAGAGGTCAACCGTTCTCCGCGGTTGACCTTTTCTTTTGCCCCTTTCAAGCGGCAGCCCGGCACAAAGACTGGAATGGCGACTGCTCCAAAACTCAAAAAACCTCCCCGGCTTTTTCCGGGGAGGTTAAGGAAATGCAACTCTTACATCATGCCCATGCCGCCCATGTCCGGCATGCCGCCGCCTGCTGCAGGCGGTTCCGGAATGTCTGCGACAACTGCTTCCGTCGTGAGGAAGAGAGCTGCAACGGATGCGGCGTTCTGAAGCGCATAGCGCGTCACTTTCGTCGGGTCGACGATGCCGGCATCGGTCATGTTCACCCAAGTGCCTTCTGCTGCGTTGAAGCCGATGCCGACTTCTTCGCGCTTCAGGCGGTCTACGACGATCGAGCCTTCGAGGCCCGCGTTTTCTGCAATCTGGCGGACCGGCTCTTCAAGTGCGCGGAGGACGATCTTGACGCCGGTTGCGACGTCGCCTTCGGAGCTTTCCTGCAGTTCGGCCACTTTGTTGTAGACGTTGACGAGCGCCGTGCCGCCGCCGGAGACGATGCCTTCTTCAACGGCTGCGCGCGTTGCGTTCAGGGCATCCTCGATGCGGAGTTTGCGTTCTTTCAATTCAGTTTCGGTCGCTGCGCCGACTTTGATGACTGCCACGCCGCCTGCAAGTTTCGCCAGGCGTTCCTGGAGCTTCTCTTTGTCAAACTCGGAAGTTGTTTCTTCCACTTGTGCACGGATCTGGTTCACGCGGCCGGCGATGTTGTCCTGGTCCCCGCTGCCTTCAACAATGGTCGTGTTGTCTTTGGACACGACGATTTTCGCAGCACGGCCAAGCTGTGTCACGTCAGCCGACTTCAGCTCGAGGCCGAGGTCTTCCGTGATCACTTGACCGCCCGTGAGGATGGCGATGTCTTCGAGCATGGCCTTGCGGCGGTCGCCGAAGCCAGGTGCCTTGACCGCCACGACATTGAATGTACCGCGGAGCTTGTTGAGCACGAGTGTGGCGAGTGCTTCGCCTTCAACGTCTTCAGCGATCATGAGGAGCGGACGTCCCTGCTGGACAACCTGCTCGAGCACAGGAAGGATTTCCTGGATGTTGGAAATTTTCTTGTCCGTGATGAGGATGTACGGGTTCTCAAGAACCGCTTCCATCTTCTCGGAATCGGTCACCATGTAAGGCGACGCATAGCCGCGGTCAAACTGCATTCCTTCCACGACGTCGAGTTCCGTTGCGAAGCCCTTCGACTCTTCAATCGTGATGACGCCGTCGTTGCCGACACGTTCCATCGCTTCTGCAATCAGTTCACCGACTTCATCGTCTCCGGAAGAAATGGCCGCAACCTGTGCGATCGATTCCTTGCCCTGGATTTCTGTGGAGATGTTCTTCAGTTCTTCGACAGCCGTATCGACCGCCTGTTCGATCCCTTTTCGGATGCCGACAGGGTTCGCGCCGGCCGTCACGTTTTTGAGTCCTTCACGGATCATTGCCTGTGCAAGGACAGTAGCAGTCGTCGTTCCGTCACCGGCCACGTCGTTTGTTTTCGAAGCGACTTCGGAAACGAGCTTCGCGCCCATGTTTTCAAACGCGTCTTCGAGTTCGATTTCTTTTGCAATCGTCACGCCGTCGTTCGTGATGAGCGGCGATCCGAAGCTTTTTTGGAGTACAACGTTGCGGCCTTTAGGCCCAAGTGTCACTTTCACCGCATCAGCCAGTTTGTCCACGCCTTTGAGCATGAGGCTGCGTGCATCTTCGTTGAACTTGATTTCCTTTGCCATCGATGAGTCCCTCCTGATAATCAGTCATTGTTCATGTAATAAAACCCGGTTTCAATCCATCCGGCCGGCAAATCAGCCGAGGATGGCCAGTACGTCGTTTTCGCGCAGGATGAGGTATTCTTCCCCGCCGTATTTCACTTCGGTGCCTGCATATTTGGAGAAGATGATGTGGTCGCCCTCTTTGACTTCCAGGTCCACTTTCGTGCCGTTGTCGAGGTAGCGGCCGGTGCCGACTGCGATGACTTTGCCTTCCTGTGGCTTTTCCTTTGCGGAATCCGGAAGTACAATGCCGCTCGAAGTAGTTTCTTCCGCTTCGATCAATTCAATGATGATGCGATCACCCAATGGTTTCAACACGTGAAACACCCTCCTCTGAATCTGTCGATGATTGTCGTTTGTTAGCACTCGGTGAATAGGAGTGCTAACACAATTATTATGATAATCAATCTACAGAGGTTTTGCAAGCGGGATGCATGAGTCCCCCCTCTTTGAAATTTCCTCGGCGGAGCTCTACAATCAATCTATACAGACTTTGCTGACAGAAAGGATTCTGACCTTGAAAAAACGCCATACCTCGCTTTGGATATTCCTGATTTACGCAGCGGCCCAGCTGTCGGGCAAACCGGCCCTTGACCTGATCATTCCGCGGCTCATCGATGCAGGCCGGAGTGAGCAGGAGGCCGCGCTGCTTGCGGCCGGCTGGTGGATCTTCATTTCATTCGGCATCGCCGTGGCGGCCACGCTCTGGCTGGCCTACTCCGACAAAATGTATTTCCGGACGCCGAAAGGGCCGAAGTCGTCGATCGGCATCACGGTCCTCCTCGGGATCGCCGGGTTCTTCCTCGTGCTGTTCGGACAGGGGCTGGCCGGCGTCATCGAGAAGGCGATCGGCATTGAAGCAGGTTCACAGAACACCGCGGCCCTCGTCACCGTCGCCGACATGGCACCGGCCGCCATTTTCGCGATCGTCTTCTTTGCGCCGATCCTCGAGGAATTCATTTTCCGGCGGATCGTGTTCGGCACGCTCGTCGACCGGACGAATTTCTTCGTCGCGGCAGCCGTGAGCTCGCTCGCCTTCGCCGCGATGCATATGGAGTTCACGCATATTCTGCTGTACGCCGCGTCCGGGTTCATCTTCGCGTTCCTCTATCACCGGACGAAGCGCCTCCTCACGTCGATCATCGCCCACATGATGCTGAACGGATTTGTCATGACCGTCCAGCTCAACATGGACAAGATCGAAGAATTTATCCGGCAGATGGAACGGATTGCGAACATCCAATAGAAGAGAAGAAAAAACGCCTTCCGCGGCACTTAGTCCGCGTGAAGGCGTTTTTGTTCTTCCTGTTCTTCGAGGATGCGTCGGCGTTCCGCCTCCATCTCCTCCTGCTGGCGCTTCTGTTCGGCTTTCAAGTATTTCCGGTGGCCCACGCGCGAGATGAACACGCTGATCTCATACAGGATGAGGAGCGGCACCGTCGTGAACAAGTGCGAGAACAGATCCGGCGGCGTGATGAACGCTGCCAGGACGAACAGCCCGAAGTAGGCGTACTTCCGAAACTTGACGAGCAATGCCGGATCCAGGATGCCGAGCCGCGAGAAGAACAGCAGCACGACCGGCAGCTGGAAGACCAGCCCGAACGGCAAGGTGATCTGGAACAGGAAATTGAAATATTCGTTGACGCCGATCGTCTGCTGAATGTCCAGGTTCTCGGACAGGTTCGTCATGAATGAGATCAAGTACGGGAACAGGACAAAATACGAGAACGAGATCCCGGCAATGAACAGGACGAAGGCGAACGGGATGTAGCTGAGCGTCACCCGCCGCTCCGTCTCGTTCAGACCCGGGCTGATGAAGGCCCAGAGCTGATAAAGGATCACCGGCGATATGAGCACGAGGGCGATGAAGATGATCACTTTCAAGTAGATGAACATCGGATCGGCGACGTTGAACGCATTGAGCGTAAAATGTTTCGCCTCATCGCTGTTCTGGAGGAACTGGATGATCGGGCTTGCCAGGAAAAAGCCGCCGATGATCGCGATAACAAAGAAAACGACGATGATCATCAGCCGTTTTCTCAGTTCCTCTATATGTTCGATGATCGACAGTTGTTTATCATTCATAAAGGATGACTTCCTAACTAACGGGGCGTCTTATTTGACGTCTTTTTGTTCGGCAGCTTCTTTCTTGCTGGCCTCGTCATCATCGTCTACAAGACCTTTCGTCGCGTTCTTGAATTCACGCAGCGATGAACCGACCGCCTTGCCGAACTCAGGAAGCTTTTTGGGGCCGAAGATGATCAATGCGACGATTGCGATCACGACAAGACTCATTGGACCTGGTGACATGCCGACACCTCCCTTGTTAATACATCAATTCTACACGATTCCGGGTGAAAACTCCATTTCCCCGGTTGCCGGTTTATGTCGATTTTTCGTCATTGCGGATGGCGTAGATCAGTGCCTGCATCTCCACCGAGAGATCGATCGAATGGACCCGCACCCCTTCCGGCACCGACAGCCTCACAGGCGCGAAGTTGAGGATCCCCTTCACGCCGAGCGCCGCCAGCCGGTCCGCCATCTCCTGTGCCGCCCTCGACGGGACGGTGAGGATCGCCATCTCGACATGGTATCCGGACAGCCGCTCCTCGAGTTCGTCCGGGCGGAAAATCGGGATGCCGTTCGAATCCGACCCGCCATCTTCCACGTTCGGGTCAAATGCCACGACGATCCGGGTGTTATGGTTTTTCTGGAAGTTATATTTGAGAAAGGCGTTCCCGAGGCTTCCCACACCGATGAGCGCCACGTTCGTCACTTCATCCTGATCGAGCGTCTTCCGGAAAAATTCGAGCAGCCTGCGGACGTCATATCCGTAGCCTTTCTTGCCGAGCGCCCCGAAATAAGAAAAGTCTCTCCGGATCGTGGCCGGGTCGATCTTCATCGCTTCGCTCAGCTCCTGCGAAGAGATGCGCTCCTTGCCCGAGTTGGCGAACTTCTGGATGAACCGGTAATAGAGCGGAAGCCGCTTCGATGTCGCCTGTGGGACTTTATTTGTTTTTTCTTCCATGATTGCCTCCTGTGGAGCCGTCCGTCTTGAGCCGATTCCATCTTACAGCAGGCGCCCGTTCCTGTAAAGGCGAGCCGTTGCGCCGCGCGGCTCCATCCATTAAACTAAGTGGGAATAGAGGTGGAAGCCATGATCGTCCTTCAAGTGAACAATGTGACGAAATCATTCGCGGGAGAGGAGATCCTCTCCGGCGTGAAATTGGAAGTTCAGCACCGCGACCGGGTGGCGCTCGTCGGCCGGAACGGTGCCGGAAAGTCGACCCTCCTGAAAATCATTACCGGCCAGATAAGCAGGGACGAAGGGGACATCATCATGCCGAAAGATGTCCGGACCGGCTATCTGGACCAGCATACCGGGCTCGACTCGGACCGCACGATCTGGGAAGAGATGATGACGATCTTCCAGCCGCTCCATGACATGGAGACGGAACTCCGTTCGCTGGAACAGCGGATGGCGGACCCGTCCGTCTATGAGGACGGAGAGGCATACCGGAAAGTGATGGAAGCGTACGATTCTCTTCAGCACCGCTTCGGGGAGTCCGGCGGTTACCAGTATGAATCGGAAACCCGCTCCGTCCTCCACGGCATGCGCTTTTATCCCGAGGATTATGAAAAACGGATCGACACCCTCTCGGGAGGGCAGCGCACCCGACTGGCCCTCGCCCGGCTGCTGCTGTCGAAGCCGGATCTCCTGATTCTCGATGAACCGACGAACCATCTCGACATCGAAACGCTCTCCTGGCTGGAAAGATACCTGCAGGGATATGAGGGAGCCATCCTCATCGTCTCCCACGACCGGTATTTCCTCGATCAGGTCGTAACGACCGTCTATGAAGTATCGCGGCGCAAAGTGACGAAATACGTCGGCAACTACAGCGCCTATCTCGATCAGAAAGCGAAGAACTATGAGCGGGACCGCAAGCTGTACGAAAAGCAGATGGGCGAAAAGGCGAAACTCGAGGAGTTCGTCCAGAAGAACATCGCCCGCGCCTCGACGACGAAAATGGCGCAGAGCCGCCGCAAAGTGCTGGAGAAGACCGACTGGATGGAAAGCCCGGACGGAGATGAGAAGTCGGCGGCTTTCACGTTCGGCATTGAGCGCAAAAGCGGCAACGATGTGCTGTCCGCACGGGAACTCGCCATCGGATACGACGGACAGCCCGTCTCCGAGCACTTGGACTTCCGCGTGTACCGGGATGACCGGATCGCCTTCATCGGCCCGAACGGAGTCGGCAAATCGACCTTGCTCAAGACGCTCACCGGCCGGATCCCGGCGCTGGCCGGCGACATCGCTCTCGGGGCGAATGTCCTGTTCGGCTACTACGACCAGGAACAGGCCGAGCTGACCGGCAACGGCACGGTGTTGCAAGAGATCTGGGATGAGTGGCCGCTCATGAACGAAAAGGATATCCGGACACTGCTTGGCCGGTTCCTGTTCAGCGGAGACGACGTGACCAAGCCGGTCCAGACCCTGTCCGGGGGCGAGAAGGCCCGGCTGGCCATCGCCAAGCTCGTCCTTGAAAAGGCGAACACGCTCGTCCTGGATGAGCCGACGAACCATCTGGACCTCGACAGCAAGGAAGTGCTTGAGAATGCGCTGCTTGATTATCCGGGCACGCTCCTATTCGTCTCACACGACCGGTATTTCATCAACAGGATTGCAACGAAAGTGATTGAACTGTCCCCCGAAGGGAACGAGGAGTTCCTCGGCGGCTACGATTACTACTTGGAAAAGAAGAAAGAGCAGGAGGAGCTCGCGCTTGAAATTGCGGCCGAGCAGCAGGCGGGCCGCCCCGCCGCATCCCCGCCGGCGGCCTCGCGTCCTGTTTCCGAAACCAAGGAACAGCAGCGGGAACGGCGCCGCATCGAGCGGGCGCTCCAGGAAGCGGAGAAAGAGATGGAGTCCCTGGAAGCGGAAGTCGCCCGTCTTGAGGAAGACTTGAACGATCCGGCCCACGCGGACGACCATGTCCGGCTGGCAGAGATCCAGGAGGAACTGGACCGCCAAACGGAACTTCAAGAAGCATCCATGGAGCGCTGGATGGAACTGCAGACCTCGCTGGAAGAAGTCTGAATGAATAGAGAGCGTCATAATAAGGTGCATGCGGCCGTGTCTGCATGCGCTTTTTTCATTTTCCTGCGAAAAAGGTCGAAATCCGCACAGGTTCTCCACATTGTTATTCACAAGGGATACCGCATAAAAACGGGATATTCACACAGTTACCCACATTATCCACAGACGTCCGCCGAGTTTTGCACACTCATTTTTCAAAGATGGAGGATAATCCGGGCGTAAATCCATAAGTTATGAACAAGTTATCCACAAATGTGTATAAGTACAAATGTTCCCTCTTGACAGCTTTCGCGCAATATGGAGAAAAAACAGGGAGTCCGTCCGCAGACAGACTTCCTGTTCCAATTCATTTTATAGCATTTCCGCTCGGCGACCAGCTGAGGAGTTCCATGCCCGGCCGTCCGTTCATGGAGAGGTCTCCCCGGACTCCCGCTTTGTACATCGAAGTGCCGGCCGCGGCAATCATCGCCGCATTGTCCGTGCACAGTTTGAGCGGCGGTACATGGAAAGCGATCCCTTCCGCCTCCAGCGCCTCCGCCAAAGACGCCCGTAGCCCCCGGTTGGCCGCAACCCCGCCGGCCGCGATCACCTGGTGCACGCCGTATTCTTTGGCAGCCCGCACCGTCTTCGTTGTGACCACCTCAACCACGCTCTGCTGGAATCCGGCTGCTACGTTTGCCTTGTCGACCGGCAGCCCTTTCTGTTCGGCGTTATGGACATGGTTGATCACCGCGGATTTCAGGCCGCTGAAGCTGAAGTCATAGGACCCCTCTTCAAGCCAGGCCCTCGGGAAATCGACCGCGCCGTCCGCTTCATGGGCAAGCCGGTCGATATGCGGGCCGCCGGGATACGGCAGGCCCAGCACCCGGGCCACCNGGAAGCGGAAGTCGCCCGTCTTGAGGAAGACTTGAACGATCCGGCCCACGCGGACGACCATGTCCGGCTGGCAGAGATCCAGGAGGAACTGGACCGCCAAACGGAACTTCAAGAAGCATCCATGGAGCGCTGGATGGAACTGCAGACCTCGCTGGAAGAAGTCTGAATGAATAGAGAGCGTCATAATAAGGTGCATGCGGCCGTGTCTGCATGCGCTTTTTTCATTTTCCTGCGAAAAAGGTCGAAATCCGCACAGGTTCTCCACATTGTTATTCACAAGGGATACCGCATAAAAACGGGATATTCACACAGTTACCCACATTATCCACAGACGTCCGCCGAGTTTTGCACACTCATTTTTCAAAGATGGAGGATAATCCGGGCGTAAATCCATAAGTTATGAACAAGTTATCCACAAATGTGTATAAGTACAAATGTTCCCTCTTGACAGCTTTCGCGCAATATGGAGAAAAAACAGGGAGTCCGTCCGCAGACAGACTTCCTGTTCCAATTCATTTTATAGCATTTCCGCTCGGCGACCAGCTGAGGAGTTCCATGCCCGGCCGTCCGTTCATGGAGAGGTCTCCCCGGACTCCCGCTTTGTACATCGAAGTGCCGGCCGCGGCAATCATCGCCGCATTGTCCGTGCACAGTTTGAGCGGCGGTACATGGAAAGCGATCCCTTCCGCCTCCAGCGCCTCCGCCAAAGACGCCCGTAGCCCCCGGTTGGCCGCAACCCCGCCGGCCGCGATCACCTGGTGCACGCCGTATTCTTTGGCAGCCCGCACCGTCTTCGTTGTGACCACCTCAACCACGCTCTGCTGGAATCCGGCTGCTACGTTTGCCTTGTCGACCGGCAGCCCTTTCTGTTCGGCGTTATGGACATGGTTGATCACCGCGGATTTCAGGCCGCTGAAGCTGAAGTCATAGGACCCCTCTTCAAGCCAGGCCCTCGGGAAATCGACCGCGCCGTCCGCTTCATGGGCAAGCCGGTCGATATGCGGGCCGCCGGGATACGGCAGGCCCAGCACCCGGGCCACCTTATCATAGGCCTCTCCAGCCGCATCATCCCGGGTTTCCCCGATGAGCCGGAACGAACCGTCCCTCTCCATATGAACAAGTTCGGTATGTCCGCCCGAAATGATCAGTGCGATGAGCGGGTACTCCATCCCGCCGTCCAACTGGTTGGCGTATACATGGCCTGCGATATGATGGACACCAATGACCGGGAGGCTGTGCGCAAAGGCGAATGCTTTTGCCGCATTGACCCCGATGAGAAGAGCCCCGACAAGCCCGGGCCCTTCCGTCACGGCAACAGCCGACAGCTCGTCCGGACGGATTCCCGCCTCATCAAGCGCCTCGCCGATCACAAGCGTGATCTGCTCGACATGATGGCGCGAAGCCACTTCCGGCACAACCCCACCGAACCGCTTATGGCTCTCGATCTGGGAAGCGACGACATTCGAAATGATTTCATTGCCGTTCCTCACGACAGATGCCGCTGTTTCATCACAGCTTGTTTCAATACCGAGAATATAGATGTCTTTCATTTCATCAGCTCCGTCCACATCACGAGGGCGTCTTCCCCGTTGTCGGTATAGTAACCGCGCCGGATGCCGCCGTCGCGGAATCCGAGCTTGCGGTAGAGATTAAGGGCCGGTTCGTTCGTCACCCTCACTTCAAGCGTCATCGTGCGGGCCCCGTTCGCGGCGGCCCGCTCCATCATTTCCCTCATGAGCAGCTCCCCGATTCCCCGGCCCCTGAAAGTTCCGAGCACAGCGACATTCGTGATGTGACTTTCATCCAGGATGACCCACATGCCGGCATATCCGATCACTTCATCATCGCTTTCAGCAAGCAGATAATAGGCATATTCGTTGCGCAGCATCTCCTGCTCGAATGCCTCGATCGACCACGGCGCCGGAAACGCATCGGACTCGACCCGGTAGACGGCCGGTACGTCGGCGAGCATCATCTTGCGGAAGGAAACGCCGGCCCCTGCCTCATTCCCCATCCTCATGCGCCTCCCCGCGGGCCTTCCGCCAATTGACCTCGGCTTCCGGGAGCCGGCGGTACTCCGGCGTGAATGCATGCAGGTCCGAAACCGGGGCAAGCCCTTCCGCCTCTTCAATCAACAGCGAGGCCCTCGGAACATCCTGAGCCCCGTGCGACCGGACAGCCCGGTCTCCAAGTGATTCCTTCGCGGCTCCCCAGTGGATCCCGGCACCCGGTCCGACAAAGACGACCCGTGCCTCTTCCTCCCCCAGACGGACAAGAAGATCTGCGAACGACAGATGACGGTCCCTCTCCAGCTCTTCCAGCTTTCCTTCGCCCGTCCGTTTATACAGGCCCGAAAATACATTGCCGCGGCGCGCGTCGATCAGCGGGCAAATGATCACGCCGGGTGTAAATACATTCGCCGCCAGCACCCGCAGGCTCGAGACGCCGGTGAGCGGCTTCCCGAGTGTCCAGGCGAGCGTCTTGGCGATTGTCACGCCGATCCTCACGCCGGTATACGAACCGGGCCCCTCGGCCACCGCGATGGCATCCAGATCCGAAGGAACGAGACCCGCCCGGTCGAGCATCTCCTTGACCGCGGGCATGGCGCCAACGGAATGATTGAGCCCAACCGCCAGATTTAATTCCGCCAGAAGTTCGCCGTCGCGCACGACAGCAGCGGACAGCGGAAGATTTGATGTATCAAGTCCAAGCCAGATCATAATCCGATCTCCTTTACGAGCGTTTCATAATAAGTGCCCTGCGGGCGGAATACGAATGCACGCCCGTCCCCGTCCGTGCGGCGGATCTCGATATCCAGCCGCTCTTTCGGAAGTTCGTCTTCGATATACCGGGCCCATTCGATAACCGACACGGCCTCCCCGTAGAACAGCTCGGACCAGCCAAGATCCTCTTCGCTGTTTTCCAGTCGATAGACGTCCAGATGATTCAGCGGCAGCCGGCCCTCATATTGCTTGAGTATCGTAAACGTCGGACTGTTGACGGTCCGGCGGATCCCCAGCCCTCTTGCCAGCGCCTGCGTGAACGTCGTCTTTCCCGCGCCGAGATCCCCTTCCAGCGTGATCACCTCTCCGCCTGCCAACCGGGAAGCCAGTTGCCCGGCCAGTTTTTCCGTTTCGGCCTGGGACCTTACTTCTATCGTCGTTTCCATAGTATTCACTCCATCTTGGAGACCCGTTCCTGCCGGGCTCCGCATTGAGCCTGTCCGTTGCCCGCCGTTATGTTGCGGGCTTCACATGCTGACCCAAGTTTACCGGATTGGCGGGAGATTTTGTACTGATTTGCAGGAGGACGCTTGGTTTTGAAGACACGCCCGATGCTTTCGGGGTGCATCGTCTTATGATGATTTTAGATTGCGAGCGGCAGGAATCATGTTATGTGAGGAGCTTTTGAAGTCGCGTGGGGGTGTTTCGGAGGCGGGAAAGGGGGATTCACAGGCGCGTTTCCTTTCAGGAATTTTTCGAAGGCGCGTTCAGAGATTCCAGAGGCGCAATTATTCATCGTGAATTTCTGAAGGCGCGCTGAGTGAATTCAAAGGCGCGCTATAGATGCGGGAACTCTGAAACCGGTAGATTGTCTCGCATACCACGTTGATGTTGCTGATTGTGTCCATGAGAGGGTGCAAGTTTCATCATTTGAAGAATCCGCCCGCTTGCGGACGGCTTTGCGACACCGTTACGAAGGACGGCGGCTGCATCCCTGGATAATTAACGTTTCTGCTTGGCAAATTAACGTCTCATCTTAGCTAATTAACATCTCAGCTCCGCAAATTAACGTCTCAGCTCCGCTAATTAACGTTTCGGCTCAGATCAACAACGCTTCACTCAAGATAAACAACGTTTCACCTTAGATACACAACGTTTCAGCCTAGATACGCAACGTTTCAAGTTTGCGTCCAGTATTTTGTGGGGGCTATTGCCTCCAACAGAAATCAGACGGTGACCACTCTCACTAAATGACACGCCTATACAGCTTGAACACTCACTTTGCTGCTTGAACACAAAAAAACCGCCCCCTAAAGGAGACGGCCTTGTGCCCAGCGACGTCCTACTCTTGCAGGGGGAAGCCCCCGACTACCATCGGCGCTGAAGAGCTTAACTTCCGTGTTCGGGATGGGAACGGGTGTGACCTCTTCGCCATC
>NZ_LN651372.1:0-155146 GCF_000826125.2 Bhargavaea cecembensis
CTCGACTTGCATGTATTAGGCACGCCGCCAGCGTTCGTCCTGAGCCAGGATCAAACTCTCCATAAGATCAGCGCGCGATCTGCTTCGCATGCCGTCGTCAGCTTCGCTCGTTCACATCCTCATGTACACGATGTACACTCCGGTGTTCACTCGCTCGCTTCCTCGGCCTGTTCGCATCTCGCACACTGACGAAGAGTATGAGTAAGCTCATACTTTGTTGCTGGCATATCTGCTTGATATGTCCGAATCATGTGTTCCGTTCACCCGACGGGGTCGGGATCCAAGAACGAATTTATCAGCGTTTTGCTGTTCAGTTTTCAAGGTTCAGTTTGTATCAATGGAGCGGGTGAAGGGAATCGAACCCTCATCATCAGCTTGGAAGGCTGAGGTTTTACCACTAAACTACACCCGCGTGAGTGGCGCGCCCGGCAGAAGTCGAATCCACAACCTTCTGATCCGTAGTCAGACGCTCTATCCAATTGAGCTACGGGCGCACATCTTATTAAGATAAATGGTGCGGTAGAGAGGACTTGAACCTCCACGGGATTTAACTCCCACTAGGCCCTCAACCTAGCGCGTCTGCCATTCCGCCACTACCGCGTATTAAAGTGAATCAGGTTTAAAGCTTTTCGTTCTCGCCTCAGCGACAAGATTCATTATACAACCTTGCTCGGTTAAAGTCAACCGCTTTTTTAACTTAATTTCAACCGCTTTTATAAAGTGGTGAGCCATGCAGGGCTCGAACCTGCGACCCTCTGATTAAAAGTCAGATGCTCTACCAACTGAGCTAATGGCTCGCAATCACTTTCCTCGCCTTCAACGGCTTCGGAAAATAAATGGCGGTCCCGACGGGAATCGAACCCGCGATCTCCTGCGTGACAGGCAGGCATGTTAACCGCTACACCACGGGACCTTTATATAAGCCGGGGAGTTCCGGACGACCGGCTGGCCGTCCGTCCCCTGTGATGACCCCTACGGGATTCGAACCCGTGTTACCGCCGTGAAAGGGCGGTGTCTTAACCGCTTGACCAAGGGGCCATATGAGATGGTGCGGTAGAGAGGACTTGAACCTCCACGGGATTTAACTCCCACTAGGCCCTCAACCTAGCGCGTCTGCCATTCCGCCACTACCGCGTGTTTTTGTCGTGTATCTCTTGTCGACTTGTCCTATTATAGGGGGTATCGCAAGACTCGTCAACACTTTCCGCGAAGTTTTTTTAAGAAAATCAAAAACCCTTGTGCCGCAACGGTTTCAGCCGCTCCGCACAAGGGTTTCCATACTGGTCTCAGCTTCTCTTCTCTACGATTTTGCCGTGGCATCTTCCGCAGCGGTAGCGGGACGTGTCCATGCGGATCTTCCGTGTGAACACCGCTCCGCAGTCGGTGCAGCGGTACTCGTGCCGGGTCTTCCGGCTTGCAGGTTCCCGGATCTGCGAGCAATGTCTCGGCGCACCGGTCGCTTCCAGCAGTTCGCGGAAGTCGCGGTCCCGGTGCCGGTAGCCTTTCCCTTCGAGGTGGAGGTGATAATGGCAAAGTTCGTGCTTGATGATGCCGATCACTTCATCAAGGCCATGCTTCCGGTAGGCCTCCGGATTGATCTCGATATCGTGGTCGCTCAGCCGGTAACGGCCTCCGGTCGTCCGGAGACGGGGATTGAAATAGACTTTGTGACGGAATGGCCGTCCGAACGACTCGGCCGAGATCTGCTCGGTGAGTTGCTGGAGTTCCCGGTCATCCACGCTCTCCGCTCTCCCTCTTGTCCATCGTAAGCGAAAGCCGCTTGGATGGCCGGTCGTATTCCTCGACTTGCACCTTCACGCGGTCACCCGGTTTCAGTGCCTTCGTGCTTCCCTTTGCCATTTTGGAATTATGCAAGAGGCCGGGACGCTCCGCACCGACATCGATGAACGCACCGAAATCACGGATATTCTCCACAGTCCCCTCCAGTTCCATGCCCGGCTTCAGGGCGGCGGTTGTCCGGGCGCGGCCTTCCCGTTCAAGCCGGCGCGCTTCCCCTTTGCGGGCTTTCTCTTCCTGATCTTTTTCGGACAGCATCGACAGGGAAATCCGTTCTTTTTTCGGATCGGCCTCTTCCACCCGCACGGTGACGATGTCTCCGGGAGCGACGACATCGAGCGGATGGCGGACGGCTTTCAGGCTGAGCCTGGATTTATGGACGAGCCCGTCCTGACCGACGCCGATATCGACGAACGCTCCGAAGTCGACGACATTCCGGACGGTCCCTTCCATTTTCATGCCGGGCTTCAGGTCCTTGATCGTCAGAACTTCCTTCCTTAGAAGCGGCTGGGGGAATTCATCCCTCGGGTCCCGGTTCGGCCGGATCAAGGTGCTGATGATGTCGCGGACGGTCACTTCTCCCGCTCCGGTCCGCACGGAAACTTCGTCCGGATCCAGCCGGCCGAGAAGATCCGCAGCCCTTTCCGTACCGAGTTCCTCCCTGGCGACGCCGGCCAATGCGAGGATCGACTCCGCCAGTTTGTAGCTCTCCGGGTGTACGCCGGTCATATCAAGCGGATTCTCCGCACCGGGCACCCGCAGGAATCCGACCGCCTGCTCATATGTCTTTGCGCCGAGGCGCGGGATCTTCTTCAGCTGGGTTCTCGAAGTGAAGCGGCCGAGTTCGTCCCTGGCCGCCACGATATTGTCCGCCACCGCCCTCGTCAGTCCGGATACGTGCTGCAGGAGGGAAGGCGATGCGGTATTCACATCAACGCCGACCCGGTTGACCGCCGTCTCAACCACGAAGTCGAGCTGACCGGCCAGATTTTTCTGCGACACGTCGTGCTGGTACTGGCCGACCCCGACTGATTTTGGATCGATCTTCACCAGTTCGGAAAGCGGATCCTGGAGGCGCCTTGCGATCGAGACGGCACTCCGCTGCTCGACCTGGAGGTCCGGGAACTCCCTCCTCGCCTCTTCGGAAGCGGAATAGACACTTGCCCCCGCCTCATTGACGATGACGTACGATGCGGGTGCGTCCGATTCCTTCAGGCAATCCGCGATGAACTGCTCCGTCTCCCGCGAAGCCGTGCCGTTGCCGATCGCAATGACCGCCACCGGATATTTCCGGAGCAGTTCAAGCACCTTTCGTTTTGCCGCCTCCCTTTCCTTCTGCGGCGGATGCGGATAGATGACGCCGAGTTCCAGCATGCGGCCCGCTTCATCGACGACCGCGAGCTTGCAGCCGGTCCGGTAGGCCGGATCGACGCCGAGGACCGTCTTCCCTCTCATCGGCGGCTGGAGGAGAAGGCGCTTCAGGTTCTCCGAGAAGATCCGGATCGCCTGCTCCTCGGCCTGTTCGGTGAGCTCTCCGCGGATCTCCCGTTCAAGCGACGGAAGCAGCAGCCGCTTCCATGCATCGGCCGCCGCTTCGCGGACAGGGCCGGCAAGCGGCGAGGATGGGCGGCGCACGTACTTCTGCTCAAGCGCCGTCACGACCGGCCCTTCCTCCGCCTTGACGGCGACTTTCAGAACGCCTTCCTTCTCCCCGCGGTTGGCGGCGAGCACCCTATGCGGCTTGATCGTCTTCAGCGGTTCCTCATAGTCGTAGTACATTTCGAAAACGCTTTTCGGATCCTCTGCGCCTTTCTTGATCGATGTGACGAACATGCCCGTCCTCCGGATCATCCGCCGGACGGTCTCCCGCACGCCGGCATCATCCGATATGCGCTCGGCGATGATGTCCTTGGCCCCGTCGAGCGCCGTCTGCACATCCGGCACGTCGCGCTCCGGATCCACAAAGAGCCCGGCCGCTTTTTCGGGGGATTGTCCCCCGCCTTCGAGAAGAAGATCCGCGAGCGGCTCGAGCCCTTTCTCCTTCGCGATGCCGGCACGGGTCTTGCGTTTTTTCTGGAACGGCCGGTAGAGATCCTCCACCCGCTGAAGAACGTCGGCGTTCCGGATCGCCTTTTCGAGTTCGGCGTCCAGCTTGCCCTGTTCCCCGATCAGCCGGATGACTTCCTCTTTCCGCTCGTCCAGCCCGACCAGATACCGGTGTGCGTCTTCCACCGCCTTGATCTGCACCTCATCAAGAGAGCCGGTCGCTTCTTTCCGGTACCGGGCGATGAACGGCACCGTCTTCCCTTCTGCGAGAAGAGAGATGACCGCCTTCGCCTGGGCGGTCCGCACGCCTGCCCGCTGCGCCGCGCGTGCGGCCAATTGATCCTGTTCCATCCGCCTCACCCTTTCAAACGTTCAATTCTCGACTTCACTTTAACATAAATTCAGACGGTCCCTTGCCCGAAAATAAAAAAATCGCCCCGTCATGGACGGAGCAGGCTGCCTGCAATATAGGTGGCATCATCACCGTGCTCGATCGTGTCGAGCACTTGTTTATATAGATCGTAAGGGCCTGCGCTCTTCTGCATGAACGCCTTCGGGCTCCGGATGTCGACGCCGTCCGAGTGAAGGATGAACAAGTCGCCGTGACCGTATTCGTATTCCTGCGTCCGGAGCTTCACCGGCCGCCCGGACAGATAGCCCATGACCGGCAGCGGATAGATCATCTTGCCGTCCGATTGCCGGTACAGGTAAAACCGGACATTCCCGACGCAACTGTACTGGATGGTCGAAGATTTGAAATCCGCCTTGATGATGGCCACGGCCGCCCCTCGTTTCTGGTGCATATGCATATTGCACCGGTTGAGCAGCTGGTCGATGGATTCATCGTGGTGGGCGGCCAGGATCTCCGGCACGATCGCCGCTGATTCCCTGGCGACCGGACCGTTGCCGAGCCCGTCTGCAATGGCGCACAGGAAGTAATCATCGTTGACGAAAGTATAATACATGTCTCCTGATTCGTGGTTGCCCTGCTTGGCCTCCTCGTAAATATAGGCCTCGACACGATCATCCTTTACGGTCATCAAGTCGTATCACCGCCTGCAGCCGCAATCGCTTCCTGGAGTTTCTTGATGGCTTTGCGCTGGAGACGCGAAACGTGCATCTGCGAAATGCCGAGCCGCTCCCCCGCTTCCTTCTGGCTTAACTGTTCGATATATGTATACTGGATGATCTGCTTTTCCCGCTCGGAAAGGACTTGCAGCGCATCTGCGACGATCATGCGCTGGTCCGTCATTTCATAGCCGTCATCCATGCCTCCGATAATATCGAACAGTGTGACCGTGCTGCCGTCCGAATCCGCTTCGAGCGAATGGTCCATCGACAGCGCCTGATAGCTTCGTCCCATTTCCATCGCTTCCAGTACATCATCTTCGCCGACTTCGAGATGGTCTGCGATCTCCTGGACTTTCGGGGAGCGTTGCAGTTCGTTCGTCAGTTCCTCGACCGCGGCCTTGATCTTCGGGCCCAGTTCCTTGATGCGACGGGGAACATGGACCGCCCATGTCTTGTCGCGGAGGAACCGTTTGATCTCTCCGATGATGGTCGGAACGGCGAACGCCTCGAACGAGCGGCCGTACTCGGGATCATAGCGCCGGATCGCGCCGAGAAGGCCGAGCATGCCGACCTGGACGATGTCTTCATGATAGGACTTCCCGTTTGAATATTTCCGGGCGAGCGACTGGACGAGCCGTTCATAATGGAGCACCAGATTCGTCTGGGCCTCGTCATCTCCGCTCTCCTGGTAAGCCTTGATCCAGTCAAGCACCTTTTCTTTTGAACCGGAATCAGGAGGAGACTGTTTCGACATCCTTTTCCACCTGCTCTCCGCCAAGATATTTGGTCATGAAGACGGTGACGCCTTCGTCGTGGTGGATTTTGATCTCGTCCATCAAGGTCTCGATCAGGTACAGGCCGAGTCCCCCTTCCCGGAGGAACGTGCCCTCTTCATGATCATGATAAGGACCGACGCTTTTCTTCGTCTCTTCAAAATTGAAGCTCTGCCCATGGTCGGCAACCATGATTTCGATCTTATCCCCATAGAGTGCACATCCAACGACGACCTCGCCCTCTTCCCCGTCCTTGTAGGCGTGCTGGACGGCATTCGTGATCGCCTCGCTCGAAGCGATCTTCATGTCTTCGATATCATCGTAAGTGAAGCCGAGCCGGCTTGCCAGGCCGGAGATCGTCAGGCGGGCAACCCCTACGTACTGGGGTTTCGCCGGGACCCGGAGCTCCACATAATCATACGGTTGCATCATCTGACCCACCTTCATTATCTTTCTGTGTTTCGATATCCATGACTTCGTTCAATCCCGTGATATCGAACAGCCGCTTCAGGCGCTGAGACAGGCCGGTGATCTTCACATGGCCGCCGTTTTCCTTCACCTGTTTGAAGAAGCCGACGAAAACGCCGAGCCCCGTGCTGTCCATATATTCCACGTCCGACAGATCGATCTCCGCACGGAGCCCCGCCTGGCCGGTATATTCCGCCAGTTTCTCGCGGAGTTCGGGTGCCGTGAATGCATCGATCTCTCCGACAACTTTAAAGTGCTGAACACTGTTCTCTTCGCGCAAATCGACTTGTAGATTCATTTCCACACCTCGTTGTAAGTAGTCTCTTTAAATAAATACATCGCAACATAAGAGATATACCCGCCTTTCGGCCCACTAAACATTGCGCTTATTTTTTCTTCAGGATCACCAGGGAAAAATCATCCTGGAGCCGGAAGCCCTGCATCCGGTCGAGCTCGGAAAAGACATGCTCGGCCATTTCCTGCGCGGGCTTGTCTTTCACACTGCCGATGAGATCGAGAATCGTCTCCTTTTCGACGAAGCCCTCGGGTGTCCGGGCTTCCGTCACACCGTCGGTCATGATGGCGATGAAATCGCCGTCTTCGATCCGGACGGACCCTTCCTCATATTCGGCATCCGCCGAAACGCCGAGGAGCAGCCCCTTCGCATCCAGCTCGAAGAAGGCATCCTCCGAAGCCCTATACAGCAGAGCCGGCTCGTGACCTGCGGATGCATATGAGAACAGTGACTGCTCCGCGTTGTAGTTGCCGTAGAACATCGTGACGAACATCGAATCATTGACGCTTTTTTCGACGATCCGGTTGATGACGGACAGGACGCCGGATGGCCCGTTGTCGCTCTGCTGCAGGCTGTCCATGCCGAATTTGACCATGGACATGCAAAGGGCTGCAGGAATGCCCTTGCCCATCACGTCTGCAACGGCCACGCCCGCCTCGTCCACTTCATTGCTGACAAAGTAGATATAGTCGCCGCTCATCGTCCGGGAAGGGACGGTGACGTAGCCGATGTCCAGCCCCTCGATCGACGGGATCTTCGTTTTCAGCAAGGTCTCCTGCACATTGGAGGCGAGTTCCATCTCCACCTGCATCTCTTCCTGCTTCTTGACGAGGCTCTGGTGTTCTTTCAGGGCGAGGCCATAGCGAATCATCATCTCGATCAGAAAATCAAACGAGTGCCATACTTTGGAAGGGAGACCTGGGAGCACTTCCTTCAATGCCGTCTTATGTATGCTGATGACTTCTTCGGGAGAGATGTCTTTTTCGATGAGTCCCCTGCTGAACGTTTCCCCGAGGTAGAGGTTCTGCTCGGATTGGTTCTCGATATATTGCCTCAAAATATCTTTGTACTCTCGCTCCATATCCCGGGGCATTTGACGTTACTCCTCCTATCTGAGCCACTTGACCGCAGTGATCGTCGTGCCTTTCTCTTTTTCCGTATCGATCCTGAAATCGTCCATCAGCCGCTTGACGCCGGGCATGCCCGCGCCGAGTCCCCCGGAAGTCGAGTAGCCGTCCTCCATGACTTTTCGGACATCCGGAATGCCGGGCCCGTCATCGGAAGCGATGATGGCGATTCCGAAAGTGCCTTTTTCATTGAGCCGTTCGATTTCGATTTTTCCTGTGCCTGCGTACAGATAAATATTCCTTGCCAATTCACTGATTGCCGTCGTGATGCGGGCCTGGTCGACGGTCCCGAAGCCGATTTTCTTCGCTTCGTTCCGGCCCAGCTGCCGCGCTGCGACAATGTCCCATTCTGTGTGGATATCCACTGAAGACCGGTAAGCCATCGTCAGGCCTCCAATTCTTGTTGAAGTTTGTCCATTCCGTTCTCAAGGTCAAGCGCCGTCATGACATTTTCAAGACGGATGCCGAGCTCGATGAGTGTAATGGCGACCGCCGGCTGAATGCCGGTGATGACGACTCTCGCGCCCATGAGTCCGGACATGCTGATAACGTCCCCGAGCACCTTTGCGATAAAAGAGTCGATAAAGTCGATCGGCGTCAGGTCGATGACGACCCCTTTTGCCGAAGTATCATGCATCTTTTTCAGCAGATCTTCCTGGAACTGGAGGGCGGTCTGATCATCGAGCTCCCACTGGATCGAAACGATCAGGACGTCATTCAGTTTGAGTATCGGTATCCGCATATTCATTACTCGTCCACCTCCACGATTTTTCTGTTCGTCAGTGCCAGGGCCTCCTGCATGCCGCGCTGAAGCGTGCTGGTCGTCGTGAATTCATTGAGATCGATGCCGAGTGCAACAATCGTCTGGGCGATTTCCGGCCGGATGCCGACAAGCATGCAGCGCGCCCCGACGAGCCGGACCGCATCCGCGGCCTGGATGATGTGATGGGCGACCATCGTGTCGACGACCGGAACGCCCGTGATGTCCAGCAGCACGACCTCGGACCGGTGCCGGACGACCCCTTCCAGCAGATTTTCCATGATGAGCTTCGCCCGTTCGGTGTCGATCGTGCCGACGAGCGGCATGACACTCACTTTGTCGACGACCGGAATGAGCGACGCCGACAGTTCCTGCAGGGCGATCTTCTGGAGGGAAATCGTCCGTTCCCAAGTGCTCGAATAGGCCTCGACAACCTCCTCCCGCAACGGGCGGATCCACCCGTTCAGGACCTCGAAATATTCGGCGACGTTGCCGTCATTGATGACCTCCGCTTCCCAAAGCATTTGGTATACGGTGTCAGAGAAGTTTTCGATCGCCTTCATGACGAGCGTGATCGACCAGCCGAGCCGGACGATCCGCTCGGAGAATTCATGCAGCTTCGTTTCGTATTTCTGCCCGTCCTCGGTCAGATTGGAGACGATGAGGCCTGCAAATTCACGGCTTGTCCGTTCGACCACTTCTTCCGGCATGATCTGGAAAAACCGGTCACCGTGATCGTCCTTCATCCGTTGTTTCCACCGTTCAATGATTTCGTCGAGATGTGTTTCGACAAACTCTGGCACTTTTCTCTGCATGGGCTCGAGAGCCTCCTTCTCTGATAATAAACAGTAAATAAAAAGTCTATTACTCCTATTGTATCGAAAAACAGATGGAAGCACACGCGATAAGTGCACTCTAAGGCGGAGCGGGCCGGTCAGCCCCGACAGGCATAAGTCCGGTGCGCAGCGAAGCCTGCTTCGCGGAGCGGCGGAACTTATGACCCCGAGGGGCTGGCCCGCGCAGCCGGATGACTCTAAGGCGGAGGGCGTCGGTCAGGGGCGACAAGCATAAGACGGGCTGCGGCGTGAAGCCCGCTTCTTATACTGTGCAGTCCCCGCTCAATTTATCAACTCCTTGCAGAATGAAGAAAATGCCGCCGGCTGAAAAGCCGGACGGCATCCTGTTTATGTATGCTCAAAGTTTCACCAGGCCGAGACTCACTTCCAGCGCCTGTTCCACCTGCGCCATCAGCTCGTCGTCCAAATGCGTGATTTTGTCGGTGAGGCGGGATTTGTCGATCGTCCGCACTTGCTCAAGCAAGATGACGGAATCCCGGTCAAAGCCGTGCTTCTCCGCATCGATCTCCACATGGGTCGGCAGTTTCGCCTTCTGTATCTGCGCCGTAATGGCTGCGATGATCACCGTCGGGCTGAACCGGTTGCCGATGTCGTTCTGAATGACCAGGACGGGCCTTGTGCCGCCCTGTTCAGAACCGACCACCGGTGACAAGTCTGCAAAGAATACGTCCCCGCGTTTTATGGCCAAAGTTTCATCCTCCGCTTACGAGTCGCTCCAATGTGTGCTCCGCTTCGTATTCCGCGTACAAACATTCGGTTGCAATGGAAAGATTGATATGCGACATCTCCACGTAGCCCTTCATCATGGCTTCCCGTATTAGATTTGATTGATCGTCTTCCGTGCGGCGGGTTGTCGAAAGATAAACAAACCCGTCGCTGTCCGCCTTGACTTCCGCGGCGGTCTCAGCAATCCCGCGGAGCATCTGCCCCGGAATCTTCACGATGACTTCCTCATGATCTCTATTTCTCACAGCAAACACCTCCGACGCAGCCGTCCCTTTGTATGTGTCCTGTCCATCATACCATCGGACAGGCACATTGAAAAGACACGAAGGGAACCATTTTGACAAAGTTCCCCCGAAAAGGACGGGACCGTGTCGGAATCTGTCGGAATGCCGTTGTTTGTTATCTTTCCCAATCGCGATCGCGATAAACCCTCGGAATCCGTTTTGACAGGGTGACGAGGACTTCATACGGAATCGTCCCGAGCCGGCGGGCCCATTCATCCGCCGTGATTTCCTCATGTCCCTGGCGGCCGATGAGCACGGCCGGCTCTCCCGGCTCCATCGCGCGGGGCAGCCGGACCATGCATTGGTCCATGCAGATCCGGCCGACGATCGGCACCCGCTCCCCGCCGATGAGAACGTCCTGCCCGCCGAGTCCGCGCAGCAGACCATCCGCATAGCCGATCGGGAGCGTCCCGATCCACTCGTCGTCGGTCGCCGTGTACGTCGCCCCGTAGCTGACCGTGTCGCCGCGGCGGATCTTTTTCACGTGGGTGAGCCGGCTCTCGAGCATGAGTGCCGGTTTCAGCGCGAACGGCATGTTGCGGCCGACATGTTCCGAAGCCGGAACCCCGTACATGGAAATGCCGAGCCGGACCGCATCGAACCGGCAATCCGGATGCATATAGGAAGCCGCGCTGTTCGCCGCGTGCACGAGGCGCGGCCGCTCCGGCAGCATTCCGACCATACCCGCGAACCTTTCCTTCTGCCGCATCTGAAGCCCGGTTTCCGCTTCGTCCGCAGCCGCAAAATGGGTGAACACCCCGTCCATGACGAAGCCCGCTTTCCGGGCGGTGCGCCATGCGCCGAGCAGCTCCTCCTGTGAGCGCACGCCGATCCGGCCCATGCCGGTATCGACTTTCAAGTGCACCTTGAGCGGCGCGGACAGATCTTGCCCAAGCCCGGCCGCCGCTTCCATCCAGCGCAACGAGTCCGCCGTCAGGATGATGTTCCGCTCCGCCGCCACTTTCACGAACGCAAGGGGGGCGGCGCCAAGAAGCAGGATCTCCGCTTCCAGGCCCGCCTCCCTCAGCTCCACCGCTTCTTCCGGCGTGGCGACCGCCAGCATCGTTGCACCTGCACCGAGCGCCGCCTCCGCCGTCCGGACAGCTCCGTGTCCGTAGCCGTCCGCCTTCACGACTGCAATCAGTTCCGTCTCCGGACCGATCCAGTCTTTCGTCTTCCGCACGTTATGCCGGACGGCCTCCAGGTCGATCACCGCCCGGGTCGGCCGTCCCCACTCCATTTGTTCCATGTGGCACCGCTCTCCTCCCGTTGTCGGTTCCATTATCCGCCTGCCGGGAGAATGGCGTCAATATGCGGTTCCTTATTTTTGCTCGGACTGGATGAGCGAAGTGGCGACTTCCACCATCTCCTCACGCGTCAGGCCGTTCGAAGCGAGGAAATACGAGACGCCGGCCTGTTCCCAGCTGACCGAGTTGTCGGTGATCGCGCCGATCGTGAACCCGAGATCTGCCGGATCGCCTTCGGCAAACACCGGCACGACCGTCTCGGCCGGAGCCGCCGCCTTTTCCTGGACGAGGATGAATTCCTTCTCGCCTCCGAACGTCAGATAAACGCGCTTGTCGTCTCCCTTGCCGACGACTTCCTCTTCAAGCAGGTCGACGCCTTCCCATTTGAGAACCGGATAGGATGTCCGGAATTCCTCTCCGTCCATTTCGGCGCCGGCCTCTTCATCTCCTTCTTCATCCGCGGATTCCTCGGTCGACGATTCTCCGTCTTTCTCTTCGCCGGATTCTTCGTCTTCCGCTTCTTCGCCGTCGTCATCCGCTGCGGCTGCGCCCGCATCCTTACCCGGCTTTTCTTTCGGCGGAGCCGCGTGCTTTTCCGCCGCATAGTCTGCCGCATCCCGCTCCGTGCCGAGCGATATTTTCTTGAAGCTGATCTTGATCTGCTCTTCCTTGTTTTCATCAAGCACCGATACTTTCACCGGCAGGAGCGACTTCTTGTCGATGTGGATGCGCTGGTACGGCAGCATCTTCCGGTGGTTGTTCCGTGTGGCCGTCTCAAACACATACTCCTTCTCTTCTTCCTTCATCGTCGCCTTTTTGTCGGCCCGGATATCTTCCGCAAGCGCGCCGATGAGATAAGCCTGGCTGTTCTTCTCCGGCCAGTCGCTCTGGAATTTGTACGTCTTGCCGACCGCCGGCGTGACGACAAACACTCCCTCTTTGTTGCGGAGGATCATCTGGGCCTCTTCCGATCCGTCCTGCGTGACGCTCACCCGGTAGTAGTCCGGCTTTGTGTGCCACACTTCCACGTCGTACAGACGCGGCTCCTGGCCTGTCCGGATTTCCATGACCGCCGTGAGTTCGTATCCTTTTGCATCCGTCCATTTGCCGCTCAGCTTTTTCATGACGTCTTCCTTCGACTGTGCGCCGCACGCCGATACGAGCAATGCGAGCACGATGAGCATCCCCGCCAATATCCGGCTCCGCAAATCCTTCACCCTTTCTCATTTCGCTCCTGTGGAACATCCTATGAGAAAAGGGTCCGGTTTATTCGGACAGGACCGGCGGCGGTGAGCACAGGATCACCTGCGCCGCCGCATAAGCTTTCGTATGGGTGATCGAGACGAAACCGTCCGCCGGCTCCCCTTTGAAATGAAGCACCGGCCGCCCCGCCGCATCCGGCAGAACCGAAATGTCGGTGAACGCGCACCTTGCGCCGATTCCCGTGCCGGCCGCCTTCGCGAACGCCTCCTTCGCCGAGAACCGCCCGGCGAGGAACTCCGTCCGCCTTTCTTCATTTAATGAATGATAGCGGTCCAGCTCCGGTTTCGTCAGGATCCGCTCCCGGAAACGGCCGCTCCGCCCGTCCAGCCGGCGGATGCGCTCCATTTCCACAATGTCCAGCCCGATTCCCGTGATCATCCGGTCTTCCTCCTTTCTGAGCCGCGCCAAACGCGGTATACTGGTTTTATATATTGAGGTGAAAAAATGTTTATCAGAAGAGAAAGCTTTTCCGAATACATCCGGTCCTACCCGGTCGTGTCCGCGCTGATCGCGATCAACCTGATCGTCTTCATCATCACGCTCATCCCCGGCATCGGCGATCTCGTCATGTATATGGGCATGGGCATCAACAGCCAGATCGCGGCCGGCGACTGGTGGCGCTTCATCACGCCGATGTTCCTGCACGCGGGCTTCATGCATGTGCTGTTCAACATGTTCGCCCTCTTCCTGTTCGGCCCGGAACTCGAGCGGCTTGCCGGAAAGGTCCGCTTCCTGAACCTGTTCTTCCTCGCCGGCCTGTTCGGCAACGTCGCGTCCTACTTCCTGCATGACGGATCCTACGCCTACGTCGGGGCGAGCGGCGCCATCTACGGCATCTTCGGCGCATTCGGCGCACTCGTCTATTATACGAAAAACGCCTTCCCGCAGCTGCGCGGGATCATCATGCCGATCATCATCATCTCCATCATCATGACGTTCCTGACGCCGAACATCAACATCACCGCCCACATCACCGGCCTCATCGTCGGCTTTATCGTGGGCCTCAGCTACTTCAACCCGAAACGCATCACCAGCTGGCGGAAAACCCGCCGCTGAATGAGACCGTCCCGCCGCTGCGGGACGGTTTTTTGCGGGGACGGGGGCGAGTGAGGAGAGTTTCGGGTTGAGTGAGGAGAGTTGGCGTCCGAGTGAGGAGAGTTTGGCCGCGAGTGAGGAGAGTCGGGTTCAAAGAGGGCAGCCGAATGCGAGTGACGCAAGTTGGCCTCCGAGTGACGCAAGTTCGGCCTCGAGTGACGCAAGTTTCCCGGCCCTGCTTACCCATCGATTGAATTCAGGATCCGCTTGATTGTCTCCAGATGCAGCGCTTCGTGATAAAGAGAAAATAACAGCGTTTCACACGCAGTCCGAAACGTGACGCCCATCCGATTGGTGAACGGCTCCGGCAACGATTCATCCAGCCTTCCCCTCCGGCTTTCCGGGATTTGCTCCGGCTGCCCGAGAAGGACCGCCCGGATTTCCTCCATGCCCGGAGGGTCGCCCGCCCAGCCGGCCGGACTCGTCCCGGCGGCAAAGCATTCCCTGAATGCAGCCGGAAGACCCGCGTCCTCCCCCATCACCTCATACACGAGCCGGCCCTGAATGAAAGCAATATGACCGAAGTTCCAGCGGATGCTGTTGTTGAAGCCGGGCGGCACCCGGTCCACCAGCGATCCCGGAACGGATTCCAGTTTCTTCAATGTCAGGCCGCGCACAGTCTCCATATGCCGGAATATCAAATCCTCCATCCCGATCCTGCCCCTTTCTCGTGACCAATAAAGGCCTCCCGGTCTCCCGGAAGGCCCGATTCCTGTTTTGTTTCTCCCCTGCAGCCGAAAATTCCTGCCCGATCAATAAGGCTGGATCCAGCCGAAGTCCTGCATGTACAGACATACGGAAAACAGGACGAGCACCGCCGTCAATAAAACCGGCGTCCGCATCACCCATGCCGATAGCCGTTTCCTGAACACGACGGCCAGTCCGCCGAGCAGGGCAAAGAGGATCAGCTCCGGGAACGCGAGGAACACCGTCACATCCCCCATCAGAACGAACACTTCCAGCAGGACGGCGTAACCGGCAAGCCGAAGTTGATCGGCGTGGAGCCGAATCCGCAGCAGCAACTCTCTCCATCCGCCTTTATTCATGGGCGGCTCCCCCGTTCTCCGGGACCGCTTCCCGGCCCTTCCGGTGTTGCGGGTCATACCAGTCCATCAGGCGCTCCGCATCCGCGCGGTCGATATGCCGGACAGGTGCGACCGAGGCACCCGTCCCCGACTTGAACGAAACATTCACGGTGGCGACGTCTTTCCGTTTCTGGAAAACGGTCTGGCGCTCTTCCATCGACTGAACCCGCCTGCGGAACACGTAGACGGTGTGAAGAACAAAATCGCGCCAGCGCACCGTCAGCTGCCTGCCGGAAATCGCCCAGCCGGCCGAACGGTGCTGCCACATTCCGAGCAGAATCGCGGCCGGCACGAGCAGGAGCGACAGCAGGCCGTACGGGAACAGGAACCAGGAGGCCAGGCCGATGACCGGGACCATCCAGAAGAAATCAATCCGGTAAAAATACGGCCGGGACCGCTCCGGCGTCTTGGCGAGCTCCGCATCGAGCTCAAGTTCAGGGAACAGTTCGCCGAGCAGCGCATGCACGCTCTCTTGCTTCACGAGCGGGAACAGGCTGATGACCGCACCGGATTCTTCCCCGCCGCCCGCGCTGTGCACTTTGACGGAGCGGTAGCCGAACAGTTTCTGGAATGGGTTCTCGCTCACCCGCACCGCCTGGATCCGCTTGAGCGGGACGGTCATGCGTTTTTTCTCGAGCAGCCCGCGGGAAATGAACAGATCGTCGCCGTCGAATGCGACCTGGAACCCGTAGAACGACAGGAATGTCCAGACGACCGAAATCACCCAGCCGACGAGCATTACCGCCAGCACAACGAGCGCAACGAGGAACACGCCGAACTTCACGAACGCGGCCAGCTCATCAAAGATCAGCTCATACGGCAGGATATCCGAGAACTGCGACAGCAACACCGCCATCCCGGAAAAGATCAGCCCGATCCGGCCCGAGATCGCGGACAGGAACACGATATCCCGGTTCCCCATCCGGAAGACGGTCCGCGCCGGCGCTTCTTCTTCAGCCGGAAGTTCCGGCATCGCGGCTCTCTCTTCCGTCCCGGCGGGGGCATCCCCGTCCGCCGGCATCCGTTTCATCCGTTTCGCTTCGGCGATTTCCAGGCTCACCCGGTCCGCTTCCGCCCGGGTGACCGCCGTCAGCTCCGCCTCCGCCTGGTCCTTCCCGGAACCGCCCGCCGTCTCGACCTTCACCTTTACGAGGCCGAACGGCCGGTGGAAAATGCCCTCGGTGTAATCCAGGCTCTGGATCCGCTCAAACGGAATGTACCGCTTCTTCTTTACAAACAAACCATGCTCGATCCGCAGTTCGCCGTCCTCGAACCAATAGACGAACCGCTTCCACTTGACCAGCCCCGCCACCGCGGTGAAGACGATGAACAGGCCGAAGATGAAAATCGAAATGTTATCGAGCCAGAAGTTCCCCGTTTTCTCGCGGCCGAGCCCGTTGGCGACAACAATGACGAGCAGCGGGAGGATCGCTTCCTTCAGCGTCTTCACGAGCTCGATGACGGCGGTGATCGGGTGCAGTCGGTGGCGCTCCTCAGACATCATCTTCCGCCACCCTCGCCAGCCCGGAAATCCGGTTCCTCAGATCATCGGCCTCCTCCATCTGGAGCGCCGGAATCTCATGGGTCGTCGCCGCCGTCGACACCGTGATCCCTGCAAGCCCGTACTTCCGCAGAATCGGCCCCTGGCTCGTATCCACATGCTGCACCCGCACCATCGGAACAAGTGTCCTCTTCACGATAAACAGGCCGTGCTGCAACTCAATCTCCGTCTCCCGCACCTCATAGCGCCAGCGCTGCCAGCGGATCTTCGGAAACAGCCCGATCAGCAAATATCCCATCAAGACCGGGACAGCTGCCGAAACGATATAAATCCAGACAGGCCCGTCAAATATGTATGCCAGCACACTCGCCGCTATCGCCGGAACGAGGACCATCAGCGTATAAAAGACCCCGTGGATCCTCCACACCGTCAGCCCCTTCCCGGAAATCCGGTTGGCCGGTTCTCTTCTCATCCCGCTCACCCCTTCTTCTCTCTTCCTATTGTATACGGAACGGGAGGGGAAGGGTTTCAAACTTGATACTTCAATTTCAGGAGCTATAGAACAGGTCTGCCCTTCATTCCAGCAGGCTGATCAGATCGGTCAGCCTGCGGATCTCATATGTCGGCTGAACTCCTGAATGGTTTTCCTTGGCGTCCGGATTGAACCAGCATGTGTCGATTCCATAATTGATCCCGCCCTGGATATCAGAAGTCAAAGAATCCCCCACCATCAGAACCTTTGTTTTATCTGTAATCTGCAGCTTGGAGAACGCATAATCGAAAATGCCCCTTTCAGGCTTTTGACATCCCGCCTCTTCGGAAGTGATGATCTGTTCAAATGTATTACAGAGGGGCGAACCCCCGATCCTCGACTTCTGCACATCATTGAAGCCGTTCGTAATGACGGCCATCCGGCAGCCGGCAAGATGCTCACATATCTCCACGGCCCCGTCGACAAGAGATATTTCCTTGCCCAAATACCCAAGATAACGGGCATTGAACAAGTCCGCCTCAATCTCCAGTTGTTGAGCAAGGAACAGCCTCCTGAATCTTTCCGCACCCAGTTCCGGCAATGAAGTAAGCCCCTGCTCGAGATCTCTCCACAGTTCTTTGCTGATCTCTTTGTATTGGTCTGCATAATCCGCAGCGCCCGTCGGCAAGCCAAATTCATCAAATGCCAGTTGCAGCGCACTTTTCTCCGACTTGCCGAAGTCAAACAGAGTATCATCCACATCAAATAAAATCATTTCGTATTTCATGGCTGCCTCCATTACACATATTCAAAAAACACACTCTCTCAGGCTACCATTGAGCAGCATGAAAAAGAACCCGGAACGCCTCTTTGGCATTCCGGGTTCTGCTCATTCATTTCTTATCGGTTGCGGGAACGGTTGCCGCTGCCGCTCGGGCGGCGTCCGTCGCGTCGGCGGTTGCTGTCGCGGTTGTAGCCGCCGCTGCGATTGCCGCCGCTGCGTCCTTTATAGTTGCCGCCCCGGCCGCCGCCGCGATTGCCGCCGCGGTACGGAAGCGGTTTTTCTTCAGTGATTTTCACCGGTGTGTCGTCCGGCTCGCGCGTCAGCGATTTGAGCGCTGCTGCGACGAGATCGACGGCTTCGTTGTCCTGCAGCATTTCTTCTGCGAGGATCCGGTAGTCGTTGAGTTCGTTCTTCTCGACGAGTTCTTTGAGATGAGCGACCGCAAGCTTCTGCTGGCCGGCGAGCGCTTCGTCCTCGGATGGCGGACGGAGCGGAGTCATCTGCTTTTTCGTCGTTTCTTCGACAATGCGGAGATACGGCATTTCACGCGGTGTCACGAATGTGACGGCGATGCCGCTCTTGCCGGCGCGTCCCGTCCGGCCGATGCGGTGGACGTAGCTTTCCGGATCTTGCGGAATGTCGAAGTTGTAGACGTGCGTGACACCGGAGATGTCGAGTCCGCGTGCAGCCACATCGGTGGCGACGAGGATGTCGATCTTGTTCTCCTTGAACTGGCGCAGGACGGACAGACGCTTTGCCTGTGTCAGGTCGCCGTGGATGCCTTCCGCGAGGTAGCCGCGGAGGTTCAGTGCCTGGGCGACTTCATCGACGCGGCGCTTCGTGCGGCCGAAGATGATGGCGAGCTCAGGACGCTGGACGTTCAGGAGGCGCGTCAGGATGTCGAATTTCTCGCGTTCCTGGGACTTGACGAAGTACTGATCGATGTTTTCAACGGTCATTTCCTTCGCTTTGATGCGCACTTCCTGCGGGTTTTTCATGTAGTTGTCCGCGATTCTCCGGATCGGTCCCGGCATCGTTGCGGAGAACAGGAGCGTCTGGCGCTCGGACGGCACGTTCTCGAGGATCGAGTTGATGTCTTCGATGAAGCCCATGTTCAGCATCTCATCCGCTTCGTCGAGGACGAGCGTATGGACGCCGCCGAGTTTCATCGTGCCGCGGTTGATGTGGTCGAGGATCCGGCCAGGCGTGCCGACGACGATCTGCGGGCGGCTGCGGAGGGCGCGGATCTGACGGCCGATTTCCTGTCCGCCGTAGACGGAGAGGATGCGGGCACGCTTGCCGTAGCCGATGCGGTAGATCTCTTCGGATACCTGGANTCGCGCGTCAGCGATTTGAGCGCTGCTGCGACGAGATCGACGGCTTCGTTGTCCTGCAGCATTTCTTCTGCGAGGATCCGGTAGTCGTTGAGTTCGTTCTTCTCGACGAGTTCTTTGAGATGAGCGACCGCAAGCTTCTGCTGGCCGGCGAGCGCTTCGTCCTCGGATGGCGGACGGAGCGGAGTCATCTGCTTTTTCGTCGTTTCTTCGACAATGCGGAGATACGGCATTTCACGCGGTGTCACGAATGTGACGGCGATGCCGCTCTTGCCGGCGCGTCCCGTCCGGCCGATGCGGTGGACGTAGCTTTCCGGATCTTGCGGAATGTCGAAGTTGTAGACGTGCGTGACACCGGAGATGTCGAGTCCGCGTGCAGCCACATCGGTGGCGACGAGGATGTCGATCTTGTTCTCCTTGAACTGGCGCAGGACGGACAGACGCTTTGCCTGTGTCAGGTCGCCGTGGATGCCTTCCGCGAGGTAGCCGCGGAGGTTCAGTGCCTGGGCGACTTCATCGACGCGGCGCTTCGTGCGGCCGAAGATGATGGCGAGCTCAGGACGCTGGACGTTCAGGAGGCGCGTCAGGATGTCGAATTTCTCGCGTTCCTGGGACTTGACGAAGTACTGATCGATGTTTTCAACGGTCATTTCCTTCGCTTTGATGCGCACTTCCTGCGGGTTTTTCATGTAGTTGTCCGCGATTCTCCGGATCGGTCCCGGCATCGTTGCGGAGAACAGGAGCGTCTGGCGCTCGGACGGCACGTTCTCGAGGATCGAGTTGATGTCTTCGATGAAGCCCATGTTCAGCATCTCATCCGCTTCGTCGAGGACGAGCGTATGGACGCCGCCGAGTTTCATCGTGCCGCGGTTGATGTGGTCGAGGATCCGGCCAGGCGTGCCGACGACGATCTGCGGGCGGCTGCGGAGGGCGCGGATCTGACGGCCGATTTCCTGTCCGCCGTAGACGGAGAGGATGCGGGCACGCTTGCCGTAGCCGATGCGGTAGATCTCTTCGGATACCTGGATGGCGAGTTCGCGTGTCGGCGCGATGATGAGGGCCTGGATGTCCGGATTGGAAGTGTCAATCTTCTCGATGATCGGCACGCCGAATGCGGTCGTCTTCCCTGTACCCGTCTGTGCCTGGCCGATGACGTCCTTGCCGGCCTGCGCGAGCGGAATCGTCTCTTCCTGGATCGGTGTTGCTTCTTCAAAGCCCATCCGCTCGAGTGAGAGCTGGGTTGTGTCGCTGATGTTCAGTTCGGAAAACTTTGTCAAATTAGGTCAATCTCCTTATCCTTCATGTGATGATTGGATCCATTTTCAAATGAAGTCCGGCATTCCTGAGCCGTGATCGGAGTTTTGTCTGTTGCGGCCCGCCGCTCCGGGGCGGGGCCGACACGAAAACGTCCGGTATCTGCCGGGCGGTCCGACCGGAGAGGAGCGCGCCCTTCAACCGAACCGTTTCAATGGGACCCCGCCTGCCCGCATCTCCGTTGAGACGGCCGGCCGGCGGGGTTTTTCAAAAAAAAGTACTCTTCATCAAACGCGAAGAGTTCCCGTCAAATGTATCCAACTCCAATGAGTATAGCACAGGAACGCCTTGCTTGCAATTATGCCGCGCGGACTAGGGTCCGCCGGCTTTGATCAATGATCGTTCAGCTGCCGGAGCACACGCTCGAGCGCCATGCCCCTGGAGCCTTTCAGGAGGATGAGCGGGGCATGCGGAAGCCGCCCGGCGAGCATCGACGTGATCGGGGCCAAATCGTCCCCGCTCCAGATGAGGCGGCCTTCTGCGAAACGTCCTTCGAGCTTCCGGTAGAGTCCTTCCATCCGCGGTCCGAACAGGCAGACGCCATCGAAGTCGGCAGGATCGAGCTCATCGGCGAGCCCTTCATGGGACTGCCGTTCAAGCGAGCCGAGTTCAAGCATGTCCCCGAGCACCACCCATTTCTCATCGCGCAGATGAGAGCCGCGCATAAAGTCGAGCGCGGCGCGGACCGATGCCGGGGCGGCGTTGTACGCGTCGTTGATGAACAGCGAGCCGGACGGGCCCTCCACCGTCTGCATGCGCATGCCGGTGAGCGATACGGATTGCAGCGAAGCCCGGATCTGGCCGACCTTCAGCCCCGCCTCCAGCCCGATCAAGATGGCGGTCAGCGCATTTTTCGCCTGGTGGGCGCCGAGGACGGGAATGCCGAACTCCCCTTCCACAAGTCCGGACGTCCGGAACCGGCTGCCCGATTCGGATGCCTCGACCGAATCAAGCCGAAGGGCGCATTCCGGCGACTTGCCGAACGGAACAGCGACGCCTGCGGGGAGGGTGGCGGCATGCGGCTTGAGAAGCGGTTCGTCTCCATCAAAGAACAGTTTGCCGCCCGCCTGCAGGCCGTCCGTAATTTCGGATTTCGCCTTTGCAATGCCTTCACGGGAGCCGAGGTCCTGCAGATGGGCTTCCCCGATGTTCGTGATGACGGCGAACTGCGGACGGGCGAGCTCCGACAGGAAAGAGATTTCCCCGAAGCCGCTCATCCCCATTTCAAGCACGGCGTACTCGGTGTCTTCCTCAAGCGACAGGATCGTCAGCGGCAGGCCGAGTTCGTTGTTGAAGTTCCCTTCCGTTTTGCGGACGTTGAAATACGGGGACAGGACGCCTGCGACCAGATCTTTCGTCGAGGTCTTGCCGTTTGAGCCTGTGATGCCGATGAACACGGCGTCCAGTTCTTCGCGGTAGCTGCGGGCCATCCTCTGGAGCGCCTGTTCCGGATCCTTTACAAATAAAACCGGACGGTCTTCCGGCGCGCCGGGTACGCCCTCCTGCCAGAGCGTGGCTGCGGCTCCTTTTTCAAAGGCCTGGCCGGCAAACCGGTGACCGTCCGCCTGTTCGCCCTTGAACGGGATGAACAGGTCTCCTTCATTCAATGTGCGCGTGTCGATCGAAGCGCCCGTGACGGTGATTTCTTCCCAGCCCGGCCGGGATTCGCTGCCGAGCCAGCGGGCGATTTGTTGAAGTGTCCGTTTCATGAAAGTCTTCCCTCAATTTCTGTCTGTATTCAGCGCCTGTTTTTCAGCGTGACGTTCAAGCGCCAGGCGGATCAGTTCTTCGATGAGTTCCGGATAGGTCATGCCGGAATGCTGCCAGAGGAGCGGGAACATGCTCGTCGGCGTGAAGCCCGGCATCGTGTTCACTTCGTTGATGAGCACTTCGCCTTCATTCGTCAGGAAGAAATCGGCCCGGACGAGTCCGGAGCAGTCAAGCACCTTGAATGCGGCCTTCGCGATGCGCTCCATCTCTTCCACCGCGGATTCGGGGACTTCCGCCGGGATTGTGAGCACCGTGTTGCCGTCCTTGTATTTGGATTCATAGTCGTAGAAATCCGACGCCGAGCTGATTTCGCCGGCGACGGAGCACTTCGGATCGTCATTGCCGAGAAGACCCAACTCGATTTCGCGGGCGTCGACGCCCTGTTCGATGATCACTTTCCGATCAAACCGGAGCGCTTCCTCGACGGCCCGGACGAGTGATTCGCGGTCCGTCGCCTTCGAGATGCCGACGCTCGATCCGAGATTGGCGGGCTTGACGAACACCGGCCAGGACAGACGGGCTTCCGCTTTGGCGAGGATGACATCACGGTCGCTCGCCCATTCGCTTCGGATGAAGTGAACGAACGGCACCTGCCCGAGGCCAGCGGAGGCAAAGAGCTGCTTCATGACCACTTTGTCCATGCCGGCGGCTGATGCAAGGACGCCATTGCCGACATAAGGGAGATCGAGCACTTCCAGCAGCCCCTGGACCGTCCCGTCTTCGCCGTTCGGTCCGTGGAGCAGCGGGATGACGACCGGCTTGAGGCCGGGCGTGCCCGCCGCGAGCGCCCCGATGCCGTCCGTGAGCCTCGCCGGAGCGGATGTCCCCGTCTCGCCGATGAGCAGTTCCGCAACGTTTTCAGCCGGGCCGGCAAGCAGCGGACCCGGACGCCATTCCCCTTCCGGCGTGATGAACACCGGCGTCACATCATATTTGGAAAAGTCGAGGGCATGCGTGACGGCGCGTGCCGTGGACAGCGAAACTTCATGCTCCGCAGACTTGCCCCCGTACAAAAGAAAGATCCGATTTTTCATATGGAAACCTCCGTATCTTGGATACTAACAGTGTAGCATGAGCGGGCCGGGCATGTGACAGGCCGGATAGATTTTTTGTGATGGGAAACGCATCCGGCAAGTGTCCGGGATGAACCGGATTGGACACATTCTTATTGATGAGGCTTCACCCGGCCGGACTCCGATCACACTCGATTGTCGAATCGAACGATTACCCGCCCGAATCGAACGATTGTCTGTTTGAATCGAACGATTACGCGTCCGAATCGAACGATTACCCGCTTGAATCGAACGATTCCCGGGCAGGTTCACCGATCTGCAACATTTTCCGGCAAAAAGCGTCTGATAGATTATGAGGGAAACCGGGCAATCCGGCTTCCCTTGCGGTATAATGGAGCGTATTGTCTTAATCTATTCCAAGAAACCTCAGGTGATATCCATGAAACTGAACAATCGGCCGTCGGACCGGTTTGACTGGACGCTTGCGTTCATCCTCCTGCTGTTCCTGATCGTCAGCGCAGTCGCGATCGCTTCGGCCCAGACGACCGGCCAATATAATCATAAGAACTTCGTCCCCTCCCAGATCCAGTGGTATGCCGTCGGCGCGGTGATCATCGCGGTCATGATGTACTTTGATCCCGACCAGTACAAGAAAGCGGCCTGGATCATTTACGGGGCCGGCGTTTTCTCCCTGTTCCTTCTGTATGTCCTGCCGGGCAGCATGGCACTCGTCGCTCCGCGGAACAATGCGAAGAGCTGGTTCCACCTGCCGATCGGCGACATCCAGCCGGCCGAATTCATGAAGACTTTCTACATCATCGGGGCGGCCCGGCTCATGACGCTTCACAATGAGAAATATCAGCTGCGGACGTTGAAGACGGACCTCATGCTCCTGCTGAAGCTGGGCGCCGTCATGGCTCTCCCGCTGTTCTTTATCTTCAAGCAGCCGGACCTCGGGACTTCCCTCGTNCGGACGCCATTCCCCTTCCGGCGTGATGAACACCGGCGTCACATCATATTTGGAAAAGTCGAGGGCATGCGTGACGGCGCGTGCCGTGGACAGCGAAACTTCATGCTCCGCAGACTTGCCCCCGTACAAAAGAAAGATCCGATTTTTCATATGGAAACCTCCGTATCTTGGATACTAACAGTGTAGCATGAGCGGGCCGGGCATGTGACAGGCCGGATAGATTTTTTGTGATGGGAAACGCATCCGGCAAGTGTCCGGGATGAACCGGATTGGACACATTCTTATTGATGAGGCTTCACCCGGCCGGACTCCGATCACACTCGATTGTCGAATCGAACGATTACCCGCCCGAATCGAACGATTGTCTGTTTGAATCGAACGATTACGCGTCCGAATCGAACGATTACCCGCTTGAATCGAACGATTCCCGGGCAGGTTCACCGATCTGCAACATTTTCCGGCAAAAAGCGTCTGATAGATTATGAGGGAAACCGGGCAATCCGGCTTCCCTTGCGGTATAATGGAGCGTATTGTCTTAATCTATTCCAAGAAACCTCAGGTGATATCCATGAAACTGAACAATCGGCCGTCGGACCGGTTTGACTGGACGCTTGCGTTCATCCTCCTGCTGTTCCTGATCGTCAGCGCAGTCGCGATCGCTTCGGCCCAGACGACCGGCCAATATAATCATAAGAACTTCGTCCCCTCCCAGATCCAGTGGTATGCCGTCGGCGCGGTGATCATCGCGGTCATGATGTACTTTGATCCCGACCAGTACAAGAAAGCGGCCTGGATCATTTACGGGGCCGGCGTTTTCTCCCTGTTCCTTCTGTATGTCCTGCCGGGCAGCATGGCACTCGTCGCTCCGCGGAACAATGCGAAGAGCTGGTTCCACCTGCCGATCGGCGACATCCAGCCGGCCGAATTCATGAAGACTTTCTACATCATCGGGGCGGCCCGGCTCATGACGCTTCACAATGAGAAATATCAGCTGCGGACGTTGAAGACGGACCTCATGCTCCTGCTGAAGCTGGGCGCCGTCATGGCTCTCCCGCTGTTCTTTATCTTCAAGCAGCCGGACCTCGGGACTTCCCTCGTCTTCCTCGCGATCACGGCAGCGCTCGTTCTCGTTTCAGGGATATCGTGGAAAATCCTTGCCCCCCTCTTTGCAGGGACTGCCGTCATCGGCGGTGTGGTGATCTGGATGGCGCTCTACATGCAGGAATTCCTCGTGAAGACCCTCGGGTTCCACCAGTATCAGTTTGCCCGGGTGTATTCATGGCTTGACCCATACGCCTATCCGACCGACGAGGGGCGGCACCTCATCACTTCATTGAATGCGATCGGCTCCGGCCAGATCAGCGGGAAGGGCTTCATGGGCCGCGAAGTGTACGTGCCGGAATCCCACACCGACTTTATCTTTTCCGTCATCGCGGAAGACTGGGGCTTCATCGGGGCAAGCGTCGTCATCTCGCTGTATTTCATTCTGATTTACCATCTGACGAAAACCACGCTCCAGCTGAAAGACCCGTTCAGCACGTACGTATGCGCGGGGATCATCGCCATGATCACCTTCCACGTCTTCCAGAACATCGGCATGACGATCCAGGTCCTGCCGATCACCGGGATTCCGCTCCCGCTCATCAGTTACGGAGGCAGTTCGATCATGGGCAACATGCTCGCCCTCGGCCTCGTCTTCAGCATGAAATTCCACCACCGCACCTACATGTTCAGCACAGACCAAGACGACTAGAAAAGCGAAGGGCGGCATGTAGCTCCGACAGGCACCGGTCATGCTGCGTCCTCCACAAAAGCAAAAAGCTCCCATCCTCAGAAGAGGGCGGGAGCTTTTTGATCAGGTTGTGCGGGGGTGGGGAACATTTGCGGGCGGGGCGAGCGCCTTCAGGAGCTCAAAGCGCGACTTGGTGATCGTGACGGGAATGCCGAGCGCGGTAATCCGCTCCGCGATCGTTTTGACGTCCTTTTCCTTGGCCATCCGTTCCACCTCTTCCTTCCTGTAGATTCCGACGCAGCTTCCGGGGGCAACGTTGCATGTCATGAATGATGCCGGACCTTATATATACACATCTTTATCATACCACCGGAAGCCGGGATCAAATCTTTCAATTTTGTTACAACTATTAGCCGTTTGTAAAGATTTTATTCACCCAAGCCGAAAAGTTTGAGCACATACCCCGCTGAGGTATACTTGATGTACAAAGGAGGTGGCGCCGTGACGACGGAACCGATTCAAGCCGACGGCCAAGCGGAAGTCTGCAGGAAGAGCCATCATCCGGCCGAAGTGAAGACCGGTCTCGTCCACCGCCTAAACCGGATCGAAGGCCAGATCCGGGGGATCCGGGGCATGGTGGAGCGGGATGTGTACTGCGATGATATCATCACCCAGCTCGCCGCCACCCAGTCTGCGCTGAACGGCGTAGCCAAGGTTCTGCTCGACGGCCATCTGAAGAGTTGCGTCAAAGACCGGCTGGCGGAAGGCGATGAAGCGGTCCTTGACGAGCTCTCCGTCACCATCCAGAAACTGATGCGAAAATAAGGAGGAATCCGAAATGTCCACAAATCTCGTCCTGCAAGTCGAAGGCATGTCCTGCAACCACTGCGTGAACGCGGTCGAAGGCGCCGTCAAAGAACTGAACGGGGCCGATACGGTGAAAGTGAATCTTGATCAAGGAACGGTCGAAGTGAAGTACAACGAGGATCTCGTGAGCGACCAGCAGATCAAGGACGCCATCGAGGAACAGGGGTACGACGTAAAAGGCTGAACCGGAAATTCACGGAGCCGCGGGAAACCGCGGCTTTTTTCTGTTCCGGGCCATTTCCGGGCGTCGGGACCCGTATGAAGGAACCTGCTCTCGCAGAGAGGTCCCCGCCGGAACACCAACAGACGGATCGTTCCGCCGGGTTCTCCGCCAACCGTTTGTCTCCCCTCCCCCCAGCAGGTAGAATGAAACCATCGAAAAGTTTTTGGAAAGCAGGTCTTCGCATTGAAAAAAGCCATCCTTCTGCTCCTCTCGGTTCAATTCCTCGTCTACCTCGGATTCGGGATCATCATTCCGGTGTTGCCGGAAGTGGTCGTCGCCCAGGGGTTTGACGAAATGCATGTCGGCGGGCTGCTGACAGTGTACGCGCTCGCCTCCTTCTTCACCGCGCCGCTCTGGGGTGCCTATTCCGACCGGACCGGACGGAAGAAACTGATCATGATCGGGCTTGCCGGATTCAGTTTGAGCTTCTTCCTTTTTGCCGCATTCACCGATTCCCTCCCGCTCATGTACATATCAAGGATCGTTGGCGGGCTGTTCTCCGGCGCCCTCTACACGGCGGTCACCGGATTCGTCGCCGATCTGACCACGGAGGAGAACCGCAACAAGTATATGGGATTCCTCGGAATGTCGATCGGCCTCGGCTTCATATTCGGGCCGGCGATCGGCGGGATCCTCGGCCACTATAGCCTGTCGCTTCCGTTCACCGCTTCGGGCTCGCTCGTCCTGCTTCTGCTCGTCTATGCGGCCCTCGTCCTGAAAGAGCCTGAACGGCACGGGGAAGCAAAGAAGCGGGCCATCATCCCGGAAGGCGCCGGCCAGCTCTGGGCCTACCGTGTCCGCTATCTGTTCCTGCTGTCGTTCATGGTGACGTTCCTGCTCGCCGGGATCGAGGCGACGTTCCAGCTATTCAACATGCACCAGATCGACATCACGCCGAAACAGATCGGCTATCTGTTCATGTTCAGCGGGTTTGTCGACGCGGCGATCCAGGGCGGCGTCGTCCGCCGGATCAAGAACGGCCAGGAGACGAAAGTCATCGCAGTCGCACAGATCATCACCGCTGCCGGACTGATCCTCATGCTCTTCACCGGAAGCCTGTTCTGGGCGGGCCTCTCGCTCTGTGTGTTCACGGCCGGGAACGCCCTCGCCCGGACGATCCTCGTGTCGCTCACGACGAAGGAATCCGGCGGCCGCTATGGCACCGCCGCCGGCATGAGCTACTCGATGGACAACGTCGGGCGGATCGCCGGACCGCTCCTGTTCACCTGGCTGTTCACCCGCATGCCGGACGGCGTCTACGGCATCTCGGCGGCACTCGCCGTCCTGTCGCTTCTCCTGCTCCTCCTTTTCCGGAACTCGGGCAAGTCGCTCCGCAGCACGGCTCCGGCCGGCCGCTGAGTCCCATACAGTCAGAAAAGCCCCTCCGGGAACGCGCCAGCGCGTCCAGAGAGGCTTTTTTCATTCACAGGATCCGGAACCGGTTGCGGCCGGATTTCTTCGCTTCGTACATGGCCTGGTCGGCCAATTTCAAAAGCTGTCCCGGTGTTTGCCTGTCCGGTGCGGCAAGCGCGATACCGAGACTCGTCGTAATCCGGATCTCCCAGCCGGGGACATGGAGCGGATCGGCGAGCGAGGCCAGGATCGTCCGCCCGAAAGCGGCCGCTTCCTCCGCATCCCGGCACTTATCGGTGAGGACAACGAATTCATCGCCGCCGAGTCTGGCGACAAGGCCGTCCTCGAGCGCGACGGCAATCCGTTCGCCGAATGCCCGGATCACTTCATCACCCGCCGCGTGTCCAAGATTATCATTGACCCGCTTGAAATCATCAATATCCATCAAAACGACGGCGAACGAGCTCCCCGTCAGTCTGTATTCGTCCAGGCGCTTTCCGAGCCTTTCAAGGAACAACCGCCTGTTCGGAAGCCCGGTGAGCGCGTCGTGATAGGCGAATTGCTGAAGCCGGTCCTCTTCCTCTTTCTGCCGGGTGACATCCCGGATGACAAGGACCATCTGGAGAAAACTTCCGTCCGATTCGTACACGGCGGACCCGGTGATTTCCGACCAGAGCCACCCGTCCTGCGCATGCAGCAGCCGGACGCGCGCCATGAATGCCTCCCGTTCCCGGATTGCCGATTCATAGACGTGGTTCAGTTCCGGAAAGTCTGCCGGATGGATATGGGTGTCCGCTTTTGTCTGCATCAACTGCTCAGGAGAGAATCCGAACATCATCAGACTTGAAGGAGAGACATACAGGAAGTGCCAATCCGCATCCATCAGGGTGATCACATCCCGGACGTTTTCCGCGATGATCCGGAATCTCCGTTCGCTCTCCACAAATTGCCCGACGAGCCGGTCCAGTTCCCGCATGTCCTTCAGATGGGCATAACAGCCGATTCTTCTGCCTGAGGTCATGACCGGCGTGAACTTCAGCAGACATCCGACCGGGCCTTCCCCGGTCCGAACATCGAGCCGGATGTCCCCGGATTCCACTCCCGCACGTCGGAATGCCTCCCTTGCCCGGTCCTCGTCTCCGGCGGCAACCAGCCGCGAGTAATGCATGCCGACGAGTTCCTCTTCCCGCTTGCCGATCAGCCGGACTGCAGCCGGATTGGCGGCAAGCACGAGACCTTCATCCGAAATGTCTAAAACTCCGTCGCTGTTGTTTTCATATAAGGCGCGGTATCTGGAGCCGCTCTCTTCCAGCCGGCTGCTCATCGCGGATTCCGAACGCATGGCCAATACTTTTTCGGTCACATCGCGGACCGTTGCGACAATATGGGTACAGGCTTCCCCTCCGATCAGCGGAGTGAGCCGGACTTCTGAAAAGCATTCTTGCCCAGAGGGCCCGGGATAACTGTCCTCGTAGACCGCCGGCACGCCGGACAGCGCGACTTCCCTGTAGCGGTCTTCCAGATCTTTCCCGCGCTCTTCCCCGACCACTTCACAAATCTCGCGTCCGATGATGTCTTCCCCCAGACCGAGTATGTTTCTCGCGGCCCGGTTGACGAACTCATATATGAAAGCCCCGGTACTCCCGACGGCCATGACAAACACCATTTCACCGATCCCATCCATCAGTACCCGTTCCGGCAGGCTGCCGTTTGCATTCCCCATGATGCGCCCCCTGTCCGTTCTGTACATACTTTCCATTTCTTTAAAGTATACCGGATTCGGGGGAATAAAAGAAACCGATCGGAAAGCCCTGCCAGGCCCCGACCGGTCCGCTTTGATCGATCAATGGATCCGTGACTTTCGCCTCACAGCCAGCGACGTGGCCTGAGTGTCTCCGGATCGGCCATGCGCGGCATCGGAACGCATATCCGCGCACGGAGTTCCGGGTGGGCCTTCCTGATCACGGACGGACGCGCCATGTAAAGGACCGTGATGATCAGCGCCAGGCCCGAAGCACCGAGAACCGCCTCCGCGGGCAGGAAGTCATACAAAAACCCGTACAGGACCGTGCCGAGCGGCATCAGGGCCATCGCCCCCGTTTCCAGGATGGCGAACACGCGGCCTTTGAAATCATCATCCACGTCCTTCTGCAGCATGACCTGAAGCGGCGTGTTGATGAGGATGATCGTGATCCCCGAGACGAACATCAAGGACGCATAGAAGATGAACATGAACGTGTACGGGAGGGTCGTCAGAAGCGGGACAGAGACCGCGGCCGTAATGATTCCGAGCAGCACGATCCCCCACTTGGACACGAACAGCGGATGCTTCACTTGTTTCCGGACGCTCAGGTAAAGCGACATGATCAGCATGCCGGCGGCAAATGCCCCTTCTGTGAGACCGAAATGTTCGGAAGCCATTTTCAGCTTTTCGATGAGGACGAACGAAAAGCCGACCTGAAATGCACCCATCAGGAAGTTGACCACGAGCGAGATCCAGATGATCGTCACGATGATCTGCCGGCCCTTCAGGTAGCGGAACCCCGATTTCATGCTTTGGATCAGCGGTTCCGGCTTCATTTCCTCCGCCGGCTCCCCGGTATCCGCCTTCCGGTTAAACAGCCGGAAGTTCATCGTCGATTCAAGAAGCAGCGCCACGGCGGAAGCGGCCATGTACACGATGAGGAACAGATTCATTGAAACAGTTCCGTATAGAATCCCGCCGACCGCCGGCGCCCCGATTGCGGCTGCGGAGACCGACATCTGATTCAGGGACATCGCCCGCTGGATGCGGTCTTCATCGACCAGGCCCGTCACCGCAGACGAGAAGGTGATGCCGGAGAAAGTGGAAGCAACCGCCAAAACCGCCGTCGTCGCGTAGATCGCCGGAAGCGACAGGCCGGCGGACAGGCTGATGGCCAGCAGTCCGCCAAGAGCCGTCACCGTGGCCGCCTGTGCCCCGATCACGATCGGTTTCCTCGGCCAGCGGTCCGCCGCGTACCCGGCGAACGGTGCGACGAGCGTCCTCGGCAGGATGCTGCAGATCAGATTTATCGCAAAATTGGCCGCCGAACCGGTCACCTGCAGAATATAAAAGCTGATGGCAAACGTATACACCTGAGAGCCGAATGCGAAGATGAGCTTGCTGGCCGTGAACGTCCAGAGATGCCATGTGGCCCGGCGGAGTTTCTGCGCGTGAGTCATGATCATACGCCCCTTGTTTAATTTGATTAAACATAGAATAACACGCTCCCTCTTCACAAGCAAGCGAAAGTTCAATATAATTAAACAAAGAGGAGGGATTTCATTGCCGACACTCGGAGAACGGATCCGGTTGCTCAGAAAAGAACGAAAGCTCACGCTGGATGCCCTGGCCGGGGACAGGATGTCAAAAGGGATGCTGTCCCTCATCGAAAACAATAAGGCCAAGCCGTCGATGGAGAGTCTTTCCTATATAGCGGAACGGCTCGGGGTCCCTTCTTCGGAATTGCTGGAGGAAGTGAGCGCCAATGAATTGCGCAATATCCTGGAACAGGCGGAAGAGCTGACCGGCGTCAGCATATTCAGCGACAAGCTCGACGAGTCCCGCCGGAAGCTTATGGAGCTCATCGCACCGTATGCAGAACGCCTCGGCACCGGCTACGAATCCGCCCGGCTGCTCGAACTGTACGGACGGGCCCTTCATGCGCTCGGAAAAAACGGATGGGAAGAACCGACCGCCAAGGCTGCCGAGATCTACGACCGCCTGAACATCACCGCACGCCGGGCCGCCATCGGCATATTCCGCGCCCAGACGCTGTTCACGCAGCATGAATACGCCGAAGCGCTCGCCGTCCTGCTGGAAGAGCGCAAAGCGATCGAATCCCGCGGAACGTTCATCGAGCCGATGACCCGCCTGGACTTTGATTATTTGGAAGCGGTCCTTTACTATGCGGTCGGCGGCCAGGAGGAAGCAGCCCGCGTCATGGACCGTGCACTCAAATTCTCCAGGGAGAAAGGCCTTTATTACCGGATGAGCGACTGGTACCGGCTGGCCGCCATCGATGCACTCATGTCGGGCAAGCCGGCGGACTATGCGCATTATATGAAAAAGCTCCGGCAGTATGCCGATTTTGCGGATGACGAGGAGACGACAGGCTTCATCAAGTTCCTGGCCGTCCATGAGCTGAACTCCTATGAAGGCCGTCCCGAAGCCGCGTTGTCGCTCCTTCAGGAAGAAGGGCTGTATGCGGAGGACGGTTCCGTCTTCCGGAACGCCATCCATTCGCCGTTCTTCGCGCTGGAGTCCGGAAAGGCGCTGTCGAGCCTCGGCCGGCATGAGGAAGCGGTGGAGCGGTTCGGCCAAATGGACGTCCGCTATGACCTCATCCACCACCCGATCGACCTGTCGCTGTTCCTCGAGGGCGACGCCTACCTGACCGAGTCGCTTTGGGCGCTCGGAAGGCACGAAGAGGCGGCGGAGATTATCCGCCGGGCATACGACCGGACCAAACCGCTGATCGACACTCCCTATAAGGACCGTGTCCGGCTCGCCTATGACCGGATCATCGGCGGGAAATGAAAAAGACTGCACCGGAGGCTCTTCTCGAGCTTCCGGTGACAGTCTATTTTTCGGGTTTGGGGGCGAGTCGGCGGCGAGTGAGCCGCTTTCTTCTCCGAGTGAGTCGCAATCCTCCGCGAGTAAGCCGCAATCTCTCGCGAGTGAGCCGCTTTTCCCTCCGAGTGAGCCGCTTTCAACGACAAGCAGGCTGCCCCGCGCTTCCCCGCTTTTAAGCGTCGATTGGCTGGGCTTCGAGCGACCCGTTGAAAACGTCGCGGTCGAGTTCCTTGTTGGCGCTGGCCGCTGTGACGCTGGCGGTCATGGAGCCGCTCACGTTGAGTGCGGTGCGGCCCATGTCGATCAGCGGTTCAACCGAGATGAGGACACCCGCGAGTGCGACCGGCAGGTTCATCGCGGACAGGACGAGAATGGCGGCAAATGTTGCGCCGCCTCCCACGCCGGCCACGCCGAACGAACTGATCGCCGTGATCAGGATGAGCGTCGCGATGAAGCCCGGCTCAAGCGGATTGATGCCGACCGAAGGGGCGATCATGACGGCGAGCATTGCCGGATACACACCCGCGCACCCGTTCTGGCCGATCGACAGGCCGAATGATCCGGCAAAGTTTGCGGTGGCATCCGGAATGCCGAGCCGGTCGGTCTGGGTTTTGATGTTGAGCGGCAACGCTCCCGCGCTCGAACGGGAGGTGAACGCAAACAGGAGCGTTTCGGCCGTCTTCTTTACGTAAGTGACCGGATTGAGGCCGTTCAGCGCCACGATGATGAGATGGACGGCAAACATCGCGATCAGCGCTACATAGGAAGCGAGGACGAATTTGCCAAGATTCACGATCGCCCCAAAATCGGACGTGGCGACCGTCCGCGCCATGATTGCCAGGATTCCGTACGGAGTCAGCCGGAGGATGAGCTTGACGACGCGCATGACGAGCGCATAAATTGCATCGATGCCCTTCTTGATCATCCCCGCCGTCTCCGGCTCCTTCCGGGCGATCCCGAGATAGGCGACGCCGAGGAACGCGGCGAAGATGACGACGCCGATCGTCGATGTCGGACGTGCGCCGGTCAGGTCCAGAAACGGGTTGGACGGGATCAGTTCTGTGATCTGTTGCGGAAGCGACCGGTCAGCGACGTCTGCCGACTGCTGCTCCATTGCCAGGCCGCGTTCCGTTTCCGCGGAGCCTTGGACGATATCAGACGCATCCAGGCCGAAGCCGGATGCCGAAATGATCCCGATTGCCGCCGCGATGGCGGTCGTGCCGATCAGGGTGCCGAGAATGAGCGCTGCTGTCTTCCCGAAATTCTTGCCCGTCGTCACTTTCGTGAACGCAGCCAGGATCGAGATGAAGACGAGCGGCATGACGATCATTTGAAGGAAGCGGACGTAGCCGGTTCCGATGATGTTGAACCATTCGACGGAGCGTCCGAGCGTTTCGGATTCCGCTCCGTAGAGAAGATGGAGCCCCACACCTAACGCGATGCCGAGCCCGAGACCGGCAAAGACCCGCTTCGAAAACGAGACATGCCGGCGCTGCATGTAAAAGAGGATGCCGACAAGCACGAGCAGCGCCGCGACATTGCCGAAGACCCACCAAGTATTCATTTATTCCAACCTCCATGAGTTTCTTTTTCATGCCGTCGATCTGTCCCAAAGGCATAAAGTGATTTTATATATTTAAAACATATAAGTCAAGTCGGTTTTATCCGTGCTTTCCCGGTTCGTCTTTTTCCCGGCCTTTCTGTATACTGTTGAATAAAGAGAAATGCGGCAAAGGGAGGGTACTTCGCCATGACTCAGGCCATCACGGTCCTCACAGCGGCCATTTTCATCCTGAACATCTTCCTCGCAGTGGCGCTCATTTTCCTCGAGCGCCGGGACGCGACTTCAACCTGGGCGTGGCTCATGGTCCTGTTCTTCATTCCGGTTTTCGGCTTCTTCATCTACCTCCTCTTCGGAAGACAACTGCGGAAAAGGCATATGTTCCGCTGGGAAGGCAGGAACCGGATCGGGATCGAAAAGCTCGTCGATTATCAGATCGAAGCCATCGAAGACGGCACGTTCGAGTTCAATCTTGACGATACGGCCCACTACCGGGATATGATTTATCTCCATCTGAGAAACAACCACGCACTCCTCACCCAGGACAATGATGTCGAAATCTTCAACGACGGGGTGGCGAAGTTCGAATCGCTCATCGCCGACATGGAACAGGCCAAGGACCATATCCATATCCAGTACTACATTTTCCGACTGGACGACCTCGGCAAGCGGATCTTCGATGTCCTCGTCAAGAAAGCCAAGCAGGGTCTGAAAGTCCGGGTGCTTTATGACGATATGGGATCCCGCGGCCTCCGGAAGCGCCATTTCAGGGAACTGATCGAAGCAGGCGGCGAGGTCGAGGCGTTCTTCCCGGCCATCCTGCCGCTCATCAATCCACGGATGAACTACCGGAACCACCGGAAGATCGCCATCATCGACGGCCGGATCGGCTATATCGGCGGCTTCAATGTCGGGGATGAGTACCTCGGGCTGAAAAAGAAATTCGGCTACTGGCGGGACACCCATCTGAGGATCGAGGGCAGTGCGCTCCATCCGCTTCAGACCCGCTTCATCCTTGACTGGAACCAGGCCTCTACCACCCATGACATCGAATATGCGGACCGCTATTTCCCGGCGATTCCGAGGAAGGGGGAGGTCGGCATCCAGATCGTCTCCAGCGGGCCGGACGCCGACTGGGAGCAGATCAAGGACGGGTATCTGAAGATGATCAACCTGGCGAAAAAGTACATTTACATCCAGACGCCTTATTTCATTCCCGACGCGAGCTTCCTTGATTCGCTCCGCATCGCCTGCCTCTCGGGGATCGATGTCCGGATTATGATCCCGAACAAGCCTGACCATATGTTCGTTTACTGGGCGACCTATTCCAATGTCGGAAGCCTTCTGAGGGCCGGGGCCAAAGTGTATATCTACGAGAACGGCTTTATCCATGCGAAGATGATCGTCGTCGATGATGAACTGTCGACCGTCGGCACGGCCAATATCGACGTCCGGAGCTTCAAGCTCAACTTCGAAGTGAATGCATTCATCTATGACCGGGAGGAATCCCATGAACTCGCCGAACTGTTCGAACAGGATATGCGCCTCTGCACGGAATTGACATCCGAGGCCTACCATAGCCGGTCCACCGGCATCCGTCTGAAAGAATCCCTTTCCCGCCTCGTCTCGCCTATTCTATGACGCGTGCCTGACGAGGGATGCAGCGGAGGAAAATAAAACACGACACCCGGACCAGGGTGGCGTGTTTTTTGGTGGTTGTTTTCAGGGCCGTCCAGCACTGTGACGAGTGAGCCGCAATCTTCTCCGAGCGCCGAGCCGCTCAGCCATATAGTTTGTCTCCGGTCTTATTTGTCCGGGTCTGCCGGGCCGGTTTTGCCGTCCGGCAGGAGCAGATACTCCTCAAGCGTCTCGCGTTTGGAGTGGATCTTGGCGGCAAGTTCTTTGCCGACGTACCGGTAGTGCCAGGATTCATGCATATAGCCGGTGATGTCTTCCTTTCCTTCCGGGTATCGGAGGATGAAGCCGAACCGGTGGGCGTTCGCGAGGAGCCATTTGCCGGCTTCCGTTTCGCCGAATGAATCCCGCGCCCAGTGCTGCTCCCGGTTCACTTCCCCGATATCGAAGGCGAGGCCGGTCTGGTGTTCGGAGTAGCCGGGCCGTGCACTGTACCGGTCCGCCTCCTCGACGCCGTCGCGGGCGACATACTGATCGTAAAGTTCCTGCTGGCGTTCGAACGGGCGGAATGTGCTGAATGCGGCGAGCTCAAACCCGTCGAGCCGGGCGGCGGCCGCCATCTCATCGAATGCTTCGCGGGCGGCCGGGTCCTCGCCCGGCGCAAAGTCCGCGGGAAGCGGATATTTTTTATTGGCGATGAGGACGCCGTCGAAATAGGTCGGCTCGGCCGGAAGTTCCCGGTTGTCGTCGTATTCCCCGATTCCTTCGAGCGGGTCCGGTTCCGGCAAGTCCTGATCCGGAGCATCCGTTCCGCCCCCCGCCTCCGCCGGGTCGTCCCCGTCGCCTTCAGCGGATGGGCCGCCCGATGCCGGAACCTTACCTCCGTCTGTACCGGACGGGGCTACGCTTTCCGTTCCTCCGAGCACACCCTTCAGCGATGCGGCGCTTTCTTTCAGATCCCAGTCATGGGCGCCCGTCCAGGCCGCCCCGCCCGCGAGCAGCAAGGCGATGACGACCGCGGCCGTAATCCCCGCCGTCTTTTTCCGTTTGTCTTTTCGTGCTTCGAATCTGCGCATTGCCTAGTGACCTTCTTTCCTCAATTTCCATTTCCTTATCGTACCACATCCGGCTCTCGTTCCGTATACTCTGCCGGTATGCTATTCTATTTTCATATGACAATTTAACAGCGGAGGATATTCCCCATGAATGCTCGTTGGCTTTCCATGAACTTTTTCGCTTATTTCTTTACGTGGGGCGTTTTTCTGCCGTACTGGACAGGCTGGCTCACTTCGGTGAAAGGCCTGACCGTCTTTGAAGCGAGTCTCGTGATGGGCGGAGGCATGTTCGCGCGGGCTTTCTCGACGCTCTTCCTCTTCCCCGCAGCCGCCCGGAGATTCCCGCTCATCACGCTGATGAAGGCGATGATCCTGCTGTCCCTCGTGATCGGTCTGTTCTACATTCCGGCCGATTCGTTTGCGGTCCTGTTTGCCGTGACGCTCGCGTTCAACATGGTGTACCCGAACCTGCTGCCGGCAATGGAATCGAGCGCTTCGGTGCTCATCCAGTCGGAACGGATCGACTACGGACGCAGCCGGGCGTTCGGCTCTCTCGGCTACACGGTCGCCCTGCTCATCATCGGCGGCCTCAACGCCCTCTGGGGGAACAGCGCCATCCTGTGGACGATGTTCGCCGGGCTCGCCCTCTTCTTTGCCATGCAGCATGCAGGTCCTCCGGAAGTTCTCAGGCAGCGGTCCGCCGACCCGGCGGGGGACGGCCGGGGATCGGCGTTCCGGCAGTTGGCCGTCATGCCCGGCTTCGTCACTGTCCTCGGCATTTCCATTCTGCTCCAGGGAGCCCACGCATCCTACTACAATTACGGATTCATCTACCTGGAAGACCTCGGCGTGGCGAGCTTTGCCATCGGCGTCATCCTGAACGTGGCCGTCCTCGTGGAAATCGTGTTCTTCGCGCGCGCCGACCGGCTGTTCGGGGGGATGAAGGCCTCCGATATGTTCCTGATCGCCGCCGTCGGATCCACAGTGCGCTGGGTGCTCATCTTCCTTGTGCCGACCGTCTGGATGTTCACCCTGACCCAGGTGCTGCATGCGGTTTCATTCGGCATCGCGCACTTCGCCTTTGTCCGGTACATATCCGAAAAACTCCCGCGCGGCCTGCTTGCGCCGGCACAGGGAATCTACGCTGCGCTGGCGATGAGCCTGAGCACCGCCTTCCTGACCCTGCTCGGCGGTGCGCTCTATGATCTCTCGCCGGGCTGGTCGTTCCTCGGCATGACGATCTGCACGGTCCCTGCGGCGTTCATCGTCCTCGCCACCCGCAGGCGGTTTGATTTCTGATCATGTTTGCCTGCCGCGGGTCAAGTTCTCGTGCCAAACACCGGACACTGACCGCGGAATCAATATAAAAAACGCGCCCGATCAACTTGGATCCGGCGCGTTTTGCTATTTCAGAGCCACATCATGATGAGCATGACGACGAACATGAGTCCGAAGAACCCGGCAAGCCGGTTCATCCACTGGGCCTCCCGGAACATGCCCCGGTCCCGGAAACCCGATGCCCGCGCATAATTTGTGAAGACAAACAGCAGCGACAAGGACAAGGCGGCTCCGTACATCGCCTGGCGGATGATGAATACGATCGTCAGGATGCTCGTGACGGCGATCAGGCCCCCGAGCACCCAGCGCTTCCCCTTCGACATCTCGGCCTCCCCCTTCCGATAAGTCCACCTAAAAAAATATGGCAAACGGCTGGATCCCGTTTGCCCTATGGTCCGGCCCCCACTAGCATGAAACCCGTCCGGTCACTCCACCGCTTTTTCCGGGTGCTGATAGTAGAACTTCCGGCCGATATATGTCTGGATCACGAGAAGAGCCCCGCTGACCGCCCAGTAAAGAGGCAGTGCCGACATCGCCGTGAAGGAGATGAACGTGATCATGATCGGCGACATGTAAATGAACATCTTCATCTGCTGCTGTTGCTGCTCCGGCATCGTCCAAAGCGAGACGCGGGCCTGGAACAGATAAACGGCTCCCGCCACAAACGCCATGATAATATCCGGCGAGCCGAGGTTGAACCAGAGGAACTGGTGCGCCTGGACATCCGCCGAGTAGCGGATCGAGAAGTAAAGACCCATGATGATCGGCATCTGGATGATGACGGGAAGACAGCCCATGTTAAGCGGATTGACTCCGTGCTTCTGGTAAAGCCCCATCATTTCCTGTTGCAGCTTCATCTGCTCGTCTTTGTCTTTGGCAGCCTTGATCTTCTTCTGAATCTCATCCATCTCCGGCTTGAGTGCATCCATCTTGATCTTCATTGCCTGCTGGTTTTTATAGTTCTTCAGCATGAGCGGCATGAGGACCAGCCGGATGATGACCGTGATGACGATGATGGCGAGCCCGTAGTTTCCGTTGAACGCTTCACCGAGCGACTCGAGCGCCCACTCCATCGGCCGGACGAACAGATTATAGAACGTCCCTTCCTGATTTTCGATACTCGAACAGCCGCCGAGGAGTGTGGCCGTCGCCACGAGGGTGATGATCAACCCTATGCGTTTATTCAATCAATTCACCTACATCTTTTTTCAAGCTATAGAGTAGTATACATCATCCGTCGGGCGCATTTCAACGAATGGAAAGCTCAATCGCTTTCCGCGGGAAGCGAAAAGGAGAAATACTCAATCTCCTTCTGTTCCCGGAACTGCTTCGGCGTTAATTCGGTATACTTCTTGAAGGTTCTCGTGAAGTAGCTTTGATTGCAGAAGCTGAACTGCTCGGCGACCGCCGAGATTTTCAAGTCCGTATTCCGCAGGAAGTATTGGGACTCCTCGATTTTCCGCATATTGATGTAGTCGATGAGCGTCAGGCCGGTATGTTCCCGGAAAATCCGGGACAGATGGCTCGTGCTGATATTGAAATGTCCGGCAAGCGAGGCGACGGTCAGATTGGATTCGATGGCAGCATCGATATATTCAATCACTTCGTTGACGACCGGATGGGCGAGTTCCGGCTTTTTGCGCCCCTGAAGGACGTGGATGAAAAACTCCACCATATCATTGCTCAGCTCTGAAATCTCGGAAGTCCCGAATTTCCGTTCCACAATCCTCATACAGGTGATGTTGAACGCCACCGTCCGCTCAACAGTGAATTTCGGCTTCAGGAGAATACGCGCAACCAATGCGGACAGGATGATGAAGTAATAGGAAACGTCCTGTACCGTCCGCTCTTCGCCGGCGATCTCCGAGATCATCTGGACGATCCTGCACAGCCTGTCCTTCGCCCCTTGCTTGTCGCCTTCCGCGATGCAAGTAAGGAGCTCCTTTTCCAGCCGGTAAAAGTCCTCGCTCCGGTCATACGCCCTCATCACTTCAAATTCATCAAGTAAAATCCTCGTCATATCCTGCAAACCCGAGTCCATGTTCCTGTCTCACCCGCTTTCTTTTCGTAGCACCGCCATAGGCTGCTTTACAGGGATGCCCAGATGGTGTCTCATTCCATTTACCGGTCTTCCTTTTCCGCCGGAGCCAGGATGGAAAGGTGTCCCGGCAGAACGGACACTTCAAGAGGCGTGACGCCGCATTCGTCGCCGTCAATATTGCAGACGAGTGACCGGGAAGAACTCACCGTCAGGCTGCGCGTCCGGAAAGTCTCGACCGCTCCTTCCTCCTGCAGCTTGCCGAGCAGAAGCGCGGCCGACATCCGGACAAGGTTCGGCAGGGCTGTGCTCTTGATGACGGTTACATGCAAGAGCCCGTCGTCCGTTTCGGCCCCCGGGTTCATCCGTTCAAACCCACCCGTTGAATTCGTGAGGGCAATCAGAAGAAGTGAAGCGTTCCCTGTCCATTTGCCGTGGTCGTGGACAAGCGTGATCTCGTTCCCTTCGGCGGAAAAGAGGGCCCTTGCGCCGTGGACGATGTAAGCAAGCGTTCCGAATGCCGATTTCTGTTCAACCGGAACAGCCGCCACGCCTTCCGCCAGGCTGCCGATTGCGATGATGTTCATAAAATAACGGCCCGCCGCCCGGCCGATATCGGTCGGATGCGGAACAAATTCCGGAAAAGCCCCGATCGCTTCTGCCGGATCGAGCGGAATCCGGAGCGCCCTCGCAAAGTCGTTCACCGTCCCGAGCGGGAAAAAGGTGAACAGCGGCCGTTGCGGAAGACCCGCAAGGCCATTGACCGCTTCATTGACCGTCCCGTCCCCGCCTGCGACGGCGACCAGGGCAGCTCCTCTGACGGCTGCCTCCCGGGCGAACCGTTCCGCATCCCCGCCCTTTTCCGTCAGCCGCGTCGTCACCTCGTAGCCCGCACGGACGATCGCCTCCTCGGCCGCTTCCCTGATATCCTCCGCCCGTTCCTTGCCGGAAGAAGGATTCAAGATAAAGACCGCCTGCCTCTCTTTCACGATCCGACCACTCCGTTTCCTCTTACTATCAGTCTATACCCAGAGATCGATCCGCTCCACCTTCCAGGCTCGGAATCGGGCGCAAAAAAACCGCCTATCCTGCGCCGGATAGGCGGCTGTCAGAAAAGGGATCAGATGTTCTCTGTGTTGATCCGGTTCTCTTCTGTGACGGTGTCCGTGTTTTCCTGCTTGTGCTCCTGGTCTTCGTCGGTCCCGCCGAGCTTCGCACTCTGCTCTCCTGCCGGTTCACCGGTCTCCTTCTTATGATAGAGGCCATCTTCGTCAGGCGCCAGCTTTCCGTTGTCCTGGACTTCCTGGTTATAGTAGTGGACGCTCGTCTGCGCGCCTTCGCTCACCATATCATTGTCCTGAAGATCATACGGATCCGAGAAACCTGCCTTCGTGTCTTCATCGCGGTTCAGCTTTTGGGATTCCATGAACGAGTCCACCTTCGTCTTCACATTGTTGAATGCGACCATTGCCTTGTCGCGGTTCTCTTTTTTGCTGAAATAGGCATAGGCGCCGGCAGCGAGTCCGGCCAGCAGCAGATTGCGGTTTTTATTCGCCATTTTCCATCATCCTCCATGTCTGGATCATTGATTCTCGTAATAATCGGTCATATTGGAGTATACCCGTTCCTCAGCCTTCGGAAACCATGAGCCGCATGTCGATATGCGGGACGCCTTCATCGTCGTACGGCTCTGAAATGGATCGGAAACCGCAGGACCGGTAAAACGGCTCGAGATGGTGCTGCGCCTGCAGCCGGACAGGGACATCTCCCCAGTGCTCGGTGATGAGTTCCTTTGCGCGTTCGACAAGTTTTCGCGCAAGGCCGTTCCCCCGGTATGCAGGACGGACGACCACCCGGCCGATCGAGGGCTCTTCGTATCTCTCTCCCGGCCCGGCGATGCGTGTATAAGCAACGATTTCTCCGCCGTCCGTGACGATCAGATGAAGGGAGCCCTGATCATGGCCGTCCACCTCGCCGTATGCGCAACTTTGCTCGACGACGAACACATCGGTCCGCAGCTTGAGCACTTCATACAGCTCATCCAGCGTCAGTTCATCAAATTTTTTCACTTTCCACTCCATGGAATCCCCCTCTTTCATTTCAATTTGATTACATTATTCCATAACATATAGTTGCAGGGCGATTTATTTGTTATGCTTGATGAAATAAATCAGAGGTGGGGGAAGCCATGATCCGTTTGATGACACCGAATGATATCGAAACTGTCCGGCAGATTGCAGAGATCAGCCGGCGCCGCGCGTATGAAGGAGTTCTGCCGGCCACAGCTCAGCAAATGTCGCTTGACCGGGACTACTCGGCTCCGATGTTGATGAAGCGGATGGAGAAGACGACGATGCTCATCGCGGAACATGAAGGCCGACCGGTCGGGTTTGCCAACTTCACCCGTGTCGACGAGGACGGGGACGCGGAACTGACCGCTTTCCACCTGCTCCCTCAATTTGAGGAATCCGATCTCGGCAGCCGGATGATCGAAGCCGGAGTTGCACGATTGGAGCACGGACTCCGCCTCTTCGCCTATGTGGAAGGACCGAATGAATCCGCCTGCGCGTTCTTTGAGTCCTGCGGCTTTGAGCTGCTGGAAGAGTTCGAGGAATTGTTTGAGGGGTATCCGACACTCACCACACAATATGTGCACTATCTGAAAACACCGGCGCTCGTCTGAGCAGCCGGTGTTTTTTGGTATTCTTTTTTGGAAATCAAAGCGGACGCATCGGCTCATTGAAATCATCATCCGCGGTGGTTGGCGGTGCCATCGGCGGTTTGCGGACGAGGCACATGATCCCGGCGATGTAGAGAAGGATGGACGTCGGCGACAGGATTCCCGCCAGGAAGCCGCCGATCAAAAGCAGGATGCCGGACAGTTTGGCATTTTTCTTCAGATTGATGATGGCCACGACGGTCAGGATCGTGCTGATGATGAGGGCGATGACGAAGAACCAGCCGAAGCCGACGAGCCAGTCGAGCACCGTGTACATGACATCGATGATTTCCTGGGCATCCGACTGGCTGATGGTCGGGTCGTTCCAGATTTCCGCTTCGAACTCTTCACGGAAGGCCGGATCGCCGGACAACATCTTCGTAAACCCGTTCATGATGATCGTTCCGATAATGGCGAGGACGTTGAAGACGATGCCGATGATGCCGAGTACCATCTCTCCCGTCCGTTTGATCAGTGGCGTGTAGGCCGTTTGGTCGTATTGCAAAATGAACACCTCTTTTTCTATTGGTCTACTTTCATCATACGGATGGCCGATCACAATGGTTTCAACGATTTTTCTCCGATCTTTTTCCGGCTGGAAGGTTTATGCAAACAATTCCACGGGTAATTTTAAACTATCACCCGATCAGATTGGAGCGAATGAAATGGAGAAAAAATTGATCTTCAACCAAGCAGATACGATGTACGCCATCGCCGGTTCAGGCGCGCTTACGGCAATCCTGCTTTTACTGACATTCTGAGGAGGACGACATGACGGACTTCGGCTCGCATGATACATAAAAAGCAATCCGCCCGCATTGAGGAACGGATTGCTTTTTTGGTGTCCGGATTCAGGCCTTGACGTCGTCGTAGTCCGGGTAGCGTTTGAACGCCGTGACCACATAGGAGCAGACCGCTTCCATCTTGTAGTTGTTTTCGCGTGCATATTCCGCGGCCCGGTCAAGCAGCTGCTTGGCCACCCCGCCGCCGCGAAGCGACGGATCGACGAACGTGTGGTCCATGACCATCACGTTCCCCATCATCGTCCAGGTGATTTCCGCGTCCTGCTTGCCGTCCGTTTCATGGACAAAGGCAAATGCGTCATTTCCGAGTTCCTTCAGTTCAAAATCCATACTGTCTGTTCCCCTTTCTGTGGTGGGCGGGTATGGCGCGGTTGGGGCGGGAGCGGCTTGGGGTTGTGATGCATACTCCGAAGCGGCGGTGCATACTCCGATTTTTTGGTCCATACTCCGAATTTGAAGTCCATACTCCGATTTCTCGGCCCATACTCCGAATTTAGGTCCCATACTCCGATTTTCCGAGCCATACTCCGAATTTGAAGTCCATACTCCGATTTTCCGAGCCATACTCCGAATTTGAAGTCCATACTCCGATTTTTCGGCCCATGCTCCGAATTTAGACCCCATACTCCGATTTTCCGGGCCATGCTCCGATTCGTCAGTCCATACTCCGATTTCCGATCCTTGCTTCGCCCACAGACACCTTGCCCAATTACCTGCACCGGCGTGAAGATTCCTTTATTTTCAGTCTATCTTTTCAAAAGGCTCTTTGCAAACGAGACGGGCTGGCCTTAAACTGAAGGTATCCGACGTTTCGGACGGAAAAAGAAAGGAAGAAGCCGCATGTCGCTCATTACGTGGACGCAGGTTTTTCTGATCATCCTGTTTTCGCTGTTCGCTTACCTCATCCTCAAAAAGAAGATGTATTTCCTGATATCCGGTTTTGCCACAAGGGCGGAGGAAGAGCAGGAGGCGCTGATCCGCAACGGTCATCCCCAGTTCGCCGGGCGGATGTTCGCCGTACTGGCCGCCGGGATGGCGGTCCTCCAGCTGCTCGCCTTCACCGGGTTCTCCTATACGTTCGAACTCCAGATCGGCTTCATGTTCCTCGTCCTTTTCGGCGGCATGATTTTGCAGGCGAAAAAAGATATCCCGGCCAAGCGGAGGCGGGCGCTCATCACGTCCTCCGCCATCACGGCCGTCGTCCTCGTCGGCGTCGGCATCCTCCTGTTTTTCGGAATGCGCCAGCCGGATGTGACATTCGGCGATGATTCCGTGGACATTTCGGGAATGTACGGCAGGGAGATCAGTTACCGGGACATCCGGTCCGCTGAGCTTCTCGACCATATGCCTGAAATCACCTATAAAGAAAATGGCTTCGAATTTTCTTCCTCCGCAAAAGGATGGTTCCGCACCGAAGATTACGGGGCGGCCCTGCTGTTCGTTGACTTGAGGAAGACGCCTGTGCTGCTCGTTGAGACGACCGACGGCCCCGTCTTCCTGACCGGCAGGACGCCGGAGGAAGTAAAGGGATGGCAACAGGGGATCGAACAAAAAACGGATGCGCCGGCACAGTAGCCGGGCATCCGTTTTGGTTTAGCCGAACAACGAACTGATTTTGTCGATGAGCTTGTTGAAGAAGTCCTTGACGCTCTGCCAGAATCCTTCGTCATTCACCTTTTCCTTGATCTTGTCGCCGTATTTATCGTTCAGCTCCTGTCCGAATTTGCTGAGCTTGTCGGACCATTTGCTGAAGTCGATGTCGAGCTGGCGGATGCGGTCCATCAGATCGACCAGCAGCTGCCGGTCTTCCGGGCTCAGTTCGACCTGCAGTTTGTCGAGCTGCTCTTTCACGATGCGCTCCACGTCTTCGCGGGAAGCCGGCTTCTGTTCGGCGATCTGCTGTTTGAGGTCCGTGAGCAGCTCATTCACTTTCTTCTCGTCGACCCCGGAGTTTTCCGTCAGGTCGGTCGCGACGGACAGCTCATCATTCGCCACGTCCGTCCTGTCTGTGTCCAGCGTGCCGCCGCTCGCTTCATACGCTTTGTAAATCCCGGCAAGCGCCGAGTGCCCGGTCACCGGTTTCGGAGCGGCGACATCCACGTTCGCGTCCTCGATTCCCGCTGTCAGCATCGCGTTGGCGTACATGTCGGATGTGACCTGCGTGATGTTTTCCGGCGTCACGATCTGGATGACGAGGCCTTTCCCCGCGTCGGTCACGGTAATTTTGGCGGATGAATACATGCGCGCACGCGGGTTGCTGTTCTTGATATATTTTCCGAGGTCTTCGCCGGAAACGGTGATTTCCTCCACTTCCGCTTCATCTTCCACATCCAGGCTCACTTTGACGCTCGCCTTTTCCGCGTCGGACAGGTTCGCCCCGTAGACGACGATCGGCACGCCGAGCCGTTCGTCGACCGGCGGCGCAGCCGAGGCGGCGGGTGCCAGAACGAATGAAATCGCCATGGCCAGCGCGGCCGGCAATGCCCATCCGGATATTATTTTCTTCATATTCATTCCCCTTTCAATTGCAGATGCCCTACCCATATGAACGGGCAGGGCACAGGAAAAGTTTCACTTTTTAATCACAGCCGGTCTTATTCCCGGCTTTCCTTCAAGTAAGTCCAGCCGTCTTCCTGGATGATCCGGCGCTCTTTGAACAGCTTGCCGAGCGCGCGCTTGAAGGCGGCCTTGCTCATGCCGAACATCTCCTCGATCTCGTCGGGCGTCGATTTGTCGCCGAACGGCATCTTGCCGCCCGCGCCGTTCAGATAGCGCAGGACCGTCTCCGCATCATCGCCGATCCGCTCTTCTTTTCTGGGAAGGAGGGAGCCGTTCAGCGAGCCGTCGTCCCGGACGCCGATGATCCGGACGTCAAGCTCCTGGCCGAGCCGAGGCTCGAATTTCATCTCGGTGTGATGGACGAAGACTCGGTATTTCTCGGGCTCCGACAGCATGAACGCCCCGACCGGCAGAAGGCGGTACGGCCGGGCCTTCAGGTTTTTATTGAAAATGGAAGCCGGCGCGTCGACAAATTCATCCATGATCCGCTCCTCGGTGACGAGCCGGCCAAACAGGTTTCCGCCCTTGTCGGTCCGGAGTGTCATGTAAAGGCGGTCACCCGGCTTGGGCCACAGCCCCCGGATCTTCGGCATATCCGCCGGGTTGACGATCACCTCGACGGAAGAGCCGATGTCGGTCCGGATCCCGTCGCGTCCGTCCGTGTCGATCACTTCCGCCCAGCCGTACGATCCGACTTCCATGCGCGGCAGAAGAGAAGTGGCGGTCAGGTTCCCTCGCCTGTCCGGATGCAGGAACACCCTCACCGCGTCCCCTTCCCCAAGTCCCTCGGGCGCCTCCGAGTCGTTCATGTGGATCTCCTCTTCACCGCATGCCAGCACCCACCGGGATCCTTCCCGGCGCTGTGCGATCGCTTCGACGATCCGGCCCGATTCCGCCTGTTCCATCATCATCTCTCCTTTTCTCCTCCCGCTTCTCCCGCGGGATGGTCGCCGGCCATCCGGGTGAGCACGTCCGGATGTTCCTCCAGCGCCCTCACCAGTTCGGTGATCCGGTCAATGGCATTCCAGCTCAGGTGGTGCTCAATCCCCTCGACATCATGGTAGACGAATCTCTCATCCACGCCGATGATCCTCAGGAACCGTTCGAGCAGTTCGTGGCGGTGGACCAGCTTCCTTCCGAACGCCTCGCCCTTTTCCGTTAATATTAACCCTTTGTATCGTTCGTAAACTAAATAGCCTTCCCTGTCGAGCTTCCTTGCCATCTTCGTCACCGACGAGGGCAGGACCTCCAGCGCCTCGGCAACGTCGGACACCCGGGCCTCCCCGCTCCCGCCCGACTTCAGCCAAATCTGTTCGATGTAGTCTTCCATACTCGGCGTCGCCATGCCATCAGCCCTTTCCAAAGCCTGTCCGTCCATTATAGCACGAGGGCCCCTGCGGTTTAAGGCGGGGATGTGAAGGGTATTTTATAGGCAAGACACCAATCGGCAGATCCAACGGAAAGCAGGTGAATTTCAACATGAAGTTTCTTTGGTGGATTATCCTGGCCCTCATCGCTTTTTGGGTGCTCGGTCTCGTTTTCAAGGTGGCAGGCGGTCTGATCCATATCCTGCTCGTCATCGCCGGCATTCTATTTATCATTTCGCTCTTCACCGGAAGGAAATCAGTTTAAATAAAGGGATGCCGCATACCCGCGGCATCCCTTTTTCATTTCACTTGTGCATACACGCAGGTGTCCCGGACGCCGTTCCCTGTAACGGAGAGGGCGTCATGCCGGAGGATCCCTTCCAGTTCGAAGCCGAGGCGTTCCGGGATGGCGCGGCTTTTCTCGTTGAGCGCATCACAGCGGATCTCCACCCGGCGGGCGCCGAGCGTCTCGAATGCAAACCCGGTGATCCGGGCGACGGCTTCCGTGACGTACCCCTGCCCGGCGAAGCGGCTGTCGATCCAGTAGCCGATCTCAAACTTCGGCACGTCCCAGTCGATCCGGTGAAGACCGGAAGACCCGACGAAAGCGCCGTCCTCCAGCCGATACAGATGCAGCCGGAGATCGCTGCGGGTAATGAAATCCGCGACCGCCTGCCGGAGGCTTTCCTCCGTCGCCGCGAGGGTCGGCTGCTCTTTTGCGAACGGGAGCCATTCCTTCAGCTCCGCATGCGAGCGGGTGAGCGCATCGCATAGATCCGGCGCATCTTCAAGGCGCGGGGCGCGGATTAGAAGGCGCTCCGAGCGGAATTCATCAGGAAAGGCGGGCGGTCCGGACTCCGCGGGCGCTTCTCCCCCTTCCGAACCCCGGTCGTCCCATTCGACGGGGGTCGTCGTCCCGCTCAGGAAGTCCTCCCGCGTCATGCCGTACGTGACGGCGTCATAGTATGACTCCTCTTTCGGCGAATACCAGGCTTTCCGGAGGTGGGCCTCCTTCACGAAGCCGGCCCGCTCGAATGTTTTCCGCATCGGCGCATTGTCCTGCCGGGTATGGCCTTCAAGGCGGATCTTCTTGTCGGGCATGCTGAAGACGAAGTCGCAGATGAGCCGGAGCGCCCTCCGGCCGTAGCCGTGCCCCCGTGCCCGGTCCGCGATCCTCAGATCGAACATCGGAATTTCGTCCTGCATGTCATACAGCTTGACGATCCCGACCTTCTCCCCCTCGTCCGTCTCCACCCAGAACGTCTTCACTTCATCGGATTCGTACCCGCCCTCGCCGATCGCCTTCTCGATCATTTCCCGCGCCGGATGCGGGATGCCGTGGTACGGCCAGGTGTTTTCCGTCATGAAGTGGATGAGTTCTTCCTGTTCCTGCATCGTCCATTCCGTCAGTTTCATCCGAAGTCCCCCCGCCGTGCGCTACTCCCGGATCCTGATCAGCCGGAGGGAGTTCAGCACGACGATCAGCGTCGCCCCCATATCCGCGAAGATCGCGATCCAGAGCGTGAGCCACCCCGGGATGAGGAGGAGCAGCGCAGCAATTTTCAGTCCTAATGCAAACATAATGTTTTCTTTGATGATGCGCAATGTTTTTCGACTGAGGCCGATCGTATACGGCAACTTTTCCAGATCGTCCGCCATGAGCGCAATATCCGCCGTCTCAAGCGCCGCATCCGTGCCGGCCCCGCCCATGGCGATGCCGACGGATGCCGCGGCGAGCGCGGGGGCGTCGTTGATCCCGTCCCCGACCATCGCGGCCGAGCCGTGCGAATCACGGAATTCTTTTACCGCCGCAAGTTTCTCGTCCGGCATGAGGCCTGCGCGGACGTCTGTGATTCCGATTCTTCCGGCGATCGCTTCCGCGGTTTTCCGGTGGTCTCCGGTGAGCATGACGATCCGGCTGACGCCCGCTGATTTCAGCTTGGCGATGATGCCGGCCGCTTCCGGGCGCTCGGCATCGGCTGCGGCGATGAGACCTGAGAACCGGCCGCCGGCAGTGGCGGCCATGACCGTCTTCCCTTCACCGAGCAGGCGGTCCGCATCCCGCCGGGCCGCTTCCGGAACTTCCGACATCGAGGAGATCCAGGCGATGCTTCCGACGGAGACCCGTTCTCCGTCCACCGTGCCGACTGCGCCCTTTCCGGTGACGGAATGAAAATCGGCCGCTTCGGGAATTGCCGTGCCGAGGCGGCGGGCCCGGTCCGTGATGGCGGACGCGAGCGGATGCTGGGACAGCGACTCGACCGCCGCAGCGCGGCCGAGCAGCCAGTCCGGCTCCACTCCTTCAGCCGCCCGGACATCGGTCACTGCCGGGATGCCGTTCGTCAGCGTTCCCGTCTTGTCGAACGCGACCGCGCGCACCCGGCCGAGTTCCTCGAGATGGACGCCGCCTTTGATCAGGACCCCGTTCCGCGCGGCGTTGCCGATTGCCGTCACGATGGCCACCGGCGTCGAAATGACAAGCGCGCACGGGCAGCCGACGACGAGGACGGCGAGGCCCTGGTAAATCCATGTATGCCAGTCGGCACCGAACAGCGGCGGCAGGACTCCGACGAGAAGCGCGACAAGCATGATCGCCGGCGTGTACCATTTTGCGAACCGGTCGACGAACTTCTGGGAAGGGGCCTTTTCCGCCTGCGCCTCCTCGACGAGATGGATGATCTTCGCGATCGTCGTATCTTCCGAGCGCTTTGTCACCCGCACCTTCAGGGCGCCCTCCCCGTTCAGCGTCCCGGCAAACACTTCATCACCGTCCGCCTTGGCCGCCGGGATCGATTCGCCCGTAATGGCCGCTTCACTGACGGACGACCGGCCTTCGGCGACGATGCCGTCCATCGCAATCTTCCCGCCCGGACGCACGAGCATGATGTCGCCGATCCGGATGTCCTCCGTCGCCACTTCTTCCGGATTTCCGTCCCGCATGATATCGGCCACGGGCGGAGCGAGGTCCATGAGGCCCCGGATCGATTGGCGCGCCTTATCCATCGAGTATGCCTCAAGCGCTTCGGATATCGCGAACAGGAACACGACGACCGCCGCTTCCCGCCATTCGCCGATAATCGCGGCGCCGATGACGGCGATGGTCATGAGCGTCTTGATGTCGNCGAACGCGACCGCGCGCACCCGGCCGAGTTCCTCGAGATGGACGCCGCCTTTGATCAGGACCCCGTTCCGCGCGGCGTTGCCGATTGCCGTCACGATGGCCACCGGCGTCGAAATGACAAGCGCGCACGGGCAGCCGACGACGAGGACGGCGAGGCCCTGGTAAATCCATGTATGCCAGTCGGCACCGAACAGCGGCGGCAGGACTCCGACGAGAAGCGCGACAAGCATGATCGCCGGCGTGTACCATTTTGCGAACCGGTCGACGAACTTCTGGGAAGGGGCCTTTTCCGCCTGCGCCTCCTCGACGAGATGGATGATCTTCGCGATCGTCGTATCTTCCGAGCGCTTTGTCACCCGCACCTTCAGGGCGCCCTCCCCGTTCAGCGTCCCGGCAAACACTTCATCACCGTCCGCCTTGGCCGCCGGGATCGATTCGCCCGTAATGGCCGCTTCACTGACGGACGACCGGCCTTCGGCGACGATGCCGTCCATCGCAATCTTCCCGCCCGGACGCACGAGCATGATGTCGCCGATCCGGATGTCCTCCGTCGCCACTTCTTCCGGATTTCCGTCCCGCATGATATCGGCCACGGGCGGAGCGAGGTCCATGAGGCCCCGGATCGATTGGCGCGCCTTATCCATCGAGTATGCCTCAAGCGCTTCGGATATCGCGAACAGGAACACGACGACCGCCGCTTCCCGCCATTCGCCGATAATCGCGGCGCCGATGACGGCGATGGTCATGAGCGTCTTGATGTCGAACTCGAGCCGGAAGAGGTTCGAGATGCCCGTCCGGAAGATGCCCGCCCCGCCGATCAGGATGGACAGGGCATACAGCAGGACCGTCAACGGACGCTCGTCTCCGGCAATGTAGGACGCCGTGAGCCCCGCCGCCAGGAACAGAAGCGATACCGCGGAGACAGCCGTCTCCCTTCTGCGGAAGAGCGGAGTTTTTTTCGTCTCCGGGCGCCGGCCTGCCGGCACGATCTTGATGCCGTCGAAGGCGCCGGCCGCTTCAAGCTCCTCGATGGTGGCGTCGCCTGTGACCGACAGTTTGGAAGCGCCGAAATTCACCTGTGCGCCGCTCACCCGTTCAATGGACCGGACGTTTTTCTCGAACTTCATCGCACAGTTGGCGCAGCTCAGGTTTTCAAGCCGGTACTCCTTCTTTGCCTCAGCCGCCATTTCCTTCATCCTCCTCCGCGTGCTCTTGCGCAATTTTCACCAGGTCCCGCACGTGGTCGTCCTTCAGCGAATAGCAGACGAGCTTCCCCTCCCGCTCCGAAGAGGCGAGTCCGTGCTGCTTCAGATAACGGAGATGATGGGAAGCCGTCGCCGTCGAGGACCCGATGATCGCCGATACATCACACACGCAGAGCTTGCCGCCGAGCATGAGCGAATAGGCGATCTTCAGTCGTGTTTCGTCTGCGAGCGCCTTGAAGATCGCGGCCATCCCGCGGAGTTCCGGAAGCCGGCCCCGGACGGCCTGCACCTCATCTTCATGGACAATCGTCACATCGCATGTATCTTTCATCCTGTCATTCCCCTTTATTCAAACGGATGTTTGATTGTTGTTGGTTCCATTGTATGCATTGGCGCCGCAGGAAGCAAGGTCATTCAAACGGGTATTTGATTTTATCGAAAACTTTTGTTCGGGAAGGTTTTTCGGTGGCCGGAGGGGAATAGAAAAGAGAGAAGAAGAGAAGAAGCGGGCCTATTCCGGCGCATACCGGGCAGTCGGCCTGCCCCGCCGGAAACCGAAGGAGTGACATACCGATGTATAAAAAAATCCTCGTTGCCGTTGACGGATCCGACCATTCCAAGCGTGCCGCCGAGCACGTTGCCTCACTCGCCGCATCGACCGGCGCCTCAGCCGACATGCTGTACATCCTCGACTACGACCAATCCCGGCCGAAGGAATTTGAAAATGTTCCGAAAGAAGAACTTGAAGGCAAAATCACCGACCGCCTGGACCATATCTTTGAAGTGTTCCGGAACGAGGGCATCGGACCCGGCCTCAAGATCCAGTACGGGGAACCCGGCCCGACCATCGTGAAATTCTGCAACGCCGAAGACTATGACCTCGTCGTCGTCGGCAGCCGCGGCCTGAATGCCTTCCAGGAGATGGTGCTGGGCAGCGTCAGCCACAAAGTCGCCAAGCGCGTCGAATGCCCCGTGCTCCTCGTCAAATGACCAAACGCCCGTCCCGGCGCGGATGGGCGTTTTGAATGCAACGGATTTCTTCCCGGGGAGAGGGGTCGGCTGGTTCTATCTATTCATCGTGCGGTTCTATCTATTCATCGCCCGGTTCTATCTATTCATCGCCCGGTTCTATCTATTCATCGCCGCTTACGATCTATTCGTACATATCCAGGAGGAGAGCCACCATGAAAAAAGGAACACTCAATGCCATCACCGACATCGAAGGAGTTGCAATCGGACACGTCACTCTCGACGGCCCTGCCGGCGGGGGCGACTACCACTGCACCGGCGTCACCGCCATCCTGCCTCACAGCGGCAATCTGTTCGAGGAAAAGGTGCCGGCGGCTTCATTCGTCCTGAACGGGTTCGGCAAGACGGCGGGGCTCATCCAGGTGGCCGAGCTCGGCGTCATCGAGTCGCCGATCATGCTGACGAACACGTTCAGTGTCGGTGCCGTGCTGGAAGGGACGCTTCAATACATGCTGGAGGAGAATCCGGCGATCGGCGACTCCGCAAGTTCTCTGAACGTCGTCGTCGGCGAATGCAACGACTCTTATCTGAACTCGATGCGCAACATGGCAGTCCGGCCCGAACACGCCATCGAAGCGATCCAAGCTGCGGCCGGCGGCACTTTCGCACAGGGGGCAACCGGCGCAGGCAAAGGGATGATCTGCTACGGGGCGAAAGGCGGGATCGGCAGCGCTTCCCGGCTCGTCGAGGCGCAGGGCCGGACGTTCACCGCCGGTGCGCTCGTGCTGACAAATTTCGGCCGAGGCCACGAGTGCTTATTCCCCGGCTGGGTCGTCCCCGAAGAGCCGGCACCGGAAACCCCGGTTGTAGGTGACAAAGACGACCGTGAAAAGCGTCCGGACGGCTCCGTCATCATCGTCGTCGCCACCGACGCCCCGCTCGACAGCCGTCAGCTCGGGCGGCTCGCCAAGCGGGCGGCGATCGGCCTCGGCCGGACCGGGACGCATATCCACAACGGCAGCGGCGACATCATCATCGCGTTCTCCACCGGCTTCACCGTCCCGCACGGCGGCGGGGAGATGACCGTCACCCGGGAAGTTCTGAAAGACGACCACCCGGTCATGAACGACCTGTTCCAAGCCGTGATCGAATCAACCGAAGAAGCGATCCTCCAGTCGCTCCTCCACGCGGAGACGACGTTCGGCCGGAAAGGGCGCATCGTGAAGAAAGCCGTTTTCGAATCCGTTCCCGTAAAATAAAGAAGCAAGGGCAGGCCCTCCGTCCGGAAGGTCTGCCCTTGCTTTCGTTTCGCTCGGTCCTGCTTTAGTTTCGGAGGCTCCTGCTTTAGTTTCGGAGGTCCCAGCTTTAGTTTCGAGGGCTCCTGCTTTAGTTTCGGGAGCCCCTGTTTTAGTTTCATGCCCGGCCGTCACTCAAGGCTTGAGCTTCAGCACCTCCCCTTCCGATTTCCCGTCGATCCGCGTCTCGTGATAGTCGCCGTTCACCCAGTCCGGGGCCTGGTCGTGGAACCATTTTGATTTCATGTGGCCGCTCTGGCCCGGGCCGACGAGGTGCCAGGATTTTGAGAGGTCGGACAGATCGGCGACGAACCGCCAGGAGGCGCCGTGGTCGGCGGAGCCGTCGTCTTTGAATCCGGCGGCCTGGACGGTGACGCCTGAGCCGCTCGTCGGCGTGCGCGGCGGGCTCAAGTACTTCTCGAAGATCGGCGAGGCACTGCCGAGCGGATGCGGGAAGACGAGCTGGTGGAAGTCGCCCCATCGCCAGCCGTCCGCATCTTTTCCGAATTCATCGGAAATGTCCGCGACCGCCTTCTCGAAAGCGTCTGTCACCCACCGGTCGACGCCGCCGTATTCCGTCACCCAGGCGCCCGGTTCGCCGGCGTATGCCTGGCGCATCATTTCATCGGTGATATGGTTCTTGCCCGGCATGAGGGCATACACATCTTCCGGCATCGCCTGCCAGAACATCGTCTGCGGCAGCTGGCGCATCCATTTGTGGAAGATGAGCGGGGCGCTGAGGTCCTTGTCGTCTTCCTGATTCCACTCCTCAAGCAGCTTCACCGCTTTTCCGTACTCCTCGTCGGCCCCTGTAGCCCGCAGGGAGCCAAGCATATCATCCAGGAACTCGCGGGCGTACAGGTTCTTCACATCCATCTGGAGCGCCATCATGTCTTCCGGCGTGAAGGAATCGCCTTCCTGCAAAACTTCGGCGATCCGCTCGTACCGGTACGGCTGCGCCCAGAAATCGGTGATATGGTAAGGATATTCCTCGCCGATGACCCGATTGTTCGCGGTCGCGATGAACCCTTCCTCCGGGTTGACGGTCCTTGGAAGCTCGTCGTACGGGATGAATCCTTCCCAGCCGTACTCGGATGAATCGCCCGGGACCGGAAGCTGGCCGTCGCCTTTTTTGCGGATCGGGATGTTGCCGTTCGCCTTGTAGGCGATCGTCCCGTCGGTGGAAGCGAAGACGAAGTTCTGGGCCGGCGCATTGAAGTTCTCGAGCGCCGTTTCGAACTCGTCCCAGTCGCCGGCCTTGTTCATCTTGAGGATCGCCTCGAGCTCGCGTGTCGGCTCAAGCGCCGTCCATTGCATCGACAGCACGTCCCCGCCCGTACCGGTGCTCTCCAGCATGACGTCCGAGATGACCGGACCGTGGCGGGTCGTGACGACTTCAAAGTCCACCGTCTCCCCGTCTTTCACTTTGATCGGCTCGTCGCGGACGGCCGCCCGCTCCCACTTGCCGTCAAAGCGGAATTCGGCCGGGTTATCCGGGTTCGGCGTCTCGATATACAGATCCTGCACATCCGGACCGACGTTCGTCACGCCCCAGGCCACGTCTTCGTTGTGGCCGAGGATGATGCCCGGGATGCCGCCGAAGATGACGCCCGTGACGTTCTGTTCGGGCGACTCCAGATTCATTTCGTACCAGATCGACGGCGTCGTCAGGCCGAGGTGCGGGTCATCCGCAAGCAGCGGCTTGCCCGATGCCGTCTTGTCGCCCGCGACGACCCAGTTGTTGCTTCCGTTGTGTTCCGGAGGGATGAGCGACGCATCAAACGCCCCTGCGATCGCCACCGGATTCGCCCGGTTCGCCTCGATGACCGACGGCGCGTCTTCCGGATAATGGATGAACAGTTCTTTCATCTTATTGCCATTGTACTCATTCACCGCCCAGTGACGGAATGCAAGCGCGGGCCAGTGCCCGCCGAGATCGTACGCCATGTATTTCCCGATCGTCAATGAATCGAGCGGCGTCCACTCCTCCGGCTCATAGCCGAGCAGCCGGAACTCGTAAGGCAGCTTCCCCTCTTCCTTCGCCTGGTCGATGAACGCGTTCACGCCTTCCGCAAACCATCCGAGCACCTGGCGGGCGTCTTCCCCGTAGCCGGACTCCGAATCGGCCGCGGCCTGCCTGAGGCTAAACGTGCGGAACAGCTTGTCCGTCGGCACGGCCGCCTCTCCCACGACTTCCGCCAGCCGGCCGGACGCCTGCCTGCGCGCCAAGTCCATCTGGAACAGGCGGTCCTGCGCCTGGACAAACCCCTGCGCCCTGTACAGATCCGCATCAGACTCCGCCCGGATATGCGGAACGCCTTTTTCATCACGGACCACTGTCACTTCCCCTTCAAGCACCGGCACGGCCATCTCCCCTGACGTCACCGGCTTCGACTTCGATATGTAAGCGTTTACGAAAACCAGCGCGACAATCGCCAGCACTGCGACCGTCCCGACAATCCCCAGAACGACCTTCAGCCATTTCGGCCATCTTCTCATCTGCCATCCCCCCTGCTATGAATGATTCGCCATTCATTCAAGAACTCCTTTATAGCCGTCCTCCGGATGAGTGTCCATTTCGGCGGGCCGGGTGTTGACTTCCGGAAGACGAATGTCAACTTTCCACCTGCGAATGTCAACTTCCAGATCAGGACCGCAATTGCGGCGGACCGGCGGCGCCCGGTTCCTGAAAACGTTGCGTATCTTTGCTGAAACATTGTTTATCTTTGCTGAAACGTTGCGTATCTTTCCTTAAACGTTGCGTATCCAAGCTGAAACGCCCCCGCCGCCCGCCGCTACTCGCACAACCGGCCACCCTCTTCCCACAATAAAGCCGCCCATCTTACTCGGGCGGCCTGCGTTCATTTTCTTCATTGCGTTGTTGGATGGCTTCGGCCAGTTCGTCCTTTTTCGAAATATCCGCCAGTCGCACGCCGGACCGGTGGGCGGCCCGGATGATGACGTGGCCGGCGACCGGAGCGGTGAGGAAGACGAAGATGATCCCGAGGAGGAGCCGGACGCTGATGAACCGTTCCAGCGCCCAGAAATACAGGAACCCGCCGAGGAGCGTCAGCAAAACTGCGAGCGTGGAGCTTTTCGTGGCGGCGTGCGACCGGGTGTACACGTCCGGCAGCCGGATGAGGCCGATTGCGCTCACGAGGCTCATGAGTCCGCCGGTCACCATGAGGATGGCGGCGGCGTATTCAACGATTGTGTCGGCGTTCAACGATGACCCCCCTCTCGATATACTTCGAGAAGGCGATCGTGCCGATGAAGCTCAGAATCCCGAGGATCAGGATCACTTCCATGAACGCCTTCGTCTGAAGCAGACAGGAGACGACCGCGATCGAGGCGAGCAGGTTGACGCCGATCATGTCGAGCGCGATGACGCGGTCCGGCCTGGACGGTCCCCGGATGATCCGGTAGACCGCGATGAGAATCGTGAAGCTGAAAAGGATCAAAGCAATCAGCATGAGCGTATCGACCATCAGCGCGTCACCTCCATGATCGCTTTTTCAAAGTTTTTAAGCTGGCTGATCAGGGCTTCCTTGGAGTTCTCGATGTCCATCGCATGGATGTAGAGGCCCTGGCCGTCTTCGGTCACTTCCATGACGACCGAACCCGGCGTGAGCGTGACGAGGAGTGACAGGGTCGTCACTTCCCCGTCGCTCTCGAGCACCGTGTCGTACCGGAAGATGCCCGGGCGGATCGTGAGCTTCGGGCTCAGGATCTGGCCGATGACCGACCAGCTTGATTTCACGAGTTCGCGGTTGAAGATGAGGACGAGCTTGACGATCGCAAACAGCCGCCTCAAGTAAAACTGCGTGCCGAAGAACCGGTGCATGAAGAAGACGATGAAGATCCCGACGATGAATCCGGCGGCGAACGTCGTCACCCGGAACTCGTCTTCATCCAGAAGGAGCATCCAGAGGAACGCGATGAACAAGTTCAGGAGGAACTGGGCCGCCGTGGCGCCCGTGCCCCCGTTTTTCCTGAATCTATCCACCCGACTGCACCTCCCCGAGCACGGCTTCTATGTAGATCTCCGGATTTGCCATCACATGTGCGGCGTCCGCGACGAACGGGGCGAGCGCCTGTGCGCCGATGCCGATGCCGAGCGTGAGGGCGCCGAGCAAGGTAAGCGGGATGAGCTTCGACCGGCGGAGCGGCCGCTGCTCTTCGCGCGTGATCGTCGTCTCGCCCCAGAAGCAGTTCATGAAGATCCGCAGCAGCGAATACAGGACGAACAGACTGGAGAGGAAGCCGGCGAAGAGCAGCCAATAGTTCCCGCCCTCGACTGCGCCGAGGCCGGTGTACACCTTGCCGATAAAGCCGCTGAACGGCGGGATGCCGGCGAGCGACACCATCGTGATGAAGAACAGCCAGCCGAGAAGCGGATAGTTCCGGATGAGCCCGCTCATCCGGTCGATCCTCGATTCCCGGGTGAGGACGACCATCGCGCCGACCACGAGGAACAGGAGCGCCTTGATGACCATGTCGTGGATGAGGTACCAGACGGACCCTTGGAATGCATGTTCATTGAAGACGGCGAGCCCGAGCATCATGAAACCGACCGCGATGACGACGTTGTAGGATGCAATCACCCGGATGTCCTTATAGGCGATCGCCCCGAAGCTTCCGCCCGCAAGCGTCAGCACCGCCATCGTGCCGATGATGCCGTGCGTGATCGCGGCGTCATGGTAGAAGATGAGCGTGAACGTCCGGAACATCGCATACACGCCGACTTTCGTCAGGAGCGCGCCGAACAGGGCAGCGACCGGACCGGGCGGGACGCTGTAGGAGCCCGGCAGCCAGAAGTACAGGAGCAGCCCCGCCTTCAAGGCGAAGACGATGAGGAAGATCACCGCGATCGCGCTGAGGAGCGGCCCCTGCCCCGCCTCTGCGACACGGACCGAAATATGGGCCATGTTGAGCGTGCCGACCGACCCGTACAGGAAGGCGAGCGCAACGAGGAAGAACCACGAAGCGACAACGTTGATGGCCACATAGACCATCGACTCCGCCAGCCGGACCTTGCTGCCGCCGAGCGTAACGAGCACATACGAGGCGAGCAGCATCACTTCAAAGCAGACGAACAGGTTGAACAGGTCCCCCGTCAGGAACGACCCGTTCACACCAGCCACGAGGAAGAACGAGAATGGATAGAAGAACATGTTCTCATGCCGGCGTTCGGTCGCCGTGAAGGCATAGAAGAGGATGAGGCCGGAAACGACCGAAGTCGTCAGGACGAGCAGCGCGGAAAATGAATCCCCGACGAACAAGATCCCGAACGGCGGCTTCCATCCCCCGAAGTCGAGCCGGATGATTCCTTCATCCCGGATGAGCAGGAGGATGCGCACGCTGATCGCGGTGAGCGACAGGATCGAGAGCGTGGCGACGATTTTTTGCGCCTTGACGGACGGACGCAGGAAGAACAGCACGAATCCGGTGAGCAGCGGGACGACCATCGGCAGGACGAGGATGTTATTCACGGCGCGCCCTCCGGATCTGGTCCAGGTCATCGGTGCCTGTTTCCTGATAAGTGCGGTAGGCGAGCACGAGAAGAAATGCCGTCGTCGCAAAGCTGATGACGATCGCCGTCAGGATGAGCGCCTGGGGCAGTGCATCGACATACGGGCCGGCCGATTCCCCGAGCAGCGGGACATGTCCGTCCGCCGCGCCGCCCATCGTGATGAGCAGCAGGTGGACCGCATGGGAAAGCACCGCCGTCCCGAGGATCATCCGGATCATGTTCCGGGACAGCAGCAGATAGACCGCCACAGTCACGAGGACGCCTGTCAATATGATCATGTGAAGTTCCATCTGCTACACATCCTTACTGATACTGAGAATGATGGTTTCGACGGTCCCGATGACGGTGAGCGCAACGCCCGCCTCGAAGATCGTCACGGTCGCAAGCTCCGTCACACCGAAGATCGGCAAGTCGAAATAGCCGAATGCCTGGGAAAGGAACGGCTTGCCGAGAACCGCCGCCCCGGTTCCGGACAGGACGGCGAGCATCGCCCCGAATGCTGCGACTTTCTTGAAATCGAGCGGCACGCCCTGATGAACCGTCTCGATGTCGTAGACGACATACAGGAGAACGAGCGCCGACGAGAGGACCAGGCCGCCGATGAACCCGCCGCCCGGATTGTTGTGGCCGGACAGGAACAATTCGACGCCGAACGTCAGGATGATGAAGACGACGATCCTGGAGACCGTCCGGAGGATCACATCATTTCCCTTCAATGTCCCCGCCCCCTTTCCTCGGCCTCAGCACGATGAGCGTGTAGACGCCGATCCCGGCAATGAACAGCACGACGACTTCGAGCATCGTATCAAACGCCCGGAAGTCCCCGAGGATCGCGTTCACGATATTGCCGCCTCCGGCAAGCGTATAGGAATCCTCAAAGTAGCCGGATATCGTTTCGAAGATGTCATAGCCCCGGACTGTCAGCGCAAACCCGGTGACGAGCGCACCGGCGCCGAGTGCGATGATCGCATTGAAGATTTTCTTCCTTGCCGGTGCCCGCTCCGGCTTCCACTCGGGCAGGAAGCGGAAGCAGAGCAGAAACAGCACGGTCGTCACCGTCTCGATGACCGTCTGGGTGAGCGCGAGGTCCGGCGCCCGGAAGTAGATAAAGAAGATGGCGATCGAGTAACCGAGCACTCCGTTGAGCAAAGTCGCCGTGATCCGTGACTTCACGAACGGCATGGCGATCGCTGCGAACGACATGATGAGGACGAAGGCAACCTCATAGACGGCGACCGGCCCCATCCGGAAATCGGGCTTGAACGCCCCCGTCAGGAACAGGCCGCTGCCCGCCGCAACGAGAAAGAACACGTAGATATAAACGAAATAATCCCGCAGGCGGCCGGTCATGTACCTGTTTGTCAGCAGCGTCGAGCCGCCTTCCGCGACACCGAGGATGCGACGGTACACGATGTCCAGATTCCACCTGAACGGTGCCACCCGGTAAATGACGCGCCAGTGACGCAGCGTGATGAACAGGATCGCCCCCGCCGCAATGACTCCAAGCGACATGAGAAGCGGCGTGTTGATCCCGTGCCAGGCGGCGATTTCCGGCACGAGGCCGGACTCTCCGGCAAGCGTCGGAAACACCGCCGGCATGGCGGGACCGATCACATATTTTCCGGCAAGATTCGGAAAGAAGAAGATGCCGACGACGAAGATCCCCAGAATAACCGGCGGCAGCAGCATGCCTTTCGGCGCTTCATGCGGCACACGGTCCACCTTCTCCGGCTGGCGCGGCCCGAGAAACGTCCGGTAGACGATGATCGTGCAATAGACGAACGTGAAGACACTCGCCACCCAGCCGATCACCGGGAACAGGACCGACACATCGGCCCCCGCAAACGGATTGCCCGAACCGATATCGACCGCGGATTCAAAGAACATCTCCTTGCCGAGGAAGCCGTTGAACGGCGGCAGGCCGGCCATCGAGAAACTGCCGATCACCGCCAGTGTGAACGTCACCGGCATGAGCGTCATCAGCCCGCCGAGCCGCCGGATGTCCCGGGTCCCGAGCTCATGGTCGACGATGCCGACGACCATGAACAGGAGCCCCTTGAACGTCGAGTGGTTGACCATATAAAACAGCGCGGCAAACCCGGCCTGCGCGAACAAGACCTTCCCGGCATCCGTCCCTGCGGAAAGCGCGGCCGAACCGAAGCCGAGCAGGCTCATGATGAGGCCGAGCTGGCTGATCGTCGAATAAGCCAGCAGCGCCTTCAGGTCGTTCTGCTTCACCGCATTGAACGAACCCCAGAGAAGCGTGACGGTTCCGACGATGCTGACCGTCCAGAACCATGTGTCCGTGCCGCCGAAGACGGGCGTGAACCGGGCGATGAGATAAATGCCCGCCTTCACCATCGTGGCGGAGTGGAGGTACGCGCTGACCGGCGTCGGCGCCTCCATCGCGTCCGGCAGCCAGATGTGGAACGGGAACTGGGCCGATTTTGTAAAGGCTCCAAGAAGCACGAGCACGAGCGCCGGGATGAACAGGGCCTCCCCGGACAATTCCGGTCGGAGCGCGATAATCTCCCGGATGCTGAACGTGCCGGTCATCGCGTAGAGCATCAGGAACCCGGCGAGCATCGCGATCCCGCCGAACACGGTGATGAGCATCGATTTCCGCGCCCCGTAGCGGGATCCTTTCCGGTGGTACCAGAACGCGATCAGCAGAAACGAGGAAATGCTCGTCAGCTCCCAGAACGCGTAAAGGACCATGAGGTTGTCCGAGAAGACGACCCCGAGCATCGACCCCATGAACATCAGAAGGTACGTGTAAAAATGGCCGAGCGACTCGCGTTCGGACAGATAATAGATGGAGTAAAGGACGACGAGCGCACCGACCCCGGTGATGAGGAGACCGAAGATCATGCTGAGCCCGTCGATGCGGAGCGACAGGTCGATCCCCGCCTCCGGGATCCACGGAACGGTGACATCCGCGGTTCTGCCGGAGGCGATCCGCGGCAAGATCCGCAAAAGCCCGGCGAACAGGACAAGCGGAACCGCCGCGACGAACCAGCCGATATGCCGGTTCGGGACAAGCCGGTACAGCAGCGGAATGACCGCCGCCACGGCAAAAGGAAAGATAATTCCGAGAATGACAAGCATAGAGACCCTCCAATGGTAGGCATGGCCATAAGTGCAGTGGCAAGGGAGACCTTGACGGACCGGCCGGCAGGGCGCATAATATGGGCGACAGGCCGGACTCCCGGACCCGAAGAATCCTGAGACCGGCATATGTACAAAAAGGGAGACCCTGTCCGCGACATGCGGGACGCCTGCCGTGCCGGTATTTCCCCAATCATCAATTATACAGGAAACAAGGCGCTCCTGCTAACATGCCCGCCCGGCATATTGCCTTCGCAGGGGCGATGTCTTATAATGTCTTGGTTCTCCGGGTGTTTGGCCCGTGACCACGCGATTATGAACAAGAGGTGAAATCCGCCATGATGAAAAAACCGGGGATGGACGAGCGCATCCTTGTATGTGTCTATTACGGACCGAACGGCGAGCGGCTCATCCGCCGGGGACACCAGATGGCCAGCATGCTGGACTGCCCGTATTATATCCTGACGGTCGATCCGCTGCCGTTCGATGAATTCGACGCCGACAAATCCGCCTACGTGGAAAGCTGGCAGGAGCTGGCCGATGAACTCGGTGCGGAAGCCTTCTTCCTCCGCGACGACGAAAAGCGCCCGTCCGCCAAAGTCATCAAGGAAGTGGCCTACGAACATAACATCACCCAAATCATCGTCGGACAGACTGCCCAGAGCCGCTGGGAGGAGATCACGAAAGGATCATTCATCAACGTCCTCCTCCGTGAAATCCCCTTTGCCGACCTTCACGTCGTCTCCGTCGCCCGGACCGTCAAATCCGAAGAGGAAGGCATGTACGAAAAAGGCGTCCGCGCCTACCTCGTCAAGGAAAAGGACGGCTACCGCGTCAGCTTCACGATGTCGAAAGGCTGCGAATTCGAAGGCATCTTCTTCAAAGAGATCGGCACCGACTTCAACAACGGCATCTTCAAGTTCATGCACGACCACAAGATGTGCCAGGTCCACGTCCACGACGACCAAATCGAAGAGACGGGGACCGTCGAACGGATCGCCGAAGAAAAACACGTCCAATAATTCAAAGCCGCAGATTTTGGGGAGTCCATTCCCCTTGGATCTGCGGCTTTTTTATGAGCCGGGCCGGGGCAGGTTCTCTCAAAAACGGATTTCCTGAGGAGCGTTATCTTTATCCGGTAAAGCGTTATCTTTATCGCCGGAAGCGTTATCTTTATGCGGTAAAACGTTATCTTTATCGCCGGGAGCGTTATCTTTATCCGAATATGGACACGAAAAAAGGATCAGAGGCCGCAGCCCCCGATCCGATCCTTTCCTTATCCTTCTTCCCCCACGATTTTCACTTCCAGCTCCAAATCGACGCCGAAGTTCTTTTTCACTTCCGCCTTCACCATTTCGATCGTCCGGATATAGTCGGTCGCGGTGGCGCCGTTTTTATTGACGATGAAGCCGGCGTGCTTCGTAGAAACTTCCGCGCCGCCGTAGCCTTTGCCCTGCATTCCGGAATCTTGGATCAGCTTTCCGGCGAAATAGCCCGGAGGCCGCTTGAACACGCTGCCCGCGGACGGATATTCGAGCGGCTGCTTGGATTCCCTCTGATGGGTGAGGTCCGCGACTTTCGCGTCGATTTCCTCCTGGGCGCCTTCCTCGAGTTCGAATTCGGCGGACAGGACATAATAGCCGTTCCGCGCAATGATGCTCGTCCGGTACCCGAGGTCCAAGTCGTCTTTTGACAGCACGAGACGCTCGCCTTCCCTTGTCAGGACCGTACACCGGAGGATGATGTCCTTGATCTCTCCGCCGTAGGCACCGGCGTTCATCACCATTGCGCCCCCGACCGATCCCGGGATCCCGCAGGCAAACTCAAAGCCCGCAAGCCCGGCGGCCGCAGCCGCGCGGGAGACCGCGATGATATCCGCTCCGCTTTCGGCGTACACATGGCCCCCGTCGACCCGGATGTCATCGAGGTTCCCCAGATTCAGGACAATCCCCCTCACGCCGCCGTCCCGGACAACCATATTGGATCCGTTCCCGAGCAAGAGAAGCGGGATTTCGTTCCGGTATGCGAACCGGACGACTTCCTGCGTCTCCGCCTCCGTCCGGGGTGTGACGAACAGGTCGGCGCAGCCGCCCATCTTCGTTGCCGTGTGGAGCGACAGCGGCTCATCCACCTTGACGTCCTCTTCCCGCAGCATCGTTTTCAACTTATCGGCCCATTGCCGTTTATTCATGGAAATGCAGTCCTTTCATTGCCGGTCAGCGATGATCCGGACGGACTTCCCGCCTCAGGACGCATCGCTTTTCTTTAATCAGTTTCAAGTCCTTCACAAGTATATAGTATGCTTCGTGGCCGGCAATTTGACAAGTTCCACCGGGGCCTGTTTCCGGGAGTGACGGTGACGATGAAAAAGCCGCACGGCCGGGATTGCCCCAAGCCGTGCGGCGTTCGTCATTATTTCTCTTCGGAAGCCGCTTTTTCAAGTGCGGACCGGAACAGTTCGTCCGGCTGGGCGCCGGATATGGCATATTTCCGGTTCAGGACGAAGAACGGAACGCCCTGTACGCCGAGCGCGGCGGCTTCGCCGATATCTCCTTTGACATCGGCGCCGTAGCGGTTTGACTCAAGGACATCCAGCGCACTTTGCCGGTCGAGGCCCGTCTCTTCAGCGATGTCGGCGAGCACTTCTTTTCGGCCGATTTCCCGGCCTTCGATGAAGTAGCCGCGGAGCAGGTTCTCAGTGATCTCCGCCCCCTTGCCGGATTCCTCCGCCCACTTGGCGAGGCGATGCGCATTGAATGTATTGCCGGGCCGCATCGCGTCGAAATTATAGTCGAGGCCGACTTCTTTTGCGGCCGCCGCGATGTTCGCATTCGAGGCTTTTGCCTCCTCGAGCGAGATGCCGTACTTGGCCGCCACTGCCGAGGCCATCGTGTGCTCGGATGTTTCGGGAGAGTTCGGGTCCAGCTGGAAGCTCTTGTAGACCACTTCAGCGCTGTCCTTCAGACCGGTTTCAATCAGGGCTTTCTCAAGTTTCCGTTTACCGATGTAGCAAAATGGGCAAACATAATCAGACCAGACTTCGATTTTCATGTGCATCCCTCTTTCTTCTTTTTACCATTGTAGGGACATCGGCGGCCGCCGGACAACTAATTAGCCCACGCCGTCTGTTTTTGAGGACTTATTCACCGAAATGGAGGATGTCAAATTGACTCAATCGCTATGGCTCGACACCGGATATCCGCGAGACAAGTTCCCCCAGGCCCATGGCCGCATCCGCTGTGACGTCTGCATCGTCGGCGGAGGGCTGAGCGGCATCGCCGCCGCCGAACAGCTAGCCGCGGCCGGCAAGGATGTCGTCCTCGTCGAACGCGACCGCATCCTTGCCGGCACGACCGGAAACTCCACCGGGAAACTGACGGCCCAGCACGGCTACGTCTATTCCGATCTGCTCAAGCAATTCGGCAAGGACGGCGCGCGGACTTATTACGAGGCGAATGAAGAAGCCGTCCGCCGCGGAAGGGACATCGCCGGCGAGGGCGAGGCGAGGCCGTCCGATTCATACATCTTCTCGCAGACCCGGCACGGCACGGAGAAACTGAGACGGGAATGGGATGCTTACCGGGAGATCGGCATCCAGGGCTCGTTCGGCAAAGAGACCGAGCTGCCGTTCCCTGTCCAGGCCTCGCTCTCGATGGTCGACGAGCTCCAGATCCATCCGTTCCGTTTCGGCCAGCGGCTCGCCCGGATGGCAGCGGATCACGGGGCGCGGATCTATGAGATGACCGCCGTCCGGACGATGGACTTCAAGAAACGGACCGTCTCCTTGTCGACCGGCGGGATGGTCGAATTCAAAGAGCTCGTCCTCGCGACCCACTATCCGATCAGGGGATTCCGCGGCCTGAACATCATCAAGCTGGCCGTCAACCGCTCTTACATCTCCGTCGCTCCGACCGACCGCGAACTGAAGGACCAGTATATCTCTGTCGATTCCCCTCAGCGGTCGATCCGGACGGCGAATATCGACGGGAAGATCTATATGATGCTAGCGGGAAGCAACCATACGGCCGGCATGAAAAAGGAAACGGACGAAGAGTACGGACGGCTGGCGGAAGACTTGGAGAACCTGTTCCACTTGAAAGGCATCACACACAGCTGGTCGGCGCAGGATCCCCAGACGCCGGATCTCGTGCCGTATGTCGGCCAGATCTCCGACAGTCTGCCGCATGTGTATATCGCGACCGGTTTCCGCAAATGGGGGCTCTCCAACTCCCTGGCCGGCTCCAAAATCCTCCGCGACCTGATCACAGGGCGTGAAAATGCGGCGACCAAGCTGTATGACCCGGGACGCACCGGCTTCGGCGCCCTTCTCCTGCAGGGGCTGAAGATCAACGGGCTCGTCGCCGGCGAGCTGGCGACCGGCTACACCGTCCGCCTCGACTCTCCGACTTGCACGCATATGGGGTGCAAGACCCGGTGGAATGAAGGCGACCGGACATGGGATTGCCCGTGCCACGGCTCCCGTTTCCGCGAAGACGGATCGGTGCTGGAAGGCCCGGCCACAAAACCGCTGGATTTAAGCTGAATGAGTTCTGACGACAGGCGCGGGGTCCCCCTCCGCCTGTTTTTTGCATGCGGATTATCCGTGGAACCGCATGCCCCCTTCTGTTAGAGTGGGAGAAAAGGGGGCGGATCGGATGATTTTAAAAAGAGTGAGCATGGCGGGGCCGTTGCCGGACATCGGACGCTTTCCGTTCAGCCTGCCTGTTATCCAAGAGTTCCGGGAGTTCACTTTCCGTGCCCCGGTCACCATCATCGCCGGCGACAATGGAACCGGCAAGACGACACTGCTCGAAGGGATCGCGGCGGCAGCGGACAGCATCCTGATCAGCCGGCTGCCGATGGAAGGGAACCCGTCGCTCGCCCACGCGCAAGAATTGGCAGACCGGCTGTCCCTTTCCTGGTCGGTGAAGACGAGGAACGGATTTTTCTTCCGTGCCATGGATTTCATCACCTATACGATCGAAGTCGCCCGGATGCGGGAAGACGCGCGGGCCGCGGTGGAAGAGATTCAAGAGCGCAGCCCCGGCAGTCTTGAGGTCATGCCCCATGCCCGGACGTACGCGGAACTCCGCAACCTTTACGGGGACGGACTGGACAGGCGGTCACACGGCGAAAGTTTCCTGGACCTGTTCGGGGCGCGCTTCCGGCCCGGCGGCTTCTATATCCTCGATGAGCCCGAAGCTCCGCTGTCTCCGTCCAACCAGCTCGCGCTCCTTGCGATGCTGCATGACATGGTCGGCCAAGGCGCCCAGTTCCTCATCTCCACCCACTCCCCGATCCTCATGGCTTATCCGGGTGCGGATCTGTACGAGATCCGCGGCGGACGGCTTGAGCCGGCTGCATTCGGCGAAATTGAACACGTCCGGCTGACAAAAGATTTTCTCGACAGCCCGGAACGATACTTGCGGCATCTGTTCGAATAAACGAAAACCGGTCCCCCGCATGCAGGGAGCCGGTTTATTTTCATTTTCCCGTGTCCATGAAGTTGCTGCCGGAGATTTCATTCACCCGCTGGACGACGACGAATGCTTCGGGGTCGACGTTTCGGATGACGGTCCGGAGCTGGGCCATTTCCAAGCGGTCGACGACGGTGTAGATCACTTTCTTCGAATCGTTCGTGAAGGCGCCCTCCCCGTTGAGGAACGTGACCCCCCGGCCGACGGCTTCGAAAAAGCCATGGGCGAGTTCGTCCGCCCTTTCTGAAATGATCATGACGGACAGGGATTCATCGAGTCCCTCGACGACCATGTCGATCACCTTGGAGGCGATGAAATACGTGATCATTGAATAGAACGTCGTCTCCCACGTAAAGACGAGCAGCCCGGCGAGCGTGAAGATGAAGACGTTCATGATCATGACGATCTGGCCGACTGAAATCGGCCGCCGCTTGCTGATCAGGATGGCGAGGATTTCCGTGCCGTCGAGCGCCCCGCCCGTCCGGATGACGAGGCCGACCCCGACGCCGAGCACGACCGCCCCGATGATGGTCGAAAGGAACAGATCCTCGGTGACGACGGGGAATTGCTCAAAGAACTTCGTCGCGATGGAGAGGACCAGGATCCCGTAAAGCGCCTCGACCGTGAACTTGAGGCCCAGCCGCTTGTACCCGAGGAACAGGAACGGGACATTCAGCAGGACAATGAAGATACTGAGGGAAACCGGCGTCATCTCCGAGAGGATGATCGACAGGCCGATGACCCCGCCGTCGAGTATGGCGTTCGGCACGAGGAACAGCTGCAGGCCGATCGCCGCGATGACCGCTCCGATCGTGATCATGATGAACTGGGCGACCGGCGAATCCGCCACCCGTTTGTTTTTGTCCATATCCCTCCCCCTTCCGTTTATCCGATGCCTTCATTATTCCAAACCTGCCGCTCCGGGCGCAAGCAAGGCGGCCGAAACGGCAGGCGGGTGAATGTCAAGTTAGAGAGGGCGAGTGTCAACTCGCCCTCTCTCCACCTAACCAGCGCTTTCCATGAGTGCCTCGCCCATTCCCGCGGCGCCTGCCAACTTCTTTACTCAGAGGGAGACACAATCGTGAAACGTTGTGTATCTTTGCTGAAACGTTGTGTATCTTCGTTGAAGCGTTGCGGATCTATATTATATCGACCAATACGTTAAATAAAAAACAATCCCCGGGCACGCAGTCCGGAGATTGTCATGATTTTATTCAGCGAGGGCTTCTGTCAGCACCGGAACGATCTGCTTTTTCCGGGAGACGACGCCTTTCAGCTTGGTGACGTTGTTCTCAAGCGGAGCGTGGAAGGCACCGCTCGCGGCTTCGGCTTCGCTTCCGAGAATGAGGACCGTCGAGTCGTTCTCGAGGATGTCCGTGATCGCCAGCATATAGAGGGACAGCTCCCGCTCCGCAATCACGCGGTAAAGCAGGTCTTCCAGCTCTTCCTTGCGGCTGAGCACGTCGTCCACGTCGACCGTGTTCACCTGGGCGATGACGAACTTCTTGCCGCCGACCTCGAACTCTTTCGCATCCATGTTGATGAGGTCATCGAGGGTTTTCTTGCTCAGATCGGCGCCCGCCTTCAGCATGGCGAGGCCGTATTCTTCCGCATCCACACCGGCGATCGCCGCAAGCTCGTCCGCCGCTTTCCGGTCTTCTTCCGTGAACGTCGGCGACTTGAACAGCAGCGAGTCGGAGATGATCGCCGACAGCATGAGGCCCGCGATATCTTTCGGGATCTCGACACCGTTCTCCTTGTAGAGTTTGTTCAGGATCGTCGCCGTGCAGCCGACCGGCTCCGCCCGGTAATAAAGCGGATCGGCCGTTTCGAAGTTCGCGATCCGGTGATGGTCCACCACTTCGATGACGCGGACATCTTCAATGTCGTCCGCGCTCTGCTGGCGCTCATTGTGATCGACGAGGATGACCTGCCCGGCCTCAGCCGCCACTTTTTCCACGAAGCGCGGCGCCTCAAAACCGAATTTTTCGAGTGCGTACGCCGTTTCATCACTGACTTCTCCGAGACGGACCGCCTCTGCGTCCATGCCGAGTTCTTTCTTCAGATACGCATAGGCGATCGCCGCCGTGATGGAGTCCGTGTCAGGGTTTTTATGTCCGAAAACAAGTGTTTTTGTCATTGCAACCATTCCTCCTGCCCGTCTTGTTTCAAATTTTCCCTACCTAGTTTATCATAATCCGCCAGTCGACAATAAGGCGGCGAGGTCATCTTTGTTGATGAGGAAATCGGCGAGCGTGTATTCGTCGAGAACGGCGAGATACGCGAGGAGGGCGCGGTTCAATGCACCCCGCAGGCCGCAGATCGGGCTCAGGATGCACTGGTTCGCCGTTGAACTGAAGCATTCGACGATATTGAAGTCATCTTCCGTCTGGCGGACGACCGCCCCGATATTGATCTCCTCCGGCGGGACGGCGAGTTTCACCCCGCCGCCGCGTCCGCGTATGGTTTCGACGTACCCCATCTTCCCAAGCTCATGCGTCACTTTCATCAGGTGGTTTTTCGATATGCCGTACGCATCCGAAATCCCCTGGATCGTCGACAGCTCTCCCGGTCCTTTTGTCCCGAGATACATGAGGACGCGCAGGGAATAGTCGGTATACATCGTGAGTCTCATGTATGGTCACTCGCCTTTCTATCCATATTATAAGCGCTGTGCCCCAATCCATAAAGAAAAGCGCCGCAGCCGAAAATTTGTCTTTTCTTTGAATGGCATGTGACTGAATTTCGACAGCCGCTTAAACATGTATTTTATATATTGCTTTAAAAACAAGACCGCAGTATTCTTGAGTCAAGAACAAAACACACAGACGAAAGGTGAGAGTGCAATGCTTTCCCAACAAACAATCGATATCGTAAAATCCACAGTTCCTGTCCTGGAGCAGCACGGCAAAACGATTACGACCGTCTTCTATAAAAACATGTTTGAAGCTCATCCGGAGCTCCTGAATATCTTCAACCACGCGAACCAGTCCCGCGGACGCCAGCAGACGGCCCTGTCCAACACCGTCCTCGCAGCCGCCAAATACATCGACAACCTGGAAGCCATCGTGCCGGTCGTCGTCCAGATCGGCGAAAAGCACCGCGGCCTCAACGTGCGTCCTGAACACTACCCGATCGTCGGTTACCACCTCCTCGGCGCCATCAAGGAAGTGCTCGGCGACGCCGCCACTCCTGAGATCATCGGTGCATGGGGCGAAGCATACGAAGCCATCGCCGACGCGTTCATCGGCGTAGAGAAGAAAATGTATGAAGAAGCAGCCAACCAGGAAAACGGCTGGGACGGATTCAAGGACTTCGTCGTGGCGAAAAAAGTGGAAGAAAGCGACGTCATCACTTCCTTCTACCTGAAGCCGGCTGACGGCAAAGGCGTTCCTTCGTATATTCCTGGCCAGTACCTCACGATCCGTGTATCGATCCCCGGCGAAAAGTACACGATGATCCGCCAGTACAGCCTGTCCCGCGCACCTCAAGAAGACATGTTCCGCATTTCCGTGAAGCGTGAAGACGAGTGCAATCCTGAAGGCAAAGTGTCCACTTACCTGCACCGCCAAGTGAACGAAGGCGATAAGATCGAAGTAAGCGCACCGGCAGGCGTGTTCTACCTGGATACTGAAGGGACAACTCCGGTCACACTCATCTCCGGAGGCGTCGGCCTCACACCGATGATGTCGATGTTCGACCACATCACGAACAACCAGCCTGAACGCGCAGTATCGTTCATCCACTCTGCCCGCAACCCGCAGCTCCAGGCATTTGACGGCGACCTCCGTGAAATGGCGGCCGGTCGCGAGAACGTATCGTACTCAGTCCGCTACTCCGACACGGACGGGTTCCTCGACCGCGACTTCCTCGCAAGCCGCGTCCTCGACGGCAGCGATGTCTACGTCTGCGGCCCGGCACCGTTCATGAACGCCATGATCCGCGAACTGCGTGCCCTCGGCGTCTCGCTCGACAACATCCACTTCGAATTCTTCGGCCCTGCGGCTGAACTCGAAGCCGTCACCGCTTAATCGAATGAACGGCAAAACCCCCGACCGGGAAACCGGATCGGGGGTTTTTTAGATGAATGGGCCAGTCCGGACAGCGCCGGAGACGTCTCCGATTACACTCGAGGCCCTCCGGATTACACTCAGGCGGCCTCCGATTACACCCGAAGCTTCCCGTCCCGGATCACACTCACCATTCCAGCCACAAATAAAGCCCCGTCAGCGTCACAAACAGCACAGGGATCGTCAGCACCACTCCGACTTTGAAATAATAGCCCCAAGAAATCTTCACGCCCTTCAGCGACAGCACATGGAGCCAGAGGAGTGTGGCAAGCGAGCCGATCGGGGTCATTTTCGGGCCGAGGTCGGAACCGATGACGTTCGCGTAGATCAGGGCTTCACGCACCCGCTCCGGCACGTCCGCGTCCTGGATGGCGAGCGCGTCGATCATGACGGTCGGCATGTTGTTCATGACCGAAGACAGAATCGCCGCGATGAAACCCATGCCGACGGTCGCGGCGTACAGGCCGTGGCCCGCCGTCCATTCGATGAGCGAGGCGAGGACGTCGGTGAGGCCCGCGTTGCGGAGTCCGTACACGACGACGTACATGCCGACCGAGAAGAAGACGATCGCCCAAGGGGCCCCTTTGATGACCGCCCTTCCGTCAACCGCCCGGCTCGGCGCGGAAATCGCCAGGAAGATCAGAGCGACCGCGCCGGCGATGAAGGAGACCGGAATGCCGAATGCCTCGCTCAGGAAATATCCGGCGAGAAGAACCGAGATGACCGCCCACGACAGACGGAACAGCTTCAGGTCTCTGATCGCCGTCCGGGGCTCCGCAAGCTTTGAGGCGTCGAATGTCTTTGGAATGCTGCGCCCGAAATACAAATACAGAACAAGCATGCTCGCAGCCAGGCTGAACAAGTTCGGCACGACCATCCGCACTGCATACTCCGTGAACCCGATGCCGAAAAAGTCCGCCGAGACGATGTTCACGAGGTTCGAGATGACGAGCGGGAGCGACGTCGTATCCGCAATGAAGCCCGACGCCATGATGAACGGCAGGATGAGTTTGTCCTTGAAGTCGAGTGCGCGCATCATGGCGAGCACGATCGGCGTGATGATGAGCGCCGCCCCGTCATTTGCGAACAGCGCCGCGACGATCGCACCGAGGAGCGTGACGAGCAGGAACATCCGGACGCCGCTCCCTTTCGCAAACCGCGCCATATGCAGCGCCGCCCATTCAAAGAACCCGATTTCGTCGAGTATGAGTGAGATCAGGATCAGCGCAACGAACGTGAGCGTCGCGTTCCAGACGATGCCCGTCACGTCCCATACGTCCTGCAGGCTGACCACTCCGGCAAGAAGTGCGATGGCCGCTCCGGCAACCGCCGACCAGCCGATCGACAGCCCCCTCGGCTGCCAGATGACGAACACGAGAGTAACGAGGAAAATGAGTGCCGCGAGCCAGGCCGTCATGCGTCACAGCAACCTTTCATCCCGTCCTTCTCCAGGCCGGCGACCGTGCGCTCCGGAGCCGGCAGCCGGGAAATTAGGTCCACGAGGACGCCGTGGAGCGGATGCGTTTCTTCCAGCGACCAGAACGTCCACCGCCCCTTCTTTTCGCCTGTGACCATCCCTGCCTCTTTGAGCCGCTTGAGATGCTGGCTCACCGCCGGCTGCGTCAGGCCGACGAGCGGCGTCAGATCGCAGATGCAGACCGGACCTCCCGCGATCTGCTGCAGGATTCTGAGCCGGGTCCCGTCCCCTGCCGCCTTCATGAATAATTCAAGTTCCGCAAGTTCCACCGGAATCCCTCCAAAATAAAAGAATACCGGTTGATTATATTAGCGGCGTCTTATATAAGTCAATGCTTATCTCCGGCAGTCGAAGAAATACCGGAAGCCATCGAATTTCCGCACGCAAAAAGCGCACCCACCAGGATGCGCTTTTCATTTTACCCTTATTTCCCTTCGAGCAGTTTCACCGACTCGCGGTTGAACGCCGGGATGTCATCCGGCTGGCGGCTCGTGACGAGCTGATCCTGGCAGACGACGACTTCCTGGTCCGCGTAGTCCGCGCCGGCATAAATCATATCCTGCTTGATCGATTTATAGCCCGTCGCATTGCGCCCTTCCAGCGCCTTGGCCGTGATGAGCAGCTGCGGGCCGTGGCAGATGGCGAACACGGGCTTCTTCGCGTCCATGAATTCTTTTGCAAATTCCACGAAGCGCTCGTCCGCACGAAGCTGGTCCGGGGAGAAGCCGCCCGGGATGAAGAGGGCGTCGAAATCCTTGGCGCTGACGTCATCGATCCCTTTGTCGATCGTCACCGTCGCTTCGCCCTGCTTGCCCTTCACTTGCTTGCCCGCTTCTTTTTCGATCGTGACCACTTCATGGCCGGCATCCTTGAACGCCTTTTCCGGATCCGTATACTCCACGTCCTCGAACAGGTTCGTAATTACCGTTGCAATCTTAGCCAATCCGATCACTCCTTAAAAATGTCTACCTTCGTTTTATTCCCTTTCGACATTCTTCCAAACATCAGCGATACTTCGAGACGAACGGATTGCCCGCTTCATAGAAACGCCACGGGTAGCCGACCGCCTCGCCGGTGTTCTGGATGCCGACACGGGGGCCCGTTTCCATCTCCCCGCCGAGACCGGGTCCCGGCGCGATGAACAGCGGCTCCTCGTACCAGCGGCTGCCGTAGTATTTCATCGTCACGCCGAGCGCCTTCGACAGCTTGCCCGGCCCGTTCGTCAAGTCGGGGATGCGATGCTGCTCCCCGCGGCGCTGCTGCATGAGCGCAAGCCCGTCCACCGGCTCGGCGCCCCGGAGGAGGACCGCATGGGGCGTCCCTTCAGGCCCGGCGACGACATTCATGAGCGTGTGGGTGTGCATCTGATACGTATAGACGAGGCCGGGCGCTCCGAACATGATCTCAGTCCGCTTCGTCCGGCGATTATTGAAACTGTGGGCGGCCCGGTCTTCCGGCCCGTGATACGCCTCCGTCTCAACGATCCGCGCCGCCGTCAAGCCTTCAGGCGTGGCATGGACGATATACTGGCCGAGCAGCGCCGGTGCCAGTTCCAGAACCGGCTGCCGGAAAAACCCGGGGTCGATCGGCTCGTACATGGTCATCCCTCCAAAATCCATACTTTCTTCCATTCATTGTCGCCCCGATCTGTTGTATACTCAAGGAAAACGCGCACAGGGGGAAGCAGCAAGTGAAACAGCTCACAGAAGAAATCCTTGCATTCAATGAAGCGCGCGGTTGGTCCCGCGGCAACCGGGACGCCCGCAGCCTTTCCATATCCATATCGCTCGAAGCGGCCGAACTGCTGGAGCATTTCCAGTGGAGGTCCGGGGAAGAGGCGCTCAGGCAAGACCGCGAGGCCATCGAAGACGAGGCGGCGGACGTGTTCATCTATCTTCTTCAGTTCGCCGACGTGCTCGGCATCGACCTGGAAGAGGCGGCCCGGCGGAAAATGGCGAAAAACGCATTGAAATACCCGGCACCCGAACGGGAGGACGTCCGATGAGACGAATCAGATGGATCGTCATCATCGCAATCGCCGGCGCACTGCTCCTCCTGTTCAGGCCGGACGGACGCGGCGGCCGCGCAGCCGCCGACGTCCAGAAAATCGAATCGGTCGACCCGTTCCTGAATCCCGGACAGCCGGTCGCAGACTATCTTGTCTACCGGGCGCTTTCCGCAGGCGAAGCCCGGATGGCCGTCACCGGCAGCTCCGTCACGCGAGGCACCGGAGCCACCGCGCAGGCGAACACATGGCGGGGCCTCACCGAGCAGCACCTCCGCCTCGCCTACCCCGCACTGAAGGGGCTGAAGATCGAAAACTTCGGGCATTCCGGCTACACGTCCGTCCGGCTGCTCGAAGACGAAGTGACCGCTCCGATCCTTGCATCGGAGCCGGACGTCCTGCTCATCGAGACATCCGTCATCAACAACCATAATAAGAATGTACCACTCGAGGAGACCTACCAATCACTCGAAAAGCTGCATGCGCTCTATTCAGCCGAACTGCCGGAAACGCGGATTGCCTTCCTGTCGCCGAACCCGTGCACGGACAATCAATTCGGACCGCCCGTCAACGCACTCGGCCTCCGCTTCACCGATTATGTATACGGCACGGAGGCCTTCATCAAGGAACAGGGCTGGGACTATGTAAACGTGCATGACGAAATGCTCGCCGAAATGGACAGCCGCGCCATCGCACTGCCGGACACCCTGAAAGACGGCATCCACCCGAACGACCTCGGCTACTCAATCTGGGCAGATGTTCTTTGGCCGCATCTGACGACCCGCTGATCCCGTCGCGGACCTTAAGAGGAGGGGTTTGAATGGATTTGAACGAACTGAGGCAAGACCTGGCCCTGCGGAATAAAAACGGCCTGCCGTTTCTGCTGTCGGCCATGACTGTCTGGATACTGATCACCGCGCTGTTCACTCTGTCTCTCGAACTCCGGATCCAGAACATCGGAATGCTCATGCTCACGGGAATCATGTTCCCGCTCTCGGTCGGACTGTCAACACTGCTGAAGACCGATTGGAAGTCGGAAGGAAATCCCCTCGCCGGACTCGGGCTCATCCTGAACATCGCCCAGTTCATGTACTTCCCGCTCGTTTTCTGGGCATTCGGCGTGCACCCGGAGGCGATGCTCCTCGTCTTCGCCGTCATCACGGGAGCCCATCTTTTCCCGTACGGCTGGATCTACAGGACGAAGGCGTATTACATCCTCGCGCCGGTCATGGCCGTCGCGGCCACCGCTATCGGATGGGGGGCCAACCCGTCCGGCCAGTGGCTGATCCCGCTCACGATGGTGTTTCTGCTCGCTGTTCTGAACGTCCTGCTCGTGCTGGACTACAAAGCCAAAACCGGACTTTCATCGCCCCAAAACAGAGCCGCCTGACGGAAACACACAAAAATCATGCTCGGCACCCGCAACGGGTGCTTTTTTGATTGCCTGCAACAGGAAAGCTTGAATTCCGCGGTTCGCGCCGTCAAACGGTTTCGCTCACTTATGCCTGCTCAATACTTTTTTCGGAATGTGACAATAATCATCCGGAAACTTATCCAGGCGGTCTTGATGTTCTTCTGCGCTTCTCACGTAGTTTGCCAGCGGCAATACTTCGACGGCGATCCGGTCACGATCCGGCCTTTCATCAAGAAACGCCCTCGCTTCCTTCAAGTGTTCGGGCATCTCGCTATAAACTCCGGTCCTGTACTTCGGACCGACATCCTCTCCCTGTCTGTTCACACTGTAGGGATCGATAATTTCAAACAGGTAGCCCATCAGGTCGTTGACCGTCACCACCGACGGATTAAATCTCGTTTTAACACATTCGGCGTATCCGTCGTACTCCCCTTCGAGCGTACAACCGGTTCCATTGGCCCTTCCTGCTTCTGTGAACTCGACTCCCGGCAACGTTTTGATAAAAGCCTGTACGCCCCATAAACAGCCGCCTGCGATATAAACAGTTTCCATTTCGACTCGCTTTTTCATTCAGCCTTTCCCTCCTTGATCTCCAATGATCCTATAAGCCGCAAGCGCCCGCTCTCCCGTTTCGGCAAAGCTTGCGCCGGCCCCCCAGTCGAACCTCAGGAAAGCGCCCTCCCCGCCGCCGGATCCGATGAAACGGACTTTCGTCTTTCCTTCGAAGTCGTCGGCGACGAGTGTGAGCGTCGCCCGGCTGTTCGTGCGCATAAAGTATTTCTCCATCGTCAGCACGACCATCTTCCGTTCGCCGCAGTCCCGTTCGTAGCGGTCCACAAGCCGTCCGCTGAGAGAAACGGATATGGCTTCCATCGCGAGATCCGCCGCTCTTGCCGGGTCCACTTTCACATAGAAATTCCGGATGTCCATCCAGCCATCCCTCCCCTTTTCCTTCTATACGGCTCCCGGCTGCTTCGGTTCCGTTCTATTTTTCAGAATCCACTTCACAACCCCCAAAAAGCATTTACAATGAAAGAGAGACTGTCTCTTTTCAAAGGGGTTGATTCGTTGAAAAAAGGATACCTGCTTGTCTTGCTGCTTGTCCTCTCGCTGGCCGCCTGTTCACCGGGCCATCCGGAAAAGGCCGAGTATGACGGCAAGCCATTAAAGATTGCATTTGCCGGCGAAAAACCGGAATACACAAACGAAAGAGTCACATTCGAAGAGATCCCGCTCGACGGAATTGCCGACAAAGCCGATGACTTGTCCGCCGATTATGATGCGCTGTTCGTCATGCCGGATGTTTTAGAAGAACTTTCCACCGACGAATACACCTCGTTCTTCCGCAGCCTGTCCATTCCTTCGGCGTTCGTGGATGCCGACAAAGGACATTTGCCGTTCATCACGGAAGGGGTCTCCTATCAAACCGGTTTCGACTTGGACAACGGCTCGCATTCGACGGTTTATCTGAACACGGACGGGCCCGAAAACCGGGAAGACGCCTGGTATTTTTATTTGGAAGATGAGAACGGTCACGATAAATCTTTGGAAGAAGTTTATACTGAGATCCTCCAGAGGGTCGAGGAGCTCTAACCGCGCTGCGCGAAAAGGCGCCTGTCTCACGCAAGAGACCGGGCGCCTTTTCCATTGGGGGCATCCTATCCTTTTTTCATTACCTGCTCGCCCTTCGTGTCGTATTCATCCAGCAACACGAACCCGAGCTTCTCGTAAAGATGGATAGCTGCTTCATTGTCCGGAAAAACGCTCAGATAAATCGGCTGTTCCCCGTACTCGTCCAGTACCTTCTCCATCAGCCTCTCCATGAAGCGCCGGCCGTACCCGCGGCGCTGGGCCTTTCATCGATGAGCAGACGGTCGATCCAAAGATTCCCGCCGCCTTTTCCGTCGCCTAGCCAGCCGTACATCGCAAATCCTACCGGCTGTCCGTCGGCGTACAGACCGACAGGCCGGTATTCCGTCCAAATCCGGGCTTCTTCCAGACATTGTTCAGGCGTCTCAATGAAATCCCTTTGATCTTCCCCCACCTTGAGACGGATGATCTCCGCCTCATTTTCTTTTGACACCTTTCTGATTTCCAATTTCATGCGTCCCAGTCCTCTCTGATTTCCATTATAGAGAGGGGCGCCATTCCGGCCAAATCAAAACCCCTCTCCCGCCATTGCAGGAAAGGGGTTGCCATCATGTCATTCCAGTTCCATCTGCTTCGTCTCCGTTCCGAGGAAGACGACCGCCGCCACGCCGATCAAGATCGCCCCGCAGAAAATTGCGAAGATCGGGCCCAGGCCGACGCCCGCACCGACGAGCGAGCCGACGAGGAGCGGGCCGAAGATGCCGCCGATCCGGCCGACCGCAGCGGCCGTGCCGGTCCCCGTTCCGCGGATGACGGTCGGGTACTGTTCAGGCGAGTAGGCGTACAGGGCGCCCCACGCCCCCAGATTGAAGAAGCTGAGGAACGCGCCTGCCGTGAGCAGGATCCACGTCTCATCGGCACTGCCGAAGACGAGCGCGCTCACCGCCGTGCCGATCAGGAAAACGCTCAGCACGAACTTCCTGCCGATCCTTTCGATGAACCAGGCGGCCGTGAAGTAGCCCGGCAGCTGGGCGAGCGTCATGAGGAGCACGTAGCCGAAGCTGTGGATGAGGTCAAAGCCTTTCATGACCATGACGCTCGGAAGCCAGAGGAACATGCCGTAGTAGGAGAAGACGACCGTGAACCAGACGATCCAGAGCATCACGGTCGGCTTGCGGTAACCGGCCGACCAAAGGGCCGCCACGTTCTGGCCGACCGTGCCCGTTTTCTCTTTTTTCGCCGTGAATTCGGGGGAGTCCGGCAAATGGAGCCGGAGGTAGATTGCATAGAACGCCGGCATGGCCGTCAGCACAAGCGCAATCCGCCAGCCGTATTCCGGAATCACGAAATAGGAGATCAGCGCGGCGATGAGCCAGCCGGCCGCCCAGAAGCTTTCCAGCAGGACGACCGTGCGGCCGCGCTCTTTTGCATCCACACTTTCGGAGACGAGCGTCGAGGCGACCGGCAGCTCTCCGCCGAGTCCCGCTCCGACGATGAACCGAAGCACGAGGAATGCGGCTAATCCTGTTGTGGCGGCGGAAAGTCCGCTCGCCACCGAGAACAGGACGAGTGTCATGATGAATACATTTTTACGGCCGATCCGGTCGGCGAGCAATCCGAATGCAAACGCGCCGACCGCCATGCCGACCGAGTTGATGCTGCCGATCCAGCCCATCTGCCCGGGTGTCAGTGCCCAGTCGGCGGCAAGCGCCGCAATGACGAACGACAGAATGCCGACGTCCATCGCGTCGAACATCCAGGCGAGCCCCGCCGTGCCGAGCAGTTTATTCTTGGAAATGGCGGATTCCGTCTTCCGCCGTGCTGTTGCTGTGGTTGCCAATTCATTCACCTGTCTTTACAGTTTTAGTAGTCATTCGACCTCCCTAACTATACAACTTCCCAGACAGGTTGACAACATGTGTCAAGACACGAGAACCAGGCTCACTGCCATGACCGCCATGCCGGCGATCAAACCGTAGATCGATAGGTGGGCTTCGTCGAACTTCTGGGCGGCGGGCAACAGTTCATCCAACGAAATGAACACCATAATGCCGGCGACCGCCGCGAAGATCACCCCGAACATGACGCCGTTCAGGAACGGCATGAGGATCAGGAATGCGATGACGGCCCCCGCCGGTTCGGCGAGCCCCGACAGGAAACTCAGCTTGAACGCCTGCATCCGGTTGCCGGTCGCATAATAAATCGGAACAGCGACCGCAATGCCCTCAGGGATATTATGGATGGCGACGGCAATGGCGATGGCCACGCCGAGCGCCGGATCTTGCAGGGCGGACGTGAACGTGGCAATCCCCTCGGGGAAGTTATGGATCGCAATGGCAAGCGCCGTGAACATGCCCATTTTCCTCAACTTGGCGTATTCGTCGTTCGTCGGCCCGGCACCGACGTCTTCGACTCCTCTCACTTCATGCGGATTTCCCGCCGACGGGATGAAGTGGTCGATCAGCGCGATGAGAAGCATGCCGCCGAAGAACCCGGCGATCGTTGCCCAATACCCCGGCCTCATCCCGAGCTCTGCCGTCAGTTCGACCTTCGCTTTGACGAATATTTCAACGAGCGAGACGTAAATCATCACTCCCGCCGAAAACCCGAGCGCCGCGGAAAGGAACTTCGTATTCGTTCTGGACGTAAAAAAAGCGAGCAGGCTGCCGATGCCCGTCGCAAGCCCCGCCAGTACTGTGAGACCGAGTGCCAGACCTACGTTTCCGTCCATTCATCCAACCACTTTCCTGTTTTGTTTAAGAACAGTATATTCACTGAGTTTCCCTCAAGCAACTTCATTCCAAAAAAAATTCGGCCCCTGCCGCCGTCTGTGTTGAAACGGCGATCCGGGGACCGGGCTCATTCCGGCTTCGCCAGCCGGCCTGCCAAATACTTCTCTTCAAACACTTCGAGCGAGAGCGGTTTGTCATAATAATAGCCCTGGACAAGGGGGCACCCTGCGGCAATGAGAAACCGGAGCTGCTCGTCCGTCTCGACGCCCTCTCCGATCACATCAAGACCGAGACCCTCGGCGAGCGTAATGATGGAAAGAAGGATCGCTTCGGACTTGTCCGAACGGCCGATGAGATTGATGAAGAACCGGTCGATTTTGATTTTATCGACCGGAAAGTTGGTCAGGTAAGACAAGCCCGAAAACCCGGTGCCGAAGTCATCGATCGAGACGGTCATCCCTGCATCCTGGCATTTCCTCAAGTTCGAGAGGATCAGATTGGATGTCAGCAGTTCGCTTTCCTCCGTAATCTCGACTTCCAGCTTGTCCGGGGAGATGCCATACATCTCCAGGTCATGGACCGTATTGGCATAGAATTCCTTGTCCTCAAGCAAGTGCGGCGTGACATTCACGGCAATTTTGGGGATGTCGCCGTATTCCCGCAGCCACCTTTCCGCCTCGCTTAGAATCAGCTCGAGCAGATGGCCGGTCAGGCGATGGATGGCACCGCTGTCCTCCGCCACCGGGATGAATTCAAACGGCGAAATCGGACCGAGGACGGGGTGCTCCCACCGGGACAGCACTTCGATGCCGGCCAGCCGGCCGTCGGAGCCGTCGATCTGAGGCTGCACCACGCAATAAAACCCTTTTTCCCTGAACTCTCCGGAAAACAGGTCATCTTCGATGATGCGGCGGCGTTCCAGCTTCGCCCTCATCTCGTCATGGTATATCGAGAAGCAGTTCCCCCTCTGCAGCTTCGATTCGAACATTGCGGTGTCCGCGGTGCTGAGCAGCTTGCCCACCGTTTCCCCGTCTTCCGGATGGCGGCTGATCCCGATGCTTGCCGTTGTGCTGAAGTTGAACGTGGCACTGAGTTTGACCGGATAGCTGATCGACTTCAGAATATCCTTTGCCCATCTGTCCAGATCCCCGGTCTCCGTGCGGTCTGACAGGAACATGAACTCGTCGCCGGCGGTCCGGACAATCACGTCTTCCGGGCCGGCAATCTCTTTCAGCCGCTTGGAGATCTCGAATATATAGCGGTCACCCGTGTCGTGCCCGTACAGATCGTTCAACTGCCTGAAACCGTCGATGTCGAGGAGGATGACGGAAAATCGGTTGCCCTCCGTGATCATGGCTTCGGTCAGTTCCAATGCCGCACGGCGGTTCGGAAGGCCGGTCAGGTCATCCCGGTAGGCCATGTACTCCAGCTGGCTTTCAACGCTTTTGTATTGGCTGATGTCGCTGAAATAGACGGCGAGCCGGTCTTTTCCGACAGGCTGGGCCGTCACGCCGAACCAGGTGTTGAGCGGTTTATAGTAAATCTCTGTCTGGAGCCGCTCGCCGCTTTCAAGCGCCTGCCCGTAGGCGGACCGGAGACCGGCATCCACCGCCTCGGGGAACTCATCCCAGGCGCTGCATCCGATCAGATCCTCCCCTTGCCTCCCGAGTATTTCATAGGCCCTTTCATTCAGGTAAATGAAGGTCCAATCATTCTCCAGCATGTAAAATCCGTCCGACATATGTTCCAGCAGATAGTAGGCATCAGAAGCACTGAATGGCCCGCTGTTGTTTCCACTTTGCGGGCAGGACGATGATGGCCGCTTCTTTTCATCCGAGTTGTGCGTCATGCCGGCCCGCCTCCTTTTTACTGTCTATTGTTACTGCCGGTCAAAACCGGTTCCGCCGAACTGCCGGAGGGCCTCTCCGATCGCCTGCCAGTCCTGCTTCACCGCTTCCCGGAGCTTCGGGTTATAAAAAACGGAGGCCGGATGAAACGTCGGAATGATCGTCCTCGGGCTTTCCGTCAGGCTGTATTTTTTATCGGACAGATCGGCCAGGTGCTGGATCGGCGCCTGCAAAAGCTGTCCGTGCACGTCACCGACCTTGACGCTTTTTCCGAGCAGGCGCTGCAGGCCGATGTTCCCGAGGGTGACAATGATCTTCGGCCGGACGTTCGCCAGCTCATCGTCGAGCAGCGGGGCGTGCGCAAGGATTTCTCTCGCATTCGGCGTCCGGTTGTATTTCCGCTCGGTCATCGTGCCGTCGCGCTCTCTTTTCGTGCCCCACCTGTACGGGCGGCTCCGGACGGCGCTCGTGATGTACACGTCGTCCCGGGTGAGACCGATCGAATCAAGCGATGCCATCAGTTCGCGGCCCGCCCGTCCGATGAACGGAATTCCGTCGACGAGCTCAAATTCGCCCGGAGCCTCGCCGATCAGCATCAGCTCCGGCTCCCGCAGCCCCTGCCCGTAGACAAATCCTTCCACCGGCGCATCGCCCATCCGCTCCTGGCCAAGACGGACAAGTTCCTCATCGATCCGATATTTCATATGACCACAACCTTCTTGCCTGTTGCCTTCTCTATACCACTACGGGGCCGTCCTCTAACAGCAACCGCCCCGAAAAATGATTCTCAATTTTGTCCGCGTCGTCTCTCCGCCCTGCCGAACAGGAACAGCAGCAGGAAGAGCCAGGCCGCGGCGAGGAGCCATCCGCCCAGTACATCCGTCGCAAAGTGTCTTCCGAGTGCGATCCTTGACGCTCCGACCAGCACGATCAGGACACCGGCCGAAATCCAGACCGCCAGCCGCATCGCTTGCGACCGGATCGACTTCGCCAGGAGCACGGCGATCGTCGCAAGATAAAGGAAGCTCATCTGAGAATGGCCCGACGGAAAGCTGAAGCTCGTCAGCTGATCGGCGATATCCGGCCGCTGCCGTCCGAAGATCTGTTTCAGCCCCTGGTTGAGGACCGTGCCGCCTCCGAGAGAAAGGACGAGGAAAACGAGGCCCGTCCAGTTCCTTTTGAGGAAGATAATCAGCGCCGCCACGAACACGACGACCGCAATGAATCTCACGTCCCCGAACATCGTAAACCATCCGAGCACCCGGTTTCCTTCCAGCAGATCCGCCATGCCGTTATCAAGCGCAATGGCGGGATTCGTGTACAAAGCGGAGGCGAGTCCGGCGGAGAGGACGACGGTGACGGCCGAAACGACGGCCATCCACCAATTTCTGTCCATGGTGTCCACCTCCGTTATCGATTATTCTTGCTCCATTGTATCATGTCCAAGACTTGCCAACATCCGGCAGCGTCGGTTTGGTCATTATTTCCTATAACCAAGAACAAGAAGGGTGTGTTGATTGGCCTGATCCCTCTTTTTAAGAACATGGGCGCTAAGCGCCAGGAGCCTGATTTTGCATCTGCGTCCCTGGATCATTAACGTCTCAGCTATATAAGTTTAGGATAAGTTTTCAAGTCATTGTTGATTTCTGTTGCAGGCGGACGCTTTCCGCGGGCACGGCTTCAGTCGGCGCCAATACGGAGTTTGGCGCCTGCGTCCAAAAGCGAAGCGTTGGACAGCACATGCGGGGTCTTCAGCTCGCGCTGTTCCCGCAGGAGTCGCCGCCTTCCACTCCAATCACCACATACAATGCACAATATTTATTTCAACATATATAGCTAATTAACACTTCACGATTGGGTCCTTTATCATTTCCTCAGCAACAAAAAAACACCGGCAGGCCCTTTGGGGACCCGCCGGCATTTCATCTCTTCCAATCAAAGGCTGTCTTCGATTTCCGTGATCATTTCTTTCATGGACTGGAGTCCGCCTCCGGCAAGGTACCAGACTTCACCGTTCAGGTAGACAATCTTATCATTCTTATAGGCGTTCGTCTTTTGAACGAGTTCATTCTCAAGGGAGGTCTTGACGCTTGAATCTTCGCCGATGGCAGCATCCCGGTCGATGACATACAGAATGTCCGGGTTCGTGTCGAGGATGTACTCGAACGTGATGTTCTGGCCGTGTGTCGATGCTTCGATCTTTTCATCAGCCGGCTTCACGCCGAACACGTCATGGATGAGGCCGAAGCGGGAGGCTGGGCCGTACGCGCTGACCTTGCCCTCTGTTCCGAGAACGATCAGGCCTTTTTCATCCATGTTGGACGTCTTTTCCTGAATACCGGCAACGCGTTCGTCGATGTCCGCAAGCTCTTGCTTCATTTCATCTTCTTTGTCGAAGATCTTGGCAACCGTGTTCATGTTCTCTTTGAACGAGTTGAGGTAATCGGCTGTATCAAGCGGGATGTAGACTGTCGGTGCGATTTCCGCAAACTGGTCATACAGGTCCGCCTGGCGGCCGGAGATGAAGATGACATCCGGCTTGAGCGCATGGATGGCTTCGAAGTCCGGCTCTTTCAGGCTGCCGACATTCGTATACTCATCGGATGCGTACTTCTCGAGATAAGAAGGGATATTCGCCTGCGGGACACCCTTCACGTCCACGCCGAGTTCGTCAAGTGTATCGAGGATGCCGAAGTCGAACACGACGACGTTTTCAGGGTTTTTCTTGACGGGCGCTTCGCCGAGCTCATGCTTGATGGTGATCGTTTCGGTTTCTTCCGCTTTGTTGTCACCGGACGCATTGCCGCTGTCCGTCTCCTTGCTGCCGGCATCTTTATTGCCGCAGGCGCCAAGGACGAGGATAAACGCCATGAGGATGGCAAAAATCGAAAACTTTTTCATCAGATTGACCTCTCTTGTCTTGTGGAATGTGATCAGGAGTTGAAGTAGACGCAGATCCGGCAGTTGCTCATCTGCTTGATCGGAATGTCCATGTCGTAGATTTCTTTCAGCGAATCCGAGTTGATGATGTCTTCGGTCGGCCCGTCTTTCACGACCCGCCCGTTTTTCAGCGCGACGATGCGGTCCGAATAAACCGATGCAAAGTTGATGTCGTGCAGGACAATGACGACCGTCTTGCCGAGCTCATCGACGAGCCTGCGAAGGATCTTCATGATCTGGACGGAGTGCTTCATGTCAAGGTTGTTGAGCGGCTCATCGAGCAGGATGTACTCCGTATCCTGCGCAATGACCATGGAAATGAATGCACGCTGGCGCTGGCCGCCCGACAGCTCATCAAGGAAACTGTGCTGGATGTCGTCCAGGGCCATATAGTCGATCGCCTGGTCGATGATGCGCAGATCCTCTGCATTCAGCCGTCCCTTCGAGTGAGGGAACCGGCCGAACGACACAAGTTCGCGCACCGTCAAGCGGACGTTCATGAAGTTGGATTGCTTCAGGATGGAAACGCGCTTCGAGAACTCATCGGATTTCATCTTGCGGACATCATCCTTGTCGACGAGCACTTCACCTGTATCCGCATCAAGCAGCCGGCTGACCATCGAGAGGAGCGTGGACTTCCCCGCTCCGTTCGGCCCGATGAACGAGGTGATCTTGCCGCGCTGGATATTGACAGAGACTTTTTCGACGACGGCTTTCTTGCCATAAAACTTGGACAGTTCACGGACTTGGATCATGCGGATCGACTCTCCTTAAGTAGTAGATAGATGAAGTACACGCCGCCGACGAAGTTGATGATGACGCTCAGCGTCGTCGAGAACGTGAAGACGCGTTCCACGATCCACTGGCCGCCGATCAGCATGAGCAGGCTCATGCCGACCGCGCCGGTGATCAGGATGGAGTGCTTGAAGGATCTGAGGAACTGGTAACTCAAGTTGGCCACGATCAGGCCGAAGAACGTAATCGGCCCGACGAGCGCAGTGGAGACCGCGATCAGCACAGATGACAGGACGAGCGTCTGCTTGACGAGCCGGTCATACGGGACGCCGAGGTTGACGGCGATGTCCCGGCCGAGCGAAATGACGTCCATATAGCGGAGCTGGCGCCACCCGATCGCGATGCAGACGGCTACGACCGCCGCCGACAGCCAGACGAGGTCCGAGTTGACGTTATTGAAGCTTGCGAACATCCGGTCCTGCACCCGGAGGAACTCATTCGGATCGATGAGCACTTGCAGGAAAGTCGATATGCTTCCGAAGAAAGTACCGACGATAATCCCGACGAGCAACAGGAAGTAGACCGGACGCTGCCCTTTTTTGAATAGAAACTGATAAAGCAGCAGGGCGAAGATGATCATCACGGCCACCGACAGGACGAAGTTCACCTGTTTGTTGACGACCGTCACGTGGGTCGAGCCCAGGAAGAAGATGATCACCGTCTGGAGAAGCAGATAAAGCGAATCCAGCCCCATGATGCTCGGCGTCAGGATGCGGTTCTGCGTGATCGTCTGGAAGACGACCGTCGCATAGGCGATGGCGACGCCCGTGATGGCCATGGCTGCGACCTTCACGCCCCTTCTCGGGAGGGCGTAGTCGAAGCTGCCGTTCAGGCCGTGGAACAGATACAGCCCGGCGAATATGGCGGCCGCCGCATAAAGGATGATCAGCTTGTAGGAGTCACGCATAGGCTTTCCCCCTGAACAGCAGGTAGAGGAAAATCCCGCTGCCGATGACCCCGACCATCAGGCTGATCGAGATTTCATATGGATAGATGAGCACACGTCCGAGAATGTCGCAGAGGAGCAGGAAAATCGCCCCGAGAAGCGCCGTGTGCGGCAATGTCTTCTGTAAATGGTCCCCTTTCATGATGGAGACGATGTTCGGGATGATGAGGCCAAGGAACGGAATCATGCCGACCGTGAGGACGACCGTCGTCGTGATCAACGCAACGAGGATCAGCCCAAAGTTGAGCACCCAGCGGTAGTTGAGTCCGAGGTTCTTCGAGAAGTCTTCTCCCATGCCCGCGACCGTGAACCGGTTGGCGTACAGGTAGGCGATGATCAGGACCGGGATGCTGATGTACAGCAGCTCGTAGCGTCCTTTCATGATCATCGAGAAATCCCCCTGCAGCCAGGCCGACATGTTTTGGATGACATTCGCCCGGTAGGCAAAGAATGTCGTCAGCGAGGAGAGGATATTCCCGAACATGAGACCGACGAGCGGGATGAAAATCGCGTCCTTGAACTTGATGCGCTCGAGGATCTGCATGAACAGCAGCGTGCCGGCAAGTGCGAATGCAAACGCGATGGCCATCTTCTCGAGGGTCGTCGCATTCGCGAAAAGCAGCATCGAGACGAGGATCCCCAGCCGCGTCGCATCAAGCGTCCCGGCTGTCGTCGGCGATACAAACTTATTGCGGCTCAGCTGCTGCATGATCAGTCCGGTAATGCTCATCCCTGCTCCTGCGAGCAAGATGGCGATGAGCCTCGGAAGCCGGCTGATCAGGAATATTTCCATTTCTTCGGATCCTGGATTCAGGAGATCCGCTGGTGTGATGCTGCTCGCCCCGACGAACAAAGAAAGGAACGACAGGACGAGGAGCCCGGCGAGCAAGTAACGTTTCTTCATGGCTATCCCCGATGCATAACTATTTGAAAGGCGATTGAGAATGTTCCGTTGAAAATGATTATCAACGCCCTTCGCAATGCCTATTATAGCACGGGCGCAAGTGATGTCAAAGGATAATTGAAAATGATTATCAGTGAGAGCGGCGTTTGATGAGATTGTCATGGAAATGTGCGAGGATTTGGGAAATGTAGGGGCTTTGGGGGGCTTTGGGGGGATGTGCGTGGGGACTTAGAGGGACGTTTTTCGGCCGGGGATTTTCGAAGGCGCATGGCGGGGATTCAGAGGCGCGCGGACCGTTTCTGGAGGCGTGTTCTTTGCCACGGATTTTTCGAAGGCGCACTATGCGTTTTCGGAGGCGCGATCGTCGTCCGTCAGGCGCGCCCTGGCCCTCCCCCGGACCGACTCTTCATATTTATGCCCTTCTCCGGCCTGCACATTCTCCCGCAATCCGGACAAGGAAAAACCCGCGGCATCACGGCCGCGGGTGCACAGGTCTTATTGCTGGAGATCAACGGCGACGGCATCGATATCCGGGACATGACGATGCAGTCGCTCCGCGCCCAGATCGGCATCGTCCAGCAGGATGTCTTCCTGTTCACCGGAACGATTTTCGAAAACATCGCCTACGGAAAGCTCGGAGCCACCGAGGAAGAAGTGTATGAAGCGGCGCGCAAGGCCCACCTGGAAGAGTTCATCGCTGATCTGCAGGACGGCTATGCAACCGAAATCGGCGAACGCGGACTGAAGCTGTCCGGCGGCCAGAAGCAACGGCTCGCCATCGCCCGCATGTTCCTCAAGAACCCTCCGATTTTGATCTTGGACGAAGCGACTTCCGCACTCGACACCGAAACCGAGCGCATCATCCAGCAGTCGCTCGCCGAACTGTCAGAAGATCGGACGACGCTCGTCATCGCCCACCGGCTCGCGACCATCCGCGACGCCGACCGTGTCCTCGTCGTCACGAAAGACGGCATCGCCGAAGACGGAACGTATGATGAACTCGTTCGAAAAGGCGGCCTGTTCGCCCGGCTGCATAATATCCAGTTCCAGGAAGTGTGATCAGTGACCCCGTTCCTTTTGAGGAATGGGGCTTTTTTGATGAGGCTCGGGGATGACTCCCGCCGGGTATGGACACATCGATAAATTTGCAGTACGATAAGTCGGTTGAATAAATCCATTTTTTCGGAGGTCCTGAAAGTGAACGACCCTGCAACAAGCCCGTCTTCTTCAAAACGGACGGTATTATATGTGGCCTTATTCCTGCTCGTCGCGGTGGCCGGCCTCGCCTATGTGAAGTGGATGCCCTATTACGGCAAGAGCCTCACGGCCGCGACCACTCATTCCATCGGTGACTCGATCCTCGGCGACCCGGCGGATTCCGGCTTCTCCTGGGCCGGCACTTGGTCATATGTCATCTCATACTTCAACGCCGTCTGGAAGGCCGCCATACTCGGGATCCTGCTCGGCTCGCTCGTCCAGGTGCTCATTCCGTCGAACTGGCTGATGCGCGTTCTTGGCAAAACATCATTTGGCAGCACAGCGATCGGCGGGCTGTCCTCGCTGCCGGGAATGATGTGCACATGCTGTGCAGCACCGGTCGCAGCCGGCCTTCGCAAAAAGAATGTCTCGGTCGGCGCCGCGCTCGCATTCTGGCTCGGGAACCCTGTGCTTAATCCGGCAGTCCTCATTTTCATGACATTCGTCCTGTCCTGGAAGTTCACGCTTCTGCGCGTCGGCTTCGGACTCCTGCTCGTCTTCGGGGTCAGCTATCTTGCCAACCGGTTCGCGCCGAATGCGGTGCCCGCCGAAGTGGACCGGGTCGTGGAGAAAGCCGAGGAAGACGACGGCGGACCATTCTTCGCCCGTTGGATGAAGAGCCTCGGGACGATGGCACTTTATGTCCTGCCGACCTACTTCCTCTCCGTCCTGGTCATCGCACTCGTCCGGCCGTGGCTGTTCCCGCTCGTCGCAGACGTTTCGCCGAATACTGTCCTGATGATCGTGCTTTTCGCGATCGGCGGCATGCTGTTCGTCATTCCGACAGCCGCCGAAATCCCGATCATCCAGACGTTCATGTCAGCAGGACTCGGCGCCGGCCCGGCCGGTGCACTGCTCCTCACGCTTCCCGCCATCAGCCTGCCGTCGCTGCTGCTCGTCGCCCGCTCCTTCCCGCGCAAAGTCCTGTGGTTCACCGCAGGCTCGGTTGTATTGCTCGGGATTGCGAGCGGTCTGACCGGACTATTGGTGCTATAGTTGAAACCCCCTGTCCCTTTTTAGCGGGCGGGGGGTTTTTGACTTTAGGAAGGGCCCGCTTCGCTTATTGGGCAAATGGGAGAGTGTCAACTTTGTTATGGCGAGTGTCAATCTTTTTATGTCGAGTGCTAATTTTAATCGGGTGAATGGCAACTTTGCGAGTGTAAGTGTCAACTTCGGCAAAGAGTGGAGTGTGCTTCAATTGGTGAGCCGCCTGTGGAGGAACGTTTGGCTCAATGTATTGTAAACCTGCTCTCCATATTTCAAATCCCTCTCCCATATTGTAAATCTACTCTCCATATTTCAATTTCCCCTCTCATATTGTAATTCTGCCCTCCATGTTTTAAATTCCCTCTCCATATTGTAAATCCACTCTCCATGTTTCAAATCCCTCTCCCATATTGTAAATCTACTCTCCATATTTCAATTTCCCCTCTCCATATTGTAAATCCACTCTCCATATTTCAAATCCCTCTGCCATATTGTAAATCTGCTCTCCATGTTTTAAATTCTCTCTCCATATTGTAAATCCACTCTCCATGTTTCAAATCCCTCTCCCATATTGTAAATCTACTCTCCATATTTCAATTTCCCCTCTCCATATTGTAAATCTGCTTTCCATATTTCAAATCCCTCTGCCATATTGTAAACCTGCTCTCCATATTTCAAATCCCTCTCCCATATTATAAATCTACTCTCCATATTTCAATTTCCCCTCCCATATTGTAAATCTACTCTCCATATTTTAAATTCCCTCTCCATATTATAATTCCGCTCTCTATGTTTCAATTTCCCCTCCCATATTGTAAATCCACTCTCCATATTTCAAATCCCTCTGCCATATTGTAAATCCACTCTCCATATTTCAAATCCTGCCGCCCTATTGTAATTTCCACGCTCCCCTTGCACCCCCAACTCCTCAATCAAAAAACCGGAAGCCCGCGATGACTGCGGGCTTCCGGTTTGTTCTTATTAAAATGCGGCGGTTTCCATGTAGTTCGGCTGCAGTTCGCCGCTTTCGATTTCTTCGACGAAGTGGCAGGCGGCTTCGTGGCCTTCTTTCATGCTGTCGTGGCGGTAGAGTTCCGGCACGTCGGTGCGGCATTTTTCCTGGGCGAACGGGCACCGGGTGTGGAACCGGCAGCCGGTCGGCGGGTCGATCGGAGACGGGACATCGCCGCGGAGGACGATGTGGTTCCGTTCACGGTCGGGATCCGGCACGGGAATGGCCGACAGGAGTGCCTTCGTGTATGGGTGTTTCGGGCTGTCGAAGATCGAGTGCTTGTCGCCGATCTCCATGATTTTCCCGAGATACATGACGATGACGCGGTCCGAGATGTGCCGGACGACGCCGAGGTCATGGGAGATGAACAGATAGGTCAAGTTGTATTCTTTCTGCAGTTCGGCGAGCAGGTTCAGCACCTGCGCCTGGATCGATACGTCAAGCGCCGAGACGGCCTCGTCGCAGATGATGAGCTTCGGGTCCACGGAAAGGGCGCGGGCAATGCCGATCCGCTGTCGCTGGCCGCCGGAAAATTCATGGGGATAGCGGTCCGCCTGCGCGGCATTCAGCCCGACCGTTTCGAGCAGCTCGATGATCCGTTTTCGGCGGTCCTTTCTCGGGAGCACTTTCTGGATTTCCATCGCTTCATTCAGAACGTCCGAGACGGTCTGGCGAGGGTTGATCGACGCGTACGGGTCCTGGAAGATGATCTGCAGGTCCTTCCGGTGCTTCCGCATGTCGCCTTTCGATAAGGTTGTCAGGTCTTCCCCTTCAAAGAACACCTTTCCTTCGGTCGGTTCCTCAAGCCGCAGGATGGCGCGTCCGGTCGTCGACTTGCCGCAGCCGGATTCGCCGACGATGGAGACGGTTTCGCCTTCATGTACGGTGAAGCTGATGTCATCGACCGCTTTGACGTGGTTGACCGTCCGGCCGAGGAAGCCGCCCTTGATCGGGAAATACTGTTTCAGCCCGTCAACGACGAGCAATTCTTTCTTCGCCAAAGACGTCCACCTCCTTTTCTCCCGGCCATTTTTCATCGTAGATCCAGCAGCGGACCTGGTTGCCCTCGCCGTCGTCGAACAGCTCCGGCATGACGGCGCGGCACAGATCGGTCGCGGCCGGGCAACGCGGATGGAACCGGCAGCCGACCGGCATGTTCAGCGGCGTCGGGACCGTGCCGTCGATCGGAATCAGTTTCTCCTGATCCTCGTCCGGGCGCGGCAATGATTTCAGCAGCCCGATCGTGTACGGGTGCTTCGGCTCGCGGAACAAAGTCCGGACGTCGCTGTATTCGACGACCTGTCCCGCGTACATGACGGCGACATAGTCGCACGTCTCGGCAACGACGCCGAGATCGTGCGTGATGAGGACGACGGACATGCCCATGCGCTTCTGGAGATCCCGGATCAGCCCGAGGATCTGCGCCTGGATCGTCACGTCGAGTGCGGTCGTCGGTTCGTCCGCGATGAGGATTTCCGGATTGCAGGCGAGCGCCATCGCGATCATGACCCGCTGGCGCATGCCGCCGGACAGCTCATACGGATACTGTTTCACCCGTTTTTCGGGCGACGGGATGCCGACGAGCTTCAGCAGGTCGACAGACTTGGCCATCGCCGCCTTTTTCCCCATGTCCTGGTGCTCGATCAGCGTTTCGGAGATCTGCTGGCCGACGGTGAACACCGGGTTGAGCGAAGTCATCGGCTCCTGGAAGATCATCGAGATCTTATTGCCCCGGAGGCTCCGCATTTTCTTTTCCGTATAGGTGAGCAGGTTGTCGCCCTTGAACCGCACTTCCCCGCCGACGACCTTGCCGTTCGAGGCGAGCAGGCGGAGGATCGACAGCGAGGTGATGCTCTTGCCCGAGCCGGACTCGCCGACGATGCCGATTGTCTTTCCTTTCGGGACGGAGAAGCTGACGCCGTCAACGGCCTTCACTTCCCCCTCATCCGTAAAGAAGGAGGTGCGCAGGTCGCGCACGTCCAGGATGGTTTCTTCCATGTTGCTTCCCCCTTGGGCCCATTGGCCGGTTCTGAATCAGCCGAGGTCGATCCGCTTGTTGAGCAATTTATATGAGATATCCACGATCAGGTTGACGAAGACGAACAGGACGGCGATCACGAGGACCGCTCCCTGGACGATCGGGAAGTCCCGGGTGTTGATCGCCTGGACGGTGAGCCGCCCCATGCCGTTGATGGCGAAGATCGTCTCGGTGAGGACCGCCCCGCCGAGGAATCCGCCGAATTCGAGCCCGACGACGGTGACGACCGGGATGAGCGCATTTTTCAGCGCATGCCGGTACGTGACGATCCGGTCGGAAAGGCCCTTTGCCCGCGCCGTCCGGATATAATCCTGGCCGATGACTTCAAGCATCGAGGAACGGGTCATGCGGGCGATGATCGCCGCACCCCCGGTCCCGAGCGTGATGACCGGCAGGACGACCTGACGCCAGCTGTCACCCCAGCCGGAAGGCCTCAGTTTCGCCCATTCCGGCAGCCAGTCCCCGCCGATCGCAAACCAGTCGATGAGCAGGAGCCCGAGCCAGAAGTTCGGCATCGAGAGGCCGAACAGGGCGACGACCATGATTGCCGTATCGGTGAATGTGTAATGGCGGACCGCCGAGATGATCCCTGCCATCAGGCCGATGAAGACGGCAAGGATCGTGGCATAGGCGGCAAGTTCCACCGTCACCCAGAAGCGCGTCTTGATCTCATCGACGACCGGGCGGCCGCTGCGGACCGAATTCCCGAGGTCGCCCTGAACGACGCCGCTCATATAGTTAAGGTACTGCTTGTGGATCGGGTCGTTCAGTCCGAGTCGCTCCCGGATCTGCTCGACCGTCTTCTCCGGTGCTCCTTCCCCCGCGATGATCTGCGCCGGGTCTCCCGGGATGAGGTGCATCAGGGAGAAGACGAGAATGGACACGCCGATGAGAACCGGGATCGTCTGCAAAAGACGCCGGATGATATATTTGGTCATTCTGTTTCCCCCTCAGTCAATTGTTCATTTTCGGATCGAGTGCATCGCGGAGTCCGTCGCCGAAGATGTTGAAGGCGAGAACGACGATGACGATCATGATCCCCGGGATGAGCACCATATGCGGCGCGTCATGCATGTAAGTCCGGCCGGCTGACAGCATCGCGCCCCATTCCGGTGCCGGCGGCTGTGCGCCGAGACCGAGGAATGACAGGCCGCTCGCCGTCAGGACGGCAGTCGCAATCCGCAGCGTCGCCTGCACGATGATCGGCGATGTGACGTTCGGCAGGATATGCTTGAAGATGATCCGGACGTCAGACGCACCGAGTGCTTTCATGGCGTCTATGTATTCGAGCTTCCGGACCGACAGGGCGGACCCCCGCACAATCCGGGCGAATGCCGGCACGGAGAAGATCCCGATCGCGATGATCATGTTCGTCAGGCTTCCGCCGAGGACACTCACGATCGCGAGGGCGAGAAGGATGCCCGGGAATGCGAGCAGGATGTCCATGATCCGCATGATGATCGTATCGACCCAGCCGCCGTAGTAGCCGGCGACGATGCCGAAAATGACGCCGACCACGCCGCCGATCGCCACGGACACGAATCCGACGATGAGCGTCAGCTTCGTCCCGTGGATGATGCGCGTGAACATATCCCGTCCGTAGTTGTCCGTTCCGAACCAGTGATCCGCGGACGGCGGCTGGTTCTTGTTTGTAATATCAGTTGCGTTTGGATCCACGGTCGTCAGCATCGGACCGAAAATCGCCAGCAGGATGAAGAATACGACGATTCCCCCGCCGATGACGGCCGATTTGTTTTTCCTCAGCCGCCTCCAGATCCCCTTGTACATCTCAAGGCGGGGATTATATTGCCTTTTTGGCCGTGCGGCTTCCGCTGCTTGCTGCGGCATGCTACTATCCCTCTTTCCCCCTGGGGCGGAGGCATTTGCCCAGCCCCGTTTATCAGATACTTAATCGTTACTATAACATGAACAATCTAAATTCTGAATGCGTTTTTGCAATTCAATTTTCGAAGGAAGGAATAATGCCCATCTTTGACTCTCATTTGCAGGTTTGCGCGTTCATTAAATGAAACTGCTATTGTGTTCCATGCCGGTCTATGGTATATTTTTTCTGAATATTGCGGTCGGTTTTCGCCGTAATAGTCAAAACAAATAGTAGGGGGAGACTGCATGAAGAACAAACGCAGTACGCTGCTGCTGTTCATCCTGATGCTTGTCGTGTCCATGTTCCTCGCGGCATGCGCCGGCGGAGGCAGCGACAATAACGCCTCGGACAGCGGAGACAAAAACAAGGATGACGACAAGACTACAGAAGAAGGCACTACGGATGAAGGTGCAGAAGGCGGAGACCTCGTCCTCGCGGTTCTGTCCGACGCATCCTCGCTTGACCCGCACGGATCCAACGATGTTCCGTCCTCCGTCGTACAGGATAATATTTTCGAAACACTCGTAACACGCAACGATGACAATGAGATCGAGCCAGGCCTCGCAACCGAATGGAATGCGATCGATGACACGACTTGGGAGTTCAAGCTCCAAGAAGGCGTCAAGTTCCATGACGGCGAAGACTTCAATGCCGAAGCCGTCAAGAAGAGCTTCGAGCGCGTACTCGATGAAAAAGTCGCTTCGCCGCGCTACTTCCTCTTCGAAATGGTCAACAGCGTCGATGTCATCGACGACTATACGGTCCAGTTCAAGACCGACTATCCGTTTGCCCCGCTGCTTGCCCACCTTTCCCACAACGGCGGCAGCATCATCAGCCCGAAATCGATCGATGAAGATTATGCGGCGATGGAAGACGGCAAAGAGCCGGGCTCCGTCATTTCCGAGCATCCGGTCGGCACCGGCTTCTTCAAGTTCGACAGCTGGAGCCCGGGTTCGGAAATCAAGCTCGTGAAAAACGACGACTATTGGAACGGAACGGCAAAAGTCGATTCCGTCGCCTTCAAGGTTGTCCCTGAAAGCGCAACGCGTGTAGCCGAACTCGAAACCGGCAACGCGCACATCATCGATCCGGTCCAGCCGAACGAAGTCGCGCGCATCAACGACTCCGGCAACGCAACGGTGGACCAGACACCGTCTTCCAGCCTCTCGTATATCGGCTTCAACACAGAGAAGGCACCATTTGACGACGTCCGCGTCCGTCAGGCCATCTCCATGGTCGTCAACAAGGACGAGATGATCGAAGGCGTTTACGAAGGATTCGGCGTTCCGGCCAAGGGCCCGCTCGCTCCCGGCATCTTCGGCTATGACGAAGATCTGAAAGCGATCGAGCAAAATCCGGAAGAAGCCAAGAAGCTCCTTGAAGAAGCAGGCTACGGCGACGGCTTCTCGACAACTATCTGGACAAACGACAACCCGCAGCGCGTTGATATGGCTGTCCTTCTCCAGCAAAAGCTGAAGGACCTGAACATCGACGTCAAGATCGAGCAGATGGAATTCGGCACGTACCTCGAAAAGACGGCTGCCGGCGAGCATGACATGTTCATCCTCGGCTGGTCCAACCCGACGGGAGATGCAGACTATGGTCTCTATGCCCTCTTCCACTCGTCCCAGAAAGGCGACCCGGGCAACCGCTCGTTCTATGACAACGCCGAAGTCGACAAACTGCTCGATGAAGGCCGCAAAGAAACGGATCCTGATGCACGCGTAGACATCTATGCGAAGGCACAGGAACAGATCGTCGATGATGCTCCGATGATCTTCATCCATCACCAAGAGTACCTTGTCGGCGTCAGCGACAAGGTCAAAGGATTCAGCATCGACCAGGCTGGTATCTACCAGCTCAAAGACGTCACACTTTCCGAGTAATGAATGATGAAACCGGCTCCCGCTTTTTTTGGCGGGGGCCGGTTTTTTGGATGTTCGGGGGGGAATCGGGTGAGTGTCATCGCAAGCCGGTCGAGTGTTATCGCAAGCCGATCGAGTGTCATCGCATATGGCATGGGTGTCATCGCAAGCCGCGTGAGTGTCACCGGAACATCCGAGGACAATCGGCCGTCCTGATAGAAGACGCATCCGGGACCGGATCGGCGGCTATAAGGAGTATCTCCGTCTCCCTTTTTCAGGTTCCCCGTGCTATAATTCCATACAACCGGCAGCCGTTCATGTGCTGCCATCACAGGAGGCCAATCCCTTTGCAATCCAATAACCCGATTTTAAAAAATGAAGAGTTCGACCGTTCCGCGTACGCCGGTGAACGGATGTCCGTCGCCGGCACCGTCAATAAGACGACGCTGTCCCTCTTGCTGTTGTTCGCTTCCGCCGCGTATGTCTGGTTCAAGTCGTTCGCGGGCGATCCCGTCTTCGGTCTCATGATCGGCGGGGCGATCGGCGCCCTCGTGCTCGTATTCGTGACGATGTTCTTCCAGGCGGCCGCTCCGGTCACCGTCCCGCTCTATGCCATCCTCGAAGGGCTGTTCGTCGGCGGGATCTCCGCCATGTACCAGAACCTCTTCGACGGCATCGTCATGCAGGCGGTCCTCCTGACGATCGGCGTCATGGCGGTCATGCTCGTCCTTTACCGGACCGGCATCCTCAAGGCGACGCCGGCTTTCCGCAAGGGTGTCATCGTGGCGACACTGGCCATTCTCGTCGTGTATGTCATCGATATCCTGCTCCGATTGTTCGGCATGGCGATGCCGTTCCTCCATGACGCCGGACCGGTCGGCATCATTATCAGCCTGGTGATCGTCGGAGTGGCGGCGCTGAACTTCATCATCGACTTTGACTCGATCGAGCACAGCGTCCGGATCGGCGCCCCGAAAAGTATGGAATGGATCGGCGCGCTCGGACTCATGACGACGCTCGTCTGGCTTTACCTGGAGATGCTCCGCCTTCTCTCCAAGTTCAACCGCGACTGAGGGTTTTCCCGGCCGGTTCTGCCTACGCAGAACCGGTCTTTTCATTTTTTCCGGCGGATCTATCGCTTGTTTCCGTCTAACTTCCCATCTTTTCAGAAAACTATTGCCGGCCTTCGACAAACGTGATATATTTTCTGAATATTACGCGGTGGTAAATGGCGTGATGACAAAGGGGGAAATTCACATGAAGCAGAAAACCGGTTTGTTGCTGGCCCTGCTGCTCGTTCTGTCCGCGTTCCTCGCGGCCTGTGCGGGCGGCGGTTCGGCGGATGAGGGAACAAAAGAGGACGGAACTGCGCCGGCGGCCGACGGGGAAGGCGGAGATCTTGTGCTCGCCGTCCTGTCGGATGCCTCCTCGCTCGATCCGCACGGCTCCAACGACGTGCCGTCCAACAACATCCACGCCAATATTTACGATACGCTCGTCAGGCTCACGCCGGACAGCGAGATTGAGCCGAGCCTCGCGAAGGAGTGGGAGCAGGTTGACGACACAACCTGGGAGTTCAAGCTTCAGGAAGGCGTCAAATTCCACGACGGGGAAGATTTCAATGCGGAGGCCGTGAAGAAAAGCCTCGACCGCGTACGCGACCCGGAAGTCGGCTCTCCGCGTTTCTATCTGTATGAAATGATCAACAGCGTGGAAGCCGTCGACGACTATACCGTCCGGATCAAGACGGACTATCCGTTCGCCCCGCTCCTGTCGCATCTCGCGCATGACGGCGGCAGCATGATCAGCCCGAAATCGATCGATGCGGATTATGCCGCCATGAAGGAAGGCAAGGAACCGGGGTCGGTCATTTCCGCAGACCCGGTCGGCACCGGCTATTTCAAGTTCGAAAGCTGGGACCCGGGTTCGGAAATCAAGCTCGTGAAAAACGAAGACTACTGGAACGGCGCACCGAAAGCCGACTCCGTCACATTCAAAGTCGTCCCGGAAAGCGCCACGCGCGTCGCGGAACTGGAAACCGGCAACGCCCACATCATCGATCCGGTTCAGCCGAACGAAGTGGCGCAGATCAATGACTCCGGCAGCGCAGAGGTGAATCAGGAACTGTCCCGAAGCCTCAGCTATCTCGGCTTCAACACACAGAAAGCGCCATTTGATGATGTCCGCGTCCGCCAGGCGATCTCCCTGATGGTCGACAATGACGAGATCGTCGAGGGTATCTACGACGGATTCGGCATCCCGGCGGAAGGCCCGCTGGCTCCGGGATCGTTCGGCTACGATGAGAACATCAAGGGCATCGAGCATAACCCGGAAAAAGCGAAAAAGCTCCTTGAGGAAGCAGGCTACGGGGACGGCTTCAAAGCCGAAATCTGGACGAACGACAACCCGCAGCGCGTCGACATCGCCGTCCTGCTGCAACAGAAGCTGAAAGACCTGAATATCGACATCAGCATCCAGCAGATGGAGTTCGGGGCCTATCTCAAGCAGACGGCGGCAGGCGATCATGACATGTTCATCCTCGGCTGGTCGAACTCGACTGGAGACGCGGACAACGGACTCTACTCCCTGTTCCACTCGTCCCAGCATGGGGATGCGGGCAACCGTTCCTTCTATGACAACCCCGAAGTGGACAAACTGCTGGACGACGGACGCAAGGAGACCGATCCGGATGCCCGGTTCGCCATTTACGAAAAGATCCAGAAGACCTTGATCGAAGATGCCCCGATGGTCTATATCCATCACCAGGAGTACCTCACGGGCGTCGCCGGCAATGTCGAAGGCTTTACGATCGATCCGAGCGGCATCTATCAGCTCAAAGACGTTACAATCACGCAATGACAACAAAAGCCTGCCGGGAAACCATCAATCGGTTTCCGGCAGGCTTTTTCATTCGTTCACTGTCCGTCTTGGTCCCATTTCACGACCGGGCGCTGGTCGCTGTGAAGATGATTGTTGATGAAGTCGTCGCTCAGCGGCAGATGCTCTTTGAGCAGCTTCGGCGGTGTCTGCGACATCCAGCGGCTAAGGGAAATTTCCTCGAAGCGGTCGCTCCTGAACATCTCGAGGAATTTCAGCGTGGTGTCGCCGGTGTTCTGGATATAATGCCCCATCGCAAATGGCACGTATCCCGCGTCGCCTTCCCGGTAGTCATAGGTTCTCGCTTTTCCGGTCGCGGCGAACACCGTCATCCGGCCCTGGCCTTCAAGATAAAACTGCCACTCGGCTTGGTTCGGATGCCAGTGCATTTCGCGTATCCCGCCGGGTTCGACTTCAACGAGCGCCGCGGCGACCGTCTTGGACTGCTTGAAGTTGCTGGAGTCGGCAATACGGGCAGTGCCGCCTTTTGTCTTCACCGGCTCCACGTCATACAGGCTGAACGTGAACGGCGACTGGACTCCGCGGTTCGCGTCTTCCGGCAGTTCCTGGATGATCGGTCCCGGCACTTCGCCCTGGAACATATAAAGCTCTCCGTCCAGGAAGTTGTCGAATGTCTCTTCCGGGACACCGAAATTCGCGGCAAGCACGTCTTTCGGCGTATGGGCGAACCAGTCGGCAATCGAGAATGTGCTGTTTTCGGAGAAATAGCCGTCATCAAAAACAAGAATGAATTCCGCCCCGTGCTCAAGACCCTTGATGGAGTGCGGGATGCCCGGCGGGAAGTACCAGAGGCCGCCTTCCTCGACGTCATCCACGAAAATCTGCCCTTCCTGGTCAATCGCCGTCACCCGGGCGGACCCTTTGATCATGAATGCCCATTCCGCCTCTTTATGCCAGTGAAGCTCCCGGACCCCGCCCGGTTCCAGGTGCATGTTCACGCCGGCAATCGTATCCGACGCCGGCATTTCCCTGGCTGTCACTTCCCGCGACCAGCCGCCTTCCTGGATGCGCATATGGCTCAGTTCATAAGGGAACTTGAGGCTCGGCATCGTCCCATGGTCCGTCTCCGGCGAGACGATCGTGTCCGGGTTCTGGCGGTCAAGCTCCGGATTCCTTGCCCCCCCAGATGTCGCCTCCCTTGTTCCCTCTCCTCGGCTGCGGCAATTCTTCATTTTGAATTATGCGTGTTTTTTTATCCATTTAACTTTCCCCTCTCCTTCATGGTTGAACGGCTCTGCACCTGTCCGGAAAGCAAGAAATATGTTCCAAAACAGATGTACACATTCCACTTCTACCCGTTCCAGAAAGTAAAACACATCGAATCTCCTGCTCTCCCGGTAATCTGCCTGGTCACGCCCGGAAAGCATAGGACCAATATAATGGGGTATTGGCATACTGCGTCCATATTTAGACAATCAGGACTGGGAGAAGGGAGGTGGACAGATGGGAGAAAAATCCGATTACCGCAAAAGGACATTGAGCACACTGACTATCTTCGCCACGTTTCTGATGGGATTCATTGACGCTTACACCTACATGAAGCATGACGGGGTGTTCGTCAGCGCACAGACAGGCAACATCATTGTGTTCAGCGCCAAGCTGTTTTCCGGAGCCTGGCACGAAGCGGCGAAGCATATCACCGTCTTTGCCGGGTTCGCGGCAGGCGCGTTCGTCGGAGAGGCGACCATCGAAAAAGCGGAAGGGGATTCATTGAGAAGATACCGGGTATTCCTGATTTCCCAAGGCGCGCTCTTGCTTCTCCTGGCCTCTTTTCAAGATTCGATCGGAAACCCGGTCATGGTGTTTGCACTCGGGCTGCTCGCAGGCTATGAGCTGTCGATCTTCCGGAAAGTCGGAAATACGACCATCAACAATGGAATCATGACGGGGAATACGAAAAACATGATGAACAAGCTGTACCGGGCCATCGCCGACCGCGACCGGGAAGCGCGTCGGGATTTCTTCAATCTGCTCGCCGGTCTGGTCACTTTCATTTTCGGCGTCGGTGCCGGCGCCCTTGTCGTGGGTTTGGATGCCACGCTGATCCTCTGGTTTGCGTTCCTGTTCAATATCCTGCTCTTCGCCTGGCTGATCGTCGCCGGACGGAAAGAGAAAGCGTGATCGGCGAAAAAATGCCCTCTCCACAGAAAGCGGAGAGGGCATTTCTTATTGGACAAATTCGGAAAACCGGTTCCGGTCCGCTTCTCTCATATCCACTTCCATGAGCGTTCCGTCCTCGGTATACTCGGTTTCCCGGACGTCGGCATGTTCGTTCACCCAGGACACGATGTCCCCGCGGTCGAACGGGACGAGAAGCCGGCAGCGGACATAATCGCCGAACACTTTCGAGGCGATCAGACGGGTGAGCACATGGATGTCCTCCTCGTCTTTTGCGGACATCCAGATGCTGCTGTCCTGGACCCTCGGATGTTCCAGGCCGGCGAGGTCCGACTTGTTATAGACGAACAGTTCCGGGATGCCTTCGATGCCGATGTCGGAGAGGGTCTCTTCCGTGACTTCCATCATATACCGGTACTCCGGATGGGAAACGTCGACGACCTGCAGGAGCAGGTCCGCATCCGCCGCCTCCTCAAGCGTCGAGCGGAATGCCTTGACGAGGTGATGGGGCAGCCGGCCGACGAATCCGACCGTGTCGGTCAGCAGAAATTCCCGGTTGTCCTCCAGGTGGATGTTGCGGACAGACGTATCCAGCGTCGCGAACAGCATGTCCTTCTCCAGCACTTGCCGGCCTCCTTCTTCTCCGAGTCCCGACAGCATCCCATTCATGATCGTCGACTTTCCGGCGTTCGTGTAGCCGACGAGCGAGACGACCGGCACTTCCCGCTTCACCCGGCGTTTCCGCTGCGTTTCCCGGTGGACCTTGACGGATTCCAGTTCTCTTCGCAGGCGGGCGATCTGATCCTCGATTTTCCGCCGGTCGAGTTCAAGCTTCGTCTCCCCCGGCCCCCGGGTCGCGACTCCGCCGCCCGTTGATCCGGCCTGCCGGCTGAGCGAGGCGCGCAGACCGACGAGACGCGGCAGCATATATTGGAGCTGCGCCAGTTCGACCTGCATCTGCGCCTCTTTCGTCTTTGCCCGCCGGGCGAAAATATCCAAAATCAGCATCGTCCGGTCGATCACTTTCGTTTCAAGCTCCGTCTCCAGGTTTCTGATCTGGGACGGTGACAGTTCATCATTGAAAATGACGATATTCGAACCCGTCTCGTCATGGAAAGCCTTGATCTCCTTCACTTTGCCCGAGCCGATGTAATGCGAAGGATTCACCCGGTCAAGTCCCTGCGTGACCGCTCCGGACACTTCGACCCCGCATGCTTCCGCGAGGCTGGCCAACTCTTCCATCGAATAGTCAAACTGCTCGTCCCGGTCCAGTTCCACGCCGACGAGTACTGCACGTTCCTGCATTTCTTCCATATAGGCGTCCCTCCGTTCCTACCTTCAGTATACCCTGAAACCACGCGGTTCAGCTCTCCGGCTCCCGGATGAGTGTCACATCCGCCAGCCGCTCCGGCCCCGTCCCGCCCCGGACAAAGACGAGATCGACACCGTTCTCCAGCCTGATCCGGTCCGCTTCCGGCGCCTCGAGTCCGAGCACTTCCGACCAGCGGACAGCAGACCGGACCGGATCCTTCACCTGGAATGTGCATTCCGTGATTTGGAAGGCCCGGTTCTCTTCCGGCATTGTCCCCGAACCGATCAGGCCGGCCAGCCGTTCCCCGTCCGGCATCCCCCAGTCGATGAAGAACGGAAACGGCAGCGACTCTCCCGGATCCTGGTCGATGAACAGCATCTGCCATTCCAGCAGTTCGCCCGAGGCGGTCCGCCTGGAGGCATCCAGCACGCCCGATGTCCGGAAGCCGTGCTCTTTCAGCTGTTCCTCAAACCGGTGCAAATCCCCCGGTCTCAGGCAGACCGTTCCCCACCCCGGCCCCTGCCGGAGGTCATGGAGCAACAGGCGGGTGAGCGGATGCTCCGAACGTCCTGCGATTTCCGGTTTTTCCACGGACAGCGCTTCCAGGTAACCGTTTCCCGCATAAAACAAAGCGTTTTGCGTGCCCCATGCCTCATGGCTTCCGCCGGGAGCGGCAGTCATCCCCTGCCTCGCCCAGCGCTCTGCCTCTTCCTCCGGCGTCCGGTCACTGAAATAAACGGCGTGATCAAATTTCATATGGATCTTCCCCTTTCCCTGAACTCTTCCAATCTGGCCCTAAAGTCGCATCTTCCTTGCAAATACCCGTTTTGCCCTTGAAAGCGCTGTCTAACTTCGGTACCCTCGGGTATACACCATTATGACGGTAATTCTGTAAATATCAAAAGGAGAGTGGCATGGTCAAGTCTTCGTGGAAAAATCCCGTATTCGTAGTTTCTTCGTTGTTTATTTTGGCGCTGGTGATCATCGGAGCTGTGTTTCCCAACCAATTTGCGGCGGGCGCTTCGGTCATCTATGACTTTACAATCGACAAATTCAGCTGGTTCTATCTGCTGACCGTATTTCTCATCATCGTGTTCCTGTTCGGCCTGGCCGTCAGCAAGTACGGAAGCATCCGGCTCGGCGGTGAAGAAGAAAGACCGGAGTTTTCCTTCTTCTCCTGGATTGCGATGCTGTTCTCGGCCGGTTTCGGCGCGGGCCTCGTCTTCTGGGGAGTTGCCGAACCGATGAGCCATATTTTCAACCCGCCCTTCCGTGATCTCGAACCGATGACCACGGAAACCGCCCGCGTGGCGATGGGTTATTCGTTCTTCCACTGGGGAATCAGCCAATGGTCGATGTTCGCCCTGACCGGCCTCGTCATCGCCTTCCTGCAGTTCAGGAAGAAAAAGAACGGACTCGTTTCGACCGCGCTGGAGCCGGTCGTCGGTTCGGCGAAGCCGGTGAAGACGACTATCGACATCCTTTCCGTCATTGCGACGATCATGGGGATGGCCACTTCGATCGGCCTCGGGGTGTTGCAGATGAACGGCGGGCTCAATTCCGTATGGGGCATTCCGAATGAGCCGTATGTGCAGCTGATCATCATCGGAATCATGATGGTCGCTTATCTGCTGTCTTCGACGACCGGCCTGAACCGCGGCATCCGCTATTTGAGCAACCTGAACCTCGGCCTTGCTCTCGGACTTCTCTTATTCACCTTTTTCGCCGGGCCGACGGTCTTCATCATGGAGACATTCATTGTCGCACTTGGTGACTATATCACCCATTTCGTGGAATACAGCCTGAGACTCGAGCCGTACTCAGGCCGGGAATGGGTCCAGGACTGGACTGTCTTCTACTGGGCGTGGGTCATCGCCTGGTCTCCGTTCATCGGGGCCTTCGTCGCCCGCGTCTCCCGGGGCCGCACGATCCGGGAATTCATCGTCGGCGTGCTCATCATCCCGCCGATCATCGCCCTGTTCTGGGTGGCGACCTTCGGCGGAACCGCCATGTGGAACGACTTGAATGAGGGAACGCATATCGCCGAGATGGTCAACGACGATGTGACGACCGCCCTGTTCACGACATTCGACCAGACGCTCCCTCTTCCAGGGTTACTGTCGGTGCTGGCGATTCTGCTCATCTTTACATTCATCGTCACATCCGCGGATTCGGCGACCTATATTCTGGCGAGCATGACGTCCGGCGGCACGCTCAATCCGAAGATGCCCGCCAAGCTCATCTGGGGCGTGCTCATGGGTGCCATTGCAGGGGTGCTGCTGTTCACCGGAGGCATCAACGGGCTGGAAACCGCGTCGCTCGCTTCCGCCCTCCCGTTCGGCATCATTCTGCTCCTGCTGATCTGGTCGATGATCATCCTACTCAGGCGGGAGCCCGCACCAATCCGCAAACATGATATCCGGCGCTTCCAGCGGCTGGAGGCGGAGTCCAAGAAAGAGAAAATCAACCGATAAGAAATTACCGCACACGAAAAGAGGTTCCGGAGATGATCCGGAACCTCTTTTCCATTGTCTGCTCAGCGGCGTTCCCGCGCGAGCGTCTGGAGCGTCTCATCGAATTCACTCTGAATTTCCGGGTTCGGCCGGTAAGTCATCAGGCTGACGAGAATCGCCACGATCATGTTAAGGACGAACGCCGGGACGATTTCATACAAGTTATCTTTCAGGACATCGACGTTCCCCAAAATCATGACGGTGACTGCGCCGACGATCATCCCCGCGAGCGCCCCCTGCGAAGTGAGCTTGCGCCAGTAAAGCGACAGCAGGATGATCGGGCCGAACGCGCCGCCGAAACCGGCCCACGCGAACGACACGAGCCCGAGGATCGTATCGTTCTGCTGCCAGGACAGGACGAACGCGATGATCGCGACTGCCAGCACGGCGAGTCTGCCGTACAGCACGTACGTCTTGTCCGGCGCATCGGATTTGATGACCGCTTTATACAAGTCTTCAATCAATGCCGAAGAAGTGACGATAAGCTGGGACGAAATCGTACTCATGACCGCAGCGAGCACGGCCGCCAGCATGATTCCCGCAATGAACGGGTGGAAGATGATCTGACCGAGCTCGATGAAGACGGCTTCCGGGTCCGTCAGCTTCAGCCCCGGGTTCTGATGGAAGTAAGCCACACCGACGAGTGCCGTCAAGGTCGCCCCGATCAGGCTGAGCAGCATCCAGCCGATCCCGATCCGCCGGGCGGATTTCGTTTCCTTGACCGAGCTGATCGCCATGAAACGGACAATGATATGAGGCTGTCCGAAGTACCCGAGACCCCAGGCGATCGAGGAGATCAGACCCGCGGCGGTCGTGCCGGCGAAAAGGCTCAAGTGAGTCGGATCCACTTCTTTGATGGACGCAATCGTCTCGGAAGGGCCGCCCGTAATGAACACACCGACAATCGGAACGAGAATGAGCGCCAGGAACATGATGAGGCCCTGCACGAAATCCGTGTAGCTGACGGCGAGGAATCCGCCGAACAGCGTGTAGGCGAGCACGACCACCGAGACAACGATGAGGCCCGTGTGATATTCAAGACCGAACGAGCTCTCGAAGAACACGCCGCCTGCGACCATTCCAGAAGAGACGTAGAATGTAAAGAAGATGAGAATGATGGCACCGCAGGCGATCCGCAGCAGCGGCGAAGGATCTTTCAGCCGGCTCTGCAGATAACTCGGAATCGTGATCGAATCACTCGAAACATGCGTGTAGACGCGAAGTCGCGGCGCCACGAACAGCCAGTTCAAATACGCACCGAGCGTCAGGCCGATTCCGATCCAGGCCTCCCCCATCCCGGTTAGATAAATCGCGCCCGGAAATCCCATGAGGAGCCAGCCGGACATGTCGGCCGCCCCTGCGCTGAGCGCGGTGACCGCAGGTCCGAGCGACCGTCCGCCGAGCATGTAGTCGGTCAGATTGGACGTGCGGCGATAGGCATACCAGCCGATGAACAGCATCGCTGCCATGTAGATTAAGATTGCAATGAGCTTGAATGTAGATTCAGACATGTTGGTTCCCCTCCCTTTGTGCCTATCGTACCATAAGAGATAATGTCGAAGATTCATTATTTCTGATTTGTCAGTTGCAATTTACTCCGAAAAACCGGCTGGAAATGTCGATTGGCAACGGAATATTTCCCGGGAAATCGACCGGGAAAGACAAATGAGCGATCCGTGGCGGGGCATGGGATACGGCCGGGCGGGACCGAGCGGATGGCCTGAGAGAATGTACGGGCAGGCGACGGTGCGGCCGCAGTCGGCGGACAGGTTTATTCCCGGCCTGCAGGGGAACTCCTGTTAATAAAAGGAGGGACCCGAATGCCTTGGGATGAACACGACTATCCGGCTTCAATGAAAAATATGGATGAGAAAGTCCGGAGCAAAGCGATCGAGATTGCCAACGCACTCGTCCGGGAAGGATACTCCGACGACCACGCCATTCCGATTGCGATGGATCAGGCGAGGGATTATGTGGAAGGAGACTCCGGCGACCGGCCTGTTTTTGAAGTGAAAGAGAACGGCGAAGACTGGATTCTCCAAAAATCGGACTCCGACAAAGAGATCTATAAGGAGAAAACGAAAAAGGATTTGCTCGACAAAGCGAAGGATTACGTCAATGAGAAGGATGGCATCCTGAAGATCTACAAGGGGAACGGAGATCTGGAAGACACCTTGTACGAGGGATGACGATCGGATTTCCCGTTCCGATTGATCCGCTGAACAGAAAGAAACCGTCCGGACCGGACGGTTTCTTTCTCTTTTTACACTTCTGCGCGCTGCTCGGACATCTCCCGCAGCTTGAATTTCTGGATTTTCCCCGATGCGGTCATCGGGTACTCTTCGGTGAATTCGATGTAGCGCGGGATCTTGTGGTAGGAGATCTTCCCCTTGCAGAATTCACGGATGGATTCTTCCGTTTCATTCGCGCCGTTCTTCAGGATGATCCACGCCATCAGCTCTTCCCCGTATTTCGGATCCGGCACACCGACGACCTGGACATCGCTCACGGACGGATGGGTGTAGAGGAATTCCTCGATCTCGCGCGGGTAGATGTTTTCCCCGCCCCGGATGACCATGTCCTTGATGCGGCCGGTGATGTCGAGGTAGCCGTCCCCGTCCATGACGGCAATGTCGCCCGTATGGAGCCAGCCGTCCGCATCGATTGCGTTGCGTGTCGCTTCTTCATTGTTGTAATAGCCCTTCATGACATGGTAGCCGCGGGTGCATAGCTCGCCCGGCTCGCCCTGCGGCACTTCTTTGCCGGTCGCCGGATCCACGACCTTCACTTCCACGTAAGGATGCGGCTTGCCGACGGTCGATGTGCGCTTTTCGATCGGGTCGTCCGTCCGCGTCTGCGTGATGACCGGCGAGGATTCGGTCTGCCCGTAGCAGATCGTAATTTCATCGGCGCCCATGTCATGGATGACTTTCTTCATGACTTCGATCGGGCAAGTGGACCCCGCCATGATGCCCGTCCGGAGCGAGGATGTATCGAAGTTCTTGAACTCCGGGTGCTCGAGCTCCGCAATGAACATCGTCGGCACGCCGTTGAGCGCCGTGCACTTCTCGTCCTGGACGGCCTGCAGCACGGTGAGCGGTTTGAACTGCTCGACGATGACGCTTGTCGAAGCGTGCGTGACGGCCGTCAGCGTGCTGAGCACGCAGCCGAAGCAGTGGAAAAACGGCACCGGAATGCAGAGCCGGTCCTTCTCGGTGAGCTTCATGAAGTCGCCGATGAGTTGAGCGTTGTTGACGACGTTATTGTGCGTCAGCATGACGCCCTTCGGAAAGCCGGTCGTGCCGGACGTGTACTGGATGTTGATCACATCATCCGGGTCGAGTGAGGAGAACCGCTCTTCGAGTGCGGCGTCCGATACACCGTCGGCCATCGCTTCCAGTTCCGACCACTTGTACATCCCCGGCTCGTCCCGCTCCGTCATGAGGATGATCCGCTTCAGCTTCGGAAGCCCTTCGCAGCGGATCTCTCCCTTCTCTGATTCGGCAGATTCGGGGCATACGGCACGGACGATGTCGATATAGCTTGTCCCCTTGAAGCTCTCATCGAGGATGAGTGTCGTCGCGTCGGATTGCCGGAGGAGATACTCCAGCTCCGCCGACTGGTAGTTCGTGTTCACCGTGACGAGCACGGCCCCCATCTTGCCTGTCGCGAACTGGCTCAGGAACCATTCCCGCTTGTTGTCGGACCAGATGGCGACATGTTCCCCCTTCTCGATCCCCATGCCGATGAACGCCTTCGCCAGCCGGTCGGTCTCCTCATCGAACTCACCGTACGTCTTCCGGATTCCATGTTCCGGATATACATAGGCCTCGACGTCCGGGAACTGCTGTGCCTTTTCCCGGACGACCTGCCCGACTGTCTGATTCAAAAGTGCCATCCGCCAATCCCCCTTTGAAATCGTTTTCAGTTTAACTTTAACATATTTTTCAGACGGTTTCGAAAGGAATTTGAAAGGCCGCCCGCAACCGGACGGCCTTTTCTTATTTGGAACTGACTTGATCGCGATAGGAAGCGACCGGATGTGCGCGGCCGCGTTCGTCCATGTAGACGAGGTGGCTGCGGTTGAACTTGGTCGGCGAGTCGAGCCCGGCCGCCGCGGCCATCCGGAACAGCCCTTCGCGCATCGTGAGGATGTAGTTGGTCACCCGGTATTTCTTCTCATCCACGACGAGCGCCTTCTGCAGGCTTTCATCGGTCGTCGCGACGCCGGCCGGGCACTCATTCGTGTGGCAGCGGAGAGCCATGATGCAGCCGACGGAAATCATGAAGCCGCGGGCGATCTGGACGAGGTCCGCCCCGAGCGCCAGGGCGACGGCCGCTTTGTCCGGCGTCGTGATCTTGCCTGAGGCGATGATCTTCACCCGGTCGCGCACGCCGTGTTCGCGGAGCGAATCGTCGAGAATCGTGAGCGCCGTCTTGATCGGCAGGCCAAGGCTGTCCGCCATGTCCCGGTAAGTCGCGCCGGACCCGCCTTCGGACCCATCGACGGTGATGAAGTCAGGGCCTTTTCCGGTCTTCTCCATCCAGGATGCCAGCTCGTCCGCCTCGCTTTTGCTGCCGATGACAACCTTGATGCCGACCGGCTTGCCGCCGGCTTCGCGGATCCGGCCGATAAAGTCGAACATCGACGGATAGTCGCTGAATTGATTGAACCGGTTCGGGCTGTTGATCGTGGTGTACGGCTGGACGGTCCGGATTTGGGCGATCTCCTCGGTCACTTTCGCGCCTTCCACGTGGCCGCCGCGCATTTTCGCGCCTTGTGCGAGTTTCAGCTCGAACGCCCGCACGTTAGGAATGGCCGCTTTTTCACGGACTTTTTCAATGTCGAACTCGCCGTCTTCGGTCCGGAAGCCGAACAGCCCGGAACCGATCTGGGCAATGATCTCCGGCCCGCCGGACAGATGGTGATCGGACAAACCACCCTCTCCTGTGTTCATCCATGCACCTTTCGCCATGCCGATCCCCTTTGACAGCGCGGTGATGGCGTTTTTTCCGAGCGCCCCGTAGCTCATCCCCGACTGGCCGAGCAGGCTGCGCGCCTTGAACGGCTGTTCGCAGTCCGGCCCGATGACGACCGCCTCATCAGGCGGCAGCAGCCACGAAAGTGCCGGGATCTCTTCCATATGCTCCTTCCGGGTGAACAGGCCCTCGTCATCGATCACGTAGTGGCGGGTGTTGACGAGTTCCGTGTTATCGACCCGCATTTCTTCGTTCTGTTTTGTGAACATCGCGTTCTTGATGTAATAGCCCGGCTCTTCAAAATCGCGCTTGGAGCCGAAGCCGATCAGGTTGCTCTTGTACTTCCCCGGAAGCACCATGGCCAGATATTCCTCGCGGCTGAACGGCTTGCCTGCGTTGTCGTCCGAGAACAGGTACTGCCGGAACTCCGGCCCCGTCCGTTCCAGGAAATAGCGGACCCGTCCGAGAATCGGGAAATTCCGGAGGATCGAGTGCTGCTTCTGCCCCCGGTCATAGAAAAACAGATAAATGAGTGTCACGACCGGCCCGACGACGAGCAGGATGAACAAAATCATGGCAGTCAACGAAATATGTTCAAAAAGATTGCCCACCAAGCAACTCCCCTTTCATTTATGTATGCTAAAAACTGTTTACCCCAAATCGGTTTTGATAAGCTAATAAGTACGACGAAAGACTTAGAAGACGGAGGGGTTTGCATTGGCAATCGAACTGTTGATGTCTCATTCATCGGTGAGGGACTATGAAGACAAGGAGCTCGACCGCATGACGGTCGCACGGCTCATCCGGGCCGGCCAGCACGCGGCGAGCTCCCATTTTGTACAGGCCTATTCGGTCATCCACGTGACGGACCGGGCCAAGCGGGAAGCACTCGCAGAACTATCGAAAAATCCGAAGCAATTCCTCGGTGCCGGCGCCGTGCTCATCTTCTGCATGGACTTCCGGCGGCTGGAGAAGGCTGCGGAACTCCACGGCGAGCGCATTGCGTATGCGAATGCGGAAGCCCTTGTCGTCGGCGTGACCGACACGGCGCTGTTCGCCCAGAACGTCGCGGTCGCCGCGGAATCCGAAGGCTACGGCATCTGCTATATCGGCGGCGTGCGGAACGCGCCCCAGAAGATCAGCGACCTGCTCGGCCTTCCCGACGGCGTCGCTCCGATGTACGGCATGACGATCGGCATTCCCGCTGTCCGGCATGAAGTGAAGCCGCGCCTGCCGGTCGAGGCGGTGCTCCACGAAAATGAATACGACGAGAGCAAATACGATGAGCTGCTCCCCGAGTACGACGGAACGATGCGCGAATATTACGCAGGCCGCAGCGCCAACACGAAAGAAGACGACTGGACATCCTCAATGTCCCGCTTCCTCCGGGGTCCGCGGCGGGAGCATATGAAGGAATTCCTCGAGAATCGCGGATTCCGGTTTGATTGAGCGGGTGAGTGAGGAGAGTTTGAGCGTGAGTGACGCAAGTTTGGCCGCGAGTGACGCGAGTTTGGCTTCGAGTGACGCAAGTTTGGCCGCGAGTGACGCGAGTTTGGCCGCGAGTGAGCCAAGTCGGCGCGAGTGACGCAAGTTTGGATCCGAGTGACGCAAGTTTGGCCGCGAGTGACGCGAGTTTGGCCGCGAGTGACGCGAGTTTGGCCGCGGATGGCCGCGGTGAATCAGAAGAAAGCAGGGTGAATGATGGAATTTGAAGAAATGCTGGACGAGCTCGCCGGGCGCATGGCGGACGGACATCTCATCAAGGCGACAATCAGCGGGCCACGGCGGAAGTCGGAGGGCCTGCAGCGCATCCGGCTGAAGCCGGTCGAGCTGCGCGGCGAGCTCTACATTCAGTTTGAGTATCAGTACGAGCGGATCCTCAAGCATGAGAACGTCCCGGCGGCCGGAATCCGCGAAGAGCTGGACCGCCGGCTGCGCGATTTCCGCCAGATGCAGGCTTCATTCACCGGCGAGGATGTACAGATCATGCTCTCCAAAAAGCTCAAAGTTGCCTGGAAGTCGAAGCAGACCGGAAATCAGGCGGCTGCCGACTTGTCGCATGACCGAAAAAAACAGTACCTGCTCGAGGAAGGCAAACCGTATCCATTCCTCGTCCGGCTCGGCGTCCAGACGCCCGACGGCAAGGTGAAGAAAGGCAAGATGGACAAGTTCCGGCAGATCAACCGGTTCACCGAGTTCATCGCCGACAGTCTCCATCATCTGCCGAAAGACCGGACGATCCGGATTCTCGACTTCGGCTCCGGCAAATCGTATCTGACATTCGCACTTTATCATTATCTGAAGATCGAGCAGGGCCTCGACGTGCAGGTGACAGGACTTGACCTGAAAAAGGAAGTCATCGAGGAATGCCGGCAGATCGCGGCCGACCTCGGCTACGGGGACAGCCTCGAATTCCTCGTCGGCGACATCAACGATTATAATGAAGAAACGCGGGTCGACATGGTCGTAACGCTCCACGCGTGTGACGTCGCGACCGACGCGGCGCTCGGACGCGCGGTCCGCTGGGGCGCCGAAGTGATCCTCAGCGTCCCGTGCTGCCAGCATGAACTGTTCGGCCAGCTGGATGCGCCGGAGCTCGGCGTCATGCTCCAGCACGGGCTCATCAAAGAACGGTTCGCCGCGCTCGCCACCGACTCGATCCGGGCGGAACTGCTCGGGCTGGCCGGGTACGATGCCCAGATCCTCGAGTTCATCGACATGGAACACACGCCGAAGAACATCATGATCCGCGCCTACCGGACCGGCCGGAAACCCGGCGCCGACCGGATTCTCCGGTACAAGCAGTTCCGCGACCTCCTCGGCGCCGAACCATTCCTCGAACGCGAACTCAACAGCCTGCTGGATTGGTAGATGGCGAATTGTGGACTGCCGGTGTAGGGGAAATGTGGGAAATTGCAATTAGGAGCGGGAAATTGCAATTAGAATGATCGATTTGCAATTAGAATCAGGAATTTGCAATTAGGCCGGTGGATTTACAATTAGAATCGGGAATTTGCAATTAGAACGGTAGACTTGCAATTAGAATTAGGAATTTGCAATTAGACCGACAGATTTGCAATCAAAGCAGTCGATTTGCAATTAAAACAGGGGATTGCCGCCGAAACGTGTTTCGCCAATCCCCAACCTTCCTATAGAATGGAGTGCATCCAAATGGAGTTGATTCAAAAGATCGAAGAAGCCAGAGCGTTCATCACCGGAAAGGCGGATCATCGGCCGGCGACGGGGCTCATCCTCGGTTCGGGGCTTGGTTCGCTTGCGGATGAGATTGAGGATGCGGTTCATATCCCGTATTCTGAAATTCCTCATTTTGCAAAGTCGGGCGCCGTCGGGCATGCGAATGAGCTCGTGATCGGACGGCTGAACGGACGGTCGGTGGCGGCGATGAAGGGGCGCTTCCATTATTATGAAGGGTTTACGCTTGAAGAAGTGACATTCCCGGTGCGTGTCATGAAGGCGCTCGGCGTGAGCGATCTGATCATCACGAATGCGTGCGGTTCGGTGAATGAAGGATTCAAGCCGGGTGATCTGATGCTGATCACCGACCATCTCAATCTGACGGGGACGAATCCGCTCATCGGTCCGAACATCGACGAGCTCGGCACCCGCTTCCCGGATCTGACGCGGGCTTATGATAAAAAGCTGCGCAGCCTGGCACTTCGCACGGCGGATCAGCTCGGATTCGGCCTTCGCGAAGGGGTCTATGCTTGGTGGAGCGGCCCGGCGTACGAAACACCGGCCGAGATCCGGATGATCCGTACGCTCGGCGCCGATGCGGTCGGCATGTCGACCGTCCCGGAATCGATCGTCGCCGCGCATGCGGGACTGCGGGTTCTCGGCATCTCCTGCCTGACGAACATGGCGGCCGGCATCCTCGACCAGCCGCTCAGCCATGACGAGGTAATCGAAGTGGCTGCGAACGTGCGTGGAAAGTTCGTGGACTTGGTGAAGGGCGTATTGGAAGGAATGGAAGAAGCGTGAAAAAGACTGTCCGGTTCGTCACGAGATGACGGCCCGGCAGTCTTTTTGTGCTTTGTGGCGGATGATGCGAAACTTATCCTGCAGATATCAAGCCTTTCTTTAGTTTCAAGCGCTCCAGCTTTAGATTCAAGCGCTCTATCTTTAGATTCGAACTCTCCACCTTTAGTTTCAAGCGCTTTACCTTTAGTTTCGCCAATTTCCGCAGCCTCCGACCCTCTCACTCACCCATCAACTTTCTCACTTCTGCTTCTCCCTTTGCGTCTCCTGCGCGCCGGAATGCTTCCATGCTCAGTTGCCAGGCGGGTGCCGGGTCGTGGTGCATCATTTGGCTCGCCCGGCCGATTCCCCGCCAGGCACAGGCGATGCATATGTCGTCTCCTGCGGTTTTGCCTTGCCGGAGGGCGAGACGGAAAGCTTGGAGCGCTTGCTCCGGCTCTCCCGCCATCAGCCCCATCTCTCCGTGTTCGTACGAGTTGGCGGAAAACCCGGCATGATCTTCTGGCAGCCTGGACATCCGGTACTCCTTTTCCCTGTTGAACCATAGCCGGGCCTGATCGATATCCCCCTCAAAACGTCCGATCATGCCGAGCTGGTGCATCGCGATCGCGACATTCTCAGGTTCGTGCCGCTCCTCCGCTCTACTGAGAAGTTCCGAATAGAGTTTCCGCGATTCCCCGAACCCGCCGTTCATGGCGAGGGTGAATGCGAGCATATGCATCGCCGCCTCTTCTTCGGCGGCATCAGCCGCCCGCTCCAGCCGCTCCCGGTACAGTCTTTCCGCTTCCGTCCAATCTTCCCGGTCGAACGCTTCAAACGCAGCGTCTTCCTTCATTCCCCCAAGACCGCCTTCGCGAACGTATAGCCATCACGTTCCGTAGTCCCCTCGATGCGGACCGGCAACGGCTCACGGAAAACCGGACCGTCCGTCACAAGCGTATGAAATTCCCCTGATTCCCCGCACGGATCAATTCCCCGCTCCTCCATATCCCGAATAAGCGCGGCATCAAACGGCCGACCGACCCACCCGGTCGGAAACCGCCCGTCCTGCCCGACGACGACCAACGCCCGGAAGCCGGCGTCGAGGAACGCTTCCACGACTTCCTTGCGGCTCATCCCCGAAAGCGGATGCTCCGCCGTCATTCCTTTCTCGGCGCATGTGTCCCGGACCCACTTCAGATGATCCTCCAGATCGACGTCGCCGAACACTCCTGTCCGGATGCCGGCCTCCCGGATCTCCTCAAGCCCCGACAGAAATTCGTCCTTGTAATCCGTCCAGCCCGCACGTCGGATGACGAGCGGCACCTCAAGCCGATCCGCCTGCGCACGGATGATCGATTCGCTCGCCGCATGAGACTTCGACCGGTCGCCCTCCCCGTCGAACATCGTCAGCAGCCGCTCCGGCCTGCCGCCCATCTGAACCGCCCGATAAAACGCGAGCGCCGAGTCCTTCCCTCCGCTCCACGAGCAGAAAAATGGCTCTTCCTTCATTCTTATCTCCCCTTTCCGTTACCGCGAGTCTACCATACAAAAGAGAGCACGGTCGGCATACACCCGCCCATTTACTTCGTCCAAAGCCCGGCCGCTCTCACAGCAGACCGACGGCCTGGCATTCGCAAGAAGTTAATGAAATCAGGCGGAACTCATCCAACACGGGTTCCGCCTTTTCAAGCTTATTATTTTTTGCAATTTTGTTTATCTTCATCTCTTGTTAAAGGAATTATGTTTAACTGTATTTTTATAGTGTAAACAAGTAGTAGAATATTTAAAATTTAAGGAAAAGAAGCGGATTAAATGAAAAAGAGATCTCTGGCTTCAGCGATTGGATTAGAGCTATTTATTGGGTGCGTTACCAACCTTCACAAGCGTATCTGATGTTACTTCATATATCAGCGGAGTCCAACCCGGACTGGAATGGAACCAGCAAGTATCAAACGGCAATATCACACAACTTGGCGGGAAGGTAGAACTATATGCCTCCGGGACCTGGAGTATTATTGACGACTTCTATGGTTTGCAATTTGGACTGTCAGCCCAGGATGACTGGTACATGGAATATAGTGCCCGAAGAATTGATCATTAATAGTGTTTTTAAGAAAGGAGAATCTTATGGGAAAAATCATCGGCGGAGCCGGACTGATGCTTATAAGCTGTTTTATGAATATCGCCAGCATGCTTTCCATTTCCATAATTTTAGCCAGTCGGGCCACCCGAACAAACCCCAATTCATTCGAACAAGTTTTTTACCATATAAAAAGCGATTTTATGATGTACTATGCGGTGGCTCTGAGTTTCTTCATCATTGGGATTGTCCTGTTGATCTATGGCTTGGTTGAAGATTTCCGGCATGCCCGTTTAAGACAACGCTCTTGAACGCCAATACGTGAAGTTCTATTCAAACGGGAACGGAAACTGTTCGTCAGACCAGCGTTCAATCAACCAACCGAATAAAACCTTGACGCCTGCAATAGAAATAAACCAACGGATCATAGAGCATTTAATTACCAACTTTAGTTAAAACAGAATATATAACATACTACGCGTTCTCTTTCACTCGGAAATGGGAGGGCTTCATGGGAAAAATAATCAGTGGAACTGGGCTGATGCTGATCGGCAGTCTTTTGTATATTGGCAGCATGATTTCGGTTTCCGTCATATTTGCCAATCAAGCAGATATTGTTTTAATCGAACAAGTTATTAACTATATCAAGAGGGATATGACGGGGTATTATGCGCTGTCACTTATCTTTTTCATCATTGGGATTGTCCTGTTGATCTATGGTTTGGTTGAGGATTTCCGGCATGCTCGAGTCAGACAAAATTCTTGAACGCCGTGATGCTCTCTCCGGAAGGAAATGGAGATTGTGCGTCCGGCCCATCCTTCAATCAACCAGGGGCTGTCCGATAAGTCCCTAAAATGATGAAGGAGGCGAAAAACAAATCGTTTTTCGCCTCCTTCCTTTTATTTTGAATATGTTTGGCAGAAGGCATCCGCAGGATGCCCGCCACTTTCAGGAAATTGTGGGCGAGTGCCAGGATTCCAAACTCCAAGTGAACCTTATCCAGCCCTCGAAGATGGAATCGACGGAACGCCAAATTGCCCTTGAGATTCCCAAAAACTGTCTCCACTTCGATTTTCCGAAGGGCGTAGATCTGTTTTAGGGTTTCATCATCAAGGGCTTTTCTTGCCTTGGCCTTCAATTCCTCATAAATCGGATTCCAGTGAACCTGCCGGTTCCCTTTTGCCTTGGTGCACAGTGCTTTCAACGGGCAGTCACTGCAATCCTCGCACTCATAGATTTTGAAATCCTGGACGAAGCCAGACGCATTTTTCTTTTTCATGTATTTCTTGAAGCGGACTTTCCGTCCGTTCGGACAGACGAACAGATCATCCTCTTCGTGATACGCCCAGTTCTTGGCGTTGTATGCGTTTTTCTTATAACTGCGCGATTGTTCTTTCAAGTAGGTGTTATACGGGATTAGAAAATCGGCAACCGCTTCTCCGTCTTCCTCTCCGAGAAGATACAGGTAATTCTCCTCACTTCCATATCCCGCATCCGCGACAATGCGCTTTGGCATCGGCAGCGCAGTTTCCCGGTAGGCTTCCATGTGTGGGATCAGACACCGGGTGTCTGTGGGCCGCTGGTGAACAGAATAGAAGAGAACAAATTGGTTTTCGGTGGCCATCTGGATATTGTATCCGGGCTTGAGCTGCCCGTTTTTCATATGATCTTCTTTCATCCGCATGAATGTGGCATCCGGGTCTGTCTTCGAGTAGCTATTCCGGTCTTCTCCGCAAACCTCAAGCTGGGCAGCATATTTCTCTTTCCTCGGAATGAAGTCATCCCGGACCAACTTGAGCTTCCTGCGGATCATCGAGCGTTTTCTACGGATTCCCTTGCGGACCGCTGTATCTGTCTCTTTCTCACTTTTGTCCGTCAGGATCTCTTCCTGTCCTTCCAAACGGGAGACGGTCTCCATCAGTTCCTCCACCGAAGGATCACCTTCAGGCAGACTTCCCATTTCGAATCCCTCTGCCTCTGCAATCTCATGGATCTCCTGCAGGGTCTCGCTGATTTTCTTTTTCAGCTTTTCCTCGTATCCCAACACCGCTTTCTTGAATACAAAGGAATATTTATTGGCATCCGCCTCGATTTTCGTCCCATCGAGGAAGTAATTTTCAAAGTCAATGAAGCCGCGATGATGCAATTCCATCACCATCGCTTCGAATAAATCATCGATCATCTTGGGCATTCGGACCCCGCGGAACTCATTGATGGTCCGGTAGTCGGGAAGCTGGCCGGCGGCCAGCCACATAGCAGGAATGCTTTCCCTTGTCAGCTTTTCAATGCGCCGGCAGGAATATTCCTTTTGGGAGTAGGCGTAAAGAATGATCTTAAGCATCATCTTCGGGTGGTAAGAACTGCGGCCGCCTCCGGAATAATGCGCAATGAGCTGATCATCCGGAATCGTCTCGATCATTTCATCAATGACACGTGCCACATGGTCATCGGGAACCAGCGATTCGACATCGAAGATGGCGAAGGACTGGCGGTTATCATAGGGGTTGAAGACAGGCGCCAACCGGCGTTTTGGACGTTTTTCCTCAGGCTTGTTCACCTCTGCCAAGATCTCCATTTCTGTGATATACTCTGTTGTAGCAGTCTTCGGATTGCACATAAAAAGATCGCTCCTTTGTGTGTGTTGTTGTGGTGACTCCATTCTACAAAAGGCAGCGGTCTTTTTCTATTTTTTTGAGAGAGATAAAAAACAGAAAGGGGCTGTCACAGAAAGTCGTTTTTATCGACTTTCTGGACAGCCCCTTTTCTGTTGTAAATAAAAAACCGGCCCCTCAAGCCGGCATGGGCGTTGGAGTCGGTTCGGCAAAGCCCTCTTTATAGGTCTCATCGATGGTTTCGCGGATTTCCTTCAGTGATTTTCCATCCTTCGCCATCTTTACGGAATCAACCGCAATCTCCAGGCAAGTGAGGCAGCGCGTGCCGTGGTCGTCCCAGACGACCGAGCCGTCTTCCTTCACTTCGGAAATGAAGCAGTTCAAGTTGTTTTTGTGGCCGGCGCTGTCCCCGCAGCCGCAGTAGCACGGCATCCATTCGAGAATGTCGGTCGCGGCCCCCGCCACCTGATAGACGAGCCGCATGTCTTCCGGTTTGTCATCGAGGAATGAAGGCAGTTTATCCGCGGACGCCGTCACTTCCTGGAGGTCGCCGTTCGGTTGGACAGTCTGGTCTTCCTTCACTTTACGTTCGGTCGGTGCCGCATGGTCGTGTCCCGCATGTGCTTCTGCGTCCTTCTCCGGCTTCTCTTTCGCCGCTTCATTGCCGCAGGCGGAGAGGATGAGGCCCGCAGCCGCGAGTAGATAAATGAGCTTCTTTTTCATAACCAAAGTTCACTCCTTTGGCACCACTATACCGGATGGCGGATGGGAAGTGGAGTGACAGTTTCATGAAAATTGGGCTGATGAAGAATTTAGGAACGGGTGGAGACCATGTTATCTTTTATTCACCAGCACGCTTTTCCTTTAGAATATCCAAATTCTGGTCACCGGCAGAGCATGTGGCTGGCAGTCTGCAAACTGGCAACTGACCCTAGTTAACGTCGTCGTCCGGTTAATCATATATGAACTTCGGCTCATAATCTGCAACAACTTCAAACACTTCATTCATTGTGAAATACAGGTGATGCTCTACATTCGGATACTCTTGGCTCCCCATCCAAGGCAACTGGTCAAACCACCTGATTAGATCGGAGTTTTTTACTTTATAAAAGCTCTCACTTTCTCTTTTCAATCCAACCGCTCTGGCATCTGCTGTCTGCATAAGCTTTACTAAATTGTTTCTCGGGCCTTCCCCCGTATATCTGAACGTCCACACATGGTCATGAATCTGCGACATTTGATCATATAGAACCCGAACTTGATTGCCTTTCAAATCCTCTAAATGAATCGTCAATCCCTCTCCTGATATCTCCAGTTTTGTCTGACACACGCCGTTCCTCTCCAAGTTCGTGACAGGCTGCCATGATTCCAAAATCATTTCTTCCATTTCATCCTCCCTTACAACTATGAATTTAACTTATTAATCATATCTAATTTTATCAGTATACCCGCTTTTAGCCGTGGAAGGAAAGGAAAGGGAAATGGTTCCATCCCTGCTCGTATAAGATGTTAACGTCCTACCGTCAGGAAGTTTTTTTAAAGTAGTTCCTTCGCCCGCTCCCTGTACCTTCCCGGGCATTTTATCAAAATCCCGATTCCTCTAAAGATTTCCACCCGATTTTCTGTAATTCAATACTTTCCCAGTATCGTTTGTCAATCTTGCTGTTGATTTAATGCCATTCCAAGCGTTACCAGCTGTGCCGCATTGAATGGTAATTGGGTTATTCAATTTTTGCTGTTCTAATACTTGAAAATTCGATTCAATAGGATTTTCACTATAAATTCCACACCCCGGCAAACCGTTGCTTGAGTCCGCATGGGCAATAGGCGACAATCCGGTTGAAAGTAATAGGGCAAAGAGTCCTGCCCTTAGCTTGTTCTTCATTATTTCTCCTCCTTTTCAAATATTTTTTCACAATTCTGTGTTCTTTTCAATAAACTATTGAAACTTTTTTAAAAATGGATAAATGAAGTTCCTTTTCATGTTTACATTAATTCGATACCATATATTTTATTTGCTCCTTATCCACCGGAGTTTCCACAGTACAAAAGAGCAGCCTGAGACACGAGTCTCCGGCTGCTTCATTCATTCCTATTAACGTCCGATCATCTTCGACGGAACGACCCATTCGTCGAACTGTTCGGCTGTGAGGAGGCCGGATTTGACGGCGGATTCCTTCAGCGTGGTGCCTTCCGCGTGTGCGGTTTTTGCGATCTTCGCCGCATTTTCATAACCGATGTGCGGGTTGAGCGCGGTGACGAGCATGAGCGAATTGTCCAGGAGTTCCTGGATCTTCTCTTTGTTCGGCTCGATGCCGACTGCGCAGTTGTTGTTGAAGCTGATCATCGCGTCGGACAGGAGGCGGACCGACTGGAGGAAGTTGTAGGCGATGACCGGCTTGAATACGTTCAGTTCGAAGTTGCCTTGGCTTGCGGCAAATCCGATTGTCGCGTCGTTCCCCATGACCTGGGCGACGACCATCGTGAGCGCCTCGCTCTGCGTCGGGTTCACTTTGCCCGGCATGATCGAGCTGCCCGGCTCGTTCGCGGGGATCGTGATTTCGCCGATGCCCGAGCGCGGGCCGCTTGCGAGCCAGCGCACGTCGTTTGCGATCTTCATGAGGTCCGCCGCGAGCGCCTTGACCGCGCCGTGTGTGAAGACGGCTTCGTCATAGCTCGTGAGCGCCTGGAATTTATTTTCTGCAGATGTGAACTTGATGCCGACCTGTTCGCTGATCTGAGCTGCCACCTGGTCGCCGAAGCCTTCCGGTGCGTTGAGGCCCGTGCCGACCGCCGTGCCGCCGATCGCAAGTTCCTTCATTTGCCCGACCGCCTGCTCGACCATCACGCGGTCTTTTTCCAGCATGCGCACCCAGCCGCTGATTTCCTGGCCGAGTGTGAGCGGCGTTGCATCCTGCAGGTGCGTCCGGCCGATCTTGATCACATCGTCGAATTCCTTCGCCTTCTTGTCGAGTGTCTCTTTGAGAACATCGATCGCCGGCAGGAGGTTCTCGATGACCGACGTGACGGATGCCACGTGGAGCGCCGTCGGGAATGTGTCGTTCGACGACTGGGACTTGTTCACGTCATCGTTCGGGTGGAGGCGGTCTTCCTCGCCCCACTCCTCAAGAAGCTCGTTGCCGCGGTGGGCGAGCACTTCGTTCATGTTCATGTTCGACTGCGTGCCGGAGCCGGTCTGCCAGACAACGAGCGGGAAGTTGTCGTCGAGCTCGCCTTCAAGAACCTCGTCGGCTGCCGCTGAAATCGCCTTCGCCTTTGCGTCGGTCAGGTTGCCGAGTTTGTTGCTCGTGATCGCCGCCGCTTTCTTCAGGTGGGCGAACGCCTTGACGATCTCCTTCGGCATCTTTTCACCGCCGATCCGGAAGTTCTGCTTGCTCCGCTGTGTCTGCGCGCCCCACAGTTTGTCCGCCGGCACCTTGATCTCGCCGATCGTATCATGTTCGATGCGGTATTCCATCATTCCTCATCCTTTCCGTCTCTATTGATTCAATCCATCCTCTATTTTGCTACATTTCCGCCGGGGATACAATAGAGGGGCGCCAAGCATGGCGGGATGGACAGCAACCGGTCATGCATTCACAAAAACCCGCCTCCTCTTTCGGAGACGGGTCACTTTCAGTCTTTCTGATAAAAGAAGTTCGGCGTCAGGACTTCATTGTCATACGGTCGGTGGAATAGATGCGTGGAGGCCGGTGAGAGCGGCGGGATCAGCCAGGTCCAGTTGCCGGTGACCGCCCGGCCGGCGTCTTGCTCCTTCTTCTCAAATGCCCGGAACTGGCGGGCGGCGGTATGGTGGTCGACGAGTGTGACGCCTGCCTGCTGGTAGGAGTGCAGGACCGCGACGTTCAGTTCGACGAGCGCCCTGTCGATCCAGAGGGACCGGGCTGACCGGGTGTCGAGGCCCATCAGCCGGGCAACGGATGGAAGCAGATCATAGCGGTCCGCGTCCGCGAGATTCCGCGCCCCGATTTCCGTCCCCATGTACCATCCGTTGAACGGGGCCATCGGGTAATCAATGCCGCCGATTTCAAGACGCATGTCGGAAATGATCGGGACCGCATACCACCGGACGCCGAGACCCGCAAAACCGGGGATGTCCGGATGGATGATCGGGACTTCCATGATCAGCTCTTCCGGGATCGGAAACAGTTTCGGCTCTTGTCCGTACTCTTCGATCATGAGCGGAAGCACATCGAACGGCGTCCCCTCTCCGCGCCATCCAAGCCGCTCGCAAGCCTGTGTGAACCCGACGGAAGCCGGATCTCCGGTGACCGACTCTCCTTCCCGGTAGCCGGCATACCGGATCAGCTGGTGGTTGCGGATGCGGATCGAGTCGATCCCGTTCTTTCGGGGCGGGAAGACGGTGATCGTCGAGCGGATATTGCCTCCATTTGTCGCATATCGGATGTGCCGGGCGAGCTTGTCATAGGCCTCTTCCGCCGTTTTTGTCTCCCGTTCATCAAAGACCTCAAGCGTCTCCCAGAGCAGCCGGCCGATGCAGCGGTTGCTGTTGCGCCAGGCCATTTTCGCCCCGTGCACAAGTTCATCATGGGTATGGGTATATGTACCGCTTTGCCCGATCTCTTCTTCGATTTCCCGGATCCTCTTCTCCTGCTGCTCAGGCGGAAAGCCCAGTTCCCCGTAGCAATCGCGGATAAAACGTGCGGCTTCCGTCAGCAAGCCCTCGTGATTGATTGATTTCACCATATGATCAACTCCAATATCCAAAGTCTATCACGGACTCGGCGCGACGGCGCACGGGAGTTTCGCCAACTTTATGTCAGACAAAAAAGAGGAGCCGAAGCCCCTCCTTCATACGTCCCATTAAAGTTCATGCCTCAGCGCGCCGATCACGTCCGTCTTCGTCGCTTTTCTAGCCGGGCGCCAGCCGGAGATCATGGCGACGCCGAGGCTGATGGCCGATGCGATGAGGACGAGCTGCCACGGGATGACGGAGAACGTCACACCGAGGTCGGCGCCGTCTTCCCCGAGGGCCGCCGTCACGATTACCGGCAGCACGGCGTTTGCGGCAAAGCTCACACCGTAGGAGATGACGACCGCGATCACGGTCCCGACAATTCCGATCCAGGCGCTTTCCATGAGGAAGAGCCGCTGGATGAGCTTCGGCCCTGCACCGAGCGCCTTCATGACGCCGATTTCCCGCGTGCGTTCCGTGACCGCCATCGTCATCGTGTTGAAGATGCCGATCGAGGCGATCAGGATGGCGATCGTGCCGACAAAGACGAGGCCCGCCTTGAGTGCCAGGAAGAAGACGTCGAGCTGCTCGATCTCCTCTGATACCGAGTAGACCGAATAGCCGTCATCCTTCAATGCGGTAGTGACGCTTTTGACATTTTCCAGCTTGTCGACATAGACGTTCACCTGCGGATAAGTGAACGGGTCCGGCTCCACACCTTCCTCCGGCTCCGGGGAAACGGCGGCAAAGCCCTTTTCCATCTCGGGCATCAGCCGGTGGTCCATGTACAGATAGCCGTCAAACGCCCAGTCTTTGCCGGGAGCTTCCTTGATACCGACGATCTTGAGCGGCCATTCCTCCGACACCGCACCTTCTTCAAGCGGATCAAACCGGAATGTGACCGTCTTTCCGAGCAGGTCTTCCTTGTAGGTCGGCAGCTCTTCGCCTTCCTTCACGGTCGCCTTTTCGTCGCTCAGCTGCTCTGCGAACCCGGAGCCGACAACGATTTCGTCCGGATTTTCCGGGAAGCGTCCTTCCGCCAGCTTGAAGCCCGAGGTCTCCTCTTCGCTAAAATCAGTGAAGTAGGCATTGAGCCCGGCCGTATAGCCATCCAGTTCTGCGAACGCGGTCGGGGACAGCTGTTTGCGGTGGACGACCGACTTCACGTGATCCATTTCCTTCATTGCATCTGTTTTCGCGTCCGTCAGTTCCTCGCTGTACACTTCCACCTGTGTGATCATCTGATTGGACAGGACTTCGTCTTTGATCGTCTTGTGCAGGCCGAACCCGACCGACGCGAGGACAATCAGGAACGCCGTGCCCATCGTGGCGGCGAGCACCGTCATGAACACACGCAGCCGGTTGCGCCGGATGTGCTGGCGGACGAAGGCGATCTGATCTTTAAATGACATGGCGGAGGCCCCCTTCCGCGAGTTCGCCGTCATGCATCCGGTACGTCCGGTCCGCGATCGCGGCGACTTCATCATCATGCGTGATGATGACGAACGTGATGCCGTACGTGCGGTTGAGCGACTGGATGAGCAACAGGATGTCCTGCTCCGTCTCGGAGTCCAGGCTGCCGGTCGGCTCGTCCGCGAAAATAATCGGCGGCTCAGTGATCAGCGCCCGGGCGATGCCGACCCGCTGCTGCTGGCCGCCGGACAATTCGTTCGGATAATGGCTCCGGATGTCGCTCAGTCCGACGTTTTTGAGAAGTTCCTCCACCTTGCGCCTGCGTTCGGCGGCCGGAACTCCCTTCAGCGTGAGCGGCAGCTCGACGTTCTCGAACGCTGTCAGGCCCGGCATGAGCTGAAAGTTCTGGAACACGAATCCGAAATGATCCAGCCGGTACGCCGCCCGCTGCGCTTCAGTCATCGCCGTCAGATCCGTGCCGTCCACGAGCACCTGGCCCCGGTCAGGCTGTAGGAACCCTGCGAGTATATGAAGCAGCGTCGATTTCCCGGAACCGCTCCGCCCGACGATCGACACGATCTCCCCGTCTGCCGCCTGGAGGGTCAGCCCCTTGAGGACCGGCACTTCCGTCTCCTTCCCCTTCTTGCCGACCCGGAACGAATGGGCCAGCCCTTTCACTTCGATCATGTTCATTCCTCCAATAATGAGTGCTGACTTCAGTATAGAAGGGAAATCTGAAGGAAAAGCGAGGGGGAAAGTGAAGAAATTCTTAAGATAAGGTTCAAAACCGGTGAATGTTAAGCAAAGGCCCTTGAATGTTAAGCAACCGTCTCCGAATGTTAAGCAACCGTCCCCGAATGTTAAGCAAATCGTTGTGAATGTTAAGCAAACAGAATCACTTCCCTCCTAAACGTGCCTCCTGCCGACTTCTGGAATATAATGATAGACAGATCAATCAAGCAGCTTCCAAACGCCTATTCATACTGATTCCGCCGGACAACACGCCGGACAAGCCCGAAAGCAAGGTGACCCCCCATGTTCTGCGACATCTGCAGGCCTCAGGCAATTGAATTTGAAATCGAGTTTTCAACACCCGGCAACGAAACGCATCTCCCGTCCATCCGCCGCTATCTGAATGAAGCCGGTCTGCTCATCCGCGAGGAAGGCAGCCGGCTCACCGTACGGGAAGCCGCGGTGAAGGGGCTCCTCGACTATATGGACCGGCATATGGATACAGCCCATATCCGGTTCCGGATCGACCGCGGCGAGTGGCGTCCGATCGGAGAGGCCGCCTCCCTGCTGGATGCCAAGTGGATCGACCAGATCATCGACACGGAAGCCGTCCATTTCCACATTCAGCCGATTGTTGACCGGGACGGCACGCTGTATGCCCATGAAATGCTGGCCCGTTTCCGGAGCGAAAACGGGGAAGTGCTTTCCCCGTTTCCGGTGTTTGAAGCTGCCAGGACCCGGAACCGTTTGTATGCGCTTGACCGGGTATGCCGGATGAATGCTGTCCGCCAGTCGGCCGCCGTTGGTTCTCGTGTGTTCATCAATTTTGTCCCGAACTCCATTTATTCGTCCGAGCATTGCCTCCGCTCGACGGTATTGTTGGCGAACGAACTGGGCATCGACCCTTCCCGCTTCGTCTTCGAAGTCGTCGAGACGGAAAAGGTGAAGGATCAGGCACACCTGAAGCGGATTCTCGACTATTACCGAAAAAACGGATTCCGCTATGCGCTCGATGATATCGGTGCCGGATTTAATACGGTCGAGACGATCCGGGAGATGAAGCCGTACTACACGAAACTCGACCGGCAATATGTCACCGGTGTCCATCTCGACCCCCAAAAGCAGAAAGTCGCGCTTGAAGTGCTTGAAGCGACCCGGTCCACCGGCGGCGTCCCGCTCGCCGAGGGCATCGAGGAAGAAGCGGAATTCCGCTGGCTGAAAGATGCCGGATTCCAGCTGTTCCAGGGTTATCTGTTCGGGAAGCCGCGTCCGATTGCCGGTTAGGATACCCATCCAATCAAAAAGCCGGAGACCGCACCTGCATCACAGGACGGTCTCCGGCTTTCTTCTCTATTAAACTTCCACGGTCTCCACATCATCCGCCGGCGATTCGTCTTCCGGCTGTGCGGCTTGCGGGTTTTCCTTCTCCCGCTTTTCCTTCATTTCAAAGGCGATGTCATCGAGGCTCGGCCGAAGGTTGTGCTTGCCCGAGTAGTTTTCGAGCATTTCCTTCACGTCGATGCCGGACGAGGCTTTGAGCGATTCCTGGAGTCCGGTCATGAGGCTTGTGGCGTAGCCGGTGACGCGGTTCGCGCCGCCGCCTTCGCCGCTGCCCGTGTCGACGACGGTGAGCTTGTCGATATTGCTTAGCGGCGCCGCGACGTTCTTCGCGTATTCCGGCATCATGCGGACGATCATGTCGAGGACCGCGGCCTGGCCGTACTGCTCGAACGCTTCGGCAATCTTGCGCTTCGCCTCCGCCTCGGCGAGGCCTTTCAGGCGGATGACATCCGCTTCGGCCTCACCCTGCGCCCGCTCGGATTCAGCCTTGGCCGTTCCGTCGAGCCGGACTTTTTCGGCGTCGGCTTTTGCACGTGCCTCGATGCGGTATTTCTCGGCGTCTGCCTCGGCGAGCTGCTTTGCCTTTTCTGCGGCCGCGTTCTGTTCCACCGCATAACGGTCGGCATCGGCCTTTTTCTTCACTTCGGAGTCGTACTGGCGCTCGCGGCGCTGGATTTCCTTTTCCTCGAGCTCGATCTGCTTCTGGCGCTCGATGATGCGGACCTGCATTTCCTGTTCGGTCACTTCCTGCTTGGCGCGGGCCGATTCCAGTTCGTACGCCTGGTCGGCACGCGCTTTCGCGACGTCCTGCTCGCGCCGGTATTCGGCGACTTTCAGCTGGTTGTCCTTTTCCGATTCCGCGATCTCCGTGGCACGCGCAAGCTCTGCCTGCATGGCATTCTTGTCGGCTTCCGCCCGCTTGATGCGCGTCTCTTTTTCCGCTTCCGCCGTCGCAATATCGGCGTCGCGCTTCACCTGGGCAATCCGCGGCTTCCCGAGCGAGTCGAGGTAGCCGTTCTTGTCGCGGACGTCCTTGATCGTGAACGAGACGATGACGAGGCCCATCTTCGCAAGGTCGTGCGAAGCGACGCGCTGCACTTCCTGCGAGAACTTGTCGCGGTTCTTGTAGATCTCTTCGACGGTCATCGACCCGAGGATCGAGCGGAGGTGGCCCTCAAGGACTTCCTTCGCCTCGTTTTCGCGGTCTTCCTTCGCCTTGCCGAGGAACTGCTCGGCGGCGGTCGCGATTTCGGTGATCGAGCCGCCGATCTTGATGATCGCCGTGCCGTCCGCCATGACCGGCACACCCTGCTCGGTGTACACTTCCGGCGTCGTCACTTCGAGCTTGCTCGAAAGCAGGCTGAGCGGAGCCGCCTGCTGGAACACCGGAAGGACGAATGTCCCGCCGCCGCGGATGATCTTGATTTTATTGCCGGAGCCGTCCGTGTGCACGTTCTTCGAACCGAGGTAGCTCCCCGTGACGATGAGCGCCTCGTCCGGACCGGCCGTCCGGTAGCGCGTCACGTAGACGCCGATGATGGCGAGCAGCACGAACGCCGCAATGCCGACTGCAATCCATACCATGACTGTTTCCCCCTTTTAGGTGTAAATGACTTGAGCGACTGGACAAAGACGAGACGGGCGGCGGCTCAGGTTGCGTCGGGAAAGCGGAACGGTTCGTATTCCTTCACGATCAGTGCCCCGTCCTCGATTTCCAGGATGAGCACTTCCTTGCCGTAGGCGATCTCCGAGTTTTCGTAGCCGGCCGCCCGCTTCGGGATGAGGCCGTTCACCGTCTCGATGACGACTTCGCCGAACCCGTCCGCCGGCACCGGCACGATCACGCGCCCGACTTCGCCGAGCAGCGACTCATCCGTGTAGGCGGTCGAGGCCTCCGCGGACCGGAGCGGCAGCAGCACGAAGAAATAAAGAAGAAACGATAAGACCCCCGCTCCCGCTGCTGAAATCGCCAGGATGACGCCGCTTCCCATGCCGGTCGTCTTCTCCAGGATGAACCCGGCCGCCGACAGGAACGTCAGGAATGCGAGGATCACCGCAGGATTGACGAACGGCAGTGCTTCCCCGGCGCCATCCGCCACATCTCCGAAAAACAGATACAGCACCGTTGCCAGGCCGGCGACCACGAGCACGATCAGATACAGCTGGGTCACCGGCAGCCCGAACAATTCCATTTCCCCCACCTCCGCCGTCTGCTAAAATACATATACGGGTGAGTCGCGCCCGAGGTTTCAAAAGTTCGGAAAACTTTGGCGGAAGAGCAGAATCTTTTAAAGACAGAGGTCTGTCTTCTTGAAGTTGCGGCAAAAGGCTTGCACGAATTTCCCAGAGCTGTTATGATGATAATGAATTATTTTTGTTCGGCGTGACGTTCGGATGGATCCAATTTCATCTTGACTGATCAGGACTTGAGCAAGGATAGTAACACACGTGTGCCACAAGCACGCAAGGAGGAAACAAACATGGAACAAGGTAAAGTAAAATGGTTCAACGCAGAAAAGGGCTTCGGCTTCATCGAACGTGAAGATGGCGACGATGTATTCGTACACTTCTCCGCTATCCAGCAAGACGGTTTCAAGTCCCTTGATGAAGGTCAAGAAGTTGAATTCGAAATCGAGGAAGGCCCACGTGGTCTCCAAGCTGCGAACGTCGTAAAAATCTAATTTTAGATCACGACAACAAAACGCCGTCTCCTTCGGGAGGCGGCGTTTTTTCCTGTTGCGGAATCAAAGCCGCCGCTCCATTTTTCGGGGCGGCGGCCATTTGCTTTTATTCAGGTTGAATGAGAATGAACGCCAGCAGTCCAATCCCCACACCGATCAGGTTCAGCCATCGGTGTCTTTCCTTTCCCGGCAGGGGCCGGATGAGCCGGTAGGCGAACGAGGCGGCCAGCACGAGAAACAGGTACCGAAGCAGAAACGGCTTGAAAAGGGCCCCGATTCCAACAACGATAACGAGGAATAAGAAAAGCCATTCAGGCTTGCGCATCAGGTCTGGCCCCCCTTCCGTTTACGGAGCGGCGAAGAAGAATCCGAGCAGCAGGATGAGCACAATCAGGAGGTTCCACGACCGCTTTTCCCCTTCCTTCGGCCGGACGACCCGGTAGACGAAGGCAAGCGCAAACGCGAGGAACATATACCGGAACAGGCCCCGGTTGAAGAATGACGCGATGAGGATGATGAGTCCGATCCCGAGCAGGACCCACTCGGTCACCGACAGACGTTTCATGGCATTCCCTCCTTTCCGCTCTACTCCCCTGTTCCCGGTTTCTCCACGTTCCAGTCCATCGATAAAATCGTCTTCAGGCGCTCCACCTGCCCGGCGCCGATCACGCCCTCCAGTTCCTGTTCCAGCTCCGCCTTCAGCCCGTTGTTTTCCTCGAAGCACTGCTTCCCGAGCTTTGACAGCCGGACGCGTTTCACCTTCTTGTTGTCCTCGGCATCGTTCACTTCCACAAGTTCTTTGGCGACCATCTTTTTAATGAGTTTGTGCGTCGCCTGCCGGGTGATGCCCACCTGCTTGGCGACATTCGCGATTGTGGGTTCGCCTTCGCCGATTTTTGCCAGGATGAGCCACTCCGAATTGGAAATTTCGATGTCCGAATGCGCGGCCCAGCGCTCTTCCGCCAGCCGGCGAAGCTGGGAATGACGCTCCCCGAGCAATTCCAGCAGGTCCATCGTGCGCATCTCCATAAAATCCTTCCCCTTTGGATGACAGTTTGTTTTGTGCTTATCATGACAAGTAACGCCTAAATTGTCAACCAGGTTGACCAAAATGCAAAAGTTGCGTATAATAGATGTAAACCAGGTTGACGAATCAACCGGAAGGAGTCATGCGGATGTTTGAGATAGGGGATGTCGTCGTTTATGCGAAACACGGACTCTGCAAGATCACGGACATTTGCGAGAAAGACTTATTTGGCCAGACACGGACATATTACTTGCTGCACCCGCTTGCCGAGCCCACGCTGAAGATCAGCACGCCCGCAGACGGGAAAAAGCAGAAGATCATGAAGGTGATGACCCGGGGCGAAGCGGCGGAGCTCATGGAATCATTCGGCCGGCCGGACATCGAATGGATCGAGGATACCAGGCAGCGGGGGCGTGCCTACGACCTGCTGGTCCGCAACGGGAACCGGAAAGAGATCGCCCAGGTCGCCAACGCCCTGATCACCCGGCAGTTGACCACGGACCAGAAAATGTACGACCAGGACCGCAAAACCCTGGCGATGATCCAGAACCTGCTGTTCCACGAAATCGCCCTGGCACTCGGCATCACCACCGAAGAAGTCGGTGACCAGATCAACGACCGGATCCTGGCGGGACAAGGGGTTTGAATGAGTGAGGAAGAGGATGGCGATGGCCGTCCTCTTTTCATTTTCAACAGCTAAAGTCAATTGTTAATTTATCCAAATGGATTGTCGCCTTCATATGCATCAACAAATCCAGCCCGATGATGCCATCCAAGTCAAAACCATAATTCATTGCTCCGACTTCAGTATGAAAATCCTTTGCCTCTGAAGATCCAATCCGAATGGAATCAATGACTTTGGAAAATACAAACTCAGAGCCTCCCACCCCGCTAATTCGGTATATGACGTCATTTTCCTCCGGAATAATTCCGATGAATTCGGCTCGGTCTGAAGAAATGACTGTGCCTGCTGATCCGGTGTCAATTAGACCTTTATATGTCAAGTCAATGTCTGCGAGCAACAGGCCATCCTCCATAAATAACTTCTTTATCGCCTGAGGCCCACCCACTTCTTTTCAATGATTTGCGGGTTGCTGCGATTGGTATGAAGAACGTACAACTCCCGCGCCGGATTTTCTCGGTGAAGCTCTTGATATGCCTTCATTGCGCCCGGAGAGTCGCTAAACGACTTTAATGCCGCTACATCTTCAAGAATCCGTTCGTTGCGATCGCTCGTATGTGCCTTTACAGCCTCGATTAAGACCCACCGATTTGGAAAGGCCTTTTGAACTTCGCTCCACTTCATCTGAATTCCCTCCCCAGCATGTTTGTTGAGTTCTCAAATAATTATATCATTTTCCTTTATCCAAACTGTAACGATCGGGTTTTGCTTTTCCACTCTCGACTTTTGGCCCCCCTCCCGCACGACACCCCGCCCTTCGTCCTGTAAACTGATGATAGAAAGATTTGATTAATTGCAGGGAAAGGAAGACGTGCCGTGCGCCTTTTGGCAAATTTCGTAATCCGCTTTCCGAAGTGGATCATTGCGTTTTGGATTCTCCTCGCGGGGTTCATGGCGTTCCAGGCCGTGAAGCTGCCCGGCGTCCTCGAAGGCGACGGGTTCCGGATGGACGGCGAGCACGAACAGGTGATGGAACGGGTGGCCGACGAGTTCGGCATGCCGGCGGAGACCTTGTTCCTCGTTTTTGACGGGCTGTCCGACGAGAAGGTCGGGCAGGAGCTGGACCGGGTGGAGGCGCTCGGCATCACCGAGGACATCGTCTCCCCGCTTGATGACGCCGCGCTCCATTCGGATGAGCTGTCTTATGCGATGCTCCAGTTTGATGATGAAGCGGATATGCCGGCCGCAGTGGCCGACATCCGCAAGGCGGTGAAGGAAAGCGGCACGACGCTCACCGGCGGGTCCGCGATCACAGAAGACATCAACAAGGCAAGCCAGCGCGACTTGATCAAGGCGGAGGCGATCGGGCTGCCGATTGCACTTATCGTCCTGCTGCTCGCATTCGGTTCGGTCGTCGCGGCGCTCGTGCCGTTCTTCGTCGCGATTGCGACCGTGCTGACGACGTTCGGCATCCTGACGATCCTCGGCGGCTCGGTGGACCTGTCGATCTTCATCATGAACATCGTCCCGATGCTCGGACTCGCCCTCTCCATCGACTTCTCGCTCCTCTTCATCAACCGGTACCGCGAAGAGCGAAGAAAACAGCCGGTCGCAGATGCAGTCCGGACGACCATCCTGACCGCCGGGCGCTCGGTGCTGTTCTCGGCGTTCTGCGTGTTTATCGGGCTCGGCGCCATGTTCATCATCCGTGTCGAGATCTTCCAGAATATCGGGCTCGGCGGCATGATCCTCGTCGCGCTCGCCGTCCTGACTTCGCTCACGCTGCTGCCGTCGGTCCTCCTCGTGCTCGGTGACCGACTGAACAAATGGACCGTCATCAAAGTGAAGGAAAACGGGGCGACCGGCTGGCGGAAGTTCGCCGAACGGGTCATCCGTCGGCCGGTGCTCGTGACGATTGGCGCCGTCCTCGTGCTCGGCATCTTCGTGATTCCGGTGAAGGACATGGAACTCACCATCCCGGAAATGGATTCATTGCCGAAAACGAACGATTCCCGGCTGGCCTTCGAGAGGATCGAGGACGAGTTCGGCCTCAGCAACTCGAACGCCTATCTCATTGCAGAATCCGATGGCGGATGGGATGACGAGAACGGCATCCGGGAAATCGAAAAGATCCAGGATGCCCTGCTGGACGACCCGCGGACGGATGGCGTCACAACGATCTTCACGGAAGGCGACATCGGCGGAGCCGACGAATGGATGCTGGCCGCACAGTCCCCGCAGGCCGCCGCTGCACTCGAGCCACTCCTGGATGCCTTCACGGACGGCGATTCCCTTCTCGTCCCGGTGACGCTCAAGCCGGACGGCGCCTCCGCGGAAGCCCAGGACTGGGCCCGCGACTGGGCGGACAAACATACCGAGTGGAACCTGTCCGTCGGCGGCTATCCGAAGTTCAACCAGGAGATCTTCGATGAGATCTGGGACAAAATCGGCTGGGTGCTCGCCCTGATCGTCGTCTCGACGTTCATCATCCTCATGATCGCCTTCCGCTCCGTGCTCATCCCGCTGAAGGCGATCCTCATGAACATTATCGGGCTGTCGGCTGCATTCGGCGCGCTCGTCTACATCTTCCAGTGGGGCCACTTCGGGCTTGAAGCCGGCACGATCGCGCTCATCATCCCGGTGCTCGTCTTCAGCCTCGTGTTCGGACTCAGCATGGACTACGAAGTGTTCCTTATCTCGCGCATCCAGGAGGAATACACGAAGGACTTCGACAACGACCGCGCGACCGTCGAAGGGCTCGCCGCAACGAGCAAGATCATCACCTCCGCGGCGCTCATCATGATCGTCCTCACCGGCGCATTCGCCTTCACCGACGTCATGCCGGTCAAGCAGATCGGCGTCGGCATCGCAATCGCTGTCGCCATCGACGCCACGATCATCCGCCTCCTCCTCGTCCCGAGCCTCATGAAGCTGTTCGGGAAATGGAACTGGTGGCTGCCGTTCAGGAAAGGGCCGTATCGAGGCGGGAATTGGCACTGAGAAGAAAATGACATGAAGAAGATTCAGACACACAAACAGCCTCCGAACCAGCACTGGTTTTGGAGGCTGTTTTGAACGGCATAAGATGCTTCGCACCTCGTTGGGGTTTTCTGAAAATATGGTAAAATAATTGTGGAGGTGGTGGTGTGAAGGGGGATTTCAAAATCCGGTACCGAGACCTGGATACCAAAGGCAAGTTTATTCGTTCTATTTGGGGCGGTGCTTTCTCCCTTGCGTTTTTGTACTGGGTTATCTCAGTTGCAACAGGGGTGGAAGGCAATCGTGATTTCGACAATGTCTATATTAAAGTGTGGTTGCCGCTTGTAGCTACTTTTATTGTGGTTGGTGATGTGGTCTATATGTACACCAAATGGAAAAAGGAAGAGAAGTCTAAACAGTAGGCCCCCAGAGTTTGGGGGCGACCCCTTTTCTCCTTCTGAAAAATGTTAATAAATCTATTTAATCAGAACACGAGGACACTTCCCGCGCCCTCGTTTCGTCGTAACAGGAGGTTGAATAAATGGAAAAGGGGGATGCTTCCCTTCTCTCTAATCGCTCTTTTCTTTTTCTCTGGACGGGCCAAAGCATTTCGATGTTCGGTCTGGCTGTTTATACGACCTGCCTGCCCTTCCTGGTCTTCCATGCCGGCGGAGGAGCAGTGGAACTTAGTTTGGCGCAATCCATTTTCATCATTCCTCAACTTGTTTTTCTCCTGGCCAGCGGCGTATTCGTTGATCGATGGCCCAAGAAAAGGATCATGATGATCGCGGACTTGATCAGAAGCTTGCTGGTATTCAGCGTCGCCATCCTGCTGGTCGTTGAGGAACTCCGGTTAATCCATGTTTACTTACTGACAGGCATCATCGGTTTGATCGGCACATTTTATAGACCTGCAGTGAGAGGCATCACTCCGTTGATTGTTGAGAAGACCCAGCTCATCTCGGCCAATTCATTAAGATCGATTTCCCAGCAAGTAAATGAAATGATTGGTCCTGCAATAGGTGGGTTTTTGGCCGCAAGCATCGGTTTGTACGTGGCTTATGCGATCAACGCGGTGACATTCCTTCTGTCCGCATTGTTGGTTACTCTCGTGGCGGTTCGGACAGTTGTCCCCGATGAGGAGGAAAACGGCCGCAGCGATAATTTTCTTGATGACTTTGTGGAAGGATGGAAAACCGTCAGAAAGAGGGGCTGGCTCGGGGCTAGCATTTTGATCGGTTCCGTATCGAATGTCGGAATCGCGGCATTCGATGTGATCATCCTGCCGGTTTATGCAGCATCCGCTTTCCAAGGTGTCCGGACATATGGACTATTTCTAAGTTCGATGGCCATCGGAGCCTTGGTCTGTGCAGTCGTGATCGGAAAGATCAACAAACTATCAAACAGAGGGGTGCTTTACTACTTGTTTATCGGGTTATCCGGCGTATTTGTCCTGTGCCTGTCATTAAAGCCCGCTCTTTGGCTGACCCTCCTGCTACTCAGTGGAATCGGTTTCTGTCTCACTGCGTTTATCATCATTTGGGATAGCGTCACCCAGGAATTGATCGATGAGAAGCTGCTTGGCCGCGTCGTCAGTTTTGAAATGTTCGGCGGCCTTGCGCTTCTGCCCCTCAGCTATGCTCTATTCGGCTTCCTGCTCGAGAAGATGGGGGTCTCCTGGTCCATGAGCCTTGCCGGCCTTGTCATTTTGGCCGCCTCCCTTCTCGGGTTGGCGAATAGGAGAGTGAGGGAACTTAACTGAGTTTTTGCCCGGCGGCACTGAATCTCATTCTTCTCTTCTGCGCTTGTTTATTGCTCATTCCCAGGGCCATATAAACTCCCCACCTGATCCGATGAATGTGATACTTTTTCGGCTATACTTTCTTTGGGAGGCTCATTTACGGAACTTTCATTATTAGCTACTAAAAAAGATACTCCCGCAACGATGATTGCCAACATAACCAACCAAAACACGCTACTTTTCCTTAATAAAAACACCTCTCCTTCGACTCCCTTTTCTTGATTAGTTAAAGCACCATACAATAGTTAAAATGGAGGCGAGAGATCTATGAAGAACTTAATGTTTATTTTCGCATTAGTATCTAACAGTAATGATAAGGGGTAAAGTGGCATTACGAGGATATTACGAAAAGAATATTGAAACGCGGCTGCTCCCATTTCGGAGCAGCCGTCTGTTCCTATCAGAAGAAACCGATCATTTTTGGCAATACAAACATCCCGACCGCCATTCCGGATGCAAACAGCAGCAACAGCCGGTTGCGCTTTTTCGTCTCCCTCATGGAATCTTCCCCTTTATCCCCTTTTCCCTTTCTCCCGCCCCGGATAAACACGTTAGAAATCCACTTCCTGCTTCGCCTCGGCAGGCTCCCTCCGACTTTTGGTCAGTGCCAGCATCAGGATCATGCCGATGAGGCAGCCCGTCCCGAGCCATTGGAAGAAGCCGAATGGTTCCCCGAGCCAGAACACCGTCGTGAGCACGGCGGCAAGCGGCTCCAGGCTGCCGAGGAGACTCGTTTCTTTCGGTGCCAGGCTCTGGAGGCTTTCGATGTAAAACCAGAAGGACAGCATCGTCCCGAAGAGGATAACGAAGATCAGGTAGCCGTATGCTTCAGGCGGCAGCCCCGCCAGATTTACTTTCCACGGCGGATGAATGAAGCTCAGCGCCGCCCCGCCGATCGTCATCGCCCAGCCGACGATAACGAGGGAATCAAACCGGGCCAGAAGCGGGACGGCATAAAGTGTATAAAACGCGAGCGATACGCCCGACAGGACGCCCCAAATGATAGCCGGCATCGGGACGGACAGCCCGGCGAGCGAACCGTTCGTCAGCAGGAGGAAACAGCCGCCGAGTGCCAAGATGACCGTCCCGATGTCCCGGCCGCTCAGAACCGCCTGTTTCCGCAAAACGGTATAGACGATGATCATAACCGGCGCCAAGTATTGCAGGAGCGTCGCGACCGCCGCATTGCCGTGGTCGATGGACGCCATGTATGTATACTGGACCGCCAGCATGCCGAGCAGACCGAACAGGACGAGGCGGAAAGCGGTCGTCTTGTTCCGCCAGACGTCCAGGATTTGCGCACGATCCTTCCAGAGGAACTGGACGGCGAGCAGAAGGATGCCGGCGATGAGCAGCCGGGTCGAAACGAGCCAGTTCACCTCGATGCCGTATTGCTGGAACAGTTTCTGGGAAACGGTCCCGCCGACGCCCCAGAAGATAGCCCCCGACATGACGAGCAACAGGCCCGCCGTTCTGTTTTTTGGTTTCATAGGCATTTCCCCGTCTGATTTATCTGTTACTATTATATTAACGGAAAGAATGGTTGTCCGGAAGGCATGGATACCGGCCGGACGCTGAAAATATGATGGATTTGGCAGGTGCAATGATGAATCAACCGTTTGTCTACAAAACATTTACAGGAAAAGTGAAGACGATGGGCGACCCGGACGCCAAGCGTCCGATGGACAGGGAATGGGAAAGCGCCATTTTCAAGACGGAGAAGGAGCTTCCGCTCACGCTCACCACAACCGGATTGGTTGGCGACCAGGTGGCCGACACGAAAAATCACGGCGGACCGGAAAAGGCGCTGTTCGCCTATCCCCTCCGGCATTACGACTACTGGAAAGAAGACCTGGAGCTCGACTCCATAGGCGCAGGCGCAATGGGTGAAAACCTGTCCGTCACCGACATGGATGAAACCACCGTCTGCATCGGCGACACCTACCGGCTCGGCGATGCGCTGATCCAGGTTTCCCAGCCAAGGCGGCCTTGCTGGAAGCCGGCGAGACGATTCCGTGTCCTCGACTTCTCTCTGAGGATCCAGAACACCGGGCTGACCGGCTGGTACTTCCGCGTCCTGCAAGAAGGCTCCATCCAATCGGGCATCCATCTCGAACTGATCGAACGCCCGTATCCCCAGTGGACGATCGCCGAATGCAACGACGTCATGTACCACGGCAAAGACGACCGGGAACGCACCGCCGCTCTCGCCTCCTGTGCCCTCCTCGCCGTGAACTGGAAAAACACATTGGAGAAACGCCTGCAGGGGCATGAATCCTCAGTGGAGAAGCGGGTGTATGGGCCGAATCAGGAGTGAGTATGCTCTCCGGGTTTATGACGTGCTGAAAGCGAAGAATATTCCCTGCCTGGAATACACAGTGGAACAATTGGAAGATGACCTCCGAGCAGTGCAGGATCTGTCAGTTTCCAACGAAGACCCAAAATGAAAGTCAGCAACTATGGCAGAATGGAGGAGATTTTAAGTGATCAATGAAACAGACCTGAAACACCTGCGCCGCTGCGTGGCGCTGGCGGCGGAAGCTTTGGAAAAAGGCGATGAGCCGTTCGGTTCCATTCTCGTTTCAGCCGGCGGTGAGGTGCTCATAGAGGACCACAACCATGTGGCGGGCGGGGATCACACGCAGCATCCCGAATTTGCCCTGGCTCGCTGGGCGGCCGGGAATCTGACGCCGGAAGAAAGAAAAGCGGCGACGGTCTATACGTCCGGCGAGCATTGCCCGATGTGCGCCGCCGCCCACGGCTGGATGGGCCTCGGGCGGATCGTCTACGCCAGTTCGTCGGAACAGCTGGCGCAGTGGCTCAGTGAAATGGGAATGGATCCGTCGCAGTCCCGCGTTCGCAACCTTCCGATCCTGGAAGTGATTCGCGACACCGAGGTGGACGGGCCTGTTCCGGAGCTTGCTGAAGAAGTCCGCGAGTTGCACCGCCGACTTCACTTGGGGAACTGAATTAGAAAAAAATTTCGCGTGCCGGATAAGGGGTTCGGAACACGGGGAGAAAACAGTAAATAGCATACCGATTAGGGATGCAACTCGCCTATGAATTGGCATCCCTATTTTTGTCGTTGTATCAACGTTATGGCTTCTATTTGAGGTGAATTGGAATAGGCATTAGCACGACAATTCACAACACCACATAAAATTATGTGCTGTTGAATGTTAATTGTAGGTCGAAAAGTCATTTTCGAAATGGCTGAAAACAGTGAAAGGGACAAAAGATTTTGTGATGAAATAGAGAGATAAGAAATCGGCTCATTCGACAAACGGAGCCATTTAACGGAATCAATTAAGAACGGGAGGCGAAATATTAATGGGAATTAACTTTCATAGTGATAAAGCTCGCAATACTTATACTACGCGAAAGGCTGATAACTCCTGGATTGATATAATCAATAACTTAATAACTGTTGAAGATATTTCTAATGCTTTGGATATTGGTTGTGGTGGTGGAATTTACTCTAAAGCATTAGCTGACATGGGTATTGATTCTGTTACTGGTATCGATTTTTCTGAATCTATTCTTGCAGGTGCAAGAGAAAATTGTGAAGCATACGAAAACATTTCGTTTAAGCATGGTGATGCTTTTAAAACGGGTTTGGTGTGTAATAGTTTCGAATTAGTGCTTGAAAGGGCATTGATACATCACATTGAGGATTTAGAATCCTGTTTTAAAGAAGCATACAGAATGTACTACATGAATTAGATGACAGCGAATTGCAATTATTAATTAACCACATAGATGATGCGATTTCAGTTGAAAATAGCATAATTGAAAAAGACAGATGGACAATTTGGAAGGCGGTAAAGTAACTAATTTGGTTCTTCACCAATCGGGCGCGATTGTTGAATAAGTCACCGCAACAGAATACGGCAATGAAAAACGCACAGTGTCGTCTGTGCGTTTTTCATTGCTATTTACACTGTTAATTATGGTGCGAATCATATGCCGATTGGGGTAGAAATTAATGTGCGCTTTATCGTTTTCTCCCCATTAACCGAACCCGCTACATGCCGGACTGGAATTGTCCGTACGCGAAGTCTTTTTAGTGAGCCATCGCCGGTATCAACAGCGTCGTGTCTTCCCCGTCGAGCGTGCAGCGGAAGGCATAGACCGGCTGGTAGTAGCCTTTGGAGTCGAGGGAATGAGTCACCCTGACGTCGTGGACCTGGAGAGTGCCGATCTTCCGGGTCTCCGGAAGTGTCAGGAACTTCCCCTTCAGAAGCTCTTGATAGGCGTCTTGTTCACTCTTCAGCCCGGCTTCCCTCACCTTCTCATAGGTGATGAGGCGGTTGTCGAGTTCCTTCACCGTGCCGTCGTTGTAATACACGGCGGCCAGCGTGCCATCCGTCATCCGGTCCCCGCTTTCTTGCTGATTCACGGCCCATTCGTACGTTCCCGGACCGGTCTGCCGAAATTCGGCGTCCCGGGGAATCTCGACTCCGAACTGTGACAGGTCCTCCCTTACTGTTTCTTCATCCGTATCCATCGGCTCCATGCCGTCATCCAGCTGCGAAAAGTCCGTCATGCTGAAGCTCCCGTCCCGGTACCGGACGGACAGCTGGTAGGACGGCTCCCCCTGCACCCTATACAGGCCTTCTTCAGGATAGGAAAGGTCTTCGATTTCGGTCGGCTCCTTGCCCCGGTGCTTGAAAAAGTCACGTGCAAACTCGTCAGCCGCTTCCTTGGTAAGGACGGGTGCCCGGTAGACCGGGGCTGTTCCGCCGGTTTTATTCATATCAATGTCCGCTGAGACCGCTGCCTGTTTCAAATCCGCCCGGTGCGCCGGTACGATCGAAAGATTTCCGAACTCCTTCGCTTCGTAATAGCCGAATAGGCCGGCGGACAGAACCACTACGAGCAGCAGCGGCGAAAAGAGAATCAGCGACCGCTTGGCTCCTTTTTCCTTCTGACGGATGAAGCCCATCGTGAGGCCGTAGCCGATAATCGCGCCGAGGATATTATTGAACAGGTCGTCGGCCACAAAGTTGCCGTAGCCGGTGATCAGCTGGATGGTCTCAATCGACAGCGTAAGCAAGGCCGCCAGCCCGATCGTCCACGCCGCTTTTCTGAACCGCGGATGAAGTAGCGGCAGCAGGGCGCCGAACGGGACGAGCATGAGAATGTTCAGGTAAATGAATTGCCAGTGCCGGACGCTGAAGAGATGCCACGCCTCACGGTAAGTCGAGAACAAGGACAAGTCAACGCCGGCATGATAGCCCGGTCCCCTGTTTAAAAACGTGACACCCGCCACCATGATCATGTAGCCGGTGAATGCGGCGAGCACGATCAGCCGCCCCAGTGACAGGGGGCTCCTTCCTTTAAGAAACGTCTTGCGGCCGATCAAGTAAAGCAGCGCAAAGAGGACGGCGATCGCTCCGACCGCGAACAGCGCCAAGTAAAAATTATCCCTCACCAATCCGAGGATTTCTTGAAGCCTCATTCTCTATCCCCCTGACCAAAAGCAGCCGCCCCTCCTTCCCGGGACGGCTGTGCAAGTTATTGATCCACCTTGTAGAACACCCAGAATGAAAGCAGGACACCGACAATGACGAGAATGAAGATCGTCATGAAGACGAGCAGGAATTTCTTTCCGTCCATCAGTTCTTGCCGCCTCCCTGCGGACGGAAGCCTTCGTCCAGCAGATAGACGTGCGCTTCCTTGGCAGAACCGAATCCCTCTTCCAGGTTGTCACCGTAGTACAGGTTGAAGTAGCCGTTTTCCTCTTTCAGATGAAGCACGGTGCCTTCACGGTTTTTCCACTTTTCGTCGACGGGTTCGCCTGCCGGGTCGGTCGAGAGGTAAGCGATCGCATCGGCAATCACTTGCTCAAGTTCTTCTGCGGAGAAATCGCGAATATTAATGAAGCCTTTTTTGTCGGCATCATACTCCGGCAGCTTGCCGACGTACACGAAGCCGTTGCCGTTTTCGTGGAGATGCCGGACGACGATCTTCTTCTCATGGAGCGACTCGTCGAAGTGATAATTCACGCGGCCCATCGACACTTCCTTCCGGGTGAGTTCCGGGAACTTCCCGATGATGGCCTCTTTTTCTGCAAAGCTGAGCATGCGTACACCTTCCTTTTCCTGTTCTGATTGCATGTGCGGGAGCGTTATCTTTATCGAGCGGAGCGTTATCTTTATCCGCTGAAACGTTATCTTTATCGGGCGAAGCGTTATCTTTATCCGCCCAAGCGTTGCTTTTATCCTCGGCTGCGCGAGTTTCCGCAAAAACGTTGTGTATCTTGGCGGAAACGTTGTGTATCTCCCTCAAAACGTTGTGTATCTCCGCCAAAGCGTTGTGTATCTCCGCCAAAGCGTTGTGTATCTCCCTCAAAACGTTTGGGATCTCACCTGCAGCCTCACTCTTCAATCTCCAGTCCGAACGTCCGCGCGAATCCGATGGCCTGGTCGCGGGTGACGCGGCAGCCGGCGAGGAGCTGCGGGCTGACGGTGATGTTCGCGTATTCGGCCTGTGTGAGGTCGATGCCGGTGAGGTCGGTATCGAGGAAGCTGGCGTCGTCGAGCCGGTTCCTCCCGAATTCCACGCCTTTGAGTTCGCAGCCGACGAAGTCGGCGGATTCCATTTCGCCGTCATCGAAGCGGACGCGCTGCATTTTCGAGAAGTTGAAGCTGATGTACCGGCCGGCACAGCCATCGAACCGGACGTCGCGGAGCGAGGATTCGCTGAAGATGGCGCCGGTGAGCTTCATCCGCCGGAATTCACACCGGTGCAGCGAGGAGCGGGAGAAGTCGGCGTTCGACAGGTCGCAGCCGTCGAATATGACGTCGAGGAGCTCCGAGCCGGGTGCTTCGAATCCCCGGAAGTCGACTTTCCTGAATTCGGCGCCGTCGAGCCGGACCCGTCCGCCGTCCGCGATTGCCCGCCCGCCGTCCACGCAGACTGCATGCAGGGCGCCGTCCTCCGGGTCGAACGCCTCTTCCCAGCTCGCCTCCGGCAACACTTTGCCGAGTTTCGGCTGCTGGATCTTCATCGTCTTCCCCGTCATCTCGTCCACCACTCGGCGAAGAAGACGAACAGGAGGACGACGCAGATCGCCACAACGTAAAACCAGCCCGGGATGCTGTCCATTCCGAAGATCATCCGCTCTCCCCCTCTTCCGTTCAAAGTTTTTCCGTCCTTTTAGTATACCTTGTCCCGCGCCCTCCCGCACCCCCCGCGTTTACTCCCGCCGCCAAACGGCAATCCATAGAGGAGACACCCAAAGGAGGAATCCGAATGAGAGCCGTTACGTTCCAGGGCACGAAAGACATCCAGGTGAAAAAAGTTGAAGCCCCGAAGATCGAGAAAGATGATGATATCATCATCCGCGTTACATCGACCGCCATCTGCGGGTCCGACCTGCATATTTACCTCGGTTCCATCCCGACCCGCCACGGTTATGTGATCGGCCATGAGCCGATGGGCATCGTCGTCGAGACCGGGAAGGCCGTGACGAAGGTGAAGAAGGGCGACCGGGTCGTCATCCCGTTCAACGTGGCATGCGGCGACTGCTGGTACTGCACGCACGACATGGAGAGCCAGTGCGAGCACCCTGATTCCAATCCGACGCCGCACACCGACTTCGGCGGCTATTTCGGCTACACGGAGATGTTCGGCAACCATCCGGGCGGCCAGGCGGAGTACATGCGCGTGCCGTTCGGGAATTTCCTGCCGTTCGTCATTCCGGAATCGGCGGAAGTGCCGGATGAGGCGGTGNCCGACGAAGTCGGCGGATTCCATTTCGCCGTCATCGAAGCGGACGCGCTGCATTTTCGAGAAGTTGAAGCTGATGTACCGGCCGGCACAGCCATCGAACCGGACGTCGCGGAGCGAGGATTCGCTGAAGATGGCGCCGGTGAGCTTCATCCGCCGGAATTCACACCGGTGCAGCGAGGAGCGGGAGAAGTCGGCGTTCGACAGGTCGCAGCCGTCGAATATGACGTCGAGGAGCTCCGAGCCGGGTGCTTCGAATCCCCGGAAGTCGACTTTCCTGAATTCGGCGCCGTCGAGCCGGACCCGTCCGCCGTCCGCGATTGCCCGCCCGCCGTCCACGCAGACTGCATGCAGGGCGCCGTCCTCCGGGTCGAACGCCTCTTCCCAGCTCGCCTCCGGCAACACTTTGCCGAGTTTCGGCTGCTGGATCTTCATCGTCTTCCCCGTCATCTCGTCCACCACTCGGCGAAGAAGACGAACAGGAGGACGACGCAGATCGCCACAACGTAAAACCAGCCCGGGATGCTGTCCATTCCGAAGATCATCCGCTCTCCCCCTCTTCCGTTCAAAGTTTTTCCGTCCTTTTAGTATACCTTGTCCCGCGCCCTCCCGCACCCCCCGCGTTTACTCCCGCCGCCAAACGGCAATCCATAGAGGAGACACCCAAAGGAGGAATCCGAATGAGAGCCGTTACGTTCCAGGGCACGAAAGACATCCAGGTGAAAAAAGTTGAAGCCCCGAAGATCGAGAAAGATGATGATATCATCATCCGCGTTACATCGACCGCCATCTGCGGGTCCGACCTGCATATTTACCTCGGTTCCATCCCGACCCGCCACGGTTATGTGATCGGCCATGAGCCGATGGGCATCGTCGTCGAGACCGGGAAGGCCGTGACGAAGGTGAAGAAGGGCGACCGGGTCGTCATCCCGTTCAACGTGGCATGCGGCGACTGCTGGTACTGCACGCACGACATGGAGAGCCAGTGCGAGCACCCTGATTCCAATCCGACGCCGCACACCGACTTCGGCGGCTATTTCGGCTACACGGAGATGTTCGGCAACCATCCGGGCGGCCAGGCGGAGTACATGCGCGTGCCGTTCGGGAATTTCCTGCCGTTCGTCATTCCGGAATCGGCGGAAGTGCCGGATGAGGCGGTGCTGTTCATGTCGGACGTGCTGCCGACCGCCTACTGGAGCGTGCTCCACTCCGGCGTGAAGAAAGGTGATTCGGTCGTCGTGCTCGGCAGCGGGCCGATCGGGCTCATGACGCAGAAGTTTGCATGGATGATGGGCGCCGAGCGGGTCATCGCGGTCGACAGCGTGCCGTACCGGCTGGAGAAGGCGCGCCGGATGAACCGCGTCGAGACGGTCCCGTATAAAGACCCGAACGAAACAGGCGATTACCTGCACCATCTGACGAACGGCGGTGCGGATGTCGTCATCGACTGCGTCGGGATGGACGGGGAAAAGACGCCGATCGAAAAGGCCCAGCAGAAGCTGAAAACACAGGGCGGCTCGCTCGGCGCCATCCGGACCGCCCACCGCGCCGTCCGCCGCTTCGGGACCGTCCAGCTCACCGGCGTATACGGCCTCTGGTACAACGCATTCCCGCTCGGCCGGTTCTTTGAGCGCAACGTGACGATCAAGACGGGCCAGGCGCCGGTCCCCCACCTCATGCCCGAACTGTTCAAGATGATCACCGAGCACAAGATCGACCCGACCGAGATCATCTCCCACATCGTCCCGCTCGAAGAAGCGCCGATCGCCTACAAGACGTTCTACGAGCACGGGGACGAATGTACGAAAGTGATTCTGAAACCTTAAGCAAGATACCCGAAATATAGCAGGCGGGGAACGACCTTTCCCCGCCTGCTTTTTCGTGCCCGTCCGTCGCATCCCTCCGCCGCGCCCGCCGGTTTTCTTATCCTTCTGAATCTTTTCAGGGCCTGCATTCTTCTATCGCCAGATGCTATACTGTTAGAGTCATAGGGGGTCACCCGGCAGAGAGAGATCCGGGCGGCCAAGAACAGAGAGGCTGGTTTACTGTGTTGAAGAAAAAAGTGAAATGGTTGCACATCCCGTTGTGGGGCCTGCTTGTCGGGCTTGCGACGGTTTTGTTGTTGGGGCTGAGTCTCGTCTTGCCGGGGCTGTCCGGGAAAGACGGCAACGGCGGGAAGGCGAAGGCGGTCGTGACGGAGCAGAAGGGGGTGTTCCCCGGCCTGGATCTGAAGACGACGGTCGAGGATACGGATGCCTACACGTCTGCCGTATCCGCCGTGTCGTCGGACAGCGAGCAGGTGGACGCGCCGATCCGGGAGTGGATCGCCGAGCAGGAGCGCGCCTTCCACGGGGAGCTGGATGACGGAGGGAAGAAGTCCAAGAAAGAACAGAGGGCCCACTTGAATATTGGTCTTGATCCGAAACAGGCGGGCGAGTCGCTTTACAGCCTCGTGTTCACGTCTTACCAGTTCACCGGCGGCGCGAACGGCATGACGAAGGTGAAGCCGTTCATCGTCGACATGCGGGAGAAGCGGCCTGTTGCGCTCAGCGAGCTGTTCGACCTGGAGGATCCGGAGACCGCCGCAGCCCTTTCGGAGAAGGTGGAGGCCGCGATCAAGAGCCAAAGCAAGGTCAAGGATTATTTGTTCGACGACCTGCTGGCAATGGCGGTGAACGACCCGGCGGCGTGGAAGTGGGCGATCGGGGACGGAATGTTCTCGGTTTACTTCGATGAGTACGAGATCGCGGCAGGAGCGGCGGGCGTAGTCCGGGCGGATGTTCCGTACGGGGATCTGTCGCTGTTCATGGAACCGGATGCCGCCGCCCGGCTCGGCGTCGACAAGCCGTCCGGCACGATCGGCTCGGATGCCCGGCCGGGGGCGGATGTGGCGCCCCTCGATCCGGCCGGCAAGTATATCGCGCTGACGTTCGACNGCATTCTTCTATCGCCAGATGCTATACTGTTAGAGTCATAGGGGGTCACCCGGCAGAGAGAGATCCGGGCGGCCAAGAACAGAGAGGCTGGTTTACTGTGTTGAAGAAAAAAGTGAAATGGTTGCACATCCCGTTGTGGGGCCTGCTTGTCGGGCTTGCGACGGTTTTGTTGTTGGGGCTGAGTCTCGTCTTGCCGGGGCTGTCCGGGAAAGACGGCAACGGCGGGAAGGCGAAGGCGGTCGTGACGGAGCAGAAGGGGGTGTTCCCCGGCCTGGATCTGAAGACGACGGTCGAGGATACGGATGCCTACACGTCTGCCGTATCCGCCGTGTCGTCGGACAGCGAGCAGGTGGACGCGCCGATCCGGGAGTGGATCGCCGAGCAGGAGCGCGCCTTCCACGGGGAGCTGGATGACGGAGGGAAGAAGTCCAAGAAAGAACAGAGGGCCCACTTGAATATTGGTCTTGATCCGAAACAGGCGGGCGAGTCGCTTTACAGCCTCGTGTTCACGTCTTACCAGTTCACCGGCGGCGCGAACGGCATGACGAAGGTGAAGCCGTTCATCGTCGACATGCGGGAGAAGCGGCCTGTTGCGCTCAGCGAGCTGTTCGACCTGGAGGATCCGGAGACCGCCGCAGCCCTTTCGGAGAAGGTGGAGGCCGCGATCAAGAGCCAAAGCAAGGTCAAGGATTATTTGTTCGACGACCTGCTGGCAATGGCGGTGAACGACCCGGCGGCGTGGAAGTGGGCGATCGGGGACGGAATGTTCTCGGTTTACTTCGATGAGTACGAGATCGCGGCAGGAGCGGCGGGCGTAGTCCGGGCGGATGTTCCGTACGGGGATCTGTCGCTGTTCATGGAACCGGATGCCGCCGCCCGGCTCGGCGTCGACAAGCCGTCCGGCACGATCGGCTCGGATGCCCGGCCGGGGGCGGATGTGGCGCCCCTCGATCCGGCCGGCAAGTATATCGCGCTGACGTTCGACGACGGTCCCCACCCGACCGTCACGCCGAGGGTGCTCGATACGCTCGCGCAGAACGATGTGAGGGCGACATTTTTCATGCTCGGATCCCAGGCGGAGTTTTATCCGGACATGGCGCGCCGGGTCGCGGAGGCCGGCCATGAGATCGGCAACCACTCCGACAGCCACCCGGATCTGACGAAGTACGGGATGGACGGCATCCGGTCGCAGATCAAGGATTCCGCCCGGAAGATCGAGGCGGCGACCGGCGTCAGGCCGGATGTGTTCCGCCCGCCGTATGGGGCCGTCAACGATGCGGTCAAGCAGATCGCCGCGGAATCGCACGCTCCGATCATCCTCTGGTCGGTCGACTCGCTCGACTGGAAAAGCCGCAACGCCGACGCCGTCAGCCGGCTCGTCGCCGGCAAGGTCCATCCGGGCGCGATCGTCCTCATGCATGACATCCACGCTTCCACGGCCGATGCGCTCCCCCGCGTCATCGCCGGTCTGAAGCAGCAGGGCTACCAGTTCGTGACCGTCAGCCAGCTGCTGGGCCTGGCTGAGGACTCGGGCGTGGGCCCTTACTTTTACCGGGAATGAATGATGGTTGATGCGACCCCCGTCCGGGACTGGACGGGGGTTTTGGCGTTCTGTGGGCGGGGGTAGCTGCTGACAGCCGGGCTGCGTGGTTGCGGACGTGAATTTCCCGCTGTCTCCCCTTCCCGTTCCGCTCAATTCTTCCCAATGCATGAACCGCCCCTCCGCGTGGTAAAATGGTGGGACGAGGGGAGGTGTGCACGTGAGGAAGTTATTCGCACTGGCGGCGCTCGCCGTCTTGATTTTCCTGGCCCGGCCGCTCTGGGAGGAGCCGGTGTCCCGGTACGTGGATCTGTCGTTCCTTGACCGGATCGACCAGGCGATCACTGATTTCCGCGACAAGCCGGCGGTCAATGAAGCAATCGGGAAAATCGGCGAGGGGGCGGAATCGCTCTACGCCAAACTCGAGCAGAGCGTGAAAGATGAGCGCGCCCGCAAGCAGGGTGCGGAAACGGAAGCGGTGGACAAACCGGACATCCAGACGCCGGCCAATGCGCCCGTCACCGTGCACAACCTCGCCGTCGGGGACCCGCTCGACCGCGTACAGGCCGAGCTCGGCGAACCGGCACGCTCGACGGTGAATGAGTACGGCACCGACTGGAACACCTACCACGACGGCTACCACAACTTCGTCATGGTCGCCGCCGACGCCAAGGGCCGCGTGACCGGACTGTACACGAACCAGGACATGATCGCCACCAAAGCCGGCGTCAAATACGGCTCATCGAAAGCCGATGTCGAGGCGGCGTACGGCAAGCCGCTCGACCGCATCGTCAAGGGCCGCAATGCCTTCCTCGTCCAGAACACCGGGGAATACGACGTGTACGAGCTCGGCGGCAGCTACATCACCTTCTTCTACGATCTGCACCAGAACGACACCGTCACCGCCGTCCAGGTCATCGACAAGAAACTGGAACTCAGCCACGACGCCCTTTACGCAGCGGGCGGCCCCGCGCTCAAGGAAGGATTCGAGCGCCAGCTGTTCGACCTGACGAACGCCGCACGCGTCGCACACGGTGAGCCGGTCCTCGACTGGGACGGACGCACATCCGCCACCGCCGTGAAACATAGCGAGGACATGGCGAAGAACAACTACTTCTCCCACGAGAACCTCAGCGGCCAGTCCCCGTTCGACCGCATGGCGGAAGACGGCATCCAGTTCCGCGGCGCCGGCGAAAACCTCGCCTACGGCCAGCCGAGCGCCATCTTCGCCCACGAAGGCCTCATGAACTCGCTCGGCCACCGCAAAAACATCCTGAACCATGACTTCCGCCTCCTCGGCGTCGGCGTCGCCTTCAACGGCGAAAACCAGCCGTACTACACCGAAAACTTCTTGTTTAAATAAGGCAGCCCGCCGTCCGCAGCCGCACACAATGCCGGCTGCGGTTTTATTTGGTGTGCGGACAGATTCAACTGAAAAGCACCCGCCGGATGATGCAGCGGGTGCTTTTCTTGGTCATTCCTTATTGAATGAGGCGCAGGCGATGCGGGCGCCTGAGTTGCCGGCAGGGTCGGTTTTGTAGTCGTCGGGTCCTTCGTGGACGACAACGGCGCTGCCGTCTTCATCCAGCAGGTATCCGGGCGTTCCTTCCTTGAGCGAGATATGCTCGGAGAAGGTCTCCAGGTCCACCTTGCCGTCTTTGTCCACTTCGATGTTCGGGAGATCGCCGGCGTGGAAGCCTTTCGGGTTTTCGAAGCCGTGCTCTTTTTCATGCGGATTGAAATGGGAGCCGGCCGACTCGAAGTCCGGCGGCGTGCAGACGCCCGTCTTGTGGACGTGGATCGCCTTCACGCCGGGCTCGAGCCCCTCCGCCGTGATGCGGATCCCGGTCCCTTTGTCATCCCCGGTGAGGAGCACCGTGCCGATGACCTTCCCGTCCGTATTGATCAGATCGGACTCCATCGCGACGCGCCCGCCCTCCGTCATGACCGGCACCTGCGCTTCCTTCCCCATCTTCATCCCGCAGCCCGCGAGCAGCAAGACCGCCGCCGCGGTCATCATCAGTTTTTTCATCTGTCCATCCTCCTTCCCGAGAAGGATGGGGAAAACGGGCAGATTTTATTCAGTGGGCCGGGGCGTTGCTGCAGTCGGGGGGGTGAGATGGAAGAGTTCGGCCGCGAGATGGAAGAGTTGGGCCGCGAAGTGGAAGAGTTCGGCCTCGAGATGGAAGAGTTGGGCCTCGAAGTGGAAGAGTTCGGCCGCGAAGTGGAAGAGTTGAGCCTCGAGATGGAAGAGTTCGGCCGGAAGGGGATGCTTCCCTGGCGGCCGCCGACTTCGTTCCTCCCCGTCCCAAAATGAAAAGCACCCGCCGCGGCGGGTGCTTTCCTGTTTCTTATTCCTCTTCCACCAGCGGTTTGCGGCGGAATTTGGCGAGGATTTCGTAGACGATCGGCACGATGAGCAGCGTCAGCAGAGTGGAGCTGACGAGGCCGCCGATGACGGTGATGCCGAGGCCCTTCGAGATCAGTCCGCCGCCTTCCGCGCCGATTGCGAGCGGCACGAGTGCGAAGATCGTTGCGAGTGCCGTCATGAGAATCGGGCGGAGACGGGTCGCGCCGGCTTCGAGCAGTGCCTGTCGTGTCGTCTCGCCTTCCTTCTCTTTGTGGATGACGCGGTCGATGAAGACGATCGCGTTCGTGACGACGATCCCGATGAGCATGAGTGCCCCGATCATCGCGGAGACGCTGATCGGCTCGCGGGCGATCCAGAGGGCGACGAGGCTGCCGATGATGGCGAACGGCAGCGAGAACAGGATCGCGAACGGAGCGAGCGCACCGCCGAATGTCACGACGAGGACGAAGTAGACGATGGCGACCGCTGCCGCCATGGCGAGTCCGAGCTGCGTGAACGATTCATTGATCTGTTCGGTGATGCCGCCGAATTCGACGGTCGAGCCGGACGGGAGATCCAGCTTGTCGATGGCCGCTTTCGCGTCCGTCGAGACGGCGTTCGTGTCTTTCGCCGTGATGTCCGCCGTGACCGACGTGTACAGCTTGCCGTTCCGGTGGGTGACGGTCGTCGGCGCTTCTCCTTCTTCGACGTTCATCACGTCATCGAGCGGCACCGTGGTTCCGAGCGCCGTCGGAATTTCGGTTTTCTTCAGTTCGTCGAATGTGCCGTATTCCTTCGTATCCACGGCGACAAATACATCAAGCGTGTCGTCGTTTTCCTTGACGGTCGTCAGCGCGGCGCCTTTGCCGCTGTCGGCGAGCGCCATGCCGACCTGTGCCGTCGTCAGACCGAGTTCGGCGAGTTTCTTCTGGTCTGCGACGAAGGTGTACTGGTCGTACGCTTCGGTCAGGCCGGACTCGACGTTTTCGAGGCCGTCCTGCTTCTTCAGCGAGTCCGTCACCTGATCGGACGCCTTCCGGAGGTCTTCTTCATTGTCTCCGTAAACGTACAGCTCAAAGCCGCCGCTCATATTGGCAAAGTCCATCGATCCCCACTCGCCCTGGTCGGATTCCTCGTTCAGCTTGTCGACGAGCTTCTGCGGCTCGTCGGAGAAGTCTTTGAAGTCGGAGTCATATTCGACGAAGAACAGCGCGGAGTTCGCACCGCCCCCCATCATCATGCCCATTCCGCCGCCGGCTTCCTCGATCGAGTATTGATACGAGGTAACGCCTTTGCGGTCTTCGAGCATCTTCTCCGCCTGGCCGACGATTTCCAGCACGTCTTCCTTCGGCTGGCCGGGGTCCGGCTTGTAGGTCGCCATGACGACTTTCTGTTCTTCTTCCGGCAGGAACGTCACGCCGATGAGCGGCACGAGGAAGAAGCTGGCCACGAGCAGGACGACGGATGCGCCGGCCGTGATCCATTTATGGTTGAGCGCCCATTCGAGCACGCCTTTGTACCAGTTGGCGAGCCGGTTCGGACGTTCGGTCTTCGTGGCTGCCATCGCCCGGCCGTCCGCTCCGTACAGGTTGCTGCGGAACAGCGAGTGTGCCAGCATCGGTACGACCGTGACCGCGACGAGGAGCGACGCGAGCAGGGCGAAGACGACGGCGAGCGCGAACGGCAGGAACATTTCGCCGACCTGCCCGGTCACGAGCGCGAGCGGCAGGAACACCGCGATCGTCACGATCGTGGACGAGCTGATCGGGATGAACATTTCGCGCGTCGCTTCAAGGATGAGCTTCTTGCCACGAAGCGGTTCGTCCGGCAAGTGCATCCGCCTGTAGATGTTTTCCACGACGACGATCGAGTCGTCGATGACCCGGCCGATCGCGACCGTAAGCGCGCCGAGCGTCATGATGTTGAGCGTGATGTCCATCGAGTGGAGCACGAGCAGCGCCATGAGGAGCGACAGCGGGATCGAGACGACCGAGATGACCGTCGTCTTGAAGCTGCGCAGGAAGAGCAGGATGATGATGACAGCGAACAGCGCACCGTAAAGCGCCTTGCCGAGCATCGTCGAAACCGCTTCTTCGATCGGCTCTCCCTGGTCGAACGTCGACTCGATGTCGACGCCGTAGTTTTTCTCGAGTTTCTTGTTTTCGTCCTTGACGCCGTTGACAACGTCGACCGTGTTGTCATCAGGGCCTTTGACGATCTGGAGCCCGATCGAATCCTTGCCGTTCGTGCGGGAGATCGACTTGGATTCATTGATGACGTCGACCGTCGCCACGTCGGACAGCGTCACGGTCGGCAGGCCTGTCATCTGCGGAGGCATCTGCATGCCCGCCGCACCTTCCTGGCCGGCCGCACCGGCAGCAGCATCTTGCCCGGCAGCAGCCTGGCCCCC
>NZ_LN651372.1:155888-168388 GCF_000826125.2 Bhargavaea cecembensis
GCGTCTTGCCCGCCCGGCATTCCGGCCGCGGAACCGTCGCCGGAACCGCCGGCCATGTCTGCGCCCGCAGCCCCTGCATCAGGCGCGCCCTGTCCGGCCCCTGCCGGAATCGCAGGGAGCTCGAGGTTCTTCAGGGCGTCGAGCGAGGCGAGCGAGCCGTCGATCACCACGTTCTTCATCGATCCGTCGAGCTTGTTCAGCCCGAGCGGGAACGCGAGGTTCGAGCCTTGGATGATGCCCGTCACCGTCTCGCGGTCGAGGCCGGCCGCAGCCAGCTTCTCGTCATCGAATGTAATCTGAACTTCCTTCGACTTCTGGCCGCTTACCTGGACGCCCGCGACGCCGCCGACCCGCTCAAGCGCGGGGACGAGGTCCTTCTCGACGAGTTCAGTGAGCTGGTCGAGGTCACGCGACTCGTCGGTCACGCTGAGCGCGATGACCGGGAAGGCGTTCAGGCTGATCCGGGACACAGACGGCTTCTCCGCGCTGTCCGGAAGCGTCAGCCCCTCCAGCGCGCTGTCGACTTCGAGGACGGCCCGGTCCATGTCCTTGTCGAAGCCGAATTCAAGCTGGATCGACGACACGTTCTCCATGGAAGAGGACGTGACCGTCTGCACCCCTTCGACATTCTTCAGGCGCTGCTCGACCGGCGAAGTCACCGAATCGGCCACCTCATCCGGCGCCGCGCCCGGATAGACGGTGAGCACCGACACGACCGGCACCGTGATGTCCGGCATCGACTCCTGCTTCATGTTGACGGCCGAAATGACACCGGCGACAATCGCCATGATCGTCAACAGCCAGATGGCGAACTTATTCTGAATCGAAAAATTGATGATCTTCCTCAAAAAGTGTTCCTCCGTTCCTATGTGACTGACTGGTCAGTTATACTGTTCTAGGATAAAGCAATTCGTTTTGCACGGCAATCAAAACACTATGTATATGGGCATACGTTCGATAATATTCATCCAGTCCCCGAATTTGCTATACTGGACCCGCTGACCCACCGGTCAATCGCACGAAGGAGGAACCGCCTCACATGAACGATCCAAAGACAAAAATCATCGAAGCCGCGGCGACGCTGCTCACCGAACGGGGCTTCCACGGCACGTCCGTCCAGGACATCGCCGGCCAGGCGGGCATTTCGAAAGGGGCCTTCTACCTCCATTTCAAGTCGAAGGACGCCCTCTACATCGAGATCTTCCGGCATTACTACACCGAATTCCGAGCCGAAGTCGAAGAGGCGTACGACCCCGCCCGCTCACCGGCCGACAACTACAGGCGGCAGCTGGAAATTCAGATCGACCAGTTTCTGCGCAACACCGACTTCATCGTCATGTATATCCGGGAGCAGGCCCTCAGCATGAACGAAGAATTGTTTTCATTCATCCGGGGGATGCACGCCGACATGGTCCGCTGGTACAGCGGCCGCCTCACCGACATGTACGGCGAGGCGATCGCGCCGTTCATCGTCGACATCGCGACGATCGTCGAAGGCGTGAAAAGCTCTTATATGCAGCTGTTCATCACAAATCCGGAAAAACTCGACCCGCGTGCGCTGACCGGCCTTCTCATCCGGATCACCGGACTCGCCGCCGACAGCTTCCTCGGCGGCAGCCAGGCCCCGCTCCTCGACGAAAACACGATCCAGGGACTCTTCACCGAACTGTTCCCTGCCGAGGACGGCCGGACGGACGGCATCCGCACGGAACTGGAAGAAATGCGCGCCCTGACCGGCGTCATCCCGCTCTCCGGACCGGCCGCCGCGTATCTCGCCTCGACGATCGACTTCATTGAAACCATGGCCGCCGAGGGTGATGCCGCCGACAAAACCGCCATCCAGGGCGCACTCGCCGCCTTCAAGCCCTATCCGGAATTCCGCCGCCCGTGCAGCCGCCTCGCCGAACTGCTCGGCGTCCCGCTTCTTTAGGGAAAGGAAACCCGGCGTCCGCAGCCGCACACAATGGCGGCTGCGAAGGTCCGGGTGTCTGATAAATAACGGACCCTGCCGCACAGCCGGCAAGGTCCGTTATTCGTTGATCTTATTTTGCAAACAGCAGCCTTTCCAGATCAAGCGGAGCGATGTATTCCCCTTCCTTGAAGACGCGCATGTTGCCGCCGGAGATTTCGTCGATGAGGAGGATTTCGCCGGTGCGGCTGTCGCGGCCGAACTCGAGCTTGATGTCGTACAGATCAAGCCCGCGCCGGTCGAAGTCGTCCTTCACGATCGACGCAATCTCCTTTGTCAGCTGTTCGAGGGTGTCGTACTCGGCCGCTTCAAGGAGGCCAAGCTGGACGAGGGCGTCCTTGCTGATCGGCGGGTCGTTCCGCTCGTCGTCCTTGAGCGTCACTTCGACGAATGCATCGAGCGGCTGGCCCTCTGCGGCATAGGCGCCGTATCGGCGGAGGAAACTCCCGACCGCCCGGAAACGGCAGATCACTTCAAGCCCCTTGCCGAACACATCCGCCTTTCGCACGGTCATCGTCGCACCGTCCACGTCGGCTTCGACGAAGTGGGTCGGCACGCCCGCTTCGGCAAGCTTGCCGAAAAAGTATTCGGTCATGCGGAGTCCGGCCTTGCCGGCCCCCTCGATCGTCAGGCCGACGGTGTTGGCGCCCGGATCGAACACGCCGTCCTCCCCCGTCACGTCATCCTTGAACGCCAGCCGCAGATTCCCGTCCTCCAGCTGATAGACATCCTTCGTCTTCCCTTTATACAAAAGCTCCACGCTGTCCACCTCTTTCCGCTCATTTCATCTTGATTATAACCGAAAGGCGAACATTCTTAAATGACTTCACGTTATTTTTCGTGTTTATTTCCAAGCCAGCGGTCAGGTTCCACTCACTTTCGTCCGTCCTGTGATCCGGTTCCTTCCGTCTCGCTTTGAGACGTACATCCGCTCGTCCGCGCGGGACTGGACAGATTCCGGCGTGTCGCCCGGCCGGTTCACTGCGATGCCGAAGCTCGCCGTCAGCCTGCCCGCCTTGCCGAAATCATGCGCATCGACCGCCGCACGCAACCGCTCCGCCAGATCGAACGCCCCGTCCTCTCCCGAATCGGTGATGACGATGAACTCTTCCCCGCCCCACCGGCCGAACCGGTCCGTTTCGCCGAGCTCCGCCTTGACAACTCCGGTGAACTGCTTCAGAACCTCATCGCCCGTCCGGTGTCCATGCGTGTCATTCACGCACTTGAAATGGTCCAGGTCGAAAAACAGGACGGAAAACAGCTGGCCGTCCCGTTCCCCCGCCTCAATCTTCTCCGTCAGCCACCGGTCGATCTGATACCGGTTGGCGATCCCGGTAAGCGAATCGATAAACGCAAACCGCACGAGCGCCCGCTGCTCGGCACTCCGCTGATAAAGAGAATTGAGGAAGTAAAACACAAACGTGTAAACGGCGAGCGCAATATAAAGAAGCAGCACCGAATCGGCCTGGCTGGGACTGAGATCCCCGAAAACCGGGATGACCGGCGCGATGAGCAGCAAGAGAATGACTCCGTTCGCCGTGGCCGCCATTCTTTTTTCAAGAACGAGGAAAGTCGCGATGACGATGAGCGGCATCCAGATGATGAAATCACCGAGGCTGGCCTCGCCTTTTTCCAGCATCCCGATATAGAGCGCCTGCATGAGCATCGAGAGCAAGTATAATCCCGACAGCGTCAACATGAGCCATTCGATGAGGAGGAACGGAAAACGGGTCAGCAAAAGGAACCAGCAGACGACCACGCCGCCGAGAAGGGACAGATTCGTATACAGATTCAGCGGAAGCTCGGCCTGCAATGCGGTGTTGAGGCCGAGCGCCAGCGCCAAGATCGGCAGCACGACCTGGTACACCCGCCGCTTCATCTCCGTGAAGTTCCGCTTCTCCTGATCCATCGCTCCCCCTCCTCCCGGCTGTTATCCGTTCTATTCCCCGTCCACGGTAAAAAAACGCGCACCCCGGCGAATCGGGCCAGGTACCGACCGGCCGCCGGATGCATAGGATAGCCGGAACACATTGAAACGGGAGGCGAAAACCGAGTTGTTCCCATGTACTTGTCCGCCGCCGTGCATGTGCTGCGTGCCTATGCCGTTTCCGGTGCATCCTTGGATGACGGGTGACAACCAGGGGCCCGAGTCCATCTATGAGATGGCGCCGATGCATCCGGAAAGCGGGTTCCAGCCGATATTTCCGGGGATTTACCCTTGGCACCCGCCGGCCGAAAGCTCCCGCGGAATGACGCCGCCGCCCGGCTATATGCCGGCCATGGCACCCGCGTCCCCTCCGGTGACCGACTACGGCGGCCGGCCGTTCGTGATCCACATCGAAGACGCGACGGAGCAGAACGACGCATTCCGGAGCTCCCTCTGGACCGGCAGCCAACTGCAAGTCACGCTCATGAGCATCCCGCCCGGCGAGGATATCGGACTTGAAATCCATCCGCACACCGACCAGTTCCTCCGGCTTGAAGACGGGCGGGGGCTCGTACAGATGGGCAGCTCCCCCGACCGGCTCGACTACCGGATGCCCGTATCCGGCGATGATGCCATCTTCATCCCGGCCGGCACTTGGCACAACCTCACCAACACCGGCCGCGAGCCGATCAAACTTTACTCGATCTACGCCCCGCCCAACCATCCATTCGGCACCGTGCACCGGACCAAGGCAGAAGCCGACGAAGAGGAAGAGGAAGGCCACCGATAGAGATGAGCGAACCGGGATCCCCCTCAGGGCGGATCCCGGCTTTTCGTATGCGCGGAGGGCGGGGGCGTGCCGGTTGCAGCAGGAGCGTTGCGTATCTGGAGGAAAGCGTTGCGTATCTGGGGGAAAGCGTTGCGCAGCGGAGCCACTGCGGCGGAATCATCCCACCGGAACATTCGCCGACTTTATTGACCGGCGTCAAGGAAGCTCCCGTCCGGATGGCCGATAATGTAGACAAGAAGAACAAAGGAGGAACCCAAAATGAAAAAAGTCGTACTCCAAATGGAAGCCCTCACTTGCCCGAGCTGCATCAAGAAGATCGAAGGCGCGCTTGATAAAACGGCCGGCGTCGACAACGCCAAAGTGCTGTTCAACTCCGGAAAAGTGAAGGCGAGCTTCGATGAGTCGATCGTCTCCGCGGACGAACTCGAGAAGATCGTCTCGAAGCTCGGCTACCCGGTTCTGTCGAAGAAAGTGTCCTGACCCTCCCCTAGCAGAAAGGAAGGATTCCCATGACCGGAAAACAGAAAGCGAGGATCACGGCCGTCACCGGCGGCCTCCTCGCCCTTGCACTCGTCTTTCATTTCACCGGCCTGGCGGGCTGGAACCGGGCCGCCCTCATCGCTTCCACCGTCATTGCGGGCACGCCGATCGCCCTGAAGGCATTCCAGGCGCTCCGCATGAAAGCCTTCAGCATCGAGTTGCTCGTCACGATCGCCGTCGTCGGCGCGCTGTTCATCGGGGAATACACCGAATCGGCCGCCGTCACGTTCCTGTTCCTGTTCGGGGCTTACCTCGAAGCCCGGACGCTTGAGAAAACCCGTTCGTCGCTGAAGAGCCTGATCGACATGGCACCGCAGGAAGCGACGATCCGCCGGGACGGCAAAGAGATCGTCATCCCGGCCGATGAAGTCGAGGAAGGCGACCTCGTCATCATCCGCTCCGGCGGCAAGATCCCGGCGGACGGCCGCGTCATCGGCGGGACCGCCCACTTGAACGAAGCCGCCATCACCGGGGAATCAAAGCCGGCCGGCAAGCGCACGGGCGATCCCGTCTTCAGCGGGACGGTCGTCGACAACGGGTACCTGGAAATCGAAGCCGAAAAAGTCGGCGACGACACGACGTTCGCCCGGATCATCGAACTCGTCGAGGAAGCGCAGGATTCCAAGACGAAAACGCAGAAGTTCCTCGAGAAGTTCGCCAACATCTACACGCCGGGTATCGTCGTCCTGGCCGTGATTGTCTGGCTGTTCACCCGCAACATCGAGCTGACGCTCACATTCCTCGTCATCGCCTGCCCGGGCGCGCTCGTCATCTCCGCCCCGGTTTCGGTCGTCGCCGGCATCGGCAACGGCGCGCGCAACGGCGTGCTGTTCAAGGGCGGCGAATCCGTCGAGAAGCTCGCGAAGATCGATACCGTCGTCTTCGACAAGACCGGCACCTTGACGAAAGGCCGGCCTGAAGTGACCGCGATCGACGCGTTCAGCGGAACGGACGCGGAGGAACTGCTCCGTCTCGTCGCGGCAGCGGAAACGGCTTCCGAACACCACCTCGGCCGCACGATCGTCGCGGAAGCGCGACGCAGCGGCATGGACGGCCTCGCCAAGCCGGACAACGTCGAGATCATCAAAGGCCACGGACTCACCGCCGAAGTCTCGGGCATCCCGCTTGCCGTCGGCACACGCCGGATGCTCGAACAACTCGGCGTCGACATCCCCGCGGAAGCGGAACGGCTCGCCGTCGAACGTGAAAAAGCGGGCAACACCGTCGTCTTCGCGGCAACCGGCGGAAAGCTGCGCGGCATCCTCTCGATCGCCGACCAGATCCGTCCCGAAGCGGCCGGCGCTGTTCGGGAATTGCGGAGAAACGGCGTGAAGGAAATCATCATGCTCACCGGCGACAACCGGCACGCAGCCGAACACGTCGCCCGCCGTCTCGGCCTCGACGCTGTACACGCGGAACTGCTGCCGGAGGATAAAGTCGCCTACGTGAAGAAATTGAAAGAAGAAGGACGCCGCGTCGCCATGGCCGGAGACGGCATCAACGACGCTCCGGCAATTGCCGCAGCCGACATCGGGCTCGCAATGGGCGAAGGCGGAACCGATATCTCGATGGAAACAGCCGACATCGTCCTCATGGCCGACCGGCTTGACCAGTTCGCCCACGCCCACTCACTCGCCAAAGCGACCGTCCGCAACATGAAACAAAACACCTGGTTCGCCGTCTCCACCGTCGCCCTCTTGCTCGCCGGCGTCCTGCTCGGCAAAATCTTCCTCGCCTCCGGCATGCTCGTCCACGAACTGAGCGTCCTGCTCGTCATCCTGAACGCCATCCGCCTCGTGAGGTATAACGGAGGAAAAACCGAACCGCAAGAGAGCCGGCTGCCAGCAGAACCGGTCGGAGCGGGTAGAGGATGAGTGAGGAGAGTTTGGGGCCGAGTGAGGAGAGTTTGCTCGCGAGTGAGGAGAGTTCGGGCTCGAGTGAGGAGAGTTTGGCGAAATGGAAGAGTTTCCTCACGAGATGGAAGAGTTGAGCCGCGAAGTGGAAGAGTTTCCTCACGAGATGGAAGAGTTCCGGCCTCGGATCAGGAGATCCTCCCCGGCGGCAGGGTTCTCTTCTTTTCTTGAAATAAAAGCTCGTTCGAAAGGGGAAGGATTTCAATGATGAAGGAGCCACCGAATGGCGCGGACGATGTGCATCAGATGTGCATCTCGATCGTCCCGATCTTCAATCACCTCGATGACGAGGAGCTGGGGGAGATTGTCCGGACGACGGTGCCGCTCAAGTTTTCCCGCGGCGAGACGATCTACTCGGCGGGCGAGCGGTCGGACCGTCTGTACATCGTCCACAAGGGCCGGGTGAAGATCTACCGGCTGTCGGAGAACGGCAAGGAGCAGCTGGTCCGCATCCTCGGGCCCGGCGATTTCACCGGCGAACTGGCGGTGTTCAATACGACGGTGCATGATTCCTATGCGGAGGCGCTGGAGAAAACGGAGATCTGTTCGCTCGGCCGCGATGATCTCCAGCGGTTTCTGCTGAAGTATCCGTCCATTTCGCTGCGGATCATGGATGAATTTGCCCGGCGGCTGGACGAATCGGAAAAGCAGGCCGCGAGTTTCGCAACTGAGCCGGTCGACACCCGCATCGCGATGTATATCGCAGAGCTCGCAGATGCGGCCAATGCCGATCAGATCCGCCTGCCGATGACCCGGAAGGACCTCGCCTCCTATCTCGGCACGACACCGGAAACGATCAGCCGGAAGTTTGCCGAGTTCGAAGACGCCGGCTGGATCCGCCAGCTCGGCCAGAAGGATGTCAAGATTTTGGATATGGACGCATTGCTGTTGCACTGAATCAACACGCGGAACCCGGAAGCGGCGGGTTCCGTCTTTTTGTGCATAACTTTTCTCCGACGGTGGCGGCACCTTGTGGATAAGCGGGTTATCCCCGGATTTTGGGGGAGAACACGCGGGTTGCTGTGGATGTCGGGGATGAGTGAGGGAGTTGGACGAGCGGCTGGGTGACGGTTATCCACAGGCGGTTGAGGGGTGGGATGTCTCCGGCGGGATTTCGCAGCCACCGGGGGGGTTCGCGGCTGTTTTGGTGCTTTTCCGGCAGCCGGATTTTCGCGGCCGCTTCGGCTCTTTTCGCGACCGCTTTTCCGGCAGCCGGATTTCCGCGGCCGCCCGGAGGGATTTCGCGACCGCTTCGGCTCTTTTCGCGCCTGCTTTTCCGGCAGCCGGATTTCCGCGGCCGCCCGGAGGGGTTTCGCGTCCGCTTCGGTTCTTTTCGAGCCCGCTTTTCTGGTTGGCACCCGCCCCTTCCGCTTCGAAATTTCCACCCTCTCTCCCCTTCCCCGTGATATATTAGAAGAATGAAATTCGGGGAGGGCTCGCGATGAAACGGTATTTGGGGGACGTGCTGCTGCTGATCACGGCGATCGTGTGGGGCAGTGGATTCGTTGTGACGGCGATTGCGCTGGAGCATTGGACGGCGTATCAGGTGATGGCCGGCCGGTTCGTGCTGGCGACGCTCATCCTGTGCGTGCTGTTCCACCGGAAACTCCGGACGCTGTCGCGGTCCGTCCTATGGAAAGGTGCGGTGCTCGGGACGATTTTATTCGTCGCATTCGCCCTCCAGACGGTCGGGCTGGAATATACGACGCCGTCGAAGAATGCGTTCATCACGGCGGTGAATGTCGTCATCGTGCCGGTGATCGCCTATCTCGTGTTCAAGCGGCGGATCGACCGGCATGAGACGATCGGCTCGGTGCTTGCGCTTGCCGGGATCGGCTTCATGTCGCTCCAGGGTTCGATGACGATCAACCTCGGCGATTTCCTGACGCTGCTTTGCGCGGTCGGGTTCGCGTTCGATATTTTCTATACGAATTTATTCGTCAAGAAGGAGGATGCCCTGTCGCTGACGATCGTCCAGTTTGCGACGGCATCGGTCCTGAGCCTGGCGGCCGTCTTCGTGATGGGTGAAGTGCCGGCTCAATTAAGCAGCGGCGCAATCTGGCCGATCGTCTACCTCGCCGTCTTCTCGACGACGATTGCATATGTCTGCCAGAACATCGCGTTCCGCTATACGACGCCGACGAAAGCGGCGGTCATCCTGTCGCTCGAGTCGTTTTTCGGCACGGCGATGTCGGTCGTCTTCCTGCATGAAATCCTCACCGGCCGCATGGTGCTCGGCGCGGTGCTCATCCTCTCGGCCATCCTGATCGCCGAAGTGAAGCCGGCTTTGAAGCTGAGACCGCGGGTGCGGCCGGAGCATTGATTTAGAAAGGAGCGGATGGGATTGATTCATCTTTGTTTCGGCGCGTCTGTAGCGGGCTGCCTGAGGCATGCTTTTCGCAAGACCGCCGACCGCGTGATCGGATTTCCGGTCGACTTCTCCGTCGGCCCGATTGCGGACCTTGATAAGGACCCAGGAATTAGCCGGCATTTCGATTGGCAGCGGGAGACGCTGCATCCTGTTTTCGGTGATTTGGCGGATGACGAGCCGGATTTCCGGGAGGCCCTCCGGGAACTGCGGGCCATCAAGCCGGAGACTCCGGTGACCATCTGGACAGGCGACAACGCCTCCGAACAGGTCGGGCTGCGGATGGTGCTCCATTTGATGAGGGACAAGGGATTGTCGTTTGAAGAAGTGAACACGTCGCGGGCGATGGACGGATGGAATGAAGGACGGGACATCCGGGTGGACATCCGCCACTCCGGGGAATGCAGTCCCGAACAGCTCATGGGATTTTATCAAAAGGATCGGACGGAAATCCCGGCGGAAACCGTGGCACAACTGGCGGAAGAGGGCGCACTCCTCCTTCAAAGCGAGAGCCTCGTCCGATCATGGCGGGACGGCCGGATTATGGACGAGCCGGAAACCCGGGACGACGAATTCATCATGAAACACGCCCGGAAACTGCGTCCGCACGGCTTTCTCACTGCCGCCCGCCTCGTCGGCGAAGTGATCGGCCATACGGAACAGCCGCTCTCCGACCTGTGGATCGAATCCCGGATCCGCGCGCTCATCAAAGAAGGACGGATTGATTTCAAAGGGGACCTTGGCTCGATGCGGCTGTACCGTGTCCGGGCGAAATAAACAGAAGGTTTTCAGTAAAATGGAGATATTAGAAGTCGACTTATTCAACAAATACTTAGTGTTATAAGCATGGAACTTGTAATGAATTCAAACCGTCTTTATACTACAAAGGTTTTGAGAAGGTTTTCGATATGAACACCTTTAATCAAACTCTAAAAGGAATGGGTGATTTCATGGGGTTTTGGTACTTACTTTTGCTTCTGATAGGCGTTGTCATTTTTATCGTTGGGGTAATTAAAATCAAGACTGCTGGAGGGGGTAAAGCTATTATTCCACTGCTTACAGGGGTAGCATGTATGGCTTTATCAATTTTCTTATTAACACCTAACAGCTCAGAGATTATTGCAGACCTCTTAAATTTGTAATAGTAAATAGCTTTTCAAAGCAATCGGGCGCGATTGCTTTGAAAAGCTATTTGTGTGCGTTCATCAATCGAGCCATATGTAGTTACACTTTTGGAACCATTCACAAGCCTTCTTCGTCTTAATTAGTAAGAATTTTCAATGAGGATGGAGAGATAATTATGTGGGTAATATTCGGTCTCATTGCAATAATAGCAACCTGTATAAATCTTTATATGTATAGAACAGGAAAAGATTATAAATTAGCAATGGCAATGGGATTGTCGTTTACAGCACTAACAATTGTTGCGGATTACAGTATGGTGTCCGATTGGGTAAAGGCGGAAGATTGGGCTGCCTTATTAGATGTAGTGCCTACAATGGAAACAACATTATGGGTTTTGACGATTCTATCGGTGTTCTTAAATGTAATCCCTATATTCTCCGAGTTAAAAGATAAAAAGTAAGTATTGCGCTAATCTTAGTTTGCAACTAACAGGCGCGATTGCCGAACAAATCTCAATAGGCTATGGCATGTAAAAACGCACAGACGACACTGTGCGTTTTTTAATGCGATTTATACTGTTAATGATGATGAGAATCGTATGCTGATTAAGGTAGAAGTTGATGTGCATTTCAGCATCCCCCTCAATCGAACCCGTTACGGATACCGGACGGCCGTTTCTCCCCATCCGCCTCAGCGGATGTTCCCATACAGGCGGAGGGAGTCGGCGATCTGGGCGCCGTCGGGGTGGTGGATGTCCTGGAGCGGGGCGCCCATCACGACGGCGATGTACTCCTTGCCGTTTTTTTCGGCGAGCGTCGCCCAGCATTCCCCGGCTTCGTAGGTCGTGCCGGATTTTCCGCCGAGGATCCGGAAGCCGTCCTGCTGCACGTTCTGAAGCCTCGAGAGGACGGTGGACCGGAGCAGGATGCCGCCCGGATGGTCAGGCGTCGGCGTCGTCTGGAAGGACTCCTTCGTCAGGATGGTCCGGAAGTTGCCGTCGCCGAGCGCATAGTCCAGCAGCTTCGCCATGTCGGCGGCGGTCGTGTACTGGTCCGGGTCATGCAGGCCTTCCGGGTTCGTGAAGTGCGTACCGTCCATCCCGAGTTCCGCCGCTTTTTCATTCATCAGCCGGACGAATTCGCCGATGCTCCCCGCTGTGTTCACCGCCAGGGAATTGGCCGCTTCGCCCCCGGAGTTCAACACGGTGCCATAGAGAAGATCCCGGAACGTGACCGGCTCCCGTCCGTAAAAGCCCGCCATCGAGGCGTTCGCCGCGACCATCTTCCGGTATGTATCCAGATCGACCGGTGCCTTCTCGGAAAGGTCCCCGATCCGCTCCAGCGCCACGATCGTTGTCATGATTTTCGTCAGGGATGCCGGATAGGCCTTCTCATCGGCCCTCTTTTGAAAGACCGCCTCCCCGCTTTCCCGGTCGGCCACATAAATATACTTGCTCGTATAGGAGTCATCGTCCGGACCGCCGCCAAGCCGGACGATCCCCGGCTTGTACAGCACCACCAGCACGGCCCCCGCAACGATGCAGAACAACAAAAACCGCTTCATCTGCCTCAACCTTTTCTTTGTGAAAATTGTTCAATCAACGATGCGCCATCCCCCGCCGATCAAGCCGCCCGCCGGAACGGGACCCGCAGGAGCCGCCGGCGGAGCGATCGCGGATGCCCGATGACGCGGACCGGCTGCAGGCCGACCCATCCGGCAAGCGGCCCTTCGTAGACCGGCGAGAGCCGGGCGGATTCGGCGAAGTCACGGGCCTGCGCGCGCCATGCCGGCGTGTCCGTAATCCGGACGTCCGCACAGGCGAGCATTTCCACGACGAACTGAGAGCAGAAATATGCCCGCCGGCGGGG
>NZ_LN651372.1:169385-232767 GCF_000826125.2 Bhargavaea cecembensis
CCCCCGCCGATCAAGCCGCCCGCCGGAACGGGACCCGCAGGAGCCGCCGGCGGAGCGATCGCGGATGCCCGATGACGCGGACCGGCTGCAGGCCGACCCATCCGGCAAGCGGCCCTTCGTAGACCGGCGAGAGCCGGGCGGATTCGGCGAAGTCACGGGCCTGCGCGCGCCATGCCGGCGTGTCCGTAATCCGGACGTCCGCACAGGCGAGCATTTCCACGACGAACTGAGAGCAGAAATATGCCCGCCGGCGGGGAATCTCCCGGTTCAGCAGGACGCCGATCAGCCCGAGGAAATTGTACGTATACCGATCCTGATCCTGCTCGATCTCCTTGATCCGTGCCCGGATCCGGTGCAGCTCCTCCTCCGTCACGCGGAACCGGAAGACGGCGCATTCCGCCTCCTTCAGCAGCCCCTCGCCCGGCCGCTCGCGGACGAAGCCGCCCGAGAGCGGGTTCCACTCCTGTATCCGGCCGAACGAGTACATCTCCCCGAGCTGTTCATCGAACGCGATCGACACGTGATTGAGCCGGCTCCGCGTAAAGCGCCGGATGATTTTTGACAGCACCGTTCCGGTATCCGTCAATACGATAAATACATCTTTCATGAAATCCACCCCGTCTTCCCGCCCGGCGTTCCGGCCGGCGGGCTTCTTCTCTCCATCATGAACCGGAATGCCCCTTTCCAAAACGGCCTCGGGCGGGAATCCGCCTCGGTCCCGGGACCGATTGTAATCCGGGACCCGTTTCTTCAATATACGGCGCCCGGGTGCGGAAGGGTTCAAGCGGATGACCCGGTTTTGAAAGAAATTTCCCGGGGGCCTTCCGGTCACGGCGATTCCGCTGGGGATCATGAACGCCTCAACCGTCTCATTGGAGCGCAACCTCATGTCCCCATCATACGCGCTGATTCTTAATCTTTTCCGCATGGAGAAGTGAAGATTTTCTGAAGACGGGATGAATCTTCCGGGGCGGTGCTTGCGTATGAATATCATCAGGACAGGGAGGGGTTCATTTATGCTCGTAACGACGACGAACACGCTGCAGGGCAAGACGGTTGAGACGTATCACGGAATTGTGGTCGGGGAAGCGATCATGGGGGCGAACATCGTGCGGGATCTCTTCGCGTCGGTGACCGACGTGATCGGCGGCCGCAGCTCGGCATATGAAAGCAAACTGGCGGAGGCCCGCGACATCGCCCTCCGGGAAATGGAAGACCGGGCGAAGCGGCTCGGTGCGAACGCGATCATCGGCGTCGACCTCGATTTTGAGACGATCCGCGAAGGCATGCTCATGTGCATTGCGACGGGCACGGCCGTGACGGCGCGCGACTGATGGCCTGGCAGCAGATTACAGCTTGACAACCTCAAAGCAGAACCCCTTCCGGCCGCTCCGGAAGGGGTTCATTTGATTTACGGCAGGCCTTCCGCTTTCGGGTCCGCCATGATCAGTTCGCACGTGCAGTTGTCGAATTCTTTGGCGAGCGCGGCGTTGGCTTCGCGCATGGCTGACTGTAGCGACGGTACCGAGAGGGTGTCGCGCCCGGTTCTGAAATACACGGCCACCCACATCCTCCGTCCCGTGCGGGTCACGTCATAAAACACGGACTCCAGTTCATGTCTTTCCAGCACGCGGTTGCACGCAGACTTGATGCGGTCCATCGTCTCTTTCTCCGGGGAAATGAGGATCACGTCTTTGATTGCCCGGAAGAGCATTTTCATCGCCTCCGGCAGCATGAACAGCACGATGAGCACGGAGACGATCTGGTCAAAGTACGGGGAAAGCCATTCCAACGGGGTCCCTTTCAAGAACGTTGATCCGAAGAAGGCTGCCCCCATTCCGACGCTGTACGCCACGTCCACTTTCCAGCCATAGACCTCCATGTTGATGATCGGCGATGACAGCGACCGGTTCATCCGGCGCATGATGATCAGGATGACGAGACTGGCCACGGCGACGATTCCCTGGAAAATCGAGATCTGGATGCCGGCCACTTCATTGCCGCCCGACAGCGCAACCTCCACGCTCTTCGCCGACAGGCCGAGTGTCACCGACAGGAGCATGAGACCTTTGGCGATGACCAGAATGGATTCCAACTGCGAAAATCCGAACGGAAGCTTTTCCGAGATCGGCCTGTGAAACAGCGGCATGAGAAACAGCATAAGCCCGACGACCAGCAATTCGGACGCATCATACGCCGCGTCCATCAGCACGGCCTGGGATCCCGAATAAATCGCCATTAAAAATTCGGCCAAGGCAAAAAGGCTGCCCGTCCAGAACGACAGCCACAAAATCCGTTTTTCGATCTTCACTTCTTTTAACACGGTAAACGTCCTCTCCCGCCCCGCTGTCACGGGACTTCCTCCTCCATTTTAATGAATCGGCGGGCGGTCCTCAACTTTGTGACCATCGTCCGGAAGAACTTCCCCATCCGAAGGTCCCGACGAACCGGCGACCGCGCAAAGGAACGCGATCCAGAACGGAGTGATGGAGAGCCAGAACAGGAGAGTGAGTTCAGTCCCCTCGCTGAACCGGTCGCTCGTGTCCACGACCGGGAAGAACAGGCCGAACAGGAAATAAATCAGCAGGAAATACGGGATCCACAGAAGGGACAGGACGAACCGGGACGGCCGCACGCCGAGCCAGCGCCGGATGAGCAGGAATCCGGCCGCGGACAGGACGGCGATCCACACGGAATTCAGGAAGAAGCTCGCGGTCACGAGCGTGTCCGGCTCCCAGTCCATGACGCGGAGGATCCGGTTGGCGTTGAGGTCGGCCAGTACTGGAACGGCGACCATGAGGGCAAAGAGGACGGCGAGGGCATTCAGGCGGAGGAAAATTCTCATGCCTCAGATCTTTTCCTCCGCTGCGCCGCCCGTCAGCCGCTCCACAATCTCCGCCACCGTGCCGCCTTCGCCGCGCCAGCCGTTTTCACCGCTCCAGAGCGACAGGAGGCCGGAGTCCCCCTGTTTTCCGGCTTCCGACCGGATCGGTTTCGTCAAGCCGTTCTGGAGCGGGTACGGGGCGATCGGCGCGCCGGCCATCTCCCGGGTGAACCGGTTGGCCAGTCCGCGGGCGCTTTTCCCGCTGAATGCCTTCGTGATGACGGTGTCCCCGTCAGCGGCGCCGAGGATCGCTTCTTTATGAAGCGAGTTCGCCCCGCTTTCTTCGGAGACGAGCAGCGCGGTGCCGACCTGGACGGCGGAGGCGCCGGCGTCCAGCGCAGCGCGGACTGTTTCCGCGTCCCAGATGCCGCCGGCCGCGATCAGCGGAACCGAGACGTCCGTTTCCGCCAGCAGATCGCCGAGCGACAGGAACCGGTCTTCCCCGTCGAACGCCCCGCGGTGGCCGCCGGCTTCCTTTCCCTGCAGGACGACCGCGTCCATCCCGGCCCGTTCTGCCTGGACCGCCTCTTCAGGCGTCGTCGCCGTGCCGATGAGGAAGCAGCCGGCGCCCTTCAGCCGGAGGACCGAGTGCTCATCCGGCAGGCCGAACGTGAACGACACGACCGGCACGTGCTCCTCGGCGAGCACCGCGACCTGTTCCCCGAACCCGCTTTCGCCGAGCGCCGGCAGTTCTTCCGGCAGTCCGAGCTCTTCCCGGTACGGCCGGAGCGCTCCGAACGCCGCTTTGATCACGTCCGGATCCCGCTCGGGGTTTTCCGGAACGAACAGGTTCACGCCGAACGGCCTTTCCGTCAGCTCCCGGATCTCCCGGACCGCCTTCCGCGTCACATCCGCCGTCATATATCCCGCGCCAAGCGACCCGAGGATCCCCGCCCCGCAGCACGCCGCGACGAACTTCGGCGGCGTCGATCCGGCCATCGGGGCCTGGATGATCGGATGTTGCAGATTGAATGCCTTCCACCAGTTGCTGTTCATTTTATCGCCTCCCGAATAGTGTGCGGCGCGTGAATCGAACGATTATGCATTTGAATCGAACGATTGCGCCTTTGAATCGAACGATTAAGCGTTCGAATCGAACGATTGCGCCGCCGAATCGAACGATTGCCAGACGACGGACGTTCTTTTACTTCCCAATCCCTACATACCCTGTCTTCTCCACGATCTCCTGCCCTTCCTCCGACAGCACCCAGTCGATGAACGGTTCGACATTCGGATTGGCCGTGCCGGCGGTGATTGCATAGAGCTCGCGGGTGAGCGGGTAGTCGCCGGAGCGGATCGTGTCGACCGCGGGCCTCACGCCGTCGACCGCGAGCAGCTTGATCTCATTGTTGCCGATCATCGATTCGGAATAATAACGGAACGTGTAGCCGATCGCCCCGCCGAAGTTCCGGTAGTCGGCGACGTCCTCGATCATGCCGCTCATGAGGTCTGCGGTATTCTCGGTCGGCGCAGCCATGATCGGCGTGTCGCCCATGAAGTCCTCGAGAGCGGTCTGGCTCCCGCTGTCGGGCGGCCGCTGATATGCGCGGATCTTCGTCCGCTTTCCGCCGGCTTCCTTCCAGTTCGTCAGTTCACCGGAATAAATGCCGCGCAGCTGATCCTGCGTCAGACCGTCCACCGGATTGTCCTCGTTCACGAAAAAGACGAATGCCTCCTTCCCGACCGGGGTGAGGACGAGTTCCTTCCCGGCTTCTTCCGCGCGTCGTCTTTGCGCTTCGGACGGGCCGAGTGCGAAGATGAGATCGGCTTCTCCGGCGATCAGCCTCCTGTACGCCTCTCCCGTGCGGTTCGACATCACTTCGCTTTCGTACGGATCGTATTCCCTCTCCGGATATACCGCCTCGGCGAACGACGCGTACACCGGATACAGCGCCGTCGCCCCGTCGATCACCGGCAGGTCTTCGGTGATCTTGAATGAAGCGGGCTGATCGAGACTGACCGTCTTCGTCCCGGAAAACGGCGCGTAATCAAACAGATCCACTTCCTGCGCCGAGACGACGGGCTTTGACTGCATATACCAAAGCGGAACCGAAGCGACGATCCCGGCGAGCAGAATCCCGGCCGGCACCCCGTAGAACACCTTCCGGCTCCTCACGTTGAAAATCGCCATGCCGATGATCGTGATGAACCCGATCAGCAACCCGAGGAACGCCGGCGCCCAGTGGATGAGCCCGCCGAACACGATGTACAGGATCGGCGTAATCGAGAAAATCAAAATAAAAACCGTGATACCGACGAGCGACAGCACCTTCCCCGCCACCTTCATAACCCCACCCCTTTCCCCTATTCTAATGGAGAGACGCCCGTACAGGGAAGACGGTTTCAAAATTGCGGAAATACTTCCGGATGTTTAGCGCGGGGCCGGAGCGGAAACACTAGATATAGACAATTTCTGAAAGGAGTGCGGACAAATGAATGAAAAGAAGCCTCCACACGAACGGATGACCGAGAAGAACAACGGCCTCTCCGACACACAGGAAGTGCTGTACCAGGACGACTTCAACCGGGCCGATAAGGCTGCGGAGGATGAACAGTCGAACAGCCAATCCTCCGAGAAAGACAGCAAGTGACATACCCGCCGCCCCGCAGCCGGACTGCGCGGGCGGTTTTTGGATGAGAGGAAGGATACCCATGAATGTACTCGTCATCGGCGCTAACGGGCAGATCGGCCGTCAAGTCGTCGGTCTGCTGAAGGAAAGCAAAAATCATACTCCCCGGGCGATGGTGCGGAGCGAAGAACAGGCGGGGCGCTTTGAACGAGATGGGGTGGAAACGATTGTTGCCGACCTGGAGGGGAGCGTCGAGCAGCTCACGCGTGCGATGGTCGGCATCGACGCCGTCGTGTTTGCAGCAGGTTCCGGCGGACATACCGGTCCGGACAAGACGCTCCTGATCGACCTGGACGGTGCAGTGAAATCAATGGAAGCCGCCGAAAAAGGCGGGATCGGCCGGTTCATCCTCATCAGCGCCCTCCAGGCCAATCACCGGGAAAATTGGAACGAGACCATCCGGCCGTACTACGTTGCGAAGCATTATGCGGACCGGGCACTCACCGAAAGCAGCCTGGACTACACGATCATCCGGCCGGGCGGACTCATGAACACACCCGGCACCGGCCGGGTGACCGCAGCCGAAAACCTTGAGGGCGGATCGATCTCCCGCGAAGACGTCGCCCGGACGATCGTCGCCGCCCTCGATGAGGACAAAACGATCCGCCGCGCATTCGACCTCGTTGCCGGAGATACTTCCATCGCAGAGGCCTTGGAGAAGATATAAAGCAGAAACGCCGCCGACCGGGAAGACCGGTCGGCGGCGTTTGTTCATTCTTCGATGATTTCCTGCACACGGCCGACCTGGCCGTCCTCGAGCCGCACTTTGATGCCGTGCGGATGGGTCGGAGAATTTGTGAGGAGATCCTTCACGATTCCCTCGGTCAGCTTCCCGGTCCGCTGGTCTTTCTTCAGGACGATGTTCACGCGCTGTCCGGGTTTCACGTCCGCGCGGGTTTTTCCGTTTTTCATTCGGGTTCAGCTCCTTTTTCCGGTGTTGCTTCTATGAGTGTCGACTTTGTGGCTGCGGGTGTCAACTTTCAGCAGGTGAGTGTTAATTCCTCGGTGTCGAGTGTCAACTTTCCGCATGCGGGTGTCAACTTCCCCGGTTCCCCGTCAACCCAAAAAACAAAAGCCGCTCCGCGATTGCAGAACGACTTGTTTGCGAGTGTTCCCTTCCCGCCCCAAAATAAACAGAATTATTATTTAAATGTCAATTTCCCGTCTACCAGGTCCCGCACGAACAGTTCGAGCCGGCGCTTCACTTCGTCTTCGGTGAGCGTGGTGACGCCGAAGGGGATCCAGCGGCGGGCGATGCCGTCGGTACCGCTCCCTGCGAGCCACCCGTAGACCGCGCGGAGGTCCCAGTAGCGGCTGTACGAGAATGCTTCGCCGGCAGATTCGCGGTACGTCTTCAAAAATCGGTCTGCGACTTCTTCGCCGTGGATGAGCGCGAGGGCGATGCGCATCCGGCCGATGTCGGTCTGGGGGATGCCGATGCCGGCGTGTTCCCAGTCGACGATGCCGCTCACATGGCCGTCGTCGAACAGGATATTCGCGGGTTCGCAGTCGCCGTGGATGAACCGGAGCGGGGCGTCTTCGGCTTCGCGCGCGAAGAGGTCCGCGGCGCGCTGCCAGATGTCCCGGTCGATCGCCCATTCCGGCACGACGGGATCCGCCGGGACGGGATCCGTCAGCCGGGCGCCGGCCGGGTCGGCCTTGTGCACCCGGCCCATGACGTCCGCAATCTCGTCCGCCCACAGGTCAAAGCTGAGCGGGTGGAGGAAAACCCCGCCGCCAATACGGCGCATGAGGAGGAGTGAACCGGGCTGTCCGTCCTCCTTCACGTCTGCCGCCGCAAGTTCCGGCGCGGGCAGCCCCCGGTCCGCGGCGAACTGGAGGGCATCCGCCTCGCCGGCCGCTTTTTCCGCATGGACCGACGCCTTCACGACAAACGGCTCCTTTTCTTCATTCGTGAATTCATAGACACGGTGACCATCGCCCGAGGGGATTTCCTTGAAGGACTTCAGCTTCACTTCACCGACCCGGCCGGCGATCCAGTCGACCGTCCCCTTCGGCAGGTCGATGTCCGGGATGAGCGTCTTGCGCCAGAACACGAGGCCGAGCAGCGCGCCCGCCAGGACGAGGAAAAATCCGGGCCAGTTGATGACGGCTGCGCTGAGGACGAGCGTCAGCACGGCGACGCCAAATTTCCTTTTCCAGACGAGCATGATGCCGAGCAGGATCATGAACACGCCGAAGATCGTCGGGAAGAGGAGCGAGTCGAGGCGGATCCAGATGCCGCGCGTCACTTCGACGAGCACCGGATCCCCCCGCCCGGGCAGGCAGAGCGCGCCGTACACCCGGAGCCAGTACATGTAATAGTAATAAACCGTGTAGATCCCGCCCGCGAGCACGAGCAGCCCGGGCAGGAAGTTGCGGATCGGCCGTGCAGCGGACATGGCCATCTCCTCCTCCATCACTTCTTATACTGGACATCCCCGTCCACGACGGTCATCAAAACATTCGTCTCCATGATCTCGTCTTCCGGCAGACGCTCAAGGTCCCGGTCCACGATCGTGAAGTCGGCGAAATGCCCCGGGGCGATCAGGCCGCGGCGGTCTTCCTGGCCGAGCACGCGCGCCGCTTCCGTCGTGTACAGCCGGATGGCGTCGAAGTTCGACAGCTTTTCATCAGGCAGATAGCCGCCTTCCTTCGGGTCGTCCGGAAGCTTGCGCGCAACCGCGGTGTAAATGCCGAGGAACGGATCGGCCGAGTCGACCGGCGAGTCGGAGCCGCCGCCGCAGATGAATCCGCGGTCCATGAGCTTTTTCCAGGCATACGCCCAGCCGAGCCGGTCCGGGCCGAGGCGGTCTTCCGCCCACGGAAAGTCCGAGCCGACGAACACCGGCTGGATGTCGAGGATGACCGGCAGCTTCTCCATCCGTTCCACAAGGTCTTCGCGGAGCACGCATACGTGGATGAGCCGGTCGCGTTTGCCGGCCGGGCACGGATACGTTTCGATCAGGTCGAGCGCGAGCTCCGTCGCCGCGTCGCCAATCAAATGGACCGCGATCGCTTCGTCATGCCGGCGGGCCCGGCGGACGAGTTCCTCCGCTTCTTCGCGTGTGACGACAAACGTGCCGCGGTTGCCCGGATCGTCGGAATAGTCTTCCGACAGCGCCGCCGTCTTGCCGCCGAGCGCGCCGTCGATGAAGAACTTCATCGCGCCGGGTTCGGCCCACGGCTCGTTGTACGTCGCCCCGTCCTCGATCATCTGCTCGAACACGGTCGACCGGCGCAGCAGATGCGCCCGGAACTTCCGCCTGCCTTCGCCGAGAACCTCATGGAACGCATTGAGCGGGTTCTGATAGCGGCCGAAATAGCCGAGGTCATCGGTGTGGCAGCCGGTGAGCCCCATCGACGTCAGATCGTCGACCGCGGTTTCAAGCGCTTTTTGGATCGATTCTGCAGTCGGCGCCGGTACGATCGATTCGACGAGGTCCTGTGCGTCTTCCTTCAGGAAACCGGTCGGCCGGCCTTCCGCGTCCCGCACGATCACCCCGCCTTCCGGGTCCGGCGTGTCTTTGGTGATGCCCGCGAGCCGGAGCGCCGCCGAGTTTGCCAGCAGCATATGCCGGCACGTCCGCTTCAGCATCATCGGCTTGTCCGTCACCGAATCGAGTTCGGCGAGCGTCGGCACGTGAGAGTCCGGGAACAGGTTCTCATCCCAGCCCTCGCCGAGCACCCACTCGCTCTCCGGCACCTTCTCCGCCGCTTCCTTCATCACACGGAGCAGCTCATCCGACGAATGGACCGCCGAGAGATTGTTGCTCAAAAGCTGCTGGCCGTGCCCGATGATGTGCATATGCGTGTCGACGAATCCCGGATACACGAACGCCCCCCCGACATCGACTTCCCGGTCCGCCCGGCTTTTCAGCTCCTCGTATGTGCCGACCGCCCCGATCCGGCCGTCCTCGACGAGCACCGCCTCCACCATGTCACCCTCCGACTTCATCGTCCTGAACGAACCCCCGTGCCAGAGCGTCTTCATGCCCATTCCTCCCAAACTGCGATTTTCTTTTAGTGTATCACTTTTCTGAACAGGCGGGCGTGAAGGTTTTAGGGCGGATTTGAGGAAAGTGCGGGAGGCTTTGACGGATAAAGATAACGCTCGTGCGGATAAACGCAACGCTTGGCCGGATTAAGATAACGCTACCTCCGATAAAAGCAACGCTTCGCCGGATAAAGATAACGCTTCGCCAAAAAAGACGGGATTGTGTCCTCGTTAACGGACGCAACCTCGTCTCTTCTTTCAATCATATGTACTTCTCCTCCGCCTGCGGGCCGGCAGCCTATCCAAGACACCGAACAGAACACCGCCGACAAAACCGCCGACATGGGCAGAGATGCTGATCGCCAGCCCGTTCCGGAAAATGAGCCAATGGACGAAAAGGTTGACCAACAAAATGGCTTCCATTGAAATCTTATAGCGCTTCGAAAGATCGTTCGGATACAAAACAGCCCATGTGCTGTACACGCCCAGCATCCCAAAAACAATCCCGGAGGCACCGATCACACTGGAAAAATCCGAGCTCACGATCACGGCAGTGCTGCTCGTGATGACCGACAACAGAACAAGGCCGGCCATCTTGGTGCTCCCATAAGCGGTCTCTATTTGCTTCGACATCCACGTGATCAGAACGATATTGAACAAATAATGCGCAAAGCTCCGATGGAACAAAGAAAATGTGAAGGGAGTCCAATATTTCCCGTCGAGCAGGTTCTCCCTGGAGATGCCGAATGCCTGATGGAGGGTGTCGAGGCTTGCCGGCAACAGCAGGGCAGGCAAAGAGGCCGCAGTGATCAGGAGAATCAATATGTACCGGGTTGGATACGGTTTAACGCCTTCCATTAAAACTTTCCTTTCCGTTGTCATTGCAGAGAACTTTCCAATTGGGAACAGCCCAGACTTTCTGTTTTTTCAGAGCCAAAGATCACGTACTGGTATTTCCGTTCAGGCTTTCCTTCTTCCTGTGTTGCGCCGTTCGCCCCGAAGCGCACCTTCTCTTGCGGCAGTTCTTTGACTCTGTTGCCGTTTTCGTCCACGTAAAAGGCCTTCGTCCGGTACGGACCCGAGCCATGCTCGCTGGCCCATCCAAGTTCCATCGGGGAGGAAGTGTCGATGATGCCGCTCTCGGGAACGGTGTAGACAATTTCGTTATCCGTGAATTTCAGAGGCGGAGCGCCCTTTACGTCATAGCGGACGACCACACATCCTTCAAATCCGTCCGGCAGCAGATAAGTCTCGTCCGCCCCTTTCTTGCCGGACACGATGCCGATGAAAATGAACCCTGCAAGGAACAAGGAGAGAACCACCATCCCGATCCGGCTCGTCCAGCGCGCCGAGCGTTCGTCCCACAGCAGCAGGAAAAAGAGATAGATCAACTCCGCCGTCCCCGCCACCGCCCAGAACGACATCCAATTCTCCAAAAACGGCAGCCGGGTTATCAGATAAACAAACAGAAAGGTACCCGCAACGCCCCCCGCATATCCGACAGCTTTCGGGACCGGAAACCGCTGGATCAAGCGGTTGGCCAGAAACCCGCCGAATGCACCGGCCAGCACAACGAACACAAACACATAAAGCATGGATAAAAACACCGGATCTGCACCTCCTGGAAGCGTGGAATACGGTTGAAAAACGCCCTTGAGAACATGGGAATCTCAAGAGCGCCGGACTGTTCATCGTATGGACATCGGCGGGTTCTTCGGCCGCATTGCAAACTTTGCCAGCAGGAAGATGATGAGGCTGATCCACGCACCGAGTGCCGTTCCGCGGTTGGACACATACGTCTCCGTAACCATGCCGGTCCCCGTCAAGACATTCATGGCAAAAAAGAAAATGAATGCGCCCATCGACGCAGCGACCAGCCGATTTTTGCGGAGCAGCTTTTGATCGGGCGCTTGCGTGCGCTCGAGCATACTCATGTACCGGATCTGCCGCCGGAGTCCGACAAGCAGACCGATAATCAAACCTGAAAAGGCAAGAATACCAAGGACATCACTCACCTCACCCATCCCTCGCTCCATTTTTCTTCCATTATGATGGATCGCTCAGATAGTTTCCATAGGAGAATTATCCGGCCGATTGGCGATTAGCGCATTTACATAACCCGGTATGTCATCTTCTTTGATCCCCGCAATTTCTTTAAATGTTACGCCGCTTTCCAAAAGGGATCTCACAATCTCCCAACCAACGTAGTATGCTTCTCTTTCATGGTTGATTGTCCCATTTCCAATGGTGAATTTCGTTACGATCTCAGATGAAGATTCATTTAGATATGGAGCTATGCCTGCAAAGATTTCTGCTTTATTTTCATTGCAGGACTGCAACCATCCCTTCTGGTGTTCAATATACAGTTCATCAGGATTTCCGGGAATCAAATATTTACTTGCCTGAGTAGCCAGACCTTCTTGCAGTATAGTGGAAGCGATTGTTCGTTCCCAGCCTCCTGTCAATTGTGCCGTATGAGCATGAACAATATGTGTAAGTTCATGGACCAGATGGATATCGGAGTCACCATTTTCAACGGGAAGACATAGTGCCAACCTTTCATCGTCAAAGGGGGCAACGAAGGGATTATTCTCAAAGCCTCCGACAAAGTAAATAACAACCAAGCTGACTGGTTGATCATAGCCAAGTAATGTCTTTACTTTTGACAGATAGGTTTTCACTTTTTCCTCGTCGGGGGCCCACTTCTCGATCACGGTTAGTTCTTGTTCATATTTATCCCACGCGCCCTCTACTAACTTCTTTGCCATTGCCTGTCCTTCTTCGCCTGGAGGAACAGCGGCAAAATCATAAAGCTCTTTCCACAACGCCCATCTCTTGTCTTCATCGATATCTTCTTTGTTGGCAAGTCTATAAAAGTCCAGAAACTTAGGAACCAAGTTTATTACTTTTACGCTATCCAACAGACCCTCTCCTTTTCTCATCTGCTTTCCATCCTATTCTCTTGAGCATAGGGCTTATAACTTAGGCGAGTCATTTAAAAAAGGGGACAATGAAAGATACCCATTCTTTATCCAATCCGGGCATTAGTTTAACTTCGTATCCATCATCTTCTCCGTGAGCGGCTGCATCACCTGCTCGATCACCACGCCGTCTTCGTCAATGATGTACGTCACCGGGTAGAACAGAATCTCGTACAGTTCCGATGTGTTGCCTTTCTCGTCCATGAGAATCGGGAACGTGAGGCCGAGTTCCTCGACGAACGGAGCGACGGCTTTTCCGTTGCCCCGCTCGGTTTCCGTGGCGTTGACCGCAACGATCTCGAACGCTTCCCCTCCGCCGTTTTCCTCGTAGTACCGCTGCATATGCGGCATTTCTTCCCGGCACGGCGGACACCAGGTTGCCCAGAAGTTCAGGACCACCTTCTTGCCCCGATAATCGCTCAGGCTCGCCGTTTTTCCGTCCAGTGTCGCCAGTTCAAAATCCGGCGCGAGCTCGCCCGGCTTCAGTCCCATCTCCGGCAATTCCTCGACGACCGCATCCGGATTGGCGCCGATTGTTGCGTCCTCATACTCCGATGCGTCAAAACCGTCCCCCTGCGGCAGGTTTGACCGGACCATGATGAACACGAGCCACGCGATCAGGAGGACGGCGAGAATGCTTCCAATCAGTCTAAGTGTCTTCATGAGGCTGCGCCTCCTTCAAGTTGATTCCGGCTGGTGCTCTCCTGCTCCTAGCTTAAACGAATCCACTCAAGCTCCGCCAATAAAGGAATCGCGGATGAGGTAACAGGCGAATCGAACGATTACGCATTTGAATCGAACGATTAGCCGCTCGAATCGAACGATTACGCGTTTGAATCGAACGATTAGCCGCTCGAATCGAACGATTACGTGTTTGAATCGAACGATTCCCCGCTTGAATCGAACGATTAATTTCCGCAAAAGGAGTTCCGCCCTGCTTTCCCGAATAGGAATCTTAACAGGGGAGGGATCGGGAGAATGAGGTTCACACGTTCATCTGAGGACCGGGCGCTTTTCGGGGTATGCGGAGGGCTGGCCGAGCATTTCGGAATCTCTTCTTTCCTGGTGAGACTGGCATTCCTGTTGACGCCGGCCTCTCCGCTGATTTATTTGGCGCTTGGCAGCTTCATGCCGGAGGAAAAGAGAACGCTGTATTAAGGGGATGAGGAGTTGGAGACGACGATCAGAAACATGACGGCCGCGGATATTCCGCATGTGCGGCGGGTGGCGACGGAGAGCTGGCACGCGACTTACGAGGGGCTGATTCCCAGGGAGGTGCAGGACCGCTTCCTTGATCAGGCCTACAGTCCGGGGATGCTCGAAAAGCGTTGCGGGCGCACGCCGTTTTACGTGGCCGAAACCGGCAATGAAATCATCGGATTCGCCAACTTCTCGCCTGTCCGGGAAGACGGCAGCGTGGAGCTCGCCGCCATCTACCTCCTGCCTGAAGCGCAGAACAGGGGCGCCGGATCGAAACTCCTCCGGCAAGGTATCCGAGAACTCCAGCCGAAATCCGTCTTCATTGACGTCGAATCCGGCAACCGGATCGGCAAGACGTTCTACGAAGCAAAGGGCTTCCGCACGGTCGAGGAATTTGACGATGACTTTGACGGGCATGTCTTGAAGACGGAGAGGATGCGGCTTGATCTTGAATAAACAAAAACGAGGAGAACAACCATCCGTTGTTCTCCTCTTAATACATTTAATCGTAAATGAGGACACCAAGCGGCGCGGGTTCGCCGTTGACCCGGAATTCCGTTGCGTCCGGCTCTTCCCCGGTCTCAACTTTGTAGACATGCGTTTCGATTTGGTCCGATTGCGGAGGTACTTCATCCAAGTTGACGATGAGGGTGCTGCCTTTCGTTTCAAATCCCGACCGAACGGACATGTAGCTGCGGAACACCAGATAGGATCCTGATCCGGTTTCAATCATCTGCAGTGAATGTTCGTTCTCCATGAGCTTCTCCACTTTCCGCGGAACCTGGTCCAACTTCTCCACTACAGGGCCGGAAGATTCGCATCCCGCCAGCCACATGATTACAAGCAGGGCTGCCGCCAATCGCTTCATTGGACTCCCCCTCTTTTCATTCAGTATACTTCCGTCAATCGATGATCACTATGCTTATCGGCACCGACTGGCCGTTTATCAAGTACTCGACCGTGTCCTCCCTGCCGTTGCGCTTCACTTTAAACACATGCCACCCGTTTGAACTCCCGGCATTGCCCGTTTCGTTCAGCTTGACGTTCGCCTTGCTGTTTTTCACTTCGATGGCCGCATCCACCGCCCGGTCCGATCGGAACACCAGATAATAGGACTTCGTATCACTTGTCTGGATCGCCTGAAGCCATTCATTACGGTCCAGATTCTCCTCGACCTTCCTCGGCACTTTGTCCAATTCCTCGATCGATGCCTCTTGTGATCCGCACGCCGCCAACACCAGCAACGTTCCAAGCAAGAGCAACGCCAGCTTCTTCACCCTTATCCACCCCTTCCCAACAACTGTAGTCAATCCCTCTCTGCATTTGCCACTGCTTCTTGACCTGCAGGCGACCTCTCGCTTATTATATCGAATATCAGAAATTTGTGGAAAGTAGGCGGTGAAATTGGAAGAACGAACCATTGGCAAATGGACCATCGGGCTGAAGCCCCGCCTGTCCCGTGAGCGGGATATCCTGTGCGACTGCTTGTATTGCCTGAATTTCCGGAAGGCCGTCAAAGACCTAAACGAGCAAGAGCGCCGGCTGTTTGATCAGCTTAGTCTCGATCCGGCACGCCCCGACCTCCTTTCCGACTTTCCCGCCGAGTCCTTTCCCGAACGGTATTACTTGGGACACTATGAGCTGGCAGGCCAATTGCTGGACGGGCCGCCAGCCGCATCCGACCACTGGACCGACGAAAACACGGAGACGATCGGACGCTTCCGCATCGGTTTTTCCAACGGATCGAAACTGCGGCTGGAGTTTGAAACTGTTCTTCCCTGGCTGCTGAGCGAACCGCCGGAAGACTGACTCAGACACACATTGACTCTTCCAACTATCTCCTCTATGATAAAGACAGAATTGAATTGCCCGCACACAGGCGGGAGAGGTTGCATAGCGATCACCCTCTATAAAAAACCTATGGAACCATGACGATTTCCCGCCATGTCCATGCCGGATATGACGGCTTTGTTTTTTTATAGATCGATCACAGACAGCCTCTCTTGCGTGTGCCGGCCGACACGACAAGGAGGCTTTTTTCATGCCTGGACGAAACAAGGAAGAAGGGCTCAACGATCTGACGCTGCTCGGCAACCAAAACGTCAGCTACTCATTCGAATACGCGCCGGAAGTGCTCGAGGCGGTCGACAATCTGCATTCGGGCCGCGATTTTTTCGTGAAGTTCAACTGCCCGGAATTCACGAGCCTGTGCCCGATCACGAACCAGCCGGACTTCGCCACGATGTACATTTCCTACATCCCCGACAAGAAACTCGTCGAAAGCAAGTCGCTGAAGCTGTATCTGTTCAGCTTCCGCAACCACGGAGACTTCCACGAAGACTGCGTGAACATCATTATGAATGACCTCATCGACCTGCTTGAGCCGCGTTACATCGAGGTTTGGGGCAAGTTCACCCCGCGCGGCGGCATCTCGATCGACCCGTGGTGCAACTGGGGAAGGCCCGGAACGAAATATGAGGAGATCGCCGACTACCGGCTCATGAACCACGACATGAACCCGGAGACGATCGACAACCGGTAACCGAATACGAGTGGTTCTACCACTTTAAAAAACTAAGGAAAGCAGCCCGTTTCCTCGTGCTGTTTTTCTTTTTGGAAAGGGAGTCATCACATGCTCAAAGACGAAAAAGCGCTCGTCGTGTTCAGCGGCGGGCAGGACAGCACGACCTGCCTCCTCTGGGCGAAGGAGCAATTCGCGGAAGTCGAGGCCGTCACGTTCGACTACGGCCAGCGCCATGCCCTCGAAATCGACTGCGCCAAGGAAATCGCCGAAGAGCTCGGTGTCAACCATCACATCCTCGACATGTCGCTCCTCGGCCAGCTCGCGCCGAATGCACTCACGCGAGGCGACATCGAAGTGGCGGACGGTGCGGACGGCGAACTGCCGTCCACATTCGTCCCAGGACGCAATCTGCTGTTCCTGTCATTCGCCGGCGTCCTCGCCAGCCAGATCGGCGCGAAACACCTCGTCACCGGCGTGTCCGAAACCGACTTCAGCGGCTACCCGGACTGCCGCGACGCCTTCATCAAATCGTTCGACGTCACGCTGAACCTCGCGCTGGACGCGCCATTCGCCGTCCATACCCCGCTCATGTGGCTCGACAAAGCCGGCGTATGGGCGCTCGCCGACGAGCTCGGCGCGCTCGACTTCGTCCGGACGAAAACCCTCACCTGCTACAACGGCGTCAAGGCCGACGGATGCGGCGAATGCCCCGCCTGCCGGCTGCGCAAACACGGCCTCAAGCAGTACATGAATGAAAAAAGCGAAACGGCCGGCGCCCGCTGATCCGCCAATCCAACCATCAAGGAGTCATCGAACATGAGAATCTTCCTCTACCTGATATCGATCGTCATCGCCAACGTCATCACCGCCGCCCTCCAGCCGTTCCAGTTCGGCGTATTCATCGTGCCGATGGGGACGTTCTTCGTCGGCGCGACGTTCATCTTCCGCGACCTCGTCCAAAACCGGTACGGCCGCAAGAAAACTTACATGGTCATCGTCACGGCACTCGCGCTGTCGGCGGTCGTGTCATTCCTGCTCGGCGACACACTCATGATTGTCGCCGCCTCCGCGCTGTCATTTGCACTTGCGGAAACGGCCGACACCGAAGTCTACTCGCGGGTCAAACTGCCGATGGCCTGGCGCGTCTTCTACAGCGGCACCGCCGGCGGCCTCCTCGACTCCACCGTCTTCGTCATCATCGGCCTCAGCCCGCTCGGCGCCGGATTCCTCCCGTGGGAAGCCGTCCCCTACGCGATACTCGGGCAGATCATCGTCAAGACGACCCTCCAGATGGCCGGCGCCCTCATCCTGAGCCGCACCCGCTTCATCCGGAGAGAAGACCCGTACTTCGCAACAACTGCGAACTGACCGCTTGCCCGCCGGCATCTCGCAAGTGGATGCCGGTTTGCTTAACATTCAGCAACCCTTTCTTAACATTCAGCCACTCTTTCTTAACATTCAGGCGGCCTTTCTTAACATTCAGCCGCTCTTTCTTAACATTCGGCCAGCCTACTAGACAAACAGCACCCGAACGCCCTCCGCTTCTATGAAAAGCTTGGCTTCACCACAAGTCTGGAAGGCATGAAGCGCCCTTTTGAATAATGAACGAAAGAGGAGGGACGCATCTGCGTTCCTCCTCTTTTACTTTACCGCCATTCGACAGAAACATTTACCTTCTCCGAACTTAGTGACACGAATCATTATTTAGAATATACTATTTCACTGTAGGAAAGGAGATGCACATATGCTGACACTCATCAAGAACGGAGACATCCTCTCCCCCGAACCGCTCGGCAGAAGGTCGATTTTATTTGCCGGCAATGAAGTCCTCCACATCGGTGAAATCGACGAGGCGGCACTCGCTTCCGCAGGCGTCGAGATCGACGTCATCGATGCTAACGGCGCCTGGGTCATCCCTGGGCTCCTCGATCCGCACGTCCATTTCACCGGAGGCGGCGGGGAAGGCGGATTCGCCACGCGCACGCCGGAGATCCAGATCAGCGACTTCATCAGCGGCGGGATCACGACCGCTGTCGGGCTGCTCGGCACGGACGGCACAACACGACACATGACCTCCCTCCTCGCGAAGGCCCGGGGGCTTGAAGAGGAAGGAATGACCACTTACATCTATACCGGCAATTACGACGTCGATACGCCGACGATCACCGACAACGCCAAAGACGATATCATCCTGATCGACAAGATCGTCGGCATCGCAGAAATCGCCATCTCCGACTCCCGCTCGGGCCAGCCGACCGTCGAGGAACTGTCGAAGCTCGCCGCACAGGCCCGTGTCGGCGGCCTCCTCAGCGGCAAGGCGGGCGTCGTTCATTTCCATACCGGACCGGGCAAGGGTTATCTGTCGCAGCTGCATGAACTGCTCGACCGGTACGAACTCCCGCCGACGACGCTGTACGCCACCCATATCAGCCGCAGCAAAGAACTGTTTGACGACGCCATCCGCCTCGCCGCCCGCGGCTCGTTCGTCGACATCACGGCGGCGGACGACACCGGCGAATGGATCCGCTATTACAAGGAAAGCGGCGGCGACCTAAACCAGCTCACCCTCTCCTCCGACGGCAACGGCAGCCTGCCGGTGTTCAATGAGGCCGGCGAGATGATCGGCCTCGGCGTAGCCAGCGCCCGCACCTTGTTCGAACAGTTCATCTCCGCGGTGAATGACCACGGCATGACACTCGATGAGACCTTGCCGCTCGTTACATCCAATACGGCCCGCGCACTGAAGCTCGGGCGCAAAGGCCGCATCGCGACCGATGCAGACGCAGACTTCGCCATCCTCGACAAAGACACACTCGAGCTCCGGGACGTGTTCGCAAAAGGACGCCGCATGATGAAAGACGGAGAAATCCAGGTGTTCGGCACATTCGAGAAACGGTAACCCCCTTCACCCAGTCAGTCATCAAGGAGGCTTCCTATGAAATCAATCCGCAAACCGAACTTCTTTGAAGCATTCTCGCCCATCGTCGTCATGCTGCTCCTGCTCGCCATCGGGTACGGCGTGTTCAAGTTCCCGCCGGAGCCGCTCCTTATCCTCGCTTCCCTTTACGCCGGGCTCATCGCCATGCGCCTCGGCCTCAAGTGGGATGACATGATGGACGGCATCCAGGACAAGATCCGCCAGGCGATGCCGTCGATCCTCATCCTGATCTCAATCGGCATCCTGATCGGCACGTGGATGATCTCGGGCACGATCCCGATGCTCATCTTTTACGGACTGAACCTGATCAATCCGGATTTCCTCATCGTGATCGCCTTCATCGTGTCCGCGCTCATCTCGATTGTCACCGGGACGTCGTGGGGATCGGTCGGGACTGTCGGCGTCGCGCTCATGGGCATCGCGACCGGACTGGATGCAAACCTCGCCGCCACGGCCGGCGCCATCGTTTCGGGCGCTTATTTCGGAGACAAGCTGTCGCCTTTGTCCGACACGACGAACCTTGCGCCGATCGCAGCCGGCAGCGAGCTGTATGATCACATCAAGCACATGCTCTGGACGACCATCCCGGCCGCCCTCATCGCGCTCGTCGCCTACTTCATTGCCGGGCTGCAGCTTTCCCCCGGCAACGTGGGTACCCCGGAGACGATGACCCAGATGCTCGCCACGCTCAAGGAAATGTTCAAGTTCAGCACGCTCCTGCTCCTGCCGCCGGCGATCGTGCTGTTCGGCTCGATCCGCAAGCACCCGACCCTTCCGGTCATCATCTTCTCTTCGATCGTCGCTGCCCTGCTCGGCTGGCTTTATCAGGGCTTCAGTTCGACGAACATTTTCACCTCGACCGTATCGGGCTTCACTGTCGATATGGTCGAAAAGAAAGGATTCAATCCGGAAAGCGTCATCTTCGAAGTGACCCGCCTCGTCAACCAGGGCGGCATGCAGTCGATGACCGGCGTCGTCCTCATCGCATTCGCCGCGTTCATCTTCGCCGGCATCATGACGAAATCCGGCTCGCTTGAAGTCATCATCGAAGCACTCATGAAAATCGTCAAGCGCACCGGCGACCTGATCCTGTCGACCGTCCTCTCGTGCATCACGATGGCGCTCGTCACCGGCAACTCGTACCTGTCGATCATCGTCCCGGGCGAGATCTACAAAGATACATACAAGGCGAAAGGCCTCGCCGCGAAGAATCTGTCCCGGACGCTCGAGGACTCCGGCACCGTCGTCGTGCCGCTCGTCCCATGGTCATCCGCAGGCGTCTTCATGGCCGGCACGCTCGGTGTCTCGGTGTTCGAATACGCACCGTGGGCCATCCTCTGCTACACCGGCTTCATCTTCGCAATCATCCTCGGGTATACGGGGATCGGGATCGCAAAGATCGATGACGGAGAAATGTCTCCGCCTCCAAGCGGCGGCAAAGCCGTTGACCGCTCTCCCGTGTCCGCGGTGAACGAGTAACCCAGTAAAAAGAAGAGACGAGAATGCACCCGGTAACCAGGCTGCATTCTCGTCTCTTTTAGCTTGGGCAAAGTTCAGGTCATAGCGAAGCGTTGCTTTTATCGGAGCGAGCGTTATCTTTATCCGGCGAAGCGTTGCTTTTATCGGTGCGAGCGTTATCTTTATCCGGCGAAGCGTTGCTTTTATCGCTGTAGGAAGGTCATCTCATCACCGTCGCGTCCACCGGCAGGAATTCCGCAAGCTGTCCCTCCCGCTTGTCGAGCATAATCTGTTCCGGCCGGACGCCCACTCTGCGCAGAACATCAATGTTCTGCCTGAGGAACTCGTCACTGCCGACCACGTAGAACAGGCCTTCCCCGTCCGCCGCAAGGTTCTTCAGCTCTTCGTAGTATTTGTTCCGGTTCACGACAAATCGGGACGTGAACTTCTGCTCAGGCGCCGCTCCGAACACGTCCGGGAACAGGAACTTTTTCGATGAGTCGATGTTCAGCGAGTGGATTTGATTGACCCCGTCGGCACGCTCGAAAAAGTCCAGCACGAGCGGACGGAAAGTGGCCAGGCCGACGCCCGACGACAACAGGTAGACATTTTTGTCTTCCCGCTTGAGCGGAACGTTTGAATGGGTCTTGAAGATTGCGACTTCATCTCCGACTTTCATCTCTCGCAAAATCCCCTTGAACTCCGAGCACTGCTCCCGGATGCGGGTGGTGATTCCGATTACCCCTTCATGAGGCAAGGTCGAAATGGACATGTGGCGGATCAGGCTGCGGTTCGGCTTGTCCCCGGCGTTGAACCCCTTGAGCGCCATGTGGGTGTGAGACCCCTCTTCCCACTCAAAGCCATCCGGGCAGTCGAGCATGTATGTCTTGACCTCAGGCGTTTCGTCGATTATCCGGTTGATCTTCGTCCAGTATATTTTCATTTGGCAGTCCCCCACTTCAAAATTCCCGTCTCGCTCAACCTTACACTAACTGATAACCATTCTCAATAAATATCCCCAATCATGCTTTCCGGCAGGACCACACACGTATGAATTGACCCAATGTCCAAGGAGTAAATCAAGTAGTAAAATGGATATACGACGAAAGTTCCGCTATCATAAACGTCACCAAGACATTTAAAGAAAGAAAGGGAAACTCATTTTGGCAAAGCTTTGGAAAAGATATAAAGAGGCTTCGTTCATCCTGAAGGTTTCGGTCATGTTCGTGGCCGGCATCATCCTCGGGCTCCTCATCGGCGACCAGGCCATCGTCCTGAAACCCGTCGGCACGCTGCTCATCCACCTGCTCAGCTTCGTCGCGATACCGATCGTGTTCTTGACCGTCATCTTGGCGGTCAATCAGATGAACATCGCCACGCTCGGCAAATTGGGTGCGAAGCTCATCTTCTACTACACGGCGACAACGGCCGCTGCCGTCCTGATCGGCATCAGTCTGGCACTCTGGATCAGTCCGGGCAAGGGGCTGACCCTCCCCCATGCGCCGGTCGACCCGCCGCAGACCCCGCATATTTCCGACATCCTGCTGCAGGTCGTGCCGGAAAACCTGTTCTCGGCATTCGCGTCGGGCGATCTGCTCGCCATCATGTTCACAGCCATCGTGATGGGCGCCGCGCTGTCCGCGATGAACTTCTCCAAGGATTCTCAGCTCGCGGAACAGGGCCAGCTGCTCGGCGGAGTGGTTGCCGCCCTGAACAAATTGTTTTATAAGATCCTGGACGGCGTGCTGCTCGTTGCTCCGATCGGCATCGGGGCAATCAGCGCCGTCACTTTCGGCACCCAGGGACTGGGCACCCTGCTCTCACTGTCCAAGTTCCTCGCCGTGTTTTATCTCGGCATCCTGATCCACTGGACAGTCGTCTATACGTTCTTCCTCCGGTTTGCCGGATTCCACGTCATCCCGTTCCTGAAGGATACGAAGGAAGCCTACGGCACGGCGTTCTTTACATCGAGCAGCCTGGCGTCGCTTCCTGTCGCGATCAAATCCGCCCAGAAAGCGGGCATCTCCGAGCGGGTCGCCAATTTCTCGCTGCCGCTCGGAGCCGTGTTCAACTCGGACGGCGGCGCGCTCCGCATGGGGGCGTCGATTGTGTTTGCGGCCAACATCATGGACCTGAACCTGTCGTTTTCCGACCTGTTCCTCATCGTCCTGATCGGCACGGTCATCTCCGTCGGGACCGCCGGGGTGCCGGCAGCCGGACTGATCACCTTGTCGGTCGTACTCGGCGTGTTCGGCCTCCCGCTTGAGATCGTGGCACTCATCGCCGGCATTGACGCCCTCATCGGGATGGGCGGCACCGCCTCGAACGTCATGGGCGACATCGTCGGCGCCGCGTTCATCGACGGCCGGAAGCACCGCAAGTCACCGGCCTTTCCTGAATGAAAAACGAATCAGCCCCCAAGCGGGAGCTGATTCGTTTTTTTATTGTTCCGGGTACTGTTCCTTCATGAACGCAACGGTATGGCTGACCAGCTTTTTCAACACATCCAAGTCCACGTCATCCAACTTGTTGACGTACACACACGCTTTCCCTTTCGTGTGTTTTCCGAAGTCCTTCAACAACTCGTCGGTCTTCGGATCCCCGGCCAGGTACAGGCTGATCTTCGCTTTCCGGGGTGAAAAGCCGACGAGCGGCGCATCTCCTTCATGACCGGATTTGTACTTGTAATGATACCGGCCGAACCCGATGATGCTCGGCCCCCACATCTTCGCCGGGTATCCCGTCTCCTCCGTGAACAGATCCAGCAGCCGGCAGGCATCCTCTCGTTTCCTCGGGTTCTCCACTTCTTCGATAAACTCCATGACATCGCGGTCCGTCTCTTTCGTCTTCAGCTCGTACATCTTCCCGCCTCCCTCTCCGTTTATGACTCTTCATTCCGGCGCATCCTGTTTCTTAAAGTTCATCCGCCGGCCGGTCGTTTTCCAGCGCCAGGTACCGGTACAGCGTCGTCTTGCTGATGTTCGTCTTCTCGCGGATCTCGGCGAGCGTGTACTGATTCGTCCGGTACATGCGGATCGCCTCGCGGACGTTTTCGTCTTTCTTGCGCGGGCGTCCGGTCTCGATGCCTTTTCCACGCGCCTCATCGATGCCGGCCCTCGTCGCGATGCTCTTCGCCTCGCTCTGGAACTCGGTGAACATGCGCACCATCTGCTCAAGCGTCAAGGCCAGCGGCTCGTCCGAGTCGATCTCCTCCCGGTGGCAGTACACCCGGATCTTCTTCTCCGCCGCCGCCTCCAGCACCTGCCCGAGGTGCACCGGCGAGTGGGCGAGCGCGGCGAGCGACTGCACATACACCACATCGCCGGGCTCCCCACGCTCGAGCAGCGCATCCAGCACCCCGTTGTCGCGGTAGCTCTCTTCCCGCGCCCACTCCCCGATGCGGTAGGGCTTCAGCGTCTCCATCTGCCCCGCCATCTCCGGGTCGGACGGCAGCGGGCGGACATATCCATAATTCATCGGACTCCTCCTTAGCGAATCATCATCCATTTATTCACTGTTCGTCCCGAAAGGGTTCCCTTCTGGAACAACAGATGGTACACTGTCTCAGTCTGAATATAATAAAGAGGTGGATCCCATTGTCTCCAACATTAAAACACGAATGGTTCGGCAACGTCCGAAAAGATATATTGGCCGGGATTGTCGTGGCACTCGCCCTCATCCCCGAAGCCATCGCCTTCTCCATCATCGCCGGGGTGGACCCGATGGTCGGCCTGTATGCATCATTCTGCATCGCCGTCATCATCGCATTCGCCGGCGGCCGGCCGGGCATGATCTCGGCGGCGACCGGCGCGATGGCGCTCCTCATGGGACCGCTCGTCCGCGAACACGGGCTTGATTACCTGTTTGCGGCAACGATCCTCACCGGCGTCATCCAGATCATATTCGGCGTGTTCAAGATCGCGAAAGTGATGAAGTTCATCCCGCGCGCCGTCATGATCGGATTCGTCAACTCGCTCGCCATCCTCATATTTATGGCACAGGTGCCGCATTTCCTCGGCATCAACAACATGACTTACGCATTCGTCGCCATCACGCTCGCCATCGTCTACATTGTACCAAGATTCTTCAAAGCCATCCCGGCCCCGCTCATCGCGATCGTCTTCCTGACCGCGGCCGCGATCTTCGCAGGGCTCGACCTCCGGACCGTCGGCGACCTCGGCACCGTGACGAAATCCCTGCCGAGCTTCTTCGTCCCGGACGTGCCGTTCAATCTCGAGACGCTCGCCATCATCTTCCCGTACTCGATCGCGCTCGCCATCGTCGGTCTGACCGAATCGCTGCTCACTTCGCAGATTGTCGACGACATGACCGACACCGGGAGCAATAAAAACCGCGAAGCGCGCGGCCAGGGGATCGCGAACTTCGTGACCGGCTTCTTCGGCGGCATGGCCGGCTGCGCGATGATCGGCCAGTCGGTCATTAACGTCAAAAGCGGCGGACGCGGACGGCTCTCGACTCTGACGGCCGGCCTGTTCCTCATGTTCCTCATCATCGTGCTCGGCGACCTCGTCGTCCAGATCCCGATGCCGGTGCTCGCCGGGATCATGATCATGGTGTCCATCGGCACATTCGACTGGGGCTCGTTCGCCTATCTCATGAAGGCGCCGAGAGCGGACGCGGCCGTCATGGTCGTCACGATGGCGATCGTCCTCGCGACACACGACCTGTCCAAGGGCGTCATCGCCGGTGTTGTCCTGAGCGCGATCTTCTTCGTCGTCAAAATCTCCAGACTGAAGATCGACAAGACGGCAGATGACGGGTATACAAACTACAACGTGCACGGCCAGCTGTTCTTTGCATCCGTTGAAGACTTTCTCGCCGGCATCGACCTGGGCGACACCGGCAAAACGATCCGCATCGACTTCACCGACTCCCACGTCTGGGACGACTCGGCCGTCGGCGCCATCGACAAGGCGGTCCTCAAACTCAGGGAGAACGGCAACGACATCACGCTCATTGGCCTGAACACGGCCAGCCGCAACATCGTCGACAAACTCACCGTCTCTAGCGAACCCGGCACCCGACCGGCCGGGCAATAAAGGAGGTGCACCCGATGGCCAAACGAATCGCCCTTGCCGCGGACGGCTCGGAGAACGCCCTTCGAGCCGCCCGGGAAGCGGTCAAGCTCGCCAACCTGTCCCCCGGCGCCACGATCGAAGTGATCTACGTCGCCGACCACACGAAAGCGAAAAGCGAGATCCTCCACGCAGGCGACCGCGAAACGCTCGAATACAACCGGCGGCAGCGGATCCGTCCCGTCGAGGACCTGCTTCGGGGAGAGAATATCCCCCATGAAGTGAGGTTCCTCCACGGCGACCCCGCCCCGGCGATCATCGACTACGTGAACAGCCAGCCGTTCGACCTCATCATCCTCGGCAGCCGCGGCCTCAACGCCCTGCAGGAAATGGTCCTCGGCAGCGTCAGCCACAAAGTCGTCAAGCGCGCCGACGCGCCCGTCTTAATCGTGAAATAAGAAAGCAGAGGATGGCACCGGGACAACCGGGCCATCCTTTCTTGTTGCGGAAGTGAATAAAGGGAAAGCGCCCCAAAAGGCGAAACCTACTAGTGAAACGGAGGTGAAGGCAATGGAATTCCGGAAAGCGATGCACGAAGATCTGAAAGAGATCGTCAGGCTCCTGGCCGACGACGAACTCGGCGCCACGCGGGAGAAGTACGAAGACCCGCTGCCGGACGCGTACGAACAGGCATTTTCCGACATCCAGGCACAAACCGGCAATCAAATCCTCGTGGCGGCGGAAGACGGATCGGTCATCGGCTGCCTGCAGCTGACCTTCATCCCGGGCCTTTCCCGGCTCGGCATGAAACGCGCCCAGATCGAAGGCGTCCGGATCGACAAGCGATGCCGGGGCCGCAAGATCGGCGAATCCCTCATCCGGGAAGCCATCCGGCTGTCGCAGGCCGAAAACTGCGGACTCATCCAGCTCACGACGGACAAAACCCGGGAGGACGCCATGCGCTTCTACGAAAAGCTCGGATTCACCGCCACCCATGAAGGCATGAAACTGATCCTGGAATAGGCTCGGATTGAATCCTTGAACCGGGGATTCATCATCACCCGCTGCCGCATAAAATTTGTCCGGCAATCCGGCTGGCAAGAACTTCAACCGTATGTTTTCCGCCTCCTTGCACACGATAATAGCAATCCCAATAAAGGAGGCGAAATCACATGCCAAACAACAACAACTCGAACAAACTTCTCGTCCCGGGCGTCCGCCAGGCACTCGATCAGATGAAGGAAGAGATCGCAAGCGAATTCGGCGTCCAAATGGGTTCTGAAACGACAGCGCGTGCCAACGGATCCGTCGGCGGAGAAATCACCAAGCGCCTGGTCAGACAAGCCCAGCAGCAGATGAAGGGCACCCAGGAATAAAAGAGCTTTGAAATAGGATGGCTGAAGAAGGTGCAGCCATACGGAAAACCGCCGGCGGGGAATTAACTCTCTCCCGGTGGTTTTATTATTTTTATTCTTGGCGTCACGAAATAAGGCCCTCCGGATCGGTGTCCGAATGGCCTTTTAGAATGAGTCTTTGCTTTATAACTGCCATGCTTTAACTAACATTGAAATCAATCTATCTTGTCTCTTCTTTAACACGGCCGGGGTCCAATCTTTCTCTTGAATTACCTGATTAGTAAGAGCAAAGGTGTTAACACCATTTTTAACTTGAAAATATGTCGACTTTTTCTTTTCAAAATCATAGTTCTTAGCCTGTGAATTTTTTACTCGAGTTAACAAAACTAAATTCCCTAATTTATGGACAAACTCTTCAGGTTCATGAAAATGTAAAAGCCAATCGCTGTCATCCTTCGGTCGTTGGGGTAAAACATGTTCAACAGTGATAACTGAGTGATCATAATACGGTTGTCCCTTTGTTAATAATGAATCAAGTTTAAGCAACACATATCTTCTTACCGAGTCTTTCAATTCTACGTATACATCGCCCTTTAGCTTTAATAGAACTTCGGCTTTATCCTCATTAGTCACCTCAAGTGCTGATTGGGCAGAAAATATATCCACCCCCTTGTCCATTTCTTTTAGTATCTGAGAATATCTCGATTGTCTCCAATTAAAGTTTTTCCTAAGCACCATGCTTATTCCAGCGAAAGTCTCTAATCTATAGAGGAATTCCTCTAAATCCTTCTCGCCAACTTTATTTATATAATACATGGCAACTGAATACCAATCTGTATTATCAATTTTATTCAATAAGCTTAGTATTTTTAATACGTTAGGCTGATTGTTATAAAATGCATTGTAGTTATTTAGCTTTAAGAAAGTCTCACTGTAAGGCAACAAAACTTTATCAATGAACTCTTTACCACTGATTCTTGAAAATATTTCTTCGTACTCCTTTTTTGAGTTGCTACTTCCTTTTCTCTTTTGAATTATAAGTCGTATATGTTCAAATAGGCGGCTGAACTTTTCTCTGCCAAGAGAAACCTCTACCTCTTCCCATTTACTCGTATAGTATTCTTGCTCACTATTATCTATATCACCGATAACACGAGCTTTGAAAATGTCACTTGGCAATAAATCAAGTCCTCTATCATTTAGCACAGTAAATATTCGAAACGCAGAGTTGAAATTAGGGGTCGAAACAACTACAACGTAACATAATGTGGCTATAACACCCGGCAAGATATTTAATGTTTTTTCGTCTAAATCGTTAAATCTATTTAGGTAGTATAAAACGTTTTCTTTAATCGCCTTTTGGCTGTCTGTTTTGACAGACAAATTCTCGTCCACTTTAAAAATTGCTCCTGCTGTTTGAACATATTGTTCAAAAAACGCGTTATCTCTGTTTCTTAGTCTTAATCTAAATGTGTCTTGAATCCCTCTAATCTTACTTCCTTTTTGGACTATCAAGCTGTTAATTTCTTTTGCATAATCACTTCCAATGTAATCACGTAAAACTGCTAATAGGATGGTTAAGGTGGTTAATCGTTGTTGACCATCCAATACTTCGGACTGTGGGCCGTCTTGCTTAACTAGAACAATACTACCCAAAAAGTAAGGTTCCTCAATGTTGTTCATATTTATCTCTGAAATATTATATTCCTCGATAAAATTCAACAAATCATCTAGCAACTCACCAGCTTCATCCGACGTCCAAGAATATGGCCTTTGAACACTTGGTACGGTGAAAAGGTAGTCGTCTGAGAAAACCTTGTGAAGAGGCGTTTCTTGTGCGGATAGTGTCGTTTTCATATTTACCACCTTCAAGTTGAGTAGTATCTTGCCTTACTTTCATTTCGATCATGAATATCCATTTAATCGCTCTTTGGTAGGCTAATCCTATTTTTCTTTTCAAAGTGAAATTGCAACCGGTAGTTAACAATGCTTCTTGTCCACTTATGCAAAAAGTTCGCTTTTTCTCCATCCTTCTTTAATTTAACAAAGAAAACCTTATTAGCAAATCTAACGATTTTCAATGTGTCGCTCCTGCTCCATTTCGTCATCGGCATCTTCGCGATCAGATCAGCTGTCCGCTTTTCATCATATTCGATTAGCCGTTGACCGGTCTTGTCGCTCAGGTCTGCCCGAATGCGGTACTCTTTCTCCGTTAGGTACCGGTGGAAGAACGGAGCGACTTCTTCGGGCGTGACGGGGTCTGTCCAGTGCTTAGAACCCCTTGAGAGCATGTAAAGCAGGACGACCATTTTGTAACTCTTGTTCATCCCGGTCTTTTCGACTTCGATGAACCAGTCTTTGTAAGTTTCCCAGACTTCCAACTCTTCGTCATCCAGTTCCCCTGCGTAGGCCAGCATGCCGAAATAGCTGCCGAATTCCTGTTTGACCGCTTTTGAATCGGCGTCTGCCTGCAGATGGTATTCCAGATAGTCCGGACGTCTTCCGAGCTCTCGTTTCAATTCAAAATAAGCGGCGACGAGGGCATCTCTTCTCGGCGCCCGCTTTTTAGCCATCTCTTTCAGCAGGTTGATGACTTTCAGATCCAGGTTGAACTCGCACACCGCCGGGACCGTGGGCTCGGTGAACCTCCCCCGCTTTTCCCCGTAAGTGCCCGGCTCGTCAAAGACGGCGAGTTTCACGTCCGCATTCCGGTAGTTCCCGATGAAGTCGATGATGACGCAGTGGCTTTTCCCGTCCGCCAGGCGAAGTCCGCGGCCGATCTGCTGGGTGTAGACGGTGAGGGATTCGGTCGGACGGATGAAGAGCAGCGTGTCGACCTTCGGAATGTCGACGCCTTCATTGAACAGGTCGACCGTGAAGATCGCTTCCAGTTCCCCTCGTTCAAGACGTGCCGTTGCGCTGCGCCGCTCTTCATTCCCAGTCTGGCCATGCAGGGCCATCGACCGGATGCCCTGCCGCCGGAAGAAGTCATCCATGAACGCGGCCTGCCGGACGGATGAGCAGAAGACGATCGTCCGGCTCTGCCGGTGTTCCATGTAGGCATCGAAGATCTTTCGGGCAAACTCCTCCCGCAGCTGGGCGGCGAGGAGCTCTTCCTCGTCGTAACGCGTCCCCCGCCATGGAATCTGAGAGTAGTCGGTGTCGTCGTAGACGCCGTAATACCGGAACGGCGCCAGCCATCCGCGTTCGATCGCTTCGAGGAAATGGATCGAGATGGCGACATTCCCGCCGCAAATCGCGTAGACGTCTTTATTGTCCATCCGGTCGGGCGTTGCCGTGATGCCGAGCAGGAACTTCGGCTTGAAGTAGTCCAAAACCCGTTCATATGTAGGGGCTGCCGCATGATGGAACTCATCGATGACGATCAGGTCGAATGCATCGGGAGCGAATTGTTCGACATTGTGCCGGCTCCCGAGTGTGTACACCGATGCAAAGACGAAGTCCGCATCGGTCGACTTTTCTGTTGCATTGAAGAGCCCCGCCGATCGTTTCGGGTGGACGCGGCGAAATGAATTCCCGGCCTGCCTGAGGATCTCTTCCCGGTGGGCCACGAACAGGACCCGCTTGAAGTTCCGGGCGAAGAAGGCGGCCAGATAAGTCTTCCCGAGACCGGTCGCCAGCACGGCCATCGCGCGGTCATATTCCTCTTCCATCGTCGCTTCGAGTGCTTGGAGTGCCATCTCCTGTGCAGGACGGGGATTTAGCGGTTCTGCGGTGTAATCAGCGACGGGTTCCGCGATTTCCTGCGGTTCCCCGGGCCCCAGCATCAGTTCGGTCTCTTCGGCCTCGGACCAGGCGGCGCTGATCGGCTTTGCCCGGTTCGCTTCCTTATGCAGCGCAGCATACTCTGCGAGCGTTTCCGGATTCACCGGAATTGTGGATTCGTGATAAAAGAGCCTTTCAAACTGTTCGTTCGCTTCTTCAAAAACCTGTCCGTCCGCAGCCGACGGAGCGACAAGATTCCACTCGACACCGGAAGTTAGCGCAGACTTTGACAGGTTCGACGAGCCGACGATCAGATGATGATCGCCTTGTCCCCGAAAGAGATAGGCCTTCGGGTGGAAACTCGCTCCCCCGCTCCGCCAGAGACGTATTTCCGCCTCCGGCAATTCTTTTAGAAGCAGGCCGAGTGCCTCAGGCTGCGTCACGAAAAGATAGTCTCCCGTCAGCAGCTTCACCGTAGACCCGCGTCCGGCCGCCTCTTTCAGAAAGGGCAATACTTGGCGGACGCCGGAAGCCATCGTGAAGGCGGTCATCCAGCTGATTTCAGTCGCTTCCTTTGACAGCTTCTCCAGATGGCCGATCAGTTCGGACGTGACGAGCTGCAGCTTAGTCATCCACAACTTCGATGAGGTAGATCCGCTCGTCGAATGCTCCCCGCTCTTCCGCTTTCTTTTCCCGGATCATGTCGAGCTGGTGGGGCGTGGCGCCGTGTGCGTTGGCGGTGGCGTAGATGAGTTCGAGCATGTCCGCCAGTTCCTCAACGGCCGCGACGGCGTTGTCTGCGGCGAGGTATTCCTCGAGTTCCTCCCCGAGCTTTTTCCTCAGTTCCTTCATATACTCTTCGTCGTTTAGCGTTCGCACGGACGGTTGTTTGCCGTCCTTTTCGATGATTTCCGGAATCCGGTCTCGGACGAGCTTGTGGTAGACTGGCATTTTGAACACCCTTTCAATTCCAATTCTTTAGGATAAGGATAGCACGACTTCCGAGAAAACTCGATTTAGCAAACCGGGACTTTGAAGCCTTTCGGCGACCGGGCAGAAAATTGTCGGAAATTAAAAACATCTCTCCTTCCTGCCTGTGTTGAAATTTCGTTATGCTGTAGCTATCAGCATTTCAGTCAGGGGGTGTCGGGATGTGGAAAAAGTACGGCTTGCTGCTCGGCGGGATTGGCGTGTCCAACTTCGGGAACTGGGTGTATCTCGTGGCGCTGAATCTGCTGGTGCTCGATATGACCGGGTCGGCGGCTGCGGTGGCGGGGATCTATATCATCGGTCCGGCGGCACGGGTGATCACGAATCTGTTCGCCGGGTCGGTGATCGACCGGTCGGACAAGAAGCGGCTGATGATCGCCTCGGATGTGCTGAGGGGGCTGCTCATCCTCCTCATGCCGTTTGCGGGGTCGATCTGGCTCATCTACGCGCTGGTGTTCTGCACGAATGCAGTCGGGGCGTTCTTTGGACCGAGTTCGACGTTCGTCATCACGAAACTTGTGCCGGACGGGGACCGGAAGCGGTTCAATTCATTCATGGGTATGATGAATTCGGGGGCGTTCGTGCTCGGTCCCGCACTTGCGGGCGTGCTCATCCTGGCATTCGGCACGACGTGGAGCATCTTTTTGAACGCAGTTACTTTCTTCATCTGCGCGGTCTGCATCTCGTTGTTGCCGGCTGTTGCGGTTGAGCGGGATACAGAGGAAACCCGGTTCGGCTGGCGGATGATCCGGGGGGACTTCTCCGCCGTCCGCCGGTTCACGAAGGCGGAGCCGTTCTTCTTCCGCATCTACCTGCTGTTTCAGGTCACGCTCATGGTGGCGTTCGCGCTGGACTCTCAGGAAGTGACGTTCCTGAAGCAGGATCTCGGACTCGACGACCGCCAGTACGGGCTCATCGTCAGCATCACGGGCGCCGGCTCGCTCGTCGGCGCGTCGCTTGCGGCGGCCCTGTCGAAGAAGGTCTCGCTGCAGATGTATATCGCGGTCGGCATGGCGATGACGATGGCGGGATACGCGGCGTTCTACAGTTCATCCGGATTCTGGACCGCCACCGGTTCATTCATCGTGCTCGGCGTCTTCATGGCGTTCTCAAACGCCGGCTACGAGACATTCTACCAGCGGAATGTCCCGACCTCGCTCATGGGCAGGTTCGGCAGCCTGGCGGCGATTTTCCAGAGCGCCCTGCAGATTCTGTTCACGCTCGTCCTCGGCCTGGCAGCCGAGTGGTTCAGCGTCCAGGGAGCGGCGATCGGCTTCGCGGCACTCGCTCTTCTCCTGTCGGGCGTCCTTGCAATTTCTGTGCTGGACAGGCGGAAGGCAGGATACTTTGGGGCGGAGACGGCCTGAAGCCGGGGGACCTGCCAGTGTATCCAATGCGCCTGCTCATTCGTCTCATAGACAGGAGGGATTCAATGAGGAATCGAATGGACTTTTGGGGACTGTTCCTGTTGGGGGCGGCCCTGTTCATTGGCGGCTGTACGACGGCCGACGAGGGGCCGGTTGACATGGAGATGACGGTTGAAGGAATTATTCTTGAGGTGAATGCAGCGGAAGGCCGCATCCTCGTAGCCGAAGACATCTCGCGGGAGAAGTACGAGGAGATCAAGGGGGCAGATTGGCCGAATTTGGCTGATGAGGGAATTTCGCTGTATTTCTTCGGTTATTCCGCGGCGGATCAATTGAAGGCAGGCGACCGCGTGAAGGTTTGGATCGACGGGGGCGTCGATGAGTCGTGGCCGGCGCAGGCCGGGGCGGAGAAGATAGAAGTGCTGGGATGAACCGAAGTGCATCGGCGGTCCAAAGAGAGGTGTTCAGTGTCCGTGGATTGGGATGACAAGAACAGCTTAGAACATGAAAAGTCTATCCTCTCCGTAAAGATCGGTTGCTTTTTTGGAGTCATCATGATGGGACTCCTGGCTGTTTTAGTAATAGGCTGGCATGCTTTGTTCCCTCAAGAGACCCTGTTAAAGGCAAGCGAATCCCCCAACAAGATCAACATGGTTGAAATCGTCAGGAAAAATGACTTCCCCGATCCGACCATCAGAATTAACTATGACCAGAAAAGTATCATGAAAACAAAAATCCCGGACAGCATCTCCGTGGAATGGAGAAATGATTATGAAGCGACTGTCATCCTTGAAATGCAAGGCCGGGAACCTAGCATTGTTGATATAACGTTCGAAGAGTGAGCGGGTGTACCGGTCCGCGAAGCTCTTAATCTTCCGGCGTCAATCAATTTAATTTAACCGGGCAACCGAGCGGCTCGGTTGCCCGGTTGATCGTCTGTTTCGGCCACGATCATTTCCTCAGAATTTTCTCCATCGCCTTCCCCTTGGCCAGCTCGTCGATCAGCTTGTCGAGGTAGCGGATTTCGCGCATCGTCGGTTCTTCGATCTCTTCTACCCGGATGCCGCAGATGACGCCTTTGATCAGGCTGCGCGCCGGGTTGGGCGCGGGGGCTTCGGCAAAAAAGGTTTCGAAGTCGGTTCCGTTCTCGAGCTGTGTCTCCAGTTCTTCCTGGGTGTATCCGGTCAGCCAGCGGAAGATTTCGTCGACCTCTGACTTCGTGCGGCCTTTCCTCTCCGCTTTCGCGATATAGCTCGGGTAGACTTTTGCGACGCTCATCAAGTAGATCTTATGTTTGGCCATGGCGGTTCCTCCTTCGTTTTTCCGGGTTTTCGTCCACTTGGGCGAGATGTGCGGTATCATGATTTTACAGCAGAAATGCGCTAAAGAACAATTGGAGGCGGATGGATTGAACACTGAAGACAATCTGGAGAAATATGCAGATCCGGCCGGGTACGATGAGCGGTACGGCAGATATACGGCGGATGTGGAACTGATCCTGGAATCCCTTTCGGCTGGGCCTGCAACCGTCATCGACCTCGCCTGCGGAACGGGCAGGGCCTCCCTCCCGCTGGCGCGTGCCGGCCATGACGTCATCGGCGTTGATCTTCATGAAGGGATGCTTGGCCTTGCGCGGGAAAAGGCGGCTGCCGAAGGACTGGATATCCTATTCGCCCGGCAGGACTGCCGCTTTCTCGACCTTCCCGCTGCCGCCCCGCTCATCGTCATGACGGGGAACTCGTTCCAGCATTTCCTGACCAACGAAGATCAGGACCGCCTTCTTGAAAGTGTGCGTCGCCATCTTTCCTCAGGCGGCCGTTTCATCTTCGATACGCGGAATCCGGTGGCCCGTGAATTGGCGGGGATTGACCGGTACGAGGAGGAACACCGGGCTGATGGCCGGACGGTCCGCGAGTTGCATGTGGAAACCTATGAGCCGGCCGGCCAAATCCTCCGGTGCGAGACCGAAATACTCGAGGATGATGCTTCCCGCCACGATGCCATCTCCCTTAGGTACACCTATCCGCTCGAACTCGAACGGCTCCTCCGGCAGCACGGATTCATGCTTGAACACCGGTTCGGCGATTGGCGGCGCGGCCGGTTTGACGGGGAAAGCCCGCAGATGGTCTGCATATGCAGAATGGATTCTTAGGCGGGTTTCGTCGCCGGCTTCTCTCCGGGACCGTCATGCTATAATTCAGGAGAGGGTCTGCCGCAGCAAGCGGCAGGCGCCGACAATAATTCTGTTGAGTTTCGGAAGGAAGATGGCATGGGCGTTTTGCATGCGTTTCAACTCAGTCTGTCATTGCCGAAAAAGGAAGCGGTCTTTCAGCTGAACCGGGTGAAGACAAAGGATTTCCTTTTATATATCGTGTTTTTGCTTTTGCCGGTGTCTCTGCCAAACGGGGTCGGGCTCGTCAGGAATTCTGTCTCCGGCGGGAAATTCGCCAAGGAGTTTCTGATCATCCTTTTCGCCTACCCGTCATCCGTGATCCTGCTCGGGATGGCCACGGTCTCCCTGCTCGCGGCAACGGGGCTCGCCATCCGGAAACTGGCCCGGCGGAAACTGGTTTACCAGCTGTTATGGAAGATGAGCGTGTACGCGCTGACCTATCCAGTTCTGCTCATTTCCGTCTTTAACCTGTTCGGGATCACACACTGGCTCCTCAATCTTTTGGCGCTCGTCATTTTCCTCGTAATCTTCACGGGAATGATCTTGGCGTACCCGAAAGTCCGGCAACCTGCAGCGAAGAGATGAACGAAGTAAAGTGAAGAAAGGAGTCACTATGGTACCCATTTCCTTGGAAGACTATGTGAAGAAGCATTGCAAACGGAATCCGGATGAAAATCCTGCGCAGTTCAAAAAAGCACTCAAACAGGCTGTCAAAGCTAAAAAGGACGGGGCGACTTGTGCTAATTGCGGGCAGGAGATCTGGGCACTCGGAAGCGCGGTCGCTTTTCAAGGCTGTTTCTCGTGCATTACCGGCGAGGCCGACTCCTCCGTCGACTACGAAATCGATGAAGTTTGCTGGTCATAATCCTCTGGATCACCCGTTCGCTTGGTACCTGTTCTACTACGGAACCGTTTAATTTCAGATAGAGGTATATTCCCCCTCCCCCTGTCCCACACTTGGCTCACAACCAATCGGGCAGGGGGAGATTTGTATGATGAACGTTGAGCTTCCGGTGATCAGAAAGGCGGCGGTGTATTCCAGGGCGACTTATTGGGGCAGGCGGCCGCTCCATGCATCACAGGAGGAGAATGAGCGGACGCTTGTCGGGCTCATCGGGCGTCACTGTGAGTATGAAATTTTCCGCGAGGGCAGCAGTTTCAAGGAGAACGCGTCCGCGATGGCGATCCTGCGTGCGGTCGATGAGGGAGAGTTCGATGCGATCGTCGTGCCCCATGTGTACTCGCTCGGGCTGGCTCTGAAGTTCGACTGGGAGACGGTGTTCGGACTCGTTGTGCTGCGCGGCATTCCAATCATCACGCCGAAACTCGTGTACTCGACCGAGAGACTTTCAGACCTGAACGAGCTGAAGTTCCAAATGGACGCGATGCGGCTGGAGCATGAAATGAAGTTCGGTTCGGTATGGGACCGTGTGCAGCCGACTTACACGCTCGAAGCGAACCCGGTGCACCGCGGCAGCCTGTACGACAGCCGCACGGCACGCCGCTCGAGGAAGGAAGCGGGCCGGCTAGGGAAGGTCCGGTCGCTGCTTGCCCGGCAGGAGACGAAGGCGGATCCGCTCATTTGAAGTAAATAAAGAAAAGACGCTCCGACTTGATGCCGGAGCGTCTTCATGTGCAGTCTCCTTTTAAAAGCGAATACATATACAGATCATCAAATTCCCCCTGAGTGTATTCATAATGGCGCAGCAGGCCTTCCCGCAGGAAGCCGTTCCTCTCGACCAATTTGATGGAGGGCAAATTGGCCGGCTCGATCAGAGCCTCGATCCGTTCAAGGTTAAGCCGGCTGAATCCATACTGCACGACTGCCCGCAATGCCTCAGCCGCTATCCCCTGACCCCAATAGTCATGGCTCAATTCATATCCGATCTCCGCACGAAAATGTTTCGGTTCGCGATTGAGGAATCCGCAGCTCCCGATCATTTTCCCCGAGTCCTTTAATGTGATAGCCCAGCGGATGCCCGTTCCTTCCGCGTTGATTGACCGATACCAGGCGATTTCATCCAGTGCATCAGCAGTATTCTCAAACGGAGCCAGTCCCATGTGCTTCACCACCCTGATATCAGACAAGTAATGAACCATGTCGGCTGCATCCTCGTTTGTCGCTTCCCGAAGGATCAGCCGTTCCGTAAATATCACCGGGAACTCACTGGTCAAGAGCTCCACCTCCCGATTCTTATTATACCCATCCCGATTCTCTTGACGAGGAGAGAAAAGGATTTATTCATGCTATATTGAAACCACACTAAGGTAAAAACAAGGGAGGCGGTTCATTCGTGACGGCATCAATTGACGATTTTATGAAACTGGACATCCGGATCGGCACGGTCATCAGTGCCAATCCATTTCCCGAGGCGAGGACGCCGGCGATCAAGCTGGAGATCGATTTCGGGGAAGAACTGGGCATCCGGAAATCTTCCGCACAGATCACGAAGAGGTATTCGCCCGAGGATCTTCCGGGACGGCAGGTGGTCGCGGTCGTGAACTTCCCCGCGATGCGCATCGCCGGCTTCAAGTCCGAAGTGCTCGTGCTCGGCGGGGTTCCGGATGAGGGCGACGTCGTTTTGCTGAAGCCCGACCAGGCGGTGCCGAACGGGACAAAGATCTCTTAACGAAAGCAGCCGCTCCGCGTGATTCCGGAACGGCTGCTTTTCTTATTCATCTTGTTGATATTCCAATATATCGCCCGGCTGGCAGTCGAGCGCCTTGCAGATTGCCTCGAGCGTCGAGAAACGCACGGCCTTGGCCTTGCCGGTTTTCAGGACGGACAGGTTCGCCATCGTGACGCCGACTTTTTCGGAGAGCTCGGTGAGGCTCATTTTCCGCTTGGCTAGCATGACATCCAGGTTGATGATGATCGGCATGTTTCCTCTCCTCCTCAGACGGTCAGGTCGTTCTCGGTCTTGATGTCGATGGCGTTTTGCAGCAGCTTCTGCAGGACGGCGGCAAAAATGGCCACGGTGAACGCGGCGAACACCATTCCCCCGCCGACCAGGATGAGTCCCGGGGCATCGTCGATTTCCGCGAGGACGTACACCGGCAACAGGCCCGCCGTATAAAACAGCCCGATCGCCACGGCAAGACGCTTGATCTTCTTGAGCGTGTTCGCCGAATCCTCCGAGAAGGCGTGGTTCCGGTCGATGAAGCCGAGCAGCCGGAATGCCTGGTACAGCGCCGCGAAGAAGAGGATCGCCGTGCCGTACAGGACGACCAGGATGCCGGTGACCGCGTAGGCGATGTTCGTCCGGTAATCCGGAATATGTACCGCGAGCTGCGGCAGCGCAAAGATGCAGACGGCCAGCACCGGGATCCCGAGCAGGATTACCGCGGCCTTCAGAAAGAGCGTTTCCCGTTTCATGAGTGCACCTCGTTTTCATTGTGATGCTTGAAATTTAACATATTGTTTATCGATAATCAATAAATAATTATCGAGGAGCGAGAGACTTTCCGTTCCTGACAAGGCCCGCTTCTTTTCTCGAAAAACGAAAAAGCATCCGGGGCGGCGGATGCTTTCGGGATTGCGGTTCAGAGGAGTCTGAGAGTGTCGGGCAACTACGTTCTCGCCCGTCCTCTCCCTTATTAATCAATCGCGCTCAAGTATAAATCCAGCGAGTTTTCCATCTCTTCTTTCACCAATGTTATAAAGTCCCGGTAGTCTTCTGTTGTATGTGCTTTGTCCAGCGCTTCATAATAAGCCAATCGGTTTTCCGCCTTGATCACGACTGGAGGGAATCCGTCTTTCATGACTTCCAGGTTGAGCAGGAGTCTGGAGGTGCGCCCGTTCCCATCCACGAAGGGATGAATGCCCGTGAAAATCGCATGTAGCATGGCCCCCCGCTCGACAGGGTGAAGGAGGAAACCTTCTTTGTGATACCAGTCCATCATCCGCTCCATTTTCTCCTGGATCAAAAAGTGAGCCGGCGGGATGTGTTTTGCGCCCGAAATGAAGACTTGTTCTCCGCGGTATCTGCCGGCGTAATCGTCATCGATCCCCTTTAAGACCAATCGGTGCAAGTTTTTGACTTGCCATTCGGAAAGAGGCTCTTTCTTTTGGACAATTTCCTCGACGTACATGATCGCATCGCGGTGATTGATGACCTCCAAATGTTCCCTTAACGTTTTCCCGCCCACCGTGATTCCTTCTAGGACGATTTTCGTCTCGTTCAGCGTCAACGTGTTTCCTTCGATGGCATTGGAGTTGTAGGTCCATTCCAAAAAAAGTTTCTCCTGCAGGCTTTTCAATGTGTAGGGCGGCAACGGACGGGCAGCATCCAGACGGGCCATCTTTGCATCGATGGTTTCGAACAAACAGATCACCTCATTTCAGCTTAAGTCGCTTGATTTCTCCAGGGCCATCATCCTCTTCGCAAAGTTCTTGAAGTCATCTAAGTGTTTTTCCAAGGTGGTTTCCAAAACAACCAGGTCCGTATCCTTTGCCGGGCAAATGCCAAAAACGATTCATTCAGGATGCGCCGTCCACCCGGATCCCCCGCTCCCCGAGCAGTTCGATCACGCCGAGCGCGGCCCGTTCCTTCGCCTTCGCTTCGACCATGATGTCGGCGTTGCGGCCGGCGAGGACGTCGAGCAGCCAGTCGACGTCTTCGGGGGAGATGAAGTCGTGGTGCCGGCGGTCGCTCGGTGCGGTCTTGCCGGAGGAGATGTGGACTTTCGGCGTGCCGGTGTTTCTCCATGTTTCGTACACCCGGTTGATGAGTCCTTCGAGCGGGGCGTCCGCCGGGTTGCAGCGGTGATGGTGGATGTCGAAGCAGGCCGGTACGCCGGTCGCTTCGCTGACAAACAGGACGTCTTCCAGGTTGTAGGTCCGGTCGTCGTTTTCAAACCGCAGCCGTTTGAGGATCGGTTCGGGCAGTGCGCGCGTTTCATTCACGAGCCGGCCGAGCGCCGCTTCCGGGTCTCCATATTTGCCGCCGAGGTGGAGGATCATGTCCTGCGCTCCGGTGAGCTCGGACAGTGCCGCATGGTAGTCGAGATCGGCGATTGTCCGGTCGACGACGTCCGGATTCGGCGAGTTGAGCACCGAGTACTGTCCCGGATGCGTCGACAGCCGGAGGCCGTGTTCATCGCGGAGCATCTTGATCTCCGAGCAGGCTTGGATCACGTCCGGATCGTTCCGCCAGTCCCACGGATTGACCGGATGCGTCGCAAGGACGACCATCTCGCTCGTCATGCGGTAAAACTTGATCCCGTGTTCGATGTTCCATTCGATGATCCGCTTCGTGAGCTTCAGGTTCTCGAGCGTGAGCTCCTTGAGGATTTCGGGGCCCTTCTTCTCGACCGTTGCCACGCGGCACGTCCTGAAATGCTCTTTGATCGATGTGTTGATGCAGGCGTATCCGACTTTCAAGCTCCTCACCCCACTGGCTGTTTCCTTTATCATACTATATACCCCCGGCGCCCCCGCATCATCCATCCCCCCTGCTCTTCATTCCTTGCAGTCCAGACTCTTGACAATTAACGTTTACAAACGTAAACTAAAAGCACAAGAGATAAAACTGAGCAAAAGAGGTGTCGATATGTCCGTTAAAACCGATTTCAACGTCACTGATTCAGAATGGGAAGTCATGCGGGTCGTCTGGGCACACGGCCAGGCATCGAGCAAAGAGATCATCGACGTGCTCGGACAAAAGATGGACTGGAAGCCGGCCACGACCAAAACGTTTCTCGGCAGGCTTGTCAACAAAGGCATGCTGAGCACCGAAACGGAAGGCAGGCGCTATCTTTATTCCGCAATGGTCGGCGAAAGCGAGTTCGTCCGCCACGCGCTGGATGAGTTTTTCAGTCATGTATGCAACCGGGAAGTCGGCAGGACGATCGGGGATGTGCTGTCCAAGGCGACGCTGAGCCACCGGGATATTGATGTGCTCCAAGCCATTCTCGACGAGAAAAAAGAAACCGCAGTCGAAGAAGTGCCGTGCAACTGCATCCCCGGGCAGTGCCATTGCAGCCTGCACGGGAATGACGGATGCGGCTGCTGATCAAGACCGTATGAAGAAAGGATGAGTTCCATGAGCGAACCCTCAAAAGAAGCAAGCATCCAGATTTCCGGGATGACTTGCGCAGCATGCGCCACCCGCATTGAAAAAGGGCTGAGCAAGATGGACGGCGTCGAACAGGCGGCCGTCAACCTCGCCCTCGAGAAGTCATCCGTCAAGTATGATCCGTCCAAGATGTCCGAAGCCGAGTTGGAAAAGAAAATCGAATCCCTCGGCTACGGGGTCGTGAAGCAGAAGGCGGAATTCGACATCACCGGCATGACGTGCTCGGCATGTGCCACGCGCATCGAAAAAGGGCTGAACAAAATGGACGGCGTCTCGGCTGCGAACGTCAACCTGGCCCTTGAAAAAGCGACCATCTCGTATAACCCGTCAGAAGTCACCGTCCGCGACCTGATCGCGAAAGTGGAGAAGCTCGGCTACGAGGCCCACCCGAAGCAGGATGAGACGGAGCCCGTCGATTACCGGGAACAGCATATCAAATCGCAGCAGCGCAAATTCATCGCTTCCCTGATCCTGTCCCTGCCGCTGCTTTGGACGATGTTCGCCCACTTCTCCTTCACGTCGTTCATGTACGTGCCGGATCTCCTGATGAATCCGTGGTTCCAGATGGCGCTCGCCACGCCGGTGCAGTTCATTATTGGCCGGCAGTTTTACGTCGGCGCCTACAAGGCGCTCCGCAACGGCAGCGCGAACATGGATGTCCTCGTCGTCATGGGGACGTCGGCCGCCTATTTCTACAGTCTCTACCAGGCGATTGTGACGGCGGGAACCAGTCATGTTCCCCATCTGTACTTTGAAACGAGTGCCGTGCTGATCACCCTGATCCTCCTCGGCAAACTGTTCGAAGCCAAAGCCAAGGGCCGTTCGTCCGATGCGATTAAAAAACTGATGGGCCTTCAGGCGAAGACGGCAACCGTCCTGAGAGACGGCACGGAAAGAGAAGTTCCGCTCGATGAAGTCATCGTCGGCGACACGATCCTCGTGAAGCCGGGCGAAAAGATTCCGGTCGACGGTGAAATGCTCGAAGGGCACACCGCAGTGGACGAATCCATGCTGTCGGGTGAAAGTCTCCCGGTCGACAAACAGGCCGGCGATGCCCTGTTCGGATCCACGATCAACAAAAACGGCTTCATCAAGATGACCGCAACCAAGGTCGGGCGCGACACCGCGCTCGCCCAGATCATCAAAGTCGTGGAAGATGCACAAGGCTCGAAGGCCCCGATCCAGCGTCTGGCCGACAAAATCTCGGGAATCTTCGTCCCGATTGTCGTCGGCATCGCCATCCTGGCGTTCATCGCGTGGTACTTCTGGGTGCAGCCGGGCGACTTCACGCCGGCACTTGAAGTCTTGATCACGGTCCTCGTCATCGCCTGCCCTTGCGCACTCGGCCTGGCCACCCCGACTTCCATCATGGCGGGGTCCGGCCGGTCCGCCGAATTCGGGATCCTGTTCAAAGGCGGCGAACATCTCGAACAGACCCAGGCCGTCGACACGGTCGTCGTCGACAAGACCGGTACCGTCACGCACGGCAAGCCCGTACTGACGGATGTCCGGGTTGCAGACGGACAGGATGAAGAGAAATTCCTCTCGCTGATCGGCGCGGCCGAGAAGCAGTCCGAACACCCGCTGGCGGAAGCCATCGTGAACGGCATCCAGGAAAAAGGAATCGAACTCGGCAACGTCCAGTTCTTTGAAGCGATCCCCGGTCACGGCGTCACGGCCACCATTTCCGGACAGGGCGTCGTCATCGGCACGCGGAAGCTGATGCAGGAATATAACATCGACGTGCAATCCGTCCTTCCGGTCATGGAAGAACTCGAACGGCAAGGCAAGACCGCGATGATCGCCGGCATCAACGGCGAGTACGCCGGAATGGTCGCTGTCGCCGACACGATCAAGGAAACGTCCGTCGAAGCAGTAAAACGTCTGAAAGACATGGGCATCACCGTCATCATGATGACCGGTGACAACGAGCGGACTGCGCAGACGATCGGCAACGAAGTAGGCGTCGATGCCGTCATCGCGGAAGTTCTTCCCGAAGGCAAAGCGAAGGAAGTCGAAAAGCTCCAGCAGCAGGGCAAGAAAGTCGCCATGGTCGGCGACGGCATCAACGACGCCCCTGCCCTGGCCACGGCAAATGTCGGCATGGCGATCGGAACCGGCACGGACGTCGCCATGGAAGCCGCGGACATTACGCTCATCCGCGGCGATCTGAACAGCATCGCCGACGCCATCCTCATGAGCCGGAAAACGATGCGGAACATCAAGCAGAACCTGTTCTGGGCGTTCGCCTACAACAGCCTCGGCATCCCGGTCGCCGCAGCCGGCCTCCTCGCCCCTTGGGTGGCGGGCGCCGCGATGGCTTTCAGTTCTGTGTCCGTCGTGCTGAATGCGCTGCGTCTGCAGCGGGTAAAGCTGTCCAAGTAAAATGCAAAAGCCGCAGGAGCTCACGCCTCCTGCGGCTTTTTTCTATTCCATATTGATGAAAGGCTTGTGATAATCCAGCATGCCCTTCACCCGGGTCACGTTCGTTCGCTCCCCCTCCTGCAGGAAACGGCCGAAGTTGAAGATGACGGGCATTTGATTGCCGCCGATTGCAAACAGGGCCTTCCGCTCGGCGGGCAGGTAGGCGGATGTGTGGATCGTCCCGGCCGACGCACCGTACTTCTCGGCGAAGATTCCTTCCTTGCGGCCGTTCAACAGCCGGTAGGCCGCGGACGCATCCAGTCCGTCTCCCCGGTCAGTCAATTCATCCCGCCTTCTCACCGAGTCTTCCGTCCTGTAGCGGTTTTCTTCGGCAAGGATCTCAAAATGGTTCGTACTGACAGACGCTCTTCTTTCGGTCACTTTCCTCGGGGAGGCTTCCACGATGAACGTGTCGCCGGCCGGGTCCGTCAGCATATAGTTGAACGAAGTCCGGTGAGGGATTTCCTTCAGCAGCGCGATCGCTTCCCGGACATCCGCACAGGTCTCCAGGACCATCCGTCCGATCATGTTGCAGATGAACCCATCCCCCGAACGGACCCGGTTCACAAAGTTGTATCCCATCGCCAGGCCCTTTTCGTTCATCCCATCGGTGCGGCCCGTAATCTGCATGGTCGGCCCCAAGGTCGCATAGCCTCCGTCGGTCGGCTGGTAGATGACGTAGCGCCCTTCATAAAATGCCGGATCGCTGTCATAGTTGCGGATCATGAAGTCCGGCCCCGTCAGAATCGAACAGCCGCTTTTGGCGGTTTCCACATAGTAGCCGCCGAATTCCACCAACGCCTCCTCCATCGTCCAGCCGAGCGAATCGGCCAGTCCCTGCAACTCGTCGAGCATATGCGGGATGAACCTGGAGAACAGATCGACCGCTTCGGATTGATTGATATTGAAATGGCGTTTTCTCGTGGCCGCCCATTGCGCTGCCCGCCTGGATAAGATGGGGGACTCTTTCAGCCGTTCCCCCTGCATATAGCCGAAGTCGTAGTGGCTCCCTTTGAATTGGATGACGTCGCTGTAATAAGCGTTCATGCGCTCAGACTCCTCGTATGGTCAGTCTTCGGCCCGGATACCGGGTCTTTCATCACGTTACCACCCGGCCAGCCTGGACTCCAGTAAATGGATTGTATATAGCTCCTGCCGGCCCTGTTTTGGCGCCGTCCGGGCGGTCGTGTTACAATGGAACCGACTGAATTTTCTGTGGAGGGGATCATCATGCGTTTGACTGTTTACCTGGCCGGCGAGATCCATTCGTCCTGGCGCGATGAAATTCGCGAGAAAGTTGCTGCACTGAAGCTGCCGATCGACTTTGTCGGTCCCCAGGAGGACCATGACCGTTCAGACAACATCGGCGAGGAAATCATCGGCGAACAGCCGGGTCCGGCCTACAAGGACTGGGCCGCGTCGAGCTTCAACAATCTGCGCACCGAGGTGCTCATGCAGAAGGCCGACCTCGTCATCGCCCTGTTCGGCGAGAAATACAAGCAGTGGAACACCGCGATGGACGCCTCGGCAGCCGTTGCGCTCGGCAAGCCGCTCATCCTGATCCACCCGGAAGCGCACACCCACGCGCTGAAAGAGCTGTCGCGCAAGGCGAGCGCCACCGTCGAGACGTGCGACCAGGCGATCAAGGCACTGAAGTATATCTTTGATTGAAAGGCGGGATTCGGTGAATGAGGAACGGAAGGCGTCCCGCTTCTCTCTATTGATATATAGCGGAGTCGGAGCGGCGATCGGGGCGATCATCGGGATCATCGCCTACAACCAAAATTGGCTCGGCTGAACGTGGAAGTGCGGCAGGCGGTCCCGGAAGACGCGGACGGACTCGCGGAAGCCGTGGAGAGCGCGGAAGCCTCGGGGATGATGCTGTTTGCACCTGGCGAGCGCGGGATGACTGCGGACGGAGCGGCGGTGATGATCAACCGGCTGCGGGAGGACCCGGCGTCCACTCTGTTGGTCGCTCATGGCGGCGGGCGAGTTGCCGGCTACCTCATCGCACGGGGAGATGACACATTGAGGACCCGCCACCGGGCGTATGTCGTGGTCGGCGTGCACGAAGACTGTCGCGGAAGGGGCATCGGCCGTGCACTGTTCGATGCGCTCGGCGAATGGGCCGCCGCCCGCGGACTCCGTCGGCTCGAACTCACCGTGCGGACCGACAACGAGGGCGGTGTCGCGCTCTATAAGCGGGCAGGCTTCGAGGTCGAAGGCATCAAGCGGGACTCCCTGCTCGTTGCCGGCCGGTATGTGGATGAGTATTACATGGCGAAGTTGATTTGATGACAGGAAGAAGCCGTCCGGCGTGCGCCGGACGGCTTTAATTCATTCGCAATGAAAAGCGGCGAGCTCGTGTTGGCTGTTGCCCTTCCCCCTGCCCTCATGTACACTATTGAAAAAAATAACAGCGGGCAGGTGAAGATGATGCTGTATAAAAAAGCGGGCAACAAAACGGAATTCTGGGAAGTATGGAAGAATGGCCGGACACTCATGATCCACCACGGGACCGTCGGGTCAGACGGCGTGACGGAAGAGGTGAAACCCGGATCGGTCCAGAGCTCCGGCAGACTGATGAATCAATTGACCGAAGAGCAAATGAGAAACGGATTTGAACTTGTCGACGAAGACGGACTGCATGAATTCGTCGTCCAGTTCAGTTACGAGGACGGCGACATGCAGGCCGCATTGGACAAGCGTCAGATTGCCGAAGACGAGTTGGATGAACGTTTGAACCGGACAGGGATCGGCTACTGCGACGGCGGCGATATCGGCAGCGGCACTGCGAATACTTTCTTCTATGTCATCGACGTGGACAAAGCACTACAAGTCGTCACCGACGAACTCGCCAAGCATGGACTTCTCGAAGAAGCGGCAATCGCCTGTGCCACGCCGGACGGAGATGACTATCTGTCCCTCCATCCGGCGGGTGCCGAATTCCGGCTGATGGATATTGAGGATGAGGAATGAGTGCCGGACATTCCCGGTTAAATAAAATCCTTCTTTTCCAGTGAATAGATGATCTGCTCCGCCCCAAATCTCATGACCCTTCCCGCTTCCTCCATTCCGAGACGAGTGAGAAGCCGTCGGGAGGCGGTGTTGGCGGCCTGTGTTTCGGCAAGCAACCGGTCGAGCCCCTTTTCATCGAATGCATGCCGGATCACTGTCCTCACCGCTTCGGTTCCGAATCCTTCACCCCAGAATTCAGGCAGGATCTGAAAGGAAATTTCTGTTGCTTCGCCGTCGTGGTGAGGGTCGAGCGAAATCATTCCGATGAATGCGTCATGTCTCCGTTGTCGGATCACCCAGGATGGGCCGGGATTCTTGAGCATCTCATCGAAAGCCCGCTCTACTTCCTCCGGAGGTCTGGGCCCGCCGAGATGGGCACGGACTTTTTCACTTCTATAAAGGGACTGGACATCCGGCAGGTCACCGGGAACCGGTGGCCTAAGGACGCATCGTACGGTTTCTAACATCCGGTGTCTCCCCTCCGGCCAGCGCGGCCCTCAGCTTTTCTTCCAAAGAATCGAAGTCGACCGACGATATGTCGATGTCCGGCTCCACCCAGCCGAAACCGTCGTTTTTGAAACGCGGAATGATGTGCATGTGGTAGTGTTCCACGTCTTTGAAAATCCCGTTGTTTTGCATGACGGTGATGCCGTCCGTGCCGAGTTGCCCTTCGATTGCCCGGGCGATGTTCTGGGCCGCCCGGATCGCGGCTGCCAGGCTCTCCGGATCGACGTCGGTGAATTCAGCCGTATGCACTTTTGGAACGACGAGCACATGGCCCGGATTGATCGGATATCTGTCGAGGAAGCAGCAGACGTGTTCATCCTCATAAAGGATGTGTGCCGGTGCTTGGCCGGAGATGATCTTGCAGAAAATACAGGCGGTCAATGGCGATTCCCCCTCTGTCGCTGTTCAGACAATTCTACCACACGGCAAGGTCCGCCGACCGATTCCTGTAAAAGCGCCGCATTTCGGCGTGATGGCCTCGCGAATAAAAGCAACGCTTCTGCGGATATAGATAACGCTCACTCCGATAAAAGCAACGCTTCGCCGGATAAAGATAACGCTTCTGCGGATAAAAGCAACGCTTTATGTCGAAGGAAGATTCACTCGGCAAAAGCGGCGCGGTCGTTGACGATTCGTTTGTCGTCATGCCCTGCGGGAATAGGTGAAGAAAGAGCGGGGGTGGAGGCGTGCGCGATGCGGCGAAGCTGGCGGCGATCGGATTGATTGCGGGGACGGTGCTGATCGTCGTGCTGAAACTGGTGGAGTTGCTGACGGGGAATCCGGCGTATGTGCTGCTGTTCAACTTTGATTACATTCCGGTTGTGAACAGGTGGCGGCCGGTGTGGCTGATCGGGCTGCTGTTCCACTACGGAATCTGCGTCTTTAGCGCGATCATTTTATTTTATTTCCTCCGGCCGTTCGGGCGGGAGCATTGGATCTCGCCGTATGTGGCGGTTTACACGATCGGCTCGGCGCTGTTGTTTTCCCTGACGGCGCTGTCGGACCAGCCGCCCGAGTTTTCGGACGGGGTGGCTTGGGTGTACTGGACGCTCGCGCATGCCGTGTTCGGCTGGGTCGTCGGCTGGCTGATCCGGAAGTGGGTTTGAGGCTTATTTGCAAAAGTTTGACCGGGATCAAGGTTCCCGGCCGGCCGCGGTGGGACAATGGTCTCAAGGAGGCGGTCGACATGAACGGCCACGAAATGAGCGTACAAGCTGAAAAAATGCAGTGTGAATGCGTGGTGCAGGTGGACCGGATGATCAGCGAAGGGCTTGGCGGCGGGTTCATTCTCAGCGAGTATGACGGCGGACGCCTGGACGATCCGGTGTCCCGCGAGCGGGAGGTGGTGCCGGCCGTCTCATGACGGCGGACCGCCTCGCCCGATCTTGCATGTGCAACCCAACAACTTCACATCCGAACATTCCACTCATCGCAGCGCCGGTCTACCGGAGCTGCGGCTTTTTTGCATTGGGCTACCAGGCGCCGTGGTTCTCGTGTAGGATGGAATCAAATGGAGCCAGAGGAGCGCGAAGCGATGGGAAACCGGCGGAACAAATGGATTGGACGACCGGCCGCGGCGGGACTGGCCGCCGGCGTTTTCCTCGGCGCGCTGCTGTATGCGGCCGAGAAGGCGACAGGGCTGAAGGTGTATACGCTCTTGATGAACATCGACTACGTGCCGGTGCTGAAGGAATACCGCTTCCCCGCTCCGGTCGAGTTCTCGTTCCACCTGATCGTCTCGGTCGTCCTTGCCGTCATCCTCTTCCGGATCGTCCTCCGCTTCCGGTGGACGGGCCGGCGGATGGCGGGATGGGTCACCGCGCTCAACGGGATCGTCGGTCTCGGTATCTGGCCGGTAACCGCGCTGTCGGAACGGACGCCTGCGCTTGGCGATGCGGCGGCGCTCGGCGTGTGGCTCGCAGCGCACCTGCTGTATGGCGGGGTGCTGGCCTGGATGTTCGGAAGGATACTGAGGAAAGAAGAAAGTTAAATACCGGAATGCCGTCCACCCGATTCTTTCTTAACATTCACGACTGTTTGCTTAACATTCAGCGGCTCTTTCTTAACATTCAGCCCGTTTTGCTTAACATTCAGCTCCCCTTGCTTAACATTCACCCCCTCACACCCGATTCCGCATCAAAAAGCCGCCCATCACAGGCGGCTTTACTCTTTATCGATTCACTTCGTTAAACGCAACCGCAATGCCCGCGCCGATCTTCGCGTTGTTCTTAACGAGGGCGATGTTTGCTTCCAGGCTCTTGCCTTCGGTGAGTTCCTTCACTTTTGCGAGGAGGAACGGGGTGGTGTCTTTGCCTTTGATGCCGTTTGCGGCGGCTTCGTCGAGCGCGTTTCCGATGATGCCGTTGATGAAGTCGGCGTCGAGCGCATCCGAGTCGGGGATCGGATTGGCGATGACGGCGCCGCCTTCGAGTCCGAGGTCCCATTTCGCCTTCAGCATGCCGGCGATTTCATCCGGGCCGTCTGCGCGGAGGCCGAGCGGGAAGCCGCTTTTCGGCGTGAAGAACGCCGGGAGTTCGTCCGTGCCGTAGCCGACGACCGGGACGCCTTTCGTCTCGAGGTATTCGAGCGTGAGGCCGAGGTCGAGGATCGACTTGGCGCCCGCGCAGACGACGGCGACGTTGGTCTTGCCGAGTTCGTCGAGGTCCGCGGAGATGTCCATCGTCTCCTCGGCGCCGCGGTGGACGCCGCCGATGCCGCCGGTGACGAAGATCCGGATGCCGGCGAGTTCGGCGCAGATCATCGTCGCGGCCACCGTCGTCGCACCGGGCTGCTTCGTCGCTACGACCCACGGCAGGTCGCGGCGGGACACTTTCGCGACGCCTTCCGCATTGCCGAACATTTCAAGTTCCTCGTCGGACAGGCCGATCTTGATCTTGCCGTCGATGATGGCAATCGTGGCCGGCACCGCGCCGTTCTCGCGGATGATCTCCTCCACTTCGCGGGCGGTCCGGACATTCTGGGGATACGGCATGCCGTGGGAGATGATCGTCGATTCGAGCGCGACGACCGGCTTGCCTTCGTCCATCGCTGCTTTCACTTCTGCGGAAAAGTCGAGATATTGGTTGATCATTGGAGTTCCTCCGTTTCGGATTCGAGTTGGTCTTTCGTGAGCTCAGGGCGCACGGTGTGCGGGGAGCCGAGCGTTCTGGCGGCGTTGACAAGGCCGAGCCGGATGATTTCATCGAACGGGCGGCCTTCAAGATGCCCGTGCAGAACGCCGGAGACGAACGCATCCCCCGCGCCCGTCACGTCTTCCACCCGGACGCGCGGGACAGCCGGGCAGCGGTGCACCCCTCCGCCCTGCGACCCGGCCATGACGCCGTCCGGGCCGGCCGTCACGGCGGCCGAGCCGGCGCCTTTCTTCAATAAAAGCTGTACGGCCTGTTCCCAGGTTGCGTCGTCCCTGATCGTGATCCCGGTGTAGGCTTCGGCTTCGTCCCGGTTGCAGATGAACCAGGAGACGCCGTCCAGGTTATCGGGCATGCGGTCCATCTTTGGCGAGGAGACGGGGACGACGGCGAGCGGGGTTCCGTTCCTGCGGGCGATTTCCCGGACGTGCTGCACGGTTTCTGCCGGGCAGTTCAGGTCAATGACGATGAGTGCGGCACCTGCGAGCGCGGCGGCGTGCGAGTCGATAAAGGCGGGGGACAGTTCGTCATAGACGTCCATGTCGGCGAGTGCGACGGCCATCTCCCCGTCCGGGTTCAGGACGGCGGAATAGGATCCGGTCGTCCGGCCGGGGAGCCGGGCGACGTGGGTCAGGTCGATGTGATTGGCCGACGCCTCTTCGATGCGCTGCCAGTCGGCATCATTGCCGGCGACCGTGAGCAGGCTCACCGGGTGGCCGAGGCGGCCGAGGTTCTCCGCAACGTTTCGCGCGACGCCGCCGACCGAGACGGAGACNGCTTCGTCGCTACGACCCACGGCAGGTCGCGGCGGGACACTTTCGCGACGCCTTCCGCATTGCCGAACATTTCAAGTTCCTCGTCGGACAGGCCGATCTTGATCTTGCCGTCGATGATGGCAATCGTGGCCGGCACCGCGCCGTTCTCGCGGATGATCTCCTCCACTTCGCGGGCGGTCCGGACATTCTGGGGATACGGCATGCCGTGGGAGATGATCGTCGATTCGAGCGCGACGACCGGCTTGCCTTCGTCCATCGCTGCTTTCACTTCTGCGGAAAAGTCGAGATATTGGTTGATCATTGGAGTTCCTCCGTTTCGGATTCGAGTTGGTCTTTCGTGAGCTCAGGGCGCACGGTGTGCGGGGAGCCGAGCGTTCTGGCGGCGTTGACAAGGCCGAGCCGGATGATTTCATCGAACGGGCGGCCTTCAAGATGCCCGTGCAGAACGCCGGAGACGAACGCATCCCCCGCGCCCGTCACGTCTTCCACCCGGACGCGCGGGACAGCCGGGCAGCGGTGCACCCCTCCGCCCTGCGACCCGGCCATGACGCCGTCCGGGCCGGCCGTCACGGCGGCCGAGCCGGCGCCTTTCTTCAATAAAAGCTGTACGGCCTGTTCCCAGGTTGCGTCGTCCCTGATCGTGATCCCGGTGTAGGCTTCGGCTTCGTCCCGGTTGCAGATGAACCAGGAGACGCCGTCCAGGTTATCGGGCATGCGGTCCATCTTTGGCGAGGAGACGGGGACGACGGCGAGCGGGGTTCCGTTCCTGCGGGCGATTTCCCGGACGTGCTGCACGGTTTCTGCCGGGCAGTTCAGGTCAATGACGATGAGTGCGGCACCTGCGAGCGCGGCGGCGTGCGAGTCGATAAAGGCGGGGGACAGTTCGTCATAGACGTCCATGTCGGCGAGTGCGACGGCCATCTCCCCGTCCGGGTTCAGGACGGCGGAATAGGATCCGGTCGTCCGGCCGGGGAGCCGGGCGACGTGGGTCAGGTCGATGTGATTGGCCGACGCCTCTTCGATGCGCTGCCAGTCGGCATCATTGCCGGCGACCGTGAGCAGGCTCACCGGGTGGCCGAGGCGGCCGAGGTTCTCCGCAACGTTTCGCGCGACGCCGCCGACCGAGACGGAGACGGTCGACGGGTTCGAGGTGCCGGCCTGGACGGGTGCCTTCAAGTGGAACTTCCGGTCGACGTTCGCCCCGCCGATCACCGCGACGCGGTTTTCCTCGGCGAGCACATAGGCACGGCCTTTGATGACGCCCCGGCGCGTGAGCCCGGATATGAGGTTCGCGAGCGCCGGCCGCGACATGCCGAGTTGCTCCGCCATCTCCTGCTGGGTGAGGTAAGGGTTCTGCCGGAGCAGCCCGACGATCGCCGATTCCTTGTCCGTCATGGCAGGACCTCCTTCAGGGTCATTACTTTTGTTTGTATTTTAAACTCTTGTTTAAACGATGTCAACCCGGCCTTCTTTCGTTCCGGAGGCTCTTGCTTTAGATTGGAAGCCTCCTCCTTTAGATTCAAAGGTTCCTCCTTTAGTTTCGAAGGCTCCCGCTTTAGATTCAAAGCCTCCAGCTTTAGTTTCGCCCCTCCCCACCATGAATAAAACCCGCCCGGGTCGCCCCCGGCGGGTTCCATATTCATTCATATAAATCGGCAACGAGGTCGATCAGCTCGAGCGGATCGTCCGCGGTGACGGCGTACAGGACGGCGCCCCGCTGCCAGGTGAGCTTGTGGGTGTCCGACGACATGTCGAACGAGCCGGCGGCGAGTTCTTCGGGCGGCGGGAGCATGCGGTCTTCGAGCTTGGCGACGATTTTCTTGGCGAGTGCGGTCATTTCGTCACCGGCACCCGGGTTGTCGATGTTCTGGTTGCGCATCGAGAATGACCATTTGCCTTCATGCCACGTCAGAAAAACACTGCCGGCTCCGGCATCCTTAAAGCCGCTGATGCCGTAGCCGAGGTTGACGTTCCCCTTCCCTTCCGGCTCCTGTTCGTAGCCGACGTTGGATTTGGCGGAACCGGGAGATTCATAGATCCGCGCTTCCGCAACGGCGTCTTGCGGGAGCCCGTCCAGTTCCTTGGCGTTCAGTTCTAAAGGTTGATCCGTGAGATAGTAAGTCACCTGATATCGGTCGGCTTCGGCGTCGACCGCGGCGCCGAGGTACTTCCCGTTCGGTGCGGGCACGCCGGGCAGGGCGGGTTCCATGTCAGCGGCGGCTTCCACTTGTTTCCGGATTTCCGACAGGAGATGCGCCCGGTGGCCTGCGGGATCCTCCCCGCCATCCGGCTGTCCGGCTTCCTCGGACTCCCCGCCGTCGGCACCGCCGGTTTCTGCTGATTCGCCGTCATCCGGTTCGCCGTCACCGGATTCACCGGCCTCCTGCCCTTCACTGCCGCCGGTCTCCATGTTTTCTCCGGTTGTCCCGCTGCCGGCTGCCCCTTCGCCCTGCCCGTCTGTGTTCTCTTCCTGCACCGCCGGATCCGGGCGGTCCGGGCTGCAGGCGCCGAGCATCAGCAGGCAGGCGGCCGGAACGAGGATCGCCGTTCGCGTCTTCTTCATCCGGCTCCCTCCTTTGAAATGTGTCTCCCTCCTATTTACCCTCCCTGCAGCCGGGGTATCCGCCCCTCTGACATAAATAACCCCCGCTCCGGATGCTCCTGGGCGGGGGTTGAATGTCAATTAAGATGGTTGTTCCGTGCCCATTTCGGCGCGGACGACATCGGCGATGCGTTCGGCGTAGCGGGACGCTTCGTCTTCGGTCCGGGCTTCGACCATGACGCGGACGAGCGGCTCGGTGCCGGACGGCCGGACGAGGACTCGGCCATTGCCGGCCATGTCTTTCTCGACTTCGCTGATTGTGGCGGCCACTTTGGCATTGTCCGCAACGGCGTTTTTGTCGGTGACGCGGATATTGATGAGTTCCTGAGGGAACATCCGGACATCCGCGGCAAGGTCGGACAGGGAGCGGCCGGTCTCTTTCATGACGTTCACGAGCTGGATCGCCGTGAGGAGTCCGTCGCCGGTCGTGTTGTAATCGAGCATGATGATATGGCCGGACTGCTCGCCGCCGAGGTTGAATTGATGTTTCTTCATTTCCTCGACGACGTAGCGGTCGCCGACGGCCGTCTTGACGCTTGTCACTCCGATCTCATCAAGCGCTTTGTAGAAGCCGATGTTGCTCATGATCGTGGAGACGACCGTGCTCTTGCTGAGGCGGTCTTCCTCTTTCAGGTGGCGCGCCAGGATGAAGAGGATCTGGTCGCCGTTCACGATGCGGCCGGTTTCGTCGACCGCGATGAGGCGGTCGCCGTCGCCGTCGAAGGCGAGGCCGATGTCGGCTTCCTTCTCTTTCACGAAGCCGGCGAGCGCTTCCGGGTGGGTCGAGCCGACGCCGTCGTTGATGTTCAGGCCGTTCGGCGAGGAGCCCATCGTCGACAGGTCCGCGTCGAGGTCGGCGAACAGATGGGTCGCGAGCGAGGACGTGGCGCCGTGTGCGCAGTCGAGCGCGACGTGAAGGCCGGTGAACTCTTCGTCGACCGTCTGCTTCAAGTACTGGATGTACTTCTGTCCGCCTTCTTTGTAATCGGTGACGCTGCCGAGCGCCGCGCCGGTCGGACGAGGGAGCTCGTCCGTCTCTTTTTCAATGAGGGCCTCGATCTCTTCTTCCTGGTCGTCGCTCAGCTTGTAGCCGTCGGCACCGAAGAACTTGATGCCGTTGTCTTCGACAGGGTTATGGGATGCGGAGATCATGACTCCGGCATCTGCGCTCATGGCGCGTGTGAGGTAGGCGACGCCCGGCGTGCTGATGACGCCGAGCAGCATGACATCTGCTCCGATCGACAGGAGACCCGCGACGAGCGCGCTCTCGAGCATATGGCCCGAGACGCGGGTGTCGCGTCCGATCAGCACCTGCGGCTTGCCCGTCGCATGCTGGGTCAAAATGTACCCGCCGTAGCGGCCGAGCTTGAATGCAAGTTCAGGCGTCAGTTCGGCGTTTGCCACGCCCCGGACACCGTCTGTTCCGAAATGTTTTCCCATCGATCTCTCTCCTTCACCTATTGAAGTTCAAGTAGATTAATTGTTGTTTATGCCGTCAGCACCCGGACGGTCACACGCTGGACGGAGGGGACGGCGCTGATTCCTTCAGGGCCGGCGACCTGCACGTTCAACGAGGATTCCCCGTCCTGGAGGCCCGCCGCGTCGACGAAGACCGCGAAGTCCTTCTTGCCCGCAGAGGCGAGCGCCGACTGTTTGCCCCGGACGGTCAAAGACACCTGGCCGTTCGGCGGCTGGACAACTTCACCCTTCTTTCCTTCCACCAATCCGCGGATTTCAACCGTCATTCCGGCAAGCTCCCGACTTTCTTCGACATCAGGCGAGGCATTTCCTTCCTCTTCCGGCTGCGGCTTGGGCTTTTCCTGCGGTTCGGCAGGAGCTTCCGCGACACCGCCGTTGCCGGCATCCGGACTTTCCTGTTCTTTTGCCGGATCGGTCTCGTCATCCGGTGTTGCGGCCATCGCTTCTTCACTGTCGTTCGAGCTTGTCTGCACGTTCACTTCGATCTTGCCCGGCGACACTTTCGTCACGCCCGACGGTTTCGGGACTTCGACGGTGAGTTTGCCGGTCCCCGAGACTTTCGACAGGTCGACATCGACCGGGACGTTTTCGAGGTTGTCGACGACGTTCCGCGGGCCGGACACTTTCACCGATTCGGTTGCGGAGGTAATGTCGCCGACCGTCACGCCCTCGGGCGGCTTTCCGGTGCGGCGCAGGGTGACCGGGACCGAGCGGGTGTACTCGGAGATGTCGGCCTTGACGGTCACTTCCGCCGGCTCGATCTCGACATTGAGCTTGTTGAGTTCCCGGTCGAGCACCCGCACGCGGGCCTTCTGCTCGATCGGGCCGTCGACGCCGCCCTCAGCAGCGACGGACGCCTTCACGAAGCTGATCGAATCGACGATGCTCTTCGCCCCGGTCACCATGACCGTGGACGGATCGGTTTCGATTGAATTAATGATGTAATTGTCGGCGAGCAGCTGCTCGTTCATTTCCGGGTCGACCCGGAATTCCTTCGTGATGCGTTCTTCGATCATGACATCGACCGTGTCCGGATCGATCCGGACTTCCAGCTTGTCCGACAGGTTCTCATGCTGGATCTTCACGGTGTGCGCACCCATCACGAGCGAGCGGAGGTCGACGAACAGGGTGAAATCCTTCAGTGCGCGGGTCGTCTGGACGATATTGGCGGGCCCTTCGATCGTCAGGTTGACGGATTCCGGGACGCCGGTGACGATCAGGTTTTCATTGTCATAGTACACTTCGACCGGGATATCCTGCAGCACGGCGATGTCCGTGCCTGCAGCCGCCTTGCCGCTCTGGTCCTCCTCCGACTGGACGACCAAGAAGAGCAGGAGCGCGAACAGCAAGGCCAATCCCCGGAGAAACCACGGATTGTCCATGAATCTATCCATTTTTCTTCACTCCCCGTTTCCACTTGGAGGCGGCCTGCGGCTCGGGCACCGGCCCGAACCACATCTTGCGGAGGAGCGCTTCGAACTCCTCCGTCGACAGGTTGCGGTGGAGGTCTCCGTTCGCCGTGATGCTGACGGCACCGGTCTCCTCCGAGACGACGACCGTGATGGCATCCGTCACTTCGCTCAAGCCGAGCGCCGCGCGGTGGCGCGTGCCGAGCTCTTTCGAAATGAACGGGCTTTCGGACAGCGGCAGATAGCACGCCGCCGCGGCGATCCGCTGCTGCTGGACGATGACCGCCCCGTCATGCAGCGGGGTGTTCGGGATGAAGATGTTGATGAGCAGTTCCGAAGTCAGGTCCGAATGCATCGGGATCCCCGTTTCGATATACTCACTGAGCCCGGTCTCCCGCTCGATCGAGATGAGCGCGCCGATCCGCCGTTTGGCCATGTAGCCGACCGACTTTGTGACCGATTCGACGAGCCGGTTGCGTTCCTCCTCTTCCTGGAGGGCACCGCGCGAGAACAGCTTGCCCCGCCCGATCTGCTCGAGCGCACGCCGGAGTTCCGGCTGGAAAATGATGATGACGGCCAGGAAACCCCAGGTGAGGATCTGTTCCATGATCCAGTACATCGTCTTCAGGCCGAGTTCCTTCGTGAGGAACCAGGCGATGATGATGACGAAGAGGCCTTTCAGGAGCTGGACGGCCTTGGTGCCCTTGATGATGGCGATGAGCTTATAAAGGACGAACCACACGAGCAGGATATCAACGATGTTGATGAGCGCTTCCATGAAAGTGAAGTCCGAAAAACGTTCCATTAACGACACAGGCATCCCCGCCTTTTCTTCCGGTTACATACCGTACATTATAGCATATCCAAGGGGCCTGAGGCTTGCGGGAACGGATTGCGGCCGGGGGACCGGAGCGGGTGCTGCCCGGGCGGAACGTTATCTTTTTGGCGCAAAGCGTTATCTTTATCCGAGAAAGCGTTATCTTCATCCCGCAAACTCAAAAAAGATCCGCCCCTGTCCCCGGGCGGATCTCTCTTTCATTCCTCTATTCTTCTCCGTCGCTCTTGTCGTTGCCGAATACCGAGACGGCGTCTTTCACGCCGGCCTTGATCTTGTACCAGAGCCATTCGAAGGCCTGGTTGATCTCGTCGATCTGGCCGGTGACGACAGCGGTGGACGCCATGTATTTCGAGCCGTTGATCACCATGACGTTGCCTTCGACTTCCCCCTCGATTCGGAGGTCGCCGTTTTTCACGACGAGGTCGCCCTTGACCGTTTCGCCTTCAGGCACGGTGACTTGGTTGCCCTGGACGACGATGTTCGGCTGGCGGGAAACCGCGAACTGGTCTTCTGTATGGAAATTGGAAAGCAGGGCCACGCCCGCCAGGAGAATGAACATCGCAGCAGCAGCGAGCATCGGATGCCGGCCGAACCACCGGCGCACGCCTGCGCCCTGGCGCTCTTTCGGCAGGGCTGCCATGACGTTGCTGACAAGGCCGGCCGGTGCTTCGACCGGAGCAGCGCTCTTCAGGAAGGCAACCGAACGGCTGAGCCCGTCCATATGTTCCTGGCAGGCCGGACACTTCTCCAGATGCTCCTTTAGAATTTGTTCATCCCGGCGGGTGATTTCCCCATCCAGATAATCATGCATATATCGGACGATTTCTTCCGGACACGGTTTCATCCCTGGTCCCTCCTACAAAGTCTTCATTTGTTTTCTAAGGGCTTCGCGGCCCCTATGTATGCGTGTCTTCACCGTGCCGAGCGGCAGCTCCAGAATCTCGCTGATCTCCTTGAGCGGCAGTTCCTCGATGTACCGGAGGACGATCGCCGAGCGGTATTTATCAGGGAGCCGTCCGATCTCATAATGGACACGGTCCTGGAGTTCCATCCGTTCGACTTCTTCCTCGGGCAGGGGCGAGTCGTGTGCGATGCTGGAATAATGATCGAGCCCTTCCGTCCCCGGCACGGGGGCGTCCAAAAAGGCGTCCGGCTTTTTCTTGCGGATCCGGTCGATGCACAGATTGGTCGCAATCCGGTAAAGCCATGTCGAGAACTTCCGCTTCTGATCGAACGTATGCAGGTTGATATAGGCCCGGATGAACGCTTCCTGGGTGATGTCTTCCGCTTCGTGCTGGTTGCCGAGCATCCGGTAGCAGACCTGATAGAGGCGGTTCTGGTACAGGGAGACGATTTCCTCAAATGCAGACTGGTCCCCCTTTAGGACTTGCTTGATTTTTTTATTTACGATGTCTTCCATTTTTTACGTCTTCCCTCCGCTCCATGCGGCTGTCTTATATACGAGCAACCATGCAGATTGGTTTCACTTTTTTCTTCATTCCATTGTAGCAAAGGGAAATCTAAAAATCCTACAAATTTTAAAAAGCCGACTCCTGTGATAGGAATCGGCTTGAAAAGGCTTTAAATCAAGGTTTCGCCGAACAGCGAGCCCATCAGGCCCACGGCGACGTCTGCTGTTTTATTGTACTCGTCGAGGATCGGATTGACCTCGACGAATTCGGCGGAAGTGATTTTCCCCGAAGAGTGGAGCATTTCCATCGCGAGGTGGCTCTCCCGGTAGCTGATGCCCCCCTGTACCGGCGTGCCGACGCCCGGTGTGTAGAGCGGATCGAGACCGTCAAGGTCGAGTGACAGGTGGATGCCGTCGACACCGCGCGATTCGAGGTAGCGGAGGGCGTCTTCCATGACCGCCTTCATCCCGTCGCGGTCGATTTCGTGCATCGTGTATACTTTGATGCCTTTTTCCTTCACGAGTTCGCGTTCGCCCGGGTCGACGGAACGCGCGCCGATCACGACGATGTTCTCCGGATTCACTTTCGGCCCGTCGCCGATCGACGTGAGGTCTTCGTGGCCGAGGCCCATCGCGACGGCGAGCGGCATGCCGTGGATGTTGCCGGACGGCGACGTTTCCGCCGTATTCAGGTCGGTGTGGGCGTCATACCAGATGACCCCAAGGTTTGAATAATGCTCGGACAGGCCGGCGAGCGTGCCGATCGCGATGCTGTGGTCGCCGCCGAGCACGAGCGGGAAGCGGCCGTCTTTGACGGTTTCCGACACTTTCGCGGCGAGCTTCTCGTTTCCTTTCGTGACCGCCGGCAGGTTTTTCAGGTTCGTGCCGGACTGATCGCGCGGCAGATCGGTGTCGAGCGGGATGTCCCCTTCGTCCCGAATCTCGCGGACGAGCTCCTGCAACCGCTCCTCAACGCCGGCATACCGGATCGCGCTCGGCCCCATATCAACTCCGCGGCGGCTCTGGCCGAAATCTGCCGGAACCCCGATAATGGAAATTTCCTTGTCTCTCATAATCCCATTCCCCTTTCGATTCTACCGTTCTATTATGGAACGGAAAGGCGGAATGGCTCAACCGGACATGTTTTGTAATATTTATTCATCGGCGGCCGGAGCGGACTCTTTTTTGGGGGAATCGTTCGATTCGAGAAGGCAATCGTTCAATTCGGACGCGTAATCGTTCGATTCAAAGCAGTAATCGTTCGATTCGGACGCCTAATCATTCGATTCAAAAGGATAATCGTTCGATTCGCCCGTGAATGCCCTCGTCACCCTTTCCAGGACCGACACTTCACCCGGCATCACTCCGCACTCCCGTGAATTCGGATTCCGGCCGGAAGATCGTGTTGTCGCGGATCTGTTCGATGGCGTGGGCGGTCCAGCCGACCATGCGGGCGATGCTGAAGGTCGGGGTGAACAGTTCCGGCGGCATGTCGATCGCACGCATAACGGCGGCAGCGTAGTATTCGACATTCGTGTACAGCCTACGGCCGGGTTTGTGGATCTCCAGCAGGCGGATGATTTCCCGCTCCGCCGTGACGGCGAGGTCGAGCCAGTCGTCCTGGCCTTCGAGTCCGCGGCACGTCTCCTGCAGCAACACGGAACGGGGGTCTTCGGTCCGGTAGACGCGGTGACCGAATCCCATGATCTTTTCTCCGGACGCCAGCTTCCCTTCGATGACTTTTGCCATGTCCGCCGCCGCTTTCATTTCCTCTAGCAAATCGATCACGCCGGACGGGGCGCCGCCGTGGAGCGGCCCTTTCATCGTGCCGAGCGCGGATGTCACGGCGGCGGTCAAATCGGACTCGGTCGAGATCGTCACCCGGCCGGCGAATGTCGAAGCATTCATTCCGTGTTCCATCGTGAGCTTCAAGTACATGCCGAGCGCCTCGGCCTTTGCACGGTCAGGCTTTTCTCCTGTGAGCATCCACAGATAGTTCTCTGTCTGCCCGAGCCCGGAGTCCGCCGGGCAGTTCCCGAGCCCCGCCTGTTTCCGGTAATGGCCGGAAATGATGACAGGGAGGGCGCCGGTCAGAAGGGCCGCCTGTTCACCGATCGGGCGGCTCTTGAACTCCGGATGTGCGTATGCGGAAATCGCCGTCCTCGCGGCATCCATGATCGGCATGTCGGCGGGCAATGTCCTGAGCAATGCATCAATATGCCCGGGCAGCACCCGGCCTTCCTTGAGCAGCCGGTCGATCTCCGACAGCCGCTCCGGGCCCGGCAGCTCTCCGTCCCATAGGAAGCCGGCGATTTCCTCGTACGTCCGGCCCGGCAGCAATCCCTCCACCGGCCGGCTCCTGTACCGGAGCTTTCCGTTCTCTCCGTCCACCTCGGCGATTGTTGTTTCGACGGCGACCACGCCTTTCAAGCCTTTCTGAATCATGTCCAACGCCTCCTTTCCTCCAGTATAGGAGGCCCGGTTGATTAAAGAAATTAATGATTTATAATTGAAACAATTACCGTTTTTAATCGTCCGGGAGGAATCCACATGGAAAATCAATGGCTGCGTACATTCTGTGCGGCGGCGGAAACGCTGAATTTCAGGAAAGCGGCGGAGCGGCTCCTCATGTCCCAGCCGAATGGAATCAGTATCCTTCGGGAATGTGGGTATATATAAGCGATGCGATGCGGAAGGTCACGGGGTGAAAGGGGTTTCTCATGTTTGGCCTGAAGGATTTGATCTCTCTCATTATCTCGGCGTTCATTATCCTGCCGGTTGTCATATTCATGCGGGAACTCGGCTATCTGATCGTGAGCTGGCTGTTCGGGGTGAAGAAGCCGCGGATCACGGTCGGTTCGGGGCCCCGTTTGTTCAAGTACGGGATTTTGGATGTGCGCAAATATTATCATCTTTACAGCTGGTTTTCGTATGACGAGCTGAAGCATAAGAATAAGTGGATTTACGTGGCGATCTATTCCGGCCCGATTTTGGTGAATGCGGTCGCCGGCATCACGATCAACGCTTTGCTGGCGAACGGGATCATCGTGAAGTTCGAGACGTTCTGGAGCCGGTTCATCTTTTATCAGTTTTACTATGTGCTGTTCGATGTCGTGCCGATGAAGACGGTGAACGGGATGCCGAACAACGGGATGATCATCTACGAGATGCTCCGGTACGGGAAGCGGACGGACTACAACAACGAGCCGTTCATCCCGTCGACGTCCGAGGTCGAGGAGGAGTACGAGGAACAGATGGAAGAGATCGAGGAGATGAAGGATGAGATTCAAGACGTCGGGGAGGAACACGAAAAGCACGAGCGGGAGAAAGAGCGGGAAAAGGAGGACGGAGCGCAGGATGGCGTCGAGTCCGGTGAACGGGCCGATCCGAAGTCGGACGAGAAGGATACCGGCGAGGATCGGGAGGACGAGAAGGACCGGCAGGAGCGGAAGACCGGCGGGATGGAAGAATGAATCGGATGCATCGAAAAACGGGGCTGTCCAGAAAGTCGATAAAAACGACTTTCTGTGACAGCCCCTTTCTGTTTTTTATCTCTCTCAAAAAAATAGAAAAAGACCGCTGCCTTTTGTAGAATGGAGTCACCACAACAACACACACAAAGGAGCGATCTTTTTATGTGCAATCCGAAGACTGCTACAACAGAGTATATCACAGAAATGGAGATCTTGGCAGAGGTGAACAAGCCTGAGGAAAAACGTCCAAAACGCCGGTTGGCGCCTGTCTTCAAGCCCTATGATAACCGCCAGTCCTTCGCCATCTTCGATGTCGAATCGCTGGTTCCCGATGACCATGTGGCACGTGTCATTGATGAAATGATCGAGACGATTCCGGATGATCAGCTCATTGCGCATTATTCCGGAGGCGGCCGCAGTTCTTACCACCCGAAGATGATGCTTAAGATCATTCTTTACGCCTACTCCCAAAAGGAATATTCCTGCCGGCGCATTGAAAAGCTGACAAGGGAAAGCATTCCTGCTATGTGGCTGGCCGCCGGCCAGCTTCCCGACTACCGGACCATCAATGAGTTCCGCGGGGTCCGAATGCCCAAGATGATCGATGATTTATTCGAAGCGATGGTGATGGAATTGCATCATCGCGGCTTCATTGACTTTGAAAATTACTTCCTCGATGGGACGAAAATCGAGGCGGATGCCAATAAATATTCCTTTGTATTCAAGAAAGCGGTGTTGGGATACGAGGAAAAGCTGAAAAAGAAAATCAGCGAGACCCTGCAGGAGATCCATGAGATTGCAGAGGCAGAGGGATTCGAAATGGGAAGTCTGCCTGAAGGTGATCCTTCGGTGGAGGAACTGATGGAGACCGTCTCCCGTTTGGAAGGACAGGAAGAGATCCTGACGGACAAAAGTGAGAAAGAGACAGATACAGCGGTCCGCAAGGGAATCCGTAGAAAA
>NZ_LN651372.1:233566-234876 GCF_000826125.2 Bhargavaea cecembensis
TGTTTTTTATCTCTCTCAAAAAAATAGAAAAAGACCGCTGCCTTTTGTAGAATGGAGTCACCACAACAACACACACAAAGGAGCGATCTTTTTATGTGCAATCCGAAGACTGCTACAACAGAGTATATCACAGAAATGGAGATCTTGGCAGAGGTGAACAAGCCTGAGGAAAAACGTCCAAAACGCCGGTTGGCGCCTGTCTTCAAGCCCTATGATAACCGCCAGTCCTTCGCCATCTTCGATGTCGAATCGCTGGTTCCCGATGACCATGTGGCACGTGTCATTGATGAAATGATCGAGACGATTCCGGATGATCAGCTCATTGCGCATTATTCCGGAGGCGGCCGCAGTTCTTACCACCCGAAGATGATGCTTAAGATCATTCTTTACGCCTACTCCCAAAAGGAATATTCCTGCCGGCGCATTGAAAAGCTGACAAGGGAAAGCATTCCTGCTATGTGGCTGGCCGCCGGCCAGCTTCCCGACTACCGGACCATCAATGAGTTCCGCGGGGTCCGAATGCCCAAGATGATCGATGATTTATTCGAAGCGATGGTGATGGAATTGCATCATCGCGGCTTCATTGACTTTGAAAATTACTTCCTCGATGGGACGAAAATCGAGGCGGATGCCAATAAATATTCCTTTGTATTCAAGAAAGCGGTGTTGGGATACGAGGAAAAGCTGAAAAAGAAAATCAGCGAGACCCTGCAGGAGATCCATGAGATTGCAGAGGCAGAGGGATTCGAAATGGGAAGTCTGCCTGAAGGTGATCCTTCGGTGGAGGAACTGATGGAGACCGTCTCCCGTTTGGAAGGACAGGAAGAGATCCTGACGGACAAAATTGAGAAAGAGACAGATACAGCGGTCCGCAAGGGAATCCGTAGAAAAGCTCGGTGATCCGCAGGAAGCTCAAGTCGGTCCGGGATGACTTCATTCCGAGGAAAGAGAAATATGCTGCCCAGCTTGAGGTTTGCGGAGAAGACCGGAATAGTTACTCGAAGACAGACCCGGATGCCACATTCATGCGAATGAAAGAAGATCATATGAAAAACGGCCAGCTCAAGCCCGGCTACAATATCCAGATGGCCACCGAGAACCAATTTGCTCTCTTCTATTCTGTTCACCAGCGGCCCACAGACACCCGGTGTCTGATCCCACACATGGAAGCCTACCGGGAAACTGCGCTGCCGATGCCAAAGCGCATTGTCGCGGATGCGGGATATGGAAGTGAGGAGAATTACCTGTATCTTCTCGGAGAGGAAGACGGAGAAGCGGTTGCCGATTTTCTAATCCCGTATAACACCTAC
>NZ_LN651372.1:235311-256894 GCF_000826125.2 Bhargavaea cecembensis
GAACAATCGCGCAGTTATAAGAAAAACGCATACAACGCCAAGAACTGGGCGTATCACGAAGAGGATGATCTGTTCGTCTGTCCGAACGGACGGAAAGTCCGCTTCAAGAAATACATGAAAAAGAAAAATGCGTCTGGCTTCGTCCAGGATTTCAAAATCTATGAGTGCGAGGATTGCAGTGACTGCCCGTTGAAAGCACTGTGCACCAAGGCAAAAGGGAACCGGCAGGTTCACTGGAATCCGATTTATGAGGAATTGAAGGCCAAGGCAAGAAAAGCCCTTGATGATGAAACCCTAAAACAGATCTACGCCCTTCGGAAAATCGAAGTGGAGACAGTTTTTGGGAATCTCAAGGGCAATTTGGCGTTCCGTCGATTCCATCTTCGAGGGCTGGATAAGGTTCACTTGGAGTTTGGAATCCTGGCACTCGCCCACAATTTCCTGAAAGTGGCGGGCATCCTGCGGATGCCTTCTGCCAAACATATTCAAAATAAAAGGAAGGAGGCGAAAAACGATTTGTTTTTCGCCTCCTTCATCATTTTAGGGACTTATCGGACAGCCCCGTTTCGTATGAGCCATGCAGGGCTCGAACCTGCGACCCTCTGATTAAAAGTCAGATGCTCTACCAACTGAGCTAATGGCTCATGAAAATAAAAAAAATGGCTGGGGTAGCTGGATTCGAACCAACGAATGACGGAGTCAAAGTCCGTTGCCTTACCGCTTGGCTATACCCCAACACTAATATGGTGGTGCCTTTTTAATGTTGCCCATTTGGGAGCAGATTAAACATCATGGTGGAGGGGGGCAGATTCGAACTGCCGAACCCGAAGGAGCGGATTTACAGTCCGCCGCGTTTAGCCACTTCGCTACCCCTCCGAAAAATATGACCCCTACGGGATTCGAACCCGTGTTACCGCCGTGAAAGGGCGGTGTCTTAACCGCTTGACCAAGGGGCCATCGCGTCCTCAATCGGACAACGTTTATATTAGCAAATTAAACCGGGGCGTGCAACCCGTTTTTTGAAGTCGGAATATTTTTGTATCTGCCACCGGCTTCGGTCCGTTATATTCGTGCCGGGCTGGTTCTCAGCTTTCGGCGGGCGGTCCGAATTTGCCCGCCCGGAAATCGAAGAACGCCTGGCGGATCTCTTCTTCTGAATTCATGACGAACGGTCCGCGTGCGATGACGGACTCACGGAGCGGGACGCCTGAATAGATTAGCATCCGTGACCGCTGTTCGGCACGGATTTTCAGTTCGCTCTGAACGGACGCGTCGCCTTCTTCATTGAAAGTCAGCGTTGCCGCTGCGGTCTTCGGCAAGCGGACGCCGCTTTCGCCGAACGCCGCCTCCCCCGCCAGCATGTAGACGAAGGCATTGTGGTTTTCAGGCAGGACATGCATATACTCGGCGCCCTCCCGGAGCGACACTTCCGCCATCGTGATCGGCACGAGGCTCTCCATCGGCCCGGTCGCGCCCGCAATCTCTCCGGAATACACTCGGACTGTGCCGCCTTCAACCGGCACGACCGGCGCCTCTTCCACCCGGATGTTCTGATAGAACGAGTCCGTCCCTTTCAGCCGCTCCGGGAGATTCAGCCAGAGCTGGAGCGTATGAATCAGATCATCCCCGTATGCCTCCTCCGCATGGCGCGCTCCGGATCCCGCGTTCATGTACTGCACGTCCCCCGCGTCCAGCACCGAATAACCGCCTGCATTGTCCACGTGTTCAAGCCGGCCGTCGATGACATAGGTGATCGTCTGGAAACCTCGGTGCGGATGGTCCGAAAATGTCCCCCTCTTGAACCAGTCATCAGCCATGAGGATGAACGGATCGAACGCCTTTTCACGTCCTGGCGGCAACACCCAGCCCTGCTGGACGTGCGGGAGACCCGGGTTCTGATAATCAACAAGCCAGTGATCCTTCACTTCGCGACCAAATCTCATCGGCATTGCGCCTCCTTTTTCGGTTAGTTTAGCATGCGGCGGATGTTAAGATGTAGAGAACTGCCTATGTCCAGGAGGAGATCAGTTTGGATTCAGCCATTTACGAAGCGGCACTGGATTATATCCGCACCCTGTTTGCGGGAGACGCCACCGGCCATGACGTCCACCATACGCTCCGCGTGTACCGGACGGCGATGCGGATTGCGGAAGCTGAAGGCGCTGATCTGAACCGTATCGGGCTCGCCGCGCTGTTGCATGACGCCGACGACCGGAAATTGTTCGGAACGGGAGACGACCTGACGAATGCACGCCGGTTCATGCGGACGCACGGCGTGCCGGGGGACGAAGAAGAGGCCGTCTGCCGGATCATCGGTGAAGTGTCGTTCAGCAAAAACGGCGCTGCCCCGCCGACGACCCTAGAAGGTATGATCGTCCAGGACGCCGACCGGCTTGACGCGATCGGCGCCATCGGCATCGCCCGCACGTTCGCATTCGGCGGCAACCGCGGACAGGCGATCCATGAACCGGGCGCGGACACCGGCACCTCGGTCGCCCACTTCCATGAAAAGCTCCTGAAGCTGAAGGATCTGATGAACACCGCTGAAGCGAAACGGATTGCGGAAGGCCGGCACAAGGTAATGGAAGCGTTTCTGGAAGAGTTCCATGCAGAATGGGAAGGAACCGATTGGATGACCGTGGCTGAGCTGAGACGTTAATTAGCGGAGCTGAGACGTTAATTAGCGAAGCTGAGACGTTAATTAGCTGGAGTGAGACGTTAATTAGCTCCGCCGTTGTCCGTTTTCCAGGGGTCTTCGCGGGCGCATTTCGCCTCTCACGATTCCCCCGGCCGTTCCATCTTGCAGGATAAGCGAAAAAACGTCCGGCCCCCTGAAAGGGCGGACGTTTTTTGCATGCTCAGACTTCAAATGCAGTGAAACTCCCTTCGTCATCAAAGTCCTCTATTTGGACCACCCGGTCGGTGAATGATTCTACTGTCTCACGGCTTGTGCCGATCAACAAGGAAAGCACTTGAAACGACTTTTCTTTTTTCTCCCGCCAAAAGCGCTCGAGGAATTCATCCGTCAGCCGGTCTTTCCCGTCGGTCACAAACACGATATCAGCCCGCTTGAACCGGCTTTCGCCGATGACGGCCAGCGCTTCTCCGAGCGCTTGTTCAAAGTCGGTGCCGCCCCTCAGATAAGTCTCCGCCAGCCGGATGATCTCCGCAGCGCCGATTTCCCCGCGCTCGTATTTGAAAGCCTGGACCCGCGTCGAAAACAAAACAATGCAGAAGTCCCGCTTCTGTTTTTTCGCGATGGACATGAGGGCCAGCGCGAATCCTTTTGACTGTGCGTCAAGGCCGCTCATGCTGTCCGACTGATCCAGGCAGAGGACGACGGGCCCCTTGTTCAGCTGCTCCGGCCCTTTCTGCTCGAATTGCATCGTTTCCCCTTCTGAAAAGCGCCGGAGGAAATCCGTTTTCGTCAGCGGGTGCGTGTACAGGCTGAATTCGCTCGGCAGCAGGTTTTCAATGTCGGTGCCGATCGTCACGCCTTCCTTTGCCTCGGACCGGCGCTGCTTCACTTTTTGCTTTTGCACGGCGGCTTCCTTGAATCTCCCCGCCCAGTCGGCGATCTCTTGCATCCGGCGGTCGGTCGCAATCTTTTCGGCCAATAAAATCTTGTCCCGCAGCGGAACTTTTTTCAGTTCCGCTTCCGCCTTGCCGGCGTCCAGGCCGCCGAGCATCGACTTCACGCCTTCTTCCGCCTGCCGGGCCTCCTCGTGCGCCTGGCCCATCGCTTCCCTGAAGCTGTCGAGATTCTCCTGGAGGGTCTCTTTCAGCTTTCCGGACAGTTCGCTCGCAGCTTCAGGTGTGTCGCTTTCCCCGTTTTCCGGGCTTTGCTCTTCCTGCGTCTGGGCGGCCATCTGTTCCATGAGTCCACGGAGGCCTTCGTTTCTCTCGGACTTCCGGATCAGCCACTCATGAGCCTTTTCCCCGGTTTTGATCGTCCCGGCGGCGGACGCCCAGTCATTCAGCCGGGTGGATTTCCGGTGGTCTTCAAAACCCGGATCTTCCATGATGGCATCCATGATCATCCGATTGACCTCAAGGGATTCCGCCACTTCATCCAGGACCGCCGGTTTCATCTTATAAAAAGAAGCCCACATATCGCCGAGCAACGGCTCGAACATGGGCATGGCTGCTCCGTCTCTGAGCTTTTGGAGCTCCTGCGACAGATCCATCATTTCGTTGAATCGTCTCTTGTCGAATCGGTCCGCATTCAGCACCGACTGATTTTCCTCCATGTGCATCCATTTCACCGCCATCTGTCACATCCGGTAGAAGATTCCGGAAGGACCCGTTGTTGAGTCGTCGTCGTACATCGTGTTCTGCGCCGTCTCCTGCTGCATCGCGTTCACCCGTTGAAGCAGCGCCTCGACTTCGGATTTCCGGTCCGTCTCGTCGGTGTTTAACTTCTTCAGATCGGCCTCCAGCGACTTCAGTTTCTGGGAGGCCTCCAGACCGAATTCCTCCGAGCGGTCCTGTTTCGCCTGCTCGTACACCTCATGCGCTTCCGTGCGGATCGAATCCAGCATGCGGACCGTTTCATCACGGGCGTGCCTGCGCACAATCGCAGAAACCGCGTCTTTTTGTTCAGGGGTTTCCCAAAGCGAATTCTCCAGGATGATGAGATCGTCTTCGATGACGGTTTCCCTTTTCTGGAGGAGCGCCCTTGCCTGCAGCAGGCCAAGAGACTGCTTGAACCGGCGGTCGGACGGCCGGATCCCTTCGTCCTGAAGGTCGTTTCGGATCTTGGAGATCGCCGTGTACACGTCTTCCCGGATGCCGACCCGGTCCGTCAGCTCCTGAAGCCCGGCCAGGTCCTCCATCGTCATGATCGGCGGCTGTTCCGGCTCGCCTTCATTTTTCATCATGGAAATGAAGTTCGAATCATCCTCGATATAATCTACTTCAAACCGGAGCAGGAAACGGTCGAACAATGCTTCAAGACCCTCTCCTTCTTCCGGATATTCATTGGAGGCGCCGATGACCGACATGAGCGGCACTTCCACCGGCGAGCCGTCATTGTAGAAAAGCCGCTCGTTCAGGATCGTCAGCAAACTGTTCAGAATGGCGCTGTTCGCCTTGAAGATCTCATCCAAAAAGGCGAGATCCGCTTCCGGCATCTTCGTTTTCGTATTCCGCTTGTACACCCCGTGTTCCAGGTCTTTCAAAGACAGAGGACCGAACAGCTCCTCCGGCGTGCTGAACCTCGTGAGCAGCCACTGGAAGTACTCCGTTCCGCTGATCATCTTGGAAAGCTCCACGACCAGCGCCGATTTGGCGGTGCCCGAAGGACCGATCATCAGGAGGTGCTGCCGGGCCAGTACGGCGGTCAGAATGGCCTCTATTTCTTCTTCGCGTTCGTAGAACCTTGCGTTCAACGCGCTGATGATGTCATCCAGTTTCGTTAGTTGATCGTCCATTCTCCGCTGCTCCCTTCACATATCCTGGCGCTTTTAATAAGCGTACCCCCTTTTCCATTTCCCAACACGGGTTTTGGCCATGCTTCCGTCACCCATTCAGTTTTTCCATGTCGGAACTTAGCTCCTTTTGTAAAAAAAATGAAACACAGAAGAAGGCTCGCCCGTATAATAAAGTGAAGACCAATCGCAACGACTGGGGTGAATTTTTTGATCGCACTGTGCAAGCAAGAAGCAAAACAGAATTTGAAAGGCTTATGGTGGTTTATGGCCGGAGCTGCCTTGATCCTGTTCGCCATTGACGCAATCCCGGCCCTGCTTTCACCCGCTACCTATGTTGACGAAGAGTTGCTGACCGGAACCGAGCAGGCAATCGACTTTGCAACCACCATCTTGTCCATCCTGCTGTTCCCGATCACCGTCGGATGGCTGTGGCTCAACCTGGACATCATCAGACAGCAAGATGTATCGATTGAAAGGATTTTCAGGGCGTTCACCACCATGTACTGGAAAAGCGTCTGGGTGAACATCCTGATGGGGTTCTTCCTCTTTTTCTGGACACTCCTATTAATCATTCCCGGCATCATCAAATCATTTTCCTATTCCCTCACCATTTATATTTTGCACGACCGGCCGGAACTGTCGGCACTGGAAGCCATCACGGAATCGCGCAAGATGATGGACGGCTACAAGGGACAAGCATTTCTGCTGACGCTGTCGTTCATCGGCTGGTTCATCCTGGGAATCCTCACTTTGGGGATCGGATTCCTGTTCATCTACCCTTATTACTCGGCGACCTACGCCCGGTTCTACGAGGAAATCAAAGAAGGATATGATCTTGACGAAGTCAGCACCACAGTTCAATAAGCCAAAAAGAAAACGCCCGTCCCCAAAAGGGGCAGGCGTTTTCATATAAGCTTCCAGCCGGGCTTGAACCGGCGACCTCATCCTTACCATGGATGCACTCTGCCAACTGAGCTATGGAAGCAAATCATATTGTAAAAATGGCTCCGCAGGTAAGATTCGAACTTACGACCGATCGGTTAACAGCCGATTGCTCTACCACTGAGCTACTGCGGAATAGTGAAAGTGTTTCCTTTCGACAAAACCCATTATACAATATGCTTCCTGCCCAATCAAGCACCTTTTTCGTGCCTCCTCATTCTTCTCATGTCCGGCGTGTTTTATTCATACAATGCAGAAGCCGGGGCCGGCAATCCGTCTGGGGAGGGCGCCAATCTGAAGAAGTTTCTGCTGTTGTCGGTGTTTGCATTGTTCACGGCCTGGGTGCTGGTCCAGTCGGCCGGCGGGAAAGGGCCGCTCGTGCCGGTGTTCCGGATGGCGCCGGAGCCGGGCGTGCTCGTGAAAGGGAGCCAGGGGGCTGCACTGACGGTCGATGTGTCGTTCGGCGATTCGGATGTGCGGGACTGGATCGCCGGACTCGAGGCCCCCTACCCGCTTCTGTTCGCCGACCCGGAGTGGCTCGGGCGGTCGCCGGAGATCGTGGAGCTCCTCGTCGAGAAGAATATTCCGGTCGGCCTGCTCGGCGCGGAGGGCGACCGCTACAAGGAAGACCCGAAATTGCTCGATGCCGGGATCGGGGCGTTCGAATCGCATTTCGGGCGCAAGCCGCTTTATTTCCGGACGGCGGACGAACGGTTTCCCGACAGCCTGAAAAAGCAGCTCTATGAACTGGAGATCAATGCGCTCGGATCGACGAGACGCTGGGAGGGCGGAAAGATTCCGAAGGAGAAGCCGGGGGAGATCCTGTCCGTCCGCCATCACCGGGACGCCAGGACCGCCGTTAAAGAGATTGAACGGTTGCGCGCGTCGCGTGAGTTCCTCTCCATCGAGGACGTGCTGTTCGGGATGGAAGTGAAGCAGAAATCGATTCCGTGAACATGAAAAATGCCCGGCGGGATGCCGGGCAGAGTGGCCGTATGCGCCCTTTAATGGGCGGTGCGTTTTTTTGATTTGCCGTTGGCGGCGGATTCCTGCTGTTTGCGGGCCTCGCGCCGCGCCTGGCGCTTTTTCAGGTCTTCTTCGGATTTGGCGTTGTATTTCGGCAGCATGAGGAGCTGATACATGTTGACGGCGAGCAGCGGGAACAATAGGATCGTGACCCACTGGTCGATGTTGCCGCTTCGCACCATGAGTGCCGGGAGCCATTCGAGCGTCGTGATGACGATCATGAAGAACAGCGACGAAATGAGGATATGCTTTTTGCCGGTCATCTTCACTTTGAGCCAGGCGGTGATCGCCGGCACGGCCAGCAGGAGCATGAGCAGCGACAGGTAAAGCGCCGTCCGGCCGGTGTCCGCGGCGGACAGGTCGAAGCGGAAAAACACGAGGTCGAACAGAACGACGACGATGAGCAGCATCTGCACCCAGTTCCAGAGCGTGAGCGAGCGGAACAGGTTCACGCCAAACTGGTGGACGGTCAGATAAGCGAAGAAGCCCATCTGCGCGACGACGCTCATCGTGAATCCGAGGAACACCATCCAGAGGAACGCGGCGATGAACTCGCCGAATTCTCCGTTCTGGATGAACGGATAAAATGTATCATTCCAGCGTACGATCAGGCCGACGACCCCTGTGATGCCGCCGCCGATCAGAAGCGCGTTCAAGAAAAATTTAAACCAGTTGCGTATTGTCACGATAGAAAGCCTCCGTTTTTGATTTCCATCCTTTAGTGTACCAACCTTGGCGTGAAAAATCTATTTGATGGAGCCTTGACGGACGAATAATCCGGGCGGAATTGTGAACAATAATTGAAACGGCGGCAGGAAAGGAAATGATGCGCGTGAAGCTGCTCCTCCCCGCCGGGCTCGTCCTCCTCGTCCTGTCGGGGTGTGCCGGCCCGGCGGCCCCCTCATATGAAGAGACGAAGAAAATGATGACCGATGCGCTTCAGACGGAAGACGGCAAAAAGGCGATCCGCCAGCTTCTGTCCGATCCGCAGTTCAAGGACCTGCTCGTGCTGGAGCAGCAGGACGTGAAGACGTCGATCGAAGAGACCCTGCTGTCCGACCAGGGCAAAGACTTCTGGAAAGAACAGTTCGAGGACCCGAAATTCAAGGAAAAGATCGCGAAAAGCATGAAAGAGCAGCAGGAAGAAGTGATGAAGCAGCTCATGAACGATCCTTCTTTCCAAAAGCAGCTCGAGGAGTTCTTCGGCCAGGCGGAGATGCAGAAAAACCTCGGCACCGCCATGAAGTCGTCCGACATGCGCGAAGAAATCAAGAAGATCGTCGAAGAAACGATCGATTCCCCGCTCCTCCAGCCGAAATGGCAGGAGCTCATCAAGAAAGCCGGCGAATCCGGCGGCGAGGGCGGCGGCAAGAAGGAAGAAAAAGGCGGCGAAAAGGAAGAAGGCGGCGGTGCCAAGAAAGAAGGACCGGAGACTGGGTCGGGCGGCGGCTCATAAGCCGCCTGAAAGACGGTTCCGGAACTGCGTGCGAGCGGCGCGGTTCCGGGGCTGTCTTTTTGCGTTTGCGCGCGAGTGACGCAAGTTCGCCCTCGAGTGACGCAAGTTTGGGTCCGAGTGACGCGAGTTCGCCCTCGAGTGACGCAAGTTTGAGCCCGAGTGACGCAAGTTCCGCCCTCGCTCCCCTTCCTGCATGGCAATCAAAAACGCTGCATCCCGAATTGGCGGGATGCAGCGTTTCATATGGTTTATTGATTCCGCGGGTCGAACGGGCTCACCGGGCCGTCGTTCTGGGCCGGCTGGCCGGCTTCCTTGGATTCCTGTTCGATCACTTTCCGGGCGATCTCTTCATAGAGCTTGCCGGTCGGGTGATCTTCGCCGTAGACGGACGGGGCGAAGTCTTCTTCATTCCAGTCTGGCTGGCCGAGCGGGATCTGGCCGAGCAGCTCGGTGCGGAGCTCTTCTGCCAGTTTCGGGCCGCCGCCTTCGCCGAAGACGTATTCGCGTTCGCCGGTCTTCTTCGATTCGAACCACGACATGTTCTCGATGACGCCGAGGATTTCGTGGTCGGTCTTGATCGCCATGGCGCCGGCACGCGCGGCTACGAATGCGGCCGTCGGGTGCGGGGTCGTGACGATGATTTCCTTCGAATGCGGCAGCATCTGGTGGACATCGAGCGCCACGTCGCCCGTGCCCGGAGGCAGGTCGAGCAGCAGGTAATCGAGGTCTCCCCACTCCACGTCGCGGAAGAACTGGTCGAGCACCTTGCCGAGCATCGGCCCGCGCCAGACGACCGGCGCGTTCTGGTCGACGAAGAAGCCCATCGAGATGACCTTCACGCCGAAGCGCTCGACCGGAATGATGCTGTTGCCGCGCACGACCGGGTTCTGCTGGATGCCCATCATGTCCGGCACCGAGAAGCCGTAGATGTCGGCGTCGATCAGTCCGACTTTCTTGCCGAGGCGGGCGAGCGCGACGGCGAGGTTGACGGAGACCGTTGATTTTCCGACGCCGCCCTTCCCGGACGCGACCGAGATGAACTGCACGTTGTTGAGCGGCGACAGCAGGTCCTGCGTTTCTGCCGGGGTCGCCGTTCCGCGGAATTGTTCCAGCTTTTCCGCCGGCAGTTCTTCGAAGCGGATGCCGACCGTATTCGCGCCGGCCTCTTTCAGCACTTCGACCACTTTCATCTGCAGCTGCATCTGTTCGGCGTTATTGATCTTCGCAATGGCGAGCTTGACGCTCACATGCGATTTCTCTTCTTTGATCGAGACCTCGGTGATGCCGCCGGTCTCTTCAAGCGAATGGTGGAGGAACGGGTCCTGGAGCTGTCCCACCAGCTCGCGCACTTGTTGTTCATTGATCAATTCAGACACTCCCAATCCGGTCAATTCTCCCTACAGTATAACATAGGTGGGAACCGGATCCGGCGTGTTCCGCTCAAGCTTCACCGCAAGAAGGAAGCCCGCCGGCCAGTCGGCGGGCGGGTCATTGCATGTCCTCATACATGAATTCGGATACGCCTTCCGCGATCGCCGCGGCGACTTTCTTCTGATAGCCCGCATCCGTCAGCAGCGCCTTCTCCTCAGGATTGGAAATGAAGCCTGTTTCGATCAGCACGGCCGGGGTCGGCACTTTCTTCAGGAGATACACTTGCCGGACCGCGAGCGCCTCCCGGTCGGTCTCGATCGTCTCGGTGAACGAAGCCTGGACGGCCTTGGCGAGACGTTCGCTGTCCGGATGGCCCTCCGCATGGTAGAACACCTGCGCCCCGCGCCACTTTTCCTCCGGAACGGCGTTCACGTGAACGCTCAGGAACATGTCCGGCTTCTCATCGAGCGCAATCTCCTCCCGCAGCTTCAAGTCCGCCATCTTGCGGGCCCGGATGCTCGGGAACTCCTCGCCCGGCTGCCGTTCAGCGAGCGCATCCCCTTCCTTCGTCCGGGTCATGATGACCGTGGCGCCTTTGGACTTCAATTCCTTCTCCAGATTTTTCGCGATCGCCAGGTTGATCGAACTCTCCACCACTTCGCCCGACGATGCCCCGCCGTCCGGCCCGCCGTGGCCCGGATCAATGACGACCTTCACCCCGCCGAGCGGTTCCGGCATGAAAAAGTCACGGTCGGACGCAAATGTCTCATACGCCAGGACCGCGGCCGAAGCCACCAGCACGAAGATCAATACCCACACCCGCCGCCTTAAAATCCCCCATACCCTCAAGTCTCCCGTCACCGCCTTTTTCCACACTATACGCCCGGCACCGGCGGGCTATGAACGAGCCTCCGGGAAAGTCGGGGTCGGATGCCGGATCGGCAACCTAACACCGAACGTCCGGTTTGTCCGCATACGAAAAGACCGGCGCATGATTGCGCCGGCCCTGTGGTCCGCATTTCGTCAGGCGATGGTTTCGCCCGGCCATTCCAGCATGCCGCCGGTCATGTTCACGACGTCGAATCCCTGGCCTTCCAGGAATTCCGCGGCCATCGTGCTGCGGCCGCCGGAACGGCAGATGAGGATATATTGGGTGTCCCGGTCGAGCTCGCCGAAGCGTTCCGGCAGCTCCATGAGCGGAATATGGACGGCGCCCGGAATCATACCGGCCGCAACCTCCTCCGCTTCCCGCACATCAATCATCGCCAGCTCTTCTCCCGCTTCAAGACGCTGTTCCAGTTCCTCAGTCGATATGGCTTTCATCGTCGTCCCTCCCGTGGTCGGCAACTCTTTTTCTAATTATAGAATCGGCGGGCCGATCCGGCAACGCTGAAGGATGCGATCAGTACATCTTCATATAATGTTCGCGTTCCCACGGGTGGACAGTGACGCGGTACTGCTCCCACTCCTGCCGCTTGGCGTCCATATAGTTGCGGTAAATATGATCGCCGAGCGCGGCTATCACGACTTCGTCTCCCTCGAGTGCGCTGAGGGCATGGTCAAGGTCCGTCGGGAGCAGGCCGATCCCGGCTTCCTCCAGCTCGTCCGTCGTCATTTCATACAGGTTGCGGTCGACCGGCGCAGGAACGTCGAGTTGCCTGCGGATGCCGTCAAGGCCGGATTTCAGGATGACGGCCATCGCAAGGTACGGATTCGCCGACGGGTCGACGGACCGGACCTCGATCCGGGTGCTGAGTCCGCGGGAAGCCGGAATCCGGACGAGCGGGCTCCGGTTCTGCGCGCTCCACGCGATGTAGCTCGGCGCTTCATAGCCCGGCACAAGCCGCTTGTAAGAGTTGACCGTCGGATTCGTCACGGCGGTGAAATTCCGCACATGCCCGAGCACGCCCGCCATGAACCGGTAGGCCGTATCACTCAGCTTCAGTTCGCCCGTTTCGTCGAAGAACGCGTTTTCGCTGTCGCGGAATAAAGAAATATTGCAGTGCATGCCGGAGCCGGCTACGCCGAACAGCGGCTTCGGCATGAACGTCGCATGCAGGCCGTGCTTGCGCGCGATCGTCTTGACCACGAGCTTGAATGTCTGGATATTGTCGCATGCGGACAGCGCATCCGCATATTTAAAATCGATCTCATGCTGGCCCGGGGCAACTTCATGGTGGGACGCTTCAATTTCAAAGCCCATCGCCTCGAGCTCGAGCACGATGTCGCGGCGGCAGTTCTCGCCGAGATCGGTCGGCGCCAGGTCGAAATAACCGCCGTTGTCGTTCGTTTCGAGCGTCGGCTGCATGTTCTGGTCGAGCTTGAACAGGAAGAACTCCGGCTCGGGACCGAGGTTGAAATGAGTGAAGCCCATCTCCCCCATCTCGCGAAGCACCCGTCTCAGGTTGCCGCGCGGGTCCCCTTCGAACGGCGTACCGTCGGACCGGTGCACGTCACAGATGAACCGCGCCACCTTGCCGTTGTTGTCCGTCGTCCACGGGAACACCATCCATGTGTCAAGGTCCGGGATGAGATACATGTCGGACTCCTCGATCCGGACAAACCCCTCGATCGAAGATCCGTCGAACATCATTTTATTGTCGAGCGCCTTGTCGAGCTGGCTGACCGGGATCTCCACGTTCTTGATCGTTCCCAGCACATCCGTGAACTGGAGGCGGATGAAATTCACATTCTCTTCCTCGACAAATCTCCAAATATCATCGCGCGTCAACTTCCCCATCATGCCACTCTCCCTTATCTCATATTGCAACGGCGCCCGGCCATCACATTTTTCTATCATACGGGCTGGGAAGGGGCCAGGCAAGAAATTTTTAAGGATTTTTATTGCAGAAATGAAACATCCTGTTCCAGCTTTTCGGCAAAACAAAAACCCTCCCCCACAATTGGGAGAAGGATGAAATTGGAAGCGCTTCATTCCCCTCTTTCTGCCGTTCGGCACAAAAGGGAGCGGGAGAATAGAGTATCATGGGAAAGCCGTCGAAGCAAACAGACATCGCATGTTCATCGATCAATCGATCTGACATTCCTTACTTGTTCAACCCGCTTTCCAGTTCCAGCAGCCGCTTCTTCATGTCCAGGCCGCCGCGGAAGCCGGTGAGCTTGCCGTTTTTGCCGATGACGCGGTGGCACGGGATGTGGACGAGGACCGGGTTGGCGCCGATTGCGGCGGCGACGGCTCGGACCGCTTCAGGGCGGCCGATCTGTTCGGCGATGTCGGAGTAGGTTTTCGTTTCGCCGCACGGGATATCACGGAGGGCCTCCCACACTTTCTGCTGGAACGCCGTACCCGCGAGCGAGACCGGCTGGCTGAACTCGGTGCGCCGGCCGTCGAGGTAGTCGACGAGTTCCGCCCTGTATGGACCGAGGGCCTGCGGGTTTTCTTCCAGTCTGTGTCCCGGCAGCCGCTTCTGCGCATAGGCGGCGATCTCCTCCGGACCGGCATCCTGCGAGCCGATATAGCAGAGCCCTTCCGGCACAGCCGCCAAATGAAACCGCCAGCTTCCGTGTTCAAGCAACGCCCAGCTGATCGTCCGTTCCTCCATTCAAACACTTCCCCCTTCTCCCGAAAATCCAAAGTTGACGCTCGAGCCCCATTGCGATGACACTCACGCCGCTCCGGTTAACACTCGGACCCATTATGATCACACTCGCACCGTTTCCGATGACACTCGGACCCATCACGATTACACTCGCACCGTTTCCGATGACACTCGTGTCCTTTCCGATGACACTCGCCCCTTTCCCTGCATTATAATCGCAAAACCCCCGCTCCGGAAGAGGCATCCGCAGCGGGGGTTCGCATCTTTTCTTATTTTCCGGCTTGTTCCATGTACGCTTTGAAGTCGGAGATGGACGGGTTCGTATTGTAGTGGCCGCCTTCGACCTGGATCGTCTGGCCGGTGATGAATTTGGATTCGTCGGAGGCGAGGAACAGCACCGTATAGCCGATGTCGTCCGCTTCGCCGTGGTAAGGCAGGGCGTTATACTTCGCGAAAATATCAAGTACTTCCGGCGGCATGTTGTTTTTCGCAGCCGGCGTGAGGATGAGGCCCGGTGCGACCGCATTGCAGCGGATGTTGTCCTTGCCGTACTGGGTGGCGATATAGCGGGTCAGGTTGACGACGCCCGCCTTGGATGCACCGTATGCGGAGCGGGTAGAGTCGCCCGCGAAGCCGGCCATCGAGGCGGTGTTGATGATGGAGCCGCCGCCCGCCTCGATCATGTGCGGGATGGCGAATCGGCTGCCGAGCAGCACACTTTTCAGGTTGACGTTCATGAGCCGGTCCCACTCGTCGAGGTCCATGTTCACTACGTCGAGGTCTTTCTGAAGGTTCGTCAGGCCGACGTTGTTGTAGAGCACATCGATTTTCCCGTATTCATTTACCGTGAAATCGACGGCATCCCGGATCGACTGCTCATCGCCGGCATCGAGGAAGATGCCTTTCGCTTCCCAGCCCGCCTCTGTGATTTTCCGTGCTTCTTCTTTTGCGCCGGCATCATTGAAGTCGGCGATGACGACTTTTGCGCCTTCCTTCGCCATGAGGGTTGCTGCAGACAGGCCGATGCCCGAGGCGCCGCCTGTCACGAGTGCGACTTTATCCTGTACGCGTCCCATGATGTATTCTCCTTCTTCCCTTTATCGTTCGCTGGACGCCAAGGCCTCCAGCAACTTTTGGTTGATCGTGATATATTGCTCGATCTCTTCCTTTGTCAGCGAGCTGAACAGGCGCACCCGGAGTTCGGTGCCGGTCCGGTGGGCGGCTTCCAGCACTCTTTCGCCCTCCGGCGTGATGGCCAGCAGCACATGGCGCCGGTCCTGCTCGTTCGCCTTGCGTTCCGCGAGCCCCTCGTTCACGAGCTTGCCGGCGATGTTCGTGATTGCCGCCGCGGTGTAGCCGAGCTTCGCGGCGAGGGCCGAATGTTGCTGCGGCCCGTTCTCCAGAAGCTCCGACAACACCAGGACCGGCGAGATTCCGATATTATGGCCGAACGCCTTTGTCCACCTGATGATCATTTCATTGGTCACCGACTCGACCGAATGGATCAGCTCGAACAGATCGGTCTCCTCCATGCCCATTCCTCCGTTTTCCGCCGAGCCATCCCTTTCACCCGGATTGGGGGCGGATTTCGATATTCTTCAGAGCCGGCTCCGTCAGCGCAGCATCGTCGCTCCGCCGTCGACCATGATCGTCTGTCCGGTGATGTACGATGCATCGTCGCTCGCCAGGAAGACCGCCACGCGGCCGATGTCTCCTTCGAGTTCGCCGAGTCGGCGCATCGGGATCCGGTTGATCATGTCGTCATAGGCCTCCGGCTCGTTCTGTTTCCACTGCTGGATGCCGGGGGAGTTCGCGATCGGCGAGATGAGGTTGATGTTGATGCCGTCCTTGCCCCATTCGTTCGCCGCCACCCGGGTGGTTCCGCGGATCGCTTCTTTCGCAGCCGCATACGCCACCTGGTTCACCTGGCCGTTGATGCCGGCGCCGGATGCGAAGTTGATGACCGTTCCTTTCGTCTCTTTCAGATGAGGATAGGCCGCCTGCATGAGATAGAATGTCGGATAGAAGCCTGTGCCGAAGCTGAGGTCAAGGTCCGCCTGAGTCGTCTCGATGAACGGCTTCTGTCTCGATGCATGGGCGTTGTTCACGAGCACGTCGAGCCTGCCGAATTTGCCGACCGCTTCCTCGACGAGCTTGCCGAGGTTCTCGTGGTCCATGAGGTCTCCCTTGATGAAGAACGAATCCGGCGAATAAGACTGCAGCTCCTTCTCCGTCTTCCGTCCGAGCTCTTCATTGATATCCACAATCGCCACTTTCGCGCCTTCTTTGACAAATGCAAGCGCCATCCCGCGGCCGATTCCGCCGCCCGCGCCGGTAATGAGCGCCGCTTTTCCTTCAAGTCGTCCTGCCATTGTTCATCCCTCCCTGATTGTTGATTTTATTTTACCACTTAATTATTAATCATTAAAGAATATTGCCCTACCACGTCGCTGCTGTTCCAGTTTCCCCTCATCGCCGTCCAGAAATTCTTTCACGACGGAATAAAACAGCCGGGGCTCCTCGATATCCGGAAGGTGCCCGAGGCCCGGAGTTCCAAAGTGGGCGAGGGGGATGAGTCCCTGCCGAGCTCCGGCGTCAGGCCGCACAGCAGGATGAGCGGCTCTCCCCTCCCGTACTCTTCATCATAAAGAGAAACTCCGTCGTGCCTGAGCGTCGGCATCCAAACCTCCAGTATCCTTTTCCCTATATCCTGCAAAAAATCCCTCTGGCGGTGCTGACAGTCCGGCCGCGGTCATCCTCAATCCGGCAAGCGGCATGGATGAGCGTGCGGCCCTCCTTCACGACTTCCGCTTCTGCTATCAGGCGTGACCCGGTCGCCGGGCGCAGGAAGGACACATTGAGATCGACCGTCACCATCTGCTGGACGCCCTCCTCGTCTGCCGGCAGCAGGTTCGACATGGCGACGTCTGCGAGTGAGGAAATGACGCCGCCGTGGATGACCCCCGCGCTGTTGATGAACAGATCCTGGACCGGGAGCGTCACCCGGACCCGGTCGTCCGATAGGCGTTCGTACTGAAATCCGAGAAATGAATCGAGCGGTTGATTGATGAACATAGGCAGGTCCCTCCTGGATGATTGTGATGAAAAGGGGGCGAATTCCGGCGAGGCGTCCCCCGTCCCCTGTTTCCCTCTTCTCACGATCGTACCGCACATCCCCCCTCAAGAAAATCCGTGATTCGCCGAAAATAAAAAAGGGGTGACCGGAAAGCGATGTTTCGCTTTTCCGGCCAGCCCTTCAGCCGTTTATTCGTTTCCGTTTTTGACCCATCCCGCGACGGTGACCGTGCGCTTGGCCTGGTACTTGACGGCTTCTTGCACGTCTTCGATCATCTTGCCGTCCTGGCCGACCGTCACGCTCGTGCCGTACGGGTTGCCGCCTGCTGAGAACACAGCCGGGTCCGAATAGCCGGGCGCTGCGATGATGGCGCCCCAGTGCATCATCGATGTATACAGCGACAGAAGCGTCGCTTCCTGGCCGCCGTGCGGGTTCTGTGCGGATGTCATGGCGCTGACAACCTTGTTCACGGTCTTGCCGGCGGCCCAGATGCCGCCCTGGATGTCGAGGAACTGCTTCATCTGGGAGGCCATCGTCCCGAAACGGGTCGGCACGCTGAAGATGATGGCGTCCGCCCACTCCAGATCGGCCGAAGTGGCGACGGGCACATCCGTCGTTGCGTCTGCGGTCGCTTTCCATCCTTCGTTCTGCTCGACGACCGATTCGGGTGCCAGTTCCTCCACTTTCAGGACGCGCACTTCGGCCCCCGCGGCTTCCGCTCCTTCCGCAGCCCATTTCGCCAACTGATAGTTCGTTCCGCCCATGCTATAAAAGATAACTGCCAGTTTTACGTTTGACATTCAGTCCACTCTCCTTTAGTTTTTGATCCTTCTCTGTTTTCCCTGGCCGGACTCGATCCATACATTCCGCCGTCAGCCGATTCCCAGGTCCGAATACCAGCTCGCCGCGGCTTCCACTTCCCCGGTTGTGAGTTGGTGGCCGCGGTCCTCCCAGTGCAATTCGACTTCCGCGCCTGCCTGCTCAAGCAGCATCCGGAGCTCCTCCGATTCCGAAGGCGGACAGATCGGATCGTTCGTCCCCGCCCCAATGAATATGGGCTTGCCGGCCAGGTCCGGAATCCGGACGCCCCTCCTCGGAACCATCGGATGATGGAGGATGGCGCCCATCAAGGAGTCCCGGTGGTGAAAAAGAAGGCTGGCCGCGATGTTCGCCCCGTTCGAGTAGCCGACCGCGAGGATCCGGTTCCGGTCGAAGCCGTATTTCCCGGCGGCTTCATCCAGGAACCGGTTCAGTTCATCCGTGCGGAAAATCAGGTCTTCCTCATCGAAAACCCCTTCCGCCAGCCGCCTGAAGAAGCGCGGCATGCCGTTTTCCAGGACATTCCCCCGAACGCTCAGCACCGACGCCTCCGGATCGATCATTCCTGCGAGCGGCAACAGATCCCGCTCGGTTCCCCCGGTGCCGTGCAACAGCAACAGCGTCGGCTTTTCGGAATCTTGCCCTTGATTGAAAATATGCTCCACTGCATCTCCCCCTCCCGCGAATCCTTTTACCTTGAATTCGAGATAATTATAACGCGGGGGAATCGGCGGCGTCAATCTTGCTGTTTCCGGCAGGACCCGAGCATCCGGCTTGTAGACAAGATGGCACGTCCGCTAATGTGAAGGAAAAGGAAGGAGTGGGCCTAGACATGAAAGTGAGCGTACTGGATCAGACCCAGCTGATGGAAGGAATGGAGCCGGAGGACGGTTTTGCGAGGACAGTGGAAATCGCCCGACATGCAGACGGAATCGGCCTTGAGCGCTACTGGGTTTCGGAACATCATGGATCCGGAACACTTGCTGGATCCGCACCGGAAATCCTCGCCGCCCACCTGCTTGCAAAAACCGGGCGGATCCGCATCGGCACGGGCGGCGTCATGCTGACACACTACAGTCCGTTCAAAGTGGCCGAGAGCTTCCGTGTGATGAGCGCACTCGCGCCGGGACGCGTCGATCTCGGCATCGGCAAGGCGCCCGGCGGCACGCACCTGCCGACAATCCTTCTCGCCGGCGGCCGGTCGCTCGACGACTGGGGACCGCGGAAGACGGACCGCTTCCCCGAAATGGCCGGCGAGCTGCTCGAATACCTCGCGGACGACCTGCCGGAAGGCCACCCGTTCAGCGGACATCTGCGGGTAAGCCCCGCCGTCCGGGAAACGCCGGACGTCTGGATCCTCGGCACCGGCCCGTCCTCCGCCCGGCTCGCCGCTGAGCTCGGGCTTCCGTACGCATTCGCCCACTTTATCAATTCTGATGAAGACGAGATGGCCGAGACGGTCGGCCTGTATGCGGACCGCTTCCGGGCGGCCGGGCACGCCGGCACGCCCCGGGCCCTCATCGCGGCACGCGCGTTCATCGCGGACACCGACGACGAGGCTGATTTTATCGCCAGGAGTGCCTTGCACGCACAGTTCTGGAGTCATCGCGGCCGCCAGGTGAAGCTGCCGCCCCCCGAGCAGGCACTCGGTGATGTGAAAACCGCGAAGGAACGGGACGAGATCGACATGATCCGCAGTTCGTGGCTGATCGGCTCGAAGGAAACCATCGCCCGGAAGCTGGGAGACCTCTCTGAACGCACCCCGTTCGGTGAGGTGATGGCCGTCTCTCCCGTTTTTGAAGCGGAAAAGCAGAAACGGTCGCTCGAGCTGCTGAAGGAAGCGGCGGAGGGAATCTGACTTTGGAGGGCATGCGCGGGATGAAGATAACGTTTTGCCGGATAAAGATAACGCTTCTGCCGATAAAGATAACGCTTCCCGGGATAAAGATAACGCTTCTGCCAAAGGAGTCCCGGGCGTCAAAACAGGCCTTCCCGATATGCCGGGAAGGCCTGTTTGCGTTTTTTTGGTTCAGCGTACCGTCAGATGCGGGGTGTTCTTGAGCGCGTCGAGGTTCCGGGCGCCGATGCCGAACATCGCGATGCGGAGTTCGAGTTCCCTCGTCTGCAGGACGCGGAGAACGGCTTCGGTGCTTTCGGTCGCTTCCCTCAGAATCGACCGGCCGAAGCCGGCGAGGTCCGCGCCGAGCGCCAGGGCTTTGGCGGCGTCGAGGCCGGTCCGGAGGCCGCCGCTCGCGATGACCGGCTGCCCGACCTGCGTACGGACCGAGCGGAGGCTGTCGGCGGTCGGGATGCCCCAGTCGCTGAATGCTTCGGCGGCGGCCCGCTTCACCGGATCGGCCGAACGGAATTTCTCCACCTGGCTCCACGACGTGCCGCCCGCGCCGGCCGTATCGATGAAGGAAACTCCGGCATCAACCAGTTTTTTCGCCGTGCCGCCGTCGATGCCCCAGCCGACTTCCTTCACGCCGACCGGGACGTCCAGCTCCCGGCACAGCACTTCGATTTTCCCGAGCAGCCCGCCGAAGTTCAGGTCCCCCTCGTTCTGGATCACTTCCTGGATGCTGTTGAGGTGCAGTACCAGCATGTCGGCGTCCATCATCTCGATGATCCTCCGGCATTTGTCCAGGCCAAAACCGTAATTCAGCTGGACGGCCCCGAGGTTNGTGAAGCTGCCGCCCCCCGAGCAGGCACTCGGTGATGTGAAAACCGCGAAGGAACGGGACGAGATCGACATGATCCGCAGTTCGTGGCTGATCGGCTCGAAGGAAACCATCGCCCGGAAGCTGGGAGACCTCTCTGAACGCACCCCGTTCGGTGAGGTGATGGCCGTCTCTCCCGTTTTTGAAGCGGAAAAGCAGAAACGGTCGCTCGAGCTGCTGAAGGAAGCGGCGGAGGGAATCTGACTTTGGAGGGCATGCGCGGGATGAAGATAACGTTTTGCCGGATAAAGATAACGCTTCTGCCGATAAAGATAACGCTTCCCGGGATAAAGATAACGCTTCTGCCAAAGGAGTCCCGGGCGTCAAAACAGGCCTTCCCGATATGCCGGGAAGGCCTGTTTGCGTTTTTTTGGTTCAGCGTACCGTCAGATGCGGGGTGTTCTTGAGCGCGTCGAGGTTCCGGGCGCCGATGCCGAACATCGCGATGCGGAGTTCGAGTTCCCTCGTCTGCAGGACGCGGAGAACGGCTTCGGTGCTTTCGGTCGCTTCCCTCAGAATCGACCGGCCGAAGCCGGCGAGGTCCGCGCCGAGCGCCAGGGCTTTGGCGGCGTCGAGGCCGGTCCGGAGGCCGCCGCTCGCGATGACCGGCTGCCCGACCTGCGTACGGACCGAGCGGAGGCTGTCGGCGGTCGGGATGCCCCAGTCGCTGAATGCTTCGGCGGCGGCCCGCTTCACCGGATCGGCCGAACGGAATTTCTCCACCTGGCTCCACGACGTGCCGCCCGCGCCGGCCGTATCGATGAAGGAAACTCCGGCATCAACCAGTTTTTTCGCCGTGCCGCCGTCGATGCCCCAGCCGACTTCCTTCACGCCGACCGGGACGTCCAGCTCCCGGCACAGCACTTCGATTTTCCCGAGCAGCCCGCCGAAGTTCAGGTCCCCCTCGTTCTGGATCACTTCCTGGATGCTGTTGAGGTGCAGTACCAGCATGTCGGCGTCCATCATCTCGATGATCCTCCGGCATTTGTCCAGGCCAAAACCGTAATTCAGCTGGACGGCCCCGAGGTTCGCGATGATCGGGATGCCCGGTGCGTGTTCCCTCACCCGGAACGAATCTTCGTGGCCGTGGCCGTCCAGAAGTGCACGGCCGGAACCGAGCGCGAGCACCCAGCCGCTCTCCTCCGCCGCCTCGGCCAAGTGGCGGTTGATCCGCCCGGCAA
>NZ_LN651372.1:257861-303900 GCF_000826125.2 Bhargavaea cecembensis
GCCGTCCAGAAGTGCACGGCCGGAACCGAGCGCGAGCACCCAGCCGCTCTCCTCCGCCGCCTCGGCCAAGTGGCGGTTGATCCGCCCGGCAAGCGCCGTCCCGCCCGTCATCGAGCTGATGAGGAACGGGGTCCGGCACGGGAAGCCGAGGAAGTCGGTTTCCAGGGAAATCTCTCCGAAATCGATCTCCGGCAACGCCTGGTGGACAAATGAATACCGCTCGAACCCCGTGGTGATCCGGTCGCCGGTCACCTTTTCATTCAATGTGATATCAATATGCTCTGATTTCCGCCGCTCGATGGAGTCCGCCAAGCCGCACACCTGCTTTCATTGTTGGTCTAAACTTGTTCCGGGCTTTTTTTCGGATCCCGGATGAAGAGAGTCAGCAGCAGCCCGGCCACCGCAATCCATCCCGCGACGATGAACGAGACATTCACTCCGCGGATGGCACCTGCCGGAGTCCCGTCCGGAATGGCGGCGGTCGCCATGACCGTGACGAGGATGGCCGTTCCGACCGACCCGGACATTTGCCGGAATGTGTTGTTGACGGCGGTTCCGTGCGGGATGAGGGAATTCGGCAGCTGGTTGAGGCCGAGCGTGGTCGACGGCATCATGACCATCGAGATGCCGAACATCCTCACGGCGTTCAGCACTGCCAGATAAGCGAAGCTCGTTTCGGCGGTCAGGTTCGTGAACATGAAAGTCGTGACGGTCAGGATCGTGAAACCGGTGCGCAGCAGCCACTTCCCGCCATACTTGTCGAACAGGATGCCCGTCACCGGATTCATCAGCCCCATGACCGCGGCGCCCGGCAGCAGCATGAGGCCCGACTGGAAGGCAGTGAAGCCGTGCATCGTCTGCATGTAGATCGGCAGGATCACCGTCGCGGCGATCATCGAGGAGAAGACGATCATGCCGAGGACCGTCGTTGTTGCAAAGATTTTATTCTGGAATACCCGCATCTCCAAAATCGGCTGCTCCAGCCGCAGCTGGCGGCGGATGAACAAGAACAGCGTCACCGCGCCGACCAGCATGGCGATGCCGACCTGCGGCTGCAGCCATCCGCCGCTCCCCGCGATGCTGAAGCCGTAGAGCAGTCCGCCGAAGCCGAATGTCGACAGGATGATCGACGGGACGTCCACCTTCGGGAACGTCTGCTTTGTGACGTTCTTCAAGAGGAAGGCCGCTGCCGCGATGATCAGGAGGGCGACCGGAAGCACAACGTAGAAAATGCTGCGCCACGGGAACTGATCCACGAGATAACCGGACAGGCTCGGCCCGATCGCCGGCGCGAATGCGATGACGAGCCCGTACATTCCCATCGCCTTTCCGCGTTGCTCGAGCGGAAACAGGAGGAACATGATCGTCTGGAGAAGAGGCATCATGATCCCGGCCCCCGCCCCCTGCAGGAGCCGGCCGGAGAGGAGCACCGGGAAATTCGGGGCCAGCGCAGCGGCCAGCGTGCCGGCGGCGAAAATCCCCATCGCGCTCAGGAACAGCCTGCGCGTCGTGTATGTCTGGATCAGGAACGCCGTGATCGGGATCATGATCCCGTTCACGAGCATGAAGCCCGACTGCAGCCACTGGACCGTGCTTTCGGCAATTCCGAAATCATGCATGATCGGCGGAAGCGCGGTCGCGACGAGTGTCTGGTTCAGGATCGTGATGAATGCACCCGACAAAAGCACGGCGAACAGCGGTATATTTTTTCTGAAATCGAACGTCTCGTTTTTGTTCAAAGCACCCCTACTTTCCCATCTGTCATTGTTGTCCCGATTATAGCACAGGGGCAGAGGAGGGACGGAAAGCAGCAACGTCCTCCTCCGGCAGGGAACGGCTCAACCGCCCCCGCCTGCAGCGGGTGGACTGCAGATCCGGACAGACATAAAAATGCCCTCTTCCCTTTGGTACAGGAGAGGGCATTTTTCTTGCGGCAACCAGTTTTCGCCGGTCAGTCCGCCTCCACTTCCGCGACCGTTTCCTCCACTTCCGCGCGCGTCATCTTCTCGCGGCCTTCCTTCATGGCCTTCAGCGTCTTGTGGGCGAGGGCGAGCGGCAGCCGGCAGAACAGCAGGACGGTCTTCTTCCGCAGCAACTTCATGTATTCATCGGCCTTCGCCAGGTTTTCCTCGGCATAGACGAACAGATCATCGCGCGTCCAGCCGTCCGGGACGAACGACACGCCGCGCTCTTCCATGTCTTCCTGTTCATTGCGCAGGATGTTGACGGCCTGCAGCCCGCGGCCGTAGCCGATGGCGAGTTCACGGTCGGTCTGCTCGCCGGCGTACAGCTCAAACAGATCCGACAGCATGACGCCGACGAGGCCGGCCACGTAATATGTATAGTCATCCAGGTCTTCGCGCGTATGGACCTCCCAATTCCGGCGGGCCCATTCCGCCATGCCTTCCGACATCTCACGCGCCGAGTCCGCGACAATCCCGCGGGAATCCGGCGGGCACGCCTGCAGCCACTCTTCAAGGCGGAGCGTCACTTCCGGCATCCGGTCCTTCTTCTCGCCGAGGATCTCCATGTAACGCTCGTTGTCGAACGGCTCCACAAACAGTCCGGCCACTTGCGACAGCATCCGGTGTTTCGTCTCATTGTCCAGCTCTTCATGGTCTTCGATTTCGTCGATCGCGCGGAAAACGAGATAAGCGGACGCGACGGAATGCTTTAACTGCTTCTGCAAGAATGTGATCGGTATATAAAAAGTGCGGCTCGTCTCTTTCAGGACGCGCATCGCTTCTTTCGGAAAAGCGCTCTCCATGTGAAATTCCTCCTCCATCCGAGACAGGTCCCGGCGGTCCTCATGGCTTCCATTATATCGTTCTTCCATGCGGACTTGAAGCGAAGCACTGCAGGAGCGGGATGATGCCAATTAACAGTCATTTTTCTTCCTGTCCATTTTCCTGTATACTGTAAAAAACTGACGGACCGTCAAGAACGAGCAGGTGATTCAATTGATCCAAATCGGAGCTTCCGAATTAAGCGGCGGTGAATTCACCCGGGGCGTATTCGCCACGCAAGACATCAAAAAAGGCGAACTGATCCACGAAGCGCCGGTGATCGCTTATCCGAATGACCAGCATGAACATATCGAAAAGACACTGCTCGCCGACTATGCGTTTGAATACGGCATCAACCATACCGCCATGCTCCTCGGCTACGGGATGCTGTTCAATCATTCCTACCATCCGAACGCCACGTATGAAATCAGCTTTGAGAAGCATACATTCGACTTCTACGCCTACACTGACATCGAAGCGGGCAAGGAAATCCTGATCAACTACAACGGCGATGAGGAAGACCAGGAAAAGCTGTGGTTTGACCGTGAAGACGAAGAAGGAGACTGATGCGCTTCTCCTCAAATAACAAGCCTGCGATCCGGATCAAACCGGCCCGCAGGCTTTTCTTGTTTAATTCATAACGAGGCCACCGTCGACGATTAGGTTCTGCCCCGTGACCGAGCGGCTCCACGGTGAGGCGAAGAACAAGACGGCATCGGCCAGCTCTGCAGGCGTCGTCACTTTTCCGAGCGGCGTGCCTTCCCGGATGATGTCAAACACCGCGTCCGGCGTCGCTGCGCTGGCGTCAGTCTTCTCCAACAGCCCGCCGGACACCATGTTCACATGAATGCCGTCGGGACCTAGCTCCTTCGCCATGTTGCGGGTCATCGATAGAAGCGCCGCCTTGCTTGTGTTGTAGTCATGGTACGGAACGACCGGATGCTGGAACAGATTGGTCCCGATGTTGATAATCCGCCCGAATTTCTGTTCTGCCATGTCTTTCCGGCCCGCCTGCAGCGTATTGAGGGTGGACTTGATGCTCCCTTCAAACTGCTCGGAGAAATCGGCCCATCCGATTTCATCAAGTTGCTTGCGCTCATCCCCGTTGAACGTAAAGTTGACGAGCGCATTGTTGACGATGGTCGTCACCGGACGGCCGAAATGTTCTTTCGCTTTCCGGAACATCTCTTTTACCGAATCGGGGTCACGGACGTCCGCCTGGATGGCGAAAGCATTTGCTCCGATTTCTTCCGCCGTCTCCTCCGCCTGCTCCTTGCTGGAAAAGTAATTGATGATCACTTTTGCCCCTTCGCGGCCGAATGCCCGGGCGATTTCGGCACCCAGCCCCCTGCCTGCTCCTGTCACGAGTACCACCTGTTTGTTCAATTCCACTTCAGCCATCTCCCCTTTTTATCCATAAAAAAAGAGACCACCGGAAAGTGATCTGCGTCTGCACCAAAAGGGCTCCGCCACTTCCCTACGCCGGTATTGACCGGATCAGGTTCAAAGGGTCGGATTGCTCCTCTCAGCCGAAACGCGGCACCCCCAGTGATCTGTTTCTTTATTTTGCTCAGACTCAAGTATATCACACTTCCGGCGGCCGGCCCGGCTTCATGCCAGCTCATCCCCTGCCGTATGTCCGGCTGTAGAAAGTGCCCGAGAGGACCATTTCCCGCACCGTCTCGAGCCACAATGCTTCATATTTCGCAGCGCCTCCGCACCCGCCCGGCCGCGCAGACCCTTGGCCGCACACTTTCCGAGGACGACCGCATCCGGAAGCGATTCATTGAATCCGCCGGCGGTGTTCGGTGCAGGAAACTTGGGGCCGATTTCTTCTGCGAGTTCGGCAAGCGCGTTGACGTCAACGGAACGGCTCTCTGGAAATAACGAAGTCCCTCTCCTGCGGACAGAAAAGGTAACAGACGGCAATGGACTCAGACGCGCAGCTTTCCGCGGAAACCGCGCGAGGCATAGTAAGAGGAAGCCCCGTTGTGGTAAACGAACACATGGCCGTAACGCCAGTCGCCAAACAGCGCACCCCCGAGCGCCCGGATATCCTCCGGGGTTCGGATCCAGCTCGACGTCTTCTTGTCCAGCGGCCCGAATTCCTGAAGTGCTCGGTATTCGTCTTCCGTCAGCAGATCGATTCCCATCGCCTCCGCCATTTCCTCCACGCTCGTCTCCGGCTTGTGCTTCGACCGCGACTCGAGCGCCTGCCGGTCATAGCAGGTGCTCCGGCGGCCTTTCGGGCTTTCCGGAGACAGGTCGCAGAACAGGAACTCGTCGTTCTCACGGTCGTAGGCGATCACGTCCGGTTCACCGCCGGTCCGTTCCATTTCGGCGAGTGACCAAAGTTTCTCCGGACGGGCCTCCAGCTTCTCCTGCACATCTGCCCACCGGAGACCTTCATGGCGGTCCTGATTCCCTTCGAACCGGGTTTTCAGCTCTTCCAGCAGCATTTCCCGTTCTTCCCCCGTCAATTCCCTGTTGCCTGTTGCCACGTTCTGTCCCTCCTCGTTTGAGTGGTCCGCTTCCTTCTTCTCTTTTTACCATGAAGCTTGCCTTCGCACAATCACGGGTACACAAAATTTATAATGAAACTGGACAACAACAGATGAAACGGATGTGATCGGATGTGCACGACAATCGGATTTCCACATGAAGAGGGCATCGTGTTCGGCCGGACGCTGGAAATGGGCGTGAAGCTGGAAAATCAGGTTCTGTTTGTCCCCCGGAACAGCAAGGCTTTCGTGAGCGCTGCAGAACAAAATGATGATTCGATCTACGCGACGATCGGCACGGGTTTCATGAACATGGCCGCTTTCGGGGACGGCATCAACGAAATGGGATTGATGGGCTCCAGCAACCTGCTTCCCGGCTACGCTTCCTATTCAAAAAAGCCGGTGGACGGAAAGATCAATCTGACCGTTGCAAACGCTTTTAATTACTTGCTCAGCCGGTGCAGGAATGTGGAAGAGGTACGGAAAGAGGCGGGAAAGTTATCCGTCCTGGAACGGGGCAAGACAGATGACGATGTGTCCGGAGACATGCACTTCTTCTTCATGGATGCAGACGGAGACGGGCTTGTCCTGGAACCGGAAGACGGGCGGCTCCTCGCCTATGACAATCTATACGGCGTGCTGACGAATGCACCTGGATTCCCCTGGCATGCGACAAACCTGAAAAACTACCTGAATTTGCGGGCCGAAAACGTCGGTCAGAACGATTGGAACGGAACATTGCTATCCAAGTTCGGGGAAGGCAGCGGCCTGGTCGGGCTTCCCGGCGACTTCACTCCGCCATCCCGCTTTGTCCGGGCGGCATTCTTCGTTTCCGCCACACCGGAAGCCCTCGACCGCCTGGCAGCCATTTTGCAGGCTTTCCGCATTCTCTCCCAGTCGGATATCCCGACCGGCGCAGTGGTCGATCCGGATAACGGATATATGGATGAAACGTTGTATACGGCTGTCATGGACTCCGCAAAAAAAGCGTACTTCGTCAAAGGCCACGACAATATCAATATCCAACCGTTCTATCTTGACGATTTTAAGGACGAGCGGGACATCCGGATCATTGTGCCGGAAAAGGAGATGAATCTCTGAACGAACCATGCCTGTGGCCGGACGTGCGGCGCACAGGCATGGTTTTTTCAATGATTGCGGCTCTAGCGCCGTCCAAACGTCTGGCTGTAGAACTGGCCGGACCGGACCATCTCGCGCATGGTCCTCAGGCGCAGCGACTCATACTTCGCCAATACTTGGACAGCCGCTTCGCCATGCAGCCCCTTCGCTGCGCATTTCCCCAATACGACCGCGTCTTGCAGCGATTCATTGAACCCGCTGGCCGTGACGGGGGCCGGCACATGCGCGGCGTCTCCGACAAGCGCCATCCGGCCGGATGTCAGCTTGTCCGGCACATATTCCTTGATCGGAATGCCGATCAGCGTGCGTGTTTCGATCGAATGAAGCGCCGCGGTCCGCCATGGCTCCGGGAAATCCCGGGAAGCCTGTTCCGCCAGCTCTTCCATTGTTTCCTCGGGGATGTCGGGACCGTTGATCGAATGGCGCACGACCGTTCCGTCCACACATCCGGTGCGGCGAAGCATCGCGCTCTGCGTGTTGTCGTACCAAGTGCATCCGATCCGCTGCCTGCCCGAACCGTCCCCTCTTTGGATCACCGAACCGAATTTGAAGCCGTTATGGCTGTCGAACATCTCCGCACCCGAACCGGCACGGCCGGGACGAAGAGAGGCGGGCAGCTCTTCCTCATCGATTGAGGCGATCCATCCCATATATCCCGCGTACACTGCGTGCGGGTTCTCGGGGTCCACTTCCCGCCTTACACGGCTGCCGTGGCCGTCCGCTCCGATCAGAACATCACCGCTGTACGTCTCTCCTTCATCGGTCACCGCCCATGCCGAATGTTCATCCTGTCCGACGGAAGAGACTCGCGCATGATAATGAAGCGCAATCCCCGGATTCCGCTTGGCTTCTTCGCGCAGGCGGGATTCGATCGTCGTCCAAAGCTGTACGCCGGTCTTCCCGCCGGAAGCGAGGGTCTTAAGCAGTTTTTCGGTCCCGGATTCCCCGAACCTCGCTCCGTTCACGCGCAGTCCCGAGCCGCCGGGCCGGTCCTCCGCGACCTTATCCAGAATCGTTACCCGGATTCCTTCGCGAGCCAGAGAAATCCCGGTCATCAGCCCCGACAGCGAGGCGCCGACAACGACTGCCGTTCCGTTGTGTGCTCCTTTGCTCTCGTTCATTTTTTTCACGACTAGGACCTCCTTATACAGGTCCAGTATACTGCTATTGCGGTGAGGGGTGGAACTGGAATGCTGCCGTCATACCGGGGCGCGGAGTGGCTTCATTCCCGGAAGGCCGCCAGAGCTTTTGAATTTCTTCGTCATAGAATATCCATCCAGATTTTCACTGCGGTTGCGAGTATCAGCATCGCCAAAATGACCTGCAATGCTTTCGTATTGACCTTTTTGCCTGCCACCGCGCCTAAAGGCGAAGCGATGAGACTTGCCACGATCATGACGAATGCCGGATAATAATCCACTTGTCCGGTTGTGATTTTGCCGACTGTCGATCCGATGGAAGAAATAAAGGTGATGGCCAGTGAAGAAGCAATTGTCATCCGTGTGGGAATCCTCAAAACGACCAACATGATCGGCACAAGTAAAAATGCGCCGGCTGCCCCGACGATCCCCGTTCCGGTTCCGACAATCAGCGCAAGCGATCCGGCAATCCACCGATTAAGGGATATCATCGATCCCTTTTTTCGGGATGAACATCATCACCGCCGCAATCAATGCAAGGATGCCGTAGGTGAAGTTGATCCCCTCCTCCGACATTAATTTGGAACCGTACCCCCCGATGAAGCTTCCAACCAAGATGCTCGTACCCATATAGACGATCAATTTCTTATTTAAATATCCGCCTTTGCGATAGGCCCACACGCCGCCGATCGTCGCGAAGAATACCTGAATGGCACTGATTCCCGAGACCTCGTGGGTGCTGAATGCGGCCAATCCAAAAAGCGGAGGAATGTACAGCAACATCGGATACTTGATGATCGAACCGCCGATCCCCAACATCCCGGAGATAAATGAACCGATGAAGCCGATTAGAAAAATCACAATAACGAACGCTGCATCCATCTACACATCTCCTGTATAAATGTTCAACTTTTTCATCGTTGAAAAATATTTCGGAGGAGTGGATTGGCCTGATAACAACATTTTGACAAACCGGTCCTTGTCTTCTTCCAGCAAGGCCCAGTTGTTCAATTTCTCATAACCGACTGTGGACATCGGCACCGCTCCGAGCGCTTTTCCGCAGGCGCTTCCTGCACCGTGCCCCGGCCAGACTTGCAGGTAATCAGGTAATTGTTTGAACCTCTGCAACGAATGGAACATCTGGTTTGCCCCGAGCTCCGCAGAGCCCACCATTCCGACAGCCTTCTCAAGCAGATCCGGCCTGCCTATATCGCCGACAAAGACGAAATCGCCGGTGAAGATGCCCATCGGCTCCGAGGAACCGCCTCCTTGGTCTTTCAAGACAAACGAAATGCTCTCCGGCGTATGACCGGGGGTGTGCATCACAGTGAATTCGATCCGGCCGACATGAAATGTGCAGCCGTCTTTCAGCAGTACGTAGTCAATGCCCTCCAGTTGGTGATACTTCCATTTCTCATCCCCCTCGTCCGACACATGCACGGACGCCCCGCAACGCTTCGCCATCTCCCGGGAACCCGGGATGAAATCAGCGCGGATATGAGTTTCGGCTGTTGCGATGATCTTCAGGCCTTCCTTCTTCGCCGTCTTGAAATACGGATCGATGCGACGGGCGGGGTCAATGACAATGGCTTCTCCTGTTTGCTGGCAGCCGACCAAATATGACATCTGGGCTAAATTCTCATCGAAAAAAGAACGAAAGAACATGTTTAATCCCTCCAACCAAAATAGTTTCTGCAACCGCTTGCAACAGTTTTTTTGGAAGGGATACTTTTCTTGTTCAAGTATCCCGGTAGCTTGTGTTTCATCATATATTATTTTGAATGGTTTGAATAATTGATAATATTTATAGGGTATAAACGGCGAGGGACACCGTACGTTCAATTCCTTTCCTGCACGAAAAAACCTCTTCCCATTTTTCGAGAAGAGGCTTGGCAGGTCGTGTATATCATTTCAAGCAGGATGTACACGACACCGGCGGATGCTGTTCATTAACTATCTGGTCCTGCTTTGTCCAAAATAAATGAGATTTTCGTCCCTTTTCCCGGAGAACTCTCAATTTCTAATCCTTCTCCATAATGTCGTTTCAGCCGGGAATTTGTGTTGATCAGACCGACGCCCTGGCCGCTCTCAGACCTGCTTTCTTTAATCCGTTGCAGGGTTTCTTCATTCATGCCGACTCCATCATCCTTCACGGAGACCAGGACGTGTGAGGTTTGATTGGAGATCCGGATGAGAATTCGGCCGCCTGAACTTCGTTTCATGACTCCGTGGTGAACTGCATTTTCAACCAATGGTTGGATGGTGAGGAACGGAATTCTCACACCTTCACAATCATTCATTTCCCATACGACATGCAGCTTGTCTCCATACCTCACCTGCTCAATGTATAGGTAAGACTGAACAATGCTCAGCTCCTCTTCAATAGGGATCAGATCGTTCATGTGCTGGAACATGAACTTATACTGCAGGAAGTGACTTAACTCTTCCAACACATGACGCATTTTTTCCATATCGACCTCACTCAGAGCGATGACCGTATTTAAAGTGTTGAACAGGAAATGAGGCTGAATCTGTGCCTGCAGCCAGGCAGACTCCAACTGCAGCTGTTCCCTATAGATTTTCTTCAAGGTCGTCAGCCCCTCGATTCTTGATCGGAGCTCCAATGCTTCAACCGGTTTTGTGACATAGTCATTGGCGCCTGCCGCAAAGCCGGCTTGGATATCGGCCAGCCGGCTGCTGGCAGTAAGAAGCAGGACAGGCAGCTCGGTCATCGCAAACCGGCTACGGATTTCCCGGGTGAGCTCATAGCCGGACATGTAAGGCATCATGACATCCGAAATGACGAGATCCCATTCCTTCGCATCCAAAAGCTGCATAGCTTCCCTTCCGCCCGTGGCGACACTAATGTCATATTGATCTGCGGGCAATAACGCCTCAAGGACTTGAAGGTTGACCGGATCGTCATCAACAATCAGAATCGGCGAGCGGTCAACCGGCAGCTCTTCGGAGCCATTTTGCTCCGGCCCTTGCTGCTCGTCTGAAACCGCCATCTCCAATTTGTCATCGCATGACTGAGGATCTCCCGTTTCGAAAGAAGGACTCGCATTCACCTCAGCAGAAGATGCCAGCGGTAGAGTGAAAACGAAATCGGACCCCATGCCCGGCTGCGAAGACACGTCCAATGAGCCTTCGTGAAGTTCGATCAGCTGCCTGCTGATGTTCAGTCCCAGTCCAAATCCGCCTTCCGCTCTCGTCTTTCCCGTAGTCGCCTGCTCATAGGGATTAAAAAGCCGGTTGAACATATCTGCATCCATACCGATTCCCGTATCAGAGATGGTGAATGATGCTTTTTCTCCCTCAATGGAAGCCCGGATGGTGACCCGCCCTTCATCTGTAAACTTGAGGGCATTATGTATCAGGTTATAGAAAATCTGAGTCAACCTGTTCTCATCCGCCATAACCGGAGGAAAATCTTCGGCTACACAATTGACGATTTCCAGGCCTTTTGCATCTCCTATAAATCGCAGCATGTCCACGACTCCGTCAATGACCGGCCGGACTCGTACCGCTTTCTTATCCAGTTGAGGATTGCCGTCTTGGAGGCTCCTCACTTCCAGCAGGTCATTCAGCAATTGCGTCATCCGCCGGCCGACCGATAGGATTGTTCCCAGTTCCTTGACACTCCTTGGTTGCAACGAATCCCTCTCTCTTTCCAGAATGGACTGAGACATGCCCAGCATGCCATGGAGTGGATTTTTAAACTCGTGTGACGTGTTGGCGAGGAACTGATCTTTCTGTTCATTGATCCTCTTGAGCGTAATGGCGAGTTCTCTTGTCTCTGCATGGGTGTCAAAGTAATTTTTAAACCAGATCGCAGACAGGAAACTCGCGGCGATCAACAGATCGAATGGGTAGTGGACGACGCTCGTTCCGCTCTCCCGCCATATGACCGCCCATGCAAAATGGTGGATCACCGCTACCAGTGCCAGCAGCAATAGGAGGTTCCCCCTCCTGCCCCGGCTAAACCGCTGTATGACCGCAACCGACGACACGATCGCCGAAATGCCGACCAACAAATAGTATACCGGGAACAGGCCGATAATTTGCCGGGGTTCCAGAACCAAGGTGGCCGCCGCCACCATCAAAAGAATCGCAGAAAAGGCGGAAGAGACCCTGCCCCAATACGGCAGCTCCCGATGGGCCGTGCATACCAGCAGGGCGTAACAACCGAGTACAAGCACGGCATTCGCCAGTCGGAAATCCCACTCATATCCCATATAGATCAATTGATGAAAAATCTTCTCGTCAAAGCTCAGTAAATTCCCCAAAGCCACGCAGAAAGAGAGCAGTGAAAAGTACAGGAGCTGTTTGTCCCGGCTTCCGAGAAAGTATAAGATCACTGCGTACACGGCGAACGTCATAAAGAGCATAACAGCTAAGAGCTGGACGGATGAAGAGAACTTCACACGGTTGCCGACAGCTTCTTCCGTTCCGAATTTTACTGATCGGACGATTCCGCTGCCTCTGGCATCTTCAAAGTTTGCCGCCTGGATGACGAGGTCAATCATTCCCTGTTCGTCCGGCATGAATGTCGTGGTATACGGAAGGTTCTCTGCGACATACTGGTCTTGCGAAACTGCCACTTTGCCCGAACCGGCAAGACGGACTCCGTTTACATAGACTTCCGAGGCACTTCTTACGCTCGGCACGTATATGCTGTAATTCATTCTTTTTTCCGGATCGGTGCGGATTAACAGCCGGTAGGACCCGAATCCGTAAGGAGACGGATCTTCCTGACCGCCTGCATTCTCCCACTTACCCGGAACTTCCACCGTCACCGGTCCTGCGTCAGCCGGCATCCCCTCATCAGCCAGCAGCCGATTCGGATAAAACGCCCATTCTCCGTCCAGTAGCAGAGTACCATATTCCTCAGCATTCCAATCCTGCAAATTCAGCTCCCCGTCACTGGGAGAGTGAACAAATTCACGGAAAGCTTCCATCCATAAAAGGCGGCAGCCCGTCAAAATGACAAGAAATATCCCGACAATCAACAAAGCAGTTCTTCTTTTCATGTGGTGGCTGGCTATTCAGCCGTTATCCCCTTCCTTGGTCGTTCTTTTGCCTTCGTGGCAATGACTGGGATTCCAGCCATTATACCATGCCGGTTCCTAACGCAACCCACAATCCATTAAACCGCTTGTGATGGTGAACGGTTATAAGTTTTCCGGTTGTGGAACCGGTCGGGCCCTGACAGGAGTTCCATTCCGCTAAAAGACGAAAAAAACCCCTCCCCGGATAACCGGGAAGAGGCTTGGATGCTCGTATTAGCGCTTCGAGAACTGAGGTGCACGACGGGCGCCTTTGAGGCCGTATTTCTTCCGTTCCTTCATGCGTGCGTCACGCGTGAGGAGACCTGCGGATTTGAGCGCAGGACGGAATTCAGGGTCTACTTGAAGCAGGGCGCGTGCGACGCCGTGGCGGATTGCGCCGGCCTGGCCGGTGAAGCCGCCGCCGTTGACATTGACGAGAATGTCGTAGCTGCCGAGTGTTTCCGTTGCAACAAGCGGTTGCTTGATGACTTCACGGAGAGTTTCGAACGGGATGTAGTCTTCTGCGTCACGGCCGTTGATGGTGACTTTGCCTTCGCCGGGTACGAGGCGTACGCGGGCAACGGAAGTCTTGCGGCGGCCGGTGCCGATGTATTGAACTTGTGCCAAGTTGGTTCCTCCTCTGAATTACCCGCGAAGTTCGTAAACTTCCGGTTGTTGTGCTGCGTGTGGATGCTCAGCGCCTGCATAGACATGCAGTTTGCGGAACATCTGACGGCCGAGCGGGCCTTTTGGAAGCATGCCTTTGATGGCAAGCTCGAGCATGCGTGTCGGGAACTTGTCGCGCATTTCGCCTGCTGTACGCTGGCGGATGCCGCCCGGATGGCCGGTGTGACGGTAGTAGATCTTATCCTGAAGCTTGTTGCCTGTCAGTTCGATCTTTTCAGCGTTGATGATGATGACGTGGTCGCCTGTGTCCACGTTCGGTGTGTACGTCGGTTTGTGCTTGCCGCGCAGGATCGAAGCGACTTCAGATGCGAGACGGCCGAGCGTCTTGCCTTCTGCGTCGATGACGAGCCATTTGCGGTCAACATTTTGGGCATTCGCCATGAAAGTTGTACGCATTGTGGTAATCCTCCTAGATTTGGTTCAATCAGTTCCGTTTCTATATCCCAAACACAAAGAAACCTTACCGGGGCATTCTTTAGTGGGGTTATCGAAATACCGCTTATCATCATATCGCGGATTGATGGGGAAGTCAACCATTTTCATGAAAACACCAGGAAAAGTTGTTTCATTCCCCGTAGCGGACTTTTTCAAGGTACAACCCTTGAGGCGGCGCGGTTTTCCCGCCTTTCGTCCGGTCCCTGGCCACGAGGATTTCCGGGATGGCGGCCGGGTCGAGCCGGCCGGTGCCCGCCGCCCACAAAGTGCCCGCGATGATCCGGACCATGTTATACAGGAAGCCGCTCCCCGTGATGATCATATGGAGCTCATCCCCGTGATTTTCGAACCGGATCTCCTCCACGGTGCGCACCTTGTCCTGGACGTCCGTCTTCGCCGAGCAGAAGCTCGTAAAGTCGTGCGTACCGGTGAGATGGGCGGCTCCGGCCTCCATTTTCTGCGTGTCGGGCACCAGGCCCCGGGACGGCGAGGCAAAGTGGCGCCGGAACGGGCTCGGCACGTCCGCGAGCTCCCATATATACCGGTATGTCTTCCCTGTCGCGGAGAAGCGGGCATGGAAGCTGTCCGGCACTTCCTCAGCCCGTAGGACACGGATATCCGCGGGGAGTCGGGTGTTGAGCGCCATGGGCCACCGATCGTCCGGGATGCCGAGCGGCGTATCGAAATGGACCACCTGGCCGGACGCATGCACCCCGGCGTCCGTGCGTCCGGAAGCGGACACGCGGACCGGGGTGCCTTTATGGATGCCGGCAAGCGCCTCCTCGAGCTCCTGCTGAACAGTACGTCCCTCAGGCTGGACCTGGTAGCCCTCAAAGCCGCTCCCGTCATAGGAAATGATCATTTTGATGCGCCGCATGGCAATCGTCCTTTCCGGGCGGGTGGTGGGTGATGCTCTAATTGCAAATCCACCGCTCTAATTGCAAATCTCCAACTCTAATTGCAATTCCACTGCTCTAATTGCAATTCCACCGTTCTAATTGCAATTCCACCGTTCTAATTGCAATTCCGCACTCCCGATCACCAGTCCGCCCCACTGCCGGGTCAGCCTCTGAGCAGCCAGAGTCCGGCGATGAGGGCGAGGAGTACGAGGATGGCGGCCGTGTCGCGCCAGTCCCATTTGAGCTGGCGGTAGCGTGTCCGGCCTTCGCCGCCCCGGTAGCCGCGGACTTCCATGGCGATGGCGAGGTCTTCGGCGCGCTTGAAGGCGCTGACGAAGAGTGGCACGAGAAGCGGGACGACGGCTTTTACGCGTTCTTTCATCGTCCCCGACGAGATGTCGGAGCCGCGGGCGAGCTGGGCTTTCAGGATTTTGTCGGTCTCGTCCATGAGCGTCGGGATGAACCGGAGCGAGATCGACATCATGAGGGCGAGCTCATGCACCGGGAACTTCACTTTCTTCAGCGGGCCGAGGAGCACTTCAAGGCCGTCCGTGATGGAAATCGGCGACGTCGTCAGCGTGAGGAGCGACGTCATGAGGACGAGCACGAGGAAACGGGTCGAGATGAAGATCCCCTGCCGGAGCCCCTCTTCGTACACTTTAATGAAGCCGAACTCGAACAGCAGATCCCCCTGCCGCGTGAAGAAGATGTGGAGCAGGAACGTGAAGACAATCAGGAAGATGACGGGCTTCAGGCCGCCGATCAGGAAGCCGATCCGCACCTTCGACACGAGGATCGAGAGAAGTGTGAAGCCGAGAAGCAGCGCATAGGATGCGGTGTTGTTCGCAAGGAACACCGCCGCGATGAAGATGAAGACGAAGATCAGCTTGGTTCTCGGATCGAGCCGGTGGACGAACGAATCGCCCGGAATATAGCGGCCGAACACCATTTTCTCCATCATCGGCGCCCATCCCCTTCCCGTACGGCCGAGGCAAGATAAGCCGCGAGCCTTTCTTCCGTGAGGCACGGAGGAGCCGGGGGAAGTCCGGCGCCGCGTTCGAACTCGCGCTGGAAGGCGACGGTCCTCGGCACGCCGAGCCGCCACTGTGCAAGCCGCTCCGCATCACTGAAGACTTCCCCGGGAGGCCCTTGCAGGACGTTCGTGCCGTCGTGCATGACGATGATGTGGTCGCCGTACTGCGCGGCATCTTCCATGCTGTGGGTGACGAGGATGGTCGTCATGGAGCGTTCTCTGTGCAGCCGGTGGAACAGATCCATGATCTCTTTCCGGCCTGCCGGGTCGAGGCCCGCGGTCGGCTCGTCGAGGACGAGGACATCCGGCTCCATCGCCAGGACGCCGGCGATCGCGACCCGCCGCATCTGGCCGCCGGACAGGTCAAACGGCGACTTCTCCGCCGTCCCTTCCGGAAGGCCGAGCAGTGCGAGCAGTTCCGTCGCGCGCGCCTTTGCCTCTTCTTCCGGCACGCCGAAGTTGAGCGGGCCGAACATGATGTCTTTCAGGACGGTCTCCTCGAACAGCTGGTGTTCAGGGAACTGGAAGACGATGCCGACCTTGCGCCTCACCGGACGCAGGGCCTTGCCTTTGGTCGCCCGGGTGATCTCCGTGTCCCCTGCCCGCACAACACCCTCTGTCGGCTTCAGGAGGGCGTTCAGGTGCTGGAGGAGCGTCGACTTGCCGGATCCGGTGTGACCGATGATGGCCGTGTAGGAGCCGGACGGGATGCGGACGTCCACGTCATGGAGCGCCTGCTTCTGAAACGGCGTCCCGGCCGCGTATGTGTAGCCTACCCGTTCAAGCGTGATGTCCATAGACTTTCCACCAACTTCCGTTCCGACATGGTCTCGTTGATCGTGACGCCCTGCTCCCTCAAAAGAGAAGACAGGCGCAGTGCAAACGGCAGATCGAGGCCGAGCGCCGTCAGTTCGTTCCCGTTTGCGAATACTTCTCTTGGCGTGCCTTCGGCAAACTTCCTGCCCCGGTTCATGACGACGATCCGGTCGGCGAGGAGCGCCTCTTCCAGGTCGTGGGTGATCGAGATGACGGAGAGACCCGTCTTTTCCCGGAGTTCCAGGATGACCCGGATCACTTCCTCGCGGCCCTGGGGATCGAGCATCGACGTCGCCTCATCGAGGATGAGCAGCCGCGGCCTGAGCGCCAGCGCGCCGGCAATCGCGACCCGCTGTTTTTGTCCGCCCGAGAGATGCTGGGGCTCATGGTCGAGGAACCCGTCCATCTTCACCTGTCCGAGCGCTTCCCGGACGCGGACGGTCATTTCCTCGAATGGGATGCCGTTGTTCTCCAGGGCGAATGCAACATCGTCCTGGACGGTCGCTCCGACAAACTGGTTGTCGGGATTTTGAAACACCATGCCCATCTGCGACCGCTTATCCCACAGGTTCTCTTCGGTGAGCGTGTCTCCGAATAGCTCGACTTTCCCTTCCTGCGGAAATAAAAGGCCGATCATCAATCGGGCGAGCGTCGACTTGCCCGACCCGTTATGGCCGACGACGGCGATCCACTCGCCGGGCTGCATATCAAATGAAACGCCGTCCACGGCCATTGGCTTGTCCGGCTCGTCCGGCGTATATGTAAAACGGATGTCGTCCAGGGACAGGATCCGCTGCATTGCAATTCCTCCTCTGCTCCACTCTGCTGTCTATTCTAACTGAAACCGGGCGGGCTGTCGTCCGGATGCGGCGGCCCGGCGGACGGGGCATTCCGCAACGTTCCCCCTGAGATACACAACGTTTCATCTCAGATACGCAACGTCTCACCACAGATACACAACGTCTCACCCGAGTTCCGCAACGTTTCCGCACTCTCCCCGGCCGCATCGGGCCATTCTTATGTAAAAAAAAAGCGCGCACCCCAAACGGTGACTGCGCTTTTGTCGTATGGGCATATCCGGCGGTTGCTCACACCGCCGGCACCGTGATGGGGTGCGTAGAGCTAGACGCGACGGCCGCAATGGCTCCGCCCATCATAACACTCTGCTTTTTCATTGACGTATAAATCAAATCAGATAGCGGAAAAAGGGGTGCTGTCCATGCTCAATAAACGGCACGCCCTTTTCCATGCAATCAGTTGATCAGACGAGTTCGATGATGACGACCGGTGCTCCGTCGCCGCGGCGCGGGCCGACTTTCATGATGCGTGTGTAGCCGCCCTGGCGGTCAGCGTAGCGTGGTGCCACATCGTCGAACAGTTTCTGGATCGCGTAGACCGTTGTTTCATTGCCTTCTTCGTCTGTTTTCGAGACGACTTCGCGGCGGATGAATTCTGCAGCCTGGCGGCGTGCGTGGAGGTCACCGCGTTTCCCCAAAGTAATCATTTTCTCGACGACGGAACGGAGCTCTTTCGCGCGCGTTTCAGTCGTCTGCAGACGTTCGTTGATGATGAGGTCAGTCGCAAGGTCACGCAGCATCGCTTTGCGCTGGGAGCTTGTACGTCCGAGTTTTCTGTAGCTCATCGAGTTTCCCTCCTTCTTGTAGATATCGATCGGCCGCAGCCGTGGCGGTCAATCTTCCGTACGCAGGCCAAGCCCGAGGTCCTCAAGCTTCAGTTTCACTTCTTCAAGTGACTTGCGGCCGAGGTTGCGCACTTTCATCATCTCTTCTTCGGACTTGTTCGCGAGTTCGAGCACCGTATTGATGCCGGCACGCTTCAGGCAGTTGTAGGAGCGGACAGAGAGGTCAAGTTCCTCAATCGTCATCTCGAGGACTTTCTCTTTCTGGTCTTCTTCCTTCTCCACCATGATTTCGACGGATTGTGCTTCATCCGTCAGCCCGACGAAGATGTTCAGATGCTCGGTCAGGATCCTGGCCCCGAGCGAAATCGCCTCTTGCGGTCCGATGCTGCCATCGGTCCAGACATCGAGGGTCAATTTATCGTAATCGGACGATTGTCCGACCCGTGTGTTTTCCACCTGGAAATTGACGCGTGAGACTGGGGTATAAATGGAGTCGATCGGAATCACGCCGATTGGCAGATCTTCGCGTTTGTTCCGGTCGGCCGGGACATAGCCGCGCCCGCGCTGTGCATACATGCGCATGCGGAGATGGCCGTTCTTGCCGACGGTCGCGATATGGAGATCCGGATTAAGGATTTCTACGTCGCTGTCGTGGGTGATGTCGGCGGCTGTGACCGCCTGGTCGCCTCTCACGTCGATCTCGATGACTTTCTCGTCATCCGAGTAGATTTTCAGGGCGAGCTTCTTGAGGTTCAGGATGATCGTCGCCACGTCTTCGACGACGCCTTCGACTGTCGAGAACTCATGGAGGACCCCGTCAATCTGGATCGATGTGACTGCTGCACCCGGCAGCGAAGACAGGAGGATGCGGCGCAGGGAATTCCCCAGCGTGGTGCCGTATCCGCGCTCGAGCGGTTCAATGACGAACTTCCCGTAGCTCTTTTCTTCCGTCTTGATCGGTTCAATCCTCGGTTTTTCTATTTCGATCATTCAATTCACCCTCCCTCAAAACGTCCATGCATGGCGGTACCTATTGGAAATCGAACTTACAAGACAACGATTGCAGTTTCACAAACCAGTTTATCCGTAAATCTCGTTTCTCAATCAAATGGACGGACAGCCATTATACGCGGCGGCGTTTTGGAGGACGGCAGCCGTTGTGCGGCACAGGAGTCACGTCACGGATTGCAGTTACTTCAAGACCTACGGCCTGGAGTGCGCGGATGGCGGCTTCGCGGCCTGCCCCCGGCCCTTTGACAGTGACTTCGAGTGTTTTCATGCCATGTTCCATGGAAGTGCGGGCTGCGGTTTCGGCAGCCATCTGTGCTGCGAACGGAGTGGATTTACGGGAACCCTTGAATCCGAGAGCACCGGCGCTCGACCAGGAAACTGCGTTACCTTGTGTATCCGTGATCGTCACGATCGTGTTGTTGAAAGTGGAGCGGATGTGCGCGATCCCGGATTCAATATTCTTTTTCACGCGGCGTTTGCGCGTTTGTTGTTTACGTGCCATTTGTTCAGCAACCTCCTTTGCTTATTATTTCTTCTTGTTCGCGACGGTCTTACGAGGACCTTTACGTGTACGTGCGTTGTTCTTCGTATGTTGCCCGCGTACAGGAAGGCCTCGGCGGTGGCGGATTCCGCGGTAGCTGCCGATCTCCATCAGGCGTTTGATGTTGAGGGAAGTTTCGCGGCGAAGGTCACCTTCGACTTTGAGTGCGTCGATCTTTTCACGGATCGTGTCGAGCTCGGCGTCTGTCAGGTCGCGGACGCGAGTGTCTTCGGATACGCCTGCATCGGCGAGGACCTTCTGGGAAGTTGTTTTCCCGATACCGAAAATATAAGTCAGAGCGATGACTACGCGCTTGTCGCGCGGTACGTCTACACCAGCAATACGTGCCATATTCTATCGTGCACCTCCTTGGGGATTATCCTTGACGTTGTTTGTGCTTGGGGTTTTCACAGATTACCATGACCCGACCGCGACGGCGGATGACTTTGCACTTTTCGCAGATCGGCTTTACAGATGGTCTTACTTTCATCGGATTACAACCTCCTTATCGTCCGGAGTGCTTCAGATCATTTATAACGGTATGTGATACGGCCACGGGTCAAATCGTACGGGGAAAGTTCGACAGTCACCCGGTCGCCGGGCAGAATGCGGATATAGTGCATCCGGATTTTCCCGGAAACGTGTGCCAGGATCGTATGGCCGTTTTCGAGTTCTACGTTGAACGTCGCGTTCGGCAGTGTCTCCACGACCTTGCCTTCCACTTCGATTACATCATCTTTCGCCATCCATCATCATCCCTTCAGGTCAAAATTTAAGGTCTCTCTTCATCCCGCTATGCCTTGCCTTTCAACATATGACCGGTCTGCATGAGAGATGTCCGAAAGACTACCAGCGGATCCCGCTTCACGGAACCCGCCCGGCGCTTTCCGGCAAACACCCCGAGCGGGATGAGCGCAGCCTGAAAGCCCGGCACTGCGGGTTCCCCGCCCTCTGGCGGACGGTTCCACGGTACCCATTATACCTTGTTCCGGCGGGCATTGCATGGCCCGTGTCCCGGTGTGCCGGCAGTTCTGCCGCTTCCCGGTCCGTCCGGACTTCACATGCCGCATTGCAGGATCGTCATGCCGCCCCGGCAAGGGCTCAGCTGCGTGTGAGCAGCCGGTCGATGTCGCGGAACACGTCATCGATGTCCTGCTGCCCGTCGATATTGGTCAGAACGCCTTTTTCGCCGTAATAGGCGAGCAGCGGTTCGCTCTGCTTCATATTCACTTCCAGGCGGTTGTTGACGGTCTCCGGGTTGTCGTCGGCGCGCTGGTAGAGCTCCCCGCCGTCCTTGTCGCAGACCCCTTCCTGTTTCGGAGGGTTGAAGACAAGGTGGTAGGAAGTTCCGCATACTTTGCAGATGCGGCGGCCGGTCAGCCGTTTGACGAGTTCGTCATGCTCCACCCGGATGTTGATGACATGATCGATCTTCCGGCCAAGCTCGGACATGATCGCGTCCAGCGCTTCCGCCTGTGCGACGGTGCGCGGGAAGCCGTCGAGGAGGACGCCTGTTGCGCAGTCCTCTTTCGACAGCCGTTCGCGGACGATGCCGATGGTCACTTCGTCAGGGACGAGCGCCCCTTCATCCATGAACTTCTTGGCCTGGAGACCGAGCTCCGTTCCTTCCTTGATGGCGGAACGGAACATATCGCCTGTAGAGATATGAGGGATTTCGTACTTCTCGACAATTCTGTCCGCCTGAGTGCCCTTGCCGGCACCCGGCAGGCCCATCAATACGATATTCATACGTCTTGCCCTCCTACAGTGTTGTCCCGGCCGCGTTGGCGGCCGGATTCACTTTCACTTCATGAACCCTTTGTAATGGCGCTTGACGAGCTGGGATTCCAGCTGCTTCATCGTTTCCAGTGCGACCCCGACGACGATCAGAAGGCTGGTGCCCCCGATCTGGACGGACTGCGGCAGGCCTGCCAGGTTGATGAAGAAGATCGGCAGGACCGAAATGACCGCAAGGAAGATGGCTCCGACGAATGTCAGGCGGTACAGAACACGGGTCAGGTAGCTTTGTGTGTCATTCCCCGGACGGATGCCCGGAATGTAAGCCCCCTGCTTCTTCAGGTTATCCGCGACATTCTCAGGATTGACCTGGACGAATGCGTAGAAGTACGTGAAGGCGATGATGAGCGCTACATAAATGACCATCCCGAGCGGCTTCGTATAGTCGAAGATCTCGATGATGGCCGCCGTCCATTTGTTTTGACCAAAGAACGACGCGAGCGATTGCGGGGTTATGATGAACGCCACGGCGAAGATTACCGGGATAACCCCCGCAGCGTTTACTTTCAATGGCAGGTGGGTCTGCTGGCCGGCCTGCTGGCGGCCGCGGCCCGATACACGCTTCGCATACTGGATCGGAATCTTCCGGAGCGCCTGCTGGACGTACACAACGCCCACCGTGATGGCGACAATCGCAAGAACGAGCAGTACGAGAACCAGGATGTTCAGGAACAGGCGGTCGCCTGCGTCCTGCACTTGCTGGGCGTAGATCTGGTTCGCCGCGTTTGGAATCGCAGCCACGATCCCGGCGAAGATGATGATCGAGATGCCGTTGCCGACCCCTCTCTCGGTGATCTGCTCACCGAGCCACAGGAGGAATGACGTGCCCGCCGTCAGGACGACTGCAATCACGAGATAAGTCGTGAAGCCGTCATCTTTGATGAGCGTGCCGCCATACATCCGGTTGAAGCCGTAAGACATCGCGATCGACTGGATGAACGCCAGGACGACCGTGAAGTAACGCGTGAACTGGGCGAGTTTCCTGCGCCCGACTTCGCCCTGCTTCGCCCATTCGGCGAATTTCGGGACGACATCCATCTGGAGAAGCTGGACGATGATCGATGCCGTGATATACGGCATGATCCCCATCGCCAGAATGGAGAAGTTCGCGAGCGCACCGCCCCCGAACGTGTTCAGGAAGCCGATGAGACTGAAGTCGTCGGCCGCCTGGAGCGCTGATGCATCGACGTTCGGCACCGGGATGAATGTCCCGAGCCGGAAGACGACGAGGAGCGCAAGGGTGAAGAAGATTTTACTCCGGATTTCCCGGACGCGCATAAAGTTTGAGAGGGTCTGGAACATCAGATCACCTCTGCGGAGCCGCCTGCGTTCTCGATCGCCTCTTTGGCGGAAGCAGAGAATTTGTGTGCCCGCACAGTGACCTTCTTCTCGATCCGGCCGTTGCCGAGGATCTTGATGCCCGATTTTTCTTTGCTGACCATGCCGGTTTCGAGAAGGAGTTCAGGAGTGATCTCCGTGCCTTCTTCGAAGCGGTTCAGCGTGTCAAGGTTCACGATGGCATATTCCTTGCGGTTGATGTTCGTGAAGCCACGCTTCGGCAGACGCTGGAACAGAGGGAGTTGCCCACCCTCAAAGCCAGGACGCACACCGCCGCCGGACCGGGAGTTCTGGCCGTTTGCACCGCGGCCGGATGTCTTGCCGTTGCCGGAGCCCGGCCCGCGGCCGACCCGGTTGCGTTCTTTGCGGGATCCCGTTGCAGGTTTCAGTTCATGCAGTTTCATTTGACTGGCACCTCCTTATTATGGATTGGAATTAGATTTCTTCTACTTTGACCAGGTGGCTGACCGTGTTGATCATGCCGCGGATGGCCGCGTTGTCTTCGTGCTCGACTGTCTGGTTCGTCTTGCGGAGGCCGAGCGCCTCGACTGTTTTGCGTTGAGCCGGTTTCGAACCGATCACGCTTTTATTCAGGGTGATTGCGAGTTTAGCCATTAGTTTTCCCCCCTCAACCCAGCAGTTCTTCTACGGATTTGCCACGGAGTTTTGCGACATCCTCGGCACGCTTCAGTTCTGTCAGGCCCTGGATTGTGGCGCGGACCATGTTGATCGGCGTGTTGGAGCCGAGGGATTTCGAAAGGATATCCGTGATTCCCGCGAGTTCGAGTACCGCACGGACAGGTCCGCCTGCGATAACACCGGTACCAGGTGCTGCCGGTTTGATGAAGACGGAACCTGCACCGAAACGTCCGATTACTTCGTGCGGTGTTGTGCCGTGGACCATCGGTACGTTGATGAGGTTTTTCTTCGCATCTTCAACAGCTTTGCGGATTGCATCCGGAACTTCCTGTGCCTTGCCTGTGCCGAAACCGACGCGGCCGTTCTTGTCGCCGACGACGACGAGTGCCGTGAAACGGAAGCGGCGGCCGCCCTTGACGACTTTCGCTACGCGGTTGATCGTTACTACGCGTTCTTCGAACTCACTTTTCACTTCATTGCGACGCATTAAAGAGTCCCTCCTTCTTCATTAAAATTCCAGGCCGTTTTCACGGGCTGCATCTGCCAGAGCTTTTACGCGGCCGTGGTAGAGATACCCTCCGCGGTCAAAGACGACAGATTTGATGTTCTTTTCGGAAGCGTTCTTCGCGAGGGCTTCGCCGACTTTCGCCGCAGCTTCTGCATTGGATGCGGAAGCCGTTTCGAGGCCTTTGTCCATAGTGGATGCACTTGCAAGTGTCACGCCGTTGGCATCGTCGATCAGCTGAGCATAGATATGCTTGTTCGAGCGGAAGACGTTCAGGCGCGGACGCTCGGCAGTGCCACTGATCTTCGAACGCACGCGTGCGTGGCGCTTTTTGCGGACCTCGTTCTTGTCCTTTTTCGTAATCATCGTGGTCACTCCTTTCGATGCCTATGCGGCATTATTTCCCTGTCTTACCTTCTTTGCGGCGTACGTGTTCGCCTTCATAGCGGATCCCTTTGCCTTTGTAAGGCTCCGGCGGGCGTACCGCACGGATGTTGGATGCAAGTGCGCCTACGCGCTCCTTGTTGTATCCGCGGACGATGATTTTCGTGTTGGAAGGAACTTCGACTTCAAGGCCGTCTTCCGGAACGAATTCAACCGGGTGGGAGTAGCCGACGTTCAGCACGAGCTTGCCGCCCTGCATCTGCGCACGGTAACCGACGCCGACGAGTTCGAGGGATTTCTCGAAGCCTTTCGATACGCCTTCGACCATGTTGTTCAGGAGTGAACGGGTCGTGCCGTGGATCGAACGGTGTTCCTTGTTGTCGGTCGGACGCGTCAGAGTGATGACGTTGCCTTCCTGGTTGATCGTGATGTCTTCGCTGAATGTACGAGTCAGTTCGCCTTTCGGGCCTTTTACCGTGACGGTGTTGTCATCGGCAACCGTGACTGTCACGCTTTCAGGCACTTCGATCAGCTTATTGCCAATACGGGACATAGTGTTGCACCTCCATTCGTTTGTAACTGATTACCAGACGTATGCGACGACTTCGCCGCCGACTTGTTTCGCGCGCGCTTCTTTGTCTGTCAGGAGACCCTGGGACGTGGAAACGAGTGCGATGCCGAGACCGTTGAGGACTCTAGGAACTTCGCTTGTCTTCGCGTAGACGCGGAGACCCGGCTTCGAGATCCGCTTGAGGCCTGTGATGACGCGTTCGTTGTCCTGGCCGTACTTGAGGAAGATCCGGATGACCCCCTGCTTGTCATCTTCGATGTATTCCACGTCACGGACGAATCCTTCACGCTTCAGGATTTCGGCGATCTCTTTTTTCATGTTGGAAGCAGGAACTTCCAGTTTTTCATGGCGAACCATGTTGGCGTTGCGGATACGTGTGAGCATATCTGCGATCGGATCACTCATAGTCATTGTGTTTAACCTCCTTCCCAGAATGGGGGATTACCAGCTGGCTTTTTTCACGCCAGGCAGTTGCCCTTTGTATGCAAGTTCACGGAAACAGATACGGCAAAGCTTGAATTTACGGTATACAGAGTGCGGGCGGCCGCAGCGTTCGCAACGGGTGTACTCTTGCACTTTGTATTTAGGTGTGCGCTTTTGCTTTGCGATCATGGACTTCTTAGCCACAATTTCGCCTCCCTTTCGTTTACTTTTGGAACGGCATGCCGAACTGCGTCAACAGTTCACGGGCTTCTTCGTCCGTGTTTGCAGTCGTGACGATGACGATGTCCATGCCACGTACTTTAGAAACTTTATCGTAGTCGATTTCCGGGAAGATGAGCTGTTCTTTCACGCCGAGCGTGTAGTTGCCGCGGCCGTCGAATGCTTTCGTGGAGACGCCACGGAAGTCGCGTACACGCGGGAGTGCGACCGAGATCAGCTTGTCGAGGAAATCATACATGCGCTCACCGCGGAGCGTGACCTTCGTCCCGATCGGCATTCCTTCGCGCAGGCGGAAGCCGGCGATGGATTTCTTCGCTTTCGTGACGATCGGCTTTTGGCCGGCGATGATTTCGAGGTCCTCTACGGCTGCGTCGAGGGCTTTGCTGTTCTGGACAGCGTCGCCGACACCCATGTTGATGACGATCTTTTCGATTTTCGGTGTTTGCATGACCGATTTATATTCAAACTTGCTCACGAGAGCAGGCGTGATATCGTTTTGAAATTTCTCTTTCAGGCGGTTCATCAGGAGTCCCTCCTTCCTCTATGTGGCTTATTTCTTGAATGGATCGGCGATGACTTCGCCGGATTTCTTGGCGACGCGGACTTTCTTGCCGTCTGCGTCCACTTTATAGCCGACACGGGTCGGTTCGCCCGATTTCGGATCGAGAAGCATGACGTTCGATACGTGGATCGGCGCCTCTTTGCTCAGGATGCCGCCCTGCGGGTTCTCCTGGTTCGGCTTCGTGTGTTTTTTGATGACGTTAACGCCTTCTACGATCACACGGTCTTTCTTAGGGAATGCAGCAAGGATGACGCCGGTTTTCCCTTTGTCTTTTCCTGTGATCACCTGGACTTTATCACCTTTTTTAACGTGCATTCTCTTGCACCTCCTTGGTTGGCACTACCCTATGGATTACAGTACTTCCGGAGCCAGTGAAATGATTTTCATGAAGTTCTCGTCACGCAGTTCACGTGCGACTGGTCCGAAGATCCGCGTACCGCGCGGGCTCTTGTCGTCGCGTACGATGACACATGCGTTTTCGTCGAACTTGATATAGGAACCGTCTTTCCGGCGGACGCCGCTCTTCGTGCGGACGACAACAGCCTTGACTACGTCGCCTTTCTTGACAACGCCCCCTGGTGTTGCTTTCTTCACGGTGCAGACGACGATGTCGCCGATGTTCGCAGTCTTGCGGCCGGAACCACCGAGCACTTTGATCGTGAGGACTTCACGCGCGCCGGAGTTGTCCGCGACTTTCATACGACTCTCTTGTTGGATCATTGAGGGTACCTCCTCTCAGGGTTAAGTTCTCAATCAGATGATGACCGCTTTTTCGACAACCTCGAGCAGGCGGAAACGCTTTGTAGCGGACAGCGGGCGAGTTTCCATGATGCGGACGACGTCGCCGATCTTGGCTACATTGTTTTCATCATGGGCTTTGTATTTCTTGGAGTATTTGACACGCTTGCCGAGTTTCGGGTGCTTTTTGTAGGTTTCAACGACAACAGTGACGGTTTTGTCCATCTTGTCGGAAACGACGCGGCCCGTATAAACTTTGCGGTGGTTACGCTCTTCCATGCTTGCAGCCTCCTTTATCAGTTGTTGGCGCTGATTTCACGTTGACGAATGACGGTCTTCATGCGCGCGATCGACTTGCGCACCTCACGAATGCGAGCTGTGTTCTCGAGTTGGCCGGTCGCAAGCTGGAAACGGAGGTTGAAGAGCTCTTCTTTCAGCGATTTCACTTTTTGTTCGATTTCAGCAGTGGTCAATTCACGGATCTCATTAGCCTTCATTCGATTCACCACCAATTTCTTCGCGTTTTACGAACTTGCTCTTCACCGGCAGTTTGTGGGAGGCAAGGCGCAGCGCTTCGCGGGCAGTTTCTTCAGGAACGCCTGCGATTTCGAAGAGGATACGGCCCGGCTTGACGACGGCCACCCATCCTTCGACGGCACCTTTACCGGAACCCATCCGGACTTCAAGAGGTTTTTTCGTATATGGCTTGTGAGGGAAGATCTTGATCCATACTTTACCGCCACGCTTCATGTAGCGCGTCATGGCGATACGTGCGGATTCGATCTGGCGGTTTGTGATCCAGCCGGCTTCTACAGCTTGGAGGCCGTATTCGCCGAAGCTCACTTCGCCGCCGCCTTTAGTTTCACCGCGCATTTTGCCGCGGTGTACACGACGATGTTTCACACGTTTAGGCATCAACATGATCAGTTGCCTCCTTCCTCGGTTTTCTTCTTCTCAGGAAGGACTTCGCCGCGGTAGATCCATACTTTTACGCCGAGCTTGCCGTATGTTGTGTCGGCTTCTGCGTGAGCGTAGCCGATGTCGGCACGGAGAGTATGGAGCGGGACTGTCCCTTCGCTGTAATGTTCGGCACGGGCGATGTCGGCACCGCCGAGACGGCCGGATACTTGAGTACGGATCCCTTTCGCGCCTGCGCGCATTGTACGCTGGATCGCTTGTTTCTGGGCACGGCGGAACGAAGCACGCTGTTCAAGCTGGCGGGCGATGTTTTCTGCGACGAGTTTCGCATCAAGATCTGCACGCTTCACTTCAACGATGTTGATGTGCACACGTTTGCCTGTGAGTGCGTTGAGCTGTTTGCGGAGCGCTTCGACTTCGGAGCCGCCCTTCCCGATCACCATGCCGGGCTTCGCTGTGTGGATCGTGATGTTCACGCGGTTGGCTGCACGCTCGATTTCCACTTGGGAAAGGGATGCGTCTTTCAGTCTTTCGTCGATGAACTCACGGATCTTCAAGTCTTCATGCAGCAGTGTTGCGTAGTCCTTCTCTGCGTACCACTTGGACTCCCAGTCACGGATGACCCCGATACGCAAACCGTTTGGATGTACTTTTTGACCCACGAATTATCCCTCCTTCTTCTCGGATACCACGACTGTGATGTGGCTGGTGCGTTTGTTGATCTTGCTCGCGCGGCCTTGTGCACGAGGGCGGAAACGCTTGAGCGTCGGGCCTTCGTCCACGAACACTTCGCTGACGACGAGGTTGTTGATGTCCATGTCGTAGTTGTGCTCGGCGTTTGCCACTGCGGATTTGAGTACTTTCTCAACAACCGGCGATGCGGCTTTTGGAGTCAGTCGCAGGATAGCGACCGCTTCGCCCACTTGCTTGCCCCGGATCAGATCGACGACAAGGCGTACTTTGCGAGGAGCAATACGGACTGTGCGAGCGATGGATTTTGCTTGTTGCATCAGGAGTACCTCCTCTCAATTAGCGTTTCGTTTTCTTATCGTCGGCTCCGTGTCCGCGGTAAGCGCGTGTCGGTGCGAATTCACCGAGTTTGTGGCCGACCATGTCTTCCGTTACGTAAACCGGCACATGTTTGCGTCCATCATAGACTGCAATTGTGTTGCCGACGAAGTTCGGGAAGATCGTCGAACGGCGGGACCATGTTTTGATGACTTGCTTCTTGTCGTTGGCGTTTTGTGTTTCGACCTTCTTCATCAGGTGATCATCCACAAAAGGCCCTTTTTTCAAGCTGCGACCCATGTTGTTGCCTCCCTCCGTGATCGCCCCACGGCCCACCCCGTGAACCGTAGAGAAACCACATTATTTTTTGCGGCGACGAATGATAAGATCGTTCGATTTTGCTTTTTTCTTGCGTGTCTTGAGGCCGAGTGCAGGCTTGCCCCAAGGCGTAACCGGCGCTTTGCGGCCGATTGGCGTACGGCCTTCACCACCGCCGTGCGGGTGATCGTTCGGGTTCATGACGGAACCGCGGACTGTCGGGCGTTTGCCCATCCAGCGCGAACGTCCTGCTTTACCGATGTGGATCAGTTCGTGCTGCTCGTTGCCGACCTGGCCGATTGTCGCGCGGCATGTGCCGAGGATCATGCGGACTTCGCCGGACTGGAGACGGACGATGACGTACTTGCCTTCCTTACCGAGAACCTGTGCCGATGTGCCTGCGGAACGGACGAGCTGGCCGCCTTTTCCTGGCTTGAGCTCGATGTTGTGGATCGTCGAACCCATCGGGATGTTTTCGAGTGGAAGAGCGTTCCCCACTTTGATGTCGGATTCAGGACCGGACATGATTTCCATGCCGACCTTGAGGCCTTTTGGCGCGAGGATGTAACGCTTTTCCCCGTCCACGTAGTTGATCAATGCGATGTTGGCAGAACGGTTCGGATCGTATTCGATCGTAGCAACGCGTCCTGGAATGCCGTCTTTCCGGCGTTGGAAGTCGATGACGCGGTACTGGCGCTTGTGGCCGCCGCCCTGGTGGCGGACTGTCGTACGGCCCTGGTTGTTCCGGCCGCCCTTGCGGTGTTTAGGCGCGAGGAGCGATTTTTCCGGCTTGTCCGTTGTGATCTCGGCAAAGTCGGAAGCCGTCATGTTACGCCGGCCGTTCGTCGTCGGTTTGTACTTTTTGATCGCCATTGTTTTCCCTCCTCTTGTATTTTGGGTGTGTTGCGTCTATTAAGCTTCGAACAGTTCGATTTCTTTGGAATCCGCCGTCAGTTTGACGATGGCTTTGCGGCGTTTGTTCGTGTATCCGCCGTAACGGCCCATACGCTTGAACTTGCCTTTGACGTTCATGATGTTGACTTTCTCGACTTTGACGCCGAAAACTTCTTCCACGGCCTGTTTGACTTGCGTCTTGTTGGCGCGGACGTCTACATCGAACGTGTATTTCTTGCTTTCCATTGCTTCAGCGGAACGCTCGGTAATGACCGGACGCTTCAATACATCACGTGCATCCATTAACCAAGCACCTCCTCTACTTTTTCGACCGCGGACTTCGTCATGACGAGCTTGTCATGGCCGACGAGGTCGAGGACATTGATGCCGTTTGCGGAGACGACTGTGACGCCCGGGATGTTGCGTGCGGACAGTGCCACGTTTTCGTCAGGCTCGGCTGTGACGAACAATGCTTTTTTGCCGACGGACAGGTCGCCCATCACTTTCATGAAGTCTTTTGTCTTCGGCGCGTCGAATGCAAGGCCTTCCAGTACGATGAGGCTCTCTTCGCGGACTTTCGTGGAAAGTGCGGAGCGAAGTGCAAGACGACGGACTTTTTTAGGCATTTTGTAGCTGTAGCTGCGTGGTGTCGGACCGAATACGGTACCGCCTCCGCGCCATTGTGGCGAGCGGATGGAACCTTGGCGTGCACGGCCTGTGCCTTTTTGGCGCCATGGCTTGCGTCCGCCGCCGGCTACTTCGCCGCGGTGCTTGACTTTATGGTTACCCTGGCGCAGGGAAGCGCGCTGGGAGATGATTGCTTCGAACAGGACTGCTTCATTCGGCTCGATTCCGAATACGGATTCGTTCAGGTCGAGTTCGCCGACCGAAGCGCCTGATTGGTTCAGTACGGATACTTTTGGCATTGTGTTGTCCTCCTTTCCTTACTTTTTGAGGGCTGCGCGTACTTTGACGAGCGATTTGCGTGCGCCTGGTACGTTGCCTTTGACGAGGAGCAGGTTGCGCTCTGCGTCGACTTTTACGATTTCGAGGTTTTGGATCGTCACTGTGTCTCCGCCCATGCGGCCAGGGGATTTCATCCCTTTGAAGACGCGTGCCGGGTCAACCGGTCCGAGCGAACCCGGTGCGCGGTGGAAGCGGGATCCGTGGCTCATCGGTCCGCGGGAGTGGCCGTGGCGCTTGATCGCACCCTGGAAGCCTTTCCCTTTCGTCGTTCCTGTGATGTCCACAAAATCGCCTGCTGCGAAAATTTCTACTTTGACTTCCTGACCAACTTCATAATCGGCCGTGTCTTCTCCGCGGAATTCGCGAACGAAGCGCTTAGGCGCAGTTTCTGCTTTGGCTGCGTGGCCTTTTTCCGGTTTGTTGGCGAGTTTTTCGCGCTTGTCGTCGAAGCCGAGCTGAACTGCTGCATAGCCGTCCGTTTCGTCTGTCTTCTTTTGAAGGACGACGTTCGGGGCCGCTTCGATGACTGTTACCGGGATCAGGTCGCCGTTTTCAGCGAACACTTGTGTCATGCCGATTTTTCTACCCAAGATTCCTTTGGTCATTCGTCACACCTCCTGCATTGTGTAAGTTGTATTGGTTTAGATTAAAGTTTGATTTCGATGTCTACGCCGGATGGCAGATCGAGCTTCATCAGTGCGTCGACCGTTTTCGGCGTCGGATTGACGATATCGATCAGACGCTTGTGTGTACGCATCTCGAATTGCTCACGCGAGTCTTTGTACTTGTGCACAGCACGCAGGACCGTATAGACCGAGCGCTCTGTCGGAAGCGGGATCGGACCCGAGACACTTGCACCAGAACGTTTTGCCGTTTCGACAATCTTCTCAGCGGATTGATCGAGGATACGATGGTCGTACGCTTTCAAACGGATACGAATTTTTTGTTTTGCCATTACTTTCCCTCCCTTTCGCCTTTTTTCAAGACAGTTCTCCACGGAAATACCCTGCACGCCCGCCATGGCAAAGCGGCCGGGCGTGTCAGCAACCTCCCGCTTCATCGCAGTCAAATGACCAACATTCCACATTATACACAAAAATAAAGAACCCCGCAACTGTCAATGCGAAATTCTTTTGTGGACTTTCCTGGACTTACATAGTATAACGGGTGCCGCTTCCATGCGCAAGGGAGACGGGAGTTGTTTGAAAGTTAGGTTTGTGGAAGAGTGGGGCTGCAGGGTGTGAATGAGTAGGTTGATTGCGGGGAGGATATGGGGTCTGTAGGGGTAGCGGGTGTGCGGATTGATCATGGAGAGCGGTGGACTTGCGTGCGGAGGTTGGCGGGAGGGCGGCGGTTGGCTTGTGGCAGGTTGTCGCTCACTGTTGCGAAATCTGCCGTCCTTATTGTAAGTCTGTCTTTCTTATTGTAATTCTCCGCTCCTTATTTTAAATCTGTCTTCCTTATTGTAAATCTGACTCCCATATTGTGATTCTCCGCTCCTTATTGCAAATCTGTCTTCCTTATTGTAAATCCGACTCCCATATTGTAATTCTCCGTTCCTTATTTTAAATCTGTCTTCCTTATTGTAAATCTGACTCCCATATTGTAATTCTCCGTTCCTTATTTTAAATCTGTCTTCCTTATTGTAAATCTGACTCCCATATTGTAATGCGTCGTTCCTTATTTTAAATCTATCTCCCATATTGTAATTCTCCACTCCTTATTGCAAATCTCCCTCTCTAATTGCAAATTTCCTCCTCTAATTGCAAATCCACTCCCCTAATTGCAAATCCACTCTTCTAATTGCAATTCTCCCTCTCTAATTGCAAATCCGCTCTCCTAATTGCAATTCTCCCTCTCTAATTGCAAATCCGCTCTCCTAATTGCAATTCTCCTCCTCTAATTGCAAATTCCCCTCTCTAATTGCAAATCTCCTCTTCTAATTGCAAATCCACTCCCCTAATTGCAAATCCACTCTTCTAATTGCAATTCTCCTCCTCTAATTGCAAATTCCCCTCTCTAATTGCAAATCCCACTCTCTAATTGCAATTCTCCCTCTCTAATTGCAAATCCGCTCTCCTAATTGCAATTCTCCTCCTCTAATTGCAAATTCCCCTCTCTAATTGCAAATCCCACTCTCTAATTGCAATTCTCCCTCTCTAATTGCAATCCCCCTCCCTGATCGCCAATCCACTCCCCTAATTCCACTCCAGCCCCCGGCAACGTCCTTTCTCCCATATATAAAGCCCCGCAGGCTGCGGGGCTTTCTTGCGTTGTCCGGTCAGAGGATCATGGCGGCGATCCAGCCGAAGAGGATGAGCGGGATATTGTAGTGCAGGAATGTCGGGACGCATGTGTCCCAGATGTGGTTGTGTTGGCCGTCGGCATTAAGTCCGGCGGTCGGGCCGAGCGTGCTGTCGGATGCCGGGGACCCGGCGTCTCCGAGGGCGCCTGCCGTCCCGATCAGCGAGAGGATGGCGAGCGTGCTGAAGCCGAATTGGATGCTGAGCGGGACGAAGATGGCGGCGATGATCGGGATGGTGGCGAATGAGGAGCCGATCCCCATCGTGACGAGGAGGCCGACGAGCAGCATGATGAGCGCGGCGGCGCCTTTGTGGTCACCGAGCAGGCCGCTTGCGGCTTTGACGAGGGATTCGACGTGCCCGGTCGCCTGGATGACGGATGCAAAGCCGTTCGCCGCAATCATGACGAAGCCGACGAATGCCATCATTTTCATTCCCTCATTCAACAGCTCGTCGGCTTCTTTCCAGCGGACCGAACCGGTCACATAAAGGACCGCGATGCCGGCAAGCGCACCCATGATCATCGAATCGGTGCTGATCTGGGCGGCGAGCGCCGCGGCAAGGGCGAGGACGGTGAACAGGATGTTGCGCGCGGGAACCGGCTTTGCTTCTGGTCCATCCGCCGTATCGGCCGCATCGTCTGCATAGTCGCGCGGCTTGCGGTAGGAAATGAAGATTGCGACGAGCAGGCCGACCGCCATTCCTCCGACAGGGATCGCCATCGCGGCCGGGATGTCCGCCATGTCGATTGTCAGGCCGGCGAGCTGCATCTGATTGAAGAGGACTTCATGGAAGAGAAGGCCGAACCCGACCGGCAGCAGGATATACGGAGCCGTCAGTCCGAAGGCAAGAACGCATGCAATGAGGCGCCGGTCGATCTTCAGCATGTTCAGGACATGAAGGATCGGCGGAACGAGAAGCGGAATGAAGGCGATATGGATCGGGATCAGGTTCTGGGATGAAATGGCGATGAGCAGAAGGACGAGGATGACGAGCGCCTTGGCGAGTCCCCTGCGCTCTTTCTCTCCGCCTTCCCCGACCACTTTCAGGATGAGCCGGACGAGCACCTCCGGGATGCCTGTCTTCGAGATGGCGACGGCAAAGCCCCCGAGGAGTGCATAGCTGAGCGCGATGGTCGCCCCGCCTCCGAGGCCGTCGGTGAACGCGTCGATCGTTTCATTTATGGACAGGCCGCCCGTCAGTCCGCCGGCCAGTGCGCCGACTGCGAGCGCCAGGACGACGTTCACCCGGAGCAAACTGAGCACGAGCATGACCGCGACGGCAAGGATGACTGCATTCATGGAATCACTCTCTTTTCGCTTTATCGCTTTAGTATGATGAATCAATGAAGTACAGAAATTAATTTATCAGATTCGCAGTCCCGTTGTCAACCGGCGGCGTTTGTTTCCTTCGGGTTGATCCGGAATTGCCGCATGCTTCCCTCAAGCCGACGGTTTTTGGGAAGGGGGGCCGGTCCCGACCCGCTCCCGTCAAAACAAAAACCCGGCAAGCCGCCTCTCCGGAGGGCTTGCCGGGTTTTCCCGGAGATCAGGCGTGCTGTTGCTCATACGCCTGGATCTTGTCTTCGTATTTGAAGGTGAGTGCAATTTCGTCCCACCCGTTCAGGAGCATTTCCTTCCAGTACGGGTCGATGTCGAACCGGTGGACCGTGCCGTCCGATCCGGTCACGGTCTGTTCCCCGAGATTGACCGCGATTTCCGCCGGCTCCTCCAGGCCTTTGGCGAGGAGGGAAACGACTTCCTCTTCCGGCAGGCGGATCGGGAGGATGCCGTTCTTCAGGCAATTGTTGTAGAAGATGTCGGCGTAGCTCGGCGCGATGACCACGCGGAATCCGTAGTCCAGGATGGCCCACGGGGCGTGCTCGCGCGAGGATCCGCAGCCGAAGTTTTCCCGGGCGACGAGGATCTCGGAGCCCTCAAAGCGCGGATCGTTCAGGATGAATCCGTCTTTCGGCTTGCCGTCGGCGTCAAAACGCCAGTGATAAAACAAATATTTTCCGAAGCCGGTCCGTTCGATGCGCTTCAGGAATTCTTTCGAGATGATCTGGTCGGTGTCGACGTTGCTCCGGTTGAGCGGCGTCATGATGCTGGTCACTTCGTTGATCGGCTTCATCGGGCGGTCTCCTTTCTGCTGTTCATGCGTGGACGGCGGAGCGGGTCCGGACATCCGTGAATCGGCCTTCGATGGCGGCGGCAGCGGCCATCGCGGGACTCATGAGATGAGTCCGGGATCCCATTCCCTGGCGCCCCTCAAAGTTCCGGTTGGACGTGGATGCACAGCGCTCGCCGGACGGAACGATGTCATCGTTCATCGCAAGGCACATGCTGCATCCGGATTCCCGCCACTCGAATCCTGCATCCGTGAAGATCCGGTCGAGACCTTCGTCTTCGGCCTGCTTTTTCACGGTACGTGAACCCGGGACGACGATGGCGGTGACCGACGGATGGACTTGCCGGCCTTCCACGATTTCGGCCGCTGCGCGGAGGTCGCTCAGCCGCGCGTTCGTACAGGAGCCGATGAAGACGTGCTGGATGGGAATGTCGGTGAAACGCTGCCCCTCTTCCAGGCCCATGTACTCGATCGCCCGGAGGAAGCCGTCCCGGCCCATTTCATCCTCAAAGTCGGATGCGTACGGAACATGCCCGGAGATGCCGCCGCCCATCGACGGGTTCGTGCCCCATGTGAGGAACGGTTCGATCTCGTCGGCATGGATCCGGAGCGTCTTGTCATATTCCGCCCCTTCGTCCGATGCGAGGGCGAGCCAGGCGGCAGCCGCTTCGTCGAATGCTTCGCCTTCCGGGACGTAACGGCGTCCCTTCAAATATCCGATCGTTTCTTCGTCCGGACTGATGAGGCCTGCCCGGGCGCCCGCTTCGATCGACATGTTGCACACCGTCATCCGTTCTTCCATCGTCAGTTTGCGGATGGCGTCGCCCGTATATTCGACGACGTGGCCGGTGCCGACGTCCGTCCCGAACTTCGAGATGACGGCGAGGATGATGTCTTTTGCGGTCACGCCCCGGCCGATCTCCCCATCGATGCGGATCTGCATCGTCTTCGGGCGGGACTGCCAGAGCGTCTGGGTCGACAGCACATGCTCCACTTCGCTCGTGCCGATGCCGAAGGCGAGCGCCCCGAATGCCCCGTGCGTGGATGTGTGGGAATCCCCGCAGACGATTGTCTTGCCCGGCTGCGTGAGTCCGAGCTCCGGACCGATGACGTGCACGATCCCCTGATCCGGATGGTCGACGCCCGCGAGCGGGACGCCGAACTCCTCGCAGTTCTCCCCGAGCGTCCGGATCTGCTTGCGCGAGACCGGGTCCTTGATCTCCTCCCGGTTGCGGGTCGGCACGTTATGGTCGACCGTCGCGAAGCAGAGATCGGGACGGCGCACTTTGCGGCCGTTCAGCCGGAGCCCCTCGAACGCCTGCGGAGAAGTGACCTCGTGGAGCAGGTGGAGGTCGATATAAAGCAGGTCGGGCTTGCCCGGTTCCCCGTGGACGATGTGCTGATCCCAGATTTTATCGATGATTGTCTTTGCCATGCGCTTCCGCCTCCTGATTACATATACGCGAACATGATGTGGTCAGAGACCGCTTCGCTGTCCAGCTGTTCGATGATCCGTTCCGTCCATTCTTCCGTCGTCAGGGCCCGCATGCCGTCTTCCGCGACATCCGCCGTGCGGAAGCCGTCGTCCAGGACCGTCTGCACCGCTTCCTCGATCGCCGAAGCTTCCGTGTCCATGCCGAACGAGTAGCGGAGCATCATCGCGGCAGACAGGATCGCCGCGGCCGGATTGGCGACCGACTGGCCCGCGATGTCCGGGCCGGAACCATGGACCGGCTCATAGAGGCCGAATCCGTCCGAGCGGATGCTGGCGGACGGCAGCATGCCGAGCGAACCGGTAATGACGGATGCCTCGTCGCTCAGGATGTCACCGAACATGTTCTCCGTGACGATGACGTCGAATGCGGACGGATCCGTGATGAGCTTCATCGCGGCGGAGTCGACGAGCTGGTGCTCGACCCGGACGTCCGGGTAGGCCGCCTTCTTCTCTTCGACGACTTCCCTCCAGAGCCGGCTCGTCTCAAGGATATTGGCTTTGTCGACGGACGTCACTTTCCCGTTTCGGACGCGCGCCAGCTCAAACGCCTTCTCGACGATGCGCCCGATCTCTTCCCGTGAATAGCTCAGCGTGTCGACCGCGCCGTCATGTGTTCGGCGTTTCGGTTCGCCAAAGTACAGGCCGCCCGTCAGTTCGCGGACGATCATCAGGTCGACGCCGGCCGCCTTTTCCTCTTTCAGCGGAGAAGCGCCGAGCAGGGCCGGAACCGCCTTCACCGGCCGGAGGTTTGCGAACAGGCCGAAATGTTTCCGGATGGCGAGGAGTCCGTTTTCCGGACGCTGCCCCGACGGGTTCCCGTCCCATTTCGGTCCCCCGACCGCTCCGAGCAGGACGGCGTCGCTCGCTTTGCAGGCTTCTGCCGTCTCTTCAGGGAACGGATTGCCGAGGGCGTCAATTGCCGCTCCGCCGATCAGTCCGTAAGTCAGCTTGAATGTATGGTTGTAACGCCGGGCAATGAGTTTCAGCACCTTGACCGCGGCTCTCGTCACTTCGGGGCCGATTCCGTCCCCGGGCAATACGGCAATTGTCTTTTCCATGTTCCATTCCTCCTTATATGATGGGTTCCGGCCGCCGTCGACCCGGCCGGCTGTTCGATCCGTTCATTCCATGCGATTTCAGTGGGCCGCCGGAACGGCCGCTGCGGGCTGTTCCTGCGCGTCTTTCACGAGTTTCCGGTTGATGGCGTTGAAGTAGGCATTTGCCGTTGCTTCGAGCACATCCTGGGAGGCGTCGCGGCCGGCGACTTCCATCCCGCCGACCCGGAGGTTGACGTACGCTTCGCCGAGCGCGTCCCGGCCCTTGCCGATCGAAGTGACCCGGTAGTCGAGGATGTTGACCTTCTCCTTGACGATCCGCTCGAGCGTGTTGAAGATCGCTTCGACGGAACCGCTGCCGGTCGCCGCCTCCGTCACTTCCGTTCCGTCCGGCATGGTCGCCGAGACGGTCGCGGTCGGGATGTTCGCCGAGCCGTTGCCGAACTGGAGCTGGAAGCTGCCGAGTTCGTACACCGGCGTTTCCGTGTCCTGGATCTGATTGTCGGTGAGGATGACGAGCAGGTCCGCCTCGGTGATTTCCTTTTTCCGGTCGGCGAGTTTCTTGAATTCGGCGAACGCCTCGTTCAGCTGCTCCTCGCCGAGTTCGAAGCCCATCTGCACGGCACGGTCACGGAACGCGTGGCGGCCGGAGTGCTTGCCGAGGACGAGCTCGGTGTGCGCATCCCCGATGAGCGCCGGTGTGATGATTTCGTACGTTTCTGGGTTTTTCAGCATGCCGTCCTGATGGATGCCCGATTCGTGGGCGAACGCGTTCTTCCCGATGACCGCCTTGTTTGGCTGGACGGCGACACCGGTGAGCTGGCTCACGAGCTGGCTCGTGCGCTTGATCTCCTTCAGGGTGATGCCGCTCTCCGCCCGGTAGTGGTCTTTGCGGATATGGAGCGCGACGGCGATCTCCTCAAGCGCGACGTTCCCGGCCCGTTCGCCGATGCCGTTGATCGTGCCTTCCACCTGGTCGGCGCCGTTCTCGATGGCGGCGAGCGTATTCGCCGTCGCCATGCCGAGGTCATCATGGCAGTGCGCGGACAGCTTGACTCTCTCGATGCCCGGAACGGTCTCCTTCAGAAACTTGAAGATGGAGCCGTAGTCGTGAGGCGTGGAGTAGCCGACCGTGTCCGGAATGTTGATCGTCGTCGCGCCGGCCTTGACGGCCTCTGCGGCGATGCGGGCGAGGAATTCCGGCTCCGTCCGGGACGCGTCTTCCGCGGACCACTGGACGAGCGGGAAGAACCGCTTTGCGTATTTGATCGCCTCGACGGCCGCCTCGACGACCTGATCCGGCGTCTTCTTCAGCTTGTGGGCCATATGGATCGGCGAAGTCGCGAGGAAGATATGGATATGCGGCTGCTCCGCCCCCTTCAGCGCTTCCCATGCCGCGTCGATGTCTTTCGCATGGCAGCGGGCGAGCCCCGTCACGACCGAATTCTTCACCGTGCCGGCAATCCGCCGCACTGCGTCCTGATCTCCGGGGGAAGCGGCAGGGAAGCCGGCCTCGATGACCGACACCCCGAGCCGTTCCAGCTGGCGGGCAATCTCGAGCTTCTCGGCGGTGTTGAGGTTGATCCCCGCCGACTGCTCGCCGTCTCTCAGCGTCGTGTCGAAAATATCAATTTTGCGCACTGGCGACCACTTCCTTTTTCGGCTTCTTCCCTTCATTGACGAACGGCATCATGGCGCGCAGCTCGCGGCCGACCTTCTCGATCTGGTGCTCGGACTCGCGGCGGTTGATCGCGTTGAACTCCGGACGGTTGAGCTGGTTCTCAAGCAGCCAGCCCTTCGCGAACTTGCCGCTCTGGATATCTTCGAGCACTTCCTTCATGCGGGCTTTCGTGTCCGCGGTGACGATGCGCGGGCCGGAGACGAAATCGCCCCACTGCGCCGTGTCGGAGATCGAGTAGCGCATGCCTTCGAGCCCGCCTTCATACATGAGGTCGACGATGAGCTTCAGCTCGTGGAGCACTTCGAAGTACGCGAGCTCCGGCTGGTAGCCTGCCTCGACGAGCGTTTCAAAACCGGCTTTCACGAGTGCAGTCGTGCCGCCGCAGAGGACCGCCTGCTCACCGAACAAGTCGGTCTCCGTCTCTTCCTGGAACGTCGTCTCAAGAACTCCCGCACGGGTGGCACCGATCCCTTTTGCGTAGGCGAGGGCGACGTCCTTCGCCTGGCCCGAAGCATCCTGATGGACCGCGAACAGTGCGGGAACGCCTGCGCCCGATTCGTATGTCCGGCGCACGAGATGGCCCGGGCCTTTCGGTGCGACCATGAACACATCGACATCTTCCGGAGGGACGATCTGATTGAAGTGGATGTTGAAGCCGTGGGCGAACACGAGCGACTTCCCTGCACGGAGCGCCGGGCGGATCTCTTCGTTGTACACCTGCGTCTGGCGCTCATCCGGGAGGAGGACCATGATGACATCCGCCGACTCCGCCGCTTCGCGGACGGACGCCGTCTCGATGCCGTCCTCCATCGCCTGGTTGAACGAACGGCCGGGACGAACGCCGACGACCACGTCAAAGCCCGATTCCTTCAGGTTCTGGGCATGTGCGTGGCCCTGCGAGCCGTAGCCGATGACTGCGATCTTCTTGCCTTGGAGTGCCGCCTCGTTAACATCCTGGTTATAGTACATTTTAGCCATTTTAATTTTCCTCCCTGTGGGTTCTGGATTTTTATTTTGCGGCCGGCTGTGCCGTGCCGATGATTCACTTCGGTTCAAGAAAAGCTGCGGGCCGTCTGCCGGATGCGCCGACCCGGCGGAGTCGTCATTGGAGAATCAGATCCGGTTTCATCTCCGCCCGCTGGGTCTCCCTCGTGAAGGCGGTGACGCCGGTCCGGGAGATCTCCTTGATGCCGTAGGGGCGGACGAGGTCGATGAAAGCTTCGATCTTCCCCGGGTCGCCGGTCACCTGGAATGTCGTGACGCTCTTGCTCATGTCGATGACGGACGCCCGGAACGGTTCGACGATGCTCTGCACTTCGCTCCGGGTCTGCGGCGGCGTGACGACTTTGATCAGTGCCAGCTCCCGCATGACGACCGACTTTTCGGTGATGTCATTCACTTTGATGACGTCGATCTGCTTCTGCAGCTGTTTGACGAGCTGCTCGACCTTGCCCGGGTCCTCAACGTGGACGACGAACGTCATCTTCGACATGCCGGGCTGCTCGGTGTGGCCGACGGTGATGCTTTCGATGTTGAACTGGCGCTTCATGAGAAGGCCGGTGACGCGGTTCAGGACGCCGCTCTGGTTGATGACTGTCGTCGTTATGATTCGTTTCACCGTTCCATCACTCCGATCATTTCGCTCAATGTCTTGCCCGGCGCGACCATCGGGTAGACGTTCTCCGTCTGGAGCACCCGGCAGTCGATCAGCGCCGGTCCGTCCGAGCCGAGCGCTTCGCGGAACACCTTTTCCGCGTCGCTCATCGTCTCCACTTTGTAGCCCTTCACTTCATACGCCTCCGCCAGCTTTACGAAATCCGGCTGGACCGGGATGAGCGAGGAGGAATACCGCTCGCCGTGGAATGTTTCCTGCCACTGGCGGACCATGCCGAGGCAGGCGTTGTTCATGATGACGACCTTCACCGGAAGATTGAACTCCTGAAGCAGCGAGAGCTCCTGGAGGGTCATCTGGAATCCGGCGTCGCCGACGATCGAGACAACTTTCGCGTCCGGTCGGGCGAACTGGGCGCCGATCGCTGCCGGGAAGCCGAAGCCCATCGTGCCGAGCCCGCCGGAGGTCACCCAGTGGTGGGCGTTGTTCAGTCCGTAGTACTGGGCGGCGAACATCTGGTGCTGACCGACATCCGTCGTGACGATCGCATCGCCCTCCGTGTATTTATGGACGAGGCGGACCGCATCCTGCGGCATGATTTGATCGTCCGGCGCGGCCGTGTAGCCGAGCGGCCGGCTTTCCTTCCAATCGTCGAGCCCGGCGAGCCATTCGGCCGTGTCCGGCTTTTCCGCTTCCTGCTTCAGCAGTTCGGCGAGGGCCAGGCGGGCATCTGCGACGATCGGGATGTCGGTCGGCACGTTCTTGCCGATCTCCGCCGGGTCAATGTCGATATGGATCACTTTGGCCTTCGGCGCAAACCCGTCGAGGTTGCCGGTGAGCCGGTCATCAAACCGGGCGCCGACATTGAGGAGCACGTCGCATTCCTGGATCGCCTGGTTTGCCGCATATGTTCCGTGCATTCCGGCCATCCCGAGGAACAGCTCATGGCTTCCCGGGACGGTCCCGAGGCCGAGCAGCGTATTCGTGACCGGGATGCGCCATTCCTCGATCAGCCGCCGAAGTTCATCGGTGCCCTTGGCGGCGAGCACCCCGGCACCCGCGAGGATAAGCGGCCGCTTCGCTTCAGATAGTGCCTGTGCAGCTTTCTGGATCTGGAAGAAGTTCGGCCGGTAAGTCGGCTGGTAACCCGGCAGGTCGACCGAATCGGGATGCGGGAGATCGGCGTCCAGCCCGGTGACCGATATGTTTTTCGGAATATCGACGACGACCGGTCCCGGACGCCCCGTGGAAGCGATGTGGAAGGCCTCCTTCACGATCCTCGGCAGATCCCGTGCATCCTTCACCTGGTAGTTGTGCTTCGTGATCGGCTGCGTGATTCCGATGACGTCGGCCTCCTGGAAGGCGTCCGTCCCGATGACGCTTTGAGCGACCTGTCCGGTGAACACGACGAGTGGGAGGGAATCCAGCATCGCGTCCGCAATTCCCGTCACGAGGTTCGTCGCCCCCGGCCCGGATGTCGCGATGACGACGCCCGGACGTCCCGTCACCCTGGCATAGCCTTCCGCTGCGTGGATGGCCCCCTGCTCATGCCTTGCCAGGATATGACGGATCGGGTTGCGGTACAGCGCATCGTAGATCGGAAGCACGGCGCCGCCCGGATAGCCGAAAATAATGTCCACGCCCTCATTTTTCAGTGACCGGATCAGCAGGTCGGCTCCGGTGCCGGCCGTCTGCTTTGCCACGGCCGTCTCTTCCCTCGTCTTGACGCTCGTTTCCATCTGCGACATCCTCCTTTTGATTTTCGGATTTTATTGAAATGAAAAAGGCCCATTCATCCCCTTGCGGAAGAAAACGGAATTCCTCCTGCAAAAGGGATGAAAGAGCCTTTCATGGTACCACCCTTGTTTGCGGCAAACTTCGCCGCCTCGGCGGCCGGATTTGATTCCGGCCTTTTTGGTAACGGGGCGGCATGATGCCTGGCCCCGGGAACATCTACTCGGTTTCCCGTTCAATGTTCCACTCGGAGGGGATGTCGGGTCGGCTGCACTGCCGGGTTCCAGCGGTTCCGGCTCTCTGGTAAAGTGCAGGGGTCCTTCCCTTTAACCTCTTCATCGATTTAGATTTTCATGACGCCGCCGGTGTTGGCGGACGTGACCAGCTTGGAATAGCGGGCGAGATAGCCCTTTTTGATCTTCGGCTCGAACGGCTTGAGGTGCTTGCGCCGTTCTTCCAGCACCTCATCCGGGACCCGGAGCTCGATCGTCCGGTTGATGAGGTCGATCGTGATGATGTCCCCGTTCTCAACGAGGGCGATCGGCCCGCCTTCCGCCGCTTCCGGTGAAATATGGCCGATGGAGATTCCGCGGGATGCCCCCGAGAACCGACCGTCGGTGATGAGGGCGACTTTCGTGCCGAGCCCCCGGCCGACGATGGCCGAAGTCGGAGCAAGCATTTCCGGCATCCCCGGGCCGCCTTTCGGCCCTTCGTAGCGGATGACCACGACATGGCCTTCCTGTACTGTCCCGTCATCGATGCCGCGCTGGGCATCATCCTGTGACTCAAAGACGATTGCATCGCCTTCGAAGACCTTGATCGACGGATCGACCGCCCCGACCTTGATGACACTGCCGTCCGGCGCGATATTGCCGTACAGGACGGATAGGCCGCCCACCTGACTATACGGATTTTCTTTCGGCCTGATGACTTGTTCATTGACGATCGGGTGGTCTTTCACGTTTTCGTAAAGAGTTTTACCGGTGACCGTCATGCGGTCGCCGTGGATGGCTCCGGGAATCTCGCACAGCTCCCGGATGATGGCGCTGACGCCGCCTGCCATGTGCACGTCATGCATCGTGTAATCCGACGCCGGGCTGATCTTCGCGAGATACGGGATGCGCTCGGCGACTTCATTCACCCGCTTGAGGTCGTAGTCGATCTCGGCTTCGTTGGCGATCGCAAGCGTATGGAGGACGGTGTTCGTCGATCCGCCCATCGCCATGTCGAGTGCAAATGCGTCGTCGATCGTATCGAGTGTGACCAGGTCGCGCGGCTTCACGTCTTCCTCGACCATCCGGATGAGCTGCTTCGCCGCCTCTCGGATGAGGTTATGCCGTTCGTCCGATGTGGCGACGATCGTCCCGTTGCCGGGAAGTGCGACGCCCATCATCTCCATGAGCGTGTTCATCGAGTTCGCGGTGAACATCCCGGAGCAGGAACCGCACGTCGGGCAGGCGCTCTGCTCGATGTCGAGAAGCTGTGTCTGCGTCATCGTCCCCTGTTTGTAGGAGCCGACTCCCTCGAACACCGACATGAGCGACAGCGGCTGGCCTTCGGCGGAAACACCGCCCTCCATCGGACCGCCCGATACGAAGATCGACGGAACGTTCGTCCGGACCGCCGCCATCAGCATCCCCGGCGTGATCTTGTCACAGTTCGGGATGTAGAACACCCCGTCGAACCAGTGGGCATTGATGACCGTCTCCGCGGCATCTGCGATGATCTCCCGGCTCGGAAGCGAATACCGCATCCCGATGTGCCCCATGGCGATCCCGTCGTCGACGCCGATCGTATTAAACTCGAACGGAATGCCGCCCGCTTCCCGGATCGCTTCCTTGACGACCTCGGCGAACTTATTCAAATGCATATGCCCCGGAATGATATCGACATACGAGTTGCACACGCCGATGAACGGCTTGCCCATATCCTTCGCCTTGACGCCGGTTGCGTACAAGAGGCTCCGGTGTGGCGCACGGTCGATTCCTTTTTTGATCATGTCACTTCTCATGGTGATCTCTCCCTGACTTCTGGAAGCTTGACGACTGCCTATGGCCGTCTCCAAAAATGAATTGGGAACATCATATCGCGGAACGAAATGGGCGTCAACCTCGTATTTTAAGTTTTTCGCCAATTTAGAATAGTGGTTTTAAAATGTAATCGTTTACAACCTCGGCCTGTCGCGTTTCCGGTTTCAGGTGAAATATTTAAAATATTTTTTGGCGGAAGTCGGGGAAGCGGTTTCACATTGGGGAGACAGGGTAGTGTGGCTGCTTCTTTTGTGTGGGATTTTTGGAAGCGCGTGATGGAGATTCAAGGGCGTGTCAGTGGTTTTCAAAGGCGCGTTTTCCTTCCGAGGATTTTCAAAGGCGCGTGCCGCGGATTCGAAGGCGCGTGGGTACTTTTTAGAAGCGCGTTTTCCTTCCGAGGATTTTTAAAGGCGCGTCGACGGTTTTCGCGGTAGCGAGATGTGGCTGCCAATTTTTGAAGGCGCGTGCCGCGGATTCGAAGGCGCGTCGGCACTTTTCAGAAGCACGTTTTCCTTCCGCTAATTTTCAAAGGCGCGCGGAAGGTTTTCGCGGTAGCGATATACGGCCGGCGATTTTTGAAGGCGCGTGCCGCGGATCCGAAGGCGCGTCGGCACTTTTCAGAAGCACGTTTTCCTTCCGCGGATTTTTAAAGGCGCGTGGGAGGTTTTCGCGGTAGCGATATATGGCCGGCGATTTTTGAAGGCGCGTGCCGCAGATTCGAAGGCACGTCGGCACTTTTCAGAAGCACGTTTTCCCTCCGAGGATTTTCAAAAGCGCGTTGACGGTTTTCGCGGTAGCGATGTGTGGCCGAGGATTTTTGAAGGCGCGTGCCGCGGATTCGAAGGCGCGTCGGTACTTTTCAAAGGCGCGTTTTCCTTCCGAGGATTTTCAAAGGCGCGTTGACGGTTTTCGCGGTAGCGAGATGCGGCCGGCGATTTTTGAAGGCGCGTGCCGCGGTTTCGAAGGCGCGTCGGCACTTTTCAGAAGCACGTTTTCCTTCCGCGGATTTTCAAAGGC
>NZ_LN651372.1:304907-344315 GCF_000826125.2 Bhargavaea cecembensis
ATTTTTGAAGGCGCGTGCCGCGGATCCGAAGGCGCGTCGGCACTTTTCAGAAGCACGTTTTCCTTCCGCGGATTTTTAAAGGCGCGTGGGAGGTTTTCGCGGTAGCGATATATGGCCGGCGATTTTTGAAGGCGCGTGCCGCAGATTCGAAGGCACGTCGGCACTTTTCAGAAGCACGTTTTCCCTCCGAGGATTTTCAAAAGCGCGTTGACGGTTTTCGCGGTAGCGATGTGTGGCCGAGGATTTTTGAAGGCGCGTGCCGCGGATTCGAAGGCGCGTCGGTACTTTTCAAAGGCGCGTTTTCCTTCCGAGGATTTTCAAAGGCGCGTTGACGGTTTTCGCGGTAGCGAGATGCGGCCGGCGATTTTTGAAGGCGCGTGCCGCGGTTTCGAAGGCGCGTCGGCACTTTTCAGAAGCACGTTTTCCTTCCGCGGATTTTCAAAGGCGCGTTGACGGTTTTCGCGGTAGCGAGATGCGGCCGGCGATTTTTGAAGGCGCGTGCCGCGGATTCGAAGGCGCGTCGGCACTTTTCAAAGGCGCGTTTTCCTTCCACGGATTTTCAAAGGCACGTCGGCGATTTTCACGGTAGCGAGATGCAGCCGCGGTTTCCGAAGGTGCCCGCATCCGTCCCCACGCTCCATAAGGGGAGAGAAGCACAAAAAAACCCCTCCGGCCCACGTCTGGGCGGAGGGGCAGCTGTCCACGTCTGGACAGCGCAGGGGCGCGGGGCCGCTGATCAGGCGGCTTCCGGTTCCCGGTATTTCAAGATGGAGTGAATTACTTCGTGATTGTGGAAACGACGCCAGCGCCGACCGTACGGCCGCCTTCACGGATCGAGAACTTCGTGCCTTCTTCGATCGCGATCGGGGAGATGAGCTCAACGTTCATTTCGATGTTGTCCCCAGGCATAACCATTTCTGTGCCTTCTGGGAGCGTGATGACGCCAGTTACGTCCGTTGTACGGAAGTAGAACTGTGGGCGGTAGTTGGAGAAGAATGGCGTGTGACGGCCACCTTCTTCTTTCGACAGGACGTAAACTTCAGCAGAGAACGTCGTGTGCGGAGTGATTGTGCCCGGCTTTGCAAGTACTTGGCCGCGCTGGATGTCTTCACGTGCAACACCACGGAGAAGCGCGCCGATGTTGTCGCCTGCTTCAGCGTAGTCGAGGAGCTTACGGAACATTTCAACGCCTGTGACTGTAGTCGATTTTGCTTCTTCAGCAAGACCAACGATTTCAACAGTGTCGCCGACTTTGACTTGTCCACGCTCTACACGGCCGGTTGCAACCGTACCGCGGCCTGTGATCGAGAATACGTCCTCGACAGGCATCATGAATGGCTTGTCAGTGTCACGTGGTGGTGTTGGGATGTACTCATCGACAGCGTCCATGAGTTCAACGATCTTCTCTTCCCATGCTTCGTCGCCTTCGAGGGCTTTGAGAGCGGAACCTTTGATGACAGGAACGTCATCGCCAGGGAATTCGTACTCGGAGAGGAGGTCACGGACTTCCATTTCAACGAGTTCGAGGAGTTCTTCGTCGTCAACCATGTCGCACTTGTTGAGGAATACGACGAGGTAAGGAACGCCTACCTGACGGGACAGGAGGATGTGCTCGCGAGTTTGTGGCATTGGGCCGTCAGCTGCGGATACAACGAGGATCCCGCCGTCCATTTGAGCTGCGCCAGTGATCATGTTCTTGACATAGTCAGCGTGCCCAGGGCAGTCGACGTGCGCGTAGTGGCGCTTGTCTGTTTCGTACTCGATGTGGGAAGTGTTGATTGTGATCCCGCGCTCTTTTTCTTCAGGAGCGTTGTCGACGTCAGCGTAAGATGCTGCCGTGCCGCCGCCTTTCTTCGCGAGTACTGTCGCGATTGCAGCAGTCAGTGTTGTTTTACCATGGTCAACGTGACCGATTGTACCGATGTTAGCGTGCTCCTTGGAGCGGTCGAATTTTTCTTTAGCCATTAGGAAATCCTCCTTAAAAATAAGAGATGATTTTGTATATGGAATTCGGGGAAGCCGTACTCCCCCATCTTCCATATCTTATACGTTAGTTATACTGGATTCAAGAGCGAAATTCAATTATTCGCCTTTATTTTTTTTCTGAATTTCTTCAGCGATGGACTTCGGAACTTCCTCGTAGTGATCGAACACCATCGAGAATGTACCGCGGCCCTGTGTGTTCGAACGGAGCGATGTCGCATATCCGAACATCTGGGAAAGAGGAACCATTGCACGGACGGTCTGCGCGTTTCCGCGAGCTTCCATCCCTTCCACGCGACCGCGGCGGGATGTGATGTCGCCCATGATGTCGCCCATGTACTCTTCAGGGATGACGACTTCAACTTTCATCATCGGCTCAAGAAGTACCGGGTTGACTTTCGCTGCAGCGTTCTTGACGGCCATGGAAGCGGCGATCTTGAACGCCATTTCGCTGGAGTCGACATCGTGGTAGGAACCGTCGAAGAGACGGGCCTTGACGTCGATGACCTGGTAGCCGGCAATGACGCCGTTTTCGAGGGCATCTCTTACGCCGGCTTCGACTGCCGGTACGTATTCACGAGGGACGACACCGCCGACGATGCCGTTCTCGAATTCGATGCCCGCGCCTTCTTCGTTCGGGGAGAATTCGATCCAGACGTGGCCGAACTGACCGCGGCCGCCGGACTGGCGTACGAATTTCCCTTCGACTTCAGCGGACTTGCGGAACGTCTCACGGTAAGATACCTGAGGCGCACCGACGTTCGCTTCGACCTTGAACTCACGGCGGAGACGGTCAACGATGATGTCGAGGTGCAGCTCACCCATGCCCGCGATGATGACTTCGCCAGTTTCCTGGTCGGTATGGGCACGGAATGTCGGGTCTTCTTCCTGCAGTTTCGCAAGCGCCGTACCCATTTTGTCCTGGTCGCCTTTTGTCTTCGGCTCGATGGCGACCGAGATGACCGGCTCAGGGAATTCCATGGACTCGAGGATGACGAGCTCTTTTTCATCGCAGAGCGTGTCTCCTGTGCCCGTGTCTTTCAGACCGACGGCAGCGGCGATTTCGCCTGCATGCACTTCGGCAATTTCCTGACGGGAGTTCGCGTGCATCTGGAGGATCCGGCCAACGCGTTCGCGCTTGCCTTTCGTCGAGTTCTGTACGTAAGAACCGGACTGGAGGATCCCGGAGTACACACGGAAGAACGTCAGCTTACCGACGAACGGGTCGGTCATGACTTTGAATGCGAGCGCGGAGAACGGCTCGGAGTCATCGGCATGGCGTTCCATCGCTTCGCCCGTGTCAGGGTCGATCCCCTGGATGGACGGGATGTCGAGCGGCGACGGCAGGTAGTCGACAACTGCGTCGAGGACGAGCTGGACACCTTTGTTCTTGAATGCCGTACCGCAGACGACCGGGTAGAATTCAACGGCGAGCGTTGCCTTCCGGATGCCGGCCTTGAGTTCTTCGACGGAAATCTCTTCCCCGCCGAGGTATTTCTCCATGAGTTCCTCATCGAGTTCCGCAACGGCCTCAACGAGTTTTTCACGGTATTCTTCCGCCTGGTCGGCATACTCGGCAGGAATTTCGCCGACTTCGATCTCGGTGCCGAGGTCGTTGCCGTACATCGTCGCCTTCATCTCGACGAGGTCGATGATGCCGCGGAAGTCATCTTCCGCGCCGATTGGAAGCTGGATCGGATGCGCATTCGCCTGGAGGCGGTCATGCAGCGTCTTGACGGAGTACAGGAAGTCTGCACCCGTCTTGTCCATCTTGTTGACGAACACGATACGCGGTACGCCATAAGTTGTAGCCTGGCGCCATACCGTTTCAGTCTGTGGTTCAACGCCGGACTGGGCGTCAAGGACGGTTACCGCACCGTCGAGCACGCGGAGGGAACGTTCAACTTCAACCGTGAAGTCGACGTGTCCCGGTGTGTCGATGATGTTGACGCGGTAGCCTTTCCATGCAGCAGTCGTAGCGGCCGATGTAATCGTGATGCCGCGCTCTTGTTCCTGCTCCATCCAGTCCATTTGGGATGCGCCTTCGTGCGTTTCCCCGAGTTTATGGATACGGCCCGTATAATAGAGGATCCGCTCAGTCGTCGTCGTCTTACCGGCGTCGATGTGGGCCATGATCCCGATGTTACGAGTGTTCTCCAAGGAGAATTCTCTAGCCATAATGTGTTTCTCCTCCTGTTATGTCGGAATAGAGTGATCTTCGGCTCGATCTTACCAGCGGTAGTGGGCGAACGCTTTGTTCGCTTCCGCCATCTTGTGGAGATCTTCGCGGCGTTTCACGGAAGCACCCGTGTTGTTGGACGCGTCGAGGATCTCGTTCGCCAGGCGCTCTTCCATCGTCTTCTCGCCGCGGAGGCGGGAGTAGTTGACGAGGTAGCGGAGGCCGAGTGTCACACGGCGATCCGGGCGGACTTCAACCGGTACCTGGTAGTTCGCGCCACCGACACGGCGGGCACGCACTTCGAGGACTGGCATGATGTTTTCCAGGGCGGCTTCGAAGACTTCAAGCGGCTCTTTGCCGGAACGTTCGCGGATAAGGTCGAACGCACCGTAGAGAATTTGCTGGGAAGTCCCTTTCTTGCCATCCACCATCATTTTATTGATCAGACGTGTCACGAGCTTCGAGTTGTACATTGGATCCGGCAACACGTCACGTTTTGCAACTGGACCTTTACGAGGCATGTGTGTTCCTCCTTTCGGACTGTCAGGCACTCAATGGTGCCCGGTTTGGATTATTTCTTTTCTTTCGGTTTCTTCGCGCCGTAGTGGGAACGGCTTTGCATACGGCCTTGAACGCCGGCTGTATCGAGGGCGCCGCGTACGATATGGTAGCGGACACCCGGAAGGTCTTTCACACGGCCGCCGCGGATGAGGACAACGCTGTGTTCCTGAAGGTTGTGGCCTTCGCCCGGAATGTAGGCGTTGACTTCGATCGTGTTCGTCAGGCGGACACGTGCGTATTTACGAAGCGCCGAGTTTGGCTTCTTCGGCGTCATCGTGCCGACACGCGTGCAGACACCGCGTTTTTGCGGAGAATTGACGTCTGTCGTCGTTTTCTTGTAGCTGTTGTAACCTTTCCCGAGTGCCGGAGATTTCGACTTGGTCGCTTTCGATTTGCGCGGATTGCGGACCAGTTGGTTAATTGTAGGCATCGATAGGGTCCTCCCTTCACTTCTTTGTAATACCACACATCCAGGTGGTTCATTTTTGGGGTAAAAACAAAGTCTTTGCGTTTTATGCGCAAAAACTGTCATTCAGTGATCGCTACGACCGATGCTCCGACGTCGATCCCGTGTGCCAGGCCGAGTTCACGCCTCGTGCCCGCATAGCGGACCGGTACCCCGTTCTCCCGTGCAAGCACGAGCAGATCGCCGAGCAGCCGCCCGTCCGCATCCGATGCCAGGATGATCTCCCGCACCTTCCCCGTCCGGATCGCTTTCACCGTTTGTTTGATCCCGATGATCGTCTTCTCCCGATTCGCTTGTCCATGAGACATGCCATTTCCTCCAAGGAACAGAAAGTCAACTCTCAACCTTGAATATATTATCACCTGCCGCGCCGTCTGTCAACACATAGCCGTACGGAATCCGACGGGCTTTTTTTATTTTGAAAAAGAAGGGCCGTGCCGCCTGTTGTCCGGATGCGGCGCGCCGATCATCAGGACCCGCGGGCGTCTCTGCCTGCGTTCTCGTTTTGACGGGGAGTGTCGGATCCCTTGATCCGGCGTAGAGCATGTTCCAAGATATTGCGTGAGCCATCAGTCCAAGATGAGGTGAGTGTAATCGGAGGACAGTCGAGTGTGAGCGGAGGACGGTCGAGTGTCATCGGAGCGAGGCCGAGTGTAATCGGAAGACGATTTTTACTCCCATGCTCCGATTTCCAGCTCCATGCTCCGATTTTTACTCCCATACTCCGATTTTCGGCTCCATACTCCGATTTTTACTCCCATACTCCGATTTCCGGCTCCATACTCCGATTTTTACTCCCATACTCCGATTTTCGGCCCCATACTCCGATTTCCACTCCCATACTCCGATTTCCACTCCCATACTCCGATTCCCACTCCCATACTCCGATATCAGCCGCTCCATCGCGCACACGAAAAAACATCCCGGAAGCCAGGCGGCTTCCGGGATGTTTCGTATGATTATTCGGCAGTTGCCGGTTCTTCGGCGGCTGCGTCCATGGCTTCGTGCTCGATCCGGGTCTGGCGGTAGCGTTGCATGCCGGTGCCGGCCGGGACGAGTTTCCCGATGATGACGTTCTCCTTGAGGCCGAGAAGTTCGTCCATCTTGCCTTTGATGGCGGCATCGGTCAGGACGCGTGTCGTTTCCTGGAACGATGCGGCGGAGAGGAACGATTCGGTCTCGAGGGAGGCTTTCGTGATCCCGAGGATGACCGGACGGCTCGTGGCCGGCAGTCTGCCTGCGAGGAGCGCTTCCGCGTTCGCTTCGGCAAACTGGTGGATGTCGAGCAGCGTGCCCGGCAGAAGGTCGGTGTCGCCGGCCTCGATGACGCGGACTTTGCGCATCATCTGGCGGACCATCACTTCGACGTGCTTATCGCTGATCTCAACGCCCTGCATCCGGTAGACCTTCTGGACTTCCTTCAGCAGGTATTCCTGGACGGTCGAGACGTCTTTGACGACGATGAGCTCTTTCGGATCGATCGACCCTTCGGTGAGCGCATCCCCGCGGTGGACGGTGTCGTTCAGGGCAAAGCGGAGACGCGAGTTATAAGGCGGCGTGTACTTGCGTGTTTCGACGTCGCCTTTGACGGTGATCTCCTTCTGGCCTTCACGGATTTCGTCGATCTCGGTGATGACACCATCGATTTCGGAAATGACCGCCTGCCCTTTCGGATTCCGGGCTTCGAAGATCTCCTGGATCCGCGGAAGACCCTGGGTGATGTCGTCGCCGGCAACTCCGCCGGTGTGGAACGTACGCATCGTCAGCTGCGTGCCCGGCTCCCCGATCGACTGGGCGGCGATGATGCCGACCGCTTCGCCGACTTCGACCGCTTCGCCGGTCGCGAGGTTCATGCCGTAGCACTTCTTGCAGATGCCGTGTTTCGTGTTGCACGTGAAGGCGGAACGGATCGTCACGGACTCGATGCCGGCGTCCATGATGGCGCGGGCCAGGTCTTCCGTGATGAGGCCGTCGCGTTCGACGATCACGTCACCCGTTTCCGGATGGCGGATCGTCTTCTTCGCGTGGCGGCCGATGATCCGCTCATCGAGGGCTTCGATGATCTCGGTGCCTTCGGTGAGAGCAAAGACTTCCAGGCCGCGGTCGGTGCCGCAGTCGTCTTCGCGGACGATGACGTCCTGGGCGACGTCGACGAGCCGGCGGGTAAGGTAACCCGAGTCGGCCGTCTTCAGCGCCGTGTCGGCGAGACCTTTACGGGCACCGTGCGTCGAGATGAAGTACTCGAGGACGGTCAGGCCCTCACGGAACGAAGACTTGATCGGGAGCTCGATGATGCGGCCGGCCGGGTTGGCCATGAGGCCCCGCATCCCGGCGAGCTGCGTGAAGTTCGAGGCGTTACCCCGTGCTCCCGAGTCACTCATCATGAAGATCGGGTTCTGGTTGTCGAGGGACTCCATGAGCTGGGACTGGATGGTGTCCTTCGCCTGGCTCCAGTATGAGATGACGCGGTCGTAGCGCTCTTCCTCGGTGATCAGGCCGCGGCGGAACTGCTTCGTGACCTTGTCGACCTTGTCCTGTGCCTCCTGGAGGATTTCCCCTTTGTTCGGCAGGACGACGATGTCGGAGATGCCGATCGTAATGCCTGCGCGGGTCGAATGCTTGAAGCCGAGGTCCTTCATCCGGTCGAGCATCTTCGACGTTTCGGTGATGTGGAACCGCTTGAAGATCTCCGCGATGATGTTTCCGAGGATTTTCTTCTTGAACGGCTGGACGAGTTCCGCTTCCGCGATCTTCGCCTTCACGTCTTCCGTCGGGTCGATGAAGTACTTCTCAGGCGTTTCGACCTGCAGGTTATGATTGGTCGGTTCATTGATGTACGGGAACGACTCCGGCAGGATCTCGTTGAAGATGACCTTGCCGACCGTTGTCATGAGAAGCTGGCGGTTCTGCTTCTCGGTGAACGTCGGGTTATGGAGCGACGCGGCTCTGATGGCGATGCGGGAGTGCAGGTGCACGTAACCCGTCCGGTAGGCGACCATCACTTCGTCAGGGTCGCTGAACATCATGCCCTCGCCCGAAGCGCCTTTGCGCTCGAGCGTCAGGTAGTAGTTCCCGAGGACCATGTCCTGGGAAGGCGTAACGACAGGCTTCCCGTCTTTCGGGTTCAGGATGTTCTGCGCCGCAAGCATGAGCAGCCGTGCTTCGGCCTGCGCCTCTGCGGACAGCGGCACGTGGACCGCCATCTGGTCACCGTCGAAGTCGGCGTTGTATGCCGTACAGACGAGCGGGTGCAGACGGATGGCCCGGCCTTCGACGAGCGTCGGCTCGAACGCCTGGATCCCGAGGCGGTGAAGCGTCGGTGCGCGGTTCAGGAGGACCGGATGTTCCTTGATGACTTCCTCCAGCACATCCCATACATCGGAGTGGAGCCGTTCGATCTTGCGCTTCGCACTCTTGATGTTGTGGGCGAGGCCGCGCTCGACGAGTTCCTTCATGACGAACGGCTTGAACAGCTCGATCGCCATTTCACGCGGCAGGCCGCACTGGTACATTTTCAGGTTCGGCCCGACGACGATAACGGAACGGCCGGAATAGTCGACCCGCTTCCCGAGGAGGTTCTGACGGAAACGGCCCTGCTTCCCTTTCAGCATATGCGAGAGGGATTTCAGCGGACGGTTCCCCGGACCCGTGACCGGACGTCCGCGGCGGCCGTTGTCGATGAGGGCATCGACGGCCTCCTGGAGCATCCGCTTCTCGTTCTGGACGATGATTCCCGGCGCACCGAGGTCAAGCAGGCGCTTGAGCCGGTTGTTCCGGTTGATGACCCGGCGGTACAGGTCGTTCAGGTCGGAAGTCGCGAAGCGTCCGCCGTCCAGCTGGACCATCGGCCGGAGTTCCGGCGGGATGACGGGCAGCACTTCAAGGATCATCCATTCCGGGCGGTTGCCCGAGTGGCGGAATGATTCCACGACTTCCAGGCGCTTGATCGCACGCGTGCGGCGCTGCCCCTGGGCGGATTTCAGTTCTTCTTTCAGGTCGTGCATCTCTTTGTCGAGGTCGATCTGCTTGAGCAGCTTCTCGATCGCCTCGGCTCCCATGAGCGCCGAGAACTTGTTGCCGAACTTCTCCCGGTATGCGCGGTATTCCCGCTCGGACAGGAGCTGTTTGCGGTCAAGGCCCGTGTCGGCCGGTTCGACGACAACATAGGAAGCAAAGTAGATGACTTCCTCGAGCGAGCGCGGGGACATGTCGAGCAGGAGCCCCATGCGGCTCGGGATGCCTTTGAAGTACCAGATGTGGGATACCGGAGCGGCGAGCTCAATATGGCCCATCCGTTCGCGGCGGACTTTCGAGCGTGTCACTTCAACGCCGCAGCGGTCGCAGACGACGCCTTTGTAGCGGACGCGCTTGTACTTCCCGCAGTGGCACTCCCAGTCTTTCGTCGGTCCGAAGATCCGTTCGCAGAACAGGCCGTCCTTCTCCGGCTTCAGCGTCCGGTAGTTGATCGTTTCCGGCTTTTTCACTTCGCCGAACGACCATGAGCGGATCTTGTCCGGCGAGGCGAGGCCGATTTTCATATACTCAAAATTGTTTACATCTATCAAGGAGCCTACCTCCCTTTAGTCTCAGTCTGAACAGGCTCTCCGTTCATCATCATGCGGCGGCGCGGTGCAGTCTGCCCCGCCGCCTTCTTCATCCCAAGGAAATTACTCGGCTCCGATCGGCTCTTGCTCTGCCGGCAGGATGTTCAGCGCATCCGTCGGCTGCAGATCGTCGTCTTCGTCGAGGTCGCGCAGATCAATTTCCTCATAGTCTTCCGTCAGCATCTTCACATCGAGGCCGAGCGACTGGAGTTCCTTGATGAGGACCTTGAACGACTCAGGGATTCCCGGTTCCGGAATGCTCTCCCCTTTGACGATCGATTCGTACGTCTTGACGCGTCCGACGACGTCATCGGATTTCACCGTCAGGATCTCCTGGAGTGTGTAGGCTGCGCCGTACGCCTCAAGCGCCCATACTTCCATCTCCCCGAAACGCTGGCCGCCGAACTGGGCTTTCCCGCCGAGCGGCTGTTGAGTGACGAGGGAGTAAGGGCCCGTGGAGCGGGCGTGGAGCTTGTCGTCGACCATGTGGGCCAGTTTGATCATGTACATGACGCCGACCGTCACTTTGTTGTCGAACGGCTCGCCTGAGCGGCCGTCGTACAGCATCGTCTTCCCGGTGCGGTCCATGCCGGCCTCTTCCATCGTCTCCCAGACGTCTTCTTCGTTCGCGCCGTCGAAGACCGGTGTGGCCATGTGGAGACCGAGGGAGCGGGCCGCCATCCCGAGGTGAAGTTCGAGCACCTGCCCGATGTTCATCCGGGACGGTACGCCGAGCGGGTTGAGCATGATGTCGACAGGGGTGCCGTCCGGCATGAACGGCATGTCCTCTTCCGGAAGGATCCGGGAGATGACCCCTTTGTTCCCGTGCCGTCCTGCCATTTTGTCGCCGACGGAGATTTTCCGCTTCTGGACGATGTAGACGCGCACGAGCTGGTTGACGCCCGGTGCGAGTTCATCGCCGTCTTCGCGGTTGAACACTTTGACATCGAGGACGATGCCGCCTGCGCCGTGCGGAACACGGAGCGAGGTATCGCGGACTTCGCGCGCCTTCTCGCCGAAGATGGCGTGGAGGAGGCGTTCTTCCGCCGTCAGTTCGGTGACGCCCTTAGGGGTGACCTTCCCGACGAGGATATCGCCGTCGCGGACTTCCGCACCGACCCGGATGATTCCGCGCTCGTCGAGGTTGCGCAGGGCGTCCTCGCCGACGTTCGGAATGTCCCGGGTGATTTCTTCCGGCCCGAGTTTCGTATCGCGGGAGTCGGATTCATATTCCTCGATATGGACGGACGTGTAGACATCGTCCTTCACGAGGCGCTCACTCATGATGACGGCATCCTCATAGTTGAAGCCGTTCCATGTCATGAAGGCGACGAGGACGTTGCGGCCGAGGGCAAGTTCGCCCTTGTCCATGGACGGGCCGTCGCCGAGCACATCGAGCGGAGCGACGCGGTCGCCGACCTTGACGATCGGGCGCTGGTTGTAGGAAGTTCCCTGGTTGGACCGGATGAACTTCTCGAGCTTGTAGACGTCAAGGTCGCCCTTGACTTCCTTGCCGTCGACTTCCTCGATGCGGCGGACGCGGATCTCTTTTGCCTCGACATGCTCCACGATGCCGTGGTGCTTCGAAACGATCGCGGCACCCGAGTCGCGTGCATCCACGTATTCCATCCCGGTGCCGACGAACGGCGCTTCCGGATTGAGGAGCGGAACGGCCTGGCGCTGCATGTTCGCGCCCATGAGCGCACGGTTCGAGTCATCGTTTTCAAGGAACGGGATACATGCCGTCGCGGCCGAGACGACCTGCTTCGGAGAGACGTCCATATAGTCGATCGTCTCGCGTTTGAATACGGAGTTGTCACCGCGGAAGCGGCCGACGACTTCTTCATTGACGAATCGGAGGTCGTCATCGAGCGGCGCGTTCGCCTGGGCGACGACATAGTTGTCCTCCTCATCGGCAGTGAGGTAGTCGATCCGGTCCGTCACGATGCCCGTTTCCGGGTCAACGCGTCGATAAGGCGTCTCGATGAAGCCGAATTTATTCACTTTCGCATAAGTCGAGAGCGAGTTGATGAGACCGATGTTCGGGCCTTCCGGCGTCTCGATCGGGCACATCCGGCCGTAGTGGGAGTAGTGGACATCCCGCACTTCCATGCCGGCACGTTCCCGGGTGAGCCCGCCAGGTCCGAGCGCGGACAGGCGGCGCTTGTGCGTCAGTTCCGCCAGCGGGTTCGTCTGGTCCATGAACTGCGAAAGCTGGGAGCTTCCGAAGAATTCCTTGATGGACGCGATGACCGGGCGGATATTGATGAGCTGCTGAGGCACAATAGACTGTGTATCATTGATCGACATCCGCTCGCGCACGACGCGTTCCATACGGGAAAGACCGATCCGGAACTGGTTCTGGAGCAGTTCCCCGACAGAGCGGAGGCGGCGGTTGCCGAGGTGGTCGATGTCATCCGTGATGCCGACCTGGTAAAGGAGGTTGAAGAAATAGCTGACCGACGCGATGATGTCCGCCGGTGTCACATGCTTCACTTCTTCCTCGATTCCCGCGTTGCCGATCACGGTGATCTCTTTTTCATCTTCGCTGTTCGGCGCATAGATCTTGATGGACTGGATGACGATGTCTCCGTCCAGGACCCCGTTCACCGAAGAGAGCGTCTTGAAGCCGGTGCCGTTCTCGAGATAAGGGGTGAGCTTGTCGAGAACGCGCCGGTCGATGATGGTTCCTTTTTCGGCAAGGATCTCGCCCGTTTCCGGATCTGCCAGCGTTTCCGCGAGCGTCTGGTTGAAGAGGCGGTCCTTGATGTTCAGTTTCTTGTTCATCTTATAACGGCCGACGTTGGCGAGGTCATACCGCTTTGGATCGAAGAAGCGGGAGTAAAGCAGGTTCTTCGCGCTCTCCACGGTCGGCGGCTCGCCCGGGCGGAGGCGTTCGTAAATCTCAAGAAGCGCCTTTTCCGTGCTGTCGGTATTGTCTTTCTCCAGGGTGTTCTGGAGGAACTCATTGTCGCCGATCAGGTCGATGATCTCCTGGTCGGAACCGAATCCGAGCGCGCGGAGAAGGACCGTGACCGGGAGTTTCCTCGTGCGGTCGATGCGGACGTGGACGATGTCCTTCGCGTCCGTCTCATACTCCAGCCAGGCACCCCGGTTCGGGATGACGGTCGCGCCGAAACCGCGCTTCCCGTTCTTATCCGTCTTGTCGTGGAAGTAAACGCTCGGTGAGCGGACGAGCTGGGAGACGATGACGCGCTCTGCCCCGTTGATGATGAAGGTCCCGTTTTCCGTCATGAGCGGGAAATCGCCCATGAAGACGTCCTGTTCCTTCACTTCTTCAGTCTCCTTGTTGTGGAGGCGCACTTTGACGCGCAGCGGCGCGGCGAATGTCACGTCACGCTCTTTTGATTCGCCGACAGGGTATTTCGGCTCTCCGAGGCTGTAGTCGACAAACTCGAGGGAGAGATTCCCCGTGAAATCCTCGATCGGCGAGATGTCGCGGAACATATCTCGCAGCCCTTCCTCGAGGAACCAATCGTAGGACTTCGTCTGGATTTCGATCAGGTTGGGGAGCTCGAGCACCTCTTTGATGCGCGCAAAACTCCTGCGCTGACGATGTTGACCGTACTGAACTAGTTGACCTGTCAACTGATTCACCCCTCATTAAAGCGATAATAGGTCTTTGCGGATGCCGGAAAATGATGTATGATATCCGAAAAGACAAAAAGAAAACGAGATCAAGGAAGAACTCATTTTCGGTTTCACCAGGCTTATTCCATTCCGGTCAAGTATCCCCTAAGAACAGGCGGATCTATACCACCGCCGTCCCGGCATTGCTGCCAAAAAGGGCATACGACCTCAACATAATTGTGCATTTTACTATACTATCACAGCATTTTTGTCAAGTCAATGTTTCACCGACCTGAAAATATGGTAACCCTTCTTTTTGGCTGCCGTTTCCACGTTTCCGAACAGTTCCAGGAGCTTCGCCTCCGTCGACGGGGCCCCTTGCTTTTTCTGGATGACCACCCACAGTTCGCCGCCCGGGGCAAGCAGCCGGAAGGCATCTTCGTAGACCCTGAAGACAGTGTCCTTGCCGGCGCGGATCGGCGGGTTGGTCAACACGGCGGCAAAGCCCCCGCCGCGGACGTCCGCTCCTGCGTCACTCTCATAGATCTCGACATTGCCGGCGCCGTTCGCGCCGGCATTTTCACGTGCCAGGGAAAGCGCCCGGCTGTTCACGTCGACCATATGGACGGTCCGGTCCGGGAACGACCTGGCCGCAGCCAGTCCGACCGGGCCGTAGCCGCATCCGATGTCGAGCAGCGGGCCGCCTACCGCCGGTTCCGTGAACGTCTCGATCAGGAGCCTCGAGCCGAAGTCCACATCGCCCTTGCTGAACACGCCTGCGTCCGTCTTGAACGTGAGCGGCATCCCCCTGAGTTCCGTCTTCCACTGTTTCGGCGCCGATTCCGCGTGAGGATCCCTCGAATAATAATGATCGCTCATCCCGATCCCTCCTGGTCGGTGGTATAAGACGAATAAGTGAATCCGCCGATCTCCGTTGCAGGCGGATGCCCGGAACGGAATTCAACGGATCCCCGGCATTCTCCGGAGATATAAAGAAAAGCCCGTCGGGAACTGACGGGCTCTTCTATCGTACGGTAAGGCTCGGAAATTACTTGACTTCGACGCCTGCGCCGACTTCTTCGAGCTTCGCTTTCATTTCTTCTGCTTCTTCCTTCGCTACGCCTTCTTTGATGGCTTTAGGCGCTTCGTCAACAAGTGCTTTCGCTTCTTTCAGGCCGAGACCTGTGATTTCGCGGACAACTTTGATGACTTTGATCTTCTGGTCGCCTGCGGAAGCAAGGACAACGTCGAATTCAGTTTGCTCTTCTGCTGCAGGGCCTGCTGCGCCGCCTGCAACTGCTACAGGAGCTGCAGCCGTTACGCCGAATTCTTCTTCGATTGCTTTGACGAGGTCGTTCAGTTCGAGGACCGTCATTTCTTTGATCGCTTCAATGATTTGCTCTTTGCTCATTGGTGTTTCCTCCTAAGGGTTCGTTTGTGTTGCGGCTATGCCGCGGTCCGATGGCTAGGCTGCCGGATTATGCGCCTTGTTCTTCCTTCTGGTCTGCAACGGCTTTCGATGCAAGAGCGAAGTTGCGGATCGGCGCCTGGAGGACGCTGAGGACCATGGAAAGGAGACCTTCCCGGGATGGCAGTTCCGCCAGTGCTTTGACTTCCTCGAGGGATGCGACGTTGCCTTCGATGACACCCGCTTTGATCTCGAGTTTTTCGTTGTCTTTTGCGAAGTTGTTGAGGATGCGTGCAGGTGCGATGACATCTTCGTTCGAGAACGCGATGGCATTCGGGCCTGTCATAAACTCGTTGAGCCCTTCAAGGCCCGCTGCTTCCGCTGCGCGGCGCGTCATCGTGTTTTTGTAAACTTTGAACTCGATGCCTTCTTCGCGAAGCTGTTTGCGGAGCTCGGTCACTTCGCCGACGCTCAGGCCGCGGTAGTCAACGACGACGACGGATGCCGCATCCTTGAACTTCGTTGCGATTTCTTCGACAAGCGCCTGTTTGGCTTCCATTACATTGCTCATTTAAGCTGGACACCTCCTGTAAGATTTTCATTCATACCGCAAATAAAAAGCTCCGTTCCACACGAATGTAGACACGGAGCTGGAAATTGGCATCTTAACCGGCAAGCCGGGATCAAGAGCTTCTTGTCCTCGGCAGGGATCGTCGTTTAAGCGGCATGGCCGCCCCTGCTGTCTACGGTACAAACGTTATTATTCACAACATCGGCTATCTTACCAGACATGCCGGGAGCTGTCAATATTATTTTTTGACGGTCACGTTCGACGCGTCGATTTTCACTGCAGGGCCCATGGTTGTCGTCATGTTGACGGACTTCATGTAAGTGCCTTTTGCAGCTGCAGGCTTTGCCTTCTGGAGTGTTTCGAAGATTGTCTGGAAGTTCTCTGCGAGCTTCTCGTCTTCGAAAGAGACTTTCCCGATCGGCGCATGGACGATGCCGGCCTTGTCGGCGCGGTATTCCACTTTACCTGCTTTGATGTCCTGGACGGCTTTTGTGACGTCGAATGTGACGGTGCCCGTCTTCGGGTTCGGCATGAGGCCTTTTGGTCCGAGGACGCGGCCGAGCTTGCCGACTTCACCCATCATGTCCGGAGTCGCGACGACTACATCGAAATCGAACCAGCCTTGCTGGATCTTGCCGACGTAATCTGCTTCGCCCACGTAGTCTGCGCCTGCAGCTTCCGCTTCCTTCGCTTTTTCGCCTTTAGCGAAAACGAGGACTTTTTGCGTTTTGCCCGTTCCGTTCGGAAGGACGACTGCGCCGCGGATCTGCTGGTCGTTTTTACGCACGTCGATGCCGAGGCGGAATGCCACTTCAACTGTTGCGTCGAAGTTCACCGTGCTTGTTTCTTTTGCAAGCGCGATTGCTTCGCTTACGTCATACAGCTTCGTGCGGTCAACTTTCTTGAGCGCCTCGATCTGCTTTTTGCCTTTTTTAGCCATGTTGAATTTCCTCCTTGATTGTGGTTATAGCGGATAAACCCTCCCACGAATAAGGGTTGCGGCGTTCACGGGGAACGTGCGCAACCCTCCAAAACAGAACAACATCAAGTGAAAGAATCAATTAGTCTTCGATCGTGATGCCCATGCTGCGGGCAGTGCCTTCGACCATCTGCATTGCCGCTTCAACGGAAGCCGCATTCAGATCAGGCATTTTCGTTTCCGCGATTTCGCGGACCTTGTCGCGCTTGACGACGGCGACCTTGTTTTTGTTCGGTTCGCCGGACGCCTTGTCGATGCCGGCCGCTTTCTTCAGAAGAACGGCTGCCGGCGGAGTTTTTGTAATGAATGTGAACGAACGGTCCTCAAACACCGTGATTTCAACAGGAATGATGAGGCCTGCCTGATCCGATGTCCGGGCGTTGAATTCTTTACAGAACCCCATGATATTGACACCTGCCTGACCGAGCGCCGGTCCGACCGGTGGCGCCGGGTTTGCTTTGCCGGCAGGGATTTGAAGTTTCACAAGCTTGATCACTTTTTTAGCCACGAGACACACCTCCTTAAGTCCGTGATGTGGTAATAGGGTTGCCCCTCCCACTCAATATGTGTCTGCCGGCGCAATGCCGGTAGAATACGGTTAATCCGCACAGGCTGATTTTCAGCCTGACCTTTGGAATGATACCACTAATGCCGCTTTGTTGCAAGCGGCAGCCGGTCAAATTTTCCGGATTTGAGTGAAATCGAGTTCCATCTTCGTTTCGCGGCCGAACATTTCGACTCCGACCTTGACCTTGCCTTTGGCCGCGTCGACTTCTTCGATCCGGCCCTGGAAGTCGGCAAACGGCCCTTCCAGCACTTGCACGAGATCGCCTTCCGCCACGTCGATTTCGACTTTGCCTTCCTTCATGCCCATCTGGCGGAGGATGAAGTCGACCTCATCCGGCATGAGCGGCGTCGGCTTGGCACCGCCGCCCGACGAGCCGATGAAGCCCGTGACGCCCGGCGTGTTGCGGACGACATACCACGAGTCGTCGGTCATCAGCATTTCGACGAGCACATAGCCCGGAAATGTCTTGCGCATGACGGCGCGTTTCTTGCCGTCCTTGTAGTCGATCTCTTCTTCCTCGGGAACGACAACCCGGAAGATCTTATCCTGCATCCCCATCGTGTCGACTCGCTTTTCGAGGTTTGTCCTCACTTTGTTCTCGTAACCCGAGTAAGTGTGCACCACGTACCAATTTTTCTCCATTGATTCGGACTGGCCGTCCGTCCCTCCCTTTCCGGTCAAAATGAAAAAGCCCGTTCGAACGACCAGACGGGCTATTCTGCAGAAATCTATTCACATCAGGCTTTCAGGAACCATCGGAATACGGTTGAAATGCCAAGGTCGACCAATGCGAAGAACACCGCCATGAAGACAACCGTCGACAGAACGACAACCGTGTAGCGCGTCAGTTCCTTGCGTTTCGGCCAGCTGACCTTCCGCATCTCCGAAACGACGCCGTTGAAAAACTCGCGAATCTTGCCCATTGTATCGCCAAACCTCCGGAATGAAAAATAATAAGGAATATATAATTGCACCGGAACAAGCAGTGTCGTGAATCAAAAGCGAAGCGGGTCGTCCAGCCCCGACAGGCATAAGGCGGTTTGCGGAGCGAGGCCTGCCTCGCGCAGCGAACGGACTTATGACCCCGAGGGGCTAGCCCGCGCAGCTGGATGAATCAAAAGCGGAGGGCGGCTGGTTGGAGGCGACAGGCATAAGGCGGGATGCAAAGCGAAGCCTGCTTCGCGGCGCATCATGACTTATGACCCCGAGCCTCCGCCGCCCGCAGCTGGATGAATCAAAAGCGAAGCGGGCTGTCCAGGGGCGACAGCCATGCAGGCCGGCCCCGCTGATCGGTCCGCTTTCAGACTATCACCTGCACGGCTCTGCTGTCAATGCGCCGCAGGGGCACTTCACCGCCCGATGCCGGCGGTGAGGTGCTGTTCCAGTTTCCGCTTGATGCGCTGGAGGGCGTTGTCGATCGACTTCACCTGGCGGCCGAGCGCAACAGAGATTTCCTGGTAGCTCCGGCCCTCCAGGTAGAGGGCCAGCACCTGGCGCTCCAGCACGCTCAGCACCTCGTTCATCTCCTGTTCGAGCCGGGCGAACTCCTCCCGGTGGACCATCAGATCCGCGGGGTCGTCCTCCTCGGGTCCCGTCAGCATGTCGAGCAGCGTCCGTTCCGACTCCTCGTCATAGATCGGCTTGTCGAGCGACACCGACGAGTTGAGCGGGATATGCTTCTGGCGGGTCGCGGTCTTGATCGCCGTGATGATCTGCCGCGTGATGCACAGTTCGGCAAATGCACGGAACGAGCTGAGCTTGTCCCCCCTGAAGTCGCGGATCGCCTTGTAGAGGCCGATCATCCCCTCCTGGATGATATCCTCCCGGTCTGCGCCGACCAGGAAGTACGAACGCGCTTTCATCCGCACGAAGTACTGATACTTCCTGATGAGGAAATCCAGGGCGTCGGTCCGCCCGGAATGCACCATCTCCACGAGCGTCTCATCACTGAAGCTGTCTAACCCGTCCACATGAACCTCATCCCGGCTGTTTGCCAACACTCAGATCACCCCGGTCCTCATCGCGTAGTGATTACCAGTATACAGGAAGGAAATTTTTAACGTCAACCGTTCATTTCAGTCCGCGGCGCCATTTTTCAAAAATTTCGGCCACATCGTCCGAAAGCGGGATCTTCGAGAACGGGCGTTTTTCCTGGAGTTCCTTCACCCGGCCGGCGATGCCGCGCCGGATCCCATCCATTTCGATCCGGAGCTCCCTGGCGGATTTCCGCAGGGCGCCCTGCGCGAAGATGACCCGCTGTTCGGTATGGTCCGAAGTGGCGACATGGACCTGCACGCGGCGGCTGCCGAGTTCGGAGGCAAGCCGCTCGATCCGTTCGTCCGCCGTTTCGTTCTCCCTCGTGAAAATGATCTCGACGTCATTGCGGCGGTCGGTTGTGGCGATGCCGGGCACGAACTGGGCGTCAAAGACGACGATGACCCGCCACCCCGTGTATGCCCGGTACTCGGCCATCATCCCGATGAGAAGGTCCCGCGCGTCCTCGAGCTGCCCGTCGCGGAGCGCCGTCAGTTCCGGCCAGGCCCCGATGATGTTGTAGCCGTCGACGAGCAGGACATCCATCACGCTTGCCCGTCAGCCGGCTTCCTCTTCCTGAACACTTCGTACATGAGGAGCGCCGCCGCCACGGAAGCGTTGAGCGAATTGACATGCCCGACCATCGGAAGGCTGTACAGGAAGTCGCACTTTTCCGTGAGGAGCCGGGACATGCCCCGGCCTTCGCTCCCGATGATGACGGCGAGCGGCAGCCCCGCGTCCATGTTGCGGTNCTCCCGGTCTGCGCCGACCAGGAAGTACGAACGCGCTTTCATCCGCACGAAGTACTGATACTTCCTGATGAGGAAATCCAGGGCGTCGGTCCGCCCGGAATGCACCATCTCCACGAGCGTCTCATCACTGAAGCTGTCTAACCCGTCCACATGAACCTCATCCCGGCTGTTTGCCAACACTCAGATCACCCCGGTCCTCATCGCGTAGTGATTACCAGTATACAGGAAGGAAATTTTTAACGTCAACCGTTCATTTCAGTCCGCGGCGCCATTTTTCAAAAATTTCGGCCACATCGTCCGAAAGCGGGATCTTCGAGAACGGGCGTTTTTCCTGGAGTTCCTTCACCCGGCCGGCGATGCCGCGCCGGATCCCATCCATTTCGATCCGGAGCTCCCTGGCGGATTTCCGCAGGGCGCCCTGCGCGAAGATGACCCGCTGTTCGGTATGGTCCGAAGTGGCGACATGGACCTGCACGCGGCGGCTGCCGAGTTCGGAGGCAAGCCGCTCGATCCGTTCGTCCGCCGTTTCGTTCTCCCTCGTGAAAATGATCTCGACGTCATTGCGGCGGTCGGTTGTGGCGATGCCGGGCACGAACTGGGCGTCAAAGACGACGATGACCCGCCACCCCGTGTATGCCCGGTACTCGGCCATCATCCCGATGAGAAGGTCCCGCGCGTCCTCGAGCTGCCCGTCGCGGAGCGCCGTCAGTTCCGGCCAGGCCCCGATGATGTTGTAGCCGTCGACGAGCAGGACATCCATCACGCTTGCCCGTCAGCCGGCTTCCTCTTCCTGAACACTTCGTACATGAGGAGCGCCGCCGCCACGGAAGCGTTGAGCGAATTGACATGCCCGACCATCGGAAGGCTGTACAGGAAGTCGCACTTTTCCGTGAGGAGCCGGGACATGCCCCGGCCTTCGCTCCCGATGATGACGGCGAGCGGCAGCCCCGCGTCCATGTTGCGGTAATCGGCGGTGCCTTTCGCATCGGTGCCGGCGATCCAGACGCCGCGCCCTTTCAATTCATCGACGGTTTGCGCCATGTTGCCGACCCGGACGACGGGCACATGCTCGATCGCCCCGGTCGATGCTTTGGCGACGACGCCGGTCAGGCCGACGGACCGGCGCTTCGGGATGATGATGCCGTGCACCCCGGAGGCGTCCGCCGTCCTGAGGATCGAGCCGAGGTTATGCGGATCCTCGAGTTCGTCGAGGATCAGGAAGAACGGATCCTCGCCCGCCTGTTCTGCCCGGCGGAACAGGTCATCGAGTTCCGCATAGTCATAGGCGGCGACGCTTGCCGCGACACCCTGGTGGGTGAGCTCGGTCAGCTGATCGAGTTTCTTTTTCGGCACCTGCTGGACCACGACGCCCGCTTCCTTCGCAAGCCGGCGAATGTCGGATGACCCGGCCTTCTGCATCCCTTCGGCAAGCCAGATTTTATTGAGCTGGCGTCCGGAGCGGAGCGCTTCAAGCACGGGGTTGCGCCCCGCGATGATCTCTTCTTCCCTGTTCGTCATCGTCCGTCCTCCTTTTCCTTTTCGGCGTGCCCGATCGCGCACCCGATGACTTCTTCGAGCCGGTCCGTCCGGCCGAGCAGATAAAGCCATCCGATGAGCGCCTCGAATGCGGAACTGTAGTTGTACGTCTGGACATCGGTGTTCTTCGGCACATGGCCCGCCTTGGCATTGCGCCCGCGGCGGACGACCGCCCGCTCCCCTTCTGACAGGAAGCCGTCCGCCTCCATCGCCCGCACCGCGGAGGCCTGGGCGACGGCGGACACGTAGCGGGTCGCGAGCTTGTGGAGCGTGTTCGGCTTGACCCTGCCGGAGCGGATGAGGTGTTCCCTCACCGCCTGCTCATAGACCGCGTCGCCCATGTAGGCGAGCGTGAGCGCATTCAGCTGCCGGATGTCGGATTCGGTGATGGTCGTCATCTTGCTCAGCCCCTTTTCCAGCGGACGCCCTGCCGCGTGTCTTCAAGGACGATCCCCCGGGCGAGCAGCTCGTCGCGGATTTCGTCGGCACGGGCGAAGTTCCGGTCTTTGCGGGCCTGTTCGCGTTCGGCGATGAGCGCCTCGATCTCTTCGGACGGCAGCTCCTCCTGCTCTTCCTCAAGCCGGATGCCAAGGACGCCGGAGAGTTCCGCAAATGTATCGCTGAACGCTTCGAGCACGCGGCGCCCGGTGTTCTTTTCGTTCAGGTAGGTGTTTGAAAGGCGGGCAATGTCGAATAACGTCGAAATGGCGTTCGCCGTGTTGAAATCGTCGTCCATCGCCGTCTCGAACGCTTTCCGCTCCCCTTCGAGCTTATGGAGCCAGATGTCTTCCTGATCTCCGTTGTCGGCTGTCGTGTCCAGCCGGTGGAGGACGTTCCGGTAGGCGGTCCGCAGCCGGCCGAGGCCGTTTGCGGCGCTGTCGATCAGCTCTTCCGAGAAGTTGATCGGGTTGCGGTAGTGGACCGACAGCATGAAGAAGCGGAGCACCTGCGGGTCGATCGTCTGGCGGATGTCGTGGACGAGCACGAAGTTTCCGAGTGATTTCGACATTTTTTCATTGTCGATGTTGATATAGCCGTTGTGCATCCAGTAGTTGGCGAATGTCTTCCCGGTGCGGGCCTCACTCTGGGCGATTTCGTTCTCATGGTGAGGGAAGGCGAGGTCCTGGCCGCCGGCGTGGATGTCGATCGTGTCGCCGAGCACTTCCCGGGCCATGACCGAGCATTCGATGTGCCAGCCCGGGCGGCCCTTGCCCCACGGACTGTCCCAGGAGATCTCCCCGGGCTTCGCGGCCTTCCAGAGGGCAAAATCAAGCGCATCGTCCTTCTTCTCGCCGGCCTGGATGCGGGCGCCGACCTTCAGCTCGTCGATCGACTGATGGGAGAGCTTCCCGTAGCCGTCGAACTTCCGCGTCCGGTAATAGACGTCCCCGTCCGACTCGTACGCATAGCCCTTGTCGATCAGGACGGAAATGAAGTCGATGATGTCGGTGATATGTTCTGTGACGCGCGGATGCTCATCCGCATGCCGGCAGCCGAGCGCCTCGATGTCATCGAAATAAGCCTGGATAAACCGGTCCGTCAGTTCGCCGACTTCTTCGCCGTGCTCATTGGCGGCTTTGATGATCTTGTCGTCCACGTCGGTGAAGTTCGACACGTAATCAACGTCATAGCCCTTGTATTCGAGGTAGTTGCGGACGGTGTCATAGACGATGACCGGCCGGGCGTTCCCGATGTGGATGTAGTTGTAGACGGTCGGGCCGCACACGTACATCTTTACTTTCCCTTCCTCGATCGGGACGAACGGCTCCTTCTTCCTCGTCAGTGTGTTGTAAATTTCGATGCTCATCGATGTTCCTCCTTCATCTGTTCCTTCAGCCGCCCGACCTCTTCTTCAAGGACGGCGATTTTCCGCTCAAGCATGTTGCATTTATCCGTGACCGGGTCCGGCAGGTTCTGATGGTCGAGCTTCTTCGTCACCTTGACGCCATTCTGCACGACGATCTTTCCGGGTATGCCGACGACGGTCGAATCCGGCGGCACGTCTTTCAGGACGACCGAACCGGCCCCGACCTTGACGTTGTCACCGAGCGTGATCGATCCGAGCACCTTCGCGCCCGATGCGACGAGCACATTGTTCCCGAGCGTCGGGTGGCGCTTGCCCTTCTCCTTGCCCGTCCCGCCGAGCGTGACGCCCTGGTAGAGCGTCACATCATCGCCGATGACGCACGTCTCCCCGATCACGACGCCCGCTCCGTGATCGATGAACAGCCGGCGGCCGATCTGCGCAGCCGGGTGGATCTCGATCCCCGTCAGGAACCGGGTGAACTGCGATACCGCCCGGGCGAGGAAATACAGCCGGCGACCGTGAAACCAATGGGCGATCTGGTAGCCCCAGACCGCATGAAGGCCCGCATAAGTGAGCACAATCTCAAACGAGCTCCGGGCCGCCGGGTCCTGGTCGAACACGGTCGCAATATCTTCTTTCATTCGTTTGAACATGTTCGTCTCCCTCCAAAATCACGAAAACCGGAGTGTGGCGCGGCGATGGACGGAGGGCCGGGGCGTTCCGGCCGCATCCGTTTCCCGGCAATTAAAAAGACGTCTCTGTCGATTTGACAGAGACGCCTTGAATGCGCGGTTCCACTCTGGATTGGGAAGGGCGGCGCACGGATGACCGTGCGGGCCCTTCCCCCCTCGGCGCCCGTAACGGGGGCGTTCCGGCCGGCCTACTGGTTTTCGGTCCGGCGCTCCGAGGTGCATTTCCGCGCGCAGCGGCCCGGGCCGCTTTCAGCCGGCGGCGGCCCTCTCTGTCGAGCATGCGCAACGTACTTCTCCTCTTCGTCGCTTTTCGTTGTTCTTTCTTTTTATTGTACAGGGGACGGGCGGAAAGTCAATCGTTCCGCCCGTCCCGCCGCGGCGGGAATCAGCCCGCGTACGCGGAGACCCGCTTGATCACTTTGTCGCGGCCGAGGAGCGAGATCGACTCCTGGAGTTCCGGCCCGTGCGTCTGGCCCGTCGTGACGACGCGGATCGGCATGAACAGGTTCTTCCCTTTGTGGCCGGTCTCTTTCTGGACGGCCTTGATCGCCGCTTTGATCGACGCGGGGTCGAACGATTCGAGCGATTCGAGCTGCGCCTTGAACGCGGTCATCACTTCCGGCACCTGCTCCCCGGCGAGGACGGCCTTTGCCTCCTCATCGTATTCGATGTCGTCGCGGAAGAACTGGGCGGACAGTTCGACAATTTCCGCACCGTAGCTCATCTGCTCCTGATAAAGGGCGATGAGCCGCTCCGCCCATTCGCGCTGATCCTCCGACAGCTCGTCCGGCAGGAGGCCCGCTTTCTGGAGATGCGGCAGGGCGAGGGCGACCACCTTTTCAAGCGGCAGTTCCTTCACATACTGGTTGTTCATCCAGGTGAGCTTCTGCTTGTCGAACAGGGCCGGCGACTTTGAAAGGCGGTCCGGGTCGAACATGTCGATGAACGCCTCGCGGGAGAAGATCTCGTCCTCTCCTTTCGGGGACCAGCCGAGGAGTGCGATGAAGTTGAAGAGCGCATCCGGCAGATAGCCGAGTTCCTCGTACTGCTCGATGAACTGGATGATCGACTCGTCACGTTTCGACAGCTTTTTGCGGCTTTCATTCACGATGAGCGTCATGTGGCCGAACTTCGGCGCCTCCCAGCCGAACGCCTCATAGATCATCATCTGCTTTGGCGTGTTCGAAATATGGTCGTCCCCGCGCAGCACATGCGTGATCTTCATATAGTGATCGTCGATCGCGACGGCGAAGTTGTACGTCGGCNTTGTTCTTTCTTTTTATTGTACAGGGGACGGGCGGAAAGTCAATCGTTCCGCCCGTCCCGCCGCGGCGGGAATCAGCCCGCGTACGCGGAGACCCGCTTGATCACTTTGTCGCGGCCGAGGAGCGAGATCGACTCCTGGAGTTCCGGCCCGTGCGTCTGGCCCGTCGTGACGACGCGGATCGGCATGAACAGGTTCTTCCCTTTGTGGCCGGTCTCTTTCTGGACGGCCTTGATCGCCGCTTTGATCGACGCGGGGTCGAACGATTCGAGCGATTCGAGCTGCGCCTTGAACGCGGTCATCACTTCCGGCACCTGCTCCCCGGCGAGGACGGCCTTTGCCTCCTCATCGTATTCGATGTCGTCGCGGAAGAACTGGGCGGACAGTTCGACAATTTCCGCACCGTAGCTCATCTGCTCCTGATAAAGGGCGATGAGCCGCTCCGCCCATTCGCGCTGATCCTCCGACAGCTCGTCCGGCAGGAGGCCCGCTTTCTGGAGATGCGGCAGGGCGAGGGCGACCACCTTTTCAAGCGGCAGTTCCTTCACATACTGGTTGTTCATCCAGGTGAGCTTCTGCTTGTCGAACAGGGCCGGCGACTTTGAAAGGCGGTCCGGGTCGAACATGTCGATGAACGCCTCGCGGGAGAAGATCTCGTCCTCTCCTTTCGGGGACCAGCCGAGGAGTGCGATGAAGTTGAAGAGCGCATCCGGCAGATAGCCGAGTTCCTCGTACTGCTCGATGAACTGGATGATCGACTCGTCACGTTTCGACAGCTTTTTGCGGCTTTCATTCACGATGAGCGTCATGTGGCCGAACTTCGGCGCCTCCCAGCCGAACGCCTCATAGATCATCATCTGCTTTGGCGTGTTCGAAATATGGTCGTCCCCGCGCAGCACATGCGTGATCTTCATATAGTGATCGTCGATCGCGACGGCGAAGTTGTACGTCGGCACGCCGTCTTTTTTCACGATAACCCAGTCGCCAAAGTCGCCCGACTCGAACGACACTTCGTCTTTCACCATGTCATCGAATTTGTACGTGCGGCCTTCCGGCACGGCGATCCGGATGCTCGGCTTCCGGCCCTCCGCCTCGCGCTCCGCCCGGTCCTCGTCCGTCAGATGGCGGCACTTCCCGCTGTAGCGCGGCATCTCCCCGCGCGCCTGCTGCGCCTCGCGCTCTGCCTCGAGCTCTTCCTCGGTGCAGTAGCATTTGTACGCCAGGCCTTTTTCGAGCAGGCTGTCGTACAGCTCTTTATACAGATCATTCCGCTCCGACTGGCGGTACGGGCCGTATTCCCCGCCGACATCGATGCTCTCGTCCCAGTCGATGCCGAGCCATTTCAGATAATGAAGCTGCGATTCCTCGCCGCCCTCGATGTTCCGCTTCGCATCGGTATCCTCGATCCGGATGATGAACTTGCCGCCGTTGTGGCGGGCGAAAAGGTAATTAAAGAGCGCGGTCCGGGCGTTCCCGATGTGGAGATGCCCCGTCGGACTCGGCGCGTATCGTACACGGACTTCCTGTGTCATGAGTGGTTCCTCCTGTCATGCGTTCAATGTTTTTAGGCTCCGTCCATTTTACCATAGGCCGCACGGTTTGGGGCGGCCGGGGCGGGTGAATGGGGTGATGCGCATTTTCGAAGGCGCACTTCCCGGATTCGAAGGCGCGGGACGGTTTTCCGAAGGCGGGTTCCGCCGCATTTATTTCCGAAGGCGCGCGATTCCGATTCAAAGGCGCGTCCGCCGTTTTCAAAAGCGCCCCGCCGGCCAATAAAGGAAACCGGCCCGTCATCAGGATGGGCCGGCGGATATCATTTCATTCTTTCTCCAAAAGAATCACGGCCATCGCCGCGATGCCTTCTTCCCGGCCGACGAAGCCGAGTTTTTCGGTCGTCGTCGCCTTGACGTTCACCCGGTCCTCGTCCGCCTGGAGCAGTCCGGCGATGCGGGTCCGGATGGCAGGAATGTGCGGGGCCATTTTCGGGCGCTGGGCCATGATTGTGCAGTCGATGTTGCCGAGACGGTAGCCGCGTTCGCGGACGACCGACCAGACCCGCTCGAGCAGGACGGCGGAGTCCGCGTCCTTGAAGGCGGCGTCGGTGTCCGGAAAATGGTGCCCGATGTCGCCTTCGCCGATCGCGCCGAGTGCCGCGTCGGTCACGGTGTGGAGCAGCACGTCCGCGTCCGAATGGCCGGTGAGGCCGCGCTCGTGAGGGATGGTCACGCCGCCGATGATGAGCGGGCGCCCCTCCGCAAATTCGTGTACGTCAAATCCTTGTCCGATTCTGATCATTCTTTTTCCTCCTCCAGCCGTTTCAGCAGGACCTCGCCGATCGCGAGGTCTTCTTTCGTCGTCATTTTCACATTGTCATAAGTGCTTTCGACGATCCGGACAGGGTGCCCGGACCGTTCGACGAGCATCGATTCGTCCGTTCCGAGGAATCCGTCCGCTTCAGCCCGGCTTTCCGCCTCGGCGAGGAGCCCGGCACGGAACGCCTGCGGGGTCTGGACGAGCCAGAGTTCCTCCCGGTCGGGGGTCGACTGGACCAATCCGTCCCGGACCTGCTTGACGGTATCCTTCGCCCGGACGGCGGCAATCGCGGCGCCGTGTTCCGCGGCCGTCGCAGCAAGCTCGCCGATCACTTTCGGAGAAATGAACGGCCGGGCCGCATCATGCACCATGACGACCGAATCATCTTGGCCGCCCGCTTCCATAAACGCGCGGACGCATGCATGCACACTGTCCTGGCGTTCCTGTCCACCGTCCGGCATGGCGGTCACCTTCGTGATGCCCGCACCGGACAACATTCCGCGGATGCGCCCGCGCTCGTCGGACCGGACGGCGAGAATGATTTGCCGGCAGGCCGGATCCCGTTCAAACACGCCGAGCGTCCGGATGAGAATCGGCAAACCGCCGAGCGGCAGGAACAGCTTGTTCTCTCCAGCTCCCATCCGCCGGCCGCTTCCCGCCGCCGGCAGCATGACTGTGTATTCCATCAGCGCCACACTCCATCAAGACGGAAGGGCGGGACCCGTTCGCCCCGCCGTCCGTCAGTTTTTCAGTTTCAGTTCGGGCTTGGCAAAGATCATCCGGCCGGCGGACGTCTGCAGGACGCTCGTCACGGTGACGGTGATCAGCTTGCCGATCTGGCTCTTGCCGTTCTCGATGACGATCATCGTGCCGTCGTCGAGATACGCGACGCCCTGGTTGGATTCCTTGCCTTCCTTGATGACGGTGACCCGCATCTCTTCGCCGGGGATGACGACCGGCTTGACGGCATTTGCGAGGTCGTTGATGTTGAGCACGGGCACGTGGTGCAATTCGCACACTTTGTTCAGGTTGAAGTCATTCGTCACGACGACCCCGCCGTTTTTCTTCGCCAGGCGGACGAGCTTCATGTCGACCTCCGGAACATCCTCGAAGTCCTCGTCGGTGATGACGGCGCCGGTTTTCCGCTCTTCCTGGATGCGCCGCAGGACATCGAGCCCGCGGCGGCCTTTCGTGCGCTTCAGCGAATCCGAGGAGTCGGCGATGTGCTGGAGTTCGGTGAGCACGAATTGCGGGATGATGAGCTCCCCTTCAAGGAAGCCGGTCGCCGAAATGTCCGCGATCCGCCCGTCGATGATGACACTCGTGTCGAGGATTTTCTGCGTGGCCGTTTCCGGCACCGGTGTATCATCGGCCTTTTTCCGGTCGTTTCCGCTGCGGGAGAACATCTGGAGCAGTTCTTCGCGCTTCTGGAACCCGACCTGGAAACCGAGATAGCCGAGCAGGATCGTCAAGATGACCGTCACCACATCCGTGACACCGGGAAGCCGGATCGCCCCGACCGCAAAGCTGAGCAGAAACGCGACGATGAGGCCGATGATCAGCCCAAGCGTACCGAACAGCAGATCAATGACAGGTGCCTTGAGCAGCTTCTCCTCAATCCATTTGATGAAATTGACGCTCGGTTCGGCGAGGAGCAGGCTCAGCAGATAGAATACGAGGGCGCCGATGAGCGCGGCGACGTACCCATTGTCAAGCCATGGCTGGGTAATAGAAAAAAATTCGAATAAAGACGGAAGGAATATGACGCCAAGCGTGCTCCCGACCAGCACATACACGACTTGTACGGTAATCTTCAGCATTTTCTTTCACCTCCTTGCTTAAATTATACACGTTCGGGCGGTGAACTTCCTTTCCCACGGAAAACAAGGGCCAAACCCGCGCCGCACAAGGAATAAGACGGCTGCAGTCCACTCAAAGTTCCGCACCCGGCTCAAGTCCGGGAAGACCGGCCGATGCGGGACCGGGAAGGCGGAACAGGGGAAGTGGATTTACGATATGCGTAGCCCGTTTGGGATATGGGGGCTGAGGGCGAGTGGAACTCGCTTGAAGCGATGGAGTTGCAATTAGAATGGGATAGTTGCAATTAGAGTGTTGGATTTGCAATTAGAACGGGATAGTTGCAATTAGAGCATCGGATTTGCAATTAGAACGGGGAAGTTGCAATTAGAGGCCGGGATTTGCAATTAGAACGGAAAAGTTGCAATTAGAGGACGGGATTTGCAATTAGAACGGGAAAGTTGCAATTAGAGCGGTAGATTTGCAATTGCACAGGCCGAATTTTAATTAGAATCTCTAATTTGCAAATAGAGCGTTGATTTTATCCCCCCATGCAATACGATTTTCTACTTCATACTCCGATTTCATCTCCCTTACTCCGATTTTCTGCTCCATGCTCCGAATTTGTCTCCCTTACTCCGATTTTCCACTCCTTACTCCGATTTCATCTTCCTTACTCCGATTTTCCGCTCCATACTCCGAATTTACCTTCCTTACTCCGAATTCATCCTCCTTACTCCGAATTCAACCGGTGGTGTCCGGTTCTCTGTGTGAATTTTATTTTTCGTGGGGGCCGTGGGAGCGAATGTCAACTTCCGCAAAAACAGTTGATAGATTCAAACCAAAGTCCCGGCCACGATCGTCCTCACCTCCCCTCTCCCCCGCCCCCAAACAAAAAACGGCCCCGCCGCATGGTTGCAACGGGACCGCCTTGTCCTACTTTATGCCAAAGCGCGGCCGGGTGTTCCGGCGCGGCTCATTTGAATGCTTCTTTCAGTGCGTCGGCGACGGTTTCGACGCCGACGACGGTGATGCCTTCCGGGTAATCCCAGCCGCCCATGTTGGAGGACGGGATGATTGCCCGCCGGAAGCCGAGTTTCTTTGCTTCCTGGACGCGCTGCTCGATGCGGGAGACCCGGCGGATTTCGCCTGTCAGGCCGACTTCGCCGATGAATACGTCGCCCGCGCCGACCGCGGCGTCGCGGTAGCTGGAGACGATGCTCATGAGGACGGCGAGGTCGATCGCCGGCTCGTCGAGCTTCACGCCGCCCGCAACTTTGATGTAGGCATCGGACGTCTGGAGCAGCATGTTCATCCGCTTCTCGAGCACCGCCATGAGGAGGGACACCCGGTTCTGGTCGAGCCCGGTCGCCATCCGCTTCGGATAGTTGAAGCTCGACTGGGTAACGAGCGCCTGGATTTCGACGAGGATCGGCCGGGTCCCTTCCATTGAGGCGACGACCGTGGAACCGGCCGAGCCCTGGGAGCGCTCCTGCAGGAACAGCTCGGACGGGTTCAGCACTTCCTTCAGCCCCGACTGGAGCATCTCGAAGATCGCCATCTCGTTCGTCGAGCCGAACCGGTTTTTCACACTCCGGAGGATCCGGTACGTGTGATGGCGCTCCCCTTCAAAGTAAAGCACCGTGTCGACCATATGCTCGAGCAGGCGCGGGCCCGCGATCTGGCCTTCCTTCGTGACGTGCCCGACGAGGAAGATCGCCGTCCCGGTCGTCTTCGCGATCCGCATCAGCTCCGCGGTGCACTCGCGCACCTGGGAGACGCTCCCCGGGGCGGAGGTGATATCCGGATGGTGCACCGTCTGGATCGAGTCGACGATGACGAACTCGGGCTTGAGCTCGTCGATCGACTGCCGGATGTGCGCCATGTCGGTTTCGGAATAAATATAAAGCTCGGGAGACGTGACGCCGATCCGTTCGGCGCGGAGTTTCGTCTGGCGGACTGATTCCTCGCCGGAGATGTAGAGGACCCGGCGCCCCTTTTCGGCCAGCAGCGACGACACCTGGAGGAGGAGCGTTGACTTCCCGATTCCCGGATCCCCGCCGATGAGGATGAGCGATCCGGGGACGACCCCGCCGCCAAGCACGCGGTTGAGCTCGCCGAAGGCCGTCTCGACCCTCGGCTCTTCCTGTGTTTCGACGGATGTGATCGGGGAGGCCTTGCTTGCAACGCCGGCTTCCGTCCGGAATGCCCCCCTTGTGTTTTTCGAGACGATTTCGACTTCCTCGTCCATTGTGTTCCATTCACCGCAGCCCGGGCACCGGCCCATCCACTTCGGCGACTCGTATCCGCAATCCCGGCACATGAACTTCGTTTTCTTTTTCGCCATTTGGACCTCCAGGCACGGAAAGGACATCCCGGGGACGCCTCGTGCGGCGGCCGGGATGTCCGGTTCCTGTTTATTTATTCCATTATATCATTTTTCGAAGCAGGGCGCACTGTTCGGCACCCGGGTCACTCCTTGCCGCTGCCGGCGGAGGCAGGCTCTTCGATCTGGGCCTCCCCGTCGGTGCGGACGGAGAATTCCCCGTCGGCATCCACGTCGAAGATGACTTTGTGGCCGGTGAGCACATGGCCCCTCAGGAGCTCTTCGGACAGCCGGTCCTCGACATGTTTCTGGAGTGCCCGGCGGAGCGGACGCGCGCCGTATTCCGGATCGTAGCCTTCTTCGGCGATCTTGTCTTTCGCGGCTGCGGTGATCTCCAGTTCGATGTCCTGTTCGGCCAGCCGTTTGCTGAGCTGGTCGGACATGAGGTCGACGATCTCTTTGAGCTCTTCTTTGCCGAGCGAGTGGAAGACGATCATTTCGTCGACCCGGTTCAGGAACTCGGGACGGAATGCCTTCTTCAGTTCTGCAAGCATCGTGTCTTTCATGTCCTTGTAGTCCTTGCCGGCGCCTTCTTGAAGGTTGAAGCCGACGTACCGGTTCTGCTTGAGCGTTTCCGCGCCGACGTTCGACGTCATGATGAGCACCGTGTTCCGGAAGTCGACCGTGCGGCCTTTGGAGTCGGTGAGACGTCCGTCCTCGAGCACTTGCAGGAGGATGTTGAACACGTCCGGGTGGGCCTTCTCGATCTCATCAAGCAGGACGACCGAGTACGGCTTGCGGCGGACTTTCTCCGTCAGCTGGCCGCCTTCTTCAAAGCCGACATAGCCCGGAGGCGAGCCGACGAGACGGGACGTCGAGTGTTTCTCCATGTATTCGGACATATCGATCCGGATCATGGAATCCTCGTCGCCGAACATGACCTCCGCGAGCGCGCGGGCAAGTTCGGTTTTCCCGACGCCGGTCGGTCCGAGGAAGATGAACGAGCCGATCGGGCGCTTCGGATCCTTCAGGCCGGCGCGCGCCCGGCGGATGGCCCGGGAGACGGCATCGACCGCTTCGTTCTGGCCGACGACGCGCTCATGCAGCACTTCCTCCATGTTGAGGAGCTTGGCGGTTTCGGTTTCCGCGATCTTCGAGACCGGGACGCCGGTCCACATGGAGACGACTTCGGCGACGTCGTTGACCGTCACTTCGGATTCTTCCTTGCCCTGCTTTTCTTTCCAGTCTTCCTTCGTCTTCTCGAGTTCCTCTTTCAGCTTCTGTTCCTTGTCGCGGAACGAAGCCGCTTTTTCGAATTCCTGGCTCTGGACGGCGGCGTTCTTTTCGGAACGGATGCTGTCGAGCTTCGCTTCGAGTTCCTTCAGGTCCGGCGGCGTCGTGAACGAGCGCAGGCGGACTTTCGATCCGGCTTCATCGATCAGGTCGATCGCCTTGTCCGGAAGGAACCGGTCGGAAATGTAGCGATCGGACAGCTTGGCGGCCGCTTCGACCGCTTCGTCGGTGATTTTCACGCGGTGATGCGCCTCGTAGCGGTCGCGGAGGCCGTACATGATCTTGATCGTGTCCTCGACGTTCGGCTCGTCGACCTGGATCGGCTGGAAGCGCCGTTCGAGGGCGGCGTCCTTCTCGATGTACTTGCGGTACTCGTCGAGTGTCGTCGCGCCGATGCACTGGAGCTCGCCGCGGGAAAGCGCCGGCTTCAGGATGTTCGAGGCATCGATCGCGCCTTCCGCGCCCCCTGCGCCGATGAGCGTGTGGAGCTCGTCGATGAACAGGATGATGTTGCCGGCCTGGCGGATCTCCTCCATCACTTTCTTCAGGCGGTCTTCAAATTCGCCGCGGTATTTCGTGCCGGCGACGACCGTGCCCATGTCGAGCGTCATGACGCGCTTGTCACGGAGTGTTTCCGGGATTTCGTTGTTGACGATCTGCTGTGCGAGCCCTTCCGCGATCGCGGTCTTCCCGACGCCCGGTTCCCCGATGAGGACCGGATTGTTCTTCGTCCGGCGGGACAGGACTTCGATGACGCGGGTGATTTCCTTCGAGCGGCCGATGACCGGGTCGAGCGTGCCTTCACGGGCAATCTCAGTCAGGTCGCGGGCCAGGCCGTCGAGCGTCGGCGTGCTGGCGGACGGATTGCCGCCTGCCGCTCCTTGCTGGCCCTGGCCGTTTTCATTGCTGCCGAGCAGCTGGAGCACTTGCTGGCGGGCCTTGTTCAGGCTGACGCCGGCGTTGGCGAGGACGCGGGCCGCGACCCCTTCCCCTTCGCGGATGAGCGCGAGGAGGATGTGTTCCGTGCCGACGTAGGAGTGTCCGAGCTTCCTCGATTCGTCGAGGGAAAGCTCGATGACTTTCTTCGCGCGCGGCGTGTAATGGATGATCGGGCCGACTTCCTTGGAGCCCGTGCCGACGAGCTTCTCGACGCCTTCCTCGATCGTCTCGAAATTCACGCCGATCGCCTCGAGCGCCTTGGCTGCGATGCCGCCGCCCTCACGGATGAGGCCGAGCAGGATATGTTCAGTCCCGATGGCATCATGGCGCATCCGGATCGCTTCTTCCTGGGCAAGCTGGAGCACTTTCTGCGAGCGTTGCGTAAAGCGGTTGAACATCATGCAAATCCCTCTCTTCTCTTGTAATCGGTCAATTAACCGGAGTTTATTTTGAAAATCAGATTCTATAAGTGAACGTTCCCCTTTTCGGCGGCCGATAAAACCGCCAGGGAAGACGAAATTGATTTTGACTATCTTTGACTATTATAACGCGTACCGGGCCGCCTTTCAAAATATATGCCCGGAACCGCCGGTCAGTCCTCCGTCTTTTCCCCGCCGCCGCGTTCGACGCCGAGACGTTCCCGCATGAGCTTCGCCCGGAACTCGTCGCGTTCCCCCGGCTGGAGCGTCTCTCCCGCGAACTGCTGGAGAAACGCCGGCTGCATGAAGATCATGAGCTCGTTCAGCACCGAGACGTCGACGCCCGTGATGATGCCGAGGTCGATGCCGAGGCGGACGTCGGACAGCCGGTTCGCGGCTTCATCGGTCGCGAGCACCCTGGCGTTCGACAGGATGCCGTAGGAGCGCCAGATCCGGTCCTCCAGCCGGACTGCGGACCGCTCCCGGAGAGCCCGGCGAGCCCGTTCCTCCTGCTCGATGAGGCGCTCGGTGAGATCCCGGAGATCTTTCAGGATGTCGCGTTCCGACTTGCCGAGCGTGATCTGGTTCGATACCTGATAGACATTGCCGAGCGCATCGGAGCCTTCGCCGTAGCTGCCCCGGACGACCATTCCGAGCCGGGCGACCGCCTGGGCGACCCTGCCCATGTTGCTCGTCATCGAAAGCGCCGGCAGATGCAGCATGACGGAAGCCCGGAGGCCGGTGCCCGTGTTCGTCGGACAGCTCGTAATAAAGCCGAAGTCCCCGTCGAAGGCGTACGGCAGCCGCGCCTCGAGCCGGTCGTCGAGCTCGTTCGCCCGCTCGAACGCCTCCATCAGATGAAGCCCCGGATAGATCACCTGGATGCGGATATGGTCTTCTTCATTCACCATGATGCTGACGGATTCGTCATCGGACAGGATGACCGCCCCGGGACGCTCCGGATCCGCCAGCTGCGGGCTGATCAGATGCTTTTCGACGAGCACCTGACGCTGGAGCGCCGGCATGCTGCCCATCGGGATATAGGAGAACGGCTCGCCGTCGCCGGTCAGGACGGATGAGACGTCCGCCTCGACCGACTCGGCCTCCTCCTTGCTGAAGTCGAGCGGGAACCGGCGGCCGGCGAGGTTGCGGGCCAGCCGGATCCGGGTGGACAGCACAATGTCGGAATGTTCGCCGCGGCTTCCCATCCAGGGGGTCACGGCATTCTGAAGGAATTTCTCAATCGATGTCATCCCGGTCGCCTCCTCTTTCCAGACTGCGCTCCAGGCCGCGGATTTCATCCCGCACCCTGGCCGCCTCCTCGAACTCCTCGGCTTCGATCGCTTCCTGCATGAGGCCCCTCAGTTCCCCGATCTTCCGTTCCACGGACACCCGGCCGCTGAAGCTTTCCGGCACTTTCCCGGTGTGCTCGACGTGTCCGTTCTGCACTTTGCGGAAGACGGCGGGCAGCTCGCCGCGGAACGCATCATAGCATTCCGGGCAGCCGAATTTCCCGCGTTCAAGGAAGCGGCGGAACGTCAGCCCGCATGACGGGCACCGGGACCCCTCTTCCACGCTCTGCGGACGGCCGGCTTCGGTTCCAAAGGCGGCCGTTCCGCCGAACCAGTTGGACAAAAATTGCTGGATTCCGAACGGGTCGCTTCCGAAGTCACCCTGGAGCGGGTGGAAATGGGAAGCGCAGACGTCGCACAGATGACGTTCCTGGGTTTTCCCGTTGTTGCTTTGCGTCACGACGACCGACGCCGGCCGTTCATGGCAGTGGTCACAGATCAAGCCAAACACCTCTCTCCGGTCGGCCGGGCCAACGCTCAGCCGTCCCTATTCTCATCTTGATGCGGGTCCCCGTCCCGGTCTTTCGCCGTGTCCGGCCGGCTGCTTCCCGCTTCCTCGTATTTCAGTGTCATGAGCATCGCCTGGATGATCCTGGAACGGAGGAGATCCCGCTCCGGAAGCTGGGACATGAGGGTGAGCCGGTCCACGGCGGCGAGCATCATCTTCGCCTCGCGCTTTGACAGCACGTCCTCGCTGATCAGCCGGTAGACGACGTCTTCCGCCATCGCCTGGGTGGAGCCTCCGTCGATCGTTCCGATGATCTGCTCGATCAGGTCCTTCCGGCTGTGCGGCCGGATCCGGACGATGCGGATGTATCCGCCGCCGCCCCGCTTGCTCTCGACCATGTAGCCGCGCTCAGTCGTGAACCGCGTGTTGATGACGTAGTTGATCTGGGACGGCACACACTGGAATTTTTCGGCGACCTCGCTTCGCTTGATCTCCGCCATTCCGTCCTGTTCAGTTTCGATGATGGCCTTCAAATATCCTTCAATGATGTCCGAGATGTTGCGCATCGGAGTCACCTCTTTTCATGTCGCCGGCTGCCGGGCCGGCCCTTGATAGGTTGTTGACTTTGACTATCTTTGACTTAATTATACAATGGCAGTTCCCCGGTTGCAACGGATTTGCCGGCGGCACGGATCGGTTAATTTGAGGCGGATTGAAAAATTATCGGGAAAAAGGTTTGAACCCTCCCGGGGACGGGTAAAGAAAAGGTTGTGGTCGGCAAAAACGAGAAAAGCCGTCACTCCCCCGCCGTCCGCAGACGGCGACGAGGATTTTTTTCTCATCTGTTTTTTTCCTCTTGATCAAGCCCCTAAAACAAAAAACCCCCGGATGAAACCAAAAACACCGGAGGAGATTTAATTTTGAACTGGTATGACAAGCTGAACGAGTATTTCCCCGTCGAAGAGATGAAGTCAAAGGATCATATGGAAACCCTGCTCAAGGAAAAGGACGGCGTGTACGGCAAAGATGAAGGGCCGCACCATGTGCTCATGTACGCCGAATTCGACGATTTCCTGTTCGTCGACTATCTGTACGTATCATCCGCATCCCGCGGCCAGGGCCTCGGCGGCAAGCTCGTCCGCAAGCTGAAGGAAAAGGGCAAGCCCGTGATTCTCGAAGTCGAGCCCGTCGACTACGAGGACACCGACACCGCCAAGCGCCTGAGATTCTATGCGCGCGAGGGCTTCAGCCACGCCCGGCGCATCGGATACAGCCGCCGTTCGCTCGCGACCGGCGAGAAGAACGACCTGGAGATCCTGTACTGGGCGCCGGACGCCGCCGGCGAAGAAGCGGTCGAGCAGGCGATCTACGACGGCATGCGCCGGATCTACCGGGAGATCCACACATACAAGGATACGGACTTTTACGGCGATTCATACGAGCCGGCGGATGATGTCTTTGACTTCCACGGCAAGGAAGAACAGAAGGACGATCTGCTCGAACCGTTTTCGGTCCCCGTCTGAACGGGAAGACGCCTCCGCGGCCGCGGAGGCGTTTTTGATTTTCCCGGATCTAAAAAGCCCCCTCCGGAAGCGCATCCGTTCCGGAGGGGGCGTTCTCTTCTTTTATTCCCCGATCGAGAGGTTCTTGAGTTCTTTCACCGGCAGGAACAGTTCGCCGGTTTCGAGGTATGTGAGGTCCAGGCGGTCGCCTGCCTCGATATAGACGGCGAGCGGGACGGACTCGGTCGAGGCGAGGAAGTTCCGGCCGTCGTCCGCCATAACCGAGACGATCGTGAAGTCGCCGGCCCGCTCTTTGTATACGCGTTTGACGGTCACCTGCGCCTTCGCCTCCTCCGCGTCCGACGATCCGTCGACGGTCGAGCCGCCGCGCTGGAGGGCCGTCTTGTACAGTTTCAGTGCTTCATTCGGCGAGTTGGCAAAGACCGAGATCTCCGGGTTTGCCGCCGAGACGATGAAGTAATTCTGGAGGAAGCCGTTCGAGTCGAGCACCGGCACGAGCCAGCTCGCTTCCCCGTAGAAGTTGTAAAGCACCGGCATTTCGCCTTTCCATTTCTTTTCGATGAATTTCTTCTCGATGATCTGGAGCGCGCCGGCCGAGTCCATGTACGACTCTTCCAGGTTGCCGGTATAGTATGTCGCCTCTCCGGTGCGTGCGTCGGTGAGCGCGTAGCCGAGCATCGAGTCGACTTCTTCTTTCGGGCTCGTGAAGTCAGTGAAGTAGAACATGTGCCCCGTCTCGTCGAACACCGGGCTCACGTTCGCCTCGACGCCTTCGTCGGACGGCAGCTTCACGTCTTTCTTGCCGAATTTCGAGTTCCAGAAGCCGTGGACGTAGTTCCCGTAATAGCTGTTTGCGAGGCTGACGGCTTCCGGCGAAACCGCTCCGTCGATATAGTCCGGGATCTTGCCGAGGGCGAACCGCTCTGTCTTTCCGGTTTCCGGATCGGTGACGACGACCCCTTTCACGTCGAATCCGTTCCGCGCAGAGATGAAGTTCCCGTACGACCGGATGTAGTGCGGCTTGCCGTCGTCATCGACTTCAAGCTGCACGTCGCCGTGATAAATCAGGCCCGGCTCGGCGTTGCGCATATGGCGCTCGACGTTCTTATGGAAGTAGGACGACGGCGTATAAGCCATCTCGGTCTTCACGAACTTCGGGTTGTCGGCCGAGTCGGTCGCGCTCATCGTGAAGTACCCGGGCACCGTGCCGGCGTTCATCCACTTGAAGAACCCGGCGAATTCGACCGGCGCGATATAGACGAAGTCGCCGTCCACCGTCTGGATCTGCAGCTTCCCGAGCTCATAGTAGCTCGTGTTCGGCACCTGTCCGAACGCTTTCTTCATCTTGTTTCGGGCGAACTTCGGCGGCACGCTCGCCGGCGTCTTCGTTTCGTCGAATGCGGCGATCTCGACCGCCTCGTCCATTTCGACCGCCTTGTATTTCTTGTCGGCGTTGAAGAGCGGAGCCGTCAGCACGTACGCGGCAAACGCGAGCGCGGCGAGCGACAGCAGGGTCCGCAGCTTCCGCTCGCTCCCGGCGGACAGCACGGCGCCGAGGACCGCCGCAACGGCGACCGCCGGCCAGAGCGACGTCCAGTTCCGGTCGATGTTCCCCGCGTAGTAAACGACGAACACGACCACCGCCGCCGCAATCGCCGACCCGATGAGGAGCGGCGCAGTCCTGACCGGCTCGACAGTCAGCTTTCCTTCTTCCTTCACTTTCCGGCTCATCCGGAACGGCACCGCGAGCAACGCCAGCACGAGCCCCGCGATGATGGAGAATAAAATCAGGTTAATCATGAGGTGACCCTCTTTCCGTTTTGGATTTCCTTTTCTCTTTTACGGGCGGGGGGCCCCGGACGTTTCAGAATCCGGAAGATTTTTTCCGGAGTGCGGGCGTCCGCCGATCCGCCGGGCCGATGATCTGTGGTGGTAGACTCTCCTTCAACCGGGTATAGAGAAAACAATGCGTCCCCATACTCGGAGACAGTGGCGGTTCGGGG
>NZ_LN651372.1:344929-351466 GCF_000826125.2 Bhargavaea cecembensis
AAACGCGAGCGCGGCGAGCGACAGCAGGGTCCGCAGCTTCCGCTCGCTCCCGGCGGACAGCACGGCGCCGAGGACCGCCGCAACGGCGACCGCCGGCCAGAGCGACGTCCAGTTCCGGTCGATGTTCCCCGCGTAGTAAACGACGAACACGACCACCGCCGCCGCAATCGCCGACCCGATGAGGAGCGGCGCAGTCCTGACCGGCTCGACAGTCAGCTTTCCTTCTTCCTTCACTTTCCGGCTCATCCGGAACGGCACCGCGAGCAACGCCAGCACGAGCCCCGCGATGATGGAGAATAAAATCAGGTTAATCATGAGGTGACCCTCTTTCCGTTTTGGATTTCCTTTTCTCTTTTACGGGCGGGGGGCCCCGGACGTTTCAGAATCCGGAAGATTTTTTCCGGAGTGCGGGCGTCCGCCGATCCGCCGGGCCGATGATCTGTGGTGGTAGACTCTCCTTCAACCGGGTATAGAGAAAACAATGCGTCCCCATACTCGGAGACAGTGGCGGTTCGGGGAGAGAAGGAGTGTGAGCGAGTTGGAACAAGCTGATCGTTTTGAAATCCGGTCCGTCGTCCACCGCGAGGGATCGATTGAGTTTGACTGGGATGATCCGGGTGAATCGTACCGGGTGTACAAGGAGGGCCGGCTCGTCCAGGAGGGGCCGGTCTGTGATTATTCGGATGAAGATGTGATGCACGGAAAGATGTACCATTACGCCGTCGAGTGCCTGGACGGCCGCGGCCGGGTCACCGACGTGATCCGCATGCAGACGTCCGCATTGAAAATGAAGAAAGACACGGCCAATCCCGTGCGCCAGCTTGTCGTGACCACAATCGTTGCGAAGTCACAGGTCGCCCTTTCTTGGGAGAAGATCCGGGACGTGGAGAGCTACGAAGTGTACCGCGACGGCGTGTTTCTCGGCGAGAGCGAGGGCACTCATTTCATTGACAGGGAAGTGCCGGACGCCCCGTCCGTCTATTCCGTCCGAGCGACGCGCCCCGCACAGGATTCGGAAGAGCCGATGAGTTCGCCGAAATCGGTACTCGGCCGGATCGTCGGCCTGTTCAATCCTGAGTCCACCACCCGCGAGGACGTCACCGAGGAGTTCTGGCTGACGAAGATGATCGGCCGGCCGAGCGAGATGCTGCTGCCGGTCGAGGAGTGGCGGGAGCCCGAGCCGGTCGCGAAATGGCGGTTCCGCTACACGACTTTCCTTGCCGAAGAGCAGGTCGGCAACCCGAATATCACGTCGCCGAACCGGACGTTTGACGGGGACGGGCGTCATTTCGATCCGGAAGGCGGGAGTTTCCGGACGCGCGGCGATGTGACGCTTTCCTATACGGACCCCGGCTGCCCGCTTATTTTCAAGAAAGAGGCCGGTAAGACCGTCGCCTATGGGATCACCGGCCGCAAGCGCGAGGAAGGGACGGCCTCGATCGACGACTTCACGATCGAGCCGCTCGAGCATGACGGGCGCGAATTCGGCTTCGAGCTGGAGCATTCGGTCGGCAACCCGATCACCCCCGCCCCGACGATCGACTATGAAGTCCATGCGGTGCTCCGGCGCCACGGCACGTTCGAAGTGACGGGTTATCACGACCAGGCCCCTCATCATGAAGTGTATCTCGACAAGGGCGACGGCTGGTTCCCGATCCACCGGGCGGAATCAAAAGGCCTTGCCCACATGTCCGAGGTGGTCGCCTACCAGCACTGGAACACATCGAATTTTGAATGAACGCGCGGAAAGCCCGCTTGACGGGCCCGAAATGAAATGGCACAGTGCAAGGTGAAGACGGGAAGGTGAAGACATGTACGAAACGAAAGACTCGTATTTCATCATCTATGACACGCCGACACTGGTCATCATCGGATTGGTGATTATTCTGCTCCTCGCCCTGTTCTTTTTCCTGAGAAGGAAAAGGAAGAACCGGTGACGAGCCAAATCAAAAGGCTGCACGGGACGCCGGAGGGACTCCGGATCCCGTACAGCCTTTATTTGATGAGATCGTTCAAGCCAGAAACCGCTTGCGGATATCCGGCGGCGGCAGCATGCATGCATCGACCTGCTTCTTGCCGAACCACTTGAACCGGTTTTCTGCGACGTAATCGTACGCGCGGTCGCGGATCGGCTTCGGCACGAGGATGAACAGATACAACAGGTGCCAGAGCCCGTCCAGCTTCTTCGCGATATTAAGGGCGGCGGCCGATTTCGTGTAGGCCCGGTCGCCTTCGATCAGCACCATCGAGTCGACATCGTCCGGGATATTGTGCTTCTTCCTCAACTCCCGGCCGACATCGCTCTGCAGAGAGGCGTATTTGAAATGTCCGACGGGATCGCGCTTGATGATGAACTGGACGCTTTTGTCACAGAAGTTGCACTCCCCGTCGAACAGCACGATCCGTTCCTTTTTCATGCGGGTTTCCTCCTTCCGGGCGGGTTTCGCTGTTGTTTCTATTCTTATTCCCGTCCCGGCGGCATGCAAACCGGCGGAAGCCGTGACAGGCGTCCACCTGTCCCGGCCGCCGGCCGCATCTAATAGAGGAACGGAGAAAGGAGGTGTGTTCTCATGCATCGCCATCATCACATGGATCACATGCACCATATGCACCACATGAATCACCACGGTTCCTGCGGCCGCGCGCGGCCGGTCATCTGCCCGACGACCTACCGGTTCCACGACTCCTTCACCGAGCGCGAAGTTCCGTTCGTCCACCCGGTTGTGAACGTCAACCGCCAGAACGTCGTCAACGTGCCCCGTCACTATTTCACTGAAACATCCGCTTCGGTACCGGGCCGCGACATCTATGATCCCGGCTTTGGCGGCCACGGAGGCCATTGCGGCTTCCACGGCGACCGTTGCTGACGGAATATGATAAACTAGCCGTAACAACCGAGCCAAAGGATGACCCTAGTGAAACGTGCACTTAAATTCGCCATACCGATCATGCTGATTGTCGCCGGCGTCGCCTGGTGGTACCTCAACAAGGAATTCCAGGAAGTTCCGGAACTCCACCGCCTGTATATGGCGATCGGCGCCGCCCTTCTCAGCGGCGTCCTCTCCTGGTTCCTCTTTCCGGAAGAACCGGAGGAGTAGACGCCGCACCCCCGCCTCGGCGGGGTTTTTTTATTTTTCGCCGGGACGCATCGGCCTTTTAGGCTCCGGCAGGCGGACGGACTAGAGCTCTTCTCCGGCAAGGACCCGGCGGACGAACGGCAGCTTCGCATCCGCGTAGGCCGCTTCATCGCCGGGGTAGCGGGCGGCCAGGGACTGCTTGAGTTCCTCGTATTCCCCGGCGAGTGCCGGGTCCCCGCGCAGCCGGTCGCGGAACCGGATATGCTCCCGCCACCAGCGGCCCCCCTGCTCAACCACATGGACAACATGAGTCTTCACGGGCGGATCCAGACAGGAAAACTTTGCCAGTACCCGCTTGCCGTCGATCGGCTTGTTGCCGAGCTTGTAATAACCGTGCACGGCGAGCGCCTTGTAATCAAACCCGTCAACGGCTTCCAGATCCTCCACCCCGACAAGCAGGTCGACGAGCGGCTTGGCCCGGATGCCCGGTACCGCCGTGCTTCCGATATGCTCGATCCCGCGAACGTCCGGCCCGAGCAGCCGGCCGAGCAATTCCGCCTCCTGCCGGTATGAATCTGCCCACCATCCGTCATCCGGCACGAGAAATACTTTCCCCTTCGGCAATCCTTCCATACTGAATCCCCTCCTGCTCTTCACTCTAGAGGAAGGGGACAAATAAAAATAGACTGAACTTTCTTTCTGTTCTATGGTATAATAAAATCAGAAAAGCGGGGGCCGGTGCCTCCGCTTTTTTCGTTTACAGATATTCAACGTTTCTGCTTGGAAATACAATGTTTTGTCTCAGATAAGCAACGTTTCGCCTCAGATACACAACGCTTTGCCAAAGATGCGCAACGTTTCCCCTTAGATACACAACGCTTTGCCAAAGATACGCAACGTTTCGCCTCAGATACACAACGCTCCACGCCCGTGTCTTGCGTCACGAATCTTCGGGCGCGTCATCCCGATTGATGCGACCGCATGTTCAGCGTTGTTCCCGTCTCCAGCCGCAGGGCGATCACAAGGCCGATCAGGGCGCCGCTTACGCTTGAGACGAGGAACGCCGGCAGGAAGAAGAGCGCGCCGGCCGAGGCGCCCATCAAGAGGTTCGCATACGGGGCCGCGACGAGCGAGGCGATCACGCCCGTTCCGGTCATTTCCCCGGCGGCGGCCGTCCAGGCGCGGCCGGTTTTCCGGTACAGCAGCCCGGCCAGCAGGGCACCGATCATGCCGCCGGGAAAGGCGAGCAGCGAGCCGGTGCCGGTGAGGATCCGGACGAGCGCCGTGAGGAAGGCGATGCCGACGGCGGGCCCCGGCCCGAGCAGGACGGCGGCGATCACATTCACCGCGTGCTGGACCGGATAGGCCCGCGCCACGCCCGCCGGGAATGAAACGAAGACGGATCCGGCGACGGCGATGGCGGTGAACATCGCCATGAGCATGAGGGTTCTCGTTTTCCCGTTCACCGGATCGCCCCGCTTTCAATGAGTGTGGCATCCACCGTCCGCCGGAGATCATGCGCCGCCCGCTCCGGATCGGGGGCATGCGAGATGGCGGTGATGAGCGACACGCCGTCGGCTCCCGAACGGATGACCGGCGCCGCATTGGCCGCCCCGATGCCGCCGATCCCGACGATCGGGAGTTCCGGGTGTTCCCGGCGCGCGGCGCGGATCGGCTCCGTTCCGGCAACCGGACGGGCATCCGGTTTGGAAGAAGTCGCATAGACGGGGCCCATGCCGATGTAGTCGGCCCCGGCCTGCACGGCTGCACGGGCCTCCTCCGGGTCATGGGCGGACACGCCGAGTGTCATATCGCCGCCGATCCGCTCCCGAACCTCCCTGATATCCCCGTCTTCCTGGCCGATATGCAGGCCGTCCGCTCCGAGCGATACCGCAAGCCCGGCGTCATCGTTGACGATGAACGGGACGCCGTGAGAGCGGCAGAGGTCCCGGCATGCGGCGCCGAATGCATGCAGTTCCTCCCCTACAAGCCTTCCCTTCCCTTTTTCACGCAGCTGGAAGCACGTCACCCCGCCGCGGAGAGCCGCCTCAAGCACTTGGAGCGGATCACGGCCGGCCGCATTCCGGCTTCCCATGATGAAGTACAGAGCGAGACTTTCACGATTCAACGGTAACCGCCCCTTTCATCGTCATGCCGCCCTGGCGGTGGAATGCCCAGTGGTTCGTCGGCCCGTGGCCCGCCCCGAGGCCGAGACCGTCGGAGATCGCCGCCTGGATGAATTTTTTCGCACCNCGCTTGAGACGAGGAACGCCGGCAGGAAGAAGAGCGCGCCGGCCGAGGCGCCCATCAAGAGGTTCGCATACGGGGCCGCGACGAGCGAGGCGATCACGCCCGTTCCGGTCATTTCCCCGGCGGCGGCCGTCCAGGCGCGGCCGGTTTTCCGGTACAGCAGCCCGGCCAGCAGGGCACCGATCATGCCGCCGGGAAAGGCGAGCAGCGAGCCGGTGCCGGTGAGGATCCGGACGAGCGCCGTGAGGAAGGCGATGCCGACGGCGGGCCCCGGCCCGAGCAGGACGGCGGCGATCACATTCACCGCGTGCTGGACCGGATAGGCCCGCGCCACGCCCGCCGGGAATGAAACGAAGACGGATCCGGCGACGGCGATGGCGGTGAACATCGCCATGAGCATGAGGGTTCTCGTTTTCCCGTTCACCGGATCGCCCCGCTTTCAATGAGTGTGGCATCCACCGTCCGCCGGAGATCATGCGCCGCCCGCTCCGGATCGGGGGCATGCGAGATGGCGGTGATGAGCGACACGCCGTCGGCTCCCGAACGGATGACCGGCGCCGCATTGGCCGCCCCGATGCCGCCGATCCCGACGATCGGGAGTTCCGGGTGTTCCCGGCGCGCGGCGCGGATCGGCTCCGTTCCGGCAACCGGACGGGCATCCGGTTTGGAAGAAGTCGCATAGACGGGGCCCATGCCGATGTAGTCGGCCCCGGCCTGCACGGCTGCACGGGCCTCCTCCGGGTCATGGGCGGACACGCCGAGTGTCATATCGCCGCCGATCCGCTCCCGAACCTCCCTGATATCCCCGTCTTCCTGGCCGATATGCAGGCCGTCCGCTCCGAGCGATACCGCAAGCCCGGCGTCATCGTTGACGATGAACGGGACGCCGTGAGAGCGGCAGAGGTCCCGGCATGCGGCGCCGAATGCATGCAGTTCCTCCCCTACAAGCCTTCCCTTCCCTTTTTCACGCAGCTGGAAGCACGTCACCCCGCCGCGGAGAGCCGCCTCAAGCACTTGGAGCGGATCACGGCCGGCCGCATTCCGGCTTCCCATGATGAAGTACAGAGCGAGACTTTCACGATTCAACGGTAACCGCCCCTTTCATCGTCATGCCGCCCTGGCGGTGGAATGCCCAGTGGTTCGTCGGCCCGTGGCCCGCCCCGAGGCCGAGACCGTCGGAGATCGCCGCCTGGATGAATTTTTTCGCACC
>NZ_LN651372.1:352551-364485 GCF_000826125.2 Bhargavaea cecembensis
CCCGGATGCCCGGTACCGCCGTGCTTCCGATATGCTCGATCCCGCGAACGTCCGGCCCGAGCAGCCGGCCGAGCAATTCCGCCTCCTGCCGGTATGAATCTGCCCACCATCCGTCATCCGGCACGAGAAATACTTTCCCCTTCGGCAATCCTTCCATACTGAATCCCCTCCTGCTCTTCACTCTAGAGGAAGGGGACAAATAAAAATAGACTGAACTTTCTTTCTGTTCTATGGTATAATAAAATCAGAAAAGCGGGGGCCGGTGCCTCCGCTTTTTTCGTTTACAGATATTCAACGTTTCTGCTTGGAAATACAATGTTTTGTCTCAGATAAGCAACGTTTCGCCTCAGATACACAACGCTTTGCCAAAGATGCGCAACGTTTCCCCTTAGATACACAACGCTTTGCCAAAGATACGCAACGTTTCGCCTCAGATACACAACGCTCCACGCCCGTGTCTTGCGTCACGAATCTTCGGGCGCGTCATCCCGATTGATGCGACCGCATGTTCAGCGTTGTTCCCGTCTCCAGCCGCAGGGCGATCACAAGGCCGATCAGGGCGCCGCTTACGCTTGAGACGAGGAACGCCGGCAGGAAGAAGAGCGCGCCGGCCGAGGCGCCCATCAAGAGGTTCGCATACGGGGCCGCGACGAGCGAGGCGATCACGCCCGTTCCGGTCATTTCCCCGGCGGCGGCCGTCCAGGCGCGGCCGGTTTTCCGGTACAGCAGCCCGGCCAGCAGGGCACCGATCATGCCGCCGGGAAAGGCGAGCAGCGAGCCGGTGCCGGTGAGGATCCGGACGAGCGCCGTGAGGAAGGCGATGCCGACGGCGGGCCCCGGCCCGAGCAGGACGGCGGCGATCACATTCACCGCGTGCTGGACCGGATAGGCCCGCGCCACGCCCGCCGGGAATGAAACGAAGACGGATCCGGCGACGGCGATGGCGGTGAACATCGCCATGAGCATGAGGGTTCTCGTTTTCCCGTTCACCGGATCGCCCCGCTTTCAATGAGTGTGGCATCCACCGTCCGCCGGAGATCATGCGCCGCCCGCTCCGGATCGGGGGCATGCGAGATGGCGGTGATGAGCGACACGCCGTCGGCTCCCGAACGGATGACCGGCGCCGCATTGGCCGCCCCGATGCCGCCGATCCCGACGATCGGGAGTTCCGGGTGTTCCCGGCGCGCGGCGCGGATCGGCTCCGTTCCGGCAACCGGACGGGCATCCGGTTTGGAAGAAGTCGCATAGACGGGGCCCATGCCGATGTAGTCGGCCCCGGCCTGCACGGCTGCACGGGCCTCCTCCGGGTCATGGGCGGACACGCCGAGTGTCATATCGCCGCCGATCCGCTCCCGAACCTCCCTGATATCCCCGTCTTCCTGGCCGATATGCAGGCCGTCCGCTCCGAGCGATACCGCAAGCCCGGCGTCATCGTTGACGATGAACGGGACGCCGTGAGAGCGGCAGAGGTCCCGGCATGCGGCGCCGAATGCATGCAGTTCCTCCCCTACAAGCCTTCCCTTCCCTTTTTCACGCAGCTGGAAGCACGTCACCCCGCCGCGGAGAGCCGCCTCAAGCACTTGGAGCGGATCACGGCCGGCCGCATTCCGGCTTCCCATGATGAAGTACAGAGCGAGACTTTCACGATTCAACGGTAACCGCCCCTTTCATCGTCATGCCGCCCTGGCGGTGGAATGCCCAGTGGTTCGTCGGCCCGTGGCCCGCCCCGAGGCCGAGACCGTCGGAGATCGCCGCCTGGATGAATTTTTTCGCACCGGCGGCCGCTTCCGGCAACGGATGACCCGCCGCAAGGAATGCGGCGAGCGCCGCGGAGAATGTACAGCCGGTTCCGTGCGTATCTTCTGTTTGGATGCGTTCGCTCGAAAGAACGAGCCGGTTGCCGTCCGCATCCACGAACAGATCGGACGCCCGGTGTTCATCCGTCCGGTGTCCGCCCTTCACGATGACGGCGCGGGCACCCATGCCGATCAGCCGGCGGCCGGCCTTTTCCATGTCGGCTTCGCCATGGATTTCCATGCCGGCGAGCACTTCTGCTTCCGGCAGGTTCGGCGTGACGACGGCCGCAAGCGGGATCAGTTCCCGGACAAGTGCATCCGCCGCCTCTTCCTGCAATAAATGCGCACCGCCTTTCGCGATCATGACCGGATCGACGACGAGCGCGGGCCGCCCTGCGCGTTCGAGCGACTCCGCCACCGCGCGGATGATCTCGGCGGAAAACAGCATGCCCGTCTTCACCGCAGACACCCGGAAGTCGGAAAACACCGCATCGATCTGGGCGGTGACCGCGCCGGGGTCCAGCGGCCAGACGCCGTGGACGCCGAGCGTGTTCTGGGCGGTGACCGCCGTGAGCGCGGATGTGCCGAACACACCGAGTTCCTGGAACGTCTTCAAATCCGCCTGGATGCCCGCTCCCCCTCCGGAATCGGAACCGGCGATCGTCAAAGCGACATGTGTCATGTCTCCACCTCCCGTTTTTCTGTGGTCTTCTCCGTCACTTGATCAAGCCGGTAAAGCGCGTCGAGGAACGCGGACTGGAAGCTGCCCGGGCCTTCCGCGCCGCCCGCCGCCCGCTCGCCGGCCCGCTTGTAGAAACGGAGCGCGGTCTCGGCCGCGCGGAACGGATCTTCCGGGCCGGCTGCAAGGAATGCCCCGCAGACGGCGCTCAGGAGACACCCTGCCCCCGTCACCTTCGAAAGGAGCGGATGCCCGCCGGAAATGAAAACCGTCTCCCGGCCGTCGGTCAGGACATCCGTCTCCCCGGTGACCGCGACGAGGCAGCCTTTCTCAATAGCGACCTTTTCTGCGACACGGGGGATATCCATCTCCCCGTCCCCTGCATCGACGCCCGATGCCTGCCACTCTTCCCCCGCAATCGCCGCGAGTTCGCCGGCGTTGCACCGGATGAGCTTCACATCGACGTTTCCGAGGATCCGCTGCACGGCTTCCTTCCTGAAGGCCGTGGCACCGGCGCCGACCGGGTCCAGGACAACCGGATGGCCCGCTCCGGCCGCCGACCGTCCCGCCAGTTCCATCGCGAGCAGGCTGTCTGCGCGGAGCGTGCCAATGTTCAGCACGGTGCAGGAAGCGGCAGCCGACATCTCGCCGGCTTCTTCAGGGGCGTCGGCCATGACGGGCGATGCGCCGAGCGCGAGCAGGCCGTTCGCCTGGAAGTTCGCGACGACGATGTTCGTGATGCAGTGGATGAGCGGCCGTTCCGCCCGGAGCCGCTCCAGAAGCCGGTCGCCGTTCATCGGACCGCCTCCTGCACCGCGGCCTCCCACTTTTCGAGCGTCCACGCCATCTCCCAGAATTTCAGTTCGTAGATGCTGCTTTTGCGGAAATGCTCGGCGAGTTCCTGCAGACGCTCTTCCGGCAGTTCTTCCGCAAGCCGGTCCATGCGTTCGATCTGTTCGTTGACGAGTTCGCCGAACCATTCGGAGCCGTATGTCGCGATCCACTTGTCGTAGACCGGGTGGCCCGGCTTCGCGTCCTTCAGCCGCTCCCCGATTTCCCAGTAGAGCCAGTAGCACGGCAGCAGCGCCGCGAGCGTGTCGGCGAGGTCGCCGGTGAAGGCCGCCCGGTACATATGCGAGGTGTAGTTGTATGCATTCGGCGCCGGCTTGAAGGCCGCGTGCTCTTCCGGCGTGACGCCGAGCAGGCCGAAGAATTCTTCGTGAAGGGCCATTTCGGATTTGCATGTCTCCTCGGCATGCTTCGCGAACCGCTGCGTCGTTTCCAGGTCCTTCGCCTGGACGGCGCCGATCGCCTGCACTTTCGCGAAGTGGCTCAAGTAGTACGCATCCTGCAGCACGTAGAAGCGGAACACTTCTTCATCGAGCGTCCCGTCGGCCAGCGCCTTGATGAACGGATGATTGAAGCTCGCCTCCCAGATCCCGTCGCATTCCTGTCTCACCCTTTTGCAAAATCCCATTTTCCGCACTCCCCTTTCGATTTTGGCGAATACGAAAAAGCCGCAACCTGATCAAACGTCAGGAAGCGGCCCGGAATTTTTAGACATGGCTAAGCAAGGTCGGCCCACTTCCCTACGCCGGTATGATCCGGATCAGGTTCCAAGGGTCCGCGCAGCGCATGCACGTCTCAGCCTTTCTACAGGCTCCCCCAGTGGCGATTCGTATTCAATTTTCAGCTTTATCATAACATGGGCAGGGATTATTGCAAGCCTTGTCCGGGAAAGACGGTCGTTCTCGCCATTTCCCGGTGTTATAATATTCGTACATGTCTATTAGGAGGAATGCCGTTGTCTTTGATTGCCTGGCTGATCGTCGGTGCGGAAATCGGATTTTGGGTGTTCATCGTCGCGGGGCTCGTCACGCGCTACCTGCTGAGAAAAGAAAAGACGGGGCTTGTTCTGCTTGCCATGACGCCCGTCCTCGACCTGATTCTGTTGATCGCCACGACTTTCGATCTGATGAACGGGGCCACGGCCTCCCCGGCCCACGGAATCGCCGCCATTTACCTCGGCGTGTCGCTCATCTACGGACAGAGGATGGTCCGGTGGGCGGATGAGCGGTTCAGGTACTATATCCTGAAAGAAGGGCCCAGGCCGGCCAAGCTCCGCGGCTGGGCGCATGCCCGGGATTCGCTGAAAGGGAGCCTTCTGCATGTGGTGGCATGGGCGCTTGGCGGCGGTTACTTGCTGTTGATGATCGTCCTTGTCGATGATCCCGGGCGGACGGAAGTGCTCGGGGACATCCTGAAAGTCTGGTCGCTCGTCGTCGGGATCGATCTCGCCATCTCCTTGTCTTACTTCATCTGGCCGAGAAAATAACGGGCGGCCTCCTCATGGGCAGGCCGCCCGTTCCGTTGCTCAGATCCTTATTTCCAGCCTGTCCAGCTCCTCAAGCATTGCCCGGCGCCTCGGGTAGTCCTTTCGCAGTTTATTCATCACGGTCAGCTGATGGCCTCTCCCGACCGTCTTTCCGAACCGGTCGAGCTCTTCACAGAGGCGGCGGTAGGCACCGCGGTTGTTGGAGTGCGGAGCTCCGCCGAGGATTTCCGCGCTGTAGATCGAGATCACTTCCCCGGGATACTCCTCGATCAACAATTCGGCGTAGTGTTCGATGGTGCCCGGATTCGTCCTCACGGCGTCCAACAGTTCCGGAAGATCCCGCTCTTGTTCGATGAGCGTCATATACGCTTTTTCCGCCCGCCGGCCGCCGGTTTTCAGTCCGTGCTTCACTTCTTCGTAAAAATCGGGGCTGCCGCTATGCAAGTCTTTCAGGAAATCGTTGTACAGGCGGATGTCGCCGTCCATGAGAAGACTCCAGGCGAGCATTTCCGCCTGGGCTTCCATGCCGAGTTCACGGTAGGCCTGCAGCCGGTGTTCCTGCCACTTTTTGACGGACCCGGGCAGGCTTTGTTCACGGGCGAGCTCCTCCCCTTCCAGCGCGAGCCGGATGATCCGTTCGAAATCGCCCGAGATCCGGGCGTCTTCGATTGCGACCGTGCGGACGGCCTCGATCGGAAGATGCTCCTCGATCAGGGCGGCGGCCGCTGCTTCATCGCCGGATCGGTTCAGCAGATCCAGCTTCAGCAGAATAGGGTCGCCGAGCCCGAACTCATCCTCTTCGTGCCGGATGAGTTCGTCGAGGCGGCGGCCGATCTTTTTCCTGATTTCCTTTTCATCGGCCAGGATGAGCGCCGTTCCGAGCAGCCGGTCCCGGAAATCGGTCCATTCCTCCAACAGCGGGTCACGGGACCATTCCAGCAGGCGGTCTGCCATCTTTTCCTTCAGTTCCAAAGTATTTTGGCTGAAGTCGTCCACCGTGTCATTGATCATGACAAGCGCAAGATCAACCGCGCCCCCGACGGAGCCTGCGGAGTCGTCGGTGTATCCAAAAGCGTCCACGGCCGTCGACAGGACCATCCAGGCCATGTCGAGACCGGTCAGCGGATCCTCAGCGCTCTCCGCCTCGTCCAGCAACAGGCCCAGCTCATTGCCGAAGCCGAATGAGGCCTCGTAGCCGATGTAGCCCGAGCGGTCCGAATGCCGGTCGACCACTTCCCGGATGGCATCCTGGAATTGACTGAGCACCTCGTCCGGACCGGATTCTGCATAACGCATTTCAAGCATCCGCGCCAGCTCTTCGTCCCGGCCCGCCCACTCGGCCAAGACGGAGACGAGCTCTTCTTTGGAAAGGCGCCCGAGGATGTCCGGAATGCCGGACGGCTTTGCCGGCGGGATACCGGCGTTCTCCTTTTGCGCGTTCGTTTCCCGGAGTTCGAAATAAGCGGCCACTTCATGTTTGCACACCGGGCCCATATCGTACGGGCATGTGCAGCCGGAGGCCAGGATCTCCCCGTCCGGGCTGATGTTGACGGTCACGAAATAGCGGCGCGTCCCATCGACGGTGAGCGTGTACTTCCCGTCCCCCTGCAGGAGGATCTCCGAGACATGTCCGTCCCGGTGGTAATTCCGTCCCCTCCGGAGGATCTTGTCATTGACTGTGGATTCAAAACGGGAAAGATTCATCGCCGGCGGCCCCTTCCCGTCTTTGTTTCGTATTGCCTGTAAAGTTTGCAATCAAAAATAGAGCCCGGTTTCCGACTGATCATCGGTTCGCGGCCGGGTGATTTCTCTGTATTTCTCCGTTTCTCGGACATAAAGCGTGCTCCCTCCCGAAAAACCCCCACAATGTTTAAACAAAGGCTATACATCGAGGCGGGGTTTGTGTTACAATAACTTTACCGCGAGGAGGGATTGTTGTGAAGATACAGAAGTGGGGCAACAGTTTAGGACTGCGCATCCCTGCCGCTCTTGCACAACAGATCAATCTCACAGAAGGGACGGAGGTCACCTTGACTATCGAATCCAATCAGGCATTGCTCGTTAAACCAATTGAGACCGAACCGACATTGGAAGAACTGCTGGCCATGATCACGCCCGATAACCGCCATGAGGAGCTTGAACTCGCGGTCGTCGGGAACGAGCTGTTTTGACCGCCACACCGAGATGCGGGGACCTCGTCACGCTCGACTTCAGCCCGCAGTCCGGTCATGAACAGGCCGGTCGCCGGCCGGGAATCGTGCTGTCGCCCGACAACTTCAATGAAGTGACCGGGTTCGCAGTCGTCTGCCCGATCACCAGCCATAAAAAGGGCTATCCGTTCGAAGTCGAACTTCCGCCCGGGCTCAACGTCGAAGGCGTCATCCTTGCCGACCAGTTCAAGAGCCTCGACTGGGATTCACGAAAAGGCCAGACGGTCGACCAGGCGCCGATCGAGATTGTGGAAACCTGCATGAAACTCATCCATAAGATCCTGGAGCTTCCGGGAGATCATAAATAGGGGGCAAGCCGCCATCACCGCGAGGAGGCTTGTTTTTTTATGGTCTTTTTCGGCTATCGTCTTCCTTGTTCTGTTAATTCCCCGAATTGCCGGTACGCAAACCGGAAATGATTGGAGGCGGCCGGTTGTGGACCTGCCTTCTTTAGTTTTATTGCATCCAGCTTTAGATTCGGGGGCTCCTGCTTTAGTTTCGCGGGGTCTAGCTTTAGTTTCAACGGCTCCTCCTTTAGTTTCGGGGGCTTCTGCTTTAGTTTCACCCTTTCCGGCAAAAAAAAACCGGCCGATTCCCCCAAAAGGGAGACGGCCGGTTTTTCAGGTTCCTCAGTTTTCTTCGCTTTTCTTCATTTCGTCCAGTACACGGTTGACGCGTTTTTCGAGCATTTTCATGCCGCTGCCGCCGGCCTGGAAATGGCGGAGCTGGCCGTCTTTGTCGAACACATAGTATGCCGGGACGTACTGGTTTTCGAAGGCGTCGTTCAGCTTGAGTTCGCTGTCGACGAAGATCGGCTGGGTGATGTCGTGCTCGGCGGCGACTTCCTTGATCTTATCAAGATTCGTGTCGTCTTCGGAGCGGGGCATGTGGACGGCGACCACGTTCAGGTCGTCCTTGTATTTGTCACGGAACGCGTTGACGTCCGGCATGGCTTCCTTGCACATGTGGCAGCTGATGGACCAGAAGTGGATGAGTGTCGGTTTCTCGCCGACGAGGTCCGCTTTCGTCTTTTCGCCGTTCAGCCAGGCTGTGGCGCCTTCGAGTTCCGGCATCTGTGCACGCAGTTTCATCGAAAATCTCCTCCTTGGGTTGAAAAATCCCCGGGCAGGGTCCCGGGGATCGGATTGTGGATCGCCTTCATTCGGGGGCGATCAGAGTGTTGCTTGACCTGGGCGCCAGTTGGCCGGGCAAAGGCCGCCTGTCTGGAGTGCCTGCAGGACGCGGAGCGTTTCATCGACGTCGCGGCCGATGTTGTTGTGGAAGACAGTCTGGTATTGGAGTTCGCCTTCAGGGTTGATGATGAAGAGACCGCGGAGCGCGACGCCTTCTTCTTCGATGAGGACGCCGTATTCGCGTGCGACTTCGTGGTTCGTGTCCGCTGCGAGCGGGTATTTCAGGTCGCCGAGACCATTGTCTTTGCGATCCGTGTTGATCCAGGCGAGGTGTGTGTGGATCGTGTCGGTGGAAGCGCCGATCACTTCTGCATCGAGATCTTCGAATTCGTCATAACGGTCGGACATCGCCGTGATTTCCGTCGGGCAGACGAATGTGAAGTCCATCGGGTAGAAGAAGAGGACCGTCCACTTGTCGTTTTTCATGTTCTCTTCGAGGCTCACCTTGCCGAATTCTTTGTTCGCAAGGACCGCTTCCATTTCGAAACGGGGTGCCTGTTTACCAACCATGCGTTCTACCATAGCTGCATAACCTCCACTTTGTTTTCTGATATTGTTCAACCTCTACTAGAATATCATTTCCATCCTCGTTTATCAAATTGTACAGGTTAGAAGATAAGAATCATTATCGAGTATGTGGCAGCATTGTCACAGCCGCTTCCGGACGAGGCCTGCCCAAGATGGGGACCGGTCGATCCGCCGTCTGATTCTATCTATTCACGGGCTGGTTCTATCTATTCACGGGCCGGTTCTATCTATTCATGGGCCGATTCTATCTATTCATGACCCGATTCTATCTACTCGTCCCGGAGGCTGCCTTTCTCAATTACCGCCGAGCTCCCTCAACTGTGCTGTTAACTCTATGAAACTTCGGTCGAGTTTCACGTATTCCGGCGTCCCGGGCTGCAGGAGGCTGAGCCGGCCGAGGACGGCCTGCCGTTCGGTTTCCAGCCTCAGGCGCTCCGATTCGCTCTTTTTCTCCATTTCCCGCCGGTCGCTCTCCTGCTGCTTCCTCTCCCACTCCGGCAAGGTCATCGGGACTTTCCGGATCGTCTCCCCGCCGAAGATGAGGAGCCCGCCGGCGAGCCGTTCCATGAAATACCGGTCGTGCGAGGCGAACAGCAGCGTGCCGGGGAATGTTTCAAGCGTCCGTTCCATCTCTTCCCGTGATGGCAGATCGAGGTGGTTCGTCGGCTCATCCAGCAGCAGCACATCCGTCCCGTCGAGGATGAACTGCATGAGCTTCACTTTCAGCCGCTCGCCCATGCTCAAGGCCGAGATCGGCAGCTTCCACTGCTTCGCCGCGAAGCCGAGATTGGCAAGGTCGGTCCGGAGTTTCCCCTGCTCATCAAACGAAGCGGTGTGGAAAAAGTCTTCGACCGTCCGCTCCAGGGGCAGGTCGAGCACCGACTGGCTCAGCCAGCCGATCGTCATCCCGTCCGTCCGCCAGATTTCGCCCGAGAACGGCTCTTTCCCGAGGAGCATCCGGAACAGCGTCGACTTTCCGGAGCCGTTCGGGCCGACGAGGCCGAGCCGCTCGCCCGCCTGCACGGTGAAATGGACATCCTTGAACAGGGTGTGCCCACCGAACGACTTTGATACGTCTTTCAGTTCGAAAACGCGTTTCCCTTTTTTCCGGCTGCCCTTCACCTCAAATTCGACCGTCCGCTCTTCATCCGGCTTTTCGACGCCGTCCTTTTCGAGTTCCGCCTCGAGCCGTCGCCGCTTCGACCGGATCTGGATGTCTTTCTTTTTCGCCTTCATCCGGTAGTATTCTTTGGCGCCCATGGCACGGCCGCCCTTTTTCGTCGATTCGCGGTGTGCCTTGTCGGACCACTGGGCCAGCTGCTCGAGCTGTTCTTCGACCCGGGCGACTTTCCGTTGCTGTTGCTCCCAGTGCTTCTGCTGTGCGGCGCGGGCGGCTTCCTTCTTTTCCCGGTAGTCGGTGTAATGGCCGTCATAGACGGTGAGCCGGCCGTGATCGAGTTCCCATACCCGGTCGGCCACCCGGTCAATGAAATGCCGGTCGTGCGACACGATCAGAAACGTCGCATCCTGTTCCCGGATCAGAGCGGCCAGCCGTCCGAGCGACTCGCGGTCGAGGTGGTTCGTCGGCTCATCCAGCAGCACGAGCCGGCTGTTTTCGGCAAGTGCGGCGGAGAGGCGCAGCTTCATCCGCTCGCCCCCGCTCGCGGTAGTGTATGCCGTTTTTTCCGAAACGCCCCACCTTCTTCGCTCTTCGAGGACCGCTCCGATTTCGCCCTCCGGCTCCGCGGCCTGCTCCTGCTCCTGCCGGAAGTAAGTGACCGACGGGCGCCGGCCGAACCACTTCACCCCGCCCTCGGACGGCGCCCGCTTCCCCGCGATCATTTCGAGCAGCGTCGTCTTCCCCGCTCCGTTCGGCCCGACGAGCGCGATGACGGCGCCTTCCGGGATATCCGCCGAGACGTCTTCAAAAATCACCGTTTCCCCGTAGGCTGCCTTTACTTTATCCAGTTCACCCAATTGCATAGGACCTCTCCTCCTGTTTTGGAGGGCAATCAAAAAAACCCTCCGTCTTTGAAAGACCGGAGGGAACCGCCGCGACGCCCGTTCCTGGCCGTCGCCGAATAAGCCGCCCGCAGGCGACATCAGGAAGACGGATGGAAAAATGGACAGACGGATCCCGTTGCCGATCGAAAGCTGCATTCGATTTGCGCTGGAGTTTCCGTCATTTGTCCATCGTCCACCCGTCAGTCCTTTCCGTTGTCAGATTAATTAGATCTTAACATAGACATCTGCCCGGGTCCACCCGCCGATGATGGAGATCATGCCTCTCTCTTCCGGATTTCACCGAGAAAATTTCCGATTTTCCGGTCGAGGGATTTCAGGCTTTTTTCATCCGTCAGCAGGCCGTCCTCGCCGTTGAATTTATTCCCCGCCGAGCGGATGAGCACTTCATTGCCCGCGGGGGGAAGCACGTCGGCCTGAATCCCGCCGGAGGACAGGACCTGGCGCAGATGGAGCTGGCAGCGCAATGTGCCGATGACGCCGTTCGAGGCGCCCATCACCATGACCGGCTTGCCGTCGAGCGGCCGGTCATCGCGCGAAGCCCAGTCGAGCGCGTTTTTCAGGACTCCGGGGACCGACCAGTTGTACTCCGGCGTGATGATGAACACGCCGTCCGCCGCGGCGATCTCCCGCCGGAACGTCCGGACGGACTCCGGCGGACCGTCTTCCAGGTCTTCATTGAAATGGGGAAGCGAGCCGATGTCGGCGATGCGGAGATCGAATTCCCCGCCGAATCGCTCCCGGATCGTCTTCGCGAGCCGCAGGTTATACGAATTCTTTCTCAGGCTGCCGACAATGGCGAGCATGTTCATGAAACCGCCTCCTTGATTGGATTCATTTCTTTGCCAGCGCCCGTCCCGCCTGGCGTCCGGAGAACAGGCAGCCGCCGAGGAAGGTGCCTTCGAGCGAACGGTAGCCGTGGACGCCCCCGCCCCCGAAGCCGGATGCCTCGCCTGCGGCATACAGGCCCGGGACCGGCTGCCCGTCCATGCCGAGCACCTGTCCGTCGAGGTTCGTCTGCAGGCCGCCGAGCGTTTTCCGGCTGACGATGTTCAGCCGGACGGCGATGAGCGGGCCGGCGTCCGGGTCAAGGATCTGATGCGGCGGGGCGACCCGGATGAGCCGGTCCCCGACCGAATGCCGGGCGCCTCGGATGGCCGTCACCTGTGCG
>NZ_LN651372.1:365699-368500 GCF_000826125.2 Bhargavaea cecembensis
CCGTCTTCCAGGTCTTCATTGAAATGGGGAAGCGAGCCGATGTCGGCGATGCGGAGATCGAATTCCCCGCCGAATCGCTCCCGGATCGTCTTCGCGAGCCGCAGGTTATACGAATTCTTTCTCAGGCTGCCGACAATGGCGAGCATGTTCATGAAACCGCCTCCTTGATTGGATTCATTTCTTTGCCAGCGCCCGTCCCGCCTGGCGTCCGGAGAACAGGCAGCCGCCGAGGAAGGTGCCTTCGAGCGAACGGTAGCCGTGGACGCCCCCGCCCCCGAAGCCGGATGCCTCGCCTGCGGCATACAGGCCCGGGACCGGCTGCCCGTCCATGCCGAGCACCTGTCCGTCGAGGTTCGTCTGCAGGCCGCCGAGCGTTTTCCGGCTGACGATGTTCAGCCGGACGGCGATGAGCGGGCCGGCGTCCGGGTCAAGGATCTGATGCGGCGGGGCGACCCGGATGAGCCGGTCCCCGACCGAATGCCGGGCGCCTCGGATGGCCGTCACCTGTGCGTCTTTCGAGAATTTATTGTCCATTTCCCGGTCGCGTGCACGAACCTGGCGTTCGATCGCTTCAAGGGAAATCAAATCTGATCCGGAGAGCCGGTTCATGCCGGCGACGAGTTCGGGGAGCGTGTCGGCGACGACGAAGTCTTCTCCGTTGTCGAGAAAGGCCTGCACCGGGTCCGGTGCGCCCGGCAGGATTCTCGACAGGATGAGCGGGATGCTCTGCCCGGTAAGGTCCGGATTCTGCTCGGAGCCGGAAAGCGCAAACTCCCGTTCAATGATCTTCTTCGTGAGGATGAACCAGGAATAGTCGTAGCCGGTCTTGCCGATCGCTTCGAGCGTCGCGAGCGTATCGAAGCCCGGAAAGTTCGGCGCGCCGAACCGGTTCCCTTCCGCGTCGAACCAGAGCGACGACGGGCCCGGCAGAATGCGGATCCCGTGGTTCGGCCAGACGGGATCGAAGTTTTTGAGCCCTTCCGTGTAATGCCACATCCGGTCGCGGTTGACGATCCGGCCGCCCGATTTTTCCGTCTCGGCCAGCAGATGCCCGTCGACAAACGCCGGCACGCCCGACAGCATCCGCTCCGGCGGCTTCCCGAGCCGCTCCGGCCAGTTTTTCCGGATGAGCCCGTGATTGCCGCCGATGCCGCCGCTCGTGACGAGAACCGCCCCGCCGCGCACTTCAAACAGACTCTCCATTTCCCTCGACGTGGCCACCCCGCGCTTTGCATCGCTCGGCATGAGCTTCTCGCCGCGGACGCCGGTGACCGCCCCGTTTTCGGTGATGAGTTCCGTCACCCGGTGGCGCGGCAGGTAATGGAGGAGGCCGTCCTGAACCCCTTTGAGGACCCCGTCGCGGAACGGCCGGACGATCCCCGGTCCCGTTCCCCACACGATATGAAACCGCGGCACCGAGTTGCCGTGCCCGTCCGCCAGGCTTCCCCCGCGCTCCGCCCAGCCGACGACCGGAAAAAAGCGGACCCCGAGCGAATGCAGCCAATCCCGTTTTTCATTCGCCGCAAAGTCGACGTACGCCTCCGCCCAGCGCCGGCCCCACAGATCCTCATCATCCAGCCGGTCAAACCCGGCCGTCCCGAGCCAGTCCTGCCACGCCAGCTCATGCGAATCCTTGATCCCGAGCCGCCGCTGCTCCGGCGAATCCACGAGAAACAGCCCGCCGAACGACCACCACGCCTGCCCGCCGAAATTCGACGACGGCTCCTGATCGAGCAGCAACACCCGTTTCCCCGCGCCGGCAAGCTCCGACGCCGCCACGATCCCCGACAGCCCCGCTCCGGCGATGATCACATCATAGTCCATCCGAAATCCCCCCGTTTTCATTGTTGCATCCATTGTAAATGAATTTTCAGAACTTGTCGGGCGGGAGGGGTCGGGGGCTGAGGAGTAGCCGTCAGGAGCGGCCCGGTCAACAGAAACCGCCCGGCCCTCCTTTGGATCCGGAGGGCCGGGCGGTTTATTGGCAGACCTTTAGATTTCCCGGCCCTTGCCCGTCTTCTGCCGTGTCAGCCACCAGGCGTTGAGGCCCGCGGCGATCGGGATGATGAGGGCGATGCCGATGCCGGCGGAGAAGATGATGAGCATCTCGCCGCCGAACACCTTGGAATTGACGATCTGGCCGATCGAGTAATCCAGGTCGCGGAACCAGATGAGCAGCGCCATGTAGCCTCCGATGAACGCGAAGAACAGCGTGTTCGTGTCAGAGCCGAGGATGTCGCGGCCGATCCTCATGCCGGACTGGAACAGCTCCTTTCGGCTGATGTCCGGATGATGGAGGAACACTTCCCGCGCAGGCGATGAAATGGCGATCGCGACGTCCGTGATCGCGCCGATCGTGCTCATGATGATCATCGACACGGCGATCTTCACGAAATCGACGCCGATCAGCAAGGAAAAGATGCTGATCTCGTCCGCCTCCTCCTCGCTGAACCCCTGGATCATCGATCTCTTGGCGATCCAGTAGATGAGGAACAGCAGGATGGCGATCGTCAGGAGCGTCGAAACGAACGCCAGGACGGTCTTGCTGTTGATTTCATTGATGTAGAACAGGTTGACGGCGCTGATGACCGTGCAGGCGATGAGCGTGAGGATGACCGGATCGACGGCCGGGTCCATCAGGAAAAACAGCGTGACGATCACGACGCCGAAGTTCAGAAACAGCGCGATGAACGACCGCGCCCCCTTCCGCCCGCCGACGAGCAGCATGAGCGCAAGTAAAATAAAGGCCAGGCAGACGATCGTGTTCATGCGCCCGCCCCCCTTCTCTTCACGAAGTAGAG
>NZ_LN651372.1:369516-452711 GCF_000826125.2 Bhargavaea cecembensis
GCCCGCCGAAATTCGACGACGGCTCCTGATCGAGCAGCAACACCCGTTTCCCCGCGCCGGCAAGCTCCGACGCCGCCACGATCCCCGACAGCCCCGCTCCGGCGATGATCACATCATAGTCCATCCGAAATCCCCCCGTTTTCATTGTTGCATCCATTGTAAATGAATTTTCAGAACTTGTCGGGCGGGAGGGGTCGGGGGCTGAGGAGTAGCCGTCAGGAGCGGCCCGGTCAACAGAAACCGCCCGGCCCTCCTTTGGATCCGGAGGGCCGGGCGGTTTATTGGCAGACCTTTAGATTTCCCGGCCCTTGCCCGTCTTCTGCCGTGTCAGCCACCAGGCGTTGAGGCCCGCGGCGATCGGGATGATGAGGGCGATGCCGATGCCGGCGGAGAAGATGATGAGCATCTCGCCGCCGAACACCTTGGAATTGACGATCTGGCCGATCGAGTAATCCAGGTCGCGGAACCAGATGAGCAGCGCCATGTAGCCTCCGATGAACGCGAAGAACAGCGTGTTCGTGTCAGAGCCGAGGATGTCGCGGCCGATCCTCATGCCGGACTGGAACAGCTCCTTTCGGCTGATGTCCGGATGATGGAGGAACACTTCCCGCGCAGGCGATGAAATGGCGATCGCGACGTCCGTGATCGCGCCGATCGTGCTCATGATGATCATCGACACGGCGATCTTCACGAAATCGACGCCGATCAGCAAGGAAAAGATGCTGATCTCGTCCGCCTCCTCCTCGCTGAACCCCTGGATCATCGATCTCTTGGCGATCCAGTAGATGAGGAACAGCAGGATGGCGATCGTCAGGAGCGTCGAAACGAACGCCAGGACGGTCTTGCTGTTGATTTCATTGATGTAGAACAGGTTGACGGCGCTGATGACCGTGCAGGCGATGAGCGTGAGGATGACCGGATCGACGGCCGGGTCCATCAGGAAAAACAGCGTGACGATCACGACGCCGAAGTTCAGAAACAGCGCGATGAACGACCGCGCCCCCTTCCGCCCGCCGACGAGCAGCATGAGCGCAAGTAAAATAAAGGCCAGGCAGACGATCGTGTTCATGCGCCCGCCCCCCTTCTCTTCACGAAGTAGAGAGAGACCCAGATGCCGATCGGGATCGCCAGCACGATGCCGATCCCGCCGGACAGCGCGCGCACGAGCTCAAGCGAGAGGTTGATCGACAAGGTGAATCCGAGCGACGAAGCGTTTTTCAAATACAGGACGAGCATCGGAATGGCACCGCTGATATAAGCGAAAAACAGGATGCTCGTCATCGTCCCCATGATGTCGCGGCCGATGTCGCGGGCGGATGCCTTCAGATCGCTGACCGGGATCGCCGGATTTTTCTCCCACAGCTCGAAAATGGAAGAAGACATCGTGATCGCGACGTCCATGACGGCGCCGAGGGAACCGATGAACAGCCCGGCGATGAAGACCATCCGGTAAGGCCTCGTGAGAAACTGCATTTCTTCATAATGAAGGCCGTTCTCCGTCGTCAGCCGCATGACGAGCAGCGTGATCGCAAGCGATGCGAACGTGCCGAGCAGCGTCGCCACGATCGCCGCGTACGTCTTCCCGTTGAAGCCGTTGATGAAGAGCAGCGACAGCACCGTGAACAGGATCGCCAGGATGCCGGCAAGGACAAGCAGGTTGGCGCCCGTCCGGACGTAAACCTCGATCGCCAGCGCCAGCAGCGCAATATTCACACCGAGACTGAGGACCGCAAACAGCCCCTTCCGCCGCCCGACGATCGTGAGAATGAACACGAAAACCCAGAAAGCGCCCATCATGTACCGGTCCCGCTTCACGTCCTGGATGTCGCCGGTCAATGGCTGCGCACTCTCCGCATCGATCGAAACGAACAGCTCATCGCCGGTTTTATATTCCTGATCGAACGCCTTGGAGTCTGAATATGTATTGGTCAGCCGGATCTCTTCGCTCCGGTGCGATCCGTTCTGCAGCTCTGCGGTGATCTGCTGGGTGAACAGCCGGTCCCCGTTCCCGTTCGGATCCGTCACCTCTTCGGTTTCGGCAAGCACCGTCCCGGTCACCTTGGCGATCGGCCGGTCATAGAGCGAGTCGTTGTGGAACACGAAAATCATCGAACCGATGCACAGAAGCGCGAGGACGCTGTATAGGACCAGGTGTGATTTTTTGATTCGGGTGAATGTGCGAGTGAACCGGTTCATCAGGACCCTCCTTCCGGTGTAGATTCTAACCCATTCTAATGGAAAAATGGTCCCGCTCACACCTTGGAAGACTGGAAGCGGCAGGGGGATTGGGGCATGACGGGCATCGGGGGAGGGCGAGTGAGCCGCAATCGAGAGCGAGTGAGCTGCATTAGGCTGCGAGTAAGCCGCTTTCTGACGCGAGTGAGCCGCAATCGTTGGCGAGTAAGCCGCAATCGGGCGTGAGTGAGCCGCAAACACCTCCGGGTAAGCCGCTTTTATTCGCGAGTGGATGGCGACGAGGCGGAGGTGGCGTCGCTGGTGTCAGGTAGACAACGTTTCGCTCTAGATAGACAACGTTTTGTCTTAGATACACAACGTCTCAGCCCAGATACACAACGTTTCGCCTCAGATACACAACGTTTCAGCCCAGATACACAACGTTTCGCCTTAGATACACAACGTTTATGGCCTTGTCTCCGTCTTTTTCCCAATAAAAACGCCCGGACCCCTATACGGGCATCCGGACGATCCATCATTCCCCGAGCACGTGCTCCACCCGGTCTTCCACCATCGACAGGCCGGTGCGGCCGGCCTGGTAGTGGCGGAGCTTGCCTTCCTTATCGAACAGGTAATAAGCGGGGGCGTACTCGTTCTCGAATGTATCGGTCAGTTTCAGCTCCCCGTCGATGAACACCGGCTGGGTGATGCCGGCGTTTTCCGCGGTCTCCCGGACTTTCTCCTCTTTCTTATCGTCCGGCATGAGCGGCATGTGGACGGCGAGGACGTTCAGGTCTTCTCTGTGCTTGTCGCGGAGCGCGTTCACGTCGGGCATCGTCTCCTTGCAGACGTCGCAGCTTGCAGACCAAAAGTGGATGAGCGCCGGCTTTTCGCCGACGAGGTCCGAGCGGGTCACTTCGCCGTTCAGCCAGCCGGTGGCACCATTCAGTTCAGGCATCGGTTCATGCAGTTTCATCTCACATCTCCTCCTGCTTCCCCATTCCCTCTGTTTGAAACCACAAAACCGCCCGGACGCAGCCGCTGAGAACGGCTGGCCCGGACGGCCGATCTGCAGCTTTTATTTCGCCGTAAAGATTCCGCCGCCCGGCCCGAGCGGGAACCCGAGGAGGAACCAGACGCCGAAGAGGAGGGTCCACATGATGGCGAAGGCGATCGAGAACGGCAGCAGGGAAGTCATGAATGTGCCCATGCCCATTTTCGGGTCGAAGCGCTTCGCGAATGTGAGCGCGATGGCGAAGTAGGCGAGCATCGGGGTGATCGGATTCGTGATCGAGTCACCGACGCGGTAGGCGGCCTGGGTGACGGCCGGATCGTAGCCGAGCAGCATGAACATCGGGATGAACACCGGCGCGAGAATCGCCCATTTGGCGGACTGGCTCGCGACGAGGAAGTTGATGAGCGCCGCGATGATGATGAAGCCGATGAAGAGCGGCAGGCCGGTGAAGCCGATCGAGTCGAGCAGCGCCGCGCCGTTGATCGCGACGATCGGGCCGAGGTTGCTCCAGTTGAAGTAGGCGATCATCTGGGCGGCGACGAAGGCGATGACGATGTACGTGCCTTGCCGGACATCGCCTTGCCGAGCTGGTCGCCGAGGTCTTTCGAATCCTTCATCGAGCCGGTGACTTTCCCGGAGACGAGCGCCGAAAAGAGGAACAGGATCATCATGAGCGGGATGATCGAGTCCATGAACGGCGAGACGATGAGGCCGCCGTCTTCCGGGTTGCGCAGGATCGCGTTCTCCGGAAGTGTCATGAAGGCGATGATGGCCCCGACGACGACGAGCGAGGCGCCCGCCCAGAGAAGGCTCTTCTTCTCGGTCGGCGTGATTTCCTCGCCGGCCTGTTCGGTCGTGCCCTCGTATTTTCCGAGGCGCGGCTCGACGATCCGGTTCGTGACGAATGTCGCCACCGGGACGAGGACGATCGCGGAGACGGCGATGAAGTAGTAGTTGATTATCGGATTGCCTTTATAGGAGGCATCGACGATATGGGCGGCCGGCTCGGTGAAGCCGTAGATGAGCGGGTCGGAAACGGACAGGATGAGATTCGCCCCGAAGCCGCCCGCACAGGCCGCGTAGGCTGCGGCAAGGCCGGCGATCGGATGGCGCCCGAGCGCGACGAAGATCATCGCGACGATCGGCGGCAGGACGACCATCGCCGCATCGGCCGCCGCGTTTCCGCAGATGGCAACGAGGATGATCGTCGGCAGGATGATCTTCTGCGGCGCCTTCAGGATCGACGCCTTCATGAACGCCGTGATGAGGCCCGTCGACTCGGCGAGTCCGACGCCGAGCATGACGACGAGCACGAGGCCGAGCGGCGGGAANTTTTATTTCGCCGTAAAGATTCCGCCGCCCGGCCCGAGCGGGAACCCGAGGAGGAACCAGACGCCGAAGAGGAGGGTCCACATGATGGCGAAGGCGATCGAGAACGGCAGCAGGGAAGTCATGAATGTGCCCATGCCCATTTTCGGGTCGAAGCGCTTCGCGAATGTGAGCGCGATGGCGAAGTAGGCGAGCATCGGGGTGATCGGATTCGTGATCGAGTCACCGACGCGGTAGGCGGCCTGGGTGACGGCCGGATCGTAGCCGAGCAGCATGAACATCGGGATGAACACCGGCGCGAGAATCGCCCATTTGGCGGACTGGCTCGCGACGAGGAAGTTGATGAGCGCCGCGATGATGATGAAGCCGATGAAGAGCGGCAGGCCGGTGAAGCCGATCGAGTCGAGCAGCGCCGCGCCGTTGATCGCGACGATCGGGCCGAGGTTGCTCCAGTTGAAGTAGGCGATCATCTGGGCGGCGACGAAGGCGATGACGATGTACGTGCCTTGCCGGACATCGCCTTGCCGAGCTGGTCGCCGAGGTCTTTCGAATCCTTCATCGAGCCGGTGACTTTCCCGGAGACGAGCGCCGAAAAGAGGAACAGGATCATCATGAGCGGGATGATCGAGTCCATGAACGGCGAGACGATGAGGCCGCCGTCTTCCGGGTTGCGCAGGATCGCGTTCTCCGGAAGTGTCATGAAGGCGATGATGGCCCCGACGACGACGAGCGAGGCGCCCGCCCAGAGAAGGCTCTTCTTCTCGGTCGGCGTGATTTCCTCGCCGGCCTGTTCGGTCGTGCCCTCGTATTTTCCGAGGCGCGGCTCGACGATCCGGTTCGTGACGAATGTCGCCACCGGGACGAGGACGATCGCGGAGACGGCGATGAAGTAGTAGTTGATTATCGGATTGCCTTTATAGGAGGCATCGACGATATGGGCGGCCGGCTCGGTGAAGCCGTAGATGAGCGGGTCGGAAACGGACAGGATGAGATTCGCCCCGAAGCCGCCCGCACAGGCCGCGTAGGCTGCGGCAAGGCCGGCGATCGGATGGCGCCCGAGCGCGACGAAGATCATCGCGACGATCGGCGGCAGGACGACCATCGCCGCATCGGCCGCCGCGTTTCCGCAGATGGCAACGAGGATGATCGTCGGCAGGATGATCTTCTGCGGCGCCTTCAGGATCGACGCCTTCATGAACGCCGTGATGAGGCCCGTCGACTCGGCGAGTCCGACGCCGAGCATGACGACGAGCACGAGGCCGAGCGGCGGGAAGCCCGTGAAGTTTGACACGAGCCCCGTGAGCATCATGACGATCCCTTCCCCGTTGAGCAGGTTGACGACGGTGATCGTCTCGCCCGTGCCCGGATGCGTCGCCGACACGCCCATCAGCCCGAAAACGGCCGACGCGACGAGGATGGCAGCGGTGATTTAAACGAACAGCATGACCGGATCCGGCAGCTTGTTCCCGTATCTCTCGATGAAGTCCAGGAACCGGTTGAAGAAACTTTTCTTCCGCTTCCCCTTCGCTTCTGTGGCAGTCGCCATATGTAGTTCCCCCTTTAGCATGGTGAAGTGCCAGTTGAATGTTTCCCTTATTAACAGAATGAAGGGAAAGTTCAACCTGCTTTAAATGGAAAGTTTTCCGGTGTTTTTTGGATGGCACTTGCATGAAAACACCGGGGAGGCGATGATTTGAAGAAGGAGGTGCAGCCGATGACCCGCATGTTCATGGCTTACTTAATCTTGTTTATCCTGGCGGCCGTCCCGATGACGGAAGCCTATATCGTGATTCCCGTCGGCATCTTCGGCGGGCTGAATCCCCTGGCGGCGCTGACAGTCGGCGTCACCGGCAACGTCCTCACCGTCCTTCTGCTCATCGTGTTCATGGACCGGTTCAGGAACTGGATGGAAAACCGGCGCAAAAAGCGGGACGGCCCGGGCAAACGGAACGAACGCGCCGGCCGCCTGTTCCGGAAATACGGCGTGCCCGGACTCGCCCTGCTCGGCCCGCTCATCGTCGGCAGCCACCTGACCGCCTTCCTCGCCGTCTCGCTCGGCGGCACCCGCAGAGCCGCCTTCCTCTGGGTGACCGCCAGCATCATCATCTGGTCGGTCCTCACGGCGGNACTGGCTCGCGACGAGGAAGTTGATGAGCGCCGCGATGATGATGAAGCCGATGAAGAGCGGCAGGCCGGTGAAGCCGATCGAGTCGAGCAGCGCCGCGCCGTTGATCGCGACGATCGGGCCGAGGTTGCTCCAGTTGAAGTAGGCGATCATCTGGGCGGCGACGAAGGCGATGACGATGTACGTGCCTTGCCGGACATCGCCTTGCCGAGCTGGTCGCCGAGGTCTTTCGAATCCTTCATCGAGCCGGTGACTTTCCCGGAGACGAGCGCCGAAAAGAGGAACAGGATCATCATGAGCGGGATGATCGAGTCCATGAACGGCGAGACGATGAGGCCGCCGTCTTCCGGGTTGCGCAGGATCGCGTTCTCCGGAAGTGTCATGAAGGCGATGATGGCCCCGACGACGACGAGCGAGGCGCCCGCCCAGAGAAGGCTCTTCTTCTCGGTCGGCGTGATTTCCTCGCCGGCCTGTTCGGTCGTGCCCTCGTATTTTCCGAGGCGCGGCTCGACGATCCGGTTCGTGACGAATGTCGCCACCGGGACGAGGACGATCGCGGAGACGGCGATGAAGTAGTAGTTGATTATCGGATTGCCTTTATAGGAGGCATCGACGATATGGGCGGCCGGCTCGGTGAAGCCGTAGATGAGCGGGTCGGAAACGGACAGGATGAGATTCGCCCCGAAGCCGCCCGCACAGGCCGCGTAGGCTGCGGCAAGGCCGGCGATCGGATGGCGCCCGAGCGCGACGAAGATCATCGCGACGATCGGCGGCAGGACGACCATCGCCGCATCGGCCGCCGCGTTTCCGCAGATGGCAACGAGGATGATCGTCGGCAGGATGATCTTCTGCGGCGCCTTCAGGATCGACGCCTTCATGAACGCCGTGATGAGGCCCGTCGACTCGGCGAGTCCGACGCCGAGCATGACGACGAGCACGAGGCCGAGCGGCGGGAAGCCCGTGAAGTTTGACACGAGCCCCGTGAGCATCATGACGATCCCTTCCCCGTTGAGCAGGTTGACGACGGTGATCGTCTCGCCCGTGCCCGGATGCGTCGCCGACACGCCCATCAGCCCGAAAACGGCCGACGCGACGAGGATGGCAGCGGTGATTTAAACGAACAGCATGACCGGATCCGGCAGCTTGTTCCCGTATCTCTCGATGAAGTCCAGGAACCGGTTGAAGAAACTTTTCTTCCGCTTCCCCTTCGCTTCTGTGGCAGTCGCCATATGTAGTTCCCCCTTTAGCATGGTGAAGTGCCAGTTGAATGTTTCCCTTATTAACAGAATGAAGGGAAAGTTCAACCTGCTTTAAATGGAAAGTTTTCCGGTGTTTTTTGGATGGCACTTGCATGAAAACACCGGGGAGGCGATGATTTGAAGAAGGAGGTGCAGCCGATGACCCGCATGTTCATGGCTTACTTAATCTTGTTTATCCTGGCGGCCGTCCCGATGACGGAAGCCTATATCGTGATTCCCGTCGGCATCTTCGGCGGGCTGAATCCCCTGGCGGCGCTGACAGTCGGCGTCACCGGCAACGTCCTCACCGTCCTTCTGCTCATCGTGTTCATGGACCGGTTCAGGAACTGGATGGAAAACCGGCGCAAAAAGCGGGACGGCCCGGGCAAACGGAACGAACGCGCCGGCCGCCTGTTCCGGAAATACGGCGTGCCCGGACTCGCCCTGCTCGGCCCGCTCATCGTCGGCAGCCACCTGACCGCCTTCCTCGCCGTCTCGCTCGGCGGCACCCGCAGAGCCGCCTTCCTCTGGGTGACCGCCAGCATCATCATCTGGTCGGTCCTCACGGCGGTCCTCGTGTATTTCGGCGTGGACTTCATGGGAGCGGGCGACAAGAAAACATTTCTCAGGAAATATTTAGAGGGGGCGTGAGAGGGAGTGTGGGTGTGTGGGCGGTTTTATCTGGGGGGAGGGTTTTCGCGGAAGGGAGAGAGCGTTTCGCGGAAGCAAACCGCACTTCTGCGGAAGCATTCTCACCCGCCTAAATTTTCGCGGATGCAAACTGCATTTTCGCGGAAGCATTCTCACCCGCCGGAGATCGTGTCCAAGACTTTGTGTAGATTCCTCGCTCGCAGTGGAGAATGAGCCGAGTGTAATCGGAGCGGGACCGAGTGTAATCGGAGGACAGCCGAGTGTCATCGCATCCACCTTTCCTGCAGGTGTCTCTCCTTTCGAACACGCGAAAGCTCCGCACACCGGCCGGCATCTCCTCCGCCCGCAAAAAAAGAACCACCCGCTCCATGCGGATGGTCCTTCTTCCCATCTATCAAACCGGGCAAATACCCGCCTGTCACGCCTGTTTTTTCTTCGCCGCCGGCCGCTTTTTCGGGGTGGCTTTTTTCTTTGTCCCGGTCTTTTCGAGAGACGCCTGGAGCGCGGCCATGAGGTCGGTCGCGGTCGTGGCGGCCGGCGTCTCGCGTTCCGTGACGGTGACCGTTTCCTTGCCCGCCTTCTTCGCCTCGATCAGCTCCATGAGCGACTCGCGGTACTCGTCCGTATACTTTGTCGGATCAAACGGCGTCGTCAGCTGATCGATCAGAAGCAGCGCCACGTCCAACTCCTTCCCGGCGACCCCTTCGGCCTCCGGCAAGTTCGGCACTTCCCCGACATTGCGCACCTCATCCGGCCAGTGGATCGTCTCCAGCACGAGCGAATCCTTGAATACCCGCACCGCGGCGAGCTGCTCCTTCTGCCGGATGATGATTTTCGCGACGCCGATCTTGTCCGACTGGCCGAGCGCGGAACGCAGGAGCGCATACGCCTTGCTCCCGCCCTTATCCGGCGCGAGAAAATACGACCGCTCGAAATAAATCGGATCGATCTCCTCGAGCTTCACGAAATCGACGATCTCCACCGCCTTGTCCTCGTTCTCCTTCTTCAGCTTCTCCAGCTCCTCCGCATCGAGCACGACAAACTTGCCCTTCGTATACTCGTACGCCTTCACGATATCGTCCGGCTGCACCTCCTCATTGCACGCGGTGCACACCTTCTTGTATGAAATCGGCGCGTTGCACGCCTTGTGCAGCTGCCGGAGCTTGATATCATGGTCTTCCGTCGCCGCATGCAGCTTCACCGGGATATTCACGAGCCCGAAACTGATGCTGCCCTTCCAAACCGTATGCACATCCATCACCCGCTTTTCCCCTAGCATGCGCGCCTCCGCCGGGTCTATGTATGAAACTTCCCGCGCCGCACACACTCGGGAGTGAAACGGAGGTGGCGGAAAACCATGATCAGACCGATGAAACTGACGCCTGCTGAAGAACTGCCGGCAGGACCCGGCTGGCTGTATGAGATCAAATACGATGGATTCCGCTGCCTGCTCGACTGGCGGGCGGACGGCATCCGGCTCATCAGCCGCAACGGACACGACCTTGCGCACGCCTTTCCGGAAATCATCCAAGCATGCGAATCCGCCAAAGCCGACATCGCCGGACACCTGCCGCTCCTCCTCGACGGCGAGCTCGTCTTTCTGCTCAACGGCGTCCGCAGCGACTTTTCGACCGTCTCCCGGAGATCCCGCATGCGCGCCGCCGCGACGATCACCGATCAGTCCGACCGCTTCCCGTGCCGCCTCGCCGCTTTCGACCTGCTTGAGATCAACGGACAAGACTTACGCGGCGAACCGCTCGAACAACGCAAGAAACGACTCGCGGAACTGATAAAGACCGCCGGATTCCCGGAAGACGTCTCGGTGGCCGACCCGTCCCCCGTACAGGGGATCGCCGCCGAAACGGACGCCGGCCGGATCCGCGCCCGTCTCCTCTCCGGAAACGGCGAAGGCATCGTCGCCAAGCGGACCGGCACCCGCTGGACAGACGGAATCCGGACAACCGACTGGCTCAAAGTGAAAAATTGGCGCCGCGTCCCCGTCATCATCACCGCCTACGAACAGGAAAACGGCCACTTCACCGGATGCGTCTTCGACGATGGCCGGCTGCTTTCCGTCGTCACGTTCACCCACGGCATGACCGACGAAGAAACCCGGACCCTCGCCCTTCTCTTCAAGACGAACGGCGAGCAGGAAACGGCCGGCATCTGGACGCTCGGACCGGCCGTATGCGCCGAGCTGCTGACGATCGGTTCGGCAGGCGGCAAGCTCCGCGAGCCGCGGTTCAGCCGTTTCCTCCACGGCGAAGATCCCGCCGCGGTGACCCTCCGCCGGCTGCACCGGGCGCTCGAGCCGATTCCGCCCGGCGTCACGGTCACCAATCCGGACAAGCCGCTGTTTCCCGGCGCCGGGGTCGACAAGGACGGATTCCTGCTTTATCTGCAGGCCGCCGCGCCCCATCTCCTGCCCTGGCTTCGCAACCGGCCGCTCACCGTCATCCGCTGGCCTCACGGGACGGAAGACGAACGGTTCTACCAGAAACATGCCCCCGATCCGCTTCCGCCATTCGTCAAAACGTCGCCGGACGAGGAAGGGCCGAGAATCCTCTGCAACAACCTGGAGACGCTGCTCTGGCTCGGCAACCAGGCCGCCCTTGAGTTCCACGTCCCGTTCAGCCGGCTCGATTCCCCGCATCCGGACGAAATTATCTTCGACCTCGACCCGCCCGACGCCACGCGGTTCGACCTCGCCGTCGACGCCGCTCTCCGGCTGAAGGCGGTGTTCGACGGGTTCGGCCTCCGTTCATTCGTCAAAACATCCGGCGGCAAGGGACTGCAGCTGTATATCCCGCTTCCCGAAGGCCGGTTCACCTATGCCGACACCCGCCGGTTCACCGGGCTCATCGCCCGTTTTCTCTGCGAACAGGCGCCCGACCGCTTCACGACCGAACGGCTCATCAAAAACAGATACGGCCGGCTTTATGTCGACTACGTCCAGCACGCGGAAGGGAAGACGATCATCTGCCCGTACTCCACGCGGGGAACCGCCCACGCACCCGTCGCCACTCCGCTTGAATGGCATGAGCTCGACAGCGCGCTCCGCCCCGAGCACTTTACGGTTCCCGCCCTGTTCGACAGGCTCCGCACGACCGGCGACCCGTTCCGTCATATGGAGGCAGCAAAATCCGACCAGCCGTTCGGCGACGTGCTCGCGAAGCTGAAAGAAATGGGACTCGGTTAAAAGTTGAAGTGAAAACGGCCGAGGGGTCGCCCGTTTATTTGCGCGCACAAATAACATACATCATGCGCCTATTATGTGTATGTTTCGTTTGTGCGCATATTATACATATGGTGACCTCACACATGAAACATAGAGTGAGGAAGAAGCTGATCGATTGAGTGGAGAAAAACAGACATGATTTTTTTGTCGAAAGCCATCTAAGCCCTCCTGGCAGCCAGATAAATATAGGCGGAAATGGATTTAAAAGGGTGAATCGATTTGTCTGCACAATGTGCGCACAATAGAAATATATTAACCTCACAATTTCCTGCGCATTTTGTGCNCGACAAGGACGGATTCCTGCTTTATCTGCAGGCCGCCGCGCCCCATCTCCTGCCCTGGCTTCGCAACCGGCCGCTCACCGTCATCCGCTGGCCTCACGGGACGGAAGACGAACGGTTCTACCAGAAACATGCCCCCGATCCGCTTCCGCCATTCGTCAAAACGTCGCCGGACGAGGAAGGGCCGAGAATCCTCTGCAACAACCTGGAGACGCTGCTCTGGCTCGGCAACCAGGCCGCCCTTGAGTTCCACGTCCCGTTCAGCCGGCTCGATTCCCCGCATCCGGACGAAATTATCTTCGACCTCGACCCGCCCGACGCCACGCGGTTCGACCTCGCCGTCGACGCCGCTCTCCGGCTGAAGGCGGTGTTCGACGGGTTCGGCCTCCGTTCATTCGTCAAAACATCCGGCGGCAAGGGACTGCAGCTGTATATCCCGCTTCCCGAAGGCCGGTTCACCTATGCCGACACCCGCCGGTTCACCGGGCTCATCGCCCGTTTTCTCTGCGAACAGGCGCCCGACCGCTTCACGACCGAACGGCTCATCAAAAACAGATACGGCCGGCTTTATGTCGACTACGTCCAGCACGCGGAAGGGAAGACGATCATCTGCCCGTACTCCACGCGGGGAACCGCCCACGCACCCGTCGCCACTCCGCTTGAATGGCATGAGCTCGACAGCGCGCTCCGCCCCGAGCACTTTACGGTTCCCGCCCTGTTCGACAGGCTCCGCACGACCGGCGACCCGTTCCGTCATATGGAGGCAGCAAAATCCGACCAGCCGTTCGGCGACGTGCTCGCGAAGCTGAAAGAAATGGGACTCGGTTAAAAGTTGAAGTGAAAACGGCCGAGGGGTCGCCCGTTTATTTGCGCGCACAAATAACATACATCATGCGCCTATTATGTGTATGTTTCGTTTGTGCGCATATTATACATATGGTGACCTCACACATGAAACATAGAGTGAGGAAGAAGCTGATCGATTGAGTGGAGAAAAACAGACATGATTTTTTTGTCGAAAGCCATCTAAGCCCTCCTGGCAGCCAGATAAATATAGGCGGAAATGGATTTAAAAGGGTGAATCGATTTGTCTGCACAATGTGCGCACAATAGAAATATATTAACCTCACAATTTCCTGCGCATTTTGTGCGCACAACCGAAACAAATCTTGTTTCCAAAACCACTTCAAACGGAGAAAAATCGCGATTTCTGTAGGTTTTTTGTGCGCATTTCCTGCATAATCTCTATTTCTATCATCCTCCCAACCGTGTATAATCCATAATAGAAACCAAGAAGGAGTGAACAGCATGGCAGTACTCAAGGCCGGCGCCGATGCCGGCAACAACGCTCTAAAATTATGGGTGAAAGACAATACACCGATTCATATTCCGACCGTCTACTCCCTGTACATGGGGGAAACGACCGAGCTGATGGACATGGACGACATCCCGGCTGACGACCTCATCAACAACATCGATGTGACAATCAACTCCAAGGCGCTCTCGATCAACGGACAGCGCTACGTCATCGGTGAGAAGGTCCTCAACGACAATCTCCCGGGCATCGAGCTCGAAAAGAAGACCGACAAGTCGACCGACGAAATCCCGGTCCTCGTCACGCTTGCCGGACTCGCCATCGATTCGATGAAACGCGAATACAAGAAAAACAAGATTACGGTAACGTATGACCTGTCCGTCGCGCTTCCGGTCGGCATGATCACCCAGGAAGCCGCGAAAAACAACGCCGCCCGCTACATGGGCACGCACGAAGTCGTCTTCCACCACCCGTCCGGCCGTGATGTGACCGTGGCGATTAAAATCGAGTACTGCAAATGCCTGCCGGAAGGCGCTGCCGCCGCTTGGGGCGTCGTCTTCGACGAAACCGGCAAACTCTCCGAACGCAAAGTGGAAGTCGGCGACAAGATCATGAAAGTCGACTTCAGCGACAAGACCCTCCTCCACTTCGACATCGGCTCCGGCACGACCGAGATCGTCGTCACGGAAGGCGTCAAATTCAATCCAAAGCTCTCGGAAGGCCTCAACTTCGGCGTGAAAACGGCCGTCAGCGAGATCATCAAGCGCTGGAACCGCAACCACCCGCGCAAATCGATCGATTCCATGGCCGAATTCAACGAGATCTACTTCGACCCGGAACACCCGCGCCACAATGAACTCCTGGCAGAGTCCCAGACCGGCCTCATGCAGCTCGCCCAGCAGCTCGGCCGTCCGATCATCAACAAGATCGACGACATGAAAGACGACCCGTACGTCTTCATCTACGGCGGCGGCGCGGCCATCCTCAAGAAATACCTGCAGCAGATCCTGAACTCGAAGGGCCGCATGATCAACGTGACCTTCCTGACGGATCCGATGTTCGTGAACGCCCGCGGCCTGCTCGTCTACACGTGCTCCCCGCGCTACGAACAGCAGAAAGAAAAAGAATTAGGTGTCGTCGCAGTTGGCGCGGAATCGAAGTAAAGAATACAAACATGGCGAGCGAATCAACATCTATCTGAGCCGCGACCTCACACCCGAGTTCATCGACTGGATCAACACCCAGTCCGACCTCTCGAACTTCTTCCTGTACGCCGCCCAGCAGCTGTACCGGCAGACCGGCTTCGTCGACGTCGCCGAAGTCATGCCGAGGAAGATCAACTTCGAACTGGACGGCGCCGAATATCGGCCGCCGTTCCCTCAGGCAAGGCCACAGGCGTTCCTGATCGAAGAAGAAGAGCCCGAACCGGAACCCGAGAAGCCGAAACAGCCCGCCCCTGCCTGGGGTGCGCTCGACGACTTCGACGATCCGTTCGCATAAGTTACGAACATGTGGAAAACCCGCCAAAACCGGCGGGTTTTTCTTATGCACATGTGAACAGCTGGTCCCGCCGCCGACTTATCCCCATGTGGACAAGCCGTTCCGCCCGGCTTCCGCCAAAATAAATACAGGCAGGGAATACGGATCCCTGCCTGCCATTAATCACTTTTGTTCTTCACTCTGCGGACGATCTCCGCGATCATCCCCGTCGGCACACTCAAAACAGAGCAGCTTGCCGCCTTCGGATACACCGTTTAAAAAGCCGTTCTGACAAAACACGTCTTTCCCGCATGCTTCGCATGTTCCAACCAGTTCATGCATGGCGGTCCCTCCTGTTCAGTCCGGTACCCCTTCCGATTAAGAGCCCTGCTCCGCCTTCTCCAGCCGCTGCATCAGAAACTTCACGAACTGGTCATCGTTGAGCAGCCAGACGCCCTTCTCGCGCTTCAGGGCCTTCTCCGCTTCCCGGAACGTCTTGTACGTCTCGTCCAGCACGTTGCCGTTGCGTTCGACGCTCCAGCGGCCTTCTTCGTTGCGGTGGATATAGTACAGGTCGCCGTCCGGCGCGCGGTAGATCGTGCCGAACTGGGATTCCTTCAGGTTGTAGCGGTTGTGGCGCGCGTCTTCGCGAAGCGGATCCTTCTGGAAGGACCCGGACACATACAGCTCGAACGCCTCCTTCGACATCGAGGCGCCGCTCGCCTTGGCATGACCCCCGCCGCCAAACGTCCCGGCCACTTCGGACACATCGACGTCGTCGTGGACCGTGCGGAACGACAATTTGCGCCCGCCCATGTTCAGGATGACGATATAGTCGAGGTGCGGGTTGTCCTTGCCGAGTTCGTTGCCGAGCTCGGAGTGGTACGACTCCGCGTGCACGACGCCCGCATAAAGGCCGTCCGCCTCGAGCTGGACCATCTCCCGGCGTTTTTTCCGGATGTAGCGCGTCATCTTGTCGTCTTCCATGCCGAGGAGCTTCTTCTCGAACGGGCTGAACTTGAACGGCCCGCCTTCCTGGAGCCGCTCAAGCATCATCGACTCAAATTCGTCGAACGACACGAGGAAGAACAGCGCATTCAGCTGCCGCGCCTTGTCGTTGCCGTTCTTCTCCCATTCCCACGTGTCGTACTGCCGGACGAGCTCCACGAACTCATCGGCCGTGCGGCTCGGCTCAAGCAGGCCTTCATCGATCAGGTAGCGGTACAGGAGCGACGTCGCGGATGCGAGCCGGCCTTCCTCTTCCTCGACCTGCACGCGGCCCCATTCGTACTCGTTCAGGTGCAGCGCCGTCTTGTGATGGTCGATCAGCACCGCCTTCCCGCCCGCCTTGCGGAACTCCTCCAGCCGCTTCTCGTTCTCTTCGTTCACCGACAGATCGGTGATGATCAGCTCCGTTGCCAGATCACCGCTCTCCAGGAACTTCTCCACTTCGCGGTCAAGAATCTGGACCGAATTGTATCTCACCTTCACGTCGTCCCCGAACGCCATCTTCGCCACGATGCCGCAGCCGATGCCGTCCAGATCGTTGTGGGACAATAATTTATACACCGAATCACCTCTACTCAAGCATTGAACACTCTTTCCAGTATACCCGTTTTCGCGCGTCTTCGCCCGCCGGCAGGCGAAAAAACCGCCCGTACCGCCGGGCGGTTCATTTTCCTCCATTCTGCTTGCCCGGAACCGAATCGGCAATCCGGGGATCCTGTTCGTAATCATCCGATCCGATTCCGCGCTCCTCCAGCTTCTTCGCAAAACAGATGATCCGGTTTGCCTCAGAAAAGCCGAGGCTCAGATGCACGTTTCGGCTGACCTCATTGCCCAGCTCACAGTCGCTCGCAAACTCCGTGCAGCCCTTGAGCCGCGCCCACTCCTCACAGCGGCCCACAAGCTCCCTCGCAAGCCCTTCCTGCCGGTGCGCGTCCATCACGAACAATCCCTCCAAATAGCCGACAGGGCTCGACGAGGTGCCCTCAACATAATCATGCCGGAGCTGTACTTGGGCAAAACCGGCGGGGTCAGTGCCGGCGAATGCGAGGAAGACCGCAGCATCGGGATCAATCAGCAGATCTTGCATCTCTTTCTCAAATTCGACAACCCCCTGGCCGGGCCAGAGCCGGTCTGCGAGAACGGCGACCGTCCGAGCATCTTCAAACTGTGCTTTTCTGATCAACAGAAGTCCTCCTTGTTGGCGTTTTGGTCTGTATAATTCCGCTTATAAAATGCTTTTATTAGCTTTCGGTACCAGCTGGGCTGGCATCGGAGTGTTGAGTTTCCAGACAAAACTTACAGGCTGGCTCCCCTCATGACTAACATAATTTGCGGTCCCTAAGAAAGTAAACGGTGAAGTAAAACCATTCTCGGTCTTGTATTCTCTAACGAATAGCGCAATTTGTTGTCCTAGTTCTTGCTGATGAATATAGCGCTGTGCTGTAGGGCTTGTATTAGAAGTTCGGCTTTGTGATTGCCAGTGAAACAGTTTGTCATTAATCGCATAGTCTTCATACATCGTAGATTCCGAGAACTCCTTATCGGATTTGTTCAATGTAATGAAAAACACATCGGTCTTTAGCAGCTCAAAATGTTTAACGCCCTCCCGAAACGCTGGTGCTTGTTCATCGTTGTAATAACCGAAGGCAGCCATAATTTGATCGGTTGTATACCTGCCATGTACACGTAATGGGGACGAATAAGGAAATGGAGAAGGAAGATCAATGTGGTGAATGTTTTCAAAACAGACTTGTAACACAGACAGAATCTCGGCTTTATTTTCTCCAAAAGAAAACAACCGCTTTAATGCTTCATCCATTGATGAAAAACCTAATTCATGTGGCGGTTTCCGATAAAACGAGTAATACAGGATACCGATCATTAAATGATCCTGTTCATCTATCGACTCTTCTCCTTGTACATAACGAATCATAAACTGGATCAAGTCTTTCGAGTCAAAATGAAAGAGCTTATGGATCTGCTTTTTCAGCACGTCTTCGAAAGGATTAGAAAATGGTTCAATCAGGCCAGCTTCAGCTTTCAACCCTTCAAATGTTCGATTTTTATTGCCGTAGAAGTCATGCAAAGTAAGTCCTTCATATCTTAAAAAGTTCAGCAATGTTAGCGGAAGTCCTGTGTCCTGCTCAAAATATTGAAGCTTCGTGACGAGTTGCTTTTTTGATATTTTTGTCGTCTTCACATTCCGTAGAATATACTCTTTAGCTTGCCGTTCCATCAGAATGACGGAGCCTTTTGGTAAATAAGAGAATCCATTTTCTACATAGTGCCGGATCGAGTGCTTGGAAGGTCCTACAAGTGCACGGAATTTATCTTCAAACGGATAGTCTTGATGAGCTTGACCTACGAAATCAAGGACTGTGAGGCACTCCTTTCCCTCGGCAAGCCGTAGTCCACGGCCTAATTGCTGAAGAAAGACGGTCAAGCTTTCAGTTGGTCGCAGGAATAGGATCGTATTGACCGCAGGAATATCAACACCCTCGTTATAAAGATCCACAACAAAAATGAACTTCACTTCTCCGCTCTCAAGTCGTTTCTTCGCAGTTTCTCTTTCTTCATTTGGGGAATCTCCGTAGAGCGCGAGAGCTGGCACCCCTTTTTTATTGAAATAAGCGGCCATGTATTTTGCATGTTCGACTGACACACAGAAGCCAAGTCCTTTTACATCTTCCAACGAAGTTACATATCGATCGATTGCATCGAGAATCAAATCGCTACGACGATCGTTCGCTGTATACAGATTCGATAATTGATCGAGGTCGTAACCTTTCCGAGTCCATTTTATTGATGAAAGATCAACAATATCAGTCACACAAAAATAGTGAAATGGAGATAACAGTTTTCGATTAATGGCTTCGGTTAGGCGCATTTCAGATGCAATATAATCATCAAAATAAGAAAGGACGCTTTTCTGGTCCATCCGCTCTGGCGTCGCTGTCAAACCGAGTAAGACGGTCGGATGGTAATAAGAAAGTAACCGCTGATAAGTCGGCGCTGCAGCATGGTGGAACTCATCTACAATGATGAAATCATAAAAGTCCGCGGAGGTCAGGTTCTCCATCTGCTTACTATTCCAACTTTGAATGCTCATAAACAACTGATCCAGAGAGTGCGGCACATGTTTTCCAACAAATAGTTCTCCAAAGTTTGCGTTCTTTAAGATTGCCCGGAAAGTAGCTAAGCTTTGCGTTAGGATTTCCTCGCGGTGAGCAATGAAAAGTAGTTTAGCATTTGGTTTTTCTTTCAAGAACCTTTTGAAATCAAAAGCGGAAATAACTGTTTTTCCGACGCCTGTTGCGGCAACCACTAAGTTTCGGTAACGACCGTGAACGACTCGCTCCGCATCCAGTTCATCGAGGATTTCTTGTTGATAAAAGTAGGGGCGAATATCGAGGTTGTATGCTACTTGTTCTTCGGCTACTCGATCTTTTGTTAAGGAGGACCGCAGAGCGTACCATGTGCTCGGATCTCCTAGAGAACGAAATTCTCCGTCATTCCAGTAGCTCTCAAACGTCGCTTTAAACTTCCGAATGATGTCAAATGAATCTTGCTCGGTTACTTTAAGGTTCCATTCAAGGCCAGACGTTAATGCGGGATTCGATAAGTTCGATGAGCCGATATACGCCGTGCTAAAACCTGTTGCACGCTTGAACAAATAAGCCTTGGCATGGAGGCGGGTTCGTTCTTTATCAAGAGATACGCGGATTTCCGTGTTCGGGAGTTTGCTGAGTTCCTCAAGTGCCTTGTAATCGGTCGCTTCCATGTAGGATGTTGTGATGATCCGGAGCTTCCCACCCCGTTCGGTAAACGTTCGGAGCTCATTAAGCACTATTCGGGTTCCTGACCATTTCACGAATGAAACGAGCCAATCAATCTCGTCAGCGGATAAGATTTCCTTCCGCAATTCTTCCAGCATGTTCGGTTCAGCTTGGGAACCGGTGAAAAGAGAACTTTGAGAAATAGATGTCACAGGACGAACTGGTTTTTCATCTTTAATGGCATAAATTGAATTGAGCTTCTCGTAAATCGAAGTCAGAATTTCACCTTTCTCTTCCAACTTTAGCTGAAGGAATTCTTGCTTTTGAAGATGATGACTCAGCGTTTCGATTACTTCATTGCACACTTTAATCTGAGCAAGAAGTTTCTTGTCCGCCTGTTGTTCTCTGATCATACTGAGCGCTTTTTTCGTTACTGCTCCTATGTATGCAGATAGATATGTCTTCGCCTCTTCTTCGTCAAGCACCTCTGTATCGACGGCATACATTTCCAGAGAAAGCGCATCCAAATCTGTTCGTATCTTTTCATTTATTAACTGTTCATAAATGCCTTGCTGCACTTCGGGTCACCTCTCGCCTAGTGGAATTGAGGAAGTCATGAGCACTTCAATCGCCGGCAAATCAGCCGGAGCCCAGTCAAGGTTATGTAATTCACTTGGGTGAAGCCACTTTGCATCGATATGTTCGGTTAGTTTCGGCTCGCCGATCACAACTTTGCAGTGGTAGGTCGTTAAGTGTACGATGCCAAAATCATATTCATATACGGTATGTTCGACGCGCTCTCCGACTTCAATGGTGCAGTCCATTTCTTCATGAATTTCCCGCTTTAGAGCCGCTTCCGGTGTTTCACCTTCTTCAATTTTACCGCCGGGAAACTCCCATTTGTAAGCAAGTGTTTTTGTGGCCCCGCGCTGTGCACATAAAATCTTTCCATCCCGCCAAATCACGGCCCCCACTACGTGAATATTCTTTTTCATGACTTCCCTCCTCATTTCCAAGTCCTCTCCAGTCTACCATAATTAACAGATCCATCGAGATGATGAAAAGCCTTGTCCCAACTGATGGAACAAGGTTTTCAAACCGCCAACAATATCACCGCATACCCCACAACCCCCGCCAGAAACGCCAGGAAGCTGCTTTGCCTTTCTTTCGGCAGTTCTTCTTTCATGACGTTCATGATGACGCCGCCGGCGAGGAAGGCGCTGAGGTAGGAGATGAAGACGTCTTCGATCTCTGTGACGGTGCCGATGAGCCAGCCGGCGAAGATGGCGGCGGCGAGGAGCCAGCGGCCATACCGGTCGTAGTAGCCTCTGTGGATGCCGCGCAGGCCCCAGTCGTTGACGACGAAGTTGAGGCCCATGGCGACGAAGAAAGCAGGGCGAATGAAGCGATGTGGATCCAGAAGATCCGGGGCTGTCCGGTCTGGTTCAGGGCTTCGTTTTTCCTCCGGGCGGCTTCGGCCATCTGTTCGAGGCCGTAGTAGATGACGAGGCCGGCGAGTGCGATGATGTACAGATGGTGTTCGAGAAAACGGTTTGCGGCGAAATGAAGCGTCCCTTCAAGCTCCTCCTCGTAGTCGGCGAGGTTCGGCAGGAGCCGGAGGAACACATAGGAGACGGCGACGCCGCTCGCGGCCGACAGGATCCGACTTCTCGGCACGCCGTCGAGGAACAGCATGTTTTTGGAATACAGATGAAGCACGATGAACCCGGTGACGAGCATCAGGGTGAGCGCGGTCGGTGACATGGGATCTCCTCCAGAATTGCGGTGTGCGGGTCAGAGCATGATCAGGATGAGCGAGTAGCCCGCCAGTCCGGCGAAGAACGCGAGGAAGCTGCTTTCGCGCTCTTCCGGCAGCTCCTCCTTCATGACGTTCATGATGACGCCTCCCACAAGCAGTGCGGTCAGGTAGGAAATGATGACGTCGCTCACTTCCGTGACGGTCCCGATGAGCCAGCCGGCGAGTATGGCGACGGCGAGAAGCCAGCGGCCGTACCGGTCGTAGTCTTCCTTATGTGTCGCGCGGAGCCCCCGGTCGTTCGTGACGAAGTGGACGCCCATCGCGATGAAGAAGAACAGCCGGCCGTAGTGGCTCGTGAATTCTTCCCGCACGAGCAGGTAGCCGATGAGTGCGTTGTAGAGCGTGAATGAGCCGATGTGGATCCAGAAGACGAGCGGTCTGGCCTTGCGCCCGCCCGTAGCGGCGTTCTTTCGCTTTGAGGCTTTGGCCATCTGTTCGAGGCCGTAGAAGATGGCGAGGCCGAGCATGGCGATCATGTACAGATGGTGCTCGAGGAACCGGTTTGTGGCGTATTCCAGCGTCCCTTTCAGCTTTTCTTCGTCTTCGGCGAGGTCCGGGAGCAAGTGCAGGAACACGTAGGCGACGGCAATCCCGCCGGCGATCGACAGGATGCGGCTGCGCGGGGAGTCCCTGAGAAACTTCATGTTTTTGGAGAATAAATGCAGCAGGACGAATCCTGCTGCGAGGATGAATGTAAAGAGTGTCGGCGACACGGCGGTCCCTCCCGGAAAACAGACTGTCTTATCCGCTTTCCCTTGCCCGGAAATTTCCAAACACGGCCGGTTTCAATCGAAAAAGCCCCTGCAGATGCGGCCTGCGGGGGCTTTTCGTTTTCCGTTTTACTGGTACGTAATATTGCGGAGCTCATCCTCGCCAAACCCGCTTTCCTCCCGGGCGGCGTGGAACGGCTCTGCGGCTTGCGTCTGTCCTTGGACGGGGCCGCCTTCGTCGATCATGTTCAGAATGGCATGTTCATCGGGATCGCGGCGGCGCTTCATCTCTTCCGGGTCGCCGAATCGCAGAATCAATGGGTTCACCCCTTTCCTGTCCGGGACTGATGACAACTGGTGCTCCGAGGCTGAACGTTTGACTTTCCAATTCTATTATATCAAATATTCTTACAAATTGAAAGCCTCTTGCCATATTCTATGCAGGCCCATCCTGTTTGCATGCCGGCTCCCGGGGAAAAGACGGAGGAACGGCAAGAGCGGACCGGTCGTCCGGCCCGCTCCTGTTTCATTCGCCCAGATGCGCGCGGCAATAGGCGTTCACTTCTTCTTCTTCATCGTCTTCGAGGGCGAAGCCGAGCACTTCACCGGTGGCGGCCCCGATGAAGTCATAAGCGGCGATCCATTCCCGGCCGTCCCGGACTGCGTATAGGACGCGGAGCCGGACGCCGCCTTCCGTGTACAGCTCGTCTTCTTCGTCGATGTCGAGATCCAGGAAGAACTCGTATCGCTCGCCTTCGATGATGCCGGTCGGGTCATGGAGCTGCTCGACCTGGTGTCCTGTGATGTCCATCTCTTCAAAACCTTTCGTTCGGGGATTCGTCTTTTCTTAGTATACCCTAGCAGAGCGTCAGGGACTCGCGGGAATCTATTTTTTCCATCGGGGCGAGCGTTGTTAATAGTTTGTTCATAAACGTTTTGTATTCTGTTTACACAAGCACATGAGGAGGAACCACACATGACGAATTTCAACGGATCGGATGATCGTGAACGCAATTTGAATGAAAATGAAGCGGACCGTATGACGGGAGACGATGTCCGGCGCGAGGAATGGCTTCCGGGCGAGACGGAGGCTGAGCAGCCCGTCCCCGCGGAGAAGACGCCGTTGGAAGGCGTCAACCGGGAAGAGGCCTTCCGGTCGGATATGCCGGGCGCGGCTGAACCGGCACGGGAACCGGCTGATCCCGGCGAGCCGGTGAACGTAAAGCGGTCGGCCTCGAAACCGGACAAGCCGGCACGCTCCCGGTTCGGGTGGCTGCAGACGATCGGCGGCGGGGTGATCGGTTCGGTCCTCACCCTCGCGATCGCCGTCCCGATGCTCGACCAGGAGCCCGCCGCGACGAACGAACCGGCGCAGTCCTCCGTCGAGTCCGGTTCACAGACAACGCAGCCGGTGAAAGTCGCCACGGACGGCTCCCTCGCCGACATGGTCGAGCAGGCGTCCGGTTCCATCTTCGGCATCGTGAATTACCAGACCCAGCAAAACCCGTTCTCCCAAGGCCCCGGCAAGGAAGCGGAATACGCGACCGGCTCCGGCGTATTGATCAAGGTGGACGGCGGCAAGGCCTACATCGTCACGAACAACCACGTTGTCGAAGGCGCTTCGAAACTTGAAGTCTCCCTCACCGACGGCGAACGCGCGGAAGCCGAACTCGTCGGCTCCGATGCGCTGAGCGATCTCGCGGTCGTAAGTGTGGACGCGGACAAGATTGACGCCGCTCCGCTTTCATTCGGCGACTCGGACAGCCTTCGCGCCGGGGATTCGGTCGTCGCGATCGGCAATCCGCTCGGCCTGCAGTTCTCCCGCTCCGTCACAGAAGGCATCGTGAGTGCCGTCGACCGGTCAATCAGCGTCGACACGTCCGCCGGCGAATGGGAAATGACCGTCATCCAGACCGACGCCGCGATCAACCAGGGCAACTCCGGCGGCGCACTCGTCAACATGAACGGCGAAGTCGTCGGCATCAACAGCCTGAAGATCGGCGGCCAGGGCGTCGAAGGGCTCGGCTTCGCCATCCCGTCCAACGACGTCGTCCCGCTCGTCGAAGAAATGATGAAGAACGGCCACATCGAACGTCCGTACATCGGCATCTCGATGTACAATGTGAACGAAATCCCGCGCGGCTACGTCAACGATCTGCCGAACGACATCTCTGACGGCGTCTACGTCGCGGGCGTCGATCCGGAAGCCGCAGCCGCCAAAGCCGGACTGAAGGAAGGCGACGTCATCACCGAAATCAACGGCGAACAGATCAAAGGCGGCCAGGAACTCCGCCGCTTCCTCTACTCCAAGCTGAGCGTCGGCGACCAGGCCAAATTCACCGTCTACCGCGGAGGAGAGAAAACGGAGATCAGCGTGGTCCTGGGCACCAACAAACCGTCCACCCAGTCTTGATCGATCATTGATGCGCCCGCGGGCGGCCGAGTGCCGCGGCGGGTGTTTTTTTGGTGGGGTGTGATTGGAAGCGAGTGTCAACGGAGACGCCGCGAGTGTGATCGCACGGGGCTCGAGTGTCACCGGAAACGCCGCGAGTGTCATCGCACGGGGGCCGAGTGTCATCGGAGACGGCACCGGGAGGATTCATGGCTTGAGAAGGCGGGTTTGATTATACTGAAAGGAAGTGAAGAAGATGGGAACGGAGGCGGCTGCGGTGAAGATTCTGGTGATTGAGGACAGCGAGAGCGTACTGTCGATGATCGGGATGTTCTTTCAGAAAGAAGGGATCGAGGGGACATTCGTCGCGGACGGGAATGACGGGTACCGGGAGGCGATGTCGGGCCGGTATGACTGCCTGATCATCGACTGGATGCTGCCGGGGATGGACGGCGTCACAATCTGCCGGAAGGTGCGGGAGGCGGGGATTGAAGTGCCGATCATCATGCTGACGGCGAAGACGTCGGAGGCCGATCAGGTGACCGGACTCGAGACCGGCGCGGACGATTACGTAACGAAGCCGTTCAGCCCGGCTGCGCTCATGGCCCGAATCCGCGCCGTCACGCGCCGGTACGGGATCCGGACGGCCGATTCGGGCGAGGAGGGCATCATCCGGACGAAGCATTTCCGGATCAACGAAAAGACCCGGGAAGCGTTTCTTGACGGCGAACCGGTGCCGAATCTGACGCCGAAGGAATTCGACCTTCTGGCCCAGTTCGCCCGCCATCCGAGGCAGGTGTTCACGCGCGAGCAGCTGATCGAGAGCGTGTGGGGCTATGACTTCTACGGGGATGACCGGACCGTCGATGTCCATGTGAAGCGCTTGCGCGGCAAGACCGAGAAGGACGGCCGGCAGTTTTTCCATACGGTCTGGGGAGTCGGCTACCGGTTTGAGGAGCCGGAGGACGGCGCATGAAGTTCCGCTACCTGTACCAGCTCATCGCGAGCCATGTCGGCGTGCTGCTCATCGCGTTCCTCATCCTGAACCTCATGTTCGCCCATTTTGCGGAAGGGCTCATTTACAAAAATAAAACCGACGAGCTGATCAGCTACGGACAGAATATTCTGCAGGACTTGTCGGAAGATCCGGCCGCCTCCGGCAGGACGCTCGGCGAATACGGGCGGGTGCTCGGCGGCCGGGACATCCAGTACAGCCTGTTCGATGCCGATTCGGCGGTCCTTTATTCTTCCGGCAGGCCTGCATCCCTCATCAAGCTGAGGGAAGAGGAGTGGGACAAGATCCGGGCCGGGCAGACGCTCGTCGTGAACCAGGAGTACGAGCGGTCGGGGCAGGGCGTGACGTTCACCCTCCTGCCGTATGTGCGGGGCGGCGAATTCACCGGCGGGATTTTGCTGACGTCGCCGATCTCCGGCTCAAGGGAGATCATCTCGCAGCTGAACCGCTATCTCCTGCTGGCGATGCTCGCGGCGCTCGCCGCCTCTCTCCTGCTCGGATGGGCGCTTTCGGCTTTCCATGTGAAGCGGCTCCGGCGCCTGCGGGACGCGGCCTCCGATGTGGCGGCCGGCGACTACTCCGTCCGGGTGCCTGCATCGGGCATCGATGAGATCGGCGAGCTGTCGGGTGATTTCAATGCGATGGTCGGCCGGCTCGGCGGCTCGATGGAAGAAATCGACCGGCTTGAAAACCGGCGAAGGCAGTTCATCGCCGATGTCTCCCACGAGATGCGCACACCGCTCACGACGATCCGCGGCATCCTGGACGGTATTCGGGGAGACATGATTCCCGAAGCGGAACGCAGCCGGGCGCTCGGACTTGCCGGCAAGGAAACACGGCGGCTCATCCGGCTCGTGAATGAAAACCTGGATTATGAGAAAATCAGGTCCGGCCAGATCACGCTTCAGCGCGAGGAAATCCGGCTGGAAGACGTGCTTTCGGTGATCGCCGAACAGCTGGAGCCGCTGGCGGAAGAGCGCGGCGACGTGATCCGTGTTGAGATTGAAGGAGAAGCTGCGGTCGACGCCGATTACGACCGGCTCATTCAGATCCTGATCAACATCACCAAGAACAGCATCCAGTTCACGGAAAACGGCGAGATCGTGCTGAGGGGCCGGCGGGAAGGCGATGCGGCGGTGATCGAAGTGGCGGACACCGGAGCCGGCATCGACCCGGAAGACGTCGAGAAGATCTGGGACCGCTTCTACAGGGCCGGCGTCTCAAGGACATCCAACCCATTCGGCGAATTCGGCCTCGGCCTGTCGATCGTCCGCCAGCTCGTCCGGCTGCACGGAGGCGACATCAGTGTCCGCAGCGAAAAAGGGTCCGGGACGGTGTTCACCATCCGGATACCGGACGGGACCGAGCCGGCTATGGGGGCGTGATCCTAAAACGTTGTGTATCTCCGTTGAAACGTTGTGTATCTCAGCCAAAGCGTTGCTTATCTTCGATGAAACGTTGTGTATCTCAGCTAAAGCGTTGCTTATCTCCGATGAAACGTTGTGTATCCGGACTGCGGGTGTAAAACATTTTGCGCCAAAAGGGCTGCCCTCCACCAGGAGCGGCAGCCCTTCATTTATTTCCCCTGTTGTTCCCATCGGCGGAGCGACGGATAGGGATCAAACGCCCATTCGCTGCGGCCGTCGAATTTGTACATGCCGTAATGGAGGTGCGGCGGGAACTTTCCGGCGGTGCCTTCCTTGCCGTATCCGGAGCTGCCGACGTAGCCGACGACGGTGCCGGGTTCGACGAACTGTCCTTGTTCGATACCTTTTTCGAAAGATGCGAGATGAGCGAAATAATGATATACATTGTCAGCATCACGGATCCCGATGCGCCAGCCGCCGAACTCGTTCCAGCCTTTCACTTCGATGACGCCGTATGTGACCGAGCGCACGGGCACGCCGTATGAGGCGAACAGGTCGGTGCCTTCGTGCATGCGCCGTCCGCCCCATCCCCGCTTCGCCCCCCATGTTCCCTTGTACGTATAGTTGTGGCTTTTCGGCAGCGGAAAGGCGTAGTCATCGAGCTCGATCGTGCCGAAGTGGCGGAACAGGCCGGAGATGGTCATGACCTGGCCGACCGCCTCTTCGCTGCCGTAGAATTCCCAGAGCGCCAGCCGGTGGGCCTCTTCATCCGCTCCGTGCTTTCCGAGGGAGGCGGCCAGCGTGAACAAAATGTCCTCGGGGTCGCCCGGATCGGCTTTGCCGTCTCCGTTCCCGTCCAGCCCGCGCCCGTCGAAGAACTCGATGGCGGCCGGATCGCTGTCCCCGTGTTCCGGGTTCGGGGCGCCCGCCCAGAAGGCCTCCGGGAAGCGGAAGGCGATTGCGCCTTCCACTTCCTCCAGGTCTCTCCGGACGCGCTGGATGTTCCGTTCGTACCGGTCGATGGCCGCTAGAAGATGCCACGGGGCGGCCGGCGTCTCATAGGTCATGTACAGGTTCATGCGCTCTTCCGCAAGTGTCATCTCCGCGGAGACTCCGCTTTCCTCACCCTCTGTTGAAACGAGCACATACAGGAAAAAGGACAGCATGAGCAAATAGGCCGGCAGCCATAGGTAATGGCGCACGGTGAAAACCTCCTTTCACCGTTTAGGGTTGCCGGCCCGCACACGCTCATGCGTGGGAAATAGCGGTCATTGATCTGCAGCTTGCGCCTGTTTCCCGAAGTATTTCCCCCATTCGGGAAATATTTCGCTGAAATTGTCGATTTCCCGGGAAATAAAGCGATTTCCCGGGAAATAAATTGTTTCCTGTCTAGGTGCCTACGTTCTTTGTGGCGGCCTGCTTGATCTCTTTCCTGCGTTCGTAAATATTGATCACCACGACTTTGATCACCGCGTAAGTCGGAACGGCCAGCAGGATGCCGAAGAACCCTGCGATATTTCCCGCAGCCAGGATGAGGGTGATGACCGTGAGCGGATGGATGTCGAGCGTCTTCCCCATGATGTTCGGAGTGATGAGATGGCTGTCGGTCTGCTGGGCGGCGAGTGTAACGAGCGACACCCAGATGACCATTTTCGGGTCCTGCAGAAAGCCGATGACGGCGGCAGGCGCGAACGCGATCCACGGGCCGAGGAACGGGATGACGTTCATGACGAGTGCGAACAGCGCCAGCAGCAGGGCATATTTCAAGCCGATGATCAGATAGCCGATGAGGATCAGTGTCGCCAGAATCGTACTGATCAGAAGCTGTCCCTGGATATAGGAGCTCAGCACATGGTTGATGTCATGCAGGGTTTTCTTGACCCACTCCCGGCGCTTGCCGTGGAACAGATTATAAATGCGCGGCGCGAATTTTTCGTGGTCCTTTAGCATGAAGATGAAGAAGAACGGCACGAGGATCAGCAGCACGAGCGCCTGGGCAACCGTCTGCAGGAACTGGATGACCCAGCTGCCGAATTTCACGGCACTCGCTTCCACCCGGTCGAGTGCGTTATTCAGCGTTGTCTGGACTTGGTCCGGCAAATCGTCCTTCTGATGCAGGAGGTCGACGCGGACATCGTTGAGCTGCCGGGTCAGTTCCGGCGCATTGTCGACGAGGTTATTCACCTGCTTTGTAACAATCGGTCCGATCAGCGCAACGAACACCCAGATAATCACGGCCACGATGGCAAGGATGATAAGGATGCTGCCCCAGCGCGGTACGTTGCTCGCCTCGAGCCGGCGCTGCACGGGCACGGCCAGGTAAAAGAGCACTCCGCCGAAAATGACCGGCACGATGGCCGTTTTCGCGATGATCACGAGCGGTTCGAAGATGAACTGGATTTCGATGAAGTACTTGATGATCAAAATGCCGAGCAAGATTGCAACGCCGACTTGGAACCAAGGTTTCTTCAGCATGTCTATCCCCCCATCCCGTATGTCTTTCGCCAACCGGGCGAGCGCTGTCAGCTATATTTGCTTATACCCCAAAAGACGCGGCATGGAACCCGGGCCTGTTCATCCCGGACTTCCGGCGAATCTTTGCACCCAAAAAGATCCCCGCAGCATGGCCGCTGCGGGGATCGGTCAGGTCCGTTCAACGGGCATCGAGCAGCACCGGAACGAGCCGCCGGATTTGATGATTTCCGAGAAGTCGATTTCGATCACGTCGTAGCCGCGTTCTCGCATGGCTTCATTCACTCTCCGGTTGGCCGGCAGGCTGAACAGCTTTCCTCCGCCGATCGACAGGACGTTCGTGCCCATCGTGAACTGCTCGTCTTTGCCGACTTCGATGAGATCATACTTCGCGCCGAGCGCCCGTACGGTGTCAGGGTCGAGCGCTTCCTTGAAGATGAGCGCCGTCTTCGGCGAGAGGATGTTGAACACACAGTCGAGATGCAGATACTTTCCATCAAAAGGAATCGGAACGACTCGCCGGCCGGGCAGGTGCTCCGGGAGTTCGGCGATCGCCTCCACCGACGTCCGGCCGCTCACGCCGACGTAAACCGTGTCGCGGTCGACGATGACGTCGCCGCCTTCGATCTTGCCGCCCTCGATTTTCCTGTGCCGGAGCCCGTGCTGTTCGAGGAACTTCTCGAGCAGCTCTTCCTCGCCCTGGCGGATGTCGCTCGCCATCCGGGAGATGAACACTTCATCCCCGACGGTGAAGCCGATGTCCCGGGTGAATACTTGCTCGGGGTATTCTTCCGACGGTTCCAGCTCGATCACGTCCACCCCGTGTTTGCGGAGCGCATCACGGAATTCGCGGTACTGGGCCATGGCACGGTCCCGGTCGATATTATCGTCTTCGTATGCTTTCTGCACTTCATTGATCGCTTCTTCGATGGCCATATAGCGCGGCGGGCAGAGGATCACCGTCTGCAGCTCGCCGTATTCGGTGTCACATTTGATCTTCGATGATTCGTCCAGTGGCAACGTCATCCTGCATTCTCCTCCATTATGCATCAGTATCGATGCACTCTTCCCTTTTTCCCGCCGAAGAAAACATTCTGTTTGTTTGGCGGGAGAGCGGGAATACTGTAGAAGAGAATGAAAAAGGAGCGCGATTCGCATGACGAAAAGCTATGCAGACAACACCGGCGACGACAAGACGAAGTGGTCCGAAAAGGTGAATGACGCGGCCAAGAAAGCCGAAGACAAGTTTGATGATATACAGAAAGAGGCGCGCGAAGAAGCAGGCGCAGGCGATTCTGAAAACAAGGACGGCAAATAAGAAACCGGCCCCAGTGATGGGTGCCGGTTTCTTCTTGCATCAGATTGAAATGCCCGCGTCCTCTCCGAGCCGCAGCCTGGCGCCGTCCGCCGCATCGAAGAAGTGGGCCAGTTCCATGTCGTAGGCGAGGTTCACTTTGTCGCCCATCCGGAGATCGAGCCCCGAATCGATCCGGGCGATCAAGTCTTGCTCCCCGAGCTTCGAGTAGAGGAGCGTCTCGGCGCCCGTGAGTTCGGAAACAATCACTTCGGACTCGACCGGGACGAGCGATTCACCAGACATGCCCGGCGGCTCAAGCGTGATGTTCTCCGGCCGGATGCCCATCGTGACCGCCCCGTCCCCGTAGCCCGCCGCCTTCATCGCCTGCGCCTTCGTCTCCGGCAATTCGAGCCGGATGCCGTCGTTTGTGACGAATCCCCCGCCCTCGATTCGGCCTTCAAAGAAGTTCATCGCAGGCGAGCCGATGAACCCGCCGACGAACCGGTTTTCCGGGAAGTCGTACACTTCCTTCGGCGAGCCGACCTGCTGGATGACGCCGTCCTTCATGATGACGATCCGGGTCGCCATCGTCATCGCCTCGGTCTGGTCATGCGTGACGTAGACGGTCGTCGTCTTCAGCCGGTTGTGCAGCTTCGAGATTTCCGCCCGCATCTGGAACCGCAGCTTCGCATCGAGGTTCGAAAGCGGCTCGTCCATGAGGAACAGCTTCGCGTCCCGGACGATCGCCCGTCCGAGCGCGACCCGCTGGCGCTGTCCGCCGGAAAGGGCGCGCGGCTTCCGCTTGAGCAGTTCCTCGAGCCCGAGAATCTTGGCCGCCTCGGTGACACGCCGGCGGATTTCGTCTTTCTTGAACTTCCGCATCTTGAGCGCAAACGCCATATTGTCATAGACGGTCATGTGCGGGTAGAGTGCGTAGTTCTGGAACACCATCGCGATGTCGCGGCTTTTCGGAGGAACATCGTTCATGAGGCGGCCGTCCATCATGAATTCGCCTGCCGTGATTTCCTCAAGCCCTGCGATCATCCGCAGCATCGTCGATTTCCCGCAGCCCGACGGCCCGACGAGGACGATGAATTCGCCGTCCTCGATCTCCAGGTTAAAGTCCTTCACCGCGGTGACGTCTTTTTCATACGTCTTCGAGATATGATTCAGTTCGATTTTCACCATTTCAGTTCACTTCCCTGCGCGGCTGGATGTTGTATGTGTGGTTGGTATTGGTCATGAACGGACTCCGGCTCCGGGACCGCGCGAGCAGAATCACCGGAACGAGGAGGATGCACAGGAATGCCGTGCTGATCTCCAGGCTGAACTCTTTGTCCGGCGGGCTGTCTTTCCCCCGGCCGCCGGACCGTTTTTTCACTTCGATTTTCAACATACGGTTGCCCCTTTCCGTCCGGCCGTCACTTTCCGCCCGACTGAAGATTGATGCCCTGGATGAAATACTTCTGGAAGAAGAAGAACAGGATGATCACCGGCAGCAGGACGAGCAGCGATCCCGCCATGAGATAGTTCCACTGGGTGCTCATCTGGCCTTTGAACACCTGCAGGCCGAGCTGGAGCGTATACAGGTTCTCGTCATTCAGGTAGAGGAGCGGCCCGAGGAAGTCGTTCCACGCCCCGTTGAAGGAGAAGATCGCGACCGTGGCGAGCGCCGGCTTCGTGAGCGGCAGGCCGATCTTCCACCAGATCCAGAAGTGGCTCGCCCCCTCCATCTTGGCCGCCTCGATCAGTTCGTCCGGAATCGTCATGTAAAACTGCCGCAGCAGGAAGATGTTGAACGCGCTCCCGAAGAACGCCGGGACGACGAGCGGGTAGTACGTGTTCAGCCACTGGAGCTTCGCGAACAGGACATACTGCGGGATGAGCGTGACGAACCCGGGGATCATCATCGTCGACAGGACGATGGCGAACAGCGCGTTGCGCCCCTTGAACGGCACTTTGGCGAATCCGTACGCGATGAACGAGTTGACGAACACATTGCCGAGGACGACGAGGATCGTGATCGTCAGCGTGTTGATCGTGTACAGGTCAAACGGCGCGGCTTCCCATGTCCGGATGTAGTTGCTCCAGTTCCAGCTTTCCGGCCAGAACGTCGGCGGGTACGTCATCACTTCCTGCATCGTCTTCACCGACGTGATGATCATCCACCAGAGCGGCGACAAAACGAGCAGGCTTCCCGCAGCAAGCAGGATCCAGTTGATAATGTTCAGCGCACGGCGCCTGCCCTGGATCGTGTCGAAATGGGCGTGCTTCTCGGCAGCGGGCTTGTTCATCATTTCCCGCCCCCTTCGTAATGCACCCATCTCGGCGCGAGTTTCAGGTTGATGATCGTCAGTATGAAGACGATGATAAAGAGAATCCATGACATCGCCATCGCATAGCCCATGTCAAAGGCTTCAAACGCCTTTTTCCACATGTACAGGTTGTAGAAGAGCATCGAATTGACCGGCCCGCCTTCGCCGTTCGACATGACGTAGGCTTCCTGGAAGATCTGGAATCCGCCGATGAGGCTCGTCACGACGTCGAAGAAGATGACGGGCGTGATCATCGGCACGGTGATCCGGATGAATTGCTGCCAGGCGCTGGCACCGTCGATCTCCGCCGCCTCGTATAAGCTGCGGGAGATCCCCTGCATGCTCGCCAGATAAAGCAGCATGCCGCCGCCGACGCTCCAGAGCTTCATGAAGATGAGCGCGGGCTTCGTCCAGGCCGGATCGAACAGCCAGTTCGGACCGGCGATGCCGAACCAGGCGAGGACCGTGTTCACGAGCCCTGTCCCCGGCTCGAGCAGCTGCATCCAGAGAAGGTAGACCCCGACGCCAGACAGGACGGCCGGCAGATAGTAGATCGTCCGGAACAGGCGCATGCCCGGCATGTCCCGGTTCAGGAGCGCCGACAGGAGAATCGCGCCGACCGTCGTGATCGGCACTGAAAACGCGACGTAATAGAGCGTGTTGTAAAGCGACGTCCAGAACAGCTGGTCATCGGCGAACAGCTTTTCGTAGTTCCGCACGCCGATAAAGTCCATCTGCGAAGTGACATTGTAGTTCGTGAAGCTGGCGGCGAAAGAGAACAGGAGGGGCCCTGCCGTGAACACGATGAACCCGATGATCCACGGGAGGATGAAAATATAGCCTTGAAGGCCCTCCTTCGTCTTGTAATTGAATCGCTTGCGTCCGGCCATCCCCTTCCGCCTCCTTTCTGTTTTAGTGAGCGGCGGCAAATAAAAAAGGAAGGGGGACGGCGCCGCCCTCCTTCCCGATATTGCGGATTATTTGTTCTGGTCGATCAGTTTCTGGACTTTTTCCTGTGCATCTTCAAGCGCCTGTTCCGGCGTCTTCTTGCCGAGGTAGACATTGTCGAACTCCGGATTGATGAGCGTCGGGAAGTCAGGCGCCACGATCGGCGTCGGCGTCAGCATCGTCTGCGGCATCGCTTCGACGGCCAGCTGGTAGACCATCTTGCCGTTTTCATCGAACTCGTCGCTCGTCGCCGCGCTTTCCGCCGCTTCCTTGTTCGCGACGTTGTCGAAGTTCTTCACGGCCCAGTATTCCTGGGCCTCTTTGTCGGTCAGGTACTTGATGAACTCCCATGACTCGTCCGGATTTTTGGCCCCGTAAGGGATTTCCGCGACGAAGCCGCCGCCCCAGCTTGTGTTGCCGTTGCCCGGCTCTTTTTCGGGCAGAAGCGCGACGCCGAAGTTCAGGTCAGGCGCATAGTCGCGGATCTGTGTGTAGAACGTCGGCTGCTGGACGAGCATGGCGAGGTCGCCCGAGAAGAACGGGTTGCCCTGCTGGCTCTCCATCTGGGACTGCCAGGAGTTGATGTTGTTGGCGCCGTACCGGTCATGCCAGCCTTTCAGCCACTTGAGCGTGTCGAGCTTTTCAGGCGTGTTGACCTGCACTTCGTCATTTTCGTCGATGAAGTTGACTTTGTCCGCGTTCATCATCCAGATGTCCGTCCCCGCGCCAAAGAGCGGGTAAAAGCCCATCCGGTCGTATTTGTCGCCGTTTTTCACGTCGAGCTTTTCAGCGAATTCCTCAAGCTCGTCCCATGTTTTCGGAGGCTGCTCCGGATCCAGGCCGGCTTCCTCAAAGGCGTCTTTGTTGTAAAAGAGGACGCGTGTGTCCGTGTTGAACGGAATCCCGTAAGAGTCGCCTTCATAAAGGGTCGCATTCCAGAGCTCTTCGTAGAAGTTGCCGGAAATGTCGTCTTTCTCCAAGTACTTGGACAGGTTTTCGGCCTGCTTCTTCTGTCCGCGGAGTGCGGTTGCGTTGATGTCGTTGATCACGACGTCCGGAGGAGAGCCCGCCGCAATGGATGCGAGTTCCTTCGTCCAGATATCCCCCCACGGGATGAAGGTGTGCTTGACTTCGATCTCGTCATGGGAATCATTGAAGTCCTTGACGATCTTGTCGATGATCGGCCGGCGGATCTCCGAACCCCAGAACGTCCAGAAATCAAGGACGACCTTTCCATTCTCGCCCTCTTCATTCTTGGCATCTTTTGCAGAATCGCCTTTCGAGAAGCCGCTGCATCCCGAAAGGACGAGAACGGCGATGAACAGAATGCTCAGCCATCTAAGGTTTCGCAAGCCATTTCCCCCTTTATTCATGATTGGATTATGTATGAAAGGCCTATAACCTTCTTCTCCTTTCCCCGCCGGAAAAGAAAGTAAACCTTATACCCCAGTTTACAATCAAAATTCAAATATTCACATAGTCCGAAGGTTACAGAAGAGAAAAAAAGCGGCTTCTGTCGATTGTTGACAGAGCCGTCTTTCATGCCTCTTCTTTCGTGTAAATATCATAGTCCAGCCATTCCCCGCCTTCCCGCGCAAACCGCGGCCGCCTGCATTCAAACCGGAAGCCCGCACTTTCCGCGAGCTTCTTCGACGGAAGGTTGTCCGGCCGGATATGGAGCTCGATCCGGTGAAAGCCGAGTTCCCTGAAAAACGCTTCCGCCGAGGCGATGACCGCTTCCTTCCCGTAGCCCTTCCGGAAAAACTGGTTGTTGACCTGGTAGCCCATCATCGCCCAGTCATAGTCCATCCGAAGAATCGTGATGACTTCGATCTTGCCGATGTTGGCCCCGTCGGATTTCCGGAAAATGCCGAGGATGACCATCCGGTCCCGGTCCGCCGCTTCCCGGAATCCCCGGATCCACTCATTGAACCAGCTGCGCGTCGACGCGTTCAGTTCAGCCGGCCGCCCCTCGTCATACGGATGCTTCGGCAGGACGCGCTCCTCCAGGCCTTTCCGCCAGGCATCATAGTCTTCCTCTATATACGGCCGCAGGATGAGCCGCTCCGTCTCGATCAACAGATCATTCCCGTTCAATGTTCCGGCACCCCCCTGTTCCCATCATACCAAAAGGCGGAACGCATAATGGACGCCGGCCCACACATACTATCGTCGTTCATACAAAACACAAATGGAGGGAAACACAAAAAATGACGCAAAACCCATTCGGCCAGAATCAGAACCAGATGCAGGGCCAGACACACGAAAACATGCATACCGGAACGGTTCCGCCGGATATGAACCACGGCGGCCACGAGCTTTTTGACGTTCATGAAGTGCTGTCCCAGTCGATCGCCGCGATGGACCAGTCCACGATGCTCCGTCAGCACGCGAAAGATCCGGAGCTCATTGATATCATGGACCGCCAGTACCGGTTCATGCGCCAGGAGTACAACACGCTCGTGGACTGCTTCAAGACGGGCCAGGACCCGCAAGTTCCGACACAGCGCTACCAGATGGCGGGCGGCAACGACTTCATCTACGGCATGAAGCAGGCCCAGCCGAAAAAGCCGATGATGTCCCCGCAGGAAATCGACGACGCGGCCATTTCCGGATTCCTCCTCGGCTCCGCCAAGGCAAGTGCGACCGGCAAAACGGCGGCCGCCCTCGAGACGACAAACCCGGTCGTCCGCCGTGTGCTCGCGGATTCGGTCCCGAACTGTCTCGAAATGGCCTATGAACTGTCGATCTACCAGAACAAGCACCATTACTATCAGGTGCCGCAGCTGGCGGATGCCGACATGCAGGCGATCCTCAACGCCTACGCCCCGGCGACCGGCAACCAGCCGGGCATGCAGTAACCGGCGAAGTCCGTTCGCTTTGTCTCAACTCATTCCGGCAGCTCCGGGCGGCGGGCCATCCTCCGCCCGGCGGCTGTTTTAAAATAGATCAGGCAGGAACGCCGGCGGCCAAACGCCCCGGTGTCCCTGCCTTTTTTAAAGGTTTTCTTTTTTCACGAACGCATCCAGCCTGTAAAGAAATGCCTCCATCTTCCCCCAGTCGCCCGAGAATGACTCAACCTTTTCCAGGTAGAGAAAGTCCCGGAAGCGTCGGCTGGACAGCACGAGCGGCCCGTACCGGTCGTTCAGCCCGTCATATACACTGGTTTCTTTTAAGAGCTTAAGTCTTCGGTTGACGAGGCGGTTCTTCTTCGACGGCCAGAGATCCGGAATCGCTTCCAGCAAAGCGGCAATCAGTTCAAACATGCGTCCCACACCCCTTTCTCAAGTAGATCCGTCACTGTCCCGGCAGCCGTTTATTGCGCAGGACCGCGCTCCGGTTTTCCCAAAGCTGCACTTCTTTCGGCGAGAAGCCCGTAAAGTCCCGCCGCTCCGGACGCCACGCGAACCGGTTGATCGCATATTTGAGCCGGTTGGCGAAAAGCGACCGGAGGACGGTGCGAGGGAACAGCAGCCAGACGATGAGGTAGGCGGCGAGCGCGATGATCACAACCGCCCCGGTGTCCGGAAAGCCGTACATCACCACGCCGGCCAGCAGATAAAGCACATACGGAACGGCGATCCAGCGCCGCTCCGGTTTTTTCGAATGGAAGAAGAGCAGCACTGCCGCCCCCGCCGCAAACAGCAGCGTCCACCAGACCGGCTTTCCAGAGACGATGCCCCCGAGGACTCCCGCCATGGCCGGAACGGCAGCGGCCGTGAGCAGGACAAACCGGGGGATTCTCCGGTTGAGTGTGCCCGCTTCCTCAAACAGCGGCACGAGGGACGTCTGCCAGTCACGCAGCCGGCGGTTCCGCCGGGCCGCTTCGGCGTCTTCAGGAGACAGCAGCCAGATCCCGCCCGGCTCCCTTTTGAAGAAACCTTCAACGAGCGCCTGTTCAAACGGGAGCAGCCCGTCCGGCTGAACGAGCAGCCGGTACGTCTTCGCTTTTCCCTGCCCGGCCGCCGCGACTTTCCCTTTTTCAAGCAGCGACATCACCGCCGCGTCGAGCACGGCCGGAGAGAACCGGCCGGCCCGCTGGATCATATGCAGATAAAGCGGATCGGTCCCGAGGATGAGCTCCCGCCGATTGATCATGACCGGCACCCGCTGCGGGATGAACAGCGTAGCCGCAGCAAGCAGGAGGACAATGAACCCGACCATTCCCCCGTACAGGCTGAAGGCGTCTCGGTACGGCTTCATATCCGCCTTCCGCTTAAACAGGTCCGCCTCTTCCCGGTAAGCCTCCTCCAGGCTCATCGGTGCGGGTTTCTTCGCCGCCCCGGTGAGGACGTTGGAGGGGAAGAACACGCGGTAGGATGCTTCTTCGGGATATTCCACGAGCGGATCCCGGAACGTAATCCCGTTCGGCCGGATATCCGCATCCGACCCGTTCATGTTCCGGGTGAACGGCCGGATGGATGACTCCCCCGTGTTCTCCGGGAAGACGACGGACACTTCCAGGTTCTCCAGGCCCTCGAACTCCCGGCTCCAGCCCGAAAAGAACGTCACGTCCAAGTCGCTGTATTCCTTGTAGACGGAAAGCACGCCGTCCAGCTGATACGCGTAGATGAGCCTGTGCCTGCCCCCGCCTTCCGGAATGCCGATGCGGACCTCGCTCCCGTCTTGGGCGGCGGGCAGCGCCCGGACGTGCTCGCCCGCCACTTCCCCGATTTTGCCCGGGCCCCCGATTATTTCACCCGCGGAAAAGCCCCTCGCCCGGAAGCTGTCCGAATCGGGAAACTGCCGGAGAAGCTCTGCGGTCCCTGGGGGAATCGTATATGTATGGATCTCATTCACATCGAGGGTTCCGTCCGCGCGGACCCAGATCCGGATCTGCGAATCGGACGCCTTCAGGTCCGCCGCCCACGCCGGCATGGCCAGCATGAGCAGGAACAGCATCAGCACCAGCATCGTGCCCGCCAGTTTCTTTTTCATCGGTCCGCCCTCCTTTTTGTCCAAGTGTTGGTGCCAATTCGTCGGAGCGGATGCTCGCCCGGTGTCAGCAGGACGGCCGGATTGCGAGTGTCATCGCAGGGGGCGAAACGTGTTCAATACCCATGCAAATCCCCCGATCGCTTGCGCAAGTTGACACTCGCCACCCTGAATTCGTTGACACTCAACCCCGACGCCCCCTATTAACCCGATTGTACCGTATACGGAATGCGGCCGTCTCCGGTTCCCGGTGAAACCTGGCGGCCGCCCGTCCCGTAAAGGAGACGAAAGGATTCGGAGGTGCAGCGGCATGCTGGAAACAATACAGGCGCCGGAAGGGCGGATTTCAAGGAAAGCCGTCAAGGTTTGGCGTCTCACCAATTTTATCGAGGAAGCCATCGCTCTTCTCATCATCGCGGGGCTCCTCGTCGCGGGGACTCATTTTGGCTGGTGGCGGTGGCTGATCACCACTTTCTGGGTGATCGGCGGGATCAGCGTCGTGTCGGCCGTCTATTCCATCTTCATCAAACCCGGCCTCACCCAGAAATTCTGGCGGTACGGGGCGGACGAGGAGTTCGTCAAGCTCCGCAGCGGCATCTGGATCATTTCCGAGCAGACGATCCCGATGACGAAAGTGCAGGTCGTGAATCTTAAACAGGGGCCGCTTCTCCGCAGATACGGCCTTTATTCGCTTGAGATCGGCACGATGGGTTCCAGCCATACGATCCCTGCGCTTCCCGAAGCGGAGGCGCGGGAATTCAGGGACCGGATCGCCCATCTTGCGAAGATCCGGGAGGAAGAAGACTGATGGCCGGCCGGGGGGAAGAAGCGAAGCGCATGCATCCGGCCGGCATGCTTTGGTCGGTCCTCGACTACATCAAAAGCACATTCTTCCTGATCCTCATCCTGTTCGTCCTGAACGCCGGATCGGATGCCGCCTGGGTGAAATACGGGCGGATTGTGTTTCTCGGCGTGTCGGCGGTGAGCTTCCTGTTTCTCCTGCCGGCCTGGTGGCGGAGGACGTACCGGATTGAAAGAGACTCGGTGAAGATCGACAGCGGCATCTTCGTCCGCAAGCACAGAAGCGTGCCGTTCCGCCGCGTACAGAACGTCAATCGCCAGGTTCCGGCCGTGCTCAAGATGCTCGGCCTCACTTCGCTGACACTCGAAACCGGGGCCGAGGGGGACGAAGCGTCCGTGAAGTTCACGGCGGTGACGAAGGAAGAGGCGACCCGGATTGAAACCGCGCTTGACGGATACCGCGAGCGGAAGGCCCGGACAGAAGAGCCGGCAGAAGAAACTCCGGAGGGTCATACCCCGACGGATGAAACGCCCGTCCCCGAGCGGACGGTCCACTTCATCCCCGCCAAGAAGGACATCATCAAGGCGTCCTTCCTCTCGTTCAGCTTTATCGCGCTTATTCCGATCCTCGCGACGGTCTACCGGAACATGGATGAATTCATCGACCTGGACAGCCGGGCGGAAGGGGCGATTTCGCTGCTCAGCGGCTCCTCGCTCTTCCTCGGGGTCGCCATCACCGTTCTCATCCTTCTGGCCGTCTCGTTCGGAGTGGTGAGGACCTGGCTGAAGTACGGGCGGTATGAAATCTCGTCTGACGATGAACGGATCTACATCCGCCGAGGCGTGCTGAGCGAGCAGTCGCTCTCGGTCCGGAAGAAAAACGTCCAGGCCGTGGAAATTTCGGAGACGCCGGTCAAGCGGCTGCTCGGGATGGCCGAAGTGAAGCTCATCACGGTCGGCACATTCGACGAAGACCTGTCCGATATTAACACGCTCTACCCTTTCCTTCCGAGGGACCGGGCGATTGACATGATCGGCGAGCTGCTGCCGGACATGGAAGTGACGGAGGAGGTGGATCGGCTGCCGAAAAACTCGCTCGTACTCCGGATGATCCGCATCCCGTGGACCGCCCTGATCGGCACGGCAGCGCTCTTCTTCTGGAGGCCGGACTTCCCGTTCGTGCCGGACTGGTGGGTGCTCGCGATCATCATGTTTGCCTGGACGTGGCTGCTCCGGCTGTTTGACTACCGGAACACGAGATACTCGGTTCGCGGACCGTTCGTCCAGTTCCGCAAAGGCGGCCTCTGGCGTTCCACGTTTGTCACGAGGCGGGAAAAGGTCATCGAGACGGTCGTCTCGCAGTCCCGGATCCAGCACCGGTTCGGCGTGGCGACGGTCAAGACGGTCAACCGGTCCAAGCCCGTCCACCACGAAGAATTGAAAGACGTGCCGGAAGAGACGGCGGCCCGCTTCGGCCAGTGGTACACCGAGCGGACGCCCGGACTCATGCCGGCCGGGGAGGAGACCTGACCGATGGAGCCATTCACAGAGAAGGTCGTCCGCCTGTTGAAAGCCGTGCCGCCCGGACGCATCGCCACTTACGGCCAGATCGCCCGGCTGGCGGGAAGTCCGCGCGGCGCTCGCCAGGTCGCCCGCATCCTTCATTCGATGAGCCGCAGTCACGGAATCCCTTGGCAGCGGATCGTCAACGCCAAGGGGGAGATTGCGATCGCCGACCCGGACACCGCCCGCGCACAGGCGGACTTGCTGGAAGCGGAAGGCATTCCGGTCCTCGGCGGAAAGCGCGTCGATCTCCGGACGTACCGGTGGGATCCCGGGTTTGAAGGCGAAGAAGAAACGCCCGGGCCGGGGTCCCTGTGAAAGCCGGACGGATTCCGCTGGCTTTCTCCCGCCTCCATTGATAGACTATTGGCAAATCACCGAGGGGGGAATCGGACGATGACCGAAACACTCGCATGCCAGGATGTCATCTACGCATTCAGCAAAGAACACACACCCGTGAAGCGTGTGGCTTCCGGAACGACAATCGAAATCGAGACGTATGACTGCTTCAAGAACCAGGTCACGTCGCCGGAGACGAAAATTGCCGGCATCGACTGGGATGAGATCAACCCTGCCACCGGTCCGGTCTTCATTGAAGGAGCAGAACCGGGCGATGTCCTGAAAGTCCGCATCGACAAGCTCGAGATCGGGGACCAGGGCGTCATGGCGACCGGCCCGGACCTCGGCGTCCTCGGCCACCGGCTGGAAGAGCTGACGTCGAAAATCATCCCCGTCAAAGATGGCCATGCCGTCTTTGACGACAAGCTCAAGATTCCGGTCAACAAGATGATCGGCGTCATCGGCGTCGCCCCGGACGGTGAGCCGGTGTCGTGCGGAACTCCGGGTGCGCACGGCGGCAACATGGATACGAAGCTCATCACTGAAGGCGCGACGCTATACTTCCCGGTGTTCGCGGAAGGCGCCCTGTTCGCGCTCGGCGACTTCCACGCCGCGATGGGCGACGGCGAGATCGGCGTCTCCGGCATCGAAGTGCCCGGCAAGGCGACCGTGACATTGGAAGTCGTGAAGGAAGGCGCGCTCCGTCATCCGCTCGTCGAAAATGGAGACGGGATCGCGTTCATCGTCTCGGCACCGACCTTGGACGAAGCCGCAAAAGCTGCCGTTGAGGAAATGGCCGACTTCCTCCTGCCGAGGACGGAACTCGACCTGCCGGACATCGCCATGATGCTGAGCGCGGCGGGCCAGGTCCAAGTGAGCCAGATCGTCGACCCGCTCATGACTGCGCGCTTCTTCCTGCCGAATTATGTGCTGGAAGCGTACGGAGTGAAAGTATTCGGGTAAAAAGTGAAAGGAAAAGCAGCCGGCACGCATGAGTGCGCCGGCTGCTTTTTTTGATTAAACCCGAGCCGCTTTCTTCTTCTCCAGCAAGAGGTTCAGGCCGATGACAACAAAGACGGCGAGAAACGGCACGATGGCAGAGGCGATCATCTCCGTCTCTTCCGAAACCGGCAGGGACTGGATCAGCCACTGGGACAGGAACAGGGCCGCCGGGATGAAGATGAGAATCCACGAGCGGAGCATGGCCGCGCTGGCCGCAAATGCGATCGCCGACAGCAGGATCACCATCCGGTTTCCGGTCTCGGAAGCTATATAAAACGGATCCATCACCAAAGAGCCGACGAGCAGGACGGCCACGAACAGCAGGATCGTCCCCGCCGACAGGCTGCCCGCCAAAATGAACAGCTTGCGGGAGCTCCACGTTCCACCGGCCATCCGCCGCAGGAGAAGCCAGTAGAGAAAGACGGAAATCGCCGCTGCGACGGGGAATCCGATCAGCTGAACGAGATCCAGCTCAAAGTCCCCCCTGATGGCAGGGCCCATCGCGGAAAACGCCGCAAACGAAAGAATGAAAGCCGGCAAATATTTGAACCAGCCGGCCCGGTCATCCGCCATTTCCTGTTCGAGCGCCGCCATGTACTCTTTCGGAGAACCGCCCGTGATCCGGTCCACGCTCTCCCCGCGCTGCTCGAGCTCAAACAGATGATCCCTCAGCTCCTCTGCGACCTCGTCAATCTCACGTTCGTTTTTCCCTGAAGTCATCAAATACATCCGCACGTTGGCGATGAATTCCTCACTTTTTGAAGTCAGCTTCATTTTTTTCACTCCCCTTCAGAATGTTGCCGACGGCAGCCGACATCGTGTCCCAGCGCCCCTTGAACGCTTCAAGCTCCCGCTCCCCCGCTTCGGAAAGCCGGTAATACTTCCGCTTCGGTCCGTTCGGCGACGGCCTCATAACCGTCATGACGAGCCCTTCCTTCTGCATCCGGAGCAACACCGGATAAATGCTCCCCTCGCTCACCATCGTCAGACCCTGCTCGCCGAGTTTCTCAACCATTTCATAGCCGTACGTTTCCCCTTGTCCGATCACGGCCAATAGGCACCCCTCCAGCACGCCTTTCAGCATCTGGCTCGTTGACATTCTGTTCACCGCCCCGCTACCTTGCTTTGTCTGATACTGCTACCTTGTTATGTATGATACTTCATCGCAGACCCGATGTCTACTATATTGTTAAACAAGCTACAAAAACGGAAGAAGCTGCCCGGCAAGGATGCCGGACAGCAAAGATTAGAGATTCAATTGGAACGGATGACCGAATAGACCGCAGAGCCGACAAGGTCGCCGGCTTCTTTCAGCCGTCCGATGCTGATGTGGTCAATCGTGTCCTCCGGAGAGTGATAGTACGGTTCCAGCGCGGCCGTGCCCGGTTCACGGCGGATGAAGTTCACCGCCGGGATGCCGGCTTCGTGAAAGCTTACGTGATCAGACGAACCCCGCTTGTACAGGACAAGCTCGGAAGGCGTGCCGATCCGCTCGCCTGCCGCCATCGCGGACTCCGTCGACAGATTGGGCAGACCATCCACCGTGTTCAGGTAGATCGCCGTGGCATTTTCCCAGCCGGTGCCGACCATGTCCATATTGAAGTTCGTGAGGCTCCGGGATAGTTCTTGCCCGGATAAAGTCGAGACATAGTGCTCGCTGCCGAGCAGGCCGATCTCCTCCGCACCGACAAAGACGAAACGGACTTCCTTGTCGATCGGATAGCTTTTCAGAACACGGGCGATCTCAAGGGCCGTTGCAGTCCCGGAAGCATTATCGTTGGCCCCGGGTGCGAGCGGAACACTGTCAAAGTGGGCAGATACGTAGACAATCTCATGGTTGGTTCCCTTTTTCGGCGTTCGTTTGGCAATGATGTTTTGGGAAGTGCGGCCGGACAAGGCGTCCACCTTGAGAGTCACCGATCCGCCGGTCGCCGCGATATCCTCAAGCAGGGCTTCGCCGGAGACTTTTTTGATGCCGGCCACCGGAATCGGCGCATCCGTTCCGATGCTCATATTCGGCGGTCCCGATTGCTCTGAGTTGTCATAGATCAGCACGGCAGAAGCCCCTGCTGCAGCCGCATGGTCGATTTTGTCGCGGAAACCGATCTCTCCCCTCTGAATGAGGGCGATCTTCCCTGCCGCCGCTTCTGTAAAGTCTTCCGGATAACCGAGGCCCGCGTCGTAAAGAGGAGCCGTGAGGCCGTCCGGCGGCGTGGAAGCGGACCCGGACGGGATGGACACCGTCACTTCCTCCCCGCCGGAAGTCGACAGATGACCGACCATCGTATCCGGGATGGCGAATTCCTGAACGTCAATTTCATAGCCGTACGACTGGAGCCGCTCGCGGATCATCCCGGCCGCCACCCGCTCTTCCTCCGTGCCGGCCACTCTCGGGCCGATATCGACACTCAAGCGGCGGACGTCCTCGTAAATCCGTCTTTCATCAATCCGTGCAGTGACTTTCTTGTCAAAAGCCGCCGGGTTTCCGGGCTTGGCCGCTTCGGCTGTGGCCGGACCGCTGAAATCGGCAGGCATCATGACGACGCCCGACAGCATTAACGATGCGGTCAGCGTCAGTGCAGCAAACTTGTTTTTCCTTTTCATCAAACAGAATCCCCCTCTTCGATCATCGATCATCAGAGGGATTCTTCCTGTCCCGGCCGCTCTCCTTCTTTCCGCCTGAAAACGGTTACAACCTCCTGCTCCAAGCAGGCGCTGGAAGGCCTTTGTTCCCTCCCGCGACCGAGACTTTGTCCCTATATTGCGATCAGCCCGGCATCCGTTCCCTGCCCTCGACCGGCAGGATGGACAGGATCCGGTCAATGCGGAATGTCCGGCGCTCCTGTCGCATGAAGCAATATGCCGTCACGCTGTCCTGCCGAATCTTCAGCAACCGTACCCGACGCTTCGTGATCGATCCGTCGGAACCCATATAAATCATATCGGCAAGCTGATGCCGCTTCATGCACTTCATCAGAAGACCGTGCATTTTCTCCGCCTCCATTCAGAACGTTTGTTCTCATTATATGCGAACGTGCGTGCGTATTCAACTGATAAGTCCGATTCGGTTACTGGAAACAGGGAATCAAAAAGAACCGGCGACCCCTTTAGCCGGTTCCCGTTTCCCGATATACTTGTACAGACCGCCGGGAAGGACTGCCGGCAAGCCAAACAGATAAGGAATGAAGCCCGTCATGTGGAAAGACTTTAAGGAATTCGCGTTCAAAGGCAATGTGATGGACCTTGCCGTCGCCGTCGTCATCGGGGCCGCATTCGGCAAAATCGTCTCCTCTCTCGTGGAGAACATCATCACCCCGCTCATCGGCATCCTCGTCGGCGGCATCGACTTCACCGGTCTGATGTTCAAAGTCGGCGGGGCGAAAGTGACATACGGCGTCTTCCTCCAAAACGTCTTCGACTTTCTGATCATCGCATTCGCCATCTTCATGGTGCTCCGCGTTCTGACGAAACTGAAACGCGAGAAAGCCGAGGAAGAGAAGGAAGAAGTAGTGGATCCGAAAGAGGAACTGCTTCGGGAAATCCGTGATTTGCTGAAAGAACAGAAAGTGGATTGAGAAATGGAAAAACCGTCCCAAGGCTTTGGCCGGGACGGTTTTTTATAGATCCATGTTCTTTGTACTCTTAGAGAATAAAATCGCCCCATTCCGTTAAGGAGCGGAGCGAAGAAATTCAACTCTTTCTTATGAAAGCATTTCGAAAGGAAGCTCTGTAAACGTTCCTACCGTCCCGCCAAAGAACAGTCCGAATGCCATTGCGCCCATCGCCAGCGTCAAGAAGATCTTCTTTTTCATCGTCCATCCATCCTCTCGTATGAATTAAGTCAAGTATATCACGGCAAAGTTCTAGAAAATATGCAATTATGCATATTTCGAACTTTTTTCAAGGGTCTTATGTAGGAGTTTCGCAATGTAGGCTTCTTCCTTATGGCTCATGCCGAGCCGGTTGTTCGTATCATGCAGGTAATGGAAGAGGAATTCCTCAAATGGCGGGGATGGGATCAACTGATCCTCTACCTGATGTCGGACAGAGGACAGTTCCTCGATGAACGGACGGACCTTTCTTAACAAATGTACGTTATTGAGCGTCCGGCCCCACTGGGAGAGGAACTGTTTTTCATTCAGTTTGACCGCCTGATCCAGATTGGCGCCCAGGTCCGGTTCTTTGCATGAAGCGATGCAGTGATCCGCGTAGCGCTCCAGAAACTGGATTGCTGCGTCCATGCTGCATAAGCCTGACCGGATGGCCTGGTGCATCAGGAGGATCACCGCTTCCGTCCGGTCGGCCCCTCCGAGCAGCTCATTTTCCAGAATGGAAAATGTCAGGTCCGTCGAGCGTTTTAACAAGAGATCCGGCCAGACGATGCCTGCTGCTGTATTTTCGCTGAAAACCGGTTCCCGCGTGAACGGGCGGACTGCCGGCTGCTGTTCGCCGTCTTCTTCTTCAAAAAGAAGGCGGCGCCTGCCCCTTCTGTCTCCGTCAAGCTCGGCCAGCGCCTGGCCACAGTCATGCCGGATTTTCGTCCTAAGCACCTCCGACTCATCCGGATCAAGCCGGAAACCGGCCATGATGTGATGACCGTGATGGTCTTTCCTTCTCAGGAAAAAGTAATAGTGGACTTCGCCGGTCATTTCAGAAGCTAGAGGCTTGATGATCTGCTGGATGACTTCATCCAGCAGATGCTCGTATTTTGGATAAAATCTATAAGTGCTCCATTCCTTCTCTGGTTGCATCTTTCTTTCCTCCGTTTCAGTACCATTTCACCGGCACTTGGAATTCTGTCACACACGGATGTCCGGATCTGCCGATCATATGGGCTCCGCGTTCGGGAAACACTTCGGTCAGCACGAGCATCTTGTCCTGCGCGCTTTCGATCTTCCGACAGAACCGTTGCACAAGGTGGGGACTGCCGAAATGAATATACTGATCCTTGCCTTGGCCGATAGGAAGCGGGAATTGCGGATCCGCCATCTTGAACATGACTTCCTTCGGGATGCCGGACGCCACAAGCCATTCGTGAAGGCGGACGAAGTAATCGAACTCCGGCTCGCCCTTCGCGATGAGCGGGACTTCCCTGACTGGAACCCGCCACTCCGCAGCCGATTTGACGACTTTCTCTTCCGTCACTCGAGGCGAGTGTCCCGGAGTCAGCTTGCCCGACCCCGTTTTTGGAATTCCGATCCACGGGTTGCTGATTGCCAAAAATAGCCGGGTCAGTTCAGGAAGCTGATAGGATGGCGTTTCCCCGTTATAGATGATAGAAACGGGGTGGCCTTCAGGCGCCAAAAGCCGCAGGCTGTCCGTGTTTTCATCATGCTTTAGAGTCAAATCTGAAAGAGTGAGGAACTTGGTCGCACGGCCATTCCGTTGCCGTCCGGTCGGCCAGATGAGCCGACGGCCGTTCCCCCGTTTTACAGAACCCCAGTCCTCTCCGAATGTGAATAAAAGCGGCTCTGCTTCTGGGCACAGGGCTTCCAGCCATTCTTTCCCTGTGACCGCCGTTCCGCCTCCGATTCCGCCGTACGTGGCGAGTACTTGATAGTCCCCTCGCTGCATCGCTTGTGCCGAGTTTGCGGCGATCCTGAATTGGACAGAACCGTTCGGCTGGAGTTCGGACGGACTGAGCGGGCGGTTGATGGTGCCTTCCCTTGCCTGTTCGGCGTCCTTTTGGGCCACCCGGATGCATTCTGCTGTTTTATCCGCACGCCCGGCGTAGCCGGCAACGAACTCAAGCACATTTCTGCATTCACCTCCGGGTCCGTAATTCTTCTTGAACCACTCTGCCATGGAGACGGCAATGTGGGACCTGATCACAGATACAGGCAGATCAGACGCGTACTTTGTGACAGCTTCTTTGATTTCCAGAGGAAGGGCGGCTTGAGAAGTTTGAAGTGCCCGGTCCTCCTTGAAAAGCCGGATGTCGTTATCAAACTCTGGCGTTTCCATGCCAAGTGTTCTGTAAATCATGTCGGAAAATCTGACTCCACGCTCCCTCTGCTTTGCGATAGACCGGGACTCTGCCCCGGCCATTTCCCCGATAACGGTGTCAAGCATGTAGAACAGGCGGGCAAGACGGCGGGCTTTATGATTCTCGATTCCCGCGACAATAGAAGACAGCCCGATCAATGGACGCTTTTCTGCATGCTGCTCAGGCAAAGTCGGAACGAGCAGTCCTTCTGAAACGAGTTTTTCGAACTGCTCTTTTCCTTTCTCGGAGTCCAACATGCGGAGCCAGCCCTTCTTTTTCCTCGCAGCGCCCCGCTTCAAATGACCGGCGGGTATATAGTCCAGAGTGAACAAAAACTCCATGCCTTGTATAGCTGTCAGGATTGCCGGTTTTCCATCCTGCTCCAAAAAGCCATCACTGAACCGGAAAGTCAGGTCGCTGTTCAGCCGGTCATCCTTTGCGATCGCCGTCAGCCAGTCTTGGAGAACAGCAGGGGCCAAGCCGATCTTGCTGATTACGGTCGAAGACGCTTGTCCGTTTTCTGCCTCTCCGAAGCTAAATTGCATAACGGCAGGATCGTTGCCGGTGATTGTGGACTCGAGCACGTAAGGAATGGCCTCTTCTACGAGTTCCTCGAGGGATTGCCGGTCCTTTGGCAACCCTTTTCCGAGCCGCTCGAATAGCGACGGGTTTTCAAGGGCAAGACGCTTCCTGAGCACATCAAATTCCAGGGCGCCAACGATTTTCCGTGCCGCGCGTTCTTTCTCCATTCCGAAGATTACGCTTAGGCGTGCCAATGCCTCGGTCAGTTCTTCTTCGCGCCGTTGCCACGTTTCCACCGCTGACCGGCTTTCCTCGTTTAACCCGTCAAGTTTCTGGTCGGAGAATTCAACAAGACGGCCGCCCGGATGCCCCGATTGCTCGAGTGCAATTTCCGCCAGTTTCCGGGCGTGCGCAACGGCAGATTTCCTGCGGCTGATCTGTTGGAAAATATCAAGAGTCGTCCGGACAACAAAACCGTCGAGAAGGGAGGACGGCAGCGAATGGACACGGGCAACCGGATAGGAATAAATTTCTGCAGCGAGTTTGACTGGGTTCACATTCATGCTTCCTCATCCTTTCGAACTGGTTTTGATAGAAATATCGAACATACTTTTGCCCGGAGTTGACAACTAGCGGGAATTTTCCGTTACTATAGAGGGAGGACAGCGAAACCGCTGAACCATATGCCAAAAGGGTGATGGAGAATGAACCAAGTACGCCTCGGCACGGAAATCAGGAAATGGCGGAAAATCCGGAAGTTGACTCAGAGAGAGCTCTCTGAGGGAATCTGTAATCAGTCGGAGATTAGCCGGTTGGAAAAAGGTGATTCTTATCCGAGCATTGATACCCTACATGCTATTTCCACAAAGTTACGTCTTCCACTCTCTTATTTTTTTGAGGTTTTAATCCATGATGATGTTGAAAACACCGAAAAGATAAAAGAGGAAGTGAAGTCTTTATCTTCACAGAAAAATTATGAAGGTCTCTTCCAATACTTAGAAAACCTCTTGCATACTAATAAAGTAGTGCATCCAGAGCTTATGAATTACTTATATCTTCACTACTATGCCTCAATGTATTACTTGAAAAAACGAGACTATAGGTATTGTGTAACAGAGCTTTACAGCCTACTTGAAACTCAGGTTAGCGGCCTAGACGTACTATTGAACATTCGCATAAAAAACTCTATTGCTTCGATACTTGCTGAGAACAGCAAATATGACGAAAGCACAAAAATCTTTAAAGAAATACTCGGGGAAAGTAATACTTCCGAAGAATATGAGTTAATGCGGATCAAGGTTCTGTACAATGTAGGAAAACTTCAATTTATGCAAGAACAATATAAGGAGGCATCAATTACTACCCAGGAAGCAATCGATCTTTCTAAAAAGCATCATGACATGTCCGTCCTCGGCCAGCTTTATTACCAAAAAGGCTCTATCCTCGAAAAACTGGATCACCCTGCCCAGGAAATCTCGGCTGAGTATCAGCGGGCTTTGTTCTTCTTTGATCTGCTGGGGCTGGATTATTATAAAAAAATCCTCCAGGAGTATAAGCAACAGTTCCTCGTTGCCCAGTAAGTTCTCCCTATCTACTACTCTACACAGTTTTTTGCATCATAAATATGCACTTACGCATATCTGCGGAAAATGCTCGGTTTGTTGCGTTTTTCTTCGAAAATCTATGTAAAAAGGCTGTCCGCTCCGGGGAAACCGGGAAAACGGACAGCCTTTTTTATTTTTCCTTGGCTTAGAACATGCTGAGGTCATACTTTTTGGAGAGTCGTTCCATGAGGTCCCAGCCGGCGATGCTGTTGCCGCGTTCGTCGAGTGCCGGGCCGAAGATGCCGATGCCGCACCGGTACGGGACCGCGGCCATGATGCCGCCGGCCACGCCGGATTTGGCCGGGATGCCGACCCGGATGGCGAATTCGCCGGATGCGTTATACATGCCGCATGTGACCATGAAGGTCTTGCAGATGCTGGCCACGCGCGGCGGCAGAAGCGTCTCGCCCGTCAGCGGGTGTTTGCCGTCCATGGCGAGGGTGAGGCCGATTTTGGCGAGGTCCGAGCAGTTCATCTCGATCGCGCACTGTTTCGTGTACAGTTCGATGACCGTTTCGACATTTTCCTCGATCACGTGGTACTGCTTCAGGTAATAGGCGAGGGAGCGGTTGAGGTCGGCGGTCTGCAGTTCGGACATCGCCACTTCCTTGTTGTACCCGATCCCTTCCACGCCGGTGATCAGCTCGGTCAGGTGGATGATGCGGCCGAGGCGTTCTTCGACCGAGTCGCCCTTGATCATCGAGGTGACGGCGAGCGCGCCGGCGTTGATCATCGGGTTGAGCGGCTTGTGCGGCTCGGTCGTCTCCAGCTTGATGATCGAGTTGAACGGGTCGCCGGTCGGTTCCATGCCGACCCGTTGGAAGACGTATTCCTCCCCGTTGTCGAGCAGGGCGAGCGCGAGTGCGATCACTTTGGAGATGCTCTGGAGCGTCGATTTCTTGTTCACGTCGCCGGCGGAATAGCAGCTTCCGTCCGGAAAGGCCATCGCCACCGCCAGTGAATCCGGGTCCGCCTGCGCGAGCGCGGGAATATAGTCGGCGACCTTTCCTTCCGCCGTATGTACTTTCGATTCTTGGACGAGCTGAAACAGCTCCTCATCGGATCTGCAATCCATCACGGTCCCTCCTTGCCATTTATGTCATGTCCCTGACATTCTACCCGATTCCCCCCTCCCTATGCCAATGCCGGATTGCCGGGACGGCCGGCGGGTGCTATAATGGACTTGAACTGCCTGCCAAAGGAGTGGAGACGCATATGTGGTTTTTGTATATTCTGTTTACGGTTTTCGCGATCATCATCGTCGGCACGGTCGCAGGCCTCATCCTCACGTTCAGCAGCAATCATGATTGATCGATGATCCAAAAAGGGACTGTTCCGCGCATCGGCCGAGAGCCGGGATGCGGAACAGTCCCTTTTTTCATTGTTTCCCTTCCATCGCCCGCACCGCATCCGGACGGTCTTCCGGCCTGAGTCCGGCTTGCAGGTCCCGGAGCGACAGGCCGAAGCTCATCTCGAGGTGCGGGTAGTCTTTGAAGCCGTTCCAGTCACCGCCCCATTTGAAACCGAGAGATTTGGCGATGTCCGCGGCTTCCATCCAATCGCTCCGGCCGTTGCCGTTGCCGTCATAGTCCAGATCCCAGATGATCCGGCCGTCCGGCGTGCGGAGCGCATAGTCGACGGCGAGACCGAAGTTGTGGAAGGAACTGCCGGCGGTCGCGTTGGTGACGACCTTTCCCGCAGCGGTCCGGCCCTGTGCATACAGCCGGTCCTGCTCCTCGCCCGAGCGGAAACCGTCTGTAATGACAACGTCAATTCCCTGATCCGCCGCCAGCCGGATGAATTCGCCGGCTTTTTCCTCGACGGCGGGATGGAGGCCTTCCGGAAGCGGCCGTGCCGCCAGTTCTTCCCGCTCGGTCCATTCCCGCTGGACAAATATGAAAATGGAGACGGCGACAAACCCGGCGAACAGCGCTTTGGCCAACTGCTTCGCCGGGAAGGTCTTCTTTTTCCTGCGCGCCATTCCGGAAGCCCCCTTTCCACCTTTTCCCCACTATAACGCAAAGGGGCTCGTCCGGGTTCCCTCATTCATTTTTTATCCGCTGTTCATGTCGGCTCGCCCGCCTCCAGGTCATTTTTCGTCAGGGGTTCTGCGTGCGCCTTCAGCTGGACCGTGATGCTGCCGTCTTTTTCAAGGTATGCGCGCTTCACTTCATCCAACGAGAAAATGCTCTGCTTCCGCAGTCCCTCGCTGAGATCTCTGGAGTCCATCCGGTTTTTTCGCAGCTGTTCCTTGATCGGTTCGCCGTCCAGCACGATCAGCTGGGGTGCGCCGGTCAGGAGTTTTTCAATCTTGTCGGTTCTAAACAGAATATTGTCAAACAGCACCTTCAGTCCGCACCATCCGACGATCATTAAGAGGACGACGTACCATTTCACTTCAGGGTCATAGAGCCCGTTGCCGAAGATCTCCGACAGCATGATGCTCCAGATGAAGTCGATGGGCGTCAGGTTCGACACGCCTTTCGCGCCCGTCCATTTCATGCAGAGGACCAGTGCCAGGAAACCGCTGATCATTTTGATAAAAATCAATCCGATGCTCATGCAATCGCCGCTTTCCCAAAAAATTAAGCAGGTTGCTTCCGCCCGTCCCATGCCGGTCCGGGCCCGACGATCCAATCAATCAAGCAAGCTTGCTCTCTATCCATTACCCGTCCCGGCTCAGAGACAAAACCGGACCGCCTCCCGGTAAATTCAGGGAAGCGGTCCGGTTCGTTTCATGCCTTGATGTCGCGCTGTGTGAAGATGAAGTAACTGACCACAAGGAACAGGATGGTATAGACGGCGAGGACTGTCGCCGAGAACGGCATCGTCATTCCTTCGATCAGGGTCATGCCCTGCGCCTGGGAGACGAGTTCATGAGAGAAGAACAGGTACTTGGCGATAGCGTATTTGCTGAGCAGCATCGACACCGTGCCGCCCATGAAATAGATGAAGAGCGACAGCCCGATCGCGAGCGCCCCCGAGCGGAAAACACTGCCGACCATGAATGCGAAAGTCGTGTAGACGATGACCGTGACGAACGACAGGGCGAGGTAGTAGATCGCCCTTCCCCATATGGAGACCTCGACGACGTTTCCGCCCTTCACCGCAAGCTCGGCCCCGTCCCCCGACGGGAAGAGCAGGTACGAAAGGACGACCGACACGGCGAACCCGACGAGCATGAGCAGTGCCCCGAACAGGATGGAGGCGGCATATTTTGAGGTGAGGACTTTCCACCTTTTGACCGGCCGCGCCAGGAGCATCTTGATCGTGCCTTCCGAAAATTCGGTGGCGACGATCCCGGCGGCCATGATGACCGAGAACAGGATGGCGATCTGGCCGATTCCGGAAGAGTCCATGATCATCTGCTCGCGGTCGAATTCACCGTACGGCGCTGCGTCTTCCTTGAGCCGGTACTCGGCAATGTCCCGCTGCTCTTCCAGTTCCGCCCTCTCTGTCTTTTTGAGGGACGGATCGGACAGCTGCTGCGTCAGGGCCGCCTTTTCGGCTTCCGTCTGCATCCGCCAGTCGGGCGAGGCGGTCTCGGCTTCGATTGAAACATTCCCGCTTTCTGCCTGTCCGTCTTCCAGCGAGGAGATCCAGCGCAGAAGGACGAGCATCCCGCCGACGACAATCACAAGGATGGCGACCATGGCCCATGTCGACTTCTTGCTCCACATTTTCATCCATTCATTTTGCAGCAGTCTGAGCAATCTGGCCGCCTCCCGTCATTTCGATGAATTCATCTTCAAGTGTTCTCCGGTAAGGGCGGACGGCGTACAGATCGAGGTCGCCCTCCACGATGCTTTTCACGAGGGCCGGAATGCGCTCCGCCTTCTCCTCGATGATAAATCCGGCGCCGGTCGGAACCGGCGTGTAGCCCTTCGATTTGAGGAGCGGGACGAGCCGGTCGGCCGGCTGCGCTTCCACGTAGTGATGCGGCCGCGTCTCTTCCTTCATTTCCCGGATGTCGATCAGCCGGCCGTTCTGGATGACGGCGACCCGGTCGACCATCAGCTCGATTTCCGACAGCATATGGCTCGAGACGAGGACCGAGACGCCGGCCTTTTCCGCGAGGCTGCGGAGGTACACCCGGAACTCGCGAATGCCGGCCGGGTCAAGGCCGTTCGTCGGCTCGTCGAGGATCAGGAATTTCGGGTTGTGCAAGAGCGCCTGCGCAAGACCGAGGCGCTGCCGCATGCCGAGCGAATAAGTGCCGACTTTTTCGTTGATCCGGTTTTCCAGCCCGACCTGCCGGACCACTTCCATGATCCGCTCCTTCGTCACGCCTTTGTGCATCCGGGCGAAGTGCAGGAGGTTCTTGTAGCCGCTCATGTACTTGTACATCTCCGGGTTTTCGACGATGACGCCGATATTCGTCATGGCGTCTTCGAAATCCGAGGTGATCGACTTGCCCGCGATGGTCACATCGCCCGCAGTCGGTTTCATGAGCCCGGCCATCATCCGGATCGTCGTCGTCTTGCCCGCCCCGTTCGGCCCGAGGAACCCGGTGACCTGGCCGGGATACAGATCGAGGTTCACATCATCGATGATTTTCTTTCCGCCGATCGTCTTCGACAGGTTTTTCACCCGGACGATCGGTTCAGCCGTTTGTGCCAATCGGTTCACTTCCCTTTTCGTAGAGTGTCTTCATCCAGGCGGCCGGTCCGCCGCGATGTTCCGCCCGGATGTCTTCCGTCCGCTCGTGCGCCACGATCCTGCCCCGTTTCATCACCGCGATTTCATCGAGGAGGGGCGCGGCGTCCTGCAGTTCGTGCGTTGTCATGATCACCGTCTGCCTCTCCGGATCGGTAAACCGGATCAGCCCTTTCACGATCGCCTCGCGCACCATCGGATCAAGCCCGGAAAACGGTTCGTCGAGCAGGTAGAAATCCGCTTCCCTGCCAAGCGTCGCGGCAATCTTGGCCCGTCCGCGGTTCCCTTTTGAGAGGCTTCTCAGTTTGACGGTGCCGTCAAGGCCGAGAAAGTCCGCAGCCTGCCGGGCTTTCTCCATCGAGAAATCACTGAACTGCGAGCCGTAGAAATGAAACAGCTGATCGGCCGTGAAAAACGGGAAAAACAGGTCGGCGTCGGCCATGTAGGCGATCTTGCGGCCGGCCAGCGTCCGGGTCACCGGCTTCCCGTCCATCTTCGCTTCCCCCGCATCCGGGTGCAGAAGGCCCGCCATCAGCTTGAGCAATGTTGACTTTCCGCTTCCGTTTTCTCCGGTGAGCCCGATGATCCGCCCGCTTCCGAATGTGGCCGACACTCCGTCAAGCGCCCGTCTGCGTCCGTATGATTTTGAGACGTTCTCCAGTTCGATCATTCCGTTCCCCTCCCCGTCATGTACGCCGTCATTTCCTCGCGCGTGAATCCGAGCGCCTCGATGTCCCGCAGGAAATCGTCGGCCAGCCGGGCTTTCATTTCCTCGCGCAGCAGATGCAGCCGTTCTTCATCTTCGGTGACAAACGTCCCCTGCCCCCGTTTTGTCTCGGTGATCCCCATCCCCTCCAGCTCCTTATAGACGCGTTGCATCGTGTTTGCATTGACCCCGGCTTCCACCGCATACTCCCGGACCGACGGCAGCTTTTCCCCCGGCCGGATGGCGCCCCGGATGAGGTCGCCCGTAATCCGGTCGATCAGCTGCTGATAAATCGGCTTGTCGGGCAGGAAATCAAAGCTCATTCTCCCGCCACCTTTCTGTCGAACAGCGCCAGGCCGGCCCAGAAGAAGAGCGCCGAGACGATGAGCGAGAAGATGAGTCCTCCGGCGGCGAGCGCTCCGGTCATCTCAATTCCGAGGTCCGAGTAATCGGACAGCCGCTCGATGCTGCTGAAGCGGAATTCTCCCGCCCCGAGCACCCGCTCCGCCGCCGGCAGTCCGGAAAGCTTTTCATTCACCCAGAACAGGGCGATGAACAGCAGGCCGGTCACGGGGACTGCGGCAATCCGAGTGAACTTCCTGCGCAGCCACTGGTAAATCGTCCAGAACAGGAAGCCGATGGCGAGCTGGATGACCGCAATCACGAGGACGATGAGCTCGATTTCCGCGAAAAATCCGGTGAACAGGCCGGCGGTGAGCCCTTCGGGGATGCCGGCAGATCCTCCCGTGATCAGAAAGACGATTCCGAGGACGAGCGTGAGCCAGATCATGGCAGCTGCCATTGCAATCAAGGCAAACAGCGCCTTCACCCCGACGAGCGTGCCGAGGGATGCCGGTGAATGCAGCCAGAGATCCAGCCGCTTCATATCCGCCGTGAGGCTCATGAACAGGCCGGCGACCGGCATATAGCTCAGAAAGAGGAGCAGGAACGAACTGATGCCGAAAGCATATGAGATAATGCTCGTTTCTCCGGAGATGTACTGGTGAAGAAGGAACGGACCTGACGCCACTGCGAGCAGAATGACGATCAGCACAACGGCGATCCCCGGCCGAGCGAGCATCCACTCTTTGTAAAACAGGCCTTTCCATCGTTTCATGAGGGTCCCACTCCTTTGGTTAAAGATATTGCGTCTCTGTGTATTAGTTACATAGTACACTGGTATCCAGTGAAACGCAACCGTTATTTGAAAAATAAAAAGACCTTCCCTTTTTGGAGAGGGAAAGTCTTTTGGTGATAGGAGGGCCTGTCAGCTTGCGGTTGAGGGTCCGGGCGGCCGGTTGATCTGCGGGTCTTCATCCGGCACCGTCAAGACGACCGGCGCGTCGACCGGCGTCCATTTCTTTACTTTCTGTGAAAATTCACCGGCGTCTCCTGTGGTGAAGAAGAGATGGCTTCCTTCCGGTGCGAGGGAGAGGTCCCCGTTCGTCTTCAGCGTTTGGACGGCCTGGTCGATCGTGGCCCGGGCCGGATCGACCAAGTTCACCGGCCCGCCCCACACTTTGAGGATCTGCTGCTCCGCGAGCGGATAATGGGTGCATCCCATGACGAGCGTGTCCACATTTGCACGGCGGAGCGGTGCCAGATACTCTTCCAGGGCCGAAGTGATTTCTCCGGGACGGGTGTCGTTGTTTTCCAGATAGGACACGAGCTTGGGGCAGGCCTGCTCGAACACCTCCGCACCGTCCAGCTTTTTCCGGATGGTTTGCTGATACATATGGGAATCCGCCGTCCTTTGGGTGGCGATCACCCCGATCCGCCGGTTTTGTGTTGTCTCCGCCGCCATTTGCGCGCCGGGCTCAATGACGCCGATCACCGGGATGTCCAGCTTCTCCTTCAGTTCGTCCAGCATCAGTGCCGTCGCCGTGTTGCACGCGACAATGAGCAGTTTCAGCTCGAACCGGCCGAGAAAGCGGATGATCCGATAAACCGAAGCTTTGATGTCTTTTATGCTTTTATTGCCGTAGGGGCAGTTCCCGTGGTCCCCGACATAAATGATCCGCTCATCCGGCAGGCGGCCGAACAGCTCGTTGGCAACGGTCAGGCCGCCGCTGCCTGAATCAATGACTGCGATGTTTTTCATGGTTGTACCTTCTTTTGGGGGTGCTTCGCCTCGGGGGAGAAGCTGAGTAAAGTGATTCTTTCATTGTAACGAATCCGGTGCCGTTGCGGTTCCCCGGAGAACTGAAAAAGCCCTTTCCGGTGCGGAAAGGGGTGTTTTCGTGATCTCAATCTTCCCGGCGGCCGGCCCTCATGGTTCAGAGAAAGTTCTGGACGATGATTTCGACGATGAGCAGCAGGGTGACGGCACGCAGGATCGGTTTGACGAAACGCGGGTCGAGCTTCTCGGCGATGTGGACGCCGACCCGGGCACCGGCGAGCGAACCGAGCATGAGCGAGATCGCCACGGGCCAGATGATGTTGCCGGAAGTGATATAGCCGATGGCGGCCCCGAATGCGCTCGAGAACGTGGCAACGCGGACGAAACCGATCGCCCGGATGTAGGAGATGTTCAAATGGCCGAAAATCTGGAGCAGGATCGTCGCCTGCCCCGGTCCGAACAGGCCGTCGTAGACGCCGATCCCGAACAGGCTCGGCATCGTGAATTTATCGGGCTTCAGCGGGGCATCCCCCGAGAAGTCCCCTTTGGAAAGAAATGAAAAGACGAACGCCACGACGAGCAGGACGGTGGCGATCGCCAGCATCGTGTTGTCGCTCAGCCGGTTTGCGATGAACCCGCCGGACAGGCCGCCGGACAAGGATACCGGCACGATCCAGTACAGTTCCTTGAAGGAGATCTTCTTCTTCAGGAGGACCGTCATGAACGTCGACAGCGAACTGACCGTGTTCGAGATCTTGCTCGCCCCGACTGCGGCGTGGACCGGAATGCCGATCAGCAGCATCGCCGGCAGCGAGATGAGCCCGCCGCCCCCGGCAAGCGTCCCGATCGTCACCGCCACAAGCCCGATGAAAAACAGTCCGATATATTCCATCACCGCACCTCCCTTTTCTGGTTGTTGTCTTCATTATACTTCGGATGACGTAATAAGTGAATGATATAATAATTAACCGTTTCTATAACAAAAGCTTATGGATTGGAGACAGAAAGGCCCGAGGCCAAATGCCCCGAGCCTCTTATTCATGACAGGATGATCTCGCGTTCCCTTTCGACAAGCCGGACAATCTCATCGTCGGTGCGCTGCAGCCGGTCCGCCAGTTCGCGGAGGATGCGCTCGACGTCGGCGAGGACTCCGTCAAGCTGGCCTTTGGCGTCTGAGATGCGCGAGTGGACCATCAGATCGGTGAACATATTGTCGAAGAAGAAATCGGAGAAATTGAGGAAGTCCCGCTTGTTGACGGTGAGCCGCTCCGTGTCGAAGTTCTCCACGTCGGCGAGCTCCGACTGGAACCTGCGCAGCGCGCGCTGGGCCCGGTGGATCTTGTCGTCGGAGTTGTTGATGCTCGAATACTTCATCGCCGTGACGAGCATGCCGCCCCCGAGGAACGTATCCCACATCGACATCCCTTCCGCATTCCCGAGCTCATCCATTGCGGCACCGAGCATGCGCTGAGCCTCCCGTCCGGCATGGATCGCTTCTTCGATTTCCCGGCGCATCGACTGGAGCGCCGCCCGTTCATCCGCGACCTGCTGGAGCTTCAGGACGGATTCGGAGTCGTTGTTGCGCATCCAGATTTCCTTTTCCTTCAGGAACGCTTCCCAGTCATCGTCAAGAAATTCGTATTCGGACCGGCCAAGTTCCGCCTTGAGGGCAGAGGTCGATGAGCACTTTTTCGGCTTCGTTGAATTTCAGCTCCGCCTCTGCGGCTTCGTTCAATTCCTTCTCCATGATTTCATCCATCTTGCCGGTAAACTGGCGGAACTTGTTGGCAAATGAAAACCGGCCGAGACGCAGGACATCCTGCTGTTCTTTCGTCAGCCTTGCGTGAAGGCGGTCGCGCTCCCGCTTGGCTTCCTGCCGCTCCGCCTCTTTCGCTTCGTATCGTTTTTTGATCCGGTCCCGCTCCGTCATCCGCATGCGGAGTTCGGTCTGCCGATCGTAGATTTCTTCTCTGATCATCCCGGTCACCCCCTCGTTTTCTTACGATTTTATCATGGAAAAGATTCACTTTGCGAGCAGCGGATTGATGGGCGTCAAGGCATGGCTTGCGGACCGGCGGTATGATGAGATCAAAGGCGGTGATCCGTATGCGATTCAAATGGGCGGGAATCCTGGCGATGTTCCTGTTGCTCGCCGGCTGCGGCGCCGAAGCTTCGGTGGCCATTTTACCGGATCCGGTTCCGGACCAGGCGATGGCCGACATGAAAGAAGGCATTTCGGTGACGGTTTCAGACGTGCGGACCGACGGGGAACAGGCCGTGATCGCTTACTCGCTGGAAAACAGGCGGGCGGAACCGGTCGGCTGCGGCGGCTATGCCGCGATCGAGAAGCTCGAATCGGACGGCTGGCACGGCGTCATTTATTCCGATGCGGTGTTTTACCGCAAACCGGGCTTCCGGGATTTCGGGAAGACGCTTGCCCCCGGAGAGGAAAAGGTGCAGCTTCTGGACACCGCGGAACTCGGTGTGGAACTCCCGCCCGGACGGTACCGCCTCGTAAAGACAGTCGTTGCGGACGGCGGTTCGGGCACGGAGATTTCGGTCGCTTCCGAGTTTGACATCGCGCCGTGAAAAGGCAAATAAAGCCGGACAGCAGAGGGAATCCGCTGTCCGGCTTCGGTTTAATTGGCGTCTTTGATCGCCATGCGTTCCTTCCGGTTGGCACGTCGCGCCGGCGCTTTGTCGAACAGCGCCTTTTCCGTTTTCGTTTCCGGGTAGACCGGTGCAACGGGCGTCGGCCTGTTCTCTTCATCCATCGCCACCATCGTCACGAACGATTCGGTCGTGAGCTTGCGGGCATTGGACAGCAGATCGATCGAGTGAACAGAGACGAACACTTCCATCGATGTGCGGCCCGTCGAGCAGACGACCGCCTCGATTTCCAGCACTTCCCCGACGCGAGCCGGAGACACGAAGTCGACCGAGTCGATCGAGGCCGTAACGACTGCCGCCCCGGCGTGCTTCATCGCGGCGATCGCGCTGATTTCATCCAGGTAAGACAGCACCTGCCCCCCGAAAATCGTCCCGTGATGATTCGTATCCGGCGGCATGACGAGCTTCGTCGTCTTCGTCCGCGACTGGCTCATCGGAATCGCTTCAATCGGCATGAGGCATGTCCCCTTTCGGTAATGAAGCCGCTCCTGCGCGGCTTGCGGTATGCCAAGTATAACCGAACCGAGCCGGAAATTGCACCGGGCAACAGATAGGCGGAGTGTTTTGAATCGGGGGAAGATTGACCGGGCGGGGATTGTGGGAATCTGTCGCGGGCTTTGATTAGTGACTGATTTTGCGAGGCCTGCGGGAAATCGAGAGAAGGGGGTGATTGCAAAGCGGGGGCGCTAATTGCAAAGCTAGTGGGCTAATTGCAAGTTGGCGGCTCTGATTGTAATTCTGGTATTCTAATTGCAAATCGAGAGCTCTAATTGCAATTTCCGCAGTCTAATTGCAATTCGGGGGCTCTAATTGCAATTTCCGCGGTCTAATTGCAATTCGGGGGCGCTAATTGCAATTTCCGTGGTCTAATTGCAATTCGGGGGCTCTAATTGCAATTCTGGTATTCTAATTGCAAACCGGGGGCTCTAATTGCATAATAGCAATCCGAAGGTTATGGCCAAGACTTTTGGGGATTTCTTTAGTCCATGAAAATGGCATCTACCATGGGTGCTTGGTCTCCTAGGCACTGCACACATGCTCCGAATTTGCCCCCCTTACTCCGATTTTCCGCTCCATACTCCGATTTCGCATCCCTTACTCCGATTTTCCGCCCCATACTCCGATTTCACCTCCCTTACTCCGATTTTCCGCTCCATACTCCGGTTTCTCCCCCCTTACTCCGATTTTCCGCTCCATGCTCCGAATTTGCTCCCCTTACTCCAATTTTCCGCTCCTTACTCCGATTTCTCCCCCCTTACTCCGATTTTGCGCTCCATACTCCGATTTCTCCCCCCTTACTCCGATTTTCCGCTCCATACTCCGATTTCTCCCCCCTTACTCCGATTTTCCGCTCCATACTCCGATTTCACATCCCTTACTCCGATTTTCAACCCCTTACTCCGATTTCACCCCTACCCTCTCCGCCCCCCGCTCCCCCACACTAAAAGACTCCCCGCTACATGCGGAGAGTCTCACTTAACTTATTGGTGTTGCAGTTCGTGGCCTTCTTTGGCCATGATTTCGGGGTCGTACAGGTGGCAGGCGACTTGGTGGCCTGGTTCGACTTCGCGGAATTCCGGATCGATTGCCGCGCAGCTGTCCATGGCGAACGGGCAGCGGGTGCGGAACCGGCAGCCGGACGGGACGTCGGTCGGGCTCGGAACGTCGCCGCTCAGGATGATCTGTTCGCGGGTGCGTTCCTTTTCTGGGTCCGGGAGCGGGATCGCCGAGAGGAGCGCCTGGGTGTACGGGTGGAGCGGCTTTTCGTAGAGGACTTCGCTGTCGGCGAGTTCCACGATTTTGCCGAGATACATGACCGCAATCCGGTCGCTGATGTATTTCACCATCGACAAGTCGTGCGCGATGAACAGGTACGTCAGGCCCCGGTCTTTCTGCAATTCTTTCAGCAGGTTGACGATCTGGGCCTGGATCGAGACGTCGAGTGCGGCGATCGGTTCGTCGGCGACGATGAATTCCGGTTCGACGGCGAGTGCGCGGGCGATGCCGATCCGCTGGCGCTGGCCGCCGGAGAATTCGTGCGGGTAGCGGCCGGCGTGGCTTTTATTGAGCCCGACGAGTTCCAGCAGTTCGTGGACCCGGGTGTTGCGCTCCTTCGGCTTCATGTCCGGGTTGTGGATGACGAGGCCTTCGGAGACGATTTCGGAGACCGTCATTCGCGGGTTGAGCGATGAGTACGGGTCCTGGAAGATCATCTGCATGTCGTGGTTGAGCCGACGCTTTGCCGCGCGGTCGATGCGGCCGCCGATCGGCATGCCGTTGAACACCACTTCCCCGTCCGTCGGTTCATAGATGCGGGTGAGCGTCCGGCCGACCGTCGACTTGCCGCAGCCGGATTCGCCGACGAGGCCGAGCGTTTCTCCGCGCTTGATCGAGAAGCTGATGCCGTCGACCGCCTTCAGGACGGTCTTGCGGTCGATCCGGAAATGTTTCTTCAAATCGTTCACGACGAGCAGGTCGTCCGCAGAACTGCGGACCGCCGGCGCTGCCAGAGGATTCGCCTTGTTCGTCATACGGTCACCCCCTCGGCTTCGGTTGCTGCGGCCTCGGCGCTTTTCCGGCCTTTCCGGATTTCGTCCGGCACGTGCTTGTCCGGTGTGCGCTCATCCTGCAGCCAGCAGCGCACCGCCTGGGTTCCGCTGATCGCGACGGCGCCCGGGTTGTAGTCGTGGCACACTTTCATCGTATACGGGCAGCGTGCCGCGAACGGACAGCCCGTGCCGAGCGCAGACGGATCCGGCGGCGATCCGGGGATTGGGATGAGCGGTTCGGACCGCTTGGCGTCCAGGTTCGGCATCGAGCGGAGCAGACCGAGCGTGTACGGGTGCTGCGGCCGGTAGAAGATTTCGTCGAGCGTGCCCTGTTCGACGACTTCGCCCGCATACATGACCGCAACCCGGTCCGCCATATTGGCGACGACGCCGAGGTCATGCGTGATGAGGATGATGCCGGTGTCCATCTTGTCCTGCAGGTTGCGCATGAGGCGCAGGATCTGGGCCTGGATCGTCACGTCGAGCGCGGTCGTCGGCTCGTCGGCGATGAGGATCTTCGGATTGCAGGCGAGCGCGATCGCAATGACGACGCGCTGGCGCATGCCGCCGGAAAACTGGTGGGGATAGGCGTCGAGCCGCGACTCCGCGTTCGGGATCCCGACAAGCTCGAGCATTTCCTTCGCCCGCTTGCGTGCCTGTTTTTTCGTCAGGTCGGTGTGGCGGGACAGGCCCTCCATGATCTGCTTGCCGATCTTCATCGTCGGGTTGAGCGAGGTCATCGGGTCCTGGAACACCATCGAGATGTCGGAGCCCCGCACCGACTGGATTTCCTTGCTTGAGAATTTCAGCATGTCCTTCCCTTCGTAGCGGATCGCGCCTTCCGGGATGACCGCGTTCTGTTTCGGCAGGAGCTGCATGATCGACTTGGCGGTGACCGATTTGCCCGATCCGGATTCGCCGACGATCGCGAGCGTCTCCCCTTTCTTCAATGAGAAGCTGACGCCCCTGACAGCGGGCACCGCCCCGTTCCGGGTCTTGAATGAAACATGCAGGTTGTCGACTTCCAGGATGTTCTGGTCCATTTGTTGACCCTCACTTTCTCATTTTCGGATCGAGCGCATCGCGCAGCCCGTCTCCGAGCAGGTTGAAGCTGATCATGACGAGGCTGATGACGACTGCCGGGATGAGCAGTTTGTACGGGAACGCGCGGATGGCGTCGTAGCCGTCCTCGATGAGCACACCGAGAGAGGCGAGCGGCGCCTGGAGGCCGAGCCCGATGAAGCTCAGGAAGGCCTCGAAGAAGATCGCCGTCGGCACCGTGAACATGACGGTGACGATGATCGGCCCCATGACGTTCGGCAGCAGGTGCTTCCTGAGAAGGCGCGAGTCCGAAGCGCCGAGCGTCCTGGAGGCGAGGACGAATTCCTGTCCCTTCAGCTGGAGCATCTGCCCCCGGACGACCCGGGCCATGCCGACCCAGCCGGTGATGATCATCGCGAGGATGATCGACCGGATCCCCGGCTCCAGGATGAGAATGAACAGGATGATCACGATCAGATTCGGGATCCCGGTGAGGATCTCGATGATCCGCTGCATGACGTTGTCGATCCGGCCCCCGTAGTAGGCCGAGATCCCGCCGTAGATAACCCCGATCAGCAGGTCGAGGAATGCGGCGACGAGCGCGATGAAGAGCGAGATCTGCGTCCCTTTCCAGACGCGCGTCCACAAGTCGCGTCCGAACTCGTCGGTTCCGAACCAGTAGTTCGTCTCGACGGCCCGGTCCGCGTACACGTCGTTGCCGTGCACGTCCTTGCCGTTGAAGCCGAGCCATTCGAGGCCCGCGATCTTCGGCGGCAGGTTCGAATGCGGGATATGCTGTTCGCGGTACGTGAATTCGTTCATCGACGGTCCGACGAGCGCCATGATCGACAGGATCAGCAGGATGGCGAGCGACAGGACGGCCCCTTTGTTCTTGAGCAGACGCTGCATCGCCTCTTTCAGGAAAGTCGGTGCGGGTGCCGCCAGCTCTTCGCGCGCTGATTCCGGGAGGGGTTCCGGCGTGAACAGGTCCGCATCCGGCTGTGCCGGAAGGCCGTCCGCCCTGCGGAGATCCGCCTTCACGTCGCCGTCTTTCGGGAACATCATCGTCATGCCTGGCTGCCCCCTTTCAGGTCGATCCGCGGATCAAGGAAGCCGTACAGCACGTCGACGATAAAGACGACCGCGATGAAGAGCGCACTGTAGAAGAGCGTGATGCCCATGATGACGCTGTAGTCGAGCACGAGGATGGACAGCGTGAACTGTTCCCCGAGCCCCGGAACGCCGAAGATCTTCTCGATGACGAGTGTCCCCGTCATGATCGACACCGCGAGCGGCCCGAGCATTGTGACGACCGGGATGAGGGCGTTCCGGATGACGTGCTTCCAGATGACGCCGGATTCGTTCAGCCCTTTGGCGCGGGCGGTCGTGACATAATCCTGGCCGAGCACTTCGAGCATTTCGCTCCGGATGAACCGGGCGACCGTCGCCGTCACCGTCACCGACAGGGCGAGCGACGGCATGATCGTGCTCCAGTAGTTTTCCCAGAGCGCGACCGGCAGCCAGCCGAGCTTGACGCCGATGTAGTACTGCATGAGCGCCGCGAACACGAACGACGGGATCGACATGCCGAGCACGGCAAGCGTGACGGACGAGTAGTCGAGCCATGTGTTGTGGCGGAGCGCCGACACGATGCCGAGGATGAGCCCGAGGATTGCGCCGAACACGAGCCCCTGGAGGCCGATGAACGCCGAAGGCCCGACCCGGTCGCCGATCATGCTCATGACCGTGCGTCCCTGGTACTGGAATGAATAGCCGAGGTCCCCCTGGAGCAGGTTGCCGATGTATGTGATGTACTGGACCGCGACCGGCTTGTCGAGTCCGTACTTCGCATCGAGGATCGCCCGCTGCGAATCCGATAGCTTCTCCGCGTTCGAATACGGCGTTCCCGGCAGCAGCTGCATGAGGAGGAAGGTGGCCGTCACGATGATGAACAGCGTGATGACCGAGTACAGGAAGCGTTTCAGCAAGTAGCGTTTCATGATGTCCGTTCACCTCTCTTGAACTTCCTAGTCAGGTTAGATTCCGGCGAATGTTAAGCAAACCGGGCCGAATGTTAAGCAAACACCCGTGAATGTTAAGCAAGCCGCTCTGAATGTTAAGCAAGCACGTCCACGCAGGATTGGTGCTTCCCGGAAATACAGAAAAGCGGAGGATGCACCAGTGGCTCCCCCGCTTGTCTGCTGCTTTGATGAAGGTTTATTCGACCGACGTCCACTTCAGGGAAATGTCCGCGCCGGCCGGGTGGATGATGAGGTTCTTGATGTCCGGACGGGTCAGGTACGAGTTGCCGCGCTGGTAGAGCGGTGCGATGGCCGCGTCTTCCTCGAGCAGGACCTTCTCGATGTCGAGAAGCGTCTTGTAGCGGTGGCTCAGATCCGTGTCCGTGCGGGCATCCGCCACGAGCTCGTCAAGCTTCGGATTGTGGTAGTCCATCCGGTTCGCGGAGCTGCCGTCGACCCACATGTCGAGGTAGGTCATCGGGTCCGCGTAGTCAGGACCCCATGTCGAGAGGGAAAGATCATATTCGATCGCCTTCTCGATTTCAAGGCGCTGTGCGAACGGAACCGCTTTCAGTTCGAGCTTGAAGCCCGGCAGGTTGTCTTCGAGCTGTGCCTGAAGGTATTCGCCGACTTTCTTCATCTCGTCGGTGTCCGCCATGTTGATGGAGACCGTGAGGCCGTCCTTGCCGGTTTCCTCAAGGCCCTTTTCCCAGAATTCCTTCGCTTCTTCCGGTGTGCCTTTGTTGATGTCGCCGTTCAGTTCGCGGAAGTCCACGTCTTCAGGGGACTTGTAGAAGCCTTCCGGAACCGCGCCGTAGAGCGGAACGGAGCCGTCTTTGAGGATGACGTCCGTCAGGCCTTCGCGGTCGATGGCCATTGTGATCGCACGGCGGATGTTGACGTTCTTGAGTTCTTCGTTGTTATGGTTGAAGCGGAGGAACACGGTGCCGGACGCCTTCTCGTTCGTGAAGCCGTCGTTGTCCTGGTACTGGTCGACGAGCGACGAAGTGAGCTTCACGCGGTCGACTTTGTCCGTTTCATACAGGTTTGCGCCGGATTGTGCGTCTTTGATGACGATGAATTCGACCTTGTCGAGCTTCACGGTGTCGGCATCCCAGTAGTCTTCGTTCTTCTCAAGCGTCCAGCCCTGCTCCTGCTGCCAGGCCGTGAATTTGAACGGTCCGTTTGATAGGATGTTGTCCGCTTCAAGCGCGTACTGGTCGCCCTGCTCTTCGACGAACTTCTCGTTCTGCGGCAGGAATGTCGCGAATGCGAGGAGCGTCTCGAACAGCGGGTTCGGTGCTTCGAGCGTCACTTCGAGCGTCTGGTCGTCGACGGCCTTGATGCCGAGTTCATCGGCGTCGGCTTCTTCTTCCATGATCTTCTCGGCGTTTTTGATGCCTGCCGTGACGAGCATGTAGTTGTAAGGGCCGGCTTCGCGCATGACGCGCTTCCACGCATATTCGTAGTCATGGGCCGTGACAGGATCTCCGTTGCTCCAGTTCTGTTCGCGGAGCGTGAACGTGTGGACGGTTTCGTCATCGTTCTTGTCATGCTTCTCGGCCCCGGCCAGTTCCACCTGGTTTGATTCGTTCTGGCGGTAGAGCCCTTCGTTGATGTTGTTCAGCACGTTGAACGCGATTGAGTCGTGCGCCTTCGTGGAATCCATCGTCGGAATATCGGATCCTTCGCTCAAGACGATCGTCTGCGCCTTCGAGCCATCCCCCTCGGATCCGCTCCCCCCGGATCCTTCGGAACTCTTGCCGTCGCCCGAGTCGCTGAAATTGCAGCCTGCGAGCATCAGCATCGCCGCGGCCGGGAGCATGAATCGTTTGATCCACTTTGTACCCATAATTTCCCCCTTCTTTCTGTATAAAGATAGTCCTATTTTATATATACTAATGCTAGAATGCAATATCTTTTTAAACAATTTAGAAATATGAAACCGCTGACACTTTTGCACGGAAAGGAAGTTTTGCATGATTAATAAATTCATCCCGGTCCTTTTCCTTGTCCCGCCCGGCTTTGCCGGATATGCCTGGCTGACCGGCACACCCGAACCGGTGAGGGCCGCCGACCTGTTGTTCTACGTCAGCATCGCACTCATGCTCGCCGGCGGCATCCTGTACATCGCGCGCCACGAAGTGACCGAAACGTTCACCCGTAACTGGAAACGGTTTTTCCGGACGGGCCGGCGCGAGCAGTTCATCCGGGAAGCGGAAGGAAGCCGGGGAGAAAAGGCCCGGTTCAAGAAAGAGCCGCTTCCCGCCCGTCCCGTGTTCCTGTTCGGCCTGTACTGCTTCACCGTGAGCCTCGTCGCCTCGTTCCTTCTCATGTAGGTCAGCGGGGCCGGTGCTCAAGGAAGTTCCGGTAGGCGAATCCGCGCACCTGGTCTTCGGAATAGCGCTTCAGCAGCTCATTGATCAAGTTCGGCTGCATCGAAGCGTCGGACAGCCGGTCGACTTTGTCGGTGATCCCGTCGAAGTCGGAGCCGAGCCCGATATGCTTCTCCCCGCCGATCGAGCAGAAATGGTCGATATGACGGATGAGGTCGTCGATCGTCACTTGTTCTGCTTCCCGGATGAATGCCGGGCAGTAGACGACGTGGGTCATGCCGCCCTTGGACCAGAGCGCCTTCGCCTGCTCATCATGCAGGTTGCGCACGTGGTCGCGGACCGCGCGGGCGTTGGAATGGCTCGCAATCGGATATTCCGCCTCCTCGATGACGTCCCAGAAAGCCTTCTCGCACAAATGTGAGACGTCGGTGAGGATCCGGTGTTCGTTGTTGAACGCGACGATTTCGCGCCCGAACTGAGTGAGCCCGCCGCCTCGGGGCTCCCCGGCCCCGTCCGCGGCGAGGTTCGCGTTGTTCCACGTGAGGCCGACCGAGCGCACGCCGAGCCGGTGGAGGATCGACAGTTTCTTCAAGTCATTGCCGATCGCATCCACTCCTTCGAGCGTCAAGAGCGCCCCCGTCTCCCCCTCTTTCAGCGAGTCGAAGTCGGACCAGTCGCGGATGAGCTTCATGTCCGGGTTGTTGCCGAGCACATCCTCGTAGAACCAGTGCACCTGGTCGAGCGCGGCCTGGAACTTCTCTTCGGCTTTCATGCCCGGCCAGATGAAGATGGCGAACGCCTGGACCTTCACGTTTCCTTCGCGCAGCCGCTCCCGGTTCGTGTCGAGTTCGGGTGCGTCCGCGAATTTGATTTTCCCGTCGGCTTCGTACAGTTTGAGCAGTGCATCACAGTGCAGGTCGATGATTTGCAACGGTTTTCGCCCCTTCCTTCGCAGTGTCGATGAGCCGGTTGAACAGCCGGAGCGAAGGCTCGTCACCCGCCGCCGCGAGGGCTTCCGGGTGCCACTGGACGCCGACCGCAAAGCGGTGCTCCGTGCTTTCGACCGCCTCGATGATGCCGTCGGACGCGATGCCCGACACCGCGAGCGGCGCCTTGACGTCCCGGACGGCCTGATGGTGGTAGGAGTTCACGCGGAACCGTTCGCCCTGTGCGGCCTCCCGGAGGATGCTGCCTTCGGCGGTCTCGACGAAATGGGACGGATGCGTGCGCGCCGCTTTCTGGCTATGCTGGAGCAGTTCCCGGTCGATCTGTCCGTAGATGTCCTGGTACATGTCGCCGCCTGCCGCAATCACCATGATCTGGAGGCCGCGGCAGATTGTCAGGAGCGGCATGTCGCGGTCAAGCGCCGCCTTGATGAGCGCAAGCTCCGATGCGTCCCGGCCGGGTGAAATCTCCCCGAGTCCGCGGTGCGGCTCTTCGCCGAACAACGTCGGGTCGATGTCCCCGCCGCCGGAGACGACGAGGCCGTCGAGCCGGCCGAGGATCTGTTCCGCGTCATTTTCCGTGTCGATCGGGATGAGCAGCGGAATGCCGCCCGCCCGCGAGACGGCGGTGATGTAGTCATAATTCAGCACGTGCCTGTAATCCAGCTCCACGTGGGTCGTGATGCCGATGATCGGTTTCAATGGTGGTTCCCCCTTCAAGAATTTCTGTTGGTTTGTCCGGTGAGTCAGGATCGGTGTCACGATATGCCCGGAGCGACGTTCATCGNCATTGCCGATCGCATCCACTCCTTCGAGCGTCAAGAGCGCCCCCGTCTCCCCCTCTTTCAGCGAGTCGAAGTCGGACCAGTCGCGGATGAGCTTCATGTCCGGGTTGTTGCCGAGCACATCCTCGTAGAACCAGTGCACCTGGTCGAGCGCGGCCTGGAACTTCTCTTCGGCTTTCATGCCCGGCCAGATGAAGATGGCGAACGCCTGGACCTTCACGTTTCCTTCGCGCAGCCGCTCCCGGTTCGTGTCGAGTTCGGGTGCGTCCGCGAATTTGATTTTCCCGTCGGCTTCGTACAGTTTGAGCAGTGCATCACAGTGCAGGTCGATGATTTGCAACGGTTTTCGCCCCTTCCTTCGCAGTGTCGATGAGCCGGTTGAACAGCCGGAGCGAAGGCTCGTCACCCGCCGCCGCGAGGGCTTCCGGGTGCCACTGGACGCCGACCGCAAAGCGGTGCTCCGTGCTTTCGACCGCCTCGATGATGCCGTCGGACGCGATGCCCGACACCGCGAGCGGCGCCTTGACGTCCCGGACGGCCTGATGGTGGTAGGAGTTCACGCGGAACCGTTCGCCCTGTGCGGCCTCCCGGAGGATGCTGCCTTCGGCGGTCTCGACGAAATGGGACGGATGCGTGCGCGCCGCTTTCTGGCTATGCTGGAGCAGTTCCCGGTCGATCTGTCCGTAGATGTCCTGGTACATGTCGCCGCCTGCCGCAATCACCATGATCTGGAGGCCGCGGCAGATTGTCAGGAGCGGCATGTCGCGGTCAAGCGCCGCCTTGATGAGCGCAAGCTCCGATGCGTCCCGGCCGGGTGAAATCTCCCCGAGTCCGCGGTGCGGCTCTTCGCCGAACAACGTCGGGTCGATGTCCCCGCCGCCGGAGACGACGAGGCCGTCGAGCCGGCCGAGGATCTGTTCCGCGTCATTTTCCGTGTCGATCGGGATGAGCAGCGGAATGCCGCCCGCCCGCGAGACGGCGGTGATGTAGTCATAATTCAGCACGTGCCTGTAATCCAGCTCCACGTGGGTCGTGATGCCGATGATCGGTTTCAATGGTGGTTCCCCCTTCAAGAATTTCTGTTGGTTTGTCCGGTGAGTCAGGATCGGTGTCACGATATGCCCGGAGCGACGTTCATCGCCCCGCCGGACTCACTCCACGCCCGGCAGGATCGAAAGCGTCTTGGCTTCCGCGTCGAGAAGCGCTTCGGCGCCGAGCGGGACGGCGAAGTGCGGCTGGCAGTGGCCGATCTTGAACCCGGAGACGACCGGCTTGTTGAAATCGCGGAAGAAGCTATCGAACACTTCTTCATAGGTGTGGCCGCCCTGATGGTCCTTCGGATACCTGAAGTCACCGATGACGATGCCCGCGACCCGGCTGAGGGCGCCGGACAGCCTGAGCTGATTCAGCATCGAGTCGACTTTGTACGGCGGTTCGTCCACGTCTTCGATGAGGAGGACCGCCCCGTCGAATGCCGGCGCGAATTTCGTTCCGATCGAAGCCGCGATGAGCGACAGGTTGCCGCCGGTGAGCATTCCCCGGGCGGAGCCTCCGGACCAGCTCGTGAGCGGCGACACCGACTCGTCGTAATGAAGCTCGACCGGGTCGAACAGCTGGCCGAACATCCGGGCCGACAGCGGATGGAAATCCGGTTTTCCGACATCCGACGCAAGCATCGGCCCGTGGAACGTCACGAGATCCGAATACAAGTTGATCGCCGTGTGGAGCGCCGTGATATCGCTGTAGCCCCAGAACACTTTCGGATTTTCCTTGATCATCGGATAATCAATCCGGTCGACATACCTGGCGGACCCGTAGCCGCCGCCTGCGCAGATGATGCCGGCGATCTCCGGGTCTTCGAACATGGCATGCAGGTCCCCGAGCCGCTCGTCGTCCGTGCCCGCGAGGTAGCGGTTTTGATTGCGCACGGAGTCGCCCATCTTCCAGTCGAGGCCGAGCGAATCTAGAAAGGCAAGCGAGCGGTCGAGCTGTTCCTGGTTGGGCGGACTGGACGGCGCGATGATCCCGACCCGGTCGCCTTTTTTCAGGCGCGGCGGCCGTATGAGTTCCCGGCTCATCGGTACGTCGTCTGCAGGGCCAGCTCGATCATGACGAGCATCGCCCTGTACGCTTCCAGGATATCGTTCGCTTTGAACCGGACAATCGTCGTGCCCGGTTCGATTTCACAGCCCGGCATGAACGCCGCCCATTCGGCCTGGCCATAGTTCGTGAACTCGATGCGGAGCACCGGATTGTCCGGAGGCGTGAGCGGCTTCACATTGCCGCGGTTCCGGATCGCCTCTCCGGTTTTCTCCTTCAGCAGTTCGCGCGCCTTCTTCGGGGAAAGCGACCGGACCGCCGAGCGCGTGAGCGACTGCTTGACCGCCGCCGTCACGACGCCCGGGATGAGCTCCTCGGCCTCCCGGCACGCCCCGTCATCGCCCGCGACAAGCAGGACCGGCACACCGTGATAGCCGGCCACATACGCATTGAACCCGAGTTCGCCGATTTCGTGGCCGTTGATCCACATGTTCCGGACGCCGTGGATCATCGAATGGCTCATCACCCCCGGCTGCCCCGCGCGGGAATGATAGCCCTCGAACATCGCGCCGGCGTACGAATCATCCAGCCCTTCCACCATGGAATAAAGCTTCACGCCGCCGGAGATCAGCTCCGCATCCGGATGCAGCTCTTCCGCAAGCAGATTGTTCATCTTCGAATGGCTGTCGTTGACGAGCACTTCATCGGCACCCGCCCCGAACGCCCCCTCGATGACCGCATTCGCCTCCTGCGTCATGATCCGGCGCCCGTATTCGTAGTTATGCGCCGACGAATCCACAAACGTATAATCCGGAAGCCCCGTAATGCCTTCCATATCAACCGAAAGATATAACTTCAATGAAATCCAACCTTCTTTTCTGAACTATTTTTGATTTCGAAATATAATCTACTCTATCAGACTATCCCTCGGCGGACAATGAGGTTTTTTCGGCTGAATTTGTCGAATGGGATGGCTGTGGGCCGGGGATGCTGATCGTGTCCGCTATTTGTGAAGGAGCATCAGTCGAAGAGTCGGAGTCGCGCAGAGAACTGGGTATAATCCGGAGCAGGACGGGCGAGTGTTAGCGGAATGGGGGCGAGTGTCAATGGAGCAGGGACGAGTGTTAGCGAGTGACGGCCGAGTGTTAGCGGAGCAAGGGCGGGTGAACCCATCAATCGAAGATAGGGCTTACACAGAGACCTGGGCGCAACATAGAGTGCGCGGATTGAAGTTTGAAGGCTTTAATTGCAAATTTGGAGTTCTAATTGCAAATTCGTGCTTCTAATTGCAATTCGGGAGTCCTAATTGCAATTTCTAGCGTCTAATTGCAAATTCACGATTCTAATTGTAAATACAGTCTGCTAATTGCAATTCCGGTCGCTGTAAATCTCTCTCCGGCATTGGAATTTCTCACTCTATATTTCAAAATGGACTTTCATATTGTCATTCGCCTCTCCATATTTTAAATTCACCTTCCATATTGTAATTTCCCATTCTATATTTCAAATTCACCCGCCATATTGTAATTCGTCTCTCTATATTTCAAATTCACTCTCCATATTGTAATTCGTCTCTCTATATTTCAAATTCACCCGCCATATTGTAATTCCGGTCTCTATATTTCAAATCNGCATTGAACCCGAGTTCGCCGATTTCGTGGCCGTTGATCCACATGTTCCGGACGCCGTGGATCATCGAATGGCTCATCACCCCCGGCTGCCCCGCGCGGGAATGATAGCCCTCGAACATCGCGCCGGCGTACGAATCATCCAGCCCTTCCACCATGGAATAAAGCTTCACGCCGCCGGAGATCAGCTCCGCATCCGGATGCAGCTCTTCCGCAAGCAGATTGTTCATCTTCGAATGGCTGTCGTTGACGAGCACTTCATCGGCACCCGCCCCGAACGCCCCCTCGATGACCGCATTCGCCTCCTGCGTCATGATCCGGCGCCCGTATTCGTAGTTATGCGCCGACGAATCCACAAACGTATAATCCGGAAGCCCCGTAATGCCTTCCATATCAACCGAAAGATATAACTTCAATGAAATCCAACCTTCTTTTCTGAACTATTTTTGATTTCGAAATATAATCTACTCTATCAGACTATCCCTCGGCGGACAATGAGGTTTTTTCGGCTGAATTTGTCGAATGGGATGGCTGTGGGCCGGGGATGCTGATCGTGTCCGCTATTTGTGAAGGAGCATCAGTCGAAGAGTCGGAGTCGCGCAGAGAACTGGGTATAATCCGGAGCAGGACGGGCGAGTGTTAGCGGAATGGGGGCGAGTGTCAATGGAGCAGGGACGAGTGTTAGCGAGTGACGGCCGAGTGTTAGCGGAGCAAGGGCGGGTGAACCCATCAATCGAAGATAGGGCTTACACAGAGACCTGGGCGCAACATAGAGTGCGCGGATTGAAGTTTGAAGGCTTTAATTGCAAATTTGGAGTTCTAATTGCAAATTCGTGCTTCTAATTGCAATTCGGGAGTCCTAATTGCAATTTCTAGCGTCTAATTGCAAATTCACGATTCTAATTGTAAATACAGTCTGCTAATTGCAATTCCGGTCGCTGTAAATCTCTCTCCGGCATTGGAATTTCTCACTCTATATTTCAAAATGGACTTTCATATTGTCATTCGCCTCTCCATATTTTAAATTCACCTTCCATATTGTAATTTCCCATTCTATATTTCAAATTCACCCGCCATATTGTAATTCGTCTCTCTATATTTCAAATTCACTCTCCATATTGTAATTCGTCTCTCTATATTTCAAATTCACCCGCCATATTGTAATTCCGGTCTCTATATTTCAAATCTCCCCATATATTACAAATTCACCTTCCAAACACTTTGCCTGCCGACCTTCTCCTTGCCTTGAGTTATCTGTCCGGAGCGGTGCTGATTTGGGCAAGGGGTTGGAGGTGAGTGTCATCGGAGGCGGAGCGAGTGTGATCGCAGAAGGGGCGAGTGTGATCGGAGACCGCTCGAGTGTGATCAGGCCTGGATTGCCCATCTGTACTTTCGCTCAGGAATTAAGAAAAGCCGCCCGGTTGGAGGCCGGGCGGCCGGGGATCTGCTTCACCATGAGGAAGACAGTCAGAATGTGGTTTTCATCGTGATGAATTTCAGTTCGGTCATGCCTTCGACCGCGTATTTGACGCCTTCGCGGCCGTAGCCGCTCATCTTGACGCCGCCGTACGGCATGTTGTCGACTCGGAAAGTCGGGATGTCGTTGATGATGACGGCGCCGGCTTCGATTTCGTCGGCGGCTCTCATCGCGGATTCGATATCGCGTGTGTAGATGCCGGCGTTCAGGCCGTAGTCGGAGTCGTTGACAAGACTGATCGCCTCGTCCAGATCCGAGTACTTCATGATCGTGACAATCGGGGCGAACACTTCCTTGCAGACGACGGACATGCCCGGGTCCACGTCGGTCATGACGGTCGGGGCGATGCCGTTCTGGATGCGTTCGCCGCCGGTCCGGACGGTCGCTCCCTGGTTTCTGGCATCCTCGATCCATTCCATCGCACGGTCCGCTTCGCCCGGATGGATCATCGAGCCGATGTCGGTTGATTCATCCGCCGGGTCGCCTGTTTTCAGCTTGCCTGTTCCCTCAACGAATGCCTGGACGAAATCATCGTAGATCGACTCGTGGACATACACTCGCTGAAGCGAGATGCACACCTGTCCGGAAAATCCGAATGCTCCCTCGACGCACCGCGGGATGATCTTTTCGAGCGGTACGTCCGGCTCGACGATGAGCGCGGAGTTCGATCCGAGTTCGAGCGTCATCTTGCGCAGGCCGACTTTCGATTTGATGTCGAGTCCGACCGGGACGCTGCCGGTGAACGTCACTTTCTTCACGTACGGGTCTGTGATGAGCGCGTCGCTCAGCTCGCCGCCGCTCCCCGTCACGACCTGCAGTGCGCCGTCCGGCAGTCCCGCTTCCTTGAAGATCTCCGCAAGCGCAAGCGAAGACAGCGGTGTCTGGGTCGCCGGCTTCAAGACGACCGTATTGCCGACCGCGAACGCCGGTCCGAGCTTGTGGGCGACGAGGTTCGACGGAAAATTGAACGGCGTGATGGCGGCCACGACGCCGAGCGCCTCGTGCTTCGTCCAGCCGATCCGGTCCTTCACGCCCGGCGCAGCGTCCATCGGCACCGTTTCGCCGTGCAGTGACTTCGCCGCTTCAGCCGAGAATTGATACGTTGCGATCGAGCGGCCGATTTCGCTTCGTGCCGTCCGGATTGGCTTGCCGGCTTCCTTGACGATGAGCCGGGCCAATTCCTCCTGCCGCCCGCGCATGATGTCCACGACTCTGTAAAGCATTTCCGCCCGGTCGTATGCCGTCCATTTGCGGAACTCGAGGAACGTCTCGTGCGCTCCCCGGATCGCCCGCTTCACATCTTCTTCATCCGCTTTTGCCACGGTGGCGACGACTTCCTGGGAGTAAGGCGACTTCAGCTCGTATGTCCGGTCCGCCTCCTGCCAGCTCCCGTCAATCCACAGTTTCCAGTTTTCCATTCACGAACACCTCCGTATCTCTATTGTATACCCCGTTTCCCGCTCCGCGAAATGCTATACTCAAAAGCAGGACAACCGGACGGGAGATGGCGAGATGCATGAATTTGATGTGATGCTCGGGACGAGCGAACTGATCACGAAGGATACATTGAAGCGGGACCTGGCGGAAGCCGGAATCCGAAAAGGCGACCGGATCATCGTTCATTCGTCGATGAAGGCAATCGGCTGGGTGTCAGGCGGCGCCCAGGCGGTCACCGAAGCGCTCCTTGAAACGGTGACGAAAGAAGGGACGGTCGTCATGCCTGCCCAGTCGGCCGACAATTCCGACCCGGCCAACTGGGAGATGCCGCCGGTTCCGGAAGACTGGCACGAGCCGATCCGCCGGTCGATGCCCGCCTACGATCCGCATCTCACCCATCTGCGCGGCATGGGGAAAGTGGCGGAATGCCTGCACCGGCATCCGGAGACCATCCGTAGTCCGCATCCGGCCCATTCCTTCGTCGCCTGCGGGCGCGATGCGGCGGACTGGATGCGGGACCATCCGCTCGGGGACTCGTTCGGCGACGGGTCCCCGCTCGGGAAGATGTACGGGAAAGATGTGAAAATCGTGTTGCTCGGGGCCGATTATGATTCCTGCACGTCACTCCATCTGGCGGAATACCGGGCGCCCGGACTGGAAACATACCAAGACGGCGCCGCGATGATCGTAGACGGGGAGCGCCGATGGATCGAGTTCAACATGGCGGACCTGGATTCGGACGACTTTTCGGTGCTCGCGCGGGCATTCGAGCGTGAATGCCCGGGAGCCGTGACTTGTTGCCGGATCGGTCAGGCGCAGACGAAAATCGTCGCGATGGATGCCCTCGTCGATTTCGGCGTCGGCTGGATCGGAAAGCTCAGGAAGAAAAAGCAGGAAGCGAAAAACGGGGACGCGGCTGCGGAATGACCGCCGGGAACGCCTCTGGCGAAGGACACGGGACAATTTCCTCGAAAAGAATGACGGTTCAGGTTTACCCCGGCTCCCGGCCGGGTACATTGAAGGGAAAACGGAGGAAGTGGGGGATTTTACATGGCGAACAAGGATAAGTGGGTCGAAGAGACGTACGAAGACCGCGAGCTGCGCGAACAGATCGGACGGCAGGCGAATGCCGGCTTCGCCCGGGTGGAACGCACCGACTACGGCGAGAATGACATCGACATTCCGACCGAGCCCGTGCTCGAGCCTTTGTCCGAAGAGGAAATCCGCCGCCGGGTCGGTTCCGGAAACTTCGAAGCGGCCAAGGATGACAAGCAGACCAACTCGATCAACAGCTGAACAACGACTGAACAGGGCTGACACACAGGGCGGATCGATCCGCGCCGTGTGTCAGCCCTGTTTTTGTTTTATCCCCCGATATACGACATGCCGATCTTCTTTTTGTTGCGTGCGGTCTGTTCGGTCCGCTCGTCGGAGTAGCGGTCCGTCCGGTTTTCCCAGACGCCGCGGATGGCACCGGCGAGCTCGTCATCCGTCGCCCCTCCGCGGACGAGCGCACGGAGGTCGAAGCCGCCTTCCGCGAACAGGCAGGTGATCAGCTTGCCGTCGGACGACAGGCGTGCGCGCGTGCACGTCGAGCAGAACGATTCGGAGACGGAGGTGATGAAGCCGACCTGGGCGCCGTTGTCCCGGTAGCGGTACCGCTTCGCCACTTCCCCGTAATAGTCCTGGCCAACCGGTTCCAGGTCGTAGACGTTCCGGAGGCGCTCATAGATCTCCCGCTTCGTGACGACATCCTTGAAGCTCCAGCCGTTGTCGTTGCCGACGTCCATGAACTCGATGTAGCGGAGCGTGATGTCCCGCTCCTTGAAATAAGCGGCCATCGGCAGGATTTCCGAGTCGTTGACGCCTTTTTTCACGACCATGTTCACTTTGATGTCAAAGCCGACATCCTTGGCGTAGTCGATCTGCTTCAGGATGCGCGACGGGTCCACGCCGCGTCCGTTCAACTCCCCGGAAATCTCCGGGTCGAGCGCGTCGAGGCTGATGTTGAGCCGGCGCAGGCCCGCATCGTAGAGCGGCTGCGCATTGGTGCCGAGCAGCAGGCCGTTCGTCGTCAGGCCGATGTCCTCGATCCCCCCGACGGTCAGGATGCGCTCGACGAGTTCCGGCAGTCCGCGCCGCATGAGCGGCTCGCCGCCCGTCAGGCGGATCTTTTTCACGCCGGCTTCAGCGAACAGCTCCGTGAGCCGGTGGATCTCTTCGAACGTCAGCAGTTCCGACTTCGGGAGGAAGGCATAATCGTCCCCGAACACCTCTTTCGGCATGCAGTAGGAGCATCTGAAGTTGCACCGGTCGGTGACGGAGATCCGCAGGTCGCGGATCGGCCGTCCGAGCCGGTCGAGCAGTGGTTGTCGGGTCATGTCCGTTCCTCCTTTTTCGTGCTGGTTTTTCCAAAGTCGCTGCCCTCAGAGCGGCGTGTTCACGTTCCGGAAAACATCCGGGTCTTCATTTAACTCGCGGGTGTCCAGCCAGGCGGCGCCAACGCGTGCGAGGAACGGCATGACGCCCCGCTCCCCGGCGGCGAGCGCCCTCCGGATCCTGCCGGAGAGCCGGCCGTCCCAGACGCCGAACAGCGGAATCGGCTGTTCTCCGAGCCGGACGGCGGTCACGGGCGCGGCCGGATCCGACAGTTCGAGCAGCCGCCTCACTTCTTCCGGACCGGCGAACGGCATGTCGCACGGCAGCACGGCGAAGCGCTCCGACGGACAGGCCATCATCGCCGAATAAATCCCGGCAAGCGGGCCGTCCCCGGCAAACTCCGGGACGTCTATGACCGGCTCGAAGCGGCTGCCGAATCCGCCGAGATGTTCGGGGTGCGCCGAGATCAGGACAGGCCGGCAGCCGCCCCCGTGCAGGGCATCCGAAGCGTGCTGCCAGAACGGCTTGCCGTCCAGGACCGCAAATGCCTTCGGCGAGCCGAACCGCCGGGACTTCCCGCCGGCGAGGACGAGTCCGGCCGTCATCAGCCGCCGCTCACCGGCGGAATGAATGCGGCGGTGTCGCCGGCAGCGACCACGTCGTCCGGCAACGCGTATTCTTCGTTGACGGCGATGCGGGCGCCGCCTTCGCGGATGCCCGGGTATCTTTCCTCCGCCCACTGCCACAGTTCCTCGACGGAGCGGCCGGCGAGATCGGCTTCCTCATCCGCCCTGCCGGTCAGTTCGCGGACGCCGGCAAAGTAAAGCAGCTTGATCATCTCTTCTGCACCTCCGGTTTCCTGTTCTGGTCGCCGATCCACTGTTCTCCGGTTTCCCAGATCTCCTTTTTCCAGATCGGCACGTCCTGCTTGATGCGCTCGATTGCGTATTCGTTCGCCTCGTAGGCGGCTTTCCGGTGCGGCGAGGAGACTGCAATGACGACGGCGATCTCCCCGACGGCGAGTTCGCCGATCCGGTGGGCGATCGCGACCCGCGTGCCTTCCCACTTCTCCCCGATTTCCCGCCCGATCTGCGCCATCTTCTTCTCGGCCATCGGCACGTAGGCGTCGTAAGACAAGAAGAGCGTGCGGATGCCCTTCGTCCATTCCCGCACATGGCCGGTGAACAGCACGACGGCGCCCGCTTCCGGACGAAGGACGAGTGTTGCGTAGTGCTGCGGATCAATCGGTTCCTTGACGATTTCAAAGACGGACATGGCCCGTTCCCCCTTCCCACCAGCGGCCGAACCAGCCGCGGATCTCTTCTTTGTTTCCCCATTCGGCGGATGCCGTCCCTGTCCGGATCCCGCCGGGCACGACGGCAAGAACGATGTTTTTGAGCCCTTTCAGCTCCTGCCAGTCCTCCGCGGAACGGGCGATCACGATTTTTTCAAGATCGGCGTCCTTGAATCCTTCGACCAGCACGATGTCAGGCCCGGCCGCAGCCGCGAGACGGATNCGCCGCCTTCGCGGATGCCCGGGTATCTTTCCTCCGCCCACTGCCACAGTTCCTCGACGGAGCGGCCGGCGAGATCGGCTTCCTCATCCGCCCTGCCGGTCAGTTCGCGGACGCCGGCAAAGTAAAGCAGCTTGATCATCTCTTCTGCACCTCCGGTTTCCTGTTCTGGTCGCCGATCCACTGTTCTCCGGTTTCCCAGATCTCCTTTTTCCAGATCGGCACGTCCTGCTTGATGCGCTCGATTGCGTATTCGTTCGCCTCGTAGGCGGCTTTCCGGTGCGGCGAGGAGACTGCAATGACGACGGCGATCTCCCCGACGGCGAGTTCGCCGATCCGGTGGGCGATCGCGACCCGCGTGCCTTCCCACTTCTCCCCGATTTCCCGCCCGATCTGCGCCATCTTCTTCTCGGCCATCGGCACGTAGGCGTCGTAAGACAAGAAGAGCGTGCGGATGCCCTTCGTCCATTCCCGCACATGGCCGGTGAACAGCACGACGGCGCCCGCTTCCGGACGAAGGACGAGTGTTGCGTAGTGCTGCGGATCAATCGGTTCCTTGACGATTTCAAAGACGGACATGGCCCGTTCCCCCTTCCCACCAGCGGCCGAACCAGCCGCGGATCTCTTCTTTGTTTCCCCATTCGGCGGATGCCGTCCCTGTCCGGATCCCGCCGGGCACGACGGCAAGAACGATGTTTTTGAGCCCTTTCAGCTCCTGCCAGTCCTCCGCGGAACGGGCGATCACGATTTTTTCAAGATCGGCGTCCTTGAATCCTTCGACCAGCACGATGTCAGGCCCGGCCGCAGCCGCGAGACGGATGAGCGGGCCGGGCCCGTCTTCGTCCGTTTCCAGGTGAAGCTGGACGACTCCGCCGCCCGAGACGGCGGATGCGACGGCCCCGCCGGAGAAAAACTGCATGCTGTCGGTGTCCGGCGGAGGCATTTCGGGCGGGCCGCCGTGGCCGTGGTGCTTCACGGCGGCAGCGCGCAGGCCCATCAGGCGGGCTTCTGCGATCAGTTCCCGGACGAGCGTCGTCTTTCCGCTGTTTTTGAACCCGGCGACCTGGAGCACCCTCACTTCATCCACCCGGGACTCCCCTCTTCAACGCCAAGCAGTAAGACGTCGACTTCATCACCTTTCCTGAAGCCGCGCGATCCGCCCGGGAGGACGATGAGCGCATTGCCCCGTGCGATCGAGGAGACCGCATTGGATTTATTGAACCCGGCGGGCGACGCCGTCTTGCCGTCGTAGACTGCACGGATGAAACGGGTGAACGGATTCGCTTTTGTGAAGTCCTCGCCGAGCACCGCTTTCGTATGCGGCAGGAACGGCTTCCGGGCACCCATCATCCTGAGCAGTGCCGGACGGACGAACAGCTCGAAACCGGTGAAGCAGGCGGACGGATTGCCCGACAGGCCGAACAGGAACTTCCCGCCGCCCGCCGCGACCGTCGTCACGCTGCCCGGCCGCATGGCGACTTTGTTGAACAGCACGTCCGCGCCGAGCCGCTCATAGACGGCCGGAAGAAAATCGTAGTCGCCGACCGAGACGCCGCCGGTCGTGATGACGGCGTCCGTCTCGGCAACCGCCTTTTCCACGGTTTGGACGACACTGTCGAGGTCATCGGCCTGCGCGCCGTACGTCCGGTACGGAATGCCCATCCGGCGGAGCTGCGCCATCACCATCGGCCCGTTGCTGTTGCGGATCTTGCCCGGCGCGAGCGGCTCGGACACGTAGAGCAGCTCCGTCCCGGTCGCGAGGATCCCGACGACGGGACGCCTCGCCACTTCCACTTCGGCGTAGCCGAATGTCGCCAGCACCGCGATGGTCCCCGGGTGGATGAAGGCACCCGCCGGCACGACTTCTTCGCCTTCCTCGAGGTCCTCCCCCTTCAGCGAAACGTTTTCAAGCGGATCGAACGGCTTCCGGATTGTAAATCCGGCCCCTTCGCCGGACGTCTGCTCGAACATGACGACCGCATCGGCGCCGTCCGGGATCGGTGCACCGGTCATGATGCGGACCGCCTCCCGCTCGCCGACCGTCTTCTCCGAAACGTGCCCGGCCCCGATCTCATCGATGACGCGGAACAAAATGCGGCTGTCACCGGACGCGCCTTTTGTGTCCTGCGAGCGGACGGCGAACCCGTCATACGGCGATCGGTCGAACGGCGGGACC
>NZ_LN651372.1:453478-469824 GCF_000826125.2 Bhargavaea cecembensis
AGGTGAAGCTGGACGACTCCGCCGCCCGAGACGGCGGATGCGACGGCCCCGCCGGAGAAAAACTGCATGCTGTCGGTGTCCGGCGGAGGCATTTCGGGCGGGCCGCCGTGGCCGTGGTGCTTCACGGCGGCAGCGCGCAGGCCCATCAGGCGGGCTTCTGCGATCAGTTCCCGGACGAGCGTCGTCTTTCCGCTGTTTTTGAACCCGGCGACCTGGAGCACCCTCACTTCATCCACCCGGGACTCCCCTCTTCAACGCCAAGCAGTAAGACGTCGACTTCATCACCTTTCCTGAAGCCGCGCGATCCGCCCGGGAGGACGATGAGCGCATTGCCCCGTGCGATCGAGGAGACCGCATTGGATTTATTGAACCCGGCGGGCGACGCCGTCTTGCCGTCGTAGACTGCACGGATGAAACGGGTGAACGGATTCGCTTTTGTGAAGTCCTCGCCGAGCACCGCTTTCGTATGCGGCAGGAACGGCTTCCGGGCACCCATCATCCTGAGCAGTGCCGGACGGACGAACAGCTCGAAACCGGTGAAGCAGGCGGACGGATTGCCCGACAGGCCGAACAGGAACTTCCCGCCGCCCGCCGCGACCGTCGTCACGCTGCCCGGCCGCATGGCGACTTTGTTGAACAGCACGTCCGCGCCGAGCCGCTCATAGACGGCCGGAAGAAAATCGTAGTCGCCGACCGAGACGCCGCCGGTCGTGATGACGGCGTCCGTCTCGGCAACCGCCTTTTCCACGGTTTGGACGACACTGTCGAGGTCATCGGCCTGCGCGCCGTACGTCCGGTACGGAATGCCCATCCGGCGGAGCTGCGCCATCACCATCGGCCCGTTGCTGTTGCGGATCTTGCCCGGCGCGAGCGGCTCGGACACGTAGAGCAGCTCCGTCCCGGTCGCGAGGATCCCGACGACGGGACGCCTCGCCACTTCCACTTCGGCGTAGCCGAATGTCGCCAGCACCGCGATGGTCCCCGGGTGGATGAAGGCACCCGCCGGCACGACTTCTTCGCCTTCCTCGAGGTCCTCCCCCTTCAGCGAAACGTTTTCAAGCGGATCGAACGGCTTCCGGATTGTAAATCCGGCCCCTTCGCCGGACGTCTGCTCGAACATGACGACCGCATCGGCGCCGTCCGGGATCGGTGCACCGGTCATGATGCGGACCGCCTCCCGCTCGCCGACCGTCTTCTCCGAAACGTGCCCGGCCCCGATCTCATCGATGACGCGGAACAAAATGCGGCTGTCACCGGACGCGCCTTTTGTGTCCTGCGAGCGGACGGCGAACCCGTCATACGGCGATCGGTCGAACGGCGGGACCGGGTGGGTTGCGCGGACCGGCCCGGCGAGGATCCGCCCGGTGCTTTCCCCGAGCGGTACCTTCTCCGTCCCCGTCTTTTCCGCACGGGCGATCACCCGCTCCACCGCTTCCGACACCGGTATCGGTTTTCGAATCTCCACCATTCCGACCGCCTCCCATTTCCCATGCTATACTCATATCATTGACTCCATCATACCGAAAGGATGAGCCCCATGTCCGATCTCACCCATTTCAACGAACAGGGCCGCGCCCGCATGGTCGACGTCTCCGGCAAGGAGGAGACCGTCCGGACCGCGACGGCCAAGACTTCAGTCCTCGTGAATGAACGGATCCACCGCCAGATCGCGGAAGGCACGAACAAGAAAGGCGACGTGTTCGGCGTTGCCCAGGTCGCGGGCATCATGGCAGCGAAAAACACCGCCCAAATCATCCCGATGTGCCACCCGCTCCCGCTCAAGGCGATCGACATTTCATTCGAATGGAATATCGACGAAGCGGCGGGCCGCTACGAAGTGCTGCTCGAAGCGACCGTCAAGACGAAAGGCCAGACCGGCGTCGAGATGGAAGCCCTCACCGCTGCCTCCGCCGCCGCGCTTACCATCTATGACATGTGCAAAGCCGCCGGCAAAGACATGATCATCGGCCCGACGATGCTGCTCGAGAAAACCGGCGGCAAATCGGGCGATTACCGAAGGACATGATTCTGGAAAACCGCCCGCGTGGCGGTTTTTTTGATTGCCGGAACGGGTGAATATGTAGCTATGCTTTCTAGACTGCCTGAACCTAAAGATAGACCGCCCGAATCTACAGATTCCTCTCCGCGCCCGGCCTGTCTTTTCGCAGTTCTGACACGATATGGCGGATTTCAGGCAGGATGAGACGTTCCATCGCGAGGCGGACGGCGCCGCGCGATCCCGGCAGGACGAACACCGCCTTGTCGGTGCAGACGCCCGCCGCCGCGCGGCTCAGAAGCGCCTTCGTGCCGACGTCCTCGGTGAAGCTCAAATACCGGAACAGCTCGCCGAACCCGTCGATTTCCTTTGTAAACATCGGACGGACCGATTCGATCGTCACATCGCGGCCCGCGATTCCGGTGCCTCCGGTCGTGATCACCGCATCGACACCCCTGTTCAGAAGCCAGCCGGACAGCCGCTCCCGGATTTCATCCGGATCGTCCCTCACCCAGCCGCGCTCCATGACTTGGAGGCCGGCCTCTTCCGCGAGCTGCACGATGAGCGCCCCCGTGGTGTCATCTGATTCGGTCCTCGTATCGCTCACCGTCAGGACGGCGATCCCGATCGGTCCTTCCGCATCTTTTCCATGTGCCAAGCGAACCCCTCCTTCAGTTCATCCGAACAGCCGGTGGTAAAGCGTCCGGCCCTCGTCCGATGTCTTCGCTCCGTGGATGAGGAGCCGGCCGTCCCCGAACAGCACGAGCCGCCGGCCGAATGCCCGGAACTCGACAAAGTACGGCGTGCGCCGCGTCTTGCCGCCGAGCCTCCGGCCGATTGCCTCGCCCGCATCGAGTGTGATCGGCCGCGCCGGGTCGGGCAGGATCTGGACCGCATCGCGGCCGCAGAGGACGGCCGTGCTCCCCGCCGCGCGCGGGGCGAGCTCCGGATAAACCGGCGAACTTCCGCACGTCTCGCACTCCGGATTTTGGATCCGGGAAACACCGATGTCCAGCTGTTCATTCGACCAGAGATCGAAGTGATGCACCTTCCGCCGCACGGAGTCCCGGTTGCCGGTGAGCCATTTCATCGCTTCCGCGCATTGGAGCGCGGCGGTCACCGACACGGCCGGCGGGATGATGCCCGCCGTGTCACACGTCGCGTTGACCGCCGGCAAGACCGGGAGCAGACACCTGAAGCATGCCGAGCGGCCGGGTACGAACGGAAAGACCGTCCCCGAACTGCCGACGCAGGCGCCGTGGATCCACGGGATGCCGTGCTTGGCCGCGGCATCGTTGATGAGGAGCCGGGTCTCGAAATTGTCCGTCGCGTCCATGATGACCGCACTCCGCCGGGCCAGTTCCTCCATGAGCGGCCCGTCCGCATTCCGGATCCATGTGCTGATGTTCACGTCGCGGCGGATCTCCCGCAGCCGGCGCTCGGCTGCGACGACTTTCGGCAGCATCTGCCGGGCGTCCTCCTCCGTGAACAGTTGCTGGCGCTGCAGATTCGACAGCTCGACGTAGTCGCGGTCGACGAGCAGCAGCTCCCCGATCCCGGCACGGACGAGCGTCTCCGAAATGGCGGAACCGAGCGCCCCGCATCCGATGACGGCGACGGTCGCCTCCCCGATCTCCCGCTGGCCTTCTTCGCCGACCGGGCTGAATAATGTCTGTCTTGAATAGCGGCCGTCCATGGATCTTCCCCCTAATGGCCGAAGGGCCGTCCGTTAAGACCGGACGGCCGCTCCGTGCTCTTTCGTGATGTCGCTGAATGTGGCGACGTAGCGGACATCCTCGCCCGTCTCGTCACGGACGGCGGAAATGTTCAGCCACTGCAGATACTCTTCGCCGCTTTTCCGCTTGTTCCAGATCTCGCCCTGCCACATGCCGTCTTCTTTAATCTCTTTCCACATGGCGTCATAGAAGTCCTTCGACTGCCGTCCCGACGAAAGGATGCGCGGGTTTTCCCCGATCGCCTCGTCCTCCGAATAGCCGGTGAGCTTCGTGAACGCCGGGTTGACCGCCCTGATCGTCCCCGAGACGTCGGTCACGAGCACGCCCTGGCCGGTGGAGCGGAACACTTCCGCCTGGAGCGACAGCCGGTCCTGATAGTACATCCAGACGACGAGCACGAGGCTGGCGAGCGCCACCTGGGAGAGCAGCATGAACCCGATCGAATACTGGCCGGTGACCGAGTAGATGGCCGAGAGCATGAGGGGCGGGAAGAATCCGCCGAGTCCGCCCATCATCGAGACGAAACCGTTGGCGATGCCGGCCTGCTTGCTGAAGTAGAACGGCACCAGCTTGAAGATGACCCCGTTGCCGATCCCCGCGCTCAGCGCGATGGCGAGGCTGCCGACCGTGTACAGGCCGATCGACGGCGAGAACGCGAGGACGATCGCCGCCGCCGTGTAGACCGCGAACGTGCCGATCAGCAGGAAGAGCGGNTTCCTTTGTAAACATCGGACGGACCGATTCGATCGTCACATCGCGGCCCGCGATTCCGGTGCCTCCGGTCGTGATCACCGCATCGACACCCCTGTTCAGAAGCCAGCCGGACAGCCGCTCCCGGATTTCATCCGGATCGTCCCTCACCCAGCCGCGCTCCATGACTTGGAGGCCGGCCTCTTCCGCGAGCTGCACGATGAGCGCCCCCGTGGTGTCATCTGATTCGGTCCTCGTATCGCTCACCGTCAGGACGGCGATCCCGATCGGTCCTTCCGCATCTTTTCCATGTGCCAAGCGAACCCCTCCTTCAGTTCATCCGAACAGCCGGTGGTAAAGCGTCCGGCCCTCGTCCGATGTCTTCGCTCCGTGGATGAGGAGCCGGCCGTCCCCGAACAGCACGAGCCGCCGGCCGAATGCCCGGAACTCGACAAAGTACGGCGTGCGCCGCGTCTTGCCGCCGAGCCTCCGGCCGATTGCCTCGCCCGCATCGAGTGTGATCGGCCGCGCCGGGTCGGGCAGGATCTGGACCGCATCGCGGCCGCAGAGGACGGCCGTGCTCCCCGCCGCGCGCGGGGCGAGCTCCGGATAAACCGGCGAACTTCCGCACGTCTCGCACTCCGGATTTTGGATCCGGGAAACACCGATGTCCAGCTGTTCATTCGACCAGAGATCGAAGTGATGCACCTTCCGCCGCACGGAGTCCCGGTTGCCGGTGAGCCATTTCATCGCTTCCGCGCATTGGAGCGCGGCGGTCACCGACACGGCCGGCGGGATGATGCCCGCCGTGTCACACGTCGCGTTGACCGCCGGCAAGACCGGGAGCAGACACCTGAAGCATGCCGAGCGGCCGGGTACGAACGGAAAGACCNTTCTTCCGGACCGGCGAACGGCATGTCGCACGGCAGCACGGCGAAGCGCTCCGACGGACAGGCCATCATCGCCGAATAAATCCCGGCAAGCGGGCCGTCCCCGGCAAACTCCGGGACGTCTATGACCGGCTCGAAGCGGCTGCCGAATCCGCCGAGATGTTCGGGGTGCGCCGAGATCAGGACAGGCCGGCAGCCGCCCCCGTGCAGGGCATCCGAAGCGTGCTGCCAGAACGGCTTGCCGTCCAGGACCGCAAATGCCTTCGGCGAGCCGAACCGCCGGGACTTCCCGCCGGCGAGGACGAGTCCGGCCGTCATCAGCCGCCGCTCACCGGCGGAATGAATGCGGCGGTGTCGCCGGCAGCGACCACGTCGTCCGGCAACGCGTATTCTTCGTTGACGGCGATGCGGGCGCCGCCTTCGCGGATGCCCGGGTATCTTTCCTCCGCCCACTGCCACAGTTCCTCGACGGAGCGGCCGGCGAGATCGGCTTCCTCATCCGCCCTGCCGGTCAGTTCGCGGACGCCGGCAAAGTAAAGCAGCTTGATCATCTCTTCTGCACCTCCGGTTTCCTGTTCTGGTCGCCGATCCACTGTTCTCCGGTTTCCCAGATCTCCTTTTTCCAGATCGGCACGTCCTGCTTGATGCGCTCGATTGCGTATTCGTTCGCCTCGTAGGCGGCTTTCCGGTGCGGCGAGGAGACTGCAATGACGACGGCGATCTCCCCGACGGCGAGTTCGCCGATCCGGTGGGCGATCGCGACCCGCGTGCCTTCCCACTTCTCCCCGATTTCCCGCCCGATCTGCGCCATCTTCTTCTCGGCCATCGGCACGTAGGCGTCGTAAGACAAGAAGAGCGTGCGGATGCCCTTCGTCCATTCCCGCACATGGCCGGTGAACAGCACGACGGCGCCCGCTTCCGGACGAAGGACGAGTGTTGCGTAGTGCTGCGGATCAATCGGTTCCTTGACGATTTCAAAGACGGACATGGCCCGTTCCCCCTTCCCACCAGCGGCCGAACCAGCCGCGGATCTCTTCTTTGTTTCCCCATTCGGCGGATGCCGTCCCTGTCCGGATCCCGCCGGGCACGACGGCAAGAACGATGTTTTTGAGCCCTTTCAGCTCCTGCCAGTCCTCCGCGGAACGGGCGATCACGATTTTTTCAAGATCGGCGTCCTTGAATCCTTCGACCAGCACGATGTCAGGCCCGGCCGCAGCCGCGAGACGGATGAGCGGGCCGGGCCCGTCTTCGTCCGTTTCCAGGTGAAGCTGGACGACTCCGCCGCCCGAGACGGCGGATGCGACGGCCCCGCCGGAGAAAAACTGCATGCTGTCGGTGTCCGGCGGAGGCATTTCGGGCGGGCCGCCGTGGCCGTGGTGCTTCACGGCGGCAGCGCGCAGGCCCATCAGGCGGGCTTCTGCGATCAGTTCCCGGACGAGCGTCGTCTTTCCGCTGTTTTTGAACCCGGCGACCTGGAGCACCCTCACTTCATCCACCCGGGACTCCCCTCTTCAACGCCAAGCAGTAAGACGTCGACTTCATCACCTTTCCTGAAGCCGCGCGATCCGCCCGGGAGGACGATGAGCGCATTGCCCCGTGCGATCGAGGAGACCGCATTGGATTTATTGAACCCGGCGGGCGACGCCGTCTTGCCGTCGTAGACTGCACGGATGAAACGGGTGAACGGATTCGCTTTTGTGAAGTCCTCGCCGAGCACCGCTTTCGTATGCGGCAGGAACGGCTTCCGGGCACCCATCATCCTGAGCAGTGCCGGACGGACGAACAGCTCGAAACCGGTGAAGCAGGCGGACGGATTGCCCGACAGGCCGAACAGGAACTTCCCGCCGCCCGCCGCGACCGTCGTCACGCTGCCCGGCCGCATGGCGACTTTGTTGAACAGCACGTCCGCGCCGAGCCGCTCATAGACGGCCGGAAGAAAATCGTAGTCGCCGACCGAGACGCCGCCGGTCGTGATGACGGCGTCCGTCTCGGCAACCGCCTTTTCCACGGTTTGGACGACACTGTCGAGGTCATCGGCCTGCGCGCCGTACGTCCGGTACGGAATGCCCATCCGGCGGAGCTGCGCCATCACCATCGGCCCGTTGCTGTTGCGGATCTTGCCCGGCGCGAGCGGCTCGGACACGTAGAGCAGCTCCGTCCCGGTCGCGAGGATCCCGACGACGGGACGCCTCGCCACTTCCACTTCGGCGTAGCCGAATGTCGCCAGCACCGCGATGGTCCCCGGGTGGATGAAGGCACCCGCCGGCACGACTTCTTCGCCTTCCTCGAGGTCCTCCCCCTTCAGCGAAACGTTTTCAAGCGGATCGAACGGCTTCCGGATTGTAAATCCGGCCCCTTCGCCGGACGTCTGCTCGAACATGACGACCGCATCGGCGCCGTCCGGGATCGGTGCACCGGTCATGATGCGGACCGCCTCCCGCTCGCCGACCGTCTTCTCCGAAACGTGCCCGGCCCCGATCTCATCGATGACGCGGAACAAAATGCGGCTGTCACCGGACGCGCCTTTTGTGTCCTGCGAGCGGACGGCGAACCCGTCATACGGCGATCGGTCGAACGGCGGGACCGGGTGGGTTGCGCGGACCGGCCCGGCGAGGATCCGCCCGGTGCTTTCCCCGAGCGGTACCTTCTCCGTCCCCGTCTTTTCCGCACGGGCGATCACCCGCTCCACCGCTTCCGACACCGGTATCGGTTTTCGAATCTCCACCATTCCGACCGCCTCCCATTTCCCATGCTATACTCATATCATTGACTCCATCATACCGAAAGGATGAGCCCCATGTCCGATCTCACCCATTTCAACGAACAGGGCCGCGCCCGCATGGTCGACGTCTCCGGCAAGGAGGAGACCGTCCGGACCGCGACGGCCAAGACTTCAGTCCTCGTGAATGAACGGATCCACCGCCAGATCGCGGAAGGCACGAACAAGAAAGGCGACGTGTTCGGCGTTGCCCAGGTCGCGGGCATCATGGCAGCGAAAAACACCGCCCAAATCATCCCGATGTGCCACCCGCTCCCGCTCAAGGCGATCGACATTTCATTCGAATGGAATATCGACGAAGCGGCGGGCCGCTACGAAGTGCTGCTCGAAGCGACCGTCAAGACGAAAGGCCAGACCGGCGTCGAGATGGAAGCCCTCACCGCTGCCTCCGCCGCCGCGCTTACCATCTATGACATGTGCAAAGCCGCCGGCAAAGACATGATCATCGGCCCGACGATGCTGCTCGAGAAAACCGGCGGCAAATCGGGCGATTACCGAAGGACATGATTCTGGAAAACCGCCCGCGTGGCGGTTTTTTTGATTGCCGGAACGGGTGAATATGTAGCTATGCTTTCTAGACTGCCTGAACCTAAAGATAGACCGCCCGAATCTACAGATTCCTCTCCGCGCCCGGCCTGTCTTTTCGCAGTTCTGACACGATATGGCGGATTTCAGGCAGGATGAGACGTTCCATCGCGAGGCGGACGGCGCCGCGCGATCCCGGCAGGACGAACACCGCCTTGTCGGTGCAGACGCCCGCCGCCGCGCGGCTCAGAAGCGCCTTCGTGCCGACGTCCTCGGTGAAGCTCAAATACCGGAACAGCTCGCCGAACCCGTCGATTTCCTTTGTAAACATCGGACGGACCGATTCGATCGTCACATCGCGGCCCGCGATTCCGGTGCCTCCGGTCGTGATCACCGCATCGACACCCCTGTTCAGAAGCCAGCCGGACAGCCGCTCCCGGATTTCATCCGGATCGTCCCTCACCCAGCCGCGCTCCATGACTTGGAGGCCGGCCTCTTCCGCGAGCTGCACGATGAGCGCCCCCGTGGTGTCATCTGATTCGGTCCTCGTATCGCTCACCGTCAGGACGGCGATCCCGATCGGTCCTTCCGCATCTTTTCCATGTGCCAAGCGAACCCCTCCTTCAGTTCATCCGAACAGCCGGTGGTAAAGCGTCCGGCCCTCGTCCGATGTCTTCGCTCCGTGGATGAGGAGCCGGCCGTCCCCGAACAGCACGAGCCGCCGGCCGAATGCCCGGAACTCGACAAAGTACGGCGTGCGCCGCGTCTTGCCGCCGAGCCTCCGGCCGATTGCCTCGCCCGCATCGAGTGTGATCGGCCGCGCCGGGTCGGGCAGGATCTGGACCGCATCGCGGCCGCAGAGGACGGCCGTGCTCCCCGCCGCGCGCGGGGCGAGCTCCGGATAAACCGGCGAACTTCCGCACGTCTCGCACTCCGGATTTTGGATCCGGGAAACACCGATGTCCAGCTGTTCATTCGACCAGAGATCGAAGTGATGCACCTTCCGCCGCACGGAGTCCCGGTTGCCGGTGAGCCATTTCATCGCTTCCGCGCATTGGAGCGCGGCGGTCACCGACACGGCCGGCGGGATGATGCCCGCCGTGTCACACGTCGCGTTGACCGCCGGCAAGACCGGGAGCAGACACCTGAAGCATGCCGAGCGGCCGGGTACGAACGGAAAGACCGTCCCCGAACTGCCGACGCAGGCGCCGTGGATCCACGGGATGCCGTGCTTGGCCGCGGCATCGTTGATGAGGAGCCGGGTCTCGAAATTGTCCGTCGCGTCCATGATGACCGCACTCCGCCGGGCCAGTTCCTCCATGAGCGGCCCGTCCGCATTCCGGATCCATGTGCTGATGTTCACGTCGCGGCGGATCTCCCGCAGCCGGCGCTCGGCTGCGACGACTTTCGGCAGCATCTGCCGGGCGTCCTCCTCCGTGAACAGTTGCTGGCGCTGCAGATTCGACAGCTCGACGTAGTCGCGGTCGACGAGCAGCAGCTCCCCGATCCCGGCACGGACGAGCGTCTCCGAAATGGCGGAACCGAGCGCCCCGCATCCGATGACGGCGACGGTCGCCTCCCCGATCTCCCGCTGGCCTTCTTCGCCGACCGGGCTGAATAATGTCTGTCTTGAATAGCGGCCGTCCATGGATCTTCCCCCTAATGGCCGAAGGGCCGTCCGTTAAGACCGGACGGCCGCTCCGTGCTCTTTCGTGATGTCGCTGAATGTGGCGACGTAGCGGACATCCTCGCCCGTCTCGTCACGGACGGCGGAAATGTTCAGCCACTGCAGATACTCTTCGCCGCTTTTCCGCTTGTTCCAGATCTCGCCCTGCCACATGCCGTCTTCTTTAATCTCTTTCCACATGGCGTCATAGAAGTCCTTCGACTGCCGTCCCGACGAAAGGATGCGCGGGTTTTCCCCGATCGCCTCGTCCTCCGAATAGCCGGTGAGCTTCGTGAACGCCGGGTTGACCGCCCTGATCGTCCCCGAGACGTCGGTCACGAGCACGCCCTGGCCGGTGGAGCGGAACACTTCCGCCTGGAGCGACAGCCGGTCCTGATAGTACATCCAGACGACGAGCACGAGGCTGGCGAGCGCCACCTGGGAGAGCAGCATGAACCCGATCGAATACTGGCCGGTGACCGAGTAGATGGCCGAGAGCATGAGGGGCGGGAAGAATCCGCCGAGTCCGCCCATCATCGAGACGAAACCGTTGGCGATGCCGGCCTGCTTGCTGAAGTAGAACGGCACCAGCTTGAAGATGACCCCGTTGCCGATCCCCGCGCTCAGCGCGATGGCGAGGCTGCCGACCGTGTACAGGCCGATCGACGGCGAGAACGCGAGGACGATCGCCGCCGCCGTGTAGACCGCGAACGTGCCGATCAGCAGGAAGAGCGGCTGGAACTTGTCGGCGAGCCACCCGCCGACCGGACGCAGGAATGTCGCGACGGCGATGAACACCGCCGTGCGGATCCCGGCGTCGACTTTCTCGAGCCCGAAGTTCCCGACGAGGAAGTTCGGAAGATAAACGGTGAAGGCGACGAACGAACCGAACGTGATGAAATAGAACAGGGAAAACAGCCAAAGCCTGGAATTCCCCGAGATGCCCCGGATCTGTTTGAACATCGGGACCTTCACTTCCGGCTTCGGTTCCTTGCGGTCGCCGAGGAAGAAGTTCAGGATGGCGAATGCGAGCAGCAGGATCAGGTACAGCTTGATCGTCGACTGCCAGCCGATCGAGTTGGCGATGATCGGCGCGGCGAATGTCGTGATCGCCGTCCCGATGTTCCCCGCTCCGTAGATCCCGTTCACGAGGCCGTGCTTTTCTTTCGGATAGTATTTCGGAAGCGATGTGACCCCGACGGAGAAGACTGCGCCGCCGACCCCGAGGATGAGCCCCCCGACGATCAGGTCCGTGAAGGAGTCCGCTTCGCTGATGTACCAGACCGGGAAGAGGAGCAGCACGAAACTCAGCATGAAGATGATCCGCGCACCGATGAAGTTCGCGTAGTAGCCGAGCGGGATGCGCAGGATCGAACCGAGCACGACCGGCACGGCGGTGACGATGGCGAGCCGCTCCGGAGGAATTGCGATGTCCTCGGTGATGAATGAGATGAGCGAGGACAGGATGACCCACACCATGAATCCGACGACGAGGTTGGCCGTCTGCAGCGGGAGCTGCATCTTCTTGATCATGAGATTCACCTACTTGAATGATGTTTTCATTGCAGGTGTTGCCTTGGTTCCTATTAACCTAAGTTTACCCTCACAGACCATCACCCTTGTATAGGGGAGTCCCCTTTCCCTGTCCGGGGAATCCCTCAATCCCCGGAACTGGCCGGGCGGGAATTAAAACCTGGACGGCCCGGTCCTGTGCCGAATGTGGACGGCCTGCCCGAAAACATCCGCCGAGCTGTCGCCAAGCACGAAGAAAAGCCGCTCCGGGCGGGAGAGCGGCAGCTGTCGGTCAAATGATCTTCGTGTTGAGTTTTTCCGCCAGCGCGTCGAAATCCTTCGCGCCCATGAGCCGTTCGGCCATCGGGAACAGGACCGTCTCTTCCTTCATGAAGTGGACGGTGAGCACTTCGAACGCTTCGCCCGCGTCACTCACCGCGGACCGGATCTGTTCCATCGAGAGTCCGCGGAGATCGCCGCGGGTGTGGTGCAGGAAATGGCCGATGTAGCCGTCGAGTTCGGCATGCTCTTCCTGGATGCCGACGATCGGTCCCTGTTCAAAGCCGATATAGTCGCCGAGCAACGGAAAGAAGTGGGCCTCTTCCTTGTCCGTATGGTTTTTCAGCGGATCGATGAAAGCCACGACTTTCTGCCGGAGCTCTTTCAGCAATGCGGCCGCGGTGTCCTTCTCCATGTCTTCCTCGCGCTCGAACCGGAGGACGATGGCATGCCATTCCTCTCCCAGATACATGAGGAACCGATGTTCGTTCTCCAGGATCCGCATCGCCGGTTCCGTGAATTGAAGCTGTACGCTTCCCATTTCTCCAAGCACCCCCGAACGGTTTCAGAAATTCAGCAGTTTCTTTTTCAATGCATATTCAACGAGTTCCGGCCGTGTCTTCAGGCCGAGCTTTTCCATGATCTTCGCCTTATGCGCTTCGACCGTCTTCACGGAAATGAAGAGCATCTCGGCGATTTCCTTGTTGCCGTATCCCTTTGCGACGAGCGGGAGGATTTCCACTTCACGCTTGGACAGCACTTCGAACGGATCGTCGGAACTTACCTTCTGATCGGACCGGATGAATTCGCGGACGAGTGAAGTCGCCATCTTCGGGTGGATGTAAGTCCCACCCCTGTGGATCGTGCGGATGGCGAGCAGCAGCTCCTCGTCCGGGGCGTTTTTGAGCATGTAGCCCGCCGCCCCGCTCTTCAGCACGTGGAATAGGTACTCCTCATCATCATACATCGTGAGGATGAGGATTTTCGTATCCGGAAATTCTTCCCGGATCTTCCCGGTCGCGATCAGTCCGCTTTCGCCCGGCGGCATGCTCAGGTCCATGATGAGCAGATCCGGGGCATGCCTCGCGACCATGGCATGCGCCTCCAGGCCGTCGGCTGCAGTGGCGACGACTTCCATATCCTCCTGGAAGTTCAGGATCATGGAGAACCCGCTCCGGACGACGGCATGGTCATCCGCAATGACAATGGAGATCTTACCCATCGGCCATCCCTCCCTCTTCTGCAGCCAGTGCGGGGACGTTCAGCCGGACCGTCGTCCCCTTGCCCGGAAACGACTCGACGTCCAGCATCCCGCCGACCAGTTCGGCGCGTTCGCTCATGCCGTACAGGCCGAGGCCCGTGCCGGCGGGCCGGCTTCCCGGCGAGAATCCCCTGCCCCTGTCGGTGACGGCCAGGAACAGCCGGCCTCCCCGTTCCGACAAATTGACGTCAACCGTGTCGACATCCGCATACTTCACCGCATTGAGGATGGCTTCCTGGCAGACCCGGTAAATGACGGTCTCGATCTCGCTGGAAAAGCGCCGGCCCGTCAGTTCGGCCCGGTAGTTTACAAGGACCCCGTAGTTTTCGTCAATCCGCTTGAAGTGCGTGCGGAATGCCGCATCCAGCCCGAGATCGTCCAGCGCGGCTGGACGGAGCTCGACGGACAGGTTCCGGATATCTTCCAAAAGACGGGAAAGGGCCGCCTCTGTCTGGCGAACCTTTCCAAGCAGTTCCGCATCATCCGACAGATATTTCAGCACCCGGAGGTCGACGACCGCGCTCAGCAGTTCCTGCGCCACGCCGTCATGCAGCTCGCGGGAGATGCGCTTGCGCTCGTTCTCCTGGGCATCGATGACATGCTTCATCATCTTGTTTTCGTACAGCCTCTCCTGCGTCTTGAATTGACGCGTCATATCCCGGAGCAGGAAGACCCGGATATTCTCTTCGGGGTCGACGGTATGGAACGAAGATGTATACGGGACGAGCCCTTTGCCCTTCGACTGCAGATACACCTGGAAGGATGTGAAGTCATTCTGGTCCGGATGATGGAAATAGCAGTTGTGGCAGGAGCGGTACCCGTATTCATTCGTGTAGCCGGCGCACGCCCGGCAGATGGCCCCGTCCTCCCCTTCCAGAAGCGCCTCCAGCACTTCCTCGTCCAGGATTTCCTCCGCCGCGGGGTTCGCCGCAAGCGCCCTGCCGTCACGGTCGAAGAACAGGATCGCTTCGGCGCTGTTGTCAAACAGCTTCATCATGAGTTCCCGGAGCCGGTCCTCGCTTACTGGATTCAAAGGCGGGTCAGCTCCTTCCCGTCAAAACCCGGCAGGCCCTCCGGCAGGACGTAGAGAAGTTCCCGGATCTGGTCTTCGGTCACTTCCGCCCGCCCGTCCCGGAAACCGCCGAGCAGGACGCCGGAGATCCTGCCTCCGTTCCAGAGGGGGACCGCTCCGCAGCTTGTCAGCCGTTCGGACGCGACAATCGGATAATCAAACAGGCCGATTGCATGCCGGTCGGGATCGATCGACTGCACGAGGATCGGCTTGCCGGTCTTGAAGACCGTCCCGGCGACGCCCCTGCCCTTCTTCAGCACGATCCGCCGGTAGCGTCCGTTCAGATTGCCGGATGCGACCCGCCACTTGATCGCGTACTGGCTCAGCGAATCCTCCTCCAGGGCGAGGGCGCAGAAATCGAAGCCGAACCGTTCCCGGAGTCCGTCGACCAACGTCTGGTAGATCAGATTATTGTCCATTTAAATACTCTCCCGTTTCCGCCGGAAAGTCGGCATTTTCTTCCCTTTAGCTTAATTCACCTTGTGTTTTCTGTACAGGATATAACTTCTGCCGGTATAGGACAGCGGAACGCTCCAGACATGGACAAGCCGGGTGAACGGCCAGAAGGCGAAAATGGCGAATCCCGTGAGCGCGTGGATCTTGAACGACAGCGGGACGCCCAGCATATAGGAAGCATCCGGCCGCAGCAGGAACAGGTCCCGGAACCAGACCGAAATCGTGTCCCGGTAGTCGAACGAAGGGGTCGTCGCATTCGTCACGAGTGTCGCGTACATCCCCATGAAGACGATGAACAGCAGAAGCGTATTGACGACCAGATCGGACGCCGTGCTCAGCTTGCGCACGCTCTTGATCGAGAAGCGGCGGTACGTCAGGATGATCATGCCGAGCAGCGTCACGAACCCGAAGAACCCGCCGATCCACAGGGCCCCGAGATGGTACAGATGATCACTGACGCCGAGCGCATGCATCCAGGATTTTGGAATGCCGAGGCCGGAAATATGGCCGAGGATGACCGGGATGATGCCGAGATGGAACAGCAGGCTTCCGGCCATGAGCTGCTTTTTCTCGATGAATTCGCTGGACTTGGCCGTCCAGTGGAACTTGTCGGTGCGGTAGCGGTAAATATGCCCGACGATGAAGATCACGATGCAGATGTACGGAAAGATCACCCAGAGGAATTGATCAACCATGCTCATGGGCGGGCGCCTCCTGTTCTATGCAAGCTTTGAACGTTTCCCGCAGTCCCTTGACGAGATGGAAATACGGACTTTCCTCCTTTTCCAGCGCTTTTACGAGATGATACGTCCCGTCTTCCAGGACCGCCATGAGGATGCGGAAACTGTCCGGCGTGCGCGGATCATCCAGCCACTCGGCGGCATACAGGAATTCCAGCATGAGCGGAAGGTAGTCGGACAGCTCCTCATCCGGCATCTCCAGGCCGTACATTTCGTAGAGCACCTTCAGCTTGGCGAGCATCTGCCCCCGTTCGCGGGCATCTTCGAATTTGAACCAGGTCATGTAAAGCGCGCAGTCCTTCTGGAAGTCGAACGTCGCCGTGTACATCTCCTGGATCTCATCAAGACCGAAAGCCTCCATCCGGTTGCCGTATTCGAGGGCAAGGCGCCGGGCGGGGTGATCCCCGCCGAACGCCTCCTCGATGAGTTCCCGGCTGAAGTTCCGCCGTTCGGGCCAGATCAGCTGATCTGCGAAGAAGCCGAATGACTCCTTGTACGTATACAGCTTCCGATTATCAATCACGCCAGATTCCCCCATAGAAGTTCTCTTCATAGATTTCCTTGCCGGTCTTCATTTCCGTCGCGGCCGGGCTTGCCGGTCCGCAGCCGTCGCAGCCCGCTCCGCCCGTGCCCATCTGGCCGGTGCCCATCGTGCCGCTTCCGAAGCCCGCGGAACCCTGCATATCGTAGCCGCTCTCCCGGCTTTCCTTGTGTGAAGTCGGGATGACGAAGCGGTCTTCGTAC
>NZ_LN651372.1:469995-484933 GCF_000826125.2 Bhargavaea cecembensis
CCAGGACCGCCATGAGGATGCGGAAACTGTCCGGCGTGCGCGGATCATCCAGCCACTCGGCGGCATACAGGAATTCCAGCATGAGCGGAAGGTAGTCGGACAGCTCCTCATCCGGCATCTCCAGGCCGTACATTTCGTAGAGCACCTTCAGCTTGGCGAGCATCTGCCCCCGTTCGCGGGCATCTTCGAATTTGAACCAGGTCATGTAAAGCGCGCAGTCCTTCTGGAAGTCGAACGTCGCCGTGTACATCTCCTGGATCTCATCAAGACCGAAAGCCTCCATCCGGTTGCCGTATTCGAGGGCAAGGCGCCGGGCGGGGTGATCCCCGCCGAACGCCTCCTCGATGAGTTCCCGGCTGAAGTTCCGCCGTTCGGGCCAGATCAGCTGATCTGCGAAGAAGCCGAATGACTCCTTGTACGTATACAGCTTCCGATTATCAATCACGCCAGATTCCCCCATAGAAGTTCTCTTCATAGATTTCCTTGCCGGTCTTCATTTCCGTCGCGGCCGGGCTTGCCGGTCCGCAGCCGTCGCAGCCCGCTCCGCCCGTGCCCATCTGGCCGGTGCCCATCGTGCCGCTTCCGAAGCCCGCGGAACCCTGCATATCGTAGCCGCTCTCCCGGCTTTCCTTGTGTGAAGTCGGGATGACGAAGCGGTCTTCGTACTTGGCGATGGCGAGGAGCCGGTACATCCGTTCCGTCTGTTCCGCCGTCAGCCCGACCCGCTCAAGACGGGATTCGTCGAACTCCTTGCCGGAGGAAAGGGCGCGCATGTACTGGCGCATCATCGCCATCCGCTGCAGCGATTCCTTCACCGTCTCGGTGTCGCCCGCCGTCAGCATGTTCGCGAGGTACTGGATCGGCGTGCGCATCTCCTCGATCGCCGGGAAGATCATGTCCGGGTTCTTGATGGAATCCTTGCCCTCGAAGTAGTTCATGATCGGGGACAGCGGCGGCACATACCAGACCATCGGCAGCGTGCGGTATTCCGGATGGAGCGGAAACGCCAGCTGGTGCTCGATCGCGAGCTGGTAAACAGGCGAGTTCTGGGCCGCTTCGATCCAGTCTTCCGTGATGCCGTCGCGGCGGGCCTGCTCGATCACTTCCGGATCAAACGGATCCATGAACAGATCGCACTGCGCCCGGTACAGGTCCTTCTCGTCCGGCGTCGAGGCGGCTTCTAGCACGCGGTCGGCGTCGTAGAGGAGGACGCCGAGATAGCGGATCCGGCCGGTGCACGTTTCGGAGCACACGGTCGGGAGCCCTTCCTCGATCCGCGGGAAGCAGAACGTGCACTTCTCCGCCTTGTTCGTCTGCCAGTTGAAGTAGACCTTCTTGTACGGGCAGCCGGTCGTGCAGTACCGCCAGCTGCGGCAGGCTTCCTGGTCGACGAGCACGATGCCGTCCTCGTCCCGCTTGTAGATGGCGCCTGCCGGGCATGACGCGACGCAGCTCGGGTTGAGACAGTGCTCGCAGAGGCGCGGCAGGTAGATCATGAACGACTTCTCGAAGTTGAACTTGATCTCTTCCTCGATTTTCTGGATGTTCGGATCCAGCGGCCCGGTGACGGTCCCGCCGGCGAGGTCGTCCTCCCAGTTCGGTCCCCATTCGAGGTCCATCTTCTCGCCTGTCACGGCCGAATAAGCGCGTGCGACCGGCGAATGATCCCCTTCTTCGGCGGTCGTAAGGTGTTCGTAGTTGTACGTCCACGGCTCATAGAAGTCCTGCATTTCCGGCATGTCCGGGTTGTAGAAAATCTTTCCGAGCGCGATCTTCGACAGCCGGTTCCCGGATTTGAGCTCCAGGTTCCCTTTGCGGAGCTGCCAGCCCCCTTTATACAGTTCCTGGTCTTCCCAGCGCTTCGGATAGCCGATCCCCGGCCTTGTCTCCACGTTGTTGAACCACATGTACTCCGCTCCTTTGCGGTTCGTCCAAGCGGTCTTGCACGTGACGCTGCACGTATGGCAGCCGATGCACTTGTCCAGGTTCATGACCATTGCAATCTGAGCTTTAATCTTCAAGCCAGTTGACCTCCCTCTTCTTGCGGATCATCGCATATTCATCCCTCTGGTTGCCGATCGGTCCGTAGTAGTTGAATCCGTAGCTGAGCTGGGCGTAGCCCCCCACCATCTGGGTCGGCTTCATGTGGATCCTCGTCGGGGCGTTGTGGCTGCCGCCGCGGGTATCGGTGATTTCCGAACCCGGCGTCTGGATATGCCGGTCCTGGGCGTGGTAGGCGAACATCGTCCCTCTCGGAATGCGGTGGGATGTGACCGCGCGAGCCGCCAGGACCCCGTTCCGGTTGTACACTTCGAGCCAGTCGTTGTCCCCGATGCCGTGCGCGTCCGCGTCTTCGTTGTTCAGCCAGACGACCGGCCCTCCGCGGAACAGCGTCAGCATATGCTGGTTGTCCTGGTACATCGAGTGGAAGCTCCATTTGCCGTGCGGCGTGAGGTAGCGCAGGACGAGCGAGTCCTTGCCGCCCTTCACTTCCTTGTCCCCCGCCCCGAACACCATCGGAGGCAGTGTCGGCTTGAACACCGGCAGCGCCTCGCCGTACTGCAGGAAGATCTCGTGGTCGATATAGAAATGCTGGCGGCCGGTGAGCGTCCGGAACGGCACGAGCCGCTCGATGTTCGTCGTGAACGGCGAGTAGCGGCGGCCGGACTTGTTCGAACCGCTGAAGACCGGCGTCGGGATGACTTCCCGCGGCTGTGCGGTGATGCTCTGGAACGTGATGCGCTCCGCCGCCCGGTCCGCCGAGATGTCGGCAAGCTCGACGCCCGACATCTTTTCTGCTTCCTTATAGGCTTTCTGGGAAACGCCGCCGTTCGTGGCGGACGACAGGTGGAGCACCGCATTGGCCGCCTGACGGGCATTTTCGATCTTCGGCAGGCCGCTCTTGATCGACTCGTCGACGAACACGCCGTTGATGCGCTTCAGCTCTTCGTATTCCTCCGCGACGGAGAAGCTGACGCCGTGCGCCCCGGTCTTCCCGACCGACATGTTCGGTCCGAGCGTGATGTACTTGTCATGGATCTTCGTATAGTCGCGCTCTACGATGCTCAGGTTCGGCATCGTCTTGCCGACGACCGCTTCCGTCTCGCCCTTCGCCCAGTCCTTCACGAGGCCGTACGGCTGGGATATCTCGCTCGCCGAGTCATGGGCAAGCGGAGAGCTGACGAGGTCCTTGTAGATGCCGGGCAGATGCGTCTTCGCCATTTCAGAGAACACGGCGGAAAGCTGGCGGAACGCATCCCAGTCCGTCCGGGACTCCCACAGCGGGTTCACCGCCGGGTTGAACGGGTGGACGAACGGGTGCATGTCGGTCGAGGACAGGTCCGTCTTTTCGTACCAGGTGGCTGCGGGCAGGACGATGTCGGACGTGAGCGGCGTCGTCGTCATCCGGAAGTCGATCGATACGAGCAGATCCAGCTTCCCTTCGACATCTTCGCGCCAGACGATCTCTTCCGGCTTCTCTTCCTCGTTCGGCCGCGCGAACATCGCGTCCTGCGCCCCGAGCAGATGCTTCATGAAATACTCCTGGCCCTTCGCCGAACTTGAAATCAGGTTCGAGCGCCAGACGAACAGCGTCCTCGGGAAGTTTTCAGGAGCATCCGGATCCTCGATCGAGAACTTCGTCTTCCGCGAGCGGATCTCGTCCGCCGCGTGCTCGACGATCTCTTCGTTCGTCGTCTTGCCTTCGCGGGCGGCCTCTTCTGCGAACAGGAGGCTGTTTTTGTCAAACTGCGGATAAGACGGCAGCCAGCCGAGACGCGCGGCGAGGACGTTGTAGTCGGCCGGGTGCTGGTAGTCGAGCTTGCCGGCGAGCGGGGACTTCAGCGAATCCGTCCCGCTTTCCTCGTAGCGCCACTGGTCGGTCGCAAAGTAGAAGAACGATGTCCCGTTCTGCAGGCGGGCAGGCCCCTGCCAGTCCTTTGCGAAGGCGATCGACGACCAGCCTTCGATCGGGCGGCACTTCTCCTGGCCGACGTAATGCGCCCATCCGCCTCCGTTCACGCCCTGGGAAGCCGTCAGGAGCACCAGGTTCAGGATCGCGCGGTAGATCGTGTCCGAGTTGAACCAGTGATTGATGCCGGCGCCCATGATGATCATCGACCGGCCGCCCGTGTCGAGCGAGTTCTGGGCGAATTCGCGTGCGATCTGGGTCACGACGGATGCCTTCACCCCCGTGATCCTCTCCTGCCAGGCCGGCGTGTAGTGGGAATCCGCGTCGTCGTAGCCCTGCGCATTGAGCGGGCTCTCCCGCCGCGCGACTCCGTACTGGCTCATCATGAGGTCGAAGACGGTCGCGGCGTAGCGCTCCGTCCCGTCGGCGAGCCGGATCTTGCGCGCCGGGATGACGCGCCGGAACGTGCCGTCGCCGGAGTCGTCGAAATACGGGAAGACGATCTCTTTCCATTCCTCGCCGTGGCCTTCGACGGACAGCGCCGGCTCGATCTTCGAGCCGTCCTCGTTCTCGAGGATCAGGTTCCACTTGCCGTCCTGCTCCCAGCGCTGGCCGACCGTCCCGTTCGGCACGATGTTCCTGCCGGACGCCTCGTCAAAGATGACCGGCTTCCATTCGGCCTTGTCCGTGTCCTGCCCGAGATCGCTCGCGCGGAGGAACCGGCCGCCCTTGAGGGCATCTTCGTGCGGGTCGAGCAGGATGAGGAACGGCATGTCGGTGTACTGCTTGGCGTAGTCGATGAACATCGATTCCCGGCGCTGGTGGTAGAACTCGTCCAGGATGACGTGGGTCATCGCCTGGGCGAGCGCGGCGTCCGTGCCCGGGTTCGGATCGAGCCAGTTGTCCGCGAACTTGACATTCGCAGCAAGGTCCGGCGCCACCGAGACGACCTTCGTCCCCTTGTAGCGGACTTCCGTCATGAAGTGGGCATCCGGCGTCCGGGTGAGCGGCACGTTCGATCCCCACATCATGAGGTATCCGGCATTGTACCAGTCGGACGACTCCGGCACGTCCGTCTGCTCGCCCCAGATCTGCGGCGAGGACGGCGGCAGGTCGGCGTACCAGTCGTAGAAGCTGAGCATCTGCCCGCCGAGCAGGGAGATGAACCGGGCGCCCGATGCGTAGCTGAGCATCGACATGGCCGGGATCGGGGTGAATCCGGCGATCCGGTCCGGGCCGTATTTGCGGATCGTGTAGATCAGCTGCGCGGAGATGAGCCGGAGCGTGTCTTCCCAGCTGACACGGACGAATCCGCCCTTGCCGCGGGCCCGCTTGTAGGCTTTCGACTTGTCCGGGTCTTCGACGATGCTTGCCCATGCATTGATCGGGTGGCCGTTGTGCTCCTCCAATGCCTGCCGCCAGAGACGCCAGAGCCGGCCGCGCATGTACGGGTATTTCACGCGGAGCGGGCTGTATTCATACCACGAGAACGTGGCGCCCCGCGGGCATCCGCGCGGCTCGAATTCCGGCATGTCCGGCCCGCAGGACGGATAGTCGATCTGCTGGTTCTCCCACGTGATGATGCCGTTCTTGACGAATACTTTCCAGCTGCAAGAGCCGGTGCAGTTAACGCCGTGCGTTGTCCGGACGACTTTGTCATGCGACCAGCGCTGGCGGTACATGTTCTCCCAGTCCCGGCTTTTCGCCTCCAGGATCGACCAGTTTCCCGAGTAGCTCTCGACCGGCTTGAAAAAGTTCAGGCCATATCTTTTTTTCTTCATCACTCGACACTCCTTTTCCATTGGCGGACAGCTCACGAATAGACTCTTCCCCTATTCTGAATACTTTCATTATGAATCTTCCGGTTTCGCCCTCCCATTAGGGAAAGGCCTATTGGGGGAGGGGAATTCCCTCGTTTGGGTGATTGATAGAGCGGGACGGGGATGTTCTGCCTGCCGGCCGGAGGAAAATAAAAAAGCCTCTCGTTTTCAGAGAGAGGCTTCGGGATGGTGGGGGAGTTCCTGCATGGCGCCGCGGTCGATGCGGACGATCCGGCCGGCGGTGCGTCGGGCTTCGTCCATGCTGTGGGTGACGAGGAGGACGGGGATGTTCCATTCGGAATGGATCCGCAGCAGTTCTTCGCGGCAGCGCAGCCGGGTGGCGTCGTCGAGCGCGGAGAACGGTTCGTCGAGAAGCAGGAGTTCCGGCTTCATGGCGAGCGCCCGGGCGAGCGCCGTGCGTTGTTTCTCGCCTCCGGATATTTCCCTCGGGTATTTGCCGAGGAGGCCGCGGATGCCGAGCAGTTCCGTCAATCCGCGGACGTGGGGAGGCTCGGGCCGGCCCGGCAGTCCGAACAGGATATTCTCCTGCACCGTCATGTGCGGAAACAGCGCGTAGTCCTGGAACAGGTAGCCGACGCGCCGCTCCCGGATTTTCATCGGACGCCCGTCTCCGAAGAACGTCCGGCCGCCGAGCCGGATGGTTCCCCGGTCCGGATCAACGATTCCGGCGAGCGCGTTCAGAAACGTCGTTTTACCCGAGCCGGACGGGCCGACGATGGCGACGATCTCGCTGCCCATCTTGAAATCGGCCTGCAGTTCAAAGTCCGGTAGTTTTTTGGCAAATGTCGCTTCGAGCATGTCCGTCATTCCCTTCCGCGGATTCTGGCGGTCTTGCGCCGGCGTCCGTTGAGCCACGTGATGGCGGCGAGGCCGAGGAGCGTGATGAGGATGACCCAGAAGGCCGCTTCGCCGGTGCGTCCCGCCTCATAGGAGAAGTAGATGGCGAGCGGGATGGTCACCGTCTCGCCGGGGATGAAGCCGGCGATCATGAGGGTGGCGCCGAATTCGCCGAGACCCCTCGCGAAGGCGAGCACGAGTCCTGCGAGGATGCCCGGCCAGGCGAGCGGGAATGTGACTTTGCGGAAAATGCGCCATTCCCCGACGCCCATCGTCCGCGCGACGTCTTCCCAGCGCGGGTCGACTTTCTCGAACGCCGCCTGGGCGCTTTGGTACATGAGCGGGAGCGAAACGACGAATGAGGCGATGACGGCACCGGCCCACGTAAAGACGATCCGGATGCCGAACCAGTCCTCGAGCAGGCGGCCGAGCGGTCCGTTGATCCCGAACAGCATAATGAGGCCGAATCCGACGACGGTCGGGGGAAGGACGAGCGGCAGGAGGATGAGCGCTTCGGCGACGCTCTTTCCGGGAAAGTCGCGCCGGTTCATGAACCGGGCGAGCGCCGTGCCGATGAGGAACACGAGCACCGTGGACAGGACCGCAACGCGCAGCGACAGGGCGAGCGGGGACAGGTCGGGCACGGCCATCACGGGCCTTCCGGGACGAGGAAGCCGTTTTCTTCAATCGCCCGCCGGCCGTCTTCGCCCGTCAGGAGTTCGAGGAACGCAGTGGCTGCCGCACGGTGTTCCGTCTCCGCTGCGATCCCGGCCGGGTAGCGGATCGGGGTTTCCCCTTCAGGCAATTCCCCGGCCACTTCGGCTTTTTTCGAAATGAAAGCGTCCGACGCATACAGGATGCCGAACTCTGCATTTCCGCTTTCCACGTAGGTGAGCACTTGCCGGGCGTCTTTTCCATAGATGAGCCTGCCGGCGAGGTCTTCCAGGATGCCGAGTTGATCAAGCGATTCCTTCGTATACCGTCCGACCGGCACGCTGTCCGGCTCACCGACCGCGATCTTCCCTTCGCTTTCCAGGAGGAGCCGTTCGGCGGACAGGTCCCCATCCGCTTCGCCGGCGGTTGCAAGGACGAGTTTGTTCCCGGCGAACACTTCGATGCTTCCGGGGTCGACCAGCCCCGCTTCCGAGGCTTTTTCCATATCGGCTTCGCTCGCGGACAGGAACAGATCAAACGGCGCCCCCTGTTCCATCTGTGCGCGCAGCTTCGTCGAAGATCCGTAGTTGATGACCAGCTTCGTCTCCGGCCGGCTTTCCTTGAATGCGGGTTCCAGCTCGGCCAGGACATCCGCAAGGCTTGCGGCAGTGGAGATCCGAAGCTCTTTCTCGCTTCCTCCGGCGTCCGTCTTTCCGCAGCCGGCGAGCATCAGCATGACAGCCGCCGCCATGATCCATTTCTTCATCCGCCTCCCCCTCCTTCTCTTCTCTGTTTCTTTTCTTCAAACGTAGAACAGCGCGTGCGCCTTGTCAAACCCATTCGGATGCCCTGTCAGGGAATTCCCTGTATTGCCGCCGGGGAACCCCGCGCCGGCGCGCCGGCCCCTATGCCGTGTGCTATACTGAATGAAAAATCTGAAAGGGCGGAGACATATGATCGGACCAGCGCTGAAACAGCTGCACGCGCACCACGCCATCCACCAGGGCGGGCTGAGCGGGGCCATCCAGAAGACGCAGGAAATGGAGTATCTCATCAAGGCAAACGAACCCGAAGTGGCGCGCCAGGCGGCGGACCATCTTGTCGATTATTGGGAGACCCGGGTCATCAGCCACGCGGATGCCGAGGAGGAAGGCTTTTACCAGGAAGTGGCCGAGAACCATCCGGAGCTGAAGGAAGCCGTCATCCAGCTGACGCGCGACCACGACCTGCTCCGGATCATCGTGAAGGACATCCGGACGATGCTCGCGGAAGAAGGACTGACGGACGAGGTCATCCAGCAGTTCCACGCCCTGCTCGTCGTGAATGCGATCCACAGCCGCGATGAGGAACGGATGCTCCTGGACGAGCCGGACCGATGAGCCGCCGGGAGACGATGGCCGCCGTCCGCCGGAATGATCCGTGCCCGTGCGGAAGCGGACTGAAGTTCAAGAAGTGCTGCGGATCGGACGCCGACCGGGCCCGCCTCGAGCAGGAGATGGACCGGGAGATCGGCAGGGCCGTCTCCGGATTCTTCGAAGAGCACCCGACGCCGTCCGAAATGCAGGCCCTGTCGGAGCGGCGGCGGGAATACGGTGCGGAGCTCGAACAGCTCCACGGCGAGGAAGCAGCCGCCATCATCGGGGACCTCTATTTCTTCAGGGATTCGGTGGAGACGTGGAACGCTTATGTACAGAGGAAGGCCGGGCGGGAAAATCGCGAGGCGCTCCGGGACATCATCCGGGGGTTTGAGGATCCGCTGTTCCTCGCCCTCCTCGTCGCCGGCGTTTCGGACGGACAGGCCCGCGTCCATGACCTTGTCTCCGCAGAGAATTACGGGCTTCGGATCGACGGGACGGTCCGTGCATCGGCCGGGGACGTGCTCATCGGGTTCTTTCTCCGGGACGCGCGGGAAGACGGCCGGATCCTGCCGCTCAACAGCCTCGTCCATGCGGAGGGCGCGGACGCCGGCGCGATGCGGAAGCTGAAGGAGCAGGCGGACGGCAGGACGGATTCGCAGGCGTTCTTCGCCGAACATCCGCTTGCCGCATACCGGCTGTTCGGCCAGGGCGAAGGACAGCCCGTCGCGGTGACGGACGACGTGACGGACGCATCCGACCGTCTCGAGCGGTTCATGATCGACCATGACCTGAAGGACGACCGGCTGCTCGAGGCGTTTTTCCACTTCCTCGGCCAGGCCGGGTCTGTCCCGGAAGAAGCGGTGGCCGGCGCGGTCTGGCACGGAATCGGCACCGGCTCATTCGGGCTCGGCTGGACGCTTGCCGGGACGGCGGAGGCGTTCGGAGCGGATCCGGAGAGCGTTTCGGCATTTGCGGAGTCGCTCTCCGCCTTCATCGCCCGGGCGGAAGAACTGGATGAAGACGGACCGGAACCGGTTTACGCGTTCGGCGTCGGGACCGATCCGATCGCCACCGAATTCGAAAACTGGAATCTGTTCATGCACCTGAAAGAAGCGGAAGTTCCTGATGAAAAGGCGCTGCGGCGGCTCATGGAAGCCTATGACGGCCAGCCGTATATGCCGAAATCCGCCGCAGAGGAAGCACAGATCCGCGCCTACGAGGCCTATCTGGCGAAGGAAGCGGACGTGCGGTCCGAAAAGGCCCGTGAAGCCTTGGCGCTTGATCCGACCAATCCGGACGCCCTTCTGCTCGCCGGCGAGGGAACAGAAGATGAAGAAGAGCGGACAGAGCTTTTCCGCAAGGCCGCCGCATCGGGCAAGGAGCTTTTCGAACCCGGCATGGAAGTACCGTGGGGCTACGTGCCGAACCGTTCCTACTTGCGGGCCCGGTTCCGGCTCGCCGTCCATCTCTGGGATCAGAACCGGATGGAGGAGGCGTTCGAAGAGCTGTATGCCCTGCTCCGGCTCAATCCGGGCGACCATCAGGGGGCGCGTTACGTCGCCCTGTCCGCACTTCTTTCCCTCGGCCGGTTTGACGAGGCGGAAAGCCTCATCGCCCACTACGAGGAACCGGAGGCCGACAACGCCCTCTACGCCTGGTTCCGCTGGGCTGCCGAGCGCAGGAAGAGCCTGCTGTCCCCCGGCACGGAAGCGGCCTACCGGATCGCCGAAGACCAGAATCCGTATGTCGTGAAATATATCCGGGACCGGCCGGAAGCCGATCCGTATCCGAAGTCGGCCGCCATCTCACCGAGGTCTCCGGAAGAGGCGCGGCTCATCTGGACATTGATCGGAAAAACTTTATGACAGACAATAACACCCGCTGCCGCATGAAATCGGCAACGGGTGTTTTTTCTGTTCAGGAACCGCCGTTTCCGCCCGACGAAGAGGCGGCCGCTGCGGAGGCAGCCACGCTCGCGGCCATCGCGGCCTGCTGGGCGCGGAGGATCTGTTCGATCGAGGCGGCCATGCCGATGTCGACGGCCCGGTCCGCCCCGGCCGCTTCTTTCAGGACTGCCTGGATGCCGAACGAGAAAGCCATTTCCCGGTACCATCTGAACAGCTTCATGCCGGCGAGGGATCGGGTCACGTCTACAATGCGGTCGACCGCCGGCTGTTCCACGTGGAACGCCGCGAGGAACCCGAGCATCGGGTAATGGAGCGGCTTCAGCTTCATGCCCGCCCTCTTGAACCGGTCGCGGAGTTCCGCCGCTTCCTCGGCACGGCCCTGGATGAACTCCGCATTGCCGTAGGTGAGCGCCTGAGACATCCACTGCAGCTCATTGCCCGCACGGAACCCGAGCGACCGGAGTTCCTTGTAATAGTCGTTCATGACGCCGGCGAGCGCCTCCGGATTTCGGCCTTCCGTTCCGAGCAGAACGGCGAACGCATAGTCGTCGTCGGATGTCAGGAAACGGTGGCGGCGTTTCATCTCGTCATACAGGAGCTTCCCGGCAATCGCCTGCCTGCGGGCCTCGGCCTCGTCATCCGGAATCAGAATCGCCGCCAGATAAGAATGGATCGTATTCCGGAACCCGAGCCCCCGGAGCATGTCCTGCTTGTCGAAAAGGTCCCGGACGACGGTTTCCGGATCGCCTTCCTGCCCGTCAAGCAGCACCGCGATCATCGGGTGGATCTGCCCCCGGACAGGGGAGAACCAGCCGGAATGCCGCTTCAGCATGTCCGATATTTCCATCAGCCGCTGTCCGCCGTACGGGCGGTCACCGAACGCATACACCCCCGCCATCGACAGCAGGATCCGCTTGTCGACCATCCGGCTGAACAGGTTCTGCAGCTTCGGATAGACGTCTTCGAACCGTTCTTCAAGTTCTGCACTTTCCATCCTGACCACCCCCTTCCCTGTTTGTACGGTTCACCGGCTGAAAAGATTCGCCGGAGCTTTCCCGCAGTATATCACGTTCCCGCGTCCGGCTGAACCGAAAGGGCATCCCAGCGCTGCCGGGATGCCCCTGTCTTTTATTTCGCCGGCACGGCGGCGGTTTTCGCCGATCCGATCAGTTCTGAAATGAACGCCCGGTCGCCGCGGTGCAGAGCGTCGACGATGGCGCTGCCGACGATGACGCCGTCCGCGGCTTGTCCGAATTCGCGGACGTGCGCCGGAGAGGAAATACCGAATCCGGCGAGGACCGGCACGCCGGCGATGTCCTTCAGCCGGGAGAGCCGCTCATCCGCCGATGCGCCGAACGAGTCCCGGGCGCCGGTTATGCCGTCGACCGTCACCGCATAGATGAACCCTTCGGCCGCATCGGCGATTTTGCGGAGGCGGTCAGCCGGCGCGGACAGCGGGGCGAGCCGGATGAGTGCCACATCGACCATCCGGAGGGTATCTTCAAGNACGAGAAAGCCATTTCCCGGTACCATCTGAACAGCTTCATGCCGGCGAGGGATCGGGTCACGTCTACAATGCGGTCGACCGCCGGCTGTTCCACGTGGAACGCCGCGAGGAACCCGAGCATCGGGTAATGGAGCGGCTTCAGCTTCATGCCCGCCCTCTTGAACCGGTCGCGGAGTTCCGCCGCTTCCTCGGCACGGCCCTGGATGAACTCCGCATTGCCGTAGGTGAGCGCCTGAGACATCCACTGCAGCTCATTGCCCGCACGGAACCCGAGCGACCGGAGTTCCTTGTAATAGTCGTTCATGACGCCGGCGAGCGCCTCCGGATTTCGGCCTTCCGTTCCGAGCAGAACGGCGAACGCATAGTCGTCGTCGGATGTCAGGAAACGGTGGCGGCGTTTCATCTCGTCATACAGGAGCTTCCCGGCAATCGCCTGCCTGCGGGCCTCGGCCTCGTCATCCGGAATCAGAATCGCCGCCAGATAAGAATGGATCGTATTCCGGAACCCGAGCCCCCGGAGCATGTCCTGCTTGTCGAAAAGGTCCCGGACGACGGTTTCCGGATCGCCTTCCTGCCCGTCAAGCAGCACCGCGATCATCGGGTGGATCTGCCCCCGGACAGGGGAGAACCAGCCGGAATGCCGCTTCAGCATGTCCGATATTTCCATCAGCCGCTGTCCGCCGTACGGGCGGTCACCGAACGCATACACCCCCGCCATCGACAGCAGGATCCGCTTGTCGACCATCCGGCTGAACAGGTTCTGCAGCTTCGGATAGACGTCTTCGAACCGTTCTTCAAGTTCTGCACTTTCCATCCTGACCACCCCCTTCCCTGTTTGTACGGTTCACCGGCTGAAAAGATTCGCCGGAGCTTTCCCGCAGTATATCACGTTCCCGCGTCCGGCTGAACCGAAAGGGCATCCCAGCGCTGCCGGGATGCCCCTGTCTTTTATTTCGCCGGCACGGCGGCGGTTTTCGCCGATCCGATCAGTTCTGAAATGAACGCCCGGTCGCCGCGGTGCAGAGCGTCGACGATGGCGCTGCCGACGATGACGCCGTCCGCGGCTTGTCCGAATTCGCGGACGTGCGCCGGAGAGGAAATACCGAATCCGGCGAGGACCGGCACGCCGGCGATGTCCTTCAGCCGGGAGAGCCGCTCATCCGCCGATGCGCCGAACGAGTCCCGGGCGCCGGTTATGCCGTCGACCGTCACCGCATAGATGAACCCTTCGGCCGCATCGGCGATTTTGCGGAGGCGGTCAGCCGGCGCGGACAGCGGGGCGAGCCGGATGAGTGCCACATCGACCATCCGGAGGGTATCTTCAAGGATTTGGCTTTCTTCAAACGGGACATCCGGCACGATAACGCCTGCGATGCCCGCTTCCCTGCAGTCGTTCGCAAACCCGGCGAGTCCGTGGCTGAGCACCGGGTTGAGATAAGTCATGAGAATAACCGGAATCCGGATGTCCTCGCCGAAACCGCGGACCGTTTCGATGACCTTTCCGAGCGTCGTGCCGGCTTCGAGCGCGCGGATGCCCGCCTGCTGGATGACCGGGCCGTCCGCCGCCGGATCGGAGAACGGGATGCCGAGCTCGACCGCGGTCGCCCCGGCCTCCTGAAGGAACCGGACGTCCTCTTCGAGCCGGCCGAGCCCGCCGTCTCCCGCCATGATGTACGGGACGAAGGCGCATCCGCCGTCTTGTTTGGCCTGTTCGATCGCGTTTGCCAGTCGCTCAACCATCATGGCGGCCGCCTCCTTCCAGTGCTTCCCTGACCGTCACGACGTCTTTGTCGCCTCGTCCCGACAGGCAGATGACGACGATTTCGTCCGGGTCCATCTTCCCGGCGAGCGCGGCCGCAAACGCGACGGCATGCGAGCTCTCGAGCGCCGGCAGAATGCCTTCCTTGCGTGAAAGGAGCTGCAGGGCCGACAGTGCCTCCCCGTCGGTCACCGACCCGTATGCAACCCGGCCGGTGTCGCGAAAGTGGGAGTGCTCGGGTCCCGCGCCCGGGTAGTCGAGTCCGGCCGAGATGGAGTGCGCCTCCAGGATCTGCCCGCCCTCGTCCTGCAGCAAGTACATATAAGCTCCGTGCAGGGCACCCGGACGTCCGCCGGTGAGCGCCGCCGCATGCTTTCCGGTTTCAATGCCGCTCCCCGCCGCCTCGACGCCGTACAGGGCGACTTCGCGGTCGTCGACGAACGGATGGAACATGCCGATCGAGTTGCTGCCGCCGCCGACGCAGGCGACGACCGCATCCGGCAGGCGCCCTTCCGCTTCGAGGATCTGGCGGCGTGTTTCGATGCCGATCACCCGCTGGAAGTCCCGCACGATCTCCGGGAACGGGTGGGGTCCGAGCGCAGATCCGATGATGTAATGGGTGTCGGAGACGTTCGCGACCCAGTGGCGGAGCGCTTCATTGACCGCGTCCTTCAGCGTGCCGGACCCTCCGTCCACCGAAACGACCGAGGCGCCGAGCAGTTCCATGCGGAAGACGTTCAGCTCCTGGCGCCGGATGTCTTCCCGTCCCATGAAGACGATGCAGTCAAGGCCGAGCAGCGCACAGGCCGTCGCGGTCGCAACGCCGTGCTGGCCGGCGCCGGTTTCCGCGATGATTTTCCGCTTGCCCATCCGCTTCGCGAGCAGCGCCTGGCCGAGCGCGTTGTTGATCTTGTGGGCGCCGGTGTGATTCAGGTCTTCGCGCTTCAGGTAGATCTTCGCGCCGCCCGCCGCCTCCGTGAGCCGACCCGCGAAATAAAGCGGCGTCTCGCGTCCGACGTAGTCTTTCAGGATCGATTCGAGTTCTTCAATGAACGCCGGGTCTTCCTTCGCCTCCCGGTAGGCCGTCTCCAGTTCCAGCAGTGCCGGCATGAGCGTCTCGGGGACGAACCGCCCGCCGTATTCGCCGTATCGTCCGTTCCCGTCC
>NZ_LN651372.1:486093-575951 GCF_000826125.2 Bhargavaea cecembensis
TTCGCAAACCCGGCGAGTCCGTGGCTGAGCACCGGGTTGAGATAAGTCATGAGAATAACCGGAATCCGGATGTCCTCGCCGAAACCGCGGACCGTTTCGATGACCTTTCCGAGCGTCGTGCCGGCTTCGAGCGCGCGGATGCCCGCCTGCTGGATGACCGGGCCGTCCGCCGCCGGATCGGAGAACGGGATGCCGAGCTCGACCGCGGTCGCCCCGGCCTCCTGAAGGAACCGGACGTCCTCTTCGAGCCGGCCGAGCCCGCCGTCTCCCGCCATGATGTACGGGACGAAGGCGCATCCGCCGTCTTGTTTGGCCTGTTCGATCGCGTTTGCCAGTCGCTCAACCATCATGGCGGCCGCCTCCTTCCAGTGCTTCCCTGACCGTCACGACGTCTTTGTCGCCTCGTCCCGACAGGCAGATGACGACGATTTCGTCCGGGTCCATCTTCCCGGCGAGCGCGGCCGCAAACGCGACGGCATGCGAGCTCTCGAGCGCCGGCAGAATGCCTTCCTTGCGTGAAAGGAGCTGCAGGGCCGACAGTGCCTCCCCGTCGGTCACCGACCCGTATGCAACCCGGCCGGTGTCGCGAAAGTGGGAGTGCTCGGGTCCCGCGCCCGGGTAGTCGAGTCCGGCCGAGATGGAGTGCGCCTCCAGGATCTGCCCGCCCTCGTCCTGCAGCAAGTACATATAAGCTCCGTGCAGGGCACCCGGACGTCCGCCGGTGAGCGCCGCCGCATGCTTTCCGGTTTCAATGCCGCTCCCCGCCGCCTCGACGCCGTACAGGGCGACTTCGCGGTCGTCGACGAACGGATGGAACATGCCGATCGAGTTGCTGCCGCCGCCGACGCAGGCGACGACCGCATCCGGCAGGCGCCCTTCCGCTTCGAGGATCTGGCGGCGTGTTTCGATGCCGATCACCCGCTGGAAGTCCCGCACGATCTCCGGGAACGGGTGGGGTCCGAGCGCAGATCCGATGATGTAATGGGTGTCGGAGACGTTCGCGACCCAGTGGCGGAGCGCTTCATTGACCGCGTCCTTCAGCGTGCCGGACCCTCCGTCCACCGAAACGACCGAGGCGCCGAGCAGTTCCATGCGGAAGACGTTCAGCTCCTGGCGCCGGATGTCTTCCCGTCCCATGAAGACGATGCAGTCAAGGCCGAGCAGCGCACAGGCCGTCGCGGTCGCAACGCCGTGCTGGCCGGCGCCGGTTTCCGCGATGATTTTCCGCTTGCCCATCCGCTTCGCGAGCAGCGCCTGGCCGAGCGCGTTGTTGATCTTGTGGGCGCCGGTGTGATTCAGGTCTTCGCGCTTCAGGTAGATCTTCGCGCCGCCCGCCGCCTCCGTGAGCCGACCCGCGAAATAAAGCGGCGTCTCGCGTCCGACGTAGTCTTTCAGGATCGATTCGAGTTCTTCAATGAACGCCGGGTCTTCCTTCGCCTCCCGGTAGGCCGTCTCCAGTTCCAGCAGTGCCGGCATGAGCGTCTCGGGGACGAACCGCCCGCCGTATTCGCCGTATCGTCCGTTCCCGTCCGGCGCGCTGTAAGAAGCTGCTGTTTCCGCCTTGTTCACCATCAGGCTCCTCCCCTTTCCTTAACTGTGCGGATGAACGCCCGGATGAGTTCCGGGTCTTTCCGCCTGTCCGTTTCCACGCCGCTCGAGACGTCGAGCGCAAACGGGCGTGTCCGGCGGATCGCTTCCGCCGCGTTTCCGGCATTCAGGCCGCCCGCGATGATCGTCCGCTCCCGCGGGATGCCGGCCCGGCCAAGCAGCGACCAGTCGAACACCCGCCCGCTGCCGCCCCGGAAACCGGTTCCCGGCGCGTCGAACAGCCAGTAGTCGACGTCATAGTCCACCGCCCGCTTCACATCATCCTCCGTGCGGACCGAGAATGCCTTGATCGACGGCAGGCCGATTCGGCGGATCTGATCCGGTGTTTCATCGCCGTGGTACTGGACGAGGTCGAGCGGGACGTTCCGGCAGATCGTCTTCACTTCCTCTTCTGCCGCGTTCACGAAAACCCCGACTTTCTTCACGCCGTCCGGGACGAGCTTCGCCAGTTCCGAAGCCCACGCCGGATCGATCTTCCGCCGGCTCGGGGCGAAGACGAATCCGACCGCATCGGCCCCCGCCGACACGGCCGCCTTCACGTGCTCGGCTTCCATGAGCCCGCAGATCTTCACCCCCGTCATGGTGTCACCCCCGGGCGTCCGGCTGAGCGGAACGCCTGCACCATCGTTTCCGGGTCGCCGCTCCGCATGAGCGCCTCCCCGACGAGGATTCCGTCCGCGCCCGCCCGTTCCGCTCTTGCGGCGTCTTCGGGCGAGGCGATCCCGCTTTCGCTGATGACGAAGCCGCCCTCCCGCTTGCCGGCGCGCGCCGCCAGTTCTTCCGTCCGGGCGAGATCGACCCGGAATGTCTTCAAGTCGCGATTGTTGATGCCGATGAACGGGGCGCCGAGTGCGAGTGCGCGGTCCATTTCCTGTGCGTCGTGGACTTCCAGGAGCACATCGAGGCCTGCGTCCGACGCATACCGGTACAGCTCGGCGAGCCGGCCTTCCGGCAAGGCGGCGGCGATCAGGAGGACGACCGACGCGCCCGCCTGGAGGGCCCGGTCGATCTGCAGTTCATCGATGATGAAGTCCTTGCAGAGGACCGGGATCCGGACCGCCTCCGCGACGGCTGCCAGGTCTTCGAGCGACCCCTTGAAAAATTTCTCTTCCGTCAGGACCGAGATGCAGGCCGCACCCGCACGCTCGTAGGCCGCCGCCTGCACGGCCGGGTCGGCTCCCCCGTTGATGAGCCCTTTTGAAGGCGAAGCCCGCTTCACTTCCGCGATGACGGCCAGGCCGTTCGCTTGTGCAAACATTTCCGCCAGGCGCGGCCGTTCCCGCCGGATCGCCGGGCATGCCGGCACTTCACTTCGCAGGGACTCGAGCCGCCTGCGCTTTTCTTCGAGAATCTCGTCCAGGATCGTCATCGCGCAATTGCCTCCTTTTCCGTCCGGCTGTGGAACGCCGCCACCGCCTCCAGCTTTTCCATCGCCTTGCCCGACAAGATCGTCTCGATCGCGAGCCTGACGCCTTCTCTCGCCGTATCCGCAACGCCTGCCGCAAACAGGCCGATTCCCGCGTTGAATGCGACAGTATCAAAATGAGGGCCTCTTTCCCCGTTGAGGAGTCTCCGGATGATCGCCGCGTTTTCCTCCCCGTCCCCGCCGCGGATGGCCTCGGGCGGTGCGGACGTCAGCCCGACGTCTTCCGCATCGAGCGTGAACGGAATGAGGTCGCCCTGATCGAGGAGCACGAAATCGTTCGGCCCGGCGAGCGACGCCTCATCCATCCCGCCGGCGCCGCAGACGACGATCGCCCGCTTGCGCCCCTGCATGCGGAGGACCGACGCATATGCCATCGTGAAATCGCTCCGGCTGATCCCGGTGAACTGGGTGACGAGCGNGCGCGCCGCCAGTTCTTCCGTCCGGGCGAGATCGACCCGGAATGTCTTCAAGTCGCGATTGTTGATGCCGATGAACGGGGCGCCGAGTGCGAGTGCGCGGTCCATTTCCTGTGCGTCGTGGACTTCCAGGAGCACATCGAGGCCTGCGTCCGACGCATACCGGTACAGCTCGGCGAGCCGGCCTTCCGGCAAGGCGGCGGCGATCAGGAGGACGACCGACGCGCCCGCCTGGAGGGCCCGGTCGATCTGCAGTTCATCGATGATGAAGTCCTTGCAGAGGACCGGGATCCGGACCGCCTCCGCGACGGCTGCCAGGTCTTCGAGCGACCCCTTGAAAAATTTCTCTTCCGTCAGGACCGAGATGCAGGCCGCACCCGCACGCTCGTAGGCCGCCGCCTGCACGGCCGGGTCGGCTCCCCCGTTGATGAGCCCTTTTGAAGGCGAAGCCCGCTTCACTTCCGCGATGACGGCCAGGCCGTTCGCTTGTGCAAACATTTCCGCCAGGCGCGGCCGTTCCCGCCGGATCGCCGGGCATGCCGGCACTTCACTTCGCAGGGACTCGAGCCGCCTGCGCTTTTCTTCGAGAATCTCGTCCAGGATCGTCATCGCGCAATTGCCTCCTTTTCCGTCCGGCTGTGGAACGCCGCCACCGCCTCCAGCTTTTCCATCGCCTTGCCCGACAAGATCGTCTCGATCGCGAGCCTGACGCCTTCTCTCGCCGTATCCGCAACGCCTGCCGCAAACAGGCCGATTCCCGCGTTGAATGCGACAGTATCAAAATGAGGGCCTCTTTCCCCGTTGAGGAGTCTCCGGATGATCGCCGCGTTTTCCTCCCCGTCCCCGCCGCGGATGGCCTCGGGCGGTGCGGACGTCAGCCCGACGTCTTCCGCATCGAGCGTGAACGGAATGAGGTCGCCCTGATCGAGGAGCACGAAATCGTTCGGCCCGGCGAGCGACGCCTCATCCATCCCGCCGGCGCCGCAGACGACGATCGCCCGCTTGCGCCCCTGCATGCGGAGGACCGACGCATATGCCATCGTGAAATCGCTCCGGCTGATCCCGGTGAACTGGGTGACGAGCGGCGCCGGGTTCGTGAGCGGCCCGGTCAGGTTGAAGATCGTCCGCCTGCCGAGCTGCCGGCGGATGCGGCCGATCCGCTTGAGCTTCGGATGGTACCCCGGGGCGAACAGGAACGCGATCCCTTCCCGGCGGAGCTGCTCGGCCGCCTCTTCCGCGTCCTGCCCGAGCCTGATGCCGAGCGCCTCCAGCACGTCCGAACTGCCCGCACGGCTCGAGATCTTCCGGTTGCCGTGCTTGGCGACCGGCACCCCCGCGGCCGCGAGGACGAACGACGAAGCCGTGCTGATGTTGAAGGAGCCGGAACCGTCGCCGCCCGTCCCGCAGTTGTCGGTATAGGGCGCTTCCGGGAAGTCCGGAACGAGCGCAAAGCTCCGGGCCACTTCGGCGAGCGCCGCCACTTCATAGGCCGTTTCTCCCTTGTCGGCAAGCGCGCCGAGAAACTCCGCGATCTCCCCTTCCGGCGTCCGCTCGTCGAACACAAACAGCGCCGCCTCCGTCATTTCCTCGTAGTTCAGATCCAGTCCGTTCCGCACTTTCTTCGTGAATTCTCTCATCTTTGCTCATCTCTCCTCTGCTATGCTCTTCGTCCCGGCAGCCTCTGCCGCCGGAACGTCTTTCCCGGGCGGGTTTGCCCGCTCCGGATCAATTGCGGCTCACTCGAAGTGGAAAGCGGCTCACTCGGGGTGGAAAGCGGCTCACTCGCGTAGAAAAGCGGCTCACTCGCCCCTAAAAGCCACCCATTCACACTTTCTGCCCCGTCACCTTCGGCCGGACATGAATCCTCCGGCCTGTTTCATCGCCCGGAACCGCTCCGCTTCTTCCAGGAATGCGGCGAGGAGTCGTTCTCCCTGCCCGGTGCCGACTGATTCCGGGTGGAACTGGAGTCCGTACACCGGATGCGATTCGTGCCGGACGGCCATGACGGCACCGTCTTCCATCGAAAAGGCATCCGCCCGGAGCGTGTCGGGCAGCCCTTCCCGGCCGAGCACCGCCGAGTGGCAGCACATCGCGCGGAACGGCTGCGGAATGTAGGCGAACAGCCCGCCGCGGTCATGCCGGACGGCGGATGCCTTTCCGTGGCGGATCGACCGGGTCCTCACAGCACCGTACGCCTCCCCGATGATCAGCTGGCCGAGCGAGATGCCGAGGATCGGGATATCCTTCCCGAACTCACGGACGATCCCGACCGATGCCGGCCAGTCATCCGGCGAGCCGGCGCCGGATGACAGGATGATCGCGGACGGGCCAAAGCGCTCGACCGAGGCCAAATCCGCCGTCCGGCCGTCCAGAATGCCAACTTCCTCCCCGAGCACGGCCAGCGCGCCTGCCAGGTTATGGGTGAATGAATCGTCGTGATCGATCAGCAGGATCATTTGACCACCTCCAGAAGTGAACGCGCCTTGTTCGCCGTTTCCAGGTACTCGGCTTCCGGCTGTGAATCAAACACGATGCCGGCACCCGCCCGGACGGATGCGACGCCGTCCCGGATGAAGAATGTCCGGATGGCGAGTGCCATGTCCATGTTGCCGTTGAAACCGATGAAACCGACCGAGCCGCCGTACAGGCCGCGGGGAGAGGGCTCAAGTTCGTCGATGAGCGCCATCGCCCGGCGCTTCGGCGCACCGGTGACCGTGCCCGCCGGCAGGCATGCCCGGATGGCGTCGAATGGATCGAAGCCTTTCCTCAGTATCCCTTCCACTTCGGAGACGAGGTGCATGACGTGCTCATACCGCACGATCTCCTGGTAGGCCGTGACGCTGACGGTTCCCGGTTCGGCCGCCGCTGCAATGTCGTTCCGGCCGAGATCGACGAGCATGTCGTGCTCGGCCAGCTCTTTCGGATCCCGGCGAAGGTCCGCTTCCAGCGCCCGGTCCTCGTCCGGGTCCGAGCCGCGCGGCCGGGTTCCGGCAATCGGATTCATTGAAAGCATGCCGTCCTTCACCTTCACGAGGCTTTCGGGGGATGTCCCGACGACGACCGTCTCCCCAAGATCGATAAAGTACATATACGGCGACGGGTTGCGCTTGCGCAGGCGCCGGTAGAGCGAGAACGGGTCGCCTTCGAATGCCGCCCGGAGTTCCCGCGACAGGACCGCCTGGTAAAGGGAGCCCCCGGCAATATGCCGCTTCACCTGCCGGACTGCCTGCTCGAATGCCGGCCGGTCCGTTTCGGATGCGAACTCTCCGAGCGAGAAGCCGCCGTCCTGCTGCTCTTCGCCTTCCAGGATCTCTTTTTCCAGCTGTCGTGCCTCCTGTTCCGCCCCATCGCCGAGATCCGTCTGCACGATGGACACCGTGCCGAGCAGATGATCGAACACGACCAGCCCGGCATACACATTCAGCAGCACGTCAGGCCCCGTCTTTTCATGCCGGCTGTCCAGGCCCGCCGCCCCGTAGCCGATCGCGCCGACCGCGCCGCCCGTGAACGGGAACTCCGCCGTCGCCGAGATTCTCGGCAGCAGCCGCTTCAGCAGCATGACCGGATCACCCTCGTGCCGGTAGGTTTTCCCGCTCCGGCAGTCGAGCTCTTCCAGCACGCCATCTTCGGCCCGGAACACCTTCGCCGGATTCTGCCCGATATATGAATACCGGCCGGATCCGTCACGGGCTCCGGAACTCTCCAGCAGGAACTTCCGCTTCCCCTTCAGGCGCCTGAACACCGACACCGGCGTCAGTCCGTCCCCTTCCAGCTTTCTCACCGTTACTCTCTGCTCCGCTGTTCTCAACTCTGCTCAACTCCTCTTTGAAATGACTGCCGATGTCCGGAAAATGAAAAATCCCCCGCAACAGGCACAGAAGTCCTGTTGCGGAGGACGGAATCAATTCCGCGTTGCCACCTCCGGTTGGGGTCATCGCCCCCGCTCGGCCATGTCCGGGAATCCGGGCATGCTCCCTTAACGCGGGAGGGACGTCCGCTGCGATTTAGAATCGCGGCGGCTCTCACAGGTCCATTCACATGCGGGGCGGGCCGGCTTCCACCAGCCGCCGGCTCTCTGGGTCCGCCCGGCGCATGCTACTCTTCCTGCTCTGCAATTTCTCGGCTATGCTCAACTCTTCTCAGCTTTTGATCCAAGGGCGATGCCGCTCCCGGCACCTCCTGCCCCTCACGGACGAAAAGTTGTTTCTCATCTTACAGTGTTTAGAAAATTAGGTCAACCTTTTTCAGAGAAAAACATAGAAGGCTTTTTCGGCCGCCCTGTCCATCCCCGTCCTTCAGTCTATTCAGCCGCCCGCCGCTGTTATTCCTGTCCGGCGATGGCTTCGGCGATTTCGTCCTGGATCGGCGTGACGGAGCCGGCCAGGTAATTGTTGAAGAGGATGGAGAAGATGTATTCCTCTCCGTCCGCTCCGGTCACATAGCCGGACAGGGTCGAGACGCCGGTGAGCGAGCCGGTCTTGGCACGGACGTTCCCGGCCGCCGGACCTTCCTGCATCCGGTTGCGCAGCGTGCCGCCGGTCATGCGGTCGGAATCTCCCGCAACCGGCAGGGAATCAAGGAACACCGGGAACCACGGCCCGGCCTGGACGGCGTACAGCAGATCGGACAGCTGCTTTGCGGTCACGAGGTTTTTATGGGACATGCCCGATCCGTCGCGGAAGCGCATCCCCGCCGTGTCCAGCCCGTATCCGGCCAGGACGTCCGACATGACGTTCAGCCCCGCGTCCCAGGACCCTTCGCCCGCCGACTGCTTGCCGATTTCCTTCACGAGCACTTCGGCGTGGCCGTTGTTGCTCAGCTTCATGAACGGGATGAACAGGTCACGGAGCGGCATTGACTGCTTGGAGGCGAGAGTCGCAGCGCCGTCCGGCACGATGCCCTTCTTCATCCCGCCTGCAATGGAAATGCCCTCGGCCTCGAGCGCCTTCCTGAACAGATCCAGCGCATAGAGGGACGGGTCCCAGACGGCAGTCCAGGAGCGGGAGGCCGTCGCGCCGGCCGGGATGGTGCCGGTGATGACGATCGTATCCGTCCCGTGGGCCCGCTCGATCGAGACGCTCTTCCTGCCGTCTTTTGCCACGGTTTTGGCCCGATTGTCGATCTTTACCGCATCGGTCGCCGGGTCGAGTGTCACCTTTGCCGGGTCGCCGGCGGTTTTGCCCGGATTCACGTTCACGATCACCGTGCCGGCATCGAAGTCGGTGTTCGGCGAGGCGGTGAGCGCAGAAACGGGAGCCCCCGTGTAATTCGACTCGTCGGACCAGTTCAGGTCTTCGGACAGCCGGATGTCGTCAAACCAGCTGGCATCGGCGATGAGGTCGCCCTTGATCTTCTTTACGCCTTTCGCCTTCACATCCTTGGCGAACCGCTCGAAGTCCTCCTTGAGAAGTGTCGGGTCCCCTTTGCCGCGCAGGTAGACGTCTCCGTGAAGAATGCCCCCGTTGTTCAGCCGCCCGTCATGGGAGACGTCGGTCGTGAACCGGTGGTCGGGTCCGAGAACCTCGAGTGCCGCGACGCCCGTCAGGATCTTCATGTTCGAGGCCGGATGGAGCAGCAGATCGTCGGTATGCGCGTAAACCGTTTCTCCGTCCGATGCCTTCGATACGTTCACCCCGATGGTCGCGCCTGCGAGACGGGGGTCGTTCAGGATTTCGTTCAGCGAATTGCCGAGCGCGGCATGCTCTTCTGTGGCGACGGCGGTATGCGGGCTTTCAACTGCAGCCGCAGGAACGAGCAGCAGGGCGGAGAGGGCAATGGCGGTGAACCATTTTTTCGGGGATGCCGGCATGGGTGTTCCTCCTTTGGTTTTTCATTCGTTTTGACCAGTTTAACAATGGAAGTCTGAATGTTCCATCATATGAAGGGCGCATTTTAGACTTGCCGATCCGGGAGGAAAGTCCCGGCCCGGTTGCCTGGCGACTAACGGTGGACAAAGAGGGTATATATGAAGCACAGTAGATAGAGATGGATTGGAGGCGAGGGAATTGGTGGTCAAGGAAAACCGGGAAGAATTGACGATCGCCCTCAACCGGACACTGAAAGAGGGTGACCGGGAAGGGTTTGTGAAGTTACTGAAGGATCTGCGTCCGTATGACCAGGCGATCCAGTACATGAAGATTCCGCGCAAGCTGCACCCAATCTTTGTGGATTGCATGGATTTGTCAATGCTGACGGAGATGCTTCCGTACTTGAAGGCGAAAAATCAGGTCGAGCTCATCCAGTCGCTCGATCCGGACAAGGCGATCCCGATTCTCGACATGATGCAAAATGATGATCTGGCCGCCATGCTGACGGATCTGAAGCCGGAGGAGATCGACCGGCTCACGAACATGATGGTCCGCGAAGAAGCGGAGAACGTCCGGAAGATCCTTGATTACCCGGCGGATTCTGCAGGCCGCTCGATGACGAACCGGTTCGTTTGGGTGCATGAGAACTACTCGGTGGCCAAGACAACCGAGAAGCTCCGGTATTATAGTGGTTATGCGACTTCCATGAACTATATATACGTCATCAATAATGACAAGCAGCTGATCGGCGTCGTCTCCTACCGGCAGCTGCTGCTCGCCGACCCGGATGCCAAGATCACGGACATCATGTCCCGGCGGGTTATTTCCGTGGACGCCTTCACCGATCAGGAAGACGTGGCCAAGCAGTTCGCCCGCTATGATTTCGTGTCGGTTCCCGTGACGGACGAGGACGGCGTGCTTGTCGGGATCATCACTTTCGATGATGTCATCGATATCATTGTCCGGGAAGCCGACGAGGACATTGAGATGCTCATGGCGAGCGGCAAGCAGATCGATTTTCACACGAAGCCGCTCACCGCCGCCTACAAGCGGCTTCCTTGGCTGATTTTGCTGCTCTTCATCGGACTTGTCTCAGGCAGCATCATCAGCGGCTTCGAAGCGACACTCGAACAGGTCGTGGCGCTTGCCTTCTTCATGCCGCTCATCGCCGGGATGACGGGGAACACCGGAACACAGTCGCTCGCGGTTGTCGTCCGCGGCCTCGCCTCCGACGACATCGACTTGAAGCAGTCGCTGAAACTGATCGTCCGGGAACTGATCGTCGGCGTCATCATCGGGATCACATGCGGTGCGCTCATCGCCGTGATTGCATTCATCTGGCAGGGCAGCTTCATGCTCGGCATCGTCGTCGGCTCCTCGCTCGTCCTGACGCTGATCATCGGGACGTTCGCCGGGACAATCATCCCGCTCATCCTGAGCCGGTTCAAGTTCGACCCGGCCGTTGCATCAGGTCCGCTCATCACGACGGTGAACGACATTCTTTCCTTGTTGATATATTTTGGGATCGCAACGGCTTTCCTGTCGAAGCTGACTTGATGCCATCCGGTGATCAAAAACAAAGCAGCCGGCCTCCGAGTGAGGTGCGGCTGCTTTATTTTTCATCGGCCTTTTGGTTTTCAACAATCTTTTCCAGCAAGGCCATGAGCCGGTCGTTGGTATCAGATGAGTGGTTCTGATCCAGCCGTCCGTTCAGCTCGTCTATCTGTTTTTGGATCTGCTGAAACCTTTTCTGCAACTGTTCGTCGGCAATCCGGTCTTCTTCGATCGCGATCGCTGCTCCGACAACTTCCAGCGTGCCCCCGATCACTTCCAGAATTGCGCCGACCAAGCCGATGGCTGCACCCCGGCTTATACCGCTGCCCCCTCCGTTCTCCTGACTCCTGTTATTCTGACCAAACCGAAATTGGCCAGTCTCCCGCATGGCTTCACTTCCCTGACACATGATCTTTCTGATCAGTATATGCCGGCATGCATGTAACGGGATCCAAGAGTCAGCGCTCGTATTGCACCTGCCAGTCCTCATCAGTCCGGATCAGTTCCGTGCCGCGCCAGCCGTCGGCGAGGAGCGCCTGCTGGCCGGCAATGTCTGCCATGGGGATGAGCTGCGACCGGGTCCGCGACTGTTCCGGTGCCGCGAGATCCTTCACGAATACATAACGGAGCTTGCCGCCGTATTTGTCTTTCAGCGCCGCCACCTCAAGTCCCTGGGAAAACTTATCTTTCAGGCTCGGGATGTTGCCGGGCATGACGGTCGCGCACACGTAGCGGAACCGGTTCCGGTCCACGCGGTCCATGAGGACGCCCGCCATCATCTTCTGAAGGCCGTTTCCGCGAAAGCGCGGCGAGACGGCGGAGATTTCCTGATAGATGACTTTCGGGATGTCTTCCTCCGGCACGCCCACATCCCGGCCGAGGCCCTCATGGTCATTGTCCGGGATGAGCATCGCCCGCCAGGCGATCATCTCCTCCCCGTCAAAAACGCCGATCATGTCCCCGTTCCCTTCGAGGATGAACAGGAATTCCTCCTCGCTGAGCGGCTGAAGACGGGCCGGATCCTCGAGTGCATCGATCACTTCCTCCTGCAGGTAAAGGATCTCCGGCAGACTCGTCCTGCCGAGCGGGCGCATCGTGACGCGGAGGCCGTTCGGCAATTTTCCTTCGAATAGTATTTCAGTCATCGCAATCCCTTCTTTCTTTTTCCCATCGTACTTTATAGAAACGGTTCTGAAAAGTACCCTTAGGACAACCAGACTGGTTCTCAGCGGCAGGCGGTGTCATCGATGATCAGAACTTCCGACTGAGCAACGATGAGGTTTATACCCGATGTTTCCGATGCTAAAGTTGAATGACAACAGACGGATGGAGTGAACTACAGTTGGACGATATGGTTGATAAGGAGACGCAGATCAGGGTGCTGCTTTATGGGGATGCACTGCGTTTTGCTTGTGAAACGCTGGGTGTGGACAACATGACAAAGCATCGGTATTCCGATGTTTTTACAGTTACCGCAGATGAAGTATGTAAATATACGCTGATTCACGGCATTCCGCGAAGCGAACGCACAGGCAAGCATTCCCTAGCTGAAGGATTTCATTATTATGATGAAGCCGGCAAGTGGGTTACCTTTTTTAGGGAGAGAGGCCACGTCTACAGCGAGAAAAACTTTGATGATGACGAACTTGGCAAAAGGTATATCGTTCGAACCTTGCTTCAATTGGCCGGCACCGGATTGTATTGAACGATTCCACAAATATTAACCCCGGACCTGTTTGGACGGTCCGGGGTTTTTGCTGTTCAGTTCAGTCAAGGCGTTTTGCCTGGACGATCAGCCGCTGGGCATCAGAGTGTCTGGGCCAGCAGGTGACAAGCGACATGAGCGCAAGCCCGTCCTGCCGGTCCAGCACACTCACTTCGTGGGGATCCACGATGAGGCTTCGGAAGACTTCATACGTGTAGGTGCCGGATGCCGTCTCGTAGGTGATCCGGTCACCGGGTTCGAGTTCGTCGATCCGGCTGAAATATTCTCCGAACACATGGGTCTGATGACCGGCGATGGCGAGGCTGCCGCCGTCCGTCGCCGGGTCGTCCAGACCAGAAATCGTACCGAGCGAGAGATCCAGATTTTCCGGAGTCGCCCCGTCCAAGACGGCGCGCCGGAGATCGATTTCGGGTATCTCGAGAATGCCTTTCACCCCGTCCTTCAGATGAGCCGATTCCCCGTCGGGAACCGGACTCGCCTCCTCCGGGCCATGCGCTTCCGCACGGATTGACTCAAACGAATCAATCAGGCGATCCTGCGCCTTCCGGTTCTCAAGGTGGCCTTCCCCGAGCCAGAACAGGAGGAGGATGCCGGCCAGGATGAACAGGCTTCCGAGCCGTTTGATCGATTTTCTCATCTCATCACCTTCTCAGCTCAGACAAATTTCCTCATCCCGATGCCTCCGCCGATCAGCGTGAGGGCGATCAGGAGCAACATCATGCTGTTCAGGAATCCGCCGGTTTTTGGCAGCGAAGCGCCGGTGATCATCCCGCTCATAGCAGGCGTTGGAGTCTTGCCGGATGCACCTGTATCGGACATACCGTTTCCAAAGCCTGATCCATTGCCGTTCGAACCGGTCATGTTGTTGCCCGGAACAAACCCGGTCGCTTCGTCCGTGCTATCGTTGTCGAACTCTTCACCTTCCACCGCGTCATTCCAGCCGTCATCCGGGTTGCCCGCGTTACCGTTCGGGCCTGTACCCTCTTCCGGATCTGTGCCTTCATCCGGATTTATGCCTTCGTCTGGGTTCGTGCCTTCATCCGGATTTTCACCTTCGCCCGGATCTGTGCCTTCGCCTGGGTTTGTGCCTTCACCCGAGTTTTCGCCTTCATCTGGGTTCGTGCCTTCATCCGGGTTTGCGCCTTCGCCTGGGTTTGTGCCTTCACCTGGGTTCGTGCCTTCGCCTGGGTTTTCGCCTTCGCCCGGATTTGTGCCTTCGCCCGGGTTTGTGCCTTCACCTGGGTCTGTGCCTTCGCCTGGGTTTGTGCCTTCATCCGGATTTTCGCCTTCACCTGGATTTGTGCCTTCGTCCGGGTCTGTGCCTTCACCCGGATTCGTGCCTTCGCCCGGGTTTTCGCCTTCACCCGGATTCGTGCCTTCGCCCGGGTTTTCGCCTTCACCTGGGTTTGTGCCTTCGCCCGGGTTTGTACCTTCATCCGGATTTTCGCCTTCACCTGGGTCTGTGCCTTCGCCCGGCGGTGTCACCGGGGGAGTGACGGCAGCCGGGTTGAATTGCTCCTTGACGAGAATGTCCACATTGACCGGGATGATTGGAAGATCGGGCAAGCGGAGGGAGACTCCGCTTTTTTTGATATACGTCCCCTCTTCCGTGGTCACTTCGTCTTTCGCCAGCACATCCAGGTCCACTTTCCCAAGCAGGTCGTTTATGATGTCTCCCTGCACAAGACCTGAAGAGCTGGACGTCGATTGTCCATCGGCCGCTTCGTGGCGGTCAATCACACCGACATGGGTCTGTTCGAGAATCGGCAGGTTCGATGCGTTCACTTCAACGATACCGCCGTCGAATGAAGAGCTGTCTTCCGTTTCGGACTTTTCGCCGCCGATTAAGTCAACTGCCACGTCATTCGGCAGCTTGTTGTCGAGATTGACGGATGCGACCGAACCTTTCTTCGATCCGTCCGCCGACTCGGACTGGCTCAGAACCCCGACTTCCACATCATCAAGGATTCCGCCGTCAAGTCCGATATTGATCAGCGAGCTGCTGCCGGATTCGCCGTCCTTCTCATGCTCAAGCAGACCGATGCGCACATTGCCGAGCAATGGGAGATTGTTCAGATTCAAACCGAGGCCGCCTTTTTGGGGATCTGCCGCTTCGTCGGCCGGTGCTTCTGAAGCCGCGTCTTCCTCTAGCGAAGCGGAAGAAGAACCGCCGGTCGAGACGTTCACCACGCCGGTTTCTTCTGACGCATCCGACTCGTCTTGAGCCGACTCTTCATAAAGAACATCCGCTTCCACGTCGCCGACCGGGCTGTCCTCGAGCGTTACGTTCGCCGCGCCGGATTTCTCCGAACTGCCGGATTCGTCCGCGGCTGACTCTTCGGACAGGACGTCGACCTGCGCGTCGCCGACCAGGCTGTCCTCAAGCGTCACGTTCGCCGCACCGGATTTCTCCGAACTGCCGGTTTCTTCCGCGGCCGACTCTTCGGACAGGACGTCGACCTGCGCGTCGCCGACCGGGCTGTCTTCGAGCGTCACGTTCGCTACGCCGGATTTCTCCGAGCTGCCGGTTTCGTCCGAAGACGATTGTTCATAAAGAACGTCCGCATTGAGATTGCCGACCGCACTGTCTGCCACATTCGCATTGACGACTGCGTTTCCTTCTTCCGTCTCTGACGGGACTTCCACGCTCACTGAGCCGAGGACGGGCGCGTCTTCCACTTTCACATCCGCGATTTTGGCCGTGTCTTCCTTGTCCGTGAGCACGTTTACGTCCAGTTCCAGAAGGTTTCCGTCGCTTTCCGCTCCGGTTGCTGCCGGTGCGAAAGTGAGTGCGAGGCAGAGCCCGAAGCTGGTGCCTGCGATTTTCATCCATTTTGTTTTCATGTTATTCTCTCCTTTTTTTAATTGATCAGATCAAGTTAAAAAAAGGAGTGGTTTTGGGAGGTTGTCCCGGTGGAGCGTTCGTCCATTGACTCTTTCTCAAGTGATTCTCCGCAAGCCAGGCCGCGCCGGAATCCGAAAGCCCGGCTGAAGGAGTTCCGATCACTCCTTGCAGCACATCGCCGCTTCCGCCGGCAGGAGAAGAACTTGCGGACTGGGCAGACTGTCCGCCGGCATTTGCCTGACTGACTGTCGTCGTGCCGACGGGGCTTCGGCCGTCAAGAAACGGGGCCGGGGCAGGTTCTTCCGTGTCGTTTGACTCCGTTGTTTCTCCATCAATACTGCGCGGCGTCGCCTTTTCGCTCCGCTCGTCTTCAGGGAGTCCGGTTGCCGCCGCGGCTGTTTCCGGTTCGGCGGCAAATGGGGCTTCCGCAGACTCCGGCCCTGATCCAGCCGGGCCGGCTGCCGATTCGGACTCCGGAGCTCCGGTTGACGGATCATCTGAAACATCCATCGGCCCTGCTGCCTGCTGCTGTTCTGATTCCGCTTCAGGCAGGACAGGCTTTGCCGACGGACGGTCCGCCTCCGGGGAAGGGGCCTCCGGTCCTGCCGGAGTCGGTCCCGGCTGTGGTGCCGGACGGTCCGTTTCCGGGTTCATGCCGCCGATTGACGGACTTTCGGGAGCCGGTGTTTTGTCAGCTGCCGGACGGTCAGGTTTGGTCACGGGAAGCATCGGCTTTTCTGCCGGTGTGTTCTTTTCCGGCACCCGTACGATCGGATCGGTCACTCCGGAAACGATCTCATCGACTGTTCCGGTCACCGTACCGACGGTTTCGTCCACTGTCCCGGTCACCGCCTCCGTCGTGCCGCCGACCGTTTCGGCCGTCTTGCCGAGCACAGTGTCGACGGTTCCGGTCAAGTTTCCGACGAGGCCGTCAACCGTTCCAGCCGCTTCCGAAACGACAGGCACGTCCTGGACGGCTCCGCTGACGGCACCGGTCGTCTGCCGGACGGTTTCCGTGACGCCTTTTGCCGTGTCCTGCACGAGGCCTACAGTGTCGTCCACTGCATTTTCTGCAACGGGCAGCGTATTTCCAACTACCTCATCGACAAGGCCGGTCGTGTTGTTCACGATCGCGGAAACCGGGCGGCTTTTGGCCGGGTTCCGGTAAGTTTCGGGATCGGTCACGGTCTCTACCGTATTTTCTGTAAAGTCTGCGACAGATCCGACCGTCTCCGTCACGCTTCCGGTCGCCCCGCTGACGGTATCCGTCACGGTGCCGGCTGTGTTGCTGACCGTGTCATCGGCCAGTTCCAGTGCCGCTCCGGCCGTCTTGTCGACTGCTTCAACCGCGTTGGATACGACTGGCACGTCTTTTGCGGCTTCGTTTACGGCACCCGTCGTCTCGCGCACCGTCTCCGTTGCGCCTTTTGCCGTGTCCGCCACGAGACCCGCCGTATCACCGACTGCATTTTCCGCAGCCGGCAGCGTGTTGTCGACGGTTTCCTTGACGAGGCCGGTCGTGTTGTTCACGATGCTTGACACCGGCTTGCTCTCTGACGGATTTTTATATGTTTCCGGGTCGGCGACCGTCTTCACCGTGTTTTCCGTGAAGTCGGCGACAGATCCGACGGTGTCGGCCACGCCCTTGACCGTCCCTTCCACGGTGGATCCGACAGTCTCCAGTGTACCGCCGACCGTATCGCCCGCGAGATCCGTGACACCTTTGACCGTATCTCCGACTGCTCCGAGGACGCCGCCGACGAGGCCCTGCCTCTTCTCCGCAGTTCCGTCACCGTCACCGTCTTCGGCGGCCAGGGCAACGCCTGCCGGCAGGGCGGCAATCAGCATCCCGAAAAGAAAGGCGCCGGTCACAAATCGCTTCATCTGTTCACCCCCTCTCAATATGTATTCTGGTTCAGCTTTTCTCTTCCCCGAATCTGTCGGCAATAACAAAAAAATCAGAGGAAAGAGTCTCCTTTCCCCTGAAACAGGCATTTGATCCTATTTTAACTTAAACCACTTTTGCGCCGAGTGTATTCGAGAAGTGACCAAGGGCCCACTCGTGTCCTGCCGGGTTGAAGCTCGCCACGGCATTTTTGTGGATGACGATGGCAAAGCCTTTATTGTACGCGTCAACAGCGGTATGAAGCACGCAAATATCCGTACAGACCCCAACCAGATGAATCTCCGTAATGCTCCGCTCCCTCAGCTTGATTTCCAGATCTGTTCCCGCAAACGCACTGTACCGGGTCTTGTTCATGTAATGGACGTTCGGGTCCTCCCGGTGCGCTTCGAAAACTTTGCGGAGGTCTCCGTACAGCTCCATGCCCGGCGTCCCGGCGAGGTTATGGGGAGGGAACAGCTTGTTCTCCGGATGAAAGGAGTCCCCTTCCTCGTGCCGGTCGATGGCAAACACGACGTAGTCTCCTGCGGCAATGAATTCCTCCGTCAGCCTGACGATCTCCCCTTCGATTGCCCGGCCCGGCTCCCCGCATGTGAGCTTGCCGTCCTCCGCGACGAAATCAACCGTATAATCCACATTGATCAGCGCTTTTTTCATCTTCCGATCCCTCCGTGTCTTTATCATCTCCCATTATACCAATGAGTCTGTCACGTGTCTTTACACTTTTGCCTTGCCATGAAAAAAGGCCCGGCTCCCACCATGGGAAATCGGGTCCTTCCACGGTCAGCGCACGGCTGCCGTGTTCTTTTCAAGTTTCATCGTACCGTTTTGGGCAAGATTTTGGTGCCAGGAGAAGGCTTTTTCCAGAACGTGCGGGGTCTGCCCGCCGCGCTCGAGCGCTTCCTGGTAATACGCCCACAGCTGTTCCTTATAGTCCGGATGTGCACAGTTCTCGATGATGAGCGGCACACGCTCGCGCGGCGCGAGTCCGCGGAGATCCGCATAGCCCTGCTCGGTCACGACGACATCGACATCATGCTCGGTGTGATCGATATGCGTGGCGAACGGCACGATGCTCGAGATGTTGCCGCCTTTCGCCGTTGATTTCGTGACGAAGATCGCCAGGCGCGCGTTGCGGGCGAAGTCGCCGGAACCGCCGATCCCGTTCATCATCTTCATTCCGGAGACGTGCGTCGAGTTGACGTTTCCGTAAATGTCGAATTCAAGCGCCGTGTTGACCGAGATGAGGCCGAGTCTGCGGATGATTTCCGGATGGTTCGAGATTTCCTGAGGACGCATGATCAGTTTATCGCGATACTGTTCAAAGCTGCCGAACACTTTCTTCATCTTCTCGTCTGACAGCGTGATCGAGCAGCATGAAGCAAAGTCGACCTTGCCCGCATCGATCAGGTCGAACACTGCATCCTGGAGCACTTCCGAGTACACCTCGAGATGCTCGAACTCGGAATCAATCATGCCGTGCAGGACGGCGTTCGCCACGCTGCCGATCCCCGACTGGAGCGGTGCGAGCGTTTCGTCGAAGCGGCCCGCTTTGATTTCATTGCGCAGGAAGTCGAGCAGGTGGCCCGCCATGACCTGGGTCTCGTCATCCGGCTGGACGATCGTCGACGGGGAGTCCTCCTGTTCCGTGAAGACGATGCCGCGGATCTTCTCCGGGTCGACCTGGATGCCGGCCGTGCCGATCCGGTCTCTTGCCGTCGTCAGCGGAATCGGACCGCGCTCGCCCTGTCTGCCCGTGTCGTAGATATCATGGACCCCTTCAAGGAGCGGGGTCTGCGCCATGTTGATCTCGACGATGATGTTGTCCGCGTGCATGGCGAACAGGGAAGAGTTGCCGACGGACGTGGTCGGGATGATCATGCCGTCTTCCTTCACGGCGATCGCCTCGACGATCGCAAAATCGATCGGTCCCATGACGCCTGCCCGGACCAGTTCGGCCGTATGGGAAAGATGCTGGTCAACGAAGAACATGTCCCCGTTGTTGATGCTCTTTCGCATCGTCGGATCCGCCTGGAACGGGAGGCGCTTGTGAACGATCCCCGCTTCCGCGAACAAGGCGTCGATGTCGGAGCCGAGGGAGGCGCCGGTGAACACGTTCACTTTAAATTCTTCTTCCTTCGCCCGTTCGACAAGCGCAAACGGAACCGCTTTCACGTCGCCTGCGCGGGTGAAGCCGCTCAGGCCGAGCGTCATGCCGTCTTCAATCCAGGAAGCGGCCTGTTCAGGAGAAACGACACGGCTTTGCAGAGACTGGTTCTGAATCCGATCATTTTGTACTGTCATATGAAATCAACCTCTTCTGAATATAGTTTTGGGTAATAACGTTGCAAGTCTAAATTCTCTTGCTATCATTATTCCCTAAAACGCTTTCATGAGAGAGGATTTCGGACAGGAAAGCCGGTTTCATGGCCGGGACACAGAAAAGTTTGTCTAAAACCGTACAATTTCAGAAGCCTAGGATCTTCCTGAAATAGCTTGAGTATGACTGGCTCACCGGCACCCGCTCGCCCGAGTCCATCTCCAGCAGGAATGTTGAGTGGGAATCGGGAAAGATTTCCCGGATATGATGGACGTTGACGATGAATGATCGGTGGCAGCGGACGAACATGTCCCTCGGGAGAATGTATTCGAACTCCTGCAGGGTGTTTTTGTGCGTGCCCGTCACTTTGCCGGCGATGACATGGGTCTTCCGCTCCTTCACTTCGAAATACTCCACATCCGGGAACGGGACCGGCTTCCATCCATCTTCCGTCCGGATCGTTACAACTGATTTCCCTTCCGTATAGGTCGGATAAATCGCCAGGACGCACCCTTCGAGTTCGCCGTCCCGGTGGAACGGGACCGCCATCCCGTGATACGGCACGCCAAAGACGGACCGGTCGATGAACTCGGATGATTTCTGCCCGGATGAGAGCGCCTGGTGGGCGATCGTGCCTTCTTTCACCGGATCGCCTGGCCGGATCTTCAGGTCGACCCGCTTGCTCGGACGGTAGTAGACGTACTGTTCCCTGTCGGTCACGGCGATCGAGACTTCGTCCGAGAACAGCTCGCCCATGACGTCCAGCAGTTCCTTTTCCGTGAATGGCTCCATTAGAAAACACCTGCTTTCGGATTCCTTTTCTTCATTATACAATGAATGCCGGCTCGGACGGCCACCCGGTCAACACTCGCCCAGAGCCGGGTTCCAGATCGCCGAATAAAAAGAAAGCACCGCCTGGACGGTGCTCCGTGTGCGGCCGGCTCATTCATGGAAGGAGTCGGGAATCGCATCAAATTTCCGGCGATGATACAGAAGCGGATCTTTCCGGTGATTATCAATCTCTTTCACTTCACCGATGATGATGCGGTGATCCCCTCCGCCGATCGTCGAATGCGTGTCACAGTGGAGAACGCCCGTAGCCCCTTCAATGATCGGCACTCCGTCAGCGGACATTTCCCACTCGCAGTTTTCAAACCGGTCGATGCCCCGGCTTGCAAAGAGGGCGCAAAGCTCGCCCTGATCCCCTGCCAGCACGTGGACGGCGAACTTTTTTGCATTCGTGAAAATATCATAAAGCGATACCCGCTTGTCGATTGACCAGAGGATGAGCGTCGGGTCCAGCGACACCGATGCGAACGAATTCACCGTCATGCCGACCGGTGTTCCGTCCGGAGCGGTCGTCGTGATGACCGTCACCCCTGTCGGATAATTCCCCATCACTTCTTTGAAGTGGGCGATTTTTTGATCGTCCATCATTAATTTCACCTCATTTCCCCCTCATATACGGAAGGGCTGCTCCATAAGAGAGCCCTTTTCTATTCAGATAGAGCGCATGATTGCATCCCAACTATATCAGAACAATCACACGTTTTTCGACCTGTTTGCTCAATGTCCTTTTTCACGTGGAACAATCCGCTATTTTCCAGATTGAAAAGCGTTCGTTCGGATTGTTTTCCGACAATCCCGGAATCGGCAGGTCGAGCGCGTGGACGAACGGCGTGTGATGTTCCATGAAGCTGAGGTAATCGAGCGTCGGGTAATACAGAAGCACGGAAACGGGCCTCGGACGTTCTTCCGCGGACTGCAGAATCCGGCTGATCGTCTTGGCGAACAGGCTGACGGAAAACGGATTGAAATAAAAGAACACCGTGTCCAGCCCCTTGACGCGGTAGTCTTCCGCCCTGCAGTTCAGGAAAGAGACCGAGCCTTTCAGCCGGGTCTTCTTCTTTATCATATACGCGTCCCGGTTCCCAAGTGACTGGAGATAGAGCGAGCCGTCCATCTCGATGCCCGTCACCGATGCCCCGGTCCGGTGGTTCAGGTAAAATGCCACCCGTCCCTTGCCGCTCCCGTAGTCGACGATTCCGTCCCTCCGGCCGATCGGGCAGTTGTCGAGCAATGCATCGAGCGCTTCGTAGGGCGTCGCCTCATACCGGTTGTCGTGGATCGACCGGACGCCCCAGTCCTGCACGCCCGCCGTCCGGATGCCGAGCAGGCGGTCCATGTCGTGTTCATTCATCAGAAACCCCTCCGGTTAATGAAAGATCCTCCGCGCAAAAAAAGGCCGGATGACTTCATTGTAGCGCAATGAACGGATGGAAGCCGTATGGGGGCCGTACGGCTTCCATCAAAAAAGCACCCGCCTCCCGGCCGCAGCCGGGTGAATGGGTGCTTTCTGTGTGTGGGTTTTTCAGGTCCGGCGAACCGGGGAGGTTCAACGCCTCAGCGGATGCTTCCGTAGAAGATCTGGCCGCCGTCGAGGTCGATCACTTTCAGCATGTTCGTGCGTTTGATGAAGATTGATTTAAATTCGCCGTGGCCATTTGCGCCTTTGAGGACGATGACGCGTTTGTTGTAGTTGTCTTCTGCGATGGCCGGCGTGAGGCCGTCGAGGCTCACGACGGAAGCGAGCTTATGATATTCAGGAAGCGAGGAAATGCCGTCCGTTGCTGGTGTGTCCGGCTTTACGACATCCTGATCCGGTGCTTGCGGAGTTTCGGCCTTCAGTGCTCCGTAGTAGAGCTGTCCGCCACGGAAGTCGATCACTTTGACGGTGTTTTGCTTTTTCATGAAGATCGATTTGTACTGCGGCTGTCCGTATGCGTTCGTGTACTGGACCGTCCGTTTGTAGCTGCTGTTTTCCACGATGCGGCCGTTCAGGTCTTGGCCGATCACCGATGTGACTGTCGCATATTCGGCAAGGTCTTTGACCGATTGGCCGAACGAGAAGTTGTTGTAGGCGTTGTGGTAGTTCGAGTGGGAAGAGTACGCTGCCGGTGCGGCCGCCTCGGCCTTGTCTGCGTGGAAGGTGCCTGCTGCGCCTGCCCCTGCGGATGCGATCATGGCGATGCTCATTGCGGCTGTGATTACTTTTTTCATGTAAATCCTCTCCTTCGTTGTTTGGGATGCTTATAATTTAACCCCGGCAAATGAGAGGGTGATGAGAGCGCCATGAGAGTTGGCAAAGAAAATCCTTGCCGATTTTTAAGGAAATAAATACCACGACAAAGTTTAGGTGACACCCTAATAGGGAAGGGAATCCGTTTTACTTTGCCGTCCATTATTATTTCCGTGCGTCTTTTGTGCGGAAGCTGCCGGGAGCGTTCGACATGAAATGCGATATTCTGCATATTAATCGTATCATTATACATGAAAACCCTTTCAAACTCGTCTGAAAATACTTTTAACCGAGGAATTCAAGGATTGTGCTTTATAATTATTCACATACCACATTCCGGAAAGAAGGTTATATCAGATGGACGGACTCCTCGGTTACATCCCGATCGCCATGATGATGGTCGTCATGCCCGGCGCGGACACAATCCTGCTCGTGCGCAACACACTCAGCCACGGGACGAAGGCCGGGCGCTATTCCACGCTCGGAATGGCGACGGGTCTCCTGTTCTGGACGCTGATCGCCGTGCTCGGACTTGCCGTCGTCATTGCGAAGTCGGTCGTGCTCTTCAACGTCATCAAGTACCTCGGGGCCGCCTATCTGATCTTTCTCGGCATCAAGAGCCTGTTCTCGAAAAGCTTCTTCTCGATGGACACGGTGAATGAAACGGCCGGCGATGAGTCCAAAAAAGGCAGCGCCCACAAGGAATCTTACTGCCAGGGCATGCTGAGCAATATCTTCAATCCGAAGACCGTTCTCCTCTATGTGACGATCATGCCGCAGTTTCTCGACCTCGGCGGCAACGTCAACGAACAGCTCATCATTCTCGGACTGATCTTGACGGGACTCGCGGTCGGCTGGTTCTTCCTGCTCGTCTTTATCATGGACCATGCCAAACGCTGGCTGAACAACACCCGCTTCCAAAACATCTTCCAAAAATCCGCCGGTGCCCTGCTCGTCGGATTCGGGATCAAGACGGCGCTTTGATCGTCAAATAAAACGCGGTGCATGCTTAAGAACCTTCTGCATGCGCCGCGTTTCCGTATATGGGCAGTTTTCAAGATATCTTCATAAATGATAAAATGGGAGTCAGAACGTTCAGACATCCATGGGGGATGGTTGTTTGGAATTTGGTATAGCGGATTTTCTCATGATTTTGTGCGTCGCCCTGATCAACGGCACATTGGCCATGATCTTGTTCATGATGTTCTACCGCCGGAAAAGACGGACCGGCCTGATTGTATTGTCGGCCTTTGGTGTATATGGGCTGTATCAACTGGCTCGTCTGTATGCCTTGTCTCCTTTGCTCGGTACCTGCGTGCTATTCATTTATTTAGCCCTTTTGTTCTTCGCCTTCCAAACTCTCAAGAGAAAAAATGCCAAAGGACTTTCCGGCCATGCATGAGCTGCTTTCTGAGATCGGCCGCTTCCGGGAATGGGCCAAAGCGACAGCAGGTCCGTTTGGGGAATGGGAGTTTTATTATCCAGACTGGGCGCGCATTTACCGGGAAGCGGAAAAGGCGCTCAAGCAGATGCCCGCGGGCAGCCTGGATTCTTCTTTGGCGGAAGAATGGCTCTACATTCTGGCGAGGGACAACGAGGGGGAAAACATTCTGGATCTGCTCGTGGAAAACCCGGCCCACCTCCTCTTCCTTGCCGGACAGGCGGTTGAGTTTCCCGATCCGGATGCCCGCGGGCAAATCGCCCACGGCCTCGGCGAGGTGGATGGAGATCCCCAAGAAATCCGGCGTCTGCTCGATCTGTTCATGAACGATCCGGATGAGTATGTGAGGAGAAGGGCCTCGTTTGCCTCTATTAAGAAAGGGTTCATCAAATAAAGGCTTGCGGAAACCGTCAGCGGTTCCTGCAAGCCTTTTCTCATTTCAGACGAGTTCCGCCTGTTTTTCGGTGAGTTCGATTTCAAATCCGAGGTCTTCGAGCATCCGGAAGTCACTGTTGTCCTCCTGGCCCTCGGTCGTGAGGTAGTCGCCGACGAAGATGCTGTTGGCGGCGTACAGGCCGAGCGGCTGGAGCGAGCGGAGGTTCACTTCGCGCCCGCCCGAAATCCGGATTTCCTTCGTCGGGTTAATGTAGCGGAACAGCGCTAGCACTTTCAGGCAGTAGCGCGGGTTCAGCTCGTTCGTCCCTTCGAGTTTTGTACCGTCGATGGCATGGAGGAAGTTCACGGGAATCGAGTCCGCGTCGAGCACGCGCAGCGAGCGGGCGATGTCGATCACGTCCTCCTTCGTCTCCTTCATGCCGACGATGGCGCCGGAGCACGGGGACAGGCCATTGCGCTTTGCCGTTTCCACCGTGCCCACCCGGTCGTCGTATGTATGTGACGTCGTGATGAAGTCATGATGGCGCTCGGACGTGTTCAGGTTGTGGTTGTACCGGTCGACGCCGGCCGCCTTCAGCTTCGCCGCCTGCTCTTCCTTCAGGATGCCGAGGCAGGCGCACACTTTCAGGCCGTATTTTTCCTTGATCTCCTCGACGGCTTCGCTCACGACGCGGACGTCTTTCGTCGTCGGGCCGCGGCCGCTTGCAACGATGCAGTATGTGCCGATTTTGTTTTCGTGGGCACGTCTTGCGCCTTCGAGGATCTGTTCTTTCGTGATGAACGGATACTTGTCGATCGGCGCTGTGGAATCGCGGGACTGCGCACAGTAGCCGCAGTTTTCCGGGCAGTAGCCGCTTTTCGCATTGATGATCATGTTGAGCTTCACTTTCCGGCCGAAGTAATGCCGGCGGATGGTAAACGCCCCGTCGAGGAGCGGAAGCAGCTCGTCGTCGTCCGACTCGAGGACCGCCATCGCCTCCGCGTCCGTCAGTTCCTTTCCTTCGATCACTTCCTGTGCAAGTGCCTGCCAGTTCATCTCGATCATCCTTTCGTTTGTATGGTCGGGAGCAGTTTCAGGACTCTCTGCATCCTGTGGGCGAAAAAGCCCGCCAGGACGGCCAGCGCGATGTCTTTCGGGAGCGGCGGCAGCATCCAGATCCAGGCGAGTTCATAGGAGAAGCCGTCCGGCGCCCCCGCCCACAGCATGTACGCCGCGTACATCCAGTTTGTGCCGAACAGGTAGTTGATCGCCGTCGCGACAAGTGCCGCGATGACGAACGCGATGACCGACCGGCGGCGCTCGATGATCTTGCCCGCCGCCCATGCGGCGAAAATGAACGACACGATGAACCCGAACGTCGGAGACACGAGTGACGAAGCCCCGCCGCTGAAACGGGCGAACACCGGCGCTCCGGCAAGCCCGATGAGCATGTAGACCGCACAGGCCGCCGCCCCTTTCCGGCTGCCGAGCATCAGGCCCGCCAGGACGGCGAAGAAAGTCTGAAGCGTGATCGGCACGCCTCCAAACACGAGGAACGGGGCAAATGATGTGATGTTGGCGCCGATCATCATGAGCGTGGCGAACAGCGCACAGTGGACCATGTCGATCGCCTGCCACCTCGGATAGGACCGTGAGACTGTTTCCATGGAAATTTCCCTCTCTCTCTAAATGGGTAAACTAAAATAAATAAAGTGTTAACAATGAAAATCTTAATAAAGCCGAATCCTTGTGTCAACACTATTTTATTAAACAGTTAACCCATTTTCTCATTCCGCCGTGTACAGCCGGGGGCGGATCCGATAAGATAAAAGCAGGTGATGGCATATGAAAATGAAGATCTATCAAGACGACAGCCGGATGATGGCCGGGATGACGATGAAAGACGCAGCACGTCCGGAAGAGAACCATATGGGTCTCCATTCGTGCAAAAGGACGGAGGACGTGCTGGAAAACCGCCGGGCCCTGGCGGACAAACTCGGTGCTCCGCTCGACACGTTCGTCTTCGGCCGTCAGACACACAGCGCCAACTTTCGCCGGGTCTCAAAGGAAGATGCAGGCAGCGGCGCAGACGGCGCACGGGACGCGTTTCCCAATACCGATGCGCTTTACACGACCGAGCCGGGCATCGTGCTCTGCACCCTGACCGCCGACTGCGTGCCGGTGCTGTTCTGGAATGAACGAGACGGCGTCATCGGCGTGATCCATTCAGGCTGGCAGGGGACTGTGAAGGAAATCACGCCGAAGCTGTTCGACCGCTTGGCGGAGGAAGGATTCGACCCGCGGAACTTCCGGGTGCAGATCGGCGCCGCGCTCAGCCAGGAGAAATTCGAGGTCGACCGGGACGTCTTTGATCGGTTCCAGGCGCTCGGTTACGCAGACGACTTCATCCGCTTTAACGAAGAGACCGGCAAGTGGCATATCGACAACCAGAAGACGGTCGAACGGCAGCTGATCCGGGCCGGTGTTCCCGCGGAGCGGATCTCGGCAGACCGGACGTGCACGTTCGAAAGCCCCGACGGCTTCTCGTACCGCGAGGACAAGAAGGCAGGGCGACATTTGAGCTTTATTCAGATGAAAAATTGAAAAGCGAACGGGGCCGGCGGTGACCGGTTCCGTTCGCTTTATTTACTTCCAGATGGTGTCCAGCTTGTCCGAATAAAAGCGGATCGCCTGCCCATAACTGCGGATCCCCCCGTCCGACGTCGTGTCCGCGAGGTTGCGGAGCAGCAGCTCCATCGCGCGGGCATGCTCCCCGAGATTGTAGAGCGTCATCGCCCGGAACACCTGCAAGGCACGGTCTTCCGGAAAAACTTCCGCTCCCCTGTTGAAGACGGCGGCGGATTTCTCATAGTCACCGAGCGACCGGTACGTGCTTCCGAGACCGAGCAGCGCGCGCTTCAAATCCTCATCCGGCAGTCCGGCCGCAATCGCCCGTTCATAATAAGGGACCGCGGCCGCTTCTTGCCCGAGCACGTCGAAGCTCCACGCGCACTGGAAGTTGATCCGGGCGTCATCCGGATGTTGCTCCGCCAGACGGACAAGCTGTTCATTGGACTCGTTCAGCCGGCCTTCCGACCTCAGCCGGACCGCTTGTTCCAGTTCCTTCTCCATGTTCTCCCGCCTTTCCGTAATCCTGTCAGCCGATGACGACCGGGTCTCCTTTGCCCTGCAGAACCGACAGAATGCTGAGCGCCGCAAGATAGCTCGTTTTCGGATTGGCCGGCATCGGTGTATTCTCGATCGTCAGTTCCATCTTGCCGAAGTCGCCGCTTGCCCGGATTTGGTGGGTGTTCCGGTCTGCATCCGGATCCGCGATCACCCGAACTCTCGTTTTTTCGGTCCCGATCCCGGCGATCGACAGCACGAGCGCGACGTTGACGTTTTTCGGGAACTTGCCGATCGCTTCCCCGGACGGTCCGTCGAACAGCACCGTCTCTTCCGTGATTCCTTCCAGGCCGAGCGAAGCGGGTGATTTTCTCGTCGTGATGCTGACTTCCTTCAGCCCCTGCATGGAGTTCGCCGATTTCAGAAGATCCAGTCCGCCGATCGCGCCGGACGGAAGATGGACGAGGCAGCCGTTCGCCCGGGCGGCCTGCCGCACCTCCTCCAGGAAAGCCGCATCCTTGAATGCCCCGATGCTGCCGATGATGATGTCTTTTTTGCTTTCCAGCACGGCTTTCACATTATCCACGGCAACGTCGAGCGTCGCCGCCTCGACAATAATATCCAGCGGCTCGCGCAGGAATGCACCAAGATCCGTAAAAAAACCGATTCCATACTCTTCCGCAAGCCCTTCCCCCACTTTCCGGTTCCGTCCGAACACCGCGGTGATTTTCCCGTCGGCCTGTCTTCCATTATTGATGCTGTCCAGCAAGTACTGTGCAATATTCCCCGTTCCCATCACACCGATTTTCATTGGTTCCCGCCCCTTTCCGCTCCGGTTCCCGACCGTTCTTGAAAAGCCACCCACTCACCCGCCGGGAGCCGTCTCCCTTCAGCGTATCAACCGCGGAAACCGCTTGCAAGCCGCTCCCCTCCCGTTTAGTCTTCCTTGAAAAAGGAAGAGACAGAGTAGAACCTCACCAAGAACAGGAGGAACTCAGATGGAAGAGAAACTGCAAGGGACGAACCGGTCTTATTGGCGGGCGAGCTCGGAGGGTGCCGGCTATCCGAAGCTTCCGGAAGATGCCGAAGCGGATGTCGCGGTAGTCGGCGGAGGCATTTCGGGCGTGCTGGCCGCTTATTTTCTTGCCAAGAAAGGAAAGTCGGTCGTCTTGATCGAAGCGCGTGAAATGGGGGCCGGGACGACCGGCGGGACAACCGGGAAGCTGACCGCCCAGCATCAGCTCGTCTATGATGAACTGATCCAACAGGACGGCGAGCATGTGGCGAAGCAGTATTACGAGGCGAACGAGGACGGGCGCCGGCTCATCGGCTCGATCGCCCGCGAACACGGGATCGACTGTGATTTCAAAGAGGCGGATGCCTATGTCCTCTCCCGCTCGGAAGACGGGATGGACGCCTTGGAGAAGGAGGCGGAGGCGTACCGCCGGCTCGGCATTCCGGGTAGCCTGTCGGATTCGCTTCCTAAAGGGTTTGAGACCGGGAAGGCGCTCGTCATGGAGGATCAGGCGGAGTTTCACTCGATGAAGTTCCTGCACGGCGTCCTGCGGGAACTGGAAGCGATGGGCGTGCAGCTTTACGAGCAGACGAGGTACATGAGTTCCAGGCGGGACGGGGACCGGCTGGTCATCGAGACCGATGCGTCTCATGCGGTTATATGCAAACAGATTGTGCTCGCCACTTTGTTCCCCGTCGAGGATCCCGAGTCGTTTTACTCGGATACGCTGAAGCCGTTCACTTCCCATCTGACGGCCTTCACGGGCGGCCGGGCGTTCGGTGACGGCATGTTTATCAGCGCGGATGCGCCGGCCAGGACGTTCCGGGAGACTCCGTCCGGGGACGGCGGGCCGGTGTGGATCATCGGAGGCGAGACCCATCCGACCGGAGACGGTTCGTCAATCGCCGGACGCTATGAGAAAATCCGTGAATTTGCCGAAGAGGCGTTCGGCCTGACGGACATGAACGATTACTGGTCGGAGCATGACCTCGTATCGCCGGACAGGCGGCCATATATCGGCCCGCTTGAAAAAGGCGGCAGTTCCATCTATGTCATGACCGGCTACGGCAAATGGGGGCTCGCCGCTTCGGCAACAGGCGCCCGACTGATCACCGATCTGATCATGGGGGCCGAGAACCCGTATGAGGAATTGTTCAATCCGCACCGCAGTCTGCCCGGCAACGAACAGGAAAGCCGGCTGGAGCAGGAGGAGGAACAGGTCAGCAAGCCGGAGAAGGAGGCTGTGGCCGCCACGGACGAAGAACTCAGACCAGGCGAGGCCCGGCGGACCGAAGAAGACGGAACGCCGGTCGGCATTTATAAGGATGAAGACGGCAATACGCACCGCCTGGATCTCACCTGCACGCACCTCGGCTGTGAAGTGGCCTGGAATGACGGCGATCAAACATGGGACTGCCCGTGCCACGGCTCGGTCTTCGACAGCACAGGCAATGTCCTCATGGGGCCGGCGAAGAAACCGCTGAAAAAATTGGATTCGTGAGCCGGAAGGCGGCAGGCAGCTGCAGATTTCTTTGCGGCTGCCTGTTTTTCATGCGAGCTTCTCAATCTTTCCATTTGCCTCTCCTTTTCATTTCGATATACTAAAGAATAGGCTTTTTTAACGCTCCAGAAAACGGAAAGAAGAGGTTCCCCATGAAACACATCTTCCCCGCCCTTCAGTGGGCGTTGTTCATATTGATGAGCAGTGTCGTCATCCCCGTCACGATCGCGGCTTCCTTCGGCCTGGATCCGGGCGGAACGGTGGAGTTCGTCCAGCGCTCGCTGTTCGTGCTCGGCGTGGCAGGACTGCTCCAGACGTTCTTCGGCCACCGGCTGCCGATCCAGGAAGGGCCGGCCGGTCTCTGGTGGGGCGTGTTCTCGCTCTACGCCGGCCTCGGAACGGTGCTGTTCGGCTCTCATTCCGAAACGCTCCGGGTGCTTGAATTCGCCTTCATCCTGAGCGGGTTGATCTTCATCCTGCTCAGCGTGTTCGGGCTCGTCGAGAAGCTGTCGAAGCTGTTCACCCCGGCCGTCACGGGGATTTACCTCATTCTCATGGTCGTGCAGCTGAGCAGTTCATTCCTGAAAGGGATGTTCGGGCTCAGCGGAGAGCATCCGGTCGTCAACCCGGAGATCCTGCTGCTGTCGGCGCTGATCATCATCTTCTCCTATGCGTTCCGCCGGGTCCCGAAAGTCGGCCACTACTCGGTCCTCGCGAGCATCGTCTTCGGCTGGGCGGCGTTCGCCGTGCTCGGACTCGCCGATCGGCCGATGCACGCGGCCCACTTGTTCAAGCTCCCTGCGCTGTTCGCGTTCGGACTGCCTCGGATCGAGGCGGAGCTCGTGTTCATGGTACTGTTCATCACGCTGCTCCTGCTCGCCAACATGCTCGCCACGGTGAAAGTTGTACAAGGGGTGCTCGAGCGCCAGGGAATCCCCGTCGAGCATTCCCGGATGCGGCAGACCGGCATCGTGTCGGGCATCAACCAGCTCCTCGCCGGTTCGTTCTCGGCGATCGGGCCGGTGCCGATTTCGGGCTCTGCCGGATTCATTTCCACGACCCGCATCACCGGGCGCCTGCCGTTCATCATCGGCTCGCTCGTCATCATCGGCATCAGCCTGTTCCCTCCGTTCACGGCGTTCGTCTCGGCGATTCCGGTAGCGGTCGGCTATGCCGCCGTCTTTCCGGTGTTTGCCAGCACGATCAGCCTCGCCTTCCAGGAGTTCGAGTCGCTCGAGGACAAGTCAAACCTGTTCCAGGTGGCAGGAATCTCGCTGTTCGCCGGCATCGGCACGATGTTCATTCCGACCGAGGCCTTTTCCTCGATGTCGCCCGTGCTCACCTCCATCCTGAGCAACGGCCTCGTCTTCGGCGCGATCATCGCCGTCGTGGCGGAGCGGATTCTCATGAACCGGTCGGGCAAAGCCGGGGAAACAGAAAAGGAAAAGGCGGTCCGCGAGGCGCATCACCGCGCATAAAGGCAGGAACGGCCGGAAGGGATCAGCGTGATCCCGCCCGCCGTCCTGCTTTTTTCGGATGGTCCGCTGACGAAACTTTCTGTATGATGGTCTGTATAAAGCCCAGACAAAGGAGTCCGTTCCATGAAAAACCGCAACCGCCAGTCCGGGCTCAGCTTCAATATGAGGATGATCGGGCTCATCAGCCTGCTCGTCATCATCATCTGCCTCGCATTCGGACTGTTCCTCCGTCACTTCCTCTCACAAAGCATCGAAGACCAGGTCGGAAAGCGGGCGCTCAACCTGGCACAGAGCGTGGCGCTCATCCCCGAGCTCCGGGCGGCATTCAGCCTCGACGACCCGGCGTCCGCCATCCAGAGCATCGTGGAACCGATCCGCGAGGAAACCGGCGCCGAATTCATCGTCGTCGGCAACCGGGAAGGCGTCCGGTACGCCCATCCCGACCCGGCCAAGATCGGCAAACAGATGGTCGGCGGTGACAACGACCGGGCGCTGCAGTCCGGCGAATCCTATGTATCCAAAAAAGAAGGCTCGCTCGGCCTGTCCGTCCGCGGCAAAGTGCCCGTCTACTCGGACGGCCGGGTGGTCGGCGTCGTGTCCGTCGGTTTCCTGAACGAAGATATTCAGCAGATCGCCAGAAACGAAGACCGGGCCATCTGGCTGACGCTCGCGTTTATCGCGCTGGCCGGCCTGACCGGCGCCTTCGTCATTTCCCGTTACATCAAATCCCTCCTCCACGACATGGAGCCAGAAGAGATCTCCCGTCTATACGCACAAAAAGAGGCGATCCTTCAATCGACACGGGAGGGGATCATCGCCGTCGACGGGGAAGGGAAGATCACCGCGGTCAACTCGGCCGCCGACGAAATCCTGGCGGAAGAACCGGCAGACGGAAAAGTCCATGCCGGCGGCAGGCCGGTCCGTGAATTCCTGCCGGCTGTCGGCGATCTTGCGGAAACCCTCCGCGACCGAGAAATGCTGCTCGGCCGGCAGGTTGTCCTCGTGAGCCAGGTTCCGATGGCGGGCGGGGAGTCCGGAGCGGTCATCACGTTCCGAAAAAAGAGCGACATCCAGAAAATAACGGAAGAGTTGTCCAGGATCCGCCAGTATGCCGACGTCCAGCGGGCGCAGACCCATGAGCACTCCAACAAGCTGCACGTCATTCTCGGTCTCCTCGTCCACGGCCAGACGGACGAAGCCATCCGGTTCATCAAGAAAGAGGAAAACATCCGCGGCAGCCGGCTTGAGTTCCTTTCCCGGAACGTGGCCGATCCGCTCATCCACGCGCTGCTTCAGGGAAAGTTCGCGCAGGCCCGGGAACTCGGGATCGAGCTGGCCATCGATCCGTACAGCCGGCTCACCCACGAACTGACCGAGGACGGACAGGATGCCCTCCTGACCGCGCTCGGCAACGTGATCGAGAACGCCTTCGACGCCGTCAAAGCCAACAGGGACGGGGAGCGCACCGTCTCTGTCTACTTCACGGACATCGGGGAGGACCTGCTGTTTGAGGTCGAGGATTCCGGAAGCGGCATCCGGGAAGAGGACCTCCCCCGCCTGTTCGATGCCGGATTCTCCACGAAGAAAGGCGATTACCGGGGCACCGGGCTTGCGCTGGCAAGAGAAGCCGTACAGAAGGCCGGCGGAGAGATCCTCACCGAAGAAGGGGAATCGGGCGGCGCCTGTTTCATCATCAGCATTCCGAAAAATCCGGAGGGACGCAAATGAGCAAGGAATATACCGTATTGATCATAGAAGATGATTTCAGGGTGGCGGAAGTGAACCGCAAGTACGTGGAGCAGGTCGACGGGTTCCGGGTGTCCGGCACGGCGCGCAGCGGCAAGGAGGCGCTCGGGCTTCTCGGGAAGACCGTTCCTGACCTCATCCTGCTCGACTTCTACATTCCCGACGTGGAAGGGCCCGGTCTGTTCCGCGAGATCCGCAGCCGGTTCCCGGAAGCGGATCTCATCGCGGTGACTGCGGCAAAAGAGGCGGAAACGGTGCGGGAGCTGCTCAGGGGCGGGATTTTCGACTTGATCATCAAGCCGTTCGACGGCGAGCGCTTCGAGCAGACACTGAGAAATTACAGGCATTACCGGGAACGCCTCGGAGGAAACGGCGAACTCAGCCAGGAAGAGATCGACCTTCTGACGGGCCACCGGGAACGCAGCGAACCGGCTGCGGCCGGGCTGCCGAAAGGGATCGACCCCATCACGCTGAATGAAATCAACCGCCTGTTCCGGGAAGAACAGACGGACGGGATCACCGCAGCCGAACTGAGCAAGCGCATCGGCACGAGCCGCTCCACGGCCCGCCGGTACTTGGAATATCTTGTGTCCGCCGGCCTGCTGACGACCAAGTCGATCTACGGGACCGTCGGACGCCCTGAACGGAAATACCTTCCAAAGTGAAACTTATGAACTTTATACGTCTTATGCGGAATATCCGATTTATCGATACAACATTCATTTCCTCCTCGTTTATGTGTTATTTTCAGCCTATTGAAAACGCATACAACCACAGGAGGTTTTTATTATGAGTCTTAGTCTTATCGGCTTTCTGATCATTCTCGTGATCGTCGCGCTGCTCATCAGCGGCCGGGTGACGCCGATCGTCGCCATGGTGCTGCCGCCGATCATCGGTGCGCTCATCGCCGGATTCGCATTCGCCGAAATCGGCGATTTCTTCAATGACGGCGTGAAGTCCGTCATTTCGGTCGCCGTCATGTTCATCTTCGCCATCATCTTCTTCGGCATCTTGCAGGATGTCGGCCTGTTCGAGCCGCTCATCAACAAGATGGTCGCCTTCTCCCGCGGGAATGTCATCATCGTCAGCCTCGTGACGGTCCTGATCGCCATGGTCGCCCATCTGGACGGGTCCGGGGCGTCGACTTTCCTGATCACGGTTCCGGCCCTGCTTCCGGTGTACAAGCGGCTCAAGATGAATCCGTACCTCCTGCTGCTGCTCGTCGGCGGAGCCGCCAGCATCATGAACATGCTGCCATGGGCCGGCCCGCTCGGACGCGTCGCCTCCGTGCTGGAAATGGACGTCACTGAGTTGTGGCGCCCGCTCATCCCGGTCCAGCTCATCGGCATTGTCATCATGATTATCATCGCCGTCCTGCTCGGACTCCGGGAACAGCGCCGGATCACGAAGGCATACGGATCGCTTGAAGCGGCCGCGGCGATCGATGTCCCCGCGGATGATCCGTTCTCGGGCGGCGTGGAAACCGACTCGGAAGCCCGGTCGCTGGCACGTCCGAAGCTGATCTGGTTCAACGCAGTTCTCGCGGTCGCCGTCATCGGCCTGCTCGTCTGGGGAATCGTCCCCGCCGGACTCGCCTTCATGATCGGGGTCAGCATCGCGCTTCCCGTCAACTACCCGAAAGTCAACGACCAGATGGCACGCATCCGGGCGCATGCACCGAGCGCACTCACGATGGCGTCCATCATCCTGGCGGCCGGCCTGTTCCTCGGCATCCTGAACGGCACCGGCATGCTCGATGCGATCGCCGGAGATGTGGTCACCGTCATGCCTGGAGCCATTGCCCCGTATCTGCATATCATCATCGGCGTGCTCGGCCTGCCGTTTGATCTGATTCTCAGCACCGACGCCTACTACTTCGGCCTGTTCCCGGTCGTCGAGCAGATCGCCGCCGGCTTCGGGATCGATTCTCTGTCGACCGCCTACTCGATGATCGTCGGGAACATCGTCGGCACATTCGTCTCCCCGCTCGCGCCGGGCGTCTGGCTCGCTCTCGGCCTGTCGGGGCTCGAAATGGGCAAGCATCTGCGCTACTCGTTCTTCTGGATGTGGGGCATCGCCCTCATCCTGCTGTTCGCCTCTGTATTGATCGGCGTCATTGCCGTCTGAAAGCACGAAAAACTCCTCCGGAACGGATATCCGGAGGAGTTTTTCATTTTCGTTTATTTTCCATTCTGCACGGAAGCCGTTTCGGCTTTGACATTTCCCTTTTCCCCGGGGGATGCCGCCGGCTTTCCGGCGCTCATCGCCGAGACAAGCGGGATTGCCCGCAGGAAGACGGCGACGATGATGGCGACGACCATGATGATCGCCCCGGCCAGGAACGTCGTCGTCAGGGCATCGCTGAACACCTCGCGCACCGAGGCAACAAGCTGTTCGGCGACCGGTCTCAGATCGGCCGGCATGCCGCCGATCATTTCGTCGAGGCGGGGCTGGTCAAGCAGATTTTCCGGATTCATGAGCGATCCGAACTGCTTTGCCTGTTCAGGCGGCAGCTCTGCCATCCCGCCGGCACCGCCCGAAGCGAATGATTCCTGCATTTTTGAAGCCATCCTGGAACTCATGACCGCGCCGAGGATCCCGATGCCCATCGTGTTGCCGAGCGAGCGGAACAGCTGGGACGATGCGGACGCGACGCCGAGTTCGCGGAAGCTGACCGCGTTTTGGACCGTCAGGGAAAAGACCGGCATGCTTGCCCCGAGCCCGATTCCGATGATGCACAGATAGCTGACGAGCACGTAGACAGGCGTGGCCGGGCCAATCGAAGACAAGAGGAAGATGCCGAGTGCCGTGATGCTCAGTCCCATAATGGCGAGGCCTTTGTATTTCCCTGTTTTCGTCATGAAGTTGCCGGCGAACGTCGTGGCGAACACCATGACGATCGACATCGGCATCATGATATAGCCCGATCCGCTCGGGGAAATTCCCTTGACGCCCTGAATGAAGAACGGCGCATAGATCATGACGCCCATCATGCCCATCCCGAGCAGGAAACCGGCGATGTTGGAAACCGTGACGATGTCATTTTTGAACAGCGAGAGCGGCAGCACCGGCGTCTTCACCTTCGACTCGACGAAGACGAAGACTGCGAGCGCGACCGCGGTCAGGCCGAACAGCCCGAGGATCTGCCAGGACGACCAGGCGTATTTGCCCGGGCCTTCCCCCGCCAGGCTGAAGGCGAGGAGAAGCGACACGATGGTGACCGTCAGGAAAAGCGAACCGATATAGTCAATCGATTCCCCTTCGCGCTTCGCGGTTTTCGGGAACAGCTTGAAAATCATCGCGAACGCCACGATTCCGAGCGGCAGGAACACCCAGAACACCCAGTGCCAGTCGAAATGGTCGACGAGGAATCCGCCCATGAGCGGTCCGAGCACACTGGAGATGCCGAAAATACCGCTCATCAAGCCGGTCCAGCGCGCCCGCTCCCTCGGCAGATACAGGTCGCCGACCGCGGTGAATGCCGTCGACATGATCATCCCGCCGCCGATGCCGGTGATGCCCCGGAAGATGATGAGCTGAAAGATGTCCGCGGACAGGCCCGACAAGAAGGCGCCGACCATGAAGATCCCGATTCCTCCAAGCAGGAACGGCTTCCGTCCGTAAATGTCCGACAGCTTGCCGACGAGGATCGTCGCAACCGCCATCGTGAGCAGGTAGGTCGTGATCACCCAAGTATAATAGTCCATGCCGCCGAGACTGGCGATGATGCGCGGCATCGCCACTCCGATGATCGTCTGGTTGATCGCCGAGAAGAACATCGCGACCATGATGGCGATCATGATCGTCACTTTCTGTTTCTCCGTTAAATGATGGTTTATCCGTTTTCCCCCTCGTCTTTCATCGCCCGGAGTGCGTGCCGGGCTTCGTCGAACACATCAACGAATTTCTCCAGGTCCTCTCCTTCCAGATGGCCGAATACTTGCTTCATCGCAGCGTGGCCCTGCTCCCGCAGTCCTTTGAGCACATGCCGTCCTTCATCGGTCAGTTCCAGGTAGACGACCCGCCGGTCTTCCGCGTCCCGCGTCCTGGTAACAAATCCGCGCTCCAGCAATTTATCCGAAGCACTCGTCACCGCCCCGCCCGTCAGCTGCAGCGACTCGGCGAGCCGGGACATGCGCACCCGCCCTTCCTTTTCGAGCAAGGAGACGAGATAAGCCTGCGAACCCGGCAGTTCCGATGCAAAGACACGGGCCCATAGATTCCCCATTCCCCTCGTCACTTCCCAGTACAGCTCTTCGAACCGGGTGAAACGATCCCGTTCATCATTCATGTCAGGCCCTCCTTTTCTTCATCGCATAAATAGTTTAATCGTTGAATCATTTAATCAGTATAAGGAGTGGCTGCCGGAATGTCAATCGTGTTGTTTTGGAGGAATAGAGGGAATCGAAGAAACCTCTCCCCGGGCGAATCTGGGGAGAGGTTGTTGGATTGACTGATTCAGCTGGTTGTCCGGACCATCGTTCCCTTAGACAGAGACGGCCGCCCGCCGAGCCAGGAGACATTCACCGGCATGCCGAAAAAGGCGGAGAGCTGCGGGCCGCTGATCAGGTCGGCGGTATTTCCGGCTGCGAACACGCTGCCCTCTTTCAAAAGAAGGGTTTTATTGAATTCGGGGAGGATCTCTTCAACGTGATGGGTCACGTACAGGATGGTCGGTCCGTCCGGCCGCCGGGCGATGCGGGCGACCGACTCGAGCAGTTCTTCGCGTGCAATGAAATCCAGGCCGTTCGTCGGCTCGTCGAGGATCAGGAGCGCCGGGTCGGCCATGAGCGCGCGGCCGATGAGGACCCGCTGCTTCTCCCCCTGCGAGAGTGTGCCGAAATTCCGGTTGGCGTATTCCAGGCAGCCGAGTTCCTTCAGGATGTCCACGCCTTTCCGGTCGGTTTCGGCATTCGTTTCCTCATACAGGCCGATTGACGCGAACGCGCCGCTCAGCACGACTTCATAGGCATTCTCGTCCGGCCGGATCTTCTGGCCGACCGACGAAGAGACGAAGCCGATCTGCTTTCTCAGCCGCTCCGCGAGGTACGTCTTGCCGAATTCCAATCCGAGCACGCGGACCGTTCCTTCGGTCGGGAACAGGTAGGCATTGATGAGCTCAAGCAGCGACGTCTTCCCCGAGCCGTTCAGCCCGTACAGCACCCAGTGATCCCCTTTTTCCACCCGCCAGTCGATCTCTTTCAGCACCCACCGGCCGTCCCGCTTTCGGGACACGTTCTCCATCTCCAGAATCATCGCGTTCCCCTTCTCACTTTTCTGACTTTCACCGATTGTACACCAAGCCCCGCGAATACGAAAAGCCCTCCCGGCACGGGAAGGCCATTCTTAACATTCAAAGCGATTTGCTTAACATTCGGGACGTCTTTCTTAACATACAGACCGTTTTGCTTAACATTCGCCGTTCCGCCGTCAATTCAAGTGATAATGTTCGCCCTTCGTCAGGTAGAGGATGCTTTCCGCCATGTTCGTCGTGTGGTCGCCGACGCGCTCGAGGTCACGGCAGATGAAGGCGAGCTGGGTGATCTGGTTGATCCGGCGGGGCGTGACGGTCATGAGCTGCATGAGCTCGCGGATCTGTTCGCCGTACATCCGGTCGACCCGGTCGTCGACTTCGGCGAGCTCGAGTGCGAGTTTCGGGTTTTCCAGGTCGTAGGCTTCGAAGGCATGCCGGAGCATCTCCTGCACGATGGCCGCCATTTTGGGGATGTCGACGATCGGCTTGATGAGCGGTTCTGTGCCGATCCGGATCGTGCACTTGGCGATGTTCACCGCAAGGTCCCCGATCCGCTCGACGTCCGTCGAGATCTTCAGCGCCGTGATGATGCGCCGGAGATCGGTCGCGACGGGCTGCTGGTGGGCGATGAGCTGGATGACCCGGTTGTTGATCTCCTCGTCCATTCGGTTGATCTCCCCGTCGCCGTCGATGACGACCTGGGCGAGCAGCTGGTTCTGCTCCCTTAGGGCGATCATCGAATCGTCGAGCGCCCGTCCGGCGAGATCCGTCATGCGGAGCAGTGTCTGCTTCAATGCCTGGAGTTCCTGATCGAATGTTTTTCTCACACTCTTCATCTCTCTCATCTGACGCCCTCCTCAGCCGAATCGGCCTGAAATATAGTCTTCCGTCCGCCGGTCGTCCGGGTTGGAGAAGATGCGGTCCGTCTCGCCGGATTCGACGACTTCCCCGTTCAGGAAGAACGCGGTCCTGTCGGAGATCCGGGCGGCCTGCTGCATGTTGTGCGTGACGATGACGATCGAGTAGCCGGCCCGCAGTTCCTGGACGAGCTCTTCCACTTTCAGCGTGGAGATCGGATCAAGCGCGGACGTCGGTTCATCCATGAGGATCACATCCGGTTCGATGGCGAGCGCGCGGGCGATGCAGATCCGCTGCTGCTGTCCGCCCGAGAGCGAGTAGGCGTTCGTCCCGAGACGGTCCTTCACTTCTTCCCAGATGGCTGCGCCCCGGAGGCTTTTCTCGACGATCTCATCGAGGATCTTCCGGTTCCGGATGCCGTGGATGCGCGGACCGTAGGCGATATTGTCATAGATCGACTTCGGGAACGGATTCGGTTTCTGGAACACCATCCCAACCTTCGTCCGGAGTTCCTCGACCGGAAATCCGCGCCCGAAGATGTCCCGGCCCCTGTACTGGATTTCGCCGGAAATCCTCACCCCGTCGGTGAGCTCCACCATCCGGTTGAGCGTTTTCAGATAGGTCGACTTGCCGCAGCCGGACGGTCCGATGATCGCGGTCACTTCATTTTCCCGGATCGGGAGGTCGATGTTCTTCAGCGCATGGCGGGTGCCGTACCAGAGGTTGAGCCCCTTCGCATCAAACACGGGCGGCGCGGAAGCCGCACCGATTGCCGGATGCCGCTCTGCAGGCCTCAATCCCGCCCGCTCGCGGGTCCGTTCCATCACTTGCACCATTTTCGTTTCCTCCTAATCGTCAATAGCGTTTCTGGAATCTGTTCCGGATGAGCACGGCGACGGAATTCATGAGCAGCAGCAGTCCCAATAGAACGATGATGCCGGCGGCCGCGATTCCTTGGAAGTCCGGCTGCGGCCGCTTCGCCCAGTCATAGATCTGCATCGGCAGGGCCGTGAAGGTGTCCATCACGCCAGCAGGCAGGAACTGGATGATGACCGGCACGCCGATCACGATGAGCGGCGCCGTCTCGCCGATCGCCCGGGACAGCGCCAGGATGCTTCCTGTCAGGATGCCCGGGACAGCTCCCGGCAGCACGACCCGCAGGATCGTCTGCCACTTGGTCGCCCCCATTGCGTACGAGGCTTCGCGCACATCGCGCGGCACTGCGCGGATCGCTTCCTGAGAGGCGACGATGATGACCGGCAGGATGAGCAGGCTCATCGTGAATCCGGCGGCGAGGATGCTGTTGCCGAGGGCGAGCGTCCGGACGAAGATCGTCAGGCCGAGAAGTCCGAACACGACGGACGGGACGCCGGCGAGGTTGGAGATGTTCATCCGGATGAAATCGGTGATCCGGTTCTTCCTCGCATACTCTTCCAGGTAGACAGCTGTGCCGACGCCGAGGAACATCGACAGCGGAGCGACGACCCCCATCAGCCAGAGCGTGCCGGTGATCGCCGCCCGGATGCCCGCCTTTTCCGGAATCCGGGAAGCGAAGTTCTCAAAGAAAGCGGGCGACAGATGGCCGAGGCCCTGCGACAGGATCCGGTAGAACAGGATGCCGAGCACGAGCAGAGCGAGCAGCGTCGCGCCGAGGAACAGGATGCGGAAGACGGCATTGACCGCTTTCCTCACGCCGATCCGCCCCGTGACGGCCTCCCGGTCGACAAGTGCCCGGGCAGGCGGCCTTTCGGTGATTCTCATCTCAGTAAGCCTCCCTGAAGCGTTTCGTGATGCGGTGGGCGGCCCAGTTCATGAGCAGCGTGAACAGGAACAGCGTGAATCCGACCGCATAGATCGAGTAGTAGATCGGCGTGCCGTAGCCGGCGTCGCCCGTCGAGACCTGGACGATGTAGGCGGTCATCGTCTGGATCGAGTCCGTCAAGTCGAGATCGAGCCTCGGCGTCGACCCGCCGGCAAGCGACACGATCATCGTCTCCCCGATCGCCCGGGACGCGGCGAGCACGACCGAGGCGAGGATGCCGGACAAGGCGGCCGGAAGCACGACCTTTATCGCCACTTCCAGCCGGGTCGCCCCCATCGCGAGCGCCCCTTCCCGGATCGGGTTCGGGACTGCGGACATCGCTTCTTCCGAAAGCGAGGCGATCATCGGAATGATCATGATTCCGACGACGATGCCGGGGCTCAGCGCATTGAAGATCTTCAGGTCCGGAATCACAGACTGGAGAAGAGGCGTCACGAACGTCAGCGCGAAAAATCCGTAGACGATCGTCGGAACGCCGGCCAGCACTTCAAGGACCGGCTTGATCAATTTCCTTGTCCGCTCCGACGCATATTCGCTCAAATAAATGGCTGCAGACAGCCCGATCGGCACTGCGGTCGCGACGGCGATGAGCGTCACCTTCAGCGTCCCGGCGATCAGCGGCAGGATGCCGAACTGTGCGTCCTTGTTGGAGAACGGCATCCACTCCGTCCCGGCCACGAACGACCAGAACGGCACTTTCGAAAAGAACGTCACCGTCTCCGTGATCAGCGTGGCGACAATTCCGACGGTGGTCAGCACGGACACTGCGGCGATCAGGAACAGGACGACCGGAACCGCGCGTTCCGCCGCCTGTTTTCGTTTGCTTCCCGAAGACTGTGCAATCATCTCCCGTACAGAGGACCGTTTCGTCGCTGCCGGATTTCCCATCATTGAACCTCCTGTTCCCGCGGCCGGTTATTTGGTGAATTCCGCGAGTTTCGCTTTGCCTTCTTCATATTGCTCTTCCGGAAGGGAGACATAGCCGACCGATTCAGCCAGGTCGCCTGCATGGTCGAGAACATAGCCGAAGAAGTCCCGCGTCGCCGCATCTTCCGAGAGTGCCTGGTTGCTCACATATGTGAAGAGCGGACGGGACAGCGGGGCGTATTCGCCGGATTCGATCGTGTCGCTGTCCGGCTCGACTCCTTCAACCGATACGGCCTTCACCGTGCCTTCATTGGCCACGTAGTACGCATAGCCGAAGAAGCCGATCGCGTTCTTGTCCGCCTGCACGCCCTGGACGAGCACATTGTCATCTTCCGAGAGCATCGCGTCCTTCACCATGTTCTCTTCTTCAAGGATCACTTCATTGAAGTAGTCATACGTTCCGGAATCGGTACCCGGCGCGTAGAAGACGATTTTCTCATCCGGCCACTCCGGGTTGATGTCGGACCATTTCTTTTCCGTTCCGTCCTCCACCCAGATTTTCTTTAGGTCTTCGACGGTGAGGTCCGTCGCCCAGTCGTTTTCGGGATTCACCACGACCGTGAGTCCGTCATAGGCGAGCAACAACTCCGTATAATCAATGCCCGCTTCCTCGAGCTTCTGCTTTTCCTCGTCCTTGATCGGGCGGGAGGCGTTTGAGAACTGCGTTTCCCCGGCACTGAACTTCTCGAAGCCGCCGCCGGTTCCCGATACCCCGACCGTGACCCGGACATCCGTGCCTGTTGCGGAATACTCCTCGACGAGCGCCTCCATGATCGGCGCGACCGTACTGGAGCCGTCTCCCGCCACCGTGCCTTCGACCGGCGCTTCATCTGAAGAAGATTCCGCGGCAGTGCCCGTCTCTGCAGAAGCCCCGCCCTCCGCCGTATTTCCGCCGCATGCCCCGAGCAGCAGAGCCGACCCGACCGCCGTCAAACCGAGATAGTATTTCCAGCTTTTCATGAGTTCGTTCCCCCTGGGATTCGTATTGTTTGCAGTTCCAACTTTAACTGCGGCATGTTGAGAGAGAATGAACAACGTGTAAAAGGATTGTAAATACGAAGAGTTGGGAATTAACAGCAGTTTGGTAGAAGGGAGGGAGCCGGCTGTGATAAGGTTGGAATGTATGCGTTTTCACTTAACGGAAGGGGGAAATTTCGGTGAAAAACTTCGGCAATCAAGTTCAGTTCACGGTCTACCAGCAACTGGAGGAGAACATCATCCCGGTTTCGTATGAGAAGCTGGAGGCCAAGGCGAAGGAGGAACTGGACGCCAAGCCTTACGACTACGTGGCGGCCTCCGCCGGCATCGAAGACACCGCAAAGGAGAACAACCTCGCGTTCAGGAAATGGAAGATCGTGCCCCGGATGCTCCGCGACACATCGGAACGGGATCTCAGCATCGAACTGTTCGGCCGGAAACTGAACGTGCCGATCCTGCTTGCGCCGATCGGAGTCCAGTCGATCGTCCACCCGCAGGGCGAGCTGGCATCGGCACGCGCCGCCGCCTCGATGGGCGTCCCGTTCGTGGCGAGCACGGCATCCACGTTCAGCCTCGAGAAGATCTCGGCCGAAACAGAAGGCGCCGAAAAGTGGTTCCAGCTTTATTGGAGCGCCGACCATGAACTCGCCGGAAGCATGGTAGAGCGGGCGGAGGCGACCGGCTACGGGGCGATCGTCGTTACGCTCGACACCCCGATGATGGGCTGGCGCGAAAAGGATATTCATCACGCCTACCTGCCGTTCCTCGAAGCGAAAGGGATCGGCAATTATCTCGAGGACCCGGTGTTCTGCTCAAGGCTTGAACGTTCGCCTCAGGAAGACATCCGCTCCGCGATCATGCACTGGGCGAAGGTGTTCGGAAACCCGTCACTCACATGGCGCGACCTCGAGTTCCTCCGCTCCCGGACAAGGCTGCCGATCCTCCTGAAAGGCGTCTTGCACCCAGATGACGCCAAACTCGCCCTCGACAGCGGCATCGACGGCCTCATCGTCAGCAATCACGGCGGGCGCCAGGTGGACGGGGCCATCACGGCGATCGACGCGCTTCCGGACATCGTCGACACCGTCCAGGGGGACATCCCCGTGCTCATGGACAGCGGCATCCGGCGCGGCGCCGACATCGTGAAAGCCATCGCCCTCGGTGCAAACGCCGTCCTCCTCGGCCGCCCGTACATGTACGGTCTCGCCCTCGCCGGCGAAGACGGCGTCCGCCAGGTGCTCCGCAACCTCATCGCCGACTTCGACCTGACAATGGCCCTGTCCGGGAACCGGTCGGTGTCGGAGTTGGGGCGGGGGTTGCTGAAGAGGTTGTGAACCTCGAAAAAGGATCTGCTAACTCGGGAAGAGAAAAGACGAGATTGCGCCGGGGAACCAGGCTGCATTCTCGTCTCTTTTGGATGGAGCGAAATTCAGGCCGCTTTCCTTGGGATCTCTATAAAAGCAATGCTTCTGAGGATAAAGATAACGCTCGCTCTGATAAAAGCAACGCTTCGCCGGATAAAGATAACGCTATTGCGGATAAAGGCAACGCTTCGCTCTGGTGAGGGGACGGATGGCTGTAAGGCGATTCAGAACGCGGCCGTCCAGCCGCCGTCTGCCACGATGACCGTCCCGTTCACAAAGCTGGAGTCATCCGAGGCGAGGAACAGGGCAACTGACCCGGATGATTTCATCCAAACTGAACCTTTTCAACTGCCAGTCCGCTGTATATGATTTTACCATTCAAAAAATTACAGCAGGGAAGGTATCCATCATGCAGAAAGCTCAAAGCATCCCGTCTTCTCCACGGGTGAAGACGCTCGACCTCATCATCTCCGCCATGCTCGTTGCCCTTGTCTTCGTGGCAACCATTTTCCTGAACATCAAGCTGCCGATCACCGCAAACGGCGGGCTTGTCCATCTCGGCACGGCGATGCTGTTCATCTCGTCCATGCTGTTCGGACCGAAGAAGGGTGCCATCGCCGGTGCGGTCGGAATGGGACTGTTCGATCTCATTTCAGGATGGACTTTGTGGGCGCCGTTCACTCTCCTCACACGCGGGCTCCAGGGATACATCGTCGGCAAGATCGCCTGGTCGGGCGGCCGAAAAGGCAGCAGTCCGGTGTTCAACCTGATCGCCGCCGTCGTGTCTGTTCCGTTCATGCTGGGCGGCTATTATCTTTGCGAAGGCATCCTGTTCAGCAACTGGATCATCCCGGCGGCCTCGATCCCGGGGAATATCACCCAAAACGTCGTCGGCCTCATCGTCGCGATCCCAGTCTGCATTGCCCTGAAGAAAACGCCGCTGTTCAAGTGAAAACAGGCGCTCCGGAGAGCAGGCGAAAACCGCACTCCGGAACGCCTTTTTGATTAAATTGCAACATAGGGCACCGATTTAAAGTATGGAGGCCGGAATTACAATATGGAGCTCCGATTTAAAATATAGAACCTAGAATTACAATATGGACCTCTGATTTAAAATATGGAAGCCGGATTTACAATATGGAACACCGATTTAAAATATAGAACCTAAAATTACAATATGGAACTCCGATTTAAAGTATGGAACCTAGAATTGCAATATGGAGCTCCGATTTAAAATATGGAACCTAGAATTACAATATGGAGCTCCGATTTAAAATATAGAACTTAGAATTGCAATATGGAGCTCCGATTTAAAGTATGGAACCTAAAATTACAATATGGAGCTCCGATTTAAAATATGGAACTTAGAATTACAATATGGAGCTCCGATTTAAAATATGGAGCTTAAAATTCCAACATGGAGCTTCAATTTGAAATATGGAACTGCCCTTGGCTGCTTGCATCGCAGAATCCGCCCACTAAATCACCCTCAATCACTAAAAAAAGGAGAAAGGCCCCCAAAACGGGCCTTTCTCCTTTTACTTTTAATTAATTATGCACGGCTTCGTCGTTTTTCTTGTTGAGTTCAAGCGACTCGGAGGTGGCGGCGAAGATTTCGCGGAAGAGGTCCGGGTTGTCGGCGAGCGAAATGCCGTAGGACGGAACCATTTCCTTGATCTTCGGCTCCCACTCTTCCATGCGTTCAGGGAAGCACTTGTTGAAGATTTCGAGCATGACGTGAACGGCCGTGGAGGCACCCGGCGATGCGCCGAGGAGGGCCGCGACCGATCCGTTGGCGCCGGTGACGATTTCCGTGCCGAATTGGAGCGTGCCCTTGCCACCGGCTTCGGTGTCCTTAATGACCTGGACGCGCTGGCCTGCAACGACGACGCTCCAGTCTTCGAGCTTCGCGGTCGGGATGAATTCGCGCATCTCTTCAACGCGTTTTTCATTCGACAGCATGAGCTGTTCGACCAGGTACTTCGTGAGCTTCATTTCCTTCGCGCCCGCCGCGAGCATCGTGAAGACGTTGTTCGGCTTCACGGACGTGATGAGGTCCATGTAGGAGCCCGTCTTCAGGAACTTCGGCGAGAAGCCCGCAAACGGACCGAACAGGAGCGATTTCTTGCCGTCGATAAAGCGGGTGTCGAGGTGAGGCACCGACATCGGCGGAGCGCCGACCTTCGCCTTGCCGTATACTTTGGCGTTATGCTCCTCGATCACATTCGGATCGTTGCAGACGAGGAACAGGCCGCTGACCGGGAATCCGCCGATATGCTTCGACTCCGGAATGCCGGTCTTCTGGAGCAGGTGGAGACTTCCGCCGCCGGCTCCGATGAACACGAACTTCGCCGTATGTGTTTCGAGCCTGTTGCCGTCGAGGTCCCGGACCTTCACTTCCCAGGAACCTTCAGGCGTCTGCTTCAGGTCATCGACGGAGTGGCGGTAGTTCAGCTCCACTCCCTCGTTTTCCAAGTGGTCAAACAGAATCCTCGTAAGAGCGCCGAAGTTGACGTCCGTTCCGGAATCAATCTTCGTTGCCGCAATCGGCTCGTCCGGATTCCGGCCTTCCATCATGAGGGGAATCCATTGCTTGAGCTGCTCCGGATCTTCGGAGAACTCCATGCCTTCAAAGAGCGGATGATCTTTCAGGACCTCATGGCGCTTCTTCAGGAAGTTGATATCATCCCGGCCCTCGACAAAGCTCATGTGGGGGAGGGGCATGATGAACTCATGCGGGTTCTGGATCAGGTTCCGGTCGACCAAGTACGACCAGAACTGGCGGGACAGCTGGAACTGCTCGTTGACCTTGACGGCCTTTGTGATGTCGAGCGTGCCGTCCGCCTTTTCAGGTGTATAGTTCAGTTCGCACAGGGCGGAGTGGCCCGTGCCCGCGTTGTTCCATTCATTCGAGCTTTCTACGCCCGGCTCCGCCAGCTTCTCGAACACTTTGATTTCCCATTCGGGTGCCAGTTCCTTCAGCATCGAACCCAGCGTGGCACTCATGATTCCTGCACCGATTAAGATCACATCTGTCTTCTTGTTTATGCTGCTCATGACAACCTTCCTTATCCCTTATATTTGCAAAAGAGTGTATCCAACTGTTTCGGTGCCAGAACTTGAGACACCACCGAAAAAACATTCCATCCTATATTATAACAAGCCGGTGCCGAGAATGATTGATTTTTGTCTGAAATAGCGATATTAGAATTATATCCTGTTTTCAGCAGGCAAAAAAGCGAGAAGTCTTTCCTGCTGTTCCCATTATAGAGCCTGGTAAACAGCCTGTCCTGTCATCAAACAGAACCGGCAATCTTGACAGGAACGGGTCCAGAATAGAAAAAGCAATGCCGCCGGAGAATTCCGGACCCGGCATTGCTCGGCATTGGATTTATCGTCACTTATGATACGGCTCATGCTTCAGGATTTTGAACGCCCGGTACACCTGCTCGAGCAGGATCAGCTTCATGAGCTGATGGGGGAAGGTCATGCGTGAAAAGCTCAGCTGCTCATCGGCACGGCGCAATACATCCTCTTGAAGGCCGAGCGAGCCGCCGATCACAAAGACGATTTTGCTTTTCCCGTAGGTCATGAGAGACTCCAGCCGATCAGCCAGCTCTTCGGAGGATTTCTGCTTCCCGTTGATCGTCAGTGCGATCACATGGGCATCCGGCGGGAGTTTCGACAAAATCCGTTCCGCTTCCTTCTTCTTCACCATTTCCATCTCGGCCCCGCTCAGCTGCTCGGGCGCTTTTTCGTCCGCTACTTCCACCAAATCGATTTTAGTATACGGCCGCAACCGTTTTTCGTACTCCTCGATGCCTGATTTCAGATATTTTTCCTTGAGCTTTCCGACTGTCACAATTGTAATACTCACAGCTTGTCCACCTTCATGTTTAAGGTTATTCACAGCATTTATGCACATATCCACAGGAGTAAACAACATATGGTGTCCGACTATGCGTTCGCCACAACATATATAGCGGGCTGTGAACAATACTCGCAAGGTGTGGATAACTCTTCTCCTCCGGGGATTTCCTCCATCACCGGAAAGCTCTCCGTCCGGGCGGTGACTTCGTCCAAAGCCCGGTATATATGGGTTTCACAGCTGTTGACCTTCAAGGTTTCCATCTTGTCATGCCTCCTTTTTCGATATAAAGTTATGAACATTCACACTGACTTATCCACAATGTGCATATTGCAACGATCAAACTGAAAAGAATGGGCAGCCGGTCGACTTATCCCCCGGTCTGCCCTTTGTGGATATTAATATTTGTAACATTCGATGAAAAGTTCAGTCTATTAGTTGCAGAATGCTACAATGTCAGTTCGACTTCCTCATGTTTGCCGTTCCGGTAGAGCCCGACCTTCATCTTGTCGCCCGGCTTCTTTTCATTATACAAGTGTTTGCGGAGTTCGATCATATCCGCCACATTTTTTCCGTCCAGCTCCGTAATGACATCGAAGCGCTGCAGGCCGGCCTTGGCTGCAGGCGATCCCTGCGAGATCTCATCCACAACGACTCCTGCGGTCACGTCTTCGGGCAGTTTCAATGTTTCCCTCTGATGAACGGCCGGAACATCGATCAAGTCGATCAGCGTGACCCCCATCTGTGCCCGGCGGACTTCCCCGTGCTCTTCCAGATCTTTGATGATCGGCTCCGCCGAGTTGATCGGGATGGCCAGACCGATCCCTTCCACCGTCTCTTCCGATATTTTCATCGAGTTGATGCCGACAAGCTGGCCGGCGAGGTTGACGAGCGCACCGCCGGAGTTGCCCGGATTGATCGCCGCATCGGTCTGGAGGACCTCGGCGTTCCAGTCCACCCGGTTATCGCCGTTCAGGTCAATCGGAATCGAGCGGTTCGTTCCGGAAATGACGCCCACTGTGACCGAGCCCGAGAATCCGAGGCCGAGCGGATTGCCGATTGCAATCACGGTCTCCCCGCGCTTCAGGGCGTCGGAATCGCCGAATTCGATGACGTCCTTCACATCCGCATCATCCATCTCAACGACGGCGAGGTCTGTCCAGATGTCTGTGCCGAGCAGTTTCCCCTCGGCCTTTGTCCCGTCGTCCAGCGTGATTTCAAGCTGGGTCGCTTTTTCGACGACGTGATTGTTCGTCACGAGATAGGCCTTGCCGTCCTTCTTCTTGTAGATGACCCCGGAACCCACTCCGACCGGCACCGGCTCCGTCGCATTGTTCGTCCAGTAATCACCGGACGTCTGGAGGTTCGTCACCCCGACGACCGCAGATGATGTCTCTTCCACCGCTTCGGTGATTCCGGTGTTGATATCCATCGAGACGGACTTTGTTTTCTTGCCGGAGGCCGCGGTTTCGGTGGCCTCGGCCTGCTTGCCGTCCGCCTCTTCGTTGCTATCCGGCCCATCGGCCGTGCTGTCCGGCATAAGGCAGCCCTGCAGCAGCATGGCCGTCAGGACGGCGCCCGCCGCTCCTGTCATCCGCCGCACATTTCCATTCGGTTTCTGCATCGCAATCCTTCCTTCCATTGGTCTGACTGCCATTAGATTACCCGAATCGGCCGGTTCGAACACAACGGACCGGGAGCAAAACAGGCCGGGCGCCGGAAAAGGAAGCGCAGTACCGAAAAAAAGCCCGCCCCCGCGAAAGGGACAGGCCTCATTCTCAGACCGGGACGAGCTCGGTCGGCTGTTCGGCATCCGTATCAAACAGATTGACGAATTCCCCGACCCGGATTCCGCATGTCTCTAATGTCTGGGCGACGCTCAGCCTCGCCAGGTCCTTCATATTGTTGTCTTTCGAAAGGTGGGAAAGATAGATGCTCGTCTCTTTCTGCCCCACGACCTCGCTCATCGCGACCGCCGCGTCCTCGTTGGACACGTGGCCGACATCGCTCAGGATCCTGCGCTTGATGTTCCATGGATACCGGCCCATCTGAAGCATGCTGACGTCATGGTTGCTTTCGAATACGTAGGCATCCGCTCCGCTGATCCAGCCCTTCATGCGGTCACTGACGTAGCCGGTGTCCGTGATGAGGACGAGCTTGCGGCCGCCTTCGTGGAAAATATAGAACATCGGGTCCGCCGCATCATGGGAGACGGCAAACGACTGGATATCGAAGCTGCCGATCGTCTTCACCGTCTCCATGTCGAAGATGAATTTCTGGTCCGTCGGAATCTCACCGACGAGGCCGTCCATCGCCTTCCACGTCTTTTCATTGGCATAGACCGGCACGCCGTACTTCCGTGCCGCCACGCCAAGTCCCCGAATATGGTCGCTATGTTCATGGGTGACGAAAATGCCGTCAATCTTCTTCATATCGCGTCCGGCCTGGCCGAGAAGCTTTTCGAGCTTCCGGTTGCTCAGGCCCGCGTCGACGAGAAAGGCATGTTCGTCGTTCTCGATGTAAATGGAATTGCCCGTGCTGCCACTGGCCAATACACTGAAACGCATGTCCGGCCTGCCTCCTAACCGTCTTCCCCGCTGATCTGCTCAGGAAGCTTATCCAGGATCTTACCGTCGACTGCGTTGACAAAGTAGTCTTCGGTAGCCCCGTCATTCAATTTTACATGAATATGCCAGGTCGGGGCAAACACTTGCGTCTGGGTGAGCATCACAAGCGGAGAATAGCCCATCTCGACCTTCGTAATCTCGGAATCCGTTTTCAGCATCCCTTTGGAATAAAGGGCATTGATCGCCTGGATCGGCGGGAACAGGTCCTTCTCCTCGTTGGACGGGACGAGCTCGTCCATCATCTTCTGGACATAATCCGTCACTTCCAGATCCTCGTTCCAGTTCACGACGAGCGTCGAATTGGCATTGAAGTAGATCGGGTAGGGCCCGATCTGCTGAAAGAAAACGGCTTCCCTTTTTTTCTCGTTGGATTTCCAGAGCGTATAAGACGTCCCGCCCTTCACATGCTTCCCGAGGAATTCCGAGAAATCGAGGGAGTCGCCTTCACCTTTGATACTCACCGGTTTCTTGAGTTCGGCTTCCACGACGCTGCCGTCCTCCAGGAGCCGGATTTCCTGGTCGTTCAGATCCTTCTGGAGCTCTGGGCCGAATATCCGGCCCTCTCCGGAAACGTAGGAGGCATTGGCAATCTCGGGAAGCTTCTGGTAGGTGATGCCGTCGTTCTTCAGACGATCTTCGATCTTCGTCTCGCCGAGCACTTCCAGCCGCTGGAGCTCCGTGAAGCGGTTTACGTAGAGTGAATAGAGGAAGACGTTCAGGACGGCGAACACGATGATGAAAATCGTCTTCGTCTTACTCCAGTCCATTCGCCGCACCCCCCTCTTCCGGCTTCACTTGCTTCCACGTGCCATTCTCCTTGTAATACCAGGCGGGCTCGAGCAGGTACAGGTTCGCCTGCTCGCCCTGCCGCATCGTATAACCCTGCATGATTTCGCCGATTTCCGAGAAGTCATCACCTTTTTTGGCGCGGAGCCATTCCGCCGCATCGGTCCCGGCCTCCAGGATGCTCTGACCCTTGCCCGGAAACGGTCCGTCCAACGAGTAATACGGGCGCATGTACCGGAAAATCCGCCCGTCCCCCCATACTTGGGTGATGTGTGTCCAGGTTGTATTGCTGAACACCGGATAACCGCGCAGCTGGAGACGGAACTCGACCTGTCTTTTGATCGGATCCATTGCGGCGAATACGAAATCATTCGTCCAGCCGCCGTGCTGGTTGATGAAGTCGAGACTCCCCAGCAGCAACTCAGACGGAATCGACACTTCCTTGTTCTCGGCGTTCGTATGTGGATAGACGTACGAGAGCGTCTTCATGCAAGTGTCGACCGACATGATGGCGGCGTTGTCCGAATACTCTTCCCTGCATGATCCGCCCTGCTCGCGTTTCACCGTATTTTTGTCCCCGAACAATGCACGCCGGAACTGGGAGGGGCTCACTTCTTCCATCAGGTAGTTGAGCTCGTCAACCGATGCCGGTTCGTCCGGAAGGTAAAGCGAACGGGCGCCCTGCCGCTTCACTACGGCATAAGAAGGAAATGTTTCTGCCCGGGTCAAGAATTCATTCAATTTCGCCTGCTCGACGCCACGGGCCATGGCCGTGAACATCCGGCCGCCTTCTCCTCCGGCAAAATGAACCGCGATGCGCCCCGATGCATCCGGCTTTTCGATGATGATGCGCTCAAATGACGATTCGTTGGACACCGAATCGGTGAACTTGAACAGATTGTCGATGACGCCGAACGGAATCGGAGCCGGGAAGAACAGGACGAGCCTTCCCGGCTTGCCGACGATTTCGTTCAGGTCGGCGGCCGTCACTTCCGGATCGGAGAGAGTCAGGTCCTGGAAGGTCCATGTTTTCACATTATCCACGAACTCCCCGAGCACTTTCTGGTCGGTCGTCCCCTTTAGCCCTTCTTCCGAATTGGCCAAAAGCTTGTACGGCTTGATGATGTCTTCGATTTTTCTCTTGTCCGCAATGGAGACGTCCGCGGTCGGCGCTTTTTCAATCGGCTCGTAGTTGGGCTTGTACGTCCAGATCGAGAACGTCAGCGTGACGCTCAGGACGATCAGAAGGATCAGCACGGCCGATTTGACTTGTTCGACGTATTTCAATCCCACTCACCTGCCTCTTCCAGCTCGAACGGCAGGGTGAAGAAGACCGTCGTCCCTCTGCCTTCCTCGCTCTCGGCCCATATATCCCCGCCGTGCGCATTGATCATTTCCTTGGCGATGGCAAGTCCCAGGCCCGTGCCGCCCATCGCGCGGGAGCGGGCCTTGTCGGCGCGGTAGAACCGCTCGAAGATCCGCTTGACGTTCGCTTCCGGGATGCCCATCCCGTCATCGGAGACGGACACCTTCAGACGTTCTTCTTCCACGAGGACGGAAAACTGGACATTCCCGCCGTCCGGTGAGTATTTCAGGGCATTCGAAATGATGTTGTCGATGACCTGCGTCATTTTATCCATGTCGATTTCCGTGTAAAGCGGCCCCGGCGGAATCAGCCGGATGAACTGGACATCCTTCGACTTCATCAGTTCGAACCGGTCGATGATCCGGTGGAAGAACTTCACGAAGTCGACGATATCGATATTGAGTTCATATTCGCGGCTGTCCATGCGGGACAACTGCAGAAGGTCGGAAACGAGCCGGATCATCCGCTCCGTCTCGGTCTGTGTCACATGCAGGAAGGAAGGGGCGATCTCCTCATCCTTCCACGCTCCGTCCGCAAGCGCCTCGAGATAGCTTCTCATCGACGTGAGCGGGGTCCGGAGTTCATGGGAGACGTTGGAGACGAACTCCCGCCGCTCGATCTCGATTTTCTCCTGCTCGGTGATGTCGTGAAGCACGACGATCAGGCCGTTCACAAATCCGGTCTCTTTCTGGATGACCGAGAAGTTCGCCCGGAGGATGTACGGCTGATCGTCTGTGCTGAAGTCTATCGTCACCGGCTCTTTCTGATCGACCAGATCCTCGAATGTATACTCTTGTTCCAGGCCGAGCACAGCGGGGGCCGGCCGGTTCAGCACATGCTCCCTCGGAACGCCGAGCATGCCGAGCGCCGTATCATTGATCAGGATGATGCGGCCTTTCCGGTCGGTCGAAATCACTCCGTCCGTCATGTTCGAAAGGACGGACGCCAGTTTGCGGCGCTCGGACTCGGTGGAAGACTGGGCTTCCTGGAGACCCGTCGTCAGGTGGTTGAACGCCTTCGCCAGTTCCCCGATCTCATCCTGACCGTACACCCTGACCTTCCGGGCGAAGTTCCCTTTCGCCATGGCTGTCGCCTGCTTCGTCATGTCGGCGATCGGCCGGGTGATCGTCTGGGCGATCAGGATCCCGAGGACGATCGTGATGCCGAGGGAGAATGCCGTCCCGCCGGCCAGAATCTGGTTGATCTCATTGATCTGGCCGAATACCTTTTCGATGTTTGATTGAATGTAAAGGGAGGCGATCACTTCGCCGTCTGCAATGATCGGCTCCGCGAGCACCCATACGCGCTTGTTCGTCTTGTCGAGCACCGTGTTCTCGAATTCAGATTCTGCATTGATCGAGTTCCGGATCAGGTCAACGTTCGTCCGCTGCCCGACGAGCGTCTGGTTATCAAGCTCTGAAGTGGCGAGGATCCGGTATTTCGAGTCGATGACCCGCACTTCATTGATGTCATCGGAAGAAAAGCCCGACAGCACCGTCCGCAGGCTTTGTTCAAGCGTCGGGTCTTCCTCGGTCCGCTGTCTCAGCATTTCTTCCCTCACGCTGAATTCAAGCAGGTTCACCCGGTCTATGATGGAATTCTTGAAATTGTCATTGAGCGTCTGCTCCAGTTCCTTCGCGAAGTAGATGCCGATGATCTGCATGGCGATGAGAATGAGCAGGACGTATATAATGACGAACTTCACATGGATGGACCTGAAAAAACCGACTTTCTGCATCCTGGTTACTCCTGTTCAGGATTGCGCAAATAGTACCCCACTCCGCGGCGCGTCACGATCCAGGCCGGATGGCTCGGGTTGTCCTCGATCTTTTCGCGCAGCCGCCTGATGGTGACGTCGACTGTCCGCACATCTCCGAAATAGTCATAGCCCCAAACGGTCTGGAGCAGGTGTTCACGGGTCATCACCTGGCCGATATGCTTCGCCAGGTAATGAAGCAGTTCGAACTCGCGGTGGGTGAGCTCGATCTGGTCCCCCCGCTTGAGGACGAGGTAGGCATCCGGCTGGATCGTCAGGCTGCCGACGACGATATCGTTCGACGTTTCGCCTTCCTCTTCCGCCGGAGCGGCCTGATGCCGCCGCATGTTCGCCTTCACGCGGGCAATGAGTTCCCGTGTGCTGAACGGCTTCGTCACATAGTCGTCCGCACCGAGCTCAAGTCCGAGCACCTTGTCGATCTCCGAGTCTTTCGCCGTCAGCATGATGATCGGAAAATCGTATTTTTTTCTCAGTTCGCGACACACTTCCATGCCGTCCTTTTTCGGCAGCATAATATCAAGAAGAACGAGATCCGGCTGGACTTCTTCCGCCTTCTCGATCGCTTCTTCCCCGTCATAGGCCGTGACAACTGTATAGCCTTCTTTTTTAAGATTGAATTGGAGAATGTCCGCAATCGGTTTTTCATCGTCCACTACAAGAATCGTCTTATTCATGTAATTTTACTTCCCTTCTCCACATGGGATCGTTCTACGAATCCTTTATTCTTCCTATGCTATCATGACTTGCCCTGTTCCGCACCTGCCCGCCGTCACGAAGAAGACAGGGAAATATCCCCGCTGTTTATTTCCCGGGCAATATTCATCATTTCCCGCCTTATTTCCCGGTATTTCTGCATGGAAGAGCGGGATTTCCCGACAGGAACTGCGGAGTGATTAGAGAGGGTTGCAGAGAGGGGATTGCAGTTTCGAGTCTGTGCTGTGTCTTTTTGTGGAGATCATTAACGTTTCGGCTAAGTAAATTAACGTTTTGCCTTAGCAAATTAACGTTTCAACTTAGCAAATTAACGTTTCACCTTAGCAAATTAACGTCTCAGCTTAGCAAATTAACGTTTCACCTTAGATACACAACGTTTCAGCCCAGATAAACAACGTTCCGCTTCAGATACGCAACGTTTCGCCCCTCAAGAGAAAAGCACCCGTCTCTCTTCGAGAGACCGGGTGCTTCTTCGGTGCGCCGTTCATTGGCTGACGACGCTCAGTGGATTGATGAGGGCTCCGTTTTTCCTCACTTCGAAGTGAAGGTGCAGGCCGGTGGAGTGGCCGGTGGATCCCATGACGCCGATCTGGGTGCCCTGGGCGAGTTTCTGGCCCGGTTTGACATTGATTGAAGCGAGATGGGCATAGAGGGTCGTGTACCCGTTGCCGTGGTCGATCTCGATCCGGTTGCCGAATCCGCCGAGCGGCCCTGCGGCTTTCACGGTTCCGCCGTCTGCGGCCTGGATCGAGCGCCCGGATGGCCGGGCGATGTCGATGCCGTTGTGCTGGCGTCCCCATCGCGCGCCCATTTGGCTGGAGATGTAGCCGCCCTGTGCCGGCCAGATGAAACGTCCGGATCCTTTGCCGACGAGGACTTTCGTTCCTTTTCGGATGATCTCGTCAACCGGTTCGGCCAACACCTTTTCTTCCGTCACCTTGTCTTCGGTTTTGTCTCCGTTCATATAAAGCTTGACGGTCGTGACTTCTTTTTTCCCGTCGGTTCCCTGTTGTTTGACCTCAGTCTCCCCCTTGAGGAGGCTGGCGTCTTCTTCAGTCACCGTCCGGTGGGGAAGAGCTGCGGATTCTTTTGTCTCCCGGGTGACCGCCACCTGGACATACGGCTCGGTGCCCGGCACCTTCAGCACATCCCCCGGATGGATGAGGGAATTCGCGGTCATGCCCGAATTCAGCTCAAGCAGCCGGTCTGTCCTGATGCCGTGCTTTTTGGCGATGGTTTCCGGGGCGTCCCCCTGCAGGACGGTGTAGTCCTTTTCGACCGGCTTGCCGGCGAGGAGCTTTGCGGCCGCTTGTTCCGGATCCAGCACCCGTTCGGGAGCCGTGAATACGTCATCCGCCTGCAGATCGCCGAGCAGATTGATCCCGATCACGCGGGTTTCCCCTTCCGACAGAGGGGCGGGGGCCGCCTCGTCTTTCTGCATCAGCTCGTATGCCGCAAGCTCCTCTTTCGTCACGTGGGCCAGTTTCAGCTGTTTCAGGAGTTCGTCGAATGCGGCCCGGTCTTTGACGTGGACTGCCGTTTCGCCCCCGGTCACGACGGCAACCGCTTCCGTTTCCACGGCGACCCTGTTCTCGAGCTCCCTCTGGACGGTTTCCTCGTCATCCGCGGTTTTCTGTCCAAATACCTTTTCCTGGACCATGGACACGTCGCGCCCTGCCACCAGGTCCAGATCTGCATGCTCTTGCTTGACGGTCTGCAGCTTCTCATCTTTTACTTGTTCGATCATCCCGGGATCCGTCACAGTCCCGATGTATGTATCGCCTTGATAGACGTGATACTGATCGTGCAGGCTCTCCTTCGCAAAGCCGGTGCCGGTGAAGAGCATCAGGCCGAGGATGACCGCCATCCCCGTCCGTTTCGCTTTGAATGAAGTCTTTTTCCTGCCGTTTATCTGGTTATATGATGGTCGTTCTCTCTCTTTGTCGTTCATCTCATTCCCGTTTCCCTTTCTGTCTTCTCTCTATCTGTGGTTTTATATCTTGAAATCAACTTTCCCACCTTAACAGTTAATTAGGAAGGAAACAATGCACGTAAACAACTTGTAATCTAACTGTAAATCGTGCACCAATACTTATTTTTCTTTACTTTTATTTGCATCCGAAGAAAACAGAAAAGCCGCCCTTCCGCAATGGGGAAGGGCGGCTGCCTGAAAGGCTCAGCGCCAAACGCTTTTGATGATGTTCGTCTGGGTCCGGTCCGGCCCGACGGAGAAGATGGAGATCTGGACCCCGGTGAGCTGGGAAATGCGCTCCAGGTAATGGCGTGCGGTCTCCGGAAGCTCATCGAGGGAACGGCATCCCGTGATATCCTCGCTCCAGCCCGGCATCTCTTCATAGACCGGTTCGCACTGATCCAGGACCCGGAGATTTGCCGGATATTCCGTCAGCAGTTCGCCGTTGTACCGGTAGGCGGTGCAGATCTTCACCGTTTCAAGTCCGGTGAGCACGTCGATCGAGTTGACCGTGAGATCGGTCAGGCCGCTCACCCGGCGCGCATGCCGGACGACGACCGTGTCGAACCAGCCGATGCGGCGCGGACGGCCGGTCGTCGTGCCGTATTCCTTGCCGACTTCGCGGATGCGGTTGCCGGTCTCGTCAAACAGCTCCGTCGGGAACGGTCCGTCGCCGACACGGGAAGTGTAGGCTTTGCAGACGCCGACGACATGGTCGATCTTCGTCGGGCCGACGCCTGCACCGATCGTGACGCCGCCGGCAACCGGGTTGGACGATGTGACGAACGGGTACGTCCCCTGGTCGATGTCGAGCATGACGCCCTGGGCGCCCTCGAACAGGACGCGGCGCCCCTCGTCGAGCGCGTCGTTGAGCACTTTCGATGTATCCGTCACGTACTGGGCGATTTTCTGTCCGTAGCCGTAGTATTCCTCGAGAATGTCTTCGACACGGAAGCCGTCTGTTTCGTACATCTTTTCAAGCAGGCGGTTTTTCTCGGCGAGGTTGCGCGTGAGTTTCTCCTCGAACACTTCCTTGTCGAGCAGGTCGGCCATCCGAATGCCGATCCGTCCGGCCTTATCCATGTAGGCGGGCCCGATGCCTTTGCCTGTCGTTCCGATCTTGTTTGCGCCCTTGCGGAGTTCTTCCACTTCATCCAGCTTGATATGGTAAGGCAGAATGACGTGTGCGCGGTTCGAGATACGCAGGTTGTCGGTCTGGACGCCCCGGGCCTGGAGGCCTTCCAGCTCGTGAACAAGCGCCTTCGGGTCAACGACCATTCCGTTTCCGATGACCGATGTCTTGTCCTGATAGAAGATTCCGGACGGGATCAGGTGGAGCTTGTACGTCTCACCGCCGAAAATGATCGTATGGCCTGCGTTGTTCCCGCCTTGATAACGCGAGATGACTTCCGCGTGCTCCGACAGGAAATCGGTGATTTTCCCTTTTCCTTCGTCTCCCCACTGCGTTCCGACTACCACCACTGATGGCATAGATCTGCACCTCCGATGGACGGCTTTTCACGTCCGATTTCAAACAGGTTCATTTTATCAGTGTTCCCCGGAGAGGTCAAGAAAAAACACGAACGCCTGGATGCCTCTTCGCATCCAACGTTCGTGTTTAAGCCGGCGGAGCTTCGTGCTGGCTCCAGTCGACATTGACGAATTTATTGTACTCCTTCACGAAGGCGAGCTTCACGGTGCCGGTCGGGCCGTTCCGCTGTTTGGCGACGATGATCTCGATCATGTTCTGATCTTCGGTCTCTTTGTCGTAGTAGTCTTCCCGGTAGAGGAACGACACGATGTCGGCATCCTGCTCGATGGAACCCGATTCCCGCAGGTCGGACATCATCGGACGTTTGTCCTGGCGCTGTTCGACGCCCCGGGAAAGCTGGGACAGGGCGATGACCGGGACTTCGAGTTCCCGGGCGAGCCCTTTGAGCGATCGGGAGATCTCGGACACTTCCTGCTGGCGGTTGTCCCGGGAGCCGCCGCTGCCCTGGATGAGCTGCAGGTAGTCGATCATGATCATCCCGAGGCCGTATTCCTGCTTGAGCCGGCGGCATTTCGAGCGGATTTCGCTCACCCGGATTCCCGGGGTGTCATCGATGAAGATGCCGGCGTTCGACAGGCTGCCCATCGCCATCGTCAGTTTCCGCCAGTCCTCCGCCTCAAGCGCCCCGGTCCGGAGCACCTGCGCGTCGATGTTCCCTTCGGCGCAGAGCATCCGCATGACGAGCTGGTCGGCGCCCATCTCAAGGCTGAATATCGCCACGTTCTCCCCGGCCTTGGTCGCGACGTTCTGCGACACGTTCAGCGCGAAGGCGGTTTTCCCGACGGATGGCCGGGCGGCGACGATGATCAGGTCATTCCGCTGGAAGCCTGCCGTAATCTTGTCGAGGTCACGGAAGCCGGTCGCAATCCCCGTCACTTCGCCTTTCCTCGTGTGAAGCAGTTCGATGTTGTCGTAAGTCTGGACGAGAACGTCCTTGATATGTTTGAAATCGCCCGCGTTTTTGCGGCTGGCGACTTCCATCATCTTCTTCTCCGCTTCGGCGAGGACCGTGTCCACTTCATCCTCGCGGGTGAAGCCGTCCTCGACGATGCCCGTCGCCGTCCGGATGAGGCGCCGCAGCAGCGCCTTCTCCTCAACGATCCGGGCATAATAGGAAACGTTCGCAGCCGTCGGAACGGCGTTTGCAAGCTCAGTCAGGTAGGAGATGCCGCCTACGTCCTCGAGTTCTTTCTTCGCCGACAGCTCCTCGGTGACCGTGACGACATCGATCGCCTCTCCGCGGTCGCTGAGCACCACCATCGTCCGGAAGATCTTCTGGTGGGAGACCCGGTAGAAGTCTTCCGGAACAAGTGTCTCGGCAGCGGAAATGAGCGCCTGGGGTTCCAGGAAGATCGCGCCGATGACCGACTGTTCGGCTTCGTTGTTATGCGGCGGAATCCGGTCGAATGTTTCCATTTCGTTCTCCCCTTATTCTTCCGTCACGTGCACCTTGAGCGTCGCCGTGACGTCGGTGTGGAGCTTGACCGGCACATTCGAGTAGCCGAGCGCACGGATGGCGTCGGGCAGCTCCATCTTCCGCTTGTCGATCTTGATGCCCTGCTGTTTCTCAAGCGCAGCGGCAATCTGCTTTGAGGTGATCGAGCCGAACAGGCGGCCGCCTTCGCCGGACTTGGCCTTCAGCTCGACCGTGACGGCCTCGAGCTTCTCCTTCAGGCGTTTCGCTTCCGCAAGTTCCTCGGCCGCGTCTTTTTCCTCGCGCTTTTTCTGGCCCTCCAGCTTGCTCAGGTTTGCCGGCGTCGCTTCGACCGCCATCTTGTTCTTGAACAGGAAGTTCTGGGCATATCCCACGGAGACGTCCTTGATTTCTCCTTTTTTCGCTGTTCCTTTAATGTCTTTCAGGAAAATCACTTTCATGATTCGGTTCCCCCTTCTGTTGTTTCTTTTATGGCTTCCGTCAGCATGCCGATCGCTTCATCGACCGAGCCTGCCTCAATCTGGGCGGCGGCATTGGTCAGGTGACCGCCGCCGCCGAGCCTTTCGGTGATGACCTGGACGTTCAGGTCGCCGAGAGACCGGGCACTGATCCCGATCCGCCCGTCCGGCCGTTCCGCCACGACGAATGAGGCGACGACCCCTTTCATCGAGAGCAGTGAATCGGCCGTCTGGGCGACGAGGACGGGGCTGTGCGGCTCTCCGTCCTGTCCATGGGCGATGACGATGCCCTCCCCGAAAAATTCGGCGGTCCGGATGATGTCCGCCCGGGCCAGGTACGTTCCGATATCTTCCCGCATGAGCCGCTGGATCAGCACCGTATCGGCACCGTTCGAGCGGAGGTACGAAGCGGCCTCGAATGTTCTGGAGCCCGTCCGCAGCGTGAAGCTCTTCGTATCGACGATGATGCCGGCGAGCATGGCGGTCGCTTCAAGCATGGAAAGCTTGTCGCCCTTCGGCTGATACTCAAGCAGTTCAGTGATGAGTTCCGCAGTCGACGAAGCGTACGGCTCCATATACACGAGAAGCGTGTCGGCGATGAATTCCTCGCCCCGCCGGTGGTGGTCGATGACGACCGTCTTCTCCGCCTTCTGGAGCAGGCGCTCCTCGATGACGAAGCTCGGCTTGTGCGTGTCGACGATGACGAGCAGCGTCCGTTCGGTCATGATCGCCTGCGCCTCATCAGGCGTGAGGAAATGGCGGAACAGGTCGGGCTCCGAGCGGATTTCGTCCATGAGCCGGATGACGCTCGAGTCCAGCTCGTCAAAGTCGATGACGACATAGCCCTCGACGTTGTTCATCTGGGCCATGCGGCGGACGCCGACGGACGCCCCGATCGCATCCATGTCCGGAAGCTTGTGGCCCATGACGATGACCTTGTCGCTTTCCTGGATGAGGTCCCGCAGCGCATGCGAGATGACCCTCGCCCGGACGCGGGTCCGCTTCTCGACCGGATTGGTCTTGCCGCCGTAGAACTTCACACGGCCGCTCGGCTGCTTGATCGCCACCTGGTCGCCTCCGCGGCCGAGGACGAGGTCGAGCCCCGACTGCGCCAGTTCCCCGAGTTCGGGAAGCGAGCCGGAGTCCGCCCCGATGCCGATGCTGAGCGTGAGCGCGGAGCTCTCCCTGGCCGTCTCTTCGCGGATGGCGTCCAGGATCCGGAACTTGTCCTTCTCCAGTTCGTGGAGGATCGATTCATTCAGCACGGCAAGGAAGCGGTCCGAACTGAACCGTTTCACGTAAATGCCGTACTCCGTGCCCCAGTTGTTGACGATCGTCGTGACGAGGCTGTTCAGCCGGCTCTTTGTCTGGTCGTCCATGCCAGATGCCAGCTCATCATAATTATCGACGAGGATCATGCCGAGCACGGTCCGGTCCGCATAGTAGAGCGTCTCGATCTCGAGCTGCTCGGTGATGTCGAACAGATAGAAGAGCTTTTCTTCCGGCTTGTGGACGACCTTGTATTTCCGGTTTCCGAGAGAGACGACACCTTCATGTTCGGCGTCTTCCTTCATGAAGCTCCGGAAATCTTCGGACAGGCCGGTCAGGTCTTCGCCGATGAGCGTATCGTACTCGAGGAGCTGGGCCATGAATGGATTGGACCACTCGATCGTGTACCGGTCATCGACAAGCAAGATCCCGATCGGCATTTCGAGCAGCGCCTCTTCGCCGACCTTCTTCATCCGGTAGGAGAGGTTCTCGATATGCTTTTCGGTCTCTGCGTAGGTCTTCGCCTCGGTCCGCCAGGCAACGGCCAGAGCGGCCGCTGCGGCAATGGCGAACAGGATGCCCGCCCATTCCCGGTACAGCGTGACCGGCACCACGGCAATGGCCGCGATGACCGTCAGAGCCAGAAGCGGGATCCGTATCGGTCGTTGTCTGAAAAAAGTTCCCATTCGTCAGCCACTCACTTTCCTTTGCTTCCCGTGATGAATCCCCTGAGATTGAATCCGGTATCGATGATGCCGAGCAGAACGACAATCGCCGACAGCGGAAAAGCGAACAGGACGGCGATCACGAGCACCCACTTCGGGTAGCCGGTGGCATGCACGGCGTACGCCAGGAGCGAGAGGCCCTGGATGAAGAACAGCACCCTCAGGACAAACATGGCGTTGTTGATGATCAGGTGCATCATCGTTCCGGGCTCCGGCGTCGAGACGAGCGACAGGATCAGCACAAGCGCGTAATAAACGAGCAGGATGGCCGGAAGTTTCATGCTCCGGAACTTCCCGAATTTCGGAATGTCCGCACCGAGCCGCTTCATGAGCGGAAGGATAATCGATATCATGATGAACGCCGTCAAGTACGAACCGAGGATGAACACGGACGGGACGAGGGTTTGCATGAGAAGGATCATCTGGTTCACCATTTCGTCGTATCCGTCCGGCAGCCGGCCGAATCGTTCCATGATCTCGCCTGTCTGCGCGTAGTACGCCCGGAGCGTGTCCATCAGCTCGGCGATGATATTCATGTCGAGGAAGGCGACGGCCGCTGCGTACTGCAGGACGCCGGTGATGAGAATGGCCAGTCCTGCAGCCATGAAAATGTAAAGCTTGGTTTTGCCGGTCCGGACGCCGTCCCCGATGACAAAGCCGATCGGTGCGTTCAGGAGGGCGAGCAGAAGCCCGCCCGGCCCGGCAATGAGGAATGAAAGGACAACCCCTGCAACCGCGACCAGCAGAGACGGTCCGCGGCTGTACCTGGCACCGTAGAGTGCGAGGGGGAGCGGGATGGCAAACACGGTGACCGCGCCGATGATCGGCACATAATAAGTGAGTGCCGCCAACAGGGCGAACAGGGCGGCCATCATGGCTCCGAAGGTCGTCCTTCTCGCTTGATCTGTACCCATTGTCAGCCTTCTTTCAAATTAGGATTCCCATCAGAATCACAATGGAATCTTCCTATCATTGTATCATGTTTCGGGGGAGGGACCAAAAAAGGGACGGGTGTCCGCATCGGCTGCGGAGCCCGTCCGTAAAATGGAAAAGAAGCCCCGGACCGGCCGGGGCTTCCTTGATAAATCAGCGTTCTTCCGAAGTGAATGGGAGAAGACCCATGATCCGGGCGCGCTTGATTGCGAGCGTAAGTTTACGCTGCCATTTCGCGCTTGTTCCTGTTACACGGCGAGGGAGGATTTTCCCGCGCTCGGAGATGAACTTTTTAAGCAGATCGACGTCTTTGTAGTCGATGCGCGTAATGTTGTTGGAAGTAAAGTAGCAGACTTTGCGGCGTCTGCGTCCACGACGTGGTGCCATGCGTTTCGCCTCCTTTGCTCATAGATGCACGCATCCTGATCAGAACGGCAGGTCGTCGTCCGATACTTCGATCGGGCCGCCGCCCGGCGTGAACGGATCCTCGTCGGTGCGTGTGTAGTTATTTTGATTCGGGGATTGCCCCTGATAATTCGGCTGCTGGTTCTGGTTCTGCTGGTTTCCGTAGGACGGAGCGGACTGCTGGTTCCCGTAGGACGGTGAACCTTGCTGGCGGTCTGCCGTTGCACCCCGCGGTTCCAGGAATTGGACGCTGTCCGCCACAACTTCCGTCATGAAGACGCGTTTTCCGTCCTGGCCGTCGAAACTGCTCGTTTCAATCCGGCCGTCGACACCTGCGAGGCTTCCCTTGCGGAGGAAGTTGGCCACGTTCTCGGCCTGCTTTCTCCAGGTCACCACGTTGATGAAGTCCGCTTCCCGCTCACCCCGCTGGTTCGTGAACGTCCGGTTCACGGCCAGTGTGAAGCGGGTCATGGCAATGCCCGACTGGGTGTATTTCAGTTCAGGATCCTTCGTTAACCTTCCGACTAGGACAACACGGTTGATCATCAGTAAACAACCCCCTTTGTAATAGTCTGGCTTATAACGTCAGCTCATCAGTCTTCTTCGCGGATCGCGATGTGACGGATGATGTTCTCGTTGATGTTCGCGAGACGCGTGAACTCATCGATCGCTTCTGCAGGCGCATTGATCTTCACGATCTGGTAGATACCTTCACGGAAGTCGTTGATCTCGTAAGCGAGACGGCGCTTGCCCCATTCCTTCGACTCGATGATCTCCGCGCCGTTCGAAGTGAGGATTCCGTCAAAACGCTCAACAAGCGCTTTTTTCGCCTCGTCTTCGATCTTCGGCTGGATAATGTACATGATTTCGTACTTATTCATCAAGATGTCACCTCCTTGTGGACGTATGGCCCGGCGCGTTTTGCGGCGGGCAAGGAGTAAAATAATCAATACTTACTCACATCGGTTTATTCTACCACAGGGCTTGTCTGATTTCAACCTGGAATTAAACAGGAGAATGGGCGATTTTGGGCGGGATTGATTTCCGCTCCGGAGACTCGCTTGCCGCGGTCGTCGCCTGATAAGATTTCCCGGGAAACGTCTTCCGGCGGATGTGAAGGTGGTGGGGGGGCTGTCCGGTGGAGTATGATTCAGGCAGAGGGTTGAGTTTCATCGTTATTTTTTCCAGAAAAGAGGATCAATCATGGATTTTTCACAGTTGGAGGGACGGGAGCCGGACCGGGTAGTGGAACTGGACCTGATGAAGGTGGCGAAGGAGAGCCTCTGGCTGACACTGCTGTCAACCGTCTTCCTCTTTTTGGGCAATGCACTGCTGCACAGCCTATTCCGCGGGGACGGATTCGAGTTCACCTTTTCGATCAAGGGGATCATCATCGGAACGCTTCTGTTCATCGCCGGGTACGTCGTCCTGATCGTCGTTCATGAGGCGTTCCATCTGCTCGGGTTCCGGCTGTTTGGCGGCGTTCCGTTCCGGGAAATGGCATTCGGCCTCAATCTCGAAGCCGGCATCGCCTATGCGACGACCAAAGTTCCGATCCATAACCGGGGCATGCGCAAGGCGCTGCTGCTGCCGCTCTGGATGACCGGCATCCTGCCGGCTGCGGTCGGCCTCTGGCTCGACAGCTATCTTCTTTTATTCCTGTCCGCCTGGCTGATCGGCGGGGCGGCGGGAGACCTGGCGATGGACCGGGAACTGAAGCGGCTGCCGGGGGACTGGCTCATCAAAGATGATCCTGAGAAGCCGAAGCTCTACGCCTACAGCCCGGGTCCGGACGGCGAATAATAAAAACAGCTCCGCGGAGATAAACCCGCGGAGCTGTTTTTGGTTGTGTTCTTATACGTTAAAGCGGAACAGCATGACGTCGCCGTCCTGCACGACGTATTCCTTACCTTCGAGGCGGACCTTGCCGGCTTCCTTCGCGGCCGCCATCGAACCGGCCGCGAGCAGGTCTTCATAGGAGACCGTCTCTGCGCGGATGAATCCGCGTTCAAAGTCGGTATGGATGACGCCCGCACACTGCGGAGCCTTCATGCCTTTGCGGAACGTCCAGGCGCGCACTTCTTTTTCGCCCGCCGTGAAGTACGTGGCGAGGCCGAGCAGCCGGTAGGCCGCACGGATGAGCTGGTCGAGTCCGGCTTCCCGGATGCCGAGCTCTTCGAGGAACATCGCCTTCTCCTCGTCATCAAGTTCGGCCATTTCCTCTTCGATCTTCGCACAGACGACGATCACCTCGGCATTGTCTCCCTCGGCGAACTCGCGCACTTTCTGGACGTACTCGTTGCCGTCCGGATCCGCGATGTCGTCTTCGGATACGTTGGCGACGTAGAGCATCGGCTTGATCGTCAGCAAGTTCATCCCTTTGATGACCTTCAGCTCGTCATCCGTGAAGTCGACCGAGCGGGCCGGCTTCTCGTTTTCGAACGCTTCCTTCAGCCGGACGAGGATCGGCTCTTCCAGCATCGCTTCCTTGTCTTTCGACTTGACCATCTTCGACACGCGGGTGAGGCGCTTGTCGACGCTTTCGAGGTCGGCCAGGATGAGTTCGAGGTTGATCACTTCGATATCCTCGATCGGATCGACTTTTCCGGACACGTGCGTAATGTTCTCGTCGGCGAAGCAGCGGACGACCTCGCAGATCGCGTCCACTTCCCGGATATGGGAAAGGAACTTGTTTCCGAGGCCTTCGCCTTTGCTGGCCCCTTTGACGATCCCGGCGATGTCGGTGAATTCGAACGCGGTCGGGACCGTCTTCTTCGGCTTCACGAGCTCGGTCAGCTTATTGAGCCGCTCATCGGGCACTTCCACGATGCCGACGTTCGGGTCGATCGTGCAGAACGGATAGTTTGCCGCTTCCGCACCGGATTTGGTGATGGCGTTGAACAGGGTCGACTTCCCGACGTTCGGGAGACCGACGATTCCGGCAGTTAGTGCCATGGTTTTCCACAACCTTTCGATCTATGCAAATCATTAAGGGGCGCCTTGCCCCAGCTTGATCAGTTTCCACAACCTTTTCATTATAGGAAATAAAGGCCGGAACTGTCCATCATTCGCCTGTGTCGGCTTGTTGGAGGATGCGTTTCATCTTTTTCTCGAACTCCCGCCTCGGGATAAGGACACTGTGCTGGCAGCCGGTGCATTTGATCCGGATGTCCGCGCCCATGCGGATGATCTTCCAGGCGTTCGTCCCGCACGGATGCTGTTTCTTCATTTCCACGACGTCCCCGATGGCATACTGCTTGCTTTCCATTCTGCTCACCTCCGGCTGCAGGTTGTTGGCTCACTGGCCGTCGTTCTTTGTGCCTTTCTTGTCCACCATGACCATTTTCGGGTAGGCGCTTTCGATATGATTGTCTTCCAGGAACTTCTTCAGGTCTTTCCGCAGCCGCCGCTCCACGGCATACTGCATCATCGGGGCCGTTTCCGCCGTGATCCGCAGAAGGATTTCATGTGCTTCGAGGCTCTGGACGCCGAGCAGCTCCGGCGGTGCGAGGATTTCCGGATAGTCTTCCTTGCCCATGATCCCGGCCAGGAAAGAGCGGATGAGCGATTCGGTTTCCTGGAGATTCGTCTCCCGGGCGATGCTGATGTCGATGACCGCAGTGGAATTGTAAATCGACGAATTCACGACTTCCGTGATCGACCCGTTCGGGATGATGTACAGCTCGCCCGTGTAGGTTTTGATCTTTGTCGTGCGGAGGCCGATTTCCTCGACCGTTCCGACGGCATCTCCGATCTTCACATAGTCACCGACCGAGAACTGGTCTTCAAAAATAACGAAGAACCCGGTGATGATATCCTTCACGAGACTCTGCGCGCCGAACCCGACGGCCAGGCCGAGAACCCCCGCCCCCGCGAGCAGGCCGGCAACATTGATCTTGAAGATCGACAGGATTGCCATGATCGCAGAAAAGTAGACCACGTAAGCGAGGACGTTCTCCAGAAGCTTGATGAGCGTCCGTTCCCGCCGCTCCGTGGCTCGGATCGGACCTTTCAGCTTGATGCTGAACGCCCGCCGGATGACCGACTTTCCGACTCTCACGAAGAGGGCGGACAATGTGATGATGACGATGATCTTCAGTCCGATGAATCCGAGCCGGATCCAGGTGTCTTCACTGAGTATCATGTCTTTGAGTGAGCTGAGCATGTCAAATGACTGTTGAAGGTCTTCGTTGATTTCTTTTGAGACCGGTGTCTCCGGTGTCTCCGGTGTTTCCGGTGTTGGCGTCTGCGCCATATTAATCTACCTCCCGCATAAAACCCTCGTATATCGTCTCATCTTTTCGCGTATACTTCCAAAAACACGCATGGAAATGAGGGTCCTATGATGACCATTGCGGCTCTGACGATTCAGGAACGTTTTCATCATTCGGAACCGGGATGTGCCTGGCGGCTGTCGACCACGCTCTTGAGGAATGTTCCGTTCGGGGAGCGTCCGATCCGGTTTGTCTGCATCGGAACCGACCGGTCGACGGGCGATTCATACGGCCCGCTCACCGGCACGGCCCTGTTCGAGCAGGCCGGGTTCCCGTTTCCGCTTATCGGGACGCTTGAGCAGCCCCTGCATGCCCTCAATCTTGAACAGAAGCTGAACCCTGGCAGAAAATCGGACCAGGTGTTCACGGTTGCAATCGATGCCTGCCTCGGAAAGCCGGCCCATATCGGCCAGATCATCGTCGAGGACAGGCCGCTCAAACCCGGCCGGGCTGTCGGGAAGACCCTTCCGCCGGTCGGCGATCTGTCCATCAAGGGAGTGGTCAATGCCGCCGTCGGGGACGGCCATGAGGCGCTGCGGAACACCCGGCTGCATCTCCCGTTCATGATGAGCCGGCTGACGGCACGGGCGATCTTACTCGCCTGGCACCGGCATGAATCCAAAAGCGTACAGGATGCCGGTCACGACCGCCACGACTAGGATTCCCGGTATGAGGTTGGCCACCCGGATCTTCGTCAGGCCGATCAGGTTGAGGCCGATCGCCAGGATCATCAGGCCGCCCGTTGCCGTCATTTCCCTGATGAAGAACTGCAGCATGTCATCCGGGACGAAAAGGCTGATCTGAGTGGCGAGGAGGGTGATCGCCCCCTGGTATACGAAGACGGGCAGAGCGGCGAGAATGACGCCGATGCCGAGCGTGGAGCTCAGGATGAGGGCCGTGAAGCCGTCGATGATCCCCTTCGCAATCAGGATATCGTGGTCATTCCTGAGGCCGCTGTCGATCGCTCCGATGATGGACATGGAACCGATGACGAAGATGAGCGTCGCCGTCACAAAGCCCCGGGCAATTCCCTGACGCCCTTCATCGTCCTTGTCTTTTCCGCCGAGCGATTCCATCCAGGCGCCCAGCCGGTTGAGCCGGCCGTCAAGATCCATCCACTCGCCGATTGCCGCCCCGATCACGATGGAGATGATGACAATGATGATTTGTGTGCTTGCAAAGCTCATTTGAAGACCGATGGCCATGACTGCGAGGCCGATCGCATAGGTCACGGTTTCTTTGATTCTATCGGGGATGTTGCTGAGGAATCTCCCAATGATCGATCCGATGATGATAAGTGCCACGTTGATGAGTGTCCCGTAAAGGACCATGGGAAAGCCCCCGTCCTGTCAAAAAATATACCCGCCCTTCCTCATTCGGGAAAAAGGGCAGGTTTTCTTTTATTGCTGTTGTTCCAGAAGTTCGAGGATCCGTTCCAGATCGTCATCGGTGAAGAACTCGATCTCGATCTTTCCCCGGTTTTTCGATTTCCGGATTGTCACGCTCGTTCCGAAGTAGTCGCGCAGTTCCGATTCCTTCTCCGTAATGAAGATATCCTTTTTCTCTTCTTTCGTTTCACGTGGAACATTGTCATTCATCCGCTGGACAAGAGCTTCCAGCTGGCGGACGTTCAGCCCGTCGCTCACCGTCTTCTTGGCGAGCGGGACGATCTGCTGTTTATGTTTCAGGCCGAGAAGCGCCCGGCCGTGTCCCATCGACAGGACGCTGTCCGACAGCATCGCGCGGACTTCTTCCGGAAGTGCGAGGAGCCGGATATGGTTGGCGATGTGAGGACGGCTTTTGCCGAGGCGGAACGCAAGCTGCTCCTGGGTGAGCCCGAGATTCTCCATCAGCTGGCGGTAGGCCTCCGCCTCTTCGATCGGCGACAGATCCTCCCGCTGGAGGTTCTCGAGGATGGCGAGTTCCATCATCTGCCGGTCGGTCATGTCCCGGACAACTGCAGGGATCGTGTCGAGTCCGGCCTTGCCGGAAGCCCGGAACCGGCGCTCGCCGACGACGATCTCATACTTCTTGCCCTTTTTCCGGACGATGATCGGCTGGAGCACGCCGTGTTCCCGGACCGACTCCGTCAGTTCGGCCAAGCCGTCTTCGTCGAACACCTTCCGCGGCTGGTAGGGATTCGGCTTCAACAGTTTCAGGTCAAGCTGTTCCACGCTTTCGGACTGTTTCATCGACTCTCCGGGGAAAAGCGCATTGAGTCCCTTACCTAACCCTTTCGCCATTATGGATCACTTCCTTCGCCAATTCTAGGTACACTTCAGCACCTCGGGACCTCGGATCGTAGATGATGATCGGCTCGCCGTGGCTCGGGGCTTCACTGAGCCTCACATTGCGCGCGATGATCGTGCTGTACACTTTGTCCTGGAAATACTTTTTCACTTCCTCGATGACCTGGATGCCAAGGTTTGTCCGGGCATCGAACATCGTCAGCAGGACCCCGTCGATCATCAGGTCCTGGTTGAGGTGTTTCTGGACAAGACGGATTGTGCTGAGCAGCTGGCTCAGGCCCTCGAGTGCATAGTACTCGCACTGGACGGGGATGATGAGCCCGTCGGAAGCCGTCAATGCGTTCAGCGTCAGCAGGCCGAGCGAAGGCGGGCAGTCGATGATGATATAGTCGTAGTCGTCCCGCACTTCATCGAGCGCATGCTTGAGCCGCACTTCGCGTGAAATGGTGGAGACAAGTTCGATTTCGGCTCCGGCAAGAGAAATGGTCGCCGGAATGATGCTCAGATTGTCCACCGCCGTCGGCAGGACGGTGCTCCGGACATCGGCATCGTCAATCAGAATATCGTAAATGCAGTGATGAACGTCGCCTTTGTTGACACCCACGCCGCTCGTTGCGTTGCCCTGCGGATCGGTATCGATCAGCAGCACTTTCTTGCCGAGATGGGCAAGGCACGCACTTAGGTTGACAGATGTCGTCGTCTTCCCGACGCCGCCCTTCTGGTTGGCGATCGATATGATTCTTCCCACAATGCACCTGCTTTCCAACTGCTGTCGTTGCGGTAGTCTGCCGGGCCGGCCGGCAATTGAGTTTCCGTTGCTTCCATTCTATCAAAAAACTGTCCGTTTGCCTTTTGGGACGGAAAAAACTCCTGCCGGGATACGGCAAGAGAAAAAGTCACTTTTTCTTCGGAATCCTGACGGTGATCTTGTAAAAGTCTTCTTCGTCTTCTTCCTCGGTCTTCAGGCTGATGCCGCTTTGTTTGACGAGGGACAGCGACTGGCGGATTGTATTCAGGGCAATCCGGACATCCTTGCTGACCGCCTTGCGCCTCGTCTTCGGCTTTTTCTCTTCTTCCGCCTCCGCCTCTTCCTCTTCCGGGTCGAGAATCTCCCGGATCCGTTCTTCCAGCTGCTTGACGTTGTATTCCTGTTCTTTTATTTCATCGAATAGCTGAAGCTGGAGCGCCTCTTCCTTCAGAGTCAGCAGGGAGCGGGCATGGCGCTCCGATATCTGGCGGTCGAGGATTCCTCTTCGGACGGGATCGGGCAGCTTCAGGAGCCGGAGCTTGTTGGCCACAGTCGACTGTCCCTTTCCGAGCCGCTGGGCGAGTGCTTCCTGGGTGAGCGAGTGAAGCTTCAGCAGCTTGTCGTAGGCCATCGCCTCCTCGATCGCCGTCAGCTCTTCACGCTGCAGGTTCTCGATGAGCGCGACGGAAGCGGTCTCCTTGTCATCCATGTCCCGGACGATTGCAGGCACTTCCGGCCAGTTCAGCTTCTTCATCGCCCGGTATCGGCGCTCGCCCGCGATGATTTCGTATTTCCCATCCTCAATCGGTCTTACGACAATCGGCTGAATGACACCGTGTATGTTGATCGTCCGAGCCAGCTCGTCGATTTTCTCTTCATCGAAGATCGTTCTCGGCTGGAATCGGTTCGGTATGATATCAGCGAGCGGAATCTTGATGACATCCTCTGACCGCTCCGCTGCGTCCGTCTCAAGCAATTCTTCTTTTTCGTTGTTCCCGAAAAAACGTGAGAACGTGCTTTTCAAACCGGGCACCCCCTAGTGAACATCCTTGCTCCTTAAGTAATTCGATAGGCAGGCTGGAAATCCTTCAATGATGTTCCACGTGGAACGGTCACTTCATGAGCGGCAGTTTTCCCGGTGTGCCCGGCTTTCTCGGGTATTTCTTCGGGGTCTTGGACACTTTGTCGAAAACGAAGATATTGCGTTCGCTTTCTTCGACGGGAAGAAGGAACGAGAATGAATCGTGCAGCCGGCCCCCGAGCGTCCGCACTGCGTATTCCGCTTCCTCGAGTTCTTCTCCGGCCGCTGCCGCCTTCATGGAGATGAACCGGCCGCCTTCCTTCACGAGCGGCAGGCAGAGTTCGGCGAGCACCGGCAGCCTGGCGACCGCACGGGCCGTGACGATGTCGAATGCCTCCCGGTATTGTGGATTGCGTCCGGCCTCTTCCGCACGCGCGTGGACAAAACGGACATGGTCGAGTCCGAGTTCCTTGCCAAGCTCATCCAGGAACGTGATGCGCTTGTTTAGCGAATCAATGATCGTGACGCGCAGATCCGGGAAGCAGATTTTCAGCGGAATGCTCGGGAATCCTGCGCCTGCGCCGACATCGCAGATCGTGAGCGGACCGTCGAACGGCGTCCGGAATGCCAAGCTGACCGAGTCGAGGAAATGCTTCAGGTAAACCTGTTCCCGGTCGGTGATCGCAGTCAGGTTCATTTTCTCGTTCCATTCGACGAGCAGTTCGAAGTAACGCCGGAACTGCCCGATCTGCCTCTCGCTGAGCTCGATGCCGTGCTCTGCCAGGTGGCGGATAAATTGTTCTTCATTCATGAGACGGTGCCCCTTCCATGGCACGGGCCGATGCGAATCGTTCACATCGGCCCGTTCTTTTATGATTCAGTTCGTGACTTTGGCGATTTTGCCGTGTTCGATATACACAAGGAGGATCGAGATGTCCGCCGGGTTCACCCCGGAGATCCGGGAAGCCTGCGCGATGGAGAGCGGGCGGACCTCCTTCAGGTTCTGGCGCGCTTCGGAGGCGATGCCCTGGATGGCGTCGTAATCGATGTCTTCCGGAATCTTTTTGTCTTCCATCTTTTTAAGGCGGTCCACTTGCTGCATCGACTTGTCGATATAGCCTTCGTACTTGATCTGGATTTCGACTTGTTCCTTCACGTCATCCGGAAGTTCCGCAGGCGGCGGGGTGACGCTGCCGATGAGCCCGTAATGGATCTCCGGCCGTTTCAGAAGGTCGGAAGCATGGACGGCTTCCTTCAGTTCGGTGCCGCCGATCTCACGGATTGCTCCCTGAAGGGCTTCATCCGGTTTCAGGATGGTCGCGCGGAGACGGGCGATTTCCTCTTCGATCATCCGCTTTTTGCGGGTGAACGCCTCGTACCGCTCATTCCCCTGCATGCCGATGCGGTGGCCGAGCTCCGTCAGGCGGAGGTCGGCGTTGTCATGGCGGAGGAGAAGGCGGTATTCGGCACGGGAAGTGAGCAGCCGGTACGGTTCGTTCGTCCCTTTCGTCACGAGGTCATCGATGAGGACGCCGATATAGGCATCGGAGCGGCTCAGGATGATCTCGCCGCGGCCGAGCACCCGGGCGGCGGCATTGATGCCGGCCATAATGCCCTGTGCGGCCGCTTCCTCGTATCCACTCGTCCCGTTGATCTGGCCTGCCGTATACAGACCGCGGATCCGCTTCGTCTCCAGCGTCGGCCAGAGCTGCGTCGGCACGATGGCATCGTATTCGATCGCATAGCCGGCGCGCATCATCTCCGCCTTTTCAAGCCCCGGGACCGTTTCGAGCAGGCGGCGCTGCACATGCTCCGGAAGGCTTGTGGAAAGCCCCTGCACGTACACTTCGCGCGTATTGCGCCCTTCCGGCTCAAGGAAGATCTGATGACGCGGCTTATCGGAGAACCGGACGATCTTATCTTCGATCGACGGGCAGTAGCGCGGCCCTTTCCCTTTGATCATGCCCGAATACATCGGGGAAAGATGCAGGTTTTCATTGATGGCCTCATGTGTTTCGGCCGTCGTATACGTCAGCCAGCACGGCAGCTGGTCGGTGATGAATTCGGTCGTCTCATAGCTGAACGCCCGCGGTTCCTCGTCGCCCGGCTGGATTTCGGTCTTGCTGTAGTCGATCGTCCGGCTGTTGACGCGAGGCGGCGTACCGGTCTTGAACCGGACCATGTCAAAGCCGAGTTCCTCGAGGTTTTCCGCCAGGCCGATCGACGGCTGCTGGTGGTTCGGGCCGCTTGAGTATTTGAGGTCGCCGATGATGATTTCCCCGCGGAGAAACGTGCCCGTCGTGACGACGACCGTTTCCGCGCGGTAGACGGCGCCGACCTGCGTGATGAGGCCTTTCACTTCGCCGTTCTCGACGATGAGTTCCTCGACGATCCCCTGATGGAGCGAAAGATGTTCCTGTTCCTCGAGCATCCGCTTCATTTCCTGTTGATAAAGCACTTTGTCCGCCTGTGCCCGGAGTGCCCGGACGGCAGGCCCTTTTCCTGTGTTCAGCATGCGCATCTGGATATGCGTCTTATCGATGACTTTCCCCATCGCGCCTCCGAGCGCGTCGATTTCGCGGACGACGATCCCTTTCGCCGGCCCGCCGATCGACGGGTTGCACGGCATGAAGGCGATCATGTCGAGGTTCATCGTGAGGATCAGCGTCGATGCGCCCATCTTTGCGGAGGCCAGTCCGGCTTCCACGCCGGCATGCCCCGCTCCGATGACGATTACGTCGAACTTGCCTGCTTCGAATTGCGGCATGTTCGTCACCCTTCCTAATTTAAGAATATATGAAGCCGGCCTGATGCCGGCAGTTCGTTATTTTCCAAGGCAAAACTGAGAGAATAATTCGTTGATGAGGCTGTCCTGGACCGTGTCCCCGATGATTTCACCGAGGATTTCCCAGGCGCGCGTCACATCGATCTGCACGATGTCGACCGGCACGCCCGCCTCTGCTCCGTCGATCGCATCCCGGACAGACTGGCGTGCGCTGTGGAGAAGCGAGACGTGGCGCGCATTGGACACGTAGGTCATGTCCTGCGAGCCGGTGTGCCCTTCAAAGAACATCGAGGCGATCGCTTCCTCCAGCTCATCGACCCCTTCGTCACGGGTGAGCGAGGTGGTGACGAGCCGGGCGCCTTCCGCCTGTTTCCGGACTTTTTCAAAGTCGAGCTTCTGCGGGAGGTCGGTCTTGTTCGCCACAATGATGACGTCCATTCCCCGAACCGCTTCAAACAGCCGGATATCTTCTTCGGCGAGTTCCTCGGAGCTGTTCAGGACGAGCAGGATGAGATCCGCTTCCTTCAGCACTTTCCGGGAGCGCTCGACGCCGATCCGTTCGACGATGTCCTCGGTCTCCCGGATCCCCGCCGTATCGACAAGCTTCAGCGGCACGCCGCGGACATTGACATATTCCTCGATGATGTCCCGCGTCGTCCCGGCAATGTCCGTGACGATCGCCTTGTTCTCCTGCAGCAGACTGTTGAGGAGCGATGACTTGCCGACGTTCGGCCGGCCGATGATGGCGGTGGAGAGGCCTTCGCGGAGGATTTTCCCCTGGCCCGATGTCCGGATGAGCTTGTCGATCTCCGACTCCACCCATGCGCACTTTTCGATGAGCACCGGAAGCGTCATTTCTTCCACATCATCGTATTCCGGATAGTCGATGTTCACCTCGACCTGCGCGAGCGTATCAAGGAGCGCCTGGCGGAGGCTGCCGATCAGCCGGGACAGCCGGCCTTCCATCTGGCCGAGCGCCACGTCCATCGCCCGGTCCGTCTTCGCACGGATCAGGTCGATCACCGCTTCAGCCTGGGACAGGTCAACCCGCCCGTTCAGGAACGCCCGTTTCGTGAATTCGCCGGGTTCCGCCATACGGGCGCCGCTCCTGAGCACGAGCTCCAGCACCCGGTTCACCGATACGAGGCCGCCGTGGCAATTGATCTCCACGACGTCTTCGCGCGTGAACGTCTTCGGCGCCTTCATGAGCGACACCATCACTTCTTCCGCGACGGAACCGGTTTCCGGGTCGAGAAGATGCCCGTAGTGGATCGTGTGGGAGGCCATCGACGACAGCGGCTTCCCCGAAGGTGCGCGGAACAGCTTGTCCGTGATGGCGACCGCTTCATCCCCGCTCAGGCGGACGATCGCAATCGCCCCTTCGCCCATCGGTGTGGATATCGCCGCTATCGTATCAAATTCCATTGAGGCCACCCTTTCTTTCCTGATTGTCCACATGTGGATAACCGGAAATCGACACGGTTATCTAACGTATTATAGTACCATAAACGCCTCCATTTCAAAAGTGGCGGTTTCCGGAAATGTTTGCTGTCTGCCGAATACACGTCCGGGAAAGCGGATCGCGCCGGATAAAAGTGCAAAAAGACCGGGCAGCACGGCGGCTGCCCGGTCTCCAAGCTTAGGTGATTCACTTATGCGGCTCGATCACAAGATGGCGGTGAGGTTCCCTGCCTTCCGAACGGGTGTCGACATCAAACCGCTCCGACAGAGCGTTGTGGATGATCTTGCGTTCGCCGGCAGGCATCGGTTCGAGGGCGATCCGCTGTCCGGTCCGGACGGCCTGGTCGGCCTTCCGCTCCGCAAGTTCCTCAAGCGTCTCTTTCCGCCTTGCCCGGTAGTCCCCGGCATCGACGGACACGAGAAGGAACTGCTTCGCCTTGTTGTTGGCGACAACCTGGACGAGTTGCTGGAGCGCGTTCAGCGTCTGCCCGCGCTTCCCGATGAGCAGTGCGGCGTCGGGGCTTTCCAGCCGGAATTCAAGGTTCTTCCCGTCCAGCATATGAAACACGTGAACGTCCTTTGCACCCATCTCCGAAGCGACGGCTTTCAGGTAGTCCGCCGTCTCCTCGATGGCTTCGTCCAGCCGGCGGATCTCTTCTCCGGGACCATCCCCGTCCGGCTCATCCTGTTCATCCGGGCGGACCGGCTCGAGCGGCTCTGTCGGAACGACCGGGATGACCGGCCCTTTCGCCTCGTCCCCGCTGTCGTCGGACAGTTCCGGAATGTCCGGATCCACCGTCTCATGCTTTGCGATCATAGGGCTCTGTTCTTCTGCGGCATCTTTTTCCGTTCCGGACGGGACCGGATCAGGGTCTGAGGCTGCAATGTCGAAAACGGCCGAGACGCGCACCTTGGCGTCCTTTGCACCGAATCCGAAAAACCCTTTTTTGCCTTCGTCAATGACGTCGATTACCACTTCTTCACGGGCGAGGCCGAGTTCGTTCAGCGCATTCGAGACTGCCTGTTCGACCGTGGCACCCGTTGCGACCGTCTGCTTCATTTTTTCTTACCTCCCGAGTTGGGGCCGCCTTTCTTCCCGCCTTTGCCTTTTGCGGCAGCCGGCTGACCGGCAGGCTTTCCGGAAGGCCGGCTTCCCCTGCTGTTCGCCGCGGCAACCGCGGCCGGTTCCGGTTTCTTCTCCCACGGCTTGTACAGGAACAGGTTCGTGATGAACGAGATGATGTTCCCGACAATCCAGTAGAGCGTAAGCGCCGCCGGCAGGATTGTACCGATGAAGAAGATCATGACCGGCATGAAGTACATCATGACCTTCATCTGCGGATTGTCCATCGCAGGGCCCGTGCGCAGCACGATGAACTGCATGGCCGCAGCGAGGAATGCGAGGATGACGCTCGGCTCGGCGAGATTAACTCCGAGGAATGTTCCGACCTCGATGCCCGGTGTGGCGTTCATCCGGCTGATCGCATGGTAGAACCCGATAAGGATCGGCATCTGGACGATCACCGGGAAGCAGCCGGCGGCCGGGTTGACTTTCCGCTCCGACAGCAGCTGCTGGAACTCCTGCTGGTACTTCTGCTGAGTGACGGCGTCTTTCGACTTGTATTTTGCCTGGAGCGCCTTGATCTCCGGCTGGATCTCCTGCATCCGCTTCGAGCTCTGCGTCTGTTTGACCATGAGCGGCAGAAGCACGAGGCGGATGATGATCGTCACGGCGATGATTCCGAGCCCGTATGTGCCGAGCAGGTTTTTGAATGCCGTGATGACGGAGACGAGCGGCCAGATGATGAAGCGGTTCCAGAACCCTTCGCTGTCCGCGTAGATCGGTTCCTTGAACTCGGTGCATCCCGCAAGGAATGAAGCGAGCAGGGCGACCATGAGGACGAGCAGCAACTTCTTCTTCAAAATCGTTCCCCCAGACTGATATCTTTCCTTATATGATTCTGTCGGACGGAGTCCCGCCCTTTCCCTCCATCGTACCACGGGGACGGCCGGAGGTTCTACTTCTTTCTCAGCACCTTCGCGATACGCATCACGTGGATCAGGCTTTTTTTCGATGTGTGAAAATCGAAGGCCGCCGCCTGGTGGCGGGCGATGATGATATAGTCCATATCCGGCCGGAGCTCGTCCTTCAGTTCATGGACCGCCTGGCGGACGTACCGCTTGATGCGGTTGCGCGTCACCGCGTTTCCGATCTTTTTGGAAACGGAGATCCCGATGCGGAACTCTTCCTGGCCCTCTTTCCGCAGCGAATAAATGACGAACTGCCGGTTTGCGAAAGACTTACCTTTCTTGAACACCTGCTGAAAATCCTCGTTCTTCTTGACCCGCTGGTGTTTATTCATATTCCACACCCACCTGATTGTTTATTGTTCATCGGATATTGGTCCGGACACTCGCTCGTCCCTCATTTCAGCCGAATACGGGCTAAACGAAAAAAAAGACCACTGAAGTGATTCAGTGGACTTATGCCGAAAGGACTTTTCTGCCTTTGCGGCGGCGTGCTGCGATGACGCGGCGGCCGCTCTTTGTTTTCATGCGTGCGCGGAATCCGTGTACTTTGCTGTGCTTGCGTTTATTTGGTTGGTACGTGCGTTTCATCTATAAGACACCTCCTGGTCGTTGCCGATTAACTTCAAACAGTCTTGTATATTATAAATGAGCGGGCCGCACCTGTCAACTGTCCCCAGGTGAATCGGAACGTTGCCGATCGCTCCGCTGCTCTTTCTTCCTCCAGCCGTTTCCCGTCCGTTTCTCCTCCCTCCTCGGGACTTTTTCATTCCAACAAGTTATCCACGGCTTGCCCGGACCCCCTGTGGGCGCCGTTCGACAAGAAAAAAGTTATGCACACCATTTATCGACAAGTTTCGCACAGCTCCACGCCCTGTGGATAAGCAGTTTGTGCACAGTTTCGGGCCGTGTGGATAAGTCCCTTGAAGTGTTGTGCTTTCCGGTTTTTTTTGTTACGATGTTGGAGCATAACTTTTCGCCGGAAGAAGCCGGTTAAATTCTTATCCACAATTGTTAATATGTTGTGGATAATTTTTTCCGCGTTTTTTGACAACTGCTGTCCACAGCCTGTGGATTTGTGCGCAAATCCGCCGGCGTGAATAATATTCCGACAAAATAATCTGCAAAGGAGGCTGTGTGTTGGAACAGTTCGAGGATTTATGGAATCAGGTGCTCGCCCGAGTGGAGCAGAAGATTTCAAAACCGAGCTTCGAAACGTGGCTGAAGTCCACCCGGATGATCGACTACCGGGGCGACACCGTCATCATCGGCGCGCCCAACTCATTTACCCGCGACTGGCTGGAGAACCATTATGTCCAGCTGATCGCCGGCATACTCGCCGAATTGACCGGCGAAGACGTACATATCCGCTTCACGGTGCCGAAAGACGCCGATGAAGACCAGTTCAATATGCCGAAGCCGTCAAAACAGAAAAACGGCCGGCACGTCGATCCTTCGCCGGGTATGCTCAATCCGAAATACACGTTCGACACGTTCGTCATCGGGACCGGCAACCGGTTCGCCCACGCCGCTTCGCTCGCCGTGGCGGAAGCGCCGGCCAAGGCGTACAACCCGCTCTTCATCTACGGGGGCGTCGGACTCGGCAAGACCCACCTGATGCATGCGATCGGCCACTACGTCCGCGAACACAATCCGGATTCAAAAGTCGTCTACCTGTCGTCGGAGAAGTTCACGAACGAGTTCATCAACTCGATCCGCGACAATGAGGCCGTCGAATTCCGCGATAAATACCGGAACGTCGATGTTCTCCTGATTGATGATATCCAGTTCATCGCCGGAAAAGAACAAACCCAGGAGGAATTTTTCCATACCTTCAATACGCTGCATGAGTCATCAAAGCAGATCGTCATCTCGAGCGACCGCCCGCCGAAGGAGATTCCGACGCTTGAAGACCGTCTCCGCTCGCGGTTCGAATGGGGACTGATCACCGACATCACGCCGCCTGATCTCGAGACCCGGATCGCCATTCTCCGCAAGAAGGCGAAGGCGGACGGCCTCGTGGACGTTTCGAACGACGTCATGCTCTACATCGCCAACCAGATCGACACGAACATCCGGGAGCTCGAGGGCGCGCTGATCCGCGTCGTCGCTTATTCCTCGCTCGTGAATGAAGACATCAGTCCGAAACTTGCGGAAGAGGCGCTGAAGGACATCATCCCGAACGCACGGCCGCGCCAGGTGACGATCCTCGACATCCAGAAGACGGTCGGCGAGCATTTCAATATCCGTCTTGAGGACTTCGCCGCGAAAAAGCGGACGAAATCCATCGCCTTCCCCCGGCAGGTCGCCATGTACCTGTCCCGGGAACTCACCGAATCCTCGCTGCCGAAAATCGGGGAGGAGTTCGGCGGCCGGGATCACTCGACCGTCATCCATGCCCACGAGAAGATCTCCAAAATGCTCAAGGAAGACGAAAATCTTCAGCAGGACGTCAAGGAGATCAAGGCCGCGCTCGGCAAAAACTGACTGTGGATAACAGGGGACGGACGTGCACGCCGATGCACAGTTTATAAACATGTGAATAGCTTAGGGGTTTCTGAGAATATCGGACTTATCCACAAATCCACAGCCCCTACTACTATTACTATTATTCTTTTTTACTTTTAAATTAAATATATATGCGGAGGTATGAAGATGAAATTTGAGATTTCGAGGGACCGGCTGATCGACGGACTGAGCGACGTCATGAAAGCCGTCAGTTCAAAAGCGGCTGTCCCGATCCTGACGGGGATCAAACTTGAGGTCGATGATGAAGGTCTCTATCTGACCGGAAGTGACTCGGATATCACGATCCGGACTTTCGTCCCTGCAGAAGAAGACGGGGAGCAGCTCATCCGAACCGATGAACGGGGGGCGATCGTGCTCCAGGCCAAATATTTCAGCGAGATTGTCCGGAAGCTGCCGACCAATCTCGTCGAGATCGAAGTGAGCAACCATCTCCAGACCCATATCCGGTCGGGCAAATCCGAGTTCCATCTCATCGGTTCCGATGCAGACGACTATCCGCAGCTTCCGGAGATTGATGACGACCGGCATTTCGCCATTCCGTCAGATCTCCTGAAGACGATCATTCGAGAAACGGTATTTGCGGTTTCTACTTCCGAAAGCCGTCCGGCCCTCACCGGCGTCCACTGGGAAGTGAAGGAGGGCGAGCTCGTCTGTGTGGCAACGGACAGCCACCGTCTCGCACGCCGGAAGACCAGCCTGGAAAACGCGCCGGAAGACGAATACAGCATCGTCATCCCGGGAAAGAGCCTGCAGGAGCTGAACAAGATCCTCGAGGACTCGGGAGATGCGGTCGGCATCACGATGAGCAACAAGCAGGTGCTGTTCCGCGCGGGGCACGTCCTGTTTTATTCCCGCCTGCTGGAAGGGAACTATCCGGACACGTCCCGCCTCATCCCGTCTGAATACAAGACCGACATCACCGTGAACGGCCGCACGCTACTCCAGTCGATCGACCGGGCGTCGCTGCTCGCAAGGGAAGAGCGCAACAACGTCGTCCGCTTTACGGCAGACGGCAGCAACACGGTCGAGATCTCGTCAAATTCTCCGGAAATCGGGAAAGTTGAGGAGCAGGTCGAAACGTCGTCGATGGAAGGCGAAGAACTGAAAATCGCATTCAGCGCAAAATACATGATGGACGCCCTCCGCGCGATCGAAGGGCAGGACATCGTCATCCGGTTCACCGGAGCGATGCGCCCGTTCGTGCTCAAATCCGTCGAAGACGACACGCTCCTCCAGCTCATCCTGCCCGTGCGCACATACTGAGACATCGGGAAAACACCCGAAAAAGGGACGGCCAGAACGCCGTCCCTTTTGATAACCCCCAAACATTCGGTAAAATGAACACAAAAGCGGAGCGGGCCGGAAGAAGAGAAGTCAGCCTAAGAGCGCCGATTCTCGGCAAAGGCTGACTGACCCGCTTTTAGCGGGCCTCCGACAGGCATAAGGCAGGATGCAGAGCGAAGCCTGCTTCGCGGCGCATCATGCCTTATGACCCCGAGCCCCTAGCGCCCGCAGCTAGACGGTACAAAAGCGGAGGGTGGCTGAATAGAGGCGACAGGCACAAGACGGTCTGCGGCGTGAAGCCTGCCTCACAGAGCAGAACGACTTGTGACCCCGAGCCTCTGCCGCCCGCAGCTAGACGAAACAAAAGCGGAGGGCGCTGTTTAGGTTCGGCAGGTGGAAGCCAAAACTATAACGAATGCTATAAAGCCCCGATCTTTTAAGCGCATAAAACTGACCTGAATAATCGGTGATCGGACCGATGACCGACAAAGGAAAGCAGAGGACGGAACGAGGAAGAAAGGCGGTAATCCACGATGGAACAGCTGGTAATCGATAGCGAGTTCATCACGCTCGGGCAGGCGCTCAAAATGACGAATGCCATCAGTTCGGGGGGAATGGCGAAATGGTTCCTTTCCGAGCATCCCGTTTACGTGAACGGCGAACAGGAGGACCGTCGCGGGCGCAAACTCCGCGACGGGGATGTCCTCAACATTCCAGGGACGGGCAGATTCAAGGTGACCGGGCCGTCCCCGGGGTCGAGCGATGTACATTGAAGATCTGAAGCTGATCAACTACCGGAACTATGAAAAGCTGGAGCTTTCATTCTCTCCGCAGATCAATGTATTCATCGGTGAAAATGCCCAAGGGAAGACGAATGTCATGGAAGCGATCTACGTCCTGGCGATGGCCAAATCGCACCGGACCTCAAACGATCGTGAATTGATACGCTGGGGCGCGGATTATGGTAAAATAGAAGGAGTGGCGGAGCGTAAATACGGGCCGTTGCCGCTTGAGTTAACCCTTACAAAAAAAGGCAAGAAGGCGCGGGTCAATCACCTCGAACAGCCTCGTCTCAGCGACTATATCGGACAGCTGAACGTCGTGATGTTCGCGCCGGAGGATCTGCACCTCATCAAGGGCAGCCCCCAGGTGCGGCGGCGTTTTTTGGATATGGAGATCGGGCAGGTGTCGAGGGTCTATCTTCACGACCTGCTTTCATTCCAGAAAGTGCTCCGGCAGCGCAACTCCATCCTCCGCGCAAACCAGGGCAGGGGCAGCCTGCAGGATGTCATGTTCGACGTGTACACGGAACAGTACATCGACCTTGCCGTCCAGGTGATGCGGAAGCGGTTTGCGTTTGCAGAGCTTCTTCAGAAATGGGCGGAGCCGATCCATTTCGGCATTTCGCGCGGAAGAGAGGAGCTCCGGGTCATCTACGAGCCGCTGAAGGGCGTCGATCCGGACCAATCGGCCGAGGAGATGAAGGAACGGCTCGGCTCGCGGCTGCTCGAGCTCCGCGGACGAGAACTGGAGCGTGGAGTGACGCTCGCGGGCCCGCACCGCGACGACCTGACATTCCTTGTGAACGGGCACAACGTCCAGACATTCGGATCGCAGGGGCAGCAGCGGACCGCGGCCCTGTCGCTGAAGTTGGCGGAGATCGAACTGCTGAAGCAGGAAACCGGCGAGTCGCCGGTGCTGCTGCTCGATGATGTCCTGTCCGAACTGGACGACTACCGGCAGTCGCATCTCCTCAACACGATCCAGGGGCAGGTGCAGACGTTCGTCACGACGACGAACATCAGCGGGATCAACCACGAAACCATCCGGCAGGCCGATCTCTACCACGTGGAGTCGGGAGAAGTCGAGACGGAAAAGAAAGACGTTTGAACACGCGGGCGGGCATGGTCCCTCCGCGGGTTTTCACTCATATAGGCATTGCAGCACAAGGTTTGGGTCCATGAAAGGACAGGTGAGCGGAAATTGGCGATGGATGAAAACAATCTTCACGAAGACGATTACGGCGCGGATCAGATCCAGGTCCTCGAGGGGCTGGAGGCGGTACGGAAACGCCCCGGCATGTATATCGGCACGACCAGCTCGAAAGGCCTTCACCACCTCGTGTGGGAAGTCGTCGACAACAGCATCGACGAGGCGCTGGCCGGTTACTGCGATCATATCGAAGTGGCCATCGAGAAAGACAACTGGATCCGCGTCCAGGACAACGGCCGGGGCATCCCGGTCGGCATCCAGGAAAAGACGGGCCGTCCGGCTGTGGAGGTCATCATGACCGTCCTTCACGCAGGCGGCAAATTCGGCGGCGGCGGATACAAGGTATCCGGCGGCCTGCACGGCGTCGGCGCTTCAGTTGTGAACGCCCTGTCCGAGCGGACCGAAGTGACCGTGGCACGCGATGGCCATCTGTATTTTATTGCGTTTGAGCGCGGGAAGATCGCTGAAGAATTGAAAGTCATCGGCGACACGGAAGAGACCGGCACGATGACACGCTTCAAAGCGGATCCCGAGATCTTCACCGAAACGACCGTCTATGAATATGACATCCTGGCGCACCGGCTTCAGGAACTGGCTTACCTGAACCGCGGACTCCGGATCACGATCACTGACGAACGCGGCGAGGAAATCCGCGAGAACTCATATTACTACGAGGGCGGGATCAAATCCTACGTCCAGCACATCAACGAGAACAAAGAGCCGATCCACGAAGAGCCGATCTTCATCGAAGGCGAGAAAGACGGCATTTCGATTGAGATCGCGATGCAGTACAACGCCGGCTACGCGGCCAACCTCTTCTCGTTTGCCAATAATATCAATACGTACGAGGGCGGAACGCACGAGTCCGGGTTCAAGATGGCCCTGACCCGTGTGATCAACGACTATGCGCGCAAAAACGGGCTGCTCAAGGAAAATGAGCCGAACCTTTCCGGCGACGATGTCCGGGAGGGGCTGACCGCCATCATTTCGGTCAAGCACCCGGACCCTCAGTTCGAAGGACAGACGAAGACGAAGCTCGGAAACTCAGAAGTGAGCACGATCGTGAACACGCTCTTCTCGGCCGGACTTGAGCGCTTCCTGCTTGAGCATCCGAATGGTGCCCGGACGATTGTCGACAAGGGCCTCATGGCGGCGCGGGCACGCATCGCCGCGAAGAAGGCACGCGAATTCACCCGCCGGAAATCCGCGTTGGAAGTGTCCAGCCTGCCGGGCAAGCTGGCCGACTGCTCTTCCCGGGACCCGGCAATCAGCGAACTGTACATCGTTGAGGGGGACTCTGCCGGCGGCTCCGCAAAGAACGGACGGGACCGCCACTTCCAGGCGATCCTGCCGCTGCGCGGGAAAATCCTCAATGTGGAAAAAGCCCATATGAACCGGATTCTCGGAAATGCCGAAATCCGGATGATGATCACGGCGCTCGGCACGGGCATCGGCGATGAATTCACGCTTGAAAAGGCGCGCTACCATAAGCTGATCATCATGACCGATGCGGACGTCGACGGCGCCCATATCCGTACGCTCCTTCTGACCTTCTTCTTCCGGTTCATGCGGCCGCTCATCGAAGCGGGCTATGTGTACATCGCACAGCCGCCGCTCTACCAGATCAAGCAGGGGAAGACGGTCGAATACTGCTACAACGATGCCGAACTCCAGGAAATCCTGGGCCGGCTCCCGCAAGTGCCGAAACCCATCATCCAGCGCTACAAGGGTCTCGGTGAGATGGACAAAACGCAGCTGTGGGACACGACGATGGATCCGGAACACCGGACCCTGCTCCAAGTGTCGCTCGAAGACGCGCTCGACGCGGATGCCACGTTCGAGCAGCTCATGGGCGACGAAGTCGGGCCGCGGCGCCAGTTCATCGAAGAGAACGCGGAATATGTAAAGAACCTGGATATTTGAGGCTTTTTGAAAGGAGTCAACTACCATGGCAGACACGCCGAATCGTGGCGTCCAGCGCATCAATATCAGTACGGAAATGAAAACCTCGTTCCTCGACTACGCGATGAGTGTCATCGTATCGCGTGCACTGCCGGACGTGCGGGACGGGCTGAAGCCGGTGCACCGGCGCATCCTGTACGCCATGCAGGACCTCGGGAACACAGCAGACAAACCGTACAAGAAGTCCGCCCGCATCGTCGGCGACGTCATCGGTAAATATCATCCGCACGGTGACAGCGCCGTCTATGACACGATGGTCAGGATGGCGCAGGACTTCAACTACCGGTATATGCTCGTGGACGGACACGGCAACTTCGGGTCGATCGACGGCGACTCGGCGGCGGCCATGCGGTACACCGAATCGCGCATGTCGAAGATCTCCGCGGAGCTGCTGCGCGACATCAATAAAAACACGATCGACTACCAGGCGAACTATGACGGCCAGGAAAAAGAGCCGATCGTCCTGCCGAGCCGGTTCCCGAACCTGCTCGTCAACGGGACATCCGGCATTGCGGTCGGCATGGCCACCAACATTCCGCCTCACCATCTCGGCGAGACGATCAACGCCGTGCTGGCATTGGCCGACAACCCGGCCATCACGACCGAGGAACTCATGGAGATCATTCCGGGTCCGGACTTCCCGACGGGCGGACTCATCCTCGGCAGGAGCGGCATCCGCCGAGCATACGAGACCGGCCGGGGATCGATCCTGACACGGGGCAAGGTTGAGATCGAGACCGCATCCAACGGCAAGGAAACAATCCTTGTCCATGAACTCCCGTACCAGGTGAACAAGGCGCGCCTCATCGAAAAGATCGCCGAACTCGTCCGGGACAAGCGGATCGACGGCATCACCGACCTCCGGGACGAATCGGACCGGAACGGCATGCGGATCGTCATGGAGATCCGCCGCGATGCAAACGCGCACGTCGTCGTGAACAATCTTTACAAGCACACCGCCCTCCAGACAAGCTTCGGCATCAACATGCTGGCGCTCGTGAACGGCCAGCCGAAAGTGCTCAGCCTGAAGGAGATTCTGTTCCACTACCTGGAACACCAGAAGGAAGTCGTCACCCGGAGAACGCAGTTCGAGCTGAACAAGGCGGAGGACCGGGCGCACATCCTCGAAGGACTCCGCATCGCGCTTGATCACATCGATGAGATCATTGCGCTAATCCGGGCATCGAAAAACACCGACGAGGCGAAATTGGCGCTTATGGGCCGGTTCAACCTGTCGGAGCGGCAGTCCCAGGCCATCCTGGACATGCGGCTCCAGCGCCTGACCGGCCTCGAACGGGACAAAATCGAGGAGGAGTATAAAGAACTCCGCATCCTGATCGAAGAGCTCCGTGCCATCCTGGCAGACGAGGAGAAGCTGCTTACGCTCATCAAGGAGGAACTGATCGATGTAAAGGACCGATTCTCCGATGATCGGCGATCCGTCATCACGTCAGGCGGTTCCGAGATGATCGAGGATGAGGACCTCATCCCGGTCGAGAACTCCGTGCTCACCCTCACCCACAACGGCTACATCAAGCGGCTTCCTGCAAGCACTTACCGGAGCCAGCGCCGAGGCGGACGGGGCGTCCAGGGGATGGGGACGAACGATGATGATTTCGTCGAGCATCTTCTTTATACATCCACCCACGACCGGATCCTGTTCTTTACGAACAACGGGAAAGTCTACAGGCTGAAAGGCTATGAAGTGCCGGAATTCAGCCGTACGGCGAAGGGCCTGCCGATCATCAACCTGCTCGGTCTCGACAAAGGCGAACAGGTCACGGCCATGCTGCGCGTGGATGAATACGACGAGGAGGCATTCCTTGTCTTCACGACCAAGTACGGTGTGGCGAAACGCACACCCGTCACGCATTTTGCGAATATCCGTTCAAACGGCTTGATCGCCCTCTCCCTCAGGGAAGAGGATGAGCTCATCGCCGTCAAAATGACCGATGGCCACAAAGACATCGTCATCGGTACGCGTGACGGCATGCTGATCCGCTTTGACGAGGAAGATCTCAGGCCGATGGGACGGACCGCAACCGGTGTCCGCGGGATCCGTCTGCGCGGCGAGGATTATGTGGTCGGCATGGACGTCATCGAAGAAGGCCAGGAGATCCTCGTCGTCACCGAGCAGGGCTTCGGCAAGCGCACGCCTGAATCCGAATACCGGAACCAGTCTCGCGGCGGCTATGGCCTGAAGACTGTCCACGTGACGGACCGGAACGGCCCGCTCATCGCCATGAAGGCGATCGACGGCACCGAAGACATCATGCTGATCACGATCCACGGCATCCTGATCCGGATGGATATCGCGGACATCTCGGTCATCGGCCGGATCACCCAGGGCGTCCGGCTCATCCGCCTCGGCGAAGGCGAGTACGTTGCCACCGTCGCCAAGGTTGAAAAGGAAGAGGAAGAGGACATGCCGGACGGCGAGATGGAAGACGTTCTTGAAGAACAGTTTGATGACCCCGAGATGCTTGATCCGGAATCGGCGGTCCGGGGAGAATTCCCGACAATCGAAGAAGACCAGGAAGACTTCGGACATGAAGAGGAAGAGCCGGCTGAGGAATCAGGCGAAGATTCCGGCTTTGACGAAGAGTGAGAACCGAATAGATGCAGGAAAGAGGAGCCCGGTTGATGCGGCTCCTCTTTTTGTGTGGGATGAAAGAACCTGAAACTTTTTTGAAAAAGTGCTTGCATCCAAGCGATGTGCCGTGTATAGTAGAGAAGTTGCTTTTAAACGAGGAGTTGCCGATTGGCAATGATCCTGAGGAATGAAAAACACAAAGATTTTTGTTGACATTCCGAAGCGGCGATGTTATGCTAGTTAAGCAGTCGACGAGAGAGTCGGCAACGCGATGAACCTTGAAAACTGAACAGCAAAACGCTGATAATTTTGTTCCCGGATCCCGACCCCGTCGGGTGAACGGAACATATGATTCGGACATATCAAGCAGATATGCCAGCAACAAAGTATGAGCTTACTCATACTCTCTTATGGAGAGTTTGATCCTGGCTCAGGACGAACGCTGGCGGCGTGCCTAATACATGCAAGTCGAGCG
>NZ_LN651373.1:7500-36600 GCF_000826125.2 Bhargavaea cecembensis
CTAATCGATCGAGGACTTAACCTCACGCATAAGAAGATCCGGAAGGATCTTGGTTCAATGTCTGTTTTATCCGGTTTTGAGCGAACAAGCTCAAGGTCCAGTGATGATGGCGAAGAGGTCACACCCGTTCCCATCCCGAACACGGAAGTTAAGCTCTTCAGCGCCGATGGTAGTCGGGGGCTTCCCCCTGCAAGAGTAGGACGTCGCTGGGCACAAGGCCGTCTCCTTTAGGAGGCGGTTTTTTTGTGTTCAATTTGAAAGGGGATATCTGAGGGGAGCAGCGGGCATCCACTTTGGCAATAGCCCACACAAAATACTGGACGCAAACTTGAAACGTTGCGTATCTAGGATAAAACGTTGTGTATCTAAGGTGAAACGTTGTTGATCTGAGCCGAAGCGTTAATTAGCTAGGCTGAGACGTTAATTAGCGGAGCTGAGATGTTAATTAGCTAAGCTGAAACGTTAATTAGCTAAGCCAAGCGGTTTTTTTGTGTTCAATTTGAAAGGGGATATCTGCGGGGAGCAGCGAGTATTAACTTTGACGGGTTGGGCGTCAGTTTTGATAGCGCGAGTGTCTTCTTTGGCGGAGTGAGCGTCAGCTTTCACCGGGTGAGTGCCAACTTGAGGCAAAGTGAGTGTTCAAGCTGTATAGGCAGGTCATTTAGTGAAAGTGGTCACCGTCTGATTTCTGTCGAAGGCAATAGACCCCACAAAATACTGGACGCAAACTTAAAGCGTTGCGTATCTAGGATAAAACGTTGTGTATCTTAGGTGAAACGTTGTGTATCTAAGGGAAAACATTGTGTATCTGAGCTGAAACGTTGTTTATCTGAGCCGAAACGTTAATTTGCCAAGCCGAAACGTTAATTAGCTAAGCCGAAACGTTAATTTGCCAAGCCGAAACGTTAATTATCTATGTAAGTCTCCGGTTCCCCCACCACAATCGCCAATCCTGAAACAGAAAAGCCGGGGCAAGCCGGAAGCCGGCAAGCTCTCTCTTGTCTCCGTTCCTCTGTTTCATGCACAATAGAGGCAATGGAGAGAGGTGGCCATCGTGAAGATACTCGTAGTGGATGATGATAAAGGGATCCGTGATTTGGTGAAGATCCAGATGGAACAGGCAGGCTATGAAGTCATCCAGGCTGCAGAGGCCATGGAGGCGCTTGCGCTCATGGATGAGGAGAATCCGGATCTGGCTATTGTTGATGTGATGATGCCGGGGATGGACGGCTTTGTCCTCACCGAGGAGTTGAAGTCGTTCCGGGATCTCCCGGTGCTTCTGTTGACGGCAAAGGGGGCGCTTGAGGATAAGGAAAGGGGCTTCCGGGCGGGGTCCGATGATTATGTCGTGAAGCCGTTTGAGCCGAAGGAGCTCCAGTTCAGGGTGGAGGCCATCCTCAGGCGGTATGGGAAGGAGGCTGGTGCAGTCATCTCGGTGGGGCCTCTCCGGATTGACCGGTCCAGCTATGAGATACACTGCGGGAGCCGGACGCTTCTTCTTCCGCTGAAGGAGTTCGAGCTGCTTGCCATCCTCGCCTCGAGGCCGAATGTCGTATTTGAACGGGAGTTCCTGCTTGAGCGGATATGGGGACTTGATTATGAGGGGGATGACCGGACCTTGTCCGTCCATATCAAGCGGGTCCGGGACAGGCTGGAGTCGCTGACGGACGAAGTGGAAATTGTGACGGTCCGCGGGGTCGGATATAAACTGGAGGAAGCGAATTGAAATCTTTGTACAGCAAGTTCGTCCTTTCTTCCGTGCTTGTCCTGGCGGCGGGCATTTTGCTTTCTTATTTGCTCGTCAATACGGTGTACCACCGGGACATGAAAGTCGAAAACGATGAAAAGCATGTCCGCATTGCCGGGGAGATGGCTTCATTCATCGAGAAGACGGACGGGCTTGATCTGGATCTTTACTTGAAGACGCAGGCGGAGGCGGGCTATATTTTGTACGCCTCGGATCAGGAGGGCGGCGGTACGTTCTACGGGGGACCGTTCAAGGAAAATTCCCTGCCGCAGGGGACTGTCCGGTCGGTCTTGGATGGGCATGTTTATCACGGCATGCGCGACTTGCCTGCGGAGACGTTCTTTTCGGGCTACTTCGCCAATGACGTCGCCAATACGGTCGGGGTTCCGTTTACCTACGGGGGCAGGCAGTACGCCTTGTTCATCCGGCCGGATATCGGGCTCCTGTTCAGCGAGCTCCACTGGCTGACCGCGATCATGTTCGTATCGATCGCGCTCATCGGATTCATTGCGGTCCTTTATACGGCGAAAAAGCTCATCGATCCTTTGACGGAGCTGACGGAGGCGACCAGGCGGGTGGCGCAGGAGCGTTTCACGGAGCTGCCGGATATCCGCAGGAATGATGAGATCGGGCAGTTGTCCGACAGCTTCAGGAGGATGGTGCGGAAGCTGGAGGAAAACGACCGTTCTCGGAAGGCGTTCATCAGTGATGTGTCGCATGATTTCCAGTCACCGCTGCTGAACATCAAAGGCTACGCGGAGCTGCTCGGCAAACCGGATCTTCCCGACAGCATCAGGGAAGAGTACTCGGGGATCATCCGGGATGAAGCCGTCCGGCTGTCCGATCTCGCCAGGCAGCTGCTCCTCCTGACTTCGATCGACCAGATCACCGAGCCCCCGGAGATCGGGACGGTGGATCTGGCCGGGCAGCTGCGTGAAGTGATCCGGAAATACCGCTGGGCGTTTGAATCGAAAGGGATCTACGTATCGATGGAGCTCGACGAAGCCGTCTACCGCGGTGACCGGGAGCTGCTGGAAAAGGTGTGGGAGAATCTGCTGTCGAATGCGGTCAAGTACACACCGGACGGCGGGGAGGTCGATATCCGGCTTGAGGCAGGGCCTGAGGCGGTCATTATCACGGTGGAAGACGACGGCCCCGGAATCGCTCCGGACGAGCGTGAACGGATTTTTGACCGGTTCTACCGGGCGGATGAGGCCAGGTCGCGCGAAGGCGGCACGGGGCTCGGCCTGTCGATCGTCCGGGAAGTCGTCGAGCTCCACGGAGGGACGGCCGCGGCAGGGTCCCGTCCGTCCGGCGGNGAGGCGGCCTGAACAGGCGCGACAGGCATAAGACGGAAGGCAGCGCGGATCCTGATCCGCAGAGCCGGCCGGCTTATGACCCCGAGCGACTGGCCGCCGAGGCCGGACACATAGAAAGATCCGGAAGGATCTTGGTTCAATGTCTGTTTTATCCGGTTTTGAGCGAACAAGCTCAAGGTCCAGTGATGATGGCGAAGAGGTCACACCCGTTCCCATCCCGAACACGGAAGTTAAGCTCTTCAGCGCCGATGGTAGTCGGGGGCTTCCCCCTGCAAGAGTAGGACGTCGCTGGGCACAAGGCCGTCTCCTTTAGGAGGCGGTTTTTTTGTGTTCAATTTGAAAGGGGATATCTGAGGGGAGCAGCGGGCATCCACTTTGGCAATAGCCCACACAAAATACTGGACGCAAACTTGAAACGTTGCGTATCTAGGATAAAACGTTGTGTATCTAAGGTGAAACGTTGTTGATCTGAGCCGAAGCGTTAATTAGCTAGGCTGAGACGTTAATTAGCGGAGCTGAGATGTTAATTAGCTAAGCTGAAACGTTAATTAGCTAAGCCAAGCGGTTTTTTTGTGTTCAATTTGAAAGGGGATATCTGCGGGGAGCAGCGAGTATTAACTTTGACGGGTTGGGCGTCAGTTTTGATAGCGCGAGTGTCTTCTTTGGCGGAGTGAGCGTCAGCTTTCACCGGGTGAGTGCCAACTTGAGGCAAAGTGAGTGTTCAAGCTGTATAGGCAGGTCATTTAGTGAAAGTGGTCACCGTCTGATTTCTGTCGAAGGCAATAGACCCCACAAAATACTGGACGCAAACTTAAAGCGTTGCGTATCTAGGATAAAACGTTGTGTATCTTAGGTGAAACGTTGTGTATCTAAGGGAAAACATTGTGTATCTGAGCTGAAACGTTGTTTATCTGAGCCGAAACGTTAATTTGCCAAGCCGAAACGTTAATTAGCTAAGCCGAAACGTTAATTTGCCAAGCCGAAACGTTAATTATCTATGTAAGTCTCCGGTTCCCCCACCACAATCGCCAATCCTGAAACAGAAAAGCCGGGGCAAGCCGGAAGCCGGCAAGCTCTCTCTTGTCTCCGTTCCTCTGTTTCATGCACAATAGAGGCAATGGAGAGAGGTGGCCATCGTGAAGATACTCGTAGTGGATGATGATAAAGGGATCCGTGATTTGGTGAAGATCCAGATGGAACAGGCAGGCTATGAAGTCATCCAGGCTGCAGAGGCCATGGAGGCGCTTGCGCTCATGGATGAGGAGAATCCGGATCTGGCTATTGTTGATGTGATGATGCCGGGGATGGACGGCTTTGTCCTCACCGAGGAGTTGAAGTCGTTCCGGGATCTCCCGGTGCTTCTGTTGACGGCAAAGGGGGCGCTTGAGGATAAGGAAAGGGGCTTCCGGGCGGGGTCCGATGATTATGTCGTGAAGCCGTTTGAGCCGAAGGAGCTCCAGTTCAGGGTGGAGGCCATCCTCAGGCGGTATGGGAAGGAGGCTGGTGCAGTCATCTCGGTGGGGCCTCTCCGGATTGACCGGTCCAGCTATGAGATACACTGCGGGAGCCGGACGCTTCTTCTTCCGCTGAAGGAGTTCGAGCTGCTTGCCATCCTCGCCTCGAGGCCGAATGTCGTATTTGAACGGGAGTTCCTGCTTGAGCGGATATGGGGACTTGATTATGAGGGGGATGACCGGACCTTGTCCGTCCATATCAAGCGGGTCCGGGACAGGCTGGAGTCGCTGACGGACGAAGTGGAAATTGTGACGGTCCGCGGGGTCGGATATAAACTGGAGGAAGCGAATTGAAATCTTTGTACAGCAAGTTCGTCCTTTCTTCCGTGCTTGTCCTGGCGGCGGGCATTTTGCTTTCTTATTTGCTCGTCAATACGGTGTACCACCGGGACATGAAAGTCGAAAACGATGAAAAGCATGTCCGCATTGCCGGGGAGATGGCTTCATTCATCGAGAAGACGGACGGGCTTGATCTGGATCTTTACTTGAAGACGCAGGCGGAGGCGGGCTATATTTTGTACGCCTCGGATCAGGAGGGCGGCGGTACGTTCTACGGGGGACCGTTCAAGGAAAATTCCCTGCCGCAGGGGACTGTCCGGTCGGTCTTGGATGGGCATGTTTATCACGGCATGCGCGACTTGCCTGCGGAGACGTTCTTTTCGGGCTACTTCGCCAATGACGTCGCCAATACGGTCGGGGTTCCGTTTACCTACGGGGGCAGGCAGTACGCCTTGTTCATCCGGCCGGATATCGGGCTCCTGTTCAGCGAGCTCCACTGGCTGACCGCGATCATGTTCGTATCGATCGCGCTCATCGGATTCATTGCGGTCCTTTATACGGCGAAAAAGCTCATCGATCCTTTGACGGAGCTGACGGAGGCGACCAGGCGGGTGGCGCAGGAGCGTTTCACGGAGCTGCCGGATATCCGCAGGAATGATGAGATCGGGCAGTTGTCCGACAGCTTCAGGAGGATGGTGCGGAAGCTGGAGGAAAACGACCGTTCTCGGAAGGCGTTCATCAGTGATGTGTCGCATGATTTCCAGTCACCGCTGCTGAACATCAAAGGCTACGCGGAGCTGCTCGGCAAACCGGATCTTCCCGACAGCATCAGGGAAGAGTACTCGGGGATCATCCGGGATGAAGCCGTCCGGCTGTCCGATCTCGCCAGGCAGCTGCTCCTCCTGACTTCGATCGACCAGATCACCGAGCCCCCGGAGATCGGGACGGTGGATCTGGCCGGGCAGCTGCGTGAAGTGATCCGGAAATACCGCTGGGCGTTTGAATCGAAAGGGATCTACGTATCGATGGAGCTCGACGAAGCCGTCTACCGCGGTGACCGGGAGCTGCTGGAAAAGGTGTGGGAGAATCTGCTGTCGAATGCGGTCAAGTACACACCGGACGGCGGGGAGGTCGATATCCGGCTTGAGGCAGGGCCTGAGGCGGTCATTATCACGGTGGAAGACGACGGCCCCGGAATCGCTCCGGACGAGCGTGAACGGATTTTTGACCGGTTCTACCGGGCGGATGAGGCCAGGTCGCGCGAAGGCGGCACGGGGCTCGGCCTGTCGATCGTCCGGGAAGTCGTCGAGCTCCACGGAGGGACGGCCGCGGCAGGGTCCCGTCCGTCCGGCGGCGCTGCATTCACCATCACGCTTCCCCGTTCCTGAACCGGTGCATGCGAGTCGTGCACCGGTTCTTTTCTATGGATCCTGCCGCAAAAACTCCGCTCGTGCCGGTTTTGTCACGCGGAGTTCAACTTCCGTTCACCTTCGCTCTTTACAATGAAGGTAATCAAGAAACGGAGGGGTTCAAATGCAACAAGAAAAATGGAGTTTGCGCCTGATGCGTATAGCAGCGTTGTTTGGTCTTGTGGGCACCATCCTCGGTTCCCATATGGCGGGGTCGGGATCGTATGCGTTCCGTCCGGTCCACGCCCACATCCTGCTCGTCGGCTGGCTGTCGATGTTCGCCTGGGGTGTATTCTACAAGCTGTACGCCGTCCGGTCGCCAAAATTGGTCGCCATCCAGGGATGGACGGGGATCATCGGCGCCATCGGCCTCACAGCCGGAATGTGGCTGCAGTTCCTGAAGCCGTTTAACATTAACGAGACGTTCTCGCTCATCTTCTATATCGTCGGCGGCACCATCCTTCTCATCAGCTTTGCGCTGTTCGTCGCAGTCACATTCATGACGGAGAAGAAGGCGTCCCGACAATGAAAGGGAAACGCCGTTATGTGATCACGCTGCTGATCTGGATTGTCGCTGCGGCGATCCTGTCGTTCACGGCACCGGGCTCCAAGGAGTTCGTCAAAAACAACGAGAACTTCGGGCTGCCTGCTGACGAGCCGTCGATTGTCGCAGCGGAAAAAGTGAAAGAGTTCTTCCCGGGAGACAGCGGGCTTCCGGCCATGGCCGTCATCCGGAACGAAGACGGGCTGACCGATGAGCAGCTGTCGGACTTCACAGAAGCCGTCGGTTCCATTGCGGATGACCCGGAGTTCAAAGACCTTAAAGTAATCCCGGCGGAAGCGCTGCTTGGGCAGAAAGACGCCTTCCTTTCCGAGGACGGCACGGTCTTCTTCGCGCCGGTAACATTGCCCGAGAAGCTGGAAGGCCATGATCTCATGACCGTGATGGGAGATTTGAAGGAGAAGGTCAAGGCCGACGCCCCTGAAGACGCGGAGATCAACTGGACCGGACCGGCCAGCATCGCAGCCGATGCGACGGAGCTGTTTTCGCGCGCGGATGTCGTGCTGCTCGTGTCGACGGTCGGGCTGATCCTCGTGCTGCTCCTCATCATCTACCGGTCGCCGCTCTTGGCATTCATCCCGCTCGTCGGGGCAGGGATCGTGTATGCCGTCGTGGACCGGCTGATCGGCATCGGGGCGAAAACAGAACTGTTCGTCACCGAAAGCCAGGCGTTGTCGATCATGATGATCCTGCTGTTTGCCGTGATCACCGACTACTCGCTCCTCATCTTCTCCCGGTTCCGCGAGGAGCTGAGGGTGCACGAACATCCTGCACAGGCGATGAAAGAAGCGATGCACCGCGTGAAGGAGCCGATCTTCTTCAGCGGAAGCACGATCTTCCTTGCCATGCTGACCTTGTTCACGGCGCTCTATGAGCCGTACCGGAACTTTGCGCCGGTCTTTGCAATCGCCGCGGTGGCCATGCTGGCGGCCGGCCTGACTCTCCTGCCGTCCCTGTTTGCGCTTGCCGGCCGGAAGGCATTCTGGCCGTCCATCCCGAAATACGGGGAAAAGGCGAAAACCGGCAAGCGGACAATCTGGTCGCGCGTCGCAGGGGCAGTCACGAAGCGTCCGGTCGTCTTCCTGACGGTCGTCCTGGCGTTCCTCGTCCTGTCTTCCCTGAATGTGCTGAACTACCGGGAGTCGTTTGACCTCGTCAAGGCATTCCCGGATGACCTGTCCTCCCGGCAGGGCTATGAGCAGCTCGCCGCCGGTTTCGGCGAGGGCGAGCTTGCTCCGGGAACCGTGCTCGTCGTTTCGGACGAAGACATCGACCCGGAGGCGGCGGTCAAGCTGTCGGAGCGTCTCGCCGACGAACCGGGCATTGAGCGGACCGGCTTCCAGGGCCACCCGGTATCGGAGGATGGCCACGCCGCCCGCATGACGGTCACGTTCAAAGGCAGCCCCTATGATTCGGCTGCGCTGGAAACGGCAGACCGGTTGCGTGATGAAGGCCCGTCACTCGCCGAGGAAGCGGGGATCCAGGACGCGGAATTCTATCTGTCGGGGGAAAGTGCCCTGAACGCCGATCTGAAGAAGATCAACGACCGTGATACGATCCTTGTCATGACGGCGGTTGCGCTTCTGATTGCGGTCATGCTCGGCTTCCAGACGAAATCCGTCGTGGCGCCGATCTACTTGATCGGGACGCTCATCCTGTCTTATGCGGCGACGCTCGGCCTGTCCGTGTTCCTGTTTGACGTGTTCCTCGGGCAGGACGCACTCAGTTACCGGATTCCGCTCTACTCGTTCGTCTTCCTCGTGGCGCTCGGGGTCGATTATTCGATCATGCTGATCGCCCGGATCCGGGAAGAAAAGCAGAGCCACGACCTGCATGACGCAGTCCGGCTCGGGATCGAACGGACGGGCGGCGTCATCAGTTCCGCCGGGCTTATCCTGGCGGCGACCTTCCTCGTGCTCGCCACAATGCCGGTCAACGAGCTGAAGCTGTTCGGCATGATGATGGCGCTCGGCATCCTGATCGATACCTTCATCGTCCGGCCGTTGCTGATCCCTGCAATCATCCTCCTTCTCGGCAAGAGAAGCGGGATTTGATAAGACCGATATGTAAAAAAGGATGTCCGGGCAATTTGCCGCCCGGGCATCCTTTTTTTACTCCACCGTAATTTCTTTTTTCGGCATCGTGTGCTGTTCGCGGGCGGTGACGTGCGAGGTCACGCTGTAAGTGCCCGGCTCGTCGAACGACTTTTCGATGATGTAGTATTCATCGCCGTCGAACTCACCGTCGATCCATTCGCTTTCACCCGAGCCGTCTTCAATTTCGAATTCGACTTCATTGGCGTCATCGACGATTTCCTCGTTCATCGTCACCTTCGCGCGGATGGTCACTTCTTCGCCGGCAGCAGCGCTTTCAGGCAGTTCCAGATCAACTTCGAGCGGGTACACGCCTTCCCCGGCTTCCATGTCTCCGTGCTCCCCCTCGTTCGCTGTGTCCGCGTTATCATCCCCGCATGCAGCGAGTCCGGCGGCGAGCACGATCGACAGAAACGGCAGTGTCCATTTTTTCATGAGTGTCCAGTCCCCTTTTATAAATTGTTCATCTTCCTTCATCAAACCATGAAAACACCTTCGTTTATGTGACAAATCAGAAACATTCCTGACAATCCGGTGTCATACGGGCGGCAACCGGCGTTGCTCCGCCCAGGTCGGCAGCAGCATTCCTGCCAGGATCACGAAGATTCCGGCGAGCTGCAGCACGGTGAACGGTTCATGCAGGAGAAGCACAGACGCCGTGACGGCCACCGGGAGCTCCGTGGCGCTCAAGATCGAGGCGAGTGCCGACCCGACATGCGGGACGGCGACCGAGAACAGGGTGACCGGCACGACGATGCCGAGCGTCCCGAGCAGGAGACCGTACTTCCAGAGGCCCTCTGCGATCTGGCCGTTCCAGAGGATGTCCGGCGACTGGAAGGCGGAGACGATGAGCATGGCGACGAAAGAAGTGATGAGCAGCCGGGTCGGCGTGGCCATCCCTTCCACGGTCTTGCGGTTGGAAAAGACGAACAGGGCGAAGCAGAGCGCGGCTGCAAGCCCCCATGCCCAGCCCTGCCACGGGATTCCGGACAGGTCCGTGCCGATCAGCCCGGCGGCAAGCAGCGTGCCGGCAAACAGCAGGATGAGCGAGAACAGCTCAACTTTCTTCGGCAGCCGGCGGACGGCGATGCAGTCGATGAGCATGCCGATCCAGGTGAATTGGAACAGAAGAACGACCGCCAGCGAGGCGGGAAGGTAAATGAGCGAGCGTCCGTAGACGATGCCGGTCAGGGCGGTAAAGAGCCCGGCGGGGATGAGCGCGGGCCATCCCCGGAATGAACGGCGTTTCCCGGCGGTGACGGCGAACAGCACGACGGCGAGCAGAAAGCCGGTCATGTACTGGGCGGTGACGGCTTCGGAGGCGGTGAAGCCCGCTTTCATGGCGAGCTTGATATTGGTCGACAGCACGCCGTAGCAGGCGGATGCAAAGGCGACCATGACGGGATAAATCCATCTTGGCATTCGTTCGTTCCTCCGTTTCATCCGGTATTATAGCATATCGGCCGGAAATTCCTTCGGGGGGCCGTACCGGCATCAAGTATAATGAAGGGAACTGAAACCGAACGGAGGAGAACCGCATGGAAGCGATTCAGAGCGGACGGATCATCGTCTACGGAGATGCGTTTGTCGACTATATTGCGACAGACCGGTCAAACACGGAGTTCAACCGGCATCTCGGAGGGGCCACGGTCAATGTGGCGGCCGGCCTGGCCCGGCTCGGGACGCCTTCGTCTTTCATCACGGTGACGGGTGACGACGAGGCGGGCCGGTTTGCAAGGGAAGGCCTGCTGGCGGAAGGCGTCGGGCTGGATCTTGCCGTGCTGGATCCGGGCAAGCGGGTGGTCCGGCTGTATATCCATCTTGACGAAAGCGGGGAGCGCGTCTTCCATACTTATCATGATGAGACCCCCGCCATCCAGGTCCGTCCCGGGGATATCCCGGCCGGGGCGTTGGAAGGGGTGTCGCTTCTGCATCTTGCATCGGGGACGATGTTCCATCCGGCCGCGCGGGAGACGACGGAGCGGCTCGTCGAACTTGCCGGGGCAGGCGGTGTGCCGATCTCGGTTGACGCCAATATCCGGCCTGCGCGGTGGGCGGATGAGGAAACATGCAGGAAGACGGTCAGCCGGTTCATCGAAGAGGCCTCGATCGTCAAGATGACGAAGGAGGAGCTTTCGTTCCTGACCGGTACAGAGAGCTTGGATGAGGGCCTGCAACTGATCCGGAGGCCGGCGCACCAAGTGCTTTTCATTACCGACGGGGCGAACGGTACTCACGGGATGCTCGGAGGTTCGGACTTGGGAGCGGTGCATGTGCCGGCAACCGCCGTCCGGGCGGTGGACACGACGGGTGCCGGCGATGCGTTCATGGCCGGCATCCTTCACTTCGTCCGGGTCCGCGGCATGCCGGGGGACCGGGATGCGCTCATCCGCTGTGCGGAATTCGGCAACCGCCTCGGAGCGATGGCCGTGACGAGAAAGGGCGCGCTCACCGCCCTGCCGCATGCGGGGGAACCGGGCACATGCCTGTGATTCCGCCTGCCTGTTTCATCACGGCCGTGGAACCGAACACCCCGGTGAACCGTATATGAAAGAACATCGAACACGGGGGGATCAATATGCAGTTCATGGAAACGCTCGCCAAGGTGCCGTGGGGACTCGTCTGGCCGCTCCTGGTCATCCAGCTCGTCCTCATGGCGATCGCGCTCGTCGACCTGGGGAGAAGAAAAGCGACGAACGGTCCGGTTCTTCTTTGGGTGTTCATCATCATCTTCGTCAATCTGATCGGGCCGGTGCTCTATTTCACGGTTGGGAGGCGGCATGAATGAAGGCGACACTTGAGGTCTCGAATCTGACGAAACGGTTCAACGGGCAATCCGCGGTCGACGAATTGTCGTTTTCGCTTGCCGGCCATACGGCGACGGCGCTTATCGGTCCGAACGGCTCCGGGAAAACGACGACGATGTCGATGATTGCCGGCCTCCTGCGTCCGACTTCAGGGACCGTCCGGTTCGAAGGGGCGGGGGCCGACCCCCGTTCGGGCATCGGCTTTCTTCCCCAGTATCCAAATTTTTTCCCGTGGATGACCGCACTCGAATACATGGAGATGGCAGCCGGTCTGAGCGGGATGAGCGGCCGGGAGACCCGCGCGGAATGTGAGCGGACACTCGGCTTTGTCGGGCTTTCGGATGCCGCACGCAAGCGCATCGGCGGGTTTTCCGGCGGAATGAAGCAGCGGCTCGGCTTGGCGCAGGCGATCGTCCACCGGCCGGCGCTCCTGCTCCTCGATGAGCCGGTGTCGGCGCTCGATCCCGCGGGCAGGCGCGAAGTGATGGATATGCTGAAGGAGCTCGGGGAGCAGGCGACCATCCTGTACTCCACCCATATCTTGAATGACGCCGAGGAAATGACGGACCAGCTTCTGTTCCTCAGGAAGGGCCGGCTGATCGAACAGGGCCCGCTCGGTGAGATCAAGGAAAAGTACGGCGGGCAGGACTTCCGGGTGGAGTTCAAGGATGCTGCGGCAGCGGGTCGGTTCGCTGCAGAAGCTCCGTGGCCGGCCGATCCGGACGGCGCAAGCGTCCGGATCCCTGCGGACGCTGTCCGGATGGAAGAGCTGCTCGGGTTTGCCGCCGGCCGGGCGGCCCATATCCGGTCTGTCGGGGAATCTACCGTCCGGCTTGAGGAAATTTTCCTGAAGGTGGTGGGTCGTCCGTGAAACAGTATGGGATTTTCATGCGAAAGGAATGGCGCGAACAGATCAGGGGCTTCAAGATCATCTGGGTGCCGCTTCTTTTCATCTTTTTCGGTGCACTGGAGCCTCTCACATACCATTTCCTTCCTCAAATCATGGATAGCATCGGCAATGTGCCGGACGGGATGGAGTTTTCATTCCCGGATCTGACGGGAACGGACATCATCGGGTCCCTGACCGGACAATACCAGCTGATCGGCATACTGGTCCTCGTTCTGGCGTTCATGGGCACGCTGTCGGGGGAGCGGAAAAGCGGGACCGGCACGCTTCTCTACGTCCGCCCGATTTCCTACTCGTCTTATTTTCTCGCGAAATGGACGGCGGCCTCTCTGCTTGCCGTCGCATCGGTCTGGCTCGGCTACGGGATGGCGATGACCTATATCATTCAGCTTTACGAGCATGTGCCCGCAGCCGGCGACCTCATCCGCTTCCTCCTCGTCTACGGGGTGTGGATCCTGTTTGCCGTGACGCTGACAGTGGCGGCAAGCGCCGCATTGCCAACGGGCGGAGCGGCGGGAGCTTCGCTGGCCGTCCTGTTTCTCGGTCAGATCATCGACGGCCTGGTCGGAAAGTACTGGCCGTGGACGCCGTGGAAACTGGCGGAGTACGGGCTGTCCTATCTGGCCGGATCACCCGATACGAGTGATTTCTATGGGGCATTGGCCGTCACTGCGGGTTTGATTGTCCTGCTGGTCTTCCTCGGCATTGCCGCGGCCGGCAAAAATGCTTCACGGGCGAAAGTATGAAAAACATGGACAGGTGCTATCGGAGGGATTCGATATTTCCCGGGAAATTACGTCGGGTTTCGACAAGCCCGATCACAGATTATCCGTCTGGATAAAAAAACAAAAGAGCCATCCGCCTGCCGCGGATGGCTCTTGTCCTTTTATTTCTCTTCCTCGTCCATTTCTTCCCGGTCATTCATGTATTCGCCGCCCGGGAACTTCTGCGGAGTCGAGGAGTCATGCTTCGTCATCCGTGGCCGCGCTTCCTCAAGCTGTTCCTGTTTCTGATCCTCGACCGGGATTGCATCCACCGTCTGCATGTCTTCATGCATATCATAGATGCTCTCACCCTTTTCGCCCCTCATGTTCTCAGGATTATCGGGTTTGTCCGGATTCATGTCCAACTCATTGTCCATTCCCCATTGCTCTTCCACTTTCTTCTTTTCACGTTCTGCCATTTTTAGGCACCTCTCTTCTCGGATTGCGGGAAAAGCGCCAGTTTCCCGTCGCCTTCCGCAAGTTTCGTACTATTAGTATTGCCGTATTCGGACAGCCTCAAACTCCCGCCCGATTGATGCGCCGGCATTGCCATGTAACATTTGTAATAGTTTCATCGGCAACGTTCCGGGTATTTAAAAGAGTAGTTGCATCGCATACGAAACGAATAAAAAATGGAGGGATCGCATTGGACAACAAAAAGTATATCGGCACATTCCGCTCGGAACAGGAAGTAATGAACCGGATTGAAGAACTGAAAGCGCAGGGGTACAAAGAGGAAGATCTATATGTGGTAACGAACGACGCGGATAAAATCTCCATGCTGCGTGGCCGAACGGACGTTGAGCTCCAGGGAGTCAACGAGCATCAGAACTGGCTGGATAAGTTCATGGACTTCCTGGGCGGCGAAGAGCCGGTGCATAAGGCCTTCACCGACATGGGCTTCACGGACGAAGAATCGAACCGCTATTATGATGAAGCGAAAAGCGGCGGCATCCTGCTGTTCGCAGACCGTGAGTACGGAAGCGCCCACACATCCGGCACGGGCACTGCCACGACGGGCACCGGCGCAGCCGCAACCGGCATGGGAACGGGCATGGCCGGCTCGAACATCAATCACTATGACTCGGCTGAAGTGAACAAGGACGGCATGACGGTCGACGCGCCTCCGCTCGGCGAAGGCCGCGGGGAAACAGTCGGCACCGGCCGTTTTGAAGAAAGCGACGCGGCGACTTTCCGCGACAACAACTATATGACCGGCACCGACCGGACTGATACGGATCGTCTGTCCGGCAACATGGACAACATGGACGACGAGCAGCGCCTCCGCCTCCACGAGGAAAAACTGAACGTCGACAAGGAACGTGTCCAAGCCGGCGAAGTGGACATCGACAAGCACGTCGTCACGGATGAGCAGACAGTCGAAGTCCCGGTCACCCGTGAAGAAGTGACGGTCGAGCGCCGCCAGGTCAATGATGAAATGGCGGACGGGGAAGCGTTTGATGACGGTGAAAGCATCCACATCCCGGTCACCGAAGAGCGCGTCGAAGTGACGAAGCGCCCGGTCGTAAGTGAAGAGATCGTCGTGAAGAAAGAAGAAGTCCAAGACACCGAGACCGTCAACGAAACGGTCCGCCGCGAGGAAGTCGACATCGAGGGTGAAGCCGGAATGAGAGAAACCGGTGAATTCAACCGTCTCGGACGCGCCGGCGGGGAAGCCGGATCGATGAACGACGCGGCAGCGGACCTCGACGACACGGAAGACCTTGAACTCCGCAACCGTGACCTCGACAACCGCGACCGCCTCTGAGCGGGACGGACGATATCACTTAAATCATTGAAGGAGGAATGCTGCATGGATGAAAAACATGATGGAATGTCCGATAAGATGAAAAGCGCCGTCAACAAGGTGAAAGGCGAAGCGAAGGACCAGTGGGGCAACGCAACAGGCGACACTTCCAAACAAGTTGAAGGCAAGTTTGACAAAGCCAAGGGTGAAGTCCAGAAAGAAGTCGGCGAGTTCAAGGATGGCATGAATCACAAGAAATGACTCCGAACCAAAAATCAACGCTATAAACCGGGGGGCATTGCCTCTCCGGTTTTTTTCATTTTTAATAGGCGCTTTGTCCTATGAAAACTCACAGATTTGTTCTCGAATCATGTAGAAAGAATTTTCGGAAATGATTATAATGAAGAAAAGGAAGGGCGGGAGAGGGGATGACACTCAAAAAGGGACGATTTGCAAAGTGGAACGGGAAAGAATATGAACTAGCATCGTATCAGCGGGTCTATTATCTCACCTCGGACAATCCGGCTTCGGTCAAGACGGACGGATTCCGGCCGCAGCAAGGCATGACCGATCGGTTTATCCGGGAGGTGTCTGTCCGTGACCTGGATCATGCCTATGAAATCATTCCATATGCGGTATACGAGAGCCATCGTTTCATGGTGGAAGGAGTGACCGATGACGGCAAGGCGGTTCTCATCACCAATGATCCGTTCGTTCAGGAAAAATTGCCGGTCAGGCCGTACGGAAAGCATGAATTCATCATCGAGGTTCCGCTGGATGAACTGGAAATCCAAGAGGATCTTATCCCGATTTTGGGATTCAGCAAAAAACCCGCCTTTTGAAGCTGAAAATTGCTGAAAAGTAGATATGTTATACTGATGTAAAGGGTTCGCCTCGGGTGAACCCTTTTTGGAACTCACTGATCCTAAAACAGAGAAGAGAAGGCGGGGAAGTACATGCTTGTGTTCGACAACGTATCGAAAGTCTATGCTGGCGGCAAGCGCGCCGTCGATCATCTGAACCTCGAAATCGGAGAGGGCGAATTCATCTGCTTTATCGGCCCCAGTGGCTGCGGCAAAACCACCACGATGAAAATGATCAACCGGCTCGTCAAGCCGACGGAAGGAAAGATCTTGCTTAACGGAAAAAACATCCTCGAACAGAATGTCGTCGAGCTCCGGCGGAATATTGGCTATGTGATCCAGCAGATCGGCCTGTTCCCGCATATGACGATCCGCGACAATATCGCCCTCGTCCCGAGGCTGAAAGGGGTCTCGTCAGAGGAACGGAACAAGCGGGCGGAAGAACTTCTGGAGTTAGTCAATATGCCGAAGGAGTTTCTGGACCGGTTCCCGCATGAGCTGAGCGGCGGGCAGCAGCAGCGGATCGGCGTTCTGCGGGCGCTTGCCTCGAATCCGCCGCTGATCCTCATGGACGAACCGTTCGGGGCGCTGGACCCGATCACCCGGGATTCTCTCCAGGCGGAGTTCAAGAACCTCCAGCAGTCCCTCGGGAAGACGATCATCTTCGTCACGCACGATATGGATGAAGCGATCAAGCTGGCGGACCGGATCGTCATCATGAGGGCGGGCCAGATTGTCCAGATCGGCTCTCCGGATGAAATCCTCCGGAACCCGGCGGATGATTTCGTCCGCGACTTCATCGGCAAGGAACGGCTCGCGGAAGCGCAGCAGCACTTCCAGACGGTCGGCCAGATCATGAACCCTGATCCCGTTTCGATCGGAATGGGGGCGACCCTCTCAGAAGCGGTCCGGACGATGCGCAGGCGCCGGGTCGACTCGCTTCTCGTCACGGATGATGCCGGCATCCTTCGCGGCAAGGTGACAATCGAACAGATCGACCGGAACCGCGACCGTGACGCGGCCGTTGCCGACCTGATGGAACGCGAGGTTGGGACGGTGCGTGCTGATACGCTTCTCCGGGATGCCACGAGAAATATCCTGATCCGCGGGTCGAAATACGTCCCGGTCGTCGATGAGCGGAAACGGCTCATCGGCATCATCACACGGACGAACCTCGTCGATGTCTTGTATGATTCCATCTGGGGAGAAGAGGAAGATGAAGCGGATACCGCCGCCAATGAAGCGGCCGCCGCTCCCGCTCCGCAAGCCGGGGAGGGATCCTGATGGATGCCGTCCGGGCATTTTTCAACGAATACGGAGTGCTGCTCCTGGAAAAGACATGGGAGCATCTGTACATATCCTTTGCAGCCCTTTTCCTGGGTGTAATCGTCGCCGTGCCGCTCGGCATCCTGCTCGTCCGGATTCCAAAAGTGGCCGGCATCATCATGGGAGTCGTCAGTGTTGTGCAAACGTTTCCAAGTCTTGCCATCCTGGCGTTCTTCATTCCGCTTCTCGGCATCGGGAAGATTCCGGCCATCGCCGCCTTGTTCCTTTATTCGATGCTGCCGATTTTGCGAAACACTTATATCGGGGTGAAAAACGTGGACCGCAACCTTCTGGAAGCGGCGCGGGGGATGGGCATGACCTCCTTCCAGCGGACGGTCCGCGTGGAACTGCCGCTGGCCATCCCGGTCATCATGTCGGGCATCCGCATGTCCGGCGTCTATCTGATCGGCTGGGCAACGCTGGCTTCGTTCATCGGCGGCGGAGGGCTCGGCGACTTCATTTTCGACGGGCTGTATCTGTTCCGTCCTGACCTGGTGATCGGCGGAGCGGTTCCGGTGACCCTGCTCGCCATCCTGCTCGACTACACGCTCGGCCGGGTGGAGTTCTATGCAACGCCGAAGGGTGTCCGCATAGAGGGAGGTGCCGCCTGATGAATTCCGCGAAACCTGACTCGATCCGCCGGTTGCTCCGGCCCTTGATGCTGCTCGTCCTGGCTGCGGTCGTTGTCTTGCCGGGCTGCTCGCTTCCGGGTCTCGGCGGCGGTTCGGACAACACCGTCCGGATTTCTACGCTCACCCACTCGGAGACGCAGGTCCTCGGCCAGATGCTCCGTCACCTGATTGAACACGAGACCGATCTGAAAGTCGAAATGATCGAGAACCTCGGGACTTCGATCATCCAGCACCAGGCGCTCACAAGCGGCCAAGTCGACATCACGGCCGCGCGCTACACGGGCACCGACATGGCTTCTGTCCTGGACACTGAACCGATGAAGGATCCCGATGAGGCGATGGCGTTCGTGAAAAAGGAATTCGACGAGCGCTTTGACCAGATCTGGTACGACTCATACGGCTTCCAGAACACCTATGCATTCACCGTCACGTCGAAGCTTGCCGAGGAAAAGGGCCTGGATACGGTCTCCGATCTCGGCAAGATTGCGGACGAGCTAACGCTCGGCGTCGACAACAACTGGCTGAACCGACAAGGGGACGGCTATCCGGGTTTCATCGAAACCTACGGCTATGAGTTCGGCGAGGCCCTCCCGATGGCGATCGGCCTCGTCTACCAGGCCGTCAAGAGCGGCAAGATGGACGTCGTTCTCGCTTACAGCACGGACGGCCGGCTGAAGGCGTTTGATCTGAAGACGCTGGAAGACGACAAACAGTTCTTCCCTCCATACGAGACATCGCCGGTGACGAGAAAAGAAGTCATTGAACAGCATCCGGAACTTGACGGACTGCTGAAGCGCATGGCCGGGAAAATTGATGCGGAGACGATGACGCGTCTCAACTATGAGGCCGATGTCAGCAAGCGGGAGCCGGCCCTCATCGCAAAAGAATTCCTGGAAGAAAACAACTACTTCAGAGAGGAGTGAGGAAGATGGAAACATTGCAGGAACTATGGTCGTATTATCAAATGAACGGCTCTTACGTCATGGAACAGTTTGTCCGCCACTTCCTCATGTCGGCCTACGGTGTTCTGTTTGCCGCGATTGTCGGCATTCCGCTCGGCATTTTGATCGCCCGGTACGGCAGGCTGAGCAGCTGGGTGCTGACGGCCGCAAACCTGATACAGACCATCCCCGCGCTCGCGATGCTTGCGGTTCTGATGCTCGCGATGGGACTCGGGGCCAATACCGTCGTCATGAGCCTGTTCCTTTATTCGCTTCTGCCGATCATCCGCAACACGTACACCGGACTGAGAAGCGTGGACCGGCCGATTTTGGAGGCGGGACGAGCGATGGGAATGACCGGCGCACAGCGGCTGTTCATGGTGGAGCTGCCTCTTTCGCTGTCGGTCATCATGGCCGGTCTCCGGACTGCGCTCGTCATCGCAATCGGCGTCGCCACAATCGGCGCCTTCATCGGCGGCGGCGGCCTCGGCTCGATCATCATCCGGGGCACGAACGTCACCGACGGCGGGGCGATCATCCTCGCCGGCGCCATCCCGACCGCACTCATGGCCGTCATCGCAGACGTCGTCATGAGCTGGATTGAACGCGCACTCTCCCCGGCGAATAAAAAGCGGGGAATCCTCGCCAGGACCGAAACGACCGAGACCACGGTCTAGGTCGTCCTCATGTATGAAGAGCCCCCTCTGCCTGATTGGTGGAGGGGGCTCGCCGTTTTGATGGCAGGGATTTTGAAATGAAAACACGCCCGAATCGCATAAATTAAAAAGAAAGGGGATGATGGCAATGAAAAAGCTGGTCGTCTTCCTGATCGTTGTCCTGATTTTTTCCGTTTTCCTCTATTTCGACAACGGGCGTCTGACGCTGACCCGGTATACCATCGACGACAGCCGGCTGCCCGAAGCATTCAGCGGGCTCCGGATCGTGCAACTGTCGGATGTGCATGATGCCGGATTCGGGGAGGGGCAGTCCAGACTCGTCGAGCGGGTCAGGAGGGAAAAGCCGGATCTCATTTTCATCACCGGTGATTTCATCGACAGCAACCGGTATGACCTTGACCGGAGCATGGACATGATCCCCGGCCTGACCGCTGTCGCCGATGTCTTCTATGTGATCGGCAATCATGAAGTCGCGACGAATCGCATTGAAGAGATCACCGGTGCCCTGGAAGAAGCAGGCGTCCATGTGCTGCGCAATGAAGCGATGGTCATCGGCGACGGGGAGGATCGGCTGGCAATCGCAGGGATTGACGATCTGCTGATCGGAGCCGGAGTGGAAGGAGAGGACGCATATACGGAAGATTCGCTGGCTGCCGCGCTCTCCGGCATTCCGGGCGGTGCATACACGCTGTTGCTCGCCCACCGGCCGGAGCAGTTCGGGGCTTATGCCGCAGCGGACATCCCGCTCACGTTTTCCGGCCATGCGCACGGCGGGCAGGTGCGTCTGCCGTTCATCGACGGGATTGTGGCACCGGGCCAGGGCTGGTTCCCTTCACTCACGAGCGGCGTCCATGATCAAGGCGGCAGCCGCCTCATCATCAGCCGGGGGCTCGGCAACAGCATCATCCCGCTCCGTGTCTTCAATCCGCCGGAAATCGTCTCGGTCACCCTGAGACGGACAGACTGAAGGGGCGTCCGTGCGCAGGCTCCGCCGCTCTCCCCGTGCTATAATGGACGGAACAACGGACGGGAAGTGGTGCAGCAATGGACGGACAACCGGCGGACAAACCGTATACCTTAAGGGACGCGGCCTTCTGGAAAATCATCGGGGCGCTCGGGTTCGCTTCGCTGTTCATCTTTTCGGCGATGTATACGACCCAGCCTCTCCTGCCGCTTTTCACGCAGGAATTCGGGATCGGAGTCTCCGCGGCGAGCCTTTCCGTCTCGATGACGACGCTCGGTCTCATCATCGGACTGCTCGTCATCAGCTTCCTGTCCGACCGGCGCGGGCGGACCCTTTTCATCAAGAGCTCCGTCGTCCTTGCGGTCATCCCGTTTTTCATCATGCCGTTCGCGCCTTCGTTTGCGCTGATCGTGATCCTCCGGTTCATCCAGGGCGTGGCGCTTGCCGGCGTGCCCGCCGCTGCGCTCGCCTACATCAGCGAAGAAGTCGACCGGCGCAGTGCAAGCTTTGCGACCGCGCTCTACATCTCCACGAACGCACTCGGAGGAATGACCGGACGGTTCGTGACCGGGTATGTCACGGAGCACTTTTCCTGGCAGACGGCGTTCCTCGGTCTCGGAGTCGCAGGCGCCCTGATCGCGGCGGCGGTCCTGTTCCTGCTTCCGCCGTCCAAACGGTTCGCTCCGGCAGAAGGAACGGCGAAGGAGGACCTGCACGCGTTCCTCTTCCATCTCCGGAACCCGATGCTCGTCATCCTGTTCGGGCTCGGAGTGGTCCTGCAGCTGAGCTTCACCGGCGTCTGGACCTTCCTGCCGTTCCATCTCGGCGGGGAGCCGTTCAACCTGTCGCTTGAGGCCATCTCCTATACATATCTGGCATACGGGATTGGCGTCATCGGGTCCCCGCTCGCCGGCTGGCTGTCCGGGCGCCTCGGTCTGCGGCCCGTCCGAATGGCGGGCATCCTCGTCATGTCCGCCGGCATCCTGATCACGCTCGGCGGCACGACGGCAGCGGTCGTCGCGGGGCTCTGCGTCATGTGCCTCGGATTTTTCACCGCCCATTCGCTCACCTCCGCGACCGTCGCCCGTGACGCCGCCCACCATAAAGGGAGCGCCTCGAGCCTGTACCTCGTTTCGTACTATATCGGCGTTGCGGCCGGCAGCACGCTGCTCTCGCCGCTCTGGACACTCGGCGGCTGGGATTTGCTCGTCATCTTCGTTGCCGTCATTCCGGCCGCCTATCTGATCTTCTCGCTTGCGGCCAGGAAGAAAATCCGCGCGCGCGTGTGAATGGATAGCATGTGAGGATGAATAGATAGAATGAGCGTCCGAATAGATAGTAAGAGCCCTCGAATAGATAGAACCAGGCCTCGAATAGATAGTAAGAAGTCGTACGCCGGAGCAGGCGGCTGGGAACTGCTGGCCACGGCAGGTGAGGACGAATAGATAGAATGAGCCTCCGAATAGATAGTAAGAGCCCTCGAATAGATAGAAAGAGGCCTCGAATAGATAGAAAGAGGCCTCGAATAGATAGAACCAGCCCCCGAATAGATAGTAAGAGGCCGTGCGGCCACGATTCGAAAAAAGAGAAAGCCATGCATCCGGAAAATCGGCTGCATGGCTTTTCTTATTTAAACAGTTCGGGCACGTGGGTGAGGTCGATGTTCCAGATGAGCGGGAGCAGGAACCAGACGGAGACGGTGACGAGCAAGATGCCGATCAGGTTCAGGGCGAGGCCGGCCTTCGCCATGTCCGGTATCCGGAGGTACCCCGAGCCGAATACGACGGCGTTCGGCGGAGTTGCGACCGGGAGCATGAATGCGCAGGATGCGGCGACGCCGGCTGCGACCATGAGGGCGAACGGATGGACGTCGAGCGCGATGGCAAGCGCACCCATGATCGGGTACATCATCGCGGCCGTTGCGGTGTTCGATGTGATCTCGGTCAGGAAGATGACGAGCGTCGCGACGATCAGGATGACGACAATGACCGGGACGCCTTGGAGGGCGGTCAGCTGGNATTCGCTCACCTCCGCGACCGTCGCCCGTGACGCCGCCCACCATAAAGGGAGCGCCTCGAGCCTGTACCTCGTTTCGTACTATATCGGCGTTGCGGCCGGCAGCACGCTGCTCTCGCCGCTCTGGACACTCGGCGGCTGGGATTTGCTCGTCATCTTCGTTGCCGTCATTCCGGCCGCCTATCTGATCTTCTCGCTTGCGGCCAGGAAGAAAATCCGCGCGCGCGTGTGAATGGATAGCATGTGAGGATGAATAGATAGAATGAGCGTCCGAATAGATAGTAAGAGCCCTCGAATAGATAGAACCAGGCCTCGAATAGATAGTAAGAAGTCGTACGCCGGAGCAGGCGGCTGGGAACTGCTGGCCACGGCAGGTGAGGACGAATAGATAGAATGAGCCTCCGAATAGATAGTAAGAGCCCTCGAATAGATAGAAAGAGGCCTCGAATAGATAGAAAGAGGCCTCGAATAGATAGAACCAGCCCCCGAATAGATAGTAAGAGGCCGTGCGGCCACGATTCGAAAAAAGAGAAAGCCATGCATCCGGAAAATCGGCTGCATGGCTTTTCTTATTTAAACAGTTCGGGCACGTGGGTGAGGTCGATGTTCCAGATGAGCGGGAGCAGGAACCAGACGGAGACGGTGACGAGCAAGATGCCGATCAGGTTCAGGGCGAGGCCGGCCTTCGCCATGTCCGGTATCCGGAGGTACCCCGAGCCGAATACGACGGCGTTCGGCGGAGTTGCGACCGGGAGCATGAATGCGCAGGATGCGGCGACGCCGGCTGCGACCATGAGGGCGAACGGATGGACGTCGAGCGCGATGGCAAGCGCACCCATGATCGGGTACATCATCGCGGCCGTTGCGGTGTTCGATGTGATCTCGGTCAGGAAGATGACGAGCGTCGCGACGATCAGGATGACGACAATGACCGGGACGCCTTGGAGGGCGGTCAGCTGGCCGCCGATCCATTCGGACAGGCCGGAGGAGACGAAGCCCGCCGCAATGGCGAGACCGCCGCCGAACAGGAGCAGGATCCCCCACGGCAGCTTCACGGCCGTCTCCCAGTCGAGCAGCCGGTCGCCCTTCACGTTGACCGCCGGGATGGCGAACAGGAGGATCGCGAAGAACATCGCGATGACCCCGTCGCTGATCCCCGGAAGGAAATTCTGGAGGACGAACGAACGGGAGAGCCAGGAGAGCGCGGCCAGGACGAACACGGTGAAGACGAGCTTCTCCTCGGTCGATGCGCTGCCGAGCCGTTCTTTTTCCTGGCGGATGAGATGGCGTCCGCCAGGGAGCTCCTTCACTTTTGCCGGATAGGCGAATTTCACGAGATACACCCAGATGAGCAGGATGAAGACCCAGGCGAACGGAGTGCCGAACAGCATCCACTTGCCGAAGGAGATCTCAACCCCGTACATCTTCTCCATCGCCGCGGCCAGCGCCGTGTTCGGCGGTGTGCCGATCAGCGTGGCGATGCCGCCGACAGAAGCGGAGTAGGCGATTCCGAGCATGAGCGTCTTGCCGAACCCGAAGTTCTCCTTGTCGACCGGCGCCGAGCCGTCCTTCAGGGCGTCGGCCACCTGGTAGGTGATGGCGAGTCCGATCGGGACCATCATCATGGCGGTTGCCGTGTTTGAGATCCACATCGACAGGAATCCGGTGGCGACCATGAACCCGAGGATGATCCGGTCCATATTCGTCCCGATCGCCGAGATGATGGTGAGTGCGATGCGGCGGTGCAGGTTCCACTTTTCCATCGCAAGCGCGATCATGAACCCGCCCATGAACAGGAAGATGTTCTCATCTCCGTACGAGGAGGCGGTCGCTTTGACGTCGAGGCCGCCGGCAAGCGGGAACAGGACGAGCGGCAGGAGTGACGTGACCGGGATCGGCACGGCCTCGGTGATCCACCAGGCTGCAATCCATACCGTCGACGCAAGGATCGCGCGGCCTTCTCCCGACAAGCCTTCCGGATGATAAAACAGGAGCAGCAGCAGGAAGAGAAGCGGCCCCCCGATCAGACCGATCAGCTGCGGTGTCGTATAGCTTCGTTTATTGCGCTGATCATCCGGCTCTTTGCCGGAGTAGCCGAATGCGGCCCCTGAGCCGTCTGAATTCAGCTTCACCTGATTCGGCCGGATGAAGAACATGAACATGCGCTTGGCTTCATCATGCCAGTCCCACATGCGGGACCAGACAGACTGCATCATATTGAAATCCCCCTTTGTCGAATGGTGTATATGAACAATTGTTTCAATTATACATCCTATTGCACAACAGTTGGCCGGTTTTCTAAATAGTCCGGCTGATTTGGGCCTTACTGATCAGGCGGAAACAGGAAATCCCGTGAATCGATAGTCCTGTTTCGGGACAAATCGACCGACCGGCAGTTTGAGCGCTTGCCTGCAAGGGAAACGGGAATAGAAGGAATGTGAGGCGGGGCAAGGGATGCCGGTATAAAACATCGTGCCGGAAGGGAATGCTCCCTGCAGAACCTCATATTCAAGTACATAGGGAGGAGGAAGATGAATGGCAGAAGAGAAAGATGTCTCCAGGCGCGACTTTCTGAGAACGGCGGGCGTCGCCACCGGGGCGCTTGTCGGAGGCGGTGTGGTCGGGGGTCTCATCGGCTATAACGTGAAAGGCGGCGGTGGCGGAAAGTCCGTTGATACGGACGAGCGAAGCGGCGGCCGGAAAGACGAGACGGCGGGTTCACCGAGCGGACGGATGTTCTTTACAAGCGACCATGATTTCGAAGTTCTTTCCGAAGCAACCGAACGCATCTTCCCTGAAGACGATCTCGGACCGGGCGCAATCGGGCTCGGCGTTCCGTATTTCATCGACCATCAGCTTGCAGGTGCCTACGGAAACAACGAAAAAGAGTATATGCAGGGGCCTTTCCTTGCCGGTGAGGCCACGCAGGGCTACCAGAGCCGGCTCAGAAGGAAGGAAATCTTCGTCCAGGGCATCCACAAGCTCGACGAGGAAGCCAACAAACGGTTTGAAAAATCCTTTGCGAAAGTGGATGCAGACCAGAAGGACGAAATCCTGACGGCATTCCAGAAAGACGAAGTTGAAATGGAAGGCGTGGCGGCCGGGTTCTTCTTCCGGCTGCTCAGATCTGCAACCCTCGAAGGTGCCTACTCCGATCCGATGTACGGCGGAAACCGCGGGATGGAAGGCTGGAAGATGAAAGGGTTCCCCGGCCATCAGATGTCCTACATCGACAAAGTCGACAGCAAGGACTTTGAAAAAATCTCGCCTGAATCACTCGGCGGTCAACACTGAGAAGGGGGTCTCCTGAATGGCAAAAACATTGGACAAAGTGGATGTCGTCACGGTCGGCGTCGGCTGGACCGGCGGCATCATCGCGGCCGAATGCGCGAAGGCCGGCCTGAAAGTCGTCGGCATCGAGCGGGGCCGCGAACGCGGCACGGAAGACTATCAGCGCGTGCACGACGAGTACCGGTATGCGGTGCGCTACGAATTGATGCAGGACCTTTCAAAAGAAACGATTACATTCCGCAACAAGCGCGACCAGCAGGCGCTGCCGATGCGGACGATGGGCTCATTCCTCCTCGGAGAAGGACTCGGGGGAGCGGGAACGCACTGGAACGGCCATACGTGGCGCTACTTGCCGTACGACTTCGAGATCCGGTCACTGACCGAGAAGAAGTACGGAAAAGACAAGATCCCGGCGGATTACCTCGTCAGGGACTGGGGCGTTACATATGACGAAATGGAGCCTTACTACGACAAAGTTGAATACATGATGGGCATCTCCGGCGACGGAAAGAACCCGTTCCAGGGCAAACGCTCGCGTGAATATCCGACCGGCCCGATGAAAAAGACGCCGATCCTCGAGAAATTTGAAAAAGCGACGAAGGATCTCGGCTACAGTCCGTTCATGATGCCGTCCGCCAACCTGTCGGAAGCTTACACGAACCCGGACGGCAAGACGATCAACGCCTGCCAGTACTGCGGCTTCTGCGAACGGTTCGGCTGTGAATACGGCGCGAAGACCTCGCCTGAGATCACGGTCATCCCGACCGCCAAGGAGACCGGCAATTACGAAGTCAAGTTCCATTCGAACGTCGTGGAAGTGCTGCATGAGGGCGGAAAAGCCACGGGCGTCCGCTACATCAACTGGATGTCCGGCGAGGAGTATATCCAGCCGGCCGAAGTCGTCGTGCTGACAAGCTACGTCATGAACAACGCCAAGCTGCTCATGGTGTCGGGAATCGGTGAAATGTACGATCCGGAAACCGGCAAGGGCACGCTCGGCAAAAACTACTGCTACCAGATCCTGCCGGGCGCGACCGGGTTCTTCGACGAGCAGTACAACACATTCATGGGCGCCGGCTCCCTCGGCATGACGATCGACGACTTCAACGGCGACAATTTCGACCATAGCGACCTCGACTTCATCCATGGAGGAAACCTGTCCATCACCCAAACCGGGAACCGGCCGATCGAGACGAACCCGGTTCCGCCGGACACCCCTGCGTGGGGGGCCGACTTCAAGAAGGCCTCGGTCGAAAACTTTACCCGCTCACTCAGCATCGGTGCCCAGGGATCCTCGATGCCGCACCGGGACAACTATCTGACGCTCGACGACAAATACAAGGATGCGTACGGCGTTCCGCTGCTGCAGCTGACCTACAACTTCACCGACCAGGACCGGGCGCTGCACAAGTACATCACCGAACGGGCGGTCGAAATCATGGAGAAGATGGGACCGAAGCAGACCGTCGGCCGGAACCCGATCACCGACTACGACATCGTCCCGTACCAGACCACCCACAACACGGGCGGCACCATCCTCGGCACCGACCCGTCCGACAGCGTCGTCAACAAATGGAACCAGCACTGGGATGCAGACAACCTGTTCGTCGTCGGCGCCGGCAACTTCTCCCACAACGGCGGCTATAACCCGACCGGAACCGTCGGCGCCCTCGCCTACCGCTGCGCAGAAGGCATCATCAAATACAGCAAAGAAGGCGGAATGCTGGTGTAAGAAGAAAAGCGGAGGGCGGCGTTTTGGGGCGACAGGCATAAGGCAGGACGCAGAGTGAAGCCTGCTTCACGGCGCGGCATGACTTATGACCCCGAACCCCAGCCGCCCGGTCATCCACAACGCCCGCGACACCAATCGGTTTCATCCATTAAAAGGAGGCGAGACAAATGGGAGGCATTGCAAGCATCGGAGTACCGGGGCTGATCATCATCCTCGTGATTATCCTGATCCTCTTCGGACCGCGGAAGCTTCCGGAGGTCGGATCGGCGGTCGGCAAGACACTGTCCGAGTTCAAGAAATCGGCAAAAGACATCATCGATGACGATGATGACGAAGAAAAACTTCGCAAGGAACAACTGGGCGAAGAAAAGTAATAGCCATGCCGGCGGGCCGGCCGGATTGCTGATGGCACCGGCCGGCCTTGCTGTCGGCGTTGGAGGCGAATGAAAGACAGGATGTGATTCGATGGACCCGTACGGCAATGATTATAAATCAGTCTTGAGCCCGCTCGACAAAAAGAAAGCCGAGGCGGCCAAGACCTCGGCCGAAACGGCAGGGGAGCGGGCGGGCGGAGCGGCCGGAGAGGCGGCCACCGCGGAGGTGCTGGCAGAAACTGCACAGGATCACCGTGCGGGCAGCCCGCCTCCGCCGCCGGAGGGGAAGCAGCCCGCCGGTCCGGAACCGGATCCCGGTGACGGGGGGCTCCATGAGACGTACATGACCCATCTCGATGATCTGCGGAAGGCGCTCATCAAAGTGACCGTCGTCTTCCTCGCATTTTTCATCGGTGTTTTCTCGACGATCAATCTCTGGTTCCCGTATGTTACAAAAGGACACGAACTCGTCATTCTGGGTCCGCTGGAAGTCGTCAAGTTTTACATGACCATGTCAGGGGCGATCGCGCTTGGCCTGTCGCTCCCGTTCCTCTGCCATTTCATCTGGCAGTTCATCAAGCCGGGGCTGAATGAAAAAGAAGCGAAGTTCATCGGCCTTTATTCGCCGGTGATGCTCCTTCTCTTCCTGGGAGGAGTGGCTTTCGGATACTTTGTCATCCACCCGCTCAGCTACGGCTTCCTGCTTGGACTGGGAGCGGCGAACTTCGACGTCATGGTATCGGCTCAGGAGTACATGCGCTTCCTTCTAATGACGACGATGCCGATCGGCCTGCTGTTTGAACTGCCGATCGTCGCGCTCTTCCTCGGGGCGATCGGCCTGCTCACCGCCGATTCGATGAAGAAGGTCAGAAAGTGGTCGTATGTCTCCATTGCGGTCATTTCGGCGCTCATCACGCCGCCTGATTTCATCAGCCAGCTCCTCGTCCTCATTCCGATGGCCGTCCTGTATGAGGCTAGCATCTGGCTCGTCATGAAGACAGAACGGAAGCAGGCCGCGGCTGCCGCTGAATGATGAACTCAACTTAAATAAGCAGACGGATGGGATCTTCAAGTCCCGTCCGTCTGCTTTTCTGATGGCTCTTCATATAAAAAAACCCGGAGATCTCCGGGTTTTC
>NZ_LN651373.1:37342-129191 GCF_000826125.2 Bhargavaea cecembensis
GGGGAAGCAGCCCGCCGGTCCGGAACCGGATCCCGGTGACGGGGGGCTCCATGAGACGTACATGACCCATCTCGATGATCTGCGGAAGGCGCTCATCAAAGTGACCGTCGTCTTCCTCGCATTTTTCATCGGTGTTTTCTCGACGATCAATCTCTGGTTCCCGTATGTTACAAAAGGACACGAACTCGTCATTCTGGGTCCGCTGGAAGTCGTCAAGTTTTACATGACCATGTCAGGGGCGATCGCGCTTGGCCTGTCGCTCCCGTTCCTCTGCCATTTCATCTGGCAGTTCATCAAGCCGGGGCTGAATGAAAAAGAAGCGAAGTTCATCGGCCTTTATTCGCCGGTGATGCTCCTTCTCTTCCTGGGAGGAGTGGCTTTCGGATACTTTGTCATCCACCCGCTCAGCTACGGCTTCCTGCTTGGACTGGGAGCGGCGAACTTCGACGTCATGGTATCGGCTCAGGAGTACATGCGCTTCCTTCTAATGACGACGATGCCGATCGGCCTGCTGTTTGAACTGCCGATCGTCGCGCTCTTCCTCGGGGCGATCGGCCTGCTCACCGCCGATTCGATGAAGAAGGTCAGAAAGTGGTCGTATGTCTCCATTGCGGTCATTTCGGCGCTCATCACGCCGCCTGATTTCATCAGCCAGCTCCTCGTCCTCATTCCGATGGCCGTCCTGTATGAGGCTAGCATCTGGCTCGTCATGAAGACAGAACGGAAGCAGGCCGCGGCTGCCGCTGAATGATGAACTCAACTTAAATAAGCAGACGGATGGGATCTTCAAGTCCCGTCCGTCTGCTTTTCTGATGGCTCTTCATATAAAAAAACCCGGAGATCTCCGGGTTTTCGGCTGCCTCAATCAAAGAAGCTGGTGAGCAGGCCGCCTTTTTTCTGTGACTGAGATTTTCCGTTGTTCATCTGGGACTGGTGCTTCGGGGTGTTTTGATTTCCGCCGCCCGAAAAGTCATTGAACTGTTTTTTCAGCTTGTCCCGGGAGTCTTTGTTCCGCATCAGATAGGCCGCACCGAGTCCGACTGCTGCAAGCATCGCTTTATTCTTCATGTTGTTTGTCCTCCTTGTGCGTAGCGTCTGGCTTATGTATTCCCGGATTGGGTGGGGATAAACGGAAATGTCATGTCCAATTTTCGACAGACCGGAAAGACGAGACTGAAAATATTGCGTTCACGGAACATTCGTAGTAGGATTGAGGACGCTGGTTGGCGGTATCTGTCGAATTCAGCCGATTTCTATCAGAATATTCGGTTATAAAATTCAAATCGGACAGAAAGGAATCATGTTTGCATGCAAGAGAAACTTCCCTTTTCCAATTACTTTATTATCGGCGTCATGCTGTTTGCTCTATTTTTCGGGGCCGGCAACCTCATTTTCCCGGCTCAGCTCGGGCAGCTTGCGGGAGATCAGCTGTGGCCGTCGCTCATCGGATTTCTGATCACGGGGGTCGGACTGCCGTTCCTGAGCGTTCTGGCAATCGGCTATTCCGGCAGCCGGAACCTGCTGGAACTGTCCAGCCGGGTCCATCCGGTATACGGCGCCTTGTTCTCGTCTGTACTGTATCTGACGATCGGACCATTTTTTGCAGGGCCCCGGACAGGCGCTGTCGCCTATGAGATCGGCATTATGCCGTTTGTGGGCGAAGGAGCGGGGGCCGTTCCCCTGTTCCTGTTTACACTGATCTTCTTTGCCGTCACGCTATGGCTTTCTCTGAACCCGGCAAAAATCGTTGACCGGATCGGAAAGGTTCTGGCACCCGGCATCGTCGTCCTGTTGATTGTGCTGATCGGCATCGCCGTGTTCAAACCGATGGGCGCCCTCGGGGAAGCGAGCCCGGCGTACGCGGCGGAGCCGTTCCTCAACGGGTTCACCGAAGGCTACAACACGATGGACGCCATTGCGGCACTCGTGTTCGCCATCATCGTCATCAGTGCCATCAAGGGGATGGGGGTCACCACCCGGAAAGGCATTCTGAGCGCGACATTCAAAGCGGGGCTGACAGCCATCTCGCTTCTGGCGATCCTTTACATCGGCATCGCCTGGATCGGCGGAACGAGCGTCGAGCGCTTTGGTCTTTTTGAGACCGGCGGGCCGGTGCTCAGCAGTGCAGCCGAGTATTACTTCGGGAGTCTCGGGACGGTCCTCATGGCGGTGGTCATCACGCTCGCCTGCCTGACCACCGCCATCGGGCTCATCTCGTCCTGCGGTGAGTATTTCCATACGCTCATCCCGGCGGTCGGCTACAAAAAATGGGTCGTCGTGTTCACCGTATTCTCGTTCGTCGTGGCCAATTTCGGCCTGTCGAACATCATTACCTATTCGGTGCCGGTGCTCATGTTCCTGTACCCGCTGGCCATCTCCCTCCTGCTTCTGACCTTCACTTCGCCGCTCTTCAATCATGCGCGGCTCGTGTACATGGCTGCGACGGCGACGGCGTTTGTCATCGGTCTCGTTGACGGACTGAGCGCCCTTGCCAAGTCGCTAGAAACAGAGTTCGCCTGGCTCGAACCGGTGCTTTCATTCTTTAATGAACACCTGCCGCTCTACGAAGACGGCCTCGGCTGGGTCGTCCCGGTTGTCGCCGTCACCGTAATCACCGCCATCATCTCCCGGGCACTCGGCCTTTCATCGAAACTTGAAAGCGCGGAGGCTTGAAGAGGAATCAGAAAAAAGGGACCGCCTGGAGTATCGGCGGTCCCTTTCCTTATAGTCCGGTTCGAGTGTCAACCTTGTGGCCGGGAGTGTCAACTTCTGCATGGTGAGTATCAACATTCTCAAGGGGAGTGTCGACTTCACAGTGTCGAGTATTCACTTCCTTAATAAACGTTGTGTATCTGGGAGGAAACGTTGTTTATCTAAAGAAAAACGTTGTGTATCTGCGGCAAAACGTTGTTTATCTAAGCTGAGAGGTTAACAGATCTCTAATTGCAAATCAGTCTCTCTAATTGCAAATTCATGATTCTAATTGCAAATTTGCCTCTCTAATTGCAATTCCCCTGTTCTAATTGCAAATCTGCGACTCTAATTGCAAATCCCCCGTTCTAATTTCCACACTCCTTATTGCAATTCCCCGCGCCATCACGACTGTTTCACGACTCGTTCGTGCGGGTGGCTTTTAGTTCTCCGATGGCGGAGAGCCAGTTTGTTTTCATGAGGGCGGCGGCCCGTTCGCCGTCGCCGGCCGACATTGCCTCGATGATCGCTTCGTGTTCTTTGACGGACTGTTCCCGGAGGACGATGGCGTCGTGGAAGAATTGCCGGCGCACGTGGGCCTGGAGGTTGTCCACCATCGCCAGGATATACGGGTTTTCAGCCGTGTCGACGATGATCTGGTGGAAGTCCTCGTCCACCCGGATGGCGTCTTCATCGTTGCCTGATCGGACGGCTTCCGAAAACCGTTCATTCACCTCGGCCAGCCGGCGGGCGGTATCCGCATCCAGTTTCGGCGTGGCGGTTTCCGCGGACAGTGCCTGGAGCGCGGCGAGGGGAGGCAGCAGGTCGTTGATCGCTTCCGGATCGACTTCCGTCACCTGGGTCGCCTTGCCCGGATACATCTTGACGAATCCCCGGGTCTCCAGAAGCTGGAGGGATTCCCTGACGGGGGTCCGGCTCACGCCGAGCGCCTTGGCGATCTCCAGGTCGTTGAGCTTTTCTCCCGGCCGGAGCGTCCCGTCGATGATCCAGTGCTGCAATTGATTATAGGCGGCTTCCTTCGCAGAGAGCCGCACGGGTTTTGAGTGGTCTGAAGGAATCGGCATTTCTGTTCACCCCTGTCCCTGAAAAAAATGGGTATGATGAAGCGATTATACATCAAAACCAGCAGGCATGCCGGGCCAAATACAGTATTTGGGTCCTGTCGCCCTGAAAAGCAGTTGTCGGAAACGACTTCCGGCGATCCGCCGAATGCCGATTTTATTTTGAAACCTTGTATGCCCGCGGTCGTATGAACAGGTATACTTAAAGCAAACGCAAAGAACGGAAGGAGCACCAAATGACTAAGAAACTCTGGTTCCAGGCGGGAGTCGGAATTCTGCTCGCCTTGCTGATCATTCATTTCTTCATCAATATAAAAGGCATCTTCTCGCCGATCGGCATCATCCTGAAGACGATTTTCCTGCCGCTTCTCGTCGGCGGGGTCCTCTACTATTTGACCGAGCCGGTCCAGCGGTTCCTTGAGAAGCATAAGTTTCCGCGCTGGGCGAGCATCCTGAGTGCGCTTCTCCTCATCGTCGGCGTGTTCTGGGGGCTTTACGCCATGGTCGGACCGATGATCAACAAGCAGGTCAATGCATTCGTGGAAAACCTGCCGGAGATCCAGGAAGATGTCAAGGAAGCCGTCGATTACGTGCTGGACCGGCGTGATGAGTGGCCGGACTTCATTGAAAACGGGATCGAGACGGCCAAGGAGAAGGCGAACGAGATCACCATGAGTCTCGGCGGGGGGCTGGTCTCGTTTCTGACGGGGCTTTTCCAGACGGTCTTCATGCTGGTGCTCGTGCCGTTCTTCCTCGTCTACATGCTGAAAGACCATGAAAAGTTCATCCCGTTCGTCAGCAAATTCTTCAGGGGGGATACGAAGGCGTTCGTCGTCCGGACGCTGAAGGATGTGAACAGGACACTGAGCACGTATATCCAGGGACAGATGCTCGTCAGCCTGTGTGTCGGCATCATGCTGCTCATCGGCTATCTGGTCATCGGCCTCGAGTACGCGCTCATCCTCGCGATTTTCGGCTTGTTCATGAACCTCGTCCCGTTCATCGGTCCATGGGTTTCGGTTGTTCCTGCCTTGCTGATCGCCCTGATCCAGGATCCTAAGCTGCTCATCGGCGTCGGCATCGTCATGCTCGCCGCTCAGCAGATCGAGAGCAACCTGATCACCCCGAATGTCATGGGGAAATCGCTCGACATCCACCCGCTCACGGTCATCACGGTCATCCTCGCGGCAGGCAACATCGCCGGCTTCGTCGGCATCCTGCTCGCCGTGCCGGTTTATGCGGTCGGCAAGGTGATCATCGGCAATCTGTATGAACGCCGGAAGGAGATCCGGCAGGCAGCCACGAGCGACGTCGCCGCCAAATAATCAAACACCATGAAACCGCGGTCTGGCACCGCGGTTTTTGATTGCTCATTTTTCGAAATAAAGCGCCCGGTGCAGCTTGCAGCCCGGATTGAACGACGTTCCGCATTCCGGGCAGGACGGTTCCCCTTCCAGATACTCCCGGACAGTGAGCTGATGGCCGCAGCCGCCGCACAGCACCGCCCGCTCGTCAAAACGGTCTTTCGGCCACACTTCCGGGCTTCCGCAGCCGGCTTCTTCATGGCAGGCATGGCACGGAAACCAGTCTCCGCAGCAGAAGAACTTGATCGCAATGCGGTCGTTGTCCCTGTGATAATGCGCACATCGTGTTTCCCCATCGATGACCGGCCCCTTTATCTCCTCACCGTGGATCCGCACTCCGCATCCCTCCTTGTCAAAAACAGGTTGACTGCTTTTCTACTATTATATATCATGATATTAGTTAACTGAAAGAAGATAAAAGTTTACGCAAGAAGGGGAAATGAAAAATGGGAAATGAACGGCTGAAAATGATGATCCTCGCGGCACTGTTCGCCGCGCTCATGGGGGTGGGGGCTCAGATCATCATCCCGGTGCCGCCGGTTCCGTTTACCGCCCAGACACTCGTCCTGCCGCTGATGGCCATTATTCTCGGAAAACGTTACGGAACGCTGGCGGCCGTTTTGTATGTCCTGCTCGGGACGATCGGCATTCCGGTGTTCGCCGGCATGAAGGCGGGACTCGGCATCATCTTCGGACCGACGGGCGGGTTCATCCTCAGCTATATCCCGGCCGCTTTCCTGATCGGCTGGATTTTCGAAAAAGGAGGCGGACGGACAGCGGCAGCCGTTGCGGCGACCGTGGTCGGTGCGATGTTCATCCTGCTTGCCGGCACGGTGTGGCTCAAATACATGGGCAGCCTCCCGTGGTCCGGTGCGTTCGCCGGCGGCATGCTGCCGTTCATCATTCCGGATCTCATCAAAGCCGGATTCGCGGCGGTGGTCGGCGTCCTCGTCCGGAACCGGCTTGCATCAGCCAGGCTGCTGCCCGCCGCTCTGCGGTAAATAGACTTTCAGGCCTTCCGCGTTGGCGGGAGGCTTTTTGAATGGAAAGGACCGTTCCCGATATGCGGAAAGGTCCAACCTTCCGGCTCTGTTAAGATAGAGCCACTTCAACAAGATGGGAGTTTTCAAAATGAAAAAATGGTTAATGCTGATATTGATTGTCCTGCTCGCGGGCTGCGGCGACAAGGAAGAAGAAGCGGACGGGAAAACCGCACCGGCCGATGAAAACGCGGCGGAGGAAACAGCCGAGGAAAAAGCGGATGAAGGACCGGTCGAAGTCGATAAAGGGATTTTCAATGTGGAAGTGACCGTGCCGGCTTCGTTCTTTGAAGGAGAAGACGTGGACGAAGCCGTCCGGCAGGCAAATGAAGAAGGAGAAGCGGAAGCGGTCAAAAATCCGGACGGGTCCGTCTCATTCAAAATGACGAAAGCCGAGCACAAGGAAATGATGGGCGAACTCACTGAAGGGATCGACGAGCTCACCGCTGAACTGGAAGGAGACGAATATCCGTCCATCCGGAGTGTGGAAGCCGGCCGGAAATATCGGGAATTCACCGTGACGGTGGACCGGGAGCAGTATGAGAACTCCTTCGACGGCTTCTCATTGTTCGGAGTCGGATTTGCCGGGATGTATTATCAGCTGTTCGACGGCGTGAAGGCGGATGATCTCCGCGTCAATGTCCGGATGAAGGACGAAGAGACCGGAGAAATCTTCAATGAACTGCAATTCCCCGAGGTGCTTGAAGAGATGGAAAACGAAATGGGCGAAGGCGAATGAAACGGAAAGTCCGGCGGTCGGCATCAGTGCCGCGCCGGGCTTTTTGAAAAGGAATCGTGTTTTTGTCATGGGCATAGTGTGATTCTCCGAAAAGCGGGAAAGGTAGAAGATGAACGAACAAACAGGAGGGAATCATACGATGGACCATATGGAGAGAAGTTCGTCCACGGAACGGATGCAGCCCGTCACGTCCGTCAACAGCGGGGACGGCGTGCCGATGGGCGAGGACTTGTACAGCTTCACTGTCCAGATTGTCAATGTGATTTTCTACGGCAAGCCCGGCCCCGGCAATGAATGGGTCCTGATCGATGCCGGCATGCCGAAAGCGGGCGGGAAGGTGATCGAGGAAGCGGAAACCCGGTTCGGCGAAAACAACCCGCCGAAGGCGATCATTATGACGCACGCCCACTTCGACCATGTCGGCGGACTGATTGATATTCTCGAGAAATGGGACGTGCCGGTCTACGCACACCCGCTGGAGATTCCGTACATCACCGGGAAGAAAGATTATCCGGATCCCGACATGACGGTCGAAGGCGGCATGGTCGCCAAAATGTCCAAGATGTTCCCGACCGAAGCCGTCGACATCGGCGGCCGGGCCCGCGAACTGCCGGCGGACGGCACGGTCCCCCATATGCCGGGCTGGCGCTGGATCCATACACCGGGGCACTCGGAGGGCCATGTGTCGCTGTTCCGCGAATCGGACGGCGCCCTCATCGCCGGGGATGCGTTCGTCACGGTGAAGCAGGACTCCCTGTATAAAGTGATGACCCAGGAACTTGAGATCAGCGGCCCGCCGGTTTATTTGACCCCGGACTGGGAATCCGCCGAGCAGTCGGTCAAGGCGCTGGCCATGCTTCAGCCGCAGATGGCGCTCACCGGCCACGGCGTCCCGGTGAGCGGCGAATACCTCCAGGAGCATCTCGGTCAACTGGCCGCCCGCTTCAAGGAACTGGCCGTCCCGGATCACGGGAAATGGGTCGACGACCAAGACAAGTGAATGAGCCTGTTTCAGACCTGCAGCGGAGATCCGTATGCAGGTTTTTGTGCTGGCTGCCGGCCGGCCGGTTTTGTTGCGGGCAACCGGGTGGCGGATCCCGCCAACGCTTCCCGGTCTTACACGGTCATATTGGCGAACGCGCAATTCTCCTCCCGAAACAGGATGGTTGACGGAGATATACCCCGGGGTGTATATTCAACTTACCCCATGAGGTATATCGATCAATCCGGGAGGAGAGGTAAAAAGATGTTTTTCCAATCATTTTTTGACGAACGGCTGGCGCAGTATGCGTATCTCGTCGGCTGCCAGCGGACCGGAGAGGCCGTCATCATCGACCCTCCCCGGCACTCGGAAGAAATCATTGCACGTGCCGCCAAGGAAGGGCTCCACATTTCAGCTGCTGCGGAAACGCATATCCACGCGGACTTCACATCGGGCGCCCGGCAGCTCGCCCACGACCTCGACGCCACGCTTTATCTTTCAGATGAAGGCGGGGAGGACTGGCACTACAGCTACCTCGATGGCGTCGATGCCGTCTTGCTGAAAGACGGGGATGTCTTCTCGATCGGCAACATCGAATTCAAAGTCATGCACACACCGGGGCATACGCCGGAGAGCCTATCATTCATCCTGACGGACAGGGGCGGCGGTGCGGACGAGCCGATGGGCATCTTCACCGGCGATTTCGTGTTCGTCGGCGACGTCGGACGGCCGGACCTGCTGGAGAAGGCGGCCGGCATTGCCGATACGGCAGCCGAAGGGGCGCGTCAGATGTTTCATTCCGTGCAGAAATTCAAGGAACTGCCGGATTATCTGATCGTCTGGCCGGGCCACGGCGCGGGATCGGCATGCGGCAAGTCGCTCGGCGCAGTCCCGGTCACGACCGTCGGCTATGAGAAGCGGTTCAACTGGGCGATGAAAGAGAACGATGAAAAAGCCTTCGCCGACCGGCTTCTCGACGGCCAGCCGGAAGCCCCGGCCTACTTTGCCATGATGAAGAAAGTGAACAAGGAAGGGCCGGCGCTTCTTGGAGGCGGACCGATCCCCGTCATCGAAGACCCGGAACGGTTCAGCCGGCTCGCAGAAGGGGACCATGCCCTCGTCCTCGACACGCGCCCTGCGGCCGAAGCGGAAAAGGCGCTCGTGAAAGGGTCGATCAATATCCCGTTCAACAAATCGTTCGTGAACTGGGCGGGATGGCTGATCGGCTATGGTGAATCTCTCTTGATCGTTGCAGAAGAAGGCCTGGAAGATGAAATCCGCCACGCATTGGAATCAATCCATCTCGACCGCATCCGGGCGTTCGTCCGGCCGCAAGCAGCCCTCGCGGCAGGAGAAACGGACGCGTATGCAACCTTGTCGGCGGATCAATTCGAAGAGGCGAAGAAAGATGGCCGGGCATACGTGCTCGACGTCCGGAATGATTCGGAATGGGCAGCCGGCCGCATGCCGGAGGCCGTCCACTATTTCCTCGGCCATCTCCGGGACGAAGAGCTGCCGGGAGACCGCCGGCTCCTCGTTCATTGCCAGAGCGGCGCCCGGTCGGCGATCGCGGCAAGCATCCTGAAGGCCCGCGGATTCCGTGAAGTGGAACATCTGGCCGGCGGCTTCGGAAAGTATGAACAGGAAGGCCATGCTATAGTGAAGTAAAGCGACGGACCGCCGAGGCGAGGCAACGCCGGACCGGTCCGGGAAGGAGCAGACAGATGGAATACGACCAGAAAGTCAAAAACCGTTTGCGCCGTGTCGAAGGGCAAGTGAAAGGCGTCCTCCAGATGATGGAGGAGGGGCGGGACTGCAGAGAGGTCGTGATGCAGCTTCGGGCGATCAAGAGCGCGCTCGATCGGACCATCGGCGTCGTCGTCAGCACGAATCTGGAGACATGCGTGCGGGAAAGCATCGAATCCGGCGAGGATACGAGCGCGCACGTCCAGGAAGCGATCGATCTTCTCGTCAAATCGAACTGAACCGGAAGGAAGCGAAAACCGATATGAAATGGATCATCATTGCGGCCATCGTCCTGTTCCTCATCTGGCGCCTCAAGCCGGCAAAGGGCGTCCGGACGGCGGACACGCAAGCACTGAAAGGCATGCTCGGCGATCAAACGAAGCAGTTCATCGATGTCCGGACCCCTGCCGAATACAAAGGCCGCCACATCAAGGAATTCAAGAACATCCCGCTGAACACGCTGCCGCAGAAGGCCTCTTCGCTCGACAAGTCGAAAGAGACGGTCGTCATCTGCCAGAGCGGGATGCGCAGCGCACAGGCGGCACGCATTCTTAAAAAACAGGGATTTGAAAATGTCGTGAACATCCGGGGCGGCATGGGAGCCTGGAACGGTTGAGTTTTGGGGACTTGACGCTCCCGTTCATCCTGGCGATCTTCGCCATCGGATTCGCCGGCTCATTCATCTCCGGCCTTGTCGGGATCGGCGGGGCCATCGTGAATTACCCGATGCTGCTTTATATCCCGCCGATGCTCGGCTTCGCCGCGTTCACCGCCCATGAAGTCGCAGGGATCAGCGCCGTCCAGGTCATCTTTGCGACGATCGGCGGCGTATGGGCTTACCGGAACAGCGGCTATCTGAACAAAAAACTGATCATCACGATGGGGATCGCCGTCATCGCCGGCAGTTTCCTCGGCGGATTCGGCTCCTCGGGCATGAGCGAGCTCGCCGTCAATGTCGTCTACGGAATTTTGGCCGTCATTGCGGCTGTGCTCATGTTCATCCCGCAAAAGAAATCGGAGGAAAAGACGGACGGCGAAGTGGAGTTTTCGGTGCCGATTGCGGCTGTCCTGGCATTCATCGTCGGGGTGAGCGCGGGAATCGTCGGTGCGGGGGGATCATTCCTTCTCGTGCCGATCATGCTGACGGTGCTGCGCATTCCGGCGCGCACGACGATCGCCACGTCACTCGCCGTCACGTTCATCTCGTCGATCGGCTCGACCGCGGGCAAAGTGTTCACCGGCCAGGTGCTGCTCTGGCCTGCGGTCATCCTGACGATCGCCAGCCTCATCGCTTCGCCGCTCGGGGCGAAGGTTGGACAGAAGATCAACACGAACATGCTGAAATGGATCCTCGCCGTCCTGATCGCCGCGACTGCGCTCAACATTTGGCGCACCCTGATCATGGAGTGGATTTGACCGTGCGGGGATAGGGAAATGAGAGAATGGTGACCAGCCAAAAAGGAGAGAAATCGTAAATGAAAACCATCACAAACGAAGAATACCTCGAAGTTGCACAAATCGGGAAAGTGACGCTGATCGACGTACGTGAACCGGATGAATTCGCGGCCGGCCATGCACCGGGCGCTGTCAGCATCCCGCTCGGACAGATTGAAGACCGTGCGGATGAGATTCCGGCGGAAGGCGACGTCTACATCATGTGCCGTTCGGGCGGCCGCGCCGGCATGGCCTGCGACACGCTCGAAACGCTCGGCCGCAAGAACCTGATCCGCGTGGCGCCCGGCATGGGCGAATGGGACGGACCGGTGGAATAACAGAAAAGGCAGCCCCCTGCGAAACGGGAGGCTGCCTTTATTTCTTCAGCGGGCAAAATCCGCACTGCATGAGGCCGGGGACATCTTTCGAGTGGCAGCAGGTCGTGCGGACCGTCGTGTTCAGGAGATCCGACGGGCGCCGGTCCTGGAGATAACGCGCGAAAAGCGATTCCTTGGCGAGGCCTTCCCACGTCCGGCCGTCCTTCAGGATGTCCAGCACCGCCTGCGCCTCTGCGGCCGTGTATGGATCGTTGAGCAATACATGGAAATGATAGAGGAGGAAGCCGAACATATTCTCCCAGTGGGTGAGGGAAGAGGCGGGCGACACGGTGCGCAGCGGGTCGGACACGTCTTTCACATAGGTTCGCAAAATGGCCCGGACCGTTCCCCGGTGTTCGTCCGGATCGGCCGGCCGGAACGTCCCGCCGGTGAGAAACTGGCTGACGGTCAGGTTGCCGTATTCCTCGATCGCCCCGAACCCGAGCTCCTCATCCGGCCCTTCCCAGATCTCTTCGTAGACGATGAGCATGTACAGCTGCATCGCTGTGAACATGCCGAGCCGGCGGGTGAAGAAGGAAGCCGCGACCGTCCGGTTTTTTGTCCGGCTCACGGCCTGCACGAGATCGAGCGCGGCGGACGGATCTTCTTTCAGCGATTTCAGGGTAAACAGAGGATGGGCGGGTTCCCCAAGGTAGATGCTGTAACTATTCAGTTGCCTTTTCATATCGGGCGTCAAGTTCATCATAGGACCATTATAGCGCACGCGCGCCATGCTGAATAAGGAATGCTATGCTATGTTTAAAAGAGAAATCCGGGAGAAAGGGGGTCAGCCCTTGGAACGGTTAGCCGTAATGACTGTCGGAAAAACGCACAGCGGGAAAACGACATTTGCACATATGCTTGCCGGAGAACTTCCCGGTTCGGTCGTGATCGACCAGGACCTTCAGGCGAAGTTTTTGAACAAGTACTACCCGCAGCTTCTCCCGAAAAACGGGCCAAATCTCATCAAAAACGCCCTGACCCGCACGGTCGCCGAGCATGCCGTGGAAAACACGGACTGCCACCTCATCATTTCGAACTCGAACCTGAGCGGGGAGGACCGTCGGACGTGGCTCGATTACTACAAGGAAAAAGGGTTCACGACCGTCCTCGTCTTTTTCAATCTGTCAGAAGACATGCTGCGCCTGCGCATCCGCAGAAGTACGAGGAGCACGAACATCTTCCGGGTGAGCCTGACGTTCGGCGACCTGCTTGACCGCCAGCTGAAGGCGTACCCCGCAACCGGGCCGTCCGCCGGGGAAGCGGATCATCTGCTGACGGTCCATCACGGAAAAGATGTCGAACCGGTCATCGGACGGATCCTGGATATTTCCCGAGGAAAGGGGCGGCGCGCATGAAAATCCTCGTCGACGCGGACGGCTGTCCCGTCGTGAATGAAACGATCCGGACGGCGGGCCGACTCGGGGTCCCCGTCCTCCTCCTCTGCGACACAGCGCATGAGATGTTCCGGGAGGGCGCGGAGACGATCATCGTCTCAAAAGGTGCCGACTCGGTCGACTTTTCGCTCGTGAACCGGGTGGACAAAGGGGATATCGTCGTCACCCAGGATTATGGCCTGGCTGCAATGGTCCTCGCAAAAGGCGGCCGCCCGATCGACCAGAACGGCCGGCTCTACACGGAAGGGAACATCGACTCCCTCCTCGCCAGCCGCCACTTCTCCCGGAAAGTCCGGGATGCGGGCGGCCGCATGAAAGGCCCGAAAAAGCGGAGGCCCGAAGCGAACATCCAATTTGAACGGAATCTGGAAGCGCTCATCCACGAGCGCACGGGAAGGGAAGAACAGTGATGGCGTTTGTCTGGTTCATCCTAGCGGCGGCAGTAACGGTGTTCGCCGCCATCAAACTATCAAATTACGCGGACGTGCTCAGCACGAAAACCGCGATGGGCGGCCTGCTCGTCGGGACGCTCCTGCTGGCGGGCGCGACATCGCTCCCCGAAGTAACGACGAGCATCTCGGCCGTCCTCATTGACAACCCTGACATCGCGATCGGGAACGTCGTCGGCTCGAACATGTTCAACTTGTTCATCTTCGCCTGCTTCGACCTGTTCTACAGGAAAAACCACCTGCTCGAACAGGCCGGACGCAGCCACCTGTACACGGCCGGCACCGGCTTCGTGCTCATGGCGATCACGTACCTGTCGCTCACATTCCATCCCGGCTGGTCGGTGCTCGGCGTCGGACTGGACGCCATCGTCCTCGTCCTCATCTACGCGGCCGGCATGGTGATCGTCGGCCGCGTCTCCCGGAACCTGTCCGGCGAGCCGGCCGCTCCGGCCCACGATCTGGCCGAAGAAACCGCCACCGGAAATGAAGACGTCACCGTCCGTCGCGCGATCATCGGCTTCAGCCTGGCAGCACTCCTCATCATGGGCGCCGGCACGGTCCTCTCCATCATGGGCGACCGGATCGCCGTCATCACCGGACTCGGCTCAAGCTTCGTCGGCAGCTTCCTCATCGCGGCGACCACCTCGCTCCCGGAAGCCGTCTCGGTGTATGTCGCGCTCAAATTCCGCAACGTCAACCTGGCGCTCGGCGGGATCCTCGGCTCAAACATGTTCAACATGCTGATCATCTTCCTCGCCGACCTCTTCTACCGCGACGGCCCCGTGCTCTCCGCCGGCGACCCGTCGCACCGCATCACCGCGCTCGTCGTGCTCGCCCTGTCCGCGGTCATCCTGTTCGCCCTCGCCCGGCGCCGGACGAAATCCAACTTTTCGTACGCCCTGCCGTCCGCACTCATCATCGTCGGCTACTTCGTCGCATCGTATCTGATGTTCCAGGGGTAGGCGTGGCGTGAGGACGTGGGGGCATGGCGGCGGATAAAGATAACGTTTCGGCGGATAAAGATAACGTTCCCCTGACCATAAGCCCGCCCCGGACTCCGGGGCGGGCTTATTTTGGTGAATCGATTGAAGTGCCTTCGCGTTGGAGCGTGTTCATGAGGTGAGTGTGAGCGGAGCGAGGCCGAGTGTAATCGGAGGGCGATCGAGTGTAATCGGAGAACGTCTGAGTGTAATCGGAGGGCACCCGAGTGTAATCGGAAGGCGACAGGCTGCGATCGCATTGATGAGGGCCATGTCCAAGACGTCCTCTGATGGAGCACAGTCCCGAATCGAACGATTGCCCTCTCGAATCGAACGATTGCACCCGCGAATCGAACGATTACCCTCTCGAATCGAACGAATACGCCTCCGAATCGAACGATTCCCTTTCAGGCTGAGCGCCTACACGCAACACCGGGCGGGCTCATATCCTGAACGGGAAGGGGTGAAGGCGCATGACAATGACAAACAACCCGGTTGAAGTGGAACGCGAAGAATGGAAAAAGCGGCAGATGAAAGAACGGCTGAAGCAGCTTCTCACCGTCTCCTCCCCGATCTTCATGCTGCTGTTGTGGGAAGTCCTGTCCCGGACCGCCATGATCGATCCGCGGTTCTTCCCGCCGCCGACCGAAATCGTGGCGACGTTCTGGGAACTGCTCGCAAGCGGCGAACTCATGAGCCATATCGGTGTATCGCTTTACCGGATCTTCGCCGGATTCCTGCTCGGGGTGATTCCGGGCATCGTGATCGGCCTCCTCATGGGTCTGTATTCGCCGATCCGGCATTTCGTCCAGCCGATCGTCATGGCGCTCATGCCGATCCCGACGCTGGCCCTTCTGCCGATCATCATTATCCTGTTCGGCATCGGGGACCTGTCGAAAGTCGTCACGATCGCCGGGAGCGTGTTCTTCCCGGTCGTGATCAACACGGCCGCGGGCGTCCTGAACATCGAGCAGATTCATATGGACGTGGCGAAAAACTACGGGGCGGATTCGAAGGACTACTTCATGAAAATCGCGTTTCCCGGTGCGCTCCCGGTCATGCTCGAAGGCATCCAGATGGGCCAGGCAATCGCCCTCCTGACCATCGTGGCCGCGGAAATGATGGGCTCCGTGTCGGGGATCGGGTTCCTCATCTGGACTTCATACAAGGCGTTCCTCCTGAAAAAGATGTACGTCGGACTGATTCTCATTTCATTCTTCGGCTATCTGTTCTCCCTGCTGCTCCGCGGCCTGCAACGCAAAATCCTGAGATGGAGGTGACCGCATGACCGATGACGTGAAGATCCGCATCCGCAACCTGACGAAAGTCTTTTATAAAAAAGGGGAAAGCATCACGGCGCTCGACGGGCTGTCGCTCGACATCCATGACGGTGAATTCGTCTGCCTCGTCGGACCGAGCGGATGCGGCAAGACGACACTGCTCCGCATTCTGGCCGACCTCGAACAGCCGAGCGCCGGCGAGTTCTCGATCCGTTCCGGCAAGGAAGACCGCCCGCTCCAGTCGATGGTGTTCCAGGAGCGGGGGGTCATCCCGTGGCTCACCGTCCGCAACAACGTGGCATTCGGCCTCCAGATGAGGAAACTGCCGGCGAACGTGATCCGCGAACGGACCGACTATTACCTCGAGAAAACGGGACTGATGGCGTTCGCCGACCGGTTCCCGAAAGAACTGTCGGGGGGCATGAAGCAACGGGTGTCGATCGCCCGGGCATTCGCGAACGATCCGGAAATCCTGCTCATGGACGAACCGTTCGCCGCGCTCGACGAGCAAAATAAATTCATTCTCCAAGAGGAGCTTCTCCAGATCTGGGCCGAAACGAAAAAGACGGTTTTATTCATCACCCACAGCATCGACGAGGCGCTCCTCCTGTCCGACCGGATCCTCCTCATGAGCGCGCAGCCCGGCCGGATCACCGACGAAGTCCGGGTGGACACACCGCGGCCGCGCACAATGGAAGCGATCCGCGCCGACCCGAAAGTGGCCGAACAGTTCGTCCACGTGCTGAAGCATCTGCAGGATGAGGTTCAGCGGTCGAGGAAGTGAAGTTCGTAGTTAATCGCAATGAGAAGGAGGATATTAGTGGGGAAAGGGATTTGGAAATTCGGTTTTATCCTGTTTGCCGCAATGCTGCTTGTGCTCGGGGGATGCGCAAAGAAAGAACCGGCGGCCCCTGCGAAGCCGGCCGAAAAACCGGAGGAGGCCCCGTCCGGCGACCTGGCGCCGCTTGAGGAGCGGGTCACCGTCATGATCGCCGAAGACGGAGCGGCGTCCGGCGCCGGATTCTACATCGCCAAGGAAAAAGGCTATTTTGAGGACTACAACATTGACGTGAAGTTCGCCCAGTTCGCGAACAGCGACGAAATGCTCCCGGCGCTCGCGGCGGGCGAAGTGGACATCGCGGGCGGCGTGTCGACCGCCTCGTTCTTCAACGCGATCGCCCAGGGGATCGACGTCCGGATCATCGCCGACAAAGGCCACAACGTGCCGGGCAAGTCGTACTTCACATTCGTCACCGGCGTGGACAGCGACATCAAGGACTACGCCGACATGAAAGGCAAGAAAATCGCCGTCTCGTCCCGCAACTCGATCGACAGTTATATCTTCGACATGATGATCGAGCACGCCGGACTCACGGAAGACGACGTCGAATTCGTGCTCATCGCCGACTTCGGCAGCATGCTCGGCGCGATCGACAACGGATCGGTCGACGCTGCGCTGAGCATCGAGCCGCTCATCACGCAAGGCGTGGAGAACGGCATGCACCAGCGATTCCTCGACGCGACCGACTACGCGCCGGAATCCCAGATTGCGATGGTGCTCGGCTCACCGCAGTTCATGACGCAGGAGAAGGAAATCTCGCTCCGTTTCATGCTCGCCTACCTGAAGGGCCTGCGCGACTACAACGACGCGTTCTTCAAGGACGACGGCAAAGACGAAGTGATCGACATCATGGTGAAGCACACCGCGCTGAAAGACCCGGAACTGTGGGAAAAGGTGTACGTGACCGGGCTCGACCCGGACGGCAAGATGTTCGTCGAAGACATCCGGAAACAATTTGAGCATTATAAAGCCGCGGGCGCCATCTCCGGAGACATCGATTTCGACACGGCGATCGACACCTCGATCACCGAAGAAGCGCTGAAAATCCTCGGGCCGTACGACGGCGGCTGAATGGCCGGCTCATAACTGGAGTTTTCTTGAGCCGGACCGGAAGATAGGGTATAATGGCATAAGAAAGATGGACTACGAAATGAAAAGGACCGGATGCGCGAACATCCGGCCCGAACGCAGCCTGTGCCCGGACGGGACGTCAGGCAAATAAGAGACAATGGCCGTCCCATCCTTTTGGCCGAGGTGGGGACGGTCATTCTTTTTTGGAAATGACGACAATGAGCGTCACGACAAGCGTCAGAAACCCGACGATCGAGCCGGCCAGCGAGATGGCCAACCCTGCCGCTTCGGCGATTGTCATAGGCATCACCCCCTTCCGGAGGATCCGCCCGCCCCGCACATGGCTGCCATCTTATTATACCACAAATGAGAACGCATGTTCTTAATTTTAAGATCCGATAAAGTGATTTAAAGAGAAACCAGCCTCTGCATGCCGGGACTCCGCCGTCCGGTTGGCCGGATAAACCGCGGCTTGTCCGAAAAACCGGCCGCCGATGTGTGCCCGTCGGCAAAAACGGGAACACAAAAGGGAAGGAATACGACGGAGGAGGGACTTACATGAAAGTGAAATATGCATGGCCGGTCCTCATCGCCGGCACGCTCGTCCTTGGAGCGTGCGGAGAGACCACCAACGAATCCACGGATGCCGAGCAGGCACCCGCGCTCGAAGAAGACGGCGCCGGGGCGTCTGCAGGAGATTCGGGGACAGATAACACAGCAACGGACGACTCCGCCGCAGAAGACGCAGCCGTCGGCGGCAGCGACGGACCGGACGACCCGGTCAGCTCCGACGCCGCCGACGCAACCGGACAGGAAGAAATGCAGCAAAAGATGGACGAACTGAACTACACGGAATTCGAACTCGAAGTCGAATACGCGGAAGGCAAAGAATACGAAGCCGAAATCGAACGCAAGAGCGACAACACCGTAAAAGCCAAGGTCGAAGACGAACTGAACGGCGTGAAAAAGAACGGCCTCGACGCCTTCAACGACCTGTACCCGCTCGTGGAGCAGATGACCATCAGCTCCGGAACCGCAAAAGAAGACGCCATCCGCGAAGTCCTCTCCACCTTCAGCCTGCCCGACGACTACACTAAATTCGAGCTGGAGCTCCGCTTCAAGGACGACGGCACGGAGTATGAGATCGAAGACCGGAAGTGACAGGATGAGTGAATGACAACTTCGCTCCGTTGAGTGTTAACTTTCGGGTGACGGGCGTCAACTTCGAAAGAATGAGAGTCAACTTCGGAAATCACATCAAAAGCGATCCGCTGGGCAGGTTCCGGCGGATCGCTTTTTTTACGGCGAAGGGCGGTATTACTGTAGAGCGTTATCTTTATCCCGTAAAACGTTATCTTTATCCGGCACAGCGTTATCTTTATTTCCCGAAACGTTATCTTTATCCTGCGAAACGTTATCTATTTTCTTTTCGAGCGACTGACCATTGAATGTTCTGCAGAAAGGGGTGTGAAGCCACCCGAAGCCGCGGGAAGAGATCTCCTGAAAGAGTCCAGCCAAGAGAAGGATTGATGGTCAAGTATAAAGTGATCCAGGGTCTTGAACGGCCAGTGGGTGGCTGTTCCCTTTGAAGCGGTAGCAAACAGACGCGAGTGAGTGGCTTTCCGGTGTGAGTGAGTACCTTTTCACTTATCACCCCAGCGGGAAAGGAGTCCATCTGAAAAAAGTCCGTCCCGAACGTTCCGGGACGGACTTTTCTTATGCTTCTACCGTCGCTTTCAGCTTTGCGAGCATCGTCTGGAAGCTGTGGAGCGACATGCCGATGATGATGACGGCGATGCCGCCGAGCGCGATCGGTCCCGGGAGCGGGAGCGAGAGGAGGATCATTTCGCCGGCGAGGGCGAAGACGATTTCAAGTGACTGTGTCGCTTCAACGGCGGCGAGCCGGCCTTGGTCATGGCGCGCCAGGTCGGTCGCCATGAAGAACAGGGTCGTCGCAACGACACCCGACGAGACGGCGACGATGAACGACTGGACGACCTGGCCCCACGACGGCCAGCCGACGGTCACGACCGCCACCACCGCCAGGACAATCCAGAACGGCAGCGAAGCGAGTGTCATCGCAAGCACGCGCTGAAATGTATCGAGCCGGCCGCCGAGCGCTTCCATCATCTTCCGGTTGCCGAGCGGGTAGGCGAATGCAGCCACGACGATCGGCAAGATTCCGAGAAGGATCGTCTTCCCGCCGACCGTGCCGGCGTGCGGGAGCTGGATGAGCACAACACCGAGCAGGATGATCAGCGAGATGCCGAGCGAGATGAGCGGAATTTTATGGCGCACCACCCGCTCACGGCCCCCCTCCTTCACGGCGAACGTGAACAGCGGGGCGAGCAGCACGCCCGCCACAATTGTCAGCTGCCATGTGCCCGCGACAAGCCACCCCGGGCTGAACGCCGCCGCAAACGTCAGGGGTGCATAGAACAGCACGAACGCGAAGAAGCTCCAGACGAGAAACGGGCCGGGGATGCGCTTCATTTCCGAAATCGAACCTTTGATCCCGCGCCGGGCGGCGACGATGAGAAGCAGGAACGGCACCATGAAGAGAAAGCGGAGCGACGCGCTCCACATCCAGCTGCCGCCGTCTAGCTCCATCGACCGGTTCAGCACGAACGTCACGGCGAAGAACAGCGAGGCGAGGACGCCGAGTGCGATCTCTTTCATGGGAAAAGCCCTCCTTTACGCGCGTTCTTCGTACAGCTTCACCATTTCGATGATGACGTTCGCCGCTTTTTCCATGTCATCGGCGGAGATGAACTCATACTTGCCGTGATAGTTGTCGCCGCCCGTGAAGATGTTCGGCGTCGGCATGCCCATGAACGACAGCTGGGAGCCGTCCGTGCCGCCGCGGACCGGAATGATATTCGGCTTGATATCAAGCTTGCCGAATGCATCGGCCGCAATGTCGACGATGTGCATGACCGGTTCGATCTTCTCGGCCATATTATAGTACTGGTCGTTCAGGTCAAGCTCGACGGCACCTTCGCCGTACTCGGCATTCAGTTTCGCCGCTGTTTCTTCCATCAGCTTCTTCTTCGCTTCGAACTTCTTGCGGTCGTGGTCGCGGATGATGTAGGACAGCGTCGTCTTCTCGACCGTGCCGTCGACGTACATGAGGTGAATGAAGCCCTCGTAGTCGTCCGTCTTCTGAGGAATCTCGTCTTCCGGCATCGCCGCCTGGAATTCATGCGCGATGAGGATCGCGTTCACCATCTTATCTTTCGCGGAGCCCGGATGGATGTTCGTGCCGTGGAAGATAACCTTCGCGGCGGCCGCATTGAAGCTTTCATATTGGAGCTCGCCGAGCGGGCCGCCGTCCATCGTGTAGGCGAATTCCGCACCAAACGCCCCCACGTCGAACTTGTGCGGGCCACGGCCGATCTCCTCATCCGGCGTGAATGCGACGCGCAGCTTGCCGTGCTTGATCTCCGGATGTTCGGCCAAGTATTCCATCGCCGTCATGATCTCCGCGATGCCCGCCTTGTTGTCGGCACCGAGCAGCGTCGTGCCGTCGGTCGTGATGAGCGTGTGGCCGACATAGTTTTTCAGCTGCGGGAACACGGACTCTTCCATCACCGTATTTTCATTCAGCCGGATGTCGCCGCCCTCGTAGCTGTCAATCCGCTGCGGATTCACGTTCTTGCCCGTGTAGTCGGTCGCCGTGTCCACGTGCGCGAGAAAGCCGATCACCGGCACGTCCTTGTTCGTGTTTGCCAGCAGCGTCCCGAACAGATAGCCGTTGTCATCAAGCGTGATGTCGGTCAGGCCGACTTCCTTCATTTCCTTCTCAAGCACGTGAAGCAGGTCCCACTGTCCCGCAGTCGACGGCGTTGTCGTGCTTTCCTCATTCGACTGGGTATCAATCTTCGCATAGCGCACGAGGCGCTCGATCAGCTTTTCTTTCATTTCAGGTGCCCCCTCGTTCTAAATGAATTCCGAATAGTACCATTCTAACAGAATGGCGGGGAGGAAGGAATGGCATGCCCCTCGGTCAAAACGTTGTGTATCTGCGGCGAAACGTTTTGTATCTCAGCAGAAACGTTGTGTATCTATGGCGAAACGTTTCGTATCTCAGCAAAAACGTTATGTAGCTGCCGTCCCCCCTCATTCCCCTTCCGTCACCGTCTCCAAAAATGCCCCAACCGCCGCGCGTTCGGCCATGAGCGGAGCGTGAAGCAGGGAGAAGGTCCGCTTTTGGGGCGGCAGTCCGGCGTCGAGCCGGACCAGATAACCTGCACCGAGTCCGTCTCGGGCGGCGTGAACCGAGATGGCGGCGATGCCGAGGCCGGCTTTCACTGCCTGGAGGACGCCGCCGTTGGACCGGATGATGAGCCGCTTCGGCGCCACGTGGCCGATTGATCGTAATAAATGATCGCTGTGTTCACGCGTGCCCGATCCTTCTTCCCGGGTGATCCAGCGGGCGTTCTGGAGGTCCTCCGCAGTGACGGTCTGCCGGACGGCGAGCGGGTGGCCGGCGCCGGCGATGATGATCAGCTCGTCTTCCATGAACGGGACGGCAATCAGGCTGTCTTGCCGCACGGTGCCTTCGACGCATCCGACGTCACAGCGGAATTCATGGACCATCGACTCGACTTCCTCCGTGTTGGCGATGGCGATATCGAGTTCGAGTTTCGGGTGCGCCAGGAGCAGTGGGGCGAGAAGGCGGGGGAGGACGTATTCGCCGATCGTGTTGCTCGCGGCGATCATCAGCGTGCCGGTCAGCTCGCCGCTCTGGCGGATCATGTCTTCCTTCGTTTCCTCGGCGAGCGCGATGAGCTGCTTCGCCCGGTCATACAGCAGCCGTCCGGCCGGCGTGATGCGGAATTGTTTTTTCGTCCGGATGATGAGTTCCGTGCCGAATTCCTCCTCGAGCTGCTTGATGTGCAGGCTGACAGTCGGCTGGGCGAGGTTCAGCGCTTCGCCCGCTTTCGTGAAGTTTTTCAGTTCGACGACCGCGGCGTATGTGTGAAGCTGTTCGAGCAGCATGGGCGGCGTCCTCCTTTGTATCAGTTTTTATAATCGATTTTATCACGAAACCTCATTTTACTGATGAATTAATCCCTTCTATAATAAAACCATAAGAAGTTCAGGAAGGGGTCTTCATTCATGAAAAGCAAAGGATTTTGGACGGGCATCGGCCTGACGCTCATCCTGGCGGTCATCGCCAAGCTCGCGGCCGGCCTGCCGTATATATCGCTGATCGGCCCGCTCGTTTTCGCCATCCTGCTCGGGATGCTGTGGAACACATTCCTGCCGGTCAAAGCCGAGTGGGAACCGGGCACGACGTTCGCGTCGAAAAAACTGCTTCGCGCCGGGATCATCCTGCTCGGGATGCGCCTGAATCTCGCGGACATCGCGGCCGCCGGGTGGCCCGCATTCAGCCTTGCCGCCATTTCGGTCGTCGTCGGGATCGCCGCCGTCTACGCGGCAGCAAAAGTCATGAAATCCGACCCGGAAATCGGCTTCCTCACCGCATGCGGAACAGGGATCTGCGGAGCCGCGGCCATTGTCGCCGTTTCCACGCAGAAGAAATCAAAACCGGAAGAGACCGCCGTCAGTGTGGCGATCATCGCGATCATGGGGACGCTGTTCACCTTCGCCTATGCACTCCTGTATCCGGTGCTCGGGCTCGGAGACAAGGCGTACGGCATGTTCGCCGGCGGCACGCTCCATGAAATCGCCCATGTCGTCGCGGCCGGTGACGCGGCGGGCACCGTGTCGCTCGACTATGCGCTCGTCGTGAAACTCACGCGGGTCGTCCTGCTCGTCTTCGTCGCTTCCGCGGTCGGCTTCTGGGCGGCCCGGAAAGAACGTGGCGAAGGCGGGCCGAAGCTCACCTGGAAGACGCTCCCGATTCCGTGGTTCATCTTCGGCTTCCTCGCCGTGAGTGCGCTTTACTCGACGGGCATCGTTCCGGAAGCGGTCGCTGCCAAACTCGTTGACCTCGCCTACCTGCTCATGGCAATGGCGATGGCCGGGCTCGGGCTCGGCGTCTCCTTCAGCGCATTCCGCCGGGCGGGCATGAAGCCGTTCGTTGCCTGCCTGATCGGCTCGATCGTCCTGGCCGCCGTCGTGTATGGCTATGTGGTACTCGTGGCGTGACCCGACAATGAATAAAAAAAGATCGCTTCCTTTGCGGTGCGGGTCATCCCCGCCTACAAAGGAGCGATCTTTTTAATTGGGAAGCAGATGAATGGAAAGCGGCCGTTAAGCAATCCCGCTTCTCTTCAATGTTTCAATCTGCTCTTTTCTAAAAGGCCAATGTTCGAAGGTGAGGCCCGTCTCCGACATGAATCCCAAATCATCAGGATGAACGGCAAATATGCCGCCGTCCATCCACTTCGGCAGATTGAGCATCACGAGTGCCCGGCAGTCAAAGGTCCGGGTCACTTCCTTAATCTGCTCAGCCGTGATGCCATTTTCATTGAGAAAACCTTGCAGCTTATTCATCAGGCAGGCAATCGCTTCGTCGGTATTATACTCAATCCGGCTTACTTCATCCGGGCTCAACTGGAAAGCGACGGTCCAAAAAGAAAATTGGGCGTTGCCATGCCCGCTCAAAAAATTATGTTCCCCTGCGTCAAAATGAAAAGTGGCCTTGATTCCAAGGGCAGCATTCAGATCTTTTGCAGTGAACTTCCTGATCGGACGCCCAATGTCTTCAGAATAAGCATCGGGATCAGACATGAAACAGAAATTGAGAACAACGTTTTCAGTGAACATAGCATCTTCCTTACTTAGCATAATAGTGAGCGTTCAACCTTCGTTTAGTTAAATATACAATAAACAGAACTTATTAAAAATGAGTCAACATTGCTAAAAAGTTTCTTCCATGAGTTTGGGTGAATCCGTTCAGGCCGCTTCCGATGACGCTCGGGGCCTCTGCGATAACACTCGGGCCCCCTCCGATCACACTCGCAGCCTCTGCGATGACACTCACAGGCCCTCCGATCACACTCATGGCCTTCAATGCCGCTCCTTCTCATTACCGCCGACGCCCCACACGAAAAAACAGCGCATCGCCGCCTGAAATCAGGTCGACGTGCGCTGTTTCTTCAATATCAATCCGGGACGTTGTAGTGTTTGTGGGAAACAACGGTCAGATCTGAAGCGGCTCCGATCCTCTTCGCATCCTCGTCGGAGATTTTGACGATGACCGAGTTCTCGAGAATCTTGACGATCGTGCCGAATACTTCATGGTCATTGCGGACGAACGAAACCAGCTCGCCCGCTTTCCGGGCCGCCACAAATGGCGACAGTTCCTTCTGCTTTGCAGGAAAAGCCACTCCCATCCACCCCTTCAATCTTATTGGTTAAACAAAAAAGCCCGGGTGTTCATCCCTGGGCGTACGCGGGAGCGGCACGGTTGCCGAACCTCCAGACGGGTTGTCTACTCCCATTATAGCACACTTTGACATTATTCGCTCATCCCGTCTCTTCAGCCGATTTTAAAGGCAGATTGGACACAGTGTCTAAGGATAAAAGAAATCATTACACACAAGAGTAGAAGAATCAGAATATTCTATCCAATAAAATGTTCATAGACAACTTATTGAGCATCAACACAGATCAGATGTAAGCGTTATCAGTAAAAACACAGGACAAGAGGGGGGTACATTCATGAAAGCGACATTTAAAACGCCCAAAAGCGGAAAGGGTTGGTTCGGTCTGTTGGGGCTTTTTGTGATTGTCTTGCTAGGAGGATGGCCGATCATCCCGTTGCTGAACAATGACTTGATTATTTTGGGCATGCCGACATTAATGGCTTGGTCTATCTTGCTCATTATTTTGACGACCGGACTGCTTATTCTCTTGAATAAAATGGGGGTGAATGACTGATGGCAACTTGGATTCCGTTCTTGATTACAATTGCTTACATGGTGGTTGCCGTTTGGCTTGGATTTGGCGCCGGGAAAGGGCGCAAGATGGATACTGTTGAGGAGTGGGGCGTTGCGGGGCGAAGCCTGGGCCCTCTTGTCATGTATCTCTTGGTCGGGGCGGGCGGCGTCAGTGCCTACACGTTCATGGGTGCACCTGGATGGGCGCACTCAAAAGGAGTACCGGCATTATATGTTGTTGTTTATCTGACTTTCATGGCAATTACCGCATGGTACCTGGGTCCTCGTGTATGGGAGCTGGGAGTAAAGCACAACCATGTTACCCAGGGAGCGGCGATTACCCATCGATATGAGAGTCCTGCCCTTGGCGCGCTCACCTCGATGGTTACCTCTATTGGGATTCTTGCTTACGCAGTCATTCAAACAACAGGGGCGGCTTACATCCTGAATGTGATGAGCCACGGCGTGATACCGGTATGGGCCGGGGTGTTCCTGTCACTTGGAGTCATCTCGATCTACCTCTTCCGAAGTGGCCTTAGAGCGATCGGAATTACGAACGCCTTCCAAGGAGGCTTGATGATGGTGGTCTCCTGGGCGGTGGGTCTATGGGCAATCTTCCAATTCACAGGAGGCTTCTCCTTTGGCCCGGTGTTCGAGCGGGTCCGTGCCGAAGCTCCGCAATTCCTCACCTTGCCTGGCAATCTGGGGGACATGGGCTTCGCCTTCTGGACCACCTCCATCCTGATCTCCATGGTGTCTGTTTGGCAGACCCACTGGATTCAGTGGATGGGAGCAGATTCAAGGAAGTCTATTCGTACTGCGGCTACACTGCTTCCAACGTTCTACATTGTTTGCATTCCCATGCTGGTCGTCGGGTTTATAGGAATCTTCATGTACCCAACCATCGCTAATTCGGACACTGTCGCTATTCAGATGGCAATTGATAACATGCCGATCGTCATCGCCGGTCTCCTTGGTGCGGGGACATTGGCTGCGGCTATGTCCTCCAGTGAGCCGTGCATTCACTCTACCGCGTTAAGTTACAGCAAGGATATTATCCAGCCGATTTTCAAACTATCTGATGAGAGGGCCGGCAAGATGACACGTTGGTTGATCTTCCCGATCATGTTGTTCATCGTCGCGCCAATCTCTATTGCTGAGCCGGCCAGCCTCGTTTACATCCTTTTAATCGGCTACGGCTTCATCGGCCAGGCAATGCCGGCGCTCATCGGTATGTTCTTCTGGCCGCGTGCAACCAAACATGGAGCTCTTTGGGGACTGGCCGCTGGTTTTGTCCTGACACTGATCTTTTCGGTCTGGTATCCGCATCCGCTCGGCATCCACGCAGGAATCTGGGGCTTGTTCATTAATCTACCCGTTTTCTTCATTGTTTCTCTGCTAACACAGCCGGTGTCGAGAAAAACAGTCGAGGACTTCTTCCCGGATATGGTTGATGAGCTTTATGAGGAAGAGCCAGACCTGGCAAATCCGGTACCCGTTTTAAACATGGCCCAAATTAAGGAGTGATTGAGATGGAGAGACAGTTATTCATAAACGGAGAAGTGATCACGGCAAACGGAAACGATGATATCGCTGAAGCGGTCGCTGTGGAAGACGGGAAAATTATTGTCGTCGGCTCGACAAGCGACATACTAAAGCTGAGAAAGGACGGGGCATCCGTCACAGACCTGGCGGGCAGGACGCTCATGCCCGGAATTATCGAGTCCCATATCCATACGACGATGTACGGAGCCAATGTTCTCTCGGTATCGTGCAAGGATCCCGCCGTCCGGACGATTGACGATCTGCTCGAACGCCTGAAAGAGCAGGCAGGCCGCGTACCGGAAGGGCAGTGGGTCCGGGCATGGGGCTTTAATGAGACGTCGATTGAAGACCGACGATTCCCGACAAAGGAAGAGTTGGACCGCGTGACCGACAAGCACCCGGTTATGGTCGTGCGCGCCTGCGGGCATATTTCGGCAGTCAACAGCAGGGCGCTTGAAATCGGCGGTCTGGACAATGACTCCCCGGATCCAGAGGGCGGTTCCCTCGGAAGAACACCGAAAGGGGAACTGGACGGGCGGCTTATCGAAACCGCCCATATGGATCTCTACCAGCTGGCGGCCCATACCCGGGATGAGATTCGAGAAGCCCACCGGGTCGCTTCCGAACATTTTGCTGAGTATGGAATCACCGCCATACATGACGCGACCGGCTATGGCATCGAGAACGTCGAAGCGCTCCGTGAAGATGCCGAGGGCGGCGTCATCTCCCAGCGGGTGTACGCAATGGTGGGTGCCCTGAACAAACCGGACGAAGTGGTGAAGCATTATCTTTCCCGTGACATCCGGACCGGCGATGGCAATGAACGCTTCAAATATGGACCCGTCAAAGTCTTCCTCGACGGATCCAGCAGCGGCCCGACGGTCTGGACAACGGAGCCGTACACGAGCGACCCTGAAAATTATGGTGTCCATTATCTCTCCCAAGATGAACTGGACGAGCTCTTCATTCCCGCACATGAGAAGGGATGGCAGCTGACTGCCCACGCCCAGGGCGATGCGGCCATCGACCAGCTTCTCAACACGATCGACAAGGCGTTGGCCCTGCATCCGAGGGAAGATTCCCGCCACCGGATCGAGCACGCCGGCCTTGCCAGGAAAGACCAGGTCGACCGGATGAAGCAGCTTGGGGCCGTCCCGACTCCGAACCCGGCATTCTTTCATGAGTACGGGGACGGCTATGTGAAAAACTATGGAAAGCGGGCGGAGGGGATGTATCCGCTGGCCAGCTACCGGGATGCCGGTGTCACCGCTACACTGACCGCCGACTGCCCAGTGACTGACTTTAATCCATTCCGCGGCATCCACAGTGCCATGACAAGAAGATCCCCGTCCGGAAAAGTCGTCGGCGGGGCGGAATGCATCGGCTTGTTGGAAGCGATCCGTTGCTGTACGATCAACGCGGCGTACAGCGGATTCAGCGAGACGGAGACCGGCTCCATCGAACCGGGGAAGTTTGCAGACCTTACCATCCTCGACCGCTCCCTCATCAATGCTGATGTGGAAGAGATTCCGGAAATCCGAGTTGACCGCACCGTCATCGGCGGAGAAACGGTGTTTGAGCGGGCAAAGGCAGTGGTGCAGCCGTGAGCCGGGTCCGAGAATTGAAAGGATTGACTGCATCGGGCTCTCCCTATGAAATCGGCCGTACACACGGCTCGGAAGGAAAAGAAGAAATACACAATAGTCTTTCCACCTATGAGTCCCTGTTCAAAGGGTACGCGGGCCTGACATGGAAGCAGGCGTGCGAGAAGGCACTCCTGCACGAAAGCGCGATTGAACGCTTCCGGCCTCAATATATCGAGGAGATGCGGGGAGTTGCGGACGGGGCCGGAGTGACCTACGAGGATATCTTAAGCTTGAATGCCCGCAGTGAAATTGCACTGACCGCCATTCCCGATGGATGCACGTCATTTGCGGTGGAAGTCGGCGGAAACACGTTCCTGGGCCAGAACTGGGACTGGAAAGAGAGCCAGAGCAGTTCGTTGTTAAGGCTTGAGATCCGCCAGACGGGAAAGCCGGATATTCAAATGGTGACCGAAGGCGGCATCATCGGGAAGATCGGAAGCAACAGTGCGGGGGTCGGCGTCTGTCTCAACGCCTTGCTCTCCCGCTCGTGGAGTCCGGACATTCCGATCCATCTTGGCCTTCGTGCGGTGCTCGAATCTGAAAGTTTTTCCGGGGCAGTTGAAGTTGTCACGAAAAACCGGATGGCCTCCCCTGCCCATTTTCTCATCGCCTCGGGAGACGGTCAGATGGCGGGGATGGAAGTATCCCCGGTCGGCACGGCGGCAATCGAAATGGAAGATCGAATGGTCGTTCATACGAACCATCTTTGTGATCCTGTTTTGAAGGACCGGATCAATGACACGGTGAAGCCGGACTCGCCGATCCGGCTTGAACGGATCGGAAAGCTGATCGGCGAGATGAAAAAAGACGGGGATATTGATGACTTCTTCTCCATTCTTTCCGATCATCACAACTACCCGGATTCCATCTGCCGGCACTCAAACCCGGCTCATGCGCCGCATGAACAGATGGAAACGATCTTCAGTATCGTCATGAACCTTTCAAAACGGGACCAGGAAGTCCGGTTGGGGACGCCCTGCAAGGCAAAAACCGGTTTAGCGACAAGCTAAACCGGCATTTGCCGTGAAGGAAGAACAGAGAGAGCTTGTTTTCTGTATAATTAGTAAACAAGCAAGCAATCAAGTGTAAAAAGTGGGGGAGGACATCATGGAAAATAAAAAAGAAACAGACTGGCGGTTCAAGGTCGCGAACCGGGAGGCGCTCATCGGCTGTGCACTCGCGCTGGCGAACTTCATCTGGTGGTTCGGCTTCGCCTACGGGATGGGGTCGCGTCCCGTGGAAGAGTACAAGTACATAATGGGCCTGCCGGACTGGTTTTTCATCAGCTGTGTGCTCGGGTTCCTCCTGATCACCGTCGCGGTCATCATCGTCGTGAAGTTTTTCTTCACCGAAGTGCCGTTTGAGGAAGAGGAGGAGATCCGATGAACTGGGAAGTCATTATTCCGCTGCTTGTGTTCCTCGTCATCATTTTCATCATCGGCATCTGGTCGAGCCGCAAGGGGGCGCAGGTCGAAGAGGGCGGGTTCCTGAAAGACTACTTCCTCGGCGGCCGCGAGCTCGGCGGGTTCGTGCTTGCGATGACGATGGTCGCGACGTACGGCAGTGCTTCAAGTTTCCTCGGCGGTCCGGGGACGGCTTACACGATGGGCTTCGGCTGGGTGCTGCTCGCGATGAGCCAGGTCGTGACCGGCTACTTCGTCCTCATGATCCTCGGGAAGAAGTTCGCGATCATGGCGCGGCGCTATGATGCGCTGACGCTCGTCGATTTCCTGAAGGCCCGGTATAAAAGCGCGCCGGTCGTCATCCTGTCGGCCGCGGCGATCATCATCTTCCTGTTCTCCGCGATGGCGGCGCAGTGGATCGGGGGAGCCCGCCTCGTCGAATCGCTCACCGGGATGAGCTATCACACGGCGCTGTTCATCTTCGCCGTCTCGGTGCTCGTCTACGTGACGATCGGCGGATTCCGGGCGGTCGCCGTGACGGACGCCGTCCAGGGGGCCGTCATGGTCGTCGGGACGCTCGTCCTGCTTATCGGCGTCATCATCGCGGGCGGCGGCGTGTCGAACATCATCGGCGATCTCATCAATGAAAACCCGAACCTCGTCACGCCGTTCGGCTCGGACGGCGGCCTGTCGAAGGCATACGTATCGTCGTTCTGGATCCTCGTCGGCGTCGGGGTCGTAGGGCTGCCGCAGATCGCGGTCCGCTCGATGTCATACAAAAACTCCCGCTCGATGCACCGCGCGCTCATCATCGGAACGGTCGTCACGGGCGTGATCATGCTGAACATGCACTTGATCGGCGTGTTCGCCCGTCCGATCCTGCCGGGCATCGACGTCGGCGACAAAGTCATCCCGCTCATCTCGATGGAAGTGCTGCCGGCGTGGCTTGCGGGCATCGTGCTCGCCGCCCCGATGGCCGCCATCATGTCGACGGTCGACTCGCTGCTCATCTTGGTTTCGTCGACCGTCGTGAAAGACGTCTACCTGAACTACATCAAGCCGGACGCATCGATCAAGGCGATCAAGCGGGCGAGCTTCGGCGTGACGGCCGTGCTCGGCGTCATCGTCTACATCTTGGCGCTCGACCCGCCTGACCTGCTCATCTTCCTGAATCTGTTCGCGTTCGGCGGACTGGAAGCGGCGTTCATCTGGCCGATCGTCCTCGGACTCTACTGGAAATACGCCAATAAATACGGCGCGATCGCCTCCATGATCGCCGGCATCGGCAGCTACATCGCGATCCATTTCTACAACGAAGCGAACGGCAACCTGTTCGGCGTGCATACAGTCACACTGCCGGTCGTCTTGTCGCTCGTCGCGTTTATCGTCTTCAGCCTGCTCATGAAACAGGAAGCGTATGACTATGACCGCATCGGGAAAGGGGAAATTGCATGAAAACAGATATCCAGCATCCATCGTACCAGCGGGACCGCGAAGCGGTGATCCAACTCACCCAGGAGCTCGTCCGGATCGATAGCGTGTACCGCGGGGAAGAAGTGCCGGGGGCGAATGAAGAAAAAGTCGCCCATTACGTGGCGGACAGGCTTCGTTCATATGGCATCGAGACCCATGTCGAAGAAGTCGCCCCGGGAAGGCCGAACGTCATCGGCATCGTCGATTCCGGCAAGCCGGGGCCCGTGCTCCTGTTTGAAGGACATACCGATGTCGTCACGGAAGGAAACCGCGAAGCATGGACACACGACCCGTTCGGTGCAGAGATCATCGACGGGCGCATGTACGGCCGCGGCACGAACGACACGAAAGGCAATCTGTCGTGCATGATCACGGCGGTTCATTCGCTGCTTCAGGACGAGGAGGAGATTTGCGGCAAGATCATCCTCTGCATCCCGTGCGACGAGGAAGGCCTCATGATCGGCATCAAAGATTTCATCAAGAAAGGCTGGGCGGACGGCGTCGACGGCGCGATCATCTGCGAGCCGGAGGAAAACAACGTCTGCATCGCCCAGCGCGGCGCGATGCGCATCCAGGTCGACATCTACGGCAAGATGGCCCACGGCGCGATCTCCTGGAGCGGCATCAACCCGAACTGGCGGATGGCCCGGCTCATCGTCGAGCTCGAGAAACTCGAGAAGGAAGAACAGGAGCGGCTCGGTGAAGACCCGTATCTGAAATGGCCGTCGATCACACCGACGATCCTGCAGGCGCCCGTCAAAGGCGACGCGCAGATCAACGTCATCCCGGACCACTGCCGGATGACGCTCGACATCCGGACGGTGCCCGCGCAGGACCACGGAGAGCTCCGCAGCAAGATCGACCGGATCATCGAGAAGCTGAAGGCCGATGACCCTGACTTCAACTGCGAACTCACCCTGCTCGACGACCGCCCGCCGACCGCGACGGACAAAGACGAGCCGGTCGTCCGGGCGATCTGGGAAGCCGTCAAGCAGGTCACCGGCAAAGAACCGATCTACAACGGTGTCCCGGGCGCAACCGACGGGACATTCCTCCACGTCCACGGCGTCCCGATCGTCACGATCGGCGCCGGCGACCGGGACATCCCGCACCAGATCGACGAATACGTCGACATCGAGGAACTCGCCGAGACGACCGCGATCTACCGCGACGCGGCGCTCCGCTTCCTGAACGGGGAGGTGCGCAAGGATGGCTGACTATAAAATCGCGGTCATCGCAGGTGATGGCATCGGACCGGAAGTGATGGGAGAGGCGCTGCAAGTTTTGCGGGCGGCAGAAGAGTCGGAAGGATTCTCGCTCCAGATCGAGGAATTCCCGTGGAACTCGGAGTACTGGCTGGAGCACGGACGCATGATGCCCGAAGACGGACTGGAACAGCTGCGCTCGTTTGACGCGATTCTGTTCGGCGCAATCGGGGATTCAAGGGTGCCAGATGACATCACGATCTGGGAACTCATCATGCCGATCCGCAAAGGGTTCCATCAATATGTGAACTTCCGGCCGGTCAAATCGCTGCCGGGCATCCCGACGCCGCTCGCAAACGGCGCCGGCATCGACTTCGTCATCTTCCGGGAAAACGCGGAAGGCGAATACTCCGACAGCGGCGGCCGGCTGTACGCCGGGCAGGAAGGCGAAATGGCCATCCAGAACACAATCATGACCCGCGCCGGCATCGAGCGCATCACAAGGGCCGCCTGCCGGTATGCAAAAGAGAACGGCCGGACGAAAATCACGAGCGCGACCAAGTCGAACGCCGTGATCCATGCGAATAAACTATGGGACGAGCATGTGCAACGGGTCGTGTCGGATGAGTTCGCTGACCTGGAATTCGAGCAGTACTACGTCGACGCGCTCGCCGCTTACTTCGTCCAGCGGCCGCAGTCGTTTGACGTCGTGCTCGCCTCGAACCTGTTCGGCGACATCCTGTCCGACCTCGGCTCCGGACTCGTCGGCGGGCTCGGCCTCTCGCCGTCCGGCAACATCAACCCGGAAAAAGACTATCCGTCGATGTTCGAGCCCGTCCACGGATCAGCGCCGGACATCGCCGGACAAGGCATCGCCAACCCGGTCGCGCAAATCTGGTCCGCAGCGCTCATGCTCGAGCATCTCGGCGAAAAGCGGGCGGCCGAGCGGATCGTGGCCGCGATCGAAGAAGTGCTCGCGGAAGGGAAAGTGAGAACCCGCGACATCGGCGGGGAAGCATCGACGAGCGAGATGGGCGGCGCGATACTCGAAGCATTCAATAAGCAGGAAAGTGCGGTGACGGAAGGATGAGCGGCATGCGGATGGAAGGAAAAACAGTGATCGTCACGGGTGCAGGCGGCGGCATGGGACAGGCCATCGTCCAAAAGCTGCTCGATGAAGGGGCAGCGGTCGGCGGCATCGACCTGAAAAGAGAAGCGATGGACAAACTGAGCCACGACCGGTTCACGGCGTTCGCCGCGGATATTCTCGATGAAGAAGCGATCGCCGGCGTGTTCCATGACATGCATGAAAAAACAGGCCGGATCGACGGGCTCGTCGGCGCGGCAGGCATCGCACAGGCCGCCGCCCCTATCACGGACGTGTCGCTGGAACAATGGCACCGGCTGATCAACATCAACGCGACGAGCCTGTTCATCACCTCCCGTGAAGCGGCACGCTATATGAAGCCCGCCGGGAAAGGCTCGATTATCACGATCGGCTCCGTCTCGGCCACGCGACCGCGACCCGGCCTGCAGGCGTACATCGCGTCCAAAGGAGCGGCCGAAAGCTTTACAAGGGGGCTCGCCATTGAACTCGCGGAAGCAGGCGTCCGCGTGAACACGATCCACCCGGGACCGGCGGACACGGGCATGCTGAGCCAGTTCACCGCAGAAGGCGCCGACTCCGAAGAGACACGCAAGGAAATCTTCGAAAGCAGCGTCCCGCTCGGCCGGCTCATCCAGCCGGACGACATCGCGGGCGGCGTGCTGTATCTGCTGTCGGACGATGCCTCGATGGTGACCGGCACGACGCTGCATATTGATGGTGGCCGGGGACTGTAAAAGCAAGCGCGCCTTCAGGGGAGGGCGCGTTTTTCATACATACACGAAAGGGGACGAGTGAAATGAAGAAGATTCAAATGCTGATCGGCGGCCGGTGGGTTGGGGGAGAGGGAGACGAATGGCTTCCGGTGTATGATCCGTCCGACGGCACGCAAATCGCTGAGATCATCAATGGAACCGACGCCCAAGTGGACGAAGCGGTGCGCGCGGCGGAGTCTGCTTTTGAAAGCGAAGAGTGGCGGGCGTGGAAACCGCATGAGCGGGGGAACCTGCTCATCGAGCTCGCCCGCCACATCCGGGAAAATGCCGAGCACTTCGCAGAACTTGAATGCCGGGACGTCGGCAAGCCGCTCACACAGGCACGGGCAGATGCAGAAGCGGCCGCCCGCTATTTCGAGTTTTACGGCGGAGCGGCCGACAAGGTCATGGGCGACACGATCCCGATCGAGGACGGCCTGCTCAATGCCACCGTGCTTGAGCCGGCCGGCGTGACCGCCCACATCATCCCGTGGAACTATCCGCTGCAGATCATCGCACGCAGCGTCGGCGCGGCGATTGCAACCGGCAACGCCGTCGTCGTGAAAAGTGCGGAAGACACGCCGATGTCCGCCCATGCGCTGACGGAATGGTTCGCGGACTGCGGGCTTCCGGTGGGAATATTTAACCATGTGACGGGACTCGGTGCCGGAGCGGGCGCGGCACTTTCCGCCCACCCAAACATCAACCATGTCACGTTCACCGGCTCGGTCGGGACCGGCATTGCAGTCATGCAGGCAGCGGCCAGGAATGTCGTGCCGGTCACGCTCGAACTCGGCGGCAAGTCTCCGAACATCGTCTTTGCGGATGCGGACGAAGAGAAGGCACTCGACGGCGTCGTCCGGGCGATCATCCAGAACGCCGGCCAGACGTGCTCGGCCGGATCCCGGCTACTCGTTGAGGAAAATTATAAAGAAGAGTTCCTCGGCAAGCTGAAAGAACAATTTGATGCACTCGAAGTCGGACGCGGCATGGATGACAAAGACATCGGCCCGATCCTCAACAAGCGCCAGTTCGACGGCATCATGCGGCGCATCAATGAAGCAAAAAAACAAGGCAAACTGATCGCTGGTGGAGAAGAAGTGAAAGTCGACGGTGCGGACGGCGGCCACTACATCGCCCCGACAATCATCGACGGGCTCGATCACAGCTGCGACGTCGCCCAGGAAGAAATCTTCGGCCCGGTGCTCTCGGTCTTCACATTCCAGACCCCGCAGGAAGCGATCGACCTCGCCAACTCCACCGACTACGGACTCGTCGCCGGCGTCTGGACCAAAGAAATCGACATCGCCCACACCCTCGCCGCCCGCATCAAAGNCGCCCGCTATTTCGAGTTTTACGGCGGAGCGGCCGACAAGGTCATGGGCGACACGATCCCGATCGAGGACGGCCTGCTCAATGCCACCGTGCTTGAGCCGGCCGGCGTGACCGCCCACATCATCCCGTGGAACTATCCGCTGCAGATCATCGCACGCAGCGTCGGCGCGGCGATTGCAACCGGCAACGCCGTCGTCGTGAAAAGTGCGGAAGACACGCCGATGTCCGCCCATGCGCTGACGGAATGGTTCGCGGACTGCGGGCTTCCGGTGGGAATATTTAACCATGTGACGGGACTCGGTGCCGGAGCGGGCGCGGCACTTTCCGCCCACCCAAACATCAACCATGTCACGTTCACCGGCTCGGTCGGGACCGGCATTGCAGTCATGCAGGCAGCGGCCAGGAATGTCGTGCCGGTCACGCTCGAACTCGGCGGCAAGTCTCCGAACATCGTCTTTGCGGATGCGGACGAAGAGAAGGCACTCGACGGCGTCGTCCGGGCGATCATCCAGAACGCCGGCCAGACGTGCTCGGCCGGATCCCGGCTACTCGTTGAGGAAAATTATAAAGAAGAGTTCCTCGGCAAGCTGAAAGAACAATTTGATGCACTCGAAGTCGGACGCGGCATGGATGACAAAGACATCGGCCCGATCCTCAACAAGCGCCAGTTCGACGGCATCATGCGGCGCATCAATGAAGCAAAAAAACAAGGCAAACTGATCGCTGGTGGAGAAGAAGTGAAAGTCGACGGTGCGGACGGCGGCCACTACATCGCCCCGACAATCATCGACGGGCTCGATCACAGCTGCGACGTCGCCCAGGAAGAAATCTTCGGCCCGGTGCTCTCGGTCTTCACATTCCAGACCCCGCAGGAAGCGATCGACCTCGCCAACTCCACCGACTACGGACTCGTCGCCGGCGTCTGGACCAAAGAAATCGACATCGCCCACACCCTCGCCGCCCGCATCAAAGCCGGCCAAGTCTTCATCAACAACTACGGCGCCGGCGGGGGAATTCAGATGCCGTTCGGCGGATACAAAAAGAGCGGGATTGGGAGAGAGAAAGGGTTTATTGCGCTGAGGAATTATGTGCAAGTGAAGAATATTGCGGTGAAGTTTGGGGTTTGATAAGGTGAACCGTACTTAAGTGAGGATGAAACTGAAAGGGACATCAATGTGGCCCTTGTCTGTTTTTTCACTGTATTAATTTTTATTTAAGGGCGCCAAATCAACATTCTTATTATTAGCATAGCTTGTCATCTTAGGGTAAGACTATTAATGCTATTTGAAGAAGAGCAAACTAAAGCACCTTACCAAACGAGAACGAGACTTTTCTATCACGTTGAAAGGAATGCTATATAATTGGAAAGGCCGGATTTAATAAACACCAAAACTAGTCGGAGAAGAGACGGATTCTCACTCTCACCAAGTAGTTCAATGATAAAACTCTTATTCTTACTATGTCCAAAGCTTTAATTTTCTAGGATTAACAGCTACAGCCGTATATAATTAAATAAAAAAGGGGGGGTATTATGTCGACGGTCTATCATGCGAAATACTTTGCACATGAATTAACTAGACAATCGTCAAAAGAAGGAGTGGAAAAGCTATCAAGGTCGTTATTTGATGCTTCCGTAGATCTAAATCCCCACCAAATTGAAGCGGCTCTTTTTGCTTTTCGCTCTCCGTTATCAAAAGGTGTAGTGCTAGCCGATGAAGTAGGACTTGGTAAGACAATAGAAGCAGGGCTAGTATTGTGCCAAAAATGGGCAGAACGTAAGCGTAGTCTTTTAATTATATGCCCCGCTTCATTACGCAAACAATGGAGCATGGAGCTCTACGAAAAGTTTAATTTACCAAGTGTAATACTAGAGGCAAAATCATTTAATGACTATATCCGCAAAGGAAAAAGTAATCCATTCGAACAAGATGCAGTAATAATAACTTCTTTTCAATTTGCTAATCGTAAAAGGAGTGAACTGCGGCTTGTTCCTTGGGATATAACTGTAATAGATGAGGCACATAAGCTAAGAAATGTCTACCTCAAAAGCAACAAAATGGGAAAGGGTATAAATTGGGCGCTAGAAGATCGAAAAAAAATACTTTTAACTGCCACTCCACTGCAAAATTCATTATTAGAACTTTTTGGTTTGTCTACGCTAATAGATGACCATATTTTTGGTGATATAGGCTCCTTTCGTTCACAATATATGAATAGTAAGGCCCAGTTGGCGGATTTAAAAGAACGTCTAAGTACCTTTGTTCATCGTACTCTCCGTTCACAAGTTCTAGAATACATAAAATATACAGAGAGAATACCAATAACATTCCCATTTAAACCGTCAGAAGATGAACAAGCACTCTATAAAGGTGTTTCAAACTTTTTGTTAAAAGAGGATACCTATGCAATACCAAATAGCCAAAAGGTGTTAACAACGCTTATCATTCGAAAATTACTAGCATCATCTTCTCAAGCTCTTGCTGGAACCTTACAGACCATTAAGGAGCGTTTAGAAGCAATGCTTGAGGAACAGGATTTAAAAGATGATTGGCTAGAGGAAATTATAGATTATGATGAGATGGAAAATGATTTATTAGATGAGAAAGAAATGGAAGATGAAGCGGAAGAAGATGTTATTTCCGATAAGTCGATAGATGTTGAAAAATTAAAAGAGGAAATAAATGAGGTTAATCGTTTATTAACTTCAGCCAGGTCTATACGAATAGATAGTAAATCAAGATCATTAATTAAGGCTCTGCGGACAGGGTTTAACCAAATGAGTAAAATGGGTGCTAAAAATAGAGCACTTATTTTTACCGAATCTCGTCGTACACAACAATATTTAAAAGATTTCTTAGAAGCTAATGGTTATGCAGGAAAGATAGTTCTATTTAACGGAACGAATAATGATGAGGAATCAAAAAACATTTATAAACGTTGGTTAGATAAATACGAAAATACGGATAAAATAAGTGGATCTAAGACATCAGATAAGAGGGCTGCGTTGGTTGAACATTTTCGGGATGATGCCGAGATTATGATTGCAACAGAGTCTGCTGCAGAAGGCGTCAATTTGCAATTTTGCTCTTTAGTAATTAATTATGATCTTCCGTGGAATCCGCAACGGATTGAGCAACGAATAGGGAGATGTCATCGTTATGGTCAAAAGCATGATGTTGTAGTAATTAACTTTTTAAATGAGCGAAACGAAGCAGACCAAAGAGTATATGAGCTGCTAAATGAAAAGTTTAATCTATTTACAGGTGTGTTAGGAGCATCTGATGAGGTGTTAGGTAGTGTAGAATCAGGAGTTGACTTTGAAAAACGTATCTTATCAATTTATCAGCAGTGTCGTACAACGGAGGAAATAGAATTTGCATTTAATGAGCTTCAAGAGGAATTAGAAGAGCAAATACAAACAAAAATGATAGATACAAGACAAGCAATATTAGAACATTTTGATTCTGACGTACACTTTAGATTAAAGATAAATTTGGAAGACACTAAATATCAGCTTGATCGTGTGAGTAAAATGTTTTGGGCACTGACCAGGGTTATTCTAAATGATAAAGCACAATTCAATGATGAAGAATTAAGTTTTACTTTAATGAAAGAACCTACCAATCTTGAAGTGTACAAAGGTCAGTATGAACTAATTTCGAAAGAGAAAAAGGAAACAAGTGCAAATCTATATAGACTCTCCCATCCATTAGGTGAATATGTTATTAAATCTGCTAAGATGCTATCAACTCCACAAAGTGAAATTGTATTTGATATTACAAATCATCCCGTACGGATATCTGTTATTGAGTCACTAAAAGGACAAAGCGGTTACTTAATACTTACGAAATTAACAATAGATTCATATGAAAAGGAAGAGTACCTACTTTTTAATGGAATAACTGATGAAAATCAACAAATTGACCAGGAAATATGTGAAAAGTTATTTCAATGCACAGGAAATGAGGAACATTCAACACAGTGGTCTAATGAAAGGCAGCAATCTTTGATTAAAGATGCAAATCGACATGTACAAGCTACCATTAGTCAATCACTTGAAAATAATAATAGATACTTCCATGAAGAAAGAGAACGGTTAGAACGATGGGCAGATGATATGATATTAGCATCGGAAAAAGAATTGCAAGAAACTAAAGCTAAACTTAAAGAAGCTAAGAGACGAGCAAGAATGGCCAAATCAACAGAAGAACAGCATCAAATTCAAAAGGAAATTAAGAGCTTAGAGCGCACTCAACGAAAACAAAGACAACGCATTTTTGAAGTAGAAGATGAAATAATGGATAAACGTGACGATTTAATTGACGAGCTTGAGGAGAGAATGGTACAGAAAACCGAAAAAGAAGAGTTATTTACGGTTCGATGGAAAGTAATCTAAGGAGGAAGAGCAATGGCAACAACGCAGCAAAAGAAGTTTATTGATTTGCTAGAAGAGATATTTCAGTTTGACCAAGCAGATTTAGATTTTGGTATATACCGAATCATGAACCAAAAAAGAGAAGAGGTAACGAATTTTTTAAATAATGAATTGTTACCACAAGTTAAGAAAGCATTTGACAAGTATAGGAACGCTGATGTAGAAGCGGTTAAGCAACAAATGGAAGAGTTAGAACAAAAACTAAATGAAATGGGAGTAGCAAAAGACAGCTCGGTGAAATACTTAACATTAAAGGAAAGAATTAACAAAGACGTTGACATAATGGCCCTAGAAAATGAGGTTTTTTCAGATTTAACGAATTTTTTCCGCCGTTATTATTATGAAGGTGATTTCCTTTCTTTACGTAGATATAAAAAATACATATATGCTATCCCATATGAAGGCGAAGAGGTGAAGTTACACTGGGCTAACGCTGATCAATATTATGTGAAAACATCAGAGTATTTTCGTAGTTACACATTTAACCTTCCTTCTGGAAAAGCAGTGCATTTCAACCTAATAGAAGCGAATACGGAAAGAAATAATAATAAGGCACAAGAAGGAAAAGAACGCCGATTTATATTGTTTGAGGAAGAACCAATAAAAGAGGAGGATGAAGAATTATATATTCAGTTTGAGTATAGGCCGCCAGAAGGGAAACAAAATCAAAAGCAACTAAATGAGAATGCACTAGAGTATTTATTTTCCCTAACCGAGTACAATGATTGGTTAAGAGAATTAAAAAAACTTGCTCCAACTGAAAAGAATAAGAAACGAACAATTTTAGAAAAATATTTAAATGATTATACATCACGTAATACATTTGACTACTTTATTCACAAAGAACTAGGTAAATTCTTACGAAGGGAACTAGATTTTTTCATTAAAAATGAGGTAATGCATTTAGATGATGTTGACACAGAAAATGAAAGAGGATTTGAACAGTATCTTTCTAAAGTAAAAGTTATAAAGTCAATAGGAAATAAGATTATTTCATTTCTAGAACAGATTGAAGACTTTCAAAAACGGTTATGGCTGAAGAAGAAGTTTGTTGTTGAAACAAATTACTGCATTACTATAGATAGAATTCCAAAAGAGTTTTATAAAGAAATTATTGAAAATAAGGATCAAGTTGATGAATGGATAAAGCTATTTAATATAGATGAAATAGAAAGTTTTACCAATCCTGTTACTACTGAATTTCTAAAAGAAAATCAGAATCTAATTCTTGACACTAAGTTTTTTGATACAAAATTTAAAGAAAATTTATTATCTAACTTTGATGACATTGACCACGACACTAATGGTCTTTTAATTCATAGTGAGAATTTCCAAGCACTTAATCTTATTCAAGAGAAGTATTCAAATAAAATCAAATGTGTATATATTGATCCGCCGTATAACTCACCTTCAAGTGAGATATTGTACAAAAATAATTATAAACACTCGACTTGGCTAACTCTGATGGAAAACAGGCTAAACTTGAGCAAATACTTATCAACAAGAGATGGTTCTACAGTAGTTGCAATAGATAAATATGAGCACAATGGACTTTTTGCTTTATTAAGCCAGCTTCATCCTAATTCGGATATAGCTTCAGTATCAATTGAACATAATAAAAAAGGTACACAGGGTGACCATTTTTCATATTCAAATGAATACGCCATATTCACAATGCCAAATGAACTTAAGTCTTTAAATAGAGTGGAGATTCCTGAGGATGAATGGGAGTTTTCAAATCTTAGAAATTGGGGTGGTGAGTCTTTGAGAGAAGATGCTGCCAATTGTTTTTACCCAGTATATGTTAAGGATAATGAAATAATTGGGTTTGGTGAAGTAAGTGAAGATGATTTTCACCCTAGTTCCTCTAATTTAATAAGTAAGGATGGAGTAATCGAAATTTATCCAATTGACGATGAGGGGATAGAAAGGAAATGGAGATATGCAAGACAAACCGTAGAAGACATTAAAAAATATTTAAAGGTAGACAAATCAAGAAAAGGTAATCTACAGGTTAAACTTGCTAAGGCAACAGAACAATATAAAACTATGTGGTATTCTTCAAAATATAATGCTGGTGATTATGGAACAAAGGTATTAAGTGCCCTGGGACTAGGAAAAAACTTTGACTATCCAAAATCAATTTATACAGTTAGAGATTGTATATTCGCAGTATCCGACAAAAATGATATTGTATTAGATTATTTTGCTGGTTCTGGTACAACTGGTCATGCAACAATCAATCTCAACAGAGAAGATGGAGGAGATAGAAAATACATTCTGGTTGAAATGGGTGAGTACTTTAATACGGTTACAAAACCACGTGTTCAAAAAGTTATTTATTCCGAGGATTGGAAGGATGGTAAACCAGTTTCACGGAGAGGCTCCAGTCATATCTTTAAATATATAGAATTAGAAACCTATGAAGATACACTGAACAATATAAAATTTAATCGTACACCAGAGCAGCAAGCTGCAATGGAAGAGATTATGTCTACTGATGCACGTGAGGATTATTTACTTTCTTATATGCTGGATGTTGAAGCTGAGGGTAGTCCATCACTATTAACTATTGAGGCTTTTAATAATCCGTTTGAGTATAAAATGAAAATTATGGAAGGCGCGGAAATTAAATCTAAGAAAATTGACTTGGTAGAAACATTTAATTATTTGATTGGGATACATGTTAAAACAATCGATATGATTAACGGGGTCAAAGTGATCACTGGTGTTCTTCGGAACGGAGAAGAAGTACTGATTCTTTGGAGAAATATAGATGAGGTACCCAATGAACAACTAGAGGATTTCTTTAAAAAACAAGGATATAGTACCCGTGATACTGAATTTGACCGTATTTATGTTAATGGTGATAACCACTTAGAAAACTTAAAATTAGCAGTCGATAGATGGAAAGTAGTACTTATTGAGGAAGAGTTTAAACGTTTAATGTTTGATGTATGATGATAGGAGGTGAGATGTAATGGCACCAGGAAAGAAAAAGAAAATACAGTTGAGTAACCAGCTCGTATTGAATCAATATATGCTTCATCTTTTTGAAGTGGACAGTTTTAAAGATTTAGCTAAAGACATGAAGGATAGATCACTTGAGGAGTTTGATACAGATAATGTATCACGTTTTTACAAGCATTTATCCACAAGACTCGTTGATAGGGTAGAATTAAGTGCCGATATACTAAGACAATATGATGAAAATATAGTAAGCCATACTATGAAGATAAATGAAAAAAGAGATAAAAAAATAAAATGGAAATATTTTCAGTATCTTTCATTATTATTTACTGAAGTATACCTTGATCGTTATTTTCATCAGAGAGAAAAATTACTACAAGATTTAAACGCTTTTGTTGATAGATTTAACGAAGATAAATCTAAAGCAGAACAACTTAGCTATTATGATCAAGAAGGCCTGAAAAAGTTAGCATTCTGGAATGCTACTGGCTCGGGAAAGACTTTACTAATGCATATCAATATTCTTCAGTATCTGCATTACTTTCACAAAAATAATCGTCGTGAAGACTTAGAACAGGTTATTCTTTTAACGCCCAGTGAAGACCTATCGAAGCAACACTTGAGGGAATTTGAAGCTTCAGGTTTACAAGCCGCACTCTTTGATAAGAATATACAGGGACTTTTCAGAGGGGAAGAAATTTCGATTATTGATATTCATAAATTAAAAGATGATATGGGTGAGAAAACCGTAGCAATTGATTCATTTGAAGGAAACAACCTGGTTCTTGTGGATGAGGGCCATCGTGGTTCTTCAGGTGATGAATGGAGAAATAAACGAGAAAGATTAAGCGAACAAGGTTTTGCTTTTGAGTATTCAGCAACTTTTGGCCAAGCTGTATCAGGAAAACCGAAGTTGATGCAGGAATACGCAAAATGTATTCTTTTTGATTACTCATACCGTTATTTCTACAATGATGGATACGGGAAAGATTATCGTATATTGAATTTGCAAGATGATAGCGATGAACAGATTCGTCACCTATATCTAACAGCCTGTTTAACATCCTTTTATCAACAAATTAAATTATACAAAGAAAATGAATACTCTTATCGTCCGTTTATGGTAGCCAAACCACTATGGGTCTTCGTAGGTGGAAGTGTTAACGCTTTACGTACTCAAAAGGGTAGAAAGGTTTCTGATGTAACAGATATTCTATTATTCATTGCTCGGTTTGTGAAAGAAAGTCAAGAAAGTATCAATATGATTAAGCGCCTTCTAAGCGGAAATCCAGGATTGTTAGATGCTAAAGGAAATGAAATATTTGGTAACTCTTATCCTTACCTTATTGACGAGAAAATGTCTGCAGAAGAAGTTTATCAAGATATATTATTGCTTGTTTTCAATTCTACGATTGCTAATGCAACATTGAGAGTAGAAAACCTAAAAGGCGTAGATGGCGAAATAGCACTTCGCATCGGCGAGCATGAACCATTTGGTGTCATTAATGTAGGGGATACAAATGATTTGAGCAAACTTTGTGCTACTTATCAGGAATTACTGGTAACTGATCGGGATTTCTCAACTTCCTATTTCCATGAAATCGATAAGAAGGAGTCATCAATCAACCTTCTAATAGGATCGAAAAAGTTTACGGAAGGATGGAGTAGTTGGCGTGTAAGTACAATGGGCCTAATGAATCTAGGGAGAAGTGAAGGTTCACAAATCATACAATTGTTTGGACGTGGGGTCCGTTTGAAAGGATACAATTTTAGCCTGAAACGTAGTGAAGCCTTAACAGGTGAGATTCCTCAGGTGCCGAAGTATCTTCGCTTTGCGGAGACACTAAATATTTTTGGAATACGTGCAGATTACATGCAACAATTTAAAGAGTATCTTGAAGATGAAGGAATTCAGACGGAGTTCGATTATGAGGAGATTTATCTTCCAGTTTTAAAGGACTATCATAAAAGAAAACTTAAGCTAAAGGCATTGCGTTTAAAAGAAGGTATTAATTATAAAAGGCAGGGACCTAAGCCATTGTTTCAGTCACCAACGGAACATTTACCTAGTAACGCTAAAATAGTAGTAAACTGGTATCCTAAACTTCAGGTTCAGGATAGTCGATTAAAAGGATTTAGTATTCGTGAAACGCAGGCAGCCGAACTTAACAAAGAAACATTTTCAGACAAGCATATAGCCTTTATGGACATGAATCATATATATTTTGAGATGCAGAAGTTTAAAAATGAGCGCTCTTGGTACAATTTGATACTATCGAAAGAAGAAATTGTAAATCTTTTGTTTAATGATTACTGGTATGAGATTGAGATCCCAAAAGAAGAATTGACTTTTGATTCTTTTAGCAAAGTAAAACGCTGGGAGGAAATAGCGTTAGTACTTCTTAAAAAGTATTGTGAGAAGCAATATCTATATGCTAAAAAAGATTGGGAAGCACCACATATGGAGTACTATGATGTAACAGAGGCGGATAGCAACTTTTTTGAAGAATATAAGGTGTCTGTTGACTCAAATGACGATAGTATGTTAGCAAAATTAAAACAGTTGAAGGATGCACTTAAAAAGAACAAACTATTTGATGTTAAGTTTGGTGGCTTAGAGTCATTTACTTTTAATCAACATTTGTACCAACCATTAATTACTGTGGATGGAGCGGCAATCAAGGTCACACCAGTACCCCTAAATGAAGGTGAATATAACTTTGTGCGAGATTTGAAGGATTATTATGAACGGAATCAAGACTTCTTCGAGGATAAAGAATTGTATCTGTTACGAAACCAAAGTAAAGGAAAAGGAATAGGCTTCTTTGAAGCAGGTGGATTTTATCCAGACTTTATTCTTTGGATTTTACATGGAAATAAACAGTACATTACCTTTGCCGATCCAAAAGGAATCAGGAATCATTCTATTACAGACTCCAAGCTACAGTTTTACCGACATATTAAAGAGCTAGAACATCGCTTAAATGATAATGAGATAATCCTTAATGCGTTTACAATCGCCAATACTTATTACAGTGATATCTTGAATACAGGGCTTAAACTAAGTAAAGAGGAAATGGAAGAGCAGCATATATTGTTCCAAAATGACGATAAGGATACTTATATAGATAAAATGATTCATGGCATTTTAGAAGAGAATAACATCACATCATGGTATTAACAGGTAGGGGTCTTTTTAGCTCCTACTTTTATTTTTAGAAGGGGGAATACGATTGAATGAGCATATTCTCAAAAAGATAAGTCAAATAATCATAGAGTCTGCTAGTAATAATGAAACTATCGAGTACAATCAAATTAGCAAACAATTAGAGGGTGTTATTGCTAGTCTCCATTGACCAAATGCTGACGGCATTGCCTGTCCGGAGATTGACGGATATACTGTCCATAAGAATCTATAGAAAGGAAAAGGACGCCTCCCCTGAGCGCATGGTCTTGCCGGACCATGCGGGAAGCGTCCCCACCAAAAAGTATATGATGATCATATCAGATTACACATTGGTTTTAAACCCCGAAAGCGGGGTTTTCGGTTAAGCCGACGGGAGCCACCATCCCTTGCCTTGCCTGCGACGCTGTCGCCGATCATCGGAAGTTAGGTGTTCAGGCAGAAGAAGAGACAGTATTAAGGAACAATATCTAATTGAAGACTGAAAAATCCAACCATTGGAATGACCGCTGAGGAAGTGGAAATGTCACTAGGGGGCAGAAAAAAGTCATCGCATAGTTTTCAATACATGAATAGTGGGTTTATTGAAACGGACAATACCTTTATTTTACTGACGGCATCCTAACAAGTTTTAACGAATGGAAATATAGAAAACCAGACATCAGTGTTACATGAATTGGTCAAATTATTGCTTTACAGAAAGGAGTGGCTTGAGTCGTGGCTGAAATCAACTATGGCCAATTGAGTGAACCGCCTCTCGTCCTCTGGCTGATTTGGCAGAACACCGAAACTCGGAACCGCTATCATGTGGGCAACCTCATTTATGAAAAAGGACAGTATCTTTTCTATTATGAAAAGAAAAACCGTCGTTCTTTAAGCGAGGCCGAAAAGGATGGATATGAGCCGCACTTGGCGTTCCCGGATACCGAGAAGGTTTATCGTTCTTCAGCGCTCTTTCCGGCCTTCGAACGTCGTCTTCCGGATCGGCGCCGGGTCCGGTTCAAAGAAATTCTGAAGTCCCTTGACCTGGATGAAACAGCTGATGACTTCGAGTTATTGGCCGCCACAGGCGGAAGGTTGGCGACAGATCCCTATGAGTTCGTCATGCCGATCACTAGAAACGAGAACGAGTTTATCTTTAGTTTTTATATTGCCGGCTGGAGATACAACCAAGGCGAAGAGATGCTTGATCAGTTAACCCGCGGAATGAGCGTTCAACTGAAGCTGGAACCGGAAAATGAGAAGGACCCTAAGGCGGTTGCTCTTTATGATTCAGTATTAGGGCAGAAGCTGGGGTATGTCCCGGCGTTTTATAGCGGGTTTATCTTCGACTTACTGCAAAGTGGCTCATCGTGCAGGGCCGACATCACTGAAATCAATCGAAATGCTTACCCTCAAAAGAAAGTGAAAGTCTCCATCCGGGGAGGCGTGCAGGGCAAAGAGCCTGGGTTCATCTCGGAATATACGATGTCCGTCGAAGAAGCCACCGAAACGTATAATGCATTGCGGAAAGATGCGTAAGCCGGGTTAAATGCTCTGCATCCATGTTAAATTGCAGCGAAGCGGTATATAGGCAGATGGGCGATAAACTTAAAACTGCGTTAAAAAACTTCCGGCTGTCTTAGCTTGGAAGTTTTTTAATCGCCTTTAACCCATAATCTATCGAGGAACGACCATCAGCGAGCAGGAGACCTAAGTATACAAAGTCCCTCTTTTCGTTCTCATTCCATAAAAAAGCTTGGGAATGAAACTAGGGAAAAGGCATCTGCAAAATTGGAAGGTGTCTTACGAGTGACAATGGAAAGTATGGTCTTGCTTTTACATTTGAAGTCCAGGTCGATAAATTCACAACAACAGAGCTTCCCACCGTAACCGTCCAACGGTTTCAGGCTGACACTTCGTCTTGATCTGCAAAGAGTCCATGCTCATCCCATTATTACGGGTGAATTTGATAGTCGATGTACGAGAAACGCATTAAAATAATCAGACCGATATCGCGCATTTCCTTCATCCGCTCATCATCCATCGTAAAACCTTTGATCGATTATTCATTTAATATAGCCCATTGGCGGAACTGTGTACCACGATGGGAACGAACACGATAGCCCACTGCAATAATCATTTCTAGATTGTAGTGTTTAACTCTTCTTTTGACTTCCTTCATTTTGAACTTGTAAGTAATCCTTATAAGTTGCTTCCTCTGACAATTCACCTTCAGCATGTATATTGTTATATGCAAAGTAATATTGGAACGCATCCGTGAGTATTGGTGCCTCTAAAAGACGATTCTACCAAAAAACGATCTGTCCAGGTAGGGAAGCTACAGAAAATAAAAAACAGGCCCTATGTAGATTCTATTTGCAAATGTAACCCATTTTAAAGTTATAATTAGTCAAGTCATAAACAAAAAGGACGGATGGTATGAAATATAATAAATCAATTATGCTCAAGCTGATCAATGAACACCGAGAGTTGCATGATGAATTAAAAAGGCTGAAAGCTGAAATGGGTTTGGAGAAAAACTTTGCAGTCAAGGCGTTGTATCATTCATATGTTGCAGAGGACGGTCCTTACATGAAAGAATACCAGAATTTAGACAGGTTACATTAAATCGTAGCAGCCGGTTTTGGGTGTATGTCTTGGTTACCTATCCGGACACTGCTGACGAGATTGTGAAGCGTGAGATTGACCGATGCCATTAGGTCGCTGTTGGAGTCGCGACGGGTGTGACCACCAGGCCGCAACCGCATCGACGGTAGTTGGTCCACAGGCCACAATCGCTGCTGCCACTGGCGCAATCGGGCCAGCCGCCAAAGCGTATGGGGAGGCGTTTTACGGATGTTTGGCTTCGATCAGCTTTCCGGATGCCATTCGCGGCCAGATCAAGGCAGTACTGAACCACGATGACAAGGGGATTACGGATTGGAGCGGGTCCCACCATCCGATCCGCCATCCGTATGGGCCGCAGTTTGCGTACTACGGGTACGGTTATTTTTGAACAGAGGCATCTGTCCAGAAAGGGCACACCCACATCCCAGATCCGGACACTTGAAAAGAGTCCGGATTTGGGGCTTTTTCGTTCCGGCTGACTCCGTTATACTAAACGGGTGCTGAAAGCCGTCAATCTGGATGCGTTTTTTTTTGAAAGAATTGTTTCAACACCTAATCAAGCATTTCGAAGAAGCACTTGACATCATAGAGGAGAACATCAAAATGAAAAAGAAACTCAACTATTTAATCTTGCTTTTTACACTCACCTTTATGGTTGGTTGTACAGAGGGTGAAGATGCTGCCATTTCAGATGAAACAAAATCACAAGTAGAAACAACTGTTAATACCAGTGATCTTGATGAAAAACCAGTTGAAGAGACAGATCCGGAAAAAGCCACTGCAGACACAAATAACGAAAACGAAGAGGCTGCCACTACGGCTGCCGATGAAGCGATAGCGGAAGAAATATCAGATGAAACAAATGATGAACAGTTCTCAGGATACAAACTGATTGAAGTGGATGGCGGTGATTTGTCTGGACACCGTGAACCTAAAGTCGCCGTCGATATTGGATATGGAGACCGCGAGTATTGGGCGTTTACTAACGAACACGGGCAGCTGGTGCGGGTGATTGCCGACGAAATTATTCTGCAGGATGACAGTAGCGAGCCTGTAACGTCAAATGGCAGATACTATAATGACGAGGCAAAGGTTCCGGGGGTTGAAAGTGACACTTTAGATGAAGGACATGTGATTGCCGATTCTCTCGGAGGAGTGTCGAATGCTTATAATATCACTCCGCAAGACAGTACGCTCAACCGGCACGGTGACCAGGCGTACATGGAAAAGGTCATTCGTGATGCAGGTGGGGTTACGGATTTTGAAGCGATTATCACCTATCCAAACACGGAAACGCAGACCCCTTCGAGTTATCAGTACACCTATACTTTGATGGGTAACGAGGTCGTTGATAAATTTGATAACGTGAACCCTGATCAAGTAAACGAATCACTCGGCTTAACAGACAGCAAAACTACCAGTGAAACTTCAGAGCCAACCGGTTCAACCACAAATGGTGATATTTCTAGTATTGATACAAATGGTAATGGCCAGGTTACCATCAAAGAAGCAAAAGCAGCTGGTTTCAGCATGCCGATCACGAGTGATCATTGGTTATACCCTTATATGCGCGATAATGACGGAGACGGAATGGTCGGAGAGTAAGCCCTAGTAAATTGAGCAACTGTCCGGATGGTTCAGGGAGTTGCAGAAAATAAAAACAGGCCCCCTAAAGGGCCTGTTTTTAAAGACGATTTAATTAAGCTTTTTGAACGTTGGCTGCTTGAGCGCCACGAGGGCCTTGCTCAACGTCGAATGTTACTTGTTGACCTTCGTCCAGCGTTTTGAAGCCGTCGCTTTGGATTGCGGAGAAGTGTACGAATACGTCGTCTCCACCTTCACGTTCGATGAAGCCAAAACCTTTTTCTGCGTTGAACCATTTAACTGTACCTTGTTCCATGTTTGTTGCCTCCCAGTGCGTGATCGCACATTGTATTACTATTGTTGCTCAAAGTATTAGCGAGATGAAAAGTGGATATTCATACGATCCTTTACACCGAACAAAAATAATTAACTTCATCATAACAGACGGAGGGAGAAATTGCAAATGAGATTTAAATTTTACAACCTCATCATGTGCCCATTTGCTTTCTCGCATGAACCTTCACGAATCTCGCAGGCTTCATCCGTACATCACCATCAAAAGCTCCCCGCCGCCAGCCGATTCAATCCGGCTGCGAGGGGGAGCTTCTTTTATTCCCTTCAATCACTCCGGCGACCGTTGCACACCCACCGGGGCCTTGCCGAATCCCACCGCTTCTTTCTTCCGGTAGAACAGGAAGTAGATGCCCACTACTCCCACCGCAACGAGGCTTGTCAGGATGACCTGCACCCGCATCGACGGGATGAAGAACATGGCGAGGTAGATGCCGGAGACGACGGCGATCGTGGCGTAGGTGAGATAAGGGAAGAGCCACATTTTCACCGCGAGTTCGCCTTGTTCGGCTTCGAGCTTCCGGCGCATCCTGAGCTGGGAGACGCTGATGATGAGGTAGACGAGGAGTGCGACGGCGCCGGACGAGTTGATGAGGAACAGGAAGACTTTGTCCGGCGAGATGAAGTTCAGGACGACCGCGACATATGAGAATACGGTTGAGAACAGGATGGCGCGTGTCGGGACGCCGCGTTTGCTGAGTTTCAGGAAGGCTTTCGGGGCGTCGCCTTTTTGGGCCATCCCGAACAGCATGCGGGAGTTTGCGTACAGCGCCGAGTTCAGGCAGCTGAGGACCGCCGTCAGGACGACGAAGTTCATGATCTGCGCGGCCGCCGGGATGCCGATGTAGTCGAGCACGGCGACGAACGGGCTCACCAAGATGTTTGCCGAGTTCCACGGCAGGAGCGTGACGACGACGGCGATTGAGCCGATGTAGAAGATCAGGATGCGCCAGATGACGCTGTTCGTCGCGGTCCGGACCGATTTCACCGGGTTTTCCGATTCGCCGGCTGCGATGGCGACGATTTCCGTGCCCATGAACGAGAAGATGACGACGGTGATGCCGAGCATGATGGCGCCGAAGCCGGACGGCATGAATCCGCCTTCGCCGATCAGGTTCATCGTTCCCGGAGCGCCGACGCCCGGGTACCAGCCGAACAGGACGACAAGTCCGAGGACGAGGAATGCCGTGATGGCGACAACTTTGATGAGAGAGAACCAGTATTCGAACTCGCCGAACGACTTGACCGAGAACAGGTTCGTCGCGGTCAGGGCGACGGTGAGGATGAGGCTCATGAGCCAGATCGGGAAGTCGGGGAGCCAGTACTGGACGATGGCCGCGCCGGCGAGTGCCTCGATCGCGATGACGACGACCCAGAAGAACCAGTACAGCCAGCCGATGGCGAATCCGGCCCACGGGCCGATCGCTTCATTCGCATAAGTGGCGAACGATCCGCTCGTCGGTTTGGCGGCCGACATTTCCCCGAGCATCCGCATAACGAGGACGACGATCAGGCCGGCGAATGCATAAGACAGGATGGCCCCCGGCCCGGCGGAGTTGATGACGGCACCGCTTCCGATGAAGAGGCCGGCGCCGATGACGCCTGCGATCGAAATCATCGTAATGTGGCGGGTTTTCAGGTCGGACTTCATGCTGGGTTCCTGGAGTCCGGGTTCTGGTGGTTGGTGACTTTCGGTAGACAAAAGCATTTCTCCTTCCGGCGCTTATCAAGCGTAAGCGCTTTCTTTTTATTCGAAAAGTGAATCTATTCATTCATCATGAAGGCGCGGCCGGCAAGAGGAAATAGACAGGACGTCAAATAAACAGCCGAACCGGCGGACGGAATGTAAAAGCAGGAACGCCGATTCGTGATTTGACCGCCGACCAATCAATCGCGTTCAGTCATTGACAGAGTGTCCAGACACTCGTTTGTAATCGTTTACATACTGACCGCCGGCTGTGCCTGGCGGGAATGTTACAATGAAAACATAAACTTTTCTACTAATCAATCTTTTGATCGGAGGGGAGGTCATGGAGAAGGTGAACGGGCAGCGGCTCCGGGAGACGCTGGAACAGTTCAGTGCATTCGGAGCGACGGCTGCGGGCGGGGTGACCCGGCTGTCGCTTTCGGAGGAAGATCTGGCGGCGCGGAATGAATTCCGGCGGCTTTGTGAAAAGGCCGGACTCTCGGTGACGGTCGATGACATGGGCAATATGTACGGGCTGCTGCGGGGGAAGAAGGACCTGCCGCCGATCGCGACCGGTTCGCATCTGGATTCGGTCGTGAAGGGCGGGCGGTTTGACGGCGTGCTCGGTGTGCTGGCGGCACTCGAGGTGGCCCGGACGATCGTCGACCGGAAGCTGGAGCTTGATCATCCGCTCATGGTCATCAACTTCACGAATGAGGAAGGGGCCCGCTTTGATCCGGCGATGATGTCGTCGGGTGTGCTGGCTGGGAAGTTCGACAAGGAAGAAATGCTCAGGTCCGCAGACCCGGACGGCGTGACGTTCGGCGAAGCGCTGGAGGCGAGCGGATTTCGGGGAGATGAGGAGAACCGTCTTAAGGAAGCGGCAGCGTTCGTCGAGCTTCATATTGAGCAGGGGCCGGTGCTCGAGCACCACGGCGAGGAGCTGGCGGTCGTGGAGGGCGTCATGGGTATGTGCTGCTACGAGATTTCGCTTCACGGGGAATCCAACCATGCCGGGACGACGCCGGTTTCCATGCGCAAGGATGCGATGTTCGCCGCGGCGGGCGTCCTGAAGGACCTTCAAAAGCAACTTCTCGAACTGCCGGATGATCTCGTGTTCACGGCCGGTCGTATCAATGCCTATCCGAACATCCATACCGTCATTCCGAACCGGGTGATGTTCACGCTGGAAGCACGCCACAAAGATCCCGACGTGATCCGCCGTGTTGAGGAGATCATTCAGGGACTGCCGGCAGAGGAAGCGGGCTGTGCGCTGGAAAGTCGGAAACTGTGGGGCCGGGACACCGTCGTGTTCAATGATGCGGTCGTCGGCGCTGTGGAAAAGTCGGCGGAGGAACTCGGGTTGAACTACCGGAAAATGTACAGCGGCGCCGGCCATGACGCCCAGTTCATCGCAGGCTTCGTCCCGTCCGCGATGATCTTCGTGCCGAGCGCCAACGGCTACAGCCACCGCGAAGACGAGTATACGACCTGGGAAGAATGCACCCGCGGAGCCGACGTCCTGCTCAACGCCATCCTGAAGCTGGACAAGGAGCTTTCTGAGCCGGGCCAGGAGGCGCAGGAGGCTGTGCAGTGAAAACGGCGTTTTGATTCGCCGGCGATGTTTCGCGAACGCTTTCGATGATGAAAAAGGAGTGACCACTCATGAAAAAACTGATCACAGGCGGGACGGTCGTCACGGCGGCCGATGAATACCGGGCGGATGTGCTCGTGGAAGACGGGAAGGTGGCGCAGATCGGCCATGACCTGGACGCGGGCGGTGCGGAAGTGGTGGACGCATCGGGCCTGCTCGTATTTCCGGGCGGCATCGACCCGCACACGCATCTCGACATGCCGTTCAACAACACGGTGACCGACGATGACTGGGAAACGGGGACGATCGCGGCCGCACACGGCGGCACGACGACGATCATTGATTTCTGCTTGACGGCGGGGGAGAAGCGGCTGAAGGATGCGGTCGTCAAGTGGCACGAGAAGGCGGACGGCAAGGCGGTCATCGACTACGGCTTCCACCTGATGGTCGGCGAGCTGAATGAAGACACGCTGAGCCAGCTGCCGGACGTGCTGGAGGAGGAAGGGATCGCGTCGGTGAAGGTGTTCCTCGCGTACGCCCGCGAGTTCCAGGCGTCCGACCGCACCTTGTTCCAGGCGTTCAAAGTGGGCGCGGACACCGGAGCGGTCGTTCTCGTCCACTGCGAAAACGGGTCGGTCATCGACGAGCTCGTCGACACGGCGCTCGCGGAAGGACACACCGAGCCGAAGTACCATTATCTCACACGTCCGCCCCAGCTTGAGGGCGAGGCGACGAAGCGGGCGATCGAGCTCGCGAACCTCGCCGGGGCGAAGCTGTACGTCGTGCACGTGACGTGCAAGGAAGCGGTCGATGAGATCATCGAAGCGCGCAACAAAGGCTACGACGTGCTCGGCGAAACATGCCCGCCGTACTTGACGCTCGACCAGACGTATCTCGAGAAGCCGGGCTTTGAAGGGGCGAAGTATGTGTGGTCGCCGCCGCTGCGGGAAAAGTCCAATCAAGACGTGCTTTGGCACGCACTCCAGTCCGGCCAGCTGCAGACGATCGGGTCGGATCAGTGTTCGTTTAACTTTAACGGCAAAAAGCGCCTCGGCATCGACGACTTCTCGAAGATTCCGAACGGCGGGCCGTTCATCGAAGACCGGTTCGGCGTCCTGTATTCCGAGGGAGTGGTGAAAGGGCGGATCAGCCTCCAGGAATTCGTCGCGGTCGTCTCTACAAACGCCGCGAAGACATTCGGCCTGTTCCCGCAGAAAGGGACGATCGCGGTCGGCTCGGATGCGGACATCGTGCTGTTCGACCCGGGCGTCGAGCGGACGATTTCAGCTAGCACCCACCATATGAACGTCGACTACAATGCGTTCGAAGGGATGGAAGTCCGGGGCGAACCGGTCAGCGTCATGGTTCGCGGCGAGTGGGTCATCAAGGACCGAAAGTTCGTCGGTAACCCGGGGAGCGGCATGTACCTGCGCCGGGAACTGGCGAATGCCAAAACGGAGCGGCAGCCGGTCGGACTGGGCGGCAAATGATTGGCGAATTGACGGGGAATCCGTCGGACAATATCGCTCTTGGGACACGATCCGCATATGGATCGGTGTCTCTTTTTTTGTGTTATCGCATTTGGCGCGATGATGAAACCATAATGAAGCAAGAGGAGCCGGCACTGGAAAGAACAAGTTTGTCAAAATACCGTCCAGGTAGTATAGTGAAATCTAAAATTCTTTTCTTAAAGGAGATCAATATGGGCAGAGCTTCTCGGAAAGAGGAAATCCTCCTTGCGGCATCCAAGATTGTCAGTGAACGCGGTATTTTTTCTTTAACGCTGGAGTCAGCGGCTTTGGAAGCCGGCATCAGCAAAGGCGGTCTGCTGTATCATTTTCCATCGAAAGAAGCGCTCGTCAAAGGCATGGTGGAGCATTTGGCTCAAAATTACCGGGAAAAAGTCGCAGCGAAAGCCGCCGAATCGCCTGAGGAAAAGGGAAAATGGATCAAGTCATACGTCACCGTCACATTCAAGGAACAGTATCAGAATCAAGGCATGCATGCCGGTCTCCTTGCTGCAAAGGCAGTGAATAAAGAGTTATTGAACCCGATCCAAGAGTTGTATCATGATTGGGAGACAGAAGTGGAGACGGATGGCATTGATCCGATCAAAGCCTCGATCATCCAATTGGCTGCGGATGGGATCTGGCTATCGGAGCTGCTCGATACCCGTCACATCGACGAAGAGAAAAAAGAAGCGATTTACGAACGGCTGATCGAGTGGGCGAATGAATGACCCGGCGTGCCAGTCGGCAGAAAAATCATACAGGTCGAAGCGCATCATCCACTGGGTGATGCGTTTTTATTTGAAAAATTTTAATCGCCGATTCATTATCGTAAAAGCCGTCAGCATAAGGGCTGGCGCGTGATTTTAAATTCCGAAAATTATTCCCGAAATCGTCTCGTGCCGGAAATCGCCTTGAAGCTAAACCGTCCGGATGGTACACTTCCAAAGTGGTGAAAGCGGTTTCACGGTAAACCGAGAGAAAAAATGAGCAAATGGGCTCAGCAAACAGGGAGGAGCATCAAAATGAAAAACAAGATTTTATTGACAGCGGCAGTGACGGGTGCCGGGAGCACAACTTCCAAAAGCCAACATGTACCGGTGACACCGAAAGAAATCGCAGAATCGGCGATCGAATCCGCAAAGGCAGGCGCGACCGTTGCGCATGTGCATGCCCGCGATCCCGAAACAGGCGGCATCAGCCATAACCTGGACCATTACCGGGAAATCGTTGAGCGCATTCGTGAGTCGGAGACGGATGTCATCATCAATATCACTTCAGGCGGCGGCGGAGATTTCATTCCGGATCTGATGAATCCGTCGGCAGGCGGAGAAGGAACGGACATGCAGACACCGGCGGAACGCCATGAACCGGTCGGTTCGCTGCTTCCTGAAATGTGCACGCTGGACTGCGGCAGCGTCAACTTCGGCGACATGGTTTACATGAGTCCGACAGACTGGCTCCGGGAACAGGCAAAACTGGTCCAGCAGAGCGGCGTGAAACCGGAACTGGAATGCTTCGATACCGGACATCTCCGCTTCGCCAAGCAATTAATCGCTGAAGGGCTGATCGATGGAGATCCGATCTTCCAGTTCTGCCTCGGCATCCCGTGGGGAGCGGAAGCGGATGAAGAGACCATCCAGTACATGAAAAACCGCATTCCTGAAAATGCCCACTGGTCGGCGTTCGGCATCGGCCGCATGCAAATGCCGATCCTGGAGCAGACGGCAAAGCTCGGCGGAAACGTCCGGGTCGGGCTTGAAGATAATCTGTATTTGGAAAAAGGGGTACTGGCGCGCAATGAGCAGCTCGTTGATAAAGCGGTAACGCTTTTGCAGGCCTCGAATATCGAAGTGATGACACCGGCAGAAGCACGCAGTCACTTCAACCTGATGAATCCTTACGGAGGTGGAAACTGATGGCCGATCCAGTCAATGAAGTGAAAAAAGTTGCCGTCGTCGGAACCGGCGTGATCGGAAACGGGTGGATCAGCCGTTTCCTGGCACGGGGATACGAGGTCGCGGCATTCGATCCTGCGCCGGGAGCGGAAGAGCGGACCCGTGATGCCGTCACGCGCGCCTGGCCTTCTCTTGAAAAGCTGGGTCTCGCGGAAGGGGCGTCGCAAAACGGGATCACATTCTATCCGACAATTGCAGAAGCGGTGCGTGAAGCGGATTTAATTCAGGAAAATGTTCCGGAACGGGAAGCGCTGAAGAAATCGGTTTTGGCGGAGATCGATGAACACGCCAAACCGGGTGCGCTCATCGGTTCCAGCACATCCGGCATTATGCCGAGCGTTCTTCAGGAAGGGCTGAACCACCCGGAACGTCTGATTGTGGCCCATCCCTTCAACCCGGTATATATTTTACCGCTTGTTGAACTCGTTGGCGGCGAACAGACGGACCCGGCAGTCATGGAACGGGCAAAGCGCTTTTATGAAAGCGTGCAGATGAAACCGCTTGTGATTCAAAAGGAAATCGAAGGCCATCTGGCCGACCGGCTGATGGAGGCGCTGTGGCGGGAAGCGCTGCATCTTGTAAACGACGGTGTCGCCACAACAGAAGAAGTGGATGCGTCGATCATTTACGGGGCCGGCCTGCGCTGGGCACAGATGGGGCCGTTTCTGACATTCCACCTGGCTGGAGGCGATCAGGGGATGCGGCACATGCTGGAGCAATTCGGCCCCGCATTGAAACTGCCTTGGACGAAGTTGGAAGCGCCGGAACTGACGGACGAACTGAAAGAGAAGGTCATTGCGGGCACTGCAGGCCAGGCGGACAATGTGTCGATTGCCGAGCTGGAAAATAAACGCAACGCCTTTTTAGTGGAATTGCTTGATCTGGTCGCGTCGTACTGGCCGGAGACGAAAACAGCTGTAAAAATGTAAAACTGCAAAGGAGCCTTCGGCATGCCGGAAAAATCATTTCTTTACAAAACGCATGTGAACAGCGAATGGGTGGACTACAACGGACACATGAATGACGCGGCTTACGCGAAAGTATTCAGCCTCGCAGTCGATAAACTGATCGACTTTGTCGGGCTGGACGCAATAGCGCGGGAGCAATACAGCTATACGATGTTCACGCTCGAAACGCATTTGTGCTACCTGAAAGAAGCGCATGAAGGGGAAAAACTCATCGTGAGTGTCCAGCTTCTGGACAGAGATTCGAAACGGTTCCACTTGATGTTCACGATGAAAAACGAAGCGGGCGACGTAGTGGCGACAAGCGAACAGATGCTGATGGGAATGGACGCGGCACAAGGCCGGCCCGCCCCTTTCCCGGAAGCTGTCGCGGAATCAATCGAAGAGTTATGGGATGAACACAAAAAACTGGAAGCGCCAAAGCAGGCCGGCAGGAAAGTCGGCATCAAGCGCTAACCCGAATACGGAGTACACAAGGAGGTTATATATGAGGAAATACAGTTCAGTATTTTATATTTCATTAACGGTCAGTTTGATGTTTCTGGGATTTGGCGCTGTCTTTCCCGATCGACTGGAGACCTTCTCAAACACGTTTTTAGGCCTGATCTATGATAAACTTGGCTGGCTATTTCTGCTCTCTGTTTTTATTTTGCTCGTCTTTTGTTTATATGTGGCATTTTCGAGGTTTGGAAAAATAAAACTCGGCAAGGATTCGGATGTTCCCGAATACAAGACCGTCACGTGGATTGCCATGCTTTTCAGTGCTGGAATCGGCTGAGCGGGCCATGCAGTTCGTTTACTTGCACTGGGGTGTATCGGCATGGGCATGCTACGCATTTGTCGGCGCTTGTCTCGCCTATTTTCAATTCCGAAAAGGGCTTCCGGCCACGATGAGCTCAGCGTTTTACCCATTAATCGGAAAAGGTATATACGGTCCGATCGGCAAAACGATTGATATTGTCGTGGTGCTCTCCGTGGTCGTCGGAATTTCCACTTCACTGGGATTCGGCGTGCTGCAAATCAACAGCGGCCTGGAATATCAATGGAACATCATCAATAATACGACGACGCAGATGGTCATCATCGGAGTCGTCACGATCATTTACTTATGGTCCGCCTCTACGGGGATCCAAAAGGGAATCAAATACTTATCCAATACAAATATCATCTTGGCATTGGTGCTCATCCTCACCATCTTTGTACTTGGCCCGACGGAAGCAATCATGAAAATTCTTTTCCAGGGCATCGGGGACTATGCAAATAATTTTCTTCAAATGTCCTTCAGAACGGATCCATATGGAGATGGCGAATGGATAGCCGGCTGGACCCTGTTTTATTTCGGCTGGTGGATTGCGTGGGCTCCGTTGGTGGGCAGTTTTGTGGCGCGTATTTCCAAAGGCCGTACTCTAAGGGAATTCATGATGGGTGCCTTGTTCATACCGGTCCTTTGTTCATTTTTCTGGTTTGCCGTGCTGGGTGGATCTGCACTCGATTTGATTCAAAACCAGGGAGAGACCGCTTTGGCCGACACCGTCATTGCGGATGTGACGGTGGCCTTGTTTGACTTCATCAGTTATTTCCCTATGTCCGGGTTGATCAGTGTGGTGGGAATGGTTCTGATTTTCACCTTCTTCATCACGTCGGCGGATTCGGCGATGTTTGTCCTGGGGATGATGAGCGAGAACGGGAACCAAAATCCGTCCAATGTCAGCAAAATGACATGGGGAATCATCATCGGCTTCGTTTCGGCCGTGTTGATCGTGACCGGCGGATTGGCCGGTCTGCAATCGGCATTGGTCGCCATGGCCGTCCCGCTTTCCGTTATTCTTTTAGTGATGTGTTATGCAGCGTATAAAGGATTTAAAAAGGACTATGATTCGGATATTGAGATGAAATCCCGGGATTTGAAAGGTCATGACGCTGAATGACCGTAAAACAGGCAGCAGCCGGCCCAAAAACAGCGTCAACCTGAATAGAGAGTATACATAGGCAAAGAAGCCCTCGGACTGGAGCTGGTTCCATCCGAGGGCTTCTTGCATTTGAATCTGTAAACAGAAACGGGTGAGTTTTTATTTGAACAGATTGATCGTCGTGATGATGATCGGGGCGCCGAACACGTCGATCAGGAACGCGCCGACGATCGGAACGATGAGGAACGCCTGGCGCGACGGGCCGAATTTGCCGACGACGGCAGACATATTCGCCATTGCGTTCGGCGTGGCGCCGAGGCCATGGCCGAGGAAGCCCGAGACCATGACGGCCGCATCATAGTTGCCGCCCATGAGGCGGAACAGAATGAAAACGGCGAACAGGACGATGAAGATCACCTGGACGATGACGATGCCGGCGAGCGGCAGGGCGAGTCCCGCCACTTCCCAGAGCTTGATGCTCATGAGGGCCATCGACAGGAAGATCGACAGTGATACGTCGCCGATCAGGTTGATTTCTTTCATATTGATCGTGCCCGGGAGGAACCGGTCCATCAGGTTGCGGGCGATCACGGCGACGAACATCGCACCGATATAAGCCGGGAGGACGAATCCGGTCAGGTCCGTGAACAGGTCGCCGAGGTAGGTGCCGGCCGCCATGGACAGCGTGATGAGGGCGACCTGGATCATGAACGACCGCTCGCTCACCGGCCGCTCGTCTTTCTCGACGTACTCGGACATTTCTTCGGTGGACGGCTTGAGATCGTGTTTCGTGATCAAGTACTTGGCGACGGGGCCGCCGGTGAGACTGCCAAAAATGAGTCCGAGCGTCGCAGCGGCGAGCCCGATCGTGACGGCCGAGTCGATGCCGAGCGCTTCAACGGTCTGTCCGTACGCCGCCGCGCCGCCGTGTCCGCCTTCCATCGATACCGCTCCGGCCATGACGCCGAGGAGGGGGTGGATGCCGAACAGTTTCGAGAGGGAGACCCCGATCACGTTCTGGACGAGCGCCAGGAAGCCGCAGACGAGCCAGTAGATGACGAGGAGCTTCCCGCCGAGCTTGATGAGCTTGAAGCTCGCGCCGAGTCCGACCGTCGTGAAGAACGCAATCATGAAGAGGCTCTGAATCGACGTGTCGAGCGTGACTTCCACGAGGCCTGTTTCCTTCAGGACGAGCGCCAGGATGGCAAAAAGCAGTCCGCCGACAACCGGGGCAGGGATGCAAAAGCGGTTGAGGATTCCGATTCGGTTCACCATGGCCGTCCCGATGAGGAACAGGGCGACCGACAGGAACAGCGTGGTGATCTGGTTGAGTTCGATCATTGCGGTGGACCGCCTTTCTTGAAGGCCATGACGGCTTCATTGATCATATAGGCCGCAAGCTTCGCTGTGCGGTTGTCTTCATCAAGTTCGGGGTTCGTTTCGCAGAGGCTGAAGCTGGTCGTTTTTGGCCCGGAGCAGATGTGCTTCGTGAGCGCCCGGACGGTTTTCGGGTCCAGACCAAAGACGGACGGTGCGCTGACGCCCGGCGCGTCGGCGGCTTTCAAGACGTCCATGCACAGTGTGAGAAGGACAACATCGCAGCCGGCCATGAACTCGTCGATTGGCTGCCGGCAGTTTTCGAGGCTCGTTTCTTCTTCAAGCATGTAAGTGACGCCGAGCTCGTCCGCCCGGTTGAACAATTCAGTCGTGTTGCCGTATTCCTGGATGCCGCAGACGAAATAACGGGCGTTCGGATCGCTGTCGAGAATCTGTTTGAACATCGTCCCGGAAGACGGCTGATCGGTGTATTCCCGCAGGTCGAAGTGGGCATCAATGTTCACCAGGCCGATCACAGCGCCGGGCCCGGCCTGTTTGCGGACGCCGAGGTAATGGCCGTAAAGGGTTTCGTGGCCGCCGCCTGCAATGATGCAGCGGGATCCGGACTGCAGGATGTCCGATACCCGGTCGCCGAGTTCTTCCTGCGCGGCTTCCAGTTCGGTGCCTTCGCAGATGACGTTCCCGGTATCGAGCAGGTTGGCGGATCCGGCGCGCCACGGGAGACCGGCTAGCTGCCTGCGGATCTGATCCGGTCCTTTCCGGGCGCCGGCACGGCCTTTATTTCTCCGGACGCCTTCATCGCATTCAAACCCGATAAGCGTGATTGGAGACGCTTTCATGTTGGTCAAATCGTTGATTGCCGCAGGGCGGATGACCTGATGATAGCGGAAGCTCTCCGGATTCGTCTCGCTGTCTGTCCGGCCGGACCATAGATTGAAATCGCTTTCCTTAAACATTTGAATCATCCTTCCCTGAAATTCGATGTTTTTAGTATAAAGGGGAGGACTTATAATTTCTAATACCGATTTTCCATAATACAATAGCCTTAGGCTATAAGCAGGGGTGAGGAAATTGGATTTAAGGCAAATGGAGTACTTTGTCACAGTCGTTCAGTATCGAAACTTTTCCAAAGCTGCGGCGGCCCTGCATATTTCCCAGCCGTCGCTGAGCAAGGCAATCAGCAATATGGAAGCGGAGCTCGGGGCGCGGCTTCTCGAGCGCACCACGCGGGATTTCCGTCTGACGGACGCCGGTCAGCTTCTGTACAACCGGGCACTTCCGGTTCTCCGGCAGATGGATAAACTGAAGAAGGAAGTGGGCGAGAACGTCAGCGGCGCCCGGACGGAGATCCTCGTCGGCGTCATCGAATCTGCCCATAAATGGTTCACCGGCTTGATGGCGGAGCATAAAGATCAGTATCCCGGCAATACATTTACCGTTGTCGATACGCTGTATGACAAGACGGTCATGGAGGCACTGATCCAGTACGACGTTCATGCGGTCGTCACGAACCAGGAGATCAAAAACGACCAGATCGAGGCGATTCCGCTTTATGAAGAGTCATTTCTCGTCGTGTTTCCGAAAGGACATGAGATCGGCCGGCTGGAGACGATTCGACTGGAAGACATCTGCCGATTCCCGCTCGTTCTCGGAATGCCGTCGTTCAAGACGCGGCAGCAGATCATGGATGCGTTCAAGGAGGCGGGGCTTGCCCCGAAAGTCGACTACCAGATCGAGCGGTTCGAGATGGTGAAACACCTTGTGGACAAAGGGCTCGGAATCGCCCTGCTGCCCGAGCAGTACGTGTCGGGGAACTTGCCGGAAGGGCTCGGCGGCCGAGCGGTCGACGACTCCCGCCTGAAGAGGACCGTCTTCTTCTGCTATGTGAAAGCAAGATCCTATCCGGAACCCGTCAAAGACTTTTTCCGGCGCTTGCTGGAGCGTTTCGAATCACAATGAAGAAACCCCCTGAAACGGAAGTGCGGCAACTTCCCGTTTCAGGGGGTTTTTATTTGCCCGCCGCAAGCTCTCTGCCCTCACGCGCCAGCATCCGGTGTGCCTGAACCGCGACTTCCAGCGCGAGCCGGTTGTCGGATTCCATGAAGTCCTTGCCGAGCAGGGCTTCAAGCTTTTCGAGCCGGTGATAAAGGGTCTGGCGGACGATGAACAGCCGGTCCGCCGCTTCTTTTTTGACGCCGCCGCATTCCAGGTAGACGACGAGTGTCTCGAGGAGATCACTGTCGTGCCGCCGGTCGTGTGCGATGAGGTGGCCGAGGTAATCGTCCACATAGCGCTCCAGTTCGCCGCCCCGCTTGAGCAGCAGGAGAAGCCGGTGGATGCCGAGCTTTTCGAAGAACGGGGAGGCGGCGACCGCCTGTTTCTGGAGGGAGATGACGTCTTCCGTTTCCCCGAACGCCCGCTTTGCGTCCGCGATGTCCTGATACACTTTGCTCACGCCGAACCGGCAGCCGGTGAACTGACTTTCCGGCATCTGCCGGATTTCCTGGATCATCTGTTCAAAGCGGCCGGCCGTGTTTCGCTGATCTTCGCCGGAGATGAAGAAGGCGAGGATGACGAGTTCGCTTTTTCCCGATGTGATGGCCGGGAAGAACCCGCCGCGCTGGAACACGCTCCGGATGATCATCGAGCGCTGGATGAGCTCTTCCTCCAGCAGGTCCTCCGAGTCGAACGTACTTTCGGAGGCGAGCCGGATGGAGAACACCCGGTAGTACATATTGCGGCCCTGGGCGGGGAGGGCGGACAGGACGGTGTCCGGGTCGGTGTTCCGCCCGGTGATGAGTCCGCGGACGACTTTGTCTTCGAGATTCTGCTTGCGCTCCTCGACGGTCCGGTTGCGAAGGAGGATCTGAGAGACCGCGAGCCCCGCGCGGTCGAGGATGAGGAAATAGAAATCATCATGGAGCATGTCGTCCATCGCCAGGCAGAGCCGGCCCCACACTTGGCCGAAGCCGCGGACCGGCACGGTGGCGAACAGGCCGTGCGCCGTTTCGAGGTAGCGGCCGGTGTCCTGGAGGGTCCCGTCCTTCTCGAGCTGCCGGCGGATCGCCGATTCCGTTTCCTTCACATGGGACGGATAAAAGTAGTGGGACGGCCGGTCGGTGATGAACAGTACGTCCCGGCGGAAGTACTGATGCAGTTCCTGGAGGATCTTCAGGATGCCGTTCGACGTGAGGGACAGCTCGATGAACCGGCCGGACAGCCGGTCGAGTTCGGAGATCATCTGGTGATGCCGGTTGATGATCGCCGTGTGCAGGTCCTGCGTCAGGTCGACGAACCGGATCACTTCGTCGAACAGGATAAGCGGGAAGTCGAGTTCGTCGGCGAGCGAGACGACTTCCGGCGCGATGTTGATGTTCGGATTGGGCAGCTCGATGCAGAGCGCGGAGACGCCGAGTTCATTCAGCTGCCGGATGTAGGCGATCTGGGTTTCGAGATCGAGCGTCATGCTGATGCCGGTCGTCAGGATGAGTTCCCCGCCGCTGATGAGCGACTCGAAATCCCGAACTTCGAGAATATGCGACCAGCGAACTTGCCGGCCGAGCCCCTTTTCTCCCGCCACGAGCTTCGCCTTTTGGAATGAATCCCGGGCCAGCACGTCCCGGACGGTCAGTTCGATCTCTTTCATGGTTTCAGTTCTCCTTTCCGTCCAATCAATTCACCGGATGGTTTGACACTATGTAAAATGACAAACATTCTGATAGCTTGTAATGTTGATTATGGAATGAACGACGAACCGAGTCAAGTCAACTTACAAGGCACAGGGAGGAATAGATCATGGAAACAACAACAGTAAAATCGCAAACGCTTTCAAACTTCATCGGTGGACAATGGGTAAAGTCGGCCACGGACCGGTACGAAGAAGTCCCGAACCCGGCAACGGGCGAAATCATCGCCGAAGTTCCGGTTTCGACGAAGGAAGATCTCGACAAGGCGGTTGCGGTCGCAAAGGAAGCGTTCAAGACCTGGAAGAAGACGCCGGTGCCGCAGCGCGCACGGATCATGTTCAAGTACCAGCAGCTGCTCGTCGACCACTGGGATGAGCTCGCGAAACTCATCACGGTCGAAAACGGCAAGAGCCTCACAGAAGCGCACGGCGAAGTGCTCCGCGGCATCGAGTGCGTCGAGTTCGCGGCAGGCGCGCCGTCCCTCATGATGGGCCAGCAGCTCCCGGACATCGCGACGAACATCGAATCGGGCATGTACCGCTACCCGCTCGGCGTCGTCGGCGGCATCACGCCGTTCAACTTCCCGATGATGGTGCCGGCCTGGATGTTCCCGCTCGCCATCGTGGCGGGCAACACATTCATCATGAAGCCGTCCGAGCGTACGCCGCTCCTCGCCAACCGGCTCGCGGAACTTCTTAAGGAAGCGGGTCTTCCGGACGGGGTCTTCAACATCGTCCACGGGGCGCACGACATCGTGAACGGCCTGCTCGAGCACCCGGACGTCCCGGCGATCTCGTTCGTCGGCTCGCAGCCGGTCGCAGAGTACGTCTACAAAACGGGCACGTCCCACGGCAAGCGTGTCCAGGCACTCGCCGGCGCGAAAAACCATTCGCTCGTCCTGCCGGATGCGGACCTCGACAACGCCGTGAAGAACATCACCGGAGCGGCATTCGGCTCCGCCGGCGAGCGCTGCATGGCCGCCGCGGTCGTCGTCGCAGTCGGTGATGTGGCGGATGAGCTTGTCGACCGCCTGAAGAAAGCGGCCGACGACATCACGATCGGCAACGGCCTGGAAGAAGGCGTCTTCCTCGGACCGGTCATCCGCCCGGCGCACAAGGACCGCACGCTCGGCTACATTGAAACCGGCGTGGAAGAAGGCGCGACCCTCGTCCGCGACGGCCGCGGCGAGTCCGGTTCCGGAGGCGGCTACTTCGTCGGCCCGACGATCTTCGACCATGTCACGCAGGAGATGAAGATCTGGCAAGACGAAATCTTCGCCCCGGTCCTCTCGATCGTCCGCGTGGAGACGCTCGAAGAAGCGATCGAGTTCACGAACGCCTCCGATTTCGCAAACGGCGCCTGCCTCTACACCGACAGCGCCTCCGCCATCCGCGAATTCCGCGACAACATCGACGCCGGCATGCTCGGCGTCAACCTCGGCGTCCCGGCCCCAATGGCATTCTTCCCGTTCTCGGGCTACAAAAAGTCCTTCTACGGCGACCTGCACGCCAACGGCAAAGACGGGATCGAGTTCTATACGAGGAAGAAGATGCTCACGCAAAGGCACTAAGAGATCGAAGAAGGGCGGCTGAGGTAGGGGAACTCTCCTCACTCGGGGGCAAACTCTCCTCACTCGAGCAGAAACTCTCCTCACTCGCGCCATCCGAAGCCTGAAATAAGCTTGAACGACACGACCAGCCCAACTTGAAGGGAGAGAAAATGATGACGACTGTAAAACAGGAAGAGCAGACGCTCGTCGAGAAGGACCGCCAGAACGTCTGGCACCATATTTCGCCTTACGTGGAAAAATCGCCGCCGATGATCTGGGCGAAAGGGGAAGGCGCGTGGGTGACGGACCATGAGGGGAACCGCTATCTGGACGGCATGTCCGGCCTCTGGTGCGTGAACGTCGGCTACGGCCGCGAAGAGCTCGCGAAGGCGGCGTACGATCAGATGAAGGAATTGTGCTACGTGCCGATGACGCAGGGCCATGAGCCGGCGATCGAGCTCGCCGAGAAGCTCAACGAGTGGCTTGATGATGACTATCAGATCTTTTATTCCAACTCGGGGTCGGATGCGAATGAAGTCGCGTTCAAGATCGCCCGCCAGTACCACCAGCAGAACGGGGAAGGGTCCCGCTACAAGTTCATCAGCCGGTACCGCGCGTACCACGGCGGCTCGATGGGCGCTCTCGCCGCGACGGGCCAGGCGCTGCGCAAGTATAAATACGAGCCGCTCGCGCCCGGCTTCCTTCACACGGCACCGCCGGACAATTACCGCCGGCCGAAAGGCATGAGCGTTGAAGAATACAACATCATGCGCGCCGAGGAGATCGAGCAGAAGATCATCTGGGAGCAGGAGGAGACGATCGCCGGCGTCATCATGGAGCCGCTCATCACGGGCGGAGGTATCCTTATCCCGGATCCGGTCTACGTGCAGAAAGTCCAGGAGATCTGCGACAAGCACGGCGTCCTGCTTATCATCGATGAAGTCATCTGCGGATTCGGCCGCACGGGCAAGAGGTTCGGCCACCAGAACTTCGGCATCAAGCCGGACATCGTCACGATGGCGAAGGGCCTCACGAGCGCGTACCTTCCGCTGTCGGTGACGGCGGTGCGCAAGGACATCTACGAGAAATTCAAGGACAGCGCGGAGAACAGCCACTTCCGCCACGTGAACACGTTCGGCGGCAACCCGGCGGCCTGCGCCGTCGCGCTGAAGAACCTCGAGATCATCGAGCGCGAAGGCCTCGTTGAGCAGGCGGACCGCCACGGCGAGCGGCTTCGCAAGGAACTCGCGCATCTCGCGGACCACCCGCATGTCGGCGACGTCCGTGGCATCGGCTTCCTCCTCGGGATCGAGATGGTCGAAGACAAGGAGACGCGCGAGCCGGCAAGCGCCGCGCGCGTCGGCAAGATCATCGCCGACTGCAAGGCGAACGGCCTCATCGTCGGCAAAAACGGGGACACGGTCGCCGGCTACAACAACATCATCACACTCTCGCCGCCGCTTTCGTGCACCGATGAAGACGTCGACTTCATCATCTCGGTCGTGAAAAAGGCATTCGAGGAAAATAAATAATAGAAGAGGGGAGGCGTCGTGCCTCCCTTTCCGATGGAGGGAAAGGCTATGAAAATTGGGGTGCCGAAGGAAATCAAGAACAACGAAAACCGCGTCGCGATGACGCCGGCCGGAGTCGCCACGCTAGTCGGGGCGGGCCACGAAGTCATCATCGAGAAAGGGGCGGGCCTCGGCTCGAGCTTCACCGATGAAGAGTACCTGAACGAAGGGGCGACCATTTCCGAAACGGCCGCCGGGACATGGGCTGCCGACATGGTCATGAAAGTGAAGGAGCCGCTGCCGGAAGAGTACGGCCATTTCCGTGACGGGCTCATCTTGTTCACGTACCTTCACCTCGCGGCGGAGCCGGGCCTGACGAAAGCGCTCGTCGAGGAAAACGTGACGGCGATCGCCTACGAAACGGTCCAGCTGCCGAACCGCTCGCTGCCGCTCCTTTCGCCGATGAGTGAAGTCGCAGGCCGCATGGCGACGCAGATCGGCGCCACGTTCCTCGAGCGCAACCACGGCGGCAAGGGGATCCTCCTCTCCGGCGTGCCGGGTGTCGGCCGCGGCAAAGTCACCGTCATCGGCGGCGGCATGGCCGGTGCGAATGCGGCGCGCGTCGCAGTCGGCATGGGCGCCCGCGTGACGGTCATCGACCTGAGTCCGGAGCGGCTCCGCCAGCTCGACGATCAGTTCGGCCACGACATCGAGACGCTCATGTCGAACCCGTTCAACATCGCGGAAGCCGTGAAGGATTCCGACCTTGTCGTCGGTGCGGTCCTGATCCCGGGCGCGAAGGCGCCGAAGCTCGTCACGGAAGACATGGTCAAGTCGATGCAGCCGGGCTCCGTGCTCGTCGACATTGCGATCGACCAGGGCGGCATCTTCGAGACGAGCGACCGGATCACCACGCACGATGACCCGACATACGAGAAACACGGCGTCGTCCACTACGCCGTCGCCAACATGCCGGGCGCCGTTCCGCGCACGTCCACGATGGCGCTCACGAACAACACGGTTCCGTACGCGCTCCAGATCGCGAACAAAGGCTGGAAACAGGCCGCACTCGACAACGAGCCGCTCCGCAAAGGCTTCAACACCCACGCGGGCCGCGTCACCTACAAATCCGTCGCAGCCGACCTCGGCTACGAGTACGCGGATCTTCTTGGCCTGCTTGAGCCGGTCGCACAATCATAAAATGCAAACAGGCGCCGTCCGGATCGACCGGACAGGCGCCTGTTTTTTTTGCAGTTGAGTGAGAGCGTTATCTTTATCCGAGAGAGCGTTATCTTTATCGGCCGAAACGTTATCTTTATCAAGCGGAACGTTATCTTTATCTCGGCTACGCAACCCGCTTCTTTTTGAACACCGCCGATACCCGGTTCTCCTCGCCGGCGCACAGCCTGCGGAAGTTCTCCATATGCTTCCATAGGGCCATCAAGAACAATCCGGCCGCGATCAGGTCCGGTCCGATGCCCGGCGCGAGGACGATCGCGGTGTAGATGAACGCGGCGTAGAGCATGAGCACGCCGAACACGATGAAGTCGGTCGCGAGCGATACGACGATGAGCAGGNGAGACGCTCATGTCGAACCCGTTCAACATCGCGGAAGCCGTGAAGGATTCCGACCTTGTCGTCGGTGCGGTCCTGATCCCGGGCGCGAAGGCGCCGAAGCTCGTCACGGAAGACATGGTCAAGTCGATGCAGCCGGGCTCCGTGCTCGTCGACATTGCGATCGACCAGGGCGGCATCTTCGAGACGAGCGACCGGATCACCACGCACGATGACCCGACATACGAGAAACACGGCGTCGTCCACTACGCCGTCGCCAACATGCCGGGCGCCGTTCCGCGCACGTCCACGATGGCGCTCACGAACAACACGGTTCCGTACGCGCTCCAGATCGCGAACAAAGGCTGGAAACAGGCCGCACTCGACAACGAGCCGCTCCGCAAAGGCTTCAACACCCACGCGGGCCGCGTCACCTACAAATCCGTCGCAGCCGACCTCGGCTACGAGTACGCGGATCTTCTTGGCCTGCTTGAGCCGGTCGCACAATCATAAAATGCAAACAGGCGCCGTCCGGATCGACCGGACAGGCGCCTGTTTTTTTTGCAGTTGAGTGAGAGCGTTATCTTTATCCGAGAGAGCGTTATCTTTATCGGCCGAAACGTTATCTTTATCAAGCGGAACGTTATCTTTATCTCGGCTACGCAACCCGCTTCTTTTTGAACACCGCCGATACCCGGTTCTCCTCGCCGGCGCACAGCCTGCGGAAGTTCTCCATATGCTTCCATAGGGCCATCAAGAACAATCCGGCCGCGATCAGGTCCGGTCCGATGCCCGGCGCGAGGACGATCGCGGTGTAGATGAACGCGGCGTAGAGCATGAGCACGCCGAACACGATGAAGTCGGTCGCGAGCGATACGACGATGAGCAGGGCGAGCCCGGCCAGCCCGATTTTCCAGTCGAAGCCGAGCAGGACGCCGAGGACCGTGGCAGTTCCCTTGCCGCCGTTGAACTTCATGTGGAACGGGAAGTTGTGGCCGAGTACGACGGCGGCACCCATTGCAAACACGATTAATGCGCCTTGCTCTGCGCCGAGCATCGCCTGTGCCGCCGCCCATTTCGCGATCAGGACGGCGAAGACGCCCTTGCCGATGTCGATCGCCGCGACGAGTGCGCCGTATTTCTTGCCGAGCACGATCGCCGCATTTGAGGCGCCGGCATTTTTTACGCCAGTCTCTTTCAGGTTGACGCCGGACAGCCGGCCCGCGACCGTCGAGCCGTGCACACAGCCGATCAGATAGCCGGCGGCCGCCGCCAGGATGAGCCAGAGCCCCATCTTGTTTCCTCCTCCCGGATCGTCAGCTGCATTGCATGATCATTTTCGTCCGGTCGAACTGCCCGGCCGCGAAATCTTCTTTTTTAATGGAGAAATAAAGCATGCCCATGTCGCCCCACATCGCGTCGAGGTCGTCGTCGCTGTCCATCTGGAACAGGAGCACGTAGTCGTCCGCGGCTTTTTCGGCCTCGTTCCAGTCCTCGACGCCGTCGCAGTAGTGGGCGGTTTCCATGAACACGGGATTCTGGACGGCGAACGGGAAGCCGAGCATCTGGTGCTTCGGCTCTCCGTTTTCCACCAGCTCAAAAATGTCTTCTGCGTCGTCATCGTCGAAGTCCATATCGATCAGCGCATCGGCATCGATGGATTCCGCCGCCTCAAACGACACGGCGAACTCCGGCAGCATCGCGTCTTCCGGGACTTCGATGCGCTCAAGCTGGGCGGGATCCCCGTCGAAGAACTGCACCCGCCAGCCGTCGCGCTCGTCTTCCTCGCCGCTGCCCCAAGGCTGGTTCTCGGTGTCGTAATAAAACGACAGGATGCCGCGCTTCGGAAACGGGTGCTCAAGGCCGGCGATCTCCAGGTCCGACAAGTTGATCTGTGCGAGAAGAGCGAGCGGCCGTTCGCCGATTGCCGGGATGTCGGTCCCCGGCGGAAGATCCGGCGCGCCGCCGAATTTGGACGCGCCCGGCGCGAGCGGTCCCGCGGCGTCTTCTTTTTGGAGCGAAATGCACGGAGCACTCATTTTCCGGATCAGTTCCGTATACTTTCCGAGGCCTTGCCCGGCCAGTTTGTCGATTAGATTTGCCACGATTGCGTCCCCCTCAAATGTGTTACTCATTTAAACGGCTGGCGGCCGGAATGGTTTCAACCATTCTGAAAAAATACACTTGACTTCGAGAGGAGGACAGGGCTATACTGATTTCCAAGATGGAAAATTGAATGAATTCACTCTTATCAAGAGCGGCGGAGGGACTAGGCCCTGCGAAGCCCGGCAACCGGCAGGCCATGCCTGCAAAGGTGCTAATTCCTACAGTTCCGGCAACGGATCTGGCAGATAAGGGGAGGGATGCGGCCTGACCGCATCGGCCCTCTTCTTTATGCGAAGAGGGTTTTTCTAATACCTGAAAAACCTCCTCCCCGGTCACCGCACATCCATCGAGTCCAGGCCTTCGGCGGCGCACCGCCCGGGCACAACTATTCCAGGAGGTTTTACTCATGACCAATCAAAAATTCCAGCCGGAAACCCTTCTCGTCCACGGCGGCCAGCAGCCGGACCCGACGACCGGAGCGATCGCCGTTCCGATTTACCGCACGACGGCGTATGCCTTCCGTGACACCGAGCACGCGCAGAACCTGTTCGCGCTCAAGGAACCCGGCAATATTTATTCCCGCATCATGAACCCGACCGTCGACGCGTTTGAAAAGCGCGTCGCGGAACTCGAAGGCGGCACGGCGGCCGTCGCGCTGTCGTCCGGCATGGCGGCGATCGCGTTCTCGATCCTCAACGTGGCACAGGCGGGCGATGAAATCGTCGCGGCGGCGAACCTGTACGGCGGCACGTACAATCTGTTCGCGGTGACGCTCCCGCGCTACGGCATCAATGTGAAGTTCGTGGATTCGACCGACCCGGAAAACTTCCGCGCGGCGATCACGGACAAGACGAAGGCACTCTTCGGCGAAAGCATCGGCAACCCGAGCCTGAACGTGCTCGACGTGGAAGCGGTCGCAGACATCGCCCATGAAAACGGCGTCCCGCTTATCATCGACTCCACATTCGCCTCGCCGTACGGGTCGAACCCGATCGAGTTCGGTGCGGACGTCGTCGTTCATTCGGCGACAAAATGGATCGGCGGCCACGGCACGGCGATCGGCGGCATCGCGGTCGACGGCGGCAAATTCGACTGGACGCAGGGCCGCTTCCCGGGCTTCACGGAACCCGACGAGACGTACCACGGCCTCCGCTACGGCATCGACGCGCCGGACGCGGCATTTGCGACGAAACTCCGCGTGCAGCTGCTCCGCGACTTCGGCCCGTGCCTCAGCCCGGACAACGCGTTCATCTTCCTGCAGGGGCTCGAAACGCTTCACCTGAGAGTCCAGCGCCACAACGAAAACGCGAGGAAAGTCGCCGAGTGGCTGAAGGACCACCCGTCCGTCGATTGGGTCCAGTACAACGGACTCGAAGAGCACCCGTCGTATGAACTCTCGAAGAAGTACCTGAAAAACGGCGACGGCTCTGTCATCGTGTTCGGCATCAAAGGCGGGCGCGAAGCCGGCCGTAAGCTCATCGACGGCATCAAGCTGTTCTCCCACGTCGCCAACGTCGGCGACGCCCGCTCGCTCATCATCCACCCGGCCTCGACGACGCACCAGCAGCTGTCCGCTGAAGACCTGGCGAAAACCGGCACCAGCGAAGAACTCGTCCGCCTCTCCATCGGCCTTGAAAACGTCGATGACATCATCGCCGATTTGAAGCAGGCGATCGAAGCGGCCGTTCCGGTCAAAGCTTGAGAGTGAGTGGGTGAGTGAGGAGAGTTCGGGAGTGAGTGAGTAGAGTTTGGGCTCGAGTGAGGAGAGTTGGAGCTCGAGTGAGGAGAGTTGGCACCGGAGTGACGAAAGTCAGATTGCGAAGTGGAAGAGTTGGGCCTCGAAGTGGAAGAGTTTCGGCTTGAAGTGGAAGAGTTGGCTCTCGAACTGGAAGAGTTTCGCGCATCCGCACGTTCATTTAAACAAAACAGTCTGAAAATTTTCCGCCCGGGGGTTCCATAACCGGGCGGAACTTGTTAAGCTGAAGGAAGTTTGGAGGTGATCGCCATGGCGACAGTGAAAGCGGCCATCCTCGGATTCGGGACGGTCGGCCAGGGCATCTACAATATCGTGAATGAACGGAAAGAACAATTGACGAAGCAGACCGGCCAACACATCGAGATTGCGGCGATCCTCGTCCGCGACCTTGAAAAAGCACGGCCCGACACGCCGGGTGTGCTCGTCACCGACCGCTTCGAGGACATCCTTACCGTGCCGGACCTCGGAATCGTATTTGAAGCGATCGTCGGGGAAGAGCCGGCGGGCACTTATCTGGAGCGGGCCATCGAGTCCGGCTGCCATGTCGTCACCGCAAACAAGGTGATGTACGCGAAGGCCGGCGCCTCGCTTGAAGCGCTCGCCCGCGAAGTCCGGACCGGTGTCGGCTACGAAGCGACCGTAGCCGGCGGCGTCCCGGTCATCAAGACGATCCAGAACCTCAATCTCGCCAATCAAGTCACGGGCATCCAGGGCATCCTGAACGGCACGTCGAACTTCATTCTCACGAAAATGAGGAAAGAGGAGTGTTCGTTCGCGGATGCCCTGAAAGAAGCGCAGGAACTCGGCTATGCGGAGGCGGATCCGACGAACGACGTGTCCGGTTTTGACGCCTTCTGTAAGCTCATGATCCTGAGCGCCCTCTCGTTCGGCGAGCAGCCGGACTGGGAGCGGGTCCCGATGAAGGGGATCGACACGCTCACCCTCGATGAAGTGATCGACGCCGACCGGCAGGGTCTCCGGTACCGCCATATCGCGGATGTCCGCCGGGATGAAGACGGCCGGCTCCGCGCATCCGTCGGCCCGGTCCTCATCGGCCCGGACCATCCGCTGTACGGCATCGACGGCGTCGACAACGCCGTCGCGATCGAAACGGCCTACGCCGGCACGCTCACCGTCATCGGACCGGGCGCCGGCATGTACCCGACCGCGAGTGTCATGGTCGAAGACGCGGCCGTGCTGCTCAACCAACCCTTTCGAACACTCGTAACCGAATAAACGAAAAAGCGGTGCCTCCTTTTGATGGGATGCACCGCTTTTTTGTGAATGTTAAGCAAACCAAGCTGAATGTTAAGCAAACGGCTCTGAATGTTAAGCAAATCGAGCTGAATGTTAAGCAAACCGCCGCGAATGTTAAGCAACCGGCCGTCCGCCCGGGATACACCGACCGCCCGCCACCCCGCGCTCACTGCGGAAACAGGTCCGACGACAAATACCGTTCGCCGGTGTCGGGAGCGAGGCACAGCACCCGCGCGCCGCGGGGGAGCTTCTTCGCCACTTCGATCGCGAAGTAAGCCGATGCGGCTGCGGAGGCGCCGACGAAGATGCCTTCTTTGGCCGCGAGTTCCCGGGCCGTCCGCTGGGCATCCGCGTCGTCGATCAAGAGGATGTCGTCATAGATGTCCCGATTGAGGATCGACGGGATGAATCCCGGGCCGGTGCCGGGGATTTTGTGCGGGCCGGGTTCTCCGCCGGACAGCACCGGCGAGCCTTTCGGTTCCACGACGTAGATTTTGAGCGACGGGATCCGCTTTTTTAATTCCTCGCCAGTGCCGGTGACGGTCCCGCCGGTGCCCGCGGTCAGGACGAACGCGTCGAGTTGGCCGTCGAAGGCTTCCAGGATCTCCACGGCGGTCGTCCCGCGGTGCGCGTCCGCGTTGGCGGGGTTGTCGAACTGCATCGGGATGAAGGAGTCGGGGATGTCCGCGGCAATCTGCTTCGCTTCGTCGATCGATCCCTGCATGCGCCGGGAAGCCGGCGTGAGGTGCACCTCTGCGCCGTATGCCCGCAAAATTTTCACCCGTTCTTCCGTTGCGTTGTCCGGCATCGTCATGATGCAGCGGTAGCCTTTTGCCGCGCACACCATCGCGAGCCCGATGCCCGTATTTCCGGACGTCGGCTCGATGACCGTGCTTTTGCCGGGGATCAGCTTCCCGTCGGCTTCCGCCCGCTCGATCATATTCAGGGCGGCGCGGTCCTTCACGCTGCCGCCGGGGTTGAACGACTCCAGTTTAATGAAGACATCGGCGCCTTGCGGATCGGGCAGCCGGTTCAGCCGGACGATCGGAGTGTTTCCGATCAAGTCCAAAATGGAATTGGATAGTTTCATGGCTTCTCACGCCTTTCCTGCATACACTGTTTGTAATCCCTACTAAACCAGTATAAATTACCGCCGGCCCATCGGCAAACGATCAAAACCGCCGGCCCGGTGTCTTGACTTTCAAAAAAAAAGCGGTATGATTACTTCTAAAACCTAGTATACTGATAGGTGATTAAACATTCAACGAAAAAGGAAGTGCAGGCATGTTCCTTTCGATAGAAGGCGTGGAGAAAAGCTTCGATAAACACGGGCGAAGAGAACGGGTCCTTGAAAATATCAGCTTGGACATCCGGGAAGGGGAGTTCGTTTCCCTTCTTGGACCCTCGGGCTGCGGCAAGTCGACGCTGCTGTCACTCGTGGCCGGACTGGGCCGCCAGGATGCGGGCGTTCTCCGGCTCAACGGGCAGGACATCCAAAAACCCGGAAAAGAGCGCGGGATGGTCTTCCAGGAAGCGGCGCTGTTTCCGTGGCTCACCGTCGAGGAAAACGTCATGTTTCCGCTGAAGGGCGACATGCCGAAAGGGGAAGCAAAGGAAACCGCACGCCGTTATCTTCGGCTCGTCCAGCTCGGCCAGTATGCGGATCACCATCCCCATGAACTGTCAGGCGGCATGCAGCAGCGCGTCTCGATCGCGCGGGCGCTCGCCATGGACCCGGCCGTGCTGCTCATGGATGAACCGTTCGGCGCACTCGACGAACAGACGCGTATGCGGCTGCAGTCGGCTCTTGAAGAAATCTGGATCGAGACGAAAAAGACGATTCTGTTCGTCACGCACAGCATCCAGGAGGCCGTGCGCCTGTCCGACCGGATCATCGTCATGGGGACCCATCCCGGACGGATCCTGCAGGACATCCCGATTCCGCTCGGCCGGCCGAGGGAAAGCCGGCTGAAGGAGATGGCGGGTTACGAGGAGCAGATTCTCCGGCTGCTGAAGGCGGAGAACGACAAAGTGGAAGAAGAGGAACGCGGCCATGCGCTTGCTCATTAAACGGCTCGTTTTCTTCGCTTCCCTGTTCATCATCTGGCAGCTGGCGATCCGGCTGCTCGACGTCCCGCCGGTCATCATGCCGGCTCCGACGGACGTGTTCGCCGCCCTCGGGGAAATGATCGCGGACGGCACGCTCTTCCGCGACCTCGGGGCCAGTTTCATGCGCCTCGCCGCCGGCCTCGCAATCGCGCTGCTGATCGGCCTCGGCCTCGGTATCCTGCTCGCCAAGTCGAAAACGGCGGACGAGACGCTCGGCTCGCTCATCCTGGCGCTGCAGAGCATCCCGAGCATCGTCTGGCTGCCGCTCGCGATCATGTGGTTCGGACTCAACGAGAAATCGGTCATTTTCATCATCGTGCTCGGCGCGGCGGTCGTCATGACGATCAACGTCCGCACCGGCATCCGGAACGTCTCGCCGATCTACGTCAAGGCCGCCCGGACGATGGGCGCTTCGGGGCCGGATCTGTTTTTCCGGGTGATGCTTCCGGCGTCGGTCCCGTATTTCGTCACCGGCGTCCGGCTCGCCTGGGCGTTCGGCTGGCGGGCGCTCATGGCCGGGGAGCTCCTCAGCACCGGCCCGGGTCTCGGCTACACGCTTAAATACGCATCGGACTTCGGCCGCATGGACATGGTGCTCGCCATCATGATCATTATCGGCATCATCGGCGTTACCGTGGACCTTCTGCTGTTCCAGCGATTCGAACACCGCGTCCGGGTCAAATGGGGCCTGGAAACGGCTTGATTCATTCAAATTGAAAAAGGGGATGGAAGATATGAAAAAATGGTGGTTGGCTGCAATGCTGCTCGGAACATTGGCCTTGCTCGCCGCTTGCGGAAGCGGCGCGGCGCAGAACGGGGAAAGAGAAAAAGTGGTCATCGGGTACTTCCCGAACATCGACCATGCCCCGGCGATGGTCGCCAGGGAAAACGGCTATTACGAAGAAGCGCTCGGAAAAAATACCGATATCGAATACATCACATTCCCGGACGGCGGCACGTTCATGGCCGCACTGAAAGCCGGGGAACTCGACGCGGGCCTCGTCGGTCCCGGTCCGGTCCTGAACAACTTCACGAACGGGGCGGACGTGAAAATCCTTGCCGGTGCATCTTCCGGCGGCACGGTCGTCGTGGCAAGCGAAAAAAGCGGCATCCGGACAGTCGAGGACATGGAAGGGAAAACATTCATCACGCCGGGCATCGGCTGCACGCATGACGTCCAGTTCGAAACCTACCTGCAGCAGCTCGGCAATGACCAACTCGCCTCTTCCCGCATCGGCGGCTCGCTCAACCACGTGACCGGCAACCCGGCCTCGTACCCGTCGATGTTCGAGTCGGGGAAAGTGGATCTCGCCGCCGTTCCGGAACCGTGGGCATCGATCCTCGTCGATCAGGGCGCCAAAGTGATCATCAGCTCCGACGACATCGCCTACGGCCAGACACTCCCGAACACCGTCCTCGTCGCAAACGGCCAGTTCGCGGAAAAACAGCCGGAACTCACCGCCCATCTGCTGGACGCCCACAAAAAAGCGGTCGACTTCATTAATGAAAACCCTGACAAAGCACAGAAAATCGCCATCCACGCGATCAAAGACCTCACCCACCAGGAAATGGACAAAAACATCGTCGCCCAAGCGATGAGCCGGGTGACCTACACGACCGACGTCAATGAAGCCGTCCTCAAGGAATTCGGAACATCCTCCCACGAACTCGAATTCCTAAAAGAAGACCCGTCGTTCGACGGACTTGTGGCGGACGGGGAATAAACAAAAAAGCGGTGCCTCCTTTTGATGGGAAGCACCGCTTTTTTCTGCGAATGTTAAGCAACAGGCCGTGAATGTTAAGCAAATCGAGCTGAATGTTAAGCAAACGGCTCTGAATGTTAAGCAAACCGCCGCGAATGTTAAGAAAGCGACGGCCGCTGCCCGAAACGCACCGTCGCCCGGCTCAATCCTCAATCAACCGCCTGAAGTCGATCCGCTTGCCGAGGGCGTGCATGATCGGGATGCCGATCGCCATGACGATGAATTCGCTGACGGCGAGGGTCATCCATCCGAACCAGAACGGCAGGCCGAGGGCGAGTTTGAGCTCGATTGCGATGATGAACATCGTGAAGGTGAAGATAAGGGTGTTGGCGATCATCCTTTGGATTGTCCCTTTGATGAACGTGCAGGCGACGATGGTGATCGTCAGGGAAATGAGCGAATGAGCCACGCCGAATGTAAGGTCGTACCAGCCGAGCGTCGACAGGAGGAGGTTCGAGATGAACACGCCGAGCACGACGCCGATGATGTACTTCTTATTAAATACGACAAGGTGGTTGAACACTTCCGAGACGCGGAACTGGATGTTCGTGAAGCCGAACGGCGCGATGAGCGCAGTGACAGCCAAGTATAAAGCGGCAATGACGGCGTTGATTGCCATCGTTTTGATTTTCATTCCGTATCTCTCCCTAGTTTTGATTTCGCGGGATGGTTGCGAACCGCGCGGGTAAAAAGCCCGAACTTCAATATTATTACAGGTTGGGCGGCGGGTCAACAGGGTAGGATGAAGTTAACTTCCCTCTCCTTATGTGAATATCCATCAATTCTTAACAATTAACCACAAAACGGTCTTGCCCGCAAAGATGGATTGGCTTACGATGGGAGTTGACACTACATATCTTTGGGGAGGAGGGAAGGAGCATGTTACCGGTTGAAAGGCAGCAACAGATCCTCACGTGGCTGAAAGAAGAGGGCACACTCAAAGTATCGGAGGCGAGCAGGCGGCTCGGTGTGTCGGAAATGACCGTTTACCGGGATATTCAGCCGCTCGCCGAGCAGGGGAAGCTCATCCGGACATCAAAAGGACTCGCGCAGGCGAAAGAACCTCGCCCGGCTGTCCAGCCCGATCACTGCGTGTATTGCGGCAAGGGGACGAACACGCGATTTGCCGTCCAGCTCATCCGGATCGACCACGGGGTGGAGCAGGCGTGCTGTGCGCACTGCGGCCTGCTTCGCTACGGGGCGATCGCCGATGAGGTGGCGCAGATCATCTGCCGGGATTATCTGACCGATGCAACGATCGGCGGGAGGATGGCCTCGTTCCTCATTGACCCGGACGTCCGGTTGAACTGCTGCGAGCCGCAGGTTTTCGTATTCGCTTCCCGGAAAGAGGCGGAGCGGTTCCGCACTGGATTCGGCGGAAAGCTGTTCTCGTTCGAAGAAGCCATCCCGGCGATCCAGGAGCGGATGGACGGAACGGGCTGCCACGGATGAAGCGGACGATTTCAGAACAAACTAATACCAACATGGACCGAAGGGCAGGGATCATTGATGAAAAAATGGCTATTGGCAATCATTCTTACATTCGCCGTCCCGACGGCGGCAATGGCGCACTCCAATATGGAGACGTCCGATCCGGAAGACGGGGCGACGGTGACGGAACCGATTCAAAACGTGACACTGAAGTTCTCTGCAGGCGTCGAGTCGGGAAGCAAGATGACATTGACCGGTCCCGGCGGGGAACAAGAATTTGAAGACATCCGGGTCGACGGAGATACGATGACCGGAATGCTGGCGGAGCCGCTTCCGGACGGGGACTGGACGGTCGGATGGAATGTCGTCAGTGAGGACGGCCACCCGATCGACGGGGAAATCCACTTTGTCGCAGCCGGCGGCGATTCTGCAGACGCACAGGCAGAAGCCGACCAGGAAGAAGCCGCGCCAGAAGACGAAGAGGATCCGATGGACAACGAAGACGGAGACGAGATGGTGGACAAAGCGGTCGATGAAGGCCAGGCCGATTCAATGCAGGAAGGCGAGAACCAGGATGAGAATCAGGATGAAGGCGGGAACACTCTCCTGACGGTCGGTCTCATCGTGGCAGCGATCGTTCTGCTGGCGATCATCTTCATGGCTGTGCGCAGGAAGAAATGACCACCTACACGGCCCTTTCTGATTTCCTTCTTTATCTTGTCATGGCCTTGATTGCCGGCGGCGTCGCTCTCCGGTTCGCCCCTGCCGGCCAGGGGCGGGAAGCGGCTTTTCCTCCGGCCGTCTCGGCGGTGCTTTCTGCGGCCATCCCGATCTTTGCTGCTGCGCCCGTTGTCCAGCTGGCTATCCTCCTTTCTCCGGAGGGCCGGCGGCTGCGGGCTTTTGTTGATATTTCGACGGGCTTCCGGGCCGGGCACAGTTTCCTGATCCTTTCGGCCGTGGCGATTCTCCTTATCGTGGCTTTCCTGTTCGGGGCAAGCCGCTGGATCCAGGCCGTACTGATCGCCGGAGCATTCGTCGCCGTCGCCTACGGGAGCCACTCGGCGACGATCGACGAGACGACCGGGTTCCTTGCCCATGCCGTCCATTTGACCGCGCTCTCGGTGTGGGCGGGCATCGTGCTCCGGATCGCATGGAAGCCGGGAGCAGTGCCGGACTGGCGAGGATTTCTGAAATGGTTCACGCCTCTTGCCGCGGGATTGATGGCCGTCATCATCGGCACGGGGATCGTCCTCATGCTCCTTGCCATGAAATTGACGGACTACGCCGCTTCCTGGGTCCTTCCGTACGGTCAGATGCTGCTCCTGAAGCACCTCGGCATCATCCCGCTCCTCGCCGCAGCGGCGATCAACGGCTTTCTTGCCCGGAAAGACGACCCGCCCGCCCATTGGCTGAAGGTGGAGAGCCTCCTGCTCGGACTCGTGCTGCTGTTCACTTCATTCATGAGCAAGCTCGCCCCGCCCCATAATCTTGATAAAACATTCGCAACGGAAGGCCAGGCTCCGCTTACGGAAAAGCTGATCGGCTCGGTCGAAACGCCGGTCACCGCGCATTTCACGCCGGATTTCAACGGACTGGCGGCGCTGGCGATCGCTTTTCTTTTCCTCGTCCTGCTGCCTGTCGCCGAGCGGAAATCGCTGCCCGGCTGGACGGGTGCGGCCGCGGGGATCGGCTTCATTGCGGCCGCTTATCTGGGGCTCATGTTTGTCACTTCTTTCTAAATCCATCTTTCCCCACGTTTCAATTGGCTTGCTTGGGGTAATTTACAAGTAGAACAGAAAGGGTTGAGAGGAGGAGATCATATGGATGACGCAGCTCACGTTCACCACGGAAAAGCGCTCATGATCAAAGCGGCGCTCGTCTTTCCGGTCGTCTGGATTATGCTGACCCTGTTCAATGACGTCTCATTCCTGGACTCGACATTGATCGCTGCAGGACTCTGGCTCCTTTCTTATGTGCTCGGCGACCTGATGGTTCTGCCGAAGATGGGCAACATGACCGCGACTGTCAGCGACTTGGTTCTCGGATTTCTTATCATCTGGGGCGGTCTTGAACTGCTCGGCTATAACGATATGTGGGGAGCGGCACTCTTGACAGGCGCCATCGTCACGGTTGGTGAATTCTTCTACCATACTTGGTTGCTGAAGACGCAATTCGCCAACGCTCACGTCTGATCGAAGCTTCAGAGCCCCGGACAACCGGGGTTTTTTATTTGCCGTCCGGCGGCCCGTCCGCCGGCTCAGGCAGGAAAACGAGAAGGAGGAACAGCGGATGAAAATGAACGTGACCCAGAAACTGATCCAATCCCACCTGCTTTCCGGAGAGATGGTGCCCGGAAGCGAAATCGGCCTGAAGATCGACCAGACGCTCACCCAGGATGCGACCGGCACGATGGTCATGCTGGAGCTCGAAGCGATGGGGATCGACCGGGCGCAGACCGAAGCATCGGCACAGTATGTCGACCACAACGTCATCCAGGTCGACAACAAGAACGCCGATGATCACCTGTTCCTGCAAAGTGCGACCCGGCGGTTCGGATTGTATTACAGCCGTCCGGGGAACGGGGTCAGCCACCCGGTCCATATGCAGCGGCTGGCCGCTCCGGGAAAGACGCTCCTCGGTTCGGACTCCCATACGTGCGCAAACGGCTCGATGGGGATGCTCGCGATGGGCGCCGGCGGAATCGACGTCGCCATGGCGATCGCCGGGGAGCCGATCTACATCAAGATGCCCCAGGTTTGGGGAGTTTACCTGACAGGAGAGCTGCCGGACTGGGTGAGCGCGAAGGACGTCATCCTTGAAATGCTCCGCCGCCATGACGTCAAAGGCGGAGTCGGCAAGATCATCGAGTACTACGGTCCGGGGCTCAAAAACTTGAGTGCGATGGACCGCCACGTCATCGCCAACATGGGGGCGGAGCTCGGGGCGACGACGACCGTTTTCCCGTCCGACGAGGAGATCCGTCATTTCCTGAAAACCCAGGGCCGCGAAGAAGACTGGACCGAGCTGCTGGCGGATGAGGGGGCCGAGTACGACCTGCATGAAGAGATCAACCTGTCAGAACTCGAGCCGCTCATCGCGAAGCCGTCCAGCCCGGGCAATGTCGTCCCGGTGCGCGAAGTGGCGGGAGAGCCGATTTACCAGTCCTACATCGGATCCTCGGCAAACCCGGGCTACCGGGACTTCGCTGTTGCGGCCAAGATCGTCGAAGGCAAGCGGGTGCCGGATGAAGTATCGTTTGACATCAACCCGACTTCCCGCCAGCTCCTGACCGACCTCGTGAAGGAAGGCCATGTCGCCAGCCTGCTCACTGCCGGCGGACGGCTTCACCAGGCGGGCTGCAATGGCTGCATCGGCATGGGACAGGCGCCGGCGACCGGCCGGAACAGCCTCCGGACGACGCCGCGAAACTTCCCGGGACGTTCGGGAACGCTCGAGGACAGCGTCTTCCTCTGCTCCCCGGAAACGGCGGCGGCGTCTGCGCTTGCCGGCGCGATCACCGACCCGCGGACGCTCGACATGCCGTATCCGCGCGAACACGATCCGGAAGAGCCGACGATCGACGTTCAGCTTTTAGATGCGCCGCTCCCGTATGAAGAGGCGAAGAAGGTCGAACTGTACAAAGGCCCGAACATCGCTTCGATCCCGGATATGGACCCGCTCCACGACAAGATGGAAGTGCCGGTCCTCCTGAAAATGAAAGACAACATCTCCACCGACGAAATCCTTGCCGGCGGCGCGCGCGTCCTGCCGTACCGGAGCAACCTGCCGGAGATCAGCAAGTTCGCGTTCGAAATCGTCGACCGCTCTTATTACAAGCGGGCGATGGAACAGCGCGGCGCCGGGGGGCATGCCATTGTGGCCGGCTACAACTACGGCCAGGGCTCGAGCCGGGAACACGCCGCACTCGCGCCGAGATCTCTCGGACTCCGGGTGGCGCTCGCCAAGGACTTCGCCCGGATCCACTGGCAGAACCTCGTGAACTTCGGCATCCTGCCGCTCACCTTCGCGAATCCCGAGGACTACGATCTTCTCCAGCAGGGAGACATCCTCGTGCTGGAGAACCTGAAAGAGAACATCCGGAATTCCAGCGAGTTCATGATCTCAGTCAAGAACAGCAACCGCCAGATCCCGGTTCAGCACGCCCTCTCGTCCCGCCAAGTTGAAATCATGATCGAAGGGGGGCTCATCAACTGGGTGAAGAAAAATAACGAACACGCAGGAGAAGAAGTGAAAGACGGCAAACGGGTTTGCGAAGCCTGCCACGGCACCGGCAAGCAGGCCGATGAAGAAGGCTGGCAGTACGCCTGCACGGTCTGCAACGGCACCGGCTACGTCACCGGCGGCCAGGAAGAAGTCCGTGTCGCCGACGTCGACCGGACAAAACGGATCCTGGACTAAATCAAAAACCGCCCGCTCCCTTCTGAATTGAAGGAAGCGGGCGGTTTTATGCGGAAAGCGGCTCACTCACGGGTGAAAGCGGCTCACTCGGACAGGAAAGCGGCTCACTCGCGGGAGAAAGCGGCTCACTCGCAGAGAAAGGGATTCGCTCGTCTCGCCCGTCCCAGCTTCTTTTATTTCCCCCGGGACCGGGTTTCGATCAGCTGCCGTTCGTCTTTCAGCGCCTTCATGAGCGAGATGGTCATGAGAATCATGACGAAGGAGAACGGCAGCGCCGCGATGATGATCGTGTTCTGGATCGCCTGGAGGCCGCCGACGTACAGCAGCAGGATGGCGATCGTGGACTGGGCCACGCCCCAGATGAGCTTGATGTTGTTCGACGGGGTGAGCGATCCGTGCATCGACTGCATGCCGAGGACGAATGTCGCGGAGTCCGCGGATGTGATGAAGAAAGAGCCGATGAGCAAAATTGCAATGACCGACAAGATGATCGAGAGCGGGAGCTGGTCGAACATGTTGAAGAGGACCAGTTCCGTTGCGAAGCCGCTCAAGTCGATGCCGGAATCCTGCACGCTCGCGGCCGTCGTGCCGAATGCCGCAAACCAGAACGAGGCGAACAGGGTCGGGATGATGACGACGCCGAGCAGGAATTCGCGGATGGTCCGGCCGCGGGAGACCCGGGCGATGAACATGCCGACGAACGGCGCCCACGAGATCCACCAGGCCCAGTAGAAGATCGTCCAGCCATCGACGAATCCGCGGTTGTCGCTTGCGAGCGGCGCCGTGCGGAAGCTCATCTGGAGGATGTTCTGCAAGTACATGCCGAGCGTCTCGGTGTACAGGTTCAGGATGAGCAGCGTCGGACCGACGATCAGGATCGCGGCGAGCAGGATGAGCGCGAGCACCATATTCGTGTTCGACAAGTACTTGATGCCTTTGCTGAGACCCGACCAGGCCGAGAAGATGAACAGCACAGTCACGACCGCAATGATGATGAACTGCGACGTGAAGCCGATCTCCATGCCGAACAGGTGGTTCAAGCCGCCGTTAATCTGGACAGCACCGAAACCGAGCGAAGTGGCGACTCCGAATGCGGTGGCGAACACCGCCAGCACATCGATGAGAACACCGAGCGGTCCATTCATGCGGTTGCCGAAAATCGGCTTCAGTGTTGCAGAGATTAACCCCGGTTCCCCTTTGCGGAACTGGAAGAAGGCGAGTGCCAGTGCGGTGATCCCGTACATGGCCCAGATCGGCGCTCCCCAGTGCAGGTAGGAATACGTCAGCCCTTCCTTCAGGGCGAAGCCGGAGCCGGGCTCGCCGGTCGGCGGGTCGAGAACGTAGTGGGACAGCGGTTCGGAAGCGCCGTAGAAGACGAGCCCGATCCCCATCCCGGCCGAAAACAGCATCGAGATCCAAGTGGCGGTCGAGAAGTCCGGACGGTCGGTGTCTTTGCCGAGCCGGATTTTGCCGTAAGGGCTGATGGCGATGATCAGCGCCAGGACGAGGAAGATGGCGAACAGCAGCAAATAGTACCAGCCGAACGTGGTCGATACAAACGACTTGAGGTTGTTGGTCACCGTTTCAAACCGTGTCGGTGAAATGACCCCGAATGCGACGGTGAGCGCGATGAGCGCGACGGTGATATAGAAAACGTTTGAGACTTTTCTCATGATTCCCCCTGATAGGATGTAATGGGTTTGGTACACAGTTTTCCACCTTACCAAAGATAGAAATCGTTTGCAAACGATAACCGGATTAAAAACTGATGGGCTCACACAATATATTGGGGATTTTATCGATGCGATTGCACCCGCTCCCGCTCCGATTTCACTCGACCGTCCTCCGCTTACACTCGGCCCTGTTCCGATTACACTCACCTGCCCTCCGATTACACTCACCCCCGCTCCGTTCACACTCGCCTCATTTCCCCGACAAAACCGGCGGGCCGCCGGAAATTCCGGGCTGCCGGCACCCAAATTGTGCTATAGTCGGGGAAAGAGTCTGAAACTTCGTCCAAGGAGTGGGAGCATGAATGTATTGCCGTTCATCATGGTGCTGTTCGGTGCGATTCTTTGGGGGACGACCGGGACGGCCCAGTCTTATCTGCCTGAAAGCGTGCATCCGATGACTGTCGGAGCGCTCCGTCTTGCGGGGGGCGGCCTCGTGCTTCTTCTTGCCGCCGCTTCGATGCGGCAGATCAATTTCCGCGGGTGGGCGTGGGGCCCCGCAATCGTTGCGGCGATTGCCATGGCCGCGTTTCAGCCGTTCTTCTTCGGCTCGGTCCGCCTCACGGGCGTGGCGGTCGGGACGGTCACCGGCATCGGCAGCGCGCCGGTTTTCGCGGGACTGCTCGACTGGGTCCTGCTGAAGCGGCGCCCGTCGAAAAAGTGGATGGCTGCGACGGCACTCGCGATTGCCGGCTGTGCCCTGCTGCTTCTGACCGGCGACGAGGTGTCGGTCAATCCGTCGGGCGTCGGGCTTGCGCTCGGCGCGGGACTCACGTTCGCGATCTACTCCATGACGAGCAAAACCGTGCTCGAATCCGCCGAACCGTCGGCGGCCGTCGGAGTCGTCTTCACGCTGAGCGCGCTGCTGCTCTCGCCGGTGCTGTTCATTTACCCGCTTGACGGCGTAATGAGCACCGAAGGCGTTTCGGTCGTCCTGTACATCGCCGTGGCCGCGACCGCCGTGGCTTACTTCCTTTATTCCTCTGGGCTCAAGTCACTGCCCGCCTCGACCGCGGTCACCCTCGCGCTCGCCGAACCGCTCACCGCCGCCGTCCTCGGCGTGCTCATCGTCGGCGAGAGGCTCGGCTTCTTCGCCTGGACGGGCGTCGGCCTCATCCTCGCCGGCCTGGTCGTCCTCGCGTTCGGCAACCGGTCGAAGTCAAAAGAAGAACTCGAGATCGAGCGGCTCCGGCAAGGGCTGAGGCGCGAAGAAGGGGAAGTGGATCAATAGAAAGGAAAACGAGCGGCTGCCCAGATGCAGCCGCTCGCTCACTTTGGGCGGCAACCGATCCGGTCAGCGCCGCTTGTCCCCGCCTTCGCCGTCCCGTCCGCCGCTGCGGTTCTGCTTCTTCGCCGCCTCATTCTGCCCGATCACGCCGAGGTCATCGACACTGATGTCATACCCGTATCCATACTCCTCCCGGTCCTTCGTGCTCCCGGGCTTCCGGTTATCCTTTTTCTTCTCCTTCATTTTCATCACCTCGGGGACAGTATGTGTTAAAAGGGAAGAAATCAGACGCGCCCGTGGACGAGCGGCGCAAGCTTCGAGTGCACCACCACGATGGCCACTGTATGAAGGCAAATTGTGAGTGTCATCGGAAGGACTCCGAGTGTTAGCGCAAGCGGGGCGAGTGTCATCGGGCAGGCCTCGAGTGTGATCGGAGAGGCCCCGAGTGTCAACGCAGCGGGCCCGGAAGTGAATTTCCCGGCCGTTTCCGCAAGTTGACACTCGCCCGGTGAAAGTTCAAACCCGATTTGCAGAAGTTCACACCCACCCTGCGGAAGTTGACACTGGCCGCCCTAAAGTTGATACTCGCCCCGATCAAGACAAGCTCCCCCCCGCTTCTTAAGAATTTCTTCATCTTTCCCCTCATTTTTTCTTCAGGATTGCGCGTTACAATAAAAGCAGTGAAAGGGGCGGTATGCGATGGAACGGCTGACGGTGCTGGTCGTGGACGACGACCTGGAGATCCGCGACGGAATCGAGATCTATTTGAAAAATGAGGGCTACCGGGTGCTGAAGGCGGGTGACGGACGCGAGGCGCTCGAGCTGCTGGAGCGTGAGGAGGTCCACCTGATCATCCTCGACATCATGATGCCGAACATGGACGGGATCCAGGCGACGTTCCGCATCCGGAATTCCCGCAACATCCCGATCATCATGCTGNAAGTCAAAAGAAGAACTCGAGATCGAGCGGCTCCGGCAAGGGCTGAGGCGCGAAGAAGGGGAAGTGGATCAATAGAAAGGAAAACGAGCGGCTGCCCAGATGCAGCCGCTCGCTCACTTTGGGCGGCAACCGATCCGGTCAGCGCCGCTTGTCCCCGCCTTCGCCGTCCCGTCCGCCGCTGCGGTTCTGCTTCTTCGCCGCCTCATTCTGCCCGATCACGCCGAGGTCATCGACACTGATGTCATACCCGTATCCATACTCCTCCCGGTCCTTCGTGCTCCCGGGCTTCCGGTTATCCTTTTTCTTCTCCTTCATTTTCATCACCTCGGGGACAGTATGTGTTAAAAGGGAAGAAATCAGACGCGCCCGTGGACGAGCGGCGCAAGCTTCGAGTGCACCACCACGATGGCCACTGTATGAAGGCAAATTGTGAGTGTCATCGGAAGGACTCCGAGTGTTAGCGCAAGCGGGGCGAGTGTCATCGGGCAGGCCTCGAGTGTGATCGGAGAGGCCCCGAGTGTCAACGCAGCGGGCCCGGAAGTGAATTTCCCGGCCGTTTCCGCAAGTTGACACTCGCCCGGTGAAAGTTCAAACCCGATTTGCAGAAGTTCACACCCACCCTGCGGAAGTTGACACTGGCCGCCCTAAAGTTGATACTCGCCCCGATCAAGACAAGCTCCCCCCCGCTTCTTAAGAATTTCTTCATCTTTCCCCTCATTTTTTCTTCAGGATTGCGCGTTACAATAAAAGCAGTGAAAGGGGCGGTATGCGATGGAACGGCTGACGGTGCTGGTCGTGGACGACGACCTGGAGATCCGCGACGGAATCGAGATCTATTTGAAAAATGAGGGCTACCGGGTGCTGAAGGCGGGTGACGGACGCGAGGCGCTCGAGCTGCTGGAGCGTGAGGAGGTCCACCTGATCATCCTCGACATCATGATGCCGAACATGGACGGGATCCAGGCGACGTTCCGCATCCGGAATTCCCGCAACATCCCGATCATCATGCTGAGCGCGAAGTCGGAGGAGACCGACAAGATCCACGGACTCTCCGTCGGCGCAGACGACTACGTGACGAAGCCGTTCCATCCGATGGAACTGATCGCCCGCGTGAAATCGCAGCTCCGCCGATACGTCACGCTCGGCACTTACGGAGCCGGAAGCGGGAACATCCAGGTCGGCGGGCTCGAACTCGACCCGGAATCGAAAAGCCTCACGGTCGACGGAGAGCCGGTGAAGCTCACGCCGATCGAATTCCGCATCACGGAGCTCCTCATGCAGAACGCCGGCCGGGTTTTCTCCATCAATGAAATCTACGAACGGGTGTGGAACGAGGAAGCGTACAACGCCGACAACATCGTCGCCGTCCATATCCGGAAAATCCGTGAGAAAATCGAAGCCGACCCGAAAAATCCCCGGTATCTGAAGGTGGTGTGGGGCATTGGCTACAAAATCGAGAAGTGACCGGCTGTGGACCGTGCTGTCGGTCATCGCGATCGTCCTGGCAGCCGCAAGCATCGTTTATTGCTCGGGTTTCATCGCAGATTTTTTTGACCGCCGCGGCATCAATGCGGGCGAGACGATCGCCCGGCTCCGGCTCATAATGAAAGGAAGTGCCCTCTGATGAAAAAGGGGAAATGGATCCAGGCGGTCTGGGTGCTGCTCGCCGCGTTCAGCCTGTTCGCGCTGATGACGCTGATTGAGACCGGGCCGCGGATCATCGGGAAAGAGTACACCGAGACGGAGGAGTTCAAGTCGTCCGCCCGGTTCTTCATGGACAACATCGGGCCATATGTCCTGAACCCGCTCGATCCGGAAAAGGCGAAGGAAGAGATCCGGGTCTCCCCGGATGAAATCGACGCGCATCGCTTCGAATACGGCGATCAGGACAGCCAGCTGGACTCGATCCGGATCCAATATGAAGACCGGATTGCAAATGCGGAAAATGACGAGGAGAAGAACGCGCTGACCGAGGAGCGCGACGGGAAGCTGGACGACATCCGGCAAAACTTCTCGGACGATGAGCATGTGGCCAAGAAAGTCCGGGCCGAAAAAGCGAAAGACATCGATCAATACATGTACCAGCTCAAGGAAAATATGAATTCATTTAGGGACACTGTTCGCCCGTTCTCCTATGAACTGACCGACACCGAGACCGGCAAAACGTACCGGAGCGGCAGCGTCGGCGAGAACTCGGTGTACCAGTGGGACTTCAACAAGGAAAACGGATACTTGCGGGCCTCGCAGCTCGCGGACGACCTCGATTACAGCGGGAACGTCGCCGGAATGATCCCCGACGAAGTAAGGACATTCGAAGGAGTCGTCACCGTGCCGGCTTCCGTGCTGAAAGACGCCTCGCAGAGAGTGTGGGACGGAGTCTACCACAACGAAGACACGCTCGCCTGGGGATACGCGCAGTTCAAGGCCGAACGGACCGCCTACTCGATCCTCTGGATTGCCGGCCTGCTCGCCGCGGTCCTGGCGCTCACCGTCTTCAAATTCCGGGCGGCGCCGTGGACGGACAACCCGCTCGTCGCCCGCTTCGGCCGGCTGCCGATCGACATTGCCGTCGCGGGCGCAGGGCTCGCCGCGATCGTCGGGCTGATGAGCAGCGAAGAACTGAGGGCGCGGTTCATGACGTTCGTCAGCAATCCCAATATCGGTTACCGGTTCGGCGAACTCTTCTACCAGTTCCAGTTGCTGCTTTACCTTCTCGCCTTTGCAACATTCGTCTTCATGGCCGTGAACCTGTACCGGCGATTCACCGAGCCGGGCCGGATCGAGCGCGACCTCGACGGGGCGTACATCCGCAAAGCGGCCGAGGATGCACGGCACTTCTTCCTGAACCGGAAGCTCGGCACGCAGGTGCTCATCCTGCTGGCCGTCGTCTTCCTGGCCGGCGTCGGATTCGGCGGGGCCGCGC
>NZ_LN651373.1:130188-161229 GCF_000826125.2 Bhargavaea cecembensis
CAGCCAGCTGGACTCGATCCGGATCCAATATGAAGACCGGATTGCAAATGCGGAAAATGACGAGGAGAAGAACGCGCTGACCGAGGAGCGCGACGGGAAGCTGGACGACATCCGGCAAAACTTCTCGGACGATGAGCATGTGGCCAAGAAAGTCCGGGCCGAAAAAGCGAAAGACATCGATCAATACATGTACCAGCTCAAGGAAAATATGAATTCATTTAGGGACACTGTTCGCCCGTTCTCCTATGAACTGACCGACACCGAGACCGGCAAAACGTACCGGAGCGGCAGCGTCGGCGAGAACTCGGTGTACCAGTGGGACTTCAACAAGGAAAACGGATACTTGCGGGCCTCGCAGCTCGCGGACGACCTCGATTACAGCGGGAACGTCGCCGGAATGATCCCCGACGAAGTAAGGACATTCGAAGGAGTCGTCACCGTGCCGGCTTCCGTGCTGAAAGACGCCTCGCAGAGAGTGTGGGACGGAGTCTACCACAACGAAGACACGCTCGCCTGGGGATACGCGCAGTTCAAGGCCGAACGGACCGCCTACTCGATCCTCTGGATTGCCGGCCTGCTCGCCGCGGTCCTGGCGCTCACCGTCTTCAAATTCCGGGCGGCGCCGTGGACGGACAACCCGCTCGTCGCCCGCTTCGGCCGGCTGCCGATCGACATTGCCGTCGCGGGCGCAGGGCTCGCCGCGATCGTCGGGCTGATGAGCAGCGAAGAACTGAGGGCGCGGTTCATGACGTTCGTCAGCAATCCCAATATCGGTTACCGGTTCGGCGAACTCTTCTACCAGTTCCAGTTGCTGCTTTACCTTCTCGCCTTTGCAACATTCGTCTTCATGGCCGTGAACCTGTACCGGCGATTCACCGAGCCGGGCCGGATCGAGCGCGACCTCGACGGGGCGTACATCCGCAAAGCGGCCGAGGATGCACGGCACTTCTTCCTGAACCGGAAGCTCGGCACGCAGGTGCTCATCCTGCTGGCCGTCGTCTTCCTGGCCGGCGTCGGATTCGGCGGGGCCGCGCTCATGCCGTATCTGTTCGCGGTCTGGCTGCCGCTGTTCGTGTTCATCGCGCTGCCGGTGCTGCTGCTCATGATCCGGCGGACCGGCTACCTCAACCGGATCATCGACTCGACCGGCCGGCTGGCTTCGGGCCGCTACGCGGAAGAAGTGCCGGTGAGCGGGAAGTCCGTGTTTGCCCGCCACGCCGCCGATCTGAACAAGCTGCGCGAAGGCGTCGAGCTGTCGATGTCCGAGCAGGCGAGGAGCGAGCGGCTGAAGACGGAGCTCATCACGAATGTGAGCCACGACCTCCGCACGCCGCTCACATCGATCATCACGTACACCGACCTGCTGAAGAATCCGGAACTGACGTCGGAGGAGCGGGCGGAGTATGTCGGGGTGCTCGACCGGAAGTCCCAGCGCCTGAAGACGCTCATCGACGACCTGTTCGACGTGTCGAAGATGGCGACCGGCAACATTGAACTCGACCGCCGCCGGGTGGACCTCGTCGAGCTCATCCGCCAGGCGATCGCCGAGCACAATGAAGAAATCACCGCGTCCGGCCTCGAGTTCCGGACGAACCTGGCGGACGGCCCGCTGCCGGCGTCCGTCGACGGACAGAAATGGTGGCGCGTCATCGACAACCTGCTCATGAACGCGCTGAAGTACTCGATGCCGGGCACGCGGGTGTACATCTCGCTCGACACGCTGCCGGGGCCGACGCCGGTATCGCCGCCCGACATCCGCTTCAGCATCAAAAACGTCTCCCGCTACGAACTCGGCGACAGCGCGGACGACCTGTTCGAACGCTTCAAGCGCGGCGACGCCTCCCGCCACACCGACGGCTCGGGCCTCGGCCTCGCCATCGCCCAATCGATCGTCGACCTCCACGGAGGCGCAATGACGATCGACCTCGACGGCGACCTGTTCAAAGTGACCGTCACCGTGCCGGGTGTTTAATGAAGGAATGGAAAAAGGAACTCCTGCCTGGTCGGGCGGGGGTTCCTTTTTGGTTTGGGTAGAGGGGGGTTCGTTTTGAGATGGAAGAGTTGCGCCTCGAGATGGAAGAGTTGGGCCTCGAAGTGGAAGAGTTGCGCCTCGAGATGGAAGAGTTGGACCTCGAAGTGGAAGAGTTCGCCTCCGAAGTGGAAGAGTTGCCCCTCCGCTTGCGGCATTCTCATCTCTTTCTTTTTGATGAAGGCCTGCAATGGGGAGGGTGTCATCATCCGATTGCGGCCTGCAAGAGCACCGGGAGCTGTTCCGGCAGCTCCCGCACATACATGATCCCCATGAAGAACAACCAGACGAGCAGCGGGATGAAGAGTGCGGAGAGCGGTTCGTGCCAGCGGTAACGCTGCTTTCGTCTCCGGAGCAGCCGGTCCGCCGCAAATCCGAGCAGTCCCGCCGCCGCGCCGTACCAGAGCAGGGGAAGGCCGAACACGGCATGGAGCAGGCCGGACAGCCACGGTTCCGCCTTCCGCTTCCCGGTCCGGGCGGCCAGTTTTCCGGCGATATAGTCCGCTGCCAGCGATGCGGGAACACCGTAGATGAGGATGACGGGGAAGCTGTACAGAAGATAAACCGGGATGCTCAGGGAAAACAGCCGTGCATAATCCAGACCGGAGCGGATGGCTTCGCCGAACGGGTTGGGCACAATCAGGCCGAGGAGGATCGCGTAGGCCGCCCCGGCCACGGAGGCCGCGATGATTTTTCGCCGGAAGGCCATGCCCCACGCCGTCATGCCGCCGCCTCGACAGGGCCGATGGTGGAATTCATTCTGAGATGGAAGAGTTGGGCCGCGAAATGGAAGAGTTGGCCCTCGAAGTGGAAGAGTTTCGCCTCGAAGTGGAAGAGTTGCCTCTCGAAGTGGAAGAGTTGCTCCTCCGACTCACACGTTTGCTGCATTTTCATTCTCATCCCCTCCTTTTCCTACGAGTATATCAGATAGGCGCCGATGATCAGGATGGCCAGGTCGGCCGCCATGTGGATGGTCCAGGACGGCAGGATCGTTCCGCCGCGTCCGTTCACGAGCTGGAAAAGGACGCCGCCCGCGGCGAGTCCGAGAACCGCGAGCAGGAGGATCGGCAGGCTGAACCATGGCAGGAAAATCGCCACATGGTACACTGCGAACAAGAGCGGCGGGATGATCAGGCCGAGCCGCGGCCGGCCGCGGAACTGCGCCGGCAGGATGCCGCGGAAAAAGAATTCCTCGAGCAGCGAATTGCCGAGCAGGATATAGAGGGCGACGAACGGGTAGACCGTCCCCGTCACGCCGACCCGGTCGGCGAGGTCGCCGACGAGTGCGTCCGTATCGATGAACGCGCGGAGAGCGATGAACGACCCGAATACGACCGCCATGACACCGGCTCCGAGGAGAATGGCCGTCTTCAGCCGTTTCGGATCCGTCTCCCGGAACCGGACGGCGTGCCGGGCTTCCCCGCGGAAAACGAGGAGGGGCAGGACGAGGAACAGGCCGATCTTCGCCGCGGTCTTCCATACGTAAGACACGCCGAGCCCCTGCTCGATCCACAATAAAACCGCAATCCCCGCAATCACCAGAACGAGTCCCCGCCGCATAACGCCACCCCCCTTTAATTTCATAAGACGAACGCCGGGGCGCAGAGTTTCCCGATGCCTTCGAAAGAAGCCGCCCGACCGGTTAGCAAACAGGCAACGGGGGTAAATTCAGATTAAGTAACCGGGAAAGAAGGAATGCCCATGTTCAAGAAGCGATGGCTGGATATCCCGGTCGGCTACCGGCGGCTGATCTTCCTGTCGGCGGCCACACTCGTGCTGATCGGCACGGCGATTGTCGGGTTCATGTTCCTGGAGGACTTGAGCTTCTTTGATTCGCTTTGGATGACGGTCATCTCCGTCATGACGATCGGGTACGGGGATATGTATCCGGTGACGGAGGATGGCAGGCGGTTTGCGCTGTTCCTCGTGCCTCTCGGCGCCGGGATCGTGACGTACGGCCTCGGCACCGCGGCTTCTTATTTGATTGAAAAACAGCTGTCGAAGAAAGTGTGGGAAAAACAGATGAACAACGAAATCGAGAAGTTGGAGGACCATATCATTCTCTGCGGATTCGGGCGTGTCGGGCAGCAGGTGTACCGCCAGCTCCGCGACCAGGACGAGGACGTCATGATCCTGTGCGTCCATGACAATGAAGAAGAACTGCTTGAAGTGGTCGACCGGGGGACGCTGCGGCTGATCGGGGATCCGACCGACCATGAGATCCTCGAGAAAGCCCGGATCAAACAGGCCCGCGGGCTCATCACGGCGCTCGGCTCCGATGCGGATAATGTGTTCATCACGCTCACGGCCAAGGGCATGCACGAGGACCTGAAAGTAGCGGCGCGCGCCGAGAAGGACGGTTCCGAAGAAGTGCTGCTGCGCGCGGGCGCTTCCCGGGTCATCAATCCGTCGAATCTCGGCGGCCGCGAACTCGCCATGTCGGTCCTGAAACCCGCCGGCACCGATTACATCAACAATCTAATGCGCGCCGACAAAAAGGATTTTGTCGTCGGGGAGACCCGCCTCACCCCGGATTCGCCGCTTCTCGGAAAATCACTCGAGGAATCCCATCTCCGCCGGGACTACGGATTCACGCTCCTTGCGATCATGCGGGGGGATGAAGTGATCAGCAACCCCGAACTGGACATGACGTTCGAGGAAGCCGACACCCTCCTCGTCGTCGGCGACGATGACTGCATCCGGGACCTCAACGAACGGGTCGGCGGCAGCACGCCGGAGATGGAGGAACAGGAGATTAATAAAAACCCGGAATGGGGGAATTGACCTCACTCCAAAACGCCCAAGACGATCGCCGCAACCAAAATGTTTACCAACCGCCGAATGTAGGAATAGTCAAGCAAGATTAGTATTCTACAAAAACAGGAGGTTGGCAGCATGCTGGATGGGTGGAATTACAACCGGTATCTGGACTGGATTCCGGATATACTTTTGGGGCTCGTTGTCCTGATCGTCGGTTTCATTATCGCGAAAATTTTGGAGAACGTCGTACACAAGGCACTTCGAAAGGGCCGTCTTGATGAACGGGTCAACATGACGAAGGACAAGACGAAATGGACCCCGACGCGGATCATTTCGAAGGTCGTCTTCTGGGGCGTCCTGCTTCTTGCGTTCCTGATCTTCTTCAACATGGTGAACATGGGCGCGGTCGCCCAGCCGTTCGGTGAAATCTTCGCAGGCTTCGCCGGACTCGTAAAGGGCGTCATCAAGGCAGGCCTCATCCTGCTCGTCGCATGGGTCCTCGCCACGCTTGCGAAAAAAGGCATCCAGATGCTCGGCGGCAAGGTGAACCTCAATAAAGTCCTGTCGAAGACCGGGCAGGAACCGGCGGATGTGAACAAGTCCAAGTGGGTGGACACGGCGGCGAACGTCGTCTTCTACCTGATCCTTCTCCTGTTCATCCCGGCGATCCTGAGCGCCCTGAACCTTCGGGGCATCAGCGGTCCGTTTGAAGGATTGCTCAACGGCTTCATGAACTTCATCCCGAACCTCATCGGCGCGGCGCTCATCTTTGCGGTTGGCTATCTCGTCGCCAAGATTGTCCGCGACATCCTGACGAAGTTCCTCGAAGCGGCAGGGCTGAACAAACTCGCCCAGCGCATGCACATCTCGGATTATGTGAAGGGGACGAGCCTCGCGAAAGCGGTCGGCACGATCGTCTTCATCCTGATCATGATTCCGGTCGCCATCTCGGCGCTTGAAACACTGAACATCCGCGGCATTTCGGATCCGGCGATCGCGATGCTAAATGACATCCTCACGATGATCCCGAACATCGCCGTCGCGGTCCTGCTCATCCTTGCGGGCGTGTTCCTCGCCAAGTGGCTCAAAGGCGTTGTCGTGTCCCTTCTTGACAACCTCGGCCTGAACTCGCTTGCCGGCAAGATGGGCATGAAAAATTCCGGCAGCGGATCGTTCTCGATTTCGAACATCATCGGAACGATCGTCCAGATCATTGTCATCGTCATGTTCGTTTCGGAAGCTCTCCAGGTCGTGAACCTGGCGTTCATGACCGGGCTCGCCACGGCCATCTTCGCTTACTTGCCGATGGTCATCGCGGCGGTCATCATCCTCGCCGTCGGCTTCTGGCTCGCGAACCTGGCGGAACGGTTTGTCGGCAGCATCCTGAAGAGCTCGACGGGCGAACCGAGCGTACTCCGGTATGTCGCCAAGTATGCGATTCTCGCATTCTCCTTCTTCATGGCGATCAGCCAGCTCGGCATCGCACCGATGATCATCAACACGGCATTCCTGCTCATCCTCGGCGGCCTCGCGCTCGCATTCGGCCTTGCATTCGGCCTCGGCGGACGTGAACATGCATCCCGCTATCTGTCGAAGATGGAAACGAGCATTCAGCAGACCGAAGTGACGAAATCCGACTGGGAACAGGAAAAGCAGCAGATGAAAGCAGAAACCGAACAGGCCAAGCATCAGGCCAAGCAAGGCGTTCAGCAGTCAAAACGTGAAGCCCGCGAAACGAAACAGGATATCAAACACGAGGCGCAGCGGAGCGCAGAACGCGGCAAGGATCGCGCAACGGGTATGTCCGGCGCCAATCCGGCCGATACTGGAATCACGGGCGGCACCGAACCGGGCCGTTACGACTCCGGCATCGACGACGCCAACTTCACCCGCCCGCTCGACCAAGGGGAAGGAGAAGACGACCATGGACAAAGACCATAAGAATTATCCGAACAAACGCGACTATGACCCGCAGCGCGGCGACCGCAACGAAGGTGAACTGCCGCTCGCGGACCCGTCCGACTCGGACCACACCCACGAGTTCCGGGAAAACGCCAATGATCAGACCGGCAAGAACGATGAATCCGCATTCGGTGAAAATGAAGACAAGCAGCGCAACCAGCAGCAATCCGACAAGGGCTACAACGCCCATGCCCCGAACGAAGAGTTCCCGGGCAAGCCGGAGTGACTTGAATGAACGACGAACCGCCGTCCCGTGGAGGGGCGGCGGTTTGTTCGTAGGTTTTGCGGCCGGGCATTTCATTTCATTTTCCTGCTTGGCTCGGAGACAATGGGGGAGAAGACAAAAGACGACAGGGGGAGAATTGAATTGTCAGCGATTGAACAAATGAAACTTGCCCGCGGCTACACGCTCGGGCAACTGGAGAAACTGGACGGCGCGGACTGGGACGCCCGGCCGGACGGCTTCAACAACAACGTCCGCTGGAACGCCGGCCACATCTTCGTCTCGCAGGAAGGATTCACGAAGGCGATCGTGCCGGACTATGAGATCCGGAAACTGGAATGGAACGCCCTGTTCGGGATGGGGACAAAACCGGCCGACTGGTCCGGCGACGTCCCGTCGAACGAAGAACTGATAGACGCACTGAAGGAACAGACAAGCCGCATCGCCGAAGCCCTGGAAGGGAAACTCGACCGGCCGCTCGCCAAGCCGATGACCATCGGCGGACGCCAGCTCACAACCGGCGACGACCTCGTCCAGCTCACCGCCTGGCACGAAGGCATCCACTCCGGCATCCTGAACGCCTTCGCCCATATCCTGCGCAAATGAAAAAAGGCTGCCTGCGGGCGGCCTTTTTTGTATGTAAGGGATTCGGAGCGGCAGAGGATGGCTCCGATCACACTCAGGCCCTCTCGGATGACATTCAGGCCTCCTGCGATAACACTCGCGTCTTCTCCGATGACACTCGCGCCCTCTCGGAGTCACACTCGCGCCCTCTCGGATCACACTCGAGCCCGCTCCGATCACACTCGGGCCCACCCCACTCACTCCTCCCCGCCATCCCCCCGCCGTTTCGACCACATCATGATCAGTCCGCCGGCGATTCCGAGGATGGCGATGATGACGACCATTTTCCAGCGGAGGGCGAGGGCGGGGAAGACGAGGTTCATGATGATGATGACGGCGATGACGAAAATCAACGCGAACGGGACGAGCGCGGAATTCTGCTTCATTAAATACACGACCTTCCATACTGATCATCGGCCGGACCGCCGGTATCCCCCCGGCCGCTTGGCGGCGACGAGGCGGATTCAAAAGCGCCGTCCGGCCTGCTGTCTCTTCTTATTCTACCAGTCCGTTCTGGTAAGCATAGACCGCAGCCTGGGTGCGGTCGTCGACTTCGAGTTTGGAGAGGATGTTGGAGACGTGGGTTTTGACGGTTTTGAGCGCGATGAACAATTCGTCGGCGATGTCCTGGTTTGTCCTGCCTTTGGCGATGAGGAGCAGGATTTCCGTCTCGCGGGCGGTGAGTTCGTCGTGCAGCGCCCGTTCGCCGCCGCGCATGCGCTGCATCATTTTCGTCGTCACTTCGGGCTCGAGGACGGTCCGGCCGCCGAGGGTTTCCCGGATGGCGTCGGCGATCCGCTGGGCCTTCGACGTTTTCAAAATATAGCTGACCGCGCCGGCCTCGAGCGCCGGATACACTTTGTCGTCGTCGAGAAAGCTCGTGACGACCATGATCTTCGCGTCCGGCCACTCGCGGATAATGGCGGCCGTCGCCTCGGCGCCGTTCATCTCGGGCATCACCATGTCCATCAGGATGATGTCCGGCCGCAGCCGCAGCGCCAGCTCCACCGCTTCCCGGCCGTTCGCCGCCTCGCCGACGACCTCCATGTCGGGCTGCACCTGCAGGAACGCCGACACCCCGACCCGCACCATTTCATGATCATCCGCCAGCATCACCCGGATCATCGCGATCCCTCCGTTTCATTTTTGATAAGAAGTTCCATCCGGTCCCCGCCGCCGGACGTGCCGCCTGACCCGCCGGATTCCGCCCCGTCCGTTCCCGGTATATCCGGGCGAGGGGTGGAAGGCAGCTTCACTTCGATGATCGTTCCCTGGGACGGGACGGAGACGATCTTGCACGTGCCGCCGATTTCGACGGCGCGCTCGCGGACGTTCCGCAGTCCGTAAGAGCCGGTTTTGCCGTTGCCGTCCTTGAATCCGACGCCGTTGTCCTGGACGCGGAAGATGGCGAGGCCGTCCCGCTCGACGAACAGGACGTCGAGTTCGGTCGCGTTCGCGTGCCGGAGCGCGTTCGACAGTGTTTCCTGGGCGATCCGGAACAGATGGTCCTCGGCGCCTTTTGAGAGCTCGACGTCTTCGATGCGCCCGCGGATCGTGAAGTGGACTTTTTCGCTCAGCTCCCGGAGCAGTTCGCGGAGGCCGTCCGACAGTGATTTGTCGTTGAGTGCGGCCGGCCGCAGGTGGAGGAGCAGCGCCCGCATCTCGACCTGCGCCTGCTGGACGGTTTTTTCCACTTGTTCGAGCGCCTTTGAAGGGGCGCCCTGTTCGAGCCGTTCTTTTTCGGCCATCGCGGACAGGAGCATCGAGGCGGCGAACAGCTGCTGGGAGACGGAGTCGTGCAGTTCGCGGGCGAGCCGCTGCCTTTCCTGCACGAGGCGTTCCTGGACGAGCTGTTCCTCGGTTTCGGCCCGTTCGTCCGAGATCTGTTTCAGCCGTTCGCGCTGGGTGCCGATGAGCGCCTCGACGTCTGCGAGTGCACGCGCGGTGTTTTTCGGAAGGGCGGCTGCCGGTTCTTCCGGATGGCGGCCGCCCGCAACCGAGGCGAGCCGGCGTTCGACCGTCTTTCCGGCCGTGCGGACGAGCAGCGACGACCAGGCGGCGAGGCACCACCCGAGCGCGAGTGCGACCGCGAAGATCCAGACGGCCGGCGGCATGCCGAACCGCTCGTCTTCGATGAGCGGCATCCACGTGCGTTCTGCCGGATAGCCGAGGAGGAGGAATGTGACCCCGACCGCAATGAGCAGGAACAGGACGGACAGCAGGAGCCCGCGCGTGATGAGCGATTTCATTTGCGCGACACCTCCACGTCCCCGAACCAGGTCGCCACCGTGATGATGAGCTCTGACGCCGGCCGATCTTCCTGGCCGTAGCCGTCTTTCATATGAAGCTGTTCATTGACAAGCCGGCTCCGGTGCTTGCCGAACAGCCGGGAATCGCCGAGCAGCGTCGTGTAATGGACGCGCACCGGGATTTCATACGGCACGTCGATCCGGATTTTTCCGATTCCCTGCCGGACTGAAATGAAGGACGTGCCTTTTGGCAGCACCGTTTCCGTCACGTCGATGTGCAGGTCGCCGAACAGGCCCTGGATGTGGAGGTCCTCCCATTCATATGCGGAAAACGGCGTCGACTGGACGGAAAACAGGCGATTGCGAAGGATGCCGTTCGGCGTTTCCGCGCGCATTTCGCGGAGCGGACGCGTGATCTCCTCGGACGGCACGCCTTTCCAGAGCTGATAAACGATATAGGCGAGGACGCCGAACACGAGCAGCCGCAGGCTCCAGAGCGAAAACAGCGCGATGCCGAAGAAAAACACCCCGGTCCAGAGAATCCACTTCTGGCGCTGGCGGAATCCGTAATAGGCAAAGCCGCCGCCGAGCAGCGCAAAGATGATGCTGCCGTTGTGGGCAAACACCGTCTCCGCAAACACAAGCAGCAAAAAGCCGATCAGGATGAATCTGAGTTGGTCGGTCGTCAGCCGATTCATGGGTGTCTCCTCCTTCCGGGGCGGGGTTCGAATGGGTGGGTGTCAAGATTCCATTGGTGAATGTCAAAATTCCGGTGGCAGGTGTCAACTTTCCCGGGCCGAGTGTCAACTTCCCGGCCGGCATCCGCCCATTTCGCATTCATGAGAAGAAAGGAAGCGGGACGCCGCCCCCTTCCTTAGTGTACAAAACTCTACGGCGGATGTCGCCGTCAGACGGATTCCTTCTCGCATTCTTCAATGATGGTGAGCGCATCGAGCCGGCGCTCCATCGAGGACCGGTCCGCTTCGGGCTGCGGCTGCTTCCGGCCGGCGAGTCCGTCGATGTATTCCTGCATCTCGCCGTAGGATGCGAGCGAGCCGTTGTCTTCCGGCCGGATGACCGCATCCATCCGGCGGTGGGCGCGGGTCGCGTTTTCCTTGCCCATGAGCTGGAGCTNTTCTGCCGGATAGCCGAGGAGGAGGAATGTGACCCCGACCGCAATGAGCAGGAACAGGACGGACAGCAGGAGCCCGCGCGTGATGAGCGATTTCATTTGCGCGACACCTCCACGTCCCCGAACCAGGTCGCCACCGTGATGATGAGCTCTGACGCCGGCCGATCTTCCTGGCCGTAGCCGTCTTTCATATGAAGCTGTTCATTGACAAGCCGGCTCCGGTGCTTGCCGAACAGCCGGGAATCGCCGAGCAGCGTCGTGTAATGGACGCGCACCGGGATTTCATACGGCACGTCGATCCGGATTTTTCCGATTCCCTGCCGGACTGAAATGAAGGACGTGCCTTTTGGCAGCACCGTTTCCGTCACGTCGATGTGCAGGTCGCCGAACAGGCCCTGGATGTGGAGGTCCTCCCATTCATATGCGGAAAACGGCGTCGACTGGACGGAAAACAGGCGATTGCGAAGGATGCCGTTCGGCGTTTCCGCGCGCATTTCGCGGAGCGGACGCGTGATCTCCTCGGACGGCACGCCTTTCCAGAGCTGATAAACGATATAGGCGAGGACGCCGAACACGAGCAGCCGCAGGCTCCAGAGCGAAAACAGCGCGATGCCGAAGAAAAACACCCCGGTCCAGAGAATCCACTTCTGGCGCTGGCGGAATCCGTAATAGGCAAAGCCGCCGCCGAGCAGCGCAAAGATGATGCTGCCGTTGTGGGCAAACACCGTCTCCGCAAACACAAGCAGCAAAAAGCCGATCAGGATGAATCTGAGTTGGTCGGTCGTCAGCCGATTCATGGGTGTCTCCTCCTTCCGGGGCGGGGTTCGAATGGGTGGGTGTCAAGATTCCATTGGTGAATGTCAAAATTCCGGTGGCAGGTGTCAACTTTCCCGGGCCGAGTGTCAACTTCCCGGCCGGCATCCGCCCATTTCGCATTCATGAGAAGAAAGGAAGCGGGACGCCGCCCCCTTCCTTAGTGTACAAAACTCTACGGCGGATGTCGCCGTCAGACGGATTCCTTCTCGCATTCTTCAATGATGGTGAGCGCATCGAGCCGGCGCTCCATCGAGGACCGGTCCGCTTCGGGCTGCGGCTGCTTCCGGCCGGCGAGTCCGTCGATGTATTCCTGCATCTCGCCGTAGGATGCGAGCGAGCCGTTGTCTTCCGGCCGGATGACCGCATCCATCCGGCGGTGGGCGCGGGTCGCGTTTTCCTTGCCCATGAGCTGGAGCTGGCGGACTTTCATGTCTTTCACTTTGTGCTTCATTTCTTCGTATTTCCGCTCAAGCGCCAGCAGCTCACGGTCGGTGTCGAGGATCGAGTTTTCCAATTCGCCGACGCGCGTGCCGTACGCCTTCACTTCATCGCGAGCGAATGCGGCGAGGTCTTCTTCGCCGGCCTTTTCCGCGAGCTCGAGCTGGCCGCGCCGTTTTTCAAGCATGGCAGCCGCTTCCTGCCGCTCCTTTTCCAGCTCCTGCTTCAGCTTTCCTTGCCGGTCGAGCAGCTTGCCGGTCGCATCGGTCTGCTTTTCCGCCGCACGGATATATTCGTTCAGAAGCGCGATCGGGTTGTGCTGCTCCTTCTTGTCGAGCAGATCGTGCAGGTCGGCCTGCACGGTGTATTTGATCCGGTTCCAGATTGAGTTCATCGGGGATTCCTCCTTTGGGGTCGGGTGGACGGGTGCGTGCCCGTCCTGAGTTACTTCGTCAGTTTGTTCCATTCGCGCTCGAAGTTGTCGAACGGGTCGTCGGATGCGCCGAGGATGTCGGGGTTCCGGTCGTTCCATTTATGGTAGACATACCAGAGACCCGCAATCGCGATCAGGCCGATGAACGCCGGAATGTTGCCGATCGCGCTCAGGGCGCCGATGACGCCGAGCGCCGCCCAGCAGAACCGACCGAAACCGCTCTCGCTCTTCCGGTAGAAATGCCAGCCCGCATACATGACGGCCGCCGAAATCGCGAGGCCGATGATCGCTCCGAGGTTCGCCAGCACCGTGATGCCCGCGATGATGCCAATGGTGATGAGAAGAAACTTCTTCAATGTTGCCGCCTCCTTTCGTTGTATCTCTATTGTAGGACGGCCCCCGTTAAAACCGAACCGCCGGAAAGCGGATTTGCGACTAGGTCTTGAGGCTGATTTCGGATGGGGCCGGGGGGCAGTGCGGCGGTGAATGTTAAGCAAACAAGGCTGAATGTTAAGAAACACGCCCTGAATGTTAAGCAAAAGCCGCTGAATGTTAAGAAAGCAAACCCGCGCCTTCCGGCAAGCAGATCCGTCTGTCTGCCGCCCGGACTTTCTTCCTAAACGTTATGGACGCTGACAGCGTTTTCATGCTACGATATTTAATAGAATAGTCTTGTAATTATGAATAAAAGGGGGAGTCGGGATGGTGGAAACGGTCATCGTAGAAGGAATTCGGACGGCGGTCGGACGGCGCAAGGGGGCGCTGTCGGGAACGCGGCCGGACGAGCTGGCGGCAGCGGTTCTCGACGGGCTCACGGAGCGGGCCGGAATCAGAAAAGATCAGGTGGAGGATGTGATCCTCGGCTGCGTGACGCAGTCGGGCGAGCAGGGCGGCAACATCGCCCGGACGGCGGCACTCATCGCCGGGTTCCCGGTCGAGGTGCCGGGCGTGACGATCGACCGACAGTGCGGCTCGAGCCAGCAGGCGGTCCACTTCGCCTCGCAGGCGATTGCGGCGGGCGACATGGACATCGTCATCGCAGGCGGCGTCGAAAGCATGACGCGCGAGCCGATGTTTTCGAANGCTCGAAGTTGTCGAACGGGTCGTCGGATGCGCCGAGGATGTCGGGGTTCCGGTCGTTCCATTTATGGTAGACATACCAGAGACCCGCAATCGCGATCAGGCCGATGAACGCCGGAATGTTGCCGATCGCGCTCAGGGCGCCGATGACGCCGAGCGCCGCCCAGCAGAACCGACCGAAACCGCTCTCGCTCTTCCGGTAGAAATGCCAGCCCGCATACATGACGGCCGCCGAAATCGCGAGGCCGATGATCGCTCCGAGGTTCGCCAGCACCGTGATGCCCGCGATGATGCCAATGGTGATGAGAAGAAACTTCTTCAATGTTGCCGCCTCCTTTCGTTGTATCTCTATTGTAGGACGGCCCCCGTTAAAACCGAACCGCCGGAAAGCGGATTTGCGACTAGGTCTTGAGGCTGATTTCGGATGGGGCCGGGGGGCAGTGCGGCGGTGAATGTTAAGCAAACAAGGCTGAATGTTAAGAAACACGCCCTGAATGTTAAGCAAAAGCCGCTGAATGTTAAGAAAGCAAACCCGCGCCTTCCGGCAAGCAGATCCGTCTGTCTGCCGCCCGGACTTTCTTCCTAAACGTTATGGACGCTGACAGCGTTTTCATGCTACGATATTTAATAGAATAGTCTTGTAATTATGAATAAAAGGGGGAGTCGGGATGGTGGAAACGGTCATCGTAGAAGGAATTCGGACGGCGGTCGGACGGCGCAAGGGGGCGCTGTCGGGAACGCGGCCGGACGAGCTGGCGGCAGCGGTTCTCGACGGGCTCACGGAGCGGGCCGGAATCAGAAAAGATCAGGTGGAGGATGTGATCCTCGGCTGCGTGACGCAGTCGGGCGAGCAGGGCGGCAACATCGCCCGGACGGCGGCACTCATCGCCGGGTTCCCGGTCGAGGTGCCGGGCGTGACGATCGACCGACAGTGCGGCTCGAGCCAGCAGGCGGTCCACTTCGCCTCGCAGGCGATTGCGGCGGGCGACATGGACATCGTCATCGCAGGCGGCGTCGAAAGCATGACGCGCGAGCCGATGTTTTCGAACATGGGGGAAGCGAAGCCGAGCGGACAGCTCACGTCCAAGCACGAAATCATCAACCAGGGGCTGTCGGCCGAGCGGATTGCGGAAAAGTGGGGATTCACCCGCAAGGAGCTCGACGAATACAGCGCAAGAAGCCATGAGCGTGCGTTCCAGGCGATTCGTGAAGGGCGTTTCAAGAATGAGATCCTCCCTATTGAAGTGACGGATGAAAACGGGGAGACGGTCCGGTTCGATACGGACGAAGGGCCGCGCGAAGGATCGACGCCGGATGTGCTCGGTGGCCTGAAGACCGTTTTCAAGGAAGACGGCGTCATCACCGCGGGCAACGCGAGCCAGATGAGCGACGGGGCCTCGGCTGTTCTCATCATGTCGCGCAGCAAGGCCGACGAGCTCGGGCTGAAACCGAAGGCGCGCATCGTCGCCCGCTCGGTCGTCGGCTCCGACCCGACACTCATGCTGACGGGTCCGATCGCCGCAACGGAGAAAGTCCTCGAAAAAGCCGGCCTCACGATCGGAGACATCGACACATACGAAGTGAATGAAGCATTCGCGCCCGTGCCGCTCGCCTGGCTGGCGGAAACCGGGGCGGATCCGGAAAAGCTCAACGTCGACGGTGGGGCGATCGCGCTCGGCCACCCGCTCGGCGCCACCGGGGCGAAGCTGCTCATCACGCTCATGAACCGGCTCGAGCGGACCGGCGGACGCTACGGTTTGCTTGCGATCTGCGAAGGAATGGGCATGGCGAACGCGACGATCATCGAACGGATCTGAACACAACAGAGACAGATGTCAGGGGGAAACAGGAATGGACATGAAGAACGTGAAGGCGATCGTCACCGGCGGGGCTTCCGGCCTCGGCGGTGCCACCGCCCGGCATATTACGGAATCCGGCGGGAAGGTCGCCATCTTTGATTTAAATGAAGAGAAGGGCCGCGCGCTCGCGGAGGAACTCGGCGGCGGAGCGGCATTCTTCTTCAAAACCGACGTCGCCAGCGAAGAAGACGTGCAGGAAAACGTCCGGGCCGCAAAAGAAGCGATGGGCGGACTGAACGCGGCGGTGAACTGCGCAGGCATCGGCACGCCCGGCAAGCTGCTCGGACGCAAAGGACCGCTCGCGCTCGACCGGTTCGAGCAGGTGATCCGGATCAATCTGACCGGCACATTCAATGTCATCCGGCTCGCGGCGGACGCCATGACCGAAAACGAACCCGGCGAAGACGGGGAGCGCGGCGTCATCATCAACACCGCCTCCGTCGCCGCGTTCGAAGGGCAGATCGGTCAGGTCGCCTACAGCGCCTCGAAGGGAGGCGTCGCCGCCATGACGCTCCCGATCGCCCGCGAACTTGCGGGCTACGGCATCCGCGTCATGACGATCGCGCCGGGGCTGATCAACACGCCGATGTTCGACGGATTGCCGGACGCCGCCCGAGAATCACTCGAGCAGATGATGCCGTTTCCGAAACGCCTCGGCCGCCCGGAGGAATATGCCCGGCTCGTCGAATCGATCGTCACGAACCGCATGCTCAACGGCGAAGTCATCCGCCTCGACGGCGCCATCCGCATGCAGCCGAAGTGAGCGGCGGAGACGGCGGGATGTGAACCCGCCGATGCGAACTTGCGTCACTCGGGCGCAAACTCGCGTCACTCGGAGGCAAACTCGCGTCACTCGGAGGCAAACTTGCGTCACTCGAACACCTGCCGACACGCGATGGAACAAACTCCGGACATAGAGAAAGCCAACACCGGAACCATACAGAGAAAGGGGGAGTGGCCTCATGCCGCGATACCGCTGGGAAACGGAAGAACATGAATTGTTCCGGGAGTCGCTCCGGAAGTTCCTTCAAAAGGAAGCGGAGCCCCGCTATGATCAATGGGAAAAGGACCGCCTCATCCCGAAATCATTCTGGAAACAACTCGGGGAGCTCGGATTCCTCTGCCCGCAGGTCGATGAAAAGTACGGCGGGCTCGGCCTTGATTTCAGCTTCGGGGTCATCATCGGCGAGGAAATGGAGCGGATCGGCGCGGGCCTCACCGGCGTCGGGCTCCACAATGACATCGTCGTGCCGTACATCGAAGCATACGGCACGGACGCCCAGAAGAAGAAATACTTGCCCGGCTGCGTAACCGGAGACCGGATCACTGCCATCGCGATGACCGAACCCGGCACCGGATCCGACCTTGCGGGTATCCGCACGACCGCGATCCGCGACGGGGACCACTACGTCGTGAACGGCCAGAAAACGTTCATCACGAACGGCATCAACGGCAACCTCGCACTCGTCGCCGTGAAAACCGACCCGGACGCCGAACCGCGGCACCGCGGCGTCAGCCTGCTGCTCATCGAGGAAGGGACGCCCGGATTCACGAAAGGCCGCAAGCTCGACAAAGTCGGCATGCACTCGCAGGACACGGCGGAGCTCTACTTCGAAGACTGCCGCGTGCCGGCGGACAATCTGCTCGGCGAAGAAGGGAAAGGCTTCCATTACATGATGGAAAAGCTCCAGCAGGAACGCCTCGTCGTCGCGCTCGCCGCACAGACCGCGATGGAAGACATGCTGCGGCTCACCGTCGACTACGTGAAGTCCCGTGACGCGTTCGGACGTCCGGTCGCCGCGTTTCAGAACACCCAGTTCAAGCTCGCCGAAATTGCGACCGAGACTGAGCTCGGCAAAGCGTTCCTCGAATCGCTCATCGCCGACCACCTCGACGGCAAAGACATCGTCACGAAAGTCTCGATGGCGAAATCCTGGATCACCGACACCGCCAAACGCGCAGCCGCCGACTGCATGCAGCTGCACGGCGGCTACGGCTACATGGAAGAATATAAAATCGCCCGGCGCTACCGCGACATCCCGGTCATGTCGATCTACGCCGGCACGAACGAAATCATGAAAACGATCATTGCGAAAAACATGGGCCTGTCGGGAGCCGGTGCCCGTTGAAGGAAACAAAAGAAATGCCCGGCACGTCCGGAATGTCCGCGCTTCCCGGCGGCCGGTTCCTCGAAGGCATCCGGGTCCTCGACCTGACATATTATTTACCGGGACCGCACGCCGCCTGGCGGCTTTCCGAAATGGGCGCGGACGTCGTGAAAATTGAGCCGCCCGGCGGGGAACCCGGCCGGACGCTCGGCGGCGGCATCGTCCATGAAGCGAACAACGCCGGAAAGAACATCCTCGAGCTGGACTTGAAATCTCCTGAGGGAAGGGCCGAGCTGGAGTCGCTCGTCCGGGGAGCGGACGTGCTCATCGAATCGTTCCGGCCGGGCACGCTCGGACGGCTCGGTTTCGGGGAGGACAGGCTTTCCGCGCTGAACCCCGGCCTCGTGTACTGCTCGATGACCGGCTACGGACAGGACGGCCCCTGCGCCCGCGCCGGCAGCCACGACCTGAATTACCTGGCGCTTTCCGGCATCCTGTCTCAGCTGGCGGATGAGGACGGCCGGCCCGTCCACCCGGTGAACACGATCGCCGACTTTGCCGGCGCCCTCGCCGTATCGGAAGCCGTCTGCGCCGTGCTCGTCCGGAAAATGAAAACCGGCAAAGGCGCCCGGCTCGATGTGTCCATCACCGATGTGCTCGCCGGATGGCAGGGCGTCCACCTCGCCTACGAAGCGGCCGGCTTATCGGACCGGGGCATCCCGGGCATCGACGGCAGCCTCGCAAGGTACGGGATCTACCCGACATCCGACGGCCGCCACGTCGTGCTCGCCGCACTCGAAGAGAAATTCTGGCACGCCTTCTGCGACCACGCCGGCCGGCCGGACTGGAAAGGAGGCGATGAACGCCGCGGCGGCCCGGTCCACACCGAAGTCGGCGATTACTTCCGGAGCCGACCGCACAAACACTGGCTGGACGTCTCGCTCGAAACCGACTTCTGCCTCACTCCCGTCCTGCGCCCGGGCGAACTGGAAAAGCACCCTCACTGGCGTGTGAAAAGGCCGGATGCGTGACGGCGGCGCGCTTTCTTAACATTCAGGGGAGTTTACTTAACATTCGGAGCGATTTGCTTAACATTCACGGCCCGTTGCTTAACATTCAGCTTTCCTCATCGTTCATCCCACCAAAAAAGGAGATGGATCCAATATGATGAAGACCCCGCTGCTCTTGAAGATGTTCGTGGACCGCGCGGAGCGGTTCTTCCCGGACAAGGAGATCATTTCGAAGACCCGGACGCAGACATACCGGATCCCGTACCGTGAATTCGCCAGCCGTAGCCGGAAGCTCGCGGACATGCTGACGAAGCTCGGCATGGAGCGGGGGACGAAAGTCGGCTCGTTCGCCTGGAACACGCACCGCCACCTCGAGGCGTATTTCGGAGTGCCGTGCGCCGGCGCGATCCTTCACATGATCAACATCCGCCTCTCGCCGGAGCACATCGTCTACGTCATCAACCACGCGGAAGACGAAATCCTGCTCATCGACGACGATCTGTTCCCGCTCATCGAAAAGATCGCTCCGCAGCTGAAGACGGTGAAGCATTTCATCGTCATGACCGACTCCGGCGAAAAGCCGGACACGCAGCTCGAGAACGTCCACTCGTATGAAGCCCTCATGGCGGAAGCGTCCGATGCGTTCGAGTTCCCGGATGACCTGGACGAAAACACGCCGGCCGGCATGTGCTACACGAGCGCCACGACCGGCAATCCGAAAGGCGTCACCTATACGCACCGCGGGCTCGTGTTGCACAGCTACGCGCTCGGACTCGCGGACGGCATGGGCCTGTCGGAGCGGGACACCTCGCTCGCGGTCGTCCCGATGTTCCACGCGAATGCATGGGGCATGCCGTTCGCGGGCGTCTTCTTCGGCACGACGCAAGTACTGCCGGGGCCGGGCGGATTCAATCCGGATGTGCTCCTCGACCTGATCGAAGAAGAGAAAGTGACGATCACGGCCGGAGTGCCGACAATCTGGCTCGGCGTGCTGAAAGCGCTCGAAAAGAAGCCGCGTGACCTGAGTTCGCTCCGGGCGATCGTCTGCGGCGGATCCGCTTCGCCGAAAGGGCTCATCCGCGCGTTCGAGGAGAAATACGGCGTGCCGTTCATCGTCGGCTACGGCATGACCGAAACGTCGCCGCTCGTCAGCCTCTCGAATTACACGACCGAAATGGAAAGAAAGCCGATGGACGAGAAAATCGATGCCCGCGCCACACAGGGCATGACGATCCCCGGCATCGACACCCGCGTCGTGAACGAAAACGGGGAAGTGCCTTGGGACGGGAAGACGATGGGCGAACTCACCGTCCGCGGCCCGTGGATCGCAGACGAGTACTACAAGGACGAGCGCACGGAGGACGCCTTCCGGAACGGCTGGCTCTACACCGGCGACATCGCCGTCATGACGCCGGAAGGCTACATCAAAATCACCGACCGGACGAAAGACCTCATCAAATCCGGCGGCGAATGGATCTCCTCGGTCGACCTGGAGAACGCCCTCATGACCCATCCGGACGTCTTCGAAGCCGCCGTCATCGCCATCCCGCACGAAAAATGGCTCGAGCGCCCGCTCGCCTGCGTCGTCCTGAAAGACGACATCGACCGCAGCGACGAGAAAAAACAGGAACTCCTCGACTACCTCGAAGGCCAATTCGCCAAATGGTGGGTCCCGGACGACGTCGCCTTCCTCGACGAGATTCCAAAAACCTCCGTCGGCAAATTCCTCAAAGCGAAACTGAGGGAGCAGATGACCGAGACGGTGTGAATGAAATTACAGCATGGAGATCGCTTAAGAGAAACCGGTTGTGCTCCCGGTGTGTTTGTCCCTGGAGTTCCGGTCTTAAGCCCGGGGTCTGTGGAAATAGGCCGAGTCCCCGCCCGTCCTATAAAGAAAAATGAAGAAGGAGTATAGGGGCCTATGTCCCTACACTCCTTCTTCATTTCCTATTTATTTTAATTCTTCAGGGATGAACCAGTAGTCGTCCTGGTTGTGCTCTTTCATATAGGCTTTAAATTCATCTGAGTGATAGGCATCAATCACTGCCTGAGCCCATTTGGAATCTTTGTTCGTTTGGTTGATGACAGCGACCAGCTCAAGGTCTTTCAGAACATCTTCCGGGAGCAAGCTCAGTGACGCGTCCATATCGGCGGCATATACCATGCTTCCCGGAATGACTCCGTACGCAAAGTCTTGAAGGGAACGTGGGATCTGTGCCGAATCCATTTCAACGATCTTCAGGTCGTACGGATTTTCTTTGATGTCCTGCGCGGTGGCTTTGACGAGCTCCACGTCATCATCCAGTTTGATCCAGCCTGCTTTCTGAAGAAGCGCGTATGCCCTTGCCGCATTCGAGGCATCATTTGGGATACCGACTGTATCGCCTTTTTCCACGTCATCAAGGGATGTCTTTTTCCCAGGGAAGATTCCTGCCGGCACGGTCGGAATCGGCGTGAGGCTGATCAATTCTGCATTTTTGTTTTCGTTGAAGTTTTTCATGTATGCCGTATGCTGGTCGACGTTCAAGTCTACGCCGCCATCAGCAAGCGCAACGTCAGCTTGTAGCAGATCCGAAAAATCGGTTGTCTTGACAGTGAAGCCCTTGTCTTCAAGGATAGGCTTGACTGCATCTAGGAAAAGCTCACTGTATGGTCCAGGCGAAGTGCCGACGTTGATAACCATTTTGTCTTTGCCGGATTCCTCATCGGCCTTTCCGCAGCCGGCCAGGTTCAGCAACAAGGCTGAAATCAATAATAGGATTGCAGTCAGTTTAAGTTTTTTCATCAGGATCCTCTTTTCTGATAGGTGATTATTCATGTCGTAATTTCTTTGCCAGCCGGTTGCCGAGGCTTTGGAGCAGCTGGACGATGATGACGAGGATGACAACAGTCAGGAAGATGACGGAAGTGTTGAATCGTTCATAACCATAAGTGATCGCCAGGCTTCCAATTCCGCCGCCTCCGATTGTTCCGGCCATCGCAGTGGCGCCGATGAGGCCGATGGTTGCGGTCGTTAATGCTAATATGAGGGAAGCGAGAGCCTCGGGGAACAGGAAGTAGCGAATGGTCTGGTAGGTGTTGCAGCCGAGTGACTTGGCAAGCTCTATGATCCCCGGACCGACATCAAGAACCGACGTTTCCACGAGACGGGCGATGAATGGGGCGATATAGAGGACGAGCGGCACAATTGCTGCGGTTGATCCATAGGTCTGCCCGACAATCAGCCGGGTCAGTGGTGTAACGGCGACGAGTAGAATAATGAATGGAACCGATCTGAATATATTGATGGTTGTGTTCAGAATGGCAAAAGCGCTCCGGTTGGGTTTGACCCCATTGCTTCTTGTAATGACAAGAAAGATGCCAAGGGGGACTCCGATGACCGTTCCGAGGAACAGAGAGACGAAAACCATATAAATTGTTTCATTGATCGATTGCATGATGAGCTCGGGTGATACGCTGCTCACAAAATCACCTCTTCAACGGAAATGGAAGACCCGGTCAACCGGTTATATAGACGATCGAGTTCCATTTCTTCTCCCCAGAACGCGATAATCATTATGGAGAGAGAGGTTCCCTGCAGTTCCGTGACATTGGCGAACACCATACTGGCTTCGAGATCAAACTCTCGTGCAAGCTCGAATAAAAATGAATCGGTTACCTGCTTTCCGAAAATCTTCATTTTATAAATCCGCGGCTTACGTTTATCTCTCTTTAGTTCTTCAAGAATACCGGCCGGAATCTCATCGTGGATCACCGTTCCCACAAATTCCCGGGCGGCGGAACTTTTGGGACTGCCGAACACATCAGGAACATTTCCGCTTTCGACGACTTTGCCGTTCTCCATGACGGCCACTTTATTGCAGATTTCTCGTATGGCATTCATTTCATGGGTCACCATCATAATGGTAATGTTTAACTCTCTGTTGATTTGTTTCAGCAACCGTAAGATGGAAAGAGTCGTTTTCGGGTCGAGGGCGGACGTGGCTTCATCACAGAGCAGAATCTCGGGATTGGTCACCAGTGCCCTTGCAATGCCGACCCGTTGTTTTTGTCCTCCCGATAACTGGCTAGGATAACTGTCCGCTTTATCTGCAAGCCCGACATAGTCCAACAGTTCCATCACCCGTTCGCGGATTGCTCTTTTGCTGGTCTTATTCAGTACAAGGGGGATGGCCACGTTATAGAAGATGGTTTTAGACTCAAGAAGATTAAAGTGTTGAAAAATCATGCCGATTCTCTTTTTCACTTTTGAAAGTTCATGAGCGTGGAGATTGGCTAGATCTTTTCCATTGACCACGACTTTCCCGCCGGTTGGCGTTTCGAGAGCATTAACCATCCGGAGCAACGTGCTTTTTCCAGCGCCGCTATAGCCGATTACTCCGAATATATCCCCCCTAACGATTTCCAACGAGACATCCTGCAAAGCGGTCACTATCGAGTTTTTGATTCGGAAGTCCTTTCGGATGTTTTCAAACTGAATCAAGGATATTCTCCTCCTGCTATGGATAAGCAAATCTTTAACATTTAAAATTCACTTAGCTGATAGGTTTTGTAGGGTTTAAAGTGATTATAACGCGGGGTTACAAAAAGTACAACCATGGACGAACAGGAAGAGAGAGGAGAAAGAATCCGGATACCGAAAGCACACGGAAGCTTAAAGCTAAGAGAAATGAAGGGCTTTACAGGAAACGAAATGTCTTCGTTATTCAAATAGGTGTATTTTGATATATTTTCACAGTATTTCGTATTGACTGTCATCCTTTAGCAGAGTAAATTAATAGATACTCGCGATTGCCGCAATGATTGCCGCAGTCCATTAAAGGAGTTGACAGACGTGTCCATCGCCACAGAAACTTCTGCAAAGAAAAAACGATTTAAATTCGAAGTTCCTCATCCATTTGCCATTTTGTTCACCGTCATTCTTCTGACGGCGCTGACCACTTATATCGTTCCGGCCGGTGAGTATGACCGGACGACAAATGCAGAGGGCCAGACCCTCATCGTGGACGGCTCCTACCACCAGATTGCGTCCAACCCCGCCGGCTTCATGGATATCTTCAATGCCATCCACGGCGGTTTGTCCGCAGCCGCCGGGATCGTCTTCTTCATCTTCATCGTCGGCGGTGCGTTCAACGTATTTAAGGAAACAAAGGCGATCGAAGGGGCGTTCGGCTCCGTCTCCGGGAAGCTGCAGGGCCGTGAAATGCTCATGATCCCGATTTTCATGATGTTCTTCGCCGCCGGGGGTGCCACAATCGGCATGTTCGAAGAAGCGCTTCCATTCATTCTCATCCTCGTGCCGCTTGCAATCATGATGGGCTTTGACTCCATGACCGGCGCTGCCGTCGTCATCGTCGGCGTTGCGTCAGGATTCACCGCTGCATTCATGAACCCCTTCACGCTCGGCGTTGCGCAGGGCATCGCCGAGCTTCCAACCTTCTCGGGCATGGTTCCCCGGATTTTCTTCTGGCTTGCCTATGTGGTCGTCTCGATTCTCTTCGTCATGCGGTACGCTGCAAAGGTGAAGAAAAACCCGGAGACGAGCGTGACGTTCGAAGAAGATAAAAAACGAGACATCGATAAGGTGTCCGTCCTGGATATGAAGTTGACGCGCAAACAGGGCATCACGCTGCTGATCTTGCTTGGGACATTCATCACGCTGGCGTATGGCGTGATCGAATACGGCTGGTACATCCAGGAAATTTCTGCGCTGTTCGTCATTATGGCGATCCTCATCGGCATCGTCAACAAGATGGGTGTCAATGGAACGACGATGGCATTCGTCCGGGGCTGCGAAGAACTGCTCGTCGGGGCGCTCGTCGTCGGCTTCGCCTACGGGGCGGTCGTCCTTCTGGATAACAGCAATACGATCGACACGATCCTCTACGGCATCTCGGGCCTTGTGTCGGGTCTCCCGTCGGTGCTCGCGGCCGGGGCGATGTTCGTCGTCCAGGCGTTCATGAACATTATCGTTTCGTCCGGCAGCGGGCAGGCGGCGCTGACGATGCCGCTCATGACGCCGCTTTCCGACCTGATCGGCGTCAGCCGCCAGACCGCCGTCCTTGCCTTCCAGATGGGCGACGGCATCACAAATATTTTCTCGCCGACGAGCGGCCTGCTTTTCGCGGCGCTTGCGATGGGCGGCATTTCCATTACAAAGTGGTTCAGATGGATGGCTCCGCTGTTCGTTATCCAGTTCATCATGGCGATCCTTTTCGTCACGATTGCGCATCTGTTCGTCTGGCCGGCCTGAACTGAAACCGGCACATTTTCACACCTCAGGAGGAATGCATCATGTTGGAACAACTGTACAACCGCTATGAACAGCTCCAGGACGAAATGGTCGCCATCCGCCGCGACCTCCATATGAACCCTGAACTTTCCCATCATGAAGAACGGACGCCCGCATTCGTCGCCGAGTACTTGCGCGGACTCGGAATCGACGTCCGCACCGGTGTCGGCAGCCGGGGAGTCGTCGGGACGCTGAAAGGCGGCAAGCCGGGCCGGACGATCGCCCTGCGCGCGGATTTTGACGCACTGCCGATCCAGGACGAGAAAGACGTTCCGTACAAGTCGACGGTCCCGGGCGTCATGCATGCATGCGGCCACGACCTGCACACCGCCACGCTGCTCGGCGTCGCCAAGGTGCTGTCGGAAGTGCGCGATGACATTCCGGGCACCGTCGTCTTCATCCACCAGCACGCGGAGGAAATCACGCCCGGCGGGGCAGCGGCCATGATCGAGGACGGCTGCCTCGACGGCGTCGATACGATCATCGGGGCGCATGTCATGTCCCACGAGCCGGTCGGCGGCGTGTATACGGTCGAAGGCTACTCCTCTTCCGCACAGGACGACTTTGAAATCACCATCTACGGCAAGGGCGGGCACGCCGCGTCGCCGCACACGACGGTCGACCCGCTCGTCACCGGCAGCCAGCTCGTCGTGAACCTTCAGCAGATCATCAGCCGCCGCGTGAATCCGATGCACTCCGCCGTCCTGACGATCGGTTCATTCCAGAGCGGCGAAACGACGAATGTCATCCCGGACAAAGCCGTGCTCAAAGGCACCGTCCGCACGTACGCGCCGGAAGCCCGCGATCTCATCGAAGAAGCGATGGAGCGCCTCACGCGCACGACGTGCGAAGGGAACGGCGCGGGCTATGAGTTCAAATACGTCCGCGACTGCCCGTCGATCTACAACGACCCGGACGCAACTGCCCGTGTCGCAAAAGTCGCCGCTTCCATTTTCGGCGAAGACCGGGTCCATGAGGGCGAACCGATGAGCGGGAGCGAAGACTTCGCCTATTACACACAGCACGTGAAAGGCACTTACTTCACTGCCGGCGGCGGTAATCCTGAAATCGGCGCCGAGTACCCGCATCACCATCCGAAATTCGACGTTGATGAACGATCGATGCAGTACATCGGCAAAACGTTCATCGGCACGGTGTTCGACTTCCTCGAAGAAACGGAGAAAACAGCCGAGCCTGGCGCGGCCGTCAACGCCTGACCCGCGTGAGCTGCGTAATCGTTCGATTCAAAAGCGTTATCATTCGATTCGAGCGGTTAATCGTTCGATTCGCAAAATCCGCCCATCAAAAAGCCGGCGGGGGACAGGTTCAACCTGTTCTCCGCCGGCTTTCTTTTATTCCATAAGCCCGTCGTGGATATTCTCGATATTGTATTTAAGGAAATCGAGGAATGTTGCGCCTTCCGAGCCCGGTTCGCCGAGTTCGTCCGAATAGAGTTCGTGGGCGATCGGGACGCCGGTTTCCTTCGAGACGGTTTCCATCGGACGGCGGTCGACGTTCGATTCGACGAAGAGGGCCGGGACATCGCGGTCACGGATGAAGTTCACGAGTGATTTGATCTGTGCCGGGGATCCGTTCTCTTCCGTGTCGATCGCCCAGATGTAGCCTTCCTCGAGGCCATAGCTTTTCGCCATGTATTGGTAGGCGCGCTCGCTCGTCACGAGGATCCGTTTCTCCTCGGGGATCTCGGCGATCTTGTCTTTGTATTCCTGGTCGATCTCATGGAGCTTGCTTAGCATTTCTTCCGCGTTCTTTTCGTATTCGTCCTGGTGGTCCGGGTCGACTTTCACGAATGCATCCCGCGCGTTTTCGACCATCTGGATGCCGACGTTCGGATCCAGGAATGCGTGCGGATTGACTTCGCCTTCATGGCCTTTCTGGTCGGTGATGTACAGCGGTTCGACGCCTTTCATGAGCTCGAACACCTTCGATTCATCAGTGCCGGTCGTGTCCAGCAGGCGGAAGAACCAGCCGTCCTTGCCGCCTTCGAGGTTCAGCCCGTTGTAGAAGAGCACATCGGCGTCGGATGTTTTCTTCACGTCTTCCGGAAGCGGTTCGTATTCGTGCGGAGCCGTTCCGATCGGCACCATGCTGTGGACGTCGACGCGGTCGCCGCCGACTTCGTTTGCGATATCGTAGAGGATCGAGAAGGTGGCGACGACTTTCAGCTTGCCGTCGTCCCCGCCTTCGGTGCCTCCGGATGCTCCGGAATCGTCCTTGCTGCCGCAGGCGCCGAGCGTGAATGCCGCGACGAACAAGAGAACCAGCGCCCCCCACAGTTTTTTCTTCACTTGAAAAACCCCTTTCTTATTCCTTTTTTTAGTTTTATTTACAGCGGAAAACACGAGAGGAGACGGATCGGCGAATGCCGCCGTCCGTCCCCAGCCGTGCGTCCCGCAGTTTCACTTGAAGTTCATTCGCCGTTTTGCATCGCCCTGCGGTTCCTCGTTGTGCGGATTCCGCGCCAGAGGAGCCCCTGCTTCGGAGAGAAGAACAGGGCGAGCAGGAAGATGGCGGTGGCCGCCAGCACGATGACCGCGCCGGACGGCAAGTTGTAATTAAAGCTGACGTACAGCCCGATCACCGCCGACAAGGCGCCGAACATGGCGGACAGGCCGATCATGACCGGCAGCCGGTCGGTGAGCAGGTAGGCGGTCGACGCCGGCGTGATGAGCATCGCGACGACGAGGATGATGCCGACCGTGCGGAGCGAGGCGACTGTGACGAGCGTCAGCAAGACCATGATCGCGTAGTGGATGAGCCGGTTCGGCAGGCCGAACGTCGCGGCGAGCGTCGGGTCGAATGTCGTGACGAGCAGTTCTTTATAGAACAGCACGACGGTGATGAGGACGAGCGCCCCGATGGCGAGCGTCGTCCACATGTCGGCAGAGCGCACGGCGAGCACGTTCCCGAACAGGATGCTCGTCAGGTCGACGCTGCTCGCCGCCTTCGCCATGAGGATGATCCCGAGTGCGAAGAACGCCGAGAAGATGATGCCGATCGCCGAGTCGTTTTTCACCCGGCTTTTCTCGGAGACGAAACCGATGCCGACCGACGTAAGCACGCCGGCGACGACGGCACCGTAGAAGTAGTTGATGCCGAGCATGTAGGAGATCGCGACCCCCGGCAGCACGGCGTGCGAGATGGCGTCGCCCATGAGCGACATGCCGCGGAGCACGATGAAGCAGCCGATGACCCCGCAGATGATGCCGACCATGACCGACGTGAACATCGCTTTCTGGAGGAAGCCGTAATTGAGGATATCCGAAATGAACCCGCTCATCGGCCTCCCCCTTTCTCGGTGAACAGACCGCCGAGTGTGCCGTATGCCCGGCTCATGATGTCCGGCTGGAGCACGTCTTCGGTCGTGCCGTATTTCACGAGTTCCCCGTTGAGGAGGATCAGGTCGTCGAAGTAATGAACGGCCTTCGAGAGGTCGTGGTGGACGACGAAGATCGTCTTGCCGCCCCTCCGGAGTTCTTTCAGAAGCCCGATGATGACGTCCTCGCTTGAAGCGTCGACCCCGACGAACGGCTCATCGAGGAACAGGAAGTCCGCGTGCTGGAGCAATGCCCGTGCAAGGAAGACGCGCTGCTGCTGGCCGCCGGACAACTGACCGATCTGCCTGTCGGCGAATTCTTCCATGCCGACTTTCCGCAGGCTTTTCAGCGCTTCTTCCTTTTCCGCTTTTCCCGGCCGGCGGATGAGTCCGAGCGACGGGTACGACCCGAGCAGGACCGTGTCGCGCACGTTGATCGGGAAATCCCAGTCGATCGAACTCCGCTGGGGGACGTACGCGATGTTTTTCCTCATTTCCTTGAGCGGGCGGCCGTTGAACCGGACCGTGCCCCGGTCCGGGTTGAGCAGTCCGAGAATCGCCTTCATGAGCGTCGACTTGCCCGCCCCGTTCGGCCCGATGATGCCGGTCAGCCTGCCGCCGGGCGCGGAGAAGCTGACGTCCCTGAGCACTTCCTTGCCGTCATACGAAACGCGGATATCGTCCACGTCAAGCGCTGTCGCCATATGATCACCTTTTTTCCGTCTAGTGTATGCAGAAGAATAAATAAGTTTCCCTCGCGCAACTTTTATCCTATTCTATATCCGTTTGTCTGAAAAGTAAACCGTTTCGGAGACGAAATTTCACGGAGAGCGGAGATGGGGAAACGAAACCCCGGCAAGAAGGGAGGACCGGCAACCGGTTGTATATAGTAAACTAATGAAAGAAGGAGGGATCCACATGCCGGCAGATATTTCGGGGAAAGACGCGGTCACGCGGGCGCTGACGGTGTACAACGACGGATTCGCGCTCGTCAAGGAGGAGAGGACGCTGCCTTCGTTTCCGGAGGACGGGGTGCTGCGCTATCTGGATGTGGCACAGCGGATCGAGACGGAATCGATTCTCGTGGACGGGGTCCGGATCCGCGAGCTGAACTATGAATATGACCTCGTGGACAAGAATAAGTTGTTGGAGAAGTACATCGGCCGCGAGCTGTCGATCGTCGACCGGGAGACCGGCAAGGCGCGGCGGTTCCGGCTGCTCAGTGCACAGAACGGCATTGTTGGGGAAGATGTGGAGACGGGCGAGATCGTGCTTGATCCGGAAGGTGAGATCCGGCTGCCGGAGCTTCCCGGCGGTCTGATCCTCCGCCCGGCGCTCGTCTGGCTCGCGTCGCCGGAAGAAAACGGGGACGGCCGGGTCCGGATGAGTTACCTGACGGGCGGGATGTCGTGGGAGACCGATTACGTGATCGGACTTCCCGCCGAGACGGGCGGCGAGGAGGAGTTCCGCCTGACGGGCTGGATGACGCTGCGCAACGAATCAGGCATGACGTTCGAGAACGCGAAGCTCCGCGTGATTGCGGGCACCGTCAACCGGGCGAGCTCTCCGTTCGACGCACGCATTATCCCTGAGCAGGTCCTCTATTCACAGGCGATGCCGGAACACGAGTCGTTTGCCGACTATCATATGTATACGGTGCCGCAACCCGTCACGGTGAAGGACCGCCAGCAAAAGCAGATCAAGCTGCTTGAGGCGGACGAGGCGAGGGGGCACATCGTGTATGAGGCGACTTATCACGACCGGAAGCCGGCGGTGTTCCTCGAGTTCCGCAACAGTGCAGAAAGCGGGCTCGGCTTCCCGCTGCCGAAGGGCCGGGTAAAGATGTACCGGGAAAATCCGTCGGACGGCACATCCGAGTTCATCGGCGAGGACCGGATCGGCCACACCGCGAAAGATGAGAACATCCGGCTTCTGATCGGCGAAGCGTTCGACGTCACGATCGATTCCGGAAGGGCCGACACCGAAAAGACCGGCCGCTATGAGGATGAAACATACGTATACGAAATCCGCAACGCCAAGGAAACCGGCGTCGACGTGCTCATCCGCCATGCCGTCCGGGACCGCCACTGGGAGATCCTCGACTCCAACTTCCCGGCCGAGCGCCGGTTCAATGAAGTGAGGATCCGCGCCCATGCGAAGGCCGGGGAAGAGACGGTCGTCCTGTTCACTCTCCGGTTCGACCGGTCGGTCACGGTGACGAAGGCCGACGAAGAATAAAATCTGCGGACGTCCCGGAACCATTTCCCCGCTCCCGCGTCTTTAAGGATTCGAGAACCCGTCCGGCGCGGCGGGCGCACTTCTTTTCTTTCTGAATCAAAATGGGCTGGAAGACCGGATTGCGCCGGCACGCGGCTTCTAGTAAACTGACTAAGAAAATCGGAGGAACCGGATGGAGAACTGGATCACCGGGGTGATGGCGGAGTTCGGGTATGCGGGTGTGTTCCTGCTCATCCTGGCGGAGATTGTGTTTCCGCCGATTCCGTCGGAGGTCATCCTGACGTTCGGCGGGTTCATGGCCGCGGCCGGACCGCTCACGAAGCCGATGGTCATCGCGGCGGCGACGGCCGGTTCGGTCGCCGGCGCGCTCGTCCTGTACGCGGCCGGGCGGATGTTCGATGCGGAGCGGCTCGGCCGCGGGGTCGACCGGTGGGGCCGCGTGCTCCGGCTG
>NZ_LN651373.1:162028-181393 GCF_000826125.2 Bhargavaea cecembensis
CCGGTGGGGCCGCGTGCTCCGGCTGACGCGCCGGGACATCGAGCGGGCGGACGGCTGGTTCGACCGCCACGGCGTGTGGACCGTCTTTTTCTGCCGCCTCGTCCCGCTCGTCCGGAGCCTCATCTCGATTCCGGCGGGCATGTCGCGGATGAACCTCGGCTCGTTCATCGTGCTGACGGCGGCGGGCAGCCTGCTCTGGAACACCGTCCTCGTGTCGCTCGGCGCCGCGGTCGGGGAGAACTGGCACATCGTCGTCCGGTATATGGATGTGTATTCGACGTTCGCCTACCTGGTCCTCGGACTGCTGTTGGTGGCGGGCCTCCTCTCGTATTTTAATTTCCGAAGAAAGCGGGCTTAACGCAATATGGAATTATTTGAACTTCTGAAAGCACTCATCCTCGGCTTCGTCGAGGGCATGACCGAGTTTGCGCCCGTCTCGTCGACAGGACATATGATCATCGTCGACGACATGTGGCTGAAAACCGAGGAGTTCCTCGGCAAATACTCGGCGAATACATTCAAGATCGTCGTGCAGCTCGGTTCGATTCTGGCGGTCGTCGTCGTGTTCTGGAAACGGCTGTTCAGCCTGATCGGCCTCTATCAAGGGGACGTGACCGACGGCAAGATGAGCGAGCGGTTTAACTTGCTGCACGTCATCATCGGCATGCTGCCGGCCGTCATCATCGGTTTCGCGTTCAAGGACTTTATCGACGACCATCTGTTCGGCGTGAAGACGGTCATCTGGGCGCTCGTCGCCGGCGCAATCCTCATGATCGCCGCCGACAAATTCGGTCCGAAAAATCCGCGCGTCACGTCGCTCGACCAGATCACATACCGCCAGGCGCTCGCGATCGGCCTCGTCCAGTGCCTCTCGCTCTGGCCGGGCTTCTCGCGCTCCGGCGCCACGATCTCCGGCGGCGTCCTGTTCGGCCTCAACCACAAAACGGCGGCCGACTTCACGTTCATCATGGCCGTCCCGATCATGGCCGGCGCGAGCCTCGTCTCCGTCATGAAAAACATGGACGAAATGACCGCCGCCCACCTGCCGTTCTACATCGTCGGCTTCGTGAGCGCCTTCATCTTCGCGCTGATCTCGATCAAATTCTTCCTGAAGCTGATCGACAAAATCAAACTCACCCCGTTTGCGATCTACCGCCTTGTGTTGGCCGCCGTGCTGTCCTGGTTCGTGTTCGCGTAAGGAAAAACCCCGCCTTGGCGGGGTTTTTGTGTGGGGTGGGGCTACAACATAGACGGCGGCTAGTCGTTCGATTCGGAAGGCTAATCGTTCGATTCAACCGGTTAATCGTTCGATTCGAGAGGCTAATCGTTCGATTCAAACGCCTAATCGTTCGATTCGCCCAAAAACGTCATCTCGTACTGAGCACCAGCTGTTGCATGTCATGGAGAAATCGGAGGGCTTGCGGGTAATCGAGCACATGGCGGACGGAACGTCCCTTTCCAACTTTCCGGAGCGGAAACTCGGAAAGAATTCGTTGCGGACTGCTGGAGCTGCTCAGGAGGAACAGCTCGCGGCATTGCCTCGGGGTGATCGTTCTGCTTCTCAGCAAAAGCCAGTCCAGGATCGTTTCTCTGTAAGGCGCTTCTTTCTCTAAACCGCAGAGGGGGCATGTCCAGATCCGCTCGGACGCCTTATCCAACCAGCCCGTGCATATGCAGATGGGTCCCCAATATAAATCCCGGCGATCAATCTGCGCGAAATCGCAATAAGGAAACGGCAGGTAGGGAGTGTGACTCTCGCCGATCCTTCCGGCGATCTCCAGGATTTCATCCGCCGTCCAGATCGTCGGCTTGCCCGCATGAAGACGGATCAGGCTCCGCAGTTCCCGCAGGCGGATCACCGGCAATCCCGTCTGAATCTGCTCGACAATGGGGTTTGCAGTGAGCACGACCGCTCCGCCCACCGGCACATTCAACTGTTGCATCTGAAGCCAGTTGCCGAGACTTTCTTGTTGATCCCTGAATTGAGCGACGGGACAGTCCATCGACTGGGTGACCAGCCCGTTTTCGACCTTCTGAAGCTCGGCCGGTCCCTGGGTGAACCGGAGTCTGCCTCCGATCTGCTTGGCTTCAAAAATGAAGACACCGGAAGGCATAATTAAAATCGTATCCAGCTGGATGAACGCACCAAAAGGCATCGGCAGTCCAATATCCCACAAAACTTTGCTCCCCTGCGGCAATCCGGCTGAATGAATCGTGTCCAGCAGACGCTCTTCGCCTGCCAATCCGGCTCTTTTATTGTTCAATTGCTTCTCCAACTCGGTTTTCTTTTTTTGAGGTCCTCTGAATCGCGCAACGACACGTTCCTGGCAATGGATAATCAGTTTGGAAGATGACTCGGATGCTACGTCCGCCACCTGCTTTCCCTCGTATTTCCTCAACCATAGCACGGTCTCGTGGCGGGGGGAAGATGCTATAAAAGCAGTGCCGTCCGGGCCTGTGGATAACCGGGTGTTAACTCGGAAAAATGAGTTCGAAATTTAATTTTGCGTACAGTTATGTACGTCATTCGAGAAAAAATGATTCTTTCGACCTACACAGGTTTTCACTTCCATGGCAAGCTGCCGAGTCGCCTGATCCTGGCGAAGCTAATCGTTCGATTCAGAGCGCTAATCGTTCGATTCAAACTGTTAATCGTTCGATTCAAGTGCCTAATCGTTCGATTCAAACACTTAATCGTTCGATTCGCCTCTCCACGCCTCTCCCGCCTTGCCACTCCCACCTTCTCCCTCTTCCAAACATTCACCCGTTTCTCTCGATTGACACTTCTTGAAAACGTCTTCATTTCGAGGGACCGGTCCGCTATACTACTCAGAGTGCCTGTGACCAGGCGTTAAGAAGACTGAATCTTTACGGTCATCTAAGAAAGGAGAAAACATGGAAGCGAACAAGAAAAAAGGGTTTTTCCAAAAATTCCTCGATTCGATCGAGACCGTCGGGAACAAGCTCCCGCATCCGGTGACACTTTTCGCCGGCCTCGCACTTCTCGTGCTGATCCTTTCCGCGATCGTTTCGTCGTTCGGCATTTCGGTCGAACATCCGGGCAAGCCGGGGGAAATGATCGAGGTGAAAAACCTCCTCAATAAAGAGGGGATCCATTACATATTTACGAGCATGACCGACAACTTCATCGGCTTTGCGCCGCTCGGAGTCGTGCTTCTCACGATGCTCGGCATCGGGGTGGCGGAGGGGTCCGGCCTCATTTCCGCGCTGCTCCGCGGGTTTGTCATGTCGGTGCCGAAGCGGCTCATCACGCTCGGGCTCGTCTTTGCGGGCGTCATGTCGTCCGTCGCGTCCGACGCGGGCTATGTCGTGCTTCCGCCGCTCGGCGCGGTCATCTTCGCCGCGCTCGGCCGGCATCCGCTCGCGGGTCTTGCCGCCGCATTCGCCGGGGTGTCCGGCGGGTTCAGCGCCAACCTGCTTCTGTCCGGGACCGATGCGCTCCTCGGCGAGCTGACGATCCTCGGTGCGGAGATCATCGATCCGGCATACGCCGGCAGCATGAACATCGCCATGAACTACTACTTCATCGCGATCTCCGTCTTCGTCCTGACCCTCGCCGGCGCGTGGGTGACCGAGAAGATCGTCGAGCCGCGCCTTGGCGAGTACAAGGGCGAATTCCGCGAAAGCATGGAAAAGCTGACGTCGGTCGAGAAGAAGGGCCTCATCTGGTCCGCCGTCTCGGTCGTCATCGCAGCCGGCCTCATGCTGCTGCTCGTCGTCATTCCGGGTGCACCGCTCCGAGGCGACGAAGGCGACATGCCGATCATCCGCTCGCCGTTCATGAGCTCGCTCGTCCCGATCATCGCGATCCTGTTCTTCATTCCGGGACTCGTCTACGGGAAAGTGACGAAAGTCATCCGCAACGACAAAGACGTCGCGGAAATGATGGGCAAGACGATGGCGTCGATGGGCATGTTCATCGTCCTCAGCTTCACCGCCGCCCAGTTCGTCGCCTACTTCTCCGAATCCGGAATGGGCCTCGTCCTCGGCGTGTACGGCGCGGAATTCCTGCAGAGCATCAAGCTCACCGGCATCCCGCTCGTCCTGCTGTTTATCGTGATCGCGGCATTCATCAACCTGTTCATCGGCAGTGCCTCCGCCAAATGGGCGATGATGGCCCCGATCTTCGTTCCGATCATGATGCAGCTCGGCTACTCGCCGGAGCTCACGCAAATGGCGTACCGCGTCGCCGACTCGTCGACGAACATCATCTCGCCGCTCATGACCTACTTTGCGGTCATCATCGCGTTCGCCCAGAAATACGACAAGAAAATGGGCATCGGGACACTCGTTTCCACGATGTTCCCGTACTCGATGGTCTTCCTCGGCGTCTGGAGCGCCGTCCTCATCATCTGGATGCTCCTCGGACTGCCGCTCGGACCGGATGCACCGATCTTCTACAACCCGAGTTAATTGAGAAGGGGCTGTCCGATAAGTCCCTAAAATGATGAAGGAGGCGAAAAACAAATCGTTTTTCGCCTCCTTCCTTTTATTTTGAATATGTTTGGCAGAAGGCATCCGCAGGATGCCCGCCACTTTCAGGAAATTGTGGGCGAGTGCCAGGATTCCAAACTCCAAGTGAACCTTATCCAGCCCTCGAAGATGGAATCGACGGAACGCCAAATTGCCCTTGAGATTCCCAAAAACTGTCTCCACTTCGATTTTCCGAAGGGCGTAGATCTGTTTTAGGGTTTCATCATCAAGGGCTTTTCTTGCCTTGGCCTTCAATTCCTCATAAATCGGATTCCAGTGAACCTGCCGGTTCCCTTTTGCCTTGGTGCACAGTGCTTTCAACGGGCAGTCACTGCAATCCTCGCNCGGAGATCATCGATCCGGCATACGCCGGCAGCATGAACATCGCCATGAACTACTACTTCATCGCGATCTCCGTCTTCGTCCTGACCCTCGCCGGCGCGTGGGTGACCGAGAAGATCGTCGAGCCGCGCCTTGGCGAGTACAAGGGCGAATTCCGCGAAAGCATGGAAAAGCTGACGTCGGTCGAGAAGAAGGGCCTCATCTGGTCCGCCGTCTCGGTCGTCATCGCAGCCGGCCTCATGCTGCTGCTCGTCGTCATTCCGGGTGCACCGCTCCGAGGCGACGAAGGCGACATGCCGATCATCCGCTCGCCGTTCATGAGCTCGCTCGTCCCGATCATCGCGATCCTGTTCTTCATTCCGGGACTCGTCTACGGGAAAGTGACGAAAGTCATCCGCAACGACAAAGACGTCGCGGAAATGATGGGCAAGACGATGGCGTCGATGGGCATGTTCATCGTCCTCAGCTTCACCGCCGCCCAGTTCGTCGCCTACTTCTCCGAATCCGGAATGGGCCTCGTCCTCGGCGTGTACGGCGCGGAATTCCTGCAGAGCATCAAGCTCACCGGCATCCCGCTCGTCCTGCTGTTTATCGTGATCGCGGCATTCATCAACCTGTTCATCGGCAGTGCCTCCGCCAAATGGGCGATGATGGCCCCGATCTTCGTTCCGATCATGATGCAGCTCGGCTACTCGCCGGAGCTCACGCAAATGGCGTACCGCGTCGCCGACTCGTCGACGAACATCATCTCGCCGCTCATGACCTACTTTGCGGTCATCATCGCGTTCGCCCAGAAATACGACAAGAAAATGGGCATCGGGACACTCGTTTCCACGATGTTCCCGTACTCGATGGTCTTCCTCGGCGTCTGGAGCGCCGTCCTCATCATCTGGATGCTCCTCGGACTGCCGCTCGGACCGGATGCACCGATCTTCTACAACCCGAGTTAATTGAGAAGGGGCTGTCCGATAAGTCCCTAAAATGATGAAGGAGGCGAAAAACAAATCGTTTTTCGCCTCCTTCCTTTTATTTTGAATATGTTTGGCAGAAGGCATCCGCAGGATGCCCGCCACTTTCAGGAAATTGTGGGCGAGTGCCAGGATTCCAAACTCCAAGTGAACCTTATCCAGCCCTCGAAGATGGAATCGACGGAACGCCAAATTGCCCTTGAGATTCCCAAAAACTGTCTCCACTTCGATTTTCCGAAGGGCGTAGATCTGTTTTAGGGTTTCATCATCAAGGGCTTTTCTTGCCTTGGCCTTCAATTCCTCATAAATCGGATTCCAGTGAACCTGCCGGTTCCCTTTTGCCTTGGTGCACAGTGCTTTCAACGGGCAGTCACTGCAATCCTCGCACTCATAGATTTTGAAATCCTGGACGAAGCCAGACGCATTTTTCTTTTTCATGTATTTCTTGAAGCGGACTTTCCGTCCGTTCGGACAGACGAACAGATCATCCTCTTCGTGATACGCCCAGTTCTTGGCGTTGTATGCGTTTTTCTTATAACTGCGCGATTGTTCCTTCAGGTAGGTGTTATACGGGATTAGAAAATCGGCAACCGCTTCTCCGTCTTCCTCTCCGAGAAGATAAAGGTAATTCTCCTCACTTCCGTATCCCGCATCCGCGACAATGCGCTTTGGCATCGGCAGCGCAGTTTCCCGGTAGGCTTCCATGTGTGGGATCAGACACCGGGTGTCTGTGGGCCGCTGGTGAACAGAATAGAAAAGAACAAATTGGTTCTCGGTGGCCATCTGGATATTGTAGCCGGGCTTGAGCTGGCCGTTTTTCATATGATCTTCTTTCATTCGCATGAATGTGGCATCCGGGTCTGTCTTCGAGTAACTATTCCGGTCTTCTCCGCAAACCTCAAGCTGGGCAGCATATTTCTCTTTCCTCGGAATGAAGTCATCCCGGACCAACTTGAGCTTCCTGCGGATCATCGAGCGTTTTCTACGGATTCCCTTGCGGACCGCTGTATCTGTCTCTTTCTCAATTTTGTCCGTCAGGATCTCTTCCTGTCCTTCCAAACGGGAGACGGTCTCCATCAGTTCCTCCACCGAAGGATCACCTTCAGGCAGACTTCCCATTTCGAATCCCTCTGCCTCTGCAATCTCATGGATCTCCTGCAGGGTCTCGCTGATTTTCTTTTTCAGCTTTTCCTCGTATCCCAACACCGCTTTCTTGAATACAAAGGAATATTTATTGGCATCCGCCTCGATTTTCGTCCCATCGAGGAAGTAATTTTCAAAGTCAATGAAGCCGCGATGATGCAATTCCATCACCATCGCTTCGAATAAATCATCGATCATCTTGGGCATTCGGACCCCGCGGAACTCATTGATGGTCCGGTAGTCGGGAAGCTGGCCGGCGGCCAGCCACATAGCAGGAATGCTTTCCCTTGTCAGCTTTTCAATGCGCCGGCAGGAATATTCCTTTTGGGAGTAGGCGTAAAGAATGATCTTAAGCATCATCTTCGGGTGGTAAGAACTGCGGCCGCCTCCGGAATAATGCGCAATGAGCTGATCATCCGGAATCGTCTCGATCATTTCATCAATGACACGTGCCACATGGTCATCGGGAACCAGCGATTCGACATCGAAGATGGCGAAGGACTGGCGGTTATCATAGGGCTTGAAGACAGGCGCCAACCGGCGTTTTGGACGTTTTTCCTCAGGCTTGTTCACCTCTGCCAAGATCTCCATTTCTGTGATATACTCTGTTGTAGCAGTCTTCGGATTGCACATAAAAAGATCGCTCCTTTGTGTGTGTTGTTGTGGTGACTCCATTCTACAAAAGGCAGCGGTCTTTTTCTATTTTTTTGAGAGAGATAAAAAACAAGAAAGGGGCTGTTACAGAAAGTCGTTTTTATCGACTTTCTGGACAGCCCCTTTGCGTTGTCATCCGACTCCGAGCTTCGCCGAGATCCGGGCGCCTGTCTCTTTCACTTTTCCGGCGAGGAAGGCGAGCCGTTCGTCCGTGAGGCTGTAGTTGACGAAGCCGATGGAGACGGAGCCGATCACGGCACCGAGGCCGTCTTTGACGGCGACGGCGACTGAAGAAGTGCCGGGCGTCCGCTCGCCGTGGCTGTCCGCGAAGCCCTGCTCGCGGATCCGGCCAAGCTGTTCCATGAATCCCGCGACGTCTTCTTTCGGGATGAGCCGGGTGAGGATATCCGATGCGTGATCGTCCGGCATGGCGGCGAGCATGGATTTATTGGCGGCCCCGATGTGCATCGGGATGCGGAGGCCGAGTTTGTCGTTGACGCGGATCGGATTGTCCTCACTGTCGATCCGTTCCATGACGACCGCTTCAATGCCGGAAGGACGGCTCAAATAAACACTTTCGTTCACCTCGCGGGCCAGCCGTTCGAGCTCCGGCCGGATTTTGGAAATGTAGTCGATCGAATCATAGATGCGAAGTCCGTATTCCATCCAAACCGGCCCGAGCCGGTAAAGCTTCGTCTGTTCATCCTGCTCCGCCAGCCGGACATCGGCCATCGCTTTCAGCATCCGGTGCATTGTGCTGAGCGGCAGTCCGCTCCGCTGGGCCAACTCGGAAATCGACAGCCCCCCGTGATCGGCTTCCGCCAGCAGAGAGGCGATTCCCATCGTGCGTTCCAGTGCCTGCATCTTGTTCTCTCCTTCCAAAGCGGATGTGTCTTCTTCCTGTTAGTCAGGGAGGAACACACACCTTTTCCAATATATCTTTCTCACCTAACGGAAATATCTAAATATATTGACAGTATAGCATGAAGTTCGTATATTTGTACCAACAACTTTCCGTTTAGTGAAAAAACTTTCTGCCTGACGGAAAAAGGAGGATCTCTCACATGCATTTCCTTTCATCGATGTACGGACCGCTCGAACGGGTCATCGTGAAGCGTCCCGAGCAGGCATTCCGCAGCCAGGAACATCTCGATGAAAACTGGCGGATGTTTAATTACACAGACGTGCCGGATTACGGCGAGGCGGTCCGCGAATTCGACGAGTTCCTGAATATCCTCGAAGCCCACGTCCCGGAGATTGATTTCCTTCCGGAAGCGGAGGAGGCGGGGCTCGATTCGCTCTACGCGCATGATCCCGTCAAATTCACCCCTGAAGGCGCCATCATCCTGAAATCCGGCAAGGAGCTCCGGCAGCCGGAAGCGCGGATTTATAAACAGTACCTGCAGGAAAAAGGCATACCGGTGATCGGGGAACTCACCGGTGAAGCCGTATCCGACGGGGGCGACATCGTCTGGCTGGATGACCGGACGATTGCCGTCGGCCGCGGATACCGGACGAATGACGAGGCGATCCGACAGCTCCGTGAACTAACGGCACCCTATGTCGACGAATTCATCGAAGTCCAGCTTCCGCACGACCGGGGGGAGGCCGAGTGCCTGCATCTCATGTCTTTCCTGAGCATGGTCGACCGTGACCTGGCGGTTGTCCACTCGCCGCTCATGCCGGTTTTTCTCCGGCAGCGACTGATCAATGGCGGCGTCAAGCTCATCGAAGTCCCGGAGGAGGAATATGACAATCTCGGATGCAATGTGCTCGCGCTTGCTCCGCGCCACGTCGTCATTCCGTCGGGCAACCCGGTGACGAAAGCGGCGCTCGAAGCGGCCGGCGCGACGGTCCATGAATACAAAGGCGACGAAATCACCTTTAAAGGAACGGGCGGGCCGACGTGCCTGACGTGCCCGGTGATCAGGAAATGAAGTGCCTTATTGTCCGCGGGTCGGGAAAACCCGCAGCACGGAAGGAGGCCGACTGATGGGACGCAGATGGGATACACCGGAAGCGCGCCGTGCGCTTCTCTGTGAACTGGTGAGCTGGGACAGCCGCACGCTGACGGAGGGGGAGCGCTTGTTTGCGCACCGGCTTGAGACGAAACTCCGGGAGATGGATCACTTCAGGCAGCATCCGGACCGGGTCGCCCTCCACGACGTGGATTACGGCCGGCATACGGTCACGGCGCTATATAAGCATCCGGAAGCGGCCGACACGATTGTGCTCATCAGCCACTTCGACACCGTGCAGACCGAGGAATACGGCGCCCTCCAGGCATTGTCGACGCTGCCCGAGGAACTGACCGCGAAGCTGCACGAAGTGAAGGACGCGCTCCATGAAGAAGCGCGGGCGGATCTTGAATCGGGAGAGTATCTGTTCGGGCGCGGCACGATGGACATGAAGGCGGGGCTCGCCGCGCATATGGCGCTCATCGAACAGGCGGCGGACGAGAACTGGCCGGTCAACCTTCTGCTCCTGACCGTACCGGATGAGGAAGTCAACTCCGCGGGCATGCGGGTCGCGGTCGAGGTGATGCTCGGCCTGGCGGAAGCGCATGATTTGTCCTACAGCCTGTTTTTGAACGGGGAACCGTCTTTCACGCAGGAGCCGGGCGACGAAAAGGAATACATCTACTCCGGCACGATCGGGAAAATCATGCCGGCTGCGCTTTTCTACGGGAAGGAAACGCATGTCGGCGAGCCATTCCAGGGCCTGACCGCAAATTACATCGCTTCATTCCTGACCCGGCGGATGGAGTTTTGCGACTTGTTCGAGGAGACGGAGTTCGGGGAGACGACGCCGCTTCCGGTCTCCCTTTATCAACGCGACTTGAAAGACCGGTACTCGACCCAGACGCCGTACCGGGCGGCCGCCCTCTACAATGTATTCCTGTACAGGCGCACCGCGGCCGACGTGATGGAAACGTTTGAACGGGTTGCGCGCGATTCCGCAGCCGAGTGCAGCTCCGAATACCGTGAGATTTGCCGCAGGCAGGGAGTCCGGGGCATCGGCGATGTGCAGGTGTACCGCTACGAACAGATTGTCGCGCACGCCGAAGACAAGCTCGGTCCGGAGACGGTCCGGCGACTGAAAGAAGAAGCAATTGCCGGAGCGGGCACCGACGAGCGGGCCCAGAGCTTCGCCGTCGCGGACCTGCTGATGATCGAATGCCAGGAGTTGTCCCCGGCCATCGTTCTCCTGTACGCCCCGCCTTATTATCCGGCGATCAACTCTTCGGATGAGAAGCTCGTCCGGGATGCAGTCGCCCTCATGAAAGAAACGGCGGATGCCCTCGGTACGAAACTCGGCCAGATCCATTATTTCAACGGCATCTGCGACTTGAGCTACGTCAACTACAAGGATGACGGCAACGGCTGGATCGTCTATGAACGCAACACGCCGGTATGGGGAGACACGTACAGCATCCCGTTCGAAGGCATGCGGAAACTGTCCGCCCCCGTCCTGAACCTCGGACCGCTCGGCCGCGACGCCCATCAGCGGACAGAGCGCCTCCACATGGACAGCGCATTCAGACGATTGCCGGCCATGCTGGAAACGCTCATCCGGAAGCTGTTCATCGAGAAATGAAAACCCACCATAGGAAGGAAGAACAACATGTCCCAATTCAAGAACGTCATCGTTAAAGCACCTGCAAAAAGCTATGTCGACGGCCTCACCACCTCCGACCTCGGAAAACCCGATTACGGCAAAGTCGCCGAACAGCATCAAGCATACGTGGAAGCGCTGAAGAGCTGCGGCGTGGAAGTGACCGAATTGCCGGCGGATGAGCAGTACCCGGACTCTGTTTTCGTCGAAGACCCGGCCGTCCTCACTCCGGAATTCGCGGTGATCGCCAACCCGGGCGCGGAAAGCCGCAACGGCGAAAAGGAAGCGATCGAAAAGGCGCTCGGCAAGTTCTACGAAACGTTCTATCATATCGAATCGCCGGGCTTCCTTGACGGCGGGGACGTGCTCCAGGCGGACAACCGCTTCTCCATCGGCCTGTCCGAGCGGACGAACGAAGAAGGCGCCCGCCAGCTCAAAGAGATCGTCGAAAAGGAAGGCTACACTGCGGAAATCCTGCCGCTCGAGGAGTTCTTCCATTTGAAGACGGGCATCGCCTATCTCGGAAACAACAACATGGTCGTCGCCGGCGAGTTCATCGATCATCCCGCCTTCGCCGACTATGACAAGATCGTCATCGGCAAGGAAGACGAATACTCCGCGAACTGCATCCGGGTGAACGACCGCGTCATCATCCCGGCAGGCTTCCCGGAAACGAAGCGCAAAATCGAAGAAGCCGGCTACAAAACAATCGAACTCGATATGAGTGAAGTCCAGAAGCAGGACGGCGGTCTCAGTTGCCTGTCGCTGCGATTCTGAATCGGATAGACCAAGCCAAAAAGGGGAGGGACCACTGCCGGAAACACCGGCGGCGGGCCTCCCGTTCATCAATTTAGACTGAAAATTGGAACTTGTGCCCTGTATTGTAAGCGGATACAGCGAAGTGTTCATTTCACCCGCCGGAAGAAGATCCCCGGCGCAAAGACCGCAGACACCGCGGGATGAGACACCTTGGCGACCATGCCGTAAAAACGGCACGCCGCTTTACCCATGCCAATGAAAACAAATCAGAATGGAGTGTCGACGATGAACAAGCCGATCGATGGACCGAAAGGCGCACCGCCCGGAGAGGGGCCGGAGAAGAAAGAAAAGAGGTCGCTGAATCCGTTCGTCCTCATGTTTATGATCATCCTCGTCATGACGGCCCTGACCTACATCGTCCCTGCCGGCCAGTATGACCGGGAAGACGTGGACGGCCGGAGTATCGTGAACCCGGATTCGTTCCATTATATCGACCAGCAGCCGATCGGGTTTCTTGAGATGTTCAACAGCGTCCACGTCGGTTTTGTCGAAGGCGGGATGATCATCCTGTTCGTCTTCCTGTTCGGCGGGGCGCTCGGCATGATGCAGCGGACGGGCGCAATCGATGCGCTCATCAAAGTGACGGCCGCCCGCTTCGCTGCGCGGGAATACGTGCTTGTCCCGATCCTGACCCTGATGTTCGCCCTGCTCGGTGCCCTGATCGGTTCGGCCGAAGACCAGCTCGTCTACATCGCGATCATCGCCCCGATGTTCCTGGCGCTGAAGCTGGATACACTGACCGGCTACGCATCCGTCGCACTCGGCATGATGTCCGTCGGTTTTGTCTCGGGGATCACCAACCCGTTCAACATCGGAGTCGCCCAGACCATCGCGGAATTGCCGGTCTACTCGGGGATGGGACTCCGGATCGCCTTGTTCGTGGTGTTTTACCTCATGGTCGTCGGTTATCTGTTCCTTCATATGAGGAGGATCAAGAAAGACCCGTCGCGTGCCGAATACGGGAAGTTCAAACCGTCGGAAATCCCTGAAGTCGACAAGGAGTACAAAGCATCCACGTGCCATAAACTGGCGATGATCGTGCTCGGCCTGACATTCGTGGGCCTCGTCTACGGCGTCATCGCCCAAGGGTGGTACATCAGCGAAATCGCCGGCATCTTCCTGCTCGGCGGAATCATCATGGGAATCATTTGCCGCATATCGCCCGGAGACCTGGCGGACGGATTCATCGACGGGGCGAAGGAAATGACGTCCGGCGCACTCATCATCGGGGTCGCGACGACCATCCTCGTCATCGCCCGGGAAGGGGCACTGCTCGACACGATCCTGCACGGCGCGGCCGGCCTCCTCGGCGTACTCCCGGCAAGCATCAATGCGGTCGGCATGTTCATCACCCAGCTGTTCATCAACTTCCTCGTTCCGTCGGGAAGCGGCCAGGCCGCACTCACGATGCCGATCATGGCGCCGCTCTCAGACTTGCTCGGCGTCACGCGGCAGACCGCCGTTCTCGCGTTCCAGCTCGGAGACGGTCTGTCCAATGTCGTCATCCCGACAAGCGGTGTAACGATCGCGGGCCTCGCCATGATGGGCATCCCGTTCACGAAGTGGTTCAAGTGGGTCTTCCCGCTGTTCCTCGCCCAGGTGGCGGTCGGCATCATTTTCATTATCATCGCCCAGGCGGTCGGCTACGGCCCGTTCTGATGAGGTATGAGGGCGAGTCAAGATCAGATCCATCAGGAAAGGAGTTTTTTACATGGTCCAGCAGATCAACGAAACACTCACAGAAAAGGTCGTCGGGTGGCGCCGTCATCTCCATCGCCACCCGGAGCTCTCCCACCGGGAATTCGAAACGGCAAACTATATTGAAGGCGTGCTGAACGGCTTCGGTGATGGCCTGGAAGTATCAAAGCCGACCGCGACAAGCGTCCTCGCGGTGCTGAAAGGGACGAAGCCGGCAGAAGGAAACGCGCCGGTCATCGCGTTTCGGGCGGACATTGACGCACTGCCGATCGAGGAAGAAGCGGACATTGACTTCCGCTCCGAAAACCCGGGCGTCATGCACGCCTGCGGCCACGACTGCCACCCGGCGATGCTGCTCGGCGCGGTGAGCGAACTCGTCGGCCGCCGGGATGAATTTGCCGGCGAAATGCGCTTCATCTTCCAGCACGCGGAGGAAGTGTCGCCGGGCGGAGCGGAGCAACTGGTGGAAAAAGGCGTCATCGACGAGGTCGACCAGATCTTCGCCCTCCACATCCAGCCCGACTACCCGGCAGGAAAATTCTCCGTCCGGGAAGGATCGCTCACGAGCGCCGCAGACGACTTCATCGTCCGGATCATCGGCAGCGGCGGCCACGCCTCGACGCCTCAATTGTGCGTGGACCCGCTCGCCATCGGATCCGAGATCGTCATGAGCGCCCAGCAGATCGTCTCCCGGAAACTCCCGCCGCTGAAGGTCCCTGTCCTGACGATCGCAACCTTCCACTGCGGCGAAGCAAACAACGTCATCGCCTCCCATGCGGAACTCACCGGCACGATCCGCTCCCACGACCCGGAAGTCCGGGTGAAGGCGAGAGACCTGTTCGAACAGGTCGTCCGGGGCATCACGGACGCCCACGGAGCCGGATACGAACTGGAATGGGAACTCGGCTGCCCGGGCGTCGTCAACGCGGCCGGCCCGGTGGACATTTCCCGCCAAGCCGCCCGGGACATCTACGGCGCGGAGAACGTTTTCGAAGTCGGCGAACCCGCCTTCGGCACCGAAGACTTCGCCTTTTACTCGGAAGCGATCCCCGCCTCCATGCAGTTCATCGGCGTCCACAACGAAGACTTCGGCCACGCCCACCCGCTCCACCACGGCAAAATGAAAGTCGACGAAAGCGCCCTCCCGCTCGGCGCCGCTTACTACATCCGGGTGGCGGAAAACGTATTCGGGATGTGAGCGGGGGGGCTTGAAAGGGCGTGGTGGTTTGGTTTCTTAACATTCAGCGATGTTTGCTTAACATTCGCGGCAGTTTGCTTAACATTCACACTCGTTTGCTTAACATTCAAGAAACCCCCAATTTATGGAGCCCCGAACCGCTTTCCGGAGGCTCCATTTTTCAATTTTGACATCAAAAAGTGCCTCAATTTTCAAAGTTGGGGAATCGGCTATTCACCCCTTCCTTTCCGTGATATGGTACGGGGTGAAAGGGGGAGTGTGGAAATATGTCGATCGCCGTCCTTCATGAAGCTGCCTACGGCCGAGCGATTCGCCGGCTTGCAGTGAAGCACCGGTTGGTTGAGGAGATTGAGCGCAAGAAGCGGTCGATTGGGGCCGGGATTGCGGGGGAAGAACGGGTGCTGAAGTATCTGGGTACGCTCGGCATCAAGTGGCCGGTCCTCTGGGATGTCAATCTGGAGATTTCCCCGGGGCATTATGTGCAAATTGATGTTCTGGTCATGCTGCCTGCATACGCAATTATCTATGAAGCCAAGAACATCGCCGGCCGCCTCCGTTTTGAGCCCAATCCGGCCGGCTTGTACAAGTATGATGAGCAGGGACAGCTGAAAGCCCGCTACGACTGCCCGGTGTTGCAGCTTCAAGATGAAATTGCGAACCTCCGGATTTGGCTTTACCAGAAAAATATTCCGTATAGTGTGGACGGGGCAGTCGTGATGACAGGAAGCGGAATCATCGAAAAACCGCCTGCCCAGGGGAAACTGTTCAGCCTGCGCGAATTGCGAAACGACATTTTGGGCCGGACAGGCGGCGGAGGAAGGACAATCGAGGAGCTTTGGGAACTCGCGGACCGCATCGCCAAGGAGAATACGCCGTTCATCCCGTTTCCCGTCTTCCCCCGGCTCGGCATCGACGATAGGGAAGTGTACTGGGGCCCGGTGTGTGAAGCGGGAACATGCAAAGGACGGCTGAACCGGAAGAGCCGCCGGAACTGGACGTGCAATCAATGCGGCTGGAAGACGGCCGACCCGTATACAAAAACGCTGGAGGACTGGTTTCTCCTAAGAAGCCGGACAATCACGAATGCACAGGTCCGCGAACTGTTCGGCATCAGCAGCGCCAGTGCTTCACGCTTACTGGCCGCTTACAACCTGAAAAAAGGCGGAAAAGGGCGGGCTACTTACTATTACTGGGATTACACGGAGCCGTTAATGAGGGTGAAGAAGGCGGTTTTGGCATGAATGTTAAGAAAGACTGCCTGAATGTTAAGAAAGAGCCGCTGAATGTTAAGCAAACCGCCCTGAGTGTTAAGAAAGCTTTCGGCCCGCCGCCGAAAGCTTCTTCTTTTTGATGGGAGGGTTCGACGCGGCGAACCCGCGACCACCAAAAGAAGTGTCCGGCACAAGGCCGGACACTTCCGTCATATCTCCACGACGCCGCCGGGTTCCGCGAGTTCCGTGCTGTCGCCGAAGGCTTCCATGGCGGCCCCCTTGATCACCTGCACATCGCCGGCCTGCGGCAGATGCGTGAGCAGCAGCCGCTTGGCGTCCGCCAGCCGGGCGAGTCCGCCGGCTTCGCTGCCCGCCATATGGCCCGGCGCCCGGCCTTTGTCTTCCTCATACAAGTTCGCCTCGCTCACCAACAGATCCGCGCCGGCCGCGAACTCCGCGAGCCCCTCGAAGAACTCCGTGTCCGCCGTAAAGACGGCCGCCTTCCCGCCGGCCTCAAACCGCGCGGCCAGGCAATACACCGGATGAACCGTCTCCGCGAACGTCACCGAAAACGGCCCGATCTCATACACCTCACCCGGCCGCACCGCGCGTCCTTCCGTCACCTCTTTATAGGAAAGCCCCGCGAACCCCTCCGCATCGCGGTCGTGCGCATAGATCGGAAGCTTCGGAAGCCTGTTCCCCGTATAAGACGCAATCAGATGATGATACTGCAGGCTCCCGATATCCGCCACATGATCCGCATGGTAATGGCTCACCACGACCGCATCGATCTCCTCAAGCGTCTTGTACCGCTGCACCTGCGACAGCACCCCGCTCCCGCAGTCAAACAGCACCGTAAACCCGTCATGCTCGATCAAAAACGACGACGTCGCCGACTCCGCCTTCGGATAGCCGCCCCAGATCCCTACTGGAATCACCTTCACAAAATCCCCTCCCAAACCTTGATACTCTCAGTCTACCACCGAACGCCCCGCCCTACGCAGCCCATCCCGATAAGCCGATCCGCGGCCCGTCTTCCCAAAAAGCCCTCACGGCCCGGGATGACCCGCCGGCCGCGGGCGTAGTAGAATAGAAGGAACGAGGAGGTACGGACGATATGGCTGAACGGATTTTGATCGTGGAAGATGAGGAGAATATTGCGCGGGTGCTGCAGCTCGAACTCGAGTTCGAGGGGTATGAGGCCGGCGTCGCGCATGCGGGGGATGAGGGGCTCATCCGGTTCCGCGAGGGCGGATGGGATCTCGTGCTGCTCGATCTCATGCTGCCGGGGCTGTCGGGGCTCGATGTGCTGCGGCGCATCCGGGCGACGGATCCGGCGGCGCCGGTCATTTTGCTGACGGCGAAGAACGATGTGGAGGATAAGGTGGCGGGGCTCGATCTCGGGGCGAATGATTATGTGACGAAGCCATTCGAGATCGAGGAGCTGCTCGCCCGGATCCGCGCGGTGCTGCGGACGGCGAAGGCGCTGTCCGGAAACGGCGCGGCGGCCGGCGGCAACGGGCAGCCGGATCACGTCCATTCGTTCGGCGGGGTGACGCTTGATGAGCATACCCGCGAGGTCATGCGCGATGGCCGGGAGATCGAGCTGACGCCGCGNCCCTCGAAGAACTCCGTGTCCGCCGTAAAGACGGCCGCCTTCCCGCCGGCCTCAAACCGCGCGGCCAGGCAATACACCGGATGAACCGTCTCCGCGAACGTCACCGAAAACGGCCCGATCTCATACACCTCACCCGGCCGCACCGCGCGTCCTTCCGTCACCTCTTTATAGGAAAGCCCCGCGAACCCCTCCGCATCGCGGTCGTGCGCATAGATCGGAAGCTTCGGAAGCCTGTTCCCCGTATAAGACGCAATCAGATGATGATACTGCAGGCTCCCGATATCCGCCACATGATCCGCATGGTAATGGCTCACCACGACCGCATCGATCTCCTCAAGCGTCTTGTACCGCTGCACCTGCGACAGCACCCCGCTCCCGCAGTCAAACAGCACCGTAAACCCGTCATGCTCGATCAAAAACGACGACGTCGCCGACTCCGCCTTCGGATAGCCGCCCCAGATCCCTACTGGAATCACCTTCACAAAATCCCCTCCCAAACCTTGATACTCTCAGTCTACCACCGAACGCCCCGCCCTACGCAGCCCATCCCGATAAGCCGATCCGCGGCCCGTCTTCCCAAAAAGCCCTCACGGCCCGGGATGACCCGCCGGCCGCGGGCGTAGTAGAATAGAAGGAACGAGGAGGTACGGACGATATGGCTGAACGGATTTTGATCGTGGAAGATGAGGAGAATATTGCGCGGGTGCTGCAGCTCGAACTCGAGTTCGAGGGGTATGAGGCCGGCGTCGCGCATGCGGGGGATGAGGGGCTCATCCGGTTCCGCGAGGGCGGATGGGATCTCGTGCTGCTCGATCTCATGCTGCCGGGGCTGTCGGGGCTCGATGTGCTGCGGCGCATCCGGGCGACGGATCCGGCGGCGCCGGTCATTTTGCTGACGGCGAAGAACGATGTGGAGGATAAGGTGGCGGGGCTCGATCTCGGGGCGAATGATTATGTGACGAAGCCATTCGAGATCGAGGAGCTGCTCGCCCGGATCCGCGCGGTGCTGCGGACGGCGAAGGCGCTGTCCGGAAACGGCGCGGCGGCCGGCGGCAACGGGCAGCCGGATCACGTCCATTCGTTCGGCGGGGTGACGCTTGATGAGCATACCCGCGAGGTCATGCGCGATGGCCGGGAGATCGAGCTGACGCCGCGGGAGTTTGACTTGCTGCTGCATTTCCTCAAGTACCCGAACCAGGTGTTCGAGCGTGCGCAGTTGCTCGATGCGGTTTGGGGATTTGACTATTACGGCGACACGAACGTCGTCGATGTATACGTCCGGTACGTGCGCAAGAAAATCGGCGACGGGCTCATTCACACGGTGCGCGGCGTCGGCTACGTCATGAAGGAAAGCGCGAAATGAAGCTGAAGACCCGGATCCACGTGTTCACGACGCTGCTCATGTTCATCATCCTGGCGCTCGTGAGCACGGGTGTTTATTTCCTGTTTGCGCATATGACGTACGACCGGCAGGCGGAACAGCTGCTGGCGCGGGGGGAGGAGCTGGCGGTCGCGTTGCACAAGCTGGATCCGACAGATGACTCCAAGAGTGTCATCTTGGCGTATATGCCGCCGAGCGGGGCGGTCTGGGTGACCGGAGCCGAC
>NZ_LN651373.1:181828-224197 GCF_000826125.2 Bhargavaea cecembensis
CCTTGATACTCTCAGTCTACCACCGAACGCCCCGCCCTACGCAGCCCATCCCGATAAGCCGATCCGCGGCCCGTCTTCCCAAAAAGCCCTCACGGCCCGGGATGACCCGCCGGCCGCGGGCGTAGTAGAATAGAAGGAACGAGGAGGTACGGACGATATGGCTGAACGGATTTTGATCGTGGAAGATGAGGAGAATATTGCGCGGGTGCTGCAGCTCGAACTCGAGTTCGAGGGGTATGAGGCCGGCGTCGCGCATGCGGGGGATGAGGGGCTCATCCGGTTCCGCGAGGGCGGATGGGATCTCGTGCTGCTCGATCTCATGCTGCCGGGGCTGTCGGGGCTCGATGTGCTGCGGCGCATCCGGGCGACGGATCCGGCGGCGCCGGTCATTTTGCTGACGGCGAAGAACGATGTGGAGGATAAGGTGGCGGGGCTCGATCTCGGGGCGAATGATTATGTGACGAAGCCATTCGAGATCGAGGAGCTGCTCGCCCGGATCCGCGCGGTGCTGCGGACGGCGAAGGCGCTGTCCGGAAACGGCGCGGCGGCCGGCGGCAACGGGCAGCCGGATCACGTCCATTCGTTCGGCGGGGTGACGCTTGATGAGCATACCCGCGAGGTCATGCGCGATGGCCGGGAGATCGAGCTGACGCCGCGGGAGTTTGACTTGCTGCTGCATTTCCTCAAGTACCCGAACCAGGTGTTCGAGCGTGCGCAGTTGCTCGATGCGGTTTGGGGATTTGACTATTACGGCGACACGAACGTCGTCGATGTATACGTCCGGTACGTGCGCAAGAAAATCGGCGACGGGCTCATTCACACGGTGCGCGGCGTCGGCTACGTCATGAAGGAAAGCGCGAAATGAAGCTGAAGACCCGGATCCACGTGTTCACGACGCTGCTCATGTTCATCATCCTGGCGCTCGTGAGCACGGGTGTTTATTTCCTGTTTGCGCATATGACGTACGACCGGCAGGCGGAACAGCTGCTGGCGCGGGGGGAGGAGCTGGCGGTCGCGTTGCACAAGCTGGATCCGACAGATGACTCCAAGAGTGTCATCTTGGCGTATATGCCGCCGAGCGGGGCGGTCTGGGTGACCGGAGCCGACGAGAAAAAGGCTTCGGTCAGCCAGCTCAAGAAATTCAAGCCGGAGACAGATCCCGACAAGCCGTACACGATCACAAAAGTCGACGGAACAAAAGCGCTCACCGTATCGCTTCCTTATATTGACCGGGCGGGCGGCGTCGCGGCGATCCACGTCACGCAGCTGTCGGGAGACATCGTACACAATCTGTCGACGCTGCGCTGGATCCTGATCGGCATCACGGCAGCGGCGATGATCCCGGTGTTCGCCTCGAGCGTCGCGCTCGGCCGGATCGTCACCCAGCCGATCGGCCGGCTCACCCGGACGATGCGCGCCAATCGCGAAGGCGCGACATACGAAAAGATCGACGAGCCGGACGGCCGGGACGAACTGTACGAAATGACGCTCGCCTACAACGACATGATGGAGCGGCTCGGCCGCAACTACGAAAAGCAGGAACGCTTCGTCTCCGACGCCTCCCACGAATTAAAAACGCCGATCACCGTCCTCGAAAGCTACGCGCGCCTACTTAAGCGCCGCGGTTTCGGTGACGAGGCGGTGGCGAATGAAGCGGTTGAGACAATGCTCGGCGAAGCGGTCCGCATGAAAATGCTCACCCAGCAGCTGCTCGACCTTGCGCGATCGGACAAGCCGGACTTGTATAAATTCGAGCAGGCCGACGTGCGAGTGCTCGCCGAGGAAGCCGTCCGGCCGATGCGGCAGGCGTACGGCCGGGAGTTTGCCGTGGAAGGGCCGGAGCATGTGCTCGCCGAGACGGACCCCGAAAAGCTGAAGCAGCTGCTGTTCATCCTGCTGGACAACGCCCGCAAATACAGCGACGGACCGGTGAAAGTGACGCTCGACGACGGGGCCGGGCGCGCGTGCATCTCCGTCGCCGACTATGGCCCCGGCATCCCGGAAGAAGCACGGCCGCATCTGTTCGACCGGTTTTACCGCGTCGGCACCGACCGCAACCGGAAAACCGGCGGCACCGGCCTCGGCCTCGCCCTGGCGAAAGAAATTTCAATCGGACTCGGCGCGGACCTCACCGTCGAAAGCGTCGTCGGCATGGGCACCGTCTTCCGCGTGGACTTGCCGAAGGAGCGGGAAGGTGCGTGACGGGTGCAGCCTTCCGCGTGCGGGCCGAGTCGCTTTCTTAACATTCAGGCTCGCTTTCTTAACATTCAGCGCGGTTTGCTTAACATTCGGGAGCCCTTTCTTAACATTCAGTCCGGTTTGCTTAACATTCGGCGGCCCCGTCCTTCCCGGCACTCAGCAATTTCTAATCTTCCCCCTGTATCATGGATGGTAAGAAGGAGGAGATCGGCATGGCGAAACCGAAATGGTTGCTGCCGGCGGGGCTAGGAGCAGCCGCCGCCATCATTCTCATCATCGTGGCGCTCACCGCATTTCGCGGCGGGGAAGAAGCGCTCGCAGCGGAAGACGTTGAGCAGAAGATCATCAGCATGTACGGCGGCGAGGTGAAGGACATCCAGCAGGACGGCAATGTCTACCGGGTTCAGCTGTCGCGCATCGACGGCGAATTCCTCGCCATCGTCGACTCCGACGGCGGTGCCATCATTTCGCTGGAAAAAACCGGGGACACCGAATTGATCCCCGAAGGAGACATCAAAGCGAAGCTCGCGGAACGCTACGGCGCCGAACCGGCCGGGCTCACATTGAAAGACGGCATTTATTCCGGCAAAGTAGAGAAGGACACGCATATTACGGATGTGGAGATCGACGCATCCACCGGCGACATCATGAACGAAGAAGTCACCGACAAAGCGCCGGCCGAACAGGCGGAAGAACCGGCAGCCGCCGAAAAGCCGGCCGCGCCAAAACCGGACACGAACCAAAATCAAAGCAAGCAGAACCAGAATCAGAACGCCGGCAATCCAGGCGGCCAGACGGGCAACCGCGGCAATCAAAACAGCAACAGCCAGCCCGCCAAAACCGTCCGGCTCACCGAAAACGAAGCCGCTGTCATCGCACTCCGCGAAGTCCGCGGCGAACTCGATGACGTCGACTACGAAGAATCCGACGACGGCGGCTACTACATCGTCGAAATCGAAGCCGGCGACATGGACGCCGAAGTCCAAATCCACGCCATCACCGGCCGCGTGATGTCCGTGCTGTGGGATGACTGACTGAAGAAGGGGCGCGGGGGCGTCCCTCTTGATTAGGGGGAAATCAATCATGAACGTGGAACTGACGAGATTCCGGGTGAAGCCAGGCAAGTCGTCGGTCGTCGACGAATGGCTCCGATTCCTGAATGAGCATATGAGCGACGTGCTCATCACGCTTGAGGGGGAGAAAATGTGGGTGGAGACAATCTTCCGCGAAGAGCTGAATGGGGACGAATATTTGTACTGGTACTCCGTTCAAGGAGAAGGGGGCCAGGAAGTGGAACAATCCGACCACTGGATCGACAAGAAACACCTGGAGTACTGGGACGCCTGCATTGACCCCGACTTTAGGCCGGTCGACTTGAGAACCGAAGTCGTCATGATTCCGGAGAAGATCCGGGGAGCGATGAAGTAAGGAAGGGGCGCATCCGGCGCTCCTTTTTCGTCCCTCTCATCAATTTCTAACCTTCCCCTCACCACCGTCTCACCTCAGCCGGATATAGTAGAATCAACACCGATCAGGAGGAGATTCAAATGAGGAAGAGATGGATCGCGGTACCGGTTGCGGCGGGCGCGCTTGCCATCGGCGGCGTGGCGTTCGCGGCGAACAACGGGGAGCCGGGAGAACTGACGCTCGTCGATACGGCGCAGTCAAAAGTCATGCAGACAGCCGCCGACTGGATTTCCGCCGACGAAGCCAAGGACATCGCGATCGAGGCAGCGGGCGGCGGGGACATCCGCGAGCTCGAATTCGACCGCGGCGACCGGATGTACGAAATCGAACTGCTCATGGATCAAGGCGAAGCCGACATCGACATCGACGCCATCACCGGCGAAGTGCTGAAGCTGGAGTGGGATGACGACGGGGGCCAGGATGATTGGGACGATGACTACGACAGTCATGAGGAACACAACCATCATTTCAATGAAGGTGAAGCCCCGGTCGCCAACCTGATCACACAGGAAGAAGCGACCAACATCGCCCTCGGCAAAGCCAGCGAGAACGCACGCGTGATCGAAATCGAACTTGACGATGACGACCGCTACCCGGTCTACGAGATGGAACTCCACGACGGCATGTTCGAATACGACATCGACATCGATGCGCGCACCGGGAACATCGTGGAATTTGAAAAGGAAGAGGACGACTGAGTCTTTATGAAATAAGCTCCGCATCCGCGGAGCTTTTTCAATTCCGGCGGGTCGCATCCGGGCGAAGAATCCGCGGATTTTCTTCCCTGAAATCAAAAAGGGCCCTCGGCGAAATGCCGTGGGCCAAATACCTGCATTCTCTAAAAGGGGGAAATAGAGAAGTGGGGTTGCTGTTATGTTACCCGGCTGTCCGAAATCTAATCATCTTTCGGAGAATTTTTTTTGCCGGTCCGTTAAACTAAGGGGAAAAGGGGGCGGCGGATGTGGAGATGACGGTGTTTCTGGTGGAGGATGATGTGTCGATTTTCCGGTCGGTGGAGGAGAAGCTCGGACAGTGGGGGCTGCGGGTGGCCGGGCCTCCGGATTTCCGCGAGGTGATGGCGGCGTTCGCGGAGGCGCAGCCGCATCTCGTGATCCTCGATATCGGGCTGCCGGCATTCGACGGGTTTCACTGGTGCCGGGAGATCCGCGCGGTGTCGAACGTGCCGATCGTGTTCCTGTCGTCTCGCGACCACCCGATGGACCAGGTGATGGCGATGAACATGGGCGCGGACGATTTCATCCAGAAGCCGTTCAACGCCGACGTGCTGCTCGCCAAAATCCAGGCGATCCTCCGCCGGACGTACTCCTACGGGGAAGAAAAGCCGGATGTCGTGGAATGGAGCGGAGCCGTTCTGGACTTGAAACGCGGCGCCATCCGCTCCGGCGGCACCGAGATCGAGCTCACCAAAAATGAGTTTTTCATCCTCGCCGTCCTCGTGGAATCGAAGAACGAAATCGTCTCGCGCGACGAGCTCATCCGCCGCCTGTGGGACGACGAGCGGTTCGTGAACGACAATACGCTGACGGTGAACATCAACCGACTGCGTGCGAAACTCGGGGAAATCGGGCTTGGCGATGCGATTGTGACGAAGAAGGGCATGGGCTACATGGCGGTCTCGGAGTAGCCGCGGCGTGCGCGGCGGATTGCTACCGACTCGTGAGGGATTGCCACCCACTCGAGTTGAATTGCCATCCACTCGGCCCGGATTGCTACCGACTCGCAAGGAAAAGCTACCCACTCACGCCAAAAAGGTAACCACTCGTACAGACAGGCAGCTTGCCTGTACCCGAAAGCGGCTCACTCACGGTGAATTGCGGCTTGCTCGCACCCGAAAGCGGCTTACTCGCGACGAAATGCGGCTCACTCGCGGTGAGAAGCGGCTTACTCGCGTCCAAAAGCGGCTCACTCGCCCGACTCCACCCCGACGCCAACCCAAAACGCCCCACGGAAAGGAGGCCTTCCCATGCTGATTCCCTACCTGACATCCCGTTTCCCCTGGATCCTGTTCTTTCTCGCCGCGCTGCTGCTCGCGGATCTCGTCATTTTCCTCGACAGCGGCATTCCGGCGGAGCTGGCGTCGGTCGTTTATTTCAATATGCTGCTCGTCGCCCTGTTCGCGCTCTTTCTGATTTGGCGGTTCCTGCGGGAGACGCGGCTGCTGCGGGAGGTCCGCCGGCTTTCCGGGGAGCCGCTCGGGGATTGGGAGGATTTGCTGCCTTCCGGGGCGCCCGGCTTGGACGGGCTCCTGACCGATCAGCTCGTGGAGATATCCCGGGCGCATCGCCGCGAGCTCGCCGCCGTGAAGGAGGCGCAAATGCTGGAAGCGGATTACACGGCGTCGTGGGTGCATGAGGTGAAGACGCCGCTGACGGCGATGAAGCTGATTCTCGATGAGCACCGGAAAGAGCCGGCGATGCGGGCGCTCTCGGCGGAGTGGCTGCGGCTTCATTTGCTGATCGACCGGCAGCTGTACATGTCCCGGATGCCGTCGCTTGCGTCGGATTTCCTTCCGGAGACGGCGGGCGTCCGGTCGCTCGTCGCACCGGAAGTCCGGGAACTGGCGGCCTGGTGCATGGAGAAGGATCTCGCCGTGGAAATCGAAGGAGAGGACGCACAAATCCGGACCGACGTGAAGTGGGCGCGGTTTGTCGTCCGCCAGATTCTCACGAACGCGGTGAAGTACAGCCCTGCAGGCGGCCAGATCCGCATCGGGACCGGCCGTGATGAAGACGGCCATGCATTCATCCGGATCGAGGATGAGGGACCGGGCATCCCGGCCCATGACCTTCCCCGCATTTTCGAGAAAGGCTTCACGGGCGGCGCCGGCCGGATCCACAACGCGGCGACCGGTCTCGGCCTGTATCTCGCGGACACCGTCGGCAGCCGGATCGGCATCGCATTCGGCATCCTGTCAGAGGAGGGCGGGGGCACTGCGGTGTTCTTGAGATTTGCCCGGGAGAATGAATTCGATGAGATATTAAAAAGTTGAGGAAATTATCCATATAATCGTTTTAAAAAAGGGGCAGTCCCAGAAAATGCAGGATGCCCCTTGAAATATTTAAAAGCAAATGAATGAAAATGACTTCTCGGGAAAGCCGGGAGAGCGGTTCGCTGTTGTGTTTGCACGCAGCACCGGTCTCCGTATCGGCGTTAGCGCCAGCAGAAACCGGACGTCATTTTTTTCTTTTGGATGAATCGGCTATTCCAGCCTCTTTTCAAACAGGATCTGTCAGCCCTTGACTACTTCCTGCCCCCGGACGTTCCAGGTGAAGGCGAACAGGATGACTGCCAGCACACAGGAAATTGCAATAAGCATAAATCCGGCATTCCAGCCGCTGGCTTCCACAACGTAGCCCAAGACCGCATTTGCTGCCACGGAGCCGCCGAGATAACCGAACAAGCCGGTCAGACCGGCAGCAGTTCCAGCCGCTTTTTTCGGCACAAAGTCCAATGCCTGCAGTCCAACCAGCATCACTGGTCCGTAGATCAGAAAGCCGATTGCAATCAATGCAATGTTGTCAATCAACGGATTTCCTGCCGGGTTGAACCAATAAACGAGAACGGCGACGAGAACACCCAGCATGAAGACTACCCCCGCCGGTCCACGACGACCTTTAAAGACTTTATCGGAAATCCATCCGGCAAGAAGAGTGCCGGGTATTCCCGCCCATTCATATAAAAAGTATGCAATGCCGGTCTCGTTCATGTTGAAGCCTTTTTCTTCACTTAAATACACAGGAGCCCAGTCCAGTACACCGTAGCGTACAAAGTAAACGAAGATGTTGGCGATGGCAATTGCCCATACCCACTTGTTGTTCAACACGTACTTGAAGAGAATTTCTTTTGTCGTAAATTCTTTCTCATATGTCTTTTTCGATTTGTTCGGATAGTCATTCCGATACTCTTCAATAGGCGGCAGCCCGACAGACTGCGGAGTATCCCGGATGAGGACGTAAGCTCCGACCGCAACTAAAATGGCGACAAGCGCGGGAAGGATGAAGACGCCTTCGTATCCAATGAAACGAGATCCGAAATAGGTGCCGGCAATGGAAACACCGGCGATCGCCAATGGTGCCATGAGGCCTCCGCCGACGTTGTGGGCCACGTTCCAGATGGCTGTTTTACTTCCCCGCTCGCTCACGCTGAACCAGTGGACGAGAACGCGGCCGGACGGCGGCCAGCCCATTCCCTGGACCCATCCGTTCAGGAATAGCATCACAAACATAATTGCAACCGTAGATGTAAAGAAGGGTACAAACCCCATCAACAAGTTGATGATCGCTGATAAGATCAGTCCGACTGTAAGGAAAACCCTTGCATTACTTCGATCTGAAACGGTTCCCATGACAAACTTGCTGATACCATAAGCAATTGAAATGGCTGACAATGCGAGGCCCAGCTCGCCCTTTGAAAAACCTTGCTCCTGCAAGTATGGCATCGCTAGTGAAAAGTTCTTTCGGATCAGGTAGTAAGCTGCATAACCGATGAAGATTCCAATGAACACCTGCAGCCGTAACTTCTTGTATTCCGAGTCTACCTTTTCATCCGGCAGTCTTTCTACTGCGGGCGCAGGTTTAAATAACTTTAACATTTGATCCTCCCTATTTATGTCTTAGTTAAGTAAGAGGGAGTCCCATCCAAGCCGTTCTTTTATAGCTGCTATTGATCTTTTTAATGCTTATGCAGACGCATTGATGCTTTCTCGTTAGAGCGTTGGACAAAACAAAAAGATCCGGACTAAAGTCGCCATCCTGGATGCAACAGGGACAGCATTCATTAGTCGGATCTCCAAATCTCCACCATACTTAACTTGTTTCACTATTTTAAACGTTCATACCTGGGCTGTCAATCTCATCTGATAAAGAACCGGGGGAGTCGCCATTCGGGATTCGAAAGAGGGGGTATACCGACGAAGCACAGTCAATACAAACGTAAGCCATATGCCTCAGTTCTATTTGATCAGGGAGGAGCCTTGAAGGAGCTTCCTGACTCTTCCCCCTGACTTTCTCCCCGCGCCCAAATGCCCGGCGGACGCTCTGCAAATGATTACTTTGGAATATTTACATAATTCAATCAACCGGTATAGGCTTGGGGTAACGAGAGGCCGTTTTAGGGATAGTTAGTTAGTAAGGATTACTAACCAAACTGCCTCTTGAAATCAAATCCCGAAAGGAGAGAGTCGATTGAAGAGGTTTTGGTATGGGATTTTGTCCGTGCTCCTCATCCTGTCCGTCCTTCCGCATGCCATTTTTGCGGAAGGAGCCAAGGAGCTGGATAAGGAACTGTGGAATGTCGTGAAGCCGCTCGGCACGACGGTCACGTTTTTGAATACGGGGGCCCATCCGGATGATGAGCGGAGTGATTTTCTCGCTTATTTGTCGCGGGGTCTGGGCGTGAAGACTGCGAGCCTGATCGCCAATAGGGGAGAGGGCGGGCAGAACGCGATCGGCGGCGAGCTCGGGAACGGTCTTGGGATCATCCGTTCGAATGAAATGATCGAAGCCGCCAAAGTCAACGGCGTGAAGGCGTATCATCTCAGCGAAACGACATCGGATCCGATCTATGATTTCGGGTTCTCCAAATCTCCTGAAGAAACGCTCCAAAAGTGGGACGAGGACGTGACGTATTCGCGGATGATCGAGTTCATCCGGACGTACCGGCCGGATGTCGTCATGCCGTCGTTCCTCGACGTGGACAGCCAGCACGGCCACCACCGTGCGATCAACGTCCTCACGATGCGGGCGTTCGAAGATGCAGCGGATCCGTCGGTCTTCCCCGAACAGCTGAAGGAAGGCCTCGAGCCGTGGCAGATCAAGAAGCTCTATCTGCCGGTTTCGGCCGATGACGCCACGGTGTCCATCGAAATCGGGGACTATGATCCGATTTACAAGATGAGCTATCCGCAGCTCGGCGAAGCATCCCGTTACTTGCATAAAAGCCAGGGGATGGGACGCGACGTTCCGGTCGAGCCGCGGCAGACCCATCTCCAGCTCGCCAAATCCGCAGTGACATCGGAATCCGCGGATCTGTTCGCGGGAGTTCCGTACGACTTCAAAGGGTGGGCGAAGTCCGTTTCCGACAAAGGGCTCGGCAAGAAACTCGCAGACCTGCAGAACCGGCTGAACCGGATCATTGATCTGTACCCGGACCGGACCGCGATTCTGCCCGAATCCCAGAAAGCGCTCGGTGACGTGGAGAAGCTGCTGAAGCACGTTGGGAAGTCAAAACTGGACAGCGCGGTAAAAAACGACCTGCGCCACAAGCTCGAGCTGAAAGAAGAACAGCTGCGGGCGGTCAGCCTGACGTCTTCCGGTCTTGAGACGGATATCGAAATCGGTTCGTATGTGCTGACGCCGGGCGAGAAAACCGAAGTCACGGTGACCGTGACGAATAAAGGCGCGGAGAAAATCAACCACGTCGAAGCGGCGCTCCTGACCGACCCGGACTGGAAGCATGAAGGAACCGTCCGGCTCAAGCACCTGAAGCCGGGTGAATCGAAGACGGCCAAGTTCCGGGTGACCGTCCCGGACAATGCGGAATATTTCCGGCCCTACGGCGATCCCGCCATCCGGGCGGAGCTGATGTTCACGGAAAAAGGCGTGGAGACGGAGAGCGTCCTTGATCTGGACAATACGGTCAGCGTGCTGCCGGAGCTGAGCGTGACGCCGGACCCGGTGAACATCACCGTCAACGCGGCGGATGTCCAGGATGAGATTCCGGTCCGCGTGAACGTGAAAAACTACCGGGACGGGGCAGGCAGTGCTTCGGTCTCCCTGAACCTGCCGGACGGATGGACGAGCGATCCGGAAATGGCTGAACTCGGTTTCGGAGAACGGTTCGAAGAAAAGACGGCCGCCTTCACGTTGATCCCGCCTGCAGCCGTCGAGGAAGGCGACTTCACGGTCGAGGCGGTCGCCGAGATGGACGGCCACGCCTACAACACGACCGTCCAGGAGATCAAATATGAACATATCAACGATTCCTACTATCTGTATCCGTCCGAAATCAACGGAGTGGCGTTTGAGCTGCTGAAGCCGGACGGTCTGAAAGTCGGCTACATCGACAGCGGCTTCGACCAGATCGCCGACTCGTTCACAAATGCCGGGTTCAATATGACGAAGCTGACGGAAGAGGACCTCGCGTCCGCGGATCTCTCGCAATACGACACGATCGTGACGGGGATCCGCGCGACGCTCGGCAGGCCGGATCTTCTGGAGAACAACGACCGAATCAAGGAATACGTGAAAAACGGCGGCCACTTCGTCATGCAATACGTGACGGCCGCAGACCCGTGGGATGCAGACCTGACGCCGCCGTACCGGCTGAAGATCGGCACCCCGTCCATCCGCTGGCGCGTGACGGACGAAAATGCGGAAGTGACGATGACGAAGCCGGACCATCCGCTGTTCAATTATCCGAACAACATCACCGCCGGCGACTGGGCCGGCTGGGTGCAGGAGCGCGGCCTGTACTTCCCGATGGAATGGGACGACCGCTATGAGACATTCGTCTCGATGGCCGATCCGGGAGAGGATCCGTTCACGAGCGGCATCCTCATGGCCGAATACGGGGAAGGGACCTACCTTTATACGAACCTCGTGTTCTACAGGCAGATCGCCGCACAAGTTCCGGGTGGCTACCGCATCTTCGCCAACCTCATCAGCTACGGGGCGGAGCGGTAACTCTTCATGGAGACCATCGGGGCGAGTGTCAACTTTAGGGCGACGAGTGTCAATTTTGGCAGGTTAGGTGTCAACTTTCGCGAAGCGGGTATGAACGTTCAGCGGACGAGTGTCAACTTGCGTGAATGTGAGGGAGGAGCGCAGCCACATTCGCTCCGATGACACTCGAGGCCTCTCTGCTAACACTCACGTGCCCTGCGATGACACTCCCCATGCGCGAACACTCGCCGCCTCTCTAATTCATCGACCCGGCCGCAGAAAAATCCGCGGCCGGGTTTTATTCGGGCGGAATATTGAAAAATTAATCTGAAAGCGCTTTACATTATTATCTGAATCCTCTACACTATTCTCAGATAGTTGGTAAGTAAATCTAACAAACTAACACAAGAAGCACCCGCAAGATGGGAGGGGAAGCCGGAAACGGGAAACCCGGCAAGCACTGAACAAGGTCTGCGGATTGACCGGCAGAAGGTAGGGGCAATTTCATGCAGAGTCAGAATGAAGAACGGAACAGAAACCGCAATGCGCGGCAAGTGCTGCAGTGCGTAAAGGAGTCGGGATGCACGACGAGGACGGAGATCGCCCGGAAGCTGTCCCTCTCGAAGCCGACCGTTTCGGCGGCCGTCTCCGGTCTGATCGAGGAAGGCTGGATCGTCGAGACGGGAAGCGGCGAGGCATCGGCGAGCGGCGGGCGGAAGCCGGTCAACTTGAAGTTCAACCCGAAAAATGCGCATTGCATCGGCATCGATATCGGCGGGACGAAAGTGGCGGTCGGCATCACGGATCTCGACGGGGAACTGGAGTGTTACCGGACATTCCCAACGCAGGAGCACCTGGACCGCGACCTGTTCGAAACGATCCGCGGCAAAGTCGACGAGATGAAGAAAGAGCGAGCCATCCAGGACGACCGGATCATCGGAATCGGAGCGGGCGTGCCGGGCGTGACGAACGTCGAGACGGGGATCGTCGAAGAGGCGCCGGCACTGAAATGGCGCGACTTCCCGGTCCGCGATCGGCTCCGGGAAGTGTTCCCTTATCCGGTGTACGTGGACAATGACGTGAACATCGGCGTGCTTGGCGAACACTGGAAAGGCCGCGGCCGGGACAGGCGCAATCTGATCTACATCGCGATCGGCACGGGGATCGGCAGCGGGATCATCCTCAACGGGCAGTTGTTCCGCGGCAGCCATTACAGCGCCGGCGAGATCGGCTACACGGTGACGGACCGCGATCTCGCCGGCTCGTACGAACCTTCCTTTGAAGGATATGGATTCCTCGAGAGCATCGCCGGCGGCACGTCGGTCGGACGGTCGCTGTCAAAGCGGCTCGGCCGCCCGGTGTCCGCCGAGGAGGCATTCAGCCTGTACCGGTCGGGGGACCCCGAAGCGGCGGAAACGATCGGTGCGGCCATCGGTCACCTCGGCATTGCGGTCGCGAACTACGTGTCGCTCCTCGATCCCGAACTGATCATTTTAGGGGGTGGTCTGTCGCAGTCGTTCGATGTCATCCATCCGATCGTTTCGGATTACGTGGAGCAGTATGCGCCGAAAGAATGCGAGATCGTCCAAACTGCATTCGGCAAGGAAGCGGGCATCATCGGTGCGGTTGCACTGTTGCTCAAAGAGCATAAAGGATTGTACAACATTTAAAAGAGAGGGGTAATGATCTTGGGAAAACGGTTTAAGAAAAGCTGGCTGCTCGTTCTGACCGCGCTGTTCGCACTCGCACTGGCCGGCTGCATGGCCGGTTCGGGCGGAGACGGCGCCGCGGAAGAAGACAAAGGGAAAGACACGGGCGGGGACTCGGCGGACAAGCCGGCCGCCGATGAACTCGAAGACAAAGTCGTCATTTATTCGCCGCACGGCAGCGACATCCTCGGGGACTTCAAACAGCAGTTCGAGGACGAATACGGCATCAAGATGGAGTTCCTCGACATGGGCTCCCAGGAGATCCTGGACCGGGTCCGCTCCGAGAAAAACAACACCCAGGCGGACGTCTGGTGGGGCGCGCCGCAGGTGAACTTCGACCAGGCGAAGGATGAAGGCCTGCTTGCCGAATACAAGCCGTCCTATGCCGATGCGCTCGATGACATGTACCATGACGCAGACTGGATGTGGAGCGGCACGTCGATGACCCCTGAAGTCATCATGTACAACAACAAGGAAATTTCCGAAGAAGACGCACCGCAGGACTGGGACGACCTCATCGACCCGAAGTGGCAGGATGAGCTCATCATCCGCTACCCGCTCGCGTCCGGAACGATGCGCACGATTTATTCCGCGATGATCTACCGCACTTACAAAGACACGGAAGACACCGAGGAAGGCTACGAGTGGCTCAAGAAGCTCGACCAGAACACGAAGGAATACTCGGCCAACCCGGAGCTCATGTACAACCAGCTCGCGAAGGGCGTCGGCACGGTGACCGTCTGGAACATGCCGGACACCGTCATGCTGGCGGAAGAGAAGGGTTACCCGTTCGGCTACGTGCTTCCGAAGAGCGGCACGCCGGTCTTGACGGAAGGAATCGCCATCATCAAGGATGCCCCGCACCCGAAAGCGGCGGAAGCGTTCTACGAATTCGTCAACACGCCGGAAGCGGCCAAGCTCCTCGCTGAAAAATATTACCGCATCCCGACACGCGACGATGTGACGGATCTCCCGGAATGGATCACCGAAGCGGAAGAAGACATCAAGCCGATGGACATCGACTGGACGCTGTTCCAGGAGAAATCCGACGAGTGGATGGACTACTGGGACAACCACATCAAGAGCGGCGAAAAAGAAAAGGGAGAGTAACCTGCAGACCGCATGACCTCCGTATGAACGATCAATCTTTGACAACGGACTATCGCAGGCGCAGTGCCGGCGGTAGTCCACTGTTTTTATAGGAAAGGACGTGAACAGAAGTGTCCATCGTTCATTTATCAGCCATCACGAAGCAGTTCGGCACCGTCAAGGCAGTGGAAGACCTGGAGCTGCTCATCAAGGAAGGCGAATTCTTCACATTCCTCGGGCCGAGCGGCTGCGGGAAGACGACCACGCTCCGGATGGTCGCCGGGTTTTATTACCCGACGAAGGGAGTCGTGAAATTCAACGACCGGGACATGACGACCGTCCCGCCGGAAAAACGGAACACCGGCATGGTCTTCCAGAACTACGCACTGTTCCCGCATATGACCGTCTTCGAAAACGTCGCGTTCGGGCTCAAAGTCCGGAAAATGAACAAAGCGGAGACGAAGAAACGCGTGGAAGACGTGCTGAAGAAAGTCCGGCTCGATCAATACGCCGAGCGTCAGGTGAGCCAGTTGTCCGGCGGCCAGCAACAGCGGGTGGCGCTCGCACGCGCGATCGTCATCGAGCCGGACATCCTGTTGCTCGACGAACCGCTCAGCAACCTCGATGCCCGGCTGCGCGATGAAATGCGCGCCGAGATCCTCCGCCTCCAGCGGGAATATAAAATCACGACGATCTACGTCACGCACGACCAGGTCGAGGCGCTGACGATGAGCGACCGGATTGCGGTCTTCAATTTCGGGAAGTGCCAGCAGGTCGGGACGCCGACAGAGATCTACAACGAGCCGGTGAACGACTTTGTCGCCGAATTCATCGGCGAGACGAACCTGCTGCCGGTCACCGCGGTGCGGACGGAAGACGGGGTGCGGGTGTTCCGGCCCGATGCGCTGGAAGAGGAGATCCGCGTGAACGATGCGCCTCTGAACATCGCCCGGTACGGGGAGTCCGACGAGCTGCGCATGTCGATCCGCCCTGAAGCCGTCGAAGTCTCCGGCGTGCGGCCCGGCGGCCCGAATGTTTATCCGGGCACGGTGAAATTGGTCCAGTTCACGGGAGCGGCGGTACATACCTATGTAGAAATGAATGAACGCCTGACGCTCGTCGCGACCGCGCTCAACCAGGGCCCGAGCACGTATTTGAGGGAAGGGGCGGAAGTGTTCGTCCGCCTGCCCGAGGATCAGATCCGGATCGTGCCGAAAGCGGGGGTGTGACCCATGAGAAATCAAAATCAACGCCGCCTGTCCGCAACCGGGCCGAAAACCGAACGGGAAAGGCGGGATAAGCTGTGCTGAACGCGGAAAAACGCAAAACGTTCCTGCTCCTGATCCCGGTCGTCCTCATCCTCGTCGGCTACGTTCTCTATCCGACGCTGAGGACCGCGTACGAAAGTTTCCTCCATAACGGGGCATTCTCCTTCCAAAACTACGAAGACTTCTTCGGCACGAAGGCGAAGGCGAACCTGCAGGCGCTCTGGAATTCGGTCTGGATTTCCCTTCTGTCGGTCTTGTTCAGCGCTTTGATCGGCATTCCGCTCGCCTATATTTTCAACCGGTATGAATTCCCGGGGCGGCGGTTCTTCTCGAACATCGCGATCATGCCGATCGTCCTGCCTTCGCTCGTCGGCGTCATGGCGTTCATGTTCCTCTACGGAGAAGCGGGCCTCGTGCCGAACGCGATCAAGGACTTGCTGAACCTGTCGGACGTCCCGTTCAAGATCGGCGGGATTTCCGGAATCCTGATCGTCCATGCGTATACGATGTATCCGTACTTCTATATGACAACATCATCGGCGCTCGGCAATCTCGACCCATCGCTTGAGGAAGCGGGGTCCAACCTTGGCGCGAACCGGTTCAAGGTGTTCTGGCAAGTGACGTTCCCGCTGCTGACGCCGGGAATCGTCGCCGCCTCGCTGCTCGTCTTCATGGTGTCGATGGCGAGCTTCAGTGCGCCGTTCCTCCTTGCGGGCGGGTTCCGGGTGCTGAGCCTTCAGGTCTATTTCTCAAAGATCAACGGCGACCTGGAAATGGCGGCCACCCAGTCGGTCATTCTGTCGATCGTGTCGATCTCGTTCCTCTTGTTCATGCGCTGGTATGAGGCGCGAAAAGATTACCGGATGGCCTCCAAAGGGATCGGCGCCCACCGCAGTGAAGTGAGCAATCCGCTGCTGAAGTGGACGATGGTCACGCTCGGCATCGTGGCGATGATCATCCTGCTCCTGCCGCATGCGACGCTGCTGATCCTGTCGCTCGTCCCCGAAGGAACGTGGACATGGCAGACTTATCCGACCGCATTCAACTTCGAGAACTACACGCTGCTGTTCAACACCCCGTATATCTGGGAGCCGGTGCGCAACAGTCTCATCATGGCGTTCATCGCCTGTCTCGGCGTGTTCATCTTCGGGATCTTCACGTCGTACGCGCTCGTCAAGCGGAAGTTCATCGGGAAAAACCTGCTCGACATTCTCGTCATGATCCCGTGGGCGCTTCCGGCGACCGTCGTCGGGATGAACCTCATCCTGGCGTTCAACTCGCCGAACCCGTTCTCGTTCGGCAAGATCCTCGTCGGGACGTTCTGGATCCTGCCGCTCGCCTACTTCGTCCGCTTCCTGCCGCTCGTCGTCCGCTCGACGAACGCGGTGCTCGAGCAGCTGGATGACTCCATCGAAGAAGCGGCGCAGAACCTCGGCGCGAAGTGGTTCTACACATTCCGGAAGATCGTCATCCCGATCATCCTGCCGGGCGTCCTGAGCGGGACACTGCTTGCATTCGTCCAAGCGGTCGGGGAATTCCCGACGTCGGTCCTGCTGTACACGATCGGCAACCGGCCGATTTCCATCGAGATCATGAACCAGCTGCGCATGTTCAACATCGGGCAGGCCGCGGCCTACGGAATGATCCAGGTCGGGCTGATCGCAATCGTCATGTTCATCTCCAGCCGGTTCCTCGGCGTCAAGGCCGAGAAGTCACTCGGTTAACTACATTTAAAATGAGGTGCCTATCAATTGAGCGTTTGGAAGAAGGAATTCATTCTGACGGACGGGGATTCGTTCCCGGGGAAAACGTATGTGGACGTGCTGCTGCGTCCCGTGTTCGACGAGCAGCGGGATTATCTGTTCGACGCCATGTTCGAAGTGCACGCGGCGCATACCCGGATGCTGGCCGAGCAGGGCATCCTGGAAGATTCGGAGGCCGGTAAAATCCAGGAGGCCATCCGCCGGGTCGGGCAGATCGACCGTGCGCTGCTTTCCTACACGGCCGAGCACGAGGACCTGTTCTTCCTCGTCGAGTCGAAGATCGGCGAACTGATCGGCGACGAGCTCGCGGGGAAGATGCACATCGCAAAAAGCCGGAACGACATGGGCGAGGCGATGTACCGGATCGTCATCCGGCAATACTTGGCGGAAACGATCGACAACGCGGAACGTCTCGCCGGTGTGATCCTCGACCAGGCGGCGGAACATACGGAGACGGTCATGCCGGCACACACGCATACGCAGCCGGCCCAGCCGACGACGTTCGGCCATTACCTCGCCGCGATCTATGACAACCTGACGCGCGACATCGAGCGGCTGAAGCGCGCGCGCCATACGGTGAACCAATCCCCGATGGGCGCCGCGGCGATCACGACTACCGGCTTCCCGATCAGCCGGGAGCGGATGGTCGAGCTGCTCGGATTCGAAGGGATGATCGAGAACTCGTACGACGCGATCGGAACGGGCGATTACCTCATCGAATCGGCGCAGAGCCTGATCAGCCTCATGACGAATATGGGCCGCTGGATCCAGGAATTCCTCCGGATGGCGTCCAAGGAAGTCGGCCTGCTCCGGGTATCGGACGCCTACGTCCAGATCTCGAGCATCATGCCGCAAAAACGCAACCCGGTGTCGATGGAACACTCCCGCGCGCTCGCGTCCAGCGCCGCCTCGGAAGGGCTCGCCGTCATCCATATGATCCACAACACGCCGTACGGCGACATCAACGATACCGAAGATGACCTCCAGCCGCATCTGTACGCCGGATTCGAAAAGGCGAACCGGGTGCTCCGCCTCATGACGGCGGTCGTCACGACATTCACATTCAATGTCGGCCGCGCCCGTCAGCAGGCCCGCGAAAACATGATCACGATCACCGAACTCGCGGACGTCCTCGCAAGGGAATACGGCGTGTCGTTCCGAAAGGCGCACCACAAGGCGAGCATCATCGCACAGGAAGCGGACCGCCATGAACAAGAGCTGTACGAAATCCCGATCGAAACGATCAACGACTGGCTCGGCGATGTCAAGCTCTCGCCCGAAGACTGGAAGGCGATCGTCGACCCGATGGCATTCGTCGAGCGCAGAAGCGTCACCGGCGGACCGAACCCGGACGTCGTGCGGGAGATGATCCGCCGCAGGCAAGAGAAAAGTTCATGAGAGAAAGGGACCGGCGGCCGGATGGGGCTTTCGGTCCTTTCGGCATCTTGACGGCCGGGCTTCTCGGGGATATAATCAACGGTTGTATATGGAAGATGCGGATCTGAAGACCGTCTTCCAAAGGAGTCCTCGTTTCAATGAAATCATTATATACCCGGCTGTTCGGGCGCTACTGGAACCCGTACACCGCACTCATTGCGGCCGGCGTGCTCAGCGCGCTCTACTTCGGCCTGACCGGCACGGTCTGGGCGGTGACCGGCGAATTCACCCGGCTCGGCGGCCACATCCTGAACTTCTTCGGCGTCGACACGTCGGACTGGGCCTACTTCGGCCTCGTTCACATGCAGGGGTCGTCATTCTCCCGGTCGGACGGCTGGATTGTCTGGGGCATGTTCATCGGCGCGCTCATCACCGTGCTGCTCTCGAACAGCTTCAAAATCCGTGTGCCGAAGCAGAAACGCCGGCTCTTCCAAGGACTGATCGGCGGCATCATCGCCGGCTTTGGCGCCCGGCTCGCCATGGGCTGCAACCTCGCCGCCTTCTTCACCGGCGTGCCGCAGTTCTCGATCCACTCGTGGATCTTCATCGTCGCCACCGGATTCGGCACGTACCTCGGCGCCCAGATCACGAAAACGAAATGGTGGAAAGGGAAGCCGGCCCTCACGAAAGGGTCGGCCGTCACCAAAACGAGGGAAAAGCGGGTCATCCAGCCGTATGTCGGCGGCCTCGTGGCCCTCGCGTACAGCGTGCTCATCATTGTCTTCTTCGCCACCGGCAAGCCCCTGCTCGGCACGGCCGCCATATTCGGCGCCTTGTTCGGCATCTTGATCGAGCGCGGACAGATCTGTTTCACCTCGGCGTTCCGTGACCTGTGGCTCACCGGCCGCAGCCTCATGGGCAAGGCGATCATCCTCGCGATGGCCGTCTCGTCGGTGTTTACGATCTTCGTGATCGCCGTGTACGGCATGGAGCCGATCACCCAGATCGCTTCGCCGGGCACATTCGTCGGCGGCTTCCTGTTCGGGCTCGGCATCGTGCTTGCGAGCAGCTGCGAAACCGGCATGATGTACCGCCTCATGGAAGGCCAGGTTCTCTACCTCGTCGTCTTCGCCGGCAACATCATCGGCGTCACGCTGCTCGCCTACGCCTGGGACCACCTCGGCGTGTACGAACTGCTCGTGGCGAGCGGGGAGAAAGTCAACCTCGTGGCTACGATCGGTCCGGTCTGGGCGATCATCGCCACGCTCACGATGCTCGCCGCCTGCTGGGTGTTCGTCGACTACTGGGCCAAACACAAACGCTACCGCATGACGGTGAAAAGGGAGGAAAAGAAACTTGTCAGCTGACTTCACACTCGACCTGCGCGGCGAATCCTGCCCGTACCCGGTCATCTACACACTCGACGCCCTGAAGGACATGCAGCCCGGCCAGCTCCTGCAAGTCATCACCGACTGCCCCGGCTCGTTCCGCAACGTCCCGGAAGAAGTCGTCTCGCACGGCTACCGGCTTACGAAAGATCCGGAGAAAAATGGGCAGGAATACTTGTTTTATATTGAAGCCTGATGGAGAAAAGGGACGCCTTGGTGCGTCTCTTTTTTTATGGGCGGGGGAAGAAGTGCGGGGAATCGCCGGACGGGGTGAATGCACGTCCCGCGGCACAGCCGCCCGGTGTTTATCCACATGTGGATAAGGGTACGAACGGCGGATTCATCCACAAAACGGGGCTGTTCGTCCACAATCGGGGGATGAGCGGGCGGATTCCGCGAGCCGGCTGATTCCTCGATTGTGGACGAACCTTACGAAATCGTCACATTGGGCGACCGGTTTGTCACACCAATCAAACGACCGGGCCGGCCAGCCGCGGTATGATAAAGACAACAAATCGGGCGGTGCCGCACCGCGCACCCGCCGACCGGGAGGAAATCAACATGCCGCAAGACCGATATATTCTTGAAGCGCACCAAGTCCGAAAGTCGTTCGGCTCCAAGCAAAACGCCCAGGAAGTCCTCAAAAGGATCGACCTGCGGGTGAAGGAAGGGGAGTTTGTCGGCATCATGGGTCCGTCGGGTGCGGGGAAGACGACGCTCCTCAACGTGCTCGCCACGATCGACCGGCCGACATCCGGCGCGATTCGGATCGACGGACAGGAAACGTCCAAGATGAAGGACGCCCAGCTGTCCACATTCCGCCGCGACAAGCTCGGCTTCATCTTCCAGGACTACAATCTGCTCGACACGCTCACCGTGAAGGAGAACATCCTCTTGCCGGCTTCGCTCGGCGGCCTGTCGAAAAAGGCGGCCGAAGCGCAATTCCGGGACATCGCCGGCATTCTCGGCATCACGGATCACGCCGACAAATATCCGCATGAAATATCCGGCGGACAAAAGCAGCGGACATCCGCCGCGCGTGCGCTCATCAACGAGCCGTCGATGGTGTTCGCCGATGAACCGACCGGCGCCCTTGATTCCAAGTCGGCCGGCTCGCTGCTCGGCACGCTCGAAGACATCAACCAAAAGCGCGGCGTCACGATCATGATGGTCACGCACGATCCGGTCGCGTCCAGCTACTGCAGCCGGGTCGTCTTCCTGAAGGACGGTGCGCTTTACTCCGAGTTGTACCGCGGCGACAAGACACGCCAGGCGTTCTTCCAGGAAATCCTGAATGTCCAGGCCGTTCTCGGGGGTGACCGCGTTGACGCTCGTTGATCTCGTCATCCGCTCGATGCGCAAGAACATCAAGCACTACTACTTGTATTTCTTTGCGCTGATCTTCGGCGTGACGCTGTTCTTCATCTTTTCGACGCTGCAGTTTGACGGAGCGGTGTCCGGAGAAACGGATCTGTCAGCGAAAATGACATCCGGCTTCCAGGCGGCCACGGTGCTTTTATTCGCCATCCTGCTCATTTTTGTCACTTATGCCAATGACCTGTTCCTGACGAGACGCAGCCGCGAAATCGGGCTGTATCAGCTCGTCGGACTCACGAAACGCACGGTGTCCCGGATGCTGATCATCGAAAACGTGCTCCTCGGAGCCGGCGCGTTCATCATCGGCATCGGTGCGGGACTTCTCGTGTCGCGTCTGTTCCTGCTGCTGCTCATGAAGCTGATCGGGTACGAAGGGACGGTCAGCCTGTCGTTCAGCGGTGCCGCGTTCAGCCAGACGGCGATCCTGTTCGCCGTGCTGATCCTCGTGACTTCCGTCCGGATGTTCATCAAAGTCCGGCGTTCGAAGCTTATCGATCTGTTCAACGAAGATAAAAGGGACGAGCATCCGAAGCAGCCGAAGCCGGTCCGCTCGGCGATCCTGGGAATCCTGGGTCTTGGGATGATCGTATTCGGCTACTGGTTCGCCAATTCTGAGCATATGATGAACGCCTTTTTGCTTTTGAACATGCTGATGGTTCTGGCGCTTGTCATCGTCGGCACGTATCTCGTATTCCGCGTGACGATCGGCTGGATCCTCACGCTGTACCGGCGGAGCCGCAGAGGTCAGATCGGCCTGGAGGGCGCCTTGTCGGTTGCTCCGCTCATGCACCGCATGCGGGCGAATGCGAAGTCGCTCACCGTCATCACCACGCTTTCCGCGATGACGCTGGCCATGTCAGGATTTGCCTTTTCGATCTATTACTCGACCGGACAGGAGGTCCGTGTCGGGACACCGCATGATTTCATGTTCACGGAAAGGGAAGAGGCGAACGAGCCGATGCCGGAAGAACTGGCCGGCCAATTCGCACGGTCACTGGACGATGCCGGCATCTTGTACGATGAACAGGCGATTACCTACGTCCACACGATCGGCATGTTCAACGGCAAGCATTTTCCAGAAATCCTGAATCTCGAAGGCCGTACAGTGGATGTGCTCGTGTTCGACTGGGATCAGTTGAATGCATCCGGACTCGAGACCGAAGTTCCGGCCAAAGATGAAGCCGTCATGCATGATTCCGGCCTTTCCTGGATCCTGACGGACAAGTCCTTCCCGTTTGATGCGACGCTGGCTGCCGGCGACCTCAAAGAAACTTTCCGGGTGAGCGAGATGGGGGATCGCCAGGTGACGAGCGGCTATGAGGGCGTCACCACCGAGTTTGTCGTCGATCATGAACAGTATAGGCAATTGAAAGAGGCGGCTCTGCCCGAGTCTTTGCATACTGTCGTCGGATTTAATCTCAAAGACAAAGACGATCTCAAGGAAGCTTCCAAGCTGTATCAGGAGATAAATCCAAGCAATCCGAGGCTCGATTACTATCTGTCTTACCGGGACGCCCTGTCTTACAGCGGAATCCTGATTTTCATCACCGGGTTCCTCGGACTCGCCTTCCTTGCCTCGACCGGCAGCATTCTGTATTTCAAGCAGATGAGCGAAGCCGAACAGGAAAAGCGGAGCTACACGACCCTCCGCCAGCTCGGATTCCAAACGAGCGAAATCATGAAGGGCATCCGGCGCAAGCAGGCCTTCGTGTTCGGCATCCCGCTCGCCATGGGGATTGTCCATTCAATCTTCGCCATCAAGTCCGTCTCCATCTTCTTCACATCCGGCGACATCCGGATTCCGGTCGCCATCGCGATGATCGTCTACTCGCTCATCTACCTGGTGTTCGCCGTCCTCACCGTCGGCTATTACCGGAAAACGGTAAATGAAGCACTTTAAAAGAGCGCGCCTTTTCCGACAAGGGAAGGGCGCGTTCGACATTTCCCGGGAAATAAAACGAAAAAAGTTTCACATGAAACGACAAATTTCTCGTCAAGTGTCTTTACAGTTGTGTTGATTCGTGGCATATTGTCTGTATCAATCAATGGAGGCGGAAAAGATGAACAACGAGAAACGGCTTGTGCTCGGGACGATGATCCACGGGGCGGGGGAGCGCCGGACGGACTGGCGCCATCCGGGCATCCCGTCCGATGCCAGCGTCAACTTCAGGTTTTACAAGGAACAGGCGATCCTCTCGGAAAAAGGGAAGTTCGACTTCGTCTTCGTCGCCGATGCCCTTTATATCACGGAAGAATCGACGCCCCATTACCTTAACCGGTTCGAACCGCTCACCGTCCTCTCGGCACTCGCCGCGGTGACGGACCGGATCGGACTCGTCGCCACCCTGTCATCGACCTACAGCGAGCCGTATTCCGCAGCCCGCCAGCTGGCGTCGCTCGACATGATCAGCGGCGGCAGGGCCGGCTGGAACGCCGTCACGACCGGTCTTGGCGGAACAGCGCTCAATTTCGGGCATCGCCGCGGAGAACATCCCGAGCACCGGACCCGCTACCGGATGGCGGCGGAATTCACCGACGTGATTCAGAAACTTTGGGATACATGGGAGGACGACGCGTTTCCCCGCGACAAGGGGAGCGGACGGTTCGCGGATTTCGGAAAGATGCACGAGGCCCGGCACCACGGTGAATTCTTCTCCGTCGAAGGCGCCCTCAACATCGCCCGCTCACCGCAGGGCCAGCCGGTCATCTTCCAGGCAGGAAAATCGCCGGCAGGCCGTGCGTTCGCTTCAAAAACAGCCGATGTCGTGTTCGCCATCGACGGGAACGAGCGGCAAGCAAGGCAGTACTATGCCGACATGAAAGCCAGGGCAGCGAAAGAAGGAAGAGGCCCCGACCGGCTGCTCGTCATCCAAGGCATCAGCCCGATCGTCGCCACGACGGAAGCGGAAGCCCTGCGCATCCAGGATGAACTCGCCTCCGTCGTCACGCTCGAAGAAGCCCTCGCCGACCTCGGCCGCCACTTCGATCATCACGACTTCACCCAATACGACCCCGACGCCCCGTTCCCGGACCTCGGCGACCTCGGACTCAACGGCTTCCAGAGCGACACCGAACGGATCCGCCGCATGGCCGCCGCCGACCGGCTCACCCTCCGCGAAACCGCCATGCGGGAAGCCGCTCCGAAAACCCCGTTCATCGGGACGCCGGTGCAGGTCGCGGACCGGATCGAGCGCTGGGTGAGGAACGGGGCGTGCGACGGCTTCATGCTCATCGCCAATCTCCCGGGGTTGCTCAAAAACTTTGTTGATCTCGTCGTGCCGATTCTGGTGGAGCGGGGATTGTTCAGAGAAGAATACGAGGAAGAAACCTTGAGGGGGCATCTGGGACTCGCTTTTAAAGAAAACCGGCATGCGGAAAGAGAACAGGTCAAATGAGAGAGTTCCCGGGGAATTCCGGGAACTTTTATTTAGGCTTCCCGTTTTCGCCAAATCTCTGTCTCTTTCGACCTATTCATGTTTGGAACACTATATGTTAGGCTATATGAGCGTTAACAACACTATATCTAGTAGTACGATGGATCGGTACCGATCGCGGTTTAATAGGGAATCCGGAGAAGCCGGAGCTGTCCCCGCAACTGTGAACGCGGACGACCGCCGAAAAAGCCACTGTGGTGCAAGCCGCGGGAAGGTCGGCGGAAGGATGATGCGTGAGCCAGTAGACCTGCCGGCCGTCGTGAAGCGACACTTTCTTCGGGGGTTGAGGAGTGGAAGCGAACGGGTGCCGACCCATTCATTTCTTTTATTCTTCCATTTATTCCAGGCCCCGGTCTATTCCAATCCATCGTTCCATTGCAGTGGCAGAAGCCCCGCCGAAGAGTCTTTCTTCAGCGGGGCTTCTGTTTTTTGCGTCAGGAAAAAAGCGGCTTACTCGGGCCGGATTGCGGCTCACTCGGGAGTGAAAGCGGCTTACTCGTGAGGCAAAGCGGCTCACTCGAAAGTGAAAGCGGCTTACTCGAACACAAATGCGGCTCACTCGCGGCCCAAAGCGGCTCACTCGCCCCGCCGCATGCTCCCGTCGGCAAAAAGCCACCCACTCATTCCCGCACACAACCGTTCCACCCACCAAAAGGAGGAATCACCATGGTCTCAAAACCGACTGATCAGCTTACCATCATCCAATCTCTTGAAGAGGAATTCACGCCCGAGAAAATCGCGCCGCTCCGCCGCTCTGCGGAAACCTACACTGCCCGCCACGGGGAGGGTGATCCGAATTTCGCGGCGCATCTGATCCGCGAGGCGCTTGCGCAGGTGGATGAGAGCGAGACGTTCTGGACGGATGTGGCGGCGCGGATCCTGCTCGGCCGGCTGTACCGAGACCAGGCGGACCGCCGGGGCCTCGCCGATCCGTACGCGGATTTCCCGCGCCACGTTCAGGAGCTCGCCGCCGGGGGGCTTTATGCAAAAACACTCGCCTCGTCTTACTCTCGGGAAGAGCTCGCGGAGATCGGCCGATTCATCGATCCGTCGCGCGACCGGCTGTTCACGTATACCGGCCTGAAGACGCTCACCGACCGGTACGTCGCGACGGATTTCACGAAAAAGCCGGTCGAGCTGCCGCAGGAGCGCTGGCTCGTCATCGCGATGACGCTCATGCGCAACGAGACCGAAGATCGCCTCGGGAAAATAAAAGAAGCGTACTGGGCACTCTCGAATCTGTATATGACCGTGGCGACGCCCACGCTCGCGAATGCCGGAAAGCCGCACGGGCAGCTGTCGAGCTGCTTTATCGATACGGTCGATGATTCGCTTCAGGGGATCTATGATTCGAACACCGACATCGCGAACCTCTCGAAATACGGCGGCGGCATCGGCGTCTACATGGGGAAAGTCCGGGCTCGGGGCTCGGCGATCCGAGGGTTCAAGGGCGCGTCGAGCGGCGTGCTTCCGTGGATCAAGCAGCTGAACAATACGGCGGTTTCCGTCGATCAGCTCGGCCAGCGCCAGGGGGCGGTCGCGGTGTATCTCGATGTGTGGCACAAGGACATCCTGACATTCCTCGACCTGAAGCTCAACAACGGCGACGAGCGGCTGCGCGCGCATGATATCTTCACCGGGGTCTGCCTGCCGGACTTGTTCATGGAGCAGGTCGACGCGCGCGGCGACTGGCATTTGTTCGATCCGCATGAAGTCCGCTCCGTGATGGGCTGGTCGCTCGAGGATTTCTATGACGAGCGGCGCGGGGACGGATCGTTCCGCGAACGGTATTTCCAGTGCGTGGCGCACCCCGGCATTTCTTCCGAAAAAGTCCCGGCCATCGACATCATGAAGCGCATCATGCGCAGCCAGCTTGAAACCGGCGTGCCGTTCATGTTTTACCGCGACGAGGTGAACCGGATGAATCCGAACAAGCATGAGGGGATGATCTACTCGTCGAACTTGTGCTCGGAGATCGCGCAGAACATGAGCGCGACCGGGGCGTCGCAGGAGACGCTGGAGGACGGGGTGATCGTGAGCCGCCGGACGCCGGGGGATTTCGTCGTCTGCAATCTGTCGTCGATCAACCTCGGCAAGGCGGTGCCGGCGGGCGTGCTCGGTCGGCTGATTGAGATTCAGGTCCGGATGCTCGACAACGTCATCGATCTGAATCAGATCCCCGTGCTGCAGGCCGGGGTCACGAACGCGCGCTACCGCGGGATCGGCCTCGGCACGTTCGGCTGGCATCATCTGCTCGCAAAGGAAGGCGTGCACTGGGAGTCGGATGAGGCGGTCGAGCGGGCGGACGTATTATATGAAGAGATTGCGTACCACACGATCCGCGCGTCGATGGAACTGGCCCGGGAGAAGGGCGCGTATCCGCTCTGCGAAGGGTCGGACTGGCAGACCGGCGGGTATTTTGAGAGTCGCGGATACGGCGGTGAGCGCTGGACGGAACTGCAGGCGGCGGTCGCGGAATACGGCGTCCGCAACGGCTACATGATGGCCGTCGCGCCGAACTCGTCGACGTCCGTCATCGCCGGCTCCACCGCTTCGATCGACCCGGTGTTCAAGCCGTTTTACCATGAGGAAAAGAAAGACTATAAACTGCCCGTCGTCGCCCCGGACCTCGACCACCGCACATACGACATTTACCGCCGGTCGGCCTACATCGTCGACCAGCGCTGGAGCGTCCGGCAAAACGCCGCCCGCCAGCGCCACATCGACCAGTCGATTTCTTTCAATCTATACGTCCCGAATACAATCCGCGCGAGCGTGCTGCTCGACCTGCACTTGCAGGCGTGGAAATCCGGCATGAAGACGACGTATTATACGCGGTCGACCGCGAGTGACGTGGACGAGTGCGAGTGGTGCCAGTCGTGATTTTGGCGGCGGCCGGGGGGCAGGACGCGGCGAATGTTAAGCAAATCGGGTTGGATGTTAAGCAAACTGCTGCGAATGTTAAGCAAATAGTTCCGAATGTTAAGCAAACAGTCACGAATGTTAAGCAAATACTGTGCTGAGAGGTCTCGATAAGGAGGGGGTGCTTTCAGATGAATAACGTGCTCATCGCCTACGCCACGTACAGCGGCAACACGAAAGAAGCGGCGGAGCTGTTGGCGGACGCGCTCGGGGCGGCCGGCTGCCGGGCGGAACTGCACCGGATCGGCACGGAACGGGTGCCGGACGTGTCGCGCCATGACGCGCTCGTCGTCGGTTCATTCACATGGGCGGAAGGCGCCGTCCCGGAAGAAGTAAAGGACTTCATCCTCGACGTCGGCTACAAGCCGCCCCGCGTGTTCGTGTTCGGAACCGGCGACACCCAGTTCGGCGGAGACGACCTGTTCTGCCGTGCCGCCGTGAAACTCGCCCGCTTCTACGAATCCCCGATGCCCCCGCTGAAAATCGAACAGAGCCCGCGCGGAGAGCAGGAAGCGCGGGTGGCCAGGTGGGCGGGGGAGATTGCATCCGTCCTGCGGGAAGTGACGGCGTGAAGCGGCGGCGATCTTGGACAGGGCGGGCAAGCTGCGCCGCGCCCGAGTGAGCCGCAATTGCACGCGAGTAAGCCGCATTTCCGCGCTGCACCAACACCAACAAAGGAGTGACGCCATCATGAATACAACGACAGACACCCGTCTCACACGAGTGAAGGTCCTCGAACCGGTGAATCCGAACCGGGCGACGGCCATTTTCGGCGGAGAGGCGAGCGGCATCCTGAACTGGAATGACCTGAAATATCCTCATTTCTACAAGCTCCGCCAGCGCATCCGGTCCTTGTTCTGGACGGCCAACGAAGTCGATATGACACAGGATGTGAAGCAGTTCACGCAGCTCACGCCCCCAGAGCGGGACGCGTTCCTGAAGATCATCGGGCTGCTCGCGACGCTCGACGGGCCGCAGACCGACGTGGCTGCGAAGCTGTCTGCATACGTGACGGACCCGTCGGTGAAGTCACTGTTCGCCACGATCGCCGACCAGGAAAGCGAGCACAACCACAGCTACGCGTATGTGCTGAGCTCGGTCACGACGTTCGACAACCAGGTGAAGTCATTCGAAATGGGCCGCCGGGACGCGGTTCTTCTGAAACGGAATGAACGGATCGCCGAGGTGTACAACGACTTTGCGGAAAATCCGACCGTCGGGAACGCGCTCAAGTCGATGGTGTACACGACGCTGCTCGAAGGCCTCTTCTTTTATTCCGGGTTCGCGTTCTTCTATAACCTGGCGCGAAACGGAAAAATGGTCGGCACGTCGACGATGATCAGCTACATCAACCGCGACGAACTAGAGCACGGCAAGGCGATGAGCGACGTCTTCCGCGCGGCGATGGGGGAAAATCCGGAGCTCAACACGCCGGAATTCACCGAATGGATCTACGACGCCTACCGCCATTCCGTCGAGCAGGAGACCGAATGGAGCCGCTATGTGCTCGACGGCATCGACGGAATCGACCCGGACGAGATGGAAGGCTACATTAAATACCGCGCGAATAAAATGTTGCGGATGCTCGGCCTCAGCGAACTTTATGAAGAGCATACCGACAATCCGATGAAGTGGATCCGCGCGTACGTCGACTCATTCGACAACACGAAAACGGACTTCTTCGAGCAGACTTCGCGCCAATACACGAAAACGAGCGACCTGAACGGGTTTGACGACTTATAATTTAAAAACCCGCCAAAATTCCTATATAAAAAAATAAAATTCCTCCTTCAATCATGGACAAAGGTGATGAAATATTTGTTATAATTGCGTCAATGAATAATTTGTCCAAAGGAGAGAAGAGCATGGCGGGAACCGCAAATGAAGAGAAGGGCACCAAACCACAAAAAACATTTGAACAAAGGCTCCGGGCAGTCAAAGAAGTGACCGGGAAAAAACGGAAAAGGGGAGCCGTGGCACGTGAGCTCGGCATCCATCCGAACACTCTCAAAAACTGGATTGACGCCTTTGAAGCCGAGGGGGAGGAAGGCCTGATCCCGAAAAAACGCGGCCGCCAGCCGAAAACGCCGTCCGTCGACCCGAACCGCCGTATGCGTGAACTCGAGCGCGAAACCCGGCGTCTCCGCGAGGAAAACGAAATCCTCCAGAAATTCCTTTCGATGGTCAAGATCAAAAAAACCGACCGCTTCGACGCCATCACGGAGATGAAGGAAGAGCATAAAGTCCGCCGCCTGTGCATGACGCTCGACGTGTCCGAAAGCGGCTATTACAACTATATGAACCGGCCGGACAACAAGCTGTCCGACCGCGACAAGGAGGATATCCTCGTCATCCGCCGCCTCATGGAAACCGAGGGCGTCGACGACCCGGACTGGATCCTCCTCGAAATGCGGAAGGAAGGCCACAAGATCAACCGCCGCCGACTTCTCCGACTTCTCGACCAGCTGGACCTCGTCGAAGAAGAAGAGGAAATGAAGGAAAAAGAACCGGTCGCAGCGGAATAACGAGCCGGATCACCAAAGCCGCCGGAACATGAAATCCGGCGGCTTTTCCTTCGGTTCATTTAACTTCGAAAGGGGATGGGGGATTTGAAAAAGACGGTCTTCATCACGCGGCAGCTGCCCGACGAGGCGGTCGCGCCGCTCCGGGAGAGGTTTGACGTGGACATGTGGGGGAGCGAGGACGAGCCGGTTCCGCGGGACGTGCTGCTCGAAAAGGCCGAGACGGCCCACGCGCTCTGGACGGTGATTTCCGAGGAAGTCGACCGGGAACTGTTCGGGCGGGCGAAGAATCTGGAAATCGTCGCGAACATGGCCGTCGGCTACAACAACATCGACACCGAAGCGGCGAAAGAACACGGTGTCGCCGTCACGAACACGCCCGGCGTCCTCACCGAAACGACCGCCGACCTCGCGTTCACCCTCATGCTCGCCGCCGCACGCCGCACCGGCCAGGCGGAAAAGGCGCTCCGTGCGGGCGAGTGGAAATCATGGACACCAATGGGCTTCACCGGCCAGGACATCTTCGGCGCCACGCTCGGCATCATCGGCATGGGCCGCATCGGCGAAGGCGTCGCCCGGCGCGCCCGAGGCTTCGACATGGACGTCTTCTACCACAACCGCACCCGCAAACCCGAAGCCGAATCGATGCACGGCTTCCGGTACTCGGGGCTCGATGATTTGCTGCGCCGGTCCGACTTCATCGTCGTGCTCACCCCGCTGACCGACGAAACCCGCGGCCTCATCGGCGCACGCGAACTTGGACTCATGAAGGAGACGGCCGTGCTGGTGAACGCCGCCCGCGGAGGGATCATTGACGAAGAAGCCCTGTATGACGCGCTGCGGAGCGGGCAGATCTGGGCCGCCGGACTCGACGTCTTCGAAGAAGAACCGATCGGCCTGGAGCACCCGCTGCTCGAACTGCCGAATGTCACCGCGCTGCCCCACATCGGCAGCGCCAGCATCAAAACAAGGCTCGCCATGATGAAACTGAACGCGGAAACCATCACAGACTGCCTCGAAGGACGCCAGCCCGCGAACCGGGTGGTGTGAACATGAAGAAAATCATCGCCGCCACGGGGCTCATCTACCTCATCGGCGCCATCACGGCCCCCAAACGCACGAAATCAAGCTTGGCGGAAAGGAACCATCCATGAAAACCATGAGCACCAATCAGAAATTCATCCTCGCCGGCGGACTCATCTTATTGATCGCCGTCCTCACCATCGTATTGATGACCTACTTCAACACAAAAGAGATCAAAGCACTGATCGACGGATGCGAAGAAAACGGCGGACAATACGATTTGAATATCACCAAACCGCTCACCAGCGGCTATGAATTTGAGTGTAAGAAATGAAGGAAGGCCCCGTCCCCGTGTGGGGGATGGGGTCTTGTTGGTTGGGTGTCGGCTTTCGTAGGGTGAGTGTCATCGGAAGGCGTCCGAGTGTCATCGGAAGTGGGTCGAGTGTTATCGGAAGGCGTGTGCGGTCGGGAAAGTTATCGCATGTCCATGCACTTGAGAGAAGGGTGTGTTTGCAAGACGACGTGGTGAGTGTAATCGGAAGCAGGCCGAGTGTCATCGCAGGACGCGCGAGTGTGATCGCAAGGTCGCGGGAGGCGCATCGATATGGGGATCCATGGTCAATCAACCCGGTTGCCTTTTCTTTAGCCGAGTGGAATCAAGATGGTGACCGGGATAGAAGGCGAAGGCGGCGTTTGGTCCCCAGCCGACCGGGGACAGATGCCTGTTTAAACAGCGCCGAGCTGTAGCTTCCGGCACGATTTGGGCGAAGCGGGTGAATTCTTTCGTTGTGACCACGGGCCGGATCGTGAGGACATAATCGAGCAGGGCCCGGGCAATGGGTTCGTCCGGATCGGGCTGCCCGCAGGAAAGGCATGTGTAGCTCCTCTGAGTTCCGCGCTTTAGCCGGCCCCGGCAAGATTCGCAGATCAATCCATGGAGGAAGTCGCGGCTGGTCAATCCTTGGCGCTCGCTTGATGGGGTCTCATCCGGCCCCAACTGCGCAAATCGGATGCTGTCAAATGCCCTGACACCAGTTTCGACGGCAGAGAACCGGGAATTCCTGACCTGGGCGTTGAGAAAGGAGGGGAGCTCTTTCACGGATAAAATGGTAAAGTTATCCGGAAGGTTCACCCACGTATTCCGGGTCGCAAAGCCGACCACTCCATTCACCGGCATGTCCAGATTGCGCGACTGCAGCCAACCGCGGAGTACCACTTTCTGATTCTCCACCTGGATGATCGGACAGTCGAAAGTTAGAATCGAACCATCGTCCCTCACTCGTTCCATCCGTCTCGGAAACTCTTTCCACTCCAATGTTCCCCGAATCATCTTGGCCTCAATGATCCAAATACCCCGCTCTGTGAAAACCAACGTATCAAACTGCACGATGTAATCGTCGTTGATCCGCAGGCGGACGTCCCGCAAAACCCTCCACCAACAGGGCAAATTGGCATGAACCAAATACTGGTCAACAGAAAGTTCCCCTTTATACCCAGCCCGGATCCGGTCCGTCTGTTCATTAAAGAAATCCCTCTTCACATGGCCCGAAATAAGCCTGAACTCCGACCGTTCCGCCCGAAGCAGCTCAACCGGATAACCCCTCTCGCTCATCGAATCACCCCTTTGATGAGACGATAGCACACCAGCAGATGCAACTGAAGTCAACTCTCCAACTTTCAAAAATGAAGCAAAATCCGATGTCACTTTTGAAAATTGACATGAAAAAGTGCCCCAAAATTGGATTATGCGAAACTAAGCCCCTCCGATGACACTCGCAGCCCGCGCGATAACACTCGCCCTCTCTCCGTTAACACTGGCGGCTTCTCCGCTAACACTCACGTCCCGCGCGCTAACACTCGCGACTTTTCCGACAACACGCCCCCGTCGCCACAACCTTCCCTTATCGCTAATACTTACTGCCCTCAGATGGCACTCGTAGCCTCTCCGATGACACTCACGCCCGATGCGCTAACACTCGCCCCTCTCCGATAACACTCGCCCCCCGCGTGCCAACCCCCTCACCCCCAAATGTTATCCCACCCCGCCCCAACGGGTATGATAGGGACAAGAAGAGGAAAGCGGTGAGTGGGATGAAGAAATGTATGCCTTATTTGATGTTTTATGGACGGGCCGCGGAGGCGGCGGTGTTTTATGGGGATTTGTTCGGGTTGGAGACGGTGGATCGGCAACGGTATGGGGATGCGGAGTTTCCGACGCCTGAGGGGGCGGAGGAGTTTTTGATTCATTGCCATTTGAAGGGGCCTTGCCTGGAGTTGATGTTGGCGGATTCGACTGAACCGGAGCCGGAGATTCCGATTCGGAGTGTGTCGTTCATGATTGATTGTGAGTCGGAGGAGGAGATCCATCGTTTGTATGATGCGCTGCTGGAGGAGGGGCGCCGGCTGATGGAGCTGCAGGAGACGTTCTGGGGGGCGACCTTTGCGAAGGTGGAGGATCGGTTCGGGTTCACCTGGGATTTGAATTACCAGAAGGATCCCGCCGCCGCTCCGCCGCAGTCAGACTGAAAACCGATCAACACACCAGAGGCCATCCGCCGAGCAGACGGATGGCTTTTCTTCATTTTGAAATCTCCCGTTCATCTTCCGTTCAACTTCGCCCCGTACAATAGAAGCATCACTTAAGACAAAGTTCCAAGACGGCCGCGGAAGGGTAGAGTCCAACCAAAAGGCGCCCGTGTCGATACGGTTCGGTTGGAGGGGATTCCATGATTGTTTCGATTGTGCTGTTTATTTTGTTCAGCTTCATCAGCTACCGGCTGATCGGGAGTGAAAATGTCCGGGGGAAGGCGGTGATCGCCTCCCTCTTTTCCCTCGTCTTCTCGAGTGCGGCGTACTACGTGTTCCATCTGCGGAGTGCCGGCCCGCAGACGAGGATTTTCTATTTTGACCATTACACGTTCCTGTACTTCATCACGCTCGTCGTCGTGTCGATGGGGTTTTCGCTCATCCTGGAGATGATGTCGGGGCATGAGGAGGAACTGGAGGATGCGCCCGGTTTCTTCGGCCGGCTGAGGTATTTCTTTTCTTCCCGTCTCCGCTACTTGAATCTGCTGACGATCGTCTCAAAGAACGGCCTCTTGAAGAGCACGCTCCGGCCGGGCGGCGGGATCCGCAGCAGGGAGACGGCGGCCGCGTTCCGCAATACGCTTGAGAAGGCGGGCGGGATTTTCGTGAAGTTCGGCCAGTTCCTGTCGACGCTCGGACTTGTTCCCGGCGGAGTTCCGGGAAGAGATGTCGAAGCTGCAGGAACAGGTCGAGCCGGTCCCGGTCGATCAGATCCGCGAAGTTATCCGCGCGCAGCTCGGCCGTCCGGTGGATGAGGTCTTCCGCGAATTCGATGATGAGCCGCTCGCCGCGGCGTCGATCGCCCAGGTCCACCGGGCGACGCTGAAAAACGGCCGCCGGGTGATCGTGAAAGTGCTGCGGCCCGCGCTCCGCAAACAGCTGGCGGTCGACCTCAATATTTTAACGAGTTTCGCGGATCTTCTTGCCAGAAAAGCGGCGTGGGCCCGGCGGATCGGCATCAAGTCGCTGACGGAGGGGTTCATCCAGAATTTGCACGAGGAAATCGATTTCTCCCATGAGTTCAACAACATCCGGCAGATGAAGAAGGAGGAGAGCCCGGACGTTTATATTCCGGTCGCGTACAAGGAGTATTCGACGCCGGATGTGCTCGTGATGGAGTATCTCGACGGCGTGAGCCTCAGCAAGGCCGGCCGGGTGCTGCACCGCGATCCGGAAGCCCGTGCCCGGCTCGCGGACGACCTGTTCCGCGAAATGCTCACCCAGATTTTTGAAAAGGGGCTGTTCCACGGCGATCCGCATCCGGGCAATATCCTGCTCCTGCGCGACGGCCAGCCGGCGTTCATCGACTTCGGGTCGGTCGGCCGACTGTCGGACATCCAGCGGAACGGTTTCAAATGGCTGCTCATCGGCATCATCCGCAGCAACGCCGACTCGATGGTCACCGGCGTGAAAAGCCTCGTCGAGAATAGTGATGAAATCGACACGAGAAGCCTTGAGCAGGCGCTCAGCCAGTTTCTCGCGGAGCACTCATTCGAAGGCGACATCCTCGACGAGATGGGCAAGGACCTGTTCGACATCATGGGCCGGTTCAGCCTGCAGTTCTACCCGGACGTCGCGACGGCATTCCGGAGCCTCATCATCCTGCAGGGCAGCCTGCAGACGGTCGACCCGGAATTCAACCTGGCGGACGTCCTCGATTCTTACATGAAGAGCATCCTGAAAATCGGCAATCTCAAGAAAACCGCGCTGGATTCGGTGAAGACGATCTGCTGAACCTGATCCCGATGCTGAAAGCTCTGCCGAAGCGGATCGACGGGATCACCCGGCAAGTGGAAAACGGCAACTTCACTCTCGGGTTCTTCACCCTTCAGGAATCGAAGGAAGAAGTGCTGTCGAAGATCGACTTCCTCGGCATCCTGCTCCTGTCGTTCTCGATCTTGAGCATCATGTTCGCGATCAACAACCTCGGACAGGGCAGCCTGCTCAACGCGAGCGTACTCGGCCTGCTCCTCCTCGGAGTCGCCATCTTCGCGGCGCTCATCGTCGTTGAAAAACGCAGTGAACAAAAACAGCAGATCGACCCGATTCTCCCGTACAGCCTGCTGCGCAAGACAACGTACTCAGTCACGATGATCATGGCGCTCCTGTCCGGAACATTCATCGGCGCGATCATCTTCATCCCGTCGTTCGCCGAACAGATCCTCGGCATCCCGGCCGCCAAATCCGGCTACTGGATGACGCCGCTCGCCCTCGCATCTGGCATCGGCGCAGGCGGCGGAGGCTACTTCGTCGACAAGCAGGGCCCGGTCCGCACGCTCATCATGTCCGGGATCATCTCGATCATCGGCTTCGGCGGACTCAGCCTCTTCACCGACACGAAAGTCACATTCATCATCTTCTCGGTCATCGCCGGCATCGGCTTCGGCTTCGTCCTCGGGGCACCGCTCACGGTCCTCACCTCGAACGCCGCCGGCACCCAGAAAGGCTCCGCGCTCGGCACCCTGAGCGTTGCGCGCCAGATCGGCCTCACCATCTCGCCGACCGTCTTCGGTGCCATGATCCAGCGCGGCTTCAGCCAGATCGGCGACATCATCCCGGAAAAACTCCAGGAACACGGCGTCGACCCGGCCGCCATGCCGCCCGGTTCCATGGAAAGCATCGAAGGCACCAACTACAGCGACATCCAAAGCGCCATCGCCAAAATCCCGTCGACGGACGTCCAGGACGCCCTCCGCGAAGCCTTCAGCGTCGCCGCGCACCGGGCGTACGAACCGATCTACATGACGACCGCCATCGCCGCCGTCCTCCTCATCCTCCTCGCCGTTCTGTTCAGGAAGAAGTTCCGTGCAGACGCCGCCGAGGATGCGGCGCGTGAGGCGGAGGCGCAATCCGGCCGGTTTAACCCCATCCAATCCATCCAAAAGAAGCGTTCGCACAGGCGAACGCTTCTTTCAATTCAATCCATCAATCCATCCGCCGCTTCTTATACACGACGACCGTCACGGCGACGGCGGCGACTGCCCAGGCGGCGAGGATCAGCAGGTTCCCCCGCGATCCCCGTTCCACTTTCCAGTCCTTCCCACACGGCGAGCAACTGCTCGCCGGGGAGCCAGTCGATGAGGGCGAGGATGGTTTCATTGGTGATCAGCGATTTGAACATGCCGGCCATTCCGAAGATGAGCATGACGGGCATGCCGATGATGCTCGTTTCCATGACGGTGCGGGAGAGCAGGCCGAGCAGCGTGCCGATGGAGAGGAAAGTGATGAGACCGAGGAAGATGCTGACGGCCGCCATCGGCAAAGAAGGCACCGTGAATCCCGCGAGGAAGACGCAAGCGATGATGATCAGCACGGTCGCCGTGCCGCTCAGCAGGCTTTTGCCGACCAGAATCTCAACAGTGCTTGCCGGCGACAGGAGCAGCCCGCGCAAGGTGTTCTTTTCCTTTTCCTCCGCGACCATCGCGGCCTGGACGAACGCACCGGCGATGACGAGCGCGAAGTTGATCGTGAAGGCGGCGAGTGCGGCGTTGCTTTCACCCATCCGGCCGAACACGGCGGCAAGCACGAGCGGGAAGGAGAGCGTGATGAGCACGTAGCCGTTGCGCTGCATGTCTTTCCAGTCTTTCATAAAAATCGCATTCACGCGTTTCATTGAAAAAGTCATCCGAGTTTCCTCCCTGTGAGCTGGACGAACAAGTCGCCGAGCGTCGGTTCATTTGAGTGGATCGTGAGCAGTTCGCCGCTTTCCATGTAACCGGCAATTACGGCGGCCCCGTCGGCATTAGGCTCGACCGTCACCGTCTGCCGGTCCTTCAATAAAACCGAAATCGTCGGCCGGCCTTGGCCCGTCCTTAAGTTCTGCGGCGTATCGAAAAGCCGGATCTCCCCGTCGTGCAGGAACGCGACCCGGTCGCAGAGCGATTCGGCCTCATTCATGTCGTGCGTCGTCAGGAAGATCGTCGTCCCGGCGCGGTTGAGTTCTTTCAATCCTTCATGGATGTTCCGGGTGTTCACCGGGTCGAGCGCGGACGTCGGCTCGTCGAGGAACAGCAGATCCGGCTTGTGCAAAATCGCCCGCGCAAGCGTCACACGCTGTTTCATCCCTTTGGACAGCTTCTGGACGGGCGTCTTTTCCTCGCCCGTCAGGCTGACCATCTCGAGCGCTTCCGCGACCCGCCGGCGGTCCGTTCCATAGAGGTCTGCGTACAAGCCGAGGTTGTCGGCGATTGTCAGCCGGTCGTACAGACCGCTGTTGTCAGTGAGGATGCCGATGCGGCTCATACGCGCCGGGTCCTTCAATTGATCGACCGGCTCGCCGAACACCCGGACGTCGCCGGCTGTCGGCGCGAGCTGAGCGGTGAGGATCTTGATCGTCGTCGTCTTGCCCGATCCGCTCGGTCCGAGGAAGCCGATCGTCTCTCCTTTGCGCACATTAAAATCCACATTTTTAAGCGCCGTTTTGTTTCCGAATGATTTGACGAGGCTGCGCACCTCGATGATGTTCTCCATGTTTCCGCCCCTTTTCTCTGTTGTCCCTTGCTTGACTCCAATGTACCGCGGATTCGGCAGGAACGCAGTAACATCAAGGCGAAAGGAGCAGAGGGAAGGGTGAACGGAGCATAGGACGGCTGAACGGAGCACCATTTCAGGCCGATGGAGCGCCCTAGATGCCGAGAAACGTCTTCAATTCGGCGTACTTTCCCTTGGAGAGCGGAACCGAGCTTTTATTTGGGTCTTCGAGGATCAGGCTATAGCTGTTCCGCGTCCACGTGATCACCTCGCGCACACGCTGCAGGTTCACGAGATACGACCGGTGGCACCGGAAAAATCCGAACGGCTCGAGCCGTCCGGCCAGATCGCCGAGCGTGAGCGCACACGGGAAGGTCTCGCCGTTCACATGCAGCATCGACACCCCGTCGGTGCTCTCGACGAACACGATCTCCGTCGGGTCAAATAAAATCAGCTTGTCGTTCACCTTCGCCGGCACCTTGTCGAACCGGATCTGGAAGGAGGACGGCCCGTCTGCCGCATCCGGGGTTTCTGCCGCGTCCGGAGCGGGGGCCGGCGGCACTTCTTCCACCGGGTGCTCTTCCTCTTCGGCCGCCGGATCCTCTTCTGGCGCGAGGTCGATCCGCTTCAGCCCGTCCCGGTTCAGCCGGTAGACGGTGTCGGTCATTGCGACGGCGTTCTCGAGGTTGCTCGTCGTCAGCAGCACCGAGCCGCCCGCCGCGGTAAATTCTCCGAGTACGCGCTGCAGGATGACGCGGCTCTCGATGTCGAGGTTCTGCTCGGGCTCCTCGAGCAGCAGCAGTTCCGGCCCGTGCACGATCGCCCGCGCCAGCTGCAGCCGCCGCTTCTCGGAACGGGAAAGCTTCCCCGACCGGACGGCCGTCTTGTCGGCGAGCCCGACCCTCCGGAGCAGCTCATCAACCGGCGCCCCGCCCCCGTGCAGATCCCGGAACAGGCGCAAATACTCGGCCGGCGTCAGCCGCTCGTACAGCTCATCGTCGAGCAGGAGCACCCCGATCCGCCCGGAAAGCTCCCGGAACCGGCCCGCCACCGGCTCTCCGCCGAACCGGACCTCTCCGTGAAGCAGCGGCTCCATCCCCGTCACGAGCCCGATCAGCCGGCGCCCCGCCTCATGATCGCACTGCACCGCCGCAAAACTCCCCGCCTCCACGCTCAAATCAAACCGGGGAAACACCACCGCATTCCCCGCCGACTTCTCTACTTGCCGAAACTCCAGCCTCGTCATGATGCATCCCCCTGTTGTCGTCGTCTGAATTCTTTCCTTTAAGTGTAATGAAAGGAGGGGGGCGGGGCAATAGCTGGCGGGTGTCTGAGCGAAGTTGACACTCGCATCCCGGAAAGTGACACTCGGGCGGATGAAGTTGACATTCAGGCGGCTGAAGTTGACACTCGCCGCGCTGAAGTTGACACTCATTCATCGATCGCCTCCGGTTTTCATATCTTACAGGTGGAGGTGTGCGGATTGGCGAGGGTGAAGTACCGGAATGAGGACGTGGATTTGATGGCGCGGATGATGCGGGCGGAGGCGGAGGGCGAGGGGAAGCAGGGAATGCTGTATGTCGGCAATGTGATCGTCAACCGGGCGGTCGCGGATTGCCTGGATTTTGCCGATGTGCGGTCGATCGAAGATGTGATTTTCCAGATACAGGGCGGCAACTATTCATTCGAGGCCGTTCAGAAAGGGAATATGTTCTATCAGCGGGCGCGCGAGTCGGAGAAGCGGCTCGCCCGGCAGACGCTGGATTACTGGCGGGNCTCTTCCTCTTCGGCCGCCGGATCCTCTTCTGGCGCGAGGTCGATCCGCTTCAGCCCGTCCCGGTTCAGCCGGTAGACGGTGTCGGTCATTGCGACGGCGTTCTCGAGGTTGCTCGTCGTCAGCAGCACCGAGCCGCCCGCCGCGGTAAATTCTCCGAGTACGCGCTGCAGGATGACGCGGCTCTCGATGTCGAGGTTCTGCTCGGGCTCCTCGAGCAGCAGCAGTTCCGGCCCGTGCACGATCGCCCGCGCCAGCTGCAGCCGCCGCTTCTCGGAACGGGAAAGCTTCCCCGACCGGACGGCCGTCTTGTCGGCGAGCCCGACCCTCCGGAGCAGCTCATCAACCGGCGCCCCGCCCCCGTGCAGATCCCGGAACAGGCGCAAATACTCGGCCGGCGTCAGCCGCTCGTACAGCTCATCGTCGAGCAGGAGCACCCCGATCCGCCCGGAAAGCTCCCGGAACCGGCCCGCCACCGGCTCTCCGCCGAACCGGACCTCTCCGTGAAGCAGCGGCTCCATCCCCGTCACGAGCCCGATCAGCCGGCGCCCCGCCTCATGATCGCACTGCACCGCCGCAAAACTCCCCGCCTCCACGCTCAAATCAAACCGGGGAAACACCACCGCATTCCCCGCCGACTTCTCTACTTGCCGAAACTCCAGCCTCGTCATGATGCATCCCCCTGTTGTCGTCGTCTGAATTCTTTCCTTTAAGTGTAATGAAAGGAGGGGGGCGGGGCAATAGCTGGCGGGTGTCTGAGCGAAGTTGACACTCGCATCCCGGAAAGTGACACTCGGGCGGATGAAGTTGACATTCAGGCGGCTGAAGTTGACACTCGCCGCGCTGAAGTTGACACTCATTCATCGATCGCCTCCGGTTTTCATATCTTACAGGTGGAGGTGTGCGGATTGGCGAGGGTGAAGTACCGGAATGAGGACGTGGATTTGATGGCGCGGATGATGCGGGCGGAGGCGGAGGGCGAGGGGAAGCAGGGAATGCTGTATGTCGGCAATGTGATCGTCAACCGGGCGGTCGCGGATTGCCTGGATTTTGCCGATGTGCGGTCGATCGAAGATGTGATTTTCCAGATACAGGGCGGCAACTATTCATTCGAGGCCGTTCAGAAAGGGAATATGTTCTATCAGCGGGCGCGCGAGTCGGAGAAGCGGCTCGCCCGGCAGACGCTGGATTACTGGCGGGTCCACCCGGCGAAATATGCCCTCTGGTATTTCAATCCCTATGCGCCGTGCCCGCCGACCTGGTACGGGCAGCCGTTCACGGGCCAGTTCAAAAACCATTGCTTCTACGAACCGGCAGCCGGCACATGCGCCAGTGTTTATAGTTAATGAAAGGCAACAGCACGACCTGAGCAAGCGAGCCTGTCCAGAGGGATGAGGTTCGTTTGCTTTTTTGGATGGTTGCGGTTGCGCGTTGGCCCTCCGATGACACTCGAGGCGTTTCCGATGACACTCGCGGGCCCTCCGATGACACTCGCGCCGCCTCCAATGACACTCACCATAGAAATCACCCCCGACGCCCCGGGGGATTTATGCTATACTATTCCGAAAAGTGATATTTCGAGTGAGGAAGTATCAGGAGGGGGATCGGTATGCAGGAGGAAGAGCTGTTGCTGGAGTATTTGACGGTGAATTCGGCTGATGAGCCGCAGGCAATTCCGCAGCACGAGACGTTCACGTTCATTTCGAAGATCACGGGGATTCCGCAGGTTTGGACGCTTGGTGAAGAGGGGGAGCCGGTGCGTTTTGCGGAGACGCCGGACCGGGTGCTGAGTGTGTTCCATTCGCCGGACGGGCAGCGGACGGTGATCGGGATGGACCGTCACGGGGATGAGAAGCAACAATTATATGTGCTCGATCACAGCCCGGACCGGACGCTCGAAGAGGCCGGGGAGGAGCTGCTCGAGGAGGAGCACGGGGAAGCCGAACCGGAGCGTGAAACGCCGGTTCCCAAGCGGCTCGTCCATTCGCCGGAGCATTTCCATTACCCGGCGGGCTGGTCGCCGGACGGAAGCCGGCTCGTATATTCGAGCAACCGCCGCCATCCAGGCCAATTCGATGTGTTCACGGTCAACGTCGACACCGGCGAAACGGAAACGGTCTACGAGTCTGGCGCGAACTGCGTGCCGCTCGGCTGGATCGACGACCGGACGATCCTCGTCTCGCTGAAGGAAACGAACATCGACAGCGCGGTGTTCGCGGTCGATACCCGAACGAAAGAGGCGACCCGGATCGGCCCGGCCGACGTGCCCGCCCGCTATGCATCGCCCGCGGTCATTCCGGGCGGGCGCGGCGGGTTCAT
>NZ_LN651373.1:225164-229258 GCF_000826125.2 Bhargavaea cecembensis
CACGCTCAAATCAAACCGGGGAAACACCACCGCATTCCCCGCCGACTTCTCTACTTGCCGAAACTCCAGCCTCGTCATGATGCATCCCCCTGTTGTCGTCGTCTGAATTCTTTCCTTTAAGTGTAATGAAAGGAGGGGGGCGGGGCAATAGCTGGCGGGTGTCTGAGCGAAGTTGACACTCGCATCCCGGAAAGTGACACTCGGGCGGATGAAGTTGACATTCAGGCGGCTGAAGTTGACACTCGCCGCGCTGAAGTTGACACTCATTCATCGATCGCCTCCGGTTTTCATATCTTACAGGTGGAGGTGTGCGGATTGGCGAGGGTGAAGTACCGGAATGAGGACGTGGATTTGATGGCGCGGATGATGCGGGCGGAGGCGGAGGGCGAGGGGAAGCAGGGAATGCTGTATGTCGGCAATGTGATCGTCAACCGGGCGGTCGCGGATTGCCTGGATTTTGCCGATGTGCGGTCGATCGAAGATGTGATTTTCCAGATACAGGGCGGCAACTATTCATTCGAGGCCGTTCAGAAAGGGAATATGTTCTATCAGCGGGCGCGCGAGTCGGAGAAGCGGCTCGCCCGGCAGACGCTGGATTACTGGCGGGTCCACCCGGCGAAATATGCCCTCTGGTATTTCAATCCCTATGCGCCGTGCCCGCCGACCTGGTACGGGCAGCCGTTCACGGGCCAGTTCAAAAACCATTGCTTCTACGAACCGGCAGCCGGCACATGCGCCAGTGTTTATAGTTAATGAAAGGCAACAGCACGACCTGAGCAAGCGAGCCTGTCCAGAGGGATGAGGTTCGTTTGCTTTTTTGGATGGTTGCGGTTGCGCGTTGGCCCTCCGATGACACTCGAGGCGTTTCCGATGACACTCGCGGGCCCTCCGATGACACTCGCGCCGCCTCCAATGACACTCACCATAGAAATCACCCCCGACGCCCCGGGGGATTTATGCTATACTATTCCGAAAAGTGATATTTCGAGTGAGGAAGTATCAGGAGGGGGATCGGTATGCAGGAGGAAGAGCTGTTGCTGGAGTATTTGACGGTGAATTCGGCTGATGAGCCGCAGGCAATTCCGCAGCACGAGACGTTCACGTTCATTTCGAAGATCACGGGGATTCCGCAGGTTTGGACGCTTGGTGAAGAGGGGGAGCCGGTGCGTTTTGCGGAGACGCCGGACCGGGTGCTGAGTGTGTTCCATTCGCCGGACGGGCAGCGGACGGTGATCGGGATGGACCGTCACGGGGATGAGAAGCAACAATTATATGTGCTCGATCACAGCCCGGACCGGACGCTCGAAGAGGCCGGGGAGGAGCTGCTCGAGGAGGAGCACGGGGAAGCCGAACCGGAGCGTGAAACGCCGGTTCCCAAGCGGCTCGTCCATTCGCCGGAGCATTTCCATTACCCGGCGGGCTGGTCGCCGGACGGAAGCCGGCTCGTATATTCGAGCAACCGCCGCCATCCAGGCCAATTCGATGTGTTCACGGTCAACGTCGACACCGGCGAAACGGAAACGGTCTACGAGTCTGGCGCGAACTGCGTGCCGCTCGGCTGGATCGACGACCGGACGATCCTCGTCTCGCTGAAGGAAACGAACATCGACAGCGCGGTGTTCGCGGTCGATACCCGAACGAAAGAGGCGACCCGGATCGGCCCGGCCGACGTGCCCGCCCGCTATGCATCGCCCGCGGTCATTCCGGGCGGGCGCGGCGGGTTCATCCTCACCGACGCCGGCGAAGACACGCAGTATATCGCGGCCTTTTCGCTCGATGCGCCGGACAAGCTCGAAAAACGGCTCCGCTGGGATGACTGGGACATCGAGGAAATCGCCCTGTCGCCGGACGGGCGGCTGCTCGCCTTCACGCTCAATGAAGGCGGCGTCTCCCGGCTCGGGTTTTACTCGCCCGACACCGGCGCATATGAACTCGCCGTCGGCCTGCCCGGCGGCGTGATCGGGGGACTCTCGTGGCTGACCGGCACACGGCTCGTCTTCACCCGAAAATCGCCGGTTCAGCCGGACGATATCTGGGAATACCGGCCGGTGGAAAGAACAGCGGTGCGGCTCACGCATCTCGGCGGGTCGGACGCCGCCGGTCCGCTCTGGGCGGAACCGGCACTGCACGCCTTCCGCTCGTTCGACGGGCTCGAAGTGCCGTTTTTCCTGTACGGCCATTCGGAGCAGAAGGGCCGGCCGGCGGTGATCTGGGTGCACGGCGGGCCGGAGGGGCAGTCGAAGGCGGAGTACAATCCGGTCGTGCAGTACCTCGTCCACCGCGGGTTTGCGGTTGCGGTGCCGAACATCCGGGGCAGCCTCGGGTACGGTCGGCGGTATTTAAAGCTTGATGACGCGGACAAGCGGCTCGATGCGGTCGCGGATCTGGCGGCGCTGGCCGATGAGCTCGCGGAAGAGCACGGCGCGGATCCGGCGAAAATCGGCATCATCGGCCGGAGCTACGGCGGGTTCATGGTGCTGTCGGCGCTCACCCATTATCCGGAAAAGTGGGCGGCGGGCGTCGATGTCGTCGGCATGTCGAATCTGCGGACGTTCCTCGAAAACACCGGCGAGTGGCGGAGGTACTTGCGCGAGTGCGAGTACGGAACGCTCGCCGAGCACAGCGAGTTTTTCGACCGGACGGCACCGATGAACCTGACCGGCAAGATCGAGGCGCCGCTGCTCGTGTTCCACGGTCGAAATGACACGCGCGTGCCGGTGAGCGAAGCCGAGCAGCTCGTCGCGGACCTGGAAGGACGGGGGCGCGACGTCGAGCTTGTGATTTTTGAGAATGAAGGCCACCAGACGGAGCGGATCGAGAACCATATTCTGATGCACACGAAAACGGTGGAGTTCTTTGGAAAGCATTTGAAGGAGGGGAAATGATGGAGCGATTGTTGAAGGATGCGCGGATCCGGGAGGCGCTCGCGTTCATCGAACAAGACAATGAGGCGACGACCGCCGAGCAGATCGAACTCACGGAAATCGAGGCGCCGACGTTCGCAGAAGCGGAGCGGGGAAAGGCATACCGGGCGAAGCTGGAAGCGCTCGGCGTCGAGGACATTGAAACGGATGCAGCCGGCAATGTGTTCGGCTTCCGGCGGGGCAGGGGGAGCGGCCCGACGCTCGTCCTCTGCGCACATCTCGACACCGTGTTCCCGGCCGGAACCGACGTGAAGGCTGATTGGCGGGACGGCAAAGTGTACGCGCCCGGCATTTCCGACGACGGGCGCGGGCTCGCCGCGGTGCTGGCCGTGCTGCGCGCACTTGAATCGGCGGGCATCGAAACGGAAGGCGATCTGCTTGTCGGTGCGACCGTCGGCGAGGAAGGACTCGGTGACTTGAACGGCGTGAAGCATCTGTTCGCGGAGCGGCAGGACGACATCGACGGATTCATCTCGATCGAACCGGGCGCGCCCGAACGGATCACATACCTCGCGACCGGCTCGAAGCGCTACTCGGTCACATACCGCGGCCCCGGCGGCCACTCGTTCGGCGACTACGGCACTCCGAGCCCGGTCCACGCGCTCGGCCGCGCCATCGCCGGCATCTCGTCGATCCGCACGCCGGAAGAACCGAAGACGACTTATAACGTCGGAATCGTGGAAGGCGGCACGACGGTGAACACGATCGCCGAACAAGCGCGGATGGTCGTCGATCTCCGTTCGAACTCGGCCCACGAACTGGAACGGCTCGAACGGGAAGTGCTGCGGATCTGCCGCCAGGCCGCCGATGACGAAAGCCGATTCCGCGGGCGGCCGGGGGTCATCAAGGCCGACCTGGAACTCGTCGGCGACCGCCCGGCCGGCAGCCAGGACCCGGACAGCCCGATCGTCCGCGCCGCAAGCGAAGCCGCGAAAGTGCTCGGGCATGAACCGGTGCTGGACGCCGCATCCAGCACCGACTCCAACGTCCCGATCCACCTCGGCATCCCCGCGGTGACTTTGGGCGGAGGCGGCGACTTCGGCGGCTGTCATACTTTGGGGGAATGGTTCGACCCCGAAGGCGCATTCGTCGGCGTACAGAAAGTGCTGCTCACCGTGCTCGCGCTCGTCGGCGTGCCCGGCGTGGCGGAGGCGGTTCTGAAGGTAAGGG
>NZ_LN651373.1:230265-432934 GCF_000826125.2 Bhargavaea cecembensis
CCGACTCCAACGTCCCGATCCACCTCGGCATCCCCGCGGTGACTTTGGGCGGAGGCGGCGACTTCGGCGGCTGTCATACTTTGGGGGAATGGTTCGACCCCGAAGGCGCATTCGTCGGCGTACAGAAAGTGCTGCTCACCGTGCTCGCGCTCGTCGGCGTGCCCGGCGTGGCGGAGGCGGTTCTGAAGGTAAGGGAAAAAGCGGTGAAATAAGGGGAAAGAAAGGAGCTCCCGGCCATGGCGGTCGGGAGCTCTTTTTGGATGAAGGGGATGTTCGGCCGTGGCCGAACAGTTCGATTGGAAGGAGTGGTCCCTTCCTGAAAGGTACCGACTCGGCGGACAGGCTTGCGTAAAAAGAGCCGCCGGCCATCCGGAGGCTCCCAGGTTATGTAAGTGCGGCACTACCGGGCACTCAGACCCCGGCCGGAGATGCGCGTCATTCCGTTTTCCACTTCCCGTCGGAGGTGCCCATTCGCGCGGGACAGGGCGGTGCCGCGGCCCTGTGATGAGACCAGTATATCCGGTGGGGAGGGGAGATATACATGATTTTTGAGAAAGGATCAGTGAAGTGGAAGAGTTGGGCTGCGAGATGGAAGAGTTTCGCCTCGAAGTGGAAGAGTTGGGTCCCGAGATGGAAGAGTTTCTCCTTCAGCCGGAGGAGCCGCGGGCAAATCGGGGGGAGGGCTCCGAGAATCACTGTTTTTCCTGTGGATAAGTCGCTGTCAAACACGTCAAAATTGAAATATGAAAAGTTAACCCCGCTTCAATTTGCAATCTTGGATAGTTATGTCTTTTTTCTGTCTATTTGTGCTATCGTATTGCCCAGGGAGGTGGGGCACGGTGGAACGAATGTATCCGCTGGAGTTGTTGAAGCTGGACGCCGCATTGGGGCGGATGGGGTTGAAGCACCCGGAACGTGAAACGGTGGACAAGAAACGGTACCGGACGGAGGCGGGATACAAGGGAGAGGTCCTGGTCGATCAGCACCTGCGCGGCCTCGGATTGCCGGGCCGGTGGTTCATCATGCGGGACATCCGCCTTCAGATCCACCAAAATTATATCGCGCAGTTTGATACACTCATTCTGTCGGAGCGCGGCATCTGGATCCTCGAATCAAAAATGGTGCGCGGCCGGCTTCGATGGCTCGAAAATCCGCGGCGGCTCGAGCGGATCGACGAAGACGGATCGATCCTCGCGATGACCTGTCCGATCACCCAATTGGAGAATCAAAAAAGCGCGCTGGCCGGCTGGCTGAGCGAGCGTGGAATCCATTTCCCGGTCGCCGGCGTGGTCGTGTTCGGACGGCAGAACGTCTGGGACAACCAGCCAAAAAACGCCCCGTTCATCTCAGTGAAGGAACTTCAGAATTACTTGAGACGGGAGGTCGGAGGTGCACTGCCGGATCGGGGAAGTGTTTCGGTGGAGCAGATCTTGCCATTAATCCGGGCGAATCAAGTCAGGCCGGACACCACACCCGCCGTGACCCTGCTCAACCTCCGACCGGAATCGTTGAAAACCGGCGTGCTCTGTGAATGCTGTTTTAGTAAGTTGACTAAGGTCACCCAGCGAACCCATGTCTGCCACTTCTGTAAGTCACCGGTCAGCGGAGACCCCTATGGCCGGGCGTTGCTGGATTTTGTATTGGTGTTCAAAGACTCATTCACGAACCGGGAGTTTTGTGAGTTTGCGGAGATTGCCTCGATTGCAACCGGCCAACGCTATCTGGACAAGTATCTGTTAAACATCACCGGAAACACCAATCAGCGCAGATATAATTTTATTCCTGAACAGCATCTGGATGAATCAGGAAAACGTCTTAAGCGGAAAAATGAGTGAGGAGAGATCTGGCTCAAGTGAGGAGAGTTTCGCCGCGAGTGAGGAGAGATCTGGCTCGAGTGAGGAGAGTTTTACCTCGAGTGAGGAGAGTTTCCGGAACCCCTGCCGCCCCTCCATACAAAAAGCTTCCCGCCCCCGGGAAGCTCTCCGCAATACCACTTGGATGAATCAGGGAAACAACTTAGGCGGAAAGGCGAGTGAGGAGAGTTTGAGCCCGAGTGAGGAGAGTTTCGCCGCGAGTGAGGAGAGTTTGAGCCCGAGTGAGGAGAGTTTCACCTCGAGTGAGGAGAGTTTCCGGAACACCCGCCCCCCAATCAAAAAAAGCTTCCCGCCCGCGGGAAGCTTTCCGCTCACTCATTCCGCAACGCCCATCGGATCTTCCACGATCACCTGGATGTCCGCGGTGCGTCCGGTGTCTCCGAGGGTGCCGGTGACCACGTAGTCGCCGGGCTGCATCATGTCCATCGTTCCGAGGTTCCAGAAGACGGGAGTGTCCACGACCACTCCGTTCGCCAGGGTGATGGCTAGTCTGTCGGGGAATTCTGGCATGGCGCCGACCGCCGTGGTGACCGGTTCGGGCTGCTCGATGTCCGCGATCGCGTATTTCACGGTCCGCGTGTCGTGGGCCCTTACGAGGAAGCTGGCGAATTGGCCGCGGCTGACGGGTTCTTTCGGGCGGTATTCTTCCACACGCGTTACATTATTTTTCCGCAGCACGTAGATTGGTTCGCGGAAGTAGGGCGCCGCTTCGCCGATGTCCCGCACCGTTGCGATTTGATTTGGCAAGTCTTTCAGTCCGAATGCGTTCACCAGCACTTTCGCCATCTGCTCGCGGGACATGAGCTGGGCGGGGTTGGCGTTGTTGTTCGGGTCGCCGTCGAAGATCCCCGCGTTGCGCACGATCAGTGAAAACTGATACAGCTCGTGATCCGGGTGCGAGGCCGGGATGTCGGCGAACGCCGGCACGCCCGCGTAGTCATATGTTTCCAGTGTCTCGCCGGTCTTGCTGAGCTCCATTTTCCCGAGCGCCTTGATCGCCGTCGCGCGGGGGACCGCCTTGGCCGGCTTGAATGTGCCGTCGCCGTAGCCGGTCATGATGCCGAGTTCCCGGGCGAGCAGAATATTGGTCGTGTGCTCGCCCGTGTCCGGCACATCCGAGTAGACCGCCGCCGAGGCAGCGGGCAGGAAGGCCGAAACGGCGAGCGCGGCCGCAAGGAACGGACCGAATAATCGTTTCATGTAATTGACCCCTCTCTGTATTGGACTCTCTTACTCTTCCCATACCCTTCCAGTCCCCGCGGAAATCAGCCGGATTAAAAACCTTTCAGAATACCCTTGACTTTCCCCGCGCCCCTCTGTAAAGTTAGGGTCAATTGATTCAGCCAATCAAATACATACATCATTTTCTTATCAAGAGAGATCGAGGGACAGGCCCTATGACATCTCGGCAGCGGACTCCACAGAGAGCACCGTGCCAATTCCTGCAGACGCGCACCAAGTCTGGAAGATGAGAAAAAGGATGGCCGAACAGGCCCTCTTTTTCTTGTCGTCACCAAGAAAAAGAGGGCTTTTTCGTTGCCCACGCATACAAGGAGGTTCACACAAACATGATCGAATTCAAGGAAGTGTCCAAGACATTCAAGCTCGGCCCGCGCGAAGTCCACGCGGTGAAAGACGTGACCCTCACGGTCGAACAAGGCGACATATTCGGGATCATCGGGTTCAGCGGCGCCGGGAAAAGCACGCTGCTGCGGCTCGTCAACCTGCTCGAGCGACCGACGTCCGGCCGGATCGAGATCGGCGGCGTCGACGTCACGTCGCTCAAGCCGAAGGAACTCCGAAAGCAGCGGCAGAACATCGGGATGATCTTCCAGAACTTCAACTTGTTCAACTCGCGCACCGTCGCCGGCAACGTCGCTTATCCGCTCAAGCTCGCCGGCACGCCGAAATCCGAAATCAGCCGCCGGGTCACCGAACTTCTGCAATTCGTCGGGCTCGCCGACAAGGCCGCGAACTATCCGGATCAGCTGTCGGGCGGGCAGAAGCAGCGCGTCGGCATCGCCCGGGCGCTTGCGAGCAATCCGGACATCCTCATCTGCGACGAAGCGACGTCCGCGCTCGACCCCGACACGACCGCCGACATCCTCCGGCTCTTAAAAAAGGTCAACCGGGAATTCGGCATCACGATCCTGCTGATCACCCACGAAATGGAAGTCATCCAGTCGATCTGCTCGAAAGTCGCGGTCATGGAAGACGGGGAAGTGATCGAATCGGGCGGCGTGTTCGATGTCTTCACCGACCCGCAGCACGGAACGACGGAGCGGTTCATCCGCTCCGTCCAGCAGGACCTCCCGTCGCCCGGCATCCTCAAAGAGTGGCGCGACGCGGGCGGAGGCAAGCTGTACCGGCTTTTATTCAAAGGGGCGATCGCGAACGAGCCGGTGCTGTCGCGGGTGACCGCCAGTCACGGCGTCACGTTCAACATCGTGTACGGCTCGGTCCGGGAACTGCAGGAGCGGCTGTTCGGCAACCTGATCGTCTCGTTTTCGGGCGACCCGGACGCCGTCAGCCGTGCCATCTCGGAAATCGCGACGCTCACGGACATCGAGGAGGTGATTGAAATTGAACGTTGACTGGACCACATTCTGGCCGCGGATCGTCGAGGCGACCGGCGAAACGCTCATCATGGTCATCGCGACCCTCATCTTCGGCTCGATCCTCGGCGTCATCATGGGCCTCCTGCTGTTCGTCACCCGGCAAAACAACATCCTGGAAAATAAAGTCGTCTTCAACCTGCTGAATCTGATCATCAACATCGTCCGGCCGGTGCCGTTCATCATCTTCCTCGTCGCGATTTCGCAGCTCACCCGGCTCGTCGTCGGCACGACAATCGGCACGGCGGCCGCGATCTTCCCGATGACGATCGTCGCGAGCTTCACGATCGCGCGGGTCGTCGAGAACAACCTCGTCTCGATCGATCCGGGCGTCATCGAAGCGGCACAGGCGATGGGGGCGAGCCCGATGCGCATCATCTTCACGGTGCTCATCCCCGAAGCGCTCGGCCCGCTCGTCCTCGGCCTCACATTCGTCTCCGTCACGCTCATCGACTTCTCGGCGGTCGCCGGGACGGTCGGCGGCGGCGGCCTCGGCCACGTCGCGATGACGTACGGCTACCAGCGGNGCACGCCGAAATCCGAAATCAGCCGCCGGGTCACCGAACTTCTGCAATTCGTCGGGCTCGCCGACAAGGCCGCGAACTATCCGGATCAGCTGTCGGGCGGGCAGAAGCAGCGCGTCGGCATCGCCCGGGCGCTTGCGAGCAATCCGGACATCCTCATCTGCGACGAAGCGACGTCCGCGCTCGACCCCGACACGACCGCCGACATCCTCCGGCTCTTAAAAAAGGTCAACCGGGAATTCGGCATCACGATCCTGCTGATCACCCACGAAATGGAAGTCATCCAGTCGATCTGCTCGAAAGTCGCGGTCATGGAAGACGGGGAAGTGATCGAATCGGGCGGCGTGTTCGATGTCTTCACCGACCCGCAGCACGGAACGACGGAGCGGTTCATCCGCTCCGTCCAGCAGGACCTCCCGTCGCCCGGCATCCTCAAAGAGTGGCGCGACGCGGGCGGAGGCAAGCTGTACCGGCTTTTATTCAAAGGGGCGATCGCGAACGAGCCGGTGCTGTCGCGGGTGACCGCCAGTCACGGCGTCACGTTCAACATCGTGTACGGCTCGGTCCGGGAACTGCAGGAGCGGCTGTTCGGCAACCTGATCGTCTCGTTTTCGGGCGACCCGGACGCCGTCAGCCGTGCCATCTCGGAAATCGCGACGCTCACGGACATCGAGGAGGTGATTGAAATTGAACGTTGACTGGACCACATTCTGGCCGCGGATCGTCGAGGCGACCGGCGAAACGCTCATCATGGTCATCGCGACCCTCATCTTCGGCTCGATCCTCGGCGTCATCATGGGCCTCCTGCTGTTCGTCACCCGGCAAAACAACATCCTGGAAAATAAAGTCGTCTTCAACCTGCTGAATCTGATCATCAACATCGTCCGGCCGGTGCCGTTCATCATCTTCCTCGTCGCGATTTCGCAGCTCACCCGGCTCGTCGTCGGCACGACAATCGGCACGGCGGCCGCGATCTTCCCGATGACGATCGTCGCGAGCTTCACGATCGCGCGGGTCGTCGAGAACAACCTCGTCTCGATCGATCCGGGCGTCATCGAAGCGGCACAGGCGATGGGGGCGAGCCCGATGCGCATCATCTTCACGGTGCTCATCCCCGAAGCGCTCGGCCCGCTCGTCCTCGGCCTCACATTCGTCTCCGTCACGCTCATCGACTTCTCGGCGGTCGCCGGGACGGTCGGCGGCGGCGGCCTCGGCCACGTCGCGATGACGTACGGCTACCAGCGGTTCGACGGCAGCGTCATGATCGTCACCGTGCTGATCCTCATCGTGCTCGTGCAGATCGCGCAGTGGATCGGCAACACGCTCTCGCGGAAGATCATGCGGCGATGAAACTCGACAGTCAGTCGAAGAAATTCGCTCGCTTACCGCGGGCGTTGCTTTAGTCTCCTCGACGCTGTCGCGTCTGCGGGGTCTGCAGCTAACGCTTTTCCCGCAGGTGTCTCGCGAATTTCTTCTCCTTCTGAGTGAAGGACGCACATCGAATCACTTGAACCAGAAAATATAAATTCAAACCAAAAGGAGAGATGATTTTATGAAGAAGTTCTGGCTACTTGCACTCGCACTGGTCACCGCGCTGGCGTTGGCGGCCTGCGGGAATGCGAACGCAGTCGGTGAAAAGACGGTCAAGGTGAAAATCGGGGTCAACGGGGCGGACGGCGCCCAGTGGCCGATCCTCAAAGAAAAGGCGAAAAAGGAAGGCATCGACATCGAGCTCGTGGAATTCGCCGACTACACACTGCCGAACAACGCGCTCGCCCAAGGGGACATCGACCTGAACGCGTTCCAGACGATTGCGTTTTTCGCCCAATATGTAGAGGAAAGCGGCAATGACCTCATCCCGATCGGTTCCACCGTGTTCGCGCCGATGGGCATTTATTCCGAGAAGATCAAAGACATCTCCGAGCTGAAGAAGGGCGATAAAGTCGCCATCCCGGACGACCCGGCGAACCAGGCACGTGCGCTCGTGCTGCTTGAAAGTGCCGGGCTCATCAAACTCGCAGACGATTTCGGACTGTTTGACGATCCGTCCAAAATCTCGGAAAACCCGATCGGTCTCGACATCCTCCCGATGACCGCCCAGCAGACGCCGCGCGTGCTGCCGGACGTCGCTGTCTCCGTCATCAATAACGGCATCGCCGGCCAGGCGGGCTTCTCCCCGGCGGAAGACTCGATCTTCAAGGAAGACGAAGCCGATGAACGCATCCAGCCGTACATCAACATCATCGCGGCGAGCGCCGAGGAAAAAGACAATGAAACGTACAAGCGCATCGTCGAGCTGTACCAGGAAGACGATATCGCCGAAGCGATCAAGGAAGACACGAACGGCGGCTCGATTCTCATCAAGCTCAGCCAGGACCAGCTCGACAAGACGTTCAACGAACTCAAAAAATAAACCAAACCGGAGGGATTCCCCATGACCGTAGCCCAAGATGCAAAAACGAAGATTTTGGAATCAATCGAAGCGAACCGCCACCGGTATATCAACGTGAGCCACTACATCCACTCCCATCCTGAAATCGGGAACGAGGAACGCATTGCGAGCGCCCGGCTCGCGGCACTTCTTGAAGAAGCGGGGTTTGACGTCGAGACGGGCGTGGCCGGGCACGAGACGTCGTTCTATGCGGTGAAGGATTCGGGGCAAGAGGGGCCGACTGTGGCGTATCTGGCGGAGTACGACGCGCTGCCGGGGATCGGCCACGCGTGCGGGCATAATATCATTGGCACGACGAGCGTCGCGGCGGCGATTGCGCTCGCCGATGGCCTCGGTGAAACCGGCGGACGCGTCGTCGTGCTCGGGACGCCGGCTGAAGAAGGCGGCCCGAATGGCAGCGCGAAGGGGAGCTTCGTGCGACACGGGTTCCTCGAGGGGGTGGACGTTGCGCTCATGATCCATCCGGGCGCAAAAACCGGTCCGACGGGCGAAACGCTCGCCGTCGACCCGCTCGACTTCCACTTTTACGGCCGTCCGGCTCATGCGTCGGGCGCGCCGGAGCAGGGGATCAACGCGCTGGACGCGGTGATCGGGCTGTTCAACGGCATCAACGCCCTCCGCCAGCAGCTGCCGACGGACGTCCGGATCCACGGCATCATCACGCACGGCGGCCACGCCCCGAACATCATCCCCGAGTACGCCTCCGCCCGCTTCTTCATCCGCGCCGAGACGTGGTCGCGGACGGAAGAGACGGCGAAGAAGGTCCGTGCAATCGCGGACGGCGCGGCCCTCGCGACCGGTGCGACCGTCAAAGTCGAGCGCTTCCAGAATGAAGTCCGCGATTTCGTCCTGAACAAGGTGCTCGACGACGTGATTGGCGAAGAGCTTGAAGCGGTCGGCGAAACGATCGTCCGGGAAAAGCGCAAAGGGAAGGGCTCGACCGACGCCGGCAACATCAGCTACGCCGTCCCGACCGCCCATCCGCACATCAAGATCGGGCCGGATGACCTCATCGGCCACACTGTGGAATTCCGCGAAGCCGCCAAATCACCGGCCGGCGATGAAGCCCTCATTCGCGGCGCCAAAGCCCTCGCCGCGACCGGCCACCGCCTGCTGACGGATGCCCCGCTATTGCACCGGGNAACGCATTGCGAGCGCCCGGCTCGCGGCACTTCTTGAAGAAGCGGGGTTTGACGTCGAGACGGGCGTGGCCGGGCACGAGACGTCGTTCTATGCGGTGAAGGATTCGGGGCAAGAGGGGCCGACTGTGGCGTATCTGGCGGAGTACGACGCGCTGCCGGGGATCGGCCACGCGTGCGGGCATAATATCATTGGCACGACGAGCGTCGCGGCGGCGATTGCGCTCGCCGATGGCCTCGGTGAAACCGGCGGACGCGTCGTCGTGCTCGGGACGCCGGCTGAAGAAGGCGGCCCGAATGGCAGCGCGAAGGGGAGCTTCGTGCGACACGGGTTCCTCGAGGGGGTGGACGTTGCGCTCATGATCCATCCGGGCGCAAAAACCGGTCCGACGGGCGAAACGCTCGCCGTCGACCCGCTCGACTTCCACTTTTACGGCCGTCCGGCTCATGCGTCGGGCGCGCCGGAGCAGGGGATCAACGCGCTGGACGCGGTGATCGGGCTGTTCAACGGCATCAACGCCCTCCGCCAGCAGCTGCCGACGGACGTCCGGATCCACGGCATCATCACGCACGGCGGCCACGCCCCGAACATCATCCCCGAGTACGCCTCCGCCCGCTTCTTCATCCGCGCCGAGACGTGGTCGCGGACGGAAGAGACGGCGAAGAAGGTCCGTGCAATCGCGGACGGCGCGGCCCTCGCGACCGGTGCGACCGTCAAAGTCGAGCGCTTCCAGAATGAAGTCCGCGATTTCGTCCTGAACAAGGTGCTCGACGACGTGATTGGCGAAGAGCTTGAAGCGGTCGGCGAAACGATCGTCCGGGAAAAGCGCAAAGGGAAGGGCTCGACCGACGCCGGCAACATCAGCTACGCCGTCCCGACCGCCCATCCGCACATCAAGATCGGGCCGGATGACCTCATCGGCCACACTGTGGAATTCCGCGAAGCCGCCAAATCACCGGCCGGCGATGAAGCCCTCATTCGCGGCGCCAAAGCCCTCGCCGCGACCGGCCACCGCCTGCTGACGGATGCCCCGCTATTGCACCGGGTGCGGACGGAATTTGAAGAAGCATTGAAGAGGAAGGAAGAGGAATAAGAGAGAAGCCTCCGGCGGGTGCCGGAGGCTTCTATTTAATAGAAGGAAGTTCTTCTGGCCGAAGCTGGAAGTGGGTGAGAACGTTCCGGTCGCGCCGGAAGTTGACACTCAGTCTGCCAAAGATAACATTCGAGGGGATGAAGTTAACATTCGGAGTGCTAAAGTTAACACTCAGCGTATCAAAGTTGACACTCGCCATCCTCCAATCACCCACGCTGTCCCATCTCACCGGAAATCCGCTCCGCGGCTTCCATCACCCGCTCGATAAACCGGTCGATCTGCTCGTCGGTCACTTGGCTTTCGATCGCTTCGACGCTCAGGGCGGCGAGGACTCGGCCTTCGTAGTCGAAGACGGGCGCGGCGACGGCGAGGGTTCCCGGTGTTTTTTCTCCGCGGCTGATGGCAAAGTCTTTTCGCCGGATCGTCCGCAGCTGTTTCTCCAGCCGCGTCCGCTCCTCTTCACCGGGCACGAGCCGGTCCAGCAACCCTTCAGCTTTCCCGCGCTCCATATTCGCGAGCATCACTTTGTTCGCCGCGCCGATGTGCATCGGAATCCGTTCGCCGATTGCGTCGATGATGCGCACACTCCGAGGGGAGTCGATCCGGTCGATGATGATCGACATGTCATCGTCGGGCGCATTCAGATAAACGGTTTCCCGCACGTCCGCGGCGAGTTCTTCCATCACCGGACGGGCGACCACCCGGACGTCGAGCTTCTCATATTTTCTTAACCCGAGTTCGACCCATTTGTAGCCGAGTTCGTATTGTTTCGTCCCGGCGTCCTGGGAGACGAGGTCGTGCGATTCGAGTGACTGGAGCAGCCGGTACACGGTGCTGATCGGCAGGCCGGTCGCGTCGGCGAGCTCGGCGGGGAGCCATTTCGCCCGTTCCGCGTCCGCCGACATCGCCCCGATGATCGCCATCGCCCGGTCGATTGATTGGATCATGCCCCATCGCCTCCTGTCTTTCCTTCCATTGTATCAAACCCGGCCCCTATATTCAGAACTCTCCAAAGAAAATAAAACCGATTGACAACCCCGCACCCCAGGAATAGAATAAAAGAAAGATTTCGCATTACAGAATTTATTCCACGATGCGGAATTATTTATTCACTATCCATGTAAACGCTTTCCATTAGCAGGCAATTTGCATAGAAGGGTTTGAGGGGAAATGGACGGTTTCACGAAGGCAATTGCTTCACTCACTGATTTCATCTGGGGGATCCCGCTGATTGCGCTGCTCATCGGCGGAGGGATTTTCTTGACGGTCCGGCTCGGGTTCTTCCAGTTCCGGTACTTCCCGCACATCATCAAGCAGACGTTCGGCAAGATCTTTGCGAAGGCGGAAGGGGACGGGACGCTCACGCCGTTCCAGGCGACGACGAGCGCGCTCGCATCCACGATGGGTGCGGCGAACATCGTCGGCGTTCCGGTCGCCATCGCGCTCGGCGGGCCGGGTGCCATCTTCTGGATGTGGCTCGTCGCGCTGATCGGGATCGGCACGAAATACTCGGAAGTCGTCCTCGGCATCCATTACCGCGAGAAAAATAAAGAAGGCGAATTCGTCGGCGGTCCGATGTACTACATCAAGAAAGGCCTCGGCTGGAAAAAAGTCGCCACGTTCTTCGCTTTCGCTCTCATGATCGAAATCATCGCGAGCACGATGGTCCAGTCCAACTCGATCGCCGCCACGATGAGCGGATCGTTCGGCCTGTCGCCGGTCATCACCGGCCTCATCGTCGCCGCGCTCGTCATCGCCGTCACATACGGCGGCATCAAAACGATCGGGAAAGTGACCGAAAAGCTCATCCCGTTCATGGTCATCATCTACCTGATTGCGGCGCTCATCGTCGTCTTTGCGAACATCAAAGAACTGCCGCACGCATTCGGCCTTATCTTCGGGTATGCGTTCCGCCCGATGTCCGCAGCCGGCGGATTTGCCGGCGCCGGCGTGGCGATGGCCATCCGGTGGGGGCTCGCCCGCGGACTTTATTCCAACGAAGCGGGTATGGGGACCGCGCCGATCGCGCACTCCGCCGCAGTCAATTCGCACCCGGCGAAGCAGGGCTTCTGGGGCGTCTTTGAAGTCATCGTCGACACGCTCATCGTCTGCACGATCACCGCGATGGTCGTCCTCACGTCCGGCGTCTGGGAAACGATGGCACCGGACGACGCCTCGCTCATGGTGACCGAAGCATTCGCCCTCGTGCTCGGCGACTCGGTCGCGGGCGCCATCGTCTCGGCAACCTTGTTCCTGTTCGTCATCACGACCGTCGTCGTCATCATCTTCTACGGGGAAAAGCAGGCGGAATTCCTGTTCGGCACCGGCTTCTCGAAAGTGATGCGATTCGTCTATATCATCGCCATCGTCGTCGGCGCGCTCGGCGGTCTCCGCTTCATCTGGCAATTCCTTGACTTGCTGCTCGCAGCCATCGTCATCCCGAACGTCATCGCCGTCCTGTTCCTGAGCGGCAAAGTGAAAGACATCACGAACGACTACTTCACGAACTTGTATCCGGTTGAAAAGAAAAAAAGGGCCAAAGGAGGCAACCATCATGTACGAACAACTGAAAGAGATGGAAATGCAGGCGCAGATTGAATTCATCACCCGTCACCTCGTCGGACTGAACAGCATCAACGGAACGCTCGGGGAAGTCCGGATCGTCCAGGAAATCCACGACATCCTCGCATCTTTCCCGTATTTCCGGGAACACCCGGAAAACCTGTGGCTCCAGAAGATCGAAGGCGACCCGATCGGCCGCCAAAACGTCTTCGCATTCGTCGAAGGCGCCCATAAATCGCCGCAGACGGTGCTTTACCACTCGCACATCGACACGGTTGCCGTCGAAGACTTCGGCCCGCTGAAAGAACACGCATTCAACCCGGACGCAATGGAAGCCTTCTTCCGCGACTACGGCAACGATGCCGAGCTGCAGGCGGAAGCCCGCTCCGGCGACTGGATGTTCGGCCGCGGCTCCGTCGACATGAAAAGCGGCGCCGCCGTCCACATTGCGAACGTTCTTTACTTCTCCGAACATCCGGAAGAACTGAGCGGCAACGTGCTCCTGCTGTGCAACGGCGACGAGGAAAGCGAACACCGCGGCATGGTCGGCGCGCTTGGCGAACTGAACCGGCTGCAGCACGAAATCGGCCTCCACTTCGTCACCGCGATCAACACCGACTTCATCACACCGCTTTATGACGGAGACCCGAACCGCTACATCTACACCGGCGCCGCCGGCAAGATCCTCCCGAGCTTCCACATCTACGGCCGGGAAGTCCACGTCGGCGACACGCTGTCCGGCATCGACCCGAATTTCATCGCGGCAAAACTCACCGAGCGGCTCCACAACCGCTACGAACTCGCCGAACAGATCGAAGGAGAAATGGTCCTGCCGCCGACCGTGCTCAAACAGCGCGACACGAAAGAACTGTACACCGTCCAGACCGCCATCTCGAGCCACCTGTACTTCAACTGCTTCGTCTACGAAGAAACGCCCGAACAGATCCTGGCGAAGTTTATGCACGAAGCCCGCGAAGCGGCCCTCGAAACGGAAGCTTATATGAAGGAACAGTTCGACCAGTTCATCCACGTCACCGGCCTTCCGAGCCGCAACCTGAGCTGGGCGATCGAGGTCACGACGTACGAAGACTACGTGAACTACCTGGCAGCGCGCGGCGTCGACGTCCGCAGCGTCATCGACGGCGTGCTTGCGGGTGAACGAACAGGCGACCTGCGTGACCTCAGCTTTGAAATTGTTGCGGCCCTCCAGGCAGCCGATCCGGAGAAAAAAGCCCGCATTATCCTGTTCTTCGCACCGCCGTTCCTCCCGCACAACTACCTGAAAGCGGAAGACGGCCGCGACGCCCACATCCAGGCGACTGTCGCACGCGTGCTCGAGGAAGTCGGCGCCGAAACCGGTGAAAGCTTCCAGCTGAAAAAATTCTTCCCATACCTCGCCGACGGCAGCTTCCTGTCGCTCCACGAAACGGAAGACGAGCTCGCTCCGCTCACCCGAAACCTGCCCGAATGGAACAACATCTACGGCATCCCGTTCGGCACGATCAAAAAACTCAACATCCCGAGCGTCAACATGGGCGTCTACGGCAAAGACGGCCACAAATGGACCGAACGCGTATACAAACCGTACTCGTTCGGCGTGCTCCCGGGCCTGATCCGCAAGGCGACGGTGAGCTTGCTGGAGCAGGAATCCACGCAACCGGTGCTTGAAATGGCATAAGACAGTTAGGATAAGAAAAGAAGCGGCCGGCATGTCCTTAAAGGGACGCGCCGGCTTTTTTGCGTTGCGGGAGAGCGGGTGAGGGGAGGGAGAAGGGGCGAGTGAGACGCAAAACACGGCGAGTGAGACGCTTTTGGGTCCGAGTGAGTCGCTTTCTCTCTTGAGTGAGACGCAATCCAGCCCGAGTGAGTCGCTTTTGTCCGCGAGTGAGACGCTTTCTGCGACGGCTGCAAGATTCTCCGCTTGCGGAGAATCAATCAAACCTAAAAGGAAACCTTCCGGCTCGCCGGAAGGCTCATTCAATAGGCTTGGATCATTTAGGGAAACTGTTCGTTATCGGAGAAAAGAAAGAAGCGGACGGCAAGTCGGGTAAAACTCCTGTCTTGGCACAAACTAACCGTAGCCGGGTAGGGAGGAAACGCAACGATGAAAAAGATGGTTCTCGCTTTGTCATGGACCGTGCTGCTTGCCGCCTTTCACGTACAGGCAGAGGCAGACAAGCTCATTGAAATAGAAGAAATTCCGCAAAACCGGCCGCCGACCGTCATGGAGCGGGCATTCCTGCGCGAACTCGGTCCCGTGATTTTCAATGTGATGAATCAACACGGCGACCGGCAATTGTTCATCTCGGAACGGATTGAAACGATTGTACGGGATAAACAGGATGATCACTATGATGTCTCACTGCGGGTCGTCGGATACGAAGGCCCGCTCAACCCGCCCTTCAAGCTGATCCGGATGACCCTCCGCTTTCCGGGAATCAACGGTGCCGACTACCGCGTGATTCACTATGAACACCGGCGAATCACACCTGACGAAGCTGTTGAGTTTAGCAAGTTCACGAGGTCTTCTCAGAGCGGCGAGTGAGACGCAATCAGGTCCGAGTGAGTCGCTATTGGACCCGAGTGAGACGCTTTCCGCGGCTGCTGCTTTCTAGGGACAACTCTTCTCTCCTAAAAACATAGGGGCTGTCCAGAAAGTCGATAAAAACGACTTTCTGTAACAGCCCCTTTCTTGTTTTTTATCTCTCTCAAAAAAATAGAAAAAGACCGCTGCCTTTTGTAGAATGGAGTCACCACAACAACACACACAAAGGAGCGATCTTTTTATGTGCAATCCGAAGACTGCTACAACAGAGTATATCACAGAAATGGAGATCTTGGCAGAGGTGAACAAGCCTGAGGAAAAACGTCCAAAACGCCGGTTGGCGCCTGTCTTCAAGCCCTATGATAACCGCCAGTCCTTCGCCATCTTCGATGTCGAATCGCTGGTTCCCGATGACCATGTGGCACGTGTCATTGATGAAATGATCGAGACGATTCCGGATGATCAGCTCATTGCGCATTATTCCGGAGGCGGCCGCAGTTCTTACCACCCGAAGATGATGCTTAAGATCATTCTTTACGCCTACTCCCAAAAGGAATATTCCTGCCGGCGCATTGAAAAGCTGACAAGGGAAAGCATTCCTGCTATGTGGCTGGCCGCCGGCCAGCTTCCCGACTACCGGACCATCAATGAGTTCCGCGGGGTCCGAATGCCCAAGATGATCGATGATTTATTCGAAGCGATGGTGATGGAATTGCATCATCGCGGCTTCATTGACTTTGAAAATTACTTCCTCGATGGGACGAAAATCGAGGCGGATGCCAATAAATATTCCTTTGTATTCAAGAAAGCGGTGTTGGGATACGAGGAAAAGCTGAAAAAGAAAATCAGCGAGACCCTGCAGGAGATCCATGAGATTGCAGAGGCAGAGGGATTCGAAATGGGAAGTCTGCCTGAAGGTGATCCTTCGGTGGAGGAACTGATGGAGACCGTCTCCCGTTTGGAAGGACAGGAAGAGATCCTGACGGACAAAATTGAGAAAGAGACAGATACAGCGGTCCGCAAGGGAATCCGTAGAAAAGCTCGGTGATCCGCAGGAAGCTCAAGTCGGTCCGGGATGACTTCATTCCGAGGAAAGAGAAATATGCTGCCCAGCTTGAGGTTTGCGGAGAAGACCGGAATAGTTACTCGAAGACAGACCCGGATGCCACATTCATGCGAATGAAAGAAGATCATATGAAAAACGGCCAGCTCAAGCCCGGCTACAATATCCAGATGGCCACCGAGAACCAATTTGTTCTTTTCTATTCTGTTCACCAGCGGCCCACAGACACCCGGTGTCTGATCCCACACATGGAAGCCTACCGGGAAACTGCGCTGCCGATGCCAAAGCGCATTGTCGCGGATGCGGGATACGGAAGTGAGGAGAATTACCTGTATCTTCTCGGAGAGGAAGACGGAGAAGCGGTTGCCGATTTTCTAATCCCGTATAACACCTACCTGAAGGAACAATCGCGCAGTTATAAGAAAAACGCATACAACGCCAAGAACTGGGCGTATCACGAAGAGGATGATCTGTTCGTCTGTCCGAACGGACGGAAAGTCCGCTTCAAGAAATACATGAAAAAGAAAAATGCGTCTGGCTTCGTCCAGGATTTCAAAATCTATGAGTGCGAGGATTGCAGTGACTGCCCGTTGAAAGCACTGTGCACCAAGGCAAAAGGGAACCGGCAGGTTCACTGGAATCCGATTTATGAGGAATTGAAGGCCAAGGCAAGAAAAGCCCTTGATGATGAAACCCTAAAACAGATCTACGCCCTTCGGAAAATCGAAGTGGAGACAGTTTTTGGGAATCTCAAGGGCAATTTGGCGTTCCGTCGATTCCATCTTCGAGGGCTGGATAAGGTTCACTTGGAGTTTGGAATCCTGGCACTCGCCCACAATTTCCTGAAAGTGGCGGGCATCCTGCGGATGCCTTCTGCCAAACATATTCAAAATAAAAGGAAGGAGGCGAAAAACGATTTGTTTTTCGCCTACTTCATCATTTTAGGGACTTATCGGACAGCCCCCTCCAAACCCAAAAGGAAAACCTTCCGGCGCGCCGGAAGGTTCATTTAAATGGGCTTGGATCGCTTGGGGAAACGATTCACTTATCGAGAAAAGGGGGGAGGGGAGGATGGCCATTTGGGCGAGTGAGTCGCTTTTCCTTTTGAGTGAGACGCAAACAGGCCCGAGTGAGTCGCTTTCTCTCCCGAGTGGGACGCAATCTCCCTCAAGTGAGTCGCTTTTGCCCGCGAGTGAGACGCTTTTCACCTTTTCTCCCTTATCCTTCCCCAAATCAGCACCTTCTCTCCCTCAATCCTTTTCCTTCACTTTCTCCACCCACTCGTCGTAGCCGTTGCCTTTCAGGTGGATTCCGTCGACGGTGTATTTCGGGTCCATCCGGCCTTCTCCGTGGGTGATCAGCAGGTCCAGGTTCAGGTACTCCGCGCCGCTTTCCTTGGCAATTTTCTTCACAATCCGGTTGTACTTCACGACTTCCTTATTATCAATCTTCCGGTGGGAAATCTCGGTGTTCACCGGAAGGATCGACTGGAGCGTCACTTGCGTCCCGGCCGGGTCGAACGCATCGACGATTTTCCTCAGATTTTCCTCGTACTCTTTCCGGTCCGCGCCCTGCAGGATGTCGTTCGTGCCGATCATGATGTATGCCTTTTTCGGTGCGCGGTCGGCCACTTCGCCGATTCGCTTTAGCAGTCCCGCCGATGTGTCGTCGCGGATGCCGCGGTTGATTACGGTCTCCCCCGGAAAATACTCCGCAAACTCCCCGTGGTCCGTCAGGCTGTCCCCGATGAACGCCCGGTCCACCGGCTTATCCGGCAACGCCTTGAAAATGGAAACTTTATTGATGTAATACGGATTTTTATAATTTGGGGAACCCTCCCCCTCGGCTTTGACACTTCCGCTTTGGCTCCAGTAAAACCCGCCAAACCCGAGCAGCACCACATTCGCCAACAGGGACACCGCCAACACTGACTTCAGCTTCTTCATCAACTCTCATCTCCGTCTCTATCTCTGTCTCTTCCACTATCTCACTTTACCCGCTGTGCAAAACGGACAATCAGGAAGATTCCGGATGGGCAAGCGCACCAAGACCAAAAGACCCATAAGAACCTCCTAATCTTTAAAAATAAAATCTCTCATATAGGTCATTTATCCTCTATCGCTCGCATATAAATAGATATGCACCAACTTGGCCGGTATGTGCGCTTTGGCCGGTGCATAGATTGTGTGGTTGGAGAGGAGGAGGGGTTATGCCGAAGCTGAGGGGGCTTTCGGCTTTGTTTTGTGCGCTGCTGATCCTGCAGCTGGCCGTGCCGATTTTCGCCGGGGCCTCCCCCGGGGGCGGGACGGCGGACAACAGCGGACGAACGATCATCACCAAACTGAGCCAGACCCCCGAAACTATTACATGGCGAGTGACGATCAACGCGGCCGGCGCCGGGCATGAAGGCTTGAGCGTCGCAATCACGTTCGGTCCGGGACTCGCACACGGCTCTGTCAGCGGAGGGGAAGGCGTTGAAATCGCGAAAACCCCCGCCGGATGGGACGTGCAGATCCCGCCGGGCGACACCCCCGTCAAGCTGGACGCGACCGCGGCCGTCACGGACCCGGACCAAAACCGGCTCACCCTGCAGGCCACCGCGACTTTCCCGGACGGCGTGTACAAAGCGGCCCATGAAACCGCCGCTCTGAAACCGGTTCTGGAAGAAGAGCCGCCTGCCGCCGAACCGGAGGAAGACGCGCCGGCGGTGGGATCTCCGGAAGCACCTTCCATAGAGCCCGAGGCACCCGAAGAGCCCCCGGCCACCGGCAAACCGGCACCGCCTGCTTCTCCGGAAAAGGAAGAGGCGGCACCGCCGATTGATCAAGGAGACCGGCCGGAGACATCCGCGCCGCCCGCCGGGGGAGAATCGCCACAATCTGGTCCTCCGGTGACGCCGAAGCCGGAACAGCCGGGTGCGGATCCGGTCCCGCCGTCGGCAGAACCTTCGCCGCCGGCACCAAAACCGGAGCGGCCGCCGCTGGCTGAACCGATCCCGCCGGAGAGCGAGCCGCCGACCGGGAATCCGATCCCGCCGGAAAGCCGTCCGCCGCTTGCGGACCCGATTCCGCCGGCAGAACCGGCCGCACCGGAAAGCCAGGTTGCAGAACCGGCCCCACTGCCACCGGAAGCCGCCGGGGAACTCAACAATCTCCCGGCCGCTGCACCTTCCCGGGAATACTGGCCGGACACCGACGGGGTTGTCGTGCCGACCGCTCTGCAGGGGTCGTCGACGAACGATCATACGAGGCCGTTCCTCTTGTGGGCGAACGGCAACGCGATCCATGCGGCCATGAAGTCGACGCACGCCCTGGAATTCATGAATCTGAACGGCGTACGGAATTCCGGTGCGGATGTGCATGCGACCGGTGTGCTCATCAAAGTGGGCGGGACGGAGCACAGGCCGGCGGACGGACTGAAGGGGAACACGAAAGACGCCCGGTGGACGGTGTTCAAGTTCGACGCTTCCACGATTCACCTGGAGGACAATGCGCCGATTCCTTTCTTCGTGAAAGGAATCGGCGGCGGCCATGATGTCGGCGGCGATATGATCGCAAACGTGCCGAAGTTCACTGTCACCGGGCATAAAGCCTGGGTCGGCGGAACGGAGCGGCCGGCGGTCGAACTGCAACTGAAGGCGCAGGCTGCGGGTGAAGGGGTGCGCACGCTCGGCACCGCCACCGTCAATGCCCCGTCCTGGTCGCACACGTGGGCCAACGTTCCGAAGTACAACCCGGCCGGCAAGCTGTATGTGTTCACGGCAGATGAAAAAACGATTCCGCCGAATTACAAAAAGTCGATTTCCGGGATGACCGTCACGAACGAGTATGCACCGGATCAGCGCACAATCGAGGTTGAAAAAAGGTGGATCGGGCCGGCTGCGGACTCCGTCACAATCCGGCTCCTGGCGGCCGGGCAAGACACCGGCAAGACACTTGTCCTGAACGAGGCCAATCAATGGGCCGGCACGTTTGAAGTGAATCAGTTCGACGACAAAACCGGAGATCTGATCACCTACACAATCGATGAAGCGGCGGNGGAATCCGATCCCGCCGGAAAGCCGTCCGCCGCTTGCGGACCCGATTCCGCCGGCAGAACCGGCCGCACCGGAAAGCCAGGTTGCAGAACCGGCCCCACTGCCACCGGAAGCCGCCGGGGAACTCAACAATCTCCCGGCCGCTGCACCTTCCCGGGAATACTGGCCGGACACCGACGGGGTTGTCGTGCCGACCGCTCTGCAGGGGTCGTCGACGAACGATCATACGAGGCCGTTCCTCTTGTGGGCGAACGGCAACGCGATCCATGCGGCCATGAAGTCGACGCACGCCCTGGAATTCATGAATCTGAACGGCGTACGGAATTCCGGTGCGGATGTGCATGCGACCGGTGTGCTCATCAAAGTGGGCGGGACGGAGCACAGGCCGGCGGACGGACTGAAGGGGAACACGAAAGACGCCCGGTGGACGGTGTTCAAGTTCGACGCTTCCACGATTCACCTGGAGGACAATGCGCCGATTCCTTTCTTCGTGAAAGGAATCGGCGGCGGCCATGATGTCGGCGGCGATATGATCGCAAACGTGCCGAAGTTCACTGTCACCGGGCATAAAGCCTGGGTCGGCGGAACGGAGCGGCCGGCGGTCGAACTGCAACTGAAGGCGCAGGCTGCGGGTGAAGGGGTGCGCACGCTCGGCACCGCCACCGTCAATGCCCCGTCCTGGTCGCACACGTGGGCCAACGTTCCGAAGTACAACCCGGCCGGCAAGCTGTATGTGTTCACGGCAGATGAAAAAACGATTCCGCCGAATTACAAAAAGTCGATTTCCGGGATGACCGTCACGAACGAGTATGCACCGGATCAGCGCACAATCGAGGTTGAAAAAAGGTGGATCGGGCCGGCTGCGGACTCCGTCACAATCCGGCTCCTGGCGGCCGGGCAAGACACCGGCAAGACACTTGTCCTGAACGAGGCCAATCAATGGGCCGGCACGTTTGAAGTGAATCAGTTCGACGACAAAACCGGAGATCTGATCACCTACACAATCGATGAAGCGGCGGTTCCGGGTTATTCAACCACGATCACCGGAACGATGGACAGCGGATTCACAGTCACCAACTCAAGCACTTCGACAATCGATGTCCAGGTCGCCAAGCAGTGGGTCGGCCCAAAAGCCGGCCCGGTGACGATCCGGCTGCTCGCGGACGGACGTCCGGCGGGCAAGACCGTCACGCTCGATGAAAACAACGAATGGAAAGGCGCGTTCACCGGTCTGCCCGCGCACGATCCGGCCACCGGCAAGCCGGTCACCTACTCTATAGAAGAAACTCAGATTCCCGCCGGCTACGAAGCGACTTACTCGACCGGCGAAAACGGGGAACTCATCGTCACGAACACGGCGCAGACCGCGTCAATCACCGTGCTGAAAGTGGATGAAACCGACAAGCCGCTCGCCGGCGCCGTGTTTGAACTGCGGGGCCCGGACGGACAAGTCCGCACACTCACGTCCGGCGAAGACGGAACCGCCGTCTTCACGGATCTTCCGCTCGGAGACTACACACTCACGGAAACGAAGGCGCCGGCCGGATACCGGCTGTCCGCCGAGCCGGTCGGGCTCACGTTAAAAGCCGGCTCGCAGAACGTCTTCCAGAAAGTCGTGAATTCAACACTCGGCTGGGCGCTGCCTGACACCGGCGGGCTCGGCACGGGGCTGTTTTACGGAGGGGGCGCGCTCCTCATGGCAGCGGGGCTCCTGTTGTTCAGAAAAAGGGAAAATTGAGAGGAGAATGGGATATGGCGTTGGCCAAAAATAAGTGGGGCAGTTTACTGCTCGCATTCGCGCTGATCGCGGCGATGTTCGTGCCGCAGATGGCGTTTGCGGAAGAGGCGGAAGAGGCGGAGACGGCGGGCTTTGGCCCGGTTTACAGCCTGACAATCCAAAAGCATGAAGTCGAGCCCGGTGAATCAGGCGGCGAGGAAGGGACCGGCGGCCCGGGACAGAATGCGCCCGGCAAGCCGGTCGCGGGCGTGAAGTACACGCTGAAGCAGACGCATTCGTACAATCCCGCAGACGATAAGTGGGAAGAGCTCAAGCGCCCAGTGAAAGACCTCACAGCCGTCACCGGCAAAGACGGGAAAGTCACCCTCACAAGCTGGAACGGTCTCAAACTCGGGCGTTATGAAGTGACGGAAACGGACGGCCCGAACCATATTCTCCTGAACCCGGAACCGTTCTACGTCGATATTCCAATGACGAACAAGGAAGGAACGGCACTGAACTACAAAGTTCACGTGTATCCGAAGAACGAAACAATCCGCGGAAGTGCGGAGCTGCTGAAGGTCGGAGAAGACGGCCAGCCGCTTGCGGGCGTCACGTTCTCGCTTTTCAAGTCAGACGGCACGGAACTCCAGACCGGCCTCGTGACCGGTACGGAAGGGAAAGTCAGTCTGACAGGCCTCAATGCGGGCAAATACTATTTCAAGGAAACTGCCGTGCCTGCGGGTATCGCGCTGAACGAAACGAAAATCGAGTTTGAGGTGAAAAGGTCAGGAACCGGCAAAACCGTCGCGGTGGATTGGACGCCGGTCGACGGGTTCGTGAGCGACGGCACCGTGACCAACTACAATAGCCCAGAAATCACCAAGGACGTGGAAGGCGAGTCAAACCTGATCATCGACCGCGACAAGCTGTTCAACTACAACTTGACGATCAAGGCGCCGAAGGATCTCGACAAATATGCTTCCATTTCCGTGACTGATGAGCTGGACGGACGGCTTGAGTACGGCGGAACATGGGACGCGCAGGGCACCGGCAAGTCGAACATTGAGTTTTCAAAAACCGGGCAAGAGCTCAAGTGGACCGTCAAAGATCCGTCCAAGCTGACGCCGGGACAGAACATCAAAATCACCTTCTCGGCGAAGATCAAGCCGGATGCCGTGCTGATCGGGGAGGAAACGGGCATCCCGAACACCGCGGATCTGACGTTTGACAACAAGCGAGGCTGGAAAGGAACCGTGAAGCCGGCCGACCCGCCGACCGTCACCCCGGCCGATGGCGGACTGCAGGTCATCAAAGTCGATGCGGCCGATCAGAAACGCCTGGCGGGCGCGGTGTTCAAGCTGACCGACACGAAAGGCAAAGTCATCAACTCGGCTGCGATGGGCGGCGGCGTGAAGGTGAACGATCAGCCGTTCACCGGTCCGCTTGAAAACCTCACGACCAATGAGGACGGCGAGATCATCATCACCGGCCTCAAACCGGGCGAATACCGCCTCCATGAAACAAAGGCACCGACGTATACCGACCAGGACGGCAACCTGAAACCATACCGCCTCCTGACAAAGCCGGAAAAGGTCATCATCAAACACGGCGAGACGGCGGAAATCACCGTCGAAAACTCCAAATCCGGCTGGCTGCTGCCGACAACCGGCGGCATCGGCACAATCCTCTTCACTTCGGGAGGCCTCGCGCTGATGGGGCTGGCGACGGGCATGTACGTCCGCCGGCGCAAGACGGATTCCGGCACTGCCTGATTGATTTGAACGGGGGAGCAGCGGCTCTCCCGTTTTACATAAGACCCGAAAGGACGATCGCGCCGTGAAAAAATATGTGTTCCTCCTCATCTTCATCATCGGCCTGGCCGTCTTTTCCTACCCGATGATCAGCAACTTCTTCGCGACGAAAGCCCACCAGTCGGTCATCCACGACTACGACGAAGCCGTCCGGCAAATGGATTCCGTCAAAATCCGCGAAGAACGCAAAAAGGCCGAACGCTACAACGACAGTCTTGCCGGCCTGCCCGTCGGCTTCACCGATCCGTTCGCAGAAGGCGGCAGCACACAGGAAAACCGCAGCTACTATGACGCGCTCAACATCGGCCCCGCGATCGGCAGCCTCGACATCCCGAAAATCGGCGTCGAGCTCCCGATTTATCACGGCACGAGCGAAGAAGTCCTGTCGCAGGGCGCCGGCCATCTCGAGCAATCGTCGCTCCCGACCGGACGGCCCGGCACCCACGCCGTCCTCACCGCCCACCGGGGCCTCCCGTCCGCAAAAATGTTCCGCAACCTGAACGAACTTACGACCGGAGACCAATTTCTCGTCAAGGTCCTTGGCGAAACGATGGCCTACGAAGTCGACCGCATCGACGTCGTGCTCCCCGATCAGACCGAATGGCTCCAGATGCCCGAAGGCGAAGACCTCGTCACGCTGCTCACCTGCGACCCGTACATGATCAACACCCACCGGCTGCTCGTCACCGGCAAACGCGTCCCGTACGAACCGGAAATCCTGGAGGCGAGCGCCGAACCGAAGGAAGAAAAGCCGGCAACCGGGAACCGCAGTTGGATCGCACTCGCCGCCGCGCTTGCAGCAGCGGCCGGGGGGCTGTACGTATGGAGGAGGAAAAGGACGGCGGAACGCGATGAAGCATAAATGGAGCATTTTATTGTTCGCCGCCGGTCTCATTATCCTTGCTTATCCTCACATCGCCCAACTGGTGAATAACCGGATCCAGCACAACCAGGTCGATGAATTCCGCACCGCGCTTGACGACTTGCCGGATGAAGAAGTCGTCCGGCTCATCGACCGCGCACGCGAGTACAATGAAGACATCGCCGAAGAAAGCACCGGTTTCCGCGACCCATGGGGCGACCAGGAAGAATGGATCACCGCCTACCGGGATCTCGGATTCGACGATAACGAAATGTTTGGCGCCCTGGAAATCCCGAAACTGAACGTGCGCACCCCGATTTATCTCGGGTCATCGGAAGCGGTGCTGAGCAAAGGAGTCGGCCAGGTAGAGGGAAGTTCCCTTCCGCTGGGAGGACCGGGCACCCATACCGTACTGGCCGGCCACCGCGGCATGCCGACGATCCCGATGTTCCGCGACCTGGACCGGCTGCAGGCGGGGGATGTGTTCTTCATCCATACCGTGGAAGAAACCTTGGAATACCGCGTCATCGAACAAGAAGTGATTTACCCGGACGACACCGACTCCCTGGAAATCCAGGATGGAAGGGATCTGGCGACATTATTGACCTGCCATCCGTACCGGCATAATTATCAGAGGCTGCTGGTGCACGGAGAGCGGGTGGAGTGAGGGGAAACGCATAGTGAATGGGCGAGTGAGACGCTAAGTGCCGCGAGTGAGACGCAATTGAGTCCGAGTGAGACGCTAATGTCCACGAGTGAGACGCAATCGGGCCCGAGTGAGTCGCTTTTCAAGACCGCTGCTCCCCCAGGCAGCCCTCCTCACCTTGGAATAACCGCTCACCCCAAAAACCGCGGAGAATCTACCAATCAACCCCTTAAGGAAAACCTTCCGGCCCGCCGGAAGGTTTATTTAATTGGCTTGGATCATTTGGAGAGGCTATTTCGACCGGGGAGAAAGGGGAGAGAGGGTCTGATCGGACATGCGGGTGAGACGCAAAGGGACGGGAGTGAATCGCTTCTCACGACATCCGCACCCCAGGGCACTGCCACTCACTGTTCTCTCCGATGCCACTGATTAACCCCCCGGTTTTTGGACCATCCTGTCACTATATAAGTCAATCGGCTTAAGGGAGGTGCGGGGAATGGGCGGGTTTCTGAACAGATTGTTCGGCGGAGATGAAGGCGGGGAGGACAACACGGGGACAGAAGGCTTGCCGACTTCGTTTTCCGATAGCCTTGATTGCAATGCGGATCAGTTTAAAGCGGAGTTTCGCTATCCCCAGAACAGTGCCCTGAAATTTCGGGAGCTGCTGATTCCGTCGGTGAATCGCCGGGCGATGGTGCTGTTTGTCGACGGGGCGGCGGACACCGTCCAGATCAACGACTATGTGATCAGGCCTCTTTTGGAGACGGACCGGAAGATGGAAGGCCTGCAGAGCCTCCCGGATGGGATCAAGAACAATATTCTCACCGGGTCGGGCAGTGAACTCCTGGAGGGATTTCCGCAAGCCATCGAAAAACTGATGAACGGAAGCACGATCATCCTGCTCGACGGCGAAGAGCAGGCCATTGCCGTAGCGACTGAAGGCTTTGAGAATCGCTCCGTTGCCGAACCGACACGGGAAGTCGTGATCAAAGGACCGAGAAGCGCCTTCATTGAATCGGCGGCGATCAACCGCTCGCTCCTCCGCAGGCAAGTGAAGGATCACCGGCTCGTGTCGGAGACGATGACAGTCGGCAAGGAATCTCCGCAAGAAGTGTCCATCTTATATATGGCTCACATTGCCGACCCGGCACTCGTTCAAAATGTGAAAGAGTCGCTGTCCAAGGTGGAGAAAGACGCCATCCTGACGCTTTCCGCAATGGAAGAACTGATTGAATCCCGCCCGTATTCTCTATTTCCGTCCACGATGACGACGGAGCGGCCGGACAGGGCGGGGTCGTTCCTGCTGGAAGGGCATGTCGTGATGCTCATGGATAACTCCCCGGATGCGCTCATCGCACCGATCACTTTCTGGTCGATGTTCCATACGGCGGAGGATCAGTTCCTTCGTTGGGCGTTCGGCAACTTCGCGCGGATCGTCCGCCTGATCGCCCTTTTTCTCTCCCTGCTGATGCCGGCCCTGTACCTGGCCGTGGTGACATTCCATCCGGAAATGATTCCGACCGACCTGATGCTGGCGATTGCGGCATCGAGGGAGCGGGTGCCGTTTCCGACGTTGCTCGAACTGCTGCTCATGGAAATCACATTTGAAATTCTAAGAGAAGCCGGCATCCGGGTTCCGACGCCGCTCGGTACGACAATCGGAATCGTCGGAGCGCTCATCCTCGGGCAGGCGGCCGTCCAGGCGAACCTGGTCAGCCCCCTGCTCGTCGTCGTCATCGCGATCACCGGCCTTTCGTCGTTTGCCATTCCGGATGTCGGACTCAGTGTCATGACGCGGATCCTCCGTTTTATATTCGTGATTGCAGCCCATCTTCTCGGATTTGTCGGGCTGGCTCTTGTGCTCGCAGCCATGCTGGCCTACGCCACTTCGATCAAATCATTCGGTGTGCCGTTCTTCTCGCCGCTTGCACCTCACTTTCCCTCGTCCCGCGATCTGTTTTTGAGGCCGATTCTCAAAAAACAGTGGCTGCGTCCTTTATCCATGAGCCCGAAGGATCAGATCAGAGACGAGCCCGAGGGAGGGGACGGCCCATGATCCGGGTTTCAGACGGTAAGATCGGGCCGAGGGAATTCTTCGCCATTCTTTACGGGATGATGGCCATCCGCGTGACCGACTCGACGCCCAGCCTCATGCTGGAAGACGGCCTCACTGCAGCCTGGATGCTGCCGCTGATCTCGGCGATCGTCTTGTTCGGATCGCTGATGTTTTTGCTGGCAATCCTTAAAAAGTACAACATGGGCCTGATCGATATCGTGTTCGAACTGGCAGGAAACGGTTTTGGACGATTGATCATCCTATTTATGTTCGTCACGGTCTTTTCATCGATGTCACTCAACGGCCGGAGCTATTCGGACATCGTCATCACGATGTATTATCCGAAAAGCCCGCTGCTTCTCATTATGGTGGCGCTTATTCTGGGCGCGGCGCTTTTCATCGCGCACAGGGGCCTGGAGGCGATCGGACGCACAGCGTTGCTGGTTGTGCCGATTTTCATGCTGACGTCCGTTCTTTTGATCATCGGCGTTGCCAATCAGCTAGATCCTCTGTTCATCTTTCCGATCGCCGGGCCGGGCGAACTGGAAGTCATCAAAGGAGGACTCGAATTCAGTGCGTTCTTCGCCGACATCATCATCGTCGGCGTGCTGGCTGACCAACTGCGGACGTTTAACGCATACCGGACGGCTTCCATCTGGGGGCTTTGGGTCCCGGCAGCCAAGATGGCTTTGTTTTTGGCGGTCTACGTCATGATGTTCGACTATCCCGCAGTGCGGAACATCGCCTATCCGTATCATCATCTGACCCGGATGGCGATGGTTGGATCGCTTGCAAACCATATGGAGGCCCTGTTTCTGGCCCTCTGGTTCGTCGGCGCCGCGATCCACTTTGCCACTTACCTGTACATTTCCGCTCTGCTGCTCGGCAAGCTAATCAATTATCAGCCGTTCCCGCAACTCCTTTTTCCTCTGGCGGGGCTGTCTGTCCTCATCGGGATGCTTCCCGAAAACCCGCTGATGGGAGACCAATTAAGAAAACTTCTGCTGCAATCCAGTTCGGGCCTGTTCCTGTTGCTGCCCGTCTTCTTATGGGGAATCGACCGGTTCAGAAAGAGGGGGAAGGAATGAAAAAGTACGGATGGCCGATCGGGATGCTGGTCCTTGTTTTATTCCTGACGGGGTGCTCGGAGAGACAGGAGTTGGAGAAACAGGCGTTTGTAGCTGTGATCGGACTGGATAAAGGCGAAAAGGAACATCAGATCGAAGTCACTTTCCAGATTTCCAACCCCCAGGTGAATACGACACAGTCTGCGGAAGCGCAAAATGAAGAACCCTCGAACATCGTCACCATCACGGCAGTGGATCTGCTGTCGGCCAAGGAATTGGTGCAAACCTCTCTGTCCAGGGAAATCACCTTCTCCCATCTCCGGACCATCATTGTGGGAGAAAAGCTCGCAAAAGAAGACCTGTTCCGGCATGTGATCGGCTCCGCCATCATCGATCCGGAAATGCGGCGCGAAGCCATCATGATCGTTTCAAAAGAACCGGCACAGGACTTCATCCATGCGAACAAACCGACGATGGAAACGCGCCCCCATAAGTACTATGAATTCATGGAGGATAACTGGAAAAACACCGGCTTCGTCCCCATCTCCAATTTGAATGTCTTTTTTCAACGGACTGAAGGAGAACTGTTTTTGGCCGGCTATGCAACCGCCCAAAAAGATCCCGAATATGAGAAGAATGATGACACCTACCTGGCAGGCGAAGTCCCGCAGAGCGGAGGGGATCCTGTGGAAATGATCGGCTCGGCGGTCATGCAGAAAGGGCGGATGGTCGGGACATTAAACGGCGAGGAAACAAGACTTTCGCTGCTGCTTAGAAGAAAGAACCTGCTCAAGACGATGATCACCACTTTCCCTGATCCTTTGAACGAGGATTACCGGATTTCCGTCGTCGTGGGCCAGGGCCCAAAAACCAAAGTGAAGGTGAATACGGACCGGTCGCCGCCCGAAGTCGATGTGGTCGTGCCGATCGTGTTGAAGATCAACTCCAACATCGCGCTTGAGGATTACACCGTCAGCAAGCAAAGACAGGAAGCATTGAAGAAAATGGTCAAAACCAAAATGGAACAGGCATCCGACAAACTGATCGAAAAAATACAGGAAGAATACAAAGGAGAGCCATTCGTCTGGTACGCCACCGCCCGCAAGAACTTCCGGACGACGGGAGATTTTGAACGGTACGACTGGGGAGAGCAATTCAAAAAAGCCGACGTCCACGTCAGCTTTGAAGTCACGATCGAAAGCTTCGGCCAACAACTCCGGCCGCCGACGCTGAATAAGAGGGAGAAGGATGAGTGAGGAGAAGGGCGGGGGAAGGCGAGTGGAGTGTATAGGAGGGCGAGTGAGGTGCGAGTGAGACGGTAAGGGGCGCGAGTGAGACGCTTTTGGCCGCGAGTGAGGCGCAAAGGGACCCGAGTGAGACGCTTTCTGCCGCGAGTGAGGCGCAATTGGATCCAAGTGAGACGCAATCAAGCCCGAGTGAGTCGCTTTTCACGACACACGTTCCCCTGGCATCACCCTTCACCTTGGAATAACCTCTCACCTCAGATTCTCCGCCCGCGGAGAATCAACCAATAATCCAGCCCTAAAGAAAAACCTTCCGGCCCGCCGGAAGGTTCATTTAATGGGCTTGGATCATTTGGAGCGACTGCATCACACGGAGGATGGCGGATTGCTTTATCCGCCAACTGTTGATTAACTATCCGTTGGAAGTCTTAAGAGAATGCTGACCAGACTGTCGCATTTCCGATATACGGATCAATCTGGATTTATCGCAGTATGCTCCAACTGTTGATTAACTCCTAAAAAAAGATGAGTGACGCAAAAAGTCGCAAGTGAGACTTAATCGTCCGCGAGTGAGACGCTATCATCCCCAAGTGAGACGCTATCCAACCCCTGACCCTCACCATGCCAGCTCCACCCACCCCGCACGCACATCAAAACCCCCTGCCACCAGGCAGGGGGTTCATCATTTCACTCACGATCACTTCGGCACAACCGGATCGGTGTCTCTCACATCGTCCACGGTCACCTGTACCTCGATCACTTCATCTTCCACGCCGTCAATCGTGCCGACCGCCGTGTACACTCCCGGGTGATTCAGATCCACGCCGCTCAGATCCCAATCCACGTACACTTCGATCGAGACCCCGTTCGTCAGAAGAAGGAACACGGTCTCCGGCAGTTCCGGCGCGACGCCTTTCATCGTCTCAACCGGATCCGGCTGCTCGATCTCGGCAATCGGGTAGTTGATCATCGCTTCGAATGCACGCACGAGGAACGAAGCGAGCTGGCCGCGCTTCACCGTTTCCTGCGGGCGGAACAACGTCTCGGTCGTCACGCCATTTTCTTTCAGGATGAGGATCTTCTCCTGCATATCTTTCGCGGCTTTGTTCAGGTCATTGATCTTCGGCGTCGGCACGTCCTCGAGGTCCTCCAGCGCAAACGCGTTCACGATCACCTTCGCCATCGCATCCCGCTTGATCAGCCGGGAAGGGAACACATTGCCGTTCGGGTCGCCGTTGAAGATCCCCGCATCGCGGACGATCAGCGAAAACTTGTACAGCTCCTGGTCCGGGTGGCTCTTCGGAATATCCTTGAACGCCGGGATCCCGCGGTAGTCATACGTTTCCAGCGTCTCGCCGGTCAAATTCAGCTCGAGCTTCCCGAGCGCCTTGATCACGGTCGCCGTCTGCACGTCCTTCGACGACTTGAACGTTCCGTCCGCATAGCCGGTCAAGAGGCCGTAATCCTGTGCCGCCATGATGTTGCTGTAGTGCGCGTCGTTTTCGTTGATATCCGTGTAACCTGCCGCGGACACCGCCGACGGAAGAAGCGTGCCGGCAGCCAAAACGCCTGCGAGCACCCATTTCGTGAGTGATTTCATCCTTTGCATTCCTCTATTCTATTAGGGTTGAGATGATTATAGAGTGCGGCGGGGAGGTTGTCCATACACTTTGAAAATATATTTTATGGAAATAAAATCCTTGTGGCTTTCGGGAAGAAAAGCCGTCCATTCCCGCCCCGAGACGCCGTACCCGGACCCCGATGCACCCCCGCCCGGACAGCGAAAAAACCGTAAGAGTCCGATTCGGCCTGCTAAGAGACCGATTCTCTCTTTTAAGAGTCCGATTCCTGTTGCTAAGAGACCGATTCTCTCCTCTAAGAGACCGATTCGCCCACTTAGGAAGGAGAGCGGCGAGCTCGGAGCCAAGCGAGACTCTCACCCTCACTCCACATCCCGCTGTTCCTCCACACCGGCCGCACGGTCAAAGTAAAACGCTCTCTTCCCGCGTCCGATCAAAACGACCAGCATATGCACCACGATCACCAGCCAGATCACGGCCTGCAGGACGAGCGCGCCGACGGTCAGCCACGCCGCGAACATGTACTCCGGCGTCCCGAATGCCGGTTCGTATCCTTCCAGCGCTCGGGCTGCAATCGTTGCCAGCCACGGCAGATAAATTGCCGCCGTCCGCTTCAGCAAAGCAATCCAAGACGGGACGCCGCCATCCGCACCGGCAAGCCGGATCCGCAGCACCCGCATGCCGATCGTCCGCCCGCGACCGAGCATTGGCACCACAAACAGCACGATCAGCAAGCCGGCACTCATGAACACAAACTCCGACACCACACCCGCCGGCAGCACGAGCCCGTACACGATCCACGCAATCCGCACGATCGCATAGTCCACCACGATCGCCAGCAACTGCGACAGCGGCGGCACGAACCGGAGCTCCTCGATCCGCTCCGACTTCGCCAGCACATCCGCCCGGCTCGGGAACAGCGCCAGCAGCACCGGCGCCATGAGGAACCCGAACAGCGCCCCCGTGCTGTTCAAAATCAGGTCATCGACGTCGAACACCCGGTAAGGACAATTGTAAATCCCGTAAATCCCCGTCAGCTGCGTCACCTCAAAAAACAGTGACAGCCCGAATCCGATGGCAAACGCCCGCTTCCAGAACTTCCGCTCCCGCAGGAAATACCGCAAATACACCCCGAGCGGCAGCAACAGGAAGAAATTGAACAACGCCTGCCAAAACGCACTTTCCCGTAACACCGCCGCGTACGTCCCCGGCCGGCTCAGCACCACACCGCTGCTCCGGATGACATCCCCGACAAAGAAAAACGGAACAAGCGACACATGCTGCGTCCCCGGCTTCTGGAACTGACACGTATCCCGAACCGACGGCAGGGGCAACAGCACCAAAAACAACGCCGCGATCAAATAAAACACAAACGAATACACGACAACCGTCGTCCAGATGCTGAGGAACCCATACTTCCGGTATGTGTAAACCATCCAAGGCACCGTCAACACGAGCGCCCCCAAAAAGAACACCGCTACCGCCGCCAAAAGCGGCGTCTCATATGCAGCCACAGCTCCACCCCCAATCCCTTCTTATCCATCTTCCCGTCCATCCCGGAAGGAAAACCGCCACTAGAGTGGGCCAAAAGAGAAAAGCGTCTCACTCGGATCCAAAAGCGACACACTCGCGTCCGATTGCGTCTCACTCGCTCACACACACATTAAAGGACTCCGCCCACTCCATGTGGAAGACACATACCGAAAGGAGGCCGTTTTCATGAACATCCTCATCGCCATGGACTCATTCAAAGGCAGCGTCACCTCGCTTGAAGCGGGCGAGGCGGTCGCCGATGGGATCCGCCAGGCAGATCCATCTGCTGTCACTCAAATCATCCCGCTCGCCGACGGAGGAGAAGGCACCGTCGAAGCGCTTGTCCGGTCAACCGGCGGCAAGCTCATCCGTACCCATGTAACCGGCCCGCTCGGCCAGCCGGTCACCGCCAAGTACGGCCTCCTCGGCGACGCCCGCACTGCCGTCATCGAAATCGCCGAAGCGTGCGGCCTCACCCTCGTGCCGGAAGAAAAACAAAATCCGCTGCGCACGACCACCACCGGCGTCGGCGAACTCATCCTCGACGCGATTAAAAATGGCGCCCGCTCGCTCATCATCGGCCTCGGCGGCAGCGCCACGAACGACGCCGGCATCGGCATGCTCCAGGCGCTCGGCTATCGCTTCCTGGATGTTTCCGGTCAAGAAGTGCCGCGGGGCGGGGCGGCGCTTGGCGCCATCCGGTCGATCGACGCGACCGCTGTCCACCCGTCACTAAAGGGAATCAACATCCAAGTCGCCTGCGACGTGAACAATCCTCTTCACGGAGAGCAAGGCGCCGCCCACATATTCGGTCCTCAAAAAGGCGCTGATCCGGAGATGGTCGAGCAGCTGGACAAAGGACTGAAAAACTTCGCCGAAGTCTTTAAAGAACACTTCGATCTGGACGTCCAGTCCATCCCGGGCGCAGGAGCAGCAGGCGGGCTCGGCGCCGCTCTCGCCGGCCTTCTCGGTGCCGAACTCCGGAGCGGCATCGACCTCATGCTGGAAGCCGTCAATCTGAGAGAACACCTCCAAACCGCCGACCTTGTCATCACCGGCGAAGGACGGCTCGACGCCCAGTCCTCCATGGGCAAAACCGCGATGGGCGTCGCCGGCCTTGCCAAAGAGCGGGGAGTGTCGTGCATCGCACTGGCGGGAAGCGTGACAGCGGACGCCGCCGCACTGAATGACCTCGGGGTCACCGCGTACTTCTCAATCTTGAATGAACCGACGACACTTGAAGAAGCGATGAACCCGGAGCGCACAAAAGCCAACCTGCAACAAATCAGCCGCCAATTGATCCGGCTTTACCAGGCGAGAAGATGAAAAAGCAGCTCCCGCAGATGCGGAGAGCTGCTTTATAAGTTAACGCCCAATGGAAAGCGACGCACTCGTACTTGATTGCGTCTCACTCGAGGCCAAAAGCGTCTCACTCGCGCCGGCTTGCGTCTCACTCGAGACCGAATGCGACACACTCGCCCTATATACAAAGAAGGCGCCCCGCGCGGACGCCTTCTTTTCCATCACTTTTTGGACAACCCAATCTGCGTCACGCCGCTCAGGATGGTCAGGAACGGGGAGAGGAGGCAGAAGAGGGCGAACGGCACGTATTCCACCGTGGGCACGCCGAGCACACCGGCGATGAACACACCGGCTACGCCCCACGGAACGAGCGGGTTGATGACGGTGCCTGTGTCTTCCAGGGCCCTCGATAGCGTCTTTTTATTGTACCCCAGTTTCGTGTACTGTCCTTCAAACGCCTTCCCCGTGATCAGGATGGACAAGTACTGCTCGCCGACGAAGAAGTTCAGGCCGATCGCCGTGCAGGCGGTGGCGGAGATCAGGCGGAAGGCAGTCGTCAATCCATTTTCGATCGCCAGCAGAATCGTCGGGATGATCCCCAGCAAGAACAGCAGTCCGCCCATGCCGAGCGCCAGCAACACGAGCGAGATGGAGAACATCATGCTCTCGATCCCGCCGCCGGACAGCACCGAGTTCAGCTGCTCGACGTTGCTGTCCATGACGAACCCGGAAAACAGGATGTCGGCCATCCCTTTGAACGTGAGGGACGGGTCATGGACAAAGGCGATCACCACGCTGCTCACAATCCCGGCGGATAATGTCGGAATCGCGGAGACTTTCATCATCGCCAGAACCGCCACAATGACAAACGGGATAAACGCGACCGGGCTGATGTAGCTGTACTCCTCCAAAGCCTTCAAAAATGTCGCAATTTCCTCCGTGTTTTGCCCTTTTTCCGGGGATAACAACACAAACACAACAGCCGTGATCACAAACGCCGGAACCGTCGTCCACATCATATTTTTAATATGTTCAAAGAGGGGAACACCGACGGTTTCGGAGGCAAGGTTTGTCGTTTCCGAAAGGGGGGACATCTTATCTCCCAGAAAGGCTCCGGACACGATGGCGCCGGCGGTCACGGCCAACGAGGCGTCCAGCGCCGTGGCCATCCCGATGAACGCCACCCCGATCGTCGCAGCGGTCGTGAACGCACTGCCGATCCCGATCCCGACGATGGAGGTCACGACAAACACGGAGAAATAAAGCGGCAACCCGGAGAACAAATGAAACCCGTAAAACATGAGGCTCGGGATCGTCCCGCTCGCCATCCAACTGCTGATCAGCATGCCGATGAAGAAAAAGATATAGACCGCACCGAGCCCCGAAGCTGCCCCGTTGATCAGCCCTTTTTCAATTTCATGATGGGGAAGGCCCTTGAACCGGCCGTACAGCATCAAGAAAATGATTGAAAAAATGATGGGCAGATGCGGATTCATCCCGAGCCCGATAATACAAATGCTGATGGAGGCAAAGACCACCAGCAACACCAACACCGCTTCCCAAACCGGCAATTTCAATTTCGTCGACTGCAGCATTCGAATTCCCCCTTAAAAAAGCGCACAAAAAAAGCCCTTCTCCACATAGGGACGAAGAGGCTTCGCGGTACCACCCTAATTGGCAAGACAAGCTTGCCCTCTCAAAAGATCATCTGCATTATTCAAGCAGGTGTAATTCACTTTGGTTCCGCTCGGATTCGCACCAACCATCCGATCTCTTTCTTCTGCAGGAATTCAAAGCTACTGCGTCTGCCAACAGATTCTTGTGCTCATATTTGTGCTAAAGTGTACGGCGGGAGCAGGGATTTGTCAACAAGGGATCCGGTTCTCCCACTAAAACAGGGCATCTGCCGGAACGGCGGATGCCCTGTTTCAGGAGTTGCTTACCCTGGAATAAAAGCGGCTTACTCGAGGGCGAAAGCGGCTCACTCGCGCCGGATTGCGGCTCACTCGAGAGCGAAAGCGGCTCACTCGCACCGGATTGCGGCTTACTCGCTTTCCCCTTACTTCACCCGATTCCTCAGCACCCCAAGCCCTTCAATCTCCAGCTCCACTTCATCCCCAGCTTTCAGCCATGGCTGGACGTCCGGGCCGGCTTCGAGGATGCAGCCGGTTCCGACGGTGCCGGAGCCGATGATGTCTCCGGGGTAGAGGGTGGTGCCGGATGAGGCACGTTCGATCATTTGGCCGAAGGAGTAGTAGATGTCTTTGAAGTTGCCTTCGGATAATTGTTTGCCGTTGATGTGGGCGGTCATTTTCAGGTCGTACCGGTCGCCTGTCCGATGGGCCTCCAGTTCATCTTTCGTGACAATGTACGGTCCGATGGAGGTGGCGGCGTCTTTTCCTTTGGCGGGTCCGAGGCCGACTTGCATTTCCTGCATCTGCAAGTCGCGGGCCGACCAGTCGTTCAGGATGGTGTAGCCGAAAATGTACTCATCGACATCCGCTGCCTTGATGTTGCGTCCTTCTTTACCGATCACGGCGGCGATCTCTAGTTCGATATCAAACATCTCGCAGCCGGGCGGAATTTCCACTTCCTGATCCGGGCCGTGGATCGACTGGTGATTGGAGAAGTAAAACACCGGGATTTCGTACCATTTCGGATGGACTGTCAGCCCGCTTTGCTTGGAGGCGTTGAGCAGGTGCTGCTCGAAGGCCATGAAGTCCCGGACGCTGGCCGGGTTCGGAAGGGGAGCGAGGAGCCGGACATCTTCCAGGTCGTACCCTTCCTCCGTACTGCTCTGTTCCTTCAATGCAGGCAATGCCTCGCCGCTATGGCGAATGAACTCAAGCATCGTTCGGATCTCCGTCCCGTTCACTTCATGTGAGACCGGATAAACCTTTCCGCCGTCCGTCCATCCGGCCTGCGGTTGGTTGTCTTGGTATACAAACGTCACGAATTTCAAATGCGTCTCCTCCTATGGCGTCATGGTACTTGCTGCAGGGCAGGGGAGGCTCCCGAAACCCCGCTGTATTTCTGAAGGATCCCGTTGCCTTTTGGACTCAAGATGACTTGGCGTCTCCATAGTCCCTTTTCGACCAGGAACCCTTGCTTGATCAGCTTTGAAAGAATCGCGGATGCATGCAGGGAGTCAAACTCGGTCTCCCGGACGTACTGATTCAGGGCGCCCATGCCATGGCGGAGCTTTTCGAGGAACAGGAAGTCTACCTCTGTCAGCCGGTCATCGGCAAAGCGTTGGCTGCTTTCGGTTAAATACAGATCAGGCGTGAGACCTTCTTGGATGTGGAACGTGTAGAAGCCCGGCCCCGAGTATTTTTCCCTTCGGATCAGGTGGCGTTTATCCAGGCCTTCGATGATTTTATTGCTGACAGACGAGTCCACGCCGAGCATGTCGCTGATTTCTGCCATCGTGTCGTATCCGTAATGGATCAGCATCATGACCTTTTTCTCTTCCTCGGTCATCGTGTTCGCCAGGCCGATCGTTTCATTGAAGCCTTCCAGCGCGTAATAGTCCGGTTTCGTCAGGAGACTCACGATCACAGTAGTCAGGACGGTGGCGACGAGTCCGACCACACCCACGTGAGTATACGCTCCGAGGGGGAAGATCTTGGTGAGGTCCAGCACAGTGAAAATCGCCGTTGCCGAAATTCCGACGACCGCTCCGTAGAACGCGCCTTTCTTCGTCGTGCGCTTCCACCACATTCCGAGGAATACGAGGATGGACGGGGCACCAAGCCAGGCGGTGGAGAAGGCGAACAAGTAGAGCGGTCCGCCCGGATAGAAACAGAGCAGCCAGACGATCAACCCGAGCGCGAGTGTGATCACTTTCGATGGAATCGTCAGCTCCTTTGAAGTTGCGTTCGGCCGGACGTAGCGCTGATACAAGTCACGGACCGCAGTGCTGGAGGCCCCGATCAATGCCGTTGTGGAAGTGGAGATCGAGGCGGCCAGCGCACCGAGAAGGGCAAATGCCGCCACGACGATTGGCAACGCTTTCAAAACGACGCCGAATGCAGCGGTCGGATCGATGGTTCCGTAAGGGAGGAATTGATCGCCCATCGCAGAGCCGGCGTACAAGCCGGTGAAGGCCAAGATCAGGATCGGGACGAAAACGAGCAGCAGGGCACCGTAAACGAATGAAAGCTTGGCGGTCCGCTCGCTCCGGGTCGAGGACACACGCAGCCAGTAGTAGTTGTTCCCCCAAACGAGGAAACAGGCAAACAGGATGACGAAAGTCAGGACACTCGGATACTGCATCGACAGGACCGGCAACTGGCCGCCGCCGATGCCGCTCGTCCAGTAGCTTCCCGGGCCTGCCCAGTTGGACGAGATGAACGACATGCCGCCGAACTTTGAGATGATGGTGATGAGCATGACCGGCAAGGCAATCAGCCCGATGCACATCTGGATAAAATCAGTGAGGGTGACCGCCCAAAATCCGCCGACGTAAGTGAACAAGAGGAACATGGCGAAGATCGCCGAAAGCGTCCCGAGCAACGACCAGCCCGTGAAGCTCGTGGTCACGATGGCCATGGACATGACGTTGTTCGCCATGATTCCCAAGAGACCGAGAATGGTGGCCACCGTGACGAGCGTCCTCGTCCTTTTGTCAAAGCGCATCTCCAGCCACTCAGACAGCGTATGGGCACCGGAGCGGCGGATATAAGGGGCAAACAACAAACCGTACAAAGCGAGCCCGCCGATCCCGTAAATCAATCCGAAACCGAACGATCCCCAAAACCCGGTCATAATGGCAAGCCCCGGACCGAGCGTGATGATGGTACCGGCGAACCCGATGGCGGCGACGCCGAAGATATTCACGAGCAGACCGACTTCGCGTCCTGCAATGAAATAATCATTCGAACCGGTCACCCACTTGCGGGTGATCCATCCGCCCCCGATGAGGATGGCGACAAAGGCGACGAAAAAGAGCAGGAACACACTGTTGAAGCTCATTCAGATCCCCCTTTAGTCAAAGATGGCGACAGGCCTGGCCCAGCCGGCGCTGGCCCCCTTGATGTTGATCGGGAAAGCAGCGACTTTAAAGCCGTGTTTCTTCGGCAGCTTGTCCAAATTCGCGAGCTTCTCGATCTGGCAGTATTCCGCTTCCTTCCCGACGTAGTGGGCGGCCCATAGGATATCGTCCTGCGGATTTTCGCGGTACTGCTGTGCCTGGAGCGGCAGCGGGATATCCCAGCCCCATGCGTCAATCCCCATTACCTTGATCCCCTTATTGATCAGCCAACGGGTAGCATCCGCCGAGACACCGGCATGACAGAATGCGTAGTCTTCCTCGTAAAATCTCTTGTCGGCATCTGTGCGGACCAAGACGATATCATACGGCTTCAGTTCATACTCCATCTGCGCAAGCTGTTCCTCGAAATCTTTCACTTGCAGTTCATAGCCGGTTTCCTTGTCGCTGAAGTCGAACAGCACCCCGTCGCCGTAAAACCACTCGACAGGAAGTTCATCGATCGTGCGGGAACGCTCTCCAGCCGTTTGGTCGGCATAATGCCAAGGCGCATCCACGTGGGTGCCCGTGTGGGTGGTCAGCGTGAGCGTTTCCACCGCCCATGCCTTGCCGTCCGGGAAGTTGTCTTTCTCCAGACCGAGAATGGAAGCAGCCTGCTCCGCCCCCTGTTCATGCGTCTCATATTCGATCTTCGGCGGGAACGGCTCCTTTGCCAATGCATCCATCGGTACGCTCAAGTCGATGACAGTTCGTTTGTTTTCCCCCATGTTCATTCCCCTTTGCAGTTTGATAAGTTGATGCCCGAGATCCTGCCCTCCTTTGCATGCTGATTCTATGAAATCCTTCATTGTTGCCGATCAAAAGCGGTCGAGAAGCTTCTCATATTGCTCCCCGTAAATCTTGCTGAGTTCTTCAGGGAAATCCTGAACGACCTGGTTGATGTATATGTCATGCCGGATATAGTTAACCGTCGTCCGGACCAGTGCCGTATGGCTTGAAATGACGGCATGCGTGTCATCACCCGCCGAATGGAGAATGAACACCCGCTGATCATCCACCACGCAGGAGAGCTCCCCGAGATGCCGTTGATCCGAGAAGGGACCTTCATGATGCTTGTAGTGCTGCCAGGGGAGATGTACATCTGCTTTGTCGAAAGTGATCGACACGATTTTCACCCCTCGTTCATGAGCTTCACTCAATTCCGTCTTCAAATGGCCCATCTCCTCGGCCCAGCAGCTGATATAAATATTCGTGGAAGACCCGCTGATCATCTCGCGCAACGCCTCAAGAGAAGCCGCATAGCCGGAAATATGATAAAGCTCCGACCAGCCCACATTGTTGTTTGTGGAAAGGCTTTTGAAATAGCTGTTCAGCAATTTGTGGTCCTCTTCAAATTCTGTTTCCATCGCCACCAGCAATTCATCGTAAGGAAGCGGCGTATACAACTTCTTATTTGAGGACGAGCCGTCCGCCACGTTGAAGATGACATGCCGATCAATCAGGCGCTTCAGCGTCTCATACACCTTGGCATTTGGAACCCCCGACTGATTGGCAATCTCATTCCCGTTCAACGGATGACGCTGCAAAAGAGCGATATAAATCTTCGCCTCGTACTCCGTAAAGCCATATTTCTTTAATGTGGTCAACACCGAATTGGTTTTCATTTATCTCACCCTGCCTCCAACATACTACTAAGGTAGTAGTTAGTCAATGAAGTATTTAAAATTTCAGTCAACAAAAACCGTTCATTTTGTAAATGAAAAGAGACGCATGGGCATATTCGCCAATGCGTCTCTTCTTGCTGAGTCACCTTTAGAAAACTTGAAGAAAATCAATCTTGCTTCTTTCCGTCCCAATTGGCGGATGATTAGGTTGGTCACAGTCATCCGGACTGGGGTCTTCAGAGGATAGTTAATCAACAGCTTGTTCCTACTCCCAAATCACACATTGCCAAAATGCCAGTGGACATAGGCTTTCAGTGAAACACCAACTTCAAAGTTTCCGCCAACTGTTGATTAACTCATTCACCAACAGAGGCCTTGGAGCAAGTATAAGACTCACCTGCGCAGACTGGTAACCTCTGCACCGACCTCCAAAGGTCGTCTCAACAATCTTTCTGCCCAACTGCCAAGTTTCAATTTTGCCTCCTCCCCAAAAACTTAAATTAAATCCATCCGCCCACTCACTGCCAGAAGACAGCCAAACTATGATGCCTTGCGGTTTTGCTGCATTACATAAAGCCATTCCACCCTCATATAACTATCCCCCCGGACGCAAGTCCGGGCCTTTTCCCCCACCCCTCAAAATCCAATTTTGCCCCCGAAAACGCAGTCAAAATCCAAAAATCGCGATTCGCCAAATGCCCGCCTGTCCTGCTATGGTGTGCCTAAAAGGGGATGGCCCGATTGAAAGTGTTCCGAAAGTACCCGCTCTACCTTCACGCGCTTAAACGCCTGGAAGCCTACCTGCCCGATGGCCACTGGAAGCTCGAGGAAATCCAAGAGGAGATCTACCGGCAGGAGGCCGGCTACAGCGGGGAGAAGGCGGTGGACAAGGAGATCCGCCGCACCCGGCTCGAGGGGCCGGCGCAAGTGCTGACGGATCTGCAGTTCCAGGACGGACCGGACCGGGAGCACCTCATTCAGATCGACACGCTGATCCTCACCGCGAAAGGCATCTGGATCCTCGAGGCCAAGCGATACCGGGGCAAGCTCCGCTATCAGACGGCGCCAAGAAGGCTGGAGCGCCACGACGAAGACGGCTCTGTCCTCACATTCGACTGCCCGATCCTGCAGCTCGAGAATCAGATCCGCGCAGTGAAAAATTGGCTGAAAGAGCGCGACATCCATCTTCCGGTCTCCGGCAAGGTCGCATTCGTTTCCCGGAACACATGGGAAGGCCTGCCGTCCGACGCCCCGATCATCCCGGCGAAGGAAATCCCGGCCTATCTCGAAGGGGAGTACCAAAAGTGGGGAGAGGTGATCAGTCCCGGAACATTCGGCCGGATCGCAGTGGAAATGGCGCTGGAACGAAGCCGATTCAACCCGTTCCCGCTCTGCACCTGGTTCAAGATCGATCCGAACGACCTGAAGCGAGGAATCCTATGCCCGGCATGCAAGGTGAGCACAAACCGGAAATCACAGCGTCGATTCCACTGCCCCGGCTGCCAAGTCATCCTGCAACCCGACTACGGCGCCAAAATCCTCGACTGGTTCCTGCTCGTGTACCCGACCATCACGAACTACCAATTCCGCATCTTCGCGGGGATCCAGCGGCAGCAGACTGCCAGCCGGCTCCTCTCCGAATTCGAACTCGTCAAAATCGGGAACTCCGTCAACACATGCTTCACCGTCAACCTGTTCGAAGACCTCGACAGCAAACAACGGCTGAAAAAGCGAAGGAAGGCGCAAGAAGACCTGCAAGCCTGATCCCCAGATGTGACCGCCTGGACCGGAAAGGAGGTGATCCGATGACAACACCTGAACAAACCGCAATCGAACTCACCATGAAGGCGATGGACAACGACTACATCATGAAGAAATACCCGGGCGACTACGAAGACCGGGAAATGGCCGCCGTCTACTACACCGACCTGAACGCCAGACTTGCCATGGAGTTCCACCGGGTGGTCCTGGCATACCTGAAAGGGGAGAAGGTGCCGGACCGGCCGCCCTATCCCCACAGCCTGTCACACAAAATAAGGCATTTTGACGAGTGGGAAGACGGGTATTGATCATCAAAAATGAGCAGAGGCATCATTGCCTTTGCTCATTTTCTTGCAGCTCCAGAAAAACTGACCCTGGCAATCAAAAAGGTACCCACTCACCCTCGAATGTTACCCACTCGACCGGAAAAGCTACCGACTCGCGCCCGATTGCCACCGACTCGACCGGAAAAGCCACCGGCTCGCATCTGTTTGCTACCGACTCGGCCTCAAAAGCCACCCACTCGCGCCCAACCCCCAATTCCCTTACTCTGCTATGAAGCAACCGGTAAAACCCGGAGGTCCAGGCGTCTACACCCTGTTGGGTCGGCATGCCCTGGTCGTCCAGGTAGTCGCCAAGCTCCGATATACAGGATGCTCTGTGTTTCGGCATATGTTTGGAACGGGTTGATCTGGGTGGTGTATAAGTGGGCGTTCGGGATTGGAGGCGGAGGACCAATACTGTCCGAGGACAAAGAAACACTCTAGACAGCGCTTTCATTGAATGATAGAATCTTATTAAGTTAATAGCCGCAGGGAGAATCAGAGAACAGGCCAAAATCTTTTTTAAGGTTTTTGGTGTGTTCTTTTTTGTCTTTTTTGGGCTAATGGACGCATTCAGAAGGGGGTGAGGCGTTTTTCAGGTGAGTATAAGCATGGGGTAAGCCTGCTTTTCTTAACAATTGCAGTGAAACGGAGCGGAGGGGAATTGTGAAAAAGTTAAGAAGTCCTGTTAGTTGGTTGATTGTCTCTCTATTGTTGATGTTGGTCGGAAGTCTTCTGGCTTCTCATTTTAACCGGTCAGGCGGGGATGTCGATGTCTCGCGCGTTTATTTCGAGACGCCGAGCGGCGAGCTTTCCGGTCTGCTGTATAAGCCGGATGGGGCGGACGGGGAGCCGAGGCCGACCATCATTGCGACGCACGGCTATCTGAATTCGGCGGAGATGCAGGATGCCCAGGCGATCGAGATGTCCAAGAGGGGCTATGTCGTCCTCGCGCTGGATCTGTATGACCATGGGCATTCCACGAACACCGCGGAGAAGGAGGTCGAGTTCTTCTCTTTTTGGCCGCAGACGATGTATGACGCGGTGCAGTATATGTATGATCAGGATTTTGTGCTGAAAGATGAGGCCGGCAACGGGATCATCGCTGTTTCCGGCCACTCGATGGGCGGCTTTTCTTCCACGCATGCCGTCATGCTGGATGAGAAGGATGTTGCGGAAAATGGGTTCCGGAAGATCTATAGTTCCCTGACATTCGGTTCGGACTACTGGTGGCTGACGACGATGGGGTACACCCCCGAGCAGATCAATGCCGCCTATGCCGGGCGCCCGACCGGGAAAATTGCCGGCCGGTACGATGAATTCTTCTTCGACCGGGATGCGGAGTTGGCGTCCCGGACAGTCGTCGAGAAGGATTACGTGAATACGGAGGAAGGCAGCGGGTTCCTCGGGAATCCGGAGAATCCGCAGGCCGGGGTCCTGTACGAGGTGGACGGCGGCAAACGGGTGATCTACCAGCCGAATGAAACTCACCCATGGAACCACTTCTCGAAAACGGCCACCGGAGATGCGATTGACTTTTATGATGCGGCCTTCCAGGACTACAGCGGCCTTGTAACGATAGGGGAAGACGGGCAAACCTGGATGTACAAAGAGTATGCATCTTTTATTGCGCTCATCGGGTTCTTTCTTTTCTTCATGCCGTTCATCTTGCTGCTGTCAAAGCTGCCTTTCTTCAAGGGGATCCGTACCCCGCAGCCGCGCATTACGGCAACACCGAAGTCGGCCGGTGCGAAAGCGGCGAACTATGCGCTCCTCATTTTCGGCGGTCTGTTCCCGGCGCTGTTCTTCACCGCTCTCTATAGCGGGGATCCATCCGGGGTGAGAATCCTGACCCAGGCTAGTCTCGTCCTGGCTTTCACGTTTGCGGTTGTTCTGATCGTTGGCTTTGTGAAGGGGCAGGAGCGGGATATCCGGTCGTGGGCTCTGATCATGCTTGTCCTGAGCGTGATCCAGCTCGTCCTCCTGAAAAATCAAGAGACCCTCATTGCGGTCAATTCGTTTTTCGGAGCCCCGACGGTGAATCCGATCCTCTACTGGGCGGTTAATGTCTCGATCGTTCTTTTGATGTTGCTGATCAGTTCTCATTACCTTATGAAGAAGCCGGACGGAGCGACGATTGCCGGTTATGGCGTGAAGGCGAGCGTGAAAACAGTCGTCGCCGCCCTGGGGACCGCGGTCATCGCGGTTGCTGCCGGATACGGAATCTTGTATGCCGTGGATGCGGTATTCAAGACGGACTTCCGACTCTGGACAGTTGCCGTTAAAACGTTCGAGCCGCAGCATCTGGTCGCTCTGCTGAAGTATGCGCCGCTGTTCCTGATCTACTACTTCATCGTCGGCGTCTCGGTGAACATGAACACCTCCGGCGAGAAGTTCAACGGATTCAAGGGATACGTCGCGGCGATTCTGCACTTCGTCGGTGGACTGATCTTATACTTGATCTACCAATATGGATTGCTCTTTGCAACCGGAACAGCCGGTTACCCGTCGGAATCGCTGTCTTCCATAATTGTCATCGGACTCGTCCCGGTCCTGTCCGTCGCTGCGGTCTTCAACCTGTTCCTCTACAGAAGGACGGGGAATGTCTACACGGGCGCATTCCTGAATGCCGTCTTGATGACGCTGATCACTCTTGCGAACACGGCGCTGTATACGGTGTTGTAAGAAGGAGCGGCATTTGGCTCTGGTTGCAGCTCAGGGTCAGGTGTGATTGCGGTGACTGTAGGCTGCTGATGGCGATCTCTTTTCGGATAAATCGATTGAAAGAAGGCCTTGTTCAGGTTTTGAACAGGGCTTTTATTGTGGGGATTTTTAGAAATAACCCGTTCGGCATTTTTCGACAAAATTAGCGGTTCTATCGCCGCCTATTATCTTGAAGTTCAGGTTGTTTGTTAAGGGGATTAGCGGTAAAATAACTTTAGCGTTAGTGGTAGAATGTTCCTAATTTTGATTTTGGGTTTTGGGTATATCGGCTTATCTCCGAGTGGGAATTCTGTTTAACTGAAAAGGAAGAGAAGGCGAAAAGACATGGAGGATCTTGAGTTTTTGGAGAACGGAGCGGTTGAGGGAGCTCAGTCGTGGAGACGGGCCGGGGAGAGGACGGCTTGTTCATCGTCATCCTCGGTGCTGGGGATGAGGAATCGCTGGAAGGGGCGGAGGCGCAGGAATTCGCCCGGCTGATCGCCGCCCGCAGACGCTACCACCTATGCGTCTCGGCCGACTGGATCGAGCCGATTGGCGGAAGTCTGTCGAATCAGCGCGCTTTCTGTTTCACAAGAGCTGACGGGAAGCGGCGCTGATGCTCAGATCCCGGCGTTCGCCCCGCAAGGATAAGAAAAGCAGAAAGCCTGTCACCGCCACGCCCGTGACAGGCTTTCTTCACAGATCAAGCCGCAGACATCCTGTCGTCAACCGCACATTTAAGGAGAGACAGCCGTGAAGAGGTCATTGAAGATCCTGCTCTATGCCTTCGGGCGGCAGTGGGTCAGGAGAGAGAAGGAATTAAGACGGCTTCGCCGGCTCGCCTACGAAGATGAACTGACGGGAATCGGAAATCTGCGGGCGTTCCGGGAAGGAATGACCCGGTTGATGAATGCGGGGGAGCGGTTTGCGCTGCTGTATCTGGACCTCGACCGCTTCAAAGAAGTGAACGACCGGTTCGGCCACCTCGCCGGAGACCGCGTGCTCAGGGAAGTCGCGGCTGTGCTAGGTGAATTGGCAACAGGCCGCACCCGTGCCTACCGCCTCGGCGGCGACGAATTTGCCCTCGTTGTCCCGGCGGATGGGGATACTGGGGCCGTCATGGAGTCGTTGAGGCGTGAATTCACCTCATCGAACCGCCTCCGGATCGGCGATCTGCATGTCGGTGCATCGGTAGGTGTTGCAAGGTTTCCGGAGGACGGGGGGACCTGTGAACAGCTGATTGGGTGTGCTGACAGGGGGATGTATGTGGAGAAGGGGATGCGGGGGTTGGGGGAGGGTGTGGGGTGAGGTAGAGATTTGGTGGTGAGGTAGGCTAGTGTGGATTACTTAGCGGTTCTGGTAGCTAGTGCTGAATACATAGCCAGTCACAAGGGAGAGCGAGAAGTGTATGGAAGGAGAATCAGCCTTATGCCAAAGATAAACAGTAAGATGAGAGTGCCTGACCCGTTCGTCATGAATGAAGACACAGTGAACATTGTGGTAGCTGACTTTTTGATAGGACGGGGATTTGAATGTGAAACGCCGCTTAGCGGAAGGCAACCAGGTATCGATGTGAAAGCGAGAAAGGACAGCCTGGAAGTATTCGTCGAGTCCAAAGGCTCTCAGAAGAATGGCGCGAGTGCAGACGAAGTGTTTGATGGTGCCCAAATTGTCAATCACCTGGCCAGACAGATCCATACACTGATGAAGTACGCAACCAAACACGGGGACGGCCACTTGTATGTTCTGGCCAATCCCGATATCGAACGGATTCGTAACGAGTATGCGAAAGTCAAAAAGACAGTGGAGAAGCTGAGGTTTGTCTGCATGTGGGTTCAGGAAGACCGGACGGTTCAAGTGGAAGGGCCGGAAGAGATGGAAGGATTGTTGGTGAGTTGTGGTTTGAGAGGATGATGATTTATCCGCAAAGGGAAGAAGGGCATGGCCTTATAGGGCGCAGATAAAAAGTTGTGGAGAATATGATATTGAGAGAAGTATGCAACAGAAGTAATGGTCTTCTTCGATGAGAGGGAACGGCTGGAGCAGTTATTTGAATCATGAGGGTAAGGGTAGAAAGGACATTTGCGGCTTTAAGATTCGATTGGCAAGGCGATGTAAACTAATTGTGAGGGCTTGAGATGAATTGATATATCGGGCAGTTCTAGGGGAGTAGTAGGAAATTAGCAGGGAAGAGAGGGAATTTGGTGGGCTGGGTTTTCATTCGTTCCGGTGAATTTAATAGAAATGTGGAAATCTGAAGGGGAGAGATTACAATGAAGAACCAACAGGCGGTTGAGGCGTTGGTGTTGGATTCAGCGTGGATCAGCAAACTTGAAGGGGAAAATGAAGAGATCAATATTTTTGAGACGCTGGGCGTTGTTCATAAGGAATTGCAACATAGCAATATGATTGGCTGGTTGTTGTCGCCTAAAGAAAATCATGGCTTGGGGGATGTATTCTTAAGAACCTTCTTGTGTAGGGTGGCTGGAGACTTTGTTGCCGACTTAACGGACGAGGAAGAGACAGCATTGAATCTTGGATCCTTTACTTGCCGAAAAGAATACAGGCAGATGGATCTCCTGCTGACGTCTGATACCGAGAGAGCCGTTATCGTGATTGAAAACAAAATCTGGAGCGGGGAGTCAGAGCACCAACTCGGGAAATATCTACGGCAAGTTAAAGAAGAGTTCAAAGATTATCACCAGCTCTGCCTGTTCCTCACTCCAGATGGGCGACCGCCGAGTGATCAGGTCAATTGGATAGGCATCTCTTATGAGGACATCTTAGAAGTACTGGAAGAAACCTTAGAAATCCAAGAGAGACAGATTAGCCCTGATGCAAAGTCCATCCTTAGACAATATATCCAGACAGTGAGGAAGCATATCGTGGGAGACGCAAAGCTAAAAAAGTATTGCCAGGAATTGTACTTTAAACATCGCAAGGCCTTTGATCTCATATTTGAATATAAACCAGACTTAGCCAGGGAGATCTCAGATGCGTTGCAGAAAGAATTGCATGGCAAGGTAGAGTTGGATCAGTCGACAAAATCCTATATTCGCTTTACAACGAAAGATCTAGACTCTCTTACACCTAAAGGAAGCACCTGGACAAACAGCGGTCGGATGCTGTTGTTTGAAATCCAAAATAGATCCGGCCGACTTGACCTAAAATTGATCATCGGGCCAGGGGATCCGGAGGACCGGCGGAAACTCTTTGCGTTAAAAAAGAGTAAGCCAGACGTAATGATCGGTGCGTCGAAAAGCCTTCAAAAGAGTTACACTCAGCTATACAAAACAGAACTCGTCCCGATGGAGTATATTACCGATCATGAGAGCGAACCTGACATGGTGATTGATGAGGCAGTTAAGTCTGTAAATAAGTTTATCAACATAGAAATGAAGAGAATCGAAAAAGTAATTATTGATTTCTTAGGTTGATATTATGTTTTAGAAAGAAATGCAACCGCTCAAAAGAATATTACCTGTTTCAAAAAAAGTTTGTTTGTTATTTTCGAATGTTATGAAAAGTTAGAGAAGGATTATCATAATTGCCACGCGCTATATCTACCCGAACTAATTATCTAATTCTTTCGGTTAAATAGAAAACTGAGTGATATACTGGTCGTTTGATTGAAGATGGATGGAATAGTATCGGATACAAATTTGAAAGGAGGGGTTGTGGTTTCTGTTGGTATAGGTGTAGTGAATTAAAACAGTAATTCCATGAAAGGGGAATCATCGATGAGAATTAAAGAAATAATAATAAGGAACTTTAAAAGTATAGGGTGCATAGAGCCTTGTAAAATCATATTCCCTAATGTTAATGATGAAGGGTCTTCTGATTTTATTACAATAATAGGAGAAAACAATATTGGGAAGTCATCCATATTAGAAGCTCTAAAGCTATTTTTGCCTGAAACGGACTTACCTAGCAATCCAACAATAGATATGTTTCCTAATAAAATTGTACCAGAAAATGAAGAAGACTATATGGAAGTGATGATCACTTTTGATGGGTTTAATACCGAGGATATGAACAATACTCATATTAAACCGTACGTTCATAGAGGCGAAATGCGTATTAGAAGGATTTGGTCAGGTCCTGATCTAAGAGATAGTGATGTGCCTTTTGAGGCCTATATCCCGAAAAGAACCTTAAGTGAGATTAGTCACGAAGCACCATGGAAGGAGGCAGACTTTGCAGTTTGTGATGAAAAACTAATACAATTACATAAAAGTTTTTGCGTAGAGAAAAAGTTGAAGTCAAAAACAATCACTGCTGCAAAACAAGAAGAATTTATAGACTTCGTATTCTTAAATGACTCAAGTTTAACAGTCGATGGAGTAGTGGAATGGCGTAAAAACCCAAACGGTTTATCATCTATATTACGTTCAATCATGCCCAAGGTGATATATGTGCCAGCGGTTAAGCTTACTAATGAGGAGGCGGATGCAAAGAAAACAAAGTCAGCAGCAAGTCAAATTGTCTCTACATTATTTGAACATCATCTTAATGAGACTGACGAAATACAGAACTTTAAGAGTTCGCTCTTAGCTATTCAAAGCATTTTTGATGAAGAAAACCGACATACTGAAGTAAAAGGACTAGAAAAACGAATTGGACGTAAACTAAATCGACTAATGGACGATATTGAAGTTAACTTTAAGTTTGACATTCCTGAGGTTATGGAAAACCTGTATATGAACTCAGCTATCCAACTAAAGCGAGGTTCCTTGATGACTCATCCTAGTCAACAGGGAAATGGGTTGCAAAGGATGCTAATCTTATCGCTATTAGAAATTCTAGCTGAGCAACTTACTAATCATAGTATAGATAGTGAAAGGCAGCCAGGTTCAGAAGGACAATGGAAAAGGAGTTTACTCTTCTTAATTGAAGAACCTGAAATTTATCTGCATCCTCATTTGCAAAGAAAAATGAGAGATTCGTTAATACAAATTTCAAAACACTTTCTTTCTCAAGTGATATGTACTTCGCACTCAGAAAACTTTATAGACTTGGCAGATCGTCACCAAGGTCTTGTGATATTAAGAAAGGGAGAGGACCATTTAACCTCGGTCACTCAGGTCTCTGAAAATATATATAATGGCGAGGCTGCTGGAGAAATGAGAGATCGAATGAGAATGCTACTAAACTTTAATACATCAACATTAGAAGCATTTTTTGCAAGAAGAGTAGTACTCGTTGAAGGTGATTGTGAAGTCGCAAGTGTATATGCAATAAAAGAACGTTTGAAACAGAAGTACCCACAAGCGGCAGATGAATTAGAAGCATTGGTGAAAGAGGTATCTGTAATCCCATGTAATGGTAAACTGACTCAAAAGGCATATTATACTGTTCTTGAAAACTTCGGTATTGACTCTTACTTGGTTCATGATTTAGATGGTATTGAACAAGATCAAGGCTCAAATCTAAATATCCTAAATACTATTGGCAGTGAGGAATTCCGTCTCACTCATAATAGGAACTTTGAGCATTTTATATTTAATGAAGAATGGGAGAATGACAAGCCATGGAGAGCTACAAAAAAAATTAACGATCAGTTCGAATTATACGAGGATAAGCTTTTGCGTTTTTTCAGCTTTATAATTGAAGAGAATAAATTTAATTACTGGATGGAACATGCTAAACAGACATTAGTGGAAGCATAAAATATAAGGAATTAGAAAGATGCCGCTGCTCGATATAGTTGGCTAGATTACTCCCTATAACTTTTCGGCACCAGAATCCGGAAGGCTAAAGGTCATACCGACCATTTCGGTGATTTTCAAACCTACGAGCAACACTTCACTCATCAGTGCGAAAGTTTGGCAGGGTTTAATAAAACAGTAATTGAATTTTATGAAATTCATTTGTATAATAGAATTAAGCTAAGGAAAGTGGATGTAGGCTTAGAAGCGGCCATCATTTAAAGAGTGCGTAATAGCTCACCTTGTTAGCCACACCAAACTAACAGGGAGAGAGTATGAATGTCAATAATGCATAAGAGAATTACAGTCGTGGTCGTAGTCGTTTTGCTAGGTAGCATTACAGGCTTTCTGCAACCAAAGGTCTTGCTAGAGTTGTTTAACATAGCTAACATGAACCAGTTCATGGTTGTAGGATTGCCGATCATTTACCATCATCTCACAGAAAATGAGTTTATGGAAAAATGATTAAAGGATAAATAGAATAGGGTGTCGTAAACTATGATTTATGATGCCTCTATCTATGTCCTCCATCAAGCTTGGACATTGATAGGTTAACTAAATATTAATTATTAGTTAGTTATTAAAAAAGCTTGCGTTTTGACTGTTCTTCTCTTACAAGCAATTGATGTTCACAACTCCTCCTTGAATAGCCGCCATATCTAGTGATATTGGCGGCTTTTGGTGTTTTTAAATAAGAATGTGGTTATGTTCTTAAATGGGCTGTTTTATAGATTCGGAATACAGGTGAGGAAGATAGGCATGGATGACATTTTGCCGATGTCCATGTCCTGAATCTTGTGTTGTCCATTGAGGTGTCTTTAGCACTGTGAAGAAAGCGATAGTTCCCTCCGTAGCCATTGAAGATATACAAGAGATGAAAATACTGCTGCCCACGCTTAGTAACCACTTTATCCTATACAGTCACATGGCGCGAGGGAGAGAGCATGCTCGTTCAAAAAAATCTATCATTTTATTGACAACGCTTTCACCAGAATATACACTTTGTTTATATCTTAAACAAAGTAAAATTCACTTGTCTGTTCAGAAAGGAGCTTTTCGATGTCTTATTTCTCTGATCTTCCGAAGGTGGTTTATGAGGGGCCAACTTCTGATAACCCGTTTGCGTTCAAGTTTTACAATCCCGACGAGGTGGTCGGCGGGAAGACGATGAAGGAGCATTTGCGGTTCGGCGTGGCGTATTGGCATACGTTCACCGAGGATTTGTCGGATCCTTTCGGTGCCGGCACGGCGATCCGGCCGTGGAATCATCTGTCCGGCCTTGACCTGGCGAAGGCCCGTGTGGAAGGCGCATTTGAGTTCTTCGAGAAGCTCGGGGTTCCGTTCTTCTGCTTCCATGACGTGGACATTGCGCCGGAGGGGGAGACGCTCCGGGAGTCGAACGAGAATCTCGATGTGATTGTCGGCATGATCAAGGATTACATGAAACACAGCGACACGAAGCTGCTTTGGAACACGGTGAATAACTTCAGCCACCCGCGGTTTGTTCACGGGGCGGCTTCGTCGAACAGTGCGGACGTATTCGCCTATGCGGCGGCGAAAGTGAAAAAAGGACTTGAAGTCGGCAAGGAGCTGGGCGCGGAGAACTATGTGTTCTGGGGCGGACGTGAAGGATATGAAACGCTGCTCAACACAAACATGAAGCTTGAACTCGACAATCTCGGCCGGTTCTTCCACATGGCGGTCGACTACGCGAAGGAAATCGGCTTTGACGCCCAGTTCCTGATCGAACCGAAGCCGAAGGAGCCGACTTCCCACCAGTACGACTTCGACGTGGCGAGCGGCTATGCATTCCTTCAGCATTATGGACTCCAGGACCGGTTCAAATTCAATATCGAAGCCAACCATGCGACGCTGGCGGGCCATACGTTCGAGCATGAACTGCGCTACGCCCGGATCCACGGGATGCTCGGATCGGTCGATGCGAACCAGGGCCACCCGCTGCTCGGATGGGACACCGATGAGTTCCCGTCCGATCTGTATGCGACGACACTCGCCATGTACGAAATCCTCCAGAACGGCGGGCTCGGCCGAGGCGGTCTCAACTTCGACGCCAAGGTCCGCAGGGGTTCTTTCCAAAAAGACGACCTTCTGATCGCGCATATCCTCGGGATGGACAGCTTCGCGGCCGGGCTGAAAGTCGCCCAGAAGCTGATCGACGACCGGGTGCTTGAGCGGGTCGTGGAAGACCGGTATGCGAGCTTCTCCGAAGGGATCGGCAAGGACATCGTCGAAGGACGCGCGGATTTCCGGACACTTGAAGAACACGCGCTCGGCCTGAAGGAGATCGGCAACGGGTCGGGACGGCTCGAGCAGATCAAGTCGACGATCAACCAGTACCTCCTGCGCACGTTCGCAGAGGAATGAGGGAAAGACGATGGGTTATGTGATCGGGATTGACCTCGGAACGAGCGCGGTGAAGGCGCTGCTCGTCGACCGGACCGGCGAAGTCGTCAGCGAGGCGACGCGCGCCTATCCGCTCATCCAGGAAAAGTCGGGCTACAGTGAACAGGATCCGGAAGACTGGGTGCGGGCGACGATCGTTGCGCTTGCCGAGCTGACGGAGAACTTTGGAGGCAGCCGCGAGGAGATCGAGGGGCTCAGCTTTTCCGGGCAGATGCACGGGCTGGTGCTGCTGGACGGGGACAAGCGGGTGCTCCGCAATGCAATCCTTTGGAACGACACCCGCACGACTGCACAGTGCACGGAGATCGAGGAGCGGGTCGGCCGGGAGCGGCTGCTGGACATCATGAAGAATATCGCCATGGAAGGGTTCACCTTACCGAAGCTGCTTTGGGTGAAAGATCATGAACCGGCTGTTTTCGAGCAGGCGAAGCTGTTCCTCCTGCCGAAGGACTACGTCCGCTACCGGCTCACCGGCAGCGCCGAGATGGACCTGTCCGACGCGGCGGGGACGCTGCTGCTGGATGTCCGGAAAAACGAATGGAGCGGGGAGATGTGCCGGCTGCTCGGCCTGAACGAATCACTTTGCCCGCCGCTCGTGGAGTCGCAAGATGAAACGGGCCGGCTTCTGCCGGAAATGGCGGCGATCTTCGGACTCTCGCCGAACACCCGCGTGTTTGCGGGAGGCGCGGACAATGCGTGCGGCGCGATCGGGGCCGGCATCCTCGAGGCAGGGAAGACACTCTGCAGCATCGGCACGTCGGGCGTCATTCTCTCCTATGAGGAAGATGCCCGCCAGGACTTCGGGGGCAAGGTCCATTACTTCAACCACGGCGCGCCCGGGAGCTACTACACGATGGGCGTGACCTTGTCGGCCGGGCACAGCCTGTCCTGGCTGCGCGACACGTTCGCTGAAGGCGTTTATTTTGAAGAATTGCTGCGGGACGTCGGGTCGGTGCCGGCCGGTTCGGACGGGTTGCTGTACACGCCTTACTTGTCCGGAGAACGGACGCCGCATGTGGATGCGTCGATTCGGGGGAGCTTCATCGGGATTGATGCTTCCCACAGGTTGCGGCATTTCACGCGGGCGGTGCTCGAAGGCATCACATTTTCGCTGAATGAATCGATCCGACTGTTCCGAGATAACGGCAAGACGGTCGACACCGTCGTCTCCGTCGGGGGCGGTGCGAGAAATGCGGCATGGCTCCAGATGCAGGCAGACGTGTTTGGAGCGACCGTCGTGAAGCTGAAAAGCGAGCAGGGGCCCGGCATGGGTGCCGCGATGCTTGCCGCGGTCGGCTGTGGCTGGTTTGATTCGCTGAAGCAATGCGCGGACGTGTTCCTGAAGCCGGATGCGGTTTACCGGCCGGATCCGCAGACGGTCGGGATTTATGAAGAGGTGTTCGACATCTACCGGGATCTGTACCCGGCGACGGCGCCGATCAGCCGGCGTCTCGCCAAGTTCCGGAAGTGAAGAGGATTTGCATTCCCGCGGGAGACGGGTCTTCTGCGGGATGGCTTGCCGGCGAGAAGAAAGCGCTTTAACGGTTTGGGACGCAACAAACGAAGGGAGGAGAGGGGGATGGTCTTTGCCGGGTGCAGGGGCGCCATTCTCCGGTTAGGATGAAAAGCCAAAACAGCAACCGATACATTGTGTTCATTACGCTGATCGCCACGCTTGGCGGCCTGCTGTTCGGATATGATACCGCGGTAATTTCCGGTGCGGAGCAGTCGCTGCAGAAGTATCTGATCGACAGTCTCGGCCTCAGTTCATTCGTCCACGGGTTCACGGTTTCCAGTGCGCTCATCGGGTGCATCATCGGGGGAGCGGTGTCCGGGCTGTTCTCGAACAACCTCGGCCGCCGGAACTCGCTCATCGTCGCGGCGCTGCTGTTCACGGTGTCGGCACTCGGCTCGGCTTATCCGGAGCTCCTGTTCTTCACGAAAGATGAGCCGACGATCGGGCTGCTCGTCATGTTCAACATCTACCGGATCCTCGGCGGGATCGGCGTCGGCCTCGCATCCGCGATTTCCCCGACGTACATCGGTGAAATCGCCCCGGCCGCCATCCGGGGGAAACTCGTGTCGTGGTATCAGTTCGCTGTCATCTTCGGCATGCTCGTCGTCTACTTCGTCAACTGGGGCATTGCGAGCGGGCAGACCCGCGAATGGATCAACGACGTCGGCTGGCGGTTTATGTTCGCCTCCGAGACGATCCCGGCGCTGCTGTTCTTCTTCCTGCTGTTCTGCGTGCCGGAAACCCCGAGATTCCTCGCATCCCGGAACCGGAATGACGAGGCGTTCAATGTGCTGCAAAAGCTGAACGGCACGAAAGAAAAGGCCGAAAGCATCCTGCTGGAAATCAAGGCGTCGCTGAACGCGCCGAACCGGTCCGGCAAGCTGTTCTCATACGGCCGGACAGTCATCATTGTCGGCATCATGCTGTCGATCTTCCAGCAATTTGTCGGGATCAACGTCGCGCTCTACTATGCGCCGCGGATTTTTGAAAGCATGGGCGCTGGGCAAAGCGCCTCGATGGTCCAGACCGTTGTCATGGGACTCGTCAACGTCGTCTTTACGGTGATCGCGATCATGACGGTTGAGAAATGGGGGAGAAAGCCGCTCCTCATCATCGGCTCGATCGGCATGGCGGTCGGCATGTTCGGCGTCGTGGGACTCGCTTCATTCCACGTGATCGGCCCATCGACGCTCGTCTTCATCATCATTTACACTGCGTCGTTCATGATGTCCTGGGGACCGATCTGCTGGGTCATGCTCGCAGAGATCTTCCCGAACAAAATCCGCGGACAGGCGATGGCGATCGCCGTCGCCGCGCAGTGGGCTGCCAACTTCTTCATTTCGTCCACCTACCCGGCCATGATGGACTTCAGCGGCGCCCTCACGTACGGATTCTACGGGCTGATGAGCGTACTGTCCGCCTTGTTCGTCCTGAAGTGGGTGCCTGAAACGAAAGGCAAGACGCTCGAGGAACTCGAAGGTCTCTGGGGAGAAGAGGAAGAGGAAGTGGCTTCCGGCGGCATGAGTGAAGCACGCCATAGCTGAAGGAAAGAGCCGGAGAGCGGGTAGTGCGTTCTCCGGCTTTTTCTGTCGGCGGGGGAAACGTGGTATTCTGGTTGATAACAGGCAGGAGCAGGGGAGGACATATGAGGCAGATTCAGACAGGCAACCAAGCAATGGTGAAAACCATCAACAAGTCCATCGTCCTGGACTTGATCATCCAAAACGGCCCGATCTCCCGGGCGGACATTTCCAAAGAAACCGGACTCAACCGCGCCACCGTCTCGACGATGGTCGCCGAACTGATCGAGGACTCGTTCGTGTTTGAAATCGGAGAAGGGAAATCAAGCGGCGGCCGCAAGCCGGTCATGCTTTATTTCAACGAACGGGCCGGATTTGCGGTCGGGATTGACCTCGGCGTGAACTATCTGCTCGGCGTGTTGACGGATCTGAACGGAGCGGTCGTCGAAGAAATCTCGGTGCCGCTCTCGGACCGGGAAGAAGAACGGGTGATGGAGGAACTGGAAGTGATGGTGCGCAAGCTGATCGGGCGTGCTCCGGAAAGCCCGTACGGCGTCGTCGGCATCGGCGTCGGCGTCCCGGGAATCGTCGACCGCGAAGGCAAAATCCTGTTCGCCCCGAACCTTGGCTGGCGCGACGTCGAACTGAAACCCCGGCTCGAGCGGACATTCGGCGTCCCCGTCCAGATCATCAACGAAGCCAACGCCGGCGCAAACGGCGAATGCCTATACGGCGCCGGAAAACTCGCCGCCGACCAAGTCTACATCTCCATCGGCATCGGCATCGGCGCCGGCATTATCATCGACGGCCAACTCTACTCCGGCAAAACCGGCATCGCCGGAGAAGTCGGCCACATGACCATCCAAGCGACAGGCGAACGGTGCCGGTGCGGCAACTATGGATGCTGGGAGCTGTATGCGTCGGAGAAGGCGTTGCTGGGGGAAGTGGGGGAGGGAGAGAGCGGGGTGAGTGGAGTGAGTGACAGTGCGGGGGACGGAGCGGGCGGTGTTCCGGGTGAGCGTGTTGCGGCAGAGGAAGGCGACCGGCTGGAAGCCATCCTGGCACGTGCCAAAGCCGGCGACCCGCACATCCTCAAGGCGCTCGAAAAGGTTGGCGCCTCCATCGGCATCGGCCTCATCTCCATCATCCACGCCTTCAACCCCGACACCCTCATCATCGGCAACCGTCTCGCCCGGTTCGGCGAATGGCTGAGAGAGCCTATTGATCGGGTGCTGGAAGAACGACTCGCCACCCATCAAGGCGAAACACCAGAGATTCAATTCTCCTTGTTGGGACGGGATTCATGCGCCGTCGGAGCGGCGGCGTTTCGGATTACCGGGTTTTTGGAGAAGTTGGGGGCGGAATAGCAAGGTAAAAGATATTGACACGCTCGGCAAGGGTAATTAAGAGACATAATGAGCGGCTCAAAGCATCAGCCAACTGGCGGTGCTTTGAGGCGTATAAAAGATAGTCTTATTCATCCGACGAGTAACTGCCATGGGAATTAAAAATAGGCATGACTTGAATATAGAACGAGTAATACAACTTATGTTTTGATGGTTTACCGTCTAGGTCCTTTTATATGGGACTGAAGCTAAAGGAACATAGAATAGAAAACATGGCCAATGGTTTCTCTAACTAAGTTCTTCTAAGCGAAACCACCACCATAATTAAGCTGAAAGTGCAAATAAAAAAGTTGAAAAGCCCTAAAAATTCATTGCTATCAACTACAAATTATTTTACTATTAGATATATTTTTGGTATTATAAATCAAACTGGTGTTCTTAGATTTATGATATATAGATAGGGTGGGATTCCTATGAAGATTACTGAGGCAAGGTATCACGAGAATGGGAAGGTTCATATGATTGCCCTTAATCAGATGACAGTGCGTAGATATGAAAATCATTACAAAGGAAAACTGTATTGTCCTACACCCGCTTGTTCTGCCCGTGTTACATTCTGTGCTGGCCGCACTCCGTACTATAAAACATGGAATCTGGATAATCATTCAAACAACTGTCTACATAAGTTCGAGAGAATACCAAAGCAATTTGGAACCCATTCCGGCGAAGTTTTCATCGTTAATCTCAGCAGGAAGCGTCGTAGCGATGCACTGAATGAGGCATATAGATTATCGCTGATGACAGATGAAGAAATAGATGAAGCAAGAGCCAGAAGAAAGGCTTCAAGGAAAAACAAACAACAAGAAACAACGAGTGATAAGAAGATAATAAAACCATCTATACAAACTTCATTGTTTGATGGTGAAGAAGAAGAGAAGTTAAAGGTTCGCGGTAAAAACATCATGAAACGAGACGTTGATCGTATTACGCAGAATGACATAGGTGAAATCCGCTTAGTAACTGGATTTGTAGAGAAAATCGACCTGCTTGATAACGTTGCTACTTTTATGGTAATGAAGAATGGGGCTACAATTAAAGTATTATTTGAAGAAGCATTCGTTGCCGATCCGGAAAATAAGGCTTATCTTAATAACTTCCATGTGCCTAAGAGATATATCGAGAAAAATGGAAGAGCTATTTTTAATGGTATCGGTGAAATCAGGACGAGGGAAGATCAGCTTATACTAACGTTATATCATGGAAACGACTTCTATTTTGATGGTCATAACATGCTAAGATTGGGTTTTGCGTAAACTTTAACCGCTACCGGATTAAACGGTAGCGGTCTATTTATAATTCGCTTCTTTTTAGCCCCTCCAACACCACCCCAAACAGCACTCGCTGCTCATCCTTCAACGAAATCCTCCCCCGGTTCAAGCTCCAGTTATACAGAACCCCCCGCATGGCATGAATCAGCACGGTGACAATCTCATGTGCCGTATAGCCCGGTTTGAATTCCCCGTTGTCGACGCCTTCCTGGCACAGTTCCAACAGAATCCCGTACAGCGGCCGGTCCGGATTCAAGAAGTAAGAGGATCTTTCCGTGCTCAGTTCCTGTTCGTAAATCGTCCGAGTTACGTCCCAGCCGATGTCATTTTGAATATAGGTCATTTGAAGATCGAGGAACAGGGCGAGCCGGTCCAGGACCGGTTGTTTGGCGTCGAGCCGGGGGACGATGTGGTCGACGTAGAATTGGTCGATTTCCTTGAATTGCTCGGCGAAGACTTCGTGTTTGCTCGTGAAGTGGTTGTAGAAGGCGCCTTTGGATGTGTTGGTTTTGGCGATGATTTCGTCGACGGTGACGTTGTTGAAGCCGCGTTCGTGGAACATTGCAATGGCGGTCTCGGTGATTTTGCGTTTTGTTTCCTGGCCTCTTTTTTGACGGGCATCCATATAATCAAACCTTTCGGAATATTTCTATTTAGTCATTGACAAGCAGACTATGGTCTGTCATTTTAATAGTTACAGACTGTAGTCTCTTTATTATTTCGGACATTCGGCAAGTTGTAAAGGAGGTTGAAAGCGCTATCATTCATGTTTGTTATGCAGCTGAGTGAATTGGGGGGAGCTGAATGAAAGAAAGAGTGGTCGTGGTGACGGGCGGTGCGCAGGGGATCGGTTATGCGATCGCCAAGAGGTTTGCGGAGGCGGGGGACTTCGTGGCCATTGCCGATCTGAATGAAGAAAAGGCAATGCAGGCAGCACGGCAGCTCGGCGATTCTGCTCGTGGGTTTCGGTTAGACATTACGGATAGCTCGGCTATTTCGGCGTTCGTGAAAGAGTTGATTGAAGAGAAAGGCCAGATTGATGTATTGGTCAATAACGCAGGTCTGCAGCACCGGGACAAGATCGAGGATTTTCCGGAGGAGATGTGGCGGCAGCTCATCGATGTGCTGCTGACAGGACCTTTCCTGATGACAAAAGCTGTATTGCCCTTCATGAAGGAGCGAAGAAACGGGAGGATCATCAACATTTCTTCGGTCCACGGAGAAGTGGCCACCCCGGAGAAGTCGGCGTATGTGTCGGCAAAGCATGGGCTGCTCGGTTTCACGAAGACGGCTGCCATCGAGACAGCGACACACGGCATTACGGTAAATGCCGTACTTCCGGGTCCGGTGGCGACGGACTTGCTGATGCGGCAGATCCACGGACTGATGAATGAACACCGGCTGAGCGAAGAGGAAGCATTGGCAGCGGTTATGTACCCTCGGCAGCCGATGCAACGGTTTATTCAGCCTGAAGAGATTGCGAACACCGTGTTCTTTCTGGCGTCCGAAGGGGCGGGGGCCATCACGGGGGAAGAGATCAGCGTTTCCGGCGGGATGTAATCGTGTGGGATGGGGTTCCACCATTCAATCATGAGGGGGAAAATACATGAACCAGGCGGAGTTCAATAGGATTGAGAAAAGTACGGTTTCCAAGACGATGAAACGGATATTGCCGTTTGTTCTGCTGTTGTATGTGATCGCTTATCTGGACCGGGTCAACCTTGGGTATGCGGCGTTGGAAATGAACGCGGACCTGGCGCTGACGGCGGAAGTATTCGGCTTGCTCTCCGGAATCTTTTTCATCGGATATTTCTTCTTTGAAATTCCGAGCAACATGATCATGAGCAAGGTCGGGGCAAAGCTGTGGATCATGCGCATCATGGTGACGTGGGGGATTGTCATCGTGCTGACCGGATTTGCCCAGTCGGCGACCCATCTGTATATTCTCCGCTTCCTGCTCGGGGTCGCAGAAGCCGGGTTCTTCCCGGGGGTGATCTTGTACCTGACGTATTGGTTCCGTTCCTCCGAGCGGGGAAGAGCGACGGCCGTGCTGTTGTTGGCTCTGCCGATCGGCGGAATTATCGGCGCGCCTTTGTCCACTTGGATCATCGATAACATCGCATGGGCCGGAATGGAAGGCTGGCGCTGGATGTTCATCCTGGAAGGGATTCCGGCTGTGCTGCTTGGCGTAGTGGTCCTTTTCTACATGACCAACCGGCCGGCGGATGCGAAGTGGCTGACGAACGAAGAGAAGGATTGGCTGGAGAGCGAGCTTGCTGCGGAACGGAAGATTTCCTCCTCGATAAACAAAGTCTCGAAGCTGGAAATGATCAAAGATTCGCGGGTATGGAAACTGTCCCTTCTGTATTTCGCCGGCTACAGCGCCGTTTACGGATTGTCGTTCTGGTTGCCGACGATTATCAAATCACTGTCTGTGAGCACGACGACGAACATGGAAATCGGCTGGCTGGCCATGATCCCGTCGCTCGTCGGCATTCCGGCCATCCTGTTCTTCGGATGGAACGCGGACCGGACTGGTGCGCACAAGCCTCACCTGCTGTTTGCCTTCCTCATCGCCATTGTCGGGTTTATCGGCTGTGGGCTGTCGAGTTCCGTGATTCCGGTCGTGTTCATGCTGACAATCACGTCGTTCGGCTTGTACGGATTTACCGGGTGCTTCTTCGCTTACATGACGTTCTTCTTTACGGAAAGCACGGCGCCGGTCGGCATTGCGCTTGTGAATTCATTCGCCGCTCTTGGCGGGTTCGTCGGACCGATGATTTTGGGGATGGTGTCGCTGCAACAGGGCATGTTCATCCTCTCCGGAATGCTCATCGTGGGAGCGATCACGCTCATGACATTGAAATTGCAAAAGAACATTGCGAAAAAAGAAGTGATCGAGGAAGAACAAGTCAAGGCAAAGGTAATGGTTTAAGAGGGGGTTGTGGACATGACGGGTTACACACAAGGAGAGGTTATTTGGAAGCCGTCCGCGGAGCGGGTGGAGCATTCGGTGATGAGCGATTATATGGGCTGGCTGAAAGAAAAGAAAGGCGTGGAAGTGAACGATTATGCCGAGCTTTGGAAATGGTCGGTGGATGAGCTTGAGCGGTTCTGGGAAAGCATCTGGGCGTATTGCGGAGTAGTAGGCGAGCCGTCTTACTCCAAAGTGCTTGATGGAGACTCTATGATCGGGGCGAAGTGGTTTGAGGGCGCAACGATCAATTTCACAGAGAACGTGTTTGCGGGCCGGGATCGCAGCAAGACGGCGCTTTATTTCCGTTCGGAATCGACGCCGACAGGGTCAATGAGCTGGGAGGAGCTGGAGAAGCAGGTCGCGTCTGTTGCATGGAAGCTGAAGGAAATGGGCGTGAAGGCCGGGGACCGGGTTGCCGCTTATCTGCCGAACATCCCGGAAGCGGCGATCGCCTTTCTGGCGACGGCCAGCATCGGGGCCGTCTGGTCGATCTGCTCGCCTGACTTTGGTTCGAAGAGCGTAATTACGCGGCTTGGGCAGATTGAGCCTGCGGTCCTTATTGCAGCGGACGGGTATGCGTATAACGGAAAAGTCTTCGACAAGCAGAGTGAATTGGAGGAGATCCGGAGGCAATTGCCGACAGTGAAACAGACGGTGGTCGTTCCGTACATTGGGGAAGACGTTCCGGAAGGCTGCATGGCGTGGAACGACCTGCTCGGAGAAGACGTTCCGCTTGCCGCGGAGCCGTTGCCGTTCAGCCATCCGCTATGGATTGTCTACTCATCCGGCACGACCGGACTGCCGAAGCCGATCGTCCACAGCCATGGAGGCATCGTTCTGGAAAATAAAAAACTCATGATGATTCAGCACGACCTCAGACCGGATGACGTCGTTTTCTGGTACTCCTCGACCGGCTGGATCATGTGGAACCTGCTCATCGGCAGTTGGCTCGCCGGTTCTGCCATCGTCCTGTATGACGGCAGTCCATTTTATCCGGATGAAGGGGCACTGTGGGAACTCGCCGAAGAAACCGGCATCACCTTCTTCGGCACGAGCGCCCCGTTCATCACCAACTCGGCGAAGATGGGTGCCCATCCTAAGGAGAAGTATGACTTGAGCAAGCTGAAGTCCGTCTTTTCCACCGGTGCGCCGCTCACCGCAGACGGCTACGAGTGGATCTATGAACATGTAAAGTCCGATGTCTGGCTCGTCTCGGTCAGCGGCGGTACGGACATCAGCGCTGCATTTGTCGGCGGCGTCCCGATTGAGTCCGTGCGCGTCGGGGAAATTCAAGGAAGATCGCTCGGCGTGGCAACAGAAGCATTCGACGAAGAAGGGAATCCGTTGATCGGCGAAGTCGGCGAACTTGTCGTCACCAAGCCGATGCCGAGCATGCCGCTCTACTTCTGGGGGGACGAAGGGAACGAGCGTTACCACGAAAGCTACTTCGATCATTATCCGGGAATCTGGAAACACGGCGACTGGATTAAGATTGATGAGAAAGGCCGGTGCATCATCTACGGACGCTCCGACTCCACGATCAATCGATCCGGCGTCCGGATGGGCACGAGCGACTTGTACCGCGTCATTGCAAGTATCGACGAAGTGTTCGACAGCCTCGTCATCGATTTGGAGGTTATCGGGAAAACCGCGTCGCTCCTATTGTTCGTCGTGCTGAAGGAAGGCGTGGAAATGAATGACGCGTTGGAAGCGCGGATCAAAGGAGCGATCCGGGAGCAGCTGTCCCCAAGGTTTGCACCGGACCGGATTTATCCGGTTGACGACATCCCGAAAACGCTGAACGGCAAAAAGCTGGAGGTCCCGATCCGCAAACTGCTGCTCGGATTTGAAGCGGAACGCATGATTAATGCAGACTCCATGAGCAACCCAGAGTCCCTGCCGTTCTTCATGGAACTGGCGAAGGAGTTGGAAGGGGAGCGGGTGGAGAAGTTGTTTTTTTAATAGCCGACGCGCCATTGTGGGTTAAAAAGAATGAACTCCTGAAGTTATAAAACAGCAATGCCCTTTAGTAGCCTGAACGGTTACTGAAGGGCATTTCATTGATTCGCTGAAATCTAAGTTGCGTCTCCATTTAAATATAGTTTTCCAGAACTCCAAGCACGTCTTTATCTGCACTCTTTTGATCCTCTTCGCTCATCTTCCCATAGATATTCCCGAACAGCCCATACTCAATGGCTTCCCGGGCGGGGTCATACCAGATTGTGCCGGTGAAGCGGCCGGTCTTTTCTTTCACCCGGATGCCGAGGAGGTTTGCGTTGGTTCTTGTGATGTCGTTCGATACCACTTCGCCGATTCCGTGGATTTGATTCATGGGGGATTCTCCTTTGTCTTTGGTTTTAATTAAACGGTATCTTCAGTGTAAATCTCCTGCGGTGTCTCAATCCACTGTTTGACTTGACGACCGTACTCTAAAGGAATCAACTTGAACGAATAAAAGAGAAGCATGCGCGAAAACAAGCGCATGCTTCTTTATGTTCATGGTCGTAACTCTGTAACCTACATGAAAATCACTCTGTTGGTTTGGTTGGTTCAATAACAATGATGTTGTCTTTGGTAATCTCTTTCGTTGCCGGAGCGACCGCTGGGTTTTTAGCAACGGAATTATCCGTAATCACCAGCGCCTCGTTGTTTGGACCTTCCGGGACAATGGTGATGGTGGAAGTCTGCTCGATGTCCATCGGTGGGATGCTGACATAAACTTTTCCGTTTTCTACATCTACGTCTGAAATTTTCACCTGGGTTCCGCCTGCTTTAAAAATCAGGTCATCTCCAACGTTTTCGACGTTATAGCGGGTTATCCCATTTAAAATATTTATCAGATCGAAGTCACGATCTTCATCAAGTCCTTGTGTACTAAAATACAAAGGTGCCATCTCTTCGGAGAATGTCAGCTCAAGGGTATCTGTGATTTCAGAATCCGAAGAAGGAATGACGTAATGGGCAGAGACCAGGGTTGGGGAGACATTATCACCATACGTACCCTTGATTGTGAAGTTTTCAGGTTCTTCACCATTATTGGCTGCCCATGCATTATTAACCACGATGGAGCCATCGATGTTTCGGATATTTCTTGTAAACTCCAGTGTATACTCAAAGTCTTCGGTAACCTCTTGATCCGTTCCCAAAGTGATGATGATATACCCTGTTTTAAGTTGCACTTTTGATCCGGCAGGCATAGGTCCGCCGTTAAACAGATAATTGGAAAGGTCGAGAGCGGAATCGGTCAAATACGGGATGTCTACTCTGATTTCATTCTGATCTTCATTTTTATAAACAGTAATCGGCTCGGCATAAGTCTGCTCTCTGACGTCCACTTGAAAAGACGCTTTCAGGTCTGTATCCGCTACAGTCCCGGTAAGAATATATGTACCGATTTCATCCTTCATGAGATTGCTCGTGTCCCACTTTACCGCCTTGGTCGTTTGTGTTCCATCTTCCAGCATTACTTTGACTGTCTCAGGAAGTACAGGTGTTATCCCAACTGTAATTGGTAGTGCGTAGTCGGGACTAATGACAGACTTGACTCGTACCGGAAGTGGCTCCTTCGAATCCAGTCCTTCTGACACTTTATAGGCACGGACCAGGAACGAGGCGAACTGCCCCCGGCTGGTTTTGCTCAGCGGGTGGTACGGATTGGCGTTGGAGACGCCGTTTTCATAGATGATTTCGATCGACTTGGCATAGCCGGACTGTTTTGTGTCTTTGATGCCCGGATTGCCTTCTTTATCCTTGAAGTCGAACGCCCGCACGAGGACTTCTGCAATCTGGTCGCGCGGCATCAGTTTGGACGCCATCAGCTGGTTGTTCGATCCTTCGAAGATGCCCGCTTCTTTCACGATCTTCGAGTAAGTGACCAGTTCCTTGTCAGCCCAGCTGTCCGGAACGTCCGCAAAGTTTTTTACCTCAGAGATATTGTGCTCCTTGATGTATTCCTCGAGTGTCATCCCGCTCTTTGCGACCACGTACTTGCCGAACGCTTTCGCGACATTTCCGCGGTTCAGCTTCTGATCCGGCTTGAACGTCGAGTCGTTATAGCCGGTCATGATTCCCAGTGCCTGAGCCTCCAAGATCGACTCATAGTGTGAACTTGTTGCCGGTACGTCCGAGAATTTCTTGGATGTTGGCATCGGAGCCGCCGCCACCGGCACAACTGCCGATCCTACGAGGGCAGAAGCTGCCGCGATTGCCGCGGCTCTTTTGTATGTATTTGCTTTCAAAAAGAATAACCTCCTAAATAAAGTATGGAAACACAATCCCGCTACAGAAAATAATACCACATAGGTAGTGAGGGGGGTATTACCGGTGAGACATTTGTGAAAATTTTATAATAGTAGGACAAGCGGCTGCCGGATGGGACGTTAATGGGGATCTGTGTCCACCTTTTCCTGTGTTTCTCTATATCACTGGAAACGGGGAAGGAGAGGGTGCGACGTGAGGAAGGAGTTTGGTAAAGAGCCGGGGCTGGTGAATAGAGTCCTGTTTTTCTATAGTGACTGGATTGGCTCGCTGGATCTGTTTGCATATGACTACTTGATGGAGTTGATCCGGGAATTCGGAGCGGAGGGAGTGGACCGGAAATTGAGACAGGCGGTGTCGGACGGGAGAATGGGAGAGTCGGTGCTGGTGGAGATGGACCGGGCGTTATCGGCGGAGTGGGTGGAGGGGTGAGAGGGAAGCAAAAGGCTGGACGGGTAGCTAGTTTCCTATCCAGCTTTTTGGTTGCGGAGCAGTAATAGTGCTTTGTGACTGCGGTTTGGTCTTGGTTGAAATGAATGACCGGCAGTATGGTGACTAATTAACTAAGTAGTAGTAATATTATAGAAAGGATGTCAACCAACCAAAGGGGGAATTGCGGATGGTGGTATGGGAGGAGCCGGAAATTAAGATTCAGACAGGCACTTGGGGTAAGGGGAGAAATGTTACGGTTATGTTTGATTCGACGGAAAGGCATCGGTATCGTCTGAATGTGATTTGGGGTGTCTTGAAGCCCTCGTGCCTGTTCATCATGATTAATCCCAGTACTGCAAATGCTTTAGAGCCAGACCCGACATTAAATCGGTGTGTTGATTTTGCAGAGAGGCACGGATTCGGCTCTTTGGAAGTGGTGAACCTCTATTCTTACCGGACCAAGGATGTAAAAGCACTTTGGAGTTCGGGAGAGCTTCATTGTCCCGAAAATGACCTGCGCGTCAAAGAAGCGATCCGGACGGCTGATCAGGTGATTGTTGCATGGGGGAATGAGGGAGCAAAGAACGGGAAATACCGGTTGGCATTAGACTGGATCCGAGAGGCGGGAAAGACCCCTTACTGTTTCGGAAAAACTGCGAGCGGAATGCCGAAGCACCCCCTGTTCCTTTCACGGGATACGGAGCTTGAGGTGTATGAGTAAGAAGGTTGCACAGCTTGAATAGAGAGGAGGTTTGATTGAGTGCCGCAATTCAACAGTCGATTGAAAAGTCCTGACCGTTTTTTTATGGATGAAGACACAGTAAACGTTGCTGTTGCTGAATACCTGGTAAGTCGGGGATTTCAATGTGAGGCTCCGCTTGTCGGCAGACAGCACGGTGTGGACGTGAAGGCGAGAAAGGGGAGTCTGGGAGTTTTCGTCGAGTCTAAAGGCTCCCGGAAAAATGGAGTAGAAGCAGATATTGTATTCGACTACGCCCAGATTGTCACTCACCTTGCCAAGCAGATCCATACACTGATGAAGTACGCAACTGAGCATGGATCCGAGCAAATATATGTACTGGCCAACCCCGACATCGACCGAATCCGAAACGAGTACGAAAAAGTTGCTCAAATGGTGGAGAAGTTGGGGTTTGTCTGCATGTGGGTTCAGGAAGACCGGTCGATTAAAGTGGAAGGACCAAAGGGAATGCGGGGAGTGTTGGAGAGTTATGAGTGTTGGTGAAAGGGAAAAAAGCTTTTCATAAATAGAGATAATAGGATTGCTATTTACGTTGTAATAGGAGAAAGAAAGCGAGGAAGTTAAAATGGATGAAATTGTTGAATTGCTCAGAGAGATGGTGGATAAGTTAGATCAAGTTGATTCAAGGCTGTTGGAAGTTACAATGGGAATTGATTCTCTTAACGAAGAAGTTTCATCTATCAAAGGGTACGGGCTTGATAACAGTATCTCCGATGTAGCTCAGGCACTGAATGACGTGAAAGAAAATATCGGAGAATTGTCCGGGGACGGTCTATACAATTCTCTCACAGATGTCTGCAATAAGCTTGATGATGTTGTTTTTCAGGTTAGTATACTGGATTAAGAAGGCTTTATTCCAAGTGACTTTGTATCTAATCGCAATTAACGTCTCCTCTTGCCTTGATATGGGAATACAAGCATTGATTCGAGTAAATAGTACTGGCCAACCCGGACATTAACCTGATTGGCAACGAATACATAGAGGCAATAAAAACCGCGAATTGGATTGTCATGATTAGGTGGCAATCCTTTTTTGATGGAAGAACCAGAAACGGCTTTTTTGCGAAACGGAATAAACACCCCACTGCCCTTCACATGGAACCCCATTTCTCTTTATACTAAAGAAAAAGATCACCGGGGAGGGCATCAAATGAGTCGGCAGGATTTGATTGATTATATCGCTGCGGCGACGGCGTTTTATGGGGTTATTTCGATGGAGAAGATAGGTCAGCTGTTCGAGGGACATACAGGCATCGGCTTCAGCCGCGGGAATGTCCGGAAGTTTGCGGAGATGGAAGAGGCGGCTTTGATAGCGCGTTTTGCCGTGCCGAGGGGCAATTGGTTTGTATATGAGTCGATCGATGATTCAGGCGAACTTGAGACTTATCTCGACCGGACTCACGGGAAACGGTATTACGTTCCCGAGAAGGACGAGATGCTGAGGTACGGAGATCAGTTTTATATTCCGATGACGGAGGAAGTGCAAGCGCTCCAGACGTTTCTTACTGACCAATTGGGCGCGGATGAGGAGTTGGCGGAGGATATTCTTCTTTCTGTTAAAGATGCGGCGAATGATCCGGAGCGGGGATTGTTTGAGAACTTGGTCCGCGGGCTGGATCTCGGCCGTTTTGAAGAGCATTCCGAAGAGGAGCTGGATCAGTACATCACGCTTGGAGCAGCCGTGTTCAACCGGAGCCGGAGCTGGCTGCACCGTGGCAAGACGCCGATCGAGGCGGGGGAGCCGCTGCAATTGCCCGATGCTCATCAGCCTGTCCCGATGAAAGTTCAAAGCGAGTGGATCCGCTATATCCGCGCACTGGTCCGGCTGTACGGAGCCGTGCCGGCAACAAAAGTCGCAGAAATCTATAACGAGCAGAACCATGCGGAGGTCCAGCCGTCGGAGCTTATTAACCTGACGCATGTGGCGCTGCCCGCGGCGTTGCTGATTGACAGCCGGATTGTCGTCCGGGAAGGGAAATTCATGGACGCACTCCTGCAAAACGGAAACCGGCTGGCAGAGCTCGAAGCGGATGCATCGGGCAAGCCGTACTATGTCCCGGAGCGGCGTCAACTGCTTCGCTGGGCCGAAGAAAACTATTACGAACCGACCCCTCAGGCGGAAGCACTCCGGACCTATGCACGGCGGCATCTGTTCAAAAAAGCGTTCCAGGTTGATTATTGGATGAACTTTGCCCACCGGCTCATTCTGATCAACAAGCCGCCGGCACAGGCCTTCTCGTCGTTGCTGGAACACGGACAAGTTGTCCCGAAAGACGAACAGGAAATCCGGAGGCTGGCCGATCTGTTCTTCGCCCTGTATAACCACGGCCGCAGCTGGGCCAACCGGGGACATACTCCTCAGGAGATCAAGAAGGAGCGGCCTACCCATGGGCGTGCGGGGAGTCGGGTAAGTGACGCTGGTCCGTCCAATTCCGTCAAGACAGTGGAAAAAGTCGGCCGCAACGAGCCGTGCCCTTGTGGGAGCGGGAAGAAGTATAAGAAGTGTTGTGGTGGCTGATGGCGGCGGAATGGTCTGTTAAATGCATTTAAGGCTGCTATATTAAGGATTACCCGGCCTCTGGCTGCCTTATGATTTGAGGCTAATACGAAAGAGAAAAAGAACTTCCATGTGCCGTCTTGAGACTTCGCTAGTATCTCTTCATACCGGTATACCCTAAGAGGACGTTCTGCTTGGGTAATGTTTCTGAGGCAATAAAAAAGGGTAATCATAAATGAAAAATGGGGAGTGAAGTGGTATAATTTAGTCTACAGGCGCATATACTAATTGTCACTTTAATTTATAGGTGGTGATTGGTATTTTTAAAAAGGAGGAGGATGTTGAAATGACGACAGAAACACTTTCCAAAAAGTATGCTCTTGATGAAGCGGCCGCTCAAAAAATTCTTTCATCCCCTCGCACTAAAGTTAATCAAACAAATATATTTAGCGATCTAATGTTAGATAAAGATGAAAGAGTTGCCAATGCTAAAAGGATATTGAAAAGCAGAAAATGCAGGTAATCAGTTTATCTAGCTTAATTGAGGCATCGCATGATGATGAAGAAGTGCATAGGTATATCTCCACTTTTTCCAGTGAAAGGAATGAAGAAGTACAAGGTTTTCTGCATGATAAAGCCATTTATTGTGAAAGAAGATCTTTAACTCGTACGAGTCTTATTGTCGATGAAGAGAACAATAATGAAATCATCGGGTACTTCGCGCTTCTTATAAAACCATTTAAGCTTATGAATGATGTATCAGGCAGTACTAGAAATAAACTAACCGGAGATAAAACTGCCACTGTCTTTAATTCAATCTTAATTGCTCAATTGGGAAGATCCGACTTATATAAAGGCAAGGTGAGTGGAGATGTTATACTAAATCTTGCTTTGGAAAGTTGCCAGTTGGCATATGACTTGGTTGCATTAAGAATTGTTTGCGTGGAATTTGATGATATCCCCGTGCTTAAAGAATTTTATCAATCTGGTGGTTTTAAGATTTTGCAGTTTAACAACAATCAAAAAGTCTTGGCTTATTTTAGGTTCTAAGGATCATTAACCATAAACCGCTCGAAGAGGAACTTGTATGGCCACGAAGAACTAACCCCCAAACTATGGACGCTTTAAAAGTCCGGGTTTGGGGTTTTTTGCGTTGTAAACTAGGCGGATATTGCGACTTAAAAGATTTTCAAAAGTGGGTAGAGGAGCAAACGCTACGCCCGTAATCCTTGGGAGGGAGCCATGGGCGCTTCGCAGGGACTTAAGAGGGTTAAGTGGGAGGTGCTGATCTGCTGAACCTTTGTGCATGGGGATGCACGAGAACGGGTACGGTATGTGCATAACCCAAATGAGGTGAGCAGATGAAACAAGAAGAACTGGAAACGCTCAGAGCCCTGATCAAAGACGTCGACACAGCGATGCTGACGACGGTGTCCGATGAAGGACTCGTCTCCCGCCCGATGAAGACGCAGGAAGTGGAGTTCGACGGAGACTTGTGGTTCTTCACGAAGAAGGAGACGGACAAGTACCGGGAGATCCTCCATGAGAAAGACGTGAACGTCGCCTACGTCGGCAAGTCCTATGTGTCTGTCCGGGGCCGCGCCGAAATCGTGGACGACCTCGCGAAGAAAAAGGAGCTCTGGAGCAAAGCCTACGAAAAAATCATGCAGACGACCTACGACGACCCCGACGTCATCCTGATCAAGATCGAGGCAGAGGCCGCCGAGTACTGGGAATCCGGCAGCCTGATCAAGAACATCGCGTTCATGTACAAGCGGATGAGAGGGAAGGATGCGGAGTCGGCGGAGATTAATGAGACGGTGGAATTGGATAAGGAATAGTGAGAGTGGATTGTCCGTTGAGGGCAGTCCTTTTTTTATGGAAGGAAGTGAGTTGGGGAGCAATCTGGTGCAGATACTTCCGTGCAATATCCTTTATTTAGGATTAAGCATCAAAAGTCTTCATGTTTTCTATCCGCACATAAATTTCACTCACAGTGAAAATTCCATTGACTTTGATTCTTAAGTGAAATACCATCTCAATTAGAACTGTTTAAATAATTCAGTTTAAATGGATCGAGGGGGCAAATGAATGAGAAGAAAAGCGTGGGGACTGCTTGTTGTTGCTGTCATGTTATTGCTAAGTGCGTGCCAGCCGTATCAGACGATTCCTGATGGGGAGAGCAAGGTCTATAAATGGAGGATGGTGACTCACCAAATTCCGGGGACTGCCCGCTATGAGGGGACTGTCGTGCCGTTTGTGAAAGCGGTGGAAGAGATTACGGGCGGCCGGCTGGTGATCGAGCCATTTGGGGCAAACGTTCTTTTCCCGAACGATGAGACGTTCGATATGGTGAAAAACGGGGTCGTGGAGTTGGCCGCGATTTACACGGGCTTCTGGACAGGAAAGGACCCGGTCTTCGCACTGGGCGGCGGAACGATCCCGGGAGATCCCATCACCGGCTTTGATGAACACTTCTACCGATCGGATCAGCTAAAACCCATCATTGATAAGGCCTATGAGGAGCATGGCATCAAGAACCTGGGGGCTTTTGACTATGCTCCTGAAGAGATTTTGATGTCCAAAGTTCCGATCCGGTCACTGGAGGACTTCAAAGGGAAGAACATCCGGGCGGCGGGCGTTGCCAGTTTGTATTATGGGAAGTTGGGAGCTTCGGCTATTTCTCTTTCCGCACCGGAAATTTATACGGGTCTGCAATTGGGAACAGTGGATGCAGCTGAATACAACGACTATCTCGTCAACGGGGAAATGGGCCTGGATGAGGTGACCAAATATATCATCGAACCCGCGATGCACGTCGGCCCAAGTACGGATAAGGAATTGATCGTCAACCCGAAGGCGTGGGATGAACTCCCGGATGACCTGAAGGCCGCACTGTATGTAGCCCGTGATAAGGTACGCTACGAATCGGCTATTGCATACGGCGTGGAAAGCCGAAAAGCGAAGAAAGAGTGGGAGGAAAACGGAAACATCGAGTTCATTCAACTTCCTGAGGAAGACGTGGATGAAATGCGGCGTCTGGGCGTTGAGTTGTTGAATGACTATAAAGATAAGAGTGAGCTGAGCAGGGAGTACGTAGAGGGCTACGCCAAAGTGTTGGCAGAGCTTGGATACACGGAAGAAGCAAAAATACTAGGCTATGAAGAGTAAGGCGGTGATTGGATGAACGTATTACTGAGAGGAATTGAAGCTCTTTCGTCAGCAGTGGGAAAACTCGCAGGACTATTGATGATCCCGCTGACTCTTGTCATCGTCTATACCGTCATCATGCGCCGTTTCCTTTCCAGCGCGCCGGACTGGGGGTTTGAAGTGCCGATTTTTATATTCGGCATCATGATTTTACTTTCAGGTGCCGATACATTAAGGGTCAAGGGACATATCGCGGTAGATATCATTCTGCAGTATGTATCTGAAAAAGCGGGGAAGCTTTTGATCACCTTCGGGCTTTTGGTTGTTTTGTTTGTAAGCGCATTCCTGGTGTTCAAAGGGGTTGATTCAGCGGTAGAGTCGACAAGGATCATGGAAAGATCGTCCCATCAAAGTTCATTCAATCCGCAGATCTGGTGGTTCAAATGGTTCATTCCGATTGGCGGCTTGCTGATCTGGTTGCAGGCATGGGTGGAAATCTACAAAGTCTGGCGCGGAGGTGACGCGAAATGATGTTCATCTTCGAATACGCGCCGATCGCGATGTTTGTCCTGCTGCTCCTTCTGTTGTTCCTTGGCGTGCCGATCGCATTTGCGCTTGCTTCTGTCGGGATCGTCTTTGCTTTGATGATGTGGGGAATCGACAGTACTGCTTTATTAACGAGCGCCACATGGGGGATCATGAATAACTTCACGCTCATTGCGATCCCCCTGTTCATCCTCATGTCGGTCCTTCTGGAGAAAACGAATATCATTTCCGACCTGTTCGATGCGGTATATAAGTGGTCAGGGGGGCTGCGCGGCGGGCTGGCCATCACTGCGATTGTCGTCGGTGCAATCATTGGCGCAATCTCGGGGGTCGTGGCAGCCGGCGTGATCGGCCTCGGACTGATCGCACTTCCGCAGATGATGAGATACAAATACAACGAGACGCTGAGCCTCGGTTCGATCATGGCTGGAGGAACACTCGGCCAGCTGATTCCGCCGAGCCTGAATATGGTCGTCTACGGGGCGATCACGGGTGTCTCGGTATCAAGCCTATTCGCAGGAGGGCTCAGCTCAGGAATCCTGCTGATCCTTCTGTTCGTGGCCTATATCCTTTTCCAGGCTTACCGGAAAGATGACATGGCGCCTGCTCTGGCAAAGGATGACCGGGCAACGACTGAGGAGAAGTTTAATTCATTGAAATCCGTCTTCCTGCCGATGCTCCTTATCGTGCTCGTACTGGGCTCGATCTTCACCGGTGTCGCGACGCCAACAGAAGGGGCGGCCGTCGGTGTGCTGGGCACCGTCATCATCGGTGTGGCTTCCAAGCGGCTGAACTGGGTGAAGATGAGAGAATCCATCTATGAGTCAATGAAGATGACGGGCATGGTCGGATGGATCTTGATCGGTGCCGCGGCTTTCAGTGCAGTTTTCTCAGGAGTCGGCGGCAATCAGTTTGTTTCTGAAATGGCAGCCAGCGCACCGGGCGGCAAATGGGGCGTACTCTTCTTTGCCCTCGCGTTCATCATCCTTCTCGGGATGTTCTTGGAGACAATGGCCTTGATCATGCTCGCAGCGCCGATCATTACGCCGGTGGTCGTCGATGCGGGGTTCGATCCTCTGTGGTGGGCAATCATCTTCATGGTCGTCTTGCAGATGGCGTTCCTGACGCCGCCGTTCGGTTTTGCGATCTTCTATCTGAAGAGTGCCGTCGGAGAGCGCGTCAGCATCGGGAAGATTTACCGGGCCACGGTGCCGTTCATTATCATTCAATTGATCGCGGCGATCTTGCTGATCGTATTCCCGCAGCTGGCAACTTGGCTGCCTGAACTGTTAAGAGACTAAAATTAATGGAGGTTATGAAAATGGTAGATTTTAAAGGCGTTTACCCTGTACTTGTAACACCGATGCATGAGGACGGAACTGTGAACTGGGAAGGCTTTGCAAACAATATTGAGTATTATATCGGAGAAGGCGTGGATGGACTTGCCATCAACGGAAGTACCGGAGAATTTGTCAGCCTGACGAAGGAAGAACGTTACAAAGCAGTGGAAGTGGCGGTCAAGCAGGTGAACGGACGTCTGCCGTTGATTGTCGGAACCGCAGCCGAAACAACAGCCGACGCCATTGAATACACCCGGCAGGTAGAAGAAGCAGGCGCGGACGGGGCGTTGCTGATCAACTCTTACTATGCTCATCCGAAGGAAGAAGAAATCTACGAGCATTTCAAAGCGGTCGCAGAAGCAGTCTCGTTCCCGGTCATGATTTATAACAATCCATTCACAAGTGGAGTCGATATCTTGGTTGAAACGATTCTCCGTGTGGGAAGGGATGTCAGTAACATCACCCATATCAAAGAATCCAGCGGGGAAATCCGGAATGTCCGGGATATCTCGAGACAGGGCGCAGGATCCATCAAGACATTCTGCGGAGCGGATGACATGGTGCTGGAATCATTCCTCGTAGGAGCAGTAGGCTGGATCTCGGTCGCCGGAAATATCTCCCCGCGGACAGCGAAAGCCGTATACGACGCTTTCGAAGCAGGAGATCTTGCGAAAGCGTGGGATGTATACGACCGCCTACTGCCGCTCTGCAACTTCCTCGAAGGATCCGGCAAATACGTCCAGGTGGCCAAGCGGGCAATGGAACTGAAAGGACTGGCAGGCGGACCCCCGCGCAGGCCGCGACTCGGACTTACAAAGGAAGAGGAAGAAACGTTGAAGAAGCATATGAGAGAACTGGGTGAGTTGAAAGAGAATAGATGAATGATGTCCCGGAGTGCGAGTGCTCCGGGAATTTTTGTTGAGAGTGGAAGAGTTATGTGTATAGTGGAGATACAGATGATGAAACACGAACGGGAGTGGATGCTAAATGACTGATTCAATCGGAGGAGAGTTCAGAAGGATCCGGAAAGAGAAGAAAATGACCTTGAAAGAACTGAGCGAGCGCAGCGGCCTGTCCATGAGCTTCCTGTCCCAAGTGGAGCGGGGCATCAGCACCGTGACATTCACATCGGTCAGGAAGATTGCCGAAGCCCTCGGGGTAAGCGTGAACTTCTTTTTCGAACCCGAAGAAGAATCCCCAATCAAAAGAAAATCCCTAAAGAAAAGTGCAGATCAACCGAACTTTACATACACGAGCCTCACAGGAAATCTGGATCAACCGCAATTCACACCTGCCAGGATCGAACTGAAAGCAGGCGAATCCCAAACAGCCCCCTACTCCCACCGCGGACAGGAATTCGTCTACGTCTTGGAGGGAGAACTGAAAGTGATGCTCGAAGGACATGAAGAGACGCTATATCCCCATGAATCCCTGCATATTGACTCCTCCAAGGAACACACCTGGTACAACGAAACAGACAAGCCGGTCATCCTGCTGGTGGTGAGTACGAATTAGGGGCGGGAGGGATGAGGTTGTTGTGTTCATTAATGATGAACTTGGTCGGATAGATCTTAGAAGAACGACTTAGCGTGAGTCTGGCAGGAGGATCTGCAACCTGGACTTATCGATACATAGCAAGTCCATTCAGGAAGAAATTTTTTAAATCAGTTGTAAATATATCGCCCCCACACAGCCTAAAGGCGTATAGGGGCAGTTTATTGTCTTCTCTTTATTGCTGTCCAAGCACTTTTGTTAGAAACAGTTTGTCAGGGTTTTCTTTTAATGTAGGCGTAAGGTCCCTCTCTCGAAATTAATATAATCAGATGTGTTTCAGAACTTCTTTCAAAAACCTCCAGAAGTTCTGGACGGAGGAGATGGAGACATACTCGCCGGGGGTGTGCAGATTGCGTGATGTTGGACCGGCAGCAATCATGTCTAGCGGTTTGGTTGATTTTTTGGCAAAAACACCGCATTCGAGACCGGCATGAAGAATGTGGAATTCTGGTGCGATACTGAACATTTCTTCATAGACCTCATGGAAGATCTGTTTCAAGCGTGAATCAGGATTGTATTCCCATTCGGGGCAATCTGCCATGATATGTATTTCACCGCCTGCATGCTTGGCGAGGAATGCGACCCGGTTGTACATCTCGCGATAGACACTTTCGACGGAGCTTCTTGTCATGACTTGGATGACTGCTTTGTGTTCCTGAAGTCGGATGGTGCCGAGATTAATGGAGCTTTCGACCGTGCCTGGAATTTCTGCGTCCATCCTGATGATGCCGTTATCGGACAGATAGAGGTAGTCGATAAGACGTCCCGAAGAATCGGTGGAAAGGACATTGGCGGGGCGGTCCTTGTTTTCCAGAACTACTATTTCGAGGGTAGGTTCGGTCGAACGATATTCATTTCGGTAAATTTTTTCGTAAGTCAAGATGAGGTTGAGGACGGTTTGCTTGTCGTTTGCATTCACAGTAATCAATGCTTCTGTCTCTCGCGGGATCGCATTATACTGGAGGCCACCGCTTAAACTGGCAAGGGCTAAGTCTGTTTCCCGGCGAATCGCCTGGAGGAGCCGAGACATTAGCTTATTGGAGTTGGCGCGTCCGCGATGGATATCTTCGCCGGAATGGCCGCCGGTGAGTCCGCGGACAGAGATGGAGAGCGTGACGGTGTCCGCAACAGCCTGGACCCTCTCGATCGGAATTTCGACCCTTATGACTGGACCGCCTGCACAGCCGACGACAAACGAGCCTTCGTCGTTTGCATCCAGATTGATGAGCATTCGGCCTTCGACTCGGTTCATGTCAAAGTGCTCTGCTCCGACGAGCCCTCTTTCCTCGTCACTGGTCAAGATGATTTCGACGGCAGGGTGTTCAGCCTCCTTGTCGGCGAGAAGAGCCAGTGCGAGCGCAACTCCAATTCCATCGTCCGCGCCGAGCGTCGTCTCCTTCGCAATGACTTTATCGCCTTCGACTTCCACGTTTATCGGGTCTCGATCAAAATTGTGCAGTGTGCCCTTGTTTTTCTCGCAGACCATGTCGGTGTGCGCTTGCAGGATGACGGGAGGCTTTAATTCGTATCCTTTAGTTGCAGGTTTTTTTATGACGAGATTGAGGTGGTCGTCTTTCTGCCAATCCAAGCCGTGGGATTCAGCGAAATCGATCAGATAGGCGACGACCTGCTCTTCCTTTCCAGAGCAGCGGGGGATTTGTGTCAAGTCCTCAAAGAAGTGGAATACTTCATAAGGCTCAATGTTCTCTAAAACTCGTTCTGTTTCCAATTGACTCATCCTTTCTCAATTCATGATCAACGTCGTGCCGACGAGCACAACGATTGTTACAAGGCCGATGAAGAGCGCGAATTTCCAGATGAACTTAATCCATGTAAGGTACGAGGTTTTAGTCATGACGAGTACCCCCATCAGGATGGCAACCGTCGGCGAGATCAAGGATAGCATCGCGTTGGCCGACTGGTATGCAATGACAACAATTTCACGTCCGACACCCGCAAAGTCTGCGAGTGGTGCCATGATTCCCATCGATAGCGTGGCCAGTGCCGAACTGGACGGGATGAAGAATGATAGCACAAGATAGATGATATACGATGCAGCTGCGAACACGCTGGATGATGTATTGGATAAAACCGATTCTCCTGCGTGCAACACAGTATCGGTGATCATCGCATCATTCATGACGACCGCCACGCCACGTGCAACTCCGATGATAATTGCCACACCGAGGAGGCCCTTTGCTCCGTCTATGAACGTATCAATGAACTCCTCCTCTTTAAACCTGGCAACGAATCCGACAAGGAGAGATGCGACAAGGAACACCGCACTCAGCTCGCCGAACCACCAGTTCATTGTGGGAATGAACGAAATTCCAAGTTCTCCCCACGGAAGAACGCCCCACATCATGACGACGAACGCGAGAATGAAGATTGCCAGTACAGCCTTTCGCTTCTTGGTGAAATCGAGCAGGTTGTCGAGATTGACGTCCTTCAGGAAAAACTTCTCGTTCTCTTCCTTTTGTGCGTAGACAAGTGACTGCGTTGGATCCTTTTTTACTTTTTCGGCGTAACGCATTGTGAATAGAATGCCGGCAGGTATGTAGATAAGCAGCAGGACAATCCGTATGACAATTCCGTCGCCCATGGAAATTCCCGCAAAGCGGCTCGCAATCGCAACCGCGAATGGGTTCGCAAATGATGCCATCACCCCCAGCGCCGCTCCCAGTTTGATCACCGCTATCCCGGTAAGCGTGTCATATCCTGCCGCAAGCAGGACCGGGATTAACACGAGGAAGAATGGCAGCGTCTCCTCTTCAATTCCAAAACTTGCCCCTGCCAGGCTAAACATGAGCATCAATGCCGGGATTAGAAGCTTCTCGCGCCCTTTAAGCTTTCTGATCGCATGCCCGATGCCTGCATCAATCGCGCCGGTCTTCATGACAACAGCCAGAAATCCACCGATGACAAGAGTGTATAAAATGATGTCGACTGACTCCATGAACCCATTGATCGGTGCCATGATAACGCCGCCAAATCCTTGGGGATGTGACTCGACCGTGTGATAGGTATCCGGAATCGGACGGTCTGTCCCATTGTTCGATTCGTACTCATACGTTCCGCCTGGTATTACCCAACTCAATAATGCGATGCCAATAATGATACATAAGATGATCGTATAAGTGGATGGCATTTTGAACTTCTGTTTCTTCTCCATGAGTTGCCCCCTTGTAACGTGTAATATGAATATGCGATATAAAGTCGCATATTTGCGATTGTGAAAGCGCTTCACATAAAAGTAAACGCTAATATCGCAAAGAAGTCATTATACAGTCTGTCTATATAAAGTCAGGTTGAGTAGACAGGGGGAGGGAAGAGGATGTGACTACTGATTGTGCAGCCGTGGACGTCTTAAGTCTGAAAAAGTTAATAAATAGAGTCAGGTAGAAGAACTGAGAGCAAGAGAGGAGCCTGCCCATGACCGACCGTGAATCATTGGAACAGCTGCTGATGGATACTGAGTTACTTGACCGATTGGAAGCAAGAGTTAGCGGCTTTAATATGTTTGAGACGCTGGGGTTGGTGAATGCCGAGATTCGGCATAGCAATATGCTGGCCTGGCTGATGTCGCCTAAAGAGAATCATGGCTTGGACGATGTGTTTTTAAAGCGGTTGATGCAAGAGGTGTTTTACTTGAATCCCGGATCGTTCGGGTATTCACAATTGAGTCTGTTTGATATCTCCCTGATGGATTACGGCACGTTCACCGTACGGCGGGAGTATCGGCATATGGATCTGTTGCTGGTGTCGGACGTCGAGAAAGTGGTGATCGTCATTGAAAACAAGATTTGGAGCTCTGAGTCCGATCACCAATTGGGTGATTATCACAGCAAGATCCAGCAGGAGTTCTCGGATTACCACCAGGTCTTTCTGTTTTTGACGCAGACCGGTGATGAGGCGAGTGATGCGGAGAACTGGATTAGCGTCACGTACGAGGATGTTTTGCGGGTGCTTGAGAAGAGCGTGTCGTTGAAGAAGAATGAACTTTCGCCGGCGGTCACGTCATTTATAGAGCAGTATCAGGAAGTGCTGAGGAGGTATATCGTGGGAGACGAGGAACTCGGTCGCATTGCAAGGGAGATCTATTCAAAGCATAAGCGGGCGCTGGACTTGATTTATGAATACAAGCCGGATGTATATTCAGAGGTGACGGACGCGGCTGAGGAGCGGTTGAAGGGGACTGACGGAATCATCATTGATTCGAAAACGAAAAATCGGGTGCGTTTCGTCACAGAAAAGATGGATCCGTACATCGACCGGGTCAGCACTTGGACGGAGAGCGGTCGGATTCTCTTATTTGAACTAAGGAGCCGGAACGAAAAAGTTGTCCTTAAATTGCTTGTCGGGCCAGGACAAGAAGAAGTGCGGGAGCGGTATTTTGGGTTGAAAGACAAGCACCCGGCTATTATGAAACGGGCACTTGGACAGTTGACCCCGAAAATCACTCAAGTGTATGCTACAGATCTCGTGCCCCGAAAGACCTTTAGAGACCTGGAGGAGGACACCGGTGCCATTGTCGACCGGGCACTGGAGAACTTGGACAGGTTCCTGAAGGAGGAGCTGCCGAAGATTGAGCGGGTGGTGGAAGAGGAGTAGGAACTTTTGCTCCTCCTCACTCCACCATCCCCCAAAACCGTTCCGCCGCCCTCGTAACGGGGGCGTTTTTTAATTTCACGAGAATGGGTTCGACGTGGTATTCGATCTTGGGGAGTTCGTAGATTTTCAGGTTGTTGAAGAACATGGATTTGTAGTGCATGCCCGGGATGATGGAGACGCCGAGGCCGCGGTTGACGAGGGCGACGGCGAGCGGAACGTCTTTGCATTCGGCGACGATGTCGGGTTTCAGGCCGAGCGTTTCGAATGCGCGAAGGACGGCGGTGGAGAAGGAGTAGCCTTCCATGGCGCTGAGCAGGATGAACGGGAGCCGGGCGATTTCTTCGAATGACGGTTTGTCGGACAGTTTGTCGGACCAAGACTCGGGGGCGAGCAGGACAGCCGGCTGGGTTTTCAGCTTTTTTGTTTCAACTTCTTCCAGTTTGGCGGGGCTTAGGATCAGCGCGAGATCGAGATCCCGCTGGCGTAGCTTGGCGAGCAGTCCTTCCGAGTCCCCTGTGGTGATTTCCAGGTGGGTTTTCGGGAATTCATCGCGGAAAGAGGCGATGAATTCGACCAGCAGGTTGTAGCAGGCGGAAGAAACGCCGATTCGCACGGTCCCCGCGGTGCCGGATTCGATTTCCCCGATGCGGCGCTTGATGTCGTCCATCCCGCTCAGCAGCTGCTCGGCGTATTCATAGAGCAGCCGGCCGGACTCCGTCACTTCCCATTTCTGGCGGTAGCGATGGATCAGCACCGTGCCCAGCTCCAATTCGAGCTTCTTCAATAGCTGGCTCAGCGGCGGCTGTGCGATGTGGAGCGCTTCCGCCGCTTTGGAAATGTTCCCGTGCTTTACGATTTCCCGATAATATTGTAGTTGACGGATATCCATTTAATCAGCTCCGTTATATGTTATTGGATATAATACTACTACCAAATAGATATTATTAGTATAACGAGGATTGTGATAACATAGAAAGCATAGTCTTAGAACAGCGAGGGATGTAATGAATCATATTCATGTAACGATCAAACGGCTTTCCTTGTACGTGGTCGGCCTGTTTTTCCTGTCACTTGGCGTCAGCTTCTCAATCCTGGCCAGCTTCGGCGTCTCGCCGGTGTCTTCGCTCGCCTATGCATTCTCACTGACAACGGGCCTGTCGGTCGGCATGATGACCATCGTCGCCAATCTGTTGTTTATTATCCTGCAAATTATAATCAGCAAACGGTTCAACCCACGCGAAGCAATCGTTCAATTGATGATTGCCTTTTTATTTGGCTTCTTTATGGACCTCACTCTCTATCTTCTGCAACTCCTCCCCGTCTCTGAAACCCCGGCGGTCCGCGTGCTGTTCCTGATCGTCAGCCTCTTTGTTGTGGCCGTCGGACTGCTCGGCTATACGAGCGTGAAGCTCCCGCTCATGCCATACGATGAACTGACCGCCGTCATCGCTACACGGTTTAAATGGGCCTTCGGCAAAGCCAAAATCACGAGCGACCTCCTGAACGTCGTCCTCGCCGGTCTCGTCTGCCTGACCTTCATCCGGACACTCGGCTCGATCGGCATCGGCACTGTGGTGGCTGCTGTCTTCATCGGCAAAATCCTCGGCTGGCTGATTGTCCACTTCCGGGAACCGATGTTGGCCTGGGTGTACCGGGGGCGTGAAGACCTCCAGGTCACGACCATCGCCATGCAAGCAGAACAAGCAGTACTGGAAGAAAAAGAAATAGCCGAACGCGAACGTCTGGATGCGCTGAAGCATGCAGCTTCGGTGCAAGTGAAGGATGAGGACTGGTCGGTTTAAATTAATAATTTAAGGAACGGTTATCCGTTCCCAAATGCAAACACACGCGCATCTCACTTGAGGTGGGCGTGTTTCATTATCCCCTAAGCGAACCAAAACTGCGTTCTGTATGGAAGGTGAGCTGGAAGAGAAGTTCAGGAATAAATGGTTGACTGGTATTCATAAATTTTGATAAGCAGTGTCAGAGAGTGCTAAGATAAGAAATAAGGAGTGACACTACACATGGTGCGGATGTGATTCATATTGGGCAAAAGCGATAAGTTGTATGAGCTGATAAAGAGAAATCCGAAAGACCACTCTTTCAAGGCTTTGAAATCTTTGTTAGAGAAATACGGGTTTATCGTCAAACCAGGAAAGGGTTCTCATCATTCAGTTCGACATCCTGTATACAAAGATCTGACTTGGACCCTTTCTGAGCGAAAGCCGATGAAGGTTTTTCATGCGAAAGAAGTGGTTAGACTGGTTGAGGAGGTTATGCAGCGTGAAAACCATTAATATGACACTTGATGAATTCCTGGACCAGGACTATCAAACCGTAATCACTCCGTATCACGATCGGGAGTATGATGAAAAAGGATTTGTCATCACCTGTCCCGAACTTCCGGGAATTAAAGTCTTTGAAGAGTCGATTTCTGAAGGGATGGAAGAACTGCGTGAAGCCAAAATTGCATGGTATGAAATGATGGAGGAAATGCACGCTTCAATTCCTCTGCCTAAAGTAGAAGAACCGCCTTCAGGAAGGTTGACACTTCGGTTGCCGGTTTCTCTGCATGAGCAAGTGACCCGGTATGCAGATCTCAATAAACAATCCCTCAACAATGCAATTAATTCATTGATCGCAGAAGGTCTGCATTCATTCGATAACCGGGCGATTGTGGCTCAGTTAAAACAAATTAATGAACAAACTAAACGTTACCAAGTCACCGTGGCATTTAAAGATGAAGGTATTCGTCCCTATGACTTGCCCTCCAAAAACCTTTTTAAAAGAAAGAAAAGAAATAGGCATGCTGACCGCGCTTCGAATGTGAAAGTCAAGTTTGATGAGGCGCGTTTTCATTAAGACTGTGGAGGCGATGAGCGGATGGAAAAAGAAGTGAATATCAAAATTTTAGATATAGAATTGGAAGAGCTATCACTTAAAAAAACTGAGAATCGGACCTCGCTTGCTGCAAATAAGCAAATGACCTATAGAATTGAAGGAAAAGTGGTTTCGCTTATTTGCGACTTTGACTTCGCTTTGGATGAACTTCGCTTAAAGTTTATATACAGGTATGTCATTGCCATGGAAAGTCTAGAGGAAAAAGAGATTAAACAATTTATCGAATCTGAAGAAGACGAATTGTTATATCCAATCTACAATAAAGCTTCAGCGCTTGTTAGCAAGTTAACGGATGAAGTTCACACATTTCCTTTCGCAGCCTCTATGTGGTTATGGGCGGGAGAGTCAGAGGTTTAATTGGCCAGCTGGCAGGGTGCCATAGACAAGTGACAAGATACACATAAAAAACACGCACATCTCGCCTGAGATACGCGTGTTTTCTTCTTAAAGTTGTTTAACGAACTGTCCACCCTTAATAACCACCCGAATATTCCCCTGATCCGCCAGCACATACACATCCTCCAACGGATTCCCGTCCACGATCACGACGTCTGCCAGTTTTCCTTCTTCCAATGTGCCGACTTTATCTTCCCAGCCCATGCACTCCGCGGCGACTTTTGTGGAGGCGACGATGGCGTCCATCGGGGTCATGCCGTCATCGACCATGAGGCCGAGTTCGCGGAGGTTGGTGCCGTGTTTGAAGACGCCGGCGTCGGTGCCCATGGCGATTTTCACGCCGGCTTTGTAGGCGCGGGCGAAGCTTTCTTTGTGGGCTTCAATGACTTCCTTCGCTTTCTCGACGGCGGATTGTGGCATGCCGACTTCATCGGCCGTTTCGAGGACAGAGACGGGCGCCAGCAGGGTCGGCACCAGGTACGTTCCGTGTTCCTTCATTAATTCTATCGCTTCCTCGTCAATGTAAATCCCGTGTTCGATCGAGTGCACGCCGGCACGGACGGCGTTTTTGATGCCTTCCGCTCCCTGCGCGTGAGCCATGACTTTGACGCCTTTGCGGAAGCGGGCTTCTTCGACGATGGCCGAGAGTTCCTCGAACGAGTACTGGGTGAATTCCGGGTGGTCGGTCGGGCTCATGACGCCGCCGGTTGCGTGGACCTTGATCACTTCGGCGCCGGCACGGAGCATTTCGCGTGTTTTCTTGCGCACTTCGTCGACGCCGTCCGCGATTCCGTTCGGCATGCCACGGTAGCCGGAAGGGGAGATGTCGAGCACGTCGCCGTTGATCTGCATGCCGTCGCCGTGGCCGCCCGTGATCGTGAGTGCGTTGATGCTGAGCTGGACGCGCGGTCCGTTGATGAGCCCGTCATCGATCGCGCGCTTGACGCCGAGGTCTGTGCCGAGTGCATCGCGGACGGATGTGACGCCTGCATCGAGCGTCGCTTTCATGTATTTCATTGCCTGGTAATACATGTAGCTGAACGGTGTGGTGAGCCGCTTTTCGAGCGGAGCGTATTCAAACATCATGTGGATGTGCGTGTCGATGAAGCCCGGAAGGACCGTCTTGCCGGCTGCGTCGATGACCGTTTCGTCGCCGGATTTCGTGTAGCCCGAAGCGTCCCCGACATACGCGATCTTGTCGCCATCCGTGACGACGATTCCCTGTATCGGCTCGCTGCCTGTCCCGTCGATGATCGATCCGTTTTCAATGATGGTCTTTGTCATGATGAATTCCTCCAATAATAGATGGTTTTACAAGAATGAAATCAGAATGCCTGCCACGACGACCGACGCGATCGTCACTGTCGTGAAACCGCCGATCAGCATCGGCGTCAGCAGTTCGTTGAAGATCATCTTTTCTTCTTTCTCCGAGCGGGCGGTGCTCCGGGCCACCTCTTCGCACATGATGTAGTCCGCCGGGAAGCCGAACAGCGCGGTCAGCGCGACCGGCATCCCTTTGTACGGATCCCACTTCACGAGCTTCGAACCGACGAATCCGCCGAGCGCGATGCCCGCCGTTCCGAGGACGATGATGCCCGCAACTGCCGGCAATTGCTCCAGTACTTCCTGCGGTGATACGCCCGCCATCGATCCAATGACGACGAAAATGATTCCGAGCATCGTGATCGTGAACGAATTCGCCTTCACGAGCGACTCCTGCTCGAGGAACCCGATCTTCGCTCCGATGATCCCAAACGCGAGGCACCACAGGCTGTAGTGGATCGGCGTCACGCTGCCGAGCACGACGCCGAGCGCACCGACGAGAAAGACGAAGAACAGGCGGATCGTCATGCTGGAGCGCACCGGTCCGAGCTTTTTCGTCTCGGCTTCCTCGGTGGAAGACGTGCCGTTCATCGGTTTGAACGACCCGTCATCAATCTGGCCGAGCAAGCGCTTGGCGTAGGAACGCATGAAATTCAGCGCGAGCGGCATCCCGATGAGGCCCTGGAACGCCACAATGAGGGCGGGGATGAGGGCGACCGTGCCGAGGTTGAGCTCCTGCAGTTTCTCGGTCGTGATGATCATCGCCACGATGCCGCCGCTGAGCGGCCCCATCCCGGCAACCGCCGTTTCAAAGTTGAACACGAGCGGAATGACGGTGAAGATGAGTGCGGCGGCGATGATGATGCCGGACAGGGAAATGACGACCGCGCGGTACTGCTCGCGGAGCACCTTCATTGGAATGAGCGTGCCCATATGGACAATCGCCGGTCCGATCAAAATCGCCCCAAGCACGGCAAACTGCGAACTTTCCAAGAGATCCGCAGGGAAAATGCCCGTCCAGGATAGGACCATGAAGCTGACCATCGCCGTGAGCAGCATCGGAATCCGCGCCCGCGACACAATCGACAGCCACTCCCCGAACGCAATCAAGGCAAAGATCAAGACCGTGGCAACAAGAGGCGAGTGAATGATGTCTGACATGGGGTGTCCTTCTTTCTATTCAGGATCGAGTGTAGACAGGGTAAATGTGTTGACCGCACTAATTCTACTTACCTGAATTCGTTAAGTCAATGAAATTTTCAGAGATATATCGCATAAAGTATTTTGTAAGCGTTATCTTTTCAGATGGTACCGTCCGTGCCTTTTAAGAGCGTGATATCGGTGAAAATAAACGAGGAAAGACAGTGAGGGATCTAAATCTGCTCGTTTCAATAGGATGGGTTGATGGCCGTTTAAAATGATCAGGTGAGGGGAATAATGGAAATATCGATACCGGACGGAGGAAAAGGAATGTACGAACAATCCGCAGAACAAACGATGTTCCGATATGAATTGTCGCGTCTGGCCATGGATCATAAATACTGTGAAGACCATGAAATCCGACTACTGATCGCTAATGACATGGAGTTGCTGGAATGTGCGCTTTGCGCCATTCAATGACCGTCTCAGGAAGGTCTTTTTTAACGAGCAGATCTATGCGGAGCGGGAGTGTGACCCAATCCGACTTCCAATATTAAAGGGGGCTGTCCGATAAGTCCCTAAAATGATGAAGGAGGCGAAAAACAAATCGTTTTTCGCCTCCTTCCTTTTATTTTGAATATGTTTGGCAGAAGGCATCCGCAGGATGCCCGCCACTTTCAGGAAATTGTGGGCGAGTGCCAGGATTCCAAACTCCAAGTGAACCTTATCCAGCCCTCGAAGATGGAATCGACGGAACGCCAAATTGCCCTTGAGATTCCCAAAAACTGTCTCCACTTCGATTTTCCGAAGGGCGTAGATCTGTTTTAGGGTTTCATCATCAAGGGCTTTTCTTGCCTTGGCCTTCAATTCCTCATAAATCGGATTCCAGTGAACCTGCCGGTTCCCTTTTGCCTTGGTGCACAGTGCTTTCAACGGGCAGTCACTGCAATCCTCGCACTCATAGATTTTGAAATCCTGGACGAAGCCAGACGCATTTTTCTTTTTCATGTATTTCTTGAAGCGGACTTTCCGTCCGTTCGGACAGACGAACAGATCATCCTCTTCGTGATACGCCCAGTTCTTGGCGTTGTATGCGTTTTTCTTATAACTGCGCGATTGTTCCTTCAGGTAGGTGTTATACGGGATTAGAAAATCGGCAACCGCTTCTCCGTCTTCCTCTCCGAGAAGATACAGGTAATTCTCCTCACTTCCATATCCCGCATCCGCGACAATGCGCTTTGGCATCGGCAGCGCAGTTTCCCGGTAGGCTTCCATGTGTGGGATCAGACACCGGGTGTCTGTGGGCCGCTGGTGAACAGAATAGAAGAGAACAAATTGGTTTTCGGTGGCCATCTGGATATTGTATCCGGGCTTGAGCTGCCCGTTTTTCATATGATCTTCTTTCATCCGCATGAATGTGGCATCCGGGTCTGTCTTCGAGTAGCTATTCCGGTCTTCTCCGCAAACCTCAAGCTGGGCAGCATATTTCTCTTTCCTCGGAATGAAGTCATCCCGGACCAACTTGAGCTTCCTGCGGATCATCGAGCGTTTTCTACGGATTCCCTTGCGGACCGCTGTATCTGTCTCTTTCTCACTTTTGTCCGTCAGGATCTCTTCCTGTCCTTCCAAACGGGAGACGGTCTCCATCAGTTCCTCCACCGAAGGATCACCTTCAGGCAGACTTCCCATTTCGAATCCCTCTGCCTCTGCAATCTCATGGATCTCCTGCAGGGTCTCGCTGATTTTCTTTTTCAGCTTTTCCTCGTATCCCAACACCGCTTTCTTGAATACAAAGGAATATTTATTGGCATCCGCCTCGATTTTCGTCCCATCGAGGAAGTAATTTTCAAAGTCAATGAAGCCGCGATGATGCAATTCCATCACCATCGCTTCGAATAAATCATCGATCATCTTGGGCATTCGGACCCCGCGGAACTCATTGATGGTCCGGTAGTCGGGAAGCTGGCCGGCGGCCAGCCACATAGCAGGAATGCTTTCCCTTGTCAGCTTTTCAATGCGCCGGCAGGAATATTCCTTTTGGGAGTAGGCGTAAAGAATGATCTTAAGCATCATCTTCGGGTGGTAAGAACTGCGGCCGCCTCCGGAATAATGCGCAATGAGCTGATCATCCGGAATCGTCTCGATCATTTCATCAATGACACGTGCCACATGGTCATCGGGAACCAGCGATTCGACATCGAAGATGGCGAAGGACTGGCGGTTATCATAGGGCTTGAAGACAGGCGCCAACCGGCGTTTTGGACGTTTTTCCTCAGGCTTGTTCACCTCTGCCAAGATCTCCATTTCTGTGGTATACTCTGTTGTAGCAGTCTTCGGATTGCACATAAAAAGATCGCTCCTTTGTGTGTGTTGTTGTGGTGACTCCATTCTACAAAAGGCAGCGGTCTTTTTCTATTTTTTTGAGAGAGATAAAAAACAAGAAAGGGGCTGTTACAGAAAGTCGTTTTTATCGACTTTCTGGACAGCCCCCTTACCTTATTTGATTGCCTTACTGAGTGTGCTTCACGAGGAAGTCTGCCATGAGCTTGTTTGTCCCTGCAGTGTTGTCTGCCTTTCAATCAGAACGGTCCCCAGCCGATCCACACACCGATCATGAGATAGATAGCGCCGATGACTGTCCAGATGAGCAAGAGCGGAGCGACGAACTTCGCCCACTTTGTCCACGGGACCCCTGCGACCGCAAGGCAGGCCATCAGAACGCCTGAAGTCGGTGTGATCACGTTGGTGAAGCCATCGCCCATTTTATATGCCTGAACGGCAACTTGGCGAGGGACCTCCATAATGTCTGCAAGGGGCGTCATAATCGGCATGACGATGACTGCTTGACCGCTGCCGGATGTGACAAGGAAGTTAAACAGTTCGTTTGCGATGAACATGACGACTGCCCCGGCAGCGCTCGTGAACGGGGTCATGAGCACCGCCATGCCTTCAACGATCGTGTCCAGGATTTTTCCGTTTTCAAGAATGACGACGATCGAGCGGGCCATCCCGATAATCAGGGCACCATAGACGAGCCCCTTTGCTCCGTTGAAAAACTCCTCAACAAGTTTATTCGGCGTGATCCGGTCGATGATGGCGGTACCGACAGCAATGACGAGGAAGATGGCCGCCATCTCGTTGAGACCCCATTGATGTTGGAAGACACCGTACACGTAAATTCCGATCCCGACGGCCAGCCAAATTAGGACAAGCTTATGGACACCCGTCATTTCCTGCGTGCCGTCGACTTGCGCGTCTTTATCGACTTTCGGGAACGGATTGTCGCTCAGGACGCCCTTGGACGGGTCTTTCTGGATCTTCTTCGCGTACCAGAAAATATACAGCATCGTCACAAGCACGATTGTCGCGAAAATAATGATGCGGTAGCCGACTCCTGAGAAAATCGGTAGCTCTGCGATCTGCTGTGCGGTACCGGTCGTGAGAGGGTCCAGGAACGCCGTGGCAAATCCCGAGTAGGCACCGAGGTAAATGATAGAGACGCCGACGATCGCATCGAATTTCATGGAGCGTGCGAGAATAATGCCAATCGGGATAAAGGCGATTACGGCGTTTACGACGATTCCGAGTGCGCCGAAAATAGAGAACAGGAGCATGACCCCGGCGATCAGGACGAGTTCTTTGTTTTTCGTCTTTTCGATCGTTTTCAGGATCAGCGCATCGATAGCGCCGGTTGCTTCAATGACGGCGAATGATCCGCCGATGATGAGGACAAGGAAGATCAGCGGAGCGGCCGCGATCATCCCTTCCTGAATGGCGAGGAAGACATCCAGCAAGCTTGAAGAAGAGGACTCAATCTGTGAATAACTGCCTGGCACGACAATCGTGGCGGCGTCTGTTTCCTGGCGTTCATATTCACCGGCCGGAACGACCCATGTCAGAACAGCAGCAAGCGCCAGGATGATAAACAGGATGACATAGGCATCGGGTAACGCGAATTTCTTTTTCATCGGAGAACCTCTCTTTCTATACCTCAGAGTAAATGAGTATTCGGAACATTTAATTGACTAAGAATAGAATAAACCATATAATTTATTTAATCAATATTAAATCTGATAGTTTAAAAGAGGGGCTGTTTCATGACTTACCGGGAAAAAGTAAAGACATCGTTTGAGATGCTGACCCCCGGCCTGAAAAAGGTTGGAGAGGCCCTAATGGCCAATCCAATTTTGTTTGCGACAAAACCGGCGCGCCAAATTGCAGAAACATTGGGGGTAGGAGAAACGATGATTGTCCGTTTCTCCAAAGCGGTCGGATTCACAGGGTTTGGCGAACTGCAAAAAGACGTGCAACGGGCATTGATCGCCGGGCCGTCCTCACAAGAAGTCAGAGAGAGTTCATTCTCGGGTGTGATTAAAAGCGATATTCATAATCTCCGGCGCGCTGCAGATGATTTAGATACAGAAGCAGCCATGAAGATTGTGGAAACGGTCTCCGACGCGGAGAGCGTGCAAGTCGTCGGATACTATCAGTCATTTCCATTCGCACATTGGTTTACATTTTTGCTGAACACGATCAGAGAGAACGTCTCACTTTTTCGACCCGAAACCGAAATCGGAATTACAAAAAATGGGCCGTCGCATTGTGTGCTGATTTTTTCCTATTATCGGTATGCGCTGGGAACCATTCGGCTCGCCGAAGAAGCCAGGGCCAACGGGAACCAGGTGGTCGTAATCACGGATTCATCGCTCTCCCCGGTTGTGCCGCTTGCCGATCAAGTGCTGGTGTTGCCCGGAGCCGAAAGGTCGGCACTTGAAAAAGGACCTGTCACTTTTTCGGTCATAAATGCGCTCCTTCTTCATATTGCGGAGAGAAGCGGCAAGTTGGATTTCATCAATCCGGGGAATCAGTATTTTATTCAATAATGAGGGGGAACTCAGAATGAATGAACTGGAAGAGAAAGTACAGGAGACATTTGATCATTTTCACACGCATCCGGAGCTGAGCTGGGAAGAAGTGGAGACGACCCAAAGGGTGGCCGAGCTGTTGGAAGAGGCGGGCTGCAAAGTGAGGACATTTGATGACTGTACGGGCGTGATTGGTGAGATCGGGAACTTTAGCGATGGGCATCCGGTAATCGCCGTGCGTGCCGACATGGATGCGCTGTATCAGGAAGTTCAAGGGGAAATGAGGGCGAACCATTCATGTGGCCATGATGCCCATATGACGATGGTGCTCGGCACGCTCTGGAATATCCAGAACCGGCCGGATATCCTTGAAAAGATCGGCGTGCGGTTCATTTTCCAGCCGGCTGAAGAAGTCGGAGCGGGGGCACTGAAACTCGTGGAAAAAGGGGTCGTTGATGACGTGGACTACTATTATGGCATCCACCTTCGACCGGTACAGGAAACACCTGACGGGAAGGCAGCTCCTGCAATTGTCCACGGAGCGACAGGTTCCATCGCCTTTGAGATCAAAGGGGATGACGCACACGGGGCCCGGCCGCATCTGACCCATAACGCCGTGGAGATCGGTACCTATCTGATCAATGCGTTCCACACGATTCATCTCGACCCGAACATCGCCCACACAGCGAAAGTCACCCGCTTCCTCGCCGGCGGCCGGAACATCAATATCATTCCGGGCAGCGCACAGATGGCAATCGATGTCCGGGCACAGACAAATGAATTGATGGAGCAGCTCCGGACAAGGATCCTGGAGATCATTCAGTCTGCCAGGGATTTGTTCAACGTGGCGATTAATATCACCGAAGAAGCAGGCATCGCGGCGGCCGAAGTCAGTTCCGAGGCTGAGGGAATCGCAAGACAGGCGATTGTCCGCGCTCTCGGAGAAGAGAACTTAACCGACCCGATCATCACACCCGGCGGAGATGACTTCCATTTCTATACGATTAAAAGACCTCACGTGAAGGCAACGATGGTCGGCCTCGGGTGTGGCCTCGCGCCGGGACTCCATCACCCGGACATGGCGTTCAATCATGATGCCTTAATGAACGGAGTTAAAGTTTTGAGCGAAATCCTGAATCTGCATGCAGAAGGGGTGAGTGAAAAGTGAAATCTGTAAAATTAAAGGAAGTCCGTCTGCACCATATCAACGTTTCATTAATTGCACCGTTTACAACGAGTTTCGGGACGATGGAGAACAAAGACGTTTGCCTGGTTGAAGTGGTGGACGAAACGGGCCGGTCCGGTTGGGGAGAGACCGCCACGAGCAATGAGCCGTATTACAACGAGGAAACGACCGAAACGGCTGCTTACATGCTGAAAGACTTTTTCATTCCTCGGCTTCTTCACCGGGAGATCGGGCATCCGTCAGAAGTACATGGCATGCTGGAGTTTGTTCGGCGAAACAATATCGCGAAGGCGGCCATCGAGACGGCAATCTGGGATGCATTTGCCAAGAAGAACGGCAAATCCATCGCAGAACTAATCGGAGGCACAAAAAAGGAGATCGAATCAGGCAAGAGCATCGGAATCCAAGAGAGCCCGGAAGCACTCGTCCGCAAAGTGGATCAGTATGTAAAGGAAGGATTCCGCAAAATTAAAGTGAAAATCAAGCCAGGCGCCGATATTGACTATATACGGGCGGTTCGGAAAGCTTTCCCGGACATTCCTCTGATGGCCGACGCCAACTCGGCATATACACTTGAGGATATCGGTCACCTAAAGCAACTGGACGATTTTAACCTGCTCATGATCGAGCAGCCGCTGGCCCACGATGACATCATCGACCACGCGACCCTGCAAAAACAGATTGAAACTCCGGTCTGCCTGGATGAGAGCATTCATTCCTATGAAGATGCCAGAAAGGCAATCGAACTCGGCAGCTGCCGGATCATCAACATCAAAATCGGACGGGTCGGCGGGTTGCAGGAGTCCAAGCGGATCCACGACCTGTGTATGGAAAAGGGAATCGATGTGTGGTGCGGAGGCATGCTGGAAACGGGCGTCGGACGGGCGCACAATATCCAGATGACGACGCTCCCGAACTTCACCATTCCTGGCGATACCGCTCCATCCAGCCATTACTGGAAGGAAGACATCGTCACACCGGAAATCGAAATGGAAGATGGGCTGATTCAAGTGCCGGATGGCGTGGGGATTGGGTATGAAATTGATCCAGAGAAGCTTGCAAAGGTGACCCAATCGGTGGAGATGATCAGATCGACGAAGAGCCGGCATCCGATCCCGGAGTGAGCAGTCATACGCACATTAAGTGAGATGCCTGGGAAGGCCGGAAAGGCCACCCGGGCATCTTCTTTGGTTTGTTCCGATATCCGGTCAGAGCTTGACTTTTTATTACAAGAAAGCTGTATTTACTGCAGATTGCCGACCCTGCAAGCAAGGTTTCCATTTCCACAATTCGGGAACAATAAAACAAGGACCAAGTCGGAGGGAGGCCGGGATGATGGAGCATTCCGTGGAGTATATGATGTTCACATATGAGTTGTCCCGCTTGCATATAGATCATCGTCTTTGCCAGGACTACGAGATGCGACTGCAGATCGCAAGGGACATCGACCTGCTGGAACGGGCAATAGGTGAATTGCAATGATCGTTTATGACGGTCATTTTTTTTATTGGTGTTTGGAACCCTTGATGCTCATCCCCCTTCGCGTTATGAAAATAAAGGTGGATGCCCCGAAACTAAAGCTGGACCCTCCGAAACTAAAGCAAGAGTGCGCACAGACGTCCGGGTTCGCTTGTAATCAACACAATAGTAAGGGCGATGCGTTTCCTCCGAATATATTTGAAAATTCCCCGCTCCGAGGGGCAACCCGACTGTCCCCAAGCATGTTGCTCAAGATTCTATAGATCAAAACTCATACCAACCCGCCCCACCACGTATAACCCCACCCTCACTCTCCCATACTGACCAACAACCAATCTCGACCAGAGGTTGCGAGTCAGAAAGGGGAGTGTCGGATGGGGTTTTTCAATTTGAATAAGGATGCCGGCTCCTCGTCGTCTCCGTCGGGCGGGCAGGCCGTCGCCCCAGAAGCCGCTCTCCAGTCTTCGCTCGAGGAGAATCTCCGCGGGCTGAAGGCGACGCTCGGTCAGAGTTCTGATGTGATTTGCCGGGAGTTTATGATCGGCAACGATCAGCCGGTCAAGGCCGGTCTCCTTTATACGGACGGGTTGACGGATACGGCGGCTTTGCAGGATTTCATCCTGGAGTCGCTCATGCTGGATCTGCCTCCGAAGGACGAGCCGCAGTCCACGGATTCTCTCGTCACTGCGTTGAAAGACAGTGCGCTGACGGTCGGTGAAGTGAAGGAGGTCACGTCGGTCGCTGTTCTATTGAAGGGTCTTCTTTCCGGAGAGACGATTTTGTTGATTGACGGCAGTGCGACCGGCCTGATGGTTTCGAATAAGAAGTGGGTGGAGCGCGGGGTGACCGAGCCGAATTCCCAGACGGTCGTGAGAGGCCCGAGGGAGTCATTTTCGGAGAATATCCGGGTGAATACGGCGCTGATCCGCAGGCGGGTGAAAGATCCGAATCTGTGGATCGAGCCGAAGACGATCGGTGTCCGTTCCAAGACGAGTGTGGAATTGATGTATATCCACGGAGTCGTGGATGATCAGGTCCTGGACGAGCTGCGCCGGCGGCTGGACCGGATCGACATCGACGGGATCCTCGACAGCGGCCATGTGGAAGAGCTCATCCAGGACACCGGCTTTTCGGTGTTTCCGACGATCTTGAATACGGAGCGGCCGGATGTGACGGCGGCTGCGTTATTGGAGGGCCGGGTCGCGATTTTGGTTGATGGATCGCCGTTTGTTTTGGTCGTGCCGGCATTGTTCATGCAGTTCTTTCATTCTCCTGAGGATTTCACCCAGCGGGTCGGGTTCGCGAGTTTCGTCCGGCTGCTTCGTTATTTTTCCGCGGCGATTGCGTTGCTGATGCCGGCTTTGTTCATCGCCATTACGACATTCCATCCGAATATGCTGCCGCCGCCTTTGCTGATCAGTCTGGCCGCTCAGCGGGAAGGGGTGCCGTTCCCGACGTTCATTGAAGCGATGCTGATGGAGATCGCGTTTGAAATTTTGCGGGAGGCGGGTCTGCGGATGCCCCGTTCAATCGGTTCGGCCATTTCGATTGTCGGGGCGATGGTGATCGGGACGGCGGCGGTCGAGGCGGGTTTTATTTCGGCTGCGATCGTCATCATCGTTTCGATTACGGCGATCGCAAGTTTCGTGACGCCTGTGTATGACATGGGATTTGCCATCCGGCTTATGCGTTTCGGTTTTATGGTATTGGCGGCGGTTTTCGGCTTGTTCGGCATTACGATCGGGCTGATTGCCCTAGTTTTGCATCTGTGCGGCCGGCGTTCGTTCGGTGTGCCGTATTTGACTCCGATGGCGCCGTTCAACTGGTCCGGCCAGAAAGATGCCATCATCCGCCTGCCGATCTGGATGATGCGAAACCGCCCCCGTTTGATCAGCCGTCAGAATCCGGTGAGGCAACAGCCGATGGCGGATGCAAAGCCGAAGCCGCCGGGTTCCGGAAACTCGGAAGGAGCGGGAGAGAATGGGTAAGCGCCTGATCGGATGGATTTGCTGTTGCCTGCTCCTGGCCGGATGCTGGGATCAGCGGGAGCTGAATGAGCTGGCGATTGTCGTGGCGTTCGGAATCGACAAGGCGGAGGAAGGCTACCGGGTGTCCGCCCAGGTCGTTGTTCCGTCGGAGGTTTCGTTTCAGACAAGTGCGGGGCGTTCTCCGGTCACGATTTACGAAGCGGAAGGTGAAACGGTGTTCGAGGCGATCCGGAAAATGACGAAGGAATCGCCTCGGCGGATCTACCCCGGGCACCTCCAGATTTTGGTGATCGGTGAGGGGCTGGCGCGGGAAGGGATCCGGGATACGCTGGATCTGATGAACCGGGACTGGGAGATCCGGTCCGACTATTCGGTCGTCATTTCAAAGGACCGGCTGGCGTCGGACATCTTGAGCGTGTCCACGACGATCACGAACATCCCGGCCGGCAAACTGTTCGAGACGCTGGAGACCTCGCACAAAAGCTGGTCGTCGACCCACGTCAAGAAGCTCCATGACGTCATCACCGACATCACGAGCGACGGAAAAGATCCGGTCCTGACAGGCGTTCAGATGACCGGGGACCCGGAGTCCGGCTCGGACAAGGGGAATGTCGATCAGATCCTGCCGGCATCCCGGCTTTTCTATGACAATCTGGCCGTATTCCAGGCAGACCGGCTCGTCGGCTGGCTGAACGGGACTGAAAGCGAAGCCTACAATTTCACCGTCGGGTCAATCAAGAATACGGTGAAAGTGATTTCCTGCCCGAAAGGCGGACAGACGACGATTGAAGTGACGAAGGCGGAATCCAAGATTGAGGCCAGTTTCCCGGACGGGGAGCCGGCAATAAACATTCGTGTGGATGCGCAAGGGAATGTCGGTTCGGTTGAGTGCGACGTGGACTTGATCGATCTCAAAACATTGCCTGAGCTTGAAAAAATTTTCGCGAAGAAGCTCGCCGGGGATATCGAAGAGACGGTCGCGAGCATCCAATCGCGGTATGATGCGGACATTTTCGGATTCGGCGAAGTGATCCACCGGGCCGACCCGGCTAAGTGGAATCGGATGAAAGGTGAATGGAAGGAAGTCGGCTTCCCGGAAACCCCCGTCACGGTGGACGTGAAAATGAAAATCGAATGGACGGGCACGGTGCTGAATTCTTCACTGCAATAACCGGAAGGAAAAAAGGAGGGCGGCGGCCCATGGATCAAGTGAAAATCAGCTCTTACCAGTTTCTCGTGCTCGTCACCTTTTTCTCCGTCGGGACGAGTTTGCTGGCGGTTCCGGCCATCCTCGCAGAGAGGACGGGGCAGGATGCATGGATTGCTGCGGCCATCGGCTCGGCGGTGAGCGTGGCGATCGTTTCCTTTTACGTGTGGCTGGCCTGCAGGTTCCCCGGCTTGACCTTCATCGAAATGATTGAACTGCTCCTCGGGAAATGGATTGGCAGGCTGGTGACCCTGTTTTTCGTACTGGCGGCGATGACGTTCACGGCGACACTTCTGTATTATTCGGGAAGCTTTCTCAAAATCGAGGTGATGCCGAGGACGCCCACGCTGATCCTCAACCTTTTTATAGGAGCTGTCATCGTGCAGGGGGTGTACGTAGGCCTCGAAACAATCGCCCGGTCCGCGGAAATTTTCATTGGTGTATTTCTCCTGCTTTTCGGGTTCCTGCTCGTTTCCCTGTTGCCCCAGGTCAAGTTTGAGCAACTCATGCCCGTCTCGGTAGCGGGGGCGGGCGACATTGCCTGGGCCGCCTTCTCGGTCGCCGAAGTGTCCGGCCTGACTACGGTCGTCTTGCTCGTCGTGTTTCCGGCTTTCACGAAAGATATGAAGAAATCAGGGTACTCCTTCTTGATCGGCAATCTGATCGCGGGGATTCTCGTCACCGCGCTGACATTTTTGAGCATCGTCATCCTCGGTGCCGAGAACACGGCAAGGCAGCATTTTCCTGGATACGAGCTGGCGAGGCGAATCCACCTGGGGAATTTTGTGCAGCGGGTCGAGTCCCTCATGGCGGGTCTATGGGTGATCACTCTTTTCTTCAAGGCGTCCCTTTACTTTTTCGCGGCCGTCTACGGCACCGCCCGGCTGTTCAAGTTGTCCGACTACCGGCGCCTGACTTTGCCGCTCGGCGGCGTAGCGGTGATTTTGTCGCTGACCCTTTTCCCGAACATCATGGCGTTCAAAAACTGGAACACGACAATCGGGGCGGGGATCTCCATATCGGTCGGGGTGGCGTTGCCGCTGCTGCTGGCAGTGGTGTACGGGTTGAGGAGGAAGGGGTTGAAGAGAGCGGGGAAGGTTGGGTGAGGAGGGTGTTTGATAGAAAGATGGTTAAAGCATATCATTCCTTTAAGAGGGGAAAAGCTATTTGAATGGGCGAGAGAGGAGGAATATGATGGAGAACAGTGAAGTAAGGACCCTTTTGGTCGTTTGGCAGAATAAAGAGACAAGGTTATTTTATCACATCGGAACCCTGTCTAATTTTGACGACCACTTTGAATTCGAGTATACGCAAAACGTCAACAGACCCCGGAAATTGAGGGATGCACTGCAAAATGGATATATGTTGCATCCTGCTTTTCCGCAGATTGATAAGAAGTATATTTCACCGCAGCTATTTCCTGCCTTCGACCGTCGGATTCCTTCTGCGGATCGCGTTGATTATGTGACCATTCTTAATGACCTGCGTTTAAATCAGAATGCAGACCGAATGGATATACTACGAGAAACCCGAGGGCGTTTGGCAAATGATACCTATTCATTCGAGCAACCCCTGAGGATAGGAGTAGATGGCAAAATCAGATCTCAATTTTATATACACGGGATGCGCCATCGAAAGCTTCCGGGAAATTGGGGAGATATACTAAGGAAAAATAAAAGTCTCCGGCTTGTCCCGGAAGAGGATAATACTGCTGATGAATTTGCGGTTGCCGTTTATACAGAGGATATTCATATCGGATATGTCCCTAACTTCTACAGTCAGGCCGTCTCCTCGCTGATCCACAACGGTGCGAAATCCCAAATGAAGGTTGTCTCAGTAAAAGAGAAGTCCACTCCGCACTGGTGGGTAAAAGTCGAGTTTGAATCCTCTGTTCCTGATTTGGATGTATATGATTCGGAAGATTTGAAGACAGCCATGCTGGCGATCGCAGTCTGACTCAACTCCTTGGGGCCGTTGCCTTAAGGGGTTTTTTTAGGTTAAGTTTCGGTAGGGGACGGGATGGAAAATGAAAGGGAATGGAGCAGGGCCCGTGACAGGGAGAAAGCTGTCGCGGGCCCTTTTATTTTTTCCAAAACGTGCACCAACATCTACAACAACGGCATCCGTCTTTCCTGTTGGTTGGAAGGCGAACCTCCGCTTTTGTTAATTTCCCTCTTCCCTTTCATCAAACTTTCACATTGCGCTTGTAAGATGAAAGGGCAGATGGGAGGGGACAGGGATGCTGGCAGCGGAGCGGATGATGGAAGCCGGGTTGGTCGTTTTAAGTCTGGCCGCCGGCACGGGGGCGGCGGCCTTGCTGACGGGCGGGAAGGGGTTCATGGGTCAGGCGGCTTCGGTTTTGGCCGATTTCGTTATCTTCCTGTGGGTCGGCAAGATCGTGCTGAATATCGGGCTGTTCGTGCGGGATCCGGTTTCCGTTTTAGCTTATCCTGCGGGCTCGTCTGCTTTTTACGTATCGGCGGCGCTGACCGCGGTGTCGGCCCGTTTCAGATGGAGGCGGGAGCCGCCGCCGGCCGGATTCTTCGCCTTTCTTTTGAGGGCGTTGTTCTTGTCCGCTTTTTTCTTTGAGTTTGCCGGGTACTTCCCGGACCGTCACGGGGCGGCCTTGCCGAACTTGCTGCTTTACGGAGTGCTGTCTGCGGTTAGCGTGGCTGTTCCGCTCCGGGAAATCCGGTTCGTCCGGTGGGCTGCACTTCTTTGGGGAGCGGGGGTCGCCGTCGTGGCGATGGCGTCCCCGCTCGTCACGCTGTTCGGTTTCGTCCTTTCTCCGTGGTTTGTTTTGCTTGTTTGTTTCGCCATCGTTTCATTTACTTTGATCAAATCGAAAGAAGGGATTTCATGAGTATGATCACTGCGGACACGGCGCTGTTGCTCGGTCTGGCACTCGCGCTCGGGGCAGGGGCGGTGTCGTTTCTGTCGCCGTGTGTGCTGCCGCTGTTTCCGGCTTATCTTTCCTATATTACCGGCGTCAGCGTCAAGGATATCCAGGAGGACCGGTCGGCGCCTGTCCGGAGGAAGCTCCTCAGCCATGCGCTTGTGTTTCTGGCCGGCATTTCGATCGTCTTCGTCAGCCTCGGGGCCGGCGCTTCATTCGTCGGGCAATGGATGCAGGACCTGCTGACCGGGGATTCTGGGCTGCTCATCCAGCGGCTTGCCGGTATTTTCATTATTTTTATGGGATTTTTCGTGGCGGGGTGGATTCAGATCCCGGCGTTCATGAAGGAGCGGCGCTTTCAGTATACGAAGTCCACGACGAGTTTTGCAGGGACGTTTTTCGTCGGGGTCGGCTTTGCGGCGGGCTGGACGCCGTGCATCGGACCGATTTTTGCGTCCATTCTCATGCTCGCCGCCGCGCAGCCGGGACAGGGGCTGCTGTATACCATTTTTTATGTGATCGGGTTTGCGGTTCCGTTTCTCGTGCTTACGTTCTTTATCGGTTCTTCGAAGTGGCTCGTGCGGAAATCCGGCATCATCGTCAAAATCGGCGGCGTTCTCATGATCGCCATGGGTCTCATTCTGTTCCTTGGCCTGATGCCGCGGATCGCCGCTTTCCTGCTTGATCTGATCAGTGATTCTTGGCTTTCCAAATTGGGATGAAAGGGAGCGTTGCGGAATGAAGCGTACGATACTTGGACTCGTTTTGATCGCCATGATCGGCTGGGTGCTCGTTGACTTTGTCGGCAAAGATGTCGCCGAACCCGACAGCGGGCGGACCCCGGTCCTTTCCACGAACACGGAGGATGAGGGAGTGGAAGAGGCCGCGGCCCAAGATACGGTCGGGGTCGGCCGGGGCCAGATCGCTCCGGACTTTGAGCTCCGGACGCTGGAAGGGGAGACCGTCAGGCTGTCGGATTACCGGGGGCAGCGCGTGTTCATCAACTTCTGGGCGACGTGGTGTCCGCCGTGCCGGGCGGAGATGCCGGATATCCAGAAGATTTCCGAGGAGGAGGATGTCGCCGTGCTTGCGGTCAATCTTGCCTACACGGAGAAGGACCCGGGGGATGCCGGCCGGTTTGCGGAGGAGTTCGGCTTCACATTCCCGATGCCGCTCGATGAAGACGGCCGGCTCGCCGAGGAGTACCGGGTGTTCGCGTACCCGACGTCTTATATGATCGATTCGGAAGGCCGGGTGCAGTTCGTCGCGATGGGTGCGATGAACTATGACATGATGCGGCGCGAGCTGTCCAAGCTGAAATGACGGACCGGTCTGTGTAGGATAAAGGCGGAGGGATTGACGTGAAACAGACGATTATGATTGTCGAAGACGACCGGATGATCCGCGGACTGATCCGCCTTTATCTTGAAAAAGCGGGCTACCGGGTCGTGGAGGCCGGTGACGGCGAAGAAGCGAAGGCCGTGTTTCTGGACACGCAGCCGTGCCTCGTCATTTTGGACCTCATGCTGCCGAAGCTGAGCGGCGAAGAGGTCTGCGCGTGGATGAAGGAGCAGTCGCCCGATGAAGCGGCTGTCATCATGCTGTCGGCCAAGACGAGGACCGAGGATAAGGTGAACGGTCTGCAGATCGGCGCGGATGGCTACTTGACGAAGCCGTTCGAGCCCGAGGAACTGCTTGCCCATGTGGAGGCTGTTTTGAGAAGGACCGGACGTTTTTGCCAAAAGCTCGTGTACGGCGGACTCTGCCTGAAACCGCTGAAAGGCGAAGTCTGGCTGGGCGACGAACAGGTCCGGCTCACATCCCACGAGTTCCGGCTGCTCCATCATTTCATGAAGCATCCGAATCTGATCTTCAGCCGGGAGTCGCTGATTGATGAGCTTTATCCGGACGACAGCCGGGCCGTCATGGACCGGACAATCGATGCACATATCAAGAAGCTTCGGGAAAAGATCGAGGAGGATCCGTCTTCGCCGAGCAGGATCCGGACCGTGAGGGGGATGGGCTATAAATTTGCTGTGGAATAAAATCAGGGGCTTTTTCCCGAAAACCTTCTTCTGGCGGCTCACGCTCCTGAACATCACCATCACGGCGCTGTTCATCGTGGTGAGCAGCTGGGCCATTTATAGCACGGCCTGCTTTCTCGTGGAAGGCATGGGCGGCAGCGGCCGTGCCGATGCGTTCCGCGCCAGGCTGCGGACGGACCTTTGGGTGTTCAGCATCGCCGCCATTTCCGTCGGCGGCTTTTTCCATATCCGGATGAACCGGACGCTCGTCCGTCCGCTCCAGTTGCTGATCGGTTCGATCAAGGAGCTGAAGGCCGGCGGCGCCCCCGGTCCGGTGCAGGCCCGGACGGACGGCGAGATGGAAGAACTGATCCGCCATTTCAATGAACTGTCCGGCCAGCTCCAGCACAACCGCCGCCAGCAGAAGAAGCTCGTTTCCGACCTGTCCCATGAGATCCGGACACCGGTCACGAACCTCAACGGTTATTTGAACGCCCTGAAAACCGGCATGGTCGAGGGCAGTCCGGAGCTCTATGAAGCGCTTCACCAGGAGACCCGGCGGCTCATTGACCTTCTGGAGCAGTTCGACCAGCTGAAGGAGTGGGAAAACAGCAGCCACGAACATTTTCTCGACAAGAAACCGGCCGCGGTCAGGGAAGTGACGGCGCAGGCCGCCGGCATGTTCAGCTGGCAACTGGAGGACCGGGGCATCCCGTTCGAAATGAATGTCGAGCCTGCCGTTTTCCCGATGGACCGCCATGCCATCGCGCAAGTGCTCGCCAACCTTCTCGACAACGCCATCCGCTACTACGACGGCCCCGGCCCGGTCCGCCTCACCGGCCAATCCGGGGACGGCCGATATGAACTCGCCGTCGAAGGACCGGGCCTCCCCATCCCGACCGACAGCCAGGAAATCATATTCGAACGCTTCGCCCGCATGGAGCCCTCCCGTCACCGCTCCCTCGGCGGAGCCGGCCTCGGCCTCGCAATCTCCAAAGAAATCGTCGAACGCCACGGCGGCGAAATCGGCGTCGACACGGACGGGCACGTGCACCGGTTCTGGTTTTGGATTGGGGCGGCGTGAGAGGGCGGGTGAGTGGATAAAAGCAACGCTTCGCTCCGGGTTTTATACAATATACTGGACGCACTCTTGAAACGTTGTGTATCTGAGCTGAGACGTTGTTTATCTTAGCTGAAACGTTGTGTATCTGGACTGAAACGTTAATTAGCTAAGGCGAGACGTTAATTAGCTAAGGATGCAGACGCCGTACGAATTAGTGGTACCTCCCTGTTGCATACCGGTGATGGCCGCGTGATAATATTCTTAATTGGATTTGGCCATGCTCACTTTGTAGTCGGAATTGGGTATGTAAATGAGAGGTCTGTATAAGAGGATTTCACGCAGGTTGGTCGAATACTCAATATACAAGAACTACGTCGGGAGGAAATGAAGCATGGAGGAATCTAAGGGAGCTCCAGAAGTGAAACTAAATTTTAAATACAAGTTTGAAGAAAAGTATAACCCTGTTTATGTTAATGGTGCTTTTGGAGGAGTAAATTCTCAAGGCGAAATTGTGGCGAATTTCTATTTTGAGCGGATGCCGATTCCCTATAGCGAAGAATTGAACATTAACGAAAAGGGAGAAGTTATCGGGTCGGAAGTGGTCGATCCGGAGGTCCCGGTGGCAGCCATTCGTTATATTGAAACAGGGATCATCATGAACTTGGAACATGCCAGACAGTTCCATGATTGGTTGGGCACTCATATACAAAGATTAGAACACTCTAAAGGCGGTGAATAATATGGTCATCATGCATACAAGTTCTTCCAATGAGACTGTTCACCCTGCTTTATTCAACCGGAGAAAAACGAATAATAATCTACTTGAGAATCAGACTGCCTCATTTAATCCGGGATTTCTTATGTCTGCAAGCAGACTCAATGAAAATCGGGAACGTCTTCAGCTAATGAAATCACTGCAGTTTGGTTGGGATGGAGAGCATGCACAAGAAATTTCTCTTTCATTAATCCAAAATGTAGAGTATATGATTTCAGATCTCATTTATCAACCGGAAATCCAGCCTACGGCTGCCGGATCCATTCAACTGGAGTACGAAAGGGAAAACGGTGATTACCTGGAAATTGAATTGACAGATGAGGAGATGGAGATCTTTAAGTCACTTTCACGGGGAATCGAAACATTGGAGGTTGCTGAGTTATCTTCCAACAGAATTAACAGGGAACTGAATGATTTTTATGCTTAAAGACGAAGAAATTTTATACCGTGCCATCGGTCCCGCTCCTTTCCATTGGAGTACACAGGCCAATCGCCCATCTTCAGCTGCATTCTATGATAAGAATGGACTTTCGGTTGACCGAAAAGGGAACAGAGACCAAGAAGAGATTGTGGAATTGTTTTCCAAACGTTTTAAGCTGAAGGCTGTGGTATCTATATCTGCCCATACATGCATGGGAATTGAAGTGCATCCGGCTGCAGCTCCGAGTCGAAGCAATCGTTGGCATGCCGAATTGCATGATTCTCCTGATGAGAAACTTATACAGAAATCCAAGCGCTTACAGTTGGCACGACTGTGCCGGCTGGTATACATAAAGTGAATAGCCGATGAGGAAACCATCCCGACGATGCTCGTCGGCTTCGCGGACATGTTCTTGCCGTCGGTCATCGGCAGCGGCATCGAGAGCGAAATCACCCGGTTCGTCGTCGGCGCGCTGTCACTCACACAGCTCGTCTACATGTCGGAAATCGGCATCCTGATCCTGCGCTCGAATATCCCGGTAAGCTTCCTCGACCTATTCGTCATCTTCGTCCAGCGCACGGTGATCACGTTGCCGATTATCGTGCTCATTGCACATTGGTTGGTGTTTTAAGAAGGACAAGAGGGCGGCCTGCGGGCTGCTCTTTTTTGGTGGGGGGGTGAGGAGGGGTTGAACGGATACGTCCGGCTTTCATTGCACAAAGTGCCTGCCCTGCGTGTTTGGCAATACCCGATTCAGCCCATACTAATCCACGAAAAGAGGAGGGTTGATCGATGGTTCCAAACGTCCAGTGCATTGAATGCGGCAGGGAATTTGCGGCGGTGCAGTCTCCGGATCCCGAGCGCTGCGGGGATTGCTATACGCCGGTCGAGCCGGTGGAGGCGGGGCAGGACGGGCCGAGTGTGTTTGTCGAGGATCCGCATGATTCGAAGGTGGAAGATGTGTACGATCCGAACCCGGATGATCTGGAGCCGGGCGACTATGAGCAGCAGATCCCTTGAGCGCCATGAGAAACAGGCTGATTACCGTATGCGTAATCAGCCTGTTTTCGTTTGGGCATGCTTCTCGATCTTCGGGATATAAAATGACCCGCCGTGGTCCACGTTGCGAAGCCTTTTAGGACGAGTGTCAACTTCAAGGTCTCGGATGTCAACTTTCGCCGTGCGAGTGTCAATATCGATAGGGTGAGCGTCAACTTCAGGGTCTCGGGTGTCAACTTCGGGAAGTGAGCGTCGTTTTTGAGGGGCCGGAAGAGAAGTTTCTCAAGCCCCCTGCGGGAAATACAGTATGGGTTTGTCTCGCAGGGCGGATTTCCATGGACGGGAAGTGATCAGGCGAGAAAAAGGTACCCACTCGCGACGGATTGCTGCCGACTCGGCTTTGATTGCCACCCACTCGCATCCGAAAGTGGGCCGCCCGGAAGTGATTGCGGCTCACTCGGGATGGAAAGCGGCTTACTCGGACTCGAAAGCGGCTCACTCGGAAGCAATTGCGGCTCACTCGGCCTCGAAAGCGGCTTACTCGGGACCAAAAGCGGCTCACTCGCCCAGCCGCCGCCCTTTCCCCGCCCCAGCGCCTTCCCCGAAAATCCATTCTCCTGTCGTGAAACCCGTCCGCGGCCCATATAGTGAAGGAAAGTCACCGGACGGTCGGACGCGGCGGGAAAGGGGGGCGAGATGGTGAAACAGTTGAAGGTGGGGGTCATCGGGGCGGGGATGATTTCGGATTTTCATTTGCAGTCGTATAAGCGGAATGCCCGGGTGGAGCTGGTCGGGGTGTTTGATTTGTCGATGGAGCGGGCGACGGAGAAGGCGGGCCGGTTCGGGGTGAGGAAGGTGTTCGGTTCGCTGGATGCGCTGCTGGAGGATCCGGAGATTGAGGCGGTGAGCATTTGCACGTGGAATAATACGCATGCAGAACTCGCAGTCAGGGCGCTGCAACACGACAAGCATGTGTTGGTGGAGAAGCCGCTGGCGATGGGTTATGCGGAGGCGTTGAAGGTGCGGGATGCGGCGGAGGGGAAGGGTCGGGTGTTCCAGGTCGGGTTCGTGCGGCGGTTTGCGGCGAATTCGCGGGTGTTGAAGCGGTTTATCGATGATGGGGCGCTTGGTGATATTTATTATGCGAAGGGGACGTGCATCCGGCGGATCGGCAATCCGGGCGGGTGGTTTTCGGACCGGTCGCTTGCGGGCGGGGGGCCGCTGATCGATCTTGGCGTTCACCTCATCGATATTTGCTGGTATTTGATGGGGAGGCCGAGGCCGGTGCGGGTGACGGGGCGGACGTTCGATCCGCTCGGCAACCGGGGGCATGTGGAGAATCTGGATTTTTATAAGGCGTCGGATTATAGCGCGGATAAGAATGAAGTAGAGGATCTGGCGGCGGCGATGATCACGTTCGAGAACGGGGCGGTGCTGATGCTGGATGTGTCGTTCAGTCTGCATGCGCGGAAGAATGAGACGGGGATCCGGCTGTACGGGACGAGGGGCGGTGCGGAGCTCGAGCCGGAGCTGATGCTCGTGTCGGAGGCGCACAATACGATCTTGAACATCGAGCCGCAGATCGATCATCCGACGCTTGATTTTGATGAGGCGTTTGCGGCGGAGATCGATCATTTTGTTGCGTGCTGCCTGGGGGACGGGGCGACGGCCGCGCCGCTTGAGGACGGGCTGGCGGTGATGAGGATGCTGGACGGCGTTTATGAGTCGGCGAGAACCGGACGGGAGGTCGTGTTTGATGACGATCCGGATGGCGAATAAAGTCGGGGTGATCACGGACAACTTCCGGCTGCCGCTCCGGGAGGCGTTGCGGAAGGCGAAGGAGCTGGGCGCGGACGGGGTGCAGATGTATGCGGTGTCGGGCGAGCTGGATCCTGCGCAAATGAGCCCGGCCAAGAGACGGGAGCTCGCGGGTTTTATTGCCGGGCTCGGTCTTGAGGTTTCTGCGCTTTGCGGGGATCTCGGCGGGCATGGGTTTCAGGACCGGGCGGCGAATCCGGGGAAGGTCGAGAAGTCGAAGCGGATCATCGATTTGGCGAAGGAGCTCGGGGCAGATATCGTGACGACGCATATCGGGATTGTGCCGGAGGATGAGTCGGGTCCGGTGTACGAGGCGATGCAGGCGGCGTGCGGGGAGCTGGCGGCGTATGCGAAGAGTGTGGACGGGTTCTTTGCGATCGAGACGGGGCCGGAGCCGAGCGCGCGGCTGAAGAAGTTTCTGGATTCTCTTCCGGGCGACGGGGTGTCGGTGAATTTTGATCCGGCGAATCTGGTGATGGTGACGGGCGACGATCCTGTACAGGGGGTGCATCTGCTGAAGGAGTATATCGTTCATACGCATGTGAAGGACGGGGTGCGGCTGCGGCCGGCCGATCCGAGGGACGTGTACGGCATGCACGGGTATAATCAAGGCAGTTCGCACGGCGAGATTGCGGAGATGGTCGAGCGGGGGGAGTTTTTCCGCGAGGTTCCGCCCGGGGAGGGGGCGGTCGATTTCGATGCGTATTTCCGGGCGTTGCAGGCGATCGGATATGACGGGTATTTGACAGTCGAGCGGGAAGTGAGGGCGGATCCGGTGCGGGATATCGCGGAGGCGGTGCGGTTCATCAACCGGTACCGGTTTCCGCCGTGAAGGGAGGGGGCGTTCGGATGACGGTTTTAGGTATTGACGGCGGCGGGACGAAGACGGCGGCGGTCGTGTGCGGGCTGGACGGGCAGGTGCTCGCGCGTGCGGAGGCCGGCCCGAGCAATCCGACGGTGATGAAAGCGGATGAGTTTTCGGCGGTGCTGTCGGGGCTGTTCAATGAGCTGCGGGCGCGGGACGGGGCGGCGTTCGGGCAGATTTCGGCGGCGCATTTCGGGATGAGCGGCGTAACGGAGAGCGGGAATGAGCGGCTCGTGGNNNGTATGCGGTGTCGGGCGAGCTGGATCCTGCGCAAATGAGCCCGGCCAAGAGACGGGAGCTCGCGGGTTTTATTGCCGGGCTCGGTCTTGAGGTTTCTGCGCTTTGCGGGGATCTCGGCGGGCATGGGTTTCAGGACCGGGCGGCGAATCCGGGGAAGGTCGAGAAGTCGAAGCGGATCATCGATTTGGCGAAGGAGCTCGGGGCAGATATCGTGACGACGCATATCGGGATTGTGCCGGAGGATGAGTCGGGTCCGGTGTACGAGGCGATGCAGGCGGCGTGCGGGGAGCTGGCGGCGTATGCGAAGAGTGTGGACGGGTTCTTTGCGATCGAGACGGGGCCGGAGCCGAGCGCGCGGCTGAAGAAGTTTCTGGATTCTCTTCCGGGCGACGGGGTGTCGGTGAATTTTGATCCGGCGAATCTGGTGATGGTGACGGGCGACGATCCTGTACAGGGGGTGCATCTGCTGAAGGAGTATATCGTTCATACGCATGTGAAGGACGGGGTGCGGCTGCGGCCGGCCGATCCGAGGGACGTGTACGGCATGCACGGGTATAATCAAGGCAGTTCGCACGGCGAGATTGCGGAGATGGTCGAGCGGGGGGAGTTTTTCCGCGAGGTTCCGCCCGGGGAGGGGGCGGTCGATTTCGATGCGTATTTCCGGGCGTTGCAGGCGATCGGATATGACGGGTATTTGACAGTCGAGCGGGAAGTGAGGGCGGATCCGGTGCGGGATATCGCGGAGGCGGTGCGGTTCATCAACCGGTACCGGTTTCCGCCGTGAAGGGAGGGGGCGTTCGGATGACGGTTTTAGGTATTGACGGCGGCGGGACGAAGACGGCGGCGGTCGTGTGCGGGCTGGACGGGCAGGTGCTCGCGCGTGCGGAGGCCGGCCCGAGCAATCCGACGGTGATGAAAGCGGATGAGTTTTCGGCGGTGCTGTCGGGGCTGTTCAATGAGCTGCGGGCGCGGGACGGGGCGGCGTTCGGGCAGATTTCGGCGGCGCATTTCGGGATGAGCGGCGTAACGGAGAGCGGGAATGAGCGGCTCGTGGAGGAGACGGCGCGGCAATTTTTGCCAGACGGGTGCCGGCTTTCGGTGTCGAATGATTCGCTGAATGCGCTCATGTCGGGGACTTTGGGGGCGCCGGGGATCGTCCAGGTCGCGGGCACGGGGGCGGTTACATATAGTCTGGACGATGCGGGCGGCGAGCACCGGGTCGGCGGATGGGGCTGGCTGGCCGGCGATGAGGGGAGCGGTTATGACCTCGGGATCCGGTCGCTCCGGAGCGTGTTCCGGGCGTATGACGGGCGGGGGCCGGAGACCGGATTGACTGCGTCAGTGCTCGGCCATTTCGGGGTGGCGTCGGTGCCGGAATTGATACCGGTTTTGTACGGGGACGGTGGCGGTGTGCACCCGCGCAGCCGGATCGCGCCGCTCGGCCGGTATGTGACGGAACTGGCGCGCACGGATGAAGCGGCCGGCGGGATTGTGCGTGTGGCTTGTGACGGGTTTTTCGATTCGATCGTCGCCTGCTTTCGTAAGAGTGAATTCCATGGGAGTGAGATTCCGGTCGTGCTGGCGGGCGGCGTGTTCACCGACTTCGGGGTGTTTGAGGAGGAGTTGGAGAAGCTGCGGGCGGGGAGCGGGTTCCGTTTCCGGTTCGTCCGGCCGGTCCTGCCTCCGGTCGGCGGTGCGGCGATCGCGCCTTTGGGGCTGGACCGGAGGGACGCGGAGGCGTTTGCGGCGAGGTTTAATGGGAGCTACGGGTGATGGATGGAGGGGGGCGGCAGGGACTTGCGACACTCGGGGCGGAACTTGCGTCACTCGCGTCCGAACTTGCGTCACTCGTCCGGTTTTCCCGGTATTTCCCCTTTGCCGCATGTTATACTATCGGGTGAAATCAAGAGGCGAGGGGTGATTGGGATGGTCATTCCGATTCTGCGGATGTTTGATCCGGAGAGGACTTACGCATTTTATAGGGATTATCTCGGGTTCACCATCGTCTGGGAGCACCGGTTTGAGGAGGGCATGCCGCTCTACGCTGAGCTGTCCCTGGATGGGAATGTGATCCATCTGAGCGAGCACCACGGCGACGCGACGCCGGGAAGCGCGGTGCGCATCCGGCTGGATGATTTGGAAGCCTTCCTCGGCCGGCTCAGGAAGCAGGACTATCCGTTCATGAATCCGGAAATCGAGCGGGTTCCGTGGGGAACGGACGAACTGACTGTGCTCGATCCGTCATCCAATCGGATTGTGTTTTATGAAGAAAGCCGGGAATAACCAGTCGATCCCGCCCATTTATCAGGAGCGCCTTTCCATTGGGGAAGGTGTTTTTTGCGTGGGTCGGAATTCTTTCTTTAGTTTCAGAGCGTCCAGCTTTAGTTTCAGAAGGTCCAGCTTTAGTTTCGACCCGCCCACCTTTAGTTTCACAATTAATCCATGCCGCCCACGCCAAACTCGCGTCACTCGGACGCCAACTTGCGTCACTCGGGCGCGAACTTGCGTCACTCGCGGCCAAACTTGCGTCACTCACGCCGAAACTCGCGTCACTCGCCCGCCACCCCGCTCCGCCCCACCTCGTCCCCCCATTTACACACCCGCCCGCCGCATGTTATACTCTCATTCGTCCAATCATCCTACAAATTTCGAGAGGTGAGGCAGTTGACGGGGATTTCGAAGGCGAGCCGGTCGTCGCTCGTGGATCAGGTGGCGGGGCAGATGGAGGCGCTCATTGATTCGGGGAAGTGGCCGGTCGGGGAGCGGATTCCGACGGAGATGGAGCTGGTCGACGAGTTTGACGTGAGCCGCAATACGCTTCGGGAGGCGGTCCGCGCGCTCGTTCATGCGGGTCTGCTGCAGTCGAGGCAGGGGAGCGGCACTTATGTGTCTTCTTCGAGCGTGCTTGAGGCCGCCATCCGCAAGCGGGTGGACCGGGCCGATGTGCTCGAGACGCTCGAGGTGCGGCATGCGCTTGAGCGGGAGGCGGCCCGGCTGGCGGCGATCCGGCGGTCCGGGGAGAACCTCGATGAGATGCGGGCGCTGCTGTCGGAGTGCCGGGCGGCGATGGAAAGCGGGGACGGCCGGGCGTATCTGGCCGCTGACGCTGCGCTGCACAAGGCGGTCGTCCGGGCGTCCCATAATTCGGTGCTCGTCGATCTGTACGGCCATCTCGCCGATCCGCTCGCCGCGTCGATCCGGAATATCCTGGATGCCTCTTCAGACGAAAATATCCAATACCAGTACCACGACACGCTCATCGACGCCATTGCCGGCCGGAATCCGGACCGGGCGATGGCGGCGGTCAACGAATACATCACGCAGTTCAAACAAACACAGATTCAGCAATAAATGGAGGCACAGCATGAGGGTACAACAACAAGACTTACTGCAACCAACTGAACAAAAAGTAAAAATGATCGCGAGCGCAGAGATGCTGTTCATTTTCCTGGCGATCATCAGCGTCGCGATGAACCTGCGGGCGCCGCTCACGTCGGTCGGCCCGCTCGTCGCCGAAATCCGGACGAGCCTCGGCATTTCAAGCCTCGCCGCCGGGTTCCTGACGACTTTGCCGCTGCTGGCATTCGCCGTCCTGTCGCCGTTCGCGCCGAAACTCGCCCGGCGGTTCGGCATGGAGACGACGCTGTTCTTCGCGTCGATCATCCTGACGGCGGGANCCCGCTCCGCCCCACCTCGTCCCCCCATTTACACACCCGCCCGCCGCATGTTATACTCTCATTCGTCCAATCATCCTACAAATTTCGAGAGGTGAGGCAGTTGACGGGGATTTCGAAGGCGAGCCGGTCGTCGCTCGTGGATCAGGTGGCGGGGCAGATGGAGGCGCTCATTGATTCGGGGAAGTGGCCGGTCGGGGAGCGGATTCCGACGGAGATGGAGCTGGTCGACGAGTTTGACGTGAGCCGCAATACGCTTCGGGAGGCGGTCCGCGCGCTCGTTCATGCGGGTCTGCTGCAGTCGAGGCAGGGGAGCGGCACTTATGTGTCTTCTTCGAGCGTGCTTGAGGCCGCCATCCGCAAGCGGGTGGACCGGGCCGATGTGCTCGAGACGCTCGAGGTGCGGCATGCGCTTGAGCGGGAGGCGGCCCGGCTGGCGGCGATCCGGCGGTCCGGGGAGAACCTCGATGAGATGCGGGCGCTGCTGTCGGAGTGCCGGGCGGCGATGGAAAGCGGGGACGGCCGGGCGTATCTGGCCGCTGACGCTGCGCTGCACAAGGCGGTCGTCCGGGCGTCCCATAATTCGGTGCTCGTCGATCTGTACGGCCATCTCGCCGATCCGCTCGCCGCGTCGATCCGGAATATCCTGGATGCCTCTTCAGACGAAAATATCCAATACCAGTACCACGACACGCTCATCGACGCCATTGCCGGCCGGAATCCGGACCGGGCGATGGCGGCGGTCAACGAATACATCACGCAGTTCAAACAAACACAGATTCAGCAATAAATGGAGGCACAGCATGAGGGTACAACAACAAGACTTACTGCAACCAACTGAACAAAAAGTAAAAATGATCGCGAGCGCAGAGATGCTGTTCATTTTCCTGGCGATCATCAGCGTCGCGATGAACCTGCGGGCGCCGCTCACGTCGGTCGGCCCGCTCGTCGCCGAAATCCGGACGAGCCTCGGCATTTCAAGCCTCGCCGCCGGGTTCCTGACGACTTTGCCGCTGCTGGCATTCGCCGTCCTGTCGCCGTTCGCGCCGAAACTCGCCCGGCGGTTCGGCATGGAGACGACGCTGTTCTTCGCGTCGATCATCCTGACGGCGGGAATCTTCCTCAGGATGATCGCCGGCACGGGCACGCTGTTCACCGGGACGCTCTTCATCGGGCTCGGCATCGCGTTCGGCAACGTGCTCATTCCGGGACTGATCAAGTCAAGCTTCCCGAATCACATCGGCGTCGTGACCGGGATCTATGCGGTATCGATGAACCTGTGCGCCGCGATCGCGTCCGGTCTCAGCGTCCCGGTGTCCGCCAAGCTCGGATGGAACGGCTCGCTCGGCTACTGGGGCTTCATTTCGCTTGCGGCGATCCTTGTTTTATTGCCCCGCGTGAAGCTGCGCCGGGGAGAGGCAGCTTCGGCGACGGCCGGCCAGCCGACCGCGAACCTCATGAAATCGCGGCTGGCGTGGAACGTCACGGTGTTCATGGGCCTCCAGTCGCTCATGTTCTACACGATCGTCGCGTGGCTGCCGGAAATCCTGAAAGAACAGGGCGTGACGGCAAGCGCGGCCGGCTGGATCCTGTCGCTCATGCAATTCGCACTCATTCCGTTCACATTCATCATCCCGGTCATCGCCGGCAAGATGAAAAGTCAGATCCCGCTCGTCTGGGCGACCGCGGCGCTCTTCATCCTCGGAACGCTCGGCATCCTGACGGGGATCGGCGGCACCGCGCTCATGCCGGTGTGGGCCGTCCTGATCGGCATCGGCGGGGGCTCTGCATTCAGCCTCGCGATGATGTTCTTCAACCTGCGCACCCGCAGCCCGCAGGAAGCATCGGAACTGTCGGGCATGGCCCAGTCGTTCGGCTACCTGCTCGCGGCGACCGGCCCGGCGCTGTTCGGCATTTTCCACGACGCCACCGGCAGCTGGACCTTGCCGCTCTGGATGCTCCTAGTCGTCTCGTTCATCATCCTCATCACAGGCCTCGTCTCAGGGCAGAACCGGCAAGTGCAATAACGGCTTTTACGATAAGACCATCCGCGAACGGGGTTCCCGTGTGCGGATGGTCTTTCGCTTTTGGGCGCGGTCCGCCTGCCGGTACGGCCCAATCCCTGTATAATGGCAGGAAAGACAATCGGTGAACGGAGGGCTTTTAATGAATGAACAGGATTTGATGGATTACATCACGGCGGCGGTCGGGTTTTACGGCGTCGTCCCGCAGAAGAAAGTGGCGGAGCTTTATTCGAAGCAGGTCGGGGAGCTGAGCTATCCGGAGCTCCGGGAGTTTGTGGCAAGGGAGAAGGCCGGTCTCCGGGAGCGGGGCGTTTGCCTCGAGGGGACGCTGTTCGTGCACCGGCAGATCCATGAGGGCGGCAAGACCGACGAGTACACCGGGGCCGCTCACGGCAAGCGGTATTTCGTTCCGGAGAAGGAGGAGCTTCTGCGCTACTCGGACGAGTCGTATGTCGAGGAGACCGAACAGGCGGCGGCTTTGAAGACGTACGCGAAAGAGGAACTCGGCTATGACGACGGCCGGGTGAATGAACTGTTTCAGGCAGTGAAGGAGGCGTCGCGGAAAATCGGCGTTGCCGGGGAGATCGATCTGATGGGCGTCCTGTCGGAAGACCGGTTCCGGGCGGACGAGGAGCAGGACCATCAGCAGCTGAGGCAGATGGCGGCGATCATGCTGAACCATATGCGGAGCTGGGCGCACCGCGGCCACACGGGGGCGGAACTCGGTGAAGGGGTGCTGGCCCGCGGCAGGCTTCCGGAACTGGACCCGCGGTCGGAGGAAATCGCCGACTACATCGCAGCGGCCACTCATCTGTATGGCGTCGTACCGGCCGGCAAAGTGGCGGAGATCTATAATGAACAGAACGGTGCGGACCTCCGGGCGGCCGACCTGATGGACATGCTGGAAGATCCGGGCTTCGCCGAGTGGATCGACCGGAAATTCGTCTTCGTCAAAGGGCGGGAGTTCGTCGATGAAGTTATTGAGGAAGAGGGGGAGCTCGATTATTACCGGGCGCGTGCCAACGGGAAACCGTACTACGTGCCGCCGAAAGAGGAGCTCCTCCGCTACGCGAACGCCAACTACTACGAGGAGACGCCGCAGGTCGCGGCATTCCGGAAATACGCGAAGCGGCATTTCTTCCCGGGAGATGAAGCCGGGCTCGAAAACTGGGTCGACACGGCGCATTTCTACATCACGGCAGAGCCGGCACCGACGAAGGCCATGTCGGCGCTTCTCGAAGACGCCGGCGCCATCCCGAGCGAACAGCAGCTCATGGAGATTTTCCCGCTGTACGTGGAAATGTCGAACAACACGAGGATTTGGGAAAACCGGGGCCACACCCCGAACGAACTGGCCGGCGCCGGTCCGGTGAACCGCTTTGCCGGAAGCCGCATGCCTTCATTTGAAGCACCACCCGTGCATCCCGTCACCGTCCAGAAAATCGGCCGCAACGACCCGTGCCCGTGCGGAAGCGGGAAGAAGTATAAAAAGTGCTGCGGGAAGGCGCAGTGAGCCGGCGGGATAGTTAAAACCTCCCGATTCGGGGAAAGGGATAGGTAACAAGCTGTTCTTTCAGAGGAGGAGATCGGGTGAGGATTCGGAAGGTGGATTTTTTTCACGGCGCACTGACGAACGTATTGCTGAACAAGGGATTTGAAGTGTCGATTCTCGAAGGACATCCGGAAGGCGTATACAAGCTCAAGCGGGACGGCGAAGAATTCGTCGTGTATTCCAAGTACCTGTCGGCGCCTTCGTCGAAGCGGAAAGAAAAATCGATCCGGTGGTCGTTCTCATTCCGGCCGGAAGAAGTGGCGCGGATCCGGGAGCTGGACGATGAATTCGGAAACTGCCACGTGGCGATCGTCGGATCGTACGGCAACCGCCCCGGCGGCGAACTGATCGTCCTCGACATGGACGAGCTGACCCGCTGCATCGGCGGACTGGAGCTTCATGAAAGCTACTGGATCGTCGTGCTGCGGCGGAAACACTACCGCACCCGCGTATACGGCAACGCCCTAAAGCGGAGCGAAGCGTTCATCCCGAAAATGAAAGTCATGGGCGTGCACGTGGACGAAGGCGCCCTGGAAGGCGAAGTTCTGGAATAACCAAAGGAAAAGCACCCGCCGTGGCGGGTGCTTTCGTATTGGAACGGATTTCGCGGTGTGGGGTGGGTGTTAACTTTGGGCGTGCGGGTGTCACGTTTGGGCGAGCGAGTGTTAACTTTCGCAGGGTGAGTATCAACTTTAGAGTTTCAGTATTGGTGAGTGAGTGGGCGTTAAGGCTCGAATAGTGAGTGAGTTTACATAATCCTGGGGGGGATCGTGAAATGTTGTGTATCTGGGTCGAAACGTTGTGTATCTAGGTTGAAACGTTAATTTGCTAGGCTGAGACGTTAATTTGCTGAACTGAAACGTTAATTAGCTAGGCTGAGACGTTAATTTGCTGAGCTGAGACGTTAATTATCTAGGGACCCAGACGCCGCAATTTGAAACGGCGTCAGCCGACACCCAAGCAATCAGAAGGGGAGAAGGCACCCACTCGCTGTGGATTGCCACCGGCTCGGCGTCGAAAGGTCCTCACTCGGGCTTGAAAGCTGCCGACTCGGACCCGATTGCCGCCCACTCACATCCGGAAGAGGCATGCCGTGTCAAATTGCGGCTCACTCGCGTACCAAAGCGGCTTACTCGCGCCGAATTGCGGCTCACTCGGACCCCAAAGCGGCTCACTCGCGCCGAATTGCGGCTTACTCGGGTCCCAAAGCGGCTCACTCGCAGTCCAAAGCGGCTCACTCGTCCCTCAAAGCGCCCACTCACTTTTTCACTCTCCCACACCCCAAATCTCTCACCCGCCCCAAAGGCATCAAACCCTCTCACCACGCCCTAAACCCCTCACCCGCTCCCCAGCAAGAATCCGCTGCTTTCCCCCATGACCACCCCAGCCACGCAACTCCCCACAAGCAGCAGGAGAAAGACGCCGGCGAGGGCGAGGTCCGTAGCTCTCAGCTCCACGGGGCGGTGAAATTCACTACGCGGTTCGCCGGTGAATCCACGGGCTTCCATGGCGAAGGCGGTGCGTTCGGCTTTGCGGACGGCGCCGGCGAGCATCGGGATGAGGAGGCGGCGCATGCCGAGGGCGCGCTGCCACCATCGTTTGCCTTCGTCGGCGCCGCGAAGCCGCTGGGCCTGACGGATCTGCACCAGTTCGTCTTTCAATACCGGGAGGAACTGGTAGCTGACCATCGTGCCGTAGGCGAGTTTCGGCGGGAGTCGGAGTTGCTGCATGAGGCTCATGACGAATGTGACCGGATCGGTGGTGAGGGCGAACAGCAGCGAGAGGCTGGAGAAGGCCATCACTCGGAAGGTGAGGGACCAGGCGCGCGCCCATTGTTCGTCGGTCACGTCGATGCCGAGGAAGGAGCCGATGATTTCTCCGCCGGTGTCGGCGCCGAAGACGAGTGTGGTCCACAGGTAGCCGGCGGCGCCGAGCGTGAACGGGAGCATCATGAGCGCCCACAGTTTCCAGTTGATCCGGCTGGCCGCCGCTTGAAACACGAGGATGCCGATCCAGAAGAGGAGGGGCGTCCACGGGTTGAAGAAGAAGGCCATCGTGAGCATCGCGATGATGACGACGAGAAACTTCACCGACGGGTTCATGTCATGCAAGAGCCGGCTCAAGGCGGGTCGCTCCTTTCGGCGGGATCAAATGATGGTCGGCGAGAAGTGCGGAATCCGCCCAGATGTCCGCGGCCTTGAATTTGCCGGTGAGCCGGCCGTCTTTGATCAGCAAGACCGAGTCGGCGATGGCGGCGGCGAATTCCATGTCGTGTGTGATGATGAGGAACGTCACTCCTTCACGCCGCCTTTCGTCAATCAGGCCGAACAGCTCAAGAAGGGCGGCGGCGTCCTGGCCGGAGGTCGGTTCGTCCATGATGATGACCGGCCGGTTGTCCGCGAGCATGGCGCCGATCGCCACGCGCCGCTTTTGTCCGTGGGAGACGGAGAACGGGTGGGCGTCCGCGATTTCGTCGAGCCGGAGGCGTTCCATCAGATCATCGATGCGCTCTGCGGAGGCGATTCCGGAGAAGGCGAGTTCGTCGCGGACCGACTCGGTCAGGAACAGGAATTCCGGCGATTGGGGCACGTAGCCGACGCCGGGCGCCTTGATCGCCCCGCTTGATTTATAGATGCCGCAGAGCGCTTTCGCGAGTGTTGATTTGCCGCTGCCGTTCGGGCCGGCGATGACGGCGACTTCGCCCTGGTCCAGTCCGAATGACAGCGGGGCGAGGATCTGTTTGTCTTTGATCGTCACTGAAAGTCCGTCCACACCGAGCACGGGTCCCGGCCCGGCAGCGGGCGGCCGTTCCGGGAACCGGACGGGCGGTTTCGGCGAGAACGGCCGGTCTCCGGTGAGCCGTCCGTCCGGTCCGAGTTGGAGTTCCCGGTCGAAAAACCGGTGCCACAGGTCAAGCCGGTGTTCCACCGCGACGACGGTGAGGCCGGTCTGTTTCTGCAGATGGTCCAGCCACCGGACGAGTTCCTCGGCGGTGAGCGGGTCGAGATGGGCGAGCGGTTCGTCGAGGAGCAGCGCGTCCGGCTCCATGACGAGCGCACAGGCGGTCGCAATGCGCTGTTTCTGCCCGCCTGACAGGTTCTGGATGACCGAGTGACGGAAGCCGGAAAGACCGGTGAGTTCCAGCACGTCCGTGATCCGGCGCTCCATCTCGGCCCTCGATACATGCAGGTTCTCAAGTGTGAAGGCGAGCTCCTCCTCGACGGTCGGCATGCAGAACTGCGAGTCGGGGTCCTGAAAGACGGTCGCGACGAGCCGGTTGATCTCGCCCGGATGCCAATCCTCCGACGGCCGGCCGAACAAGGAAAGGCCGCCCGACACGAAACCGTCGCAGTTCGCCGGGTACAGGCGGTTGAGCAAGAAAAGAAGCGTACTTTTGCCGCAGCCGCTCGGTCCGGACAGGACGACCCGCTCGCCGCGTTTGATTTCAAACGAAAGATCGGTGAGCGTGTTCCCCCCGTCATCCGGGAACCGGAACGACATGCGGTCGAGTGCGAAAATGGACTCAGACACGGGCCTCCCCCTTGCCGGCCCGGGAAATGGCGTAGCCGCGGAGTGCACCGGTCGCGAGCAAGCCGTCCGCGAGGTATTTGCCTCCGACGCCGGCAATGAGGATGCCGCTCATCACGCGGAGTCCGAGCATGATCAGGACGAACTTCGGATCAAGCGCCGCGTAGCCGGAGACGAAATAGCCGTAGACGAAGCTGAACACGGCGGAGCCGGCGCCCGCGAGCATCATGACGGGAAGGTTGAACCGCTTGTAGCCGGTCGCCGCGAAAGCCGCTTCCGCACCGAGCCCCTGGATGATTCCGGACAGGATGAGGCGCGGACCGGCGCCGTTTCCGAGCAGGACTTCGATGATCGCGGCGAGCGTTTCGGGCAGGAAGGCGGCGCCGGGCTTCCGGATGATCGCCATGCAGAGGATCGAGACGATGAACCAGATGCCGAACATCCACTCGTAGGCGAGCGGCCCGATGAGCCCCGACCAGATATTGCCGAGATGGACGAAGACGAGGTAGACGATGCCGAAGACGACGCCGAACAGCGACATGAGGATGATTTCCTTCAGCTTCCATGATTTCATCATCGGCCGGCACCTCCGTGGGATGGGCTGTTCACGCTCATCGAGACGGTCATGACGAGGTGGCGGTGCTCATCCGAGCGGGCGTTCGTGAACGCTTCTTCGTAGAAGTCAAATACATCGTGGATATCTCCGTGGATGCCGCTCGCGTAATGCATCGATTCGTTGAAGACGCCGCGTTCCTTCGCCCGGTCGACTTCCCGGTAGATGACTGACATGTAGTCCGGGTTGTTCATCGGATAAAGCGCGAACTGCGAGGAGACGTACTGCCGGGTCTCGTCCCGGTTCAGCAGTTCGTCCGGCTTGTCGAGAAACGCGTCCCCCGCCGAATCTCCCGGGCAGCCGGCCGAGAACGTGCCGTTCAGTGCGACATGCACGCCGGTTTTTGCCGCATGCAGCGTGATCGCCTTGGCGACATTGAACACATGCGCCTGCTTGCCGCGGATGACCGTCGATACGTCGTCGGTATGCATCCAGACGGCGGATGTGTCGGTTTCCTTCAGTGCGCCGGTGATCACGTCGACGAAGCCGTCCGTCATCGGGTTGAGCGTGAAACGGAACCCGGTGATCGGGCTCATTCCGCATTGCAGTTGATCCATGTTGATTTCCCCCTTGTTGAAAATGAACACAAAAAAGCCGCATCCGCGAAGATGCAGCTGAGATTTCTGAAAGCCGTGCGAACACTAAAGCAGGCGCATTGAAATCCGCCGCACTTCCTCACGCAGGTCCTAACCTGTTCGAGTCCAAAGGGATCGGAGCAGTCGCTCGCATCTCAGCCCAAAACGGGCACCCCCAGCGCAGAAAACGGTATGCAGTTTTTTCGTGCAGGCGGGATTTCCCGCCGCTCATAGTGTAGGTGATTGGCCCGGAGAAGGCAAGCCCCTTTATAATCGGGTATAGAAAAGCGAGCCGCCAGACTGAGCCAGCCGGAGGGATATCCTATGACCGAACAATTCGAACCCAAGCATTTTGCGGAACTTTTATCAGAGCGATCCGTCGAGGACGCCATCCAGTACAAGAATTCCTGCATTCCCGGGACGCTGTACAAGTTCTCTCCGCTTTTTGACGAGCGGCGGGTGGATTGGCGGACGGAGAATGAGCTGCGCATGGCGTCGATCCGCAACGGGGAGATCTGGGCGAGCGCCGCGGAGTTTCTGAATGACCCGTTTGAGTTCAAAGCCGTTCTGCTGGACGATTCGGAGTTTGCGGATCAGCAGGAGGCCGGGATGATGGAGCGGCTGCTCGACCGGATCCGGAAAGTGCTCCTGTCGGCCAGCTTCACTGCGAAGCTGGACAATTTTCCGATGTGGGCCCACTACACAAACAATTATCAGGGGTTCTGCGCGGAGTACGCGGTGACCGGCGGGGACCGGCTGTTTCCGGTCATTTATGCGCATGACCGGCGGAATGCCGCGAAGCTGCTGAAACGGATGGTGCTGGAGCTGCATCTGCTTTTCAAGGGAGAGCTGGAACGCGAGCAGCTGTCCGCGGTTGAACCGGCGCTGTTGTATTTAAGCCATTTCGTCAAGCACGATTCATGGGACTACGAGGAAGAGTACAGGATCGTCCCGGCAAATCCGGGACGGGCGAACGGCAAGCTGATCGGGAATTCGGAGGCGGGACTGGAGCTGTCCGCGCTGTGCCTCGGCAACAGATGCCGCCGGGAAGACAAGCTTTCGCTGTATGACATCGCATCCGAGCAGGAAGTTCCGATCTACGAAATCGACTTCGACAACAGCAGTTCCAAATTCCGCCTCATGTTCAGGGAATTCCGGCCCGAGTGAAGAGTGGTTTTGTTAAATAACGAGCTAGAAAGCACATGATTCTAATAAGTTCGACAAAATGAACGAAACAGATGGACAGCCCCGAATGGATATAGGTATAATGGATACAGAATAGGAATCGAAAAGAAAATCTTACAGTCAGCTGGATATGGTAAGCAGTTCGGACATCGCGGAAAAGGCTGTCGGAGAGCATCGGGTTGAGCGGCACAGGTTCCTGGGAACGCCCGGTTTGTCTGCCGGGTTGAAGAGAGGGGGAGAGAGCGGGCGTCCGGACAGGAGTCCGGATGCCGTGGGGAACAGTGCTGCTTATGGGAATTCAATTATCAAATTGTTGCTACTTTGTCGTGAGTTTGTGTTAAAAGCAGACCATTCAAAGGGGGAGTAGTTTCAATGCAGAAGGATTTCTACCGGATCGACGGACGGGTCATGGGCATCTTGCCGGAATTTGACGAATACGGCAAGCCGGGATCGCTCGTCCTGGAGCCTGACCGGACGTTCATCGTCCCAATGAAACCGCGCCATCTGATCGACCGCACACTCCGCACATACGGGACGAGCTACCGCGGAGCCGTGGAAGGGGCGGCCTATATTCTGGAGCGGAATCACAATCCGCCCGTCCTGATCAATGCGGGAAAACCGGTCATCCTGTTCCCGACCACATCGCCCTCACGCGAAGAATGCGCCTGGTTCGCCCTGGACCATATCGTCCACTTCCAGGAGGAAGAAAAGGCGACCACCCGCATCACCTTCACGAAAGGCAACAGCCTCGTCGCCGATGTCAGCTGCTACAGCTTCAACACGCAATTCCAGAAAGCGCTGCGCTTCCGTCACCAACTCGAGCGCCCGGACGACCGCCTGTCGCAGGCATTCGAACCGGGGGTGAGTTACCACCTGGTGAAAGGGAAGGGCATGCGGAATTTCGAGCGCAGGGACTGAGCCTCATTCATTGCAGACGATCCGGGAGCCGGCGAGAGCCGGCATCCCGGGTCGTTTTTGTCGTCCGGCCCATATGCAACTTTCCCCCGCCCCGCCCGTATAAAGGATTAACGGATGAGCCAGCACAGATGAAAGGCGGAGAGCGTCATGTTCGGTGTGTTTCTGGTCGTTCATATCGTGTCGGGAGTGTTTTGCCTCATCAGCGGGTTGTTTGCGATGGGGGCGCCGAAGCGGCGGGGGCGGCATACAACCGCCGGGAAGGTTTACCTTGGGTCTTACACGTCCGTGTTCGTTTCATCGCTCGTGATGTCGGTGCTTCGTTGGGAAGAAAGTGCGTATTTATTTTATATTGCGTTGTTTTCCTATGGGCTGGCGGTGTTCGGCCTGGTCGCGGCCCGCAGGAAGGGGCGGGGCTGGACCGGACGGCATATCGGGGGGATGCTCGGTTCGTATATCGGAATCGTGACGGCGACGCTTGTCGTGAATGTTCCCCGGGTGCCGCTGATCGGTGAGTGGCCGGTGCTCGTCTTCTGGTTGCTGCCGACGGTGATCGGGACGCCGCTCATTGTCCTGGCGGGCCGGCGGTACCGGCCGAAGAGGCGGGCGGCGTGAGGGGACATATCCACGCTCCGTTCCGGGTAAAGAATTCTATGGGTGCATCCATGGAATTCGGTACAGGAATGGAGGATATGATGAATTTAAATGAAATGATCGAAGGCATGACTGAAGAGATGGTGGAGGTACGGCGTCAGATCCACCGGCATCCGGAGCTGAGCCATGAGGAGTCCAAGACGACGGAGTTTGTGCGGGTGCTGCTTTCCGGGACGTCGATGGAGTGGCGCGATCCGGGGACGCCGACGGGGCTCGTCGGGCTGATGCATGGCGGTGCCGGCGACGGGCCGGTGCTCATGCTGCGGGCCGATCTGGATGCGCTTCCGCTGAACGAAGAAACCGGGCTGCCGTTTGCGTCGGAGCAGACGGGAGTCATGCATGCGTGCGGACACGACATCCACACGACGGTGCTCGTCGGGACGGCGCTTGCACTCGACCGGATACGCGACGAGTGGCGGGGAACGGTGAAGTTCGTGTTCCAGCCGTCCGAGGAGAAGGAAGGCGGTGCGCCGGAACTGATCGATGGCGGCGTTCTCGAGGACCCGAAACCGGACCATGCAGTATGCCTGCATACGTGGCCGATCACGGACGCCGGGAAGATCGGCATCCGGCCGGGGCCGATGACGGCGGCGAACGACAGCTTCGTCGTGACAGTGACCGGCACGGGCGGCCACGGGGCGCATCCCGAGACGGCGATCGACCCGATTCCGGTGTCCGAGGACATCATTGATTCATTCCAGCGGATCATTTCCCGGAATCTGTCGCCGTTCGATCCGGCGGTGATCACGGCCGGGCAGATCCACGGCGGGACGGCGGACAATGTCATCGCGAAAGAAGTGATGTTCTCGGGGACGATCCGGACGCTCGCCCCGAACACGCGCGACTACGTGAAGAAGCGGATGGAGGAGATCGCATTCCATACGGCTGCTGCATCCGGAGCCGAGGCGAACGTGACGTTCAGCGGAGGGACGCCGCCCGTCATCAACGACGGACCGCTCGTCCATGTGCTCGAGCGTTCCCTGATCAAGAGCGTCGGCCGGGAGAACATCGACCATCTGGAAGTCCCGTCGATGGGGAGCGAGGACTTCGCTTATTACCTCGAACAGGTGCCGGGCCTCTTGTTCCGTCTCGGGACGGGCAATGACGAGGACAGCCGCACGCGTGTCGGGCTGCACAGTCCGGAGATCGTATTCGACGAACGGTCGATTCCGACGGGGATCGCCGCGATGTCCGGATTTGCGCTGGAGTATCTGAATGAAGGCATGGACGGCCGGCTTTCCTGAGAGGAAGCCGGCTTTCCTGTACGGCAAGGAAGTTTGTCGAACGGAAAGAAGTTTTGCGGATTTTAGCTTTGAATTCAAGATACCTGCTATAATGGCCTTAACAGTTATTTTCAGTCGGTTCGAGGAACACGGGAACGGGGGGATGAGGTGCAGGTGATGGAGCAACAGAAAGCGCCCGTGACTGTCGAAGAGGAAAGTCCCATGGCCGTGCTGTTCAGCGGATGGGCAGGGAAGACGCGGTTCGCAGTGACGATCGAGAGCCGGGACGCGGATCTGCTTGAAGGGGAAGAAGGCCTCTCGTTCGCCCGGACATGCGCCGGGCGGCACGGATGCCGGACATTCCTCGGGATGGATCCGGTTGTCGTATTTGAAAAAAGCGGAGCGGCCAGACGGACGTATCTGTTTACATTTTGATCGATTGGACTGAAGACCGGCCATGTGCCGGTTTTTTCTTACCGGAAAAAGGTACCCACTCGCTACGGATTGGTACCGACTCGCCTCGGATTGCCACGCACTCGGAGGAAATTGGCACCGACTCGCGAAAGATTGCTACCGTCTTTAAGAAGAAAGCAACCGGCTCAACCCAAAACACCGCCGCAGCAAGGAGATTTCCTCCAGCTGTGGCGGTGTTTTGTTTAATTCGCGCTTCCCGGGATGGCGATTCGCGCGGAAGTGAGCCGCTGACGGACAGCGATGCCGATCCAGGCGGCGAGTCCGGCCTTGATGAAGCCAACGGGGAGGAACGGCGTGAATCCGCCGGCGAATGCTGCCGGCCAGGAAAGGCTGGCTGCGTATTTCAGCCAGAGGGTCCCGATGATCAGTGTGATGAACATGCCGATCACATTGGCGACGAGTGCCTGCTTGACCGTGAAACTCGTCTTTTCCAGATAGAGGCCCATGATGAAGGCCGCCGGAATGAAGCCGAACAGGAATCCGCCGGTCGGGCCGAACAGGCTGCCGAGCCCGCTTCCCATTTCTGCAAAGACCGGCACCCCGATGGCCCCCAGGCACAGGTAGATCACGACGGACAACGTCCCGTATCTGGCCCCCAGGATGGTGGCGGCGAGCCCGATTGCAAGCGTCTGGCCGGTGATCGGCACGAGCGGCAGCGGCACGACAACCTGCGCCAGAATTCCGATGATCGCCGCGAACAAAGCCGCCACGATCATCATCGATAGATTGGAACGTGATTGTTGCATAGGTATACCCTCCTTAATTGAATATAAGTAAACCTAAATTATAAATAAGATAACAAAACTATTGTATGTTTCTTTTGCAACAGTGTAAAGAGCAAGTCGAAAAGAGTTGTTTTATTCCTTACGTCAGCAGTCTCTTAAATATCTTCTCGGTATATAGGTTAAAAGGCCTGTAAAGTCTCTTATTTTTATCATTTAAGAGATGCGTAAGAAGGTCTAACGTATGATTCGGTTACTCAGAAGTGATAACCGGTCTCGTATGATGATGCCGGTAAGGATGACCAATTGGGGGGAGTGGCAATGCGTGGTTTAATGCCTTGGATCATCAGTTTAGCTTTGCTGATGTTGGCAGGATGCAGTCCATTTGTGAAGGAAGCCGTTGAGCCGAAGGTCAAGGGCAGTGCGTCTGAAATGAAAATACCGGAATTCTCGGTTCCGGAACAGGAGCCGATCGCCTCTATCGTCACTACGGAGAAGGCGATGGCTCTGACATTTAATGGACTGGCTGAGGCGTCCACCATGCATGGGGTATTGGACGCCTTAGATGAGGTCGGTGTGAAGGCGACATTTTTTGTTCCCGGTATCCGTGTGGCTGAACAACCGGAGCTGGCCCGGGAAATTATGGACCGTGGGCATGAGTTGGCCAATAACACATTGAATCAGGTAATGCCGAACAGCCTTTCCTATAAAGAAGCTTACATGGAGATTAATTTGGCGAATGAAGTACTGAAGCAGACAGTGAAAATCGAGCCGAGGTATGTGCGTTCACGCTCGGGAGATTCGGGAGTTTCATTCGAACAAGCGGCATCGCAAATAGGAATGCAGGTTGTGACAAACACGATCAACCCAAAGGACAGTGACATGAAGTCAGCGGAAGAAATCGCCGCGTATGTAAAGAGATTTTCAACCCGGGGAGCAATCATCCAATTAAACACTGATGTCAATCCGGCTGTTGTTGACGCTATTCCGCTTATTTATGAGGAAGCTGCGACATCAGGGTACGAATTCATGACACTGGATGAGATTGCAGCCACCTCCTATGCGGATGAGGAATACACATCGAACGGACTGAAAGAAAATCTCGATTATAAAAAGTTGCAACCAAAGATCATCGAGCGGTTCAGCACAAGCAAAAAAGAGATTGCTCTCACGTTTGACGACTGGGCGAGTGATAAAACTATCTCCAAAGTGCTTGAGATTCTCAAGTTACAGAATGTCAAAGCTACCTTCTTCCTGAAAGCAGATGGAGTGGAGGCGAATCCGCAGCTGGCGCGCCTAATTTTGGAGGACGGCCATGAGATTGCCAATCATTCCTACTCGCATCTTGACTTGACGACAATGACTCCGGAAGAGATCCAAGAAGATCTGATCAAGGCGGATGAGGTGATTTCGCAGGCGATCCGGAAGACTCCGTCCAATTATTTCCGGCCTGCAAAAGGGATCATCGACGAGGAACGTGCAAAGATAGTGGCGGCCACAGGTATAGAGGCGACTATCCTGACCGGAGTGAGTTCGCTTGATTGGAATATGTGGTTTACGGATCAGGAAATCTATGAACGGGTGATGGAGCGTGTGGAACCGGGCAGCATCATCACGATGCATATCCTTGACGAATCCCACACAATCAAGGTTTTGCCAAGATTGCTGAAGGATCTTCGGGAAAAGGGATACGAATTCCGGACAGTTGACTCGTTCATGAAGGACAGGCAAGTAACGGCCGTGGAAAAACGGGCGGATGGGAGGTAATAATCATGGCGGTTGCAAAGGAAATCTTGACCCGGCCAAAAGAGGATCGGCGTCTTCTAAGCAATATTCCGGATCCTCTGAACCGGCGTCGCCCGGAAGACAGAAGGGGATTCCGGACGAAGGATGGTGAGATCGATCCTTCTGACTCGAACGGCTTACACAACCTGAAGGAACGGGGACGCCGGTATGTGGCGGACTTTCCGGTCAGAGTAAAGATAGGCGGAAAAAAAGGTAAGATGATGGAATTGTCCTGTCAGGATATTTCAAACACCGGGATGCTGCTAAAAGTTCCCGCAGAACACGATACGGAATTCAACGTCTTTCAAGAGCTATCGCTTAAATTTTTACTGCCCGGAGGGATCATGCCGGAAGGGTATGAATCGAGAATACGGATGCGAGCCAGCGTTGTGCGGGTGCTCCGTGCAGAGCCGACGGAAAATGAGAAGTCAGTCCTATATGTGGCGGTGAGCTTTGAACAACCGCTTCGCCATTACTTGTCCCGGAGAAGATGGGGATTATCGGTGGCGACTGCCAGCCTGTTGCTGTTCTTCATCGCGCTGATCGTCGTGCTCATGCGTACAGAAAGCGTCGTGTATTTCAAGTTCAATAAGTTCCTCTACTTTTACAGTATTATAGCTGCCGTATTTCTGCTCAGCCGGTACTTCTTCGGCAGCTTGTATCGGAAAGTCCCGGTCAACCTGCAATATGAGCCCGGGGTGTCGATTATCATCCCGGTGTTCAATGAAGAAGAATGGATTGATCGGACGATTCTCGGCTGTATTGATCAGTCTTACCCGATAGATAAACTTGAAGTGATTGTCGTGGATGACTGCTCCACAGATACGACTGCGAAAAAGGTCCGGGAAACGATCAGGCGGATTAACCGCGAGGGGGAGCGCTTCAAAACAGAGGAACGGATCCGGTTCCATATCCTTCCCAAGAATGCCGGAAAGCGTGAGGCGCTCGTCGAAGGAGTGAAGATGGCGAAACATGACCTCGTTGTCTTTGTTGATTCGGACAGCTTCCTTGAACCAAATGCTATCCGGACGATCGTGCAACCATTCCAGGATCCAAAGATGGGCGGGGTCGCCGGCAGGACTGAAGTGGAGAATAAATTCACAAATGCGCTTACGAAGCTGCAGACAGTCCGCTATTATATTTCATTCCGTATCATGAAGGCGGCAGAATCGTGGTTTGATGCGGTGACATGCCTGTCTGGCCCACTGTCTTGCTATCGAAAAGACTTGGTGATGGCCAATGCCGAGGATTGGCTGAACCAGCGCTTTCTTGGCCATCAGGCCACGTTTGGCGATGATCGGAGCATGACGAACTATATCTTGAAAACACATCGTACGGCCTATCAAGATGATGCAGTCTGTTCAACGATTGTGCCATCGAAAACAAAGATTTTTCTAAGCCAGCAAATGAGATGGAAGCGGTCTTGGCTCCGCGAGTCACTGCGGGCACTGACTTTCATGTGGAAAAAGGAACCGTTCATGTTCTTGTTCTTCATCGTCGGTTTGATCGTCCCGATTGCGGCTCCGGTAGTCGTTTTATATAACCTTGCATACGTGCCGATCGTTCATGGCGTATTTCCGACGACATTTCTGCTCGGTCTCGCCTTGATGGCGATGTTGATGAGTTTTGCTTATTTGTTTTTCCGCAGAAGCAAGCTGTGGTTCTTTGGTTTCATCTTTGTCCTTTACTATGAATTCATCTTGCTTTGGCAGATGCCTGTAGCATGGGTGACATTCTGGAAGTCAACCTGGGGAACGAGAGAAACACCGCAGGATGTGATGGAGAAAAACAAGAAACTCGAGAAACGCCGAATGCGGGAAATGAGGAAAAAGCGGGCAAAGGTGGAGAGCTGATATGGACAACAACCCATTTAATCACCAGTGGAAAGACCGGAAGAAAAAATTCCGTTCAGTCGTGCAGGTAGGCATTCTGGCCATACTTGCCTACTTCATCGTCCATTCGGTCTTCTTCATCAAGAAGCATGAGACGGCCGCCATTGAAGAGGAAAACGGCCGGGGGTTCATCGCGTTATCTTACTTCGGGGTGGATCGGAGCGGGAACACGAAATATTTGTCAAAGAATGAGTTGGATCGTCAACTGACAATCTTGAAGGACCAAGGCTTTGAAACCGTGTCTCAAGAGCAAGTCCTTGAATTCTATAAGAACGGCACACCGCTTCCGAAGAAAGCGTTGTTCCTTTCATTTGAAGACGGCCGGACCGATTCCGCCATTTTCGCGCAGGGTACCCTTGAGAAGCTCGGTTACAAGGCGACGATGTTCACGTACGCCGACAAAATGGATGCCAAGGATTCCAAATTCCTGAAGCCGAATCATCTGAAATCGATGATGAAGAGCGGGTTCTGGGAGTTGGGAACGAACGGCTATCGATTGAAGTATATCAACGTCTTCAACGGAGAAGGCGGTTATCTCGGAGAACTTGATGAGGAACAGATCCCTGACAAGACGAAAGTCGAATACTATAACCATTATCTGATGGACTTCCTGAAAGATGAATTTCTCATTCCGAAAGAGTCCCATGAGGAGATGGCAGAGCGGATTACCGAAGACTATGTCCGGATGGAGAACATCTACACCGAGAAGTTCGGCGAGGTTCCGGGAGCTTATGCAATCATGCACTCGAACTCCCTTTACAACAACTTGAATCCGCTTGTCACGCAGGTGAACGATCAAGAAATCAAAAAGCAGTTCAAGATTCACTTTAACAGGGACAGGAAAGCGTACAACAGTCGCTATGAAAATCCGATGAACTTGAATCGGCTGCAGGTTGCACCCCATTGGCCGGCCAATCATCTCCTGATGCAGATACAAAAGGATTCCCAAATACCGGTGAAGTTCATTTCAGGCGATGAAAAAGTGGCAGGGATGTGGCAGCCGGTGGATGGAGTCGCTGAACACCGTGACGGGCAGATCATCCTCACGTCGGTTCCGGGTAAGGAAGCGGCATTAACTCTTCAGCAGACAATCCCGGGCAACTCGGAGATCACGATGACATTGAATGGCAATATCATGGGGAATCAAACGATTGTCCTGCAGAGCAAGAAGGACCATTCTATCGTGAAGCTCAGTCTCGAGAAAAACAAAATGAGTGTTATCCGGGGAGAGGCGGACAAAGAAGAATATATCCAATCTTCTTATGAACTGAGCGAGCCGGAGTGGGACAGGAAAGACTATGCATTCAGCAAAGCGACCAACTATACGTATCTTGACACGCAAAGGGGTTCCCGGATTGACGAAGATGAATATCCTTCCAATTTGAAAAACAATCGGCCGATCAAACTTAAATTCGAGGGGGATCTATTGCGGATAAACCTGGACGGGCAGGAATGGACCGTGGATACAAGGGAGCAAGGATTTGAGGAAGGGTATTGGATGGCCCTGTCCGGCTCTTCAGTCAAACAAAATACGACACATGAGCAATTCGAGGACGAGATTTACGATGCCATCTTCTCGGATTTGCTGATCATGTCAGGAAAGGAACCGGTTTACACGGCTTTCCCCGCTGCAACGGAACGGGTAAAGCAAAGGGTGTCCGATCGGGTGAATAAGGTGCTCGATTTCTTTATTGATGAAATATGAAAATGACCATGGCAGCCGGAAAAGTTTCAGGAAGAAGGCGGTGCAGAGATGAGGTGGATTCCCAATATATTAATAACAGTCGTTGCCGCTCTGCTGCTGGCTTCCTGTTCGATAAGAATGGAAGGGGCTGTGCAGAAGGAAGAGAATGATCAATCTCCCTACAAGATTTCCGCGTGGGCCGTCGAATGGCAGGAAGAAGCGGGGCTTGAAGAGGTGCGCCAGGCGGCAGAAGGAATAGATGATCTTCTCCTATTCGGTGCCTATTTCAGCGGGAACGGAGGACTGCTCCTGACAGACAGCGCCAAGCGGATGCTCGATACGGTGTTTACAGATGAACGGCTAGAGAAACAAGAAAAGTTCCTGACGATCGTCAATGACCGTTTTCTGGCGCCAGGTCAAGTGGAACATAAGAACCCGGAGCTCATCAGAACGGTTCTGTCGGATGCCGAATCCGAATCCCGTCATATTGATGAAATCCTCCGGTTGGCATCCGCTTACCCGCTGGACGGGATTGAACTGGATTACGAAAACGTGCCGACGGACCTCGCGGGACAATTTATCAATTTTATCAAAAGGTTGGATGAGCGGCTGGCCGATAAACAGCTAAAGCTGAGAGTCGTCCTGGAACCAGGTTTTCCGGCTGACCGGCTTTCCCTTCCTGCAGGAGTTGGATTTACGGTGATGGCGTATAATCTGCACGGCTTTCATAGCGGACCCGGGCCAAAAGCGGATGAGGCATTCCTCGATCAGCTAATGGACAGGTTTCCAAACGTAAATAACAATATTTCGTTTGCCTTTTCCACAGGCGGATTTGCATGGAAGGATGGTTCGGCAACGGCGTTGACCGAACTGCAGGCAATAGAGTTTGCCGGAAAGGCGAACAATCCGCCGGACCGGGACTCCGGAAGCCAAGCGTTGTCGTTTCAGGCGGATGAAGACGGAGCAGTGAGCGAAGTATGGTATGCAGATGCAGAGACCATCAGGCACTGGATGGAATACATGCACAAATGCGGGGGTTACAAGGGATTTTCAATCTGGCGGATGGGCGGTTTATCAGGCCCGACTCTAAATATGCTGGAGGAACTATAAGGAAAAGAATGGCGGGTGGGAAGAGTGGATAATTTAAATATCGCCGTAATCGGTCTTGGATACGTCGGTTTGCCGCTGGCTGTAGAGCTGGCAAAGAAGTTTCATGTTGTCGGGTTTGATATTAATGCGGAAAAAGTAGAAGCCTACAGGAATGGTGTTGATTTGACTGAAGAGGTCGGGGGCGAGGTTCTTCGGAACACCGGGGCCATATTCACATCAGATGAGGCATTTCTTCGCAGCGCCGATGTTTTCATTGTTGCTGTCCCGACGCCGATCCATTTCGACCATACGCCAGATCTAGGTCCGGTGATATCCGCCTGCAGGACGGTGGGGCGCCATCTGTCAAAAGGGACAACCATTGTATTCGAGTCTACGGTATATCCCGGGACGACAGAGGAAATCTGCATTCCCATATTAGAAGAAACGTCGGGATTGCGGGTGAGGCACGATTTTCACGTTGGGTATTCTCCGGAACGCATCAATCCCGGGGATAGGGTACACACATTAACATCGATTACGAAAATCATCTCGGCGACAGACAGCGAAGCACTTCAGCGTATAGACGATATGTATTCCGCCATCATCGAGGCGGGGGTATACCGGGCTCCATCAATCAAGGTGGCAGAAGCCGCCAAGGTGATTGAAAACGCACAACGGGATATTAACATCGCGTTCATGAACGAGCTATCTATCGTTTTCAACAAGATGGAGATAGATACGAATGACGTACTGAAGGCTGCATCGACGAAGTGGAACTTCATGAACTTCACGCCGGGACTTGTCGGCGGGCACTGCATCGGTGTGGATCCCTACTATTTCATCTACAAAGCGGAACAGCTTGGATATACATCACAGATAATGGCCGCCGGAAGGAAGATCAATGATTCGATGGGGAACTTCATCGTGGCGAATGTCGTGAAGGAGCTGATCCGTTCCAACGGCAAGATCAGCGACCATGCGCGAATCGGCATACTTGGCTTTACGTTCAAAGAGAATTGCGGGGATTGCCGGAATACGAAAGTGATGGATATTGTGGAGGATCTGAAGACCTACCGGTTTGAATGTCTGGTGCATGATCCGTTGGCCGACCCGTCGCAAGTGTATAGGGATTATGGAATCACGCTCGTTAAAGAGGAGGACCTGCGGGAACTGGACGCTGTCATCATCGCGGTTGCCCATGATGTGTTCATGAATGAGTATCCTGCTGAGCGGATTCGGACAATGTTAAAAGATGATTGCCATGTCATTTTCGATTTAAAATCGATCTATTCGCCGGAAGAAGTGAAGGAGCAGCATCTCTCGGCTTGGTCATTGTAATGATGGACGTAAAGTATTAATTTGAAAGCCGGGAATCTCCCGGTTTTTCTTGTCGCGGAAAGAATGAGACCGAATCAGGGCCGGGTTCTGGAATAAAGAATTCCACCGGTCAGCGTCCGGCAAGAAGCTCATATAGTTCAGTCAGTTTTCCGTCAGGGTCGACGCCAAGATCGTCGTATAGAAGACGGGCGTATTCCTCATATAGCTGGAGAGCCTTCGGCCTGTTGCCCTGTTGCGCAAGGAGGAGCATGCTATTGCGGATATTGCGGTCCAGATACGGATCCAGCGACTGTTGAATCTGCAAGTACTCAAGCGCACGGGACAGATTGCGATCCTGATAGTAATCCACGAGTCTGTCCAAAAGAAGGATGACATGTCGTTGATATTGCTCGGCTTTGTCGTCTGCCCAAGGGTATCCGCTTTGTCCGAATAACCTTCCGGTGTAGCTGTGAATAACAGTGTCGATTTCCTTTGCGGGCAACGTGCCGGCCAAGCTCAGCTCTATCATGTCCAATTCCGGTGTAACCGCGCCCGCATTAAAAATATAGTTCGGATTGGTGAACGACACGGAGCCCGCCAAACCACAGGATTTAAGCAACTTTCGTAGATAGGAGAGGCAAGTGTGAAGGTGGATTTTAGCTTTCTTGTATTCATGGTCCGGCCAAAGTGCCTCAATCAATACGTCACGATGGACCTGCCGATTCTGGTTCAAAATGAAGTAGGCGAACAGTTCTTTCACCTTGGAAGTTTTGAAAATAAGTGGCTGGCCATTCAGCGTGGCCACAAAATCTCCGAACACCTTAATATTCAGTGTGGAAGCAGGATGTTCTTGCCCAGCGGAAGCTAACTGTGAACGGTTCGATTTTAGCCTGTCTAGTGTTTTCTCAAGACGCCTGGCTGTGATCGGCTTCAAAATATAGTCGACCGACTCGATTTCAAATGCCTGTACTGCATAGTCAGAGTGGCCGGTGACAAAAACAATTTGTACCCACGGGAAACTTGAAATGATTTCTTCAGCAAGATCCAGGCCGCTGACTGTGCCCATTTCGATATCCGCAAAAACCGCATCGGCCGTACTGGTAATCAAAGCATCCTTGAGGGATTCAGGCTCCGTAAATGCTCCGATGACTTCCACTTGCCCGGAGTCTTCCAGCTTTCTGCGCAATAGGGAAAGGGCCAGCGGTTCATCATCGATCAAAAAGGCACGAATCATTTAAATCAGCTCCTTTATCCGTAGTTTCTGCCAATTTAACATCTTTAATGAAGTATACTATATATATTGGTGAAAGGTTCGGAAACAAATGGTGGCATATCAAATTTGGTCGAATGTCGGCCTAGCACACATATGGTGATGGGATGCCGTGCTGCAAGGAGGAGCGACAGATTGAAGAGAGCGGTCGTCATGATTGTTTGTCTCGCGATTGCGGGACTGACACTAGTTAGTTTATTTGGCGGTTCTGCTTTGCAGTTTGGCAATGAAGCTCATGTAATCGCCGGCAAGACGAAGATTACTAATGAAGAGAGAGAGTTATCCAAGTTAATTGGCGAATGGGCTTTTTATCCTGGAGAATTCATTGACGCTAAACATCCGCCGGATTTGAAATTGGCCCCCGCACGGATACACGTTCCCGGAAAATGGACAGATAGCTTCAGTGACCGACACTTTCAGGCGGGGACGTATCGGACGATCATCACTGTTCCTGAAGAAGGTAGATACGGCATCAAGGCACCGGCTATCCGACATGCGGCCCGTGTCTTTATAAATGGCGAAGAGGCGGCCGTCCTAGGGCATCCCTCTACCTCGGGCGAAATGCACCGTTACCGTGAGGACTCATTTTTGGCATTCGGAGGAAGTTCCGGGAAGCAAGTGGACCTGATCATCCAAGTGTCCAATAAGACGACCAATGGAGGAATTACCAAGCCCATTCTTTTTGGAACCTACGAAGCGGTCCTTTTGCGAGACGGCAGAGATCAATTGCTAGACAGCCTTGTTATATCCGGTTACCTGGTACTTGGACTGCTCATCTTTTTTCACTTTTTGATATCGGGCAGAGCACGTTCGGAATTGTATTTCTCATTATTTTGTATTATGCAGGCTATTTACTCTTCTGCAATACGTGAGCGGCTCGTTTATTTGGTGTGGCCGGAGATTGATCGGTTTCGGCTGCTGGGCCTGCAACTATCTACGCTGACATTTTCGATCCTCTTCTTTTTTGTATTTATTGAGTTGGTATTCAACGGTCGCCTGTCAGGCAGGAGGAAAACCATCCCGGTCATTTTATTAATCGCGTACGGCGGACACAAGTTGATTCCGGGGGCTTCCGAAGCAATCATTAAGCATGTGCCACCTGTTATTTACTATAGTGCCTTAATCGGCATACTGAGCTTGGCCTTTCTGTACATCATTCAGGCAATGACCAAAGCCCTGATTGGCAAGCTCCCGGGCTCGGAATACTTGGTAATCGCCACAGTCGCGTTTTGCTGCAGCGGACTAATCTTGGCAGCGGAACTGCTGTTTGCTGTAGATACAGGCGGAACTCTGCCTGTCCTGTTCTTTTTGACCACAGCCGCTTTCGCAGCATTTATTGCTAATCGCCAGCGCCTCGCACTGGATGAAGTCACCCGGCTGTCTTCAGAGCTGCTTGTCCAGGATCAGTTAAAGGATCAGTTCCTCGTAAAGACGGCAACCATGCTGGAAGAACCGGCGGTAAAAATGATGAAAGAGACGAGCCGGCTGATCTCTGGAGAGGCCGGGACACTCACCCGGGAACAACAACAGAAGATGATTGGCATTCGAGGGAACCTGAGAAGGAATCTGCGGCTGGTAGAGTCACTTAAATCAGCGGGCGGGGGCATGCAGCCTGTTCAGAATCCGGTGGCCCTTACTGCAGGCGCTGTTGATAAGATGATCTCTGGAATCGTTGCTCAACTGGAGAAGGAAACAGCAGCTGGAATCCGTTTCGAGCACTCGGTAAAATCCCCTCTATTGTTGGCCGACTCCGATTTGTTGCTTCGGATTCTCCGTCATTTGATCAGTTTCGCTGTCCGGCATGGCGGGAAAGACGAAACTATTTTCCATTTGGAGCGGGGTAATGACCCGGCAAATTGTCTGTTGAAGATGGCAATCCGCAAGTCCGACTTATCGGAGAAGGATATAGCTCTGCTATTTGATCCATTTTCAACCGTCAGGACAGGCGAAGAGAGCATGGACATGGGATTGGCGATAATCAACAAACTCGTATCCAGCATGGCTGGGGAGGTACGGGCCAGGACTGAAGGGGAAGGGATGCTCAACATCGAACTGGTCTTTCCGTCCGTTAAAGGCGGACAGCCGCCGGAAGCGGGAGTGCTAGAACTAGATTTGCCTGAGAAAGGATGGACAGTAAACGCGGAAGGCAAACCCTCGGTCCTTCTTGTCGGAAGTTCGGCGGGACGGGTGCAACGTATGCTGAAGTTGCTCAGGGAAGCCGATCTGAATGTATACTATTCTGCGGTCGAAGAACAGGCTATCGAGGCGTTGGAGAAAGAAAGAATCGACCTTGTCGTTCTAGATGTATACCTTTCTGACCAGACAGGCCTGTCTGTTGTCCGGTGGGTCAGAGAAAGGTACGATTCGATCATGATGCCGGTATTATTGTTGACCGAGCTGGACTCCCACCAACTATTCGCCGGCACGCAGTTAACAATGGAAACGATTCATCCATCTGCCGCTGACGCGGATATTTTATCTCGTCTAAGGATGATGATTGCGATGAAGACGATGGTGGAGGAGTCGGTCCGGCAAGAGCTTTCGGTTTATGAAGCACGCATTTCTCCTCACTTTTTATATAATGCGCTGAATTCAATGATCTCTTTGAGCTATGAAAAGCCGGATGTTGTCAGGGAAGCACTTGAGAACCTATCAATCTACTTTCGGGCCAAGCTCAGCTTCCAGAAAAAACGAAGGATGGTCCCTTTAGAAGATGAAATTGAGCTCGTTCGTGCCTACTTATCCATTGAGAAATTGCGCTTTGGAGAAAGGCTCGGAATCCACGAGGATATCGATGAGTCGATTAATGTTCTGGTGACAGAAATGTCCGTCCAATCGATCGTAGAGCAGATTGTTTGCAGCGGATTGGCTGAGAACCAGTGGAGGACCAATCTTTATTGGCAAATCGCCAGGGAAGAAGAAAGAATTATCATCCGAGTCTGGAATGGAGAGAAATGGTTCCCCGGACAGAATATTGGCTTTGTTACGGAGGAGGACAGTGCCGGCCGGTTTTTGCAACTGTCCGGTGATTTTAACCTTGCACCAGGTTCTGACTACAAGGTAGTGACCACAGAAGCGAATGGTCACCTGGTGACCATTTCAATTCCAATAAATTGATCTGCCGGAGGCAATTCTTTAGTTAATACAGTTCGAGAGCAAATGCCGCAAATCGGAGCTTTTATCCTGATTTGTGGCTTTTTCAATAAATCTGCAGAATCTAAAGTGAGTAAATAGTCCTTTTGTGATTTATAATGTCTGATTTAAGAGTTTTTTAAGAGGGTCTTAAGTATCATTCAATTAATGTTGAACCCAGGGGGGATCCTATGGATCGCAAATGCTTGTTAAATGAGCCGGAGGAGAAATTGTATTGGCGGAGTTGGCAAGCTGAGGAAGAAGTTTCAGAACTCCAGAGGGAACTGGAGCATCTGCGTTCGCTCGTTTACACTGACGACCTTACAGGCTTGCCCAACATGCGGGCTTTTGAGATGGATATCCAGGAAGTACTGGGTAGTGGGAAGGCTTTTGGGGTTTGTTATATCGATTTGAATCGATTTAAAGCGATTAATGACCGCTATGGCCATGCGGATGGGGACTTGGCCTTGATTAAAACTGCCGAGAGGTTGAAGCATGCCGTTCGGTCAGACGCCAAAGTGTATAGGAAATGCGGGGATGAGTTCTTGCTGCTGATCGAGGAGCCGACTATCCAAAAGACGGCAAGGCGTGTTCGGCAGTCGTTTGAGATGCCGGTACGCGTGAATGGGAAATTGTTGATGATTGGAGCTAGCCTGGGCGTATCTTTATCGCCCGCTCATGGTGTGACAGTGCAAGACTTGTTGATGGAAGCCGACTTCTCCATGTACGAAGAAAAAAACAGCAGTCGGTCTGTTAAAAATAGTAATCTCTCAAGTCCTACCCGCGGCGTGAATGGGTCTCCATTCAGCCGTAACCCAACCAATGATATAGTAAGAAAGAACAATCGATGATAGAATATTCAATAAATAATTGATGCGCATGAAATGACAATCTTCTCTTCCTTCCGGCAGTAATATGGGCTTTTAGACTATTTAAAGTTAACTGTTTGAGTGTTGCCTGCAGGAAAAGGAGGCTATTGTCATGAAACGCCTGATGGCCATTTTAATATCCATTTTGATTGTTGGAATTACTGGCCTCGGGTTGCTAAAAGGACCAGGCGCGGGAACCCGTGATTTTCTATATAGTGAGTCCGGATTCATGGAAGTGCCACTCGAAGAGCTCTCCCACCCGATTGAGTTATCCGGGGAGTGGACCTTTTATCCCGGCATCGATGTTGATCCTGAAAATTTGCAGGATATCCGGCAGGCCCCTGAGTCTGTCAACTTGGGGGATTGCCTGCTCAACAAAACGAGAATGTCAGAAAAGATGAAACCGGGCACTTACCGAATGGTGATACGGCTTCCAGAGGATGATCGGGTCGCTTTTAAAATTAATTCAATTCATCGTTCCAACCATCTCTTCATCAACGGCGAAAAAGTACGGGCAGCACGCAAGGAGAGCTACGGAGGTTTCTCTGTGCAAGAGAGGAGTCGGCTTGTGTTTGCGGAAACTGTCGGCAGGGAACTCGACATACTTCTGCAGGTGAAAAGACCATCGCAGCTGGATAGAGGGGGTTCGGGACCAATACTGTTTGGAACCCCTGATCAGATCATCCGGAAGGACAGCAGGGAAAAACTATTCGATGGTATGGTAGTGGGCGGATTCATTCTGCTGGCAATGGTCGGGCTATTCCACTTTCTGCAATCGCGTTCCGAGAAATTCGAACTTTATTTCGCCTTGTTCTCCTTAACAATCGCCATCTATTCTTCAACGTTGCATGAAAAACTGATTTACCTTGCATTGCCGAATCTAAATCATTTTACGCTTAGCAGTCTGCAGATCTCGTTTCTTTCATTTTCCGTTCTGTTTTTCATCTCTTTCATCGAAAAACTTTTTATTGACCGTCCGGTCTGGTGGTGGAAGAGAGGAATAGTTCTTCTACTTCTCTTTTATGGAATCCAAGCCTTGTTCTCGAATTTCACAGAATCGATTAGCACAAAGATCAACCCCATTCTCTACCAAACTTTATTGATTGGCATTTTGGGATCTGCCTTCCTATATATTCTCACGACAATGGCCATCGCGTTTAGAGGACGAAGGGCGGGATCGGAGTATCTGCTTCCCACGACAGTGGCTTTTGCCTGTTTCGGATTACTCATCGGGGCAGAATTAATCGGAGGGCTTGATATTGGCAGACTTCCGCTTTTCTTGTTTTTCGTCATGACCGCGACATTCGCCTTGTTTATGGCGGAACGACGCCAACTTGCATATCAGGAAACGGCAGAACTGACTGCGAAATTGCTCGTTCAAGGTGGTGAGCGTAACAATTTTCTCGTCCGGATGGCCGCAGCATTTGAAGCGCCGCTCTCAGGGATGATGGAAGAGGCTGCTGAATTAATGTCCGGAGCCGTAGGGCCGCTGAACCAGGAACAACAAGAACGGATGATCGGAGTGAACCGGAATGCACGCCGATTGCGCCAGATTGTTGAGTCACTGGATTTTGCGGGAGGCGGAAGATCCGTACCGGGTCCGATGCCGGTCCGGATTGAAATGACCGATATTAAGCAGATGGCGGAAGAGATTGTCATGTTGCTTGACAGGCCGGAGTATAGTCCATTCAGCTACGATTTATCGGTTGATCTGCCGCCGGTGCTTGCAGATGAAGGTCTGTTGCGGCAAATTCTTTATCACATGATGAACTATGCATTAAGAAATTCAGGTAATGACGGACTCGAAATCAGTGCCGGACAATATGGTGGAAAAGTGAAGTTGACTGTACAGATCAAACATTCCGGCAAGGACTGGGAAGACGCTACCCGCCTGTTCGATCCTTTCTATCAGTTGACGGGGAATCCGGAAGGCCTTGCACTTGGTCTGCCAATTGCCAAGCGTCTTGCCGGACTGATCGGCAGTGAGATCGGTGCAGAGTCAAAGCAGGGTGCAGGTCTCGACTTATTCCTAGTACTGCCTTTGGCAGAGGAACATCAAGGACCGGAGAGGGAGCAGGGGAGAAAAACGGCCGGTTGGTATGGGGATTCGGCGGCAAAAGGAGTCGTGTTATTTGCCGGGCATGATGGGAACGAATCGGATCGGTTCGTCAAGTATTTAGCCAAGGAATATTACGTATTAAAGGTGGACAGCGGATCAGCTGCCATCCGGGCAATCAAGCAACAACGATTTGACATTGCGGTGATCGGGTTCCGGCTTCCTGACCGTCCGGGGACTGCTGTTGCCCGTTCAATCAGAAAACGTCATCATGCGATCGAGCTTCCGGTCCTGTTGCTTACTGAAGAGGATGAGGCAGGAAATGTTGTCGGTTTGGGAGAAGCCGATGTAACCGACCTGCTGTACGGGGGTGCCACCGAGTCTGAATTAATGTCCCGGGTGAAAGCACTCATGGCCATGCAGGAGGCCGTCGCCGAGTCGGTCCGGCAAGGTTTGGCCGGATACCATGCGCAGATTGCTCCGCACTTCTTGTTCAACACGTTGAACACAGTCATAGCGCTCAGCTACGAAGACCCTAATAAGATGCGAGGGGCCTTGGAACATCTGGCTGTCTATTTCCGGGCAAAACTTGATTATCAGAAGCAACAGGGTCTCGTTCATCTTTCGGACGAAATTGAGCTTGTCCGTTCGTATATTGCAATTGAACAATTGCGATATGGTCATCGGCTCACTGTGTGTGAAGATATCGATGAATGCATAGATGTGGAGATCCCTGCCATGACAATCCAACCGCTCGTCGAAAATGCTATTCACCATGGGTTGGCAGATAAAAAAGAAGGGGCCGTCTTGACCTGGACGATACGAAAAGCGAACGGCGGAGTGGAGATCGCCATTCGAGACAACGGAAAGGGTATCCATGAAGAGCGGCAACGTCAGATGTTGCGTGGAGATACAGGGCGTCTCGGATTCCAGAACCCGATGCAGAAGGTGAAGCTCATACCGGGTTCGAGCTTTATCCTGGATAGTGTGGAAGGGCATGGCACGTCGGTCATCATCCATCTTCCGACCAGACGGGAGACGGGGGGATGAGTTACATTTCCAGCAGTGAGCTCTCCAGCAAGTACCCCACTTCATATTTCTCCGCAAGGGAACGGATGAACTCAAGCCGTTCCTTTTCGGTTTGCCCGGAATCGGACTCCATTTGCTGCAGGCGGCTGTATTTTTCGCGTTCTTCCGGGGTTGCCTGCTTTTTGAAATAGCCCCACATATGCTGGAAAGCGTTCATCATCGATCCGGGTGTCGGCGGTGTATTTTTGGCTTCGGTGATCAGCCGTTCGACGTCCGCCAGGCGGCAGTCTGATTTCAGCGTTTCTCTTATTTGCTCGTAGTGTTTCTGGCTGTGGTACATGACCAGGTATTTTTCCGTCCGCCAGCGTTCTTCCATCTTTCTTCGTTCAGTCACGCGGATTCGCCTCCTCTTTTATTCCCTCTTTCCCCAATCAGAGCCTGCCGGAACACCAAGTGCCGTTTTCGGGTATAGTGGATAGAAAGAGAGAAGAGGTGTTTGTATGGGTGTGTTGGAGCGGAATCATGTGACGGTTCGCGGGACCGGGGAGCGGACGATCGTGTTCGCACACGGGCTGGGCTGCGACCAGACGGTGTGGGAGCGGGTGGCGCCGGCCTTCGAAGGTGATTTCCGGACGGTGCTGTTCGATTATGTCGGCGCGGGTCAGAGCGACAAGTCGGCGTATTCGGGCGGCCGCTACGGTTCGCTGGGCGGCTATGCGAAGGATGTGGTGGAGATCGCAGATGCGCTCGGTCTCCGGGATGCCGTGTTTGTCGGCCATTCCGTGAGCGGGATGATCGGGGCGCTTGCTTCGCTTGAGCGGCCAAATGCCTTTTCGAAGCTCGTCATGATCGGTCCCTCGCCGCGTTACTTGAACGCGCCCGGCTATCCGGGCGGCTTCGAGCGGGAAGATGTCGAGGAGCTGCTCGGGATGATGGAGATGAATTACTTGGAGTGGGCGAAATATATGGCGCCGGTTTCCATGCAAAACACGGACCGTCCCGCACTCACCGAGGAACTTCAGGAGCGGTTCATGGCGAATGACCCGGCCATCATGCGGCAGTTTGCGGAAGTGACATTCCTATCGGATGAGCGGGATATCCTCGAGGAGATCCAAGTGCCCACTTTGATCCTGCAGGCACGCGAAGATGTCGTGGCGCCGGTCGCGGTAGGTGAGTACATCCATTCGCACATCAAGGGAAGCGAATTCAGGCTGATTGAGGCGAACGGGCATAACCCGCATATCAGTTCACCGCAGGAGACGATCCGCGAGATCATGAAGTTCATCGGTGAATGATGAGTTTGGAGGCCTGAGGTAAAATAAATTCAGTGCGGCAAGTGAAAGGCAAGGTGTCGTCGAATTGGACAGGCAGTTGGAGCGGGCGCCGGTCGGCTATCTCATATTGGACAAAGACTGGCGCATCGTGGATTCAAACCGAATGATGTTGGACATTACCGGGCGGACGGAAATGGCCGGGCATATGCGGGAACTTCTGACCGTACCGGGATGGATGTTTTTCCAGACGTATTTCATTCCGGCGATTGAGCTGCACGGACGGGTTCGGGAAATGGAGATTTCCATGAAGGGGCCGGATGGCCGGTTCCCGGCTTTGCTGAGCGCAGCCAAAACAGACGGTTTTTACGAGTGCGCCATTATGGCGATGCCCGTCCGGGGCGCATATGAGTCCGGCTTGATCGAGGCCAAACGGGAAGCCGAGCAGATTCGCCGGGAAGCGGAAGAGGCGAACCGGCAGCTGATGGGCCTCGTCGATGAGATTGAGCAGAAACAGGCGGAGCTGATCGGACTGAATGAGCGGTTCCGTGAAATGGCGTCGACCGATCCGCTTACGGGACTTCCAAACCGCCGGGCTTTTGAGGAAAAACTCGGAAGTCTGCTGGAGAGAATGGAAAAGGGCGGGCCGTCCGTGGCGTTTCTCATGCTGGATATTGACCGGTTCAAATCGGTGAACGACACGTACGGCCACGACACCGGAGACGAAGTTCTGAAAACGGTCGCCCATGTGCTTGGAAGAGAGTCCGACGGCTTCCTCGCCTCGCGGATCGGCGGAGAAGAGTTCGGAGTGCTGCTGGACGGCGCAGTAGCGATCGAAGAGCGAGCCGCCGAGTTCGCCGAGGAAATCCGCAGAGCCGTCGAGGAATCGGAATCGCCGGTCAGAGTGACCGTGTCGGTCGGGGTCGCCGCCGCTCGGATCGGGGAATCCGCTTCCGACGTATACAAGCGTGCGGATGACGCGCTGTACCGGTCGAAACGGGAAGGACGGAACCTGGTTTCGGTCGGCTAAACGGAAAGAGAGGATGTCTGCGGATGGACATCCTCTCTTATTTGTCGTTGCGAAAAGCAAGCCCCGGCCGGCAGGCGCTCAAGTCACGCATCCAGCGCCTCCACGTTCCGGAAGCCTTTCGTCTTCAAGTAGTTCATCCGGTGTTCGAAGGTCTCGATCGTGTCGGAAGGGTCGAGCCATTCAAAGTTCAAGGGGCTGAGCTCATCGCGCCGGATCCTGACCGAGAGGATGCAGCCGCGGATCGGCGGTTCATCGGCCTGTGAATCGTCCATGACGTTGATGAGCACCTGTTCAACGGGAAGGATGGCGAACAATTCTCGCGCAATCCGGATCGCCGAGCTGCAGACGTAATCCTGATAAAGCAGGAGGTAGCGCTTTTTCGCCATCGGCTTGACCGACAGCTTGCCGGTTGTTGTGAGCGTGGCGACGTCGCGGGGAACGACCGGGCTGTCGCCGATGAAAAGGGTGGCGGCCGGGGTTCCGGCCGGGCAAATCTCAAGATCCACCCGGCTGCCGAGCGTCCGGATATCTTCAAACGGGTCGGTCTGCTCAATGGCCGACAGCCACGCAGTGTGATCTCCCGAGAGCACCCGCTCGGCAAACTCTTTGGACTCCCGCAGTTCGGCGAAATGCCGATCGTCGATATCGGCGGCTTCCCGGACCGCCTGCTCAAGCCGGGCTTGTTTTGATTCTGCCCGGTTGAACAGCCGGTCAAGCCAATTCGGGTGATAGGAAGCGAGCTGCCTTCTGGCTTCCGCGACGGCCGGACCGTCCCCGGTTTGCCGGATTTCCTGCATGGCGATCGCCGTCCAGTCGACCGGGTCGGCCGCTTCATGATGGACCGACGTCAGCATCGCCACGTGGGCATTGTATTCCTCAACAGCCCGGACATTCTCATCCGGAAACCGGGCCGGATCGGTCTTGGTCTGTTCATAGGCAACGCGTTGCGGCCTCTTCGTCCGCCTGCCGACTTTCGTGCGGTAGGAGAGCCCGGTGCCCGGAATCCCGAGATTCGCATACGTCCCGCGCTTTCCGACCGTGACACTCGCACCGCGAGGGCCGACCGACATGCTCGCGCCCCGTTTCCCGACATTGACCAGGACACCCGGCGCAATCTTGATCCGTCTTTGAAATCTGAATCCCATCGTGAGGGACCACCTCGCTATTCTAGAAGTTATTCACTTTGTTTAATGATAAATTGTTTGGGGGGAAAAGGAAAGAGAATGGAAGGGAAGATCAATTTTGGGCGTTCAGGCGATGGTGGAAGTAAGTTCAGTTGCCGCCATGCTTGTAACGGGGTAATTGAACCGTTCCTATAAATCTCGGGCCAACACATGTGACCGGGCATAAGTTGAGGCTTTGGCGGGAAAGGAAATAATGACTGACTTTCTTAGCCTTTGTGTACAAGGAGGTTTTTTTGTACTTGTCTCGAATATAGTTTGGAAGAGAGTATTTTATTGAGGAGGATGAATGTGAAACGGACTTCCAAGGTTTGGGTCTCCGTTGCAACAGCATCAATGCTGACGTTTGGAGTGGCAATGCCGGTGTTGGGAAATGACCAGGCGGAGGCAAGTGTCGAAGCGGCCGCAGTTCAATACACAGATGTCCCGCAGTCGAGTTCACATTACGCCAATATTCGTCGTGCGCAGGAACTGGGACTCATGACCGGCTATGGTGACGGCACGTTCAAACCGAACCAGCAGCTGAGCCGCGGGAATGTTGTAAAGGCACTCGGCAAATATGCCGTCAAGCAAAGCGGAATGTCGCTTGATCAGTATATGAAAACTTACAGCATCGCCCGTGTGGAAAATTTCAGTGACGTCCCGAACAATGCACCTGACCAGGAACTCGTGAAATACTCGAAGATCGTGAAGGACCTCGGCATTTTCACTGGATCCGATAATAAGTTAATGGCCGGCAAAGCGATCACGCGTGATCAGATGGCGGAAGTGCTCGTCCGGGCATTCGCATTCCAGGACCTGCCGGGCAAGCCGGCCATCAAGGACACCGGCAAGTCGGCCTATGCCAAGTCGATTGAGATCCTCTTTGAAAACGGCATCACGGTCGCCAACCCGTACAGACCGCACGCCACAACAAGCCGCGCCCAGCTGGCGACATTCCTCGTCCGTGCGTATGACAAGGTGAGCGGCGAAGAATCCGTCATGCCGGCTGAATTCTATTCGAAACTGAGGCAGGGGATCGTGCCGGGAGCGGCAGTGCAGATTGGATCGACTCTGCCGAAACTGAAAGCCAAGCTGGGGGAACCTGAACGGTCGGATGATTTTGAGGGTGGCTTGGTGCATCGGTATGGTCAGTACGTGTACGGTGTTCCTTATGAAGATCCGGCAGAGCCGATTACGACTGTTTCATACGACTTTGGAACGAACACTCCAACCAAGGAGGAGGTATTCCGCCATATGGGTATAGGGGAAGAACCCGAGCCAGTGGATGGACTGCTTTATTACTGGTACGGCTATGGGGAATATGAAATCTTCTTTGAGATGGAGAAAGACGGGGACGGGATGAGATATCTCACAGTGAAATGGAATGGATGAGCAAAAGTCCATCTGCAGACTTCTGACGAAAAGCCGTGTTGCCTGATGGCAACACGGCTTTTAATATGGTCACATCTTCTCCAATATCCTGATCACCCTCAGCAAATTCCGGTTCTCCGGCACGTCCACGTCATATCTTTCCCCGAGCTCAATCACCTTGCCGGCCATGTATTCGACTTCGGTTTTGCGGCCGTGTTCGATGTCCTGCAACATGCTCGTTTTTCCTTCGGGGGCGAGGCTTTCAAGGACGGGGCGTGCCCGCTGGATGTCGGCTTCGGTCAGGTTGACGCCGACGGCCCTGGAGATCCGGACGACTTCCATCATGACGGATTCAAGCCAGTCGCGTGCGCTTTTCACATTTTGGAAGACGGAGTACGGGGCGCGCAGGACGGAGGAGATTTGGTTGATGCCGACGTTGAGCATGAATTTCCACCACATCTCTCGCCAGATGTCGTCCGGGATTTCAAACGGGACGTCCGCCTGTTCGAACAGTTCCCGGACGGCGGTCTCGGCTTCTGGGTATTCGCCGTCTTTTGTGCCGAAGACGATTTTTCCTAATTTGGAGTAGGAGATGTCCCGGTCTTTCCGCTGGGCATCGATGCCGACGCACATGCTGTAGAGAACGGGATTTTCCGGGTAGGCGGCTTTCAGCTCGTCTTCGCTGGAAATTCCGTTCAGGAGCGGCAGCAGAATGGTGTCCGGTCCGATGAACGGGCGGGATTCTTCGATGGCGCCGGCGAGCTGGTCGTTTTTGACGCCGAACAGGAGGAGGTCGACCGGCTCGGTGTTTTCATCTGAGGATTGGTAGTTGAAGCGGGCGTTGCGGCCGTTGATGCGGATGCCGTGTTCCGCGTAGCGGGCCAGGCGGCGCTTGTCGGCGAGAACAGAGAATTGGTTGCCGAGGTGTTGCTGAAGGCGTTCCCCGTAGGCTGCGCCGATCGCGCCGAGGCCGATGAGGGCGGCGGTTTTGATTTGCTCCATGGCGGTGGTCCCTGCCTTTCTTTTCGATTAATGAAAGTGTAGCATAATAGGGAAGAGATGAAAGATTTAAAATACATATCCGCGGAGGGATCGGTCATGGAGAACGGACTATTGGCACGCTTGCTGGAAGGTCATGAAAAGGCGTTGGATCGGGACGGCGTCAGCGGCACGCGCTTGGCGGAGCGGTTGGCAGCTCTTTCGGAGATCGGCGATACGGCCGAGGGCGGAGTCGACCGGACGGGATTTTCATTTGAGGAGAAGCAGGCGAAGGAGCAGGTGATGCTCTGGATGCGCGAGGCGGGGCTTGATGTCCGTGAAGACGGCGCGGGCAATGTGATCGGCCGGCTGGAGGGCAAGTCGGACGGTCCGGCGTTTGCTGCCGGATCGCATGTCGACAGTGTGCCGAACGGCGGGAACTTCGATGGGCCGCTCGGTGTGCTGACGGCGCTGGAAGTGGCCGAGGCGTGGAAGGGGACGGGCTTCGTTCCGCCGGTTCCGTATGAAGTGCTCATCTTTTCCGAGGAAGAAGGCTCGCGGTTCGGCGCGGGCATTCTCGGCAGCCAGGCGATGACCGGCGACTTGGACCGGGCTGCTGTGGACCGGCTCACTGACAATGAGGGCAGACCGTTTTCGGAAGTGATCGGGGATTACGGCAGTTCGGAAGAGGCTTTTTTCGCATCGGCGAGGGATCTGGCGGAGATCGGGTTTTACACGGAGGTCCATATCGAGCAGGGGAAGCTTCTTGAAGCGGCGGATCTTCCGGCGGGCATCGTGAAGGGGATCGCCGGGCCGGCTTGGCTGGATATCCGGTTCGCGGGTTCTGCGGGCCATGCGGGCAACACGCCAATGGCCGGGCGCCGGGATCCGCTCGTGGCCGCCGGACGTTTCGTTTTTGAAGCCAGCTCGCTCCCGCCGTCCGTGAGCGAGACCGCAGTTGCGACGGTCGGCCGGCTGACCGTCTCGCCGAATGGGACGAATGTCATTCCTGAGCAAGTGGAACTGACGGTCGATATCCGGGACCTCGACAAAGATGCGCGCGATGCGCTCGTCGAAAAAGTATGGGAAACGGCGGAGCGGTGCGCGGCAGAGCGCGGCGTGCAGGTCGAGCTGGAGCTGGCCTCCTCGATCGATCCGGTGCCGGTTGAGGAAAGCATCCGCGAAGAGCTGCGTGAGGTTTTCCGTGCAGAGGGGCTGGAGCCGATGGAGCTCATGAGCGGCGCCGGGCACGACGCGATGATCCTCGGCCGGCATATGCCGATGGCGATGATCTTCGTGCGAAGCCAAGACGGCGTAAGCCATAATCCGGCGGAATGGACGGACCTGTCCGACTGCGTGCAGGGCGTTCATCTGCTGAAAAAGTTCGCCGAACGGCAGATGGAACGCATGGCCGGGAAGTGAGGGACTGATAAAGGGGAAGCGGGATTGAAACAGGGCGGGCGGCGGTGAAAATCCATGCGGGGGATTGCGGGCGCGAAAAGGTGCAAAGCGGACGCGAAAAGTGCTCGAGCGGCCGCGAGAATTTTGCCCGCGAGAATTGCGGTCGCGAAAAGATGCAAAGCGGACGCGAAAACCTGCCCCTGAGGATTGCGGGCACGAAAAGATGCGAAGCGGTCGCGAAAACCGGCCAAGCAGGCGCGAAAAGATGCAAAGCGGACGCGAAAACCACCCAAGCAGGCGCGAAAATTTGCCCGTGAGAATTGCGGGCGCGAAAAGGTGTAAAGCGGGCGCGAAAATCTGCCCGTTAGAATTACGGGTACGAAAAGAGGCAAAGCGGGCGCGAAAACCACCCAAGCGGTCGCGAAAATGCGCCCGGGGAATCGCGATCGCAGAATACCGAGCTGCCCGCCTTTCCGCCAGTCGTGAATCTTTCAATCCCCGTGGCCGTAGAAGGGCCGGGGGGATTTGATGAGAACTTATTGGCTGAGACAACTGCTGGTCGCAGGTTTGCTCGTGGTATTGGCGGCCGGATTGGATTTATATATGAGGCAGTTCCCGCCGGATTCTTCCGGTGCCGTGGGACGTCTGGTTTTATTTCTGGCGATTGCTGCGACGCTGTTTGCGTGCAATCAACTGTTGTTTCACTATTCCCAGGCTCATGCCGGGTTCATGAAGCACCGGATATGGAACAAGATGAGCCTCGTCATTTTTGTTTGGCTGCTCATCTCATCGGTCATCCTGATGGTCCTGCTCATGCTGACGCCGATGCCTGATCTCATCCAAGCACATTTATGGATGATGTATTTGATCGGCATTTATTTTCTTTTCTTCATGAATCTGCTCATTCTGTCGTTTGTCCATCGCTTGGTTGAACGGCAAACGACGGTCGAGCGGAAATTGATTTACACGTGGGTTGCCGGAGTTGCAGTGCTTGCCGTCGTTTTCTTTGTCATTTAATTCAATAAGAAAGGAGACGATCTCATGGCGTTGTCCCCTAACGAATTCCGCGAACGGGTCCGCACGGGCATCCACACAGGCCCGACATCCGGCTTTTGTGACGGTTTTGTCCAGGCAAACCTGGCCATCCTGCCGAAAGACGAGGCGTTCGAGTTTCTCTTGTTTTGCCAGAGGAATCCGAAACCGTGCCCGATCATCGATGTGACGGATATCGGGTCGCCGGTGCCGAAGTTGTCTGCACCCGGGGCGGATCTCCGGACTGATATTCCGAAATACCGGGTATATGAAAAGGGAGTACTCATAGATGAACCGGCTGATCTGATGGGCTATTGGCGGGATGATCTCGTCGCTTTCCTTATCGGCTGCAGCTTTACGTTCGAAGAGGCGCTGATCCGGAACGGCATCCCGATGCGGCACAATGAGGAAGGCGTGAACGTCCCGATGTACCGGACCTCAATCGAGACAGTGCCGGCGGGCAGGTTCTCCGGCCCGACCGTCGTCTCGATGCGGCCGATCCGCAATGAAGACATTGTCCGCGCCGTCCAGGTGACGAGCCGGTTCCCGTCCGTCCACGGGGCGCCGGTCCAAATCGGGAATCCCAAAGAAATCGGCATCTGCGACTTGTCCCGGCCGGATTACGGTGACCCTGTCACGATCCGTGAAGGGGAAACGCTGGTGTTCTGGGCGTGCGGCGTCACCCCGCAGGCAGTCGCCATGCATACGAAGCCTGAGCTCATGATTACTCATGCGCCGGGGCATATGTTCGTGACGGACTTGAAGACGGAGAGTCTCGGGGTGATCTGAAGGCTGCATATGTAAATCGGGATGCCGACATACTCAGCTTTAGGAGGGATGTTCGTGAGGAAAGTTACTTTTGAAGAAGTGATGCGCCATCACCGTGCGAACAGGGAAAGAGTGACCCGCGTCCTTGAGCATTATGACCGCCTGAATCCGGCTGACCCAACAGGTGAGAAGCCTGAAAAAGAACGCCACCCCGATGAAGCGGAAGTCTTGTCCAGGTTCAAGCTGAAATGATCAGCCAAGAAAAGATCGATCGTGCAATCAAGGAATTGGAGGGCATCCAATCTTATAAGGAAGACAATCTGGCTGCAATGGTCAAAGTGGCTGCAGTCATCACGTCTTTAATGGCGCCCTATCATCGGGTCGATGCGATGCCGATCATTGTTGGAGGACTGGCTGTCGAAATTTATACAGCAGGAGATTATACGACGAGGGATATTGATCTGGTCACAAGTTCGAGCATGACACTGAGGGAATTGTTGCCGAAAATCGGCTTCGACAAAGCGGGCAGGATTTTCTATCATGAACAATTGGAAGTCGCGGTCGATGTGGTGGACAGTGCGCTGGAAGGTTCCTATGACCGGCTCACAGAAATGAAAGTGGGCGAAGACTCGATTTATATTATCTCCATTGAAGATATTATTTTAGATCGTCTTAGAGGGTCTGATCACCCCGACAATGATCGATGGGGATTATTCCTTTTGTCGAACAACTACGAGCAGGCAGATCTCGATTATATCCGGAACCGGGTGGAGAACAAAGATGAAGGCTTGACGCTTGATCGCTGGGTTCTGATGATCGAAGACCAACTTGATAATTGAACAAGCCGCCCAGCATCTGGAAGATCGATGGCTGGACGGCTTTTTTATTTGCGGAACGATGGATTCAACAGGCTTGAGGAATTTATGAGGCCAAACTCTCCTCACTCGAGACCAAACTCTCCTCACTCGAGACCAAACTCTCCTCACTCGGCCCCAAACTCTCCTCACTCGAAGCCAAACTCTCCTCATTCATTCCATATCCCCGGCCAGCGACCCGAGCAGTCCTTCCTGATACCCCGCTTTTCCGACTTGGCGCAGTTCGGCGGCGAGGTCGGTCAGGGCGGGGTCTTCGAGTCCGTCGAGTTTGGCGAGCCGGGGGGTGATGTCTTCGTCGGAAATGGCGGCCCGGTAGGAATCGCGGTCCATCCGCCAAAGTTTCGCTTGGCCGGGGTAGCGGTGGAGCAGCCGCTGGGCCATCTGCAGGCCTTCCGGGTCGAAGTCGCCGGAGTAATGGAACGCGACGTCTTGCCGGGCGAGCATGTCGAGCCGACCCACGCGGCGGTGCGGAACTGGCCGTGCGTGCAGATGACCGGCACGTCCGGGACGAGGTCGACGAGTGCTGAGCAGACGCCGGAGTTTTCGACGATCCACACGTCGCGGCCGGCGGCGGGGGTGATGGCCGTCAGCCCGCCGAGCATTTTCAGCGGGACGTTCAGCACGCTTCCGGTGTCGGCTGCCGCTTTCCAGAGCGGATGCACGCCGGCCGCGGTATGGCCGATGAGCCCCCGGCACGTCACGAAACTCCACAGATCATCCCGGGCGAGGCCGAATGCGGCGTACAGTTCGTTCAGGTCTTCCGAAGAGCGCGGCATGCCCGTGTCTTCGGCGCCGTCCGTGACCGACCGCACGTACAGGCAGTGGGTGAGCAGCCGGCCGTCAATCTGGTTCCCGTCGAAGCCGTGGGGATTGCCGGTCGTTTTTTGGGCGAACAGGGAAAGAAGTTCCGTGTGTCCTTTCGCGAGAGTTGATATCCATCCCGCCGATATTGACACTCGCCGCTCCAAAGTTAGTACTCACCATGCCGTCTCTTGCTACATCAATCGCAGAATGAAATTACACAGAGACCCGAACAACGCCTGAAACTCTTTTCCGGGAAGGACGTATAACAGATAACTCTCATTTAGATTGGATGCTTGGTTCTATGATGATTTTTATGATTGCCTTGTCGGCTTGGCTCGTCTGCCTGCTGCCGATTTATTTGTTCATCCGGAGGGCGAACAAACGGGAGACCGGCGAGGAACGGATGTCTGCCGTCATGACGTTGGTCGTGTCGGGTTTGATTTCGCTGTTTCCTGCCGGTGCGCTGGCCGCAATCCTGCTGGCGGTAATGGGCTCGGTCCATACAATCGGTCTGGTGTTCGGGATTGATCTTTCCGGCTGGAGTCTTCTTTTGCTGGCGACGGCGATTTTCGCGTATTTGTTTACGCTCGATTCTGTAGTCGCAGTCATCCTCGGGGCAGTTGCGGGGGATGGACTGGTTCAAAGTTTGATCCTGTTTGGGATCAGATGTCTCGCCTTTTTTGCGATCTGCCGGCTTTTCGGAGCGGAAGAAAGGGGAAGTCTGGTATTGGGCGTCGGGGTTGCTTCAGTCATTTCTGTATTTGAGTGGCTGATTGAGATGAGAGAAAGACGGGAACCGCCGGCAAAGGGATAAAATTAAATGGGCAGGCTTCGCAGAGGCGGAGCCTGTTCTTTTTGTCTTTATATCATTTTTTGATATATCTATAGACAACTCTCTGCCCACCATGCTATATTGGTTTTGGATATATCACTTAGCGATATAAGGAGCGAGGGGAATAGCTTGAACAAAAATGAACAGCTGACGGATTCGATGTTTTATATCATGGCGGTCCTGGCGCAGCCGCGGCATGGCTATGCCATCATGAGCCAGATTGAGGAGACGTCGGAAGGGGCCATCACGATCGGGCCCGCCTCGATGTATACAATCATCAAGAAGTTATTGAAAAGTGAATGGATTTACCTGTATGACGACTCAGATTCGAGGAGGAAGACGTACCTGCTCACCGATAAGGGCAGGGAAGTGCTGGAAGAAGACTTGAAAACTAGAAAGCTGATGATCCAACTGGCAGAAAACGGACTGAAGGAGGCGGGGAAATGAAGAAGACCAAGTACATCACATCAGGCGGGCTGGCGTTTTCGGAGGAGAAAGACATGAAAAAACTGCAGCGATTCTCCCGCGAAGGTTGGCACTTGAAGGATTTTGCATTCATGGGCTATACACTGGAGAAAGGGGAGCCTGCAGATTTCATTTACAGCATTGATTACCGGACTTTGGAGGACGGAGAGGAGGATGAGTATCTGGATGTATTTGACTCCTCGGGATGGTCGCATGTTGCGTCAGCTGCAACTATTCACTTGTTCCGGGCGCCTGCCGGAACGAAGCCGCTTTATACCGACCGAGAGACGACGGTCGAGAAATACGGCAGGAACAGTGCATGGATCGGAAAGGCGGCCCTTCCGCTCGTCCTGCTGACGGGAATTGCGTGGGCGGGAGCCATCCTGAGCACCGGAATCCTGAATGCATTCCTTTTCGTCGCAGCAGTCATCCTGACCGTTATGGCGGTTCCCGCTGCCTGGACTGCGCTTACGGCGTATGAGAACAAGTGGAAAGCGGCAGGCAGGATTAAAGCGGCCAGCCTGGCGAAAGTGTTGCCTTTCCTCATCGTCATGGGAGCGCTGATCGCCTTCGTCGGATTCAGCAATACGAATGCTGCGGTCAAAATGTTTCTTTCCATGCTGGCCGGGGCTCTCGCGCTTCCTCTGCTTGTCTGGGCGGTGATGGCTTCCGCGAACCGCCTCCGGGCTAAATAATTCAATCGACCAAGCCGGTCTGCCGATTTTTCGGTGGGATCGGCTTTTGTTTGCAAGTTGCACCGGAAGGCGTTCTGGACGAAGATAGAAGAAGAAACAACCCATGAAGGAGGTCCCCCCGATATGGCCGCCCAGCATGACTTTACAACCGGTCCGCTCGCCCGGCAGCTGTATTCATTCGCGTGGCCGATCTTGCTTGCGAATTTGCTTCAAGTTTCTTATCAGCTTATCGACAGCCTGTGGGTCGGGAACCTGATCGGGGCGGATGCGCTCGGAGCGGTGTCGCTGTCGTCGACGGTGCTGTTCACCGTGCTCTCGTTTGTGATCGGACTGAACAATGCGGCGCTGACGATTCTGTCCCAGCAGAAAGGGCGGGGGAGCGAGTCGGGCCTGAAGCGATATCTGAATGCATTCGTCGTGCTCATGTCCGCGATGGCGATCGGGCTCGGGCTGATCGGGTTCGCCGCGGCTACCCCGGTCCTGCGGCTGCTCGGGACGCCGGACGTCATGATGCCGCTCGCCGTCAGCTACCTGAAGATCAACTTCATCGGCATGCTGTTCCTGTTCGGATACAACTTCATCACGACGGTGCTCCGGTCGGTCGGCGATTCGAAGACGCCGCTTTATTTTGTGACGGCGGCGGTCGTGCTCAACACAGTGCTCGACCCGCTTTTCATTTCCGGATTCGGGCTGGGGGTCCAGGGGGCGGCGTATGCGACAATTGTCTCGCAGGGCGGCGCGTTCGCATTCGGTTTTATCTATATCCGCCGGAAAAAGCTCGTCCCGTTCACGAAGCCGTCCGTCCCGTCCGCTCGCGAAGTGAAGGATATCCTGAAGCTCGGCATCCCGGCGGGACTCCAGATGAGCGTCATTTCTGCGGGAATCATGGCGATCATGAGTGTCGTCGCTTCGTTCGGTCCGGCCGTCGTCGCGGGCTACGGGGCAGCGCAGCGGCTCGACAGCCTGATCATGCTGCCGGCGCAGGCGCTCGGCACCGCGGTCAACTCGATGGCCGGCCAGAACATCGGCGCGGGCAAATGGGACCGGGTGAGCCGGATCACGAAGTACGGGTTTTTCTTCAATCTGGTCGCCATGCTCGCGCTCGCCGCGATTCTCGTCTTGTTCGCCGACTTCGGCATCCGGCTGTTCATCGATGATCCGGAGGCGGTGGCATTCGGCGCGGACTATCTGAAGATGATCGCCTTCTTCTACCCGTTCCTCGGCATCAACTTCATCCTGAACGGCACGGTGCGCGCGGCGGGCGCGATGTTCCAGGTGCTCGTGCTCAACATCATTTCATTTTGGGTGCTGCGCTATCCGCTCACCTGGCTGCTCGCCGGGTGGTACGGGGAAAAGGGCATCGCGCTCGGTATGGGCGTGAGCTTTGCCATCAGCAGCCTCGCCGCCTTCCTTTATTACCGGTACGGCGGCTGGCGTCATATCAAGACCATCAGCGAGGAGGAAAAAACATGAAAGCAGACAGCATTATTTTCGACCTGGACGGCACACTTTGGGACTCCCGCAAAGCGGTCGCAGAATCCTGGACGAGCGTAATCCGCGAAACACCGGGCGTGGACGGCGAAGTGACCGAGGAAGACCTGACGAAAACGATGGGTCTTCTGATCGAAGAAATCGGCAAAATCCTGTTCGGAGATTTGGAAGAAGAGAAGCGGACCGCGCTCATGGATGCGTGCGTCCGGCACGAAAATGACTGGGTTGCGGAAGTGGGGGGCGTTCTTTATCCGGATCTTGAGGAAGTGCTCCGGGAGTTGTCGGAGCAATTCCGCCTCTTCATCGTCAGCAACTGCCAGGACGGATACATCGAGGCGTTTTTTGCGGCACACGGACTGGAGCGATTTTTCGAGGACTATGAAAATCCCGGACGCACCGGACTGCCAAAAGGCGACAACATCCGGCTTATCGTCGAGCGGAACGGCTTGAAAGCCCCCGNTCGGCACCGCGGTCAACTCGATGGCCGGCCAGAACATCGGCGCGGGCAAATGGGACCGGGTGAGCCGGATCACGAAGTACGGGTTTTTCTTCAATCTGGTCGCCATGCTCGCGCTCGCCGCGATTCTCGTCTTGTTCGCCGACTTCGGCATCCGGCTGTTCATCGATGATCCGGAGGCGGTGGCATTCGGCGCGGACTATCTGAAGATGATCGCCTTCTTCTACCCGTTCCTCGGCATCAACTTCATCCTGAACGGCACGGTGCGCGCGGCGGGCGCGATGTTCCAGGTGCTCGTGCTCAACATCATTTCATTTTGGGTGCTGCGCTATCCGCTCACCTGGCTGCTCGCCGGGTGGTACGGGGAAAAGGGCATCGCGCTCGGTATGGGCGTGAGCTTTGCCATCAGCAGCCTCGCCGCCTTCCTTTATTACCGGTACGGCGGCTGGCGTCATATCAAGACCATCAGCGAGGAGGAAAAAACATGAAAGCAGACAGCATTATTTTCGACCTGGACGGCACACTTTGGGACTCCCGCAAAGCGGTCGCAGAATCCTGGACGAGCGTAATCCGCGAAACACCGGGCGTGGACGGCGAAGTGACCGAGGAAGACCTGACGAAAACGATGGGTCTTCTGATCGAAGAAATCGGCAAAATCCTGTTCGGAGATTTGGAAGAAGAGAAGCGGACCGCGCTCATGGATGCGTGCGTCCGGCACGAAAATGACTGGGTTGCGGAAGTGGGGGGCGTTCTTTATCCGGATCTTGAGGAAGTGCTCCGGGAGTTGTCGGAGCAATTCCGCCTCTTCATCGTCAGCAACTGCCAGGACGGATACATCGAGGCGTTTTTTGCGGCACACGGACTGGAGCGATTTTTCGAGGACTATGAAAATCCCGGACGCACCGGACTGCCAAAAGGCGACAACATCCGGCTTATCGTCGAGCGGAACGGCTTGAAAGCCCCCGTCTATGTCGGCGACACGGAAGGCGACCGGAAAGCCGCCCGCCAGGCAGGCGTCCCGTTCATCTGGGCCGCGTACGGATTCGGCGAACCGGAAGAGTGGGACGCGAAGATTGACCGTGTTGGGGAATTGGTGGATCGGGTGTCGACTTACTGAGGAAGAGTGTTAGCTTGGGCGAGCGTTAATTGAGGGATTGCGAGTGTTAACTTCTGGAGGTGGGTGGCGACTTCGGGAGGGTTTTATTTTCGCGGAAGCAAGGTGGACTTTCGCGGAAGCAAACTTTCTTTCCTCATTTTCACGGAAGCAACGAGAGCTTTCACGGAGGCTGAATGGAGTCTAAAATCATGCAACCGATCAAACCCCTCGCGGAGTCAAAGCCGGTGCAGCAGGTGCGGCAGATGAACCGGGGGATCCTGACGGCGTTTGGGGCGATTGGGATCGCGCAGGGGCTGAAGATTTTCACGCATAAGGCGGTGACCGGGAAATGGGACCTTCGGCAGGCGTTCACGACCGGCGGCATGCCGAGTTCCCACTCGGCCGGGGTGTCGGCGCTGGCAGCGTACGTCGCGTCGAACAAAGGGGCACGACATACGGAGACCGCGCTCGCCGTCGTGTTCGGGACGATCGTCATGTACGACGCGCAGGGGATCCGCCGGCATACCGGAGAGATTGCGAAGCTCGTGAATGATCTCGAGGACAACTTTGTAAAGTTGTCCGGGGAATTCCCGAGTCTCGAGTATGTGGAGCAGGAGAAGGAACTGAAGGAGCTGCTCGGCCACCAGCCGCTTGAGGTGCTTGTCGGCGGCCTGTTCGGCGCGGGGCTCGGCTATACGATGGCGAAGATCGAGAACCGGGAGCGTGAGATGGAGCAGGCGCGCGGCCGCCGGACGGATCACCTCGATTCATGAAAAGGGCTTTCCGGAGAATCCAACCGGAAAGCCTTTTTCTCATTGCTGTTCAAGCGCGTGTCCGAACCGGTACAGCTTCGCTTCTTCGCCGTGCCTGCCGATGAGCTGCATGCCGATCGGGAGGCCGCTTCCGGAAAATCCGCACGGGAGGCTCAGACTCGGGTTTCCGGTGAAATTTGTCGGGGAAGTGAGTCGCAGGAGGGACGGGACGACGTCCAACTCCTTGCCCCGGATGGTCACTTCGCGCTGGCCGATGTCGGTCGGGAGGATCGGAAGCGTCGGGGTGAGCAGTACGTCGACCTCGTCAAACACTTCGTTGTAGGAATGAACGAGCGACCGGCGGGCCTGCAGGGTCTGGACGTATTGCCAGGCGGAGATGCGGATGCTGTCTTTCAGCCGGCCGAGCACTTCGGGGGCATAGTCGTCCGGCCGTTCCTCCATCAGCTGCCGGTGGACGGCGGCCGCTTCCGACTGGATGGTGACCATCTGGTGGTGCCAGATGTCGGGGAGCGCCGGGATATCGGCTTCAAGAAGTTGGGCCCCCTTCTGTTCGAACCGCTCTGCAGCCTGCCGGACGGCCTGTTCCACTTCCGGATCGACGTCGCTGAAGTATTTTGCCGGCAGGCCGATCTTCATTCCCCGGACGTCTTGGCCGAGCTGCGCGGTGAAGTCCGGAACATCCGCCTTCATGGAATGCGGGTCCTCGGAGTCATGACCGGCGAGGATGTTGAGCAGAATTGCATTGGACCGGACGTCTTCGGTCAGCGGACCGGGGTGATCGAGCGTGTCGGCGAGCGGGAAGATGCCATGCTTGCTGATCCGGCCGAACGTCGGTTTCATGCCGACGAGGCCGCAGGCGGATGCCGGGATGCGGACCGAGCCGCCGGTGTCTGTTCCGATTCCGGCGATGGCCATGCCGGATGCGACCGCTGCAGCTGAACCGCTGCTGGATCCTCCAGAGATTTTTGAAGGGTCGAACGGGTTCCGGACCGGTCCGAAATGAGACACATCACCGGTCGGGCCGTAGGCGAATTCGTGGGTGTTCGCCTTGCCGATGATGACGGCTCCGGCGTCTTTCAGCTTTCGCACGACCGTCGCGTCTTCGGCGGGAACACGGGATTCGAAGATTTTGGAGCCCATCGTCGTCCGGACGCCCTCCGTGTCGATCATGTCCTTCACGACGACCGGAATTCCGTGGAGCGGTCCCCGCATGCGGCCGGCCTCCCATTCGCGGGTGAGCCGCCCGGCATCTTGGAGCGCTTGTTCTTCGCAGACGGTGATCAGGGCATTCAGTTCACCGTTCAGCCGGTCGGTCGCATCGAGCGCTTCCCGGACGAGTTCCAGCGGGGAAAAGCGGTTTTCGGCCAATCCCCGGATCGCATCGGTCATTTTCATATCGATCGCCCCCTTTTTCACTAGGGTAGGGGAATGGCGAACGGAAGTCCACCGGGGGCGGTTCCCACCCGTGCAACGATGGGATACAATAGGCTTATCCATACATAGGGTGCAAGAAGTGGAGGAAGGAGGGATGAAAATGCAGCCACAGTCATTCAATGAAGAACTCGTCGCACAGAAAGGCCTTCAGCGCATTGCGACGTGGGGGAAAGTCATGGGCATCGTCATGATGATCACGGGCGGAATCGCCGCACTGTCGGGCCTGATTTACTTTATCGTCGGCGCCATCCCGGGGGCGATCACGGTTTTTCTCGGCTACCTGACTTATAAAACCGGAGCGGCCGCGGCGGCCATCCGCCAGGGCGGCGACACACGGGCATTGAGCGATCTGTTCCATCACTACGGCCTTTATCTGCTCGTCTCGTTCATCATGTTCGCCGTCAGCATCGCCGTCACGATCCTCATGTTTCTGCTGTTCGGGATGTTCTTCTTTACGAGTTTCAATAATGGTTTCTGACTTCTTCGGCAATCCGGCCATCCCGGGTTGCTTTTTTATTTTCCCGGTCGGAGATTAGAATATTGGCAAGATACTTGCAAGTCTATGGGGCAACCAAAAGAAAGGGGGAAGGACATGCGGATCAATAAGATGTTTTCAACGGTGGATGTTCATGTGGCCGGGGAGCCGCTCCGGATCATCACGGACGGCCTGCCGGAGATCGAGGGCAAGACACAGCTCGAACGGCGGGCGTATTGTATGGAGCACCTTGACGGGATCCGGAAGACCCTTATGCTGGAGCCGCGCGGCCATCACGGGATGTACGGCTGCATCATCACACCGCCCGCCGAAGAGGGCTCGGATTTCGGGGTGCTGTTTATGCACAACGAGGGCTGGAGCACGATGTGCGGCCACGGCATCATTGGCGTCCTCACGATGGGAATCGAGACCGGGCGCTTTGAAATGAAGGAGGCGAGCCGGGAATTCGTCATCGACAGTCCGGCGGGCCGGGTCGTCGCACGCGCCGAATTCGACGGGACGAATGTAAAGTCCGTGTCGTTTGAGAACGTTCCGTCATTCGTCTTGGAGAAAGATCTCCGGCTCGAAGTGGACGGGAAGACGCTAACGGCGGACATTTCGTTCGGCGGTGCGTTTTATGTGATTCTGGATTCGGCACAGCTCGGCCTGTCCGTGGAAAATGCCGATCTGCCGGAGCTCCAGAAATGGGCGACGAAAATCAAACGGGAGGCGGAGCGCACAGTCCGCGTCATCCATCCGCTCGAGCCGGGGCTGCAAGGGATCTACGGCGTCATCTACTCCGACTGCCCGCGGAAATCCACGTCCGACCTGCGCAATGTGACCGTGTTCGCCGATGAACAGATCGACCGCTCCCCGTGCGGAACCGGGACGTGCGCCCGGCTGGCGAGCCTCCATGCGCACGGTCAGCTTGAAGAGGGGGAAAGCTTTATCCACGAAAGCATTACGGACGGCCAGTTCCGCGGCACGATCCTGTCGGAAGCGGAAGTCGGCGGCAAGCTTGCCGTCATTCCGGAAGTGACCGGAAACGGCTACCTGACGGGAATCCATCAGTTCCTGCTCGACCCGGAAGATGAATGGCCGGAAGGGTTTTTGCTCGAGGAAACGGAAGAGCAGTCGGTTGAGTCCCGGACTTAAAAAGTGTCAATTACTTTTACACTAATAACAGGGTGTCAAATATGCTGGACATTATGAGGAGGGACATACAATGAAAAGGAATCAGCGGATGTTGGGAACTTCAGTCTTGGCAGGGATGCTGATGCTCGCAGGATGTTATGGCGGGGATAAAGAAAACACTGCCTCCGGCGACGATGCGAAAGCGGCTGACCCGGGAAGCAAGCAAGTCCTTCATCTGGCTGCGGGCGGTGAAATCCCGACGTTGCAGACGAATGGGTCGATGGACGGACTTTCGCAGACCGTGTTGCAGAACGTGGTTGAAGGATTGTTCCGGCTGGATCAGAACGATCAGGTCGTGCCGGGCGTGATCGATGATTTTGACGTAACCGAAGATGGTCTGAAATACACGTTCAATCTGAAAGAAGATGCGCTCTGGAGTGACGGGGAACCGACGACGGCGAATGATTTTGTGTATGCCTGGAAGAAAGCGCTTCATCCCGATACGCTTTCACCGCACGCTTACCTGATGGGACCGATCAAAGGGGCGAATGGCATCCAGGACCCGGATTCCCCTTCCTATGGGAAAGTGGACGAGCTCGGCGTCAAGGCGGTGGACGACTATACGCTCGAAGTCGAACTGGAGAACGCGGTGCCGTATTTCACGGAACTGCTGACCAATCCGGTCTTCTACCCGCAGCCACAGGAATTTGTCGAATCCCAGGGCGACAAATACGCGCTGGAAGCGGACACGATGGTCTACAACGGACCGTTCGTGCTGAGTTCATGGGACCATGACGCGAAATGGGTGCTGGAAAAGAACGACAAGTACTGGGACGCGGACACGGTGAAACTTGACGAGGTGGAAGTCAAAGTGACGAAGGACACTGCCACTGAAGTGAACCTGTATGAGACAGGATCGGTCGATGTCGCCAACCTGTCCTCGGAATTCATCGACGTCTACCAGGACAGCGACGAATACAACACGTCCCTGAAATCCGAGGTGTATTTCCTCAGAATCAACCAGCGCAACGATCAGCTAAAAAACACGAATATCAGGAAGGCGCTCGATATGGCTTGGGATAAGGAACAGGCCGCCGAACTGATTTTGAAGAACGGTTCCATTCCTGCTTACTTCCTCGTCTTCCCGGGGTTCGTGGAACTGCCGGACGGCTCGGATTTCCGGGAAGCCTATGGCGACTTGAACAAAGGGACGGTTGAGGAAGCTCAGGAGCTCTGGCAAAAAGGCCTGGATGAACTCGGGATGTCCGAACTGACGTTCGAAATGCTGAGCTACGATGACGAACAGCGGAAGTCGGTCGCAGAGTTCATGAAGAACCAGCTCGAGAAAAATCTTCCGGGACTGACGATCACGATCAACCAGCAGCCGAACAAGCAGAAAATCGACTTGGAAGCGAACCAGGACTACGACCTCTCCTATTCGGGCTGGCGGAATGACGTGGCGGATCCGGTGGAGTTCCTGACGATCTTCCAGTCCGACGGCGCCTATAACTGGCAGGACTTCAAGAATGAACGCTATGACGAAATCCTGAACAAGGCACAGACCGATTTCTCGGATGAGGTCGGCCGCTACAAGGAACTTCAGGAAGCGGAGAACATCCTGATCGGCGAAGAAGCAGCCATTTCACCGTTGTACCAGGCGGGTTCGGCGCGACTGATCAAGCCGCATGTCAAAGGATTCACCGCCCACGGAAATTCGACATTCACGTATAAATGGACATCCGTCGAAAAGTAAAAACACCGGAAAAGACAAGGGTGAATGAACTCTGAACGGAAGGGTGAGAGAGCATGAAAAAATACATTTTCAGCAGATTCGGCTATATGCTGTTCACATTTTTGCTGATCGCAACATTCACCTTCTTCCTGATGCACACGCTGCCCGGCTCGCCCTTCAATGATGAACGGCTGTCGGCGGCGCAGAAGGCGCTCATGGCGAAGCGGTACGGGCTCGATGAACCGCTGGCCGTCCAGTATTTCAAATATCTCGGCAATCTGCTTGCCGGTGATCTCGGTGTCAGCTTCCAGTTTGACGGACGCTCCGTGACGAGCATCATCGGCGAACGGATCGGTGTATCGGCGGTGCTCGGTGCACAGTCATTGATTGCCGGCACGCTGCTCGGCCTCTTGCTCGGCATCGTTGCGGCCCTGAAGCACAATACGTTTCTCGACTACGGTTCGATGATCATCGCCGTTCTCGGCCTGTCGATCCCGAACTTCGTTTTTGCAGGGCTTCTGCAGTACTGGGTCGGCGTCCGCCTCCAGTGGCTGCCGGTCGCATTCTGGGAAGGATTCGAGTATTCGATCCTTCCGACGATTGCGCTCGCGGCGTTTGTCGTGGCGACGATCGCCCGGTTCATGAGGAATGAAATGCTCGATGTGCTCGGGAACGACTATATCGTCACGGCGAGAGCCAAAGGGATCCGCGAGTCGCTGCTCATCATCCGGCATGCCCTCCGCAATGCGATGATCCCGATTGTCACGATTCTCGGACCGCTTGCGGTGTCGCTGATGACCGGCACGCTCGTCGTCGAGCAGATTTTCAGCATCCCGGGCCTCGGGGAACAGTTCGTCAAGTCGATTCTGACCAACGACTATCCGGTGATCATGGGTGTGACGCTGTTTTACAGCTTCTTCTTCATTCTCATCGTGTTCGTCGTTGATATCTTGTACGTCCTCATCGATCCGAGGATCCGGCTGACAGGAGGTGGGCGTCATGCGAATGGATGATCTGGAACTGCATGATGACTTGTTTGAGCTTTCAAGAGAAGCGGATGCGAAGAAGGCCGCGGAGGCTTCTGTGCCGTCCAACTCCTATTGGAAAGACTCCTGGGGCCGCCTCCGGAAAAATAAAGGCGCATTCGCCGGCCTGATCATGATCGGGCTCATCCTGTTCATGGCGATCGCCGGTCCGTACATGAATTCGCACGGCTTTGACGACCAGAACCTGGAGCATGCCAACCTGCCGCCGAAAGTGCCGGGACTTGAGCAGATCTCATGGCTCGGGATGAGCGGTACGGACATCCGTGGCATCGATCAATATGCGGCGAAAGATGTGCAGGACTACTACTGGTTCGGCACGGACAGCCTCGGCCGGGATATCTGGACGCGGATCTGGGAAGGGACCCGCATTTCGCTTTACATCGCGTTCCTCGCGGCTGCCCTCGACCTCGTGATCGGCGTTGCCTACGGAAGCATATCCGCCTACTATGGCGGCCGGGTCGATAATGTGATGCAGCGGGTCATCGAGGTGCTCATCGGAATTCCGAGCCTCATTGTGATCATTCTGCTGATTCTTGTCCTGCAGCCGGGAATCATTTCCATCACGCTCGCGATGGTGATCACCGGCTGGGTCAACATGGCCCGGATTGTCAGGGGACAGGTGTTGAAGCTCAAAAACCAGGAGTTTGTTCTCGCATCGCGGACATTGGGTGCGGGGGATGCCCGGCTTATGGGCGGCCATCTCATCCCGAACACGCTCGGCCCGATCATCATCACGACGATGTTCACGATTCCGAACGCCATCTTCACGGAGGCATTTCTGAGCTTCATCGGTCTCGGTCTCCAGCCGCCGATCGCGTCGCTCGGAACGCTCGTCAACGACGGCTTTAAAATGATGAAGATTTATCCGCATCTCCTGATGTACTCGTCGATCATCATCAGTATGATCATGGTGAGTTTCAACCTGCTCGGAGACGGGCTGCGGGATTCGTTGGATCCTAAAATGCGCAAATGAGGAGGAGGACGATGGAAACCATCCTTTCAGTAAACAACTTGAAAGTCTCATTCGATACGGATGCAGGAGAAGTCCAGGCGGTCCGTGGAGTGGAGTTCGACCTCCAGCGCGGAGAAATCCTCGCGGTCGTCGGGGAGTCGGGATCCGGCAAGTCGGTCATGTCCAAGAGCCTCGCCGGACTCGTGCCGAAACCCGCCGGACGGATCAAGGAAGGAAGCATCCTTTACAAGGGAGAAGACGTCACTAAGTTCAGCAAAAAGCGTCTGCGTGCACTCCGCGGAGCGGAAATCTCGATCATCTTCCAGGACCCGATGACGTCGCTCAATCCGACGATGCCCGTGAAAAAGCAGATCATGGAGGGGATTCTGACCCACCAGGACGTCTCGCGGAAACAGGCGGAGGAGAAGGTGCTTGAGCTCCTCAAGCTCGTGGGCATCCCGGACGCGGAAACCCGTGCCGGACTATATCCGCACCAGTTTTCCGGCGGCATGCAGCAGCGCGTGGTCATCGCGATGGCGCTTGCCTGCAACCCGGAAATCGTCATCGCGGACGAGCCGACGACGGCGCTCGATGTTTCGGTCCAGGCCCAGATTTTGGAGCTGATCAAAGACTTGCGCGACAAGACCGGCACTTCCTTTATTTTCATCACGCATGACCTTGGCGTCGTAGCGGAAGTCGCGGACCGGGTGGCAGTCATGTATGCAGGGAAAATCGTGGAGATCGGGAAGACGGATGAAGTGTTTTACAATCCTCAGCACCCGTATACGAAAGGCCTGCTCGAAGCGATGCCGGATCTCAAGCTCGGCAGCGACGATCTGAAGACGATCCCCGGTTCACCGCCGAATCTGCTTTACCCGCCGGAAGGGGATGCGTTTGCGGAGCGGAACGAATATGCCCTTAAAATCGATCATGAGCTTGACCCGCCGATGTTCAAGGTTACGGATACCCACTATGCCGCGACTTGGCTGTTGCATGAAAAGGCGAAGAAGGTGGCGCTCCGCATCGGACAGATGAGGGTGAAGGAAGAGTTGCTCTCACATGCCGGGGAAATCACCGTGCCGGCGCGAGAGGAAAAACTCCTGGAGATCCGGGATTTGAAACAGCATTTTCAGATCGGCAAGAAGAACATCGTGAAGGCGGTGGACGGAATTTCGCTGGATGTGTTCAGGGGAGAGACTTTCGGGCTCGTCGGAGAATCGGGTTGCGGAAAGTCGACGACCGGCCGGACGATCATCGGGCTCAATCCGCATTCCGGCGGGGAGGTCCGCTATCTGGGAGAAGACGTCCGGTCCATGAAGCGGTCGGAACTGAACAAGAAAATCCAGATGGTGTTCCAGGATCCTTACTCTTCCCTCAATCCCCGTTGGACGGTCGCCGATATCATTGCCGAAGGAATGGATATCCACCGGCTTTACTCGAGCCGATCGGAGCGGATGGAGAAAGTCCATCAGCTTCTGGAAACTGTCGGCTTGGCAAAAGAGCACGCCAACCGATATCCGCATGAATTCAGCGGCGGGCAGAGGCAGCGGATCGGGATTGCTCGTGCTTTGGCTGTGGAACCGGATCTGATCATTGCGGACGAGCCGATTTCGGCGCTCGATGTATCCATCCAGGCGCAGATCGTCAACTTGCTGAAAAAGCTTCAGAGGGAAAAAGGGTTGACGTATATTTTCATCGCTCATGATCTGTCGATGGTCCGCTACATCAGCGACCGGGTCGGCGTCATGTACAAGGGCCGCCTCGTCGAAGTGGCGGAGAGTGATGAACTGTACGAAAATCCTCTGCATCCATACACCCGGTCCCTCCTGTCCGCCATTCCGGTGGCCGACCCTCATGCGACCAGATCGAGGGAGCGGCTGGAGAAACCGGAGATCGTGCACTCGGAGGATGACATGCTTCGCGAAGTCGCACCCGGTCATTGGCTGCTTTGTTCCGAAGAAGCGGCGGCCGAGCGAAGAGGCGGGAGTGCTGACAACGGGCTCATCCTGGCAGGAGGGGAATTGGTATGAAGCGGGTGCTGACCAGATGCCTGGCCCCCGCGGTTCTGTTGCTGACAGCCGATTTCGTCTCCGGCGGGAAACTGTCGGATCCGCTGTTCCTGCTCGGGGCTGCCCTGTTTTTCGCGGGAGGAGTCGTGCAGGTTGTCCGGGCGGGGGTGTTTGATGGATTCATCCGGTCGTTCAAATCGTTCCGCCGCCAATCATCAAAGGTGGAAGCGTACGTGTCCGGGATGACGGACGCAGAGGAAGTGTCAGGACCGGCGAAGGAAACCGATGCATTCAGGCTCGCCGTAATCCTGGGCGGCCTGCTCATCTGCGGAACGGGATTCAACGGGATTTACTTATATTGATCAAAGGGAGATGGAGAAATGAGTCACTATGATACAATCCGCACCGAAATGGAACGTCTTGGGCTGGACGGTTTCATGATCACGGGGGAATGGAACCGGCGGTATGTGTCCGGATTTACAGGTAGCAACGGGGCGGTCCTGATCACCCGGGATCATGCGGAGTTCATTACGGATTATCGGTATTTTGAACAGGCGGGGCAGCAGACGGGGCTGGAGGTCGTGCTGCATGCGGAACATACCGGGCACAAGCAGAAGATCTATGATGAAGTCACTCGGGAGGTCGAGAAGCATGGGTTGCGCCGCGTCGGGTTCGAGCAGCAGCACGTCAGCTTCGGCAACTACGAGCGCTTAAAGGGGCAGACGGATGCGGAGCTCGTGCCGACGTATGACCTGATCGAGAACATCCGGATGATCAAGACGCCGGAAGAAATCGAGAAGCTGCGAATCGCCTCGAGGATCACGGATGATGCGTACGAGCACATCCTCGGATTCATCCGGCCGGGCCAGAAAGAGACGGACGTGGCAGATGAACTCGTCCGGTTCATAAAGGAGCAGGGGGGCCATTCGGTCGGGTTCTATCCGATCGTCGCTTCCGGGATCCGTTCGTCGATGCCGCACGGCCGGGCGAGCGACAAGATGATCGGGCAAGGGGAGATGATCACGATTGATTTCGGTGCGAATTTCGAGGGCTATTGGTCGGATATTTCCCGCACGGTATCGGTCGGCGAACCAAGCTCCGAAATGCTCGAGATCCAGGATGTCGTGCTGCGCTCGTTCCTGAATTGTCGCAGCCAGATCAAGCCGGGCATGACGGACAGCGAAGTCGATGAGAAGATGCGGGAAGTGCTGATCGAGAGCGGATTCAATGAGCGATCCGGCACAGGGACCGGTCACGGCATCGGGCTGGAAGTCCACGAAAAGCCGCTGTTCTCGGTCGACTCCGAAAAAGTGCTCCAGCCGAATATGGTCATCACGATCGAGCCGGGCATCTACCTGCCGGGCGTCGGCGGGGCACGTGTGGAAGACGTGCTGCTCATCACCGAAGACGGCTGCGAAGTGCTGACGCCGTCGACGAAGGAACTTGTCGTCCTCGACGTAGCGGGTGCACTAAAATAATGAAGAAAGAAGGGCCGTCCGGGAGGAATCCGGATGGCCCTTCTTTGGGGAAGAGTGTCAACTTCGGATGGATGAGTGTCAACTTTAGAGAAGTGGGCGTTAACTTTCGCCGGGCGAGTGTCAACTTTGTTGGAAAGTGGTGTGAGGAATGCTCGTTGAACCCAATTGCGGCTCACTCGCCGGGTTCCGATAACACTTGGTTCGGTTGCGATAACACTCGGCCGTCCTCCGGTAACACTCACGTGTCTTCCGATTACACTCGGACCCGCTCCGATTACACTCGCCCGTCCTCCGATCACACTCAGCCTCGCTCCGCTAACACTCACCTCATCCCCTCATCAAAAAAGCCTTGCTCCTCCTCAGGAACAAGGCTTACACAACCCGCTCAAACCCCGAGCGGTTCTTCTTTTTCCACAGACTCTTCAACAACCGACTCCCCAGCCACAAACCTTCCCCGTTTCCGACTTTCCGCGTACTCATCCCAGTATTGCTGCATTTTCTTCCGCCCTTCTTCGACTTCGGGGTGGAACTGGATGTGGGCGTTTCGGCGGGTTTTGCCGATGTAGTCGACGGCTTCCCGGCGGATGTCGGAGAGGCCTTCGCGGCCGGTGTTCCGGGCGATGGAGAGGGCGGCGGCGACGCCTTGGGCCATGGCGACTTTGGCGCCTTCGATGCCGGTGATGTTGCCGGCGACGTAGAGGCCGTAGACCGGCGTTTCCATTTGTTCATTGTGCAGTGGAACGTATCCGCCGAGTTCGTCGATGTGGTGGAACGGGCAGCCGGTGAGGCCAATCAGTTCGGCGAGCGGATACAAGCCGCCGGCGATGCAGACGAAGTCGGCGTCGATGCGCTGCTCGGTGCCCGGGACGATGTTGCCGTCAGGGGTGACGGTGGCGATGAGGACGCCTTCGACTTGTTCGGTCCCGATGATTTCGATGACGGCTTTGCGGAGCATGACCGGGATGCCCCACATTTTGACGCCGCTTTTCGGATAGAATGTGATGCCCAGTTTTTTCATGAAGTCGTTTTGCATGAGCTTGCTGCCGAGCTGGACGAATTTGGACGGGGCCATGTGGGAGACGTGGAGCAGGGAGTCCATGACGTCCGCCGGATTGGCGCTGTCTTTGTTTACTTCGTTCATTTTCGGGAGGGCGATGGCGGCGACGTCGATGCCGGCGATGTTCAGCTCCATGGCGATCGCCGAGGAGAGGACGTTCACGCCGATGATGACGCCTCGGCTGCCCGGTTTGACCCGGTGGACGTTCGTCATCACTTGGGCGGCGCCGACGCTCATGACGCCGGGCAGTGTCCAACCGGGGATGGCGACCGGTGTTTCGGCGGCACCTGTCGCAAGGAGAAGGGACGGCGCCGTGAAGGTTTCCCGGTCGGTGTAGACGTGCCAGATGCCGCCGGTCTGCTCGATGTTCGAGACGGCGGTTCCGAGCCGGATGTCGAGGGCGAGCGCCCGGGCGCGATCTTCGAGCTTCCGGGTTTCCTCGATGCCGTTCCACCATTTGCCGCCGGGTTCTTCGTAGAGCTGTCCGAGCAGACGGCCGCCCGGTTTCAAGTATTCGTCGAGGATGAGGACGTCGAGCCCGCATTCCGCGGCGGTGATACCGGCGGAGAGGCCGGCGGGTCCGCATCCGATGATGATCACGTCAGCCATTGTTTTTCCTCCAATCCCGAACCGGTGCGTCCAGCTGTCCGCCGCCCTTGACGACCATGCCGTCTTTGACCGGCGTGAGGCATGCGCGTACGCCTTGTTCGCCGTCGACCGTCACCCGGCATTCGAAGCAGTGGCCGATGTTGCAATAAATGCCGCGCGGGCTGCCGCTTTCTTCGTGACGGCGGAGCGTCCGTACGCCGTTCGCGAGAAGCGCGGCCGCGATCGGCTCGTTTTCGATGCCTTCGTATTCCTTCCCGTTGAAAAGAAACTTCACCGTGCGCGTATCATTCAGCTTTCCGAGCACCGGGTGATCCAGAATCCGTTCAGTCATTGCCGATCGCCCCCAGATCTCCGAAGTGGACCGGCCGGACAGGCGGCTGGTATTTGAGTGTCACTTGCGTGGCGTCCCGCTCCGTCACGGTGCAGGCGATGGCGTCCACCATGTTGCGGCAAGTCCGGCCACCGCAATAGCCCATGCCGGCGCGCGTCCGCAGTTTCAGTTCGCGTGCGTTGCAGTTGTATGCTTCTGCAGTTTCAAGCAGCTCCCCGTAGGTCACTTCTTCGCATCTGCAGATGATCATTTCCTTGTCGGTCATTGCACTCACCTCTGGACTAGACTTTTGATGCTATCCGTTCTGGATGCAAGATTGGTGCCAATTTCACAGGCTGATGCCGAGCTTGTTCATCCGGTTATATAAAGTCGCCCTCGTGATGCCGAGATTGGCGGCGCAGAGCTGCTTGTTCCCGCCGGCGTTTTTCAGCTCCCGGAGCAGGATCGAGCGCTCGTATTCCTGCAGTTGTTCGGTGAGGGTGCCGCCGGCGGCACGTGCCGGTTCTCCGCTCTCGCCTTGCTGAACCGGCCCGGTGACGCGCTCGATTTCCGGGGGCAGGTCTTCGCTCCGGATGTCGCCGTTGTCGGAGAAGATGACGAGCCGTTCGATCACGTTCCGGAGTTCGCGGATGTTCCCCGGCCAGGAGTGTTTCAGGAGCGACTGCATGACTTCCTGGGACACGCCGTGGATCGGCCGGTTGTATTTCATCGAGAATTCGTAGAGGAAGTAGTGGGTCAGTTCCAGGATGTCTTCGATCCGGTCGCGGAGCGGCGGGATCCGGATGTTGACGACGTTCAGCCGGTAGTACAGGTCCTCGCGGAATTTCCCCTCGTCGACGAGCTCTTTCAGGTTGCGGTTCGTGGCGGCGACGACGCGGAAATCGACTTCGATCTCTTTCGTCCCGCCGACTCGGAAGAACCTCTTTTCCTGAAGCAGACGGAGGAACTTCACCTGCATCTCGAGCGGCATTTCTCCGATCTCATCGAGGAACAGGGTGCCGCCTTTTGCGAGTTCGACTTTGCCTTTTTTCCCTTTGGCGTCGGCGCCGGAGAATGCACCTTTTTCGTAGCCGAAGATTTCGCTTTCGAACAGGCTTTCCGAAATGGCGCCGCAGTTGATGGCGATGAACGGGGCGTCGTCCTCTTCGCGCAGATGGTGGACGGCTTTTGCGAACAGTTCCTTGCCGGTGCCGCTTTCCCCGTTGATGAGGATGCTGGCGTTCGTCCGTGCCGCTTTCGTCGTCAGGTCAATCGTCCGTTTCAGTTCCCGGCTGTTCCCTTTTATATAGGAGAACGGGTCGGCGGAAGGAGAGGTTTTCCGGATCTGCTCTTCCAGCCGGAACAGCTTTTCCGATGTGCTGTGAAGCTCGTTGTTTAGCCGGATCTGGCTCGTGATGTCGGTCTCCGCGACAACGGCGCCGATCGTCTTCCCTTCAAGCCGGACCGGATTGGAATTGATGAGCACGACGAGGTCTTCGCGTGCGTGGTGCTGCTGGTGGAGGACGGAGGAGCCGGTCTTCAGGGAATTCAGGATTTCAAGCTGGTCGGACCGGAAGAAGTCGGTGATCGGCTTGCCGATGATGTCTTCCTCTTTGAGAGAGAAGATGTCCTCCGCCCCGCGGGTCCAGTGGACGACGCGGGCTTTTTCGTCGATGACGGTGCACGATTCATTAATCGTCCCGAGAATCGTCTCCAGGTAGGCGCATTTGCGCTTGAAGGCGTCCAGCATGTTTACGGCGACCGTTTCATAGCTTAAGTGGCCGATTTTCCCGCCGTGTTCATCTTCGACGAGCAGGAACGGGTAGTCCCCGAGCAGGGCGAGCGCTTCTTCGAGCGGACGGCCGGCGCGGATGGACAAGACCGGCCCGCCGTCCAGTTCGTCCGGTGCCTCGGAGCGGCTCATGAAAAAATCGACTTTCAGCGGCGTTTGAAGCATCATCATGGCTCCTCCTGTCTAAAAGGTTTGTCACTGTCCAATATATTTTACATGACTTGGCCCTTTATTCAATAGAATATTTGGAATTGGTGAGATTGTCAGAGTTGGCATGGGTCTTGCATTAGATTAAGCGTGCAAGGATTTCAGGAAGGGGGAACGAAATGTCATCCCATATAAATCGAGATGTTGTCGTCATCGGCGGCGGGATCATCGGAGCCGCCATCGCCTACTACGGGACCCAATCAGGACTCGACATCACGGTCCTCGAAAAGGGGTCGCTTGCGAGCGGCACTTCTTCCCGCTGTGACGGCAATATTCTGGCCATTGATAAAGATCCTGGCTTCGACAGCCAGATGTCGCTCGTCAGCCAGCGGCTCGTCCACGAACTGAGCAGCGAACTGGAAGTGCCGTTTGAATACCGCAACCCGGGAAGCATCCTCGTCTGCGAGAACGACGCGGAAATGGAGGCGGCCCAGCAATGGGTCAACCAGCAGCTGGCGGCGGGGCTCGACTTCAAGATGCTCGACCGCGAGGACCTGCGGAATGAATCCAAATACTTTGCGGACGATCTGTACGGCGGGCTTGAATGCAAGACCGATTCGACGGTCAATCCGTATATGCTGACGTTTTCGATGTTCCATTCGGCGAAGAAGCAAGGGGCCCGGATCCATACGAACACGGAAGTGAAAAACCTCCGGCGCAATCCGGACGGCACGTTCACGATCGAGACGGACGGGGTGACATACACCGCGAATAAAGTCGTCAATGCCGGCGGGGTCTGGGCGCCGCGGATCGGCCAGATGCTCGGGGTCGATGTTCCGATCCATCCGAGGAAAGGCCAGCTCATCGTCGCCTCCCGGCAGGAGCCGGTCGGACTCAGGAAAGTGATGGAGTTCGGCTACCTCATCTCCAAATTCGGCGGGGAGCGGGTCGTCGATGAAATGACGGAGAAATACGGAGTGGCGCTCGTGTTCGAGCCGACGGAAAGCCAGAACTTCCTGATCGGCAGCAGCCGTGAATTTGCCGGGTTCGATACGCGCGTAAACCACGAAGTGACGCGTTACATCGCCAAGCGGGCGGTCCGCTTTTATCCGAAAATGGCCGATATGACGGTGATCCGGACGTATGCGGGGCTCCGCCCGTGGACGGAGGACCATCTGCCGATCATCTCTGAAGCGGAAGGCGTTCCGGGCTTCTTCATCGCGGCAGGCCATGAAGGCGACGGCATCAGCCTGGCGGCGGTGACCGGGAAAGTGGTGGAAGAAATGCTGAACGGCAAACAGACGTGCATCCCGACGGAGCCCGTCCGGCTGGGCCGGTTCAAGGAAAAGGTGGGGGTTTCATGAAAAGCCAGCGTGTATTCCAGACGATCGATACACATACCGGCGGGAATCCGACCCGCACGGTCATCAGCGGACTGCCGCCCCTGAACGGGGAGACGATGTCCGAAAAGATGCTCGACATGCAGAACCGGTTCGACTGGATCCGGAAGTTCCTCATGAATGAGCCGAGGGGACACGGCGTCATGTCGGGCGCGCTCATGACGGACCCGTGCCATCCGGACGCCGATGTCGGCGTGATCTATATCGAGACCGGCGGCTATCTCCCGATGTGCGGGCATGACACGATCGGGTTCTGCACGGCGCTCGTCGAGGCGGGCCTGATCGAAGTGAAGGAACCGTTCACGGACATCAAGGTCGATACGCCGGCGGGTCTTGTCGAGGTCAGGGTCCGGGTCGAGGACGGCAAGGCGAAGGAAGTGACGTTCGAAAACGTGCCGGCGTTCCTGCTGAAGTCGGTCGGGATCGACGTGGACGGGATCGGACATGTTGAAGCCGACATCGCCTACGGCGGCAACTTCTACGGCATCATCGACGCACGGAAGCTCGGACTGACGCTCACCGAGGACCATTCCGCGGAGATCATCAGCAAGGCGATCCGGATCCGGAACGCGATCAATGAACAGGAAGAAATCGTGCATCCGCAGTATCCGTTCATCAGTGGGCTCACGCATATCGAGTTCTTCACCGATCCGGTGCACCCGGAAGCGGACGTGAAAAACACCGTCATCGTCCCGCCGGGCGGCATCGATCGCTCGCCGTGCGGCACGGGGACGTCCGCGAAGCTCGCGACGCTGCATGCCCGAGGGGAAATCGGTGAGAACGAGCCGTTCGTCCATGAAAGCATCGTCGGCACGCTGTTCCGTGCCCGGGTGCTCGGCACGGCGGATGCGGGCGGCAAGGAGGCGGTCCTGACGGAAGTGTCCGGTTCGGCCTGGATCATGGGAATGCACCGGTTCTTCTACAACGAGCGCGATCCGCTCCGCGAAGGGTATCTGCTCATCCCGCCGATGGAGCATGAAACGCCGCAGGAAACTGCGAAGGGGGGAGTCTGAATGGAGTTCAAAAAACTTTACAGCTCAATCGACGCCCATGCCGCCGGCGAAGCGTACCGCATCGTGACCCAGTCGCCGATCCGGCCTGTCGGGAGGGACATCCGGGAAAAGGCGGCGCAACTGTCGGCCGGATTCCGGACGGAAAAGAACCTGCTCCTGAACGAGCCGCGCGGCCACCGGGGCATGCACGGCTGCATCGTCACCGATTCGGCGGGGGCGGATGCGGGACTGTTGTTCTTCGTCCATGACCGGGTGAGCACATTCAAGTACGAAGGCGTCATGGCCGCACTCACTGCACTTCTTGAAACGGGCAATCTGGCCGTAGCGGAAACCGGTGAATATACGGTGGACACGGTCACCGGCATCCACAGGGTGAAAGCGGACGTCTCGGGGGACGAAGTGCGGGCCGTGCAAGTGGAAAGCCGCTCCGCGGAAGTGTCCGGTGAGCCGGAACGCCCGTCGGTCAGGATCGACGGGGAACGGGACTATCTGATTTATCCGCTGCCTGCGGACATCCCGGCGATCGAACTGAATCATCTCGCGGCCATCGCCGACTGGGGACTTGCGAAGACCCGCAGCCTGACTGACGAGAAAGTGCCGTTCACCGGCGTCATCCTCGTCGAGAAGGTTGCGGACGGAAAGGTGAGGACGGTGACCTTCGAGCCGGACGGCTACATCCTCCGCTCGCCGGGCGCCGACACGACACTCGCGCTTCTCGCCGAACAGGCCAAGCGGACCGGCGCCGGGACGATTGAAAACGACAGCATCTTCGGAAGCCCGCTCACCGCGGAACTGACGGACGGCGACCGGCTCGCCGGCACCGTCCGCACCGAACCGTTCATCACCGGCACGCACGACTTTGTCTTCGACCGCGAAGATCCGCTCGAACAAGGCTTCGTCATCGCCTGACCGGCCATAGCCATAATTAATTCACGACACAGGGGATAGGGGAGACACGGCCAATAAAAGGAGGAATGAGATGGAAAGCGAAAAGCGTTTACCGAGCCTCGGAGAGATTTTATTCGTGCTCATCGGCTTCACCGTGATCATGTTCCTGTTCATCGTCCGGTTCGAGATCTCGATCCAGCTGGCGCTGCTCACGACATGGGCACTCATCATGCTCGTCGGCCTGAAAATCGGCTACAACTACAAGGAAATGCAGGACGGACTGCTGAAGGGGATTTACGACGGGCTCGAATCGGTGCTGATCCTCATCTCGGTCGGCGCCCTCATCGGGACTTGGATCGCGGGCGGCGTCGTGCCGTCGATCATCTACTATGGCCTCGCGGTCATCAACCCGTCGATCTTCCTGTTCGCGGCATTCCTGATCTGCACGGTCACATCGATCGCGACCGGCACGTCGTTCGGCTCGGCCGGCACGGCGGGGATCGCGATGATGGGGATCGGGGCGAGCTTCGGCTTCCCGCTCCCGCTCGTCGCCGGTGCCGTCATCTCCGGCTGCTACGTCGGCGATAAGCTGTCTCCGCTGTCCGACACGACGGTCATGACGGCGTCGCTCTCGAAAGTGGACCTGATCGACCATATCAAATCAATGCTCACCGCGAGCATCCCGGCGTGGATCATCACGGCGATCCTGTTCCTCGGCGTCGGATTCTTCTACGGCGGCAACGGGGACATGAGCAGCGCCGTTTCGACGATGGCGTCGCTCCAGGAATTCTTCAACATCGGCTGGTACATGATCATCCCTGCGATCATCGTCATCATCTTGCTGGCGATGAAAAAACCGGCGATCCCGGTCATCCTGTTCGGGGCGCTTCTCGGATCTGTGTGGGCGTTCCTGTTCCAGGGCCAGAGCGCGCTGAACTCCGTCAACATCCTGTATGCCGGCAACGCGATCGAATCCGGCGTGCCGTTCATCGATAACCTGCTGAACCGCGGGGGCATCGTCTTCATGCTCGACGTGATCGTGCTGATCATCTTCGCGCTCGGGGTCGGCGGTCTCATGGAGCGGATCGGAATCCTGCGGGCGATCGGCAATTACTTGATCAAATGGGCAAACAACAGCGGCAACTTGACGCTCACGACGATCCTGTCCGCGTTCTTCGGCAACTTCTTCGGCGGAGCGGCCTACGTCTCGGTTATCACCGGAAGCAAGATCACTGCGGACAGCTACGACCGGATGCACATCGACCGGCGTGTGCTGTCACGGAACACCGAAGCGGGCGGGACGCTGACGACGCCGATGGTGCCTTGGTCGGACGGCGGTGTCTTCATGGCAACCGCACTCGGGGTTTCGACTTTGAGCTACCTGCCGTTCCTCTGGTTCAACTTCATCGCGCTCATCATCTGCCTGATCTACGGCTACCGCAACATGTTCATCTGGTACACCGACCCGGAAGCGGCACCTGTGAAGCAGACCCGCTCCGGCAAGAAACTCTCGACATCCTGATCACATGAATGGAGGAAATGAAAATGAAAAAACTTGAAGGCGCATTCCCGGTACTCGTCACTCCGATGCACGAAGATGAAACGGTCAACTACGAAGGGTTTGCACAAAACATCGAACGCTTCATTGAAGAAGGCGTGAAGGGCCTCTGCACGAACGGCAGCACGGGCGAGTTCGTCAGCCTCACGAAAGAAGAGCGTTTCAAGCTCGTTGAAGTCGCGGTGAAGCAAGTCGCGGGACGCGTGCCGCTCATCGTCGGGACGGCTGCCGAGACGACGGCGGACGCCATCGCATACACGCAACAGGCGGAAAAGGCCGGAGCCGACGCGGCGCTCCTCATCAACTCGTACTACGCGCATCCGAAGGAAGAAGAGATCTATGAGCACTTCAAGACGGTCGCCGAGTCGGTCTCGATCCCGGTCATGATCTACAACAACCCGTTCACGTCGGGTGTCGACATCAGCACGGAGACGATCCTGAAAGTCGGGCGCGACGTCGCCAACATCACGCACATCAAAGAGTCGAGCGGGGACATACGGAAAGCCCGCGACATCGCGCGCCAGGGGAAAGGCGATCTCCAGGTGTTCTGCGGGTCTGAAGACCTCGCCATCGAATCGCTGCTCGTCGGGGCAACCGGCTGGATCTCCGTTTCCGGCAACATCGTGCCGCGTCTCGTGACGGATCTGTATAACGCCGTCCAGGAAGGCGATCTTGACAAGGCGTGGGGCTTGTATGACCGCCTCCTGCCGCTCTGCGATTTCCTTGAAGGTTCCGGCAAATACGTCCAGATCGCCAAGCGGGCGATGGAACTGAAAGGCTGGGCAGGCGGACCTTGCCGCAAGCCGCGCCTCCCGCTCACCGAGGAAGAGGACGCCAAACTGAAGGAACTGATGGACAGCCTCGCGACGGTCAGCCAATAAAAAGGGGGAGAGCGAACGATGGAAGCAGTCAAATACGAACTGAAGCCGAAAGTCCGCGAGTTTCTGAAAGGGACGAAAGGGCTGTATATCAACGGTGAATATGTGGAAGCGAAAAGCGGGAAGACATTCGACGTCCTGGACCCCGCGACGGAGGAAGTCATCGCGAAGGTGAGCGAAGCCCAGGCGGAAGACGTGGACGCCGCAGTCGCAGCCGCGCGCAAGGCATTCGATGAAGGGGAATGGACGAAGATGGAAGCGGCCGAGCGGTCGCATCTCATCTACAAGTTCGCGGATCTTCTTGAAGAGAACCGCGAAGAGCTTGCGCAGCTCGAGGCGCTCGACAACGGGAAGCCGTATGAAACGGCGCTCGCCGATGATGTGGACGGGACGGTCCAGCATTTCCGGTATTATGCCGGGTGGGCGACGAAGCTGTTCGGCAAGACGACCCAGGTTTCACCGGATTATGTGACTTATACGGTCCATGAGCCGGTCGGCGTCGTCGGGCAGGTCATTCCGTGGAATTTCCCGCTCGCGATGGCGGCGTGGAAGCTCGGTTCGGCGCTTGCGGTCGGCTGCACGGTCGTCATCAAGCCGGCGAGCGAGACGCCGCTCTCCCTTCTTTACGCGGCCCGTCTCTTCAAGGAAGCGGGCTTCCCGGACGGCGTCGTGAACGTGGTTCCGGGTGCCGGGCGCGTCGCCGGAGAAGCGATCATTACGCATGTGGACGTCGACAAGGTCGCGTTCACCGGCTCGACCGCCACCGGCAGGGAAGTGGCGAAGAAGGCGGCCGACCAGATCAAGGGCGTGACGCTCGAACTCGGCGGGAAGTCGCCGGCGATCATCCTGGAAGATGCCGACCTCGATGAAGCGATCGAAGGGGCCTTCGCGGGAACGATGTACAACCACGGCCAGAACTGCAGTGCATGCACTCGCGTCTTCGTCCACCGCAATCTGTATGACCGGGTCGTCGAAGAACTCGCGAAAAAAGCAGACGCGCTGAAAGTCGGACCGGGCCTCGATCCGGAGACGGACATGGGGCCGCTCGTCTCCGAAAAGCAGCTGAACACGGTGCTCGGCTATATCGAGAAGGGCAAGGAAGAAGGGGCCCGTCTCGTCGCCGGCGGAGAGCGGGAAGGCGACAAAGGCTACTTCGTCCGGCCGACGATCTTTGCGGATGTCGAGGATGACATGACGATCGCGCGCGAGGAGATTTTCGGGCCGGTGATGGCCGTCTTCCCGTTTGATACAGTCGAAGAAGTGATCCGCCGTGCGAACGACAGCGACTACGGCCTCGCGGCAAGCGTCTGGACGACGAATATCAAGAGCGGCCACTACATCGCGGGCAAGCTCCAGGCGGGGACGGTCTGGGTGAACGATTTCGGTCTCGAATGGGAGACGATGCCGTTCGGCGGCTACAAGCAGTCCGGGGTTGGCCGTGAAATGGGCGGCGAGTACGGACTGGCGAACTACACGGAAGTGAAGAGCGTCTTCGTGAACATCAAGCAGTAAATTTGGCTTAAATGAAAATGGAGTCTAAAGATTCAGCCGCCTTCGCGTATAATAGGAATATGACACGGTAATGACCAGAAGGGGATGGGGGTATGCTGACTGTCATTGATTTCTTGGGGATGGCCGCGGGGATGGCTGTCCTGGTTCTCCTGATTTCCTTTGGGGTGGAGCGGCTGTCGTCGCGGATTGCCGGCAGCCCGTTCGGCCGGTGCACCCGGATTGCGGTTTCGCTCGGGGCGGCGCTCGCGCTGCTCGGCATCGGGGCGATGGCGACAGGCCATCCGTTTGCGTTTCTCGTGGCGCTGGTCGTCGGCATGGCGGTCCTCCTGAACCGGTACTGGCTCGGGCATTTTTNGCGGGAACGATGTACAACCACGGCCAGAACTGCAGTGCATGCACTCGCGTCTTCGTCCACCGCAATCTGTATGACCGGGTCGTCGAAGAACTCGCGAAAAAAGCAGACGCGCTGAAAGTCGGACCGGGCCTCGATCCGGAGACGGACATGGGGCCGCTCGTCTCCGAAAAGCAGCTGAACACGGTGCTCGGCTATATCGAGAAGGGCAAGGAAGAAGGGGCCCGTCTCGTCGCCGGCGGAGAGCGGGAAGGCGACAAAGGCTACTTCGTCCGGCCGACGATCTTTGCGGATGTCGAGGATGACATGACGATCGCGCGCGAGGAGATTTTCGGGCCGGTGATGGCCGTCTTCCCGTTTGATACAGTCGAAGAAGTGATCCGCCGTGCGAACGACAGCGACTACGGCCTCGCGGCAAGCGTCTGGACGACGAATATCAAGAGCGGCCACTACATCGCGGGCAAGCTCCAGGCGGGGACGGTCTGGGTGAACGATTTCGGTCTCGAATGGGAGACGATGCCGTTCGGCGGCTACAAGCAGTCCGGGGTTGGCCGTGAAATGGGCGGCGAGTACGGACTGGCGAACTACACGGAAGTGAAGAGCGTCTTCGTGAACATCAAGCAGTAAATTTGGCTTAAATGAAAATGGAGTCTAAAGATTCAGCCGCCTTCGCGTATAATAGGAATATGACACGGTAATGACCAGAAGGGGATGGGGGTATGCTGACTGTCATTGATTTCTTGGGGATGGCCGCGGGGATGGCTGTCCTGGTTCTCCTGATTTCCTTTGGGGTGGAGCGGCTGTCGTCGCGGATTGCCGGCAGCCCGTTCGGCCGGTGCACCCGGATTGCGGTTTCGCTCGGGGCGGCGCTCGCGCTGCTCGGCATCGGGGCGATGGCGACAGGCCATCCGTTTGCGTTTCTCGTGGCGCTGGTCGTCGGCATGGCGGTCCTCCTGAACCGGTACTGGCTCGGACATTTTTCTGAAGAACGCGGACGATGACGGAATCCGGAGGGAGCGAACTTAGCTTCCTCCGGATTTTTTGGACGCAACGAAAAGCCCGGAGTGCGCAAGCGGCACTCCGGGCTTATTAAATCGAGGGTCAGCCGGGGATCCGGCGTCTTTGCCCCGAAGAGGGGATGTTCAGTTCCTCCCGATACTTGCTGACGGTACGCCGGGAGATCGTGATGCCTTTTTCCTTTTTCAGCTGATCGGAGAGCTTCTGGTCGGAGAGCGGCTTGGATTTGTTTTCCTGGTCGACAATCCGTTTCAGGAGGCTCTTCACTTTGCTCTGGGACACGGCGTCGCCGTCGACGGTTGCGAGTTTCGAGCTGAAGAGGGATCGGAGTTCGAATGTCCCTGCAGGCGTCCGGATGATTTTGCCGGTGACCGCCCGGCTTACGGTCGATTCGTGCATGTCGATTTCGTCGGCGACTTCCTTCATCGTGAGCGGGTTGAGCGCAGACGGGCCGGCGGTGAAGAACCGGCGCTGCCGTTCCAGGAGGGAGCCGACGATTTTGATGATCGTGTTCCGGCGCTGTTCCAGGCTGTTTTGAAGCCAGCGGTATTGCTTGTATCGCTCGTTCAGGTAGTCGGAGGCTTCGTTGTCCGCCGACAGGAGCGGAATATAGTCGGGATTCAACCGGATTCCCGGAACATGCCCGTCATTCAGGCGGAACGTCAGCTTGCCAGCGTCCTCCTCGATGAGGATATCGGGATTGACGTAGTCCGGCTTGAAGTCGGAAATGAACGCGCACGGATTCGGACTGAGCGAGCGGATCAGATCGAGCGCTTCCTGCACGTCGCGGACCGGGACGCCGAGCTCCGCCGCCAGGTCATTCCAGCGGTTCCGGGCGAGGAGGGTGAAATGATCCCTGACCATGGCCCGCGCGGTTTCTGCGTCCTCGGCGTTGTCCAGCTGGAGCAGCAGGCATTCCTGCAGCGACCGGGCGCCGATGCCGGCCGGTCCGATGCTTTGAAGGAGGAGGATGCCCCGCTCGATCTCGGGTCCGCAGGCATTGTCGGTGTCAGCCAGCCGGAGATAGCCGTCATCATCGAGATTGTGGATCAGGGCCTGGACGAGCGCACATTCCTGCTCATCTTTGAACGTCATGCGTGCGAGCGCACACAGCTCATCACGGAACAGCGGCTCGTTCCCTTTCCAGCATTCCGGAAGAAGCCCGGTGCGCGGCCCGGAGACGGTCCGTTCAACCGGCCGGTCATCGAACGAGTCGACGGCGTCCGGCGATTCCAGTTCGATGAGCGGATTGTCCGTCTGCTGCTGCCAGAGGAACTGCTCCAGTTCATAGGTTGTATATTGAAGGATCTCGATTGCCTGCCTCAATTCCATCGTCATGACCAGCTTCAATTCCTGGCGCTGTGTCAGGGTCAGATTCACGTCCGGTCCCTCCTTCTATAATGCCGTGAAAGCGTTTACCGGTTGGTTTCATCTTATTATAACACCGTTGTCAGTCTATTTCGATACTATTCTAGGATAGCTATCCTACGCATAACAACCGCGCGGCCCGTGCGATGACACTCGCGGTCTGTGCGATGACACTCGGGCATCCTCCGATGACACTCGTCCATATCAAAAAGCCTTCATCCAGATCCAACTGAGATGAAGGCTTTTTTCGGCTTTGGATTATCCGATGATCCGGAGTTCCCTTGGGAAGGAAGTGAGGACTTCCGCTTCGCCGTTTTCGTTGATATGGACCATGTCTTCGATCCGGATGCCGAGTCTGCCGGGGATGTAGATGCCGGGCTCGACTGTGAACACTTGTCCCGGGGCGGCCTTGTCTTCGTTGCGGCCGTGGACGGACGGGCCTTCGTGGACTTCGATGCCGATGCCGTGGCCGACCCGGTTGTTGAAGTACTGCCCGTATCCGGCGTCCGCGATGACGTCGCGGGAGGCGCGGTCGATGTCGGCGAATGTCGCACCTGCACGGGCCGCGTCGATTCCGGCCAGCGTGGACCGGAGGACGATGTCGTAGATCTTCCGCTGTTCATCGGTCGGTTCCCCGATGAGGAATGTGCGCGTGATGTCCGAACAGTAGCCGTCCTTGATGACGCCCATGTCGATCAGCACGACATCGCCTTCACGGAATTTGCGGTCTCCCGGATTGCCGTGGGGGAGGGCCGCTTTTTCGCCGGCAAGCACCATCGTCGAAAACGACGGGCCGTCTGCGCCCACTTTTCGCATGAGGTATTCGAGTTCGGCGGTGAGCTCCGCTTCCGTCATGCCGATGCGGGCCTTCTGTGCGCCGCCTTCCATCACTTCTTCGATGAGGCGGATCGCCGTGCGCATTTTACTGATTTCGTCCGCCGATTTGTAAAGGCGGAGCCGGGAGACGAGCGGTCCGACGTCCTGCACGGACAGTTCCGGGTATTGCCCGGACAGCCGCTTGAACCGGTCATAGGAAAGGACCGAGCCTTCGATGCCGATCTTCCCGGCGAGCGGTCCTGCGGATTCCTTCAGTTTCTCAAACGGCTGTTCATCATCGGAAATCGGGATCAAGTTCCGGACATCCGATGCCTCTTCGGCCGCCGACAGATCGAGTGCCGGAACGAACAGGATCTCCGGTTCGCCTTCCGCGCCGATCAGGAGCCCCATGAACCGCTCGTGCGGATCGGAAAGGAACCCGGTGAAATAAAACACGTTCGCCGGCGACGTGATGAGCGCCGACTGCACGCCTTCCGAACGGAGCTGCTCCCTGAATTTCCCGCGTCTCGTTGAATAGATCGTTTCCATTGAAATTCCTCCTCCAGTCAAATCCCCAATCAGTATACACCTCATGCAAAATCGGTGCCGGGCGGAAAGCGGCGGTTGAAGGGGAAGGTGTATAAAATATTGGACAATGCGATTGACATGTATAAAAACCGGACAGCAAACGTCGCCGGCTTCATCTTTTCGTGCTGATTCATCAACCAGCCAAGAGTTGGCATCGTCCTTGCAAGACGGATAACAGAATAGAAAAAAGATTCAATAAGGTGGGATGAGATGACAACCAATGTTCTGGAAGTGAAAAGCCTCAAGACATATTTCAATAAGAACAAAAAGACGATCCGGGCGGTGGACGGAGTCGACTTCGCCATCGGAAAGGGAGAGACGGTCGCGCTCGTCGGAGAGTCCGGCTGCGGGAAAAGCATGACTTCCCTTTCCATCATGGGACTCGTCCCTGCACCGGCCGGAAAGATCGTCGACGGCGAGATCCTGCTGGACGGCATGGATCTTGTCGGCCTGCCGGAGAAGCAGATGTACGGCGTCCGGGGGAAGGACATCGCGATGATCTTCCAGGAACCGATGACTTCGCTCAACCCGGTCCTGACGATCGGTGATCAGCTGTCGGGCGTGATCATGCACCATCTGAAGGTGAATAAGAAAGAAGCGATGAAAAGGGCGGCGGATATGCTCGATATCGTCGGATTCGCCGATCCGAAAAAGACGTTGAAGGACTATCCGCACCGGCTGTCCGGCGGGATGCGGCAGCGAGTCATGATCGCGATGGCGATGTCGTGCAACCCGAAGCTCCTGATCGCGGACGAGCCGACGACCGCACTCGACGTGACGATCCAGGCGCAGGTGCTGGAGCTCATGAAAGACCTGAGCCGGAAATTCTCCACGTCGATCCTGCTCATCACCCACGATCTCGGTGTCGTATCCGAGCTTGCGGAGCGGGTCATCGTCATGTACGCCGGCCAGATTGTGGAAGTATCGGACAACAGCCGGCTGTTCAATGAACCGCTTCATCCATACACGGAAGGATTGATCGGCTCCGTGCCGACGATCGACGGGGAGATCCGGCGGCTCGAATCCATTCCGGGGAACGTGCCCGCTCCCGGGACCGAACTCCCGGGATGCCGGTTTGCGCCCCGGTGCAGGCGGGCATTCGGCCGGTGCACGCAGGAAGTGCCTGAAATGCGCACATTCGAGGACGGCCGGTCGGTCCGGTGCTTCCTGTATGACGAGGGGGTGGAACAATGAACGGAATCGGAACAGCCCCGAGCCCCGAGGAACTCCGGGACGGGCTCCGGTCAGACACGCTGCTCGGCGTGCGGAACCTGAAGATGCATTTCCCGATCAAAGCGGGCGTGCTGCAGCGGGTCGTCGGCCATGTGAAAGCCGTCGACGATGTAAGCTTCGATGTGAAAAAGGGCGAGACGATCGGCATCGTCGGAGAATCGGGTTGCGGGAAATCCACGATGGGCCGCTCGATCATCCGCTTGTACGAACCGACGGCCGGAGAAATTTTCTATAACGGGACGGACATCGCCAAGCTTCCGGAACGGGAGCTCCGTCCGCTGATCCGGCGGAAGATCCAGATGGTGTTCCAGGATCCGAACGCATCGCTCAACCCGCGGAAATCACTCGGAAGTGCGCTTTCCGAACCGCTCAGATCGCACGGACTTTATGGGAATAAGCAGGAGCGCCAAGGGCATATCGAGGAATTGCTCGATCTGGTCGGACTCCATCCGTCCGTCATCAACAACTATCCGCATGAGTTTTCGGGCGGCCAGCGCCAGCGGATCGGCATCGCCCGTGCGCTCGTCCTCGACCCGGAGCTCGTCATCGCGGACGAGGCGGTGTCCGCGCTCGACGTTTCCGTCCAGGCACAGATCATCAACCTGCTGGAGGACCTCCAGGAGAAGCTCGGGCTGACGTACATATTCATCTCCCATGACCTGAGCGTCGTCCGGCATATCGCGGACCGGGTCGGCGTCATGTACCTCGGCAATCTCGTCGAGCTGTCCGACAAGGAGTCCTTGTATGAGGAGCCGCTTCACCCATACACGCAGGCCCTCCTGTCGGCCATTCCGGTCATCAAGAAAGACGGGGCGCAGCAGCGGGAGCGGATCGTACTGAAAGGCGACCTTCCGAGTCCGTCTTCTCCGCCGCAGGGCTGTGTGTTCCATACGAGGTGTCCGTATAAAATGCCGATGTGCGAGACGGTCGTTCCGGAATTCCGGGAAGCGGCACCCGGCCGTCAGGTGGCCTGCCATCTGTACGGGGAACCGCCGTTTTAACCGTCAAGACGGAAAGGGGGTGATCGGACCGGATTGATCAGGGAAGTGGGGACCGAACTTTACAATCAAAGGGGGAAATTGAATTGTCGACGAAAAAATTCGCATGGCTTGCCATGCTGCTGTCCATTTTGCTTATTGCGGCTGCCTGTACGCCCGCCGATGAAGCGACGAACGTGGATGCGGCCACGAAAGACGGGGCCAAGAAGGGCGGCGGGCTTGTGCTTGCCACGACGGCCGCACCGACTTTGTTCAATCCTTATTACTCGACGGATACATCCAGCTCCACGATCGAAGGCTTCATCTTCAGCGGCCTTGTCACCGTCGATGGGGATTTCAACCCGGAAGGCGACCTGGCCGAAAGCTGGGAGTTCTCGGATGACGGCCTCCGCTGGACATTCAACTTGCGCGACAACGTCAAGTGGCATGACGGGGAGCCGTTCACAGCGGATGATGTCGTCTTCTCCTACAACATTCCGCTGAGCGAGGACTACGTCGGGCCGCGCGGACTGCCGTTCGAGATCATCGAAGAGATCAACAAGATCGACGATTACACGGTCGAGTTCGTCTTGTCGGAGCCGTACGCCCCGTTCATCACGATCACGGCCCAGTTCGAAGTCCTGCCGGAGCACATTCTCGGCGATGTTCCGATTGCCGATCTCGGGAAGCACCCGTTCAACACGAAAGAGCCGATCGGAACCGGCCCGTTCAAGTTCAAGGAATGGCGGGAAGGGGAGTATATCCTGCTTGACCGCAACGATGATTACTATCTCGGGGCGCCAAAACTGGATTCCATCACTTACAAGATCGTACCTGATACAAACACGGCGATGGCCCAGCTGCAGGTAGGCGAAATCAACCTGGCCGGCATCTCCCCGGAATACACGGAAATGGCAGAGGACCTGGCCGCGAAAGGGAAGATCGAGCTCTCCTCGGGACCGTCCAACGCGTTTGAGTACATCGGCTACAACTTGAGGAACGAACTGTTCCAGGACAAGAAAGTCCGCCAGGCGCTCACTCACGCCATCGATAAGGAAGCGATCATTGAGGCCATCCTCGGCGGCGCCGGAACGGTCGCGAACGGTCCCGGAAGCCCGGCGAACTGGGCGTTCAATCCGGACATGCCTGAATTCGAATTCGATCCGGAAAAAGCGAAGGCTATGCTGAAGGAAGCAGGCTGGGAGCCCGGTCCTGACGGCATCCTTCAGAAAGACGGCAAGAAGTTCGAATTCGCCCTGAAGACGACTTCGGCAAACGAAATCCGCCAGCAGATCGCGGAAGTCGCCCAGCAGCAGTGGGCTGAAATCGGCGTCAAAGTATCGATCGAGCTTCTCGAGTGGAGCGCATACGTCGAACAGACGAGCCCGCCGAACTGGAACTTCGACGCAATCGTCGCCGGCTGGTCAATCGGAAGCGACCCGGATCCGACGTGGTTCTGGCACTCGTCCGAAATCGAGAACGGCCTGAACTACAACGGCTACTCCAACCCGAAAGTGGACGAGCTGCTTTCGGAAAACACGCAGATCTCCGACCTCGACGAGCGCAAGCGCATCATCGCGGAGGCGGATGCCATCGTCGCGGAAGACCAGCCGAACACATTCATCTATTACGTGGAAGGATACTTGGCCAAGTCGCCGAACCTCCACGGGCCGGAATACAACTCCGCCAACACGTACTACAAGCTCCACGAGTGGTACATCGATTGACCGGCAAAATCGCCGGATGATCTGAATTACGGGATGGCCGGCCTTTCCGCCCGCCTGGAGGGCGGTGACGGGGGAGGCCGTTTCCCATCTTGCCGGAAAGGAGCCGAACTGCAGATGTCAGCTTATATCATCAGGAGGTCGCTGATGGCAATTCCGCTGCTATTCATCATCACCGTCATTTCATTTGCGATGATGCGGATGGCTCCGGGTGACCCGACTGCGTTAATGATGGATCCGATGATCAAACAGGAAAACCTGGAAGCCTACAAGGAATCCTACGGTCTGAACGATAATGTCATCGTCCAGTACGGGCGGTGGCTCGGAAATATGGTCCAGGGGAATTTCGGGGAGTCGCTCATCCGCCAGGGGGTGCCGGTCAAGGACCTGATCCTGGCAAGGCTTCCGAACACCTTGCTGCTGATGCTCGTATCCACGATCATCGCCTTCCTCATCTCCATCCCGCTCGGTGTCTATTCGGCCACGCGGCGGAATTCAAAATCAGACTACGCCATTACATTCATCTCGTTTCTCGGGATCGCCACGCCGAGCTTCTGGATCGGCCTCATGCTCATCATGGTGCTGTCCGTCCATCTCGGATGGTTCCCGATCGGGGGCGTCGCCACGCTTGGCGAGCCGTTCAGCATCTGGGACCGGCTCCATCACCTGATCCTGCCGGCATTCGTCCTGGCGACGGCGGACATGGCGGGGCTGACCCGGTATTCCCGGTCCAGTATGCTCGACGTCCTCCGCCAGGATTATATCCGGACGGCGAAGGCGAACGGCTTCAAGGAGCGGACGGTCATCTTCCGGCACGGGCTGCGCAATGCATTGATTCCGATCATCACGATCTTCGGTCTCATGCTTCCGTCGTTCATCGGCGGCTCGGTCATCATCGAGAGCGTCTTCGCCTGGCCGGGGATCGGCCTGCTGTTCATGGATGCCGCGTTCCAGCGTGATTATCCGGTGATCATGGCGGTGGTCGTGATCGCGGCGGCGCTCGTCGTCATCGGGAATCTGCTCGCGGATATCCTGTACGCAGTCTTTGACCCGAGGATCGAATACTAAGGATTGATTGTTGATCAATGAAAGGAGGGCTTGACGGTGACCTTGACAGAAGAACCGAGACTGACCGGCCGGCCGGCCCTTCCCGAAGAGCCGGCAGCCGCGGCACATGAACCGATCTGGAAACTGATGATCCGTAAATACATGAAGAACCGTCTGGCCGTGATCGGGGCGGTGCTGCTCGTGCTGATCATCGGGGCGGCGATCTTCGCCCCGTGGCTCGCGCCGAAAGATCCGGCACAGCAAGTTCTGCTCGACAAGCTCGCACCGCCGGGCAAAGATTACCCGCTCGGGGCGGACAATCTCGGCCGGGATACGCTCAGCCGGCTGTTGTACGGGGCGCGCATCTCGCTCCTCGTCGGCTTCGCCTCGGTGGCGGGCTCCATCTTCATCGGAACGGTCGTCGGCGCGGTCGCCGGCTATTACGGGGGCAAGCTGGACGCCGTCCTGATGCGCTTCGTGGATGCGGTCATCTCGTTCCCGTCGCTGTTCCTGCTCATCACGCTCGTGACGATCTTCGAGCCGAGCATCATGACGCTAATCGGCATCTTCGCGATCTTCGGCTGGACCGGAACGGCCCGTCTCGTGCGCGGGGAGTTCCTGTCTCTTCGGCAATCGGAATTTGTCCTCGCCGCCCGGACGCTCGGACTCCGGAACACCCGGATCATCTTTTCACATATCCTGCCGAATGCACTCGGACCGATCATCGTGTCGGCGACGCTCGGCGTCGGCGGGGTCATCCTCGGGGAGGCGGCGCTCAGCTATCTCGGGCTCGGCATCCAGCCGCCGACACCGAGCTGGGGCAACATGCTCCAGAGCGCGCAGAACCCGCAGATCATGCTCGGGGCCTGGTGGTATCCGCTGTTCCCGGGTCTCATGATCCTTATCACCGTCCTGGCGTTCAATTTCGTCGGCGACGGGTTGCGGGATGCGTTTGATCCAAAGATTGATGATTGATCCGGCACATGAAAAAGCCGCTCCTGCAACTGCGCAGGGGCGGCTTTTCGGGTTCTGTCTTTTACTTGTTCACGCCGAGCTGTTCATAGAGGAATGAGTAGATGTCGGCGTGTTCCTCGATCAGCTTGGACGTCGGTTTGCCGAGTCCGTGGCCGGCGTCTTTTTCGATGCGGAGCAGCACCGGGGCATCGCCGAGCTGTGCCTCCTGGAGGGTGGCCGCGTATTTCATCGCGTGCAGCGGAACGACGCGGTCGTCGGTGTCCGCGGTCGTGATGAGGGTCGCCGGATGGGCGCGTTCCTGCACGTTATGGAGCGGCGAGTAGGCAAGGAGCGTGCGGAATGCATCCTCGCTGTCATCGGCGCTGCCGAATTCGGACGTCCAGAACCGGCCGACGGTGAATTTCTGATAGCGCAGCATGTCGGTGACCGGCACTTGGCAGATGATCGCGCCGTATAGGTCCGGACGCTGGTTGAGGCAGGCCGAGACGAGGAGCCCGCCGTTGCTTCCTCCCATGATCGCGAGCCGGCCGGATTCGGTCCATTTGTTGCCGATCAGCCATTCCGCGGCCGAAATGAAGTCTTCGAACACGCGCTGCTTGTTGCCGAACGTGCCGGCCTGGTGCCACGCTTCCCCGTATTCGCCGCCGCCGCGCAGGTTGGCTACAGCGTAGATGCCGCCGTCCTCGACGAACAGGGCGTTCGCCGGCGAGAACGAAGGGGTCATGCTGATGTTGAAGCCGCCGTACCCGTACAGGAGCGCCGGGTTTGAGCCGTCCGGTTCGAGCCCTTTGCGCCGGGTGATGAACATCGGCACCCGGGTCCCGTCGGTGGACGGATAAAATACTTGGACGGTTTCGAATTGCTCCGGATCGAGCCCGCCTTCCGGGACGAACACCGGCTCGAGTTTCCGGTCTTCGAGCCGCCAGCGGACGATCGTGAGCGGAGTGAGGTAGGACGTGTAGGAAATGAACAGTTCCCCGGCGTCTTTGTCGGCGGACAGCCCCTGGATCGTAATCATCTCCGGAAGATCCGGCGTTCCGTCAAGCTTCCCGTCGAGCGTCCGGATCTCGAGCCGGTGACGCGCGTCTTTCATATAGGCGACGGCCAAACGGTCTCCGATCAGCTTCGGATAATAGAGGACCTCTTCCCGCTCAGGCAGCACATCCCGCCAGTTTCCACGTTCGGGGGCGTTCGGATCGACCGCAATGATCCGTCCGTTCGGCGCCTCGCTGTTCGTGTAAAGATAGAACACACCGTCTTGATTGCCGATGAAGGAGTAGTAGGCATCCCCCTCGGCCGCGAGCGGACGGAATTCATCATTGCTGTTCGCAGGGCGGAAATAGAGCCGGCTTTTGTTTTCAGTCCCTTTCCACGAAGCGAGGATTAGCCAGCGCTTGTCGTCCGACAGCGTCGTGCCGAAGCTTAGTTCTTTGTCGTCCGGACGCTCGTGGATCAGCTCGTCCTCCTCCTGAGTCGTGTTGAGGCGGTGCAGATACAGCCGGTTGAAGTTGCCTTCGTCTTCGGGTGCAACCGAACCCGGTTCCGGATAGCGGCTGTAATAGAAGCCGTCGTCGTCCGGCGTCCAGGTGAGATCGGTGAACTTGCACCACTCGATCGTGTCGGGAAGGTCTTTTCCAGTCTTTAGGTCGCGGATCCGCACCGTGCACCAGTCGCTGCCGTTTTCCGACAGTGCATATGCGAGCAGGCGGCCGCCGTGACTGAAGGAAGTGGCCGTGACGGCAGTCGTCCCTTCTGGATTCAGTTCATTCGGATCGATCACAGTTTCCGGCGAGGCATCGTCGAGATTCCTCGCACGGCAGAGCACCGGCTGGTTCTGCAGGCCGCTGTTCACATTGAAGTAGTAATAATCGCCCTTCTTTTCGGGAAGGTCACGGACGGGATGGTCCCGCTTTTCGGTGATCCGCCGCTTCAGTTCATCGCGGCCGGGGAGCGCGTCGAAATAACTGCGGGTCTTCGCGTTCTGCTGCTCCGCCCAGATTTTCGTCTCCGGGCTTTCCGCATCCTCCAGCCAGCGGTACGGATCTGCGACCGGCGTGCCAAAGTACGTATCGACCGTATCGGTCTTCGTTGCAGACATGCTCATTTAAAAACCAACCTCCTGGGAATAAAAATAGAATCACCTTCTATTATGCAAGTTACATGCCGGAATTTCCTCTTTAATCTGAATTGTGGTGAATCGGGGGCTGGTTGGCCTACAGGGAAAGGGAGAACGTCAAATATGGAATGTGGAAGTTGAGGGCCTGCTCGGTTGACAGGTCCTTTTTAGGTGGTGAATTAGGCCTTTGAACCCAATTATTTAATGACTTTTGGAAATTCAATGGTCGATTGGTTGTTTATTGACTATAATTGAATTAGAAATATTTTCTTCTTATGAGAAATGTGAAGGGGATAGAGAGATGGAAGAAAAAGAATACCGGCCAGGTCACTCAAAGGTTCGAGCGGCTTTGGCCAACCAGCACGGATACGCACTCCTCATCGTACTGGTCGTCCTCATGATGGTCTCCCTTTTTGCCGTTTCCTTCTACACCACCTCCGCCAGCAACCGCCTCCAACAAGAACAAACCGAATCCTCCGTCCTCAGCGTCGGAGCCGCGGTTGAAGGAGAAGATAGAAAAGGAATGGATGTTACAACGGGAAAAAACACAGGTACAATTGGATGAGTTAGAAGATAAAATCAAGGATAATTTCTTATGCCAAAACTCTAAGCAGTCCTGCATCGATAAGAAAGTTGAACGGATTAACAAATTACAAAAAAGTGCTTTTATAAAAGAGATTGATCATACAGTGGAACAATATCGAAAAGATAATATTGGAAAAGAAGTATGGATTAATCAAGAAGAGAGCCTCGCGAATAAACTGGTAAAACTAGATTATATAGTGAATGATCATTCAATTATTATTAAGTTTCAAATGGAAGGTCGAAAGAAGAAAAAAGTATTGTCCGGTGAATTGGAAATGATTATTCCTGAGTTCGTCTCCATGTCTAAAGAGAATAGGAAAGTGATTAACCTTAAAGAGAAGGATCCAATGGAGATAAACAAGGAAATATTTAATCCTATATACTCGAATGGTATAAAAAAGTGTCCCCAAAATCCTAATGGCTTTGAAGGTACTTGCCTATGGCCAAACGGTCGATCTGCAATTGAAGCTGTAAAAGGCAATAATAAAAAAAGCGGATTGGAAGTTTGGTTCGAAGGGATAGAGGACCACTCTAAGGTAAAAGTAGTAGTAGAAGATTTATGTGATGCAATGAAAACAAACGGCGGTAACAATTGTAATCATAACTGGGGTTTTAGTAACGGAAATGTGTACGCTAAGTCATTAACCGACGATCCCAATGCCAATGATTTTTCAGACGGAACTGTTTTCTATAATGGTTCATTGAATATTCACAATTTCAAAAATGCCAGTAATGTTCACTTTGTTATTAGAGAACTTAATGCACACAAACTTAGTTTAGTGAATCAATCATCTCTCGTCTTGTTAGGCAAGCAACAACATTCGACAGGCCCACGTATTTTGGCGTCTTACGACTGGCATACTTTATCATTAGAAAGTGGTTCTAAAGCTTGCATAAATATAGAAAATATAACTAGCGATAGTAGGGAGAAAATCAAAAACATAGGTATAAATAACGGATTATTAGTCCTCTATCCAGACACCAAAGATAGGCCGCTTACTCCTATAAAAGGGAAGATAGAATATACAAATGATTACGGTGACTTCTTATCTGAGTGCGGTGTCGATTATACAAGTAGCATGACAGAAGAGATTTATATTAACAAAGTCGAGGAAACTAGTGACCTGGGGATCAAGACAGAGGTGGAGTATTAATGAATTCGAAGGGAGCCGGAAAGTGGCAATCTGGTCTAACTCTCATTGAAGTCCTTGCTGCTGTTGTTTTGTTGGGAATAGTGTTCCTCCTCACCGCTTCGATCTTCCCTCAAATGACCAAAATGAATACTGCGACCGGCAAGAAGATGGATACGATGACGCTGGCCAGGAATCAGCTGGCTGATATTGAAGGAGTATCTCTTCGTCTGGCTTCTCCGACGCTGGATTCGGTGTTTAACCAGCTGAATGATCAGTTGACGGAGAAGTTTAAGAAAACCAGTGTCACTGGAGAGTATGAGCGAACAGGGGCGGACTGGAAGTATAAGTTAACAATTTCGCCCGAGCCGAGCTATAAAGGGTCTAAGGCGGAGCCACCTCTAAGCGGCACTCCCGCTCTTTATCAGGTCAAGTTGGAGGTTTCCGAAAACGGGAAATCTGCCAGCTCCGTCTATGGTTATTTGGAGGTGGAACTGAGTGAAGGCTAAGCGAATGAATGAGAATGAAAACGGAATGACGCTCGTCGAGGTGTTGGCCACTTTGGTGATCGGTACGATGTTCATGCTGCTGGCGATGACGATCATGGGGCTGAATATGAAGATGAATGCGACGCAGGCTTCTACGACCCGGCTGCAGCAGGAGGCGAACTTGGTCGTCTCACAATTGACGGAGAATCATCGCCGGTGTAATTCACCCTATAATCTTCAGTTGTCCGCCAATCAAGTGGTTTTAAGTTGCAATGGAGATTCGCAGACCTTGGGTGGAGGAACTTATAACCATGAGCTTTCCGTAGGGGAAACCGCGGTGAATCAAACAACTCCATTGCAGGTGGATGCCAAACAGCAGACGGATGTCCATGTCACGCTGACGGTGATCGACCCGGATCATCAGAACAAAGAAATGACGGTATCGACGACGCTTTCCCGTCTGGGAACATTAAAATGACTGGATACATATCTAGAGCGGCTATTGCGGGCTGCTCTTTTTTTATTTCAGAGTGCCTTTTGTTCCAAGTTGTCCTCTGGCGGGTAAAGTGATGGAAAGTTCAAAGGCGGTGAATCGCGAATGGATATTCAGTTGCTGACGAAGGAAGAGTTGATTGAAAGAGGGTATGACCTCGATGACCTGGAGAGGGATCCGGAAAGCGGCCGGCTGTTCGTTCGGACGGGGGAAGAGGCGGATTTGCTCGTCCCGGTCGAGGGGCTCGTCTATGAGTTGGATGAGCTGGACGGCAATCTTCTCGGTTACGGGGAATATGCGGACGGGTTTTTGCACGGCATTTTGGTTGATGTTCAGCCGGGCAGACAGGTAGGACGGATCCGCCGCTATTTCCGGGGAGAAGAACAGGCGGATTGAAGATCAACCGGATTCATCCAATCCGCCCCGCCCCGGCCGAGTTTATCGCCATCCAGGAACGCTTGGGCAAGCAAACCGATACGAGTCTCGCGGTCCGGATTCAAGACATTTCCACTGTGGCCGGGGTGGATCTGGCGTATGCCGGTGCTGACGGGGAAGAGACCGGTTTCTGCCATATTGCGGTTTTGGACATGCAGACGATGCAGGTCATCGAACGGGCGGAGAGTGTGGGCCGGATCGAGGTGCCGTATGCCCCCGGCTTCCTGACGTTTCGGGAACTCCCGCTCATCTTGGAAGCGGCAGAAAAACTGAAGTCCGAGCCGGATCTTTTCATATTCGACGGCAACGGAATCCTGCATCCGCGGCGGATGGGGATTGCGACACACACATCCTTCTTTCTCGGAAAGCCGACGATCGGCGTGGCGAAAACTTATTTCAAAGTGGCCAACGCAGAATACGACATGCCGGATATTGAAAAGGGAAGCTATACGGACATCGTTGTTGACGGCGAAACGCTCGGCCGGGCGGTCCGCACGTCGGCAGGCGTGAAGCCGGTATTCGTCTCACCGGGCAATCAAATCAATCTGGCTTCCGCAACGGACATCGCCCTGCATCTGACGGGCCCGGGCAGCCGGATTCCCATTCCTGTCCGGGAAGCGGACATCCAGACGAGAAAAATGCGCCGCCGGTGGGCCGCCCGATAAAAGCAACGCTTCTCTCCAACTTGAATTTCGCGCAAGTAAAAGAGGCGGGAATGCATCCTGATTACCGGGGGCACTCTCGCCTCTTGTTTTCATTTCCTCGGTTCGTCGAACTGATTATTATTGTCGAGCTAGGCCTTTGGATTTATATCGTCCGTCAATTCTCTCGTGCTAGAAACCGCCTAATGGTCCTTCGGGCGCATGGAATAAGAGTTGTTTAAGAGACCATTGATAGAATTTCCGTAATGCATCGGCTGGGGCAGTGCGTCTGATCTTACGGAACGGTCGACTGCGAATCCGTGTTTGCCGATTGATGGAAAGCCGAGGAGGAGAGTTCAATGAAGGCTAAGCGGACGTGGCCGTTGACGGTTCAGTTCGGAGTGTTGCTCATAATGCTGGGAGGAGTCGGATATTGGCTGATTTCAGGGGATTGGCATTACGGGAGTACGGCGCTGGCAATTTGCGGTGGTTCACTCGTGATCATGTCATTCTTGAAGGGTCGGTTTGTGTTTATCTACACGGTTTCCGCGAGTCTGGCATTCGGTTTTTTCCTGACCGGAGCTGCGTTTTTGCGGGGAAGCGCCCAGTACACGCAGGTGGGTTATATGTATGTACACCTGTTGGTCACTGCGTTTTTGCTGATTTATTGGGTGCTTCAGGCATCTTTGCAGACATTGCTTAGAGAAAATCGGGATCTCCGCGATCACGTTTCCGTGCTGGAACAGCATGTGCCGAACATCGGGGCGCTGACTTTGACTGCATTCATTTCGCAGGGAAAGAAAGCCCTGGCCGGAGCGATGCGGCGGGATGAGGAAGTGTGGCTGCTGACCTTCACTCCCACCGGAAAGAACCGCCGTCTCCGCAAACTCGTTCAGGAGAAGATCGCAAATATGGCTTTGCAGGCGGTCCGGGATGAGTATGACTTTGTTTCGATGCCCGATGATAAGGTGATGGTCCTTCTCCAGGGAACGACCGAGGGAGGGGCCGTCACGGCGGCGATGAGGATTTTGAGCGGGGCGAGGGACAACTTCAATGAGATCGACCTTCCGTTCACACTGACAAAGAAGAAGCTGACAAATGATGTGGAGTTCGAAGAATGGAAGGGAGGCCGGTCGGCGTGACTTGGCTGCTGCTCGTAATCATGGCGTTCTTTTGGCTCCTTCTCATCTTTTACACGGTTACGACGATCGCCGGCCTTTGGTACCGGGCAAAGCGGAAGCCGCCGAAGCCGCTGGCGGACTACCCGAGTGTGTCGCTGCTCATTCCTGCGCACAATGAGGAAGTAGTCATCGCAGATACGCTGAGTGCGATGTTGCGGCTCCGGTACCCGGGCAAGCTGGATATTTATCTTCTTGATGATAATTCCTCCGACGGAACGGCCGACATCGGTAAGGAATTTGCAAATGTTTTTTCGAATGTCCACTATGTATCCGTGCCGCCGGGTGAGCCGAAAGGCAAGTCGCGGGTGCTGAACTACGGCCTCAGCATTACGGAATCCGATTATTTCATCGTCTATGACGCGGACAACCAGCCGGAGCCGGATGCACTGCGTCTGCTTGTGGAGACCGCTGAGACGACGGAGCGGGCGGCCGGTGCGGTCGGATACGTGAAGACGATGAACGGAAGCAAAAATTCGCTCACCCGCATGATCATGCTTGAATTCCAGGTGTTCCAACTGCTTATGCAATGCGGGCGCTGGGCTTTGTTCCGCCTCGGCTCACTGGCGGGCACGAATATGCTGCTTCGCCGGAGCGCCATTGAAAAAGTGGGCGGCTATGATGTTTACGCGCTCGCCGAAGATGCAGAGCTGACGGTCCGGTTGACCGCCGAGGGGTACCGTCTCCCGGTCGTTCCCGAGTCGAGGACTTGGGAGCAGGAGCCGGAGAAGCTGAAGACGTTCCTGAAACAGCGAACCCGGTGGCTGACCGGGAACTTGTATTTGCTGGAGAAGTCGATGCGGGATCTTTCCCACTGGGGAGGACGCACGTTCGTCCTGAGCATGCAGCATTTGCTGACTTATTTCGTGTTCGTGCTGCTATTGCTGTTTTCGCATCTGTTTCTCGTGCTCGGCATATTGAATATCGATGTGATCCAGCTCAGTGCACCACTTCTTATGCTCTGGTTCATGAGTTATATGGTGTTCACGATCCAGTTGCTGAGCGGCATCGTGGCCGACCGGAACGTAACGCCGAAAAATGTCCTTTTCCTGCTGTTGATGTATTTCACTTACGCACAGCTCTTCATCATCTTGCTTGTCCGCAGCACGTTCCTCCACATCCGGAGCCGGGCACGAGGTGAGGAGATCGGCTGGGACAAGACCCGGCGCTTCCGCCAGAAGGTCAGCGATGAACCGTCTTAAAAGGGGGCTCCTGCTGTTCGTCCTTCTCCCGCTCCTCGCTTCATGCGCCGAGGAAGATGTATCGGAAGAGCCGGCTTTCGCATACGTGGAGTCCCATTATCGGATGAATGACGGGACGGTCGGTGCTTATCCGGATGACCGGCAGGCGCCCCGCTTGTCCGAGAGCCTCGGCCAGTACTTGGAATATCTTGTCTCCGTCGGCGAGCAAGCGCTATACGAGGAACAGGTCAAACGGCTGGAAGATGAATTTCTTGCCGACACGCCCGCCGGTCCAGCGGTGAGATGGGAGCTCAATGAAGGCGCATCCGCCAATGCACTCATCGATGATGTCCGGATCGCTGCCGCACTGCGGGACGGAGCGGAAAAGTTCAAGAAACCGGCATACGGGGAACTGGCGGAACGCATCCTCCTCACAATCCGGACGAACCAGTTGAACGATGGGGTTATTACGGATTTTTTGAGCTGGGATGAGAAACAGGCACATGCGGCCGAAACAGTGACGCTCAGTTACTTGACGCCGGACTTCTTCAGCTTGTTTCCGGATGCCGAGGCCAACCGGAAACTATTGGAAGACATGCCGGGAGGAGATCCGTTCTTTCCTGAGACGTACCAGGCCGCCTCGGCAGAGTGGGTGTTGAAGCCGGAGATCCACATGGTCGATCAGCTTCTGATCGCGAACAACCGGAGTGCACTGGGAATCGATTCGCCGGAATTCAAGGAGTGGCTCATCCGTGAATGGTCGGAGAACGGCCGCTTGTCGGGCCGGTACGTGCGTGAATCGGGGAAGCCGGTTGAAGGCTACGAAGCGCTGTCGGTATATGCGCTGGCAGTGGAGTACCTTGAATCGGAAGAGGAAAAGGAAACGGCTTCTGAAATCCGCTCACACGCGGACCGGATTGTCGGGGAAGGGCCTCCTTCGGGACTTCATGTGTTTGATTATTTGTACTATCTTCGGATGAACCGGCTTTGAAGCTGCATGCCCCCCGGCCGTGAAACGGTCGAGGGGCATTTCCGTTTGGGGGACGACCGCCGGAAAACATGCACATTAGAGGTTGCGCAAGACCTCGCCCGGCGGTACGCTTGATTCATCAAGAAATGAAACGGGTGAGCGCATGAGGAACAGGGTGACGGTGGTCGGGAGCATGAATATGGATTTGATCACGAGGACGGATAGGCTGCCGCGGATCGGGGAGACGATCCTCGGGGAGACGATCGATTATCTGCCGGGGGGCAAGGGGGCGAATCAGGCGGTGGCGGCCGCCCGCCTCGGCTGCCAGACGGAAATGGTCGGCGCAGTCGGGACGGATGCGTTCGGGGATGTACTGCTGGAGGGGCTTGAGGCAAACGGGATCGGGACGGGTTCCGTGCGCCGGACGGACAGGCCGACCGGGATTGCGAATATTTTCAGTGTCGGCGGCGACAATTGCATCACGGTCGTCCCTGGGGCGAACGGGACGGTGACACCGGAAAGTCTGGACGACCGGGCGGCGGCTTCGATCCGGGAATCGGACGTCGTGCTTCTGCAGTTGGAAATCCCGGTTCTGACGGTGGCGAAGGTACTGGCGGAAGCGAAGTCGGCGGGAGCTGTGACCATCTTGAACCCTGCGCCGGCCCAGCCGCTTCCCGACAGCGTGCTTGCGGAAGTGGATTTCCTGACGCCGAATGAGACGGAGTTCGAGCTGCTTGCCGGGCGGGGGTTCTCATCGGATGAGGAACTGGCGCTGCTGATGAGCGAGTGGGAGGCGCGCCACGGCCATGGGCTTATCGTCACCCTCGGGGAGCGGGGCTGCGCATACTTGGAAGACGGAGGGATCCGGTTCGTTTCCCCGCAGAAAGTGGACGTCGTCGATACGACGGGTGCGGGGGACTGCTTCAACGGGGCGCTGGCCGCCGGCATCTCGCGCGGCTGGGCGGTCCGCACGTCCGTTGAATTCGCAGTCGCCGCTTCCTCGCTCGCCGTGACGAAGTTCGGGGCGCAGGAAGGCATGCCGAGGCTTGCGGAAGTGGCGTTCGAGGAATGAGGATTTCAACTCCAATCTGATGGGACGGACAGTCGTCTTTTACGGGGCGGTCAGCCGATACGCCCAGTTTGCCGAACTTCATTACAGGCAACTACAATGATACAGCCCCCGCCGCAGCGGGGCTGCCCGATGATCAAACCGAAAGGCGGAATACATAATGAAGAAACTGTTGCTGGATGTGGATACGGGGATCGATGATGCCATTGCGATCATCCTTGCCGCAAAGAAAGCGGAGGTCGTCGGGATCACGACGGTGAACGGGAACACGTCGCTGGATAATGCGACGGCCAATACGTTGAAAGTGCTGAAGCTGATCGGCCGTGAAGATATTCCGGTCGTCCGCGGCGCAGACCGGCCGCTGCTCCGGAAGCCGCATTTTGAAGTGAGTGTCCACGGCGACGACGGAATCGGCGGGGCGCTCCGCGATATGGAGCCCGGCAGTCCGGAACCCGGCTTCGGCCCGGATTTCATCATCGAACAGGCCGAAAAGCACAAAGGCGAATTGACGCTCGTCCTCACGGCGCCGCTGACGAACATGGCGCTTGCGATCCGCAAAGAGCCCCGGCTCAAGGACTGGGTGAAAGAAGTGGTCGTCATGGGCGGCGCGGTCCGGAGCCCGGGGAACATCACGCCGACGGCCGAGTATAATATGTACATCGACCCGGAAGCCGCGAAGGCCGTGCTGCACGCCGGACTCCCGCTGACACTTGTCGGCCTCGACGTGTCCCAGGAAACGCTCCTGACCGAATCGGACATCGAGCGTGCCCAGGGCAATGCGGAAGGAAGATTCGTCAAAGAGTCGACCGCCCATTATATGAAGCGGTTCGAGGAGCTGACCGGCCTGCGGGCTTGTGCGATGCATGATCCGCTCGCGGTCGGCGTCGCCCTCGACCGGTCGTTCGTCTGGACGGAACGCCTGCACGTCGATGTCGAGACGAGCTCCACGCTGTGCGACGGCCAGACGGTGTGCGACTTCAGCAACTGGACCGGGAAAGAGCCGAATGTCGATGTCTGCCTGGAAGCGGACTCCGACCGGTTTATTGATTTTCTTGTTGAAACGATTAAATCCTGACGCAAAAAAGTCCGCTTCGGCGGGCTTTTTTTATGTCTTGTCGGGAATTCGCCGATTTCTATTGATAAAGCGGGCATCCTACCGTACAATGAGATTTATTTTATTGAACAAAAATTCGGTCTATTCTGAGGCCCAAAAGGAGAGCGATGCCGGTGGATGTGTATCGGGAAGCGTTGGAGCTGCACAAGGAGCTGGAAGGAAAGCTGTCGGTCACGCTGAAGGCGCCGATCGAGACGAAGCGGGATCTGAGCCTGCTGTATTCGCCGGGGGTTGCGGCCCCGTGCCTGGAAATCGAAGCGGATCCGGGGCATGTGTACGATTATACGATCAAGGGGCACACGGTCGCCGTCATCAGCAACGGCACGTCCGTACTCGGGCTCGGCAACATCGGTGCGGCGGCCTCGATTCCCGTCATGGAAGGGAAGGCGGCGCTCATCCGCCGTTTCGCCGGGATTGATTCATTCCCGGTCGTGCTCGACACGGAAGATCCGGACGAGTTCGTGAAAGCCGTGACGCTCATGGCGCCGGTGTTCGGGGCGATCAATCTGGAGGACATCGCCGCGCCGGCCTGCTTTGACATCGAGGACCGGCTGAAGGCGGCACTCGACATCCCCGTGTTTCATGACGACCAGCACGGCACCGCGATCGTCGTTGCCGCGGGTCTCCTGAACGCCGCCCGGCTGACGGGCCGGGCGATGGGGGACCTTCGGGTCGTCCTCAACGGAGCGGGCGCTGCCGGCGTGGCGATCGCGAAGCTGCTGGACTGCTTCGGCGTGAGGCATATGATCATGTGCGACACGGCCGGCGCCATCTATGAAGGCCGTCCGGCGCGGATGAATGCCATGAAGGAAGAAATCGCGCGGATGACGAACCCGGAGCGGCTGTCCGGACCGCTCGCAGAAGTGATCCGCGGCGCGGACGTGTTCATCGGCGTAAGCGCGGCCGGTGCGCTCACGCCGGACATGGTGCGCGCGATGGCGGCCGACCCGATCATCTTCGCGATGGCGAATCCGACGCCGGAAATCATGCCGGACGAAGCGAAGGCGGCCGGCGCCCGGATCGTCGGCACCGGCCGGTCGGACTTCCCGAACCAAGTGAACAACATCCTCGCCTTCCCCGGCATCTTCAAGGGCGCCCTGTCCGTCAGGGCGAAAGACGTCAATGAAGAAATGAAGCGGGCCGCAGCCGAGGCGATCGCCGCCCTGCTCGGACCGGACACGCTCCGTGAAGAGTGTGTGATTCCGGATCCCTTCGACCCGCGCGTCGCGCCGGCCGTCGCCCGGGCGGTGGCGGAAGCGGCCATCC
>NZ_LN651373.1:433548-496291 GCF_000826125.2 Bhargavaea cecembensis
TGCGGCGGCCTCGATTCCCGTCATGGAAGGGAAGGCGGCGCTCATCCGCCGTTTCGCCGGGATTGATTCATTCCCGGTCGTGCTCGACACGGAAGATCCGGACGAGTTCGTGAAAGCCGTGACGCTCATGGCGCCGGTGTTCGGGGCGATCAATCTGGAGGACATCGCCGCGCCGGCCTGCTTTGACATCGAGGACCGGCTGAAGGCGGCACTCGACATCCCCGTGTTTCATGACGACCAGCACGGCACCGCGATCGTCGTTGCCGCGGGTCTCCTGAACGCCGCCCGGCTGACGGGCCGGGCGATGGGGGACCTTCGGGTCGTCCTCAACGGAGCGGGCGCTGCCGGCGTGGCGATCGCGAAGCTGCTGGACTGCTTCGGCGTGAGGCATATGATCATGTGCGACACGGCCGGCGCCATCTATGAAGGCCGTCCGGCGCGGATGAATGCCATGAAGGAAGAAATCGCGCGGATGACGAACCCGGAGCGGCTGTCCGGACCGCTCGCAGAAGTGATCCGCGGCGCGGACGTGTTCATCGGCGTAAGCGCGGCCGGTGCGCTCACGCCGGACATGGTGCGCGCGATGGCGGCCGACCCGATCATCTTCGCGATGGCGAATCCGACGCCGGAAATCATGCCGGACGAAGCGAAGGCGGCCGGCGCCCGGATCGTCGGCACCGGCCGGTCGGACTTCCCGAACCAAGTGAACAACATCCTCGCCTTCCCCNTACGTGGTTTACCTCGCAATGAAAGACGAGGAACTGAGCGCCAAGTACCGGCCGGATCACCTGGCGTACCTGGACGCCCGCATGGCGGAAGGGAAAGTAAGGGCGAAGGGCCGCTTCACCGACGGCTCCGGCGGCCTCGTCATTTATCAGGCGGAAACCGAAGAAGACGTCGAAGAACTCGTCAAGCACGATCCGTATATCGTGCAAGGCGCCCGCACATACGAAATCCGTCAATGGGACGCCGAATTTGCGGAGTGAACGGAAGAAAAAGAGCAGCCGTGATGGCTGCTCTTTTCCTATTTATTGGATTGGCGTCCCATATATTGTGTGAAACCATCAGTCGAAGAAGTCCGCTCGCTTACCGCGGGCGTCGCCGTAATAATTACACAGAGAAGTGGAGAGTGTCTTTATTGGGGATTCATCCCGGTGAAGTCGTGTATTGAGGCGGAACGTTGTCTATCTCGGGTGAAACGTTGCGTATCTCGGGTGAAACGTTGTCTATCTCGAGCGAAACGTTGCGTATCTTAGGCGAAACGTTGTCTATCTCGGGTGAAGGGTTGTTTATCTCAGCCGAAACGTTAATTATCTAAGCTTGAAACGTTATTATCACCGCCTGCCAGACCCAACCCGCCGCCACCGCCGCCCGTGCGCTTACCCTTTCCGCATCAGATAGAGGAAGTACGGGGCGCCGATGAGGGCGACGATGATGCCGGCCGGGACCGCCAGTCCGCCGGGGAGGGTGTGGCCGATTGTGTCCGCGGCGATGAGGAGCACCGCGCCGGTGAGCATTGCGACCGGCAGGTATCGTTCGTGACGGGGACCCGCAAGTGCCCGGGCGATGTGCGGGGCCATGAGGCCGACGAAGGCGATGTAGCCGGTGACCGAGACGGCGGCTGCTGCGAGGGCGACCGCGATGGCGAGGAAGAGCATCCTCATCCGGGCGAGCCGGATGCCGAGGCCGATGGCGGACGGTTCGGCGAGCGAAAGGATATTCAGCGCGTTCGACCGGTAAAAGACGAACGGGACGAGCAGCACGACCCACGGCAGGAGCGCCAGGACGAACGGCCAGTCGGCGCCCCAGACGCTGCCGGCGAGCCATTCGGCAATGAAGGAGACGTCCTGCCGCTCGGCACCCGAGATGAGGATCATCATGGCGCCGGATAGGGCGGAGGCGAAGCCGATGCCGACGAGGAGCAGCCGGACGGGCTGGACGCCGCGGCCCCGCTCCGTCGAAAAGAGCCAGATGAGCGACGCGGTGGCAAGGGCGCCGGCGAATCCGACGGCCGGCAGGAGGAGCGCATAGTTCGGGATGTCCCCGCCGGCAAACAGATAAAAGACCGTGATGGCGAGGCCCGCGCCGGAATGGATCCCGATGATGCCGGGGTCGGCCAGGTCGTTGCGGCTGATGGTCTGCAGCACCGAACCCGAGACGGCGAGCGCGATGCCGGCGAGTGCCAGAACCGCCACCCGCGGCAGGCGGATCTCAAACAGGACAAACGACTCTTTCGGGGTCCCGAATCCGGTGAGAACGGGGATGAGCCGGTCGATCGTCAGTCCGGCAGCGCCGGTCGACAGTGCCAGGAGGACGGCGCAGATGAACAGGATTCCGAGGATTACCAGCCACCGGACAGGATGCTTCCGGGTTCGGTCACGCATGGCCGATCCCTCCTTTCCGGACGACGATGAGGAAAAACGGCAGACCGATGAGTGCAGTGATCGCCACAACCGGCGTCTCGAACGGCGCGTTGATGAGCCGGCCGGCGAGATCGGCGAGCACCATGAACACGGCACCGATGATTGCGCTCATCGGCAGGATCATCCGGTAGTCTGCCCCGGTCACCGCGCGCACGAGATGCGGGATGATCAGCCCGACGAACGCAAGATTTCCGACGAGTGCGACGGCGGCGCCTGCGAGGAGAGCGGTGATGATCATCATGACGGCCTTGATGAGGAACACGCGCTGACCGAGTCCGACCGCGACGTCTTCCTGCAGGCTGAGAATCGTCAGCTGGCGGCTCACGAACATCGCCCCGATGAGCCCCGCAACGATGAACGGGACGACGATGAGGGAGTCGGGCGTCGTCCCCATCAGACCGCCGGCGGTCCACATCGATACGTCCTTGGAGATTCTGAACACGATGCCGGTGCCGTCCGCGATCGCCTGGAGGAATGCCGTGACGGCGGCGCCTGCGACGACGAGCCGCATCGAGGACATGCCGCCCCTTGACGCGGCTCCGACACTGAAGACGATCGCCATGCCGGCTGCGGCCCCGATGAAGCACGCGGCCAGGATGCCCGTGTAAGTGATCCCCGGAATCAATGCGAGCGACAGCGCAAGCGCCGCATTCGCCCCGGAAGTCAGTCCGAGCAGGCCGGGATCGGCAAGCGGGTTCCGCGTGACGCCCTGCATGACGGCACCGGCGACGGCGAGTGCGGCTCCGGTGAAGACGGCGGCCAGGACCCTCGGGATCCGAAGTCCCCGGAGAACCGCCGCATGCTCGCCGCTCCCGGAAAAGACCGCCTGCCAGACGTCCCGGATGCCGGTGTCCGCCGCCCCGAGCGTAAGGGCGAGGACGAATGAGGCCGCCAGAAGAGCGGCGCTGATGAGCAGTTGCATCGGAAATGGGATTTTTCGTCTAAGGGACACGGCAACCATCTCTTTCGTTTGAAATCAATACGGCGGCCCGGTTCCGGTGATGACCGGCCGGGCCGCCTGTTTTAGGGACGCTTATTTTGCGCCGAGAAATTGCTCTTCAAAGAATTCCAGCTGCCAGTCGAGCGTGAGGGAATCATTGAAGTAAGCCTTTTTGGCATCCGACTTGATCAGGCGGCCATTTTTGACGGCGTCGATTTCCTTGAACCAGTCGGCGTCCATGAATGCCGTGCCCTGATCTTCCGCAAGGCTCATGATCACGTAGTCGCCGGTGTAGTCGCCGAGCACTTCCTGGGAGATGGCGAAGTAGCCGGGCTCGAGCGCGACTTCCTTCACTTTTTCAGGCATCTTCAGGCCCATCGCCTGGTAGAGGATCTCCGTGCCGCGCCCCCAGTTGTCGCCGAACAGGTAGAACTGTTTTTCGAAGTTCTCGACGACTGTGACGGTCGCATCTTCACCGATTTTTTCTTTGATCTTCTTGCCGGCTGCCTCCGNGCGGGGCCATGAGGCCGACGAAGGCGATGTAGCCGGTGACCGAGACGGCGGCTGCTGCGAGGGCGACCGCGATGGCGAGGAAGAGCATCCTCATCCGGGCGAGCCGGATGCCGAGGCCGATGGCGGACGGTTCGGCGAGCGAAAGGATATTCAGCGCGTTCGACCGGTAAAAGACGAACGGGACGAGCAGCACGACCCACGGCAGGAGCGCCAGGACGAACGGCCAGTCGGCGCCCCAGACGCTGCCGGCGAGCCATTCGGCAATGAAGGAGACGTCCTGCCGCTCGGCACCCGAGATGAGGATCATCATGGCGCCGGATAGGGCGGAGGCGAAGCCGATGCCGACGAGGAGCAGCCGGACGGGCTGGACGCCGCGGCCCCGCTCCGTCGAAAAGAGCCAGATGAGCGACGCGGTGGCAAGGGCGCCGGCGAATCCGACGGCCGGCAGGAGGAGCGCATAGTTCGGGATGTCCCCGCCGGCAAACAGATAAAAGACCGTGATGGCGAGGCCCGCGCCGGAATGGATCCCGATGATGCCGGGGTCGGCCAGGTCGTTGCGGCTGATGGTCTGCAGCACCGAACCCGAGACGGCGAGCGCGATGCCGGCGAGTGCCAGAACCGCCACCCGCGGCAGGCGGATCTCAAACAGGACAAACGACTCTTTCGGGGTCCCGAATCCGGTGAGAACGGGGATGAGCCGGTCGATCGTCAGTCCGGCAGCGCCGGTCGACAGTGCCAGGAGGACGGCGCAGATGAACAGGATTCCGAGGATTACCAGCCACCGGACAGGATGCTTCCGGGTTCGGTCACGCATGGCCGATCCCTCCTTTCCGGACGACGATGAGGAAAAACGGCAGACCGATGAGTGCAGTGATCGCCACAACCGGCGTCTCGAACGGCGCGTTGATGAGCCGGCCGGCGAGATCGGCGAGCACCATGAACACGGCACCGATGATTGCGCTCATCGGCAGGATCATCCGGTAGTCTGCCCCGGTCACCGCGCGCACGAGATGCGGGATGATCAGCCCGACGAACGCAAGATTTCCGACGAGTGCGACGGCGGCGCCTGCGAGGAGAGCGGTGATGATCATCATGACGGCCTTGATGAGGAACACGCGCTGACCGAGTCCGACCGCGACGTCTTCCTGCAGGCTGAGAATCGTCAGCTGGCGGCTCACGAACATCGCCCCGATGAGCCCCGCAACGATGAACGGGACGACGATGAGGGAGTCGGGCGTCGTCCCCATCAGACCGCCGGCGGTCCACATCGATACGTCCTTGGAGATTCTGAACACGATGCCGGTGCCGTCCGCGATCGCCTGGAGGAATGCCGTGACGGCGGCGCCTGCGACGACGAGCCGCATCGAGGACATGCCGCCCCTTGACGCGGCTCCGACACTGAAGACGATCGCCATGCCGGCTGCGGCCCCGATGAAGCACGCGGCCAGGATGCCCGTGTAAGTGATCCCCGGAATCAATGCGAGCGACAGCGCAAGCGCCGCATTCGCCCCGGAAGTCAGTCCGAGCAGGCCGGGATCGGCAAGCGGGTTCCGCGTGACGCCCTGCATGACGGCACCGGCGACGGCGAGTGCGGCTCCGGTGAAGACGGCGGCCAGGACCCTCGGGATCCGAAGTCCCCGGAGAACCGCCGCATGCTCGCCGCTCCCGGAAAAGACCGCCTGCCAGACGTCCCGGATGCCGGTGTCCGCCGCCCCGAGCGTAAGGGCGAGGACGAATGAGGCCGCCAGAAGAGCGGCGCTGATGAGCAGTTGCATCGGAAATGGGATTTTTCGTCTAAGGGACACGGCAACCATCTCTTTCGTTTGAAATCAATACGGCGGCCCGGTTCCGGTGATGACCGGCCGGGCCGCCTGTTTTAGGGACGCTTATTTTGCGCCGAGAAATTGCTCTTCAAAGAATTCCAGCTGCCAGTCGAGCGTGAGGGAATCATTGAAGTAAGCCTTTTTGGCATCCGACTTGATCAGGCGGCCATTTTTGACGGCGTCGATTTCCTTGAACCAGTCGGCGTCCATGAATGCCGTGCCCTGATCTTCCGCAAGGCTCATGATCACGTAGTCGCCGGTGTAGTCGCCGAGCACTTCCTGGGAGATGGCGAAGTAGCCGGGCTCGAGCGCGACTTCCTTCACTTTTTCAGGCATCTTCAGGCCCATCGCCTGGTAGAGGATCTCCGTGCCGCGCCCCCAGTTGTCGCCGAACAGGTAGAACTGTTTTTCGAAGTTCTCGACGACTGTGACGGTCGCATCTTCACCGATTTTTTCTTTGATCTTCTTGCCGGCTGCCTCCGCCCGTTTCTTGAAGTCCTCGACCCAGGCGGTCGCTTCCTGCTCTTTGTTGACAGCTTTACTGATTTCGATATGTTGCTGGAGGTAGTCGTTCTTGCCGTATGTGAAAAGGACGGTCGGCGCGATTTTTTCAAGTTTGTCCGCATTCTGGATGTTGTTCAGGCCGATGATCAGATCCGGCTCAAGTTCGATGATCTTTTCGATGTCTTCATTGGAAACGACTTCCGCGTTTTTCAGCCCGTCCTTGAAGTTCGGGTTGTCGGCCGCCCAGGAATCGACGCCGACGATCGGGACGCCGAGCTGGATCAGGTCGCCCGCATAGGAAGAGAGCACGACGACGCGCTGCGGATCCGCCGGTACTTCGACCGGGCCGGTCTCCGACTCATAGGTGATCGTTTCTGCGGATTGGTCCGCTTTGTCCGTATTGTCGACGGAATCATCATTTGCTTTCGCTCCGCACGCGGCGAGCGCGATGGCGGCGAGCAGGGTGAGGACAAGCATCAGTTTTTTCTTCATGAAGGTTGGTCTCCTTTGATCAGGTCGTATGTGATGCAGAGCGGGGCATCGGTCCGCGGATCGCGTCCGATGACCGCATCGATGTTGAACACTTGCTTCAGAACGTCGGGGACGAGCACTTCCTCCGGTGTGCCGGNACGTCCCGGATGCCGGTGTCCGCCGCCCCGAGCGTAAGGGCGAGGACGAATGAGGCCGCCAGAAGAGCGGCGCTGATGAGCAGTTGCATCGGAAATGGGATTTTTCGTCTAAGGGACACGGCAACCATCTCTTTCGTTTGAAATCAATACGGCGGCCCGGTTCCGGTGATGACCGGCCGGGCCGCCTGTTTTAGGGACGCTTATTTTGCGCCGAGAAATTGCTCTTCAAAGAATTCCAGCTGCCAGTCGAGCGTGAGGGAATCATTGAAGTAAGCCTTTTTGGCATCCGACTTGATCAGGCGGCCATTTTTGACGGCGTCGATTTCCTTGAACCAGTCGGCGTCCATGAATGCCGTGCCCTGATCTTCCGCAAGGCTCATGATCACGTAGTCGCCGGTGTAGTCGCCGAGCACTTCCTGGGAGATGGCGAAGTAGCCGGGCTCGAGCGCGACTTCCTTCACTTTTTCAGGCATCTTCAGGCCCATCGCCTGGTAGAGGATCTCCGTGCCGCGCCCCCAGTTGTCGCCGAACAGGTAGAACTGTTTTTCGAAGTTCTCGACGACTGTGACGGTCGCATCTTCACCGATTTTTTCTTTGATCTTCTTGCCGGCTGCCTCCGCCCGTTTCTTGAAGTCCTCGACCCAGGCGGTCGCTTCCTGCTCTTTGTTGACAGCTTTACTGATTTCGATATGTTGCTGGAGGTAGTCGTTCTTGCCGTATGTGAAAAGGACGGTCGGCGCGATTTTTTCAAGTTTGTCCGCATTCTGGATGTTGTTCAGGCCGATGATCAGATCCGGCTCAAGTTCGATGATCTTTTCGATGTCTTCATTGGAAACGACTTCCGCGTTTTTCAGCCCGTCCTTGAAGTTCGGGTTGTCGGCCGCCCAGGAATCGACGCCGACGATCGGGACGCCGAGCTGGATCAGGTCGCCCGCATAGGAAGAGAGCACGACGACGCGCTGCGGATCCGCCGGTACTTCGACCGGGCCGGTCTCCGACTCATAGGTGATCGTTTCTGCGGATTGGTCCGCTTTGTCCGTATTGTCGACGGAATCATCATTTGCTTTCGCTCCGCACGCGGCGAGCGCGATGGCGGCGAGCAGGGTGAGGACAAGCATCAGTTTTTTCTTCATGAAGGTTGGTCTCCTTTGATCAGGTCGTATGTGATGCAGAGCGGGGCATCGGTCCGCGGATCGCGTCCGATGACCGCATCGATGTTGAACACTTGCTTCAGAACGTCGGGGACGAGCACTTCCTCCGGTGTGCCGGATTTGATGAGGCGGCCTGCCGACAGGGCGATCAGATGATCGGAAAAGCGGGCGGCCTGGTTCAGGTCATGAAGGACCATGATGATCGTCCGGCCCTCATCTCGGTTCAGCTTTCTGAGCAGTTCGAGCGTCTCGAGCTGATGGGCCATGTCCAGGTAAGTGGTCGGCTCGTCGAGGAAGATGATGCCGGTGTCCTGGGCGAGCGCCATTGCAATCCAGACGCGCTGGCGCTGACCGCCTGACAGGGCATCGACGGGGCGGTCCCGGAACTCGGCCGTCCGGGTCACATCCAGCGCCCAGTCGATCATCCGCCGGTCTTCTTTCGACAGGCGGCCGAACCCTTTCTGGTGGGGGAACCGGCCGTACGTGACGAGTTCCTCGACGAGCAGGCCGCTTGCATTTTCCGGCGTCTGGGGGAGGATCGCCATCTTCCGGGCAAGCGCCTTCGTTTCCATCCGGCGTATGTCCAGGCCGTCGAGCGTCACGTGGCCGCCCTGGTGGGGGATGATCCGGGTGAGCGCCTTCAGGAGTGTCGATTTTCCGCAGCCGTTCGGCCCGATGATCGTCGTGACCCGGCCGGCGGGGAACGTAATATCCATTCCGTGGACGATCGCGCCGGAATCGTATCCGACCTGCACACCTTCCGCGAGCAATTGCATGTCAGTTGCTCCTTTCTTCCGGTTGGGAACCGTGGTATAGTGATTGATATTGATTATCATTGAGAATGATTTTCATTTTCAAATGATAAAGTGAAAAGGGACGGCTGTCAAACGTTTTTAGAAATGAGGGAGGCGCCAACATGCGGAAAGCGGAAGTGAAAGATGTGACGATCATCGGCGGGGGACCTGCCGGTTTATACTCGGCGTTCTATAGCGGGCTGAGGGGAATGGACGTGCGGCTTATCGAGGCGGGTGAAGAACTCGGGGGCAAGGTCTGCCTGTTCAAGGAAAAGATGATCTGGGACGCCGGCGGACAGCCGCCTGTCCAGGGCGGCACGTTCGCGGACCAGCTGATCGGGCAGGCGAAGACATTCGATCCTGAGCTGTTGACGGGCCGCAAAGTGGTGAGAATCGGCCGGGGAGAGGACGGCCTGTTCGAAGCGGAGACGTCGGACGGCATGATCTATCCGTCCCGGTCGATCATCATGGCGAACGGCGGGGGCATCGTCACACCGCAGAAGCTGAAGCTGTCCGGAGCGCACGCAGCCGAGATGGACAATCTGTTTTACACTGTCCCGTCGATCGCCCGGTTCCGGGGGGAGACCGTCCTCATTTCGGGAGGCGGGGATGCGGCCGTCGACTGGGCCGCCGAGTTCCTCGGCATCGCGAAGGAAGTCATCCTCGTCCACCGGCGCGAAAACTTCTGCGCCCACGAAGCCCAGGTGGAAAAAGTGAGGGAAGGCGGCGCCCGTGTCGTCCTGAACGCTTCTATCAACCGGCTTGTCTCGGACGGATTCAAGCAGCGGATCGAATGCGTGGAGCTCGTCGATTCCCTGACCGGCCGGGTGTTCCCTGTCGCCGTCGACTCGGTCATCGTCAGCCACGGATTCGACATGGACGCCACGCTCGATTTTGGAGGGGAGGCGGAGCCGGAAAGGGAAGACGGCCACTTCTTCATCGGGACGGCGGAGGCGGTGACGACGGTTCCGGGCATCTATGCCGCCGGAGACTGCCTGAAATACGACGGCAAAGTGAATCTCCTCGTCGGCGCCTTCCAGGATGCGGTCAATGCGGTCAACCGGGCGAAAACGTTCATCGATCCGGACGCCCACGACCGGGGCATGGTCTCTTCCCACAACGACCGGTTTAAGAAACGAAACCGCGAACTCATCCGGCAGATCGCCGGTGTGGAATGAATCAGGAACGGCCGGGCCATCGTGCGCCCGGTTTTTTGTGTTCCTTCGTCAAGGCGTTATCTTTATCTGATGGAGCGTGATCTTTATCCGGAGAAACGTTATCTTTATCCCACAGAGCGTTATCTTTATCCGCCGACAGATTCGTGCAACCGCTTCCAATCCGCACGGCCGGCGATTCCGGGATTTCACCAAAATAAAATATTCAGAAATATATTGCATACCGTCCGGCCGGCATGATATTGTAAGAACAACTTGAAGGATTTCCTTCATTCCCGCTCGGCACTGCAGGAATCCCTTCAAACAGAGGGTCACCAGTTCGGCCGTTGGCGGCGGCTTCTCTTTTCAAGAGGGATTTCATATCGTGTGAACGGAGTGATGGGGATGGTATTGAAGGGGCTGGTCCAGCGGAAGATGCTCAAGCTTCCGCGCGGACAGAGGAAAATTGCGGAATATGTGGTCAGGCGGCCGCACGAGGTGGCGGTCTGTTCGGGCCAGGAGCTCGGGGAGCGGACCGGGACGAGTGAGTCGACAGTCATCCGGTTCAGCTATAGTCTGGGATTCAGCGGATATCCGGCGATGCAGAAGGCGATCCGGGAAGAGCTGTTTCTGCCGGAATCCAGCTTCGCACAGTATCAGGACGAGAAGCTGGCGCTCGGTGATGAGACCCATCTGTATGAGAAAGTGATGGAACAGGATGTGAAGTCGATCACCGAGACGGCGCGCCTGATCGATCCGGCCGATTTCGACCGGGCCGTCCGGGAACTGGTGACGGCAAAGCAGGTGTCGCTTCTCGGACTCCGGGCGTCTTATCCGGCGGCGAATTGGATGAAACTCATGCTCGGCATCGTCCGGGACGGGGTGTGTGTCATGCAGCCGCAGTCGGAGGACCTCGTCCAGGAAGTGTGCCGGCTGGACGGCCGCTCGGTTCTGCTCGTCATATCATTCCACCGGTATTTGCGGGAGACGCTCATGATCACGGAGCTGGCGAAAAAGCAGGGGGCGTTCGTCATCGGAATTACCGATTCGCCGATGTCCCCGGTTTCGGCCCACTGTGATCTTGTATTTGCGATCCAGTCGCCGGGGCAGTCGACGATCGACAAGGCGGCGCCGCTGTTTTCATTTATGAATGCGCTCGTTGCCGGAGTGGCCGTGAAAAATCCGGCGGAAGTGAAAAAGCGCCAGGATGTCGTCCGTGAAGCCGACAGCGGATTTTATTTTCTGGAAGGCATCGATGTTTGAACAAAAGACGGAGAACGGAAAGAGGAGGATATAATGGAAGGTGTTGCACGGAAGACGGTCATCCGGCCGTTCGCATCAAAGGAAGAGATGAGTCAGGTGGCTGCGCTCGAGCAGGCCGTCTGGGGAATGGATCCGACGCCGGTTCACCAGCTGTTCACGGCCGTCAAGAACGGCGGGATCCTCCTCGGCGCATTCGACGGCGGCCGGGCGGTCGGATTCCAGTACAGTTTCGCCGGTTTCGACGGGAAGGGGGCGTATCTCTGCTCGCATATGCTCGGGATCCTGCCGGAATACCGCCATTCCGGACTCGGGGCCGACATGAAGCGGGTGCAGGCGGACATCGCCCGGGACCTCGGCTACGACCTCGTGCGCTGGACGTTCGATCCGCTCGAAAGCCGCAATGCCTACCTCAACATCCACAAGCTCGGCGGTGTTGTCGGCACGTATCTCGAAAACTGCTACGGGGAAATGAACGACGCCCTGAACGCCGGACTGCCGACCGACCGGTTTGAAGTCGACTGGCGGATCCGGGAGGCGCGCGTGACCGAGGGGAAAAGGCCGGCGCCGTATGATGCGGAGCGGCCGTTCCGGACAGGCGTGACGCCGGACGCATTTCCCGTGCTGGAGACGGAGCATGCAAAACTGCCGGACGGCCCCGCATTCGCGGTTCCGGTCCCGGCCGACTTTCAGGCGATCAAGAAGGGCGATGCGGCACTCGCGCTCGACTGGCGGATGAAGACGAGGGAACTGTTCGTCCGGTCATTCGGGAACGGATACGTACTCGAGGACGTCCGGAGAAAAGATGAACGGATCAACGAGTACATATTGAAGAAACAAGACACGGTCCCGTTTTGACGGCGGCCGGCCAAAGGAGAGATGGATGATGAAGATTGAAGAGATCCGGATGAGGCATATGGAAATGAGGATGAAGACGCCGTTCACGACGAGTTTCGGCACAATGCAGGATAAGCCGTTCCTGCTCATCGAGGTACGGGACGGCGAAGGGAATTCGGGCTGGGGGGAATCGGTCGCATTCTCGCATCCGTGGTATGCGGAAGAGACGGTTGAGACGAATGCCCATATGATCCGTGACATTCTGAGCCCGCTGATCGTCGGGAAAGAGATCAGCCATCCGGACGAAGTGAGTGAAATCTTCGGCGGCATCCGCCGGAACAATATGGCGAAGGCGGCGATCGAAGGCGCGGTGTGGGATCTGTATGCCAAGCGGGAAAAGATGACGCTCGCACAAGCGCTCGGCGGGGACAAAGAGAAGATTGACGTCGGCATTTCAATCGGCGTCCAGGACAGCGCGGAGGCGATGATCGAGACGGTCCGCGGCTTTGTCGAACAAGGCTACAAGCGCATCAAGATGAAAATCAAGCCGGGTGCGGACATTGAAATCGTCCGTGCGGTCCGCGGGGCGTTCCCGGATGTTCCGCTCATGGCGGACGCCAACTCCGCGTACACTTTGGATGACACGGATCTTTTGAAGCAGCTTGACGAGTTCAACCTGACGATGATCGAACAGCCGCTCGCGCACGATGACATCATCGACCATGCCACACTCCAGAAGGCGATCGACACGCCGGTCTGCCTCGATGAAAGCATCCATTCACTGGAAGACGCCAAAAAAGCGGTCGAGCTCGGAAGCTGCCGGATCATCAACGTGAAAATCGGCCGTGTCGGCGGCCTCACCGAGTCGAAGAAAATCCATGATTACTGCATGGAAAAGGGAATCCCGCTCTGGTGCGGCGGCATGCTCGAGTCGGGCATCGGACGCGCGCATAACGTCGCGCTCACCACGCTGCCGAACTTCGTGCTGCCGGGAGACACGGCCGGTTCCGACCGTTACTGGGTAGAAGACATCATCACACCGGAAGTCGTCGCAGTCAACGGGGAGATCACCGTACCGGCAGGCTACGGAATCGGCTACGAGCCGGACCTTGGGAAAATCGGGAAGTACACGACCGCTGAAGAAGTGTTCACGGCCGAAACCGCCGGAACAAAGTGAGTCGGCCGGAAGCCGGATAAAGGAAAGAGCGGTGCTTCGGGCACCGGTCTCTTTTAGAAGATACAGACTGAATATTTCAACTTTGCAAAAGACGGAGGGAAAGCCCAATGAAAGAAAGTATCCGAATCGGAGCGGCATTCGCCGGACTCGTCATCGGCGCCGGCTTTGCCTCCGGGCAAGAGATTCTGCAGTTTTTCACCAGCTTCGGCTATTGGGGGATCGCCGGCTCGATCGTGGCCACGGCGCTGTTCGCATTCGTCGGCGCGAACATCACCCGGCTCGGGAGCCGCATGCGCTCGACTTCCCACAAGTCCGCCATCTACAAAATATGCGGACGGCCGCTCGGCATGTTTGTTGACTTCGTCATCACGTTCTTCCTGTTCGGGGTGGCGGTCGTCATGTTCTCGGGAGCGGGCGCCCTGTTCCACGAGCAATTCGGCATTCCGGCACCCGTCGGCAGTGCGATCCTCGTCCTCGCCGCCGTGCTGACCGTGCTATTGAACGTACAGAAAGTCATTTCGCTGATCAGTGCCGTCACGCCGTTTCTGATCCTGCTCGTTCTGGTGCTCGCCGGTTATTCGATCCTGACGGCAGACACATCCGCAGCGGAAATCGCCAGTCTCGCCGGCGAACAGGACGCAGCCGCGCCGAACTGGCTGCTGAGCGGCGCGCTGTATGTCTCGTTTAACATCGCGTGCAGCGCATCGATGCTCATGGTCATGGGCGGCACGGAGAAAAACCCGAAAGTCGCCGCAATGGGCGGAGCCATCGGGGGAGCGGTGCTCGGCCTGCTCATCCTGCTGCTGAACATCGCCATGCTGGCAAAGATCGACGTGGTCGGCAGCGCATCGATGCCGACGCTCGCCCTGGCAGCCGAAATGTCGCCGGTGCTGTCTTACGTGATGGCGTTCGTGCTGCTCGGAATGATCTACAATACGGCGGTCGGCATGCTGTATTCATTTACCGCGCGCATCACGGAACCGGGGACGGCCCGCTTCAAAGGAACCGTCATCACGGTCGGCGCCGCCGGCTTCGGGCTCAGCTTCATCGGATTCGTCAGCCTCGTCGGAACGCTGTACCCGATCACCGGATACCTTGGATTCACCCTGATCGGCGCCGTCTTCGTCCACTGGTTCCGCTCGGTTTACGGAAGAAAAGCGGCGGGCCCTGTGCTCACGAAAGGTTGATCTTCAAAGTGCATATTTTTTATTATTAGACCGGTCCTGGGAGGGGCCGGTTTTTGTGTGCGTTAGGAGGCTCCGTGCCGGCAGACGGATTCGGCCGTGTCCGGGCAGACGGGGCAGAGCGGAAGCGGGCTGGAGGCGTCGAATCTAAAGCTGGAGGCGTCGAATCTAAAGCTGGAGACGTCGAATCTAAAGAAGCCAAATCCGGGCCTGTCCTTCACCGATCCACCCGCTCCTCAATGCAGACCCCTCCCCAAGGTTATGATTGTCGATCGTCATTTTGATATAAGGTTTTGACACCAAAAACTCATCGTGTTATTCTTTGAACGTGAAATCGTTTTCTTTCAGTTCACAACATTCCTATCGGGCGTGGCATACTACGGCCATGCGACGATATTTGAGCAAGTCAGGAGATGGAAAGCAATATGGACGTTTTGGATAAGATCAGCGGTTCGTTGGTCGTGTCGTGCCAGGCGCTTGAAGACGAGCCGCTGCACGATCCGTATATCATGGGCAAGATGGCGCTTGCCGCGAAAATGGGCGGTGCAGCGGGAATCCGCGCGAACACCGTGAAGGATATCCGGGCGATCAAGCAGGAAGCCGGGCTGCCGATCATCGCGATCATCAAGAAGGATTACCCGGACAGCCCGGTGTTCATCACGCCGACGATCGATGAAGTGCGCGAGCTTTATGAAGAAGGCGTCGACATCATCGCATTCGACGCGACCAACCGCCGGCGGCCGGGCGGGAAGGATTTCGGCGAGTTTTTCCGGGAAGTCAAAGAAGCCTTTCCGGATCAGCTGTTCATGGCGGATGCCTCGACCGTCGAGGAGGCCTTGATGGCCGAAGAGGCCGGCGTCGATATCGTCGCCACGACACTCGCCGGCTACACGCCATACTCCAAGGGGGCTGTGCCGCTCGATGTTCTCCGGGAAGTCACAAGCCGGGTATCCGTCCCCGTGATCGCGGAAGGCAATATCGACACGCCGGAAAAAGCCGCCGAGGCGCTTGAAATCGGCGCCCATGCGGTTGTCGTCGGCAGCGCCATCACACGGCCGCAGCTCATCACGAAAAAATTCGCGGATGCCATCGGCCGCCAAGCCTGATGCGCACGCTATCAAACAGAATGGAAGGTGAGAATCATGAACGGAATTTACACAGCGCTCGTCTGTTCATTTGATGAAAACGGGAAGGTCAACGAAGCGGGACTGCGGGAAATCGTCCGCTACAACATCGACGTCCAACAAGTGGACGGCCTTTACGTGAACGGCAGCTCGGGTGAGAACTTCCTCATGTCGACGGATCAAAAGAGGAAGGTCTTCGAAATCGTCAAAGACGAAGCGAAGCAAGACGTGAAGCTGATCGCGCAGATCGGTGCGCTCGACCTCGACGAAGCGATCGCGCTCGGCCAGTTCGCCACTGAGCTCGGCTACGACGCCGTTTCGGCCGTCACGCCGTTCTACTACCGGTTCGATTTTGAAGAAGTGAAGGATTATTACAATACGATCCTCGAGCACGTCGACAACAAGATGATCATCTATTCGATCCCGGCGCTCACCGGCGTCAATATGAGCCTCGACCAGTTCGGCGAGCTGTTCCAAAACGAAAAGATCATCGGCGTGAAATTCACCGCGCCGGACTTCTTCCTGCTCGAGCGGATCCGCCATGCATTCCCGGACAAGCTGATCTTCTCCGGTTTCGACGAAATGCTCCTGTCCGCCGCAGTGCTTGACGTTGACGGCGCGATCGGCAGCACATTCAACGTGAACGGCCGCCGGGCGAAGCAGATTTTCGAGCTGGCCAAAGACGGACAAATCAAAGAAGCACGCGAAATCCAGAAGCAGACGAACGACCTGATCGCCGCCATCCTCGCCAACGGCCTGTACCAAACGATCAAAGAAATCCTCAAGAGCGAAGGCGTCGACGCCGGCTACAGCAAAAAGCCGATGAAAAACCTCAGCCCGGACCGGGTTGAAACGGCGAAGGAGATCGCCAAGACGTATCTTTGATACTTCGGCGGGATAAAGATAACGCTCTGTCCGATAAAGATAACGTTCGCCCGGATAAAGATAACGTTCCGGCCGATAAAGATAACGCTTAACCCATTTCAGACCACGCGCTGCATCGGCAGCCGCGGGGGAGGCCTCGTTCCATCACACCAACTCCAGAGGGGGGAACCAAGTGGACGGAAAGTTCGCAGTCGTTGACTACATTATCCTGGTCGCTTATCTGCTGTTCATCCTGTATGTCGGGATCGCGGTCGCGAAAAAGGAGATGCAAGGCAAGGAATTCTTCAAGGGGGACGGCTCGATTCCGTGGTGGGTGACGTCGGTCAGTTTGTTCGCGACGCTCCTTAGCCCGATTTCGTTCCTGTCGCTCGCCGGGAACTCGTACCTCGGCAACTGGGAACTGTGGTTCGCACAGCTCGGGCTGTTCATCGCCGTACCGATCGCGATCTACCTGTTCCTGCCGGTTTACCGGAAACTGAACCTCGACACGGCTTATGAATACTTGGAGCGCCGGTTCGACGTGAAAATGCGCGTCATCGGCAGCCTGCTGTTCATCGTCTACCAGATCGGCCGTATGTCGATCATCATGTATCTGCCGGCAATCGCGCTGAGCGCGGTGACGGGGATCCATACCGTCATCATCATCCTCTTCATGGGCGTCATCGCGACGATCTATTCCGCATTCGGGGGCATCAAATCCGTCCTCTGGACCGACTTCATCCAGGGCGTCGTCCTGATCGGCGGCGGGATCTTCGCGCTCATCGTACTGCTGTTCTCGATCAACGGCGGCATCGGCGAAGTGTTCCGGACCGGCTCAGCGGACGGCAAGTTCTTCACGGACATGCCGCTGTTCGACCCGAACTTCGTCAATAGCAGCGTCCTGCTCCTCATCGTCGGCGCCGGGCTGTCGACCGCCTTCTCGTATATCTCGAGCCAGGACATGGTCCAGCGCTACCTGACGACCGACGACCTGAAGGAAATGAACAAAATGACGCTCATGAACGGACTGCTTTCCCTCGGGACGGCGACGCTCTTCTTCTTCATCGGGACTTCGCTGTACACATTCTATCTCCAGCAGGGCGGCCCGATGCCGGAGGGCAAGGGTGACCTGATCTTTGCGAACTACATCGTCTCCGAACTGCCTGCCGGAATTTCCGGCCTGCTGATCGCCGGCCTGTTCGCGGCCGGTCAGTCGACGCTTTCGACGGGACTGAACAGTGTGGCGACAAGCTGGACGCTCGATATCCAGAAAGTCATCAAGCCGGGGATGAGCGACGCGAAAAGCACGAAAATCGCGCGGAACGTCTCGACGCTCGTCGGGATCTTCTCGATCGCGTTCGCCATCATCCTCGCCTATTCCGACGTGAGCTCCGCCTACGAATGGTTCAACGGCCTGATGGGCCTTGCGCTCGGAATCATCGGCGGGACATTCACGCTCGGCGTCATGACGAAAAAAGCGAACTCGACAGGCGCGCTGCTCGGATTTGCGGCCACGACGCTCGTGGCCATCTACGTCTCGTACTTCACGAGCATTTCGCTCTGGGCTTATTCCCTCATCAACCTCGTCGCCTCGCTCTTCTTCGGCTACCTCTTCAGCCTGATCTTCAAAGGCAAGAGCAAGGCGGAGGAAGAAGAGCTGACGTTCTATGACCGGAATGCGCAAGCCTGACCACTGTTGACCGGGAGGTGTTCTAGATTGGAAATCAACCGGACGATCGAGACGGACGTTCTCGTGGCGGGCAGCGGACTCGCGGGCATCAAAGCCGCGAAGGAGCTGGCCGGGCAGGGACATCAAGTGTTGCTAGTGACGAAAATGAAAGTGGCGTCCGGCTCGAGTTTTTATCCGCTGAAGGCCTCGCTCGGCACCCAGGTGACGAAAGACCGGGCGGATGAGCAGGTGTTCCTTGAAGATATCGAAGAACTGAGCCGGGGGATGCACCGGCGGGACCTCGCCGAGGCGTACGTCCGGGAAATCCCGGAGCGGGTGGAGGAGTATCCGGAGATCGGCGTGGATGCAAAAAAGCTGGAAGGGGAACGGAAGGCCTGTTTCGCGCCTCATGCACGTGACATTTACCTTCTCGCTGACTGGGAGAAAATCCGCCGCAATGTCAGGGAGATCTTTGGCGGATACGATAATCTTCGGGTGATGGAGCGCACGGTCGTCCTCACGCTGCTCAAAGACTCGGACCGGATCGCCGGGGCCGTCCTGCTGGATGCGGACAATGAGCTGGTGCTCGTCCGGTGCAAGGCGGCCGTGCTGGCGACGGGCGGCTTCGGGTCGATCTACAAGCACAACCTGAATCCGAAAGACGTCGACGGCTCCGGTCATATCCTCGCTCTGGAGGCGGGCGCCCGGCTCGTGAACATGGAGTTCATCCAGTTCATCCCGGGCATCACGAGCCCGAAATACAAGACGCTGTTCGGCGAGCATACGCTCACTTATTGCCGGGACATCGTCGATTCTGACGGGGAGAGCCTGCTCGACCCGGAACTGCCGGACGGACTGTCGAAGCGGGAGTGCCTCGACATCCGGAGCACCCACGGGCCGTTCACGCATTCGCTTGACTCCAAATGGTTCGATATTGCGATGATGAAGCGGATCGGGGATACGGGGAATGAAGATGGGTTCCGGCTCCTGTTCGATCCGGCCCTCTATGACAATGGAGAAGAGTTTTACACGGTTTATCTGGACTGGCTGAAAGAGCGGGGCATCGACCTCGCGCTCGACGAAATCCGGATCGCCCCGTTTGCGCATGCCAGCAACGGCGGTGTGTTCATCGATCTGGACGGACGTGCGGGGGTCCCCGGCCTTTATTCGATCGGGGAGCTCAGCTGCAACATCGAAGGCGCGAACCGGCTCGGCGGCAACTCGACGGGCGCCTGCATGGTGTTCGGCAAGCGGGCGGCGGATCATTGCGGCGAGTACGTCCGAAGCACCGGTTTCGGCCGGGCGGATGCCGGCATGGCGGAAGCCCGTCTGGCGGGCATGTTCGGCGAATTTGACCCGCATGTCTCCGGCGAAGAAGCGGAAGCCGCGGCGGAGCATGCACGCGAGGTCACGGAACGGATCCGGGAGATCCTCTGGTACAACGCCAATGTCGTCCGGAGTGAGGAAGACCTGTCGGCGGCGCTGTCCGAAATCCGGAAGCTCGGCGAGGGAGTCCGGGCCGGGCTGCTGTTCAGCCGTCCCGGTTTCCGGAAGCTCGCCGTGAGAACACGGAACTTCCTGAAGCTCTCGCAGATCCTCCTGCTCGCCATGACGGAGCGCCGTGAAAGCCGCGGAGCCCATTACCGGGAAGACTTCCCGCATGAAGACCCGGCGTTCGGCCGCCGCCTGTTCGTCTCCGTTTCTGAAGACGGAAGCCCGGATCTTGAATTCCGAAGCGAATAACCGCAGGCACGGCATCACAGTCCGGAAAGTCGCAATCGGCTTTCCGGGCGTTTTTTTAGGCCCGGCAAAAGAAGGACGGGCCCGGATGGACTATAATGGATTTAATGAGGTGAGCGGATATGCAGATAGCTGTCATCGACATCGGCGGCACGAAGATCAAATACGGGGTCCTCACCGGGACGGGCGAACTTCTCCATCATGATTCCGTCCCGACGGAGGCAAAGCGCGGAGGAGAGGCGGTCATCCGGACCGTGTGCGGCCTGTGCAATGAACTAAAAGAGCGGTTCCCTGTCGAGGGGGTCGCCATCAGCTCCGCCGGCCAGATCGATCACGAGAAGGGGACGGTCGTGTTTGCGACCGACAATATCCCGGGATACACGGGCACCGACGTGGCGGAAATCGTCGGCCGGCATACCGGGCTTCCCGTGACCGTCGAGAATGACGTGAACTGCACGGCGCTCGGCGAGCATTGGAAAGGTGCGGCACGGGGGATGGATGATTTCATCTGCCTGACGGTCGGCACCGGGATCGGTGGGGCTTTGTTCCTCGACGGCCGTTTGTACACCGGCGCCCGGTTCTCCGCCGGCGAGATCGGGCACCTGTGCCTGTATCCGGGCGGACGGCCGTGCACATGCGGCAACCGGGGCTGCTTCGAACAGTACGCCTCTTCCATAGCGCTCGCCGGACTCGTCAGGGACGAATTCGGTGATGGTTTCAGCCTTGAGGAGTTTTTCGGTAAAGTGTCGGACGGAGACGAGCGGGCCGTGAAGATTTTCAATGCTTGGGTTGATGATCTGACGACGGGCCTCCAGTCGCTCGTCCATATTTTCAATCCTGAGGGCATCATCATCGGCGGCGGCGTCTCCGAACAGGGGGACGTGCTGATCGAGGCCATCCGGAAATCGCTGGACGGAAAAATCATGCCGAACCACCGCAAATCGCTCACCGTCCGGGCCGCCGAGCAGGGCAACAAAGCCAATCTGCTCGGAGCGGCCGCGCATTTTCTTGAAAGGCGGGCCGGCAGATGAATATTCACAAGGGAGGGACGACCGGATGAAAACCAGTCCCGTGGCGGGCATCAGGCCGTCCATCATCATGGAGCAACACAAGCACAGCTTTACGAAATCCGAACATAAAATCTACAACTATATAGAAGAGAACCAGGCGAAGGTCATCTATCATTCGCTGACCGAGTTCTCCGAAGCGAGCGGGGTGGCGGAGGCGACGGTCCTCCGCTTCCTGCGCAAGCTCGGCTATAAAGGATTTCAGGACTTTAAGTTCCTGCTCGCCCAGGAAGTGGCGGCGGAATCGGTGGAAGACCAGGGGGACACGTATGTCGAGCGCATCCGGAACAACATGATCCGGGCGCTGGAAGACACGTACGACATGGTCGATCTCGACGCGCTGGAAGGTTCGATCGGGGCGATCCACGGATCGGATGATGTCGTCATTTTCGGCATCGGATCATCAGGGATCGCCGGCCTCGACATGCAGCACCGGCTCATGCGGATCGGCAAGAACACACAGGTCGTCACTGACTCCCACTTCCAGGTGATGCGCGCCACTTCACTCGACGCCGGATCCGTCGTCGTGGCGATCAGTTTGTCGGGCGGCACGAAAGACATCGTCGACACGGTCCGGATTGCAAAGGAACGGGGGGCGGCGATCATCGTCATCACGAACTATGTGAAGTCGCCCCTGACGAAGTACGCCGATTACATTTTGCTGACTTCGGCGAAGGAAAGCCCGCTCAACAGCGGATCGCTCGTGTCGAAAGTCACGCAGCTTTATTTGATCGATCTGATCTGCACAGGCGTCACGATGAAAAACATCGAATCGGCGGAAAGCATCAAGCGCGAAGTCTCCGAGAACATATCGGACAAGCTGTACTGACGGCAGACGGAGGAAAGGATGAGAGAGATGAAGGCAATGCTGATCAGCAACGCCAAAGTGTATGCGGAGGAAGAAACGCTCGAAGGCGGATTCATCGTGATCCGGGACGGAAAAATCGAGTCCGTCTCCGGCAGCCGGCCCGTGGATCTCCCCGACGGGACGGCCGAAATCGACGGCTCCTCGCTGAACGCCCTCCCCGGGTTCATCGATGGACACATCCACGGGGCGGACGGGGCGGACGTCATGGACGCGACACCCGAGACGCTCGGACGGATGGCGGATTTCCTGCCGGCCGAAGGGACGACCGCGTTCCTCGCCACGACGATCACCCAGTCAAAGGAAAACATCGAGCGGGCACTCCGCAATGTGGCGGATTACCCGGGAAGGCCCGGCCAGGCCGAAGTGGCCGGCATCCATCTGGAAGGCCCGTTTGTCGAGAAGTCGAAAGCCGGTGCGCAGCCCGCGGAGTTCATCATCGAGCCGGACGCGGACCTGTTCAGAAAATGGCAGGAGATCTCCGGCGGGAACATTCGCGCCGTGACGCTCGCACCGGAGCATGACCCGAACGGCGAATTCATCGATATGCTGCGGAAGTCCGGCGTCGTCCCCTCCGCCGGGCATACCGGAACGGACTTCGCCGGCATGAAGCAAGCCGTCGCGCAAGGCGTCAGCCAAGTGACGCATCTGTGCAACGCGATGTCCGGCATCCATCATCGTGACATCGGGGTCATCGGCGCCGCCTTTCTGCTCCGTGGCCTGAAGGCCGAGCTGATCTCCGACGGCATCCACGTGTCGGACGAAATGCTCCAGCTCATCGTGGACAACGTGGGCACGGAGCGGCTCCTCCTCATCACCGACTCGATGCGTGCGAAGGGCCTTCCGCCCGGCGGGTACGAACTCGGCGGGCAGCCTGTCCAAGTGACCGAAGACCGCGCCGTCCTCAACGACGGCACGCTCGCCGGCAGCATCCTGAAAATGAATGAAGCTGCCCGCCGCATGCTCTCCCTGGATGGAGTGACCATGCGGGACATCGCCGACATGGCCTCCGCCAATCCCGCCCGGCAGCTCGGCCTGTTCAATCGCAAAGGCAGCATCCGCGCCGGAAAAGACGCAGACCTCGTGCTCGTCGACGATGGACTGAACGTGCGCTGGACGATCTGCCGGGGCGAGGTGGCGTATGAAAGACATGAAGAGTAAAAATAAATCTAGCATAGACAAAAAAAGATCCTCCATCAGAAACAAAGATGGAGGATCTTTTTTCGAAGATAATTAAACAAACATTAAAAAATATTCTTTTAATTACGAATAGATTATGGTATTATCAAAATTAATTAAATAGAGTCATAATTTTTACGGTACTACTATTTGTTGATAGGAGCGGTTCAAGTGGATGAAATTTATCAGGAGATTAAGCGCTTGCGTCTAGAGCAGGGTTACACTCTCAAAGACTTAAGTGAGCGCACAGATCTATCAGTAAGTTTTCTTTCTCAAGTTGAAAGGGGGTCTTCCTCTCTTGCAATTACTTCATTGAAGAAGATTGCGGACGCCTTCGGAGTTCCTATTACCCAATTTTTTCAGACTGAGGCCAATCACAACTATCTGCTGAAAAGAGAAGAGAGAAAGCCTTTCAAGATGGAGGGCTCCCCAAATGTCTATGTCAGGTTAAACGGAGAATTTGGGGGACGGAATCTGGAACCAATGGTCGTAAAGTTGGCACCAAAAGAAAAACAGATGCAGGACTCTCATCCTGGAGAAGAGTTCTACTACATTATGGAAGGGGCAGCTTTGTTCACTGTTGGCGGCAAGGAGTATTTTATGCGAGAAGGAGATTCTATCCATTTTCCTTCTACTGTTCCGCATGGTTGGGAGAATCCGCTTAATGAAGAAACCACCATCATTAGCGTCGTAACACCGGTTATCTTCTGAACTGCCGGATGACTGATGCAATGGACCATTGACACGCACTACGGAAGGAAATTGTAAATTGAATGATAGGAGGAAGCAATTATGAGAGTAGCAACGGATATTGGCGGTACGTTTACCGATCTGGTGTACGTGGACGCAGAAGGAAATGTAGGGGTGGCTAAAAGTCCGACAACACCTCCCAACTTTGAGCAGGGTGTGATCGACGTCATTAAAAAAAGCGAAGTTGATCCTGTCTCAATAGAAACATTCATTCATGGAACAACAGTGATCATTAATGCCTTAACGGAGCGGAAGGGTGTAAAAACAGGGTTAATTACAACAGCCGGATTTCGGGATGTGATGGAGATTGCACGCGGGAACCGTCCGGATTTATTCAATCTCCGTTATGAAAAACCGGCACCATTCGTCGAACGTTACTTGAGACAAGAGGTGCCGGAGCGGATGAATCAGCTCGGAGAAGTTATTGTCCCGCTGGATGAGAAGAGGATCGAGGAACTGGTTGCATACTTTAAAAAAGAAAAAGTTGACGCGATCGCTATCGCCTATCTTCATGCCTATAAAAACCCTGAACATGAAATCCGTACAATCGAGTTAATTCAAGAGCTTTGGCCGGAAGTGGCAGTGACCGCTTCGCATGAAGTAACAAAAGAATGGCGCGAGTATGAACGGACGAACACGGCTGTTCTGAATTCTTATGTTAAGCCGATCGCCTCTTCCTATATTGATCGTCTGAACGGGAGACTAGGAGAGCTTGGAGCAGGTGAACTGAGATATATTATGCAGTCGAATGGCGGGACGACTACGTTTGAACAAGCCAAGAAGACCCCGATCAACATGGTCGAGTCAGGTCCAGTCGCAGGAATTTACGGATCTGCATATCTTGGCGAAATCATCGGTGAGAAGAATATCATTGCTTTCGATATCGGCGGAACAACGGCTAAATGCTCCTTGATTGCCGAAGGGGAAGTCAAAGTCTCTACTGATTACTATATCGAGAAAGATGAGTATAAAGCGGGCTATCCGATCAAGACACCTGTTGTTGATATCGTAGAAATCGGTAACGGCGGGGGCTCCATCGCATGGATCGATGGGGGCGGCGCACTGAAGGTGGGTCCTCAATCCGCCGGTTCTGTGCCCGGTCCGGTGGCATATGGACAAGGCGGAATGGAACCTACGACAACAGATGCTAATTTGCTGACAGGGCGCCTCTCTCCGAAAAACTTTGATTATGACGTAGACATGGACAAGGTCCGGGAAGCTATTCAGACGAAAGTGGCAGATCGTTTCGGGATGAACCCGGAGGAGGGCGCACTTGGGATTATCCGCATTGCCAACTCCAATATGCTGAATGCCCTTAAGCTGATTTCAGTCCGGAAGGGGTACGATCCGCGCGACTTTGTACTCGTAGCGTTTGGAGGCGGTGGGTCGATGCATGCTCCAGCGCTTGCACGTGAGCTGGGTGTTACAAAAGTCATCGTGCCTGTAGCCTCTCCTGTCTTTTCAGCTTGGGGAATGCTCATGACCGATCTTCGGCATGATTATATCCAGACTAATATTGCCCGAGTTTCAGGGCTCGATTTGAACGAGTTCAACCGGGAGTGGGAGGCGTTGGCGCAAACGGCAACAGCTCAGTTTGCGGAAGAAAATATTGCACCGGATCATATTCGAATGATGCGATTCGCCGATATGCGTTACGCAGGCCAGGAGCACACTGTCAAAGTTCCTATCTCATCCGGAAAAATTACACCTGAAACCATTCGCCAGCTTGAAAAAGATTTCCATTCACTTCATGAGACAAATTACACATTTAAGCTGGAAGACGCGGAAACGGAAATTGTCAACCTGCACATGACCGCTTTTGGATCTGTCGAAAAGCCGGAACTGAAAAAGCTGGAGGCCGATGGCAGCACGATGGAGGATGCGCTCAAGGAAACTCGCCCTGTGTATTACGAAGAAAAGGGGTGGGTGACTACCAATGTCTACGATCGAATGAAACTCCAGCCGGGAATGGCATTTGAAGGACCTGCAATCATTGAAGAACAGGCGGCCGTGACAGTTATCTATCCTGAACAAAAAGCATCCATTGACCTATATGGAAACCTGATCATTGAAACGGAGGTACGCTAACATGGCAACGATTAAAGAGCAGTCAATCGATCCGTTTACGCTGGAAATCGTAAAAGATTCGCTTGTGGCAATTGGTGAGGAGATGTTCCACACATTGGCCCGCACTTCAATGAGTCCCGTTATTTACGAGGTTCTTGACTATGCAAGCGGATTAACCGACGCAAAAGGACAGCTTCTTACTCAGGGAAATGGGGTTACGGGTTTCATCGGAATGCTGACGTTTATGGTCAAAGAAACTCTGAACAAGTTCGGCGGGGAAGGAGATCTGAAGCCAGGGGATGTCATCATTATTAATGACTCTTATGGCGGAGGCGGATCCCACCTTTCCGATGTTGGGTTTGTTATGCCGATCTTCGCAGAGGGAGAACTTGTTGCTTTCGCTGCCAACAAAGCTCACTGGACAGATGTCGGCGGAAAAGACCCCGGCTCTTTCAGTAACGATGCTACGGATATCTATCAAGAAGGCCTTCAACTTCCTTGTGTAAAACTTTATGAAGAAGGCCGGCTCAATCAAGCGGTCATTGATATGATCAAGGTAAACATTCGTTTTCCGGATCTCTCCCTCGGAGACCTGTGGGCACAGGTAGCCGCCATTCGGACAGGAGAAAAGCGGGTTAAAGAACTTTGCGAGAAAAATGGAGTTAAAACAGTCAAGGCAGCAATCGTGAATTATTTGGATCACGGGGAGCAGATGGCACGCAAGGAACTGGCAAGGCTGCCTAAAGGAGAATTTTTTGCTGAAGATTTCATAGACGATGACGGTTTCGGAAATGGACCATTTAATGTTTGCGTGAAAGTCACAATAACGGATGATAAATTCATCTGTGATTTCCGTGGAACTCATGCTCAGGTGCCGGGTCCGGTAAACGTAACGTACACTGGACTGGTTTCTGCGGTCAGGACCGTTTTCCTGGCAATTACGAACCCGTCTCAGGACGTGAACGATGGTGTCTTCCGCCCGCTCGAAATTATTACGGAGCCAGGATCGATTGTATCAGCCGAACGTCCGGCCCCTGTCTCCATCTACTGGGAAGCCATGCAGGGCGGCGCTGATGTTGTCATGCAGGCATTGGCTCCGCATCTGCCGGATCGGCTGCCGGCGGGACAGCTGCTGTCCGTTTGCGCAGTCACTCTCAGCGGTAATCACCATGTGAATGGTGAGCCATTCCTCATCGTTGAACCTTCTGCCGGCGGCTGGGGAGCAGCCCGCGGACAGGACGGAGCCCGTGGCCAGTTTTGTATTGGCGACGGTGAAACGTATAACGTGCCTGTTGAAGTGGCAGAAACACGGTACGGCGTCATGATTGATGAATATAGTTTGAAGACGGATGGGAAAGGTGCCGGTGAGTATATCGGAGGCGCCGGTGTTATCCGCAGTTACCGGGCAATGACAGATGGCCAAGCTGTATCAGCCACATTTGGCCGAAACAAGTTCCATCCATGGGGATTGAATGGCGGCGAAAAGGGTTCACCGAATGAATTTATTATTGAGAAAAAAGATGGAACAACAGACGGTCCGTTCGGAATGTATCCGAGATACCCTCTGAATAAGGGGGACGTCGTAAAGTTGATGACTGCCACAGGAGGCGGGTATGGCGATCCGCTGAAACGTCCTGCGGAGCAGGTGGCACGCGACGTAAAGAACGGTTATATGACGCTTGGACAAGCCGAGGAAAAATACGGCGTTAAAGTGAACCCGGGAACATTTGAAGTCGAAACTGTAACGGAAAAGAGGAAAGCATAATGGATATTTTCAAGCTGGCTGACGTGAAGGAAGAAGGAAATGATTCTTACTCGATGAAAACAGTTTTCTCCGAACCGGTTGGAGATTCCGAGGTGAAAGTTGGCCGTGTCGTCATCCGCGCAGGTGAAAAGGTCCCGCTAACAGGTGTCTCAAAACACGCGGAGAATGAATACTCCATCATTCTTAAGGGATCTCTCATCACTGAAATTGGCGGTGAGAAAATCCGTGTTAGTGCGGGAGATGCCACGCTTATCCCAAAAGGCGAGGAGCATGTGGCCACTAATGACGGTGATGAGGACTGCGAGCTTGTCTTCGTAATGGTAGGCTAAAATTTAAAAAATGGGGGATCGTGAAATGGAAGACACAAAACCGTTTGGCGGCGGCAAGGACGAAGCCCTTGCTGCTATTCCTGAAGATAAGCGTCAGCATTGGTTGACACCAGCCATGATATTTGGAGGTCTTGAATTCACGATTCCCGTTCTCATGGTCGGTGCCACACTCGCAGGTTCCTTCGGCATGTCGGAAATCTTCTGGGTATTACTAGTCTCTCTGGTTGTTATTCAATGGATCGGCAATGCAATTGCAGGCTATATGGGAGCCAAAACCGGCCGTTCTTCGTCCGTGATTGCAAGATCGAGTTTCGGAGCCGCACAGGCAAGGTTCATAGTAGGCCTAACTATCTTCATTGTTTCACTCGGTTGGTGGGCGTTGCAGACTGCTGTTGCAGGCAATGCAATCTCCGCTATGTTTGGTATCGATTATGAGAATCAGTTCTGGCCATGGGCAATTGTCACAGCTGTTGCAGGATTGGCATTTGCAATCCCTTCAATTATTGGTTATAACTCGATGAAATGGACGGATTACATTGCGGTGCCTGCAGGCCTGCTTCTCATTGTGGGAGGAATTTATTTCGCCCTTAAAAACACAGGTCTGCATACAATTATGGCTTGGAATCCAGATCCTCAGATTACCTTCCTGGCAGCACTGTCACTTGTTATCGGACTTAATGTCTCGCAGTGGGTGATTGCTTCAGACTATACGAGGTACGCCAAGCCGAAGGTCAAAGACAACATTCTTATACCGCTGGGGATCGTGGCAGTCGGTTTTCCGTTGTTTTATGTTGGAGCAGTTATGTCCGTAGGGGTAGGCGATGCGGATATCGTCAATGTGATGATGAATCTTGGTTTCCCGGTATGGGGTTTCTTCATACTCTGGTTTGCAACGTGGACAAGTCAACTCGTCAACAACTACAGCATGGGGTTGGCTCTCTCCAATTTGTGTAACGTCAACTCAAACCGTGGCCGAGCGCTTCTGACATTGGGCGGTACATTGATTGCGATTGTCATAGCCCTTGCAGGGATTCTCGACTATTTCATGGACTTTCTCTACATGACAGCGCTTGTCTATCCGGCCATTGCCGGAGTAATGATGGCAGACTTTTTCTTTATCCGTAAGCGCCAATGGAAGGACCTTTCAGGTTGGAATTGGATGGCGACAATTGCTCTCGTGTTCGGGACGCTAATCGGCTATCTGACCCAATATGTTAGCACATTCGGAATTCCGGCTGTTCAATCACTAATCGCATCCGGCATCGTATACTTGGTCGCAATGCAACTGAAAGCGAAATTCAAACCGGATCACTTCACTGAAGACATAGGCAAGGAACTGCCTGTTGTTTCTAAACGAGCAAAGGTGGTTTAACGGAACATCACGGCTCTCTTAGAGGGCCGTTTTTATATTTCGGAAAGTGAATGTAAGATAAACTGAAATCAAAAGGAGGAATGTGTGTTGGAAACAGATAGAGTTATTGTCCATACACCCCCGGATTTCAGCTTCCCCGAATGTCTGGCGTATCTTTCGCGCTCCGCGGATGAGTGCATGTTCCACATAGAAGGGGAGACGGTGACCCGCGCGCTGGAAGTCGATGGACAGCCGGTCGTGTTCAGCATGTCGGAGGATCCGGACGGAATCTCCGTCGAGTTCAAACAGGGCCGTCCGGATGGAAAAGCCGGTGAGGAAGTATCGGCTTTCATCCGGGACTGGCTCGACCTCGGCCGGGACCTGACGCCGTTCTACGAGCTGGCGGAGGGGGATCCGCTTTTGCGGCAGGCGGTCCGGGAGCATCGCGGCCTCCGGGTCGTCGGGATTCCGGATCTGTTTGAGACGTTCGTCTGGGCGATCCTTGGCCAGCAGATCACCGTTTCGTTTGCCTACGTGCTGAAAAAGCGGTTCGTCGAGACGTTCGGGACGCCGGTCGAATCGGACGGGCAGACGTTCTGGATATTCCCTGATGCCGGAGCGGTCGCCGGCTTTGACCCGGATGCACTCCGGGAACTGAAGATCACCGGTCGGAAAAGCGAATACATCATCGACATCGCCCGGATGATCGCGGACGGAGAACTGACGAAGACCGGCCTGCTTGAGTTGAAAGATGACAAACTGATCGAGAAGGAACTGACGGCTATCCGGGGAATCGGTCCGTGGACGGCGAACTATGCGCTCATGCGCTGCCTGCACTCCCCGGACGCCTATCCCGCGGCCGACGTGGGGCTCCATAACGCACTGAAGCTCGCGGCGGGACTCGACCGGAAGCCGACCTTGCCCGAGACGGAGGCATTCGCCGAACCGTGGAAAGGCTGGCGCGCGTACGCGACGTTTTATCTATGGCGGCTGCTGCATTGATGGAAAGAAAAAGAAAAAGGGGCGGTCCGGAAAGCATTGAAACGCCCCGTTAAACAGCAAAAAGCAAGGATGCCGGAAGACTCCTGCGGGAAAGCCGGCCGGCGAGACCCCGCACGGCTGAAAGCCGGAGGAGGCTTGACGGCTGGCCCGCGGAAAGCGACCAGAGTCCTTGCTTTTTGCTTTTTCTATGAGGGAGCTGACCATACGTCAACTCCTTCTTTCTACCATTAATCCACCGGAAACAGCGGAAGCCGTTCGAGGTAGATGATGTCTTTGCGTTCGGCGGCGTTGCCTTCGGCCAGGATGGCGGCACGGGCGACGACTTCCGCGCCGGCTTTGGTTACGAGCGCTTCAAGCACGCGGATGGATTCCCCGGTGCTGATGACGTCGTCGAGCAGGATGACCCGGCGTCCGGCCAGTGCTTCGGCGTCGGTTCCGTCGAGCACGAGGGTCTGCTCGCTCTGTGTGGTGATGGAGTACACCGTCTCTTCCATCGGATGGTCCATGTAGGCTTTCACGCTTTTTCGCGCTACGATGTATCGCTTCATGCCGAGCTTGCTCGCCACTTCATGGACGAACGGGATGCCTTTCGCTTCGGCGGTGACGAGGAAGTCGGCATCCGGCAGCCTGCCCGCGATGAGCGAGGCGGCCTCGGACACGATTTCCGTGTCGCCGAGGATAACGAAACTGGCGATCCTCATCTCTTTGGAAACGGGGATGATCGGGAGCTCCCGGATCACGTTGCCGACTTTCAGCATATAGGTCTCTTTCAATCGGATCAGTCCTTTCAATTTTTAAGCGGCACCGAACAGGCCGAGGAGGAAATCAGTGACAACACCCGCCAGCATGCCGAAGAACGGGTCGGTCAGCGCGGTGATGATCATCGTGACGGCTCCGGTGATTCCACTTCCGGCTTCTTCGCCTGTCAGGGAGGCGATGGCATTTCCGGGAAGGGTGACGAACGCGCCGAGCACGAACAGGAAGCCGGCGATCGATGCGCTCGGGACGAACTTTCCGATTTTCGGAAGCAGGCCGGTAACGAGAATCGCCGCCATGAGGATCATCATGAGGACGCCGGACAGCACCGCATGCGGCGCACTCGCCGTGGCGGAGATGACGATCTCGACCGGGGCCCCGCCGAAGAAGGAGGAGGCCATGTCGGCGAGCGAGGAGATAACGGTGATCGTGTCGACGTTCACGTCGGCGCCGGCGATTTCCCCGTTAATCTTGCCGAAGGCGATGTTGGCGCCGATGTTCAGGCAGACGAGCGCAAGGGCGCCGCGCAGCACGGACGGGTTCATGACGAGCCGCTGCCGGATGAACCCTTCTTTTATTGAAGGGATGGGCTCTGACTTCGTGCCGCCCTTTTTGGCAAACGCGTAGGCGATGCTCGACAGGACGACGGACACGGTGATCGTGTACACGAGGTCGGCCGTGGCGATATACGTCAGCAACGCGCTCGCCATCGAGACAATTCCGATGAGCCGGTCGGCGCGGGCCATGTCCCAGGCGACTTTTGCCAGCATGATGCCGACGCCGGCCATCATCCCGCTCGTCACGACCGGACCGATCCAGTCGATGATGCCTTCAAGGACACCGAACAGGCCGATCACCGCCAGAATCGCGGCGCCGAAAAAGATCATCGAAAGCCGTTCGCGCATATTGCGGCCCATCGTCCCGGCGAGCGTGAGCGTCTCGGCCTGATAGGAAATGACCGCTACGTTGCTCGTCGCCATATTGCCGGCCGCACCGACAACAAAGGCAAGCGCTGTCGGGATGGAGGCGAAGCCGAATGTCATGGCGAGAAGACCCTGGGGCAGCGCGTTGAGAACACCGCTGAGGGCGGCGAGTATGTCTTTCCAGATATCCATGTCGTGCTCCTTTTTCCCACACAAAATGCGCCGCTCCGTTCGGGAGGGCGCATCATGAAAAAACCGCGGAAAGCGGGCTTCTGATAGCACCCATAGTGGCGGGGTTAAGGCCCCGTCGTAGAAACATCCGAACCGGATTATCGGACTTATATGGGAGAGTTATTAGTTCTAAGCCAGTGTAACACGGGAAAAACGGATGAGACAATGCAATAACTGGGTTGAAAGGGGTTAGATTAGGTAAATAGGCGAATAAAATTACGGAAGGCCCATCAAAACATTCGCCTTTTCACCGGATGCCCAGTTGATCTTCCCGCTTTTCATTCATGAAACTGTCAATCCGGCTCGGTCCGGCGGGTCGCACGGGCAACGGAAAACGGTGTACACTTGCAGGAGAAGAAAGTCGCAGAAAAGGAGCGGGTCTGGATGAAAAAAGTGTTGGTGGTCGGCGGGGGAATCACGGGACTGTCGGCGGCGCACCGGCTTCGGAAGCTGGCGGATGAATCGGGACAAGAGATCCGCGTCACGCTCGTCGAAGCGGATGAACAGCTCGGCGGAAAGCTGCGGACGGTGAAGAAAGACGGATTCATCATGGAAACGGGGGCGGATTCCATCGTCACCCGCCATGAGGGGATCCGGACGCTCGTTGAAGAACTCGGCCTCGGGGACCGGGTCGTCCATAATGCGACCGGAATCTCCTACTTGTACCGGGACGGAGGACTGCACGCCATCCCGGCGGACACGGTGTTCGGCATCCCGATGAGCGAGGAGTCGCTCATGAAGTCGACGCTCGTATCGGAAGAAGGGAAGCGGACCGCCTTGCGCGATTTCGAAGAGGCCGAGCACTCCTTCACATTGGACAGTCCGGTCGGCGAATTCCTCCGCGCATTCCTCGGAGACGAGCTCGTCGAACGCCAGATCGCACCGGTGCTGTCTGGCGTGTATTCCGGATCGATCGATTCCCTGACGCTCGGGTCGACGCTTCCGTATCTGCTCGAATATAAAAACGAATACGGCAGTATCATAAAAGGACTCGGCGCGAACCGGGCGAAGTTCGAAGCACAGGCGAACAAGAAGTTCCTGTCGTTTGACGGCGGGCTGGACGTGCTCATCGATGCGCTCGAAGAAGCGATGCCGGACGCGGAGATCCTGAAAGGCGCGAAAGCCGAACGCCTCCGGAAAGTCGGCGGCGGGTACGAACTTTCGGTCAAGGGAAGCGGGGTGATCAGGGCGGACGCCGTCATCCTGGCGATCCCGGACGGCCAGATCCGCAAACTGCTCGGGGAAGAGGCGCCGGACGATTTGTTCCGCAAATTCACGAACGCATCGATCCTCACGATGTATCTCGGCTTCGACCTGCCGGATTCCGACCTGCCCGCTGACGGGACGGGCTTCATCACGACGGGGGACGGAGCGGTCATCTGTGATGCCTGCACATGGACGAGCCGGAAATGGGCGCATACATCACCGGACGGACGGCTGCTCGTCCGCCTGTTCTATAAGAACGCCAACCCGGAATTCGAAGAAATCAAAGAGATGGACCGGGATGCGCTCATCTCGCTCGCCCGCCAAGACCTCGAAAAAAGCCTCGGCATCAAAGCGGAGCCGGCCGTCGTCGAAGTGACTCCGTGGTACGGACTCATGCCGAAATACGGACTCGGCCACCGCACGGCCGTCGAAGAACTGGAAGCCCTGCTTGATGAGGAGTATCCGGGTGTCGCAGTCGCAGGGGCCTCCTTCCACGGCGTCGGCATCGGCCTCTGCATCGAAGACGGCCGGAAACAGGCGGAGCGCGTGATCGCACAACGATAAGAGGAGGGACGCAATGGCGAAAGTTCTGTCTGTCGGAGAAGTGCTGATCGACTTCACGCCGTACGGGATCTCGGACAAGGGCGATCCGCTGTTCGAACAGAATGCCGGCGGCGCGCCGGCGAATGTCTCGGCGATGATCGCCAGGCTCGGCGGCCAGTCATCATTGATTGCCAAAGTCGGACGCGACGTATTCGGGGAGACGCTGATCCGCACGCTCAAAGATGTCGGCGTGGAAACGGCCGGCATCCGGTTCTCGGACGAGGCGAACACGACGCTCGCATTTGTCCACTTGCACGAAGACGGAGACCGGTCGTTCAGCTTCTACCGGAAACCCGGCGCGGACGCGCTCCTCACGGAAGACGACATCCCGGACTCGGCGATCGGCTGGGCGGAGATCCTCCACGCCGGTTCTGTCTCGATGACGAAGGAACCGGCCTGCAGCGCGACGCTGTCCGCCATCCGGCGTGCCGCACGGATGGGGAAAGCCGTCTCGTTTGACCCGAATATCCGGGAAACCCTGATCGGCGACCGGGACCGGCTCATCCGGGATATCCGGAGCATCCTGCCGCTCGTCCGCTATCTCAAAGTCGCCGAAGATGAACTGGTTCTGATTGCGGATGAGCCCGATGAAGAACGGGCATGCGCGTGGCTGGCCCGTGAATATGGCATCCCCGTAATCGTCCTCACGAGAGGCGGAAAGGGCAGCGCCTGTTACTCGGAAGGCCGTCTGACGGAAGTCCCGGCATTCCCGGTGAACGCGGTCGATACAACCGGAGCAGGCGACGCATTCTGGGGTGCCTTCCTCTATCAGCTTTCGGAAGCCGGCCCCGGAGAAGGCACGCTGAACCTCGGCCGGCTCCCCGACTGGCTCCGCTTCGCCAACGCGGCCGGCGCACTCGCAGTCACAAAACGCGGCGGCATTCCAGCGTTGCCGGGGAAAAAGGAGATTGAGCGGTTGATGCAAGGGAGTTCCGAGGCATCGGATGGCCTGTGACGGCATCCGGAGGATCATTGGCGCTCTGGTTCAGATACACAACGTTTCATATGAGATCAACAACGTTTCAGGCCAGATCAATAACGTTTCAGCTGAGATACACAACGCTTTGTCCCATAGACGCAAGATCGATCGCAATTGATCCCGAGTGAGTGGCAATCAGAGACAGAACGGAGCTTCATATCCATCAGCTTAGCTTCCAATAATCCACCGCGCGGCGGAGACCCCGAAAGAATCTCGGGTCTTCGCCGTTTTGATTTCCCCGGGTCCAAACCGTGCTTTCACAACGTCCAAAATCCAATTTTGCCGCAAGTTATCCTGTATTGGACCGATGAAAAACCGGGTTTCCGGCTTCGGTCTTTAGGTCGATTGTCCTGGTCGGGAATCGGCGGATACAATAGGGAAAATGGTGGATAAGGGGGATGCAGATGATCGTCAGGATGGAAGTTGAAGTGGTGGACTATTGGCCGCGGACGAGCCGGGTGCTCGAAGTGGAGGGGGACTGGTCGCTCGGGAAATTGCATGAAGTGCTGCAGACGGCGTTCGAGTGGGAACGCGGTCATGCGTACCAATTCAGCTTTCCGGCCCGGAGCAGGCGAAAAGAATGGGAAACGGTCATCGATGAAGTGGAATCGCCCCGGTGGAAGATCCTCGACTGGCTCAAGAGGGCGGGGGCTGAAGGGGTGTACCGCGTGGACGCGGGAACAGGCTGGGAACACCGGATCCGGGTTGAGGACGTTTTCGAAATCGATCCGGAACGAGGTTATCCGAATTGCCCGGCAGCCGAGGGGGAGCTGCCCGAAAAGCTCACCGTGCCGCCGATGTTCGTGCCTGCCGGGACCCGGACGCCATCGGATCTTTGCCTGGATGCGAACAATTCGTTTATCAAGTTCGACGGCATGCCGGACGCCTACAATCCCGACGTTCACTGGAGCGGCACATTCTGCAGCGAGGATGAAGACGGGGACGGCCCGGCTTCCCTTGAGGACTTCGAAAAAGTCAGGTCGACCCTCAGAAAAGGAACGGTCAATGCCACCCGGGCGATGAAGGAACTGTATGACGAAAAGCCGTGGGACCGTCTGGACAACCGGCAGATCATCGCGATCGAACTGGAAGGAACACGGGAGCCGTTTTTCGTGTCGGTCCTCGGCTCGGACGGCAAGGAGTTCGGGCTCGTCCTGTATTATGGCTGGGACGGCTACCGGATCCTGCGCCGCGAAATCGCCGGCACCCTCGCCGGCGAGGAGGCGATCCACGGACTGCCCGGCATGTTTGCCACATTCATCCGCCGAAAGGAGATGTTCCTGCCGGAGCGGAAGATGTTCCGGGAACTCGGCTTCACCTTCCCCGATGACGGCTGGCCGCTGATGCGCGTCCACGAGCCGGGTTATATGCCGAATCCGCCGATGCCTCATGACTTCATCATGCTGGAGGAGGCGATTAAGGCTGTCAAGACGGTGAGCCGGGCGGCGGCGGAACACGGACTGGAGGTCCCCCGCCTCGGGGAAGATCCGGATCTGCTCGTTTTCCGTCCGGCGGAACCGGGGACGGGGGAGATGTACCCGGAACTCATTCCGGTGCCGGGGGAGCCAGCCGCCCACAGGCCGGGACTCCGGGTGAAGGATCATACCCTTTGGCATATCCTGAGGCTGCCGGTCAAAGATGAACGCGTAGAGTTTGACGTCTCCTTTTGGCCGTCCGCGCTCCGGGAAGAGGGCTGGCCGAGGATGTATCATCCGCTCGCCGTTTTCGGGGCGGATGCCGATTCCGGCGAATTGATTTCCCGGCAGTTCCTGTCCCGCCCGGCACCGGACGTGATGGCGCAGGCGGTGTTCGCCGATTTTCTGATCTTTAGCTACGGGGCGATCCCTGCCGAAGTCCTGATGACGCAAGAAACGGAACGCCGGATCCGCCCGCTCCTCGACAAGCTCGACCTCCGCGGGACCGTCGTCGGCCGGCTGCCGGGGATCGAGGCGGCGAAGGAAAAGATGAGGGGCGGACTGCCGGTTTGATTATTGCCTATTTTCTTTCCGGATTGCTGTCCGCCGCTTCCGTGGACATGTACAATAGAATTACATCACGGAACGGGGGGAAGCGGAATGATCTATGATCTGGAAGTTGTACTGGACGTCGTCGAGCCGCCGGTCATGCGGAGGCTGCTGGTGGAAGGGGAAACGACGTTCGGGGAGCTGCATGCCATTCTTCAACTGGCCTTCGAATGGGAAGACAGCCATCTGCACTCTTTTTGGGTGATGAAGCGGGAAGGCAGAGAAGGACGGACGGAAATCGGCCCGATTCCGCCTCCGGGACTGCAGGACGGCCAGCTTCCGCTGGATGAAGAAGAGCAGCGGCTGGACCGGTGGCTCCTCCAGCCCGGTGACGAAGCCGTCTATATGTACGACTTCGGTTCGGACTGGAGCCACCGCATCACGCTGAAAGGCGTCGCGAAGGAAAACCCGGAAGAAGTTTATCCGGTATGCATCGGGGCATTCGGCGAGCCGGCGGAAGAAGACACGTTCCCGCCGGAGTACGACGGAAGCGGCGGGCGGACGCCGGAAGAACTCGTGGCCGACATCAACGATGATTTCAACGAGTTTACGGATCTGCTGGATGGCGATCTGCTGGCGGATCTTTTGGCAGGTGCCCCGGACGGCCCGGGTGAAATCTTCAGTTTCGGCGACCCGGACGGTCTTGACGGGGGGCCGGATGAAGAGGATGTCCGCGAGATCTGGAGTGAGACGCTGTCGACCGTGAAGGAGCTCGGCAAGCTGAAGCCTTGGGAGTTCATCGGGAGCGACCAGGTGTTCGCGATCAAGGACCCTCATCTGGCCGAGCCGATTTTCGTTTCCGTCCTCGGTGCGGGCGGGGAAGAGTTTGGAGTCGTGACTTACTATGGCTGGGAAGGGTACAGCTACCTGCTCAAGCTGTTTGACGGCACGCTCAAAAAAGAGGAGAGCCTCTACGGATTGACCGGCCTGGCGGTCTACCTTGAAAACCGGGAAGATCTGTCGAAGGAAGATTATCAGCTGATCAAAGACCACGGCTTCTCGTTCCGCGGGAAAAAGCAGTGGCCGTGCTTCCGGAACTTCGAACCCGGCTTCGCGCCTTGGATCCCGGACCCCGATGAAGCCGCATTGCTGACGAATATCCTGTCCGCCGTTCATTCCACGGTGGAGATCATCAAGGGCGGAAACGAAGTCCCGGAATTCCACCGGGACGGGGAGATGCTGGCATACATGCCGGACGAAGACGATCCGGAACTGATGGAGCCGGTCATCATCGCGGCACCGATCCTGCCGCCCGAGCCGGAAATCCCGCTCTTCCTAAACGAGCTGGACGTGAAGCGGCTGCAAAAATTGCCCGCAGTCGATGTTCCGTTTGAATTCGGGCTGTTCCGGATGCTCGGCGCCGTCCAGGAGCAACCCGGCGACCGTCCGTTCTTCCCGCTCATCGCGCTGGCGCTCCATATCGAAACCGGCATGGTCGCCAGCTATGACCTGCTCCCGGCCACCGAGCCGGCCATCGCTGCGCAACCCGCGCTGGCCGATTTCCTGACCCGGATCGAAACGGTTCCCGCCAAACTCCACGTCGATGAAAAAACCGCGACATATCTGAAACCGCTCACCGACAAACTCGGCATCCGGCTGAACGTGAAAAAGCGGCTGAACGGATTGGAGAAGGTGATGCAAGAGATGGAAAGCGGAATGGATTTCATGTGACAAATAACTTGCAGGAAGCGGAAATTTGATCCGTTCCGAACTGTTTAAATAAGAAAAGCCATGCAGCCGATTTTCCGGATGCATGGCTTTCTCTTTTATCGAATCCTGGCCGCACGACCTCTTACTATCTATTCGGGGGCTGGTTCTATCTATTCAAGTGATGATTCTATCTATTCAAGTGATGATTCTATCTATTCGAGTGCTCATTCTATCTATTCATCTTCCATGCCGCGGCCAGCAGTTCCCAGCCGCCTCTCCGATACACGACCTCTTACTATCTATTCGAGGGCTGGTTCTATCTATTCGAGTGCTCATTCTATCTATTCATCTTCCATGCCGCGGCCAACCGTTCCCAGCCGCCTCTCCGACACACGACCTCTTACTATCTATTCGAGGGCTGATTCTATCTATTCGGAGGCTCATTCTATCTATTCATCTTCCATGCCGCGGCCAGCAGTTCCCAGCCGCCTCTCCGACACACGACCTCTTGCTATCTATTCGAGTGCTGGTTCTATCTATTCGAGGGCTCATTCTATCTATTCGGAGGCTCATTCTATCTATTCACCCTCACATGCTATCTATTCACGCGCGCTGCCCGGATCTGCTTCCTGGCCGCAGGACCCGTGGCTTTGGCCACAGGGCGCCGATCGGTGATAAGATAGAATAAGAGTCTGAAAATTCGAAAGGGGAGCTGGACATGGTTCATAAAGCAAAGCAGGTCGGAGAGGCGAAAGAACTGTTGCTGGTCAATGAATTCATCGACGGGGTGCTGGATCCGGAGAAGCCGATGCTCGGACCGGTCAAGGACGGGGGGCATATCGTCGCGCACACCGCACCCGGCTGCTGGGGGCCGATGATCACGCCGTGCATCAAAGGCGGACACGAAGTGACGAAGCCGGTGTACGTGGAGGGGGCGGAAGTCGGAGACGCCATCGCCATCCGGATCAAGTCGGTCGAGGTGACTTCCCGTGCGACCGCCTCCGGGAATGACCGCCCGGTGGAAGGCAGATTCCTCGGGGACCCGTTCATCGCGGTGAAATGTCCGGGCTGCGGAACGCTTTATCCTGAGACGGTGATCGAAGGAATCGGGCAGGAGGCCATCCGGTGCGCGGAGTGCGGGCAGAACGTGACGCCGTTTGAATTCACGAACGGATACACGATGTTCTTCGATGAACAGGGAGACGTCGGCGTGACCCTTACAAAAGAAGCGGCGGAGGATGTGGCTCGGAGCGGGCGGGAATACATGCAGACGCCGGACAATTCGGTCCAGAATCCGATTGTCACGTTCGCGCCGCATGATCTTGTCGGCGTGATCGCCCGGACCCGCCCGTTTCTCGGGCAGCTCGGCACGACGCCGTCAAGGCCGACGCCGGATTCACACAACGCGGGCGATTTCGGGTCGTTCCTCGTGGGTGCGCCGCATGAGTATGCGTGCACGGATGAGGAGCTCGAGACGCACCGGACCGACGGACATATGGACATCAACCGGGTCCGGGCCGGCGCGGTTCTCGTCTGTCCGGTGAAAGTGCCGGGCGGCGGGGTCTATCTCGGGGACATGCATGCGATGCAGGGGGACGGGGAAATCGCAGGGCACACGACCGATGTGGCCGGGGTCGTCCATCTGCAGGTCCATGTGATCAAAGGCGCCGGGCTGGCGGGACCGGTCCTGTTTCCGAACACCGACGATCTCCCGTATACCGCGAAGCCGATCACCGTCGCGGAGCGGCGCTCGGCGGAGAAAGTGGCCCGGCAGTGGAACATTCCGGAGCTTGAGGAATCGCTGCCGGTCTCATTCGTCGGTTCGGGCCCGACCTTGAACGACGCCACCGGAAACGGCATGCAGCGGGCGGCAGACGCATTCGGCGTGACGGTCGAGGAAATCATGAACCGCGCGACGATCACGGGGGCGATCGAGATCGGCCGCCACCCGGGCGTCGTCACCGTCACGTTCCTCGCACCGGTTGATTATCTCAAAAAGGTCGGTCTTCATGAGCTGGCGGCAGGGCAGTACGGGGAGTGATCTTAACCGGTAATGCCGGAGGACGGGCAGGATGGTACACTGACAGTATGAATAAAGTCAGGAGAGAAGACGATGATCTTATCTAAAAAAATCCTGCCGGCTTTCTCCAGCATGAGAGAATTCGAAAGGTTCCTGGAAAGTGATTACGAGGCCGGCATCTTCCTGGAGCTGCACGTTTCCCAGCTCAAGCATGTTGCCGGAATGGCGAAGGTGCACGGCAAGAAGATGATTTACCACGTTGACCTGATCCAGGGCCTCAAGAGCGACGAGTACGCGACAGAGTACTTATGCCAGGAGTTCAAGCCGTACGGGCTGATTTCCACGAAAGCCAACGTGATCCAGAAAGCGAAGCAAAAAGGGGTCTTGTCCATCCAGCGGATCTTCCTCATCGATTCGCATGCCCTGGAAAAAAGCTATAAACTGATCGAGCGCACAAAGCCGGACTTCATCGAGGTCATGCCCGGAGTGGTCCCGTGGATGATCACGGAAGTCAAACAAAAGCTCGGCATCGAAATCTTTGCCGGCGGGCTGATCCGCACCCGGGAAGACGTGGAGACGGCGATTGCGGCAGGCGCGCGGGCGATCACGACATCGGACACGGAGCTTTGGGACCTATTCTCCGAATAAGGGCAGGATCCGCTCCGGCCGGGTTGTCAAAGCTTCCATGATTGACGAAAGTGGAAGAAAGCGTTAACATCGACGATGAAGTTAATACTTTGAAGGAGAACTGGGAGATTCACATGCAGGCCCGCGATTTCAGCAGGGCGATGTGGATTTCCTTGTTCTTTTTTGTGTTTATTTTACAGGCGAGGATATAACGGGATGAATCCGTTTTAGGGAGTATTGATCGGATCGTGATCGGCCCGCGGATTGCTCATTTCCTGTTAGGTATAGCATAAGCCATCTGTAGAGAAACCTGACCGCTTACGGTGTCATCTGCGGATTTCTGCTTCTTCTGAGCAGGGTTTGCGCAGAGAACTGGACACCATCGCATTCGGACCCATGCATGCGAATAAAAAGAGAAACGGCTTACCAAGGAGGAAACGGGCTTGGAACAGTATATTTTATCCATTGACCAGGGGACGACGAGTTCAAGGGCGATCCTCTTCAACCAAAACGGGGAGGCGGTGCATACCGCCCAGCAGGAGTTCAGTCAATACTTTCCCGAGCCGGGCTGGGTCGAGCACAATGCCAATGAAATCTGGGCGTCCGTCCTTTCAGTTGTGACGACCGTCCTGACGCAGGCGGACATCGAGCCGGCGCAGGTGACCGCCATCGGCATTACAAACCAGCGGGAAACGGCAGTGGTATGGGACCGGAAAACCGGGCAGCCGATCTATAACGCCATCGTCTGGCAATCACGGCAGACAGCCGGCATCTGCAATGAACTGAGGGAGCAGGGCCATGAAGCGATGATCCGTGAAAAGACAGGGCTGCTGATCGATCCGTATTTCAGCGGAACGAAGGTGAAATGGATTCTGAACCATGTGGACGGGGCAAGGGAACGTGCGGCAAAAGGCGAGCTCCTCTTCGGGACGATCGACACTTGGCTGATCTGGAAGCTATCGGACGGGAAAGCCCATGTGACCGATTATTCGAATGCTTCCAGGACGCTTCTTTATAATATCCATGACTTGAAATGGGATGCGGAACTGCTTGAAATGCTTGAAATACCGTCTGCCATGCTGCCTGAAGTGTACCCGTCTTCCCACATATATGCCTATACGGCCTCCCAGCACTTCTTCGGGGAAGAGGTTCCGATCGCAGGAGCCGCGGGCGACCAACAGGCGGCGCTGTTCGGACAGGCCTGCTACGAAAAGGGGATGGCGAAAAACACTTACGGAACCGGCTGTTTCATGCTCATGAACACGGGTGAGAAGGCGGTCTCCTCCAAACACGGCCTGCTGACGACGCTCGCCTGGGGGATTGACGGCAAGGTGGAATATGCGCTCGAAGGCAGCATTTTCGTTGCGGGATCCGCCATCCAGTGGCTGCGCGACGGCATGAGGATGCTCAAAGACAGCGCCCAGAGCGAGTCGTATGCCGAGAGGGTCTCTTCGGCGGAGGGCGTCTATGTGGTGCCGGCCTTCGTCGGGCTGGGCACCCCGTACTGGGACAGCGAGGCGCGCGGGGCGGTGTTCGGCCTGACGAGAGGGACGACGAAAGAGCATTTCGTCCGGGCCACGCTGGAATCGCTCGCCTACCAGTCGAAGGATGTGCTGAATGCGATGGAGGCCGACTCGGGCCTGCCGCTGAAGACGCTGCGCGTGGACGGAGGCGCAGTGAAAAATAATTTCCTCGCGCAGTTTCAGAGCGATATTCTCGGCGTGCCGGTCGAACGCACCGTCGTGAACGAAACGACGGCTCTCGGGGCCGCCTATCTGGCTGGACTCGCCGTCGGTTTCTGGGAATCCTGCGAAGAGATCGCACTGCAGGGGAAGGTCGGACGGAGATTTGAACCTTCGATCGAAGAAGAGTCACGCAATCGCCTGTATGCCGGATGGAAAAAAGCGATCGAGGCGACCATCGCCTTCAAATGAGCCGGGGATTTGATTCCGGACGTCCGGGTCTGGTATGATAAAGACAAGTTAATCACCACGTCTAGAGTCACAGAGAGACCTGAATTGCACGGCGGACTGGCCGCCGTGCATCGTTCAGGTCTCTTTTTGTGTTGGTTGTTTTCCAAATAAAGTAATTCAACAGTCAATGGAGGGAACAGAATGGATTTCTCAGCAATGAACCGGGATCAAATTCTAAAGGACATGGAAGCACGGGAATTCGACTTGCTCATCATCGGCGGAGGGATCACCGGTGCGGGCATCGCCTATGATGCGGTGACCCGGGGCATGTCGGTGGCGCTCGTCGAAATGCAGGATTTCGCCGCAGGGACTTCGAGCAGGTCGACGAAGCTGGTGCACGGCGGGCTCCGCTACTTGAAACAGTTTGAAGTGAAAATGGTCGCGGAGGTCGGCAAGGAACGCGCCATCGTCTTTGAAAATGGCCCCCATGTCACGACGCCCGAATGGATGCTTTTGCCGTTTCACAAGGGCGGCACGTTCGGAACGTTCACGACGAACATCGGCCTCAGGGTCTATGACTTCCTGGCAGGCGTGAAAAAGCAGGAGCGCCGGAAAATGCTGTCGGCCGAAGAAACAGTGAAAAAAGAGCCGCTCGTCAAAAAAGAGGGACTCAAAGGCGGCGGCTATTACGTGGAATACCGGACAGACGATGCCCGGCTGACGATGGAAGTGATGAAAGCGGCTGCCGCGCACGGGGCGCTCGCTGTCAACTATATGAAAGCCGAAGATTATATCTATGAAGAAGGCAAGATCAAGGCCGTCCGCGTGCATGATGAGATCAACGGGAAGACCGCCGAAATCCGGGCGAAAGCCGTCGTGAATGCCACCGGCCCATGGAGCGATAAGATGCGTGACAAAGACGCCGCGGGCAAAAAGCGGCTCCGCCTGACGAAGGGTGTCCACATCGTCTTTGACCAGAGCGTGTTCCCGCTCCGCCAGGCGGTCTATTTTGACACGCCGGACGGACGCATGGTGTTTGCAATTCCGCGCGAAGGCAAAACCTATGTCGGCACGACCGATACGTTCTACGACCAAAATCCCGTGCATCCGAAGCCGCTTGCCGAAGATGTCGACTATCTGCTGAAAGCGGTCGGGTTCATGTTCCCCGAAGTGGACGTCAAGCCCGAAGATGTCGAATCAGGCTGGGCCGGCGTGCGTCCGCTGATCTATGAAGAAGGAAGGAACGCCTCCGAAATCTCCCGGAAAGACGAGATTTGGGAATCGGACAGCGGCCTGATCACGATCGCCGGCGGCAAGTTGACCGGTTACCGGAAAATGGCGGAGACGGTCGTCGATCTCGTTGCCCGCCGGCTTGGCGGTAATTACCGGCCATGCCGGACGAGGCAATTGCCGATTTCCGGCGGGGATGTCGGCGGTTCGGCCAAGTTTCCGGCTTATGTTGAAAGCAGGGTGGAAGAAGGAGTGGCGGCCGGCCTCACCCCCGGGCAGAGCCGGGCGATCCTCGAGAAATACGGCACGAATGCCGGTGACCTCTTTGCCTGCGCCAAAGATGGGGGAGAGGACGGGCTGCCGCTGGACGTCTATGCCGTCCTGAAGTACGCAGTGGACCGGGAAATGGCCGTTAAGCCGGTCGATTTCTTCATCCGCCGAACAGGTGCCCTGTTCTTCGACATCCACTGGGTGCGCCAATGGAAAGAACCGGTCATCAACTGGATGGCGGACGAATTTTCATGGAGCGCCGATACGGAGAAACAGTATCGGGAAGAGCTTGAAGAAGCCCTCCGCGAAGCCGTGCCGGAAATGTGACGGCCGGATTCCCCGGCTATGCCGGCCAGAGAAACCATCATAGAAAGTGGACCGTTCCGTGCTTCAGCGGAGCGGTCCTTTTTGCGTGTCCGATCCGACGCAGAGAAAGACGGCGTCTTCGCTGTTGCGGTTGTACCAATAATGGGGCCCGCCCGCGTCATAAAAGAGCGACCGGCCCGGCCCCAGTTCATGAAGGCTGCCGCCCAGTTCCACTGTGAGCACGCCTTCGAGCACATAGACGAACTCCTGTCCGGCATGGGTGATCGGCCGCCCGCCGTTCTCGCCCGGTTTCAGCCGGACGCGCATCGGCATAAAGTCGGGGGCATCGAATCCGGTCGCCAAGTTCTGATAGTGGATGCCGTACGAGGCGATCCGCTCGTACATATAGGATCCGTTATCCGGCTCCGTGCGCTCATCCTCGAAAAAGTCGCCCGGACTCACGCCGAGCGCAACGGCAATTTTCTTCAGCGATTCGAGTGTGGCCGATGACACGCCGCGCTCCAGCTGGGAGATGAAGCTGATCGAGAAGCCGGTCCGGCCGGCCACGTCCTTCAGGGTCATCTTCCTTTCTTTCCTGAGTTTCTTGATCGTCTCTCCAAGTTGGCTCGTCATATTATCCTGATCTTCCTTTTAAATTAATGTTGACGGAATATTTGTTCTTGTATAGAATGATAGCATAATTGAAGTGACGCTTCAATTTAAAAGGGGATTGGGGGAAATCCAGATGGAAAAGAAGGATATGCGGCGCGTGCTCATCGCGAGCCTTGTCGGAAGTTCGATCGAGTGGTTCGACTACTTCCTGTACGGGACAGTGGCGGCGCTCGTATTCAATACAGTGTTCTTTGTCGCGGAAGACCCGTCGATCGGGCTGATCCTGGCCTACGCGTCATTCGCTTTGTCATTCTTCATCCGGCCGCTCGGCGGGGTGATCTTCAGCCATATCGGGGACCGAATCGGCCGGAAGAAGACACTCGTCCTGACGCTCAGCCTGATGGGGATCGCCACGTTCGGGATGGGGCTCCTGCCGACGTACTACGCGATCGGCATCTGGGCGCCGATCCTGCTCATCACGCTCCGGCTCATCCAGGGCCTCGGAATCGGCGGCGAATGGGGCGGTGCGATGCTCCTCGCGGTGGAATACGCGCCGAAGGAAAAGCGCGGGCTGTTCGGTTCCGTCCCGCAGATGGGCGTCACGATCGGGATGGTGCTCGGTACGCTTGCCCTGTCGATCATGACGCTGCTTCCTGAAGACGCTTTCATGAGCTGGGGCTGGCGGGTGCCGTTCCTTCTGAGTGCGCTGCTCGTCGTGTTCGGCCTCTGGATCCGTAAAGGGATTGAAGAGACGCCGTCGTTCCGGGAAGTGCAGGCGAAGGGCACGATTCCGAAAGTGCCGGTCGTCGATACGTTCAAATATCACTGGCGTGAAGTGCTCATCGCCATCGGGGCGAAGGTCGTCGAGACGGCGCCGTTCTACATCTTCGGAACGTTCGTCGTGTCGTACGCGACGACGAATGTCGGTCACTCGAGCAGCGAGGTGCTGATGGCGGTCATGGTGGCGACGATCATCACGACCGTCCTGATCCCGGTCATGGGCAATCTGTCGGACAAAGTCGGCCGCAAGCCGCTCTATGTGTACGGGACGGTCGCGATGGCGCTTTATGCATTCCCGTATTTCTGGATGCTCCATCAAGGGTCGAACCTGATGATGTTCGTCGCGACGATCATCGGGCTCGGCGTCATCTGGGCGCCGATTACGGCCGTGCTCGGGACGATGTTCTCGGAGATCTTCTCAGCAGAAGTCCGCTACACCGGCATCTCGCTCGGCTACCAGATCGGCGCGGCCGTGGCGGGCGGGACGGCGCCGCTCGTCGCAGCGTCCCTGCTGCTGAAGTTCAACAACTCGTATGTTCCGGTTGCGCTCTATATCATCTTCACGGCGCTCGTGTCGCTGCTCGCCATCTGGGCGGTTCGCGACAGGAAAGACCAGCACCTCGATGAAGGGATGGAACTGCCGGAAGAGGCGCGCGTCCCTGAAAAAACGCTCGTCTGAAAGAGCGCATGAACAGACAGCAAAGAATGGCGGAAGGTGGAATTTGGTTTGATTACAATGAATGAACAGCAGATCATGGACATGTACGGGATGGATGATGCCGTCCGCGACGTGGCGGGTGTGCTCCAATCGCTCGCGGCGGGCAAGGTGGAAAATCCGATCCGGACGGTGATCGAATTTCCGGAACGGAGCGCCTCGGTGCTGTATATGCCGTGTGCGGATCTCGCGGACGGGATTGCGACGAACAAGACCGTCACAATCTTCCCGGAAAACCCGCAGTCGAACGGCCTCCCGACCACACAGGGAGTCGTCCTCGTGACGGACGCGACGGACGGGCGGCATCTCGCCCTCCTCAACGCGTCGTATCTGACCCGGCTCCGGACCGGGGCGATGAGCGGGCTTGCGACGGACCGGCTCGCCCGGAAAGACGCCTCCGTCCTCTGCGTGATCGGCACCGGCGGTATGGGCTACGAGCAGGTGCTCGGCGTGCTCGCGGTGCGGGACATCCGCGAAATCCTCCTCGTGAACCCGACCGAGTCGAAGGCCCGCGCGTTCGGGGAGCGGCTGCGGAAGGAAGGGCGGGTCGGGGAAGACGTGAAGCTTGAGATCGTCCGCGACGTGGATGAAGCGGTGAAACGGGCGGACATCATCAACTGCGCGACCCGCTCGGAAACGCCGGTGTTCGACGGGGAGGCGGTCCGACCGGGCACTCACGTGAACGGAGTCGGATCGTATCTCCCGCATATGCGCGAAGTCGATTTTGAGTTCATTTCCCGATGCTCGAAGATCGTGGCCGACGACCGGCACGGCGTCGTCGAGGAAGCCGGCGAGCTCATCCACGCCGACCGGGAGACGGACTGGTCGTTCGACGACCTCCACGGCGAACTCGTTCATCTCGAGACCGGTCAAGTGCCCGGCCGGGAAAGCAAAGAAGAAATCACGTTCTTCAAATGCGTCGGCGCTGCCTATTACGACCTCGCCGTCGCAAAGGGCGTCTACCGGAAAGCGGAAAAGGAACATCACGGCGTGCATGTGGAAATATGATGGAAGCAGAGCAGAAACCGGCCCTTGACATAGGGCCGGTTTTCGTTTTGATGAGTGTCTTCGGCGGCGGGCCCGGATGTTTGGCCGGTCTTCCGCGTTGTAGTCAGTGGAAGGTGAAACGTTTGAATCCAGCTTGCTTCAATGGTTGAATTACTTTAAAGGAAGGAGCGGTTGCGATATGGAAAGAACGACAGACCGGCCGGCGCTTTCAGTGCTGGATCTGGCCACGATCCAGAACGGCGAATCAGCGACCGAGACGCTCCGGCAATCGACGGAGCTGGCGAAGCTCGCCGACCGGCTCGGCTACACGCGCTACTGGTTCGCCGAGCATCATAACACGAGGTTCCAGATCAGCACTTCGCCGGATCTTCTCGCCGCCCACACGGCGGCACTCACGGAGCGGATCCGCGTCGGGTCCGGCGGGATCATGCTGCCGAACCACAGCCCGCTGAAAGTCGTGGAAAACTTCTCGCTTCTGGAGGCGCTGCATCCGGGACGGATCGATCTCGGCATCGGCCGGGCGCCCGGAACCGACGGGATGACGGCGCTCGCCCTCCGGAGATCGAGGGAAGCGGTCACCGGGGATGACTTCCCGGAACAGCTTGCCGAGCTTCTCGCATTCTTCGACCGGGATTTTCCGGAAGGGCATCCATTCGGGAAGATCACTCCTTCGGCGGACCCGTCGCTTCGTCCGGAACTGTTCATGCTCGGCTCAAGCGACGGCGGCATGCGCTTCGCTTCGCAGTACGGCCTCGGCTATGCATTCGCCGCGCAGATCAATCCGGGGTTTGCCGTTCCGGTCCTCCGGGCGTACCGCGAGCACTTCAGGCCGTCCCGCTACATGCAGGAACCGTACAGCATTTTGTCGATCATCGTCATCGCCGCGGACACCGAAGAAGAGGCACGGCATCTCGCGGGGCCTGCGGAACTGCAGTGGGCCCGCTGGGGGACCGGCACATACAAGCTGCCGCCGCCGACTCTGGAAGAGGCCGCTTCCCATCGGTACTCGCCGGCCGAGGAAGCCGCACGGGAAGAAAGCAGAGGCCGGTTCGTCATCGGCAGCCGCGCGCAGGTCGGCGAAAGACTCCGGGGACTCGCCCGCGAAGCCCAGGTCGACGAAATCATGGTGCTGAACATGATCACTGAAATGGAGCCGCGTCACCGGTCGTATGAGCTGCTGGCCGAAGAATTCGGACTCCGGGGCTGAAGCGGGCGAAGTGGATGGTGTCCAAGAGGCGTGTGTGAATCTAGCAACGGTTCCGCAAGTTGATACTTGCCCTGGTGATATGCATGAAGGAAACCACCGCAAAATGACCGGACTGAAGGGAGTTGTCTGGAAGATGAACAGAATGAAGGCTTTCGTGAAAACGGGTCCGGGTGCAGACGACCTGGCAATCGAACAGGCGGCGGTCCCTGAACCGGGAGACCGGGAACTGCTGATCCGGATCAAGGCGGTCGGCGTCGGGATCCATGACAGTTATTTTCTGCCGCAGACGATCCGGTACCCGTATGTGATCGGCATCGAGGCGGCCGGAATCGTTGAGGAAACGGGCAACCGGGTCACCGGGTTCCGGCCGGGTGACCGGGTCGCCTTGGTCAGCTCAATGCATGAGAAAGGCGGAACCTGGGCCGAGTTCGCCGCCGTCTCCGCCGACTCCCTGATTCTCCCGATCCCGGACGGCATGAGCTTTGAACAGGCCGCCGCCGTCCCGGTTGCCGGAAATACCGCACTGAAGGCACTCTCCGCCCTGGACTTAAAGCAGGGGGACTCCCTGTTCATCGCTGGTGCCTCCGGGGCAATCGGTACACTCGCGATTCAACTTGCAACTGGGAAAGGCTGCACAGTGGCCGGCTCGGCGTCGAAGCCGAATCATCCTTATATGAAGTCGCTCGGAGCGGATAGGACGGTCGACTACCGGGACCCGGACTGGAAAAGGCAGATCCTCGATTGGAAGCCCGGCGGCGTGGATGCCGCCATGGCAGTCCAGCCGGGCACGAGTGAAGATGCATTAGCCGTTGTCCGGGACGGGGGCCGGCTCGTCACCGTATCCGGAGACAGAGCAGAGCCGGAACGGGGAATCCGATTCCTTCAGATTCCCCACAAAACGGATGTCCGGCACGAACTGAACACGATGATCAACCAAATCGCCGACGGAAAGATACACGTGGAAATCGAACAAGTCTACCCGTTCAGCGAAGGATTGCAGGCCCTCCGCAAAACCCAAACCCGCCATGCCCGAGGGAAACTGATCCTGACATTGGTTTGAAGATGAAAAGCCGCGCCCCTTTGATGAGGCGCGGCTTTCGTATTGGGAGCGGCAGGTTCCGGCGGCGCGAAACTTGCGTCACTTGTGGCAAAACTCTTCTTACTCGTTTACCTAAGTTAGGATTTTATACTGAAATGGAAGAGTTGGGCCTCGAAGTGGAAGAGTTGGGCCTCGAAGTGGAAGAATTGGCCTTCGAAGTGGAAGAGTTGCATCGTTTGCGATGGAACTCTCCTCACTCGCGGGGAAACTCTCCTCACTCGGCCCCAAACTCTCCTCACTCGCAGCGAAACTCTCCTCACTCGTCCTCACAAGTTAGGATCTCACACTGAAATGGAAGAGTTGGTCCTCGAAGTGGAAGAGTTGCCCCTCGAGATGGAAAAGTTGCACTCTGGGCCGAAGTCTCAATCCGTCAAACTTCGCCGATCAGGATGTCGAGTTCGACGGTGATGGATGCGCGGTCCCGGTTGAGGAATCCTCCGAGCCGGTCGGGATCGGGTGACCATCCGAGCGGGGTCATCCGGGCGAGGTCCGCCAGTTGTGCACGGTCCAGGTCCGCTTCATATCGGAGGGGGATCGTGCCGCTGCGCTTGAAGTGGCGTTCGAACAGGCCGGCGGTTTCTTCGTTGGAATAGGCGGCCCGGGCACTCCCGCCGTGCAAGGCTTCGCGCAGTTCCTTCAAGTAGCCGCTTCCCGGGATGACTTTGATGAGCATCCCGCCGGGCGCGAGCATGCGCTTGAACTCCCCGTAGTTGGACGGGGACAGGAGGTTCAGGATGATGTCGGTCCGCCCGTCGGCAAACGGTGAAGCGGCCAGGTCGCCGACGATCCAGGCGGCGCCGGGATAATTCCGCGCGGCTTGGATGATCCCTTCTTTCGCGATGTCGAGGCCGGCCCCTTTGAGGCCCGGCCCGCATGTTTCAAGCAGGGCGTGAAGATGGGAGCCTTCCCCGCAGCCGATGTCCGCCAGCACGGCTTCCCTGTTGGCGAGAATGGGCCGGATCAGATTCGAGAGCGCTTCATGGAGCGGATCATACAGCCCGCTTCCCGTGATGATCCTTCTGCGGGATTCGAACAGCTCCTTTGAATAAGATCCAGCCGGCTGCCGGGACAGCAGGTTCACATAGCCCTGCTTGGCCAGGTCGAATGAGTGCCGGTTTTCGCAGGCGAGGGCCGGCTGTCCATCTACGGATACGCTGCTGCCGCAGACCGGGCAGCGGAGTGCCCCCGCTAGTTTATTCAGACTCTCCGCTCCTTCCATCCGTCTGTTCATGCCGTCACTCCTTCTCATCCATCCCTTGTCAAAGGATCGCTTCTGCGATGATCTTATCGAGCTTGCGGATGTCGACTCCGCGGCCGAGGTTGATCTTCATCTGGCCGGCGCGCGTCCACAGCTCGATTTCCGAGTTGAGGTCGAGCCGCCCGGCGTTTTCGGTTGAATACATGTTGATCGAATTGAACGGGACCGAGTAGACTTCGACTTTCTTGCCGGTGATGCCCTGCTTGTCGGCGATGATGAACCGCTTGTTCGTCACGACGGCGACGTCCCGCACCGTCTTGTAGGCGACTTGCGCTTCTTCTCCATTGATAAGCAGTTCACTGATTTCTTCCGGCACCGGCACTTCCTGCGAAAACGTCCATGAGAGCATTCCTTGCAGATCTGCCATCTGATTTCCCTCCATCCCTTTGATGCCTATTATTATTCCATAGAAAGGTGCATCTGTCGCCGCCTTCCGCTGAAATTTTTCAGCAACATTCAAGGATTCAACTCGTACCCTAATAGGGTATGAAAAGGAAGATACATAGAAGGGGAGAGTGGATCCATGTTTCTCGCGTGGCGGGAGATCAAGCAGAATAAACTCAGGTTTGCGCTGATCATTGCGGTGCTGATGCTCGTGTCGTTTCTCGTTTTCTTCCTTTCGGGTCTCGCAACGGGGCTCGCCGGGCTGAACCGGGAGGCGGTCGACAAATGGGGGGCGGACAGCATTTACCTGACCGAGGAGTCGGACAAGAGCTTGAACCAGTCGATGATGGAAGCGGAGAAGGCGGATGAAGTCGAGGGCGATGAGACGGCCGTGCTCGCCGTGATGAATGTCATCGCGGACAACGGAAAAGACAAAAACGGCGTGGCCCTGTTCGGGATCCGGCCGGATGAATTCATCATGCCGGACGTGACGGACGGCAAGCCGTTCAAAGAGCCATTCGAAGTCATTGCGTCCGATTACCTGAAGGATGAAGGGTTCTCGGCCGGGGATGAGCTGTCTTTGTCCTCGACCGACGAAAAAGTAACGATTTCGGGGTTCACGGATGAGGCCCGGTTCAACGCAGCCCCGGTACTTTACATGAGCCTTGCCGACCTCCAGAAAATCAGGCTCGGAGCGGCCGCGGATGAACTGGAAGAGGGCGAGGAACCCGTCAATGCTGTCGTCGTGAAGGGAGGATCCGACAACGCGGTTCCGGATGAGCTGGAACGGATCGAGACGGAGACGTTCATCGAGAACCTGCCCGGTTATACCGAACAGAACCTGACGCTCACGCTCATGATCTACTTTTTGTTCGCCATTTCGGCGGCGGTCGTGGCGATCTTCCTGTATGTGCTCACGGTCCAGAAGATCGGCATGTTCGGTGTCATGAAGGCACAGGGCATTTCGAGCGGTTACCTCGCATGGTCGGTGATCGCACAGACGTTCATCCTTGCACTCATCGGCGTGCTGATCGGGTTCGGACTCACGGTCGCAACAGGCCAGTTCCTGCCGAACGCCGTACCGGTCACGTTTGACTATGCCACGATGGCGATTTATGGCGCCGTCTTGGTCGCGGTGGCGGTGGTCGGCGCGCTCGTGTCGGTTTGGACGATCGTGAAAATTGATCCGCTGGAGGCGATTTCGGGATGACGGAGCACGTATTGCAGTTAAATGAAGTGACGAAGACGTTCGGCTCCGGCCGGACGGAAGTGCAGGCGCTGAAGAAGACGACCCTCGAGGTGGCGCGCGGGGAAGTGGTCGCGATCATCGGCCCGTCCGGTTCCGGGAAATCGACGCTGCTGACAATTGCAGGCGGACTGCAGACGCCGACGGACGGGGAAGTGCGGATTGCCGGCGAGCGTATCACCGATTTGAATGAAAAGCGTCGTTCGCGAGTCCGGCTGGAGCATGTCGGCTTCATCCTCCAGTCATCGAACCTCGTGCCGTTCCTGACCGTATCCGAGCAACTCCGGCTTCTCGACAAGGTGAAGAAAAACAATATGACGGCGGAGGAGCGGGACGGCCTTCTGGAGGAGCTCGGCATCGAGGAGCTGACGAAGAAATACCCGGGCAGCCTGTCCGGCGGTGAACGCCAGCGGGTCGCAATCGCCAAGGCGCTTTACAGCAATCCGTCTCTCCTACTCGCGGATGAGCCGACCGCATCGCTTGATTCAGACCGGGCGTTCGAAGTGATGGGACTCCTGAAGAGCGCGGCGGTGAAAAAGAACGCCGCGACAATCGTCGTGACGCATGACACGCGGCTCATGGATTATGTGGATAAGGTGTACAAGATGGTCGACGGATCGCTCCGCCTTGAGGAACGGCATGAGGCGGAGCGGCTGCCGGACGGGCGTACCGGGTTTCTGGAAGAGGCGGATCCGGATCACGCTTGATCGGCCTTCAAATGTTTGGATAACCCCGGCATCGGCTTTTTTGTATAAAGCCCGGCGGTCCTCCGCATACTGTTTCTGACCACGAAGTCAGGAATGGAGGAAACAAAAATGGGCGTTATGAACGGAAATCCGAAAAACGAGCCGCTGCATTACGGGGAAGTCATCGGAATCTGGTCATATGTTGCGGCCAACAACGGCCTCATCAGTATGTACGAAGCGTTCGTCAACCATGCGGGCGACCGCGATCTGATATCGCTTCTGGAAGACCAGATCAAGATGATGAAGAACGAAAACACGACCGTTGAGAAGGTCCTGAAGGAAAACGGCGTCACTCCGCCGCCGTCGCTTCCGTCCCGCGGCAAGGCGTCCGCGGATGAAATCCCGCCGGGTGCGCGCTTCATGGATCCGGAGATTGCCGCGATCATGGCCGCGAACTCCGGCCTGGGGCTCGTGTCCTGCAGCCAGGTGCTCGGCCAGTGCATGCGCGAAGACGTCGCGATGCATTTCATGAAGTTCCACACCGACCGGGCCACTGCAGGCGGACGTCTGCTTGAACTCACGAAAGACAAAGGCTGGCTCATCATGCCGCCGCTCCACGGCCAGAAGAAGGAAGACTGAACACCGGGCATCCCGTTTCTGCGGGGTGTCTTTTTTATTTTCGGGTCTCTCTATCATTATCCCGACATATCAATTGACAATCGATCGTCCACCCCCTAAACTAATTTTAGTTGAGGGGGTGGACTATTTTGCAGGAGAAGCTCAGAGAAGCGATTGAGCTGTTTGAAGAAGTGATGATCTTCGGGGCGGAGCATGTGATGCGTTCCGTTGACATCGACATCTGGCATGAGTATTCGCCGGAGCAGATCCAGGTGCTGAAGATCTTGTCCGCTTCCGGGCCGATGTCGAACGGGCAGCTCGCTGCCGTCCAGGGTGTGCACAAAAGTGCGGTTTCCACCCGACTCAAGAAGCTCGAGGACAAAGGGCTGGTCAGTTCGGACCGGGACCCTGCCGACCAGCGGGCGAAAGTGATCCGGGTCACGGAGGCGGGAAGCGAAATTCTGAAAAGGTCGGATGAAGCCATCTACCAGAGCGTGGAGAACCTGTTCGGCGGGAAGATCAGCGAACAGGAACTGGATGCGTTCATCGGCACGTTCCGGAAACTGAAGGATATTTTGAGATTCAAGGAGATGTAATACGTGAGGAAAGTATTGAAATTCAGATGGCCGATCTTCATTGTCCTGCTCGTCGTGACGGTCGTCCTGTTCATTTTGGCGCCGGATCTTGCGAAGCAGGCCGAAGATGCGGGCAACATGCAGCTGTCGGACACGGCCGATTCCCAGCGCGCCGCGGATCTGCTTGAGAAAGTGGGGGCCTCGGACGAGACGATTTCCCTCGTCTACGCGCTGGACCAGCCGGCCGATGACGGGAAAAAGACGGCGATTTCCGATGCCGCCAACGAGATCAAGGCGATCGGGGATCCGGTCACCGAAGTTCTGGACCCGTTTGAAAACGAAGAGATGGAAAAACAGCTCGTTTCCGAAGACGGAAAAACAATCCTCGTGCCGGTCACCGTGGACGGATCGGACGAGGAAATCGTCGAGCTCGCCGATGAGATCAAGTCGGATATCCTGACCGGCGACGACGAGGTCTACATCACCGGGGAAGCGATCATCAACAACGACGTGAACATCAGTGCGCAGGAAGGGCTGAAAAAGACGGAGCTGATCACGGTCGGCCTGATCTTCGGCCTGCTGCTCATCGTGTTCCGTTCTCCGGTCACGCCGCTCATCCCGCTTCTCGCAGTCGGGATTTCGTACCTGCTCAGCCAGTCGCTCGTCGCATTCTTCGTCGACTGGTTCGGCTTCCCGGTATCGAATTACACACAGATCTTCCTCGTCGCCATCCTGTTCGGACTCGGGACGGACTACTGCATCCTGCTGCTGAGCCGGTACAAGGAAGAACTGCTCGCCGGACATGAAGTCGAAGAAGCGGTCGTCAATACGTACAAGACGGCGGGCCGGACGCTGTTCATCAGCGCGCTTGCCGTGTTCATCGGATTTGCGGCGATCGGCTTCGCGCAGTTCCCGATCTTCAAGTCGGCAGTCGCGGTGGCGGTCGGGATCGCGGTTCTGCTGCTCGTCCTGACAACGGTCGTGCCGCTGTTCATGATGCTGCTGAAAGACAAGCTGTTCTGGCCGGCGAAAGGCAGCGCGTCGCATAAAGACAGCAAGCTGTGGATCGGCTTCAGCAAGCTGTCCGTCATGCGCCCGCTCCTGTCGATGGGAGTCGTGGCGATCATCACGATTCCGCTCCTGCTGACATATGACAACGACATTTCGTTCAACACGATCGACGAGATCGACAGCAGCCGGGAATCGGTCATGGGCCTCAACCGGATCTCCGACGCATTCGGCGAAGGGGATTCCCTGCCGGTCGGCGTCATCCTGAAAAAAGACGACAAGATCGTGAACGAAGCTGACGTCACGTACCTCGAGCGCATCAGCCAGGACCTTGAAAAGGTGGACGGCGTGAAAAGCGTTCGGACGATCACACGCCCGACCGGTGAGATCATCGGCGACCTGTACGTCGACCGGCAGATCTCCCTCATGGCGGACGGTCTGGACGATGCCATCCAGGGTCTCCGCGACGTTCAGGACGGCCTCGGCCAAGCGGGCGGTGGGCTCGACCAAATCATCGGTCAGCTTCCGTCCGGCAGTGCCGCAGCGGGCGGCGGCGACGGACTCCGCCAGGCTGCAAGCGGCATCAGCCAGATCAACGGCCAGCTCGGCCAGATCGCCGGCGGCCTCGGCCAGGGCATGCCGGCGGCACAGGCGGCCGGCGGGCTCAACGCCCTGAGCGGGGAACTTGCGAAAATCGGCACTTCCCTCGAAGGCGCAGCCGGCCAGCTGGATGCTTCCGGCGGGCAGATCGGTGCCTTGTCCGGCGGTCTCGGCGAACTGTCCAAGGGGGTCGCGGCTTCTTCGGAAGGTCTCACCCAGATTGCGGACGGACTGGACGACCTGTCCGGCACGATGCACGACATGGGCGATACGAAAAGCGTCCGCGACACCGGCATGTTCGTCCCCGCCGGCACGTTCGAAAATGAAGAGTTCGAACCGGTGATCGACCGCTACACGATCGACGGGGAATCCGGCATCCTCATGGAAGTTATCCTGGATGAGGATCCGTACTCCCGCGAGGCGATCGGCACCGTCGAGGACCTGAAGGATTCTGTCCGGAAGTCGGTGATCGGGACGCCGTTTGAAGACGCGGACCTGTACTTCGACGGCATTTCCGTCATGAACTCCGACCTCCAGGACATCTCGTCCTCCGACTTCAGCCGGACGGTCACGATCATGCTTGTCGGCCTGTTCGTCGTGCTGTTCATCCTGTTCCGCTCGGCGATCATGCCGCTTTATATGATCGGCTCGCTCCTGCTCACGTACTACACATCGGTCTCCGTCACCGAGCTCATCTTCGTGAACTGGCTCGGCTACGACGGCATCAGCTGGGCGGTCCCGTTCTTCGGATTCATCATGCTGATCGCACTCGGCGTGGACTACTCGATCTTCCTGCTCGACCGGTTCCGCGAAGAGAGCCTCAACCGGCTGAACACCCGGGAAGCACTCACGACCGCAATGGCGAAGATGGGCACGGTCATCATCACGGCCGCCATCATCCTCGCCGGCACGTTCGGCGCGATGATGCCGTCCGGCGTGCTCAGCCTCGTGCAGATCGCGACCATCGTCATCACCGGCCTCCTGCTGTACGGCCTCATCATCCTGCCGCTCCTCATCCCGGCGATCACCGTATCGTTTGGACGCGGCGTCTGGTGGCCGTACCGGGGCTGATCAAAATAAGAAAAGCTGAAACCGGACTGTCCGAATTGGGACGGTCCGGCTTTTTTTGTTCGTTGGTGAATGGATAGAAAGCAGGGGTGAATAGATAGAAAGGGGTGATGAGTAGATAGAAAGAGGTGGTGAATAGATAGAAAGAGGCCACGAATAGATAGAAAGAAGTGAGCCGGCTGTGCTTCAGATTGATTCGACAGGTAAGGACAAATTATGAGACAATTCTTCTTGCAGATCGGCAGCAGAAAGAGGGATTGCCATGAAGATAGAGTTCACCCCGCTCGGCGACAGCGCGATCGTCGTGGCGGCGGGGGAAAAGATGAATGAAGAAACGACGGCCGCCGTCCGGGCGATCGCCGCGGCCATCGAAAAGGCGGCGATGCCGGAATTGATGGACGTCATCCAGGCGTATGTGAATGTGACGGTCTGCTACGACGCGTCCGGCGGGATCACTTTTGAGAAAATGAAGGAACGGCTCTGCACCATCCTGAAAGACGTGCAGCCGGCTTCTCCGGAAACCGGCCGGACGGTGGAGATCCCGGTCTGCTACGGCGGGGAGTTCGGGCCGGATCTACCGTTTGTCGCGGCGCATAACGGGCTCACGGAAGAGGAAGTCATCGAGATCCATTCGGGCGGATCCTATGACGTGAAAATGATCGGATTCGCGCCCGGGTTCCCGTTTCTCGGCGGACTCGATGAGCGGATCGCCGCACCGCGCAGGCCGTCTCCGCGGCTCGAGATTCCGGCGCGGACCGTCGGGATCGCCGGGAGCCAGACGGGAGTGTATCCGATCGGAACGCCCGGCGGCTGGCAGCTCATCGGCCGGACGCCGGTCGACCTGTTCCTCCCCGGAGAAGAAATCCCGAGCCTGCTGCGGCCGGGCGACCGGGTGACGTTCCGGCCGATCACACGAGAGGAATACGACCGGAAGGAGGGCGCACGCCATGATCAGAGTTGAACAGCCCGGCCTCCAGACATCCGTCCAGGACCTCGGCCGCCCGGGCTTCCAGCAATACGGCGTCGTCGCGGGCGGGGCGATGGACACCGTCTCCCTCCGGATCGCCAACATGCTCGCCGGGAACGCCCCCGGCAGCGCGGCGCTCGAAGCCGCGATCGCCGGACCGGCGCTTTTGTTTGAAGAAGACCGGCTGATCGCGTTGGCCGGGGCGGATCTCTCGGCCGAAATCGACGGCATGCGGGTGCCGATGTGCCGGCCGGTCGCAGTGAGAAAAGGGTCCGTGCTCCGGTTCGGCCGGCCGGTTTCCGGCTGCCGGGTGTACATTGCGGTCGCGGGCGGCATCGACGTGCCGGAAGTGATGAACAGCCGGTCGACTTATATGAAGGCGGGAATCGGCGGATTCCGGGGGCGTCTGCTTCAGAAAGGNCTGTACGGCCTCATCATCCTGCCGCTCCTCATCCCGGCGATCACCGTATCGTTTGGACGCGGCGTCTGGTGGCCGTACCGGGGCTGATCAAAATAAGAAAAGCTGAAACCGGACTGTCCGAATTGGGACGGTCCGGCTTTTTTTGTTCGTTGGTGAATGGATAGAAAGCAGGGGTGAATAGATAGAAAGGGGTGATGAGTAGATAGAAAGAGGTGGTGAATAGATAGAAAGAGGCCACGAATAGATAGAAAGAAGTGAGCCGGCTGTGCTTCAGATTGATTCGACAGGTAAGGACAAATTATGAGACAATTCTTCTTGCAGATCGGCAGCAGAAAGAGGGATTGCCATGAAGATAGAGTTCACCCCGCTCGGCGACAGCGCGATCGTCGTGGCGGCGGGGGAAAAGATGAATGAAGAAACGACGGCCGCCGTCCGGGCGATCGCCGCGGCCATCGAAAAGGCGGCGATGCCGGAATTGATGGACGTCATCCAGGCGTATGTGAATGTGACGGTCTGCTACGACGCGTCCGGCGGGATCACTTTTGAGAAAATGAAGGAACGGCTCTGCACCATCCTGAAAGACGTGCAGCCGGCTTCTCCGGAAACCGGCCGGACGGTGGAGATCCCGGTCTGCTACGGCGGGGAGTTCGGGCCGGATCTACCGTTTGTCGCGGCGCATAACGGGCTCACGGAAGAGGAAGTCATCGAGATCCATTCGGGCGGATCCTATGACGTGAAAATGATCGGATTCGCGCCCGGGTTCCCGTTTCTCGGCGGACTCGATGAGCGGATCGCCGCACCGCGCAGGCCGTCTCCGCGGCTCGAGATTCCGGCGCGGACCGTCGGGATCGCCGGGAGCCAGACGGGAGTGTATCCGATCGGAACGCCCGGCGGCTGGCAGCTCATCGGCCGGACGCCGGTCGACCTGTTCCTCCCCGGAGAAGAAATCCCGAGCCTGCTGCGGCCGGGCGACCGGGTGACGTTCCGGCCGATCACACGAGAGGAATACGACCGGAAGGAGGGCGCACGCCATGATCAGAGTTGAACAGCCCGGCCTCCAGACATCCGTCCAGGACCTCGGCCGCCCGGGCTTCCAGCAATACGGCGTCGTCGCGGGCGGGGCGATGGACACCGTCTCCCTCCGGATCGCCAACATGCTCGCCGGGAACGCCCCCGGCAGCGCGGCGCTCGAAGCCGCGATCGCCGGACCGGCGCTTTTGTTTGAAGAAGACCGGCTGATCGCGTTGGCCGGGGCGGATCTCTCGGCCGAAATCGACGGCATGCGGGTGCCGATGTGCCGGCCGGTCGCAGTGAGAAAAGGGTCCGTGCTCCGGTTCGGCCGGCCGGTTTCCGGCTGCCGGGTGTACATTGCGGTCGCGGGCGGCATCGACGTGCCGGAAGTGATGAACAGCCGGTCGACTTATATGAAGGCGGGAATCGGCGGATTCCGGGGGCGTCTGCTTCAGAAAGGAGACCGGCTGCCGGCGGGGACTCCTTCCGAAGCGGCCGCCTCGATCACGGAGAGGCTCTTGGCGGAACGGGCGGGCGATCCGTTTTCGGAAGCGCGCTGGTCGGTGGCGGAGGAATGCGGCACTTCTTTGAAAAAGGAAGCGGTCGTGCGGATGATGCGCGGGCCGCAGTACGGCTGGTTTGACGAAGCGAGCCGTTCGAGCTTTTTCGACGAGGCGTTTGAGGTTTCATCCGAGTCCGACCGGATGGGCTACCGGCTGAAGGGGCCGTCGCTGAAGTTGTCCGAGCCGCGGGAGCTGCTGTCGGAGGGAGTTGTGCCGGGCTCGGTGCAGGTGCCGTCCGGGGGCAGTCCGATTTTGCTGATGGCCGACCGGCAGACGACCGGCGGCTATCCGAAGATTGGGCAGGCGGCGACGGCGGACCTGCCGATGGTCGCCCAGCTTCCGCCCGGGGCACGGCTCCGTTTTCGTGAAGTGAGCGTGGCAGAGGCCCAGGAAGCGCTCGTCCGGCAGGCGAAGGAACTGGCGGAACTGCGGGCGGCGATCGACTTGAAAATGAAAGGGGTCACATCATGATGGCGTTTAAAGTGGATTTGAACTGTGACATGGGGGAATCGTTCGGGGCATACCGGATGGGCAATGACGCGGAGATTCTGGAGTTTGTGTCGAGCGCGAACATCGCATGCGGCTTCCATGCGGGCGATCCGTCGACGATGCGGAAAACCGTCCGGATGGCGCTGGAAAAAGGCGTCGGCATCGGGGCGCATCCGGGCACGCCGGACCTCGTCGGCTTCGGGCGCCGGGCGATGGCACTGTCGGCGGATGAAGCTTATGACCTGGTCGTTTATCAGATCGGCGCGCTCGATGCGTTCGTCCGGGCGGAAGGCGGCGAGATGCAGCACGTGAAGCCGCACGGCGCGCTTTATAATATGGCCGCAAAGGATGCTGCGCTTTCGGAAGCGATCGCGGAGGCGGTGTACAAGGTGAATCCGGAGCTCGTTCTGTTCGGCTTGTCGGGCAGCGAACTCGTGCGGGCGGGGGAGAAGACTGGACTTAGGACTGCGAGCGAAGTGTTCTCCGACCGGACCTACCAGCCGGACGGCTCGCTCACCGACCGCCGTCAATCGAATGCGCTCATCACCGACCCGGGCGAGGCCATCGCCCAGGTCATCCGGATGGTGAAAGAAGGGAAAGTCCGTGCGGCCGACAGCACGGACGTCGACCTCCGGGCCGATACGATCTGCATCCACGGCGACGGCGTCACCGCACTCGACTTCGCCCGCCGCATCTCAGAAGAACTGCCGGCGGAAGGAATTGAGGTCGAAGCGATCGGCGCGTTCAGGTAACGGAAGGTGGAAGAAAAGCGGCTCACTCGCGGGAGAAAGCGGCTCACTCGGAATGGAAAGCGGCTCACTCGCGGGAGAAAGCGGCTCACTCGAAGGTGAAAGCGGCTTACTCGCGGGAGAAAGCGGCTTACTCGGAATGAAAAGCGGCTCACTAGGGGGAAATCAATGAACAGCACACTGGATCAGAAAAAACAGAACCGCAGCGTCCTGCTCGGCGCGGCGTTTCTCATGGCGACATCTGCGATCGGGCCGGGGTTCCTGACGCAGACGACCGTCTTCACCGAGCAGCTCATGGCGAGCTTTGCGTTCGTCATCCTTATTTCCATCCTGGTCGATATCGCGGCCCAGCTGAACATCTGGCGCATCATCGCGGTGTCCGGGAAGCGGGCGCAGGATATTGCGAACGACGTGTTGCCGGGGCTCGGGTATTTCCTTGCCCTGCTCGTCGTCATGGGCGGGCTCGCCTTCAATATCGGGAACATCGGCGGGGCCGGCCTCGGGACGAATGTCCTGTTCGGCATCGACCCGAAAGTCGGAGCGGTCATCAGCTGTCTGCTGGCGGTCGGCATCTTCCTCGTGAAGGAAGCGGGACGGGTCATGGACCGGTTCACCCAGGTGCTCGGCTTCGTCATGATCGCGCTGACGCTCTACGTCATGTTCACGGCCGCGCCGCCGTACGGGGAAGCCGCACTCCGGACCGTCGCCCCGCTTGAGCTCGATGCCCTCGCCATCGTCACGCTCGTCGGCGGGACGGTCGGCGGGTACATCACGTTCGCC
>NZ_LN651373.1:497376-561343 GCF_000826125.2 Bhargavaea cecembensis
CACCGCACTCGACTTCGCCCGCCGCATCTCAGAAGAACTGCCGGCGGAAGGAATTGAGGTCGAAGCGATCGGCGCGTTCAGGTAACGGAAGGTGGAAGAAAAGCGGCTCACTCGCGGGAGAAAGCGGCTCACTCGGAATGGAAAGCGGCTCACTCGCGGGAGAAAGCGGCTCACTCGAAGGTGAAAGCGGCTTACTCGCGGGAGAAAGCGGCTTACTCGGAATGAAAAGCGGCTCACTAGGGGGAAATCAATGAACAGCACACTGGATCAGAAAAAACAGAACCGCAGCGTCCTGCTCGGCGCGGCGTTTCTCATGGCGACATCTGCGATCGGGCCGGGGTTCCTGACGCAGACGACCGTCTTCACCGAGCAGCTCATGGCGAGCTTTGCGTTCGTCATCCTTATTTCCATCCTGGTCGATATCGCGGCCCAGCTGAACATCTGGCGCATCATCGCGGTGTCCGGGAAGCGGGCGCAGGATATTGCGAACGACGTGTTGCCGGGGCTCGGGTATTTCCTTGCCCTGCTCGTCGTCATGGGCGGGCTCGCCTTCAATATCGGGAACATCGGCGGGGCCGGCCTCGGGACGAATGTCCTGTTCGGCATCGACCCGAAAGTCGGAGCGGTCATCAGCTGTCTGCTGGCGGTCGGCATCTTCCTCGTGAAGGAAGCGGGACGGGTCATGGACCGGTTCACCCAGGTGCTCGGCTTCGTCATGATCGCGCTGACGCTCTACGTCATGTTCACGGCCGCGCCGCCGTACGGGGAAGCCGCACTCCGGACCGTCGCCCCGCTTGAGCTCGATGCCCTCGCCATCGTCACGCTCGTCGGCGGGACGGTCGGCGGGTACATCACGTTCGCCGGCGGCCACCGGCTGATCGACGCGGGCATCAAAGGGAAGGAGTCCCTCCCGGAAGTGTCGCGCGGCGCCATTTCCGCGATCGGGATCGCCTCGCTCATGCGGATTCTCCTGTTCCTCGCCGTACTCGGCGTCGTCTCGCAGGGACTGAAGCTCAACCCGGACAACCCGCCGGCATCCGTGTTCCAGCTCGCCGCAGGGAATGTCGGCTACCGGATCTTCGGCGTCGTCATGTGGTCGGCGGCGGTCACGTCGGTCGTCGGATGCGCCTACACATCGGTCTCATTCATCCGCTCATTCAGCACGTGGATCGACCGGCACCACCGGAAATTCATCATCGGCTTCATTCTCATCTCGACGCTCGTGTTCATCATCGTCGGGCAGCCCGTGAAGATCCTCGTGCTCGTCGGCTCGCTGAACGGGCTCATCCTGCCGCTCGCGCTCGGCGTCATGCTCGTCGCGGCATATAAATCAAAAATAGTCGGCGACTACAAGCATCCGATGTGGCTGACCGTCATCGGTGTCATCACCGTCATCGCGATGGCGATCATGGGCATCTACTCGCTCCTCAACGGCATCCCTCAATTATTTAAATGAATGAACCGAACCGGACTTCTCATGGGAAGTCCGGTTTTTGAATTTCGTTCTAGGTCTATTTACATAAGAAGAAACTATCAAGAAAAAAGTAAATGAAAGTTTTAATAGATATTTAGTCATACGCCGTGATAGAAGCGCATATACATATTAGGGCAGGGCAAATAGTGACCGGGAGGGGGACAGGCGATGAAAAAGAGACTGGCTGCAACGGCAATCGCCCTGGTCGTCGGCGCAGGCGCCGTGCATGCAACCGGCATGCAGGGGGGCTCCCTTTCCGGCTGGTACGAGGGTGCCTTCCAAAAGGAGCGTGAGAGAATCGCCGGATTTGCCGGGGAAGAAATGACCAGGCTGCTGGCCGGCATCGGGGCGTTCGCCCTGGAAGCCGGGGAATGGGCAGAAGAACAGATCGTCTCACTGACCGAGACGGAAGAAGAACGCGCCAAGCGGGAACTCGAAGCCCGTGAAGCCGAAATCCGGAGCCAGCTTGAAAGCACGGCAGCCCGGCTGGAAGAAGACCTGAAGGACGGCATCACCGACCACGAACAACTGGAAGCGGAAATCGAATCGGATGTCACCCGCCTCCTCGAAGAAATCCTCAACGAACACTGAGGGATCCAACCAACCATTACACGAAGAAAAGGGGAACTTTACAAATGATGAAAACAGTCAAAGGCAAACTCGTCGCAGGCGCAATCACAGTAGCACTCGTATCCAGTGCGGGGGGAGTGGTATTTGGGGCTTCGGATGCAGGTTCGAAACTGAAGAATTGGTATGACGTGCAGTTTGGTGATGCAAAAAAGACTATTGAAGCTGAAGCGGATGCTGTTTGGAAAGACAGCCTTGAAACAGAAAGCAAAGAAATTGGAGCCATGATCGGAGAGGCGAAAACGGAAATTGCCAATAAGGGTGATGAGCAAATTGATCAGAAAGGCAAGAGTATCCAAGCGGCAGCGGATAGCTATATCGATAACCTGAAGCAAGAGCGCGATACAATCATTAAGGGAATGACTGCCCAGTTCGACAAAATCGAGAAAGACGCCGAAGCAAAGTTTCAATCTGAGGGACAAGTATTTGCAGAAAAGAAAAAGGACGAGCTAACTAAAGGCACAGGAGAGGCAGGACGGGCAGCATCAGAAAAATTGGATAAAGAACTCCAAGCCGTTACAGATCAGGCACTCAAAGATCTTAGGGATACGATTAATGGAGTAAAAGGCGAACTTGTAAAAGAACTTAACTCTAATTCTATTCGTTCGAAGGAAGCGATGGTAAAAGCAGTTGACCGTGAAATCACTCGTATTCATGGTGTAATCGAAGGTGAAAAGAAAAAACTTGTTAAGCAATACGAAATCATGATCAGCAAAGCGGCACAAGTAAAAGAGGACAATGCGAAAACAGAGATGGAGAAAGTGATTAACGGAATCTAATTACACCCACACAGGACCTCTTCCGCGGGGTCCTGCTTTTATAATGGAGGGACGGCATGTATACGAAATTTCAGAAACGCCTTGTGCTCGTAATCGGGTTCTGCCTGTGCGTCATGCTGGGGAGCGGCGTGGGGACGGCGATGGCGGGGCAGGATGCGGGGACGATGCTGGAGAATTGGTTCAACGGGAAGCGGTCGGCGGCGGTGAGTGAGATCGACCTGGCGATCACGTCGGAGAAGGAGCGGCTGATGGGGGAGCTCCGGCTGAAGCTGAATGAGTCGATCGGCGCGGCGGATGCGGAGTTAACGAGTTTCACGGAAGCCGAAAAAAGCCGCCGGGTCCAGGCGCTCCGGGATTACGCGGCGTCTCTCATGGCGGGAATCGGGAACGGCAACGCCGACTGGGACAAGGCCTCGTATCTGGCTGATGTGGACAAAGCCGTAAACAAGGCGATCCAGGAGATCAACAAGGCCGCCGAGAAAGCGAAGAAGGACGCGGAGAAGAAGAAAGGGAAGCCGGCAGTCGAGACGCCGGCAGCCGTGACAGAGCCTGAAAAGCAGGAAGCGCCTGCGGAATCGAAGCCGTCAGAACAGCAGGAGGCCCCTGCGCCTGAGAAGACAGATCCTCCGGCAGCGGCCCCTGCACCTGAAGCTCCGCCCGAATCACCGGAAGCCGTGCCGCCAAGCCAGGGACAGCCGGCAACGCCTTCGGCAGAGGAATCCGCCGATGCCACGGCCGGAGCGCCTGAGTGATTTCGCTGCATAAGCAGGCTTTCAAAGCAAGTTGTACGAAATTCAAGGAAAAGAATGGACAGACGAGAACGCCTCCCGGCCGCCGGGAGGCGTTTTGATTGGCGAAGATTTCAACGGATCCCGATAAAGTAATACACAACAAGTGCGACCAGGCCGACCGGCACTCCGAACTTCGCCCACTCGACGCTCGTGATCCGCAGTTTTCCGGCGGCGATGATGTTCGGGATGTTTCCGGGGATGAGCATGCCGCCGCTGATGAGGAGTCCGAGCAGGATGGCCCGGATGGCGTCGTATTGCATGGCGGGACTGATTTCGGCGGCGGCGAGGGTGGCGTTGTCGAGTACGGCGGAAAGCATATTGATCCAGTACAAAGTCCCCGGCGCGACATCGGTCAGATGTTCCCGGATCAGCGGTTCGAACCCGGCGCCGAGCAGGGTGAGGGCCATGACGAACACATAGACATGGAACGCACGCGAAAACACGCTGAAGACAGGTTCCCGTTCGTCTCCTTCCTCCAGAACCGGCCGTTCTTCCGGCGGGTCGACCCAGACGGCGGCGAGCAGGCCGAACAGCAGGATGGCGGTCATCACGTCGAGCCCGACGAGATGGAACAAGTAGAAAAAGTCGGCATCCAGCTTCTTCACGGTAATCGTCGAAAGGGGTTCGCCGATCGGGGTGAGGGCGGCGCCGAGTCCGATTGAGTAGCACGCGAGGATGACGAGCCGGATCTGCGCCCGGCGTTCGAGCCGCAGGGCGGTGGTGACGGTGACAAGGACGAGCGCGGCGATGATAGCGGTGATCAGGCTCGACAGGAGGCCGAGCCCCATGACGAGGAGGGCGTACAGGAGCCGTTCGGGCATGAGTTTCTGCATGCGCCGGACGCCGTGGTCGATCTGCCGGGAAAACAGCCGGAATAGGAAACCGGCGATCAGGACGGCGGCGGTGATCGGGAGCGGGTCGGACAGCGCCTTGTCCAATAGCTCGCGTCCGAGCATGCCGCTGACGACGGCCGCGGCGATTCCCATGACGAGCAGGAACCACTCGAGCCGCTGCTCCACGGCTTTGATGGCAAATGGAAGAACGAGGACGAGTGATAAGATGATCAGCAAACCGGTTGTCATCAGGCCCGCTCCTTTTCGGTGGACTATTCGCCATCATACGCACGCGGACGGGCGGACATGCATAGACGAAAGTTCCCTCTATCTATTCCAGCAAGTCGAAATGTTCGTTATACTAATAGAATGACGAACGAAATGAAAGAGTTGATGTCGTGAACAAAGATTTATTCATCGCGTTTTTCCGGGCGGGGATGCTCGGTTACGGAGGCGGCCTGTCCGCCATCCCGCTTATGCAGAAGGAAGTGGTGGACCGGTACAAATGGATGGATGACGAGGAGTTTTCGGACGTGCTGGCGCTGGCGAATGCACTGCCGGGGCCGATCAATACGAAGCTGTCCGGCTACATCGGCTGGCGCGTGAACGGCTGGGCGGGCATGCTCATGACGCTGCTCGCGACGATTTTGCCGACTGCGGTGCTCATGATCATCCTGCTCACGCTGCTCAACGCGTTTAAGGACAAGCCGTTCGTACAGGGGATGGCGAAAGGCGTCATTCCGATCGCTGGTGTCATGATCGGGGTCATGGCGCTCGATTTCCTGAAGAAATCAGGCATCGGACTCGGCTGGAAGCTGTCGATCGGGCTCGCCGCCGCGAGTATCGTGCTGATCGAGTTCCTCGGCGTGCATCCGGCGATCGTCATCGGGGCGCTCATCCTGTCGGCGTTCCTGCCGTGGGACAAGCTGAAGCGGAAGGGGGCGGAGTGATTTGCTGACTTTATACTGGCAGCTGTTCATCTCCCACCTGACCGCGAACCTGCTCGGCTACGGCGGCGGACCGGCGACGATCCCGCTGCTCCAGCATGAGGTCGTGGACCGGTACGGCTGGATGACGAACCGGGAGTTCAGCGAAATCGTCGCGCTCGGCAACGGCCTGCCCGGCCCGATCGCGACGAAGATGTCGGCGTATATCGGCTACGACGTTGCGGGGATTCCGGGAGCGATCATCGCCACATTCGCTTCGGTCGCCCCGTCGCTCGTCATGATGCTCGCGCTGCTCGGCCTCCTCATGAAGTACAAGGAGTCCCCGCAGGTGAAGCGGCTGACGAAAGTCGTCCGGCCGACGATCGCCGTCCTGCTCGGGGTCATGACGTACGATTTCTTCTTTGATTCGTTCACCGGGACAGGCTGGATCCACTCGGTGATCCTTATCGTCGCGGGCTACATCCTGCTCGAGGTGCGGAAAGTCAGCCCGACATATGTCGTCATCGGGGCGCTCCTGTACGGGGCGATTTTCCTCGGCGGCTGAAAAGAAATTCTAAATAATAGGGGGAAATGAACATGGACTATCTATACCATCCATTCACGTCACGCCGTCACACAGTCTTCGCAAAGAACGGCATTGTCGCGACGAGCCAGCCGCTTGCGGCACAGGTCGGCATCGAAATCATGCGTCACGGGGGAAATGCGATCGACGCGGCGATCGCGACGGCGGCGGCCTTGACGGTCGTCGAGCCGACGGGCAATGGCATCGGCGGAGATTCGTTTGCGCTCATCTGGACAAAAGGGGAACTGCACGGCCTGAACGCATCGGGCCCATCAGCCAAATCCATCACCGCGGAAAAGGTGAAAGCTCTCGGTCACGACAAGATGCCGGTCTACGGCGCGGTCCCGGTCACCGTTCCGGGCACGCCCGCTTCATGGGCCGAAGTGTCCAGGAAGTTCGGCAAGCTGAGCCTCCGGGAAACACTCCAGCCGGCGATCCAGCTGGCGGAGGAAGGCTTCCCGCTCACTCCGATCCTTGGGAAATACTGGCGCATCGCCTACGACAAGTTCAAGACCATGTCGGACAACAGCCCGGAGGAAGAAAAGATGTTCGCCGCGTGGTTCGAGACGTTCGCACCGGACGGACGGCCGCCTGAAATCGGAGAAATCTGGTCGGCTCCGGGACATGCGGACACACTCCGCCAGATCGCCGAAACGGACGGCCGTGCCTTCTACGAAGGGCCGCTCGCGGAAAAGATCGCCGCGACCGTCAAAGAACACGGCGGCTTCCTGACGGCTCAGGACCTCGCTGATTATCAAGTGGAGTGGGTCGAACCGGTATCGACCAACTACCGCGGCTACGACGTATGGGAAATCCCGCCGAACGGACAGGGCATGGTCGCGCTCATGGCGATGAACATCCATACCGCCGATGGCTACAAGCCTGTCTATGGAGAGGTTGAAACCCTTCATAGACAGATTGAAGCGATGAAGCTCGCCTTCACGGACGGGAAGGCGTTCATCACCGAAGAGGCGGAAATGCCGGTGAAGGTGGAAGAACTGCTTTCTGAGGAATATGCAGAAGAGCGGGCACGGCAAATCGGGGAGAAGGCAATGCTTCCGGAACCGTACGATCCGGTGAAGGGCGGCACGGTCTACCTCGCAACCGCCGACAGCGAAGGCAATATGGTTTCATTCATCCAGTCGAACTATATGGGCTTCGGCTCGGGCGTCGTCGTCCCGGGCACCGGCATCGCGCTCCAGAACCGCGGCGCGGACTTCTCGCTCGATCCGGAACACGCAAACTATCTGCAGCCGGGCAAGAAGACCTTCCATACGATCATCCCGGGCTTCCTCACAAAAGACGGGGAAGCGGTCGGGCCGTTCGGCGTCATGGGCGGGTTCATGCAGCCGCAGGGCCATTTCCAGGTCGTCTCGAACACGGTCGACTTCGGACTCAATCCGCAGGCCGCGCTCGACCAGCCGCGCTGGCAGTGGACCGGCGGCAAGACGGTCCACGTCGAGCCGGACTTCCCGAACCATCTCGCGCAGGCGCTCCAGCGGAAAGGCCACGACATCCACATCATGACCGACTCCGGCTCCTTCGGCCGCGGCCAGATCATCTGGCGCGACCCGGAAACCGGCGTCCTCCAGTCCGGCACCGAATCCCGGACCGACGGGGCGATCGCGGTCTGGTGACAGCCTCGCGGGCCTAGTGCCGGGCATCTCCGGCCTCTTTGGAGAAAAGCGGCTCACTCAAACAGGAAAGCGGCTCACTCGCCATGAATTGCGGCTCACTCGGAAGGCAAAGCGGCTCACTCGAAGCAGATTGCGGCTCACTCACTCTCCGGCAACCCAAAAAGAAGCATCCGGCCCGTCCGACGGGCGCGGATGCTTCTTTTCTTAATCAAAATTCAGCTTGTAGTCTTCTGCTTTCAGCAGCTTGAGTTTCCTTGAGAACACATAGATCAGGCCGATGTTCAGGGCGATCGGCAGGATGAGGAATGTGCTGAGCATGATGCCGATGTTTTCGAGTGTCCATCCGCCGTCCGCGAGTTTGATGTAGTTGAGCGGACCGACGAAGCCGGAGAGGCCGAACCCGGCGCTGTACGGGGTGCCCTGGATGTTCAGGACGCCGGCGAGTCCGCCGAGCACAGCGGCGGAGATCATCATCGGGAAGGCGATTTTTGGCCTCATGATGAAGTTGCGCATCTGGATTTTCGGGGAGCCGAGGACGTGTGCGAGCGCGGTGCCGAGCGAGTTGGCTTTGTAGCTCGCGATGGCCAGTCCGACGCCCGCCGCGACGATCCCGAGGTTCGCCGCGCCGGCACCGACTCCCGACAGCATGATGACCGTCGCAACGCCGACTGTCGAAAACGGCGACAGGATGAGCACACAGAAGACGACCGCAATGGCGGCGCCCATGAAGACGGGCTGGAGCTGGGTGAGGAATGCCACGCCGTTGCCGACGAGCCCGGAGCCGCCGCGGACGAACGGAAGGAGCATGTAGCCGATTATGCCGGGCACGAGGATCGTCGCCGTCGGGATGACGAGGATGGCGTACTCCCGCATCTGGTCGCCGAGCAGTTTGACGAAGAGGACCGCCAGCGCGGAGGTGATGCCGATATTCAGCGTCGTCCCGATCCCGTTCAAGGCGAACAGGCCGTCCGTCGTTTTCATGACCGCACCGCTGCCGATCATGGCGGCGATGCCGACGCTCGCCGTCTGGATCGGCGACAGCTTGAACGACACGCCGACCATGACGCCGATGATGACCGGCAGCAGGCTCATCACATACACCGTGATATCGAGGATATTCTGTAGGAAAGGGAAAGTGGGAATCAATAATTTCAGGATCTCGCCGAGCAACGCATTGGGAATGAGGGCGACAACAATCCCGATGCTCATGCCGTTGAGCAATTTAGAGAAGAAATCTTTCATGGGCGCACGACTCCATTCCGGGATGATGTTTTCCATTATAGGCACACAAAAATGACAGGTCAATGGATATTTTCAAAATATTTAGTGAAAACGCTTTCTTCTGACGGGATGGGTGGCTGCATTGATTAGCCTGAAGTCTTGAAGGGAATAACAGGATTAATCGATTGTATGGAAAAGGAGCGGTGCGCATGCTGACATTCAAGCCAAGCAGAAATGAACAGACGGTCGCCTTCGAATTCGACGGCCGCCTGACGAAAGAGGACGTACAGAAAATGGAGGAAGTGCTCCAGCAGAAATATGAAGAAGGCGGGACGTTCAACCTGTTCGCAGAAATCGGGACGATCGACTTCGCTTCCATTCCGGACGCCGTGCGGGATCTCCAGCTCGAGATGGCCCACTGGATGGCCTTCGACAAAATCGCCCTCATGAGCGAACAGAACTGGCTCGACTTCGCCGCCAACTTCGGCATGGGCGACATCGTCAGCCAGCGCGCGAAATACTTCCGGCCGGGTGAGTATGAGGAAGCATGGGCGTGGCTGGAGGAGTGAAGGTCCGCCGGTATGAGCGGATTTTCATTTGATATTAAGGTATAATTGGATCAGACAGATTTAGAGATAACACTGATCGAAATAGAAATTGTATTGAAACAGCCAACCATCATCTGGCTGTTTCAAGCTATTTATAAACACAGCGGAAGGGGTATTTGGTTTGGCGGACAGCCAATTAGACGACCATGACGTCGATCAGTTGATTCGTTTGTTGAAATACCTCTTTAAAAAGTACGAAGTGGATCTATCGTCGGGACAGACAGGGAGTCTGCGATTATACACGGATGGTTCAAGTGAGTTCATCTTGGATTACTTCACCTCAAAGCATAGGAAGGACAAAATGTCCATTAACCTTAGAGAAAGAGAATCCAGTTTGGCATTAGTTCGTGTCAATATTGATCCCGTGGGATTTCACAACAACGCAGATGGAACTCGAATCAGGGGAAATCGTATGATGCTTTTTTCAACTAAAGAGTTTATAGAAAAAGCGGACGGTGCCACATATGTGCGGGCTATTGACCTGCCTGTGGAGTTCTCTGAACCCAGTAATATTGAAAAGGTCTTTTTGGATTTCTTGGTCTATATACATGTGAAGCAAGAGGGAAAGTTAATCATATCTTCAGAGCTTGGATTTTAAAGGAGGTGAACCACCAATGGTCAGCACGATCCAAGATTCATACTTCCAGTGGATCCGCGAGAACTCGGTGTTCAGCCCCGTTTTAAATGAGGCGATCGAGCTTTCCACGCCGTTTATCGACTCGCTCAACGAAAATGTGAAAATCTATTTGATTCCTGAAAGCGGCTTATGGAAAGTGACAGATGACGGTTTTACAATGTGGAGTCTGGACGCAATGGGTATGGGTTTCCGGAAAGGTTCACACCGGGAAGGAATGATGAGACGTACGATCGACCGGTATCAAGTTCAATTGGACCCGCTCACCAGAGAGCTCTTTATCAAAACGGCGCCAGATACCATTGGCCAATCCATTCATTATCTGATCCAAGCTGTTCTGTCGGTTTCAGATTTTCTGCAGATTAATCAAAAGAACATCAAGAATCTTTTCAATGAAGAAGTCCAACAGTATTTTGACAGTCAACGGAATCTCTACGATGCGTTTGCTGATTTCGAGTTGCAGGGGAAGTCGAAGCTGATGCACCGATTTGATTACTTGATGACCGTGAAGGATAGGAAAAAGAAATTGGTCCGGCTGATCAATCACCTTGACCAGACACAATTGGAGAGGACGCTCTTAAGCTGGCAGGATACAAGTCAGCAAAGGGCAGCCAAGTATCATGATCAATTGAGCATGGCTGTTGTCGTGAATGACCGGCAACGGCCGATCGATCCGAAATCTGAACGAGCGTTCATGGAATATGAAATTGAACCGATTCCATTTTCAAATAAGAAGCTGATGCAACAATCATTGTCGATCGGCGGCTAGATCCAGAACTCCATCGCTTTCCAAGGAGTTCTGGTTTTTATTTTTATTGATGGATGACAGTCAGCTGTATCGGTTTCGATTCAGCTTATGCCAGCCTCTTTTCATGCCGGTAATCAAAACTCCTTCAAATACCAACGGTCCATCGTCCCGTGCTCGGATCCTTCGAGCGGGCGCTCCAGCCGCCGGAAGCCGAGCCGTTCGTAGAGCCGATTGGCCGTTTGCAGTTTTTCCATCGTTTCCAGGTAGCAGGACGAGTAGTGCTGCCTCGCAAAATCGAGTGCAGTGTCCATCAGCTTTTTCGACAGGCCGAGTCCCTGGGCTTCCGGTTTGATATAGAGTTTCTGAAGTTCGCCGACGTCCGGATGCTGCGGGGAGAATGGGGCGATGCCGACGCCGCCGAGGACTTCGCCTTCATCGTCGGTGAGCGTCCAATATTTTGCGTTCGGCTGTTTTTCATAAAAGCGGGACAGGCTGCCGAGCTGCGGGTCGAAGTAGGCGGTCCCGGGTATGTCCAGTCCGAATGACTCCAGCGAGTTTTTGATGATCCGTTCCAGGGCCTGGTTGTCCCGTTCTTCGATTTCCCGTATGTTCATGGCACGATTCTCCGATCTGTATGTAGTGGGTTCTGATGCTTTCAATGTAGCGCGGCCGGCCGGTTAAAACAACTGTTCTTATTGCTTTTATACAATTCGACTGTGCTTCGCCGAGAGTGACGGTCTAAGCTTACTCACCCGATTTATGGTAATTATGAGGAGCAGCAAGAGTGAACCTGAACAGTCAGAATCTAAGACAAATCCGGATTTCAGAGAAGCGGCAGATCACAATTCCAAAGCGGTTTTATGATCAACTCGGCATGACCGACTCATTAATTTGTGAACTGCGTGATGGTGAATTGTTGCTTCGTCCGGTACCGGTGGAAGCGGGTTTTTCAGAGGAAATTTTGAAGGAGCTGCTGCAGGAGGGATATGAAGGGGAAGAACTTTTCCAAGAATTCCAGAAACGAAAAGCGAAGGACCGCTCTGCAGTATAAGCATTGACTGAGGAGGCTGACCAGATCACCCGGAACTTTAAAGGAACGGGAGACGAAAAGAGTGAAGAACTCTTCGGTGATGTCCGGGAATGAGCAGCCTGTTGCCGGTGCTCTACTTGAAACCAGCCGACAAGAACCTTTTCCGCTCTTTTTCGTTCATTTTATCAATGAGCTGAAGGGGAGTGGTTTTTTGGAATTCATTTTTCTGAGACCGGTTTATATTTTGCTGATCGTGGCCTTGATTATCTTGACGGGACTTGTTTTGGCAAGGTTCCGGATGGTGAACAGGCTGGCGGTATGGGTGTAGCGGCCCTGGCTTCGATGGTATCGGCGATCTGTCTGTGGCAGACCGGCATCATCGCGGATGAACTGAATCTGGCGGGGGATGGTGTGTCGTTTTATCTGGTTCTTATAGTGTGGGGGCTGGCTGCGATGGATGTCGGGTTATTCGAGAAGAACTCGTCGAAGAGCCTCTGACAATTTGGCCTTGCCGTCGATCGTTCTAAATCTCCGCGCGTTCGCCTACTCTATTAGGAAGAAGTCCTTTCTGAAAGGGGCGGAACCGTGCGGATTGATGGGGTGTTTTCCGGGGGCGGGCTGAAGGGGCTGGCGCTGGTCGGGGCGTTCGAGGAGCTGGAGCGGCAGGGGATGGTGTTCGGCCGGGTGGCGGGAACGAGCGCAGGGTCGATTTTGGCGGCGTTCATCGCGGCCGGTTATACGCCCGGCGAAATCAGCCGGATCCTCAGCGAGCAGGATTTCGGGGAATTGCTCGACCGGCGCCATTCCTTGCTTCCGCTTCCATTCATGAAGTGGGTGAATCTGTATTGGCGAATGGGCTTATATAAGGGAGAGGCGCTGGAGGACTGGTTCACGGAACGGCTTCTGGAGAAGGGGATCTACACGTTCGGCGATCTGGCGCCCGGCAGGCTGAAGCTTGTTGCGTCGGATCTCTCGAACGGGAAGATGCTCGTGCTGCCGGATGATCTGGAGAAGTACGGCGTCCCGGCGGATTCATTCCCGGTCGGCCGGGCGCTCCGGATGAGCTGCGGCATCCCGTATTTCTTCGAGCCGGTCCGGCTGTTTACGAAAGATGCCGATGCGATCGTCGTCGACGGCGGCGTGCTGAGCAATTTCCCGATGTGGATTTTCGATGAAAAGGACGGGAGCCGCAAACGGCCGGTCATCGGCCTGAAGCTGAGCCGGCGGGAAGAAGAGAAGAGCCCGCGGAAGATCCATAATGCGCTCGACCTGTTTGAAGCGCTGTTTTCGACGATGAAGAACGCACATGATGAGCGGTACATCCAGAAGGATCACGCCCGGGATATCGTCTTCATCCCGATGGACGACGTGAAGGCGACCGACTTTGACATGGACGATGAGCAGAAGGAAGAGCTTATGCAGCGGGGGCGTGACCGCACGCGCCAGTTCCTGGAGACATGGCGATATACGGAACTGCCGGGGCGGCGGCCGGTCCGGGTGATTTAGTCCCGGTTCAGGCGAATGTTAAGCAACTCGGCTTGAATGTTAAGAAAGGACCTCTGAATGTTAAGCAAACCAAGCTGAATGTTAAGCAAACCGTCCCGAATGTTAAGAAAGAGCAACGGGGCTGACCACAACGGTCGGCCCCGCTGCTTTTTGCTGTGCCTTTAACACATCCTTACACCCTCTTAACACTCCGTCAACATTGCCCCGATAACATAGTCCTTGCACCATACATACTCATCCGCCGGCAGACAGGCGGACGGCGACATCCGGGCGGTCGGTGAAGATGCCGTCGGCGCCCATGTCGATGAATTTCCGGATTTCGTCTTCGTCGTTCACGGTGAAGATGTGGACGTCGATTCCACGGCCTTGGATCTTTTCGACGAACCCGGCGTGTGTCGAACCTGCCGGGATGCCGATACCGGATGCATAGTTCTGGAGTTTCCGGATCTCATCAGAGTGGAGGTCCGCCGCGTTCCCTTTGAATGAATAGAGCTTGATGAGCGGGATGTCCGGGCGCTTCTCATGCAACCGCATCAGGCTGTCTTCGCTGAATGACTGGAGGATGATCGGCGGCAGGCCGCCGGGTCCGGGTTCCATCGGGGGATCGCCGATGATGCCGTACGCCGTGAGATCCCGGATGACGGCTTCTTCCATCTTTCCGGAGCGGTCCGGGGATTTCAGTTCAATGTAGTAATTGACGGACGTGCCGAACCGCGCGAGCACGTCGATCAGGCCGGAGAAGGAGATTCCTGCGTAATCGGAGTCGGCGAGGTCCGGGTGTTCTTCATTGAACAGCTTGCCGTAGGGAAGGCTCTTCAGTTCGGCGAGCGTCAGGTCCTTCACGCGTTCGTCGGTGCCGGTAAGCCGGTCGAGCCGGCTGTCGTGGATAACGGCGAGCTTCCCGTCTTTCGTCATCTGCAGGTCGAGTTCGATATAGTCGGCGCCCATTTCGTCCGCGAGGAGATAGGCGGGGATGGAATGTTCCGGCCGGTAGGCGGAGGCGCCGCGGTGGGCGATCGTGAGAAACCGGTCGTCTGGAAGCGCGGCCGGCTCGGATCCGGGCGCCCCGCAGGCGGTCAGCAAAAGGACCGTCATGAGAAACCCCGGCAATTGGGTCCGCTTCATCCGGTTCAGCCTCCTGTCGGTGGTAGTGGCTCTATTTTACCGGAGCGGAGGAGGCAAAAACAACCTTGTAAACGGTTGTCTTTCCATTCATCCTCGGGTACGATTGTGTTATCAGACTATTTTTACATCTGGAGCGGCACAAATCAGAGAATGCCGTGCCTGCCTTGGGGGAAGGAAGTGCTCTTTTGAAGAAAGTGGAACTGATCGGCGTGTCGAAGTCGTATGACCGCCAGAAAGACGTCATTTCCAACATCGACGTCACGATCGAGCCGGGAGAGTTCTTCGTGCTCGTCGGTCCGTCCGGATGCGGGAAGAGTACGATGCTCCGGATGATCGCGGGACTCGAAGAGATCACCGGCGGAACGCTGAAGATTGGCGAACAGGTGGCGAACCGGCTGCCGCCGAGCCGCCGGGACTTGTCGATGGTGTTCCAGAACTATGCGCTGTACCCGCATCTGAGCGTGGAGGACAACATCACGTTCGGACTCGACGTGAAGAAAGTGCCGAAGGAAGAACGGAAGAAGCGGGCGCTTGAAACGGCCGAGATGCTCGGGCTGACCGACTATCTGAAGCGAAAGCCACGCGAATTGTCCGGCGGGCAGCGTCAGCGGGTCGCCCTCGCCCGTGCCATCGTAAGCGAGGCGCCGATCTGTCTCATGGATGAGCCGCTGTCGAACCTGGACGCCAAGCTCCGGGCGCATATGCGCTCAGAAATAAGACGGATCCAGCGGCAGCTCGGCATCACGATGATCTATGTCACCCACGACCAGGTCGAGGCGATGACGATGGGCGACCGGATCATGATCCTCCATGAGGGGAAGATCCAGCAGGTCGGCAATCCGATCGAGATCTACAATCATCCGGCGAATCCGTTCGTGGCCACGTTCATCGGCTCGCCGCCGATGAATCTCGCTCCCGCTGATGTGAATCCTGACGTATCCGCGCTCATCCTGCCCGGCGGGGAGGAGATCCGGCTGCCGGAAGGATCACTCTCAGGCATCGGGAAGGGACGCGTGACGATCGGGATCCGGCCGGAATTCCTCATGCCGCCGGAAGGGACGGAAGGGAAAGGTCATCCGGTGTTCCGGGCGGAAGTGACGAACGTCGAGGTGCTCGGGCATGAAACGGTGTTTTCGTTCCTCGCAGGCACCGAGGAATGGACGGCGAAATGGAACGGCCAGTGGCAGATCGAGCCGGGGGACCGGATTCCGATCGCCATCGACGAGGAGTCGATCTGCCTGTTCGACGGGGAAACCGGAGAGCTCTTGAAGAAGCCGGTTGACCGGCTCCGGTCGATTCCGGCAACCGAGGGGGCGGCGCCATGAGCACGGTCCAGGACAGGACGGACCGCCTGGTCGTCGCGGAAGGGCGGCCGGGCGCGTGGGCCCGCACCCGACGGGGGAGGACGGCTCTCCTTTATCTTCTTCCGTCGATCATCCTGTTTTCCGTTTTCATTTTCTATCCGATGTTCCGGACGATCTACCTGAGCTTTTTCCTCACCGACCAGGCGGGGGAGGCTGCGGTGTTCGTCGGGCTCGACAACTACAAGTATCTGCTTGAATCGGCGGCGTTCCTGAACAGCGCGAAGGCGACGATCCTGTTCGTCCTGTACACCGTGCCGGCGGGNTGAGCCGCTGTCGAACCTGGACGCCAAGCTCCGGGCGCATATGCGCTCAGAAATAAGACGGATCCAGCGGCAGCTCGGCATCACGATGATCTATGTCACCCACGACCAGGTCGAGGCGATGACGATGGGCGACCGGATCATGATCCTCCATGAGGGGAAGATCCAGCAGGTCGGCAATCCGATCGAGATCTACAATCATCCGGCGAATCCGTTCGTGGCCACGTTCATCGGCTCGCCGCCGATGAATCTCGCTCCCGCTGATGTGAATCCTGACGTATCCGCGCTCATCCTGCCCGGCGGGGAGGAGATCCGGCTGCCGGAAGGATCACTCTCAGGCATCGGGAAGGGACGCGTGACGATCGGGATCCGGCCGGAATTCCTCATGCCGCCGGAAGGGACGGAAGGGAAAGGTCATCCGGTGTTCCGGGCGGAAGTGACGAACGTCGAGGTGCTCGGGCATGAAACGGTGTTTTCGTTCCTCGCAGGCACCGAGGAATGGACGGCGAAATGGAACGGCCAGTGGCAGATCGAGCCGGGGGACCGGATTCCGATCGCCATCGACGAGGAGTCGATCTGCCTGTTCGACGGGGAAACCGGAGAGCTCTTGAAGAAGCCGGTTGACCGGCTCCGGTCGATTCCGGCAACCGAGGGGGCGGCGCCATGAGCACGGTCCAGGACAGGACGGACCGCCTGGTCGTCGCGGAAGGGCGGCCGGGCGCGTGGGCCCGCACCCGACGGGGGAGGACGGCTCTCCTTTATCTTCTTCCGTCGATCATCCTGTTTTCCGTTTTCATTTTCTATCCGATGTTCCGGACGATCTACCTGAGCTTTTTCCTCACCGACCAGGCGGGGGAGGCTGCGGTGTTCGTCGGGCTCGACAACTACAAGTATCTGCTTGAATCGGCGGCGTTCCTGAACAGCGCGAAGGCGACGATCCTGTTCGTCCTGTACACCGTGCCGGCGGGAATCATCATTTCGCTGTTTCTGGCCCTGCTGGCAAATGAAAAGCTGAAGGGCGTCGGGTTCTTCCGGACGATCTATTCGTCCACGATGGGAGTGTCCGTCGCAGCGGCATCCGTCGTCTGGCTGTTCATGTTCCACCCGAGCATCGGGATGTTCAACCGGTTCCTAGCCATTTTCGATTTTCCGCAGATCCAGTGGCTGCTCGATCCGCAGTGGGCGCTCATTTCGGTCGCCATCTCGACAATCTGGATGAACACCGGGTTCAGCTTCCTCATCCTGCTCGGGGGACTGCAGAACATCGACGAGCATCTGTATGAAAGCGCACGGATCGACGGGGCGGGCTATTTCTACCGGCTGCGGCGGATCACCTTGCCGATGCTGTCGCCGACGCTGTTTTTCATCATTACGATTTCACTGATCAATGCGTTCCAGACGTTCGGCCAGATCGATATCCTGACGAAAGGCGGACCGGCCCAGTCGACGAACCTCATCGTTTATTCGATTTACCGGGAGGCATTCGTCAACTACCAGTTCGGCACGGCGAGTGCGCAGGCGGTCTTCCTGTTCCTCTGCATCCTGGTCGTGACGATCCTCCAGTTCCGTCTCGGTGAGAGGAGGGTGCATTACCAGTGACGATGAGCCTTCCGAAGAAACTCACCTTTTACACATTGCTCACCTTGTCGGCGCTCGTGCTGTTTTTCCCGATCGTCTACGCGTTCATGATCTCCTTCATGACCGGGCCGGAGATCCTCCAGGGGAAGTTCCTGCCTGAATCGTTCCACCTGGACAATTATATCCGCGTGTTCGACCGGCTGCCGCTCCTGCAGTATCTCGTGAACAGCTTCATCGTGTCGGCGGGCGTCATGCTCGGCCAGCTCGTCGTCTGTTCGCTGGCGGCCTACGCATTCGTGTTCATCCCGTTCAGGGGCAGCAACTTCGTGTTCTTCCTGTTCATCTCGACGATGATGATCCCTTGGGAAGCGACGATGATCCCGAACTTCTTCATCATCCAGAACCTGAACTGGCTGAATACATACCAGGGCCTCACACTGCCGTTCTTTGCGCTCGCATTCGGAACGTTCCTGCTCCGGCAGCATTTCAAAACCATTCCGAAAGAGCTGCATGAAGCGGCACAGGTCGCCGGTCTCGGGCCGTTCCGCTTTTTCCTGAAAGTCGTCTTGCCCGTTTCAAAGACGAGTCTCGTGACGCTCGGCGCCTACGGGTTCCTCACGACCTGGAACATGTATCTGTGGCCGCTCCTCGTCACGACGAACAACTCGGTGCGGACGGTCCAGATCGGACTCAAGCAGCTCCAGTCCCAGGAAGTCGCGACCGATTGGGGGGTGGTGATGGCCGGCGTCATCGTCGTGATCATTCCGACGTTGCTTCTGCTGTTCCTCGGACAAAAGCAGCTCCAGAAAGGCTTGACGCAGGGTGCCCTGAAGTGACGTGCCCTGAAAAGATGAAAAGGGGAGGAATTGTGGAATGAAGAAAAAATGGCGGATCGGATTTTTGCTTCTTGCCGCGCTCGTACTTATCCTTGCAGCCTGCTCGAACAGCGACCCGGATGCGGCTCCGGACAAAACGGACGGAGGGGCCGACGACGGGGAAACGAAGAGCGAGGCGACGGTCAATAAAGACGGCAAAGTCGAAATCGAATTCTGGCACGCGATGTCCGGTGCGGGCCAGGAATCCCTCGACGGCATCGTCGCCGGGTTCAATGAATCCCAGGATGACTATGTCGTCAACGCCGAGTTCCAGGGAAGCTACGAGGAACTGTTGACGAAGCTCCGCAGCATCGGCGGCACGAAAGACGCGCCGGCGATCATGCAAGTGTTCGAGATCGGCACGAAGTACATGATCGACAGCGGCTACATCGAGCCGATGCAGAAATTCATCGATGAAGACGGCTACGATCTCGACCAACTCGAGGAGAACATCCTGAACTACTACCGGGTCGACGGCGAACTCTATTCGATGCCGTTCAACTCATCGACACCGGTCATGCTTTACAATAAGGACGCATTCAAAGATGCCGGACTGGATCCGGAAAAAGCGCCTGAAACATTCAGCGAAGTGATCGACGCGGCGGCCAAGCTGAAGACCGGCGACATGTACGGCTTCTCCATGCTCACATACGGCTGGTTCTTCGAAGAGCTCGTCGCGACGCAGGGCGGGCTGTACGTGAATGAAGAAAACGGCCGCGCAGGAGATGCGACCGAAGCGGTGTTCAACGGAGCGGAAGGGCTGAATGTATTCAACTTCCTCGACACGATGAACAAAGCCGAAACGTTCGGCAACTTCGGCACGAACTGGGATGACATCCGGGCCGCGTTCTCGTCGGGCAAAGTCGCCATGTACATGGACTCCTCGGCAGGCGTCGCGAACGCCATCAACAATTCGCCGTTCGACGTCGGCGTCGCCTACATCCCGCATGCCGACGAAGTCGAGCGGAACGGCGTCATCATCGGCGGTGCTTCCCTCTGGATGTCCAAAGGGATAGCCGACGAAGAGCAGACGGCGGCATGGGAATTCATGAAGTATCTGACGACGCCGGAAGTCCAGGCGCAGTGGCACCTCGATACCGGCTACTTCGCGATCAACCCGGACGCCTATGAAGAAGACATCGTGAAAGAGAAGTGGGATGAGTATCCTCAGTTCCAGGTGACCGTCGACCAGCTTCAGGACACGAAGCCGTCGATCGCCACCCAGGGCGCGCTCATTTCCGTCTTCCCGGAATCGCGCCAGCAGATCGTCACCGCTCTTGAAAACCTGTACCAGGGCGGAGACCCTCAGCAAGTGCTCGACGAAGCCGCGGAAGGCACGAACCGCGCGATCGAGATCGCGAACAAGACGAAGCAGTAAGGAACTAAAAAACGCGGGGGAAGGCCGGTTTCAACGGCTTTCCTCCGCGTTTTATTGGTGGGATTAAATCGGTCCCCAGTTGATCATCACTCCGATGCTCAGCATAATGACGGCGATGACGATCCAGATCAGGAAGAGCGGCCAAACCCAGCGGAACCACTTCGTCCAGGCGACACCCGCGACGGCGAGACTCGCCATGAGCGGCCCGGAAGTCGGGAAAATGCTGTTCGTGAACCCGTCGCCGAACTGGAATGCCTGCACTGCCACCTGCCGGGTGATCCCGAGCATGTCCGCAAGCGGTGTCAGGATCGGCATTGCGATCATCGCCTGACCGCTTCCCGACGGCACGAAGAAGTTCAGCACCCCGTTGGACACAAACATCCCGAGCGCCGCGAGAACCGGCGGAAGCGATTCAAGCGGGACGGACAGGGCATGGACGAAGGTATCAAGAATTTCCGCGTTTTCCATGATGATCAGAATGGCACGTGCCAACCCGACGATCAATGCCCCGTACACGAGGTTTTTGCATCCTTCCATGAACGTCAGGGTCAACCGGTTGTAGTTCATGCCGGCAATGATCCCGGCACCGAGTCCGATGAATACGAAGAAGGCGGCCATATGGTTGATCGACCATTGGTGACGGATCGTCGCGTATACGAAAAATGAGAGGGAAAGCCCGGCAAACAGCAGAATGAGCTTATGGCGGCCGGTGAACGGCGCGGACAAGTCATCCCCATTTTCCCCGTCTTCCTCCAGAACGCCGACAAGGCTGCGCGACGGATCGTTCAAAACCCGCTTTGCATATCGCCACGTATACCAGATGGTCGACCCGACGATGATCACGAACGCGACAATCCGAAGGCCCATCCCGGAAAACAGCGGCACGTCTGCAATCGACTGGGCAATGCCGACCGTATACGGATTGAGGAAGCCGACGTTGAAGCCGGCAAACGTGGCCCCGAACGTGATGGCGACGGCGACCAGCGCATCGAGCCGGAGCGCCCGGCAAATGATCAGGCCGATTGCGACGAACGGGATGACCGAGTTGGCCACGGCCCCGATGGCGCCTCCAAGTGCGAATAAAATCGAGACGAGGGCGATGAGCCAGAATTCCTTTCCCCTCGTCAGATCCACCGCCCGCAAGATTCCCCCCCGGATGGCCCCGGACCGTTCAATCACTTCAAACGCGCCGCCGGCAAACAGAATCAGGAAAATCAGATCGCCGGATTGGACCATCCCTTCCTGGAGCGCAAGGAAAATATCCATGAACCCTGCCGGCGAACCATCCGTCTGCCCGTATGTACCCGGGATGACCCGCTCCACCCCGTCGATGTCTTCCCGTTGAAACGCTCCGGACGGCACGACGTATGTCGCAATGACCGCCATCAACAGCACCGCAAACAGAATCACATATGTATCCGGCATTTCCCACCTTTTCTTTTTCGTTTCCTCCATGCTGAACATCCCCTGCCCCTAGTTGGTATTCAATCTTGTTCTTCTATTCACAAGATTGTTACCACTATACAAGTATCAGAATTTAAATGCAAAGTGGCGGGGGATCGGTTGGGTGGATTTTGGGCAGATGGGGGAGAGTGTCCAAAAAAGGGCATCCGGAAACAGTTCTCCGGATGCCCGAGTGTTTATTTACGATCGGTCCTCTTCTTTCTCCTCCGCCATCCGGACCGCGATGTCCGGGCGGTTGGTGAAGACGCCGTCTGCGCCCATGTCGATGAGCTTTTTAACATCGGTTTCTTCGTTCACGGTGTAGACGTGGACTTTCAGGCCGTGGACGTGCATCGCTTCAATGAAGTCCTTGTTGGCGGAACTTTCGGGGATGTTGATGCCCGTCGCGTAGTCCGCGATCCTCTCGACCTGATCCGGAGGCAGCACCGCGTCGTCGCTGAATGAGTAGAGGCGGAAGAGCGGGATGTCCGGCCTCATGTCGTGCAGCCGGAGGAGGGCGTCTTCACTGAAGGACTGGAACATGACGCGCGGCAGGCCTTCTTCGTCTGTTTTCACGGAATCTTCCCCGATCAGATCATGGGCGGCGAGTGCCTCAAGGACGGCTTTTTCCATCTCGCCCGATTCGTCGGGCGTCTTGATCTCGATATAGTAGTTGATCGAGGTGCCGAGCTCGGAAAGGACATCATTGAGCCCGGAGAAGGTGACGCCCGAATATTCAGGCTCGGCATTCACGGGATGCTTTTCGTTGAAGTGGTCGCCAAACGGAATTTCCTTCATTTCATCGAGTGTCAGGTCCTCCACTTTTTCGGGGTCGTCCGCGAGGCGGTCGAGGTCCTCGTCGTGGATGACGACGAGCCGGCCGTCTTTTGTCATCTGGACGTCGAGCTCGATGTAGTCGGCGTTCATTTCCTCGGCGAGCCGGAAAGCGGGCAGCGAATTTTCGGGACGGTATTCGGATGCGCCGCGGTGCGCGATTGCGAGGAAGCGGTCGTCGGGGAGTTCCGCCTTGCCGGCATCTTCTCCCGAGCAGGCACTTGCCCCGAGGATCAGCAAGGCCCCGATCGCCGCTGATTGTATCAATCGTTTCATCTGTATGGCCCCCTGTCTATCTGTCTTCTGGTACGATACCCGTTATGCGGCCGGCAAGCATGCAAGGGGGCAATCAAAAAAGGATGCAGCCGGTTAACGAAGGCTGCATCCTTTTATCATGTCCGGTCCCAGAACCGCTGATGGGCGATCGCATTGACGAAGTCTTCCCCGAAGTTCGGATTGTCTGCAGCGAACACGACACCGGCCAGATTGTTTTTCGGGGACGTCTCGAGGAACGACTGTCCGCCCGCCGATACGCCGATCGGCTTGTAGTGCTTGTAGGCGACGTCGATATAGTAAGTCAGATCATAGTTGAATTTCTCGGGATTCTTGGATTTCCCTCCGACGACGTAGAGGGCATCGACCAGATAAGGGCTCGACGTGAGATACGTTTCATTCACTTTCAGTTTCGTGCCGTCGCTTCCGGTGACCGTTCCGAGTGTTTCGGCGATGATGACGACGAACACGCCGTATTTTTCGAGCGTTTTCAAGGTCCGGCTCACTTCCTGCCCGTCAAAGCCGTTTGCAACGAGCACGCCGACTTTTTGCGTATAGGCATACTTCGGCGAGGTGGCCTGGCTTAGGGAAGCATAGCTCGTCGAGACCGGCACGTTGGTTCCTTCCGGCCGTTCAACGCCGATATTGTCTGCGACGACGTATGCCAATTCCTGATCGACGTTCACGAGCAGGTCGACATTCTGCTGCCGGACGGATTCGCTCTCCACGCTTCCGAGCTGGTAGCTCAGCGCTTCGATCGTGTGCTGTTTTTCAACGGGCGTGAGGGAATTCCAGAAGATCCTCGGCTGCGAGAAGAAATCATTGAACGACTCGCTCCGCCCGCGGATCACATGACCCTCCACTTTCTTCGGATAATGGACATAGCCACCTTCCGCGGGCGGGGTGGTGTGCGGCGTGTTGCCCATGAGGGAGTTGTTGTGGTAGTTGACCCGGTCCACATCGATCCGCTGTCTCATATAGCCGCGTCTCGTATTGTTGTGGAACGGACAGAGCGGCCGGTTGACCGGAAGCTCGTCATAGTTGGCGCTTCCGAGCCGATGCTGCTGCGTGTCCCGGTAGGCGATCAGCCTGCCCTGGAGGACGGGGTCATTGGAAAACCCGATGCCGGGCACGACGTTCGCCGGGTTGAATGCGATTTGTTCCATCTCGGAAAAGTAGTTGTCGATGTTCCGGTTCAGCGTCAGCTTTCCGACCAGATGAACCGGGACGACTTCCTCCGGCCAGAATTTGGCGGGATCCAGGACATCGAAATCGTACTTGAACTCATCTTCCATGGAGATCAGCTGGACGCCGAGTTCATATTCCGGATAGGCGCCGCGGTCGATCGCTTCCCGGAGGTCGCGCCGGTGGTAGTCCGGATCGAGCCCGCCGATTTTCTTCGCCTCGTCCTGAAGCAGGGAGTGGGCGCCGAGCACCGGTTTCCAGACGAAGCGGACGAATGTCGCGACGCCTTCTTTGTTGATGAACAGGTAGGTGTTGATCGACCAGGCTTCCATCATCCGGTAGTTTTTGATGATGCCGCGGTCGGACATGATCCAGAGCACCATATGAAGTCCTTCCGGGTTGTTCGCCACGTAATCCCAGAACCGGTCATGCGCGCCGGAAGCGGTCGGGATCGCGATATCCTGCTTGGACTGATACGCATGCATCGCATCGGGGAACTTCATGGCGTCCTGGTTGATCAGGACGGGCATCGCGATCGTCGTCAGGTCGTAGTTCCCTTGTTCCGTATAAAACTTCGCGCCCCAGCACCGCAGATCCCTTGCCGTGTCCATGGATCCTTTCGGGCCCTGCACCGTGGAGAACCGCACGGCGACGGGAGTCTTCTGGCCCGGTTCCTGGAGGAAACAGGCTTCCGTCACGGCCGCCATGGACTCATAGCACTCAAACTCGCCGTACGCGCCGTATCCTCTCGCGTGGACGACCCGTTCGGGAATTTCTTCATGGTTGAAATGGGACATCTTCTCGAGGAACCAATAGTCCTCGTGCAATGAAGGGCCGCGGACGCCGGCCTTGAGCTGTTCCGAGTCATTGGAGATTTTCCTGGACTCCTTGGTCGTCAGCGGCTCCCCTTCATTGGAGATGCGGAACTGATCGAGCTGCTGCTGCTTTTTATTGCCGGCCGGCTTTTTATCGTTTGATGATGGATCGTATGCCATCCATTATTCACCATCCTAATTAGGGATTGTCGAACCTTTACATACATATGCGGAGTGCCGGGCTGTATGACTGCGGGCACTTGTCGAAGTGTGGGTTGCCGGCTGCGCTTTTATTCCCCCTTTTCGGCGGGAGGAAATACTACCGGGGAAGGAGAAAAGTTGGTAGAATAAATGAAATACTATAAACATTCAAACGAGGGGGAACGGATATGTTCATGCCGGAGCGGGTCATCGAGTTCGGAAAGTCGCAGGCGGATCAGGTGTATACGATTTTTGAGGGGAGAGAGTGGACGTTCGGGGAGTTCAAGGAAAAGGCGGAGCGGGTCGCAGCCTATTTCCAGCAGGAGGGGTATGAGCCGGGAGATGTAATCGCCCTCTATGCCGGCAATTCGGATGCTTTCATCGCCGCATATTTCGGCTTGCAGCTCGGCGGGTTTATTTGCGCGCCGGTGAATACGAAATTAACGGCAAGCGAAATCGGCTACATCTTCGGCCATTCGGAGGCAAAGGCGCTCATCACGGACGGGGCGCTCCGGGAAACTGCGGACAAAACGGGCCATCCGTTCAATGAAGTGCTGGAAATCGGCGGGTCCGGCGGATTCGATGCGTTGCTGGAGGACGGGTCGCTCAAGTTCCGGCCGGTCCCGCTCCAGGCGGACGACACAGCGGTCATCATGTACACGTCGGGAACGACCGGCAAGCCGAAGGGCGTCATGCTGTCGCATGCGAACATCCTCGCGACCGCCGAAATCTGGGCGGAGGCGATGGACATCACCGGCGCGGACCGGATGCAGATTTCGACGCCGCTGTTTCACTGTGCTGCAAGCCATGTGTTCATGAACCCGGTGACGCTGAAGGGCGGATCGCTCGTCATCGAAACGGCGTTCTCTCCGGACAAGACACTCGAAACGCTCGAGAAGACGGACGCGACGATGTTCTTCGGCGTGCCGGCGATGTTTGCCATTTTGCTCAACCGGCCGGACATTCGGGACCTGAACGTGCCGCATCTCCGGCTGTTTTGCTACGGGGCGGCGCCGATGCCGTACGAACTCGTGAAGAAGCTGAAAGAGACATTCCCGGACGTGAAAGTCCAGAACCTGTACGGCCAGACGGAAAACACGCCGGCCGCCACGACGCTGAAGGACCACTTTGCACTCGATAAAATCGGGTCGGTCGGCGAACCGCTCCCGCGGACCGATGTGCGCGTCGTCGATGAAGACGGCCGCACGCTGCCGCCGGGCCAGGTCGGCGAAATCGTCGTGCGCGGCCCGCAGGTCATGAAAGGCTATCTGAAAAACGAGGCAGAAACCGCCCGCACGATCCGCGACGGCTGGATGTACTCCGGCGATCTAGGCCGGACCGACGAAGACGGCCTGCTTTACATCGTCGACCGAAAAAAAGACATGATCATCCGCGGCGGGGAAAACGTCTATCCGCTCGAAGTCGAGGAAGTGCTGTTCCAGATCCCCGAAATCCTCGAAGCCGCAATCGTCGGCGTCCCGCATCCGGTGTACGGCGAAGTCCCGAAAGCGTTCGTCGTCGTGAAGGAAGGCAAGAGCCTGAGAGAGGATGCGATTCTGGCATACTGCGCAGAGCACCTCGCAAAGTTCAAGCTGCCCGCTGAAGTGGAATTCCTGGAAGAACTCCCGAGGAACGCGTCGGGGAAAGTGCTGAAGCACACGCTGCGGCCGAAGGTGGAGGCCTGAAGTAGGCGGTCTGGAATTGGCGGTCTGGAATTGGCGAGTGAGCCGCAATAGGTTCCGAGTGAGCCGCTTTTCGTCTCGAGTGAGCCGCAATAGAGTGTGAGTGAGCCGCTTTCAGATCTAGGAGGGCGGATCTTCGAACAAAAAACAGGTGAAGGAACTTTCCTTCACCTGTTTACCATTTATCGATCTTTTTCCGTTCGCCCTTGAAATTGTTTTTCAAGGCGTGGCGTTCGTGGAGGATCTGCTCGACTTCCGCAATGCCGATGCCTTGTTCATGCAGGAGAACGAACAGGTGATAAAGCAGGTCGGCGGTCTCATTCTTTAATTCTTCCCGGTCACGCTTCATCGCGGCGATTACGACTTCAAAACTCTCCTCGCCGAACTTCTTCGTGATTTTATCGAGTCCTTCGCTGAGCAGGTAATTCGTGTACGAGCGCTCGCCACCGTCCGCCTGGCGGTCACTGATCATCGCCTCGAGCGACTGGAGAGGGGAGACGGCCTCCTCGCCGAAGCAGCTCTTCATTCCGGTGTGGCAAGTCGGGCCCGCGGGATCGACCTGGATGAGCAGCGTGTCCCGGTCACAGTCGAGCGAAATGTGCTTCACCCGCTGGACATTGCCGCTCGACTCGCCCTTTTTCCAAAGCCGTTCCTTGCTCCGCGAATAAAACCAGACGACGCCGTCTTCCAGCGTGCGCTCGTATGCCTCTTCATTCATGTAGCCGAGCATGAGGACAGTCCGGTCGCTCCAGTGCTGGAGGACGGCCGGGATGAGGCCTTTCGAGAAATCAGGCTTCATTCGGAACACCGCCCGCAGTTTCGCGCACCGGCACGCCGGCTTCCCGGAGAAGCGCCTTCACTTCGCCGACGGAGGTTTCCTGACTGTGGAAGATCGAAGCGGCGAGCCCCGCGGAAATATCCGTCCCTGTGAACAGACGCACGAAATCTTCTGCACTGCCGGCGCCGCCGGACGCGATGACCGGAACGGAGACCGCCGCTTCCACGGCTTTCAGGAGGGGAAGGTCAAAACCGTCTTTCGTGCCGTCCGCCTCCATACTCGTCAGCAGGATCTCGCCGGCCCCGAGCCTTTCGCCCTCAACGACCCAGTCGAGCACACGGACATCGGTCTTCTTTTTGCCGCCATGGGTGAAGCAGAACCAGTCGGCGGCCTCCTCGTCCCAGCCCGCATCGACCGACAGACAGACGCACTGGCTGCCGAACCGGTCCGCCGCTTCCCGGATGAGTTCCGGCCGGTTGAGCGCCGCGGAATTGATGCTCACCTTGTCGGCCCCCGCCTGCAGCAACCGGCCGATATCATCCGCCGACCGGATGCCGCCGCCGACCGCCAACGGAATGAACAGCGTCTCCGCCGTCTGCCGGATCACATCGAGCATCAGGCCATGCCCCTCGTCCGTCGCCGACACATCGAGAAAGACGAGCTCATCCGCACCCTCCGCATTGTAGCGGGCCGCAAGCTCAACCGGATCTCCGATATCGCGGAGCCCCCTGAAATTAATGCCTTTCACCACTCGCCCGTCCTTCACATCCAGACAGGGAATAATCCGTTTCTTGATCATCCGCTTTCACCTCTTTGGTTTTTTTGAAGGGAGGGGAGGGGCAGCCAGCATGCGATGACACTCGGGGCCTCTCCGATCACACTCGCGCTCCATGCGATGACACTCACAATCTGGCCTATCATTGGGTCCGTCGGATCGAGTGTCAACTTGGGGGCGGCGAGCGTCAACTTCGTCAGGGTGAGTGTCAACTTTCGGGGAGCGGGTGTGAACTTTCACGAGTCGAGTGTCAACTTGCTGGAAAGGTTGATAGATCTACATCCACACTCCCTGCGATGACACTCGGGGTCTCTCCGATGACACTCGCGTCCCTTGCGCTAACACTCGCCGCCTCTCCGATGACACTTGCGCCCCCTGCGCTAACACTCATCGCCTCTCCGATGACCCTCACACTCCCCGCGATCACATCCAAACTCCCCAGCCACTCACAAACTCTCCCAGAACTCCTCCGTATTCGCCGCTTTTCCGACGATGGCGGCGGTGATGCCTTCTTCTTCCAGGGCTCGCAGGTCGCGGGCGTGGCGGACGCCGCCGGATGCGGTGACGGGCCATGCTGAGGCGCGGGCGAGTTTGCCGGTCATGCCGATGTTCGGTCCTTCCATTCGTCCGTCGCGGGCGATGTCGGTGTAGATGACGCCGGCCAGGCGGGCGCCTTCGAGCCGGTCGAGGGTTTCAAAGATGGTCGCTTCGCCGGTTTCGAGCCAGCCGTTCAGGGCGATCCGGTCTCCGCGGGCGTCGAGTCCGAGCATGAGCCGCCCGGGGTATTTCAAGCTCATTTCCATCAGCCAGTCGGGGTCGGTCAAGCCTTTCGTCCCGATGATGAGGTAGCCGGCGCCCATGTCGAGGTACCGGCGGATCGTGTTTTCGCTCCGGATGCCGCCGCCGATTTCCGCCGGCCGGTCGGTCGATTCGATCAATTTCTTGAACAGGTCCATTTCCGCCGGCCGCTTTTCCTTGGCGCCGATCAGGTCGACGAGGTGGATGCGGGTCACCCGGGGCTGCCGGTTATAAAATTCCACTGCTTCAAGCGGAGTGCGTCCCATCGCGGTTTTCGTTCCGTAGTCGCCTTCGGTGAGCCGCACGTTCTGTGAGTCAATGATATCGATGGCCGGCCAGATTTCAATCATCGGTCCGCCTCCTTTCCAATGAATCCTTCGGTGACGGCGCGCTGCAGGAGAAGCAGTCCGGCGTCACCGCTTTTTTCGGGGTGGAACTGGATGCCGATCAGGTTTTCTTTCTGGACGATGGCGGTGACGGTTTCTCCGCCGTACTCCGCGGCCGCGACCGTGTACGGGCCGGGAGCCGCCCGGTAGGAATGGATGAAGTACATGTCCTGCCCGTCGATTGCCGGGTCTTCGCTCGCCAGTGTGTTCCAGCCGAGGTGGGGGACGGGGAGCGCTGTCCGGATCCTCGTCACCCCGCCCGGAATGAAGCCGAGGCCTTCCGTTCCGCCTTCTTCGCTCTGTTCAAATAAAAGCTGCATGCCGAGGCAGATGCCGATGAACGGTTTTTCACCCTTCAGCTCGGTCAGCACCGGCAACAGCCCGTCCGCGCGGAGCCGCTGCATGGCGTCCGCGAAGTGGCCGACGCCGGGAAGGACGAGCACATCCGCGGCTTGCAGTTCGTCCGGCCTGGAAGTGAGCAACACCCGGTGGCCGAGGAATTCGAGCGCCCGCCGGACGTTCGCCACGTTGCCGAGTCCGTAGTCGACGACGGCGATCCGGCGGCCGTCGGTGAGTGCGGTTCCATCCGGCCGCGCACTCATGCGAGCAGCCCCTTCGTCGAGGCGAGCCGTCCGTCGCCGGGCTGCATCGCTTCCCGGAGCGCCCGGGCGAACGACTTGAACAGCGATTCGATCTCGTGATGGGCGTTGCCGCCTCGGATGAGGTCCATATGGACGGTGAGGCCTGCGTTCATGACGACGCCCCGGAAGAACTCCTCACAAAGCTCCGTATCGAACGAGCCGACCTTCTCGCGGGAAATCTCCGCATTAAATGAAAGGAACGGCCGGCCGCTCACGTCGACGACCGTCCGGGTGAGCGTCTCGTCCATCGGCACGTAGGCGGTACCGTAGCGGCGGATGTCGCCTTTGTCGCCGAGCACTTCCTTCAATAGCATGCCGAGGACGATGCCGGTGTCTTCCGTCGTGNAACAGGTCCATTTCCGCCGGCCGCTTTTCCTTGGCGCCGATCAGGTCGACGAGGTGGATGCGGGTCACCCGGGGCTGCCGGTTATAAAATTCCACTGCTTCAAGCGGAGTGCGTCCCATCGCGGTTTTCGTTCCGTAGTCGCCTTCGGTGAGCCGCACGTTCTGTGAGTCAATGATATCGATGGCCGGCCAGATTTCAATCATCGGTCCGCCTCCTTTCCAATGAATCCTTCGGTGACGGCGCGCTGCAGGAGAAGCAGTCCGGCGTCACCGCTTTTTTCGGGGTGGAACTGGATGCCGATCAGGTTTTCTTTCTGGACGATGGCGGTGACGGTTTCTCCGCCGTACTCCGCGGCCGCGACCGTGTACGGGCCGGGAGCCGCCCGGTAGGAATGGATGAAGTACATGTCCTGCCCGTCGATTGCCGGGTCTTCGCTCGCCAGTGTGTTCCAGCCGAGGTGGGGGACGGGGAGCGCTGTCCGGATCCTCGTCACCCCGCCCGGAATGAAGCCGAGGCCTTCCGTTCCGCCTTCTTCGCTCTGTTCAAATAAAAGCTGCATGCCGAGGCAGATGCCGATGAACGGTTTTTCACCCTTCAGCTCGGTCAGCACCGGCAACAGCCCGTCCGCGCGGAGCCGCTGCATGGCGTCCGCGAAGTGGCCGACGCCGGGAAGGACGAGCACATCCGCGGCTTGCAGTTCGTCCGGCCTGGAAGTGAGCAACACCCGGTGGCCGAGGAATTCGAGCGCCCGCCGGACGTTCGCCACGTTGCCGAGTCCGTAGTCGACGACGGCGATCCGGCGGCCGTCGGTGAGTGCGGTTCCATCCGGCCGCGCACTCATGCGAGCAGCCCCTTCGTCGAGGCGAGCCGTCCGTCGCCGGGCTGCATCGCTTCCCGGAGCGCCCGGGCGAACGACTTGAACAGCGATTCGATCTCGTGATGGGCGTTGCCGCCTCGGATGAGGTCCATATGGACGGTGAGGCCTGCGTTCATGACGACGCCCCGGAAGAACTCCTCACAAAGCTCCGTATCGAACGAGCCGACCTTCTCGCGGGAAATCTCCGCATTAAATGAAAGGAACGGCCGGCCGCTCACGTCGACGACCGTCCGGGTGAGCGTCTCGTCCATCGGCACGTAGGCGGTACCGTAGCGGCGGATGTCGCCTTTGTCGCCGAGCACTTCCTTCAATAGCATGCCGAGGACGATGCCGGTGTCTTCCGTCGTGTGGTGGTCGTCCACCCACGTGTCGCCCTTCACGTCCACATCCAGTTCGAGCCCGGCGTGGAAGGAGAGCAGCGTCAGCATATGATCGAGGAAGCCGACTCCGGTGGAAATCATCGATTCACCCGTCCCTTTCCGGAGCTCCATCCGGATTTCGGTTTCCTTCGTTTTCCGTTCATACACGGCCATCAGTCAGCCCCTCCTTTATCTAGCCGCGCCTGCATCGAAGCGGCGTGCGCATGCAGTTCTTCGGCTTCCGCGATCGGAATGCCCGCTTCGGCGAACCGCCGGTAGTCTTCGCGCGGGACCCGGATGACCGCATTCGCAGTGAGGAAGTCGTTCACCGACAGCCCCGACTGGAAGCGGGCATTGCCCCCGGTCGGCAGCACGTGGCTCGGGCCGGCCGAGTAGTCGCCGACCGCCTCCGGGGAAAAACCGCCGATGAAGAGCGCTCCCGCGTTCGTCACGTCCTCCGCGTACGAATCGGCGTCCGCCGTCTGGATCGCCGCGTGTTCCGGCGCAATCCAGTTGACGAGATCCACGGCCTCCGCCCGGTCTTCCGCGAAGATCGCCCAGTGGTTGTTCCGGAGGCTTTCCTTGATGATCGCACTGCGCGGCGCTTTCTCCGCCAGTTCAGACGCGAGCCGGCCGACTTCCTCCAGCTTGCCGGGATCCAGCGAGATCAAATACGTCCTCGCGTTTTCGTCGTGCTCGGCCTGTGCCAGCAGATCGAGCGCCGCCCACCGCGCATCCGACTCTGCGTCCACGACGATCGCAAGCTCGCTCGGCCCTGCGATGGAATCAATGCCGACATCGCCGTACACAAGCTTCTTCGCCAGCGCGACATATGCATTGCCCGGCCCGACGATCTTGTCGACCGCCGGAACCGTCTCCGTCCCGTAGGCGAGCGCGGCGATCGCCTGGACGCCGCCGACCGTGAACACCCGGTCGACGCCGCACAGGAAACAGGCCGCGAGCGTCACCGGACTCCCGGGCGGCGGGGTGGCGACGGTGATCGAATCGACGCCGGCCACTTTCGCCGGGATGGCCGTCATGAGGACGGTCGACGGATAGTTTGCCTTGCCGCCCGGAACGTAGATCCCCGCACGCCGGACCGGATGGAACACCGGATAAAACCCGTCCGGATCCGCCGGCCGCCATTTGATCTTCCGCTGATAAGCCTCGATGTTCTCCTTCGCCGAAACGAGCGCGCCGCGCAGCCGGTCCGGCAGGGAATCAAACGCCGCTTCCAGCTCACCGCGCGGGACTTCCCGGACCGAAGCCTCTTCGCCGTCGAACTGCCGGGTATAGCGGGCGAGCGCCGCGTCGCCGTTTTTCCGGACGTCCTGCAAGATTTTGATCACCGACTCTGCCCGGTCCCAGCTGTCTGTTCCGGCCGGCCGGTATGTCTTCTTGAATTCACTCGCCTTCAGCATTCAGGCCACCCTCAATTCATTGATGAATGCGCGGATCTCCGCGGATTTCGTGAAGAACGTGTGCTTGTTCGCGATGAGCCGGGCATTGATCGGATCGAGCCGGACCCGTTCCGCCAGCCCGTTCATCCGGAGCGTCTCGCCCGACTGTACGATGTCGACGATGGCGTCCGCCATGCCGATGACGGCGGCGAGCTCGACCGATCCATTCAGCTTGATGATCTTCACCGGCTTTTCCGACCGGTCGAAAACCGACTTTGCATAGTTCACGTATTTCGTCGCGATCGTCCGGTAATCCGGCAGCTCTTCCTTTGAAGCGAGCGCGAAGTGGCAGTGGCCGAACGGCAGATCGAGCAGTTCATTCACATCCGCGCCGTACTCGGCGAGAATGTCGCTTCCCGTGATGCCGAGCTCCGCGATCCCTTCTTCCACGTATGTCGGCACGTCGTCGCCCTTCACGAGGAGGAACCGGATGCCTTCCGTTTCGACGAGCAGCTCCCGCTGGGCCGCCTTCAGCGCCTCGTGCCATCGCAGGTGCCCGTTCTGTTCAAGATAATCAAGGAAGCTCTTCAGAAGCCGTCCCTTCGACAGTGCGATCGTAATCATCGGAATCCCCCTATTCGCTCAATAAAATATCCCCATCCCGAACGCTTTCTTCCGCGCGGTGTACTGGCCGCCGGACGCGATCGGCGCCGTGCGCCCGGGCCCGTACAGCCGGATGAACACGCCGTCATAGTAAGACTGGGACGGGAGGGCGGTGATGTCCGGGTAGACGGCTTCGATGCCGGCCTGCCGGAGGGTCTCCTCCCAGCCCGTCAGCTCCTCGAGGATCGGACCGATCTCCGGGAACGCGGANGACGGTCGACGGATAGTTTGCCTTGCCGCCCGGAACGTAGATCCCCGCACGCCGGACCGGATGGAACACCGGATAAAACCCGTCCGGATCCGCCGGCCGCCATTTGATCTTCCGCTGATAAGCCTCGATGTTCTCCTTCGCCGAAACGAGCGCGCCGCGCAGCCGGTCCGGCAGGGAATCAAACGCCGCTTCCAGCTCACCGCGCGGGACTTCCCGGACCGAAGCCTCTTCGCCGTCGAACTGCCGGGTATAGCGGGCGAGCGCCGCGTCGCCGTTTTTCCGGACGTCCTGCAAGATTTTGATCACCGACTCTGCCCGGTCCCAGCTGTCTGTTCCGGCCGGCCGGTATGTCTTCTTGAATTCACTCGCCTTCAGCATTCAGGCCACCCTCAATTCATTGATGAATGCGCGGATCTCCGCGGATTTCGTGAAGAACGTGTGCTTGTTCGCGATGAGCCGGGCATTGATCGGATCGAGCCGGACCCGTTCCGCCAGCCCGTTCATCCGGAGCGTCTCGCCCGACTGTACGATGTCGACGATGGCGTCCGCCATGCCGATGACGGCGGCGAGCTCGACCGATCCATTCAGCTTGATGATCTTCACCGGCTTTTCCGACCGGTCGAAAACCGACTTTGCATAGTTCACGTATTTCGTCGCGATCGTCCGGTAATCCGGCAGCTCTTCCTTTGAAGCGAGCGCGAAGTGGCAGTGGCCGAACGGCAGATCGAGCAGTTCATTCACATCCGCGCCGTACTCGGCGAGAATGTCGCTTCCCGTGATGCCGAGCTCCGCGATCCCTTCTTCCACGTATGTCGGCACGTCGTCGCCCTTCACGAGGAGGAACCGGATGCCTTCCGTTTCGACGAGCAGCTCCCGCTGGGCCGCCTTCAGCGCCTCGTGCCATCGCAGGTGCCCGTTCTGTTCAAGATAATCAAGGAAGCTCTTCAGAAGCCGTCCCTTCGACAGTGCGATCGTAATCATCGGAATCCCCCTATTCGCTCAATAAAATATCCCCATCCCGAACGCTTTCTTCCGCGCGGTGTACTGGCCGCCGGACGCGATCGGCGCCGTGCGCCCGGGCCCGTACAGCCGGATGAACACGCCGTCATAGTAAGACTGGGACGGGAGGGCGGTGATGTCCGGGTAGACGGCTTCGATGCCGGCCTGCCGGAGGGTCTCCTCCCAGCCCGTCAGCTCCTCGAGGATCGGACCGATCTCCGGGAACGCGGAACGGAGCTTGTGGACCTGCGCTTCCGGACGGTCGCCGAGCAGTTCCGGGAGCGGATGGTCGCCGAGCAGCTGCTGCAGCGCGGACGAACTCCGCTGTGACAGCGCGCGCCGGATCGCCGGCTCCGCCAAACGGTCCCCGCCGAGAATGATCGGCAGGAGCGCATAATGGCTGATAACCGCGGTCTGCGCCCGGTCGCCGAGACGGTCGTCCATGAACCCGATGAGGAGCTCCAGTGCCTCCTGCTGGCGGGCGGTCCGGTCGGAGAACACTTCCATGCCGAGCTGCCGGGTCTCTGAACCCGAATGGAACACCGGCCCGGAATAGGCGGCACGTTCCGCATCGATCTTATATTTGGTCAAATACCGGACAATCGAATTCGTCCAGTCGTGGCGGAGCGCATGGACGGACCCGTCCTGGATCCAAGTCTCGCGCTGCGGCATGAGCCGGAGATCGTCATCCGTCATGCCCGCCCAGTCGAACGTCTCCACGACGGGCAGATCGATGATATCGAAACCGTGACCATGGAAAAAGGACAGGAACTCCACTTCCAGCTGCTTCTGCCGGATGAGCGCCGGATTATAGATGAATGATGTCATTCGGATCCACCTCTTCACTTCATCGATTTAACATGGTAAAGTAGTAAACAAGTGAAATCGTAACATAGCTTTTTAAAAATTTCAACAGACCGGGGGAAAGAAAAGATGAAAATCGACGGCCACGTGCATACGCCGTTCTGCCCGCACGGAACGGATGCGCCGATGGAGGACTATGTGAAGGAAGCGGAACGAAAGGGAATCGACGTGCTCGTCTTCACCGAACATGCCCCGCTGCCGGAAGGGTTCGAGGATCCGGTGCCGGAGAAGGACAGCGCGATGCGGCTGGAAGACGTGGAGGCCTATCTCGCGGAAGGCGCCAGGCTGCGGAAGGAGTACGCCGGCCGGGTCGACGTCCGTTGCGGATTTGAAGTCGACTATATAGAAGGATTCGAGAGAGAGACCCTCAAACTCCTTCAACAATATCCGGAAGCCGCCGGAAACTCGATTTTGAGCGTCCATTTCGTCCGGCTGCCGGACGGCTGGTTCTGTGTGGATTACAGTGCGGATGCATTCGAAGAGAAATCGGCGGAACTGGAGGTCGGGATCATCTACCAGGCGTACGGGGAAGCGATCCTGAAGGCGGCCGGCAAGCCGTTCGGCGGATTGAACCCGCCTGTGCTCGGCCATATCAATCTGATTCATAAGTTTCGGAAACGGGTTGCGCCGGAGAGCGATCCGGTCGACTGGCAGGGGGTTTTGGAAACGGCCGCAAGGAACGGATACCGCCTCGACTTCAATCATGCCGGCCGCCGCAAGCCGGACTACGGGGAGACGTATCCGGAGGAATGGATGGTCAGGGAAGCTCTTGGACTTGGAATGAAACTGCAGACCGGGTCCGATGCCCATGCGCCGGAAGACGTCGGACGGGGGTTTGCGGGTGAATGAAAAAAGTGGACCGTCCCGTTTCGAGCGGGCGGTCCACTTCTTTTATTTTCGTAAAATCTCTTCCAGCTCTCCGAACAGCCGGTCCATCTGGGCGTCCGTCCCGACGGTAATCCGAAGGTATTCCGAAATCCGCGGCTTGCCGAAGTGGCGGACGAGGATGTTCCGGTTTTTCAGTTCCGTGTACAGGGATTCCGCACTCCGGTCCGGATAGGTGCAGAACAGGAAGTTCGCGGACGACGGCAGGACGGTGAAGCCGAGTTCGACCAGCCGCTTTGCGGAGCGGGACCGGGTTGCGATAATTTTTCCGGTCGTTTCCTTGAAATAAGCCGGGTCCCCGAAGGCCGCCGCGGCACCGGCCTGGGCAAGCCGGTCGAGTGTATACGAGTTGAACGAGTCCTTGATCCTGACGAGGCCTTCGATCAGGTCCGGGCTGCCGAGCGCGTAGCCGACGCGCAGGCCGGCGAGCGACCGGGATTTTGACGTCGTCCGGACGACGAGCAGGTTTTCGAATTCGGGGATGAGCTCCGCTGCCGACGGGCCGGCAAAATCGATGTAGGCTTCGTCGATGATGACGACCCGGTCCTTGCTGGATTCAAGGATTTCCCGGATGCCGGCAAGCGGCTCGTAAAGCCCGGTCGGCGCATTCGGATTCGGCAGGATGACGCCGTCGGAACCGGCGAATCCCGCAAGATCCAGCGTGAAATCCTCCCGGAGCGGGACTTCCTCGAACGGGATATCGAACAGCTTTGAATAGACGGGGTAGAAGCTGTAAGTGATGTCAGGGAAGCGGATCGTCCGCCCGGGATCGAAGAACGCCATGAACGAGAATGCGAGCACCTCGTCCGAGCCGTTGGCGGTGAAGACATGATCGGCCGGCAACCCTTCAGCCCTGCCGATCGCTTCGCGGAGCGGCTTCGCGGTCGGGGACGGGTACAGATGCAGCCGGGCGGCCTCGGCCCGGATGGCGTCCAGCACTTCCGGGCTCGGCGGGTACGGATTCTCGTTCGTATTCAGTTTGATGACGTCCGGCCGGTTGAGCTGCTCACCGGGAATGTACGGCTCGGTACGGCGCGCCATGTCGCTCCACAGTCTGTTCATGAGATCGCTCCTTTTTGCTTTAACGCGTTATAACGCTAAAGTTACAGGGTGCCGGACGTGTTGTCAACGGTCGGAACGGGTATAGTAGTTTTTATGAAAGGGGGAGAGGCAGATGAAAAAACAGCTGGCCATTCTGGCGGCACTGGCCGTGCTCCTCGGCGCGTGCAACCAACAGGAAAATCCCGAACAGGCACCCGTGAACCCGGACAGCGAAGAGACGGGCGACGCAATCGGCGACCAGACGAACAAAGGAATCGTCACGGAAGACGAGGATGAAGAAGCGGCCGGTGAACAGAACAACGGAGACACGATCCATGCAAGCGAGGCGGACAACGCCCTGCCGGCAGAAGACACCTCGGACTATGAAGAACTCGAACATGTCGGCGACTACTTCAACCCGGACGACTACGAAATCCGCGTCGCCAATGACAATCCGGGCAACCGTGTCCTTCTGTTCATGGACGGCGAAAAACCCGCTTACAAAACCGTTTACATCAAACACGAAGGACTCCTGAAAGTCATCTCGACCGACGAGGGGCTCATGGATCAAGTGCATCTGAAGTAGGGTATCACACACAGCGACAGGACCTTTCCCAATTATGGGGAAGGTTCTTTTTTCTGCAAGGGTAGAATGGTTTGCAGATGACAAAGCACCGCAGGTTATGGAGGGTCACCAAGTGAGATTATTAAACGGGAAGGAAGATTCGATGGAACAGCAGAATCAGCAAGTAATGCCGCCGGATGGAAAAAATAAAAAGAAAAAAGGCTTTTTAGCCGGGTGTCTTGGCTGCCTTGGGATGATTATTTTTTTTGGCATCATTATTGGAGCATGTGCCGGAGGTATGACCAGTGAAGAAAAGACACCGGTAAGCAGTGATGTATCGAAGGATCAGGAAGAGACAACAGCAGACGAAGCGCCGGAAGAGGCAACGGATGATGCAACGCAGGAAACGGAAGCTCCTCAGGAAGAGGTGACTGAGCCGGAAGAAGAGCCGGCCGAGAAAACTACAGAGATTAAAGCAGGGACGTACAAAGTCGGAACTGATCTCCCGCCCGGCGAATATCTTGTGTTTTCCGACGGAATGGCTTATTTTGAGGCATCCAAGGACAGTACCGGCACTTTGGACAGCATCATTTTTAACGATAACCTGACCGGCGGAACCGCTTATGTTACATTACAGGACGGCCAGTACTTCAAGCTGCAGCGGGGCAAGATGTATCCCGTAGACCAGGCTCCCTCTATTATCCCGGAAAACGGCATCTATGAGACCGGCATGTTCAAGGTTGGCAAGGACATCCCGGCCGGAGAATATAAAGTTATCCTCGATTCTACAATCGGCATGGGCTATATAGAAGTTGCGTCCGACAGCAGTCATCAACTCGGCAGTATCATCTCAAATGACATTGTTGAGTCCGATCAATACATCACTGTTTCGGATGGACAGTACTTGAAACTGCAAGATGTGAAGATTGAGAAGTAAATAAATCAAAAAAACAACGATGACATGCCTATATCGGTCCATGTCATCGTTATTTTTATCGGACAAATTCAATTTCAACCCTACCTACTCCCGGGTATAATGCCTTGTATATTCCTGGAGTTGCAGGGATTGGCGAAAGGAAAGTTCCCGATGAAATCACCATGTCTTTTTCAAGCATCCGTTCATGCTCGGCGAGCTTCTTCGATAACCATACGACGGCGGTGGCCGGATTGCCGAGCACGGCGGAGGAGTTGCCTCTGTTGATAAGTTTATCATCCTTATAAAGTTCCATCCCGATGTCTGCCATTTTTTCTAGAGGCGGTGGGTCGACCGGCTCTGACAGGGCGACTAAACCGGTTGCTGTGTTGTCACAGATCAGGTCGGCGAGGGAAAAGTTAGGGTACCAGTTTTTATAGCGTGCATCGGGAATTTCGATTCCCGGAGCGATTTTGGATTTGCTCAGGATTTCCTCAGCCGAAGCTTCCGGCGATAGATCCTCCTGCAAAATAAACATGATCTCCGGCTCGATCAGCGGTTCAAACAATGCGGACAGATGTACCGTTGCACCACTCTTCACGATGTGGGAATTTAAGAGAGTCCCGTAAGCCGGTTCATCCGTGCCTGCGATCGCCTGGGTTTCTGGGCTCGTCATACTGATTTTGTATCCGATAATCCGGTCACGGCCGATTCCGCACCATCTGCGCACCCATTCGTCCTGGACTTTGTAGGCTTCATCCTCTCGAAGGGAATACTGATGGCGGATAAAATCAATTGGTTTCCGTGTCTCATAAGCTTTCTCGATCTGCTTGGCTATTTCAACTGTCCGTGCGCTCGGTTGATTGGCCATTTTGTCTCCTCCTCAATTCACTAGATGATTTGAGCAGCAGACCTTTCCCTAAATCGGAAAAGGTCTGTCCAGCCGATGTTGTATCCTAAGAATGGAAGTTGACCTGCGGCGACTTATGACCCCGCTGTCGGGTCGCTTCCAAACATTCTATTGTGCAGCCCTTTCTCGGATAGAGAGGGGGCATTTTTGTTATCCGATATCAGTGAGAATAGACGAGATGATATGCTTGGAGTCCCACTCGCCGCGTGAGAATCGGCTGATTGGATATCGTTTGGGAAACAGCTCCTGCTGGATTTCATCGGCACTGAGCCCTTGGTGTACCAGATGAGAGACATTACCTGTTAAATCCGTCAGGAACTCGAGCTTTTCCTTGATTTTCTTTTTTCCGTCTTTTACATAACCCGCATGGCAGCAGAACATTTCACCGAAGTCGTACTCCAGGATCGTTTCGAGCGAGCGGATTGTCTCAGGGATGTTTTCCTCGCGCAGGGCGACTTTTTGTTTCACGCTTACGAACAGATCGCCTGAAAACAACTGTCCCGTCGACTCATTCAGTAAGGAAACGTGGTCCGCCGCATGGCCGGGCGTTTGAACAGCGCGCCACTGGAAGTGTCTGGAGGAAAAGGTTTCGGGCATTTTTTCGGAAGAGAACGCCGGCCGGCTGCCCCAGAAAAGCCTACGGTAAAACGGATAGCGGGCTCGTTCATTACAGTCTTCCGCGTACAGCGGATCCATGTAAATCGGAATCCCCTTGGCCGCACAATAAGCCGCATTTCCGGTGTGATCTTCGTGGTAGTGGGTGATTGCGACGAAATCGGGTTGGGCTTGATCAATAAACGGCCGGAAAAATTGTCGCAGGGAATGAGCACCGGTGTCGATCAGGACGCCGTCCGTTTCAAAGGCGTAGCAGTTAAGGGTCACGCCGAGCCCTTTATTCATCGCCTGGCAATACTGCACGCCCGACTGGTCGCCGAGAACGCCGGAACCTTTGAAAATCATCATGGCCACCTCACAGACTGTTTCCTCTACTCTACCATATGAATGACTGACCATTCATAAATACCAGACAAATTTCCGGGATTTCTGCGAATTCAGCCAGTTTTTGTTATACTAGTTGGTGATAACCCAACACGAAGGAGTCTTGCATCATGATTGCGACCGAACTTGACCGCGTCCGCGCGGATTTTGAAGATAGTGAGTATTTCCGGTTCCTGGGACTGGAGATCACCAAGCTTGAGGAGGGGGATGTCGAGCTGCGCCTCCCGTACAGGCCGGAATTTGATAATGTCCGAAGCACCGTGCACGGCGGTGTGTTTATGAGCGTCCTTGATACGGTGATGGGCCTGCATATCCGGTCGATCGGCTACGATGACACGATGACGATCCAGATGCAGACTCAGTTTCTCCGGCCACTGGTCGGCGGGGCGATGGTCGCACGTGCTGAAGTGATCAACCGGACGAAGAGCACCATTTTGCTGGAAGGGCGCCTGTACAATGAGGCTGATGAGTTGATCGGCTACTCAACGGGTACATTCAAGGTAATGAAATTCGACTGAGGGGATGATTTGGGATGAAGACGATTCTGCTGACCGGCTTTGAGCCGTTTCTGGACTATCCGGTGAACCCGACGATGCGGGTGGCCGAGGAGCTGGACGGGACGATGATCGGGGATTATAAAATCTGCAGCCGCATTTTGCCGGTCGACTTCAACCGGGCGGAGGCCCGGCTGATGGGCGTGATCCGGGAAGTCAATCCGGATGTGACCGTGTCGCTGGGACTGGCAGGGGGGCGTTATAAAATCACGCCGGAGCGGGTGGCGATCAATGTCAAGGACGGTGCCCCGGACAATGACGGCAATCATCCAATCGATGAGCCGATCAATGAAGACGCGCCGGATGCCTACTTTTCCACGCTTCCGGTCCGGGACATGGTCAATGCGCTGATCGAGGCGGGCCTGCCTGCAGAAGTATCGAACACGGCCGGTACATATTTGTGCAATAACGTCATGTTCGGCGGTCTTCATTACGCGGCGACTGAACGACCGGGCATGCGGTCCGGATTTATCCACGTTCCGGCCTCTCACGAACTCGGAATCCGGCACGGCCGCATTCCGAGTTGGAGCCATGAGGATCTGTTGCGAGGCGTGCGGGTGTGCCTCGAGACGATCGTTTCGGGTAAATAAAGATGGACGAGAAATGTGCTCAGATTTTTCGTCAGCTGGATTTCATGCAAGGCACGGTGTCCGGAATGATGGACGGGCTGGCGGAACAGGATCTCGTTTTCCGGCCGTATCCGGGAAAACGGTCGCTCGGGGAATTGCTCGGGCACTTGGCGTTGCTCTGCGAAGCGGATCTTCTCATCTCCGATGAAGCATCCGAAGAGAAAATGGCGGCATTTTATACGGCGAACCGGCCGGACAGCCTGGAGGAGATTCGCTCCGCGCTTACCCGTTCCGCAGATAATCTTCGAAGCCGTTATGATTTATACACGGCCGCCTCACTTGAAGAAAAAACGACTTCCTGGTGGGGTGTCACTTGCACCCGATATGGCTGGCTTGTTCAGATTGCTGTCCACTTTTCTCATCACCGCGGCCAGCTTCACGGGATGCTCCTGGCTCTCGGTAAGGATCCAAAAGTTTCTTTGTTTGAATAAGAAAAGGATGTGCAGGGCCCTTGCCGGGGCGGCAGCACATCCTTTTTCTATTTACACCGGCAAATCAGTTTCGGCCGTTCAGCCGAAGCGCCGTCCGGAACAAAACATCAACCGCGGCGAACATCGTTTCTTCATTGATGTCGAACCGTTCGTTGTGGTGTCCGGCGGCGAGGTCGGTGCCGGCGATGCAGTAAGTGGCCTCACCGCCGTTGCGGATCACGCGTTCCATGAAATAGGTGGCGTCTTCGGAGCCGGCGGATGCATTGTCCTCAAGGACGACCGCATCGACGTAATCCGAACCGGCAGCAACTTCTGCCAAAGTGCGGGCAAGCTCATCCGAACATTTGCAGTCGATCGCCTCGCCGACCGTGCGGAATTCAACATCCACGCCGTACATGTCTGCGGCACCGTGGATGATGCGCTCGGCCTGTTCTTTCACGAATGCGTTGACGTCCGCATTCTGGCCGCGCGTTTCGATCTTCATTTCCGCGCGGTCGGCGATGACGTTGCGGCCGCTACCGGCATGAAACTCGCCGACGTTGACACGGGTCGTTCCGTCCGAATGCCGGGAGATGGCGTGCAGATTAATCGCCGCGTTCGCTGCGGCCAGCAGGGCATTGCGGCCTTCTTCCGGCTTTGCGCCTGCATGGGATGCGACTCCATTAAATGTTACGTCGATTTTGGATGTTGCCAGAAAGCCGTTCGAGGCGGCGAGGAAGGTTCCGTGCGGCACACCGGTCCCGACATGGGTGGCGATGAAGAAATCGGCATCGTCAACGACGCCCGCTTCCGTCATTGAGCGCGCACCTCGGGTTCCTTCCTCCGCCGGCTGGAAAATAATGCGGACCGTGCCGGAAAGCGACCCGGCAGTTTCCGATACGAGGCGGGCGAGGCCCAGGCCGATCGTCGTATGGGCATCATGGCCGCATGCATGCATCGAGCCTTCATTCATCGACCGGAAGCCTTCCCGGCGGGGGACGTGGTCATCGGTGTCGGATTCGGTGATCGGCAGGGCGTCCATGTCGACCCGGAACACGGTGACGGGGCCCGGTCTGCCGGTTTTCCAGTCGGCGACAATACCGGTGTAGCCGTCCTTGAATCGATCCACAGTCTGAGGATCGGCGCCGTTCTCTTTCGCCCACTCGAAGTGAGCTGCTGTTTCTTCGTCGGACGGCTTGCCCATGACGGCCTCGCGGTCCATGACGTCAAGGCCGGTCCGGATCTCAAAGCCGAGCCGGAGAAGTTCCGTTGCGACGATCGAGGCCGTCCTCATTTCAAGAAATCCCTGTTCCGGATGGCGGTGCAGGTCGCGCCGGCGATCGATCAATTCGGCTTTCAGTTGTTCATTTAGCATGGCGATCCTTCCTTTCTCGTTTAAAATAAACGCCTCCGAACGGACCGGAGGCGATTGTTCTTAAATGTAAGGCGTGATGCCCGGCCCGAACGGGATCCCCGCGTAGAAGAAGATGAGGATCAGGATGATCCAGGCGATCAGGAAGGCCATCGAGTAAGGGAGCATGAGGGAAATGAGCGTCCCGATGCCGGCCTTTTTATCGTATTTCTGCATGAATGTGAGCACGACGACCATGTATGGCATGAGCGGTGTCACGATGTTCGTCGAGGAGTCCGCAATCCGGTAGGCGGCTTGCGTGAAAGCCGGGTGGTAGCCGAGCTGCATGAACATCGGCACGAAGATCGGCGCTTCAAGCGCCCACTTTGCGGATCCCGATGTGATAAGGAAGTTCATCAGGGCCGTGAAGATAATATAGCCGATAATCAGCCCGATTCCCGTGAAGTTGATGCTTTCCAGGAATTCGGCACCGTTGACGGCGACCCAGATTCCGATGTTCGACCAGTTGAAGTAGGCGATAAACTGGGAAATGGCGAAGATGAGGACGATATAACCGCTCATGTCCTTCATCGACTCGGCCATATACCCGGCGATGTCTTTTCCGCTTTTGATCTTGCCGACGGTCACCCCGTATGTGATCCCGACGGTCAGGAACAGGAACAGCAGGATCGGCACGATTCCAGTCAGAAACGGTGAAGGAATGACTTTTCCTTCCTCACTGCGGAGCGGGCTCCAGGAGAAGCCGACCGACAGATACACGAGGACAAGGAAGACGAGCGCGGCAATCATCGCATTGCGGAAGCCTTTGCCGGCATTCGGCGGGTCTTCCTCAACATCCACTTCCACCGCTTCGCCCGAATATTTGCCGAGGCGCGGCTCGATGAATTTGGATGTGATGAAGCCGGCCAGGAAAGTGATGACGAATACGGAAACGATGTTGAAGTACCAGTTATCGGCAGGCGTCACGACAATGGTGTCGTCGATGATTTTTGCGGCTTCCGTTGAAATACCGGCAAGCAGGGCATCGGTGCCGACAATGAGCAGGTTGGCGGTGAATCCGGCACCGGAAGACGCATAGCCGACCGCCAGCCCGGCAAGCGGGTGCCGTCCGACCTTATAAAAGACCATGGCTGCGAGCGGCGGGATGAGCAGCATGGCCGCGTCAGACGCGAGGTTCCCCATGACCCCGACGAAGGCGACGGAATAAGTGAGCAGCCAAGGCGGCGATTTCATGATCGTCTTGCGGATCGCGTAGTCGAGCATACCGACTTTCTCGGTGAGCCCGATTCCGAGCATCATGGCGAGCACGATGCCGAGCGGGGCGAACCCGGTAAAGTTTTCGATCATCGATGTGACGATGTACCGAAGCCCCTCTCCGGACGCCAGGTTTTTAATGTCAAGCGTCTCGCCGGTTCCCGGATGGGTGACCTGCGCGTTGAACAGGCTGAAGATCCAGGACAGCACGATGACGCCAAGCGCCATATAGACGAACAGGATGAACGGATCCGGCAATTTGTTGCCGACCTTTTCAACACCGTTCAGAAACTTGTTGAAGAACCCCTTTTTAGCAGTTTCCATCATTTCCCCTCGATTCGTTCATATATATGTTTGTTTCCGGCCGTACTCCGGAAGCCCGGTCAGCCGTTCAGCTTCGATGGCTTCACATGGGCCGGAATCGGGTTCGTGTACGGGTGTTTTTTCTGGAATTCGGCGAACTCCTTCTTGGCCGGTTCCAGCAGTTCCGGATTTTGCAGGACTTTCATGCCGGTGAGGCCCATTGAGGCGGCTGCACGAAGCATCGCTTTGTGGGCATTCGTCGAAAGTCCCTGGCTTGTCATCTGCCAAGTGTGCAGAGGAGTGCCGATTGCGGATGTGGACGTGGTGAGCTGCGCAGTCGGGACGACCCAGCTGACATCACCGACGTCGGTGGATCCGGCGAGCACTTCATCGGTTTCGACGTACGGGCCGACCGTATCGGCGATGTATTTGCCTTCGTATTCGCTTCCGTCGCCGAAGTAGCCGAAGCCGCGCATGCCGTTGAAGGCATCCTGCTGTTCGCTTTCGGTGAGCGAGTCGTGGATCGCTTTCGCGAACGTCTTTTCTTCCTCAGTAGGTTCTCCGGGGCCGACTTCCTGCAGGCTTTCATAGAGGATCCGTTCGGCGGCACGGTTCGGAACGTAGTTCGAGCATGCTTTGTTGAATTCGATTTCCAGTTCGGTCTCCGTCATAAGTGCCGCACCTTCCGCGATTTTGATGACCCGCTTGTAAATCTCGTCGACCTGCGCAATTTTCGGTGCGCGGATGAGGTAGAGGACTTCCGCTTCGGCCTGCACGACGTTCGGCGAGATGCCGCCGGTGTTCGTGACGGCATAATGGATGCGGGCAGCATCGATGATGTGCTCGCGGAGATACTGGACGCCGACGTTCATGAGTTCGACCGCATCAAGCGCACTTCGGCCAAGATGCGGCGAGTTCGCCGCGTGGGATGGGACCCCCTTGAAGCGGAAGAAGACCTGGTAGTTCGCAAGCGATGACAGCGACATGATGGCATTGCCTGGGGACGGATGCCAGGAGAGGGCGAGGTCCACACCGTCGAATACGCCTTCGCGTACCATGAACGTTTTGCCGGATCCGCCTTCCTCTCCCGGGCATCCGAAGAATTTCACTGTGCCGGGCAAGTTGTTCTCCTCCAGGTAGGCCTTCGCTGCACAGGCTGCCGCGAAAGCACCGGTGCCGAGCAGATTGTGTCCGCAGCCGTGCCCGACATTGCGGTCCCATGGTTTGGGCTCGGCCAGATTCGGTTCCTGGCTCAGACCCGACAGTGCATCGAACTCGCCGAGGAAACCGATGACCGGCGCTCCCTTGCCGTACGTGCCGATGAATGCGGTTTCAATTCCGCCGACACCGCGCTCAACCGAGAAACCGGCTTTTTCGCATTCGTCTGCGAGGAACTTTGACGATTCGTATTCCTCAAACCGTGTTTCCGGGTGGTGATAGATATATTCGCTTACTTGTTCAAAGTGATTTTTATGCTCGGACAGATACTGGTCGATGAACGATTTCAAGTCTGCCATGCCCCCTGATTCCCCCTCGATCATTCAGTGTTTAGAAAATTTCTAAAAAAGCATACAGATTCCGACATCGTTCGTCAATGGCAACAGAAGGAAGAAAAGAATGCGAAAAAACCGGGGAGCGCGAGGCTCCCCGGTTCACTTTCCGGCGGTCAGTCTTTCTGTACGAGTTTGACGAGCATGTGGGCGAGGTGATGCTGTTCATCTTTGTCGCCGACTTCCCAGAGCTGCTGAAGGAGGTACTGCTCGCGGTTGCGGGGTTCTTCGTGTTTGGCCAGGTGATTGGCCACTAGTTCGGCACCTTTGGCAAGCTGTTCGTCGCTGAGTCCCATCTTCTCGCCTTTTTCGACTTTATCGCCGAGGACTTGCTTGAAGCGGTTGAAGTTCTCGAGAATCTGGTCCTTTTCTTCGGAGTCATACTGGTCCATCTGGCCTTCGATCTTGTCCTTGAAGTTGTCCATGATGTCACCCCTTTCATTTTTTGCCTAATGACTGTATGCCCGCGTTCGCGGAAATGTAAACGGTTGGATTCCCGCAATGTCGCCGGTCAGACGGAAACTACGATGCCATGGGCAGGAAGGACCGGCCACAGGCACCGGATTGCCGGAAAACCCTTCCGCCAGGCTAAATGAAGTGCGACTATTATACCAATTCCAAATTAAGTGAAAAAACCTTTTGAATATTGACTCTATTGACGCTAAAATGAATCTATTCTTTCCATATCACTTGGATGACTAAAAGAAGGAGGAGAGTCATATGAAAGTTGGAAGCGTTTACACGGACAGCCGATCTGTCCGGAAGGCACGGCAGCGGGAAGCACCCAATCATGCAGGAGGGACGGATTTTACAGCAGTTGCCGAAAGTCCGAAGTTCAAGGGGCTGATTGCCCGGAAAAAGAAATTCATCGTTCCGCTTACGGTTTTCTTCCTGGCATTTTATTTCATGCTGCCGATTTTGACTTCTTACACGGATGTGCTTGAAAGGCCGGCGGTCGGGGACATTTCCTGGGCTTGGATCTATGCGACCGCCCAGTTCGTCATGACGTGGGTGCTCTGCATCGTGTACGTTAAGAAATTCCAGAAGTTCGACCGTGAGGCGGATGAAATCGTCGAAACGGAGCTGAAGGGGGATCGCGCATGAGCACAACCGTCATTGTTTTATTCCTGTCCATTGTCCTGCTGACTTTGTTCATCACCTGGTGGGCCGCGAAGCGCACGACGAACGCCGGCGAGTTTTATACCGCCGGCGGGGGGCTCACCGGCTGGCAGAATGGCCTCGCCATCGCGGGGGATTATCTTTCTGCCGCTTCGTTCCTCGGTATCGCGGGGATGATCGCGCTGTTCGGATTTGACGGCTTCTTCTATTCAATCGGATTCCTCATTGCTTATCTCGTCGTCATGTTCCTCGTCGCGGAGCCGCTCCGGAATCTCGGAAAATACACGCTCGCCGATATGATCAACTCGCGGTTTGACTCGAAGAAGGTCCGGGCGGCGGCAGCGCTCAGCACGATTACGATCGTCATCTTTTACATGATCGCACAGCTTGTCGGTGCCGGGGCGCTCATCCAGCTTCTGTTCGGCATCGATTACTGGATCGCGGTCCTCATCGTCGGGGTCATGATGACGGTCTACGTCCTGTTCGGCGGCATGACGGCGACGAGCTGGGTCCAGATCGTCAAGGCGGTCCTCCTCATGCTCGGCACGGTCGTCATCGCATTCCTTGTGTTTGCGAAATTCGACTTCAGCATTGCGACGATGTTCACCGAAGTGAAGACAGCGACCTCGCACGGGGAGGCGTTCCTGCAGCCGGGCCTGAAGTATACGGTGCCGCTTGACACCATCTCGCTCATGCTCGCGCTCGTCCTGGGAACAGCGGGTCTTCCGCATATCCTGATGCGTTTCTTTACAGTGAAAGACGCCAAGACGGCCCGCAGCTCCGTCGTCACGGCCACGTGGATCGTCGGGATTTTCTATATCCTGACCATCTTCCTCGGGTTCGGGGCCGCCGCATTTGTCGGACACGACGCCATCATGGCGGCGAACCCGGCCGGCAACATGGCCGCTCCGCTCCTCGCCGAAGCACTCGGCGGAGATCTCCTCATGTCGTTCGTGTCCGCCGTCGCCTTCGCTACCATCCTGGCCGTCGTGGCCGGACTCGTGCTGACAGGCGCTTCGGCATTCGCACACGACATCTACGGCCAGATCATCAAGAAGGGCCAGGCGACCGAAAAGCAACAGATGAAGGCTGCCCGCCAGGCATCCCTCTGGGTGTCGGTCTTCTCGATCGCCCTGGCCCTGTTCGCCCAGACGATGAACGTCGCCTTCCTCGTCTCGCTCGCGTTCTGCGTGGCCGCAAGCGCGAATCTGCCGGTGATTCTTTACACGATCTACTGGAAGCGGTTCAACACTTCCGGCGCCCTCACGGCGATGGTCTTCGGGCTTGTCTCGGCGCTCGTCCTCGTGGCGGTCAGCCCGAATGTCCTGTCCCCTGAAGCCGGAGCCGCGATCTTCGTCGGGGAGCCGCTCTTCCCGCTCACGAACCCGGCGATCATCTCGGTGCCGCTCGGATTCCTCGGCGGCTGGCTCGGGACTGTTCTGTCGAAGGAAAAGGACGCCCGCCGCTTTGCGGAAGTAGCCGTCCGTGCGAACACCGGCTACCGCGGAGAATGATTCTTACAAGAAAAACCGCTCTTCCGATGGGATTCGGGAGAGCGGTTTTCCTATTGCGGTTGGAAGACCCGCTCCGGAGCGGAGAAGCGGTCACGTCGGGATGCGGCTCAGGCAATGAAATCTTCTTTCGGAACGTCTGCCGGTTCCCGTTGCAAGTAATACCGGCCTTTTGTCGCGACCGCCATGGCAATGGTCGTGAGGGAGGCCAGGACCGCGGCGAAAAACGCAGCTGTGCTTTCCAGAAAGACGCCCATATAGCCGAGGGCGGCAATAGTGCCGAGTCCGCTGGCGAGGATGAGCGAAACTGTGCCGACCGGATTCCATTTATACAAGTATTGCTGGCGCGCCTCGTAATAAGCCGGGCCGATTTTAAGCAGTTTTTTCACGACGAGGGCGTCCGTGACGAGGACCGCTGCCCAGGAAAGCAGGAACACGCCCTGGAAGGTCATCGCCGTTCCGAGGTGGTCGACGATGCCGCCAAGCATGAGCGCCATCGCAGAAACTCCGGCGATCACGACCCAGAAACGGCGCCCGGGCGTGAAGCGGAACATGTTTTCGAAGAAATTCGAAAGGGAGAGCGAAGCGCTGTAGATGTTCGTAACGTTGATGCGAAGCTGGGTCAGCATCGTGAACAGCGCACCGCCGATTCCGAGAAGGAAGACGATATAGATGCCCGGATTCGCTTCTCCGAGACGGACGCCGAACCAGATGCCGAGGCCGCCCATGACGCCGAAGCAGAAGATCTGGGGGATAAAGCCGACTGCGATGGACCCGATTTTTGTATCGGCCGGCTTCATGAACCGGGTGTAGTCCGAAGCGAGCAGGGCGGTGAGCCCCATGATCCCGTGATGCATGCCGATGCACATGAGCAGTGCCCGGCCGCCGACTTCAACGCCTTCGGGCATGTAAGCCCAAAAATGTCCCCCGTAGACGGACGGGGTAAAGGCGGCGAATGCGATAGCCGCAATGAGAAAGAGGAAGAAGATCGGCAGCGACCATTTCTGCAGCTTGTCGAGCTGCTTGATGCCGAACCAGTTCAGTGGGATGACGAGAGTGCCGAAAAAGACGATGAGCGCCCATTCGGGGATGGAGGGGAGGAACGTATGGATGGCGGCGACCAGGATCAGTCCTTCAAAAGCACAGTACATGATGAAGTTCGTGGCGTAGATGAAAGATGTGAGCGAGGCGCCGATATAGCCGAATCCGCCGCCGCGCGACATCAGGTTCACGTTCATGCCGGATTTCGCAGAGAAATAGGCGATGAAGGAGCCGAGGATGCCGGCGACGACGATGGCATACGCGGAGGAAATCAGAGCATTGATGGCACCGAACTGAAGGGCCATCACGCTTCCCATCTGAAAATAGAAGATCGCCGTGGCGATGCCGAACGTGATGTTCGTAATGCTCAGCCATCCCATTTTCCGTTCGGAACGCGGTACGCGGTCCAATGAATAATCGTCTGTATTTGCTTCCTGTACAGTCTTTTCATTGACGGTCAGAGAAGTCATTTGATCATCTCCTTGTTTGAGTGGGTTTGTCCACGCTCCTTTTCATGTTTGTGAGATTCTTCACAATCCGCAACTTTTTTAGTTTAACAGAAGAACGGCAGGCGGGCAAAGGAAGAAACAGGATAGCTATGCGGATCGTTCGGATTGCAAGCGGAATCAGATCACGGAACCGGAGGAGCCGTTCGAGTTTGGGGGATGGTTAAACGGCTTGCGTGTTCTGTTGTTCGTCATTTGGCCGCCGTGCCAGGCCGATTGCGGAAAGACGAACATGAAAAAACGGCTTCCGCGTCGGCGGAAAGCCGTTCATTTCAAGAGAATCAAAGCGCCTTCAGCATCCCGCCGTCGATGACTAAGGATTGGCCGGTGAGATAAGTGTTGGCGCCTGAGGCGAGGAAGACGACGGCACGGGCGAATTCATCCGGCTTGCCGTACCGGCCGATCGGAATCCGGGTCCGCTGCTCTTCGGTGATCTGTTCCAGAGGGATTCCCCGCTTTTCCGCCGTGATCGAATCGAGCTCGATGATCCGGTCCGTCTCGATTCTTCCGGGTCCGACCGTATTGACGAGAATCCCGTCCGCGGCCGTTTCCCGTGCAAGCGACTTCGACAGACCGACCACGCGCATCGTGTTCGATAGGATGATCCCGTCGATCACTTCTTTTGTCGAGGAAGATGAAATGTTGATAATCCGGCCCCAGCCGTTTTCCTTCATGGAAGGGAGGACTTCCCGGATGGTCCGCGTGTAGCTGAGGAGATTTTGTTCGAATGCATGGATCCAGTCCGCGTCTTCCACTCCTTCGAATCCGCCGGCTTTCGGACCGCCGGTGTTGTTGATCAGAATATCAGGCGCTCCGATCGTCTTTCTGACGGTCTTGAACAGCCGGGTGATGTCATTTGCGGACGACATGTCGCATGGAGCGAAGTGAATTTCTTCATTCCCCGTCTCCCGCCTGATTTCACCGGCCGTCACGGAAAGCGCCTCCTCGCTCCGGCTCGTCAGGAACACGACCGCCCCTTCCCGTGCAAACTCGGCGGCAACCGCTTTGCCGAGCCCTTTGCTTGATGCCATGACGAGCACACGTTTTCCGTTCAGCTTCAAATCCATCGATCATTCCTCCCATTCCCGTTTGTTTGATTGTACCGGAGCCGCTGCGGTACATGCACCGGAACGCACTTATTGCCCGGAGCGCCTTGACTGTTCCGTCCCGAGGCGTAAAATGGAAAGAAGTGTTCAATCCGCAAGCCTGGAGATGACTCATCTATATGAAAAGACTGCTTCAACTCGTTTTGATCTTCCTGTTTTATCTGTTCGGGATGCGCATGAAGGAATGGCTCGGCCTGCCGATTCCCGGCAGCATCGTCGGCATGCTTCTGTTGCTCGCCTTCATCATCCTGTTCAAAAATCTGCCGGTCAACCGGCATGTGGAAGGCGCACAGGTCCTGATCCGGAACTTCACGCTGTTTTTCATCCCGACGACAGTGGCGATTATCCTGTACCTCGGCCTGTTCGCGACATGGAATGTCGTATCGGTGCCGGCCGTCCTCCTCAGCACACTTGCCACGATCGCCCTCGTCGCCTATGCGCTCCAGCGCTTCATGGACAGGAGGGAGCCGCGATGAAGGAAGTCTCCCTCTGGCTGTTCGGCAGCCTCTTGACGCTTGGCGCGTATTCATTCGGCCAGTTTTTATACGGCAAATACAAAAAGACATATTTCCAGCCGCTCATCGTGGCCACCGTTCTCATCGGGGCGCTGCTCCTCGTTGCCGGAATCCCGTATGAGACCTACATGAAAGGCGCAAACCTGTGGAACTGGCTGCTCGGCCCGGCCGTCGTCTCGCTCGCCTATCCGCTGTATTTCAACTTGCCGATGGTGAAGAAGTACTTCGGACCGATTCTGCTGGGTGTTCTCGGCGGCGGCCTGTTCGGCCTGTTCAGCGCCTACTGGCTCACGATGCTGCTCGGCGCCGATCCCGACGTCACCCGTTCGGTCATCCCGAAAAACGCCACGACGCCGATCGCAATCGAACTGTCGGCCATGGTCGGCGGCATCCCGTCGCTGACGATCGTCTACGTCATGATCGCCGGCATCGGCGGGGCCGTACTCGGCATCCCGATCCTCGACCGGCTCGGCATCAAACACCCCGTCGCCCGCGGCCTTTCCATCGGCATCGCCTCGCACGGATTCGGCGCGGCGAAACTGTTCGAGGAAAGCGACAAGGAAGGCTCCGTCGCTACCGTCGCTTATATATTGACGGCAATCCTCCTCACGATCGTATGCACGATTTTCTTCAGCTGAACCGACGGACCCCTCCGGCCATAGCGGCAGGAGGGGTTTTGTCGTGGATACGAAACGTTTCTTCGAAGATACAAAACGTTTCGCCAAAGATACACAACGTTTCCGAAAAGATACGAAACGCTTCGCCGAAGATAAACAACGTTTCCGGACACTAAACGAAATGTTCTGAAATTAATCTTGAAGTTTACGTCAACGTCAAGTATAGAATAAGAGAAGAAGCGATCGGAGGAGGGAGGTTGTATGAAGACAATCCGGGAAATGACGGAGCAGTTCGGGGTCACTTCAAGGACGCTGCGGTATTACGAGGAGCTCGGCCTGCTGGATCCGGAGCGGACGGAAGGGGGCCGGCGGCTGTACCCGACGGCGGATGTCGTCCGGATGAAACTGATTACACGGGGGAAGCGTTATGGGTTTTCGCTGGACGAGATCAAGGAGATGGTGCTCCTGTTCGACAAGGACCGGAGCGGCCGGGCGCAGCTGGAGCGGACCATCCGGTATGGTGATGAAAAGCTGAAGGAAATCGACGACCGGATTCGGGAGTTGAAGGAGATCCGGGAAGAGATCGTGGAGCTTCGCGGAGAGTTTGCCGAGAAACTAAATCAAACGGAAGGGGGAAACAAGGATGAACAGTTCTGAAATGCTGGCGTTGAATGGGAGGAAGTATGCGGACGGGGAGGCGGTTGTCGGGATGGGACGGAGGGTCACCTGGAAAGAGCTGGACCGGGAGACGGACCGGCTGGCAGGTGCACTCAAGGAAAGGGGGATCGGGGAAGGCGACAAGGTGGCCCTGTTCATGCCGAACGTTCCGGAATTTGTAACCGCTTACTTCGCGGTGCAGCGGGTCGGTGCAATCGTCGTGCCGCTCAACGTGAAGCTCGCCGGGGCGGAGCTGGAATACATTCTTTCCGACGCGGACGCCGCCGGGATCATCGCCCATGAACTCGTGTTCGGGGCGGTCCGCGGCATTACCGGTCCGAAGGTCAAAATCAAGACGGGGGAACCGGAGGCCGGCTGGGAAAGCTTTGCCGACGTACTGGCAGGCGGACCGGATGAACCGGTTGCCTGCGATTTGCCGGATGAGGCTGAATCCACGATCCTCTACACATCCGGCACGACCGGGAAGCCGAAGGGCGTCTTGTTCAGCTACAAAAACATCCACACGGTATCCAGCATGATCTGCACGGAATTTGAAATGAAGCCGGAAAGCCGGCTGCTCATCATGATGCCGCTCAGCCACTCGGCGCCGCTCCATCTGTTCCTCATGGCGGGTGTAACTGTCGGCGCGACGCTCGTCCTGACGCCGACGTTCACGCCGGATCTCCTTCTGGATACCGTTGAAAAAGAGCGGACGACGCATTTCTTCGGCGCGCCGGTCGCTTATTTGCTGACGGCGGGACATCCGGGGATCGGAGAGGCCGATCTGTCATCGATGAAATGGTGGATCTACGGCTCCGCGCCGCTTTCGGCCCCGGAAGTCCGGAAAGTCCAGCAGGCGTTCCGGACGGACAATCTCGTCTGTGTATATGGCCTGACCGAGGCGGGGCCGAGCGGGACGCTCATGCTCGGGCCGGAGCACGCGGAGAAGGCGGGAAGCATCGGCAGGCGGGCTGCCCTTTACACGGAAATCCGGATCGTCGATGACGAAGGGAAAGACGTGAAGGACGGCGCTGTCGGGGAGATCGTGCTCCGGGGAGAAGGAACGATGATCGGCTACCACAACAATGACGAAGCGACGGCCGGGACGTTCCTTGAGGACGGCTGGCTGAAGACGGGCGACCTTGCGAAGTTTGATGAGGACGGCTACATCTGGGTCGTCGACCGGAAGAAAGACCTCATCATCTCGGGCGGCGTCAACATTTATCCGAAAGAGATCGAGGAAGCGATCCTCGTTTTCCCGGGCATCCGGGAAACGGCCGTGTTCGGCGTGCCTCATCCGGAGTGGGGAGAAACGGTGAAGGCGGTCTATGCGGCCGAAGGAGAAATCGATCCGGAAGCGCTGAAAGCCCATCTTGCAAAACGACTCGCTTCGTATAAAGTGCCTCGCCTGTTTGAACAGCTGGATGAATTGCCGAGAAACGCATCGGGCAAAATCCTGAAGCAAGTCCTGAAGGAAAGGGTGGAGACAACATGAGTTTGATCCGGGAAACAAAGAAGAAACCGGCTGTGCTGGCGGAAGGAAGGAAAGAGGACCGGCCGAACGCCTGGCGGGGGGACCGGACGCTGCAGGCCATTCTCCGGGAACGGCTCGATCCCGAATTGTTCGCCTATGCCGAAAAAGAACTCGACCGGTTCGGGGACCGGGTGCTGAATGAAATCGACGAACGCGCCCGACACACCGACCGGGACGGCCAGCCGAAGCTCATCCCGTTCGACCGGTACGGTGAAGAGATTTCCGAAGTGTGGGTGAATGAAGGCTACCGGCAGACCGTGAAAGAGACGTACGGGGAGGGGATCGTCGGGTATGTCCATAAGGAAATCCTCGAACTTGGCCGCAAAGGGAACTACACGTACAGCTTCGCTCAGGGCTATCTGCTTTCAGAAGCGGAGCCGGGGTTCTATTGCCCGGTGACGCTTTCGATGGCGACCGCCTATCTGCTCGACCATTACGCCGATGACGCTCTGAAAGCGCGGTTCCTGCCGCATGTCTGCTCAACGGGTGAGACGGAATTGTATGAAGGGGCCACGTTCCTCACCGAGCGGCAAGGCGGATCGGACGTCGGGGCGAACCTCGTCCGGGCAGTGAAAGAAGGAGACCGGTACTGGATCTATGGGGAGAAATACTTCGCGTCGAATGCCGGAATGGCCGGCGTCGCCATGGTCCTTGCCCGGATCGAGGGCGCCGGCGCGGGGCCGCGCGGTCTATCGCTGTTCGCCGTTCCGTGGAAAAAAGAAGACGGCAGCCTGAACGGACTGAGGGTGCGCCGGCTGAAGGACAAGCTCGGCGTTCGGGCCGTGCCTTCCGGAGAAGTGGAATTCGACGGGGCGGAAGCGTTCGTCGTCGGAGACCCGGCGAAAGGGTTTTATTACATGATGGAAGCGCTCAATCTGTCGCGCATCTGCAACGCCGTCGCGTCGGTCGGCATCATGCGCCGGGCGCTCGATGAAGCGCACGATTACGCGGCCCGCCGGAATGCATTCGGCCGCCGGCTCACCGATTACCCGATGGTCCGGGATACGCTCGGCAAAATGTCGGCAAAGCTGAACGCGGAGCTCCTGTCGGTGTTCGACCTGATCGATCTCTATCAGAAAGTGGCCGACGGAAAAGCGACGGAGCGCGAACAGGTGCTGAACCGGCTCTATATCGCCCTCCTAAAAAAAGAGACCGCCGAAGAGGCGATCCGCTTCACCCACGAGGCGATCGAAATGCACGGCGGCAACGGCTATATCGAAGACTTCGTGACGCCGCGCCTGCTCCGGGATGCCCAGGTGCTCACCGTCTGGGAAGGCACCGCCAATATCCTAGGCCTCGAGCTACAGCGGCTCGTGAAAAAATACGCGGCCCACGAGCTGTTCATCGAGGAAATGAACGCCCGGATCGGCGGGATTTCCGGCGCTGCCAAGGAAACCGTCGAGCACGTGATGGATTCATTGTCCGCAGATCTTATGACGTTCGCCGGGCTGGACGATCCGCTTCAGACATACGAGGCGAAAGGGCTCGCCAAGCGCATGGCCCACGTGTATGAGGGAGTCGTGGCGCTCGAATGGGCGGAGCGGGAAGGCGGCCGCTTCCGGACGCTCGCCGATGTGTATATCGAAGAGACATGGAACACCCGGGTGTTCGGCGGTCCGATGAAAACCGTCGATCAGTTTGATGAACTGATGGGCTGAAACGGAGAATATGGAGAAACGAAACGTATTGACGAAGATACGCAACGTTTCCGCAAAGATACGAAACGTTTTGCCAGAGATACGCAACGTTTTCCAAGAGATACGCAACGTTCCGCAGTCTCAATCACAAATCCGAAAATCCCCTCCAGCCGATTCGACCGGCCGGAGGGGATTTGACTTAGAATGCACCGGATCCGCCGCCTCCGCCGCCGGCTCCTCCACCGGCGCTGGTTCCGGAAGAAGAGGCGCTGGTCGAGTGCTGGGCAACATTCGACCCGGCGATGGAGAAGGCGTGGGTCATGACGAACGGATCCGCGTAGACGGCCGCGGTTCCGCTTGGCGTCCGGCGCTCCAGAGAGGAGAACTCGGAGAACTGGGTGCCGAGATGTTTGTCTTTCATGCCAACCGCGTAAATATAGCCGCGGAGACGGTCGTCTTGCGGAAGGGTCCGCCACTCCTCCGGATCCAGCTTCCCGAACTGTTCCGAGAAGGCGTTCCATCCGGCCCGAATGAGGTGGCCTTCCGGCGTGAGCGGTTTCAGGAGGGCGGCGGTGACGAACAGGATAAAGGCGAGCAGTCCCGCGATGAGCACATGGACGAACGCTTCGGCAATGCCGAAATAAATAGCGAGTCCGACCAGCATCACGCCGACCGAGGACAGGATGGTCCGGGTCAGGGGCCGCTTTTCCTTCAGGCCGGCGGTTTTCACTTCCACGTCCACCAAGGCCGCCCATTCCGCCATTTTTGCTTCGTAGCTGTCGGCCTGCTGCTCGGACTGGGTGAGTTCCCCGAGACGGGAAAGGTCGAGCCGACCTTCGGGATTAGCGAGCACCCGGAAGAAGAGATCAAGCAGGATCTGCTCGTGATCTTCCCCGGCGAGCCGGTCCGTCCGTTCGAATAGCTCATCGGACAGCTGGACAACCAGCCCTTTGCGTATCAGGTCCAGAAGGGAGGCGGACAGCCACTCGGCCTGTGGCACACCGCCGGTAGAGGTGAACTGGAGAACGGCCGGCATGCTGAGCGCGGTTTGCGGAACCTCGAGCCGGTCAAGTGCCGCTTCCCGGCGTGCCTCTTCTTTTTTCCTTTTTGCGATGAGCCATTCCCTGATGAAAACAAACAACAGGGGCGCACCCGCAATCGGCAACACGATGTTGCCGGCTTTTATTGCCGTCTCGTGTCTTCTTTCGGCGGCAGCCGCTTCTTCCGCGAGCCGAGTCCGGTCAGCTGCCAGCCCGTCGCGGACCGTGCCGCCGGACGCGGCCAGCCCCGGGAACAGTGCGGCGTCGAATACGACCCGGACATCCCCGTTTTTCTCTGACTTCACCCGCACCGGACCGAACCGCGCAGTCCCGTCCGGCTCCACTTTTTCAGAACGATACAAGGCATCGTAGCCGAGGGCCTCCGTGTTCGAAGAAGGGGAAGGGGGGCGGACAAAGATCGTCATCTTTTCATAGTCGGATTCGTTCCTGTCGTCAAAAAATGGCCAAATGAATTCGACTCCATCCTCGTGCTTGCTGAGCGCATCTGCAATCGTATAGTGCAATTCGACGGTGACGGTCTCATTTTTCCCGCTGCGGTGAACTTTGTACAGGTTGCCGTCCCGCTCGGTCTTCAGCGGTCTGCCGTCTTCAAACCCGGCGACGTCCAGAATCTTTGTCCCGGCCATCGGATGAAGCTCCCGGGTGATGCCGTTGAACTTGCCGCTGAAACTGTATGTGTGGAACTCTTTCACATTCACCAGGCCATCTTCGCCTGCCTGTGCATCGATCACACTCTCGGTGATTTCGTAATCCGCTGCCAGTGCCGGGTTTGGCAACAACAGCACGAGAAAGACCGCCGCCACGGCGGATAAAAAAACGGTCCAACGCCTCATCCTCTGCACCTCCGTCCAATCCGGAAACGGCCGTGCGCCGTTTCCTGTTATTCTTAGATACGGATAACATGTCGGAATAGTTTCAAAAGGGCCTGTCCGTCCAAATCAAAAACGGAGCGGCGTCAGCGCGCCTCTCCGTTTTCCTCGTCTTTCTTTGACTCCTCATCATTTTTCGTTTCCGGCGCAGCCGACAGATCGATCAGCCCGGACTTCGGCGTCTCTTCACCATCCGCCGGCTTGCAGACGCCGGTCTCCAAGTCGCAAATCATTTTAAGATTCTTTTCATCCATGAGGATCCTTCCTTTCGTTCTTGCTCTCTGTCCTTATTATACCGTGGTCAATGCCGGATTGCAGAGCCACGGCTTTTCCTTGCCGCCGGCTGCGGTTCACCCCTCTAAAGCACCACCACGCTGATCATTCCCGTCTGATGGCTGAACCTTGCAAACATTCATTGTACAATGGAAGAAAGGGAGGGGGATGGAAATGAAAGCGGATACGAAATCAATTGCGGCCGAGAAGGTGAAAGCGTACACGGGGACGGAGCTGCATACGAAAGGGTGGTTGCAGGAGGCGGCGCTCCGGATGCTCATGAACAATCTCCATCCGGATGTGGCGGAGCACCCCGACCGGCTTGTCGTCTACGGGGGGATCGGCAAAGCGGCGCGAAACTGGGAGGCGTTCGATGCGATCGTCGAGTCGCTGAAAAATCTGGAGAACGATGAGACGCTTCTCATCCAGAACGGGAAGCCGGTGGCGGTGTTCCGGACACATGCCGACGCGCCGCGCGTGCTCATCGCCAATTCAAATATCGTGCCGGCATATGCAAACTGGGACACCTTCCATGAGCTCGACAAGCGCGGACTCATGATGTATGGGCAGATGACGGCGGGCAGCTGGATTTATATCGGTTCGCAAGGCATCGTGCAGGGGACGTACGAGACATTCGCAGAGCTCGCAAAGCAGCATTTCGGCGGCTCGCTGAAAGGCACGATTACGCTCACCGCGGGTCTCGGCGGCATGGGCGGCGCCCAGCCGCTTGCCGTCACGATGGCGGGCGGAGTGTGCATCGGCATCGAAGTGGACGAAAGCCGGATCGACCGGCGGATTGAAACACGTTATCTCGACCGGAAGACCGATTCTATCGACGAAGCGATCCGCCTGGCGGAAGAAGCGAAGAGGGACGGCCGAGCCCTGTCGATCGGACTTCTTGGGAATGCGGCGGACATCCTGCCGGAACTGCTGGACCGCGGTTTCATTCCGGATGTCCTGACCGACCAGACGTCCGCACACGATCCGCTGAACGGCTATCTGCCGGAGGGCATGGGCCTGGAAGAAGCGGCACGGCTCCGCGAGACGGATCCGGAACTCGTCGTCCGGAAGGCCCAGGAATCAATGGCCAAACATGTCCGGGCGATGATCGGCATGATGGATAAAGGGGCCGTCACATTCGACTACGGAAACAATATCCGCCAGGTCGCGAAAGACGAAGGCGTCGACAGGGCATTCGACTTCCCGGGATTCGTCCCGGCGTATATCCGGCCGCAGTTCTGTGAAGGCAAAGGGCCCTTCCGCTGGGTCGCGCTCTCCGGCGACCCGGAGGACATCCGGAAAACGGATGAAGTGATCCTGCGCGAATTCAGCGGCAACGAGCATCTGTGCAACTGGATCCGGATGGCGCAGGAAAAGATCGCGTTCCAGGGACTGCCGTCGAGGATCTGCTGGCTCGGCTACGGGGAGCGGGCGCGGTTCGGCAAGATCATCAACGATATGGTCGCTTCGGGCGAACTGAAGGCGCCGATCGTGATCGGCCGGGACCATCTCGACTCGGGTTCTGTCGCATCTCCGAACCGCGAGACCGAATCGATGAAGGACGGCTCGGACGTCGTGTCGGACTGGCCGATCCTCAATGCGCTCGTGAATGCGGTCGGCGGAGCGACATGGGTATCGGTCCACCACGGAGGCGGCGTCGGCATGGGCTATTCTCAGCACGCCGGGATGGTCATCGTCGCAGACGGGACGAAGGAGGCGGAGGCGCGCCTCGAACGCGTGCTGACGACCGACCCGGGAATGGGCATCGCCCGGCACGCCGACGCAGGGTACGACCTGGCGATCCGGACGGCACGCGAAAAGGGCGTCCGGATCCCGATGTTGAAAGGGGAAGATTCTTAATGGATAACAAGCCGATCTGGATCAAGCATGCCGCCCAGCTGGCGACCATCGCAGGCGGGACGGCACCGCGGATCAGGGAAGGCATGTCCGATCTCGGACTGATCGAAGACGGCAGCGTCTGGATGGAAGACGGCAAGATCCGGGCCGTCGGGACGACCGCGGAGCTTGAGGAGCGCTACGCGGAACGCGCGGGGGAGGCGGAGATCGTCGATGCGAGCGGCAGGCTCGTCACGCCGGGCCTCATCGATCCGCACACGCATGTCGTCTACGGCGGAAGCCGGGAAAAAGAGTTTGAGATGAGGCTGGAAGGCGCCACTTACATGGAAATCATGAATGCGGGCGGCGGCATCCATGCAACCGCGCGCATGACCCGCGAAGCGACGGAAGAAGAACTGTTCGAGCAGTCCGCGCGCAGGCTCGATTCATTCCTCGCACACGGAGTCACGACGGTCGAGGGGAAAAGCGGTTACGGGATGGACCTGGAGACCGAGCTCAAGCAGCTCCGGGTCGCAAAGGAACTGAACGAGCGGCATCCGGTCGACCTCGTTCCGACGTTCATGGGGGCACACGCCGTGCCGCTTGATTACAAAGGCCGGGAAGAGGAGTTCGTCGACCTGCTCATCAAGGAAATGCTTCCGGCGGTGGCCGGGGAAGGGCTGGCCGTCTTCAATGATGTGTTCTGCGAAGTCGGCGTGTTCACGCCCGGGCAATCAAAGAGGATCCTCGAAGCCGGAAAGGAACACGGCCTCGTCCCGAAAATCCATGCCGACGAGATCGAGCCGTACGGAGGCGCCGAGCTTGCGGCGGAAGTCGGGGCGATTTCGGCGGAGCACTTGCTGAAGGCTTCGGATGAAGGGATCGAGAAGATGGCGGCGGCGGGCACGATCGCCTGCCTGTTGCCGGCGACCGCCCTGTATCTGCGGGAAGAAGCGGCCAGGGGACGGGCGATGATCGACGCCGGAGTGCCTGTTGCCGTCTCGACCGACTGCAATCCGGGCTCGTCGCCGACGACCTCGATGCCGCTCGTCATGAACCTCGCCTGCATCTCGATGCGGATGACGCCTGCGGAAGCACTCGTCGCCGCAACGCTGAACGCCGCCTGTGCGATCGACATGCAGGACAAGGTCGGCTCGGTCGAAGAAGGAAAGCAGGCCGACCTCGTCATGTGGGACGTGAAGAACTATCAGGAACTGCAATATCTGTTCGGCGTGAACCATGTCGAGAAAGTATGGAAAAAGGGCGAACAGGTCGTCGGATGAAAAAAAGCGGGCCGGATGGATTTCCGGTCCGCTTCTTGCTGTTCGAAATCTATCAGGCAGGCTGGCGGCAATGAAGCCGCGAAGCACCGCCGGAATCAGGATGTGACCGTCCCTCCGGAAAGGGACCGGCGCATCATTTCTTTCTCAAGAAGGAGGATGAAGCATTGATTGATTCCATGAGCGATCGCCGTGATGTAAGTCTCAAACAATAGTTCATCTGTCAGCTTATTCACAGATCTCACCTCCGCGTTGCAAATCAAGGGATTGCCCGTTGCAATTTCTACTTTAGCAGACAACCGGAGAGGGAACAACCGTTCCGTTATCCACAAAAACCGGTGGATAACTTGTGGATGGCTTGTGTAAACCGGATGGGGAACGCCAATTAACGGTGTGGACAGTGTTGACGAAGTTATCCACAGCGTCTGGATAAGTCGATTTTTGTCGAAAGATTTTCTTTGCCGATTGTTCTGTTGTTTCTCTTCTGCTGCATACGATGCAGGTCGGGCACCGGCTGCGGGATGTTATAATGAAAAGTGGAAACACTTAAACAACCGATTGGAGTGAACGGGATGAAGGAATTTCTCGAACAACGGCAGGAGGAAATGCTCGGTCTGCTCGAGCAGCTCGTCAACATCGACTCAGGTTCCCGGAACAAAGCGGGAATCGACCGGATCGGCCAAATTCTGAAAGACGAATATGCGGCACTCGGCTTCGATGTCCAGACGATCAGCCAGGAGATCCAGGGTGATCATCTCGTCATTCGCCATCCGGACGGGACGAATCCTGAAATCTTGATCGTGGCCCATATGGATACTGTTTTCCGGGACGGAACGGCGGCTGTGCGGCCGTTTTCCATCGAGAACGGAAACGCGCACGGTCCCGGAGTTGTGGACATGAAGGCGAGCCTCGTTTCCCTCCTTTATGCGATGAAAGCCATTTCGTCGGAAGGAGGGGCGGGCATCCGCAATGTCGAAATCCTGCTCACGAGCGATGAGGAGATCGGCTCGATCACAAGCCGGCCGATGATCGAGGCACACGCCAAAGGGAAAAAGGCGGCCCTCATCATGGAACCTGCCCGCAAGGACGGCTCTCTCGTCAGCGGCCGAAAAGGAGGCGGGGAATACGCCATCCGCGTCCACGGCGTTGCGGCCCACTCGGGAATCGAGCCGGAAAAAGGCAGGAGCGCCGTCGAGGAACTCGCGCACAAGATCATCAAGCTCCATGCGCTCACCGATTACAACGAAGGCATCACCGTCAATGCCGGCATCATCGAAGGCGGGGACGCGACAAACGTCGTCACGCCGGAAGCGGTCGCCTATGTCGACATCCGGACGACGAAGCTCTCCCAGGCCGAACCGCTCGACCGGAAAATCCGGGAGATCTGCGCCGTGCCGGACGTGGAAGGCACGACAATCACCGTCGAAGGCTCGATCGAACGCCCGCCGATGGAACGGACCGAAGGCACCGCCGCTCTTGTGGATCTGATCAAGGAGATCGGCGGGGGAAACGG
>NZ_LN651373.1:562557-570404 GCF_000826125.2 Bhargavaea cecembensis
GGCACCGCCGCTCTTGTGGATCTGATCAAGGAGATCGGCGGGGAAATCGGCATTGACGTGACCGACACGAAGACCGGCGGCGGAGGTGACGCCTCCTACACGTCCGCAGCGGGCATCCCGACAATCGACGGTCTCGGCCCGGTCGGCGGCAACGCCCACCGTGATGACGAATACATGGAAGTCGACACCTTCGTCCCGCGCTGCCTCCTGCTCGCGAAAACCATCGAAAAACTGTCGGAATGAAATGAACGAGTTGCATAAACAATAGGAAAGCACCCGCCGCGGCGGGTGCTTTTCATTTTGGGGCCGGAATGCTTGGATGCTCCCGCGAAAGTGTCTGAAGCATCCGCGAAAGCGGCGGCCGCCCGATCAAACCTCCCCTCACGACCCAACTCTTCCACTTCGAGGGCCAACTCTTCCATCTCGAGGCCGAACTCTTCCACTTCGCGACCCAACTCTTCCATCTCGTCTCCCGACCACCCCAGCACTCCGGCCTGAGGAAAAAAAACCCGACCAAAAAACTCTCTGTTGCATCCGCGGAACCCTCCATCGCTCGCCCCAATAACCCAGCCATCAAAAAACGCCGCCCCCAAAAGGAGCGGCGTGTCTTATACAATCACTTGCGTTTCGTCAGGCGGCCGAGCAGGAACGCGCCGGCAGCGAGTCCGATGATGGCGTTCGTCTTCGGAGTGAACACTTGCTTTGCGACGAGGTTCAGGTTCTGCGGGCGTTCGGCGAGGCGGCGCATGAAGTAGCCGTACCAGTCATTGCCGAACGGCACGTAGGTCGTGAAGTTGTAGCCTTCGGCGGCGAGCTTGAGCTGCAGATCGCGGCGGAAGCCGTACAGCATCTGGAATTCGAACTTGTCGCGGGAAACGTCATGCTCTTCGACGAACTTTTTCACATGGTCGATAATTTTGTCGTCGTGTGTGGCGATCGATGTGAATTTCCCGTTCAGGAGATGGTACTCGATCAGTTCGATATAGTTGCGGTCGATGTCGGCCTTGTCCGTGTAGGCGTACTCGGCAGGTTCCTTGTAGGCGCCCTTCACGAGACGGAGGCGGAAATCTTTGTATTTGCGGATGTCTTCCTCGGCCCGGTAGAAGTAGGCCTGGATGACGGTCCCGATATTGTCGTAGTCTTTGGACAGCTCGTCGAGAAGATCGAACGACGGCTGGAGCCGGGCATGGTCTTCCATGTCGATGTTGATGAAGATATCATGCTTCGCGGCGGCGTCCACGATGTCGCGGAGATTGCCGAGGCAGAATTCATAATCGATGTCGAGGCCGAGTTGGGAAGGCTTCAGGGAGATATGGGCGTCCACGCCGTTTTCATGGATCGCACGGACAACGTCCAGGATCTGCTCCTTTGCCAGGACGGCTTCATCGCGTTCGTAGACAAACTCGCCGAGGTTGTCGACTGTTGCCGAGATGCCTTTTGAATTCAGCTCACGGATTGTCTGGATGGCTTCAGGAAGGTTCGTGCCGGCAACGACACTTTGTGCGCCGAGCTTCAGGCCATATTTCTTGGCGGCCGCGTTCAGCATCTGGTTTTGGGAAAGACCGATGAAAAGCTCTTTAAGCATCTTGAATATCTCCTTAGCTGATGAAATTTTTGAATGAATAAATTATATCACACCAAACGATAATTAGAGATATTCAAGAATCGTCTGTCAGATGGACCTTCTGGCTGCAAAAGTCTATCAAGAGTCAGCACCGCTGGCTGCATTTGCGGATAAAGATAACGCTCACCCCGATAAAAGCAACGCTTCGCCATATAAAGATAACGCTCGCCCTAATAAAAGCAACGCTTCGCTCCGTTCTGAATCTCATTCACGCAAAAAAGACGAGAATGCATTCATTCTCGTCTCTTTGCCGGTCCCGGCCCGTCAGTTCAATCCGTGCGAGACCATGCCGTCCGCGACTTTCCGGAAACCGGCGATGTTGGCGCCGGCCAGCAGGTTGCCCGCGAATCCGTATTGCTCGGCCGTCTCCACACAGTTCCGGTGGATGTCCTGCATGACGACTTTCAGCTTTTCGTCCACTTCTTCTTCGGTCCAGGAGTAGCGCATGCTGTTCTGTGACATCTCCATCGCGGACACGGCGACTCCGCCGGCGTTTGCCGCCTTGGCCGGCCCGAACAGGATGCCGTTTTCGATGAACAGGTCGATTGCTTCCTGGTCGCACGGCATGTTGGCGCCTTCGGCCACCGCGATGACACCGTTCGCTAGAAGAAGGGCGGCCGATTCGGCGCTCAGTTCATTTTGTGTGGCGCATGGAAGGGCGAGATCGCACGGGATTGACCAGATGTCCTGGCACCCTTCTGTGTACTTGGCCTCGGGATGGAAATCAAGATAATCCTTGATCCGCCGTCGTTCGACTTCTTTCAGCTGTTTGACCGTATCGAGGTTGATGCCGGCTGGATCATGGATGAAGCCGTTCGAGTCGCTGCAGGCGATGACCGTGGCTCCAAACTCGATCGCTTTTTGCATCGCATAGATCGAGACGTTGCCCGAACCGGAAACGACCACTTTTTTACCTTCCATGCCGAGCGCGTGGTGGGCGAGCATTTCGGCGGTGAAGTAGACGAGTCCGTATCCGGTCGCCTCCTTGCGGCCGAGGCTGCCGCCGTTGTCCGGATCCTTGCCGGTGAAGACGCCTGCTTCGTACGCATTGCGGAGGCGTTTGTACTGGCCGAACATGTAGCCGATCTCGCGCTTTCCGACACCGATGTCTCCGGCCGGGACGTCGGTGTCCGGTCCGATATGCTTCCACAGCTCCGTGATGAAGCTCTGGCAGAACCGCATGATCTCGCGGTCCGATTTGCCTTTCGGGTCGAAGTCGGCGCCGCCCTTGCCGCCGCCGATCGGCAGGCCGGTGAGGGCGTTCTTGAAGATCTGCTCGAATCCGAGAAATTTGATGATGCTGTCGTTGACGGACGGGTGGAAGCGGATCCCGCCTTTGTACGGCCCAAGCGTGCTGTTGTACTGGACCCGGTAGCCGCGGTTCACGTGGACTTTTCCGCTATCGTCTTCCCACGTCACCCGGAACGAGATGACCCGCTCCGGTTCGACGATCCGCTCGAGGATTCCGTCCCGGATGTATTCCGGGTGCTGTGCGAAGACGGGGCGGAGGGAGTCGAAGATTTCCCGGACGGCCTGGAGGAATTCCTTCTGTCCCGGGTTGCGGCGTTTCACGAGCTCATAAACATGGTGGACATAGTCATTGGCGGTCCGGCGGGTCTCTTCCATGGTATCGCGCGTGGTCTGCATAAAGCATCTTCCTTTCCCTTTTGGAAATAAAAAAGGAACCACCAAGGGGTCCTTTCCGGTTTCCGTTGATCTTTCGGTAGTGCAGGATACGAATCGGATTTCATAATTATACATGATATCCACACGATGCACAATACCGAATATTCTTATAGTTGATGGAGGAAGAAGCGAAAGAGACACTCGCACGGTTGCTGCCGGACTTTCCGGTCAGTTATCCGGCTCTTCCGGATTCTCCAGAATCCTCAAGGTGAGGCTCTTCACATCGACGGCCGTTTTTTCATTGATGACGTCCCGGACGATCACGTCGCGGAAGTAGGCGACGCTCGCCTCAAGCGGCATGGCGAGGATTTTCTTCAAAGCGATCTCATACATCTGGACGAAATCCGGCTCGGTGTTTCCGCGCTTCAGCTCCGCATACGCCTCGTAGAACTGATCCAGTTTATCCGCGAGTTCGAGCAGCTGGCCCTCGAGCGTGCCGTCCTTGCCTTCCTTCATCCGGTGGAAGAACACTTCCTGGAACTCCTCGGGAATCTCCCGGTGAATGAACTTCTCCATCATTTTTTCCTCGACGGTCGCAAGCATTTGCTTCAGCTCGGGGGAGGAGTGCTTGACGGGTGTCTTGATGTCGCCGATGAATACTTCGGCGAAATCGTGGTTGATCGTCTTTTCATAGAGCGACTTCCAGTCGACGGCGGCGCCTTTCATCTCTTCGAGCGTCCCGAAGAACATCGCGTACTGGGAGACTTTCCACGAGTGGGCGGCGACGTTATGCTCTTCAAATTTGAATTTGCCCGGAGCCCGGATGATCCGCTCCAAGTCATTCATGCTGGCAAAAAAGCGGTGGATGCCCATCTTCATTCCTCCTTTTTTTCCGGGTATGCAAAAGCGCCGCCAGCGTGGGCGGCGCTTCAGGATTACTTGTCTTGTGCGACGAGGACGAGTTTCCCTGTGTCCAGCACTCTTTCATATTCATCGGCTTCCTGCTTGGAAAGGCCGACGCCTTCGAATTCGGAACGGAGCTCGTCGCCGCGCTTCGCAACGAAGTTCTTCATCGTCTGGAAGAAGCCGGTTTCGCCGATGCCCGGTGTTTCCACGTCGAGCGCTTTCGCCAGGTCATCTTCCCGCTCCTGATAGTGGGCGAACAAGTAGATGTCGTCCTTATCATAGCCTTGGCTCACGAGCTTCTCGATTTCTTCTTTGGCTTGTACGCCGTTTTCAACTGATAAAATTTTCACCATGAATCAATCCCTCCTGTTTAATTGCATATTCATCTTTACCCGGCCAGTCCTCGGATAAACGCCGGCGCGGCTTTGCCCGCTGTTCTTCTTCCGCCAATGCGTCTTTCATCAAGGAACGCAGCTTATGAAGCAGGCGCTCGCGGCGCTTTTTGACGCCCGGGACGGAGATGCCGTCCATCCGGGCGATCTCCGCCTGCTGCAGCCGCTCCTCGAACAGCCGGTGGAGGAGAAGCTGTTCCTCCGGATTCAGGCGGGAGACGGCGTCGCGGAGGAGTTCTTTCCGCGGATCATCCGGCACAGCTACGCCTGCGCGGTCTCCGATCAGAACTTCAAGTGTGTCCCCTTCGACGGCGGTGAAAAACTCGCCGTAACGGGCCTCTCTTTTCAGTTCATCCAGCATGGCGCCGCGGATCGTCCGGTAGGCGAACGGGGCGAAATGGCCCCGGTCCGGATCGTATTTGTCCAGGGCGGCCCAGAGTGCGAGACGCGCAGCCTGGCGGAAATTGTCGTGATCGCGGTGGATATTCAGCTTCCGGAGCATCGAGGAAATCATCGGTTCGTACTGCATCAAAGTTTCTTCAGTTTTCATCGGCTGGCCTTTCCGGCCGTGCACAGCGCTTGTTGGATTCCCGGGTGACTTGAGATTAACCCGGAGCCGTTCCTGCCGCGAACCGGCGATTCTTCTGTTTAGGGTCCGAATTGCCGCTGGCGGCGGGTCGATTGCGGAAGAGCCGGCCGGTCAGTTGCCGGAATCCAAGCCCGGCCCGGCAGAAAGAGATTGATTTGCAAACGATTAACGAACGCCATGGCGGGTAGAGGAAAGGGGAGAGGGTCAAGACATCCGAAGAAAGGAATGATGGCAGACATGGACGTGCAAGTGCGATCGTTTTTCGTGAAAGATGACGGGCAGGTGCCGAACAATCCGAACTTGCCGGTCATTTTCTATCAGAACGCGTATGACGGCGACCCGGGCCCCGGTCCGGATTCCATCCAGGGTTCATTCGCCAGCCACGGCTGGAAGAACAGCTGGACGGGGGATGTGTACGACTATCACCATTACCATTCGAACACGCACGAAGTGCTCGGTGTCCGGAGAGGGACCGGCACGCTGCTCATCGGCGGAGACGCAGGCGAACGCCTTGAGATGAAACCGGGCGATGTTGTTCTCCTGCCGGCCGGAACCGGCCACAAAAAGATCGAGGCTTCGGATGATTTCGAAGTGGTCGGCGCCTATCCGGACGGCATGGAACCCGATCTGAAGGAACGGGACCCGGCGCAGAAGGCGAAGGCGGTCAACACGATTGCCGACGTGCCGATCCCCGAGCAGGACCCGGTGTTCGGCGACGATGGCCAGAGCCCGATGTTCCACAAGTGGATCAAATAACGGTTTCCCGGATTGCCGCGTGACGGCCTTCCGGGATTTTTCATTTGCGATAAAGAAAGCCTTTCGTGAAAGCGTCCGCGCAATGGCGTATAATCAGAGTTAAGGAAAGGGGGGAGCGACATGGACGGAGAGGAACGGAAGGATGCGAGTGCGGTGACGGCAGGCGGTCCGTATCCCGACTGGCCGGAGGCGGGCGGCTGGTTTGCCCGCCGGAAACGCCGCGAGCAGCTGCTTGACTATTATTATCCGAAGGGCCAGTACGAGAAAGAGGCCCGGCGGGAAATGAAGACCGTGCTCACGGAATTCGAAGAGCGGTTCCGTCGCTGGTACCCGTCGCTCCCCGACGCGGATTACACGGCTCTTTACAGGGACAAGCCCGCCCGCCATGCCCGAGGTGAGGATGTCCGGCACGCCGTCCGGCTTTACCGGGCGAAGAGCATCGGATGGGGCAAGTTGTCGAGGATCCAGGAAGCGCTCGACCTGTATTATTTGATGGAGGCGCAGTCGGCGTACTTCAAGCGCGAGATCGACAAAGCGGCAAACGCCCAGAACTGGATCGGCGAAGACCATTTCAGCGGATTTTTCCCCGAAGTGGCGGAAGGAATGCAGGAGCGGATGAGGGGCCTGGTCCGGAGCGGATTCGACACACTTCTGAAGCTCCAGGAGCAGCAGAAACAGGCCGAAGCCACCGTGAAGCGGCTGTCCGCCGGAAAAGGGGATCTATGGTCACGCGCGGCCGAACTCGCCGGCGACCTGCTTCTTTACCCGCTGAAGCAGATCGGCAAGGGCAACAACGGCAAACGGATGTAGGTCCGGCCGCCGGGCGGGGGAATCGTTCGATTCGGCGGCGTAAACGTTCGATTCAGAAGCGTAATCGTTCGATTCGCGGGCATAATCGTTCGACTCAGAGGCGTAATCGTTCGATTCGCGGGCGTAATCGTTCGATTCGAGCGGCTAATCATTCGATTCGCCTCGTCCCGCCTCCCCCGGCGACATCCTTGGAATCAAAAAAGGGGGCTGTCCAGAAAGTCGATAAAAACGACTTTCTGTGACAGCCCCTTTCTGTTTTTTATCTCTCTCAAAAAAATAGAAAAAGACCGCTGCCTTTTGTAGAATGGAGTCACCACAACAACACACACAAAGGAGCGATCTTTTTATGTGCAATCCGAAGACTGCTACAACAGAGTATATCACAGAAATGGAGATCTTGGCAGAGGTGAACAAGCCTGAGGAAAAACGTCCAAAACGCCGGTTGGCGCCTGTCTTCAAGCCCTATGATAACCGCCAGTCCTTCGCCATCTTCGATGTCGAATCGCTGGTTCCCGATGACCATGTGGCACGTGTCATTGATGAAATGATCGAGACGATTCCGGATGATCAGCTCATTGCGCATTATTCCGGAGGCGGCCGCAGTTCTTACCACCCGAAGATGATGCTTAAGATCATTCTTTACGCCTACTCCCAAAAGGAATATTCCTGCCGGCGCATTGAAAAGCTGACAAGGGAAAGCATTCCTGCTATGTGGCTGGCCGCCGGCCAGCTTCCCGACTACCGGACCATCAATGAGTTCCGCGGGGTCCGAATGCCCAAGATGATCGATGATTTATTCGAAGCGATGGTGATGGAATTGCATCATCGCGGCTTCATTGACTTTGAAAATTACTTCCTCGATGGGACGAAAATCGAGGCGGATGCCAATAAATATTCCTTTGTATTCAAGAAAGCGGTGTTGGGATACGAGGAAAAGCTGAAAAAGAAAATCAGCGAGACCCTGCAGGAGATCCATGAGATTGCAGAGGCAGAGGGATTCGAAATGGGAAGTCTGCCTGAAGGTGATCCTTCGGTGGAGGAACTGATGGAGACCGTCTCCCGTTTGGAAGGACAGGAAGAGATCCTGACGGACAAAAGTGAGAAAGAGACAGATACAGCGGTCCGCAAGGGAATCCGTAGAAAA
>NZ_LN651373.1:571420-621781 GCF_000826125.2 Bhargavaea cecembensis
GAACAATCGCGCAGTTATAAGAAAAACGCATACAACGCCAAGAACTGGGCGTATCACGAAGAGGATGATCTGTTCGTCTGTCCGAACGGACGGAAAGTCCGCTTCAAGAAATACATGAAAAAGAAAAATGCGTCTGGCTTCGTCCAGGATTTCAAAATCTATGAGTGCGAGGATTGCAGTGACTGCCCGTTGAAAGCACTGTGCACCAAGGCAAAAGGGAACCGGCAGGTTCACTGGAATCCGATTTATGAGGAATTGAAGGCCAAGGCAAGAAAAGCCCTTGATGATGAAACCCTAAAACAGATCTACGCCCTTCGGAAAATCGAAGTGGAGACAGTTTTTGGGAATCTCAAGGGCAATTTGGCGTTCCGTCGATTCCATCTTCGAGGGCTGGATAAGGTTCACTTGGAGTTTGGAATCCTGGCACTCGCCCACAATTTCCTGAAAGTGGCGGGCATCCTGCGGATGCCTTCTGCCAAACATATTCAAAATAAAAGGAAGGAGGCGAAAAACGATTTGTTTTTCGCCTCCTTCATCATTTTAGGGACTTATCGGACAGCCCCTTTTCATCATTATTTGTCTTCTTCCTGTTGCTCTTCGTACTCTTTCCGGGCGTCCTGCACGACTTGCCCGAGTTCGTGTTCCGGCACACCGCGCAAATAGTAGGCAACGGCGGCTTTGCCGATGGCGTAGGTGCCGCCGCTCGCGATGCCGGCGCTGATGGCGGAGCCGGCGCCGGGGAAGAGGAGGTTCGCCAGTTTGCTTCCTTGCTGGGCGACCATCCTCAGCGTGAACCCGGTCGCGCCGATGCCGCCGAGCGAGACGAGCAGCTCACGGGCGGTGCGGAATTCCAGTTCCCGTCCGGACAGGTACGCGATGATCATCAGCAGGATCGACTGCAGGGTGAGCAGCACGGCGATGTCCGTCGCGATGATCGGACTGAGCGCGACCGTCGCGCTCAGCGCGGAGAAGATTTTGATGAACCGCTCAGAGATCCGGATGGCGACCCGGTTCAGGCGCACGGTGAGTCCCAGATGGATCGCCGCCCGCACGTCCAGGCTTTCTTCCAAAAAATCGAGAAGCTCCTCGATCCCGCGACGTCCGTCGAATCCGATCCGCAGTTCGTGCCGGTCATTCTCCGGCATGGCTTCCGGATCCCGGTCCCATTCGATATAGGAGGAAACGGGCAGGATGGCCGTCGCCTCGAGGCCGTGTTCGGCGAAGATGCGCTCGAGCTGTGCTTTCTTTTCACCGATCAGCCTCAGTTTTTCATCCGGATAACGGTCCGGTTCCTTCACCCGGGACGGATTCAGTTCGTCGATATGCGTCAGGATCGCGACAAGCGGGAGGTCGCCGCCGGTCTTGTCCATGAGCTGCTTCGTCGCGATGACGTCTTTGTCGATGTGCGCCCGCTCGGTCGCTTTCTGCAGAAAGAGCAGCGCATCCGGCCGGAATTCCCGGACCACTTCGGACAGTTCATCTTCGGCTTTTTTGTCGAACGTCTCGGATTCGCCGATGCCGCGGGTGTCGATCACTTCGAAGTAAACCTGCCCGTCCGCCTCGTATGTGAACTTCCGGGCTTCCTTCGTGCCGATCTCCACATCGCTCACTTCGGCGAGGTACATGCCGCTCATCGCGTTGACGAGGCTGCTCTTGCCGACACCGGTCCGGCCGACGAGGACAAACCGCGGCGGCCGCGGATTTTTCAGGCCTTCCAGCAGATTATTCAGGTCATCGTCATCCATGATCGCCTCGGTCAGCTTTTTCCGCTGTTTCTCATTGATCAGGTTGCCCGGGACTTTCTGCAGCAAGTCCTCTATGTAATTGTTCAGGTTCCCGATATGGGTGAGGCGCTTCTGCATTTCCTCGGATTTCGGGTTCATAGCGGCCGCTCCTTCCGTAAAATCATTTGACTCCATTATGACCCTATACCCCCGATTGGCGCCATCAAGACATCCAAACGACGGGAGAAGGAGGACGGACTGCGAAAGGAAAAATAAACCCGGACGGCTCAAAGCCGGATGTGCCCGGCTCGCACCCGAATGCACCCGCTCCGTCCGAAACACGCGGCCCACGCCAAAACCGCCCCGGTCCATAGAGACCGGGGCGGTTCTTGCGATCAGGACAGCGAAACGTCCTGCGGGGGTTCACCTTTTTTGTTCATGACGCGCATCGATTCCGGCGTCACTTTCAGGATGACGAGGTCCGGGTCGTCCGGACCGCTGAACCAGCCTTTCATGGCGTCGTTCCACACTTTATCGATGAGCCCTTCTTCGTCCGTTACCGAGACGGTGGCGAGGATTTCAAGGAAGTCGTCGCCGAATCCGTCGCCGTCATATCCGATGAGGATGTGGGTGTACGGATTGGATTCCAGTTCATCGACCTTGTCGGTTTTCTTCGAAGTCGCCGTGTACAGCGTGAGTCCGTCGTTGAAGAACGTCATATACCGGCTGAACGGCTTTCCGTCCTGGACGGTCGCCATCGTTCCGACCATGCTTCCGTCCAGGATTTTCTGTGCAGTTTCCTTTGCGGCCAATTCGATCCCTCCTGTTTGGTCAATCCTCCGTATCATTCCCGCCGGGGACCCTGACTAAACGGAGCGACGGGTCACTTGCCGCGGTCCTCGTAGAAGACTTTGAAGTCCGGGTCCACCGTGCCGATGTTGAGATGGCGCGCTTTATAGTCATTGAGCAGGGCGAAGAACTTTTTGCTCAGGAAGAGGATGACGACCAGGTTGATGAATGTCGGGATCGCCGTTGTGATGTCCGCGAAATACCAGACATATTTGCCCGGGAGCTGGTAGACGACCGCGTAGATGACGAGCAGCAGTCCCGGCAGCGGATACACCCACTTAAACAGGAAGAGGATCCGCTTTTTCATCGGGATGCTCTGGTCTTTTGAGAAAATATGGCGAAGCAGGATTTCATAATACGTGTACCATCCGGTCGTCGTCGTGAGACCGAACAGGAAGACGGAAAGCGTGATGATGTACCGTCCCGTTGTGCCGATCCCTTCCTCAAATGCGGCGAGCGTCAGGCTGGCGCCGTCCAGTCCGCTCGACCAGACGCCCGTCGCGATGATCGTGAGGGCGGTGATCGAACAGATGACAATCGTGTCGATGAACACTTCGGCCGCGCCCCACATCCCCTGTTTGACCGGGTGGTCGGTCTTCGCGGTGGAGTGGATCATCGGCGACGTGCCCCAGCCGGCTTCGTTGCTGTAAACGGCGCGCGCGACGCCCATCTGGATGACCTGTGCGATGGCGGCGCCCGTGAAGCCGCCGACTGCCGCCGTGCCGGAGAACGCACTTTTGAAGATCAGTTGAAAGACCGGAATGATCTCTCCCGCGTTCGAAAAGATGATATACAAGCCGGCGAGAAGATAAAAGGCGCACATGAACGGGATGATCTTCGCGGCGGTTTCCCCGATGCGCTTGATGCCCCCGACGATGATCAGATAGATCCCGACCACGTAGATGAGGGAAGAGGGGATCAGGCCGAATCCGAATGTGGAATCAATCGCCTCGGCGACGGTGTAGTTTTGCAGGGTGATGAAGAAGGTCGCAAAGATGCCGAAACCGAACAGGACGGCCGGGATCTTCCACCACTTGATGTTGTGTTCCTCGCCGAGCCCTTTCTGCATGTAGTAGGTCGGTCCGCCGTAAGGGTCTCCCTGTTCGTCCGTGTTCCGGTAATGGACGGCGAGCGTGACTTCCACCATCTTGGTCATCATGGAGAAGAGGGCGATGAGCCACATCCAGAACACGGCTCCAGGCCCGCCGACCGCGATTGCCGTGGCGACGCCGCCGATGTTTCCGACGCCGACGCTTCCGCCGATCGCCGTGCTGACCGCCTGGAACGGCGTGAGGATCCCTTTTTCAGTATCCCTCTGGCTCCGGTCGCGTTCCCGTTCCTTTTTCGAAAACACTTTGCCGAATGTCGCTTTGAAAATATGAGGAAGATGCGTGATCTGGAAGACCTTGCTTCCGACCGTGAAGTAAAAGGCGACAAATAAGACCGTGAAGATCAGCGGCAGTCCCCAAAGCCAGTCGACAATCTTTTCCAACAGTACATCCATTCGTTGATCCCCCCTTGATTTTCAAATCCTCTTGCAGGTTCAGCCCCGGGCATCCGGAACTGCCTTTCCCGATCACCTCCAGCACTTTGCCTTGCCCATCCATCCGACGAATTCATTGCCTGCCGACAGGATTAGACAATATGATAGCGTTCTTCATGCTAGAAAGGAACTCTTTTTAGAATAGTCAAAAATATATATGAGAAAAGGACTGCCGTCCGATGCGAAAAAAAGCGGGACCGTCCGTTGTTTCGGACAGTCCCGCTTTTGGAGGGCGGTTATTTACTTCTGGATGGAAAGTGAAATGACCTTTGCGGCGTGGGAGCGTTTTGCCTGGCCTTTCGGATTGAAGTTGCGGTTCGGTTCGCCGGTCATGAGGCCGAGTTCATGGGCAAGCGCCACTTCGTCTTTGAACCATGGCGCCACTTTGTCGAAGTCCGGATAATCCGGCATCTTCGAGGCTTCGTGCTCTTTGCCCGTCTTGACGTTGTACGCGCGGACGATCATCGCCGCCATTTGTTCGCGGCTGATCGGCACGGCGGAGCCGAAGTTCTCGGCCGTTTTCACGGTGATGCCCTTTTCGATCGCAATGGCCAGTTCGTCATTGAACGGCGTGGAACTGTCGCTCAGGCCGAGAGAACGGACCGTCATCGACATGAACTGGCCGCGGGTGATCTGCTTTTCCGGCTTGAACGTCCCGTCCGGATAGCCTTTGATGACTTTCATCGACGACAGGTGATCGATGTAGGATTTTGCCCAGTGGTCCGAACCGACGTCTTTGAACGATATGACCGGTTCGGGTGCCGGAATGTCCTTTTTGCCGAGGTCGATCGTGAAGATGCCGAATCCGTCTTTATCCTTCTCGCCGGTGTAAGTGATATGGCCGGCGTCTGTCGTATATTTCTCGGCCGCCGGGCTGGAAATGAACGTGACGTTCGGGTTGCCTTCAAGCGGTGCGATCGACCAGTTATTGTCTGCCGCCGGGTTGATTTTACCCTGGTCTTTAATATAATCCATCAGCACCTGGCGGTTTTCCTCCGCGGAATCAACGATGAGCGGAGCATCCTTGACGTGCGGGAAGTAACCGCCGCCGCTCTGTCGGTAGTTGTTCATGATGAGGACGAATTCCTGGTCGTCTTTCACCGGCTTGCCTTCAAACTTCAGATCGGCGACACGCGTCGAATCCGCGTTGATGAGCTTGCCGTCGGCATCATATTTCGCCGGCTTCGTCACGTCGATCTGGTAGGTGACGCCGTCCACGATGTCAAAGTTGTATGAGCGGAAGTCCGGGTTGAGGAGCGGCTGCTCTTTGTCTGACGCCGGATCGATCTGATTGAAGTTGGCTGCGGAGCGGTCGATGTAATCGCGCAGTTCGCTCCCTTTCAGCAGGATGGCCTTCAGCGTGTTGTCATGGAGATACAAGTCGCCGGCACTGCGGATCGTCAGGTCGCCTTCAGGAATATCGGTGTACTCCGTGACGCCGTTTCGGCCGCCCGCCTTGAACGGGGCACCGGCTGACAAGATCGGCGTATTTGCATATTCAGGGTTGTTCAGCTTGATGAACTCTTTCGCATACGCCTTTTGGGCGTCCGTCACGATCTGGACCGACGGATCGTCCTGGACGAGTGCGAAGTAACTGTAAATCGGTGCAGTGGTCGTGCCGAGTTTTCGGTTCGTGTATTCGATGACTTTGTCGTGGGCTTCCTGAAGCGCTTGCTTGAGCTCCGGATCTTCGTCGAAGCCGATCACCGGGCGCACCGAGGACTGGCCGTCCGCCACTTTCCATCCGTCGCCGTCCGGCTCGATCGTCAAGTCGATGACGCCGAGGTATTCGCCACCGTAGCCGGCTTCAACGGCAGGGACGCCGTTGATCGTCCCTTTTTCAGGGTTGATGGAGGCGATTGCCCGGTCCCCGTCCATGAACTTGGAGGCAAGCGTGCCGCCCGGGGCCGCAGGGAATACATCATGGCCGTGCCCGAATGCGATGGCGTCCACGCCGTCGACGAGGGAAAGCGGCAGGACCGCATTTTCTTCTTCTGCATTTTCCGTGACGGCGTCTTTATCAAAGCCGGAGTGGGTGAGCGCAATGACGACGTCCGCGCCTTTTTCCTTCATTTCCGGAACGTATTTCTCGGCCGACTCGACGATGCCTTTCGTGATCACTTTTCCTTCGAGGTGACCTTTGTCCCACATCATGATCTGGGGCGGCACGAAGCCGATATAGCCGATCTTGATCGTCTGTTCGTTGCCGGCTTCGTCGGTGACGACTTTGTCCTGGATGGAATACGGCCTGAACATGAGCTCGTCGTTGTCCGGGTTGCCGTCGCCGTCATCCTTATAGACGTTTGCACTCAAGTACGGGAAATCAGCCTTGCCGTACGTTTTCCCCTGATAGTCGAGGCCGTAGTTGAATTCATGGTTGCCGAGCGTGACGGCGTCGTATTGCATGGCGTTGAACGCCTGGATCACCGGATGCACGCCGTCATCGCCGACCGGGTCGACAGTCGCGAAATAAGTGCCGAGCGGAGTGCCCTGGATTGTGTCGCCGCCGTCGACGAGGACGGAGTTGGCCACTTCGCCCCGTGCCTGCTTGACGGCCGATGCGACTTTGAGAAGGCCGAGCTTGTCGTTGGCCGCCCCTTTGTAATAGTCGTAGCTGAACAGGTGTGTGTGCGTGTCGGACGTTTCGAGGATGCGCAGTTTGACTGTGTTGTCCTGTTCCGCGGCGGAAACTGAAGCGGGAACAACGGTGCCGAGCAGCATTCCGGCAGACAAGAGAAGGGATCCTGCGACCGGGGCCGTTTTATTCGGTGGTTTCAAATGATTCAATCCTTTCAGATCAGATTAAGGTCAATGATAGTTTAGCATTCTATTAATCATTGGCATATGTGAAATTCACATAAAAAGAGGCACCCGCGCGTCAGATCGCGCATGGTGCCTCCGGTTATTCAACAATTTCCCAGCCGCGTCCTGCGGCGGTTTTCCTCAGGGCGTCTTCCGGACAGACGGCGACCGGGTGGCCGGTGAGCTCTAGTACGGACAGGTCGGACATCGTGTCGCCGTATGCCGAGCTTTCGGCCCAGTCGACTTTTGCATCGCCGAGCGTCTCCAGGATCCGTTCGTTTTTCCGTTCCGCGCGAATGTGGCGGATCGCATCGTCGCCGCCGAAAGTCCCGTCCCGGTAGGGGATGTCCGTGCCGATCACGTCATTCACCGGCAGTCCCTGCACGACTTCCTCAAGAAGCGGGGTGAAGGCGCCGGACACGAGCATGACCCGGTCGCCGGCAGCTGCATGTTCCCGGACCCGGCGTTCGATCTCCGGATTGAAGCCGCTCCGCATCTCTTCCGCCATGCCGCTGAAATAGGAATCGAGCTCCTGCTGCGAAAAGCCGGCGAACGGCGACAGGTAAAGCTGCATGGACTTTTCGCGCATGACCGGGGAGGGGACGAGTTTCAGCTTGTATCCCGTGTAGAGGGGCAGAATCCGGCGGAAGAACTTCCCGTACAGCTTCCCGTATTCCGGGTGGTGCTTCAAGTGCTTCATCATGAAATCGAATGTTTCATTTTGGTAAAGCGTTCCGTCAAAGTCGAAAATCGCGACGCGCAAGGCGTTCCCCCCTTTCCCGGCATGGCCGGTGCCTTCAGCCGGAGAAATCGTATTCCTTTAAGAGCTGTTCGAGCTTCAGTGCGAAGCCGACATTGCCTTTCACTTTCAGCTTGCCGGTCATGAAGGCGGCCATGCTGTTCAGATCGCCGGTGAGCAGTTTGCGGAAGTGCTTGCCGCCCAGTTCGAGCGTGCAGGCGGCTTCCTCGGGGCTGCCTTCCAGCACGTCCGCTTTCCCGTGGTCCAGAAGCAGCTGCCACCGGCCGTGTTCGTCTTTCCCTTCCACAAAAAATTCATACCGGACGTCCTGATCCTTGAACGGTTCCGGATTGGCGTCCAGTTTCTCTTTGATCAGTGCCCAGATTTCATCGAGCGAAAGCCCGTCGAGCGGATTCCCCATCATGCAGTCCCCCCAAAAGTAAAGTGAATCACTATTCATTCTATGGGAGGCTGGGGGTTTTGGCAATACTCGGAAGGAGGATCAAAGGCCGGCGAGCAGATTGCCGACGATCGTGCCGAGGTAGTTGCCGATGATATAGCCCATCGTCCCGACGAGCATGACGGGCACGATCAGGTTTTTCCATCCTTTGGCGATTGCCATCGCCGCGGCCGTCGTCGGCCCGCCGATGTTCGCATTGCTCGCGACGATGATTTCCTCTAGGCTGAATTTCATCGCCTTGCCTGCCGTGAACGTGACAATCATGTTGAGCAGGACGATGATGAACACGAAGATGAGCAGGAGCGGCGCGTTCTGGACGAGCAGGGGAATCGAAGCCGGAACGCCGATCACGACGAAGAAGATGTAGATCAGATAAGTGCCGATCTCCTGCGCGCCGTGCAGCGAATCGAAGAACTTCGGCATGAGCGTGACGGCTGCAACAGTGAGCGTTGTGAGCATCAGATAGTTGTCCCCGAGCAGTCCGCCGAGGAGCAGCCAGCCGGCGCCCTCGTCCGGGATGACCGAGCCGAAGAATTCCGCGATCTTGAACGAAACGGCGACGATGAGGAACGCGCTGCCGACGGACAGGGCGATGTCTTTGAGCGAGATGTCCTTCCGCTGCCAGTATGACCCGGCGAGCGTTTCCGACTGCGGGTCGGCCGATGCTTCCACTTCATCGATATGCGGAGTCGGGAACTTTTTCCGGAAGAAGCTGATGCCCGGGATGGCGATGAGGACGAAGAAGTAGATCGCCATCATGAGGTTGTCCGCGACGATCGTCGAGGAGATCATTCCTTCGCTCGTTTCGAACTTGGCGGAAAGCGCGGCGAAGTTCACCCCGCCGCCGATGTAGGATCCGGTCATCATCGCAGCGATCCGGTCAAGTTCGGGAATGAACCGGCCGAGGAGGGAGAAGGCCGCAAAGACGCCGACGACAGTTCCGACCGAACTGATCAGGAACAGAAGGAGCAGGCGGCCGCTTTCATTCCATACTTTTTTCAGGTTCGCCTGGTAGAGGAGGAGCGGGATGGCGAGCGGGATGACATAGCTCCAGACGACATCATACGCGGGTGCATCGACCGGGATGATCTTCAGATTGGACAGGATGAGCGCCCCGACGAGCGCGATGATGGCGCCGGATACTTTCGACGCCCATTTGTATCGTTGTTCGAGCCAGATGCTCGCGGCCGCCCAGCCGGCGAGAAATGCCCAGAGCAACCACGTGTCGTCCGGCTTGATGAGAGTGGTATCCATGGAGAACCTCCTTTTTGTCCATTATATAATGAAGGGCCAAGCGGTTGGCGGGGTGTTGTGAAAATAGGTCCGGAGAAATGCAAAAGGAGCTCCCGTTAGAGATTGATCGGGAGCTCCCTTCAGATTGGCCGGTCATCCGACCGCGAAGCGATCTGCGTGTTTAGAAGGATAAGAAATCCATGAGACACATGGGGGAAAAGTTAATGTGCTTGCACCCGGCCTCGGTCCAATGACACTCGGCCGTCCTCCGATTACACTCGGCTCCGCTCCGATGACACTCGGCTGCCCTCCGATTACACTCGCATCATCCTCTGAATTTCCGACTGAGGAACTCACATAAATTTTGGATACGATCCGCAAAGCCTCCGGTTTAAACGGGAGGCAGCTGTGCGAGCCGCTTGAACACGACGGACGCGGTGACGACCGGCAGCGATCCGCCGGCCTCCGGGCTCAGATTGGCATTGTTCGGCTCGGATGTGTGGTTTCGGAGCGTCAGGACGTCCCCTTCTTGAAGAGTTGTAACGAGAAGCCCGACCGGCATGGCGTTGCCGGACTGGATGCCGTAGCGGGAACCGGTCAGCTCCCGGTCATTGACGAACACCGCCCACTGGCTCACGTTCCGTGAAGTGACGGTGAAGGTGATTTCATAAATGCCGCTCCGGTGGATCACGATCTCGGCGTCGCCGGGCCGGTGCCCGATCCCGCGCGTCATCAGACCGTTATGGCTGAAACATAGAGAGTGGCCGCGCGGAATCCGCTGATCGCCGATATTGTAAACATACGCATACTCCGCAATCCCTCCGGGCGGGCCGGTCTCGCCTGTTGCCCCTTTATCTCCTTTCTCGCCTTTTTCCCCTTTGTCGCCTTTCTCTCCTTTTGGTCCGGGTATCCCCTGAGCGCCTTTTTCTCCTTTCGGTCCGGCGGGTCCCATCGGCCCCTGGTCGCCCTCGGGTCCGGGGATTCCCGGTTGTCCCTGAATGCCTTGTGGGCCCGGGTCTCCTTTCGGTCCGGCGGGTCCCATCGGCCCCTGGTCGCCCTCGGGTCCGGGGGTTCCCGGTTGTCCCTGAATGCCTTGCGGTCCCGGGTCTCCTTTCGGTCCGGCGGGCCCTGTCCGCCCTTGTGGCCCCGGTTCGCCGGGCAAACCTTGCGGACCCGGGTCACCCTGAGCGCCGCGGGGTCCTGGACGGCCTTGGGCCCCGGCCGGTCCCCGTTCTCCCGGCAGCCCGTCTTTTCCGGGCGGGCCCTGCATGCCGGTATGTCCCCGGGGACCCCGGTCGCCGCGTTCCCCTTTTTCTCCCGGGGGTCCCGGTTCGCCCGCCGGCCCTTGAGGTCCCGTAATGCCCCGAGGTCCGCGGCGGCCCCGGTTGCATTTCTTGCAGCCGTCTTCATTTTTGCAGCAGTTGCACGTTCGTCTGTTCACGATCCATTCCCTCCCTCGAGACCAGTGTATGCACGGGAAGGGGCCGGGCCAGGGCGCGGATCAGCTGGATGTTTCAGGAATAATGGTTCTGAATATACATTGATTTCGAATAAAGATGCCGATAGACTAGAGAAAAACTGAAGAGGTGGACATCCATGATCATCACGAGTGCAACAATCCATGCGGTCCGGTTCCCGCTGCGCGAACCATTCATCATTTCCTACGCGACGTATCCGGACATGCCGTCCGTGATCGTGAAGCTTGAGACAGACAGCGGGCTCACCGGATACGGGGAAGCCGTTCCGGACGAACATGTGACGGGGGAGTACTTCCTGTCCGCGTTTGAAGTACTGAAGGAGATTCTCATCCCGGCCGTGATCAGGGAAAATCCGTTTAACATCGAAAAGATCCACGGGAAGATGGATGCGGCGATCTGGGGCAACCCGGCGGCCAAGGCGGCGATCGACATCGCGTGCTACGACCTGATGGGGAAAGCGGCCGGGCAGCCGGTCTTCAATCTGCTCGGCGGCCGTGCGCACGACCGGCTCGAGTACCCGCGCGTCCTGAGCATCGAGGCGCCGGAAGTCATGGCCGAAAAAGCGGTGAAGGCGGTGGAAGACGGATACTCCTCGCTGAAGCTGAAAGTCGGCAAGGGAGATCCGATGGAAGACGTCGCCCGCATCAAGGCGGTCCGCAAGGCGGTCGGTCCCGAATTCCCGATCCGGGTCGATGTGAACCAGGGCTGGAAGACGCCGGGCACGGCGGCCGCCGCCATCCGGGAGCTCGAAGGGGAAANCTTGAGGTCCCGTAATGCCCCGAGGTCCGCGGCGGCCCCGGTTGCATTTCTTGCAGCCGTCTTCATTTTTGCAGCAGTTGCACGTTCGTCTGTTCACGATCCATTCCCTCCCTCGAGACCAGTGTATGCACGGGAAGGGGCCGGGCCAGGGCGCGGATCAGCTGGATGTTTCAGGAATAATGGTTCTGAATATACATTGATTTCGAATAAAGATGCCGATAGACTAGAGAAAAACTGAAGAGGTGGACATCCATGATCATCACGAGTGCAACAATCCATGCGGTCCGGTTCCCGCTGCGCGAACCATTCATCATTTCCTACGCGACGTATCCGGACATGCCGTCCGTGATCGTGAAGCTTGAGACAGACAGCGGGCTCACCGGATACGGGGAAGCCGTTCCGGACGAACATGTGACGGGGGAGTACTTCCTGTCCGCGTTTGAAGTACTGAAGGAGATTCTCATCCCGGCCGTGATCAGGGAAAATCCGTTTAACATCGAAAAGATCCACGGGAAGATGGATGCGGCGATCTGGGGCAACCCGGCGGCCAAGGCGGCGATCGACATCGCGTGCTACGACCTGATGGGGAAAGCGGCCGGGCAGCCGGTCTTCAATCTGCTCGGCGGCCGTGCGCACGACCGGCTCGAGTACCCGCGCGTCCTGAGCATCGAGGCGCCGGAAGTCATGGCCGAAAAAGCGGTGAAGGCGGTGGAAGACGGATACTCCTCGCTGAAGCTGAAAGTCGGCAAGGGAGATCCGATGGAAGACGTCGCCCGCATCAAGGCGGTCCGCAAGGCGGTCGGTCCCGAATTCCCGATCCGGGTCGATGTGAACCAGGGCTGGAAGACGCCGGGCACGGCGGCCGCCGCCATCCGGGAGCTCGAAGGGGAAAACCTGAATTGGATCGAGCAGCCGATCCGGATGGGGGACATCCGCGGGCTTGCCGACGTGCGGCGGAAAGTGGCCGTCCCGATCATGGCGGATGAAACGCTCCACGGCATGGAGGAGCTTCACGAGATCGTCCGGCTGGAAGCGGCGGACGTGCTGAACATCAAGCTCATGAAATGCGGCGGCATCTTCCCGGCGGTTCATATCGCGAAGGCGGCGGAAGCAGCGGGGCTCCAGTGCCAGGTCGGCTCGATGGTCGAATCGTCGGTCGCTTCATCCGCAGGCTATCACGTCGTCTTGAGCCGCTCCAACATCCGCAGTTCCGAGCTCTCCGGCCCGCTCCTCTTCAGCGAAGACATCGGCGACCTTCGGTACGAACTGCCGGAAGTCCTGCTTTCGGACAAGCCGGGCCTCGGCATCGAAATCGACGAGGCGCAGCTTGAAAAGCTGACGGTGAAGAAAGCGTCCGTCGGCGGCGGGGAGGGAGGCTCATGAGCAAGGAAGGGACAGAAACGGGGAAGAAGAAGCGCTGGATTCCCCATACATATGCGATCCTGCTCGGAATCATGGTGCTCGCCGCGGCACTTTCCTATATCATCCCGGCGGGTGAGTTCGAGCGGATCGAAGAGGACGGCCGGACGATCGTCGTCCAGGGAAGCTATGAGCAGATCGAGCAGCACCCGGTCGGCCCGTTCGACCTGTTCAAGGCGATTCCGGAGGGGATGAGCGCCGCCTCGCAGATCGTCTTTTACATCTTCCTCGTCGGCGGGGCATTCGGCATCATCCGCGCAACCGGTGCGATCGAAGCCGGTATCGGACGCGTCGTCCATAAACTTGAGAATAAAGAAAAGCTGCTGATCCCGGTCACGATGTTCCTCTTCTCGGTCCTCGGTGCGACAATCGGCATGTCCGAGGAATCGATCATCTTCGTCCCGATCGGCATCGCGGTCGCCCGCGCGCTCGGATTTGACGCCATCACGGGAACGGCGATGGTCGCCATGGGGGCGGCGGCCGGGTTTGCGGGCGGCATGATGAACCCGTTCACCGTCGGAATCGCCCAGTCGATCGCGGAGCTGACGATCTTCTCGGGGATCCTTTTCCGTTCATGTGTGTACGTGGTCATCCTCGGATTCGGCATCTGGTATGTCATGCGCTACGCGGACAAAGTGAAAAAGGACCCGGCAAAAGGGGTCATGTATGACATTGAGATGAAAGTGAAGGGGGACAATGCGGACCGGGCGGCGGATGAGTTCCAGCAATTCAACTGGCGCCACGCGATGGTTTTCCTGTTCCTCGTCGCGGGCCTGTCCATCAACGTCTACGGCGTGTTCCAGTGGGACTGGTTCCTCACTGAACTGACCGCTTCGTTCCTCATCATCGGATTCGCCGCAGGGATTGTCGGGAAGCTCGGTATCAACGGGACGTTCGATGCGTTCGTCGACGGCATGAAAGTGATCGCCTTCGGAGCGATCATCGTCGGCTTTGCACGCGCCATCCTCGTCATCATGGAACAGGGCTTCATCATTGACACCGTCATCAACGCGCTCGCCTCGATGATCGGCAGCCTGCCCGCCTCGCTGAACGCGGTCGGCATGTACTTCACGCAGGTCGTCATCAACTTCTTCATCCCGTCCGGCTCCGGCCAGGCGGCGACGACGATGCCGATCATGACGCCGCTCGCGGACCTGCTCGGCATGGAACGCCAGGTCGCCGTACTCGCCTACCAGTACGGCGACGCCATCACAAACTCGATCATCCCGACCTCCGCTTCCCTCATGGGATACCTCGCGGTCGCGGGCATTCCATACGAGCGATGGGTCAAATTCATCTGGAAACTCATCCTCGGCTGGCTCATCATCGCACTGATTGCACTCGTCGTCGCCGTCATGATCGGCGTTTCCTGAAGAATCAAAAGCTGTGCTGCGGCACAGCTTTTTTGATGCGGAGAAAGAGGGGAGCGAGGTGGGATGTTGGGCGGGTAAAATCGGAGTATGGCGTGTGGAATCGGAGTATGGGACGGAAAATCGGAGTATGGGACGGAAAATCGGAGTATGGGACGGAAAATCGGAGTAAGGCGGTTGAAATCGGAGTATGGGACGGAAAATCGGAGTATGGCGGTTGAAACCGGAGTATGGGACGCAATTTCGGAGCGTGGAGAGGAATCGGTAAGCCGGATGCGGTCTGTCGTCGCTCACCTTGCCGAAGTTGACACTCACACTGCCAAAGTTGCGACTCGCCTCCTCAAAGTTGATACCCAACCACTCAAAATTGACACTCGCTCTGCCAAAGTTGACACTCACCCACACTCACACTCTAAAAAAAGGCTGTCCGCTGACGGACAGCCTTTCCCATTCTTATTTCTCCTGAGCTTCAAAGAAGATGGCGGCGAAGGTGGTGGCGGCCATCGGCAATGCCGGTTCATAGAAGTCGAACCGCTCGTGGTGGTGCGGGTATGCCTTTTCTGCGTCCGGTGCCAGGGCGCCGACGAAGAAGTAGGCGCCCGGCCGGTGCTGCAGGTAATAAGAGAAGTCCTCTGCAGGCATGACGGGATCGATTTCCTGATAGGTCTCCGGCCCGTAGGCGTCTTCGACCGCTTTTTCGAGGATTTCGATGCCCTCGGTATGGTTGATGACGGTGTCGTAGCCTTTGGTGACATCGACGTCGGCCGTGCAGCCGAACGCCTTCGCCGTATATTCGGCGATTTCCTTGATTCGCTCCGAGGCGAGTTCTCGAAGTCCTTCATCGTAGACACGCATCGTTCCTTCCAGGACGGCCGTTTCCGGAATGACGTTCGCGGCCTGGCCGGCGTGGAAGCTGCCGATCGAGACGACGAGCTGTTCGAGCGGAGGCGCGTTGCGGCTGACGATCGACTGGAGGGCGGTCATGATGTGGCTGGCCGCGAGGATCGGGTCCCGTCCCGTATGCGGCTCGGCGCCGTGCGATCCATGGCCGTTCACCTGGATGCGGATCGTGCTTTCCGCTGCCTGCAGATAACCGTCGCGGCTGTAGATCTTGCCGTACGCCATCTGGGACTGGAGGTGAGCACCGAACACCATGTCGACCCCGTCCAGGCAGCCGTCTTCGATCATGCCGATCGCGCCGCCCGGATTCAGTTCCTCGGCGTGCTGGTGGAGGAGCACAATATTGCCTTCAAGCTCATCCTTCACTTCATTCATTGCCTTGGCGAATAAAAGAAGGGAAGCCGTGTGGCCGTCGTGCCCGCAGGCGTGCATGACGCCGGGAACGGTTGACTTGTACGGCACGTCTTTGGCGTCCTGGATCGGCAACGCATCGAAATCCGCCCGGAACGCGATTGTCTTGCCGGGCTTGCCTCCGCGGATCAGACCGACGACACCGCGGCCGCCGACATTCCGCCGCACTTCGATTCCAAGATTTTCGAGATAGTCCGCAATATAAGCGGCGGTATTCTCTTCTTCGAAGCTCAGTTCGGGATGCATATGCAGATGGCGCCGGATCTGGACCATTTCATCCAGGGAACCGGCGATCGTTTCATAGATGGATTGCTTGTTCATTGAATTCTCCCCTTTCCGACAATAAGTATAACATCCTCATGGAATGCGAATAGATAGAAAGGCCACACGAATAGATAGAATGAGCTCACGAATAGCTAGAAAGACCACATGAATAGCTAGAAAGACCACATGAATAGCTAGAACCGCTCTCCACGCTCCGCAAAACGCTGCACAAGAAATGCCGGCACCCGCTTTTGCGGATGCCGGCCGTGATGTCAGTGAATCAGCTCGTGAGGAAGTCGCCGCCGTCGATGTGGATCGTCTGGCCGGTCATGTAGCTGCCGTCCTTGGAGGCGAGCAGCACGTAGGCCGGGGCAAGTTCCGCCGGCTGGCCGCGCCGCTTCAAGGTTGTGTCGCTGCCGTGCTTTTCAACTTTTTCGGCGTCGAACGTCGCCGGAATGAGCGGTGTCCAGATCGGTCCCGGAGCGACCGCGTTCACCCGGATGCCCTTGGACGCGATATTCTGGGCGAATGAGCGCGTGAAAGCGGTGATGGCACCCTTCGTCGCCGAATAGTCGAGCAGTCCCGGCGAACCGTTGTACGCGGTGACGGACGACGTGTTGATGATGCAGTCGCCGTCTTTCAAGTAGGCCATCGACTCCCGGGTCATGTAGAACAGGCCGAAGAAATTCGTCTCGAATGTGTTTTTCAGCTGGGCGGACGTGATCGCCTCGATGTCCTTTTTCGGGAACTGCACACCCGCGTTGTTGACGAGAATGTTCAGGCCGCCGAACTCATCGGCCACCTGCTTGAGCAGATTGCGGCAATTCTCTTCATCGCGCAGGTCCGTCTTCACCTTCATTGCGCGCCCGCCGTATTTCTCGATGTCGCGGACCGTCTGCTCGGCATCGCCGTCTTCCGCATCAGCAAGGTAAGCGATCGCCACGTCCGCGCCTTCCTTGGCGAACGCAACGGCGACGGCGCGCCCGATGCCGGAGTCGCCGCCGGTGATGAGCGCTTTTTTCCCTTTCAGCTTTCCGGAACCTTTATATTCCGGGTCGTCGTAGATCGGCTCGGGCTTCATTTCCGATTCGACGCCGGGCTGGAAATCCTGTTCTTGCGGGGACACTTCCTGATCCACTTTTTCATATTCGTTCTTTTCTTCTGGCAACAATAAAACCTCCTTCATCCAATTTCGGATGGGATTTTGATCAACCTGCCGGTCACACACTGCAACGGTTTCTCTGCTCACACAAACGTCAGATGCCGTCCATGTCGAAACGGATGCCGTGATTGCTGCACCATTCATTCAGCAGCCGCTGGCGGGCGAGTTCCCGGTAGTTTTTCCAATCGTGCAGCAGCCCCTCCTGCTGGAGCAGCTCCTCAAACTCTTCGACAGGCCGGTTGTACGCGAAAATTTCTCCGATCCGGTCCTGAAGAGCAGGGCGGTCCTGGAGTGTATGGGTGAATTCCACCCTCATCTGCTGGTCGGTCGTGTCGTCGAACCGGGGGAGCTCGATGTACCGGTTCTCATCATGGTGGACCTCATGCTGGATGACTTGACCGGACTTCCGGTCATACCAGGACGGTTTCTCAAAGTGGGCGGCCTCGTAAAGGTCGCGATAGGCGATTCGGGTATGCTCCATCCGCCGGATCCCTTCCTTTCGTGTTTCTCCCTTTCATATACCCCGCCCGCCGCAGCCGGTAAACAGGCCGGGGGGTACACCGGAGAGCGATGCAGTGGTAAAATGGTTGGGCAGCTTTTTTAATAGCAAAGGAATGATGGCAGTGATCGGACGCAATGATCCATGCCCGTGCGGCAGCGGGAAAAAATATAAAAAATGCCACGGCAGACAGGAGGGCGGGGCAGAAGCGCTCGCTGAAGCGGAACTCAAGCGCATCATGTCCGCCTATATCCGGAATGCGCCGTCCAGTCTCGGACGGGAAGAACTGAGCCTCCATATCAAAACGTGGATGACCCATCTGGGCGGGCTGATGGAATCGGATGTGATCGAAGGTGCGGCATTCGAACACTTCCTGTTTTCCGTCCACCGTCAGGAGTGGCAGAAATACTTGGACGACATGCTGGCCCGGACCGGCCGCGAAGAAGTGCGGATGGTTCTTCGTTCCTGGCAGGAGCCGTTCATCCTCCTCGCCAAGCTCGAAGGCCGGGACTCCGGCCATTTCGTCCTGGAAGATGTGTTCGGCGAGGCGGTCCGGACAATGAAAATCGCCGGCGACACCGATGCGCCGGACGGCACGGTCTTCTTCGGAACCGTCCTGCCGGATCCGCGTGAGCGGGACAACGGAATCCAGCCGGTGACGATGCTTTACTCCATCCCGGCCGGCGCCGCGGGAATCACCGGACGGATCCGGAGGCTGGCCGAGTCGGAGGGAAGGGTTCCGGATGCCGGATTCCTGTCCGATCAGCTCATGGAGGTATTCGGCCTCCTGTTCACTCCGTGGGACAAGGAAGAAGAGGTCCTCGCAGTGCCGGCGGAAGAGGATTCAATCCCGGCTCCGGCCGAAGAGGCGGAAGTCGAGGCGGCCGCCGCAGAAGCCCGGCAAGGGAACGCGCCAGAGACGGCCACGCTCACCGGCGGACAGGCCGGCGCCGTCACGATGCTTCTGCAGGCACTGGAAGAAGACGGAGCGGCCGCCCCTGCAGCCACCCGCCTCCAGGAGGAAATGACCCGGTACTTCGTCGAAGAAAATCCGATCGTCCGCAAGCCGGGCGGGATCGTGGCCGGGCTGTACCTGGCCGCCGGGAATGAAGGACTGCTGGCCGGCACTCCGCTCACCGCAAAGGAAGCGGCCAAACGGTTCGGCGTATCCGAAGCGACCGCCCAGAAATACGCGGGCGTGCTTGCAAGTCGTCTTGGAAAATAAATCAACATGAAACAGCCCTGCCCGGGAGATTGAACCGGGGCAGGGCTGTTTTCTGTTCGCTTTTACTTTATCCAGCTGCGGGCGGCAGGGGCTCGGGGTCATAAGTCATGCCGCGCCGCGGATCAGGATCCGCTCTGCGTCCTGCCTTATGCCTGTCGCCCCTGACCAGCCGCCCTCCGCTTTTACCCTATCCAGCTGCGCGGGCCAGCCCCTCGGGGTCATAAGTCAGCCGGCTTCACGAGGCAGGCCTCGCTACGCCGTCCGCCTTATGCCTGTCGGGTCTGTGCAGGCCCGCTCCGCTTTTAATATATCCAGCTGCGGGCGGTAGGGGCTCGGGGTCATAAGCCGGACTGCGCCGCGAGGCAGGCCTCGCTCTGCATTCCGTCTTATGCCTGTCGCCCCTGACCAGCCGCCCTCCGCTTTTATAGCAGCCCTNTCCAGCCGGTGACGATGCTTTACTCCATCCCGGCCGGCGCCGCGGGAATCACCGGACGGATCCGGAGGCTGGCCGAGTCGGAGGGAAGGGTTCCGGATGCCGGATTCCTGTCCGATCAGCTCATGGAGGTATTCGGCCTCCTGTTCACTCCGTGGGACAAGGAAGAAGAGGTCCTCGCAGTGCCGGCGGAAGAGGATTCAATCCCGGCTCCGGCCGAAGAGGCGGAAGTCGAGGCGGCCGCCGCAGAAGCCCGGCAAGGGAACGCGCCAGAGACGGCCACGCTCACCGGCGGACAGGCCGGCGCCGTCACGATGCTTCTGCAGGCACTGGAAGAAGACGGAGCGGCCGCCCCTGCAGCCACCCGCCTCCAGGAGGAAATGACCCGGTACTTCGTCGAAGAAAATCCGATCGTCCGCAAGCCGGGCGGGATCGTGGCCGGGCTGTACCTGGCCGCCGGGAATGAAGGACTGCTGGCCGGCACTCCGCTCACCGCAAAGGAAGCGGCCAAACGGTTCGGCGTATCCGAAGCGACCGCCCAGAAATACGCGGGCGTGCTTGCAAGTCGTCTTGGAAAATAAATCAACATGAAACAGCCCTGCCCGGGAGATTGAACCGGGGCAGGGCTGTTTTCTGTTCGCTTTTACTTTATCCAGCTGCGGGCGGCAGGGGCTCGGGGTCATAAGTCATGCCGCGCCGCGGATCAGGATCCGCTCTGCGTCCTGCCTTATGCCTGTCGCCCCTGACCAGCCGCCCTCCGCTTTTACCCTATCCAGCTGCGCGGGCCAGCCCCTCGGGGTCATAAGTCAGCCGGCTTCACGAGGCAGGCCTCGCTACGCCGTCCGCCTTATGCCTGTCGGGTCTGTGCAGGCCCGCTCCGCTTTTAATATATCCAGCTGCGGGCGGTAGGGGCTCGGGGTCATAAGCCGGACTGCGCCGCGAGGCAGGCCTCGCTCTGCATTCCGTCTTATGCCTGTCGCCCCTGACCAGCCGCCCTCCGCTTTTATAGCAGCCCTATCCATTTCCAATAAGTAGCGCTGAACACGAGGATGAGGATGTAGCCGATGATCGTCAGCGGGACGCCGGATTTCAGGAAGTCCTTGACCGTGAAGGCGCCGGTTCCGTAGGCGAGCATGTTCTGCGGGGCGCTCACCGGCAGCAGGAAGCCGAACGAGATGACGAACTGCTGGATGAGGACGAACCCGACGCTTTGTTCGCCGAGCGCGAGCGTTGATGTGAGGGCAATGAAGATCGGGATGAGCGCGGACGACAGGCTCGTGGCGCTGGCGAATCCTAAGTGGATCAGGATGTTGAAGATGGAGACGAGCGCAATCGTGGCCAGAAGCGGCATCTTGTCCAACCCGACCGAGCCGAACACTTCGTTGGAGAGCCACTGGGCGCCGCCGGTGTTGAGCAGGATGGTTCCGAGCGCGATGCCGACCGCGAACACGATGATCGTGCCCCACGGGATCATCTTCTCGGCGGTTTTCCAGGAGTCGAAGATGCCGATCTTCGGGGTCAGCATGATGGCGACGGCGACGAGCGTGACCGTCGTCGTGTCGAACGGATGGAGCTTTTCCTCGGTTGCCCAGAGGAGGAGCAGGACCACCGACAGGACGATCAGTCGGATTTCAACAGGCTTCAGGTGGCCGAGTTCGTGCAGCTGCTTGTTGATCACTTCGCGGCCGCCTTCGATGTTGTCGGTCTCCGGCTTGATGAGCCGGATCATGACAAAATACAGGACGACCGACATGATGATCGAGAACGGAGCGGCATACAGGAACCACGAGCTCCAGGCGATCGTCTGGCCCATCTCTTCTTCGATGAAACCGATGGCGACCATGTTTTGCGCCGCCCCGGTCTTCAGCCCGATGTTCCAGATCGAGACGGCCTGAACGGCGGTGATGACGAGAAGCGCCGCGAGCCGGCTGTTGTTCGGCAGGCCGAACGCTGCGACCATTCCGAGCAGGATCGGGACAACCGCACCGGCACGCGCGGTCGCGCTCGGCACGAAGAACGCCAGGATGATCGAGACGATGATCGCCCCGATGACGATCGCGCTCGTCTTCGTCCCGACCCTCGACAAGATCCAGAGGGCGAGCCGTTTGTGTAAGTTGGTCGCCTGCATGGCGGCTGCGATGAACAGGGCACCTGCAACGAGGGCGACGGCGCTGTTCGAGAATCCGCCGAGTGCGAGCTTCAGTGCGCCTTTCGTGCCGAGCAGTTCACCGGGGTTGTCCATATCGGGTGCCATGCCGAGAAGCAGGGCGATCAGCCCGATGATCATGGCGGCACTCACCGGATATGTGACGGCTTCCGTCATCCAGACGATGACCGCGAACGCCAGGATGGCGAGTGCCCGGTGTCCCATCACCGGAAGCCCCTCCGGGGACGGAAGAACCAGGACGATGATTAATGCAAGAAATGATAAAGCCAGATAAAGCGGCTTCCGGTTCGGCTTCTTCTTCTCGGGAGCGGCCGGGCCGGCTGGCCGGTTGTTCGTGTTTTCTGCCATTCCATCTACCTCCCCGCCCGAAATTTCGCCGGGCTCTTCTTTCAATAGCATTATTACCCGCCGGGAGGGAAGGAATAACAGCGGGATCCGGAATAAGTCCCGTTCCGAATGAAAAGCCGCGCAGCGGGCGATGTCACCCGGCTGCACGGCTTTGCTTTAAATGAAGGTTCATCCCCGTGAATTGGGGAAACCTACAGGGAATTGCTCAATTCGCCTCATCCGGCTGATCCGGCTGCGGCTTGGTGATCTGCCAGAGGTCTGCCATGGCGGTGCGCGCCTCGGATTCAGCGGGCGTGCCTTCGAAGAGTTTCCGGAACGGTCCGGCGACGGTGCGCACGAGCAGATGGCGCGGCTGGCCGGATTGAAGTTCGGATGAGAGGAATCCGGCGTATTCTTCTCCTGTTTCCCGGTGCTGTTCGGGAAGGGTGCCGGCGAGCTGCCGGATCTGTTCGGCTAGCCTTGCGGGAGAAATGCGCACGGGTCCGACTACCTCACTCACGAACCGGCCCGGCTGGAGCATGTATTCATTGTGTTCGGCCAGATCGGCGAGGATCGCCTCCATCCGTCTCAGGATGTAGTCGACCAGTCCCGGGTAATCCACCGGCGCCTTCATGGCGGACTGGAGCTGGAGGAACTGGATCAGCATGCCGAACTGGAGAACAGCCGCATCGGCTGCGTACGGACGGGTCCATTCTCCATACACTTCGACGATCCGGCGCTCGGTCCAGGCGAATTCGGACAGCCGGATGCTTCCCATGAACTCCCTCAGTTCCGCATCGCCGGAGTGGAGGATCGCCTCGTAGAGCGGAAGGAGGTTCTGGTCCCGGTTGAGCCGAAGCCGGATGATGATCTGCTCGGCGAGGACTCCCGGGCCGTCCGATCTGTCCGAGGCGATCTCATCCCTTAGGACCGCAGACTCCTCCCAAGACTGCTGGATGATCGCCATCAGGCATTCATTTTTCGATGTGAAATAGTTATAGAAGGTTCCCTTGGAAATGCCGGCTTCGTCCAGGATATTCTGGATCGATGTGTGGGCAAATCCTTTTTCGAGGAACAGCCGCCGTGCCGCAAGGAGGACATGCTGCTTACGTTCGTTCAATTCAATCACCTTTCGATCGGGGCGTTTGCAGTTTTGTAACCGTTTTTATACCGTTGGTCCAATGCATCGGTTCTGCGTCTATTGTACTGTTTTAATGCCGGTTGCACAATTTTTTAATGTGGTGCCGTCTTTTTTGTTGCAAAGATTGGACCGCCGTTATAAAATGAATCTCATGTTTGATTCGTAACCCGCAATAATCGGATCATGCCTGGAAATGGAGGAACGAAAGAGTGAATCAGCAAGAACAACAAACTGCCAAAATACCATATGGAATGATCGCCATCCTGTTCTTGGGAGCATTTGTGGCATTTTTGAATAACACGCTCCTGAACGTCGCACTTCCGGTCATCATGGATGAATTCAAGGTGAACCCGGCTCAAGTGCAATGGCTGACGACCGGATACATGCTCGTGAACGGGATTCTGATCCCGGCGAGTGCGTTCTTTATCCAGAAGTTCACCAACCGGAACCTGTTCCTGACGGCTATGACCCTGTTCTCGATCGGGACGCTGACCGCGGCGCTCGCGCCGTCCTTCGGCTTCCTGGTCGCGGCGCGCATGATCCAGGCATCCGGTTCCGCCATGATGATGCCGCTGCTCATGAACATCATGCTCGTCATCTTCCCGATCGAAAAGCGCGGGACGGCCATGGGCTTCTTCGGCCTCGTCATGATCACCGCGCCTGCACTCGGACCGACCCTGTCCGGCTGGATCGTCGAGCACTATTCTTGGCGGGTCCTTTTCTGGATGGTGCTTCCGTTTGCGATTTTCGTCATCGTGGCTGCGCTGCTCAAGCTTCGCAACATCATGGAAACGCGCGATGTCCGGCTTGACTTCTTTTCTCTTATTTTATCGACCATCGCATTCGGCGGCCTGCTGTACGGTTTCAGCATGGCCGGTGACAAAGGATGGGGCAGCGCGCATGTGTACGTGCCGATCGTTGTCGGCGCCATCTCTCTCACGGCGTTCATCTTGCGCCAGCTGAGCATGCAGGCGCCGCTCCTGAACTTCCGGATCTACAAATTCCCGATGTTCGCCCTTGCTTCGGCGATCATGGTCGTCATCTCGATCGCCATGTTTGCAGGGATGCTCCTCACGCCGCTCTACGTTCAGAATGTGCGCGGCATCTCGCCGTTCCATTCGGGGCTGCTCATGCTGCCGGGCGCGATCGTCATGGGGATCATGTCGCCGATCACGGGCAAGCTGTTCGATAAATACGGCCCGCGTGTGCTCGCGATCAGCGGCCTGCTCATCACCGCTGTGACGACATTCCTGCTGAGCCGGCTTCAGATCGATTCGACTTACTTCTATATCATGGCCGTCTACACGGTCCGGATGCTCGGGATGTCGATGGTCAACATGCCGATCATGACAAACGGGCTCAACCAGCTGCCGCAGATAATGAATCCGCACGGCACCGCGATGAACAATACGCTTCAGCAAGTGTCCGGTGCGATCGGCTCCGCTTTCCTCATCACGGTCATGAACAAACGGACCGAATCGGAGGCCGAGTCGCTTGCGGCCGACGCGATGAAGAACGTCTCGCCGGATATGTCGGCTGATCAGCTGGCTTCCCTTAAAATGGAGATCGGCCAACAGGCGCTCATGCACGGGATCAACTTCTCGTACTTCGTCTGCACGATCATCGTCGTGATCGCCCTTGTGCTGACCTTCTTCGTCAAGCGGGTCATGCCGCCGACCGCCCAGCAGCAGGAGGCGGAACGCGTGGCTGCCGTGCAGAAAACACAGACGAACACGAACACGACCGCAACCGAATAAAAACAGTCAGCCCGCAGGCCATGTGCCTGCGGGTTTCTCGTGTACGGCCGGAATTTGGGCGGATCGTTCCGATTCGGGGTTGAGTCGTCCGGATTCGCCCTTGAGTCGGACGCATTCCGCCTTGAGTCGTCCGCATCCGGCCGCGAGTCATCCAGGTTTTTATTTCCATCTCCGCATGTTCAGAAAACTTTGATTCCGGCCACCGCAACTTTCCCCGCGTTCCGGGAAGGAATCCACAATCAAATGTCGAAATAGTCATAATGAAAGCGGTTTCAAATGGAAAGGGGAAATGCAGACATGAAACTCGAGAATTACATCAACGGATCGTGGCAGGAGACAACGGGCGGAGAGTATGCGGCCGTCGTGAATCCGGCGAACGGCGAGACGCTCTGCGAAGTCCGCCTGTCCGGCAAAGAAGACGTGGACCAGGCCGTCGAGGCGGCCAAGAAAGCGCAGAAGCAATGGGCACTCGTCCCCGCCCCGAAGCGTGCGGACTACTTATATGAAATCGGCCGGCTCATGAAAGAGCGGAAAGAGCACCTTTCACAAGTGCTCACGAAAGAAATGGGCAAGGTGATCGAGGAGGCACGCGGGGAGGTCCAGGAAGGGATCGACATGGCGTACTACATGGCGGGCGAGGGCCGGCGCCTGTTCGGCGAGACGGTGCCGAGCGAGCTGCAGGACAAGTTCGCGATGAGTGTCCGGGCGCCGATCGGGGTCGTCGGCCTCATCACGCCGTGGAATTTCCCGGTCGCCATCGCCACGTGGAAGTCGTTTCCGGCGATCGTCGCGGGCAATACATTCCTCTGGAAGCCGGCGACCGAGACGCCGATGATGGCGTATGAAATGGCGAAGATCTTTGAAGAGGCCGGGCTTCCGCCGGGCGTAGCGAACGTCGTATTCGGCAGCGGATCGGACGTCGGGACGGCGATGATCGAGCATCCGGACATCCGCGTCATTTCATTCACCGGTTCCACGGAAACGGGCCGGCATGTCGCCGAGCTCGGCGGCCGCCACCTGAAGAAAGTCTCGCTTGAAATGGGCGGGAAAAACGCGGTCATCGTCATGGATGACGCAGACCTCAATCTGGCGGTGGAAGGCATCCTCTGGAGCGCGTTCGGCACGGCCGGACAGCGATGCACCGCATGCAGCCGGGTCATCGTGCATAAAGATGTGAAATCGGAACTGGAACAGCGCCTGCTCGAGGAGATGAAAGGGCTGACGATCGGCGACGGCCTCGATGAATCGGTGAAAGTCGGACCGGTCGTCAACAAAAAGGCGCTCGAGAAGATCGACGGATACGTCAAGATCGGCCAGGAAGAAGGCGCCCGTCTGCTCGCCGGCGGAAAGATCCTCGATGAAGGGGAGCTCGCGGCCGGCTGCTACTACGAGCCGACGCTCTTCACCGACGTGAAGTGGGACAGCCGGATCGCCCAGGAAGAAATCTTCGGCCCGGTCATCTCCCTCATCGAAGTCGACAGCCTGGACGAAGCGATCGAAGTGAACAACAGTGTGAAATACGGGCTATCGAGCTCCATTTTCACTCAGGATGTGAACAAAGTGTTCCGCGCCCAGCGCGATCTCGACACGGGGATCGTCTACGTGAATGCGGGCACGACCGGCGCGGAGATCCACCTGCCGTTCGGCGGAACGAAAGGCACCGGCAACGGACACCGCGACTCCGGCGTGGCGGCGCTCGACGTGTTCACTGAATGGAAGAGCATCTACGTGGACTACAGCGGCAAGCTGCAGCGCGCACAGATCGACACCGAATGACCGGAACCTGATGACCAGAACAGAAAGGGGAGAAAGAGATGAAAGTAGTCGTACTCGGAGCAGGATTGATGGGGAAGGAAGCCGCACGGGACCTGGTGAAAAGCGAGAAGGTTGAAAAGGTATGGCTGGCGGATCTGAACGTCCGCCAGGCGGAAGAATTCGCGGAGCAGCTCATGTCGGACAAGCTGGATATCCTCCGGCTCGACGCGACGGATGACGTCCAGCTGAAGGAAGTGATGTCGCTCGGCGACGTCGTCATCAATGCGCTGTTCTACACGTTCAATGAGAAAGTCGCCCGAACGGCGATCGAGGCGGGCGTCCATTCGGTGGACCTCGGCGGGCATATCGGCGGCGCGACGGACGCGGTCCTCGGGCTGTCTGAACAAGCGGAAAAGAAAGGTGTCACGCTCATTCCGGACCTCGGCGTCGCTCCGGGCATGATCAACATCCTGACCGGCTACGGAGCCGGGAAGCTCGACAAGGCCGAATCGGTCAAGCTGTTCGTCGGCGGAATCCCGGCCGATCCCGAGCCGCCGCTGAACTACAACATTGTCTTCTCCCTGGAAGGCGTGTTCGACCATTACACCGACCCGTCCCATGTGATCCGGGACGGCCGCTGGCAGGAGATCCCGTCGCTCAGCGAAGTCGAATCAATCTGGTTCGACGGCTACGGCGAGCTCGAGGCCTTCCATACGTCGGGCGGCACGTCAACCCTGTCAAAATCGTTCCCGCAACTGGAGACGCTTGAATACAAGACGATCCGATACAAAGGCCATGCCGAGAAGTTCGGCGTGCTCGTTGACCTCGGTCTGCTCGGCCGGGACGCGGAAGTCACGATCGGCGGCCGGAAAGTGAAAGTGCGCGAAGTCATGAAAGAGCACCTGACGCCGCAGCTCAAACTCGGCGACAAAAAAGACGCCGTCCTCCTCCGGGTCGTCGTCAAAGGGGAGAAGGACGGGCACGAAGCCTACTTTGAGTACGATCTGATCACCGAGAAGGATCCAAAGACGAATGTCACCGCGATGGCGCGCGCGACCGCCAACACGATTTCCGTCGTCGCCCAGATGATCGGCGACGGGACGATCACGAAGCGCGGCGTCCATCCGCCGGAAATGATCGTACCGGGCGGGCCGTATATCGAGGAGATGAAAAAGCGGGGCGTCGTCATCGAGGAGATGTCATCCGAGGAAGCCGCGACGGTCTGATCGTCGGCTGCATTGCGAAAGGGGGAGCCAAGTTTGGATTTCCGATTTTCTGAGGAACAGGAACTGTTGAGGAAAACCGCCCGGCAGTTCACGGATGATGAGATCATGCCGCATATCGCAAAATGGGACGCAGAAGGCGGCTTTGACCCGAAACTGTGGAAACGGCTGGCCGAGATGGGCTTCATGGGCGTCTGCATTCCGGAAAAATACGGCGGCAGCGGAATGGATTATAATTCCCTCGCGATTCTGTGTGAGGAGCTGGAGCGGGGGGACACCGCGTTCCGGACGGCCGTGTCGGTCCACATCGGCCTGAACTCAATGTCGTTGCTACAGTGGGGAAATGAAGAACAAAAGCAGAAATACCTCGTGCCGCAGGCGAAGGGTGAAAAGATCGGTGCATTCGGACTCACCGAGCCGGGTGCCGGTTCCGACGTCGCGGCGATGTCGACGACCGCCGTGCGCGACGGGGACGATTATGTATTGAACGGGCAGAAAACGTGGATTTCTCTCTGTGACGTGGCCGATCACTTCCTCGTGTTCGCCTACACCGACAAGGCAAAAAAGCATCACGGCATCAGCGCGTTCATCGTCGAGCGGACGATGCCCGGCTTTTCTTCCAAAGCGATCAAAGGCAAATACGGCATCCGCGCTGGCAACACTGGCGAGCTGTTCTTTGAGGACATGCGCGTGCCGGCGGCAAACCGGCTCGGCGAAGAGGGAGAAGGCTTCAAGATCGCGATGGCATCGCTCGACAACGGCCGGTTCACGGTGGCGGCCGGCGCCGTCGGACTCATCCAGGCCTGCCTGGAAGCGAGCGTGAAATACTGCCACGAGCGGGAAACGTTCGGCAAGCCGATCGGCAAGCACCAGCTCGTCGGGCAGATGATCGCCAATATGGAAGCGGGTTACCAGATGAGCCGCCTGCTCGTCTACCGTGCCGGCGAGTTGAAAAACCGGGGCGTCCGAAACACCCGCGAGACGTCGCTCGCCAAATGGCAGGCCTGCGATTTCGCCAACAAAGCCGCAGACGACGCCGTCCAGATCCACGGCGCCTACGGCTATTCCGATGACTATCCGGTCGCCCGCTATCTGCGGAATTCCAAGGCACCGGTCATCTACGAAGGCACGCGTGAGATCCATACGATCATGCAGGCGGAATACGTGCTCGGCTACCGCGAGGACAAAACGCTGAACAAGATGTTGCCGGCGTGGGAACCGGAAGCATGAGAAACGGGGCTCTCTGTTAGGAGAGCCCCGTTTTCTTCTTCTATCAGGCAGTGACCAGAGGGAAAAGGGTCCAACTCTCCTCACTCGCGGCCAAACTCTCCTCACTCGGGAGGAAACTCTCCTCACTCAGGACCAAACTCTCCTCACTCGCTCTTCGCCTGTCCTGAACGAACAAAGCCTGTCGGAAGGAATTCCGGACAGGCTTTGTTAATGGACTTAGAAAAAGTAAAGCCCGATCGAGATGACAATGCCGCTCAACAGAAGGACGAACACGCAATATCCCATGATGTCTTTCGCCTTCAGTCCGGCGATCGCGAGAGCAGGCAGTGCCCAGAATGGCTGGATCATGTTCGTCCAGGCGTCGCCCCATGCGATGCTCATGGCGGTCTTGGCGTAGTCAACGCCCATCGATTGGGCGGCGTCGAGCATGATCGGCGCCTGGACGGCCCACTGTCCGCCGCCGCTCGGGACAAAGAAGTTGACGATGCCCGCAGCGTAGAAGGCGAACAAGTGGAATGTGTGTTCATTGGAGATCGAGACAAATGCGTCCGAAATGACGGCGGCGAGCCCCGAAGCGGTCATCATGCCCATGATCCCCGCATAAAACGGGAATTGGATGACGATGCCGCCGGCCGTCTTGACTGCATTAGCCACGGCTGCAAGGAACCGGCGCGGCGTCCCGTGGAAGATGATGCCGAGAATGAGGAAGATCAGGTTGACGATGTTCAGGTTCAGGTCGAAGCCGTTGCGGACGAAGTGGTTAACAAGATAGACGACGCCGAGTGCACCTATGAGCATCGACAGGATCACGCTGTCTTCCATGCGGGAGGCCGGCGTCTTTTTCTCCGGAACTTCGACTTCGATCGGATCTTCGAGCTTCGCGGGATCGACCGTTACCGTGTCTTCCGGCTTCGGCATCATCCAGCGGTTCAGGAGCGGGATCGTGATGAACAGCACCGCGATGATGAACAGGTTGTATCCGGCGAAAATCGTCTGAGAGGTCGGCACGATGCCCATGATCGATTCGAACGGATGGTCCGCCGTCGCAATCGAAAGCGGGATCGAGCCGCCGAGCCCGCCGTGCCAGACGACGAATCCGGCGTAGGCGCTTGCGACGAGCAGCCGGTAGTCGACGTTCGTCACTTTCTTGGCGATCTCTTTCGCGAAGAGCGCGCCGATGACAAGTCCGAAGCCCCAGTTGATCCAGCTCGCGATGATCGAGACGACTGTCACGAGGATGATGGCAGAGCCCGGTGACTTGGCCATGCCGGCAAGCGAACTGAGCAGCTTCTTGAACACCGGGCTGTTGGCGAGAACGTGGCCCGCAACGAGGACGATGACCATCTGCATCGTGAAGGCGAGCAGTCCCCAGAAGCCGTCCCCCCAGTGGACGACCATGTCGAGCGGACCCGAATCGGTGAGCCCGAGTCCGAGCAGGAACACGACGAGTGTCAGGAGTGCGACGAAAATATACGGATCGGGCAGGAACCGCTCCATGAGTGCGTTGGAGAATCTTGTGAGCGTTTTCATTTTAAGTAACCCCCTTTGTCTTTTAAGAAAACATCCCCATATCCAATGTATCGGAACGAACGGACGGGCGCCATCCCTTTTTCAGAATTTATTCAACCGGCGGGCGGTGCATGAATGAAACTCTTTCCATGGAAGAACGGACTAATGGAAAAGGGAGGGGTCCTGGGATGAATAAAGGAAAGAAGTTGGCCTGGATCGCCGGAGCGGGGGCGGCCGTGTTGGTTGCCGTGCTGGCGATCGCCTTCCGTCTCGGCGGAACGGCGGGCGTGAGCGCTTCTCCGGTCGCGATGAGCGGGAATGCCTGGCAGGCGGCGTTCAGCGAGAAACTGGCCCGGAATGCAGGGGAAGACGGAAGCCTGAAAATCACCGGGAAGAACGGGGAGCCGGTGAATGCGGACCTGAAAGTGGAGGGAAGCCGGCTCGATGTCCGCGGGCTTGAGACGGGTTCGTATACGTTGCATGTGAAACGGTCTGCATTCGGCGGGCTGTTCGGGACGAAGCCGGCGGTGGATACGGTGAAATTCAGTGTGCATGAAGGCATCGCGCCGGTCGCTTCGCTCGAGGAACTGGAAGATCATTTCCGCCGGATCGCCAAAAGCCGGGAAAGGCAGAACCGGTTCTTCATGGCCGAAACGGAATCGTCTTCTGAAGACAAAGCCGCCGGACCGGCGGGCGCCGGAAGCGACCACTCGGAAACGAATATCCAGGTGGAGGGGGTCGATGAAGGGGATATCGTCAAGACGGACGGCGATTTCCTATATACGGCGCTTGACGGGGAAGGGGTCCGGGTCTTTGATATCCGAAACCCGGAAAATCCGTCGGAAATCGGGGAGATTCCGGGAGAGCAGGCGTTCATGCCGACGCAGCTTTACTTGAGCGGGGATACGCTCGCCGTGATCGGACACCGTTATTTTGAGGAGCCGGTGAAGCCGGCGGGAGAGTCGGATAAAAGCGCGGCGACGGACCGGATCATGCCTGCCGGCGGGAACGCCGTCACGGTGAGGCTGTACGACGTGGCGACTCCCGCAAAGCCGAAAATTCTGCGGGAGACCGGCGCGGAAGGATGGTTCCTCAGTTCCCGGCTGAGCGACGGTGTTCTGTATGTCGTCACGAACGTCCATCAGATGTGGTGGGCGCAGGAAGAGCGGGACGTCCGGCCGTTCACGTACGAAAGCGACGGGAAGTCGGATGAGATTCGACCGATGGACACCGGGGACATCACGATACTCCCGGGCACGGACGGCGACTCGTACAGCGTCATCACGTCGGTCGACATCGACGGGGGCAAGACCGGCTCCGTCAAGACGAAGGCCTATCTCGGAAACGGGAGCGGACTCTACATGTCGAACGAACACCTGTATATCACTTCTTCCTCGTTTGGGAACTGGCTTATGAGAGAGGATGCTGCGGGTCCGGGGTCGGCAACGACGGGCATCTTCAAATTCGGGCTTGATGGAACCGAAGTGGGCTATCTCGCTTCCGGGGAAGTGCCGGGCATGCCGCTCGATCAGTTTTCGATGGATGAGCATGACGGGCATTTCCGGATCGCCGTGACGGACGGGGACATGTGGAATGAAGACCGGCCTTCCGAGTCTGCCGTCCATGTGTTCAATGAACAAATGGAAAAAACGGGGTCCGTGACGGGGCTTGCGAGAGGGGAACGGATCTATTCGGCGCGCTTCATGGGCGACCGGGCGTATGTCGTGACGTTCCGCGAGACCGATCCGCTGTTTGCGATTGATCTGTCGGACCCGGCCGGACCGGAAGTGCTCGGAGAACTGAAGATTCCCGGCTTCAGCAATTACCTGCATCCGATCGGTGAGGATCATCTTATCGGGTTCGGCCAGGACACGGTCGTGACCGGCGGAGGGGACGGAAAGGAACCGGTCATCCGCACGGCGGGAATGAAGATCTCCCTGTTTGATGTGTCGGACATGACCGCGCCGAAAGAGCAGGCGACGGAAATCATCGGGGGCACCGGCACGAGCTCGGACGTCCAGTACGACCACAAGGCGCTGTTTGAGCATAAAAGCCGGAACCTGTACGGATTTCCGGTCATGATTTACGAGGAGAAAGGAAAGAATGGGGAGCTCTCATATGAAGGGGGCGGGGCGCTCATCTATGAGATCACCCCGTCCGGCGGCATCGTGAAAAAAGGGGATCTGACCGAGAAGAAGCTCGACGAAATGGGCTATGAGGCATACGACGAAATGGTCCGCCGGATCATCTGGTCGGGGGACGCCGCCTTCACGATCTCGCCGTCCGCCGTCACCGCCTACTCTCTCGACGACTTCCGGAAACTCGGCTCGACCGGCGAATAACAACCGTGCCCCGGGATGAGGTGAGTGTAAACGGAAGACGATCGAGTGTAATCGGAGCGAGGCCGAGTGTAATCGGATGGCGGGTGAGTGTAAGCGGAGCGGGATCGGGTGCGATCGCATTGGCAAGACTGATGTAAGTCTATCAAACCGGACACGGATAACCGTGAATTGTAGGGAATCGCCTGAACCTTTCCGGGCCGATTGAGTTTTCGCCGGCTTTCCGATACGATGATAAGAAAAATGCAGACAGGACGGACGGCGATGGGTTCATGAAGACAGATTCAACAGAAGAGCTGGCGATCGACTGCTGCCTGCTCGCCGGGCGGCTCATGATGGAGGCGGGGGCGGAGACGTACCGGGTCGACGATACGATGGCCCGGATGGCCGCGTCACAGGGACTCGACGGCGCCGACTCGTTCACGACCTCGACGGGGGTCATCTTTTCCCCGGGGAGGAGCCGGCCGGTGAAGCTGGCGAGCGTCCGGAAACGGGCGACGGACCTGGAGAAGATCGCCCGGGTCAACTCGGTGTCCCGCGGGCTGTCTGCCGGGGAGATGGACCTGGACGCCGCCTACGAGGCGCTGCGGAAAATCGAGCGGGGGGATTTCATGTTCCCGTTCTGGCTCCAGATTCTCGCGGCGGCCGTTGCGAGCGGCAGTTTCCTCGTGATGTTCGGCGGGCACTGGAGCGATATCCCGGCGGCCTTCGCAGCGGGGGGAATCGGGTTTTTCATCGCCGAGAAGTTCCATGAACGGACGCGGGTGAAGTTCTTTTCCGAATTCACGGCGTCCGCGCTCGTCGGGCTGCTGTCCCTGATCGCGGTCCGGTCCGCGCTCGGCAAGGATCTCGATGTGATCATAATCGCGGCGGTCATGCCGCTCGTGCCCGGGCTCCTCATCACGAACGCCGTCCGGGATCTCATGGCGGGGCACTTCATGGCCGGCACGGCGAAAGGGATGGAAGCCTTCCTCACCGCGTTCGCCATCGGGGCGGGCATCGCGCTCGTCCTGTCCTTCCGGGGGGTGGCGTCATGATCTGGCTGGTCAACGGGATCTCGAGTTTCATTGCGTCCGCGATGTTCGGGATCATCTTCAATTCGCCGCGCAACCGGCTGCTTCACTGCGGATTCGTCGGGCTTGTCGGCTGGCTGTCATTCCTGGCGGCGAGGGATCTGCTGCTCGGGGGCGATGCGGTCAAGGCGTCGTTCATCGGAGCATTTGCCGTGGCGGTCGTCGCCCACCTGTTCGCGAAGCGCTACCGGACGCCGATGATCATCTTCAGCGTCGCCGGCATCATCCCGCTCGTTCCGGGCGGCACGGCGTACAATGCGATGCGCAACGTCATGGAAACCGACTATGAAGTAGCGACTGTCCATGCGATGGAGGCGTTCATGATTTCCGGATCGATCGCGATGGGGCTCGTTTTTGCCGAAGTGATCATCCAGCTCGTGTTCAAGAAAAAGCCGGCTGCCGCATAAATGAACGCCGACGCACGAACGGACTCCTGCAGTCCGCCGTGCGCCGGCGTTTTGATTTTATTTTCCGTTCTGTTCCCGCAGGAGTTCCGTCAGTTGTTCAGCCGGCATCGGGCGGCCGGTATGATACCCCTGGACGGCGTCGCATCCGCTGTCGGCGAGCGCCCGGTGGACGTTTTCATCCTCGACGCCTTCCGCTACGACATACAGCCCGAGGGAATGGCCGAACCGGACAAGTCCGTCGACGATGCGTCCGACTTTGTCATTTGTCGGGAAGGAGGCGATGAATTCCTCTCCGATCTTGATCTTCCGGAGGGGAATCGTCTGCATGTACCGGAACGAGGCGTAGCCTGTCCCGAAATCGTCGAGTGCGAACGAAATTCCGTCATCGTGAAGGAGCTTCAGCTGGTGCATGATCTCTTCTTCCGCCTCGGCCTCGAATGCAAACTTCTCGGTGATCTCGATTTCGAAGAGAGACGGCGGGCAGGCAGTGCGCTGCAGAATATCCCGGATTTTCGTCACCATGTCCCCGGCCCGGAACTCCCGGACCGATGTGTTGCAGCTGACCGGGACGGCGACGCCTTCCTGTTTCCACAGCACTGCCTGGCGGGCGGCCGATTCCATGACGTGTGCGCCGAGTGCGGAGATCAGGCCGGCATCTTCGGCAATGGGGATGAGTTCGGCGGGCGGCACTTTGCCGAGATCCCGGTCTTCCCACCTGACGAGCGCCTCCGCGGCGATGATTTTTCCGGTCTTCGTGTCCACTTGCGGCTGGAAGACGGCCTGGATGTCCCCGTCCTGGAGCGCGTTCGGCAGCTTCTGTTCAATCCGGAGCTTCCGGGAGACGGCCCGCTGTTCGGACTTCGGCAGCGAAGTGATGAGCCCTCCGCCGCTTCTCATGGCGCGGTGCCGGGCCATCGAGGAGGCGCTCAGCAGATGTTTGAACGACTGCTGATCGTCCGGGAATTTAGCGATGCCGCCGCTCACGCGGACCGGGATCCCGGTCGTCTCGGACTGGATCGGATGCTCATCGAGAAACTGGAGGAACCCTTCCGCAAACCAGCTGCCGAGCGGGGTAAGGACGGCGAATTCGTTCATCCCGATCCGGGCGAACCGGCTGTTGCGGAAGTAGACCTTCATGCTGTGGACGAATTCATTCAGCAGGCGCTTTTCCGCCTCCTTGTCGCCCGGTTCGAACAGGGAGTGGAAATTCTCGACCGTCAGATAAACGAACGTGAAAGGGCGGGCTCCCTCGATGAGCCGTTCGGCCTCTTCGGTCAGTTTATGGCGATTCATGAGTCCGGTGTCCGGGTCGGTGAAGGCGATCGACTCAAGCCGTTCCCGGAGTTCCCGCTCTTCGGTCCGGTCGGATTCGATCATGAGGGTATAGAGGAGGAGGCCCTTTGAAAGGACGGGGATCGCCGTCAGGGAAACCCAATACGGATCGCCGGTCTTGGTCACTTGCTGGACGTCCCCCTGCCAAGGTTTCCCCGCACGGAGACGCCGCCAGATTTTCATGACATCGGCTTTGCCGTCTTTCGTGTCGGGGAACATGATCTTGAAGGGCTTGCCGAGCACCCGCTTCGGCGTCCATCCGCTCTTGACGAGAAAGTTCGAGTTCGTGCCGAGGATCAGTCCCTCGGCATCAATCTGATAGGTCATGAATTTCTTGTCCAGGCCGTCCATCAGGCTGTCGAATGCACTCTGGTCCGGATCGGCAACCATGCTGGTCTCCTGGCGTCTGTTGTTATCCAATCGTTCGACCTCCTGTACAAGTTGGATAAATGGATATATGACTCTCAGTATACGGAAATCGGGAGGCGGCCGGAAGGGCCAAAATGCCCCCTTCCGGCAAGATTCGGATAAATCCGCGCTTTTTCGGGCGAATTCTGACAACAGTACGTCATGATTTTATGTAGAATGAAGAATAATTACTTCACGAGAGGAAAGGGGGAGATCCGGTGAATCGCCTGAAAGGAATCGGGATGATCGTATCCGGTGCCGTGCTCTGGGGGGCGACGGGACCGATGATGGAATGGCTGCTCGCCGAAAAGCCGATCGAGGTGGCGCCGTTCATTGTGTTCCGGCTGCTCATCGCAGGGGCTGTGCTTCTGATCGTACTGAACCGGCAGGGGAAGCGGGTCACCCTCGTCTGGCGGCAGAAGGCATGGGCGCGTCAGCTCGTCATCTTCGGGATCGTCGGCATGCTCGGCGTGCAGTTCACATTCCTGAAGACCATCGAGGAAAGCAACGCCGTCATCGCCACGCTCCTCCAGTTCCTTGCGCCGATTTTCGTCATCTCGTTCGTCTCATACAGTCAGCGCAGATGGCCGCCGGTCTATCAGATGCTCGGCATCCTCGTGACGCTCGGCGGGCTCGTGCTGCTTCTGACGAACGGTTCATTCTCATCACTCGAAGTGAACCGGGCGGCGCTCTCGTGGGGTGTCGTCCTCGGGTTCACGTTCGCATTCTATACGCTTTATCCCGCCCGGCTCATGCACGAATACGGCGTCATCCAGACGGTGGCCTGGGCGATGGTCATCGGCGGGTCGGCTCTGTTTATCGCCTCGCCGGCCGCCGTGTTCCGGACTTTCCCGAAGCTGCTGGATCCGACGGTGCTGCTCATGATGCTGCTCATCATCGTGTTCGCGACGGCGGGGTTCATCCTGCTCCTCGGCAGCACGAAATTCATCTCCCCGGTGGAGACGAGCGTCCTGTCGAGCTTCGAGCCGCTCACGGCGATGATCGTGTCGGCGTTCTGGTTCGGCCAGCTGCTCGGGAAGTGGCAGCTCGGCGGAGCGATCGTCATGCTCATCGGCGTCGTCTGGCTGTCCGTCGCGGGAAGCAAGGCGGCCGAAGTGGAGGCCGAACCGCCGAAAGTTTCATGAATCAAACAAAGGAAGCCGTCCGGAACTTGTCGTCCGGGCGGCTTCCTTTTTGGTTGGCTTTATAGATGATGAATTTCCATCGGCCCTTCGGCTTTCACGTCGACACCTTCAGGGACGGTGAGGAGGTAGACCGGCGATCCCGAGGCGGTTGACCATCCGTTCGAATGTTCGGGGACAAATGGGACGGCCAAGAAGGAGAGGGTTATCCGCGAAACATCGAAGGTCTCATAATCCACAAGAGTGAGCCGGCCCGTTTCAGAGTCGAACACAGGCGGTTTGGGGCCCGTCTCGGATGAAAAATCATAGCCATCGAGGAGCAGCCGGGACTGATATGTGACCACGGAAATCTCCCCGGGCTCGCCTCTTTGCACCGCGACACTGGCGTAGCCGTCGTACCCTCTTCCGAACGGGGTTTGAAGGATCAGCGTGTCCCCGCTGAATGAAAATGTGTGTTCGGAAGCAATTTGTTCCGGAGGAACGGCGTCCGGATTACCTTGATCGATCACCGTTTCATAAGCCCCGAGCGGCTCTTCCGTGTCCCCGACATACGGATAGGCCTTTTCACCCGGCAGAACGACAAGAGCAATGGCGGCGCCGACCAGGGCAACAGCCATATAAACGAGGAACAGCCGGTTGACCAGCCGTCCTCCCGGCACCGGGATTTTTCTCCGGTACCGCACTCCGGCCAGCAGCAGGATGATCAAGGCGATAAGCAGCGGAAACATGATCATGCGCCCGCCTCCTGTCTGTTTGAAATGAGGGCGGCGGCTGCGAACAGCACAGCCGATACCGCGACTGCTTTGATCAGCAGGATGCCCGGCTGGTCATTGCCGAACAGGAAGCGGCCGACGTCCCCGAGCAGCAACAGGCCGGCATTGTCCATGATGCCGAGGACGATCAGCGCCAGGAGGAAGAAGACGATCACGAGCAGCCTCGACAGGCCGAGCAGCGTTCCGAGCAGATACCCGGCACCCGCCGCCAGCAGGGAATACGAAAGCAGGACGGTTAACAAAACAAGCGCATACCCCGCAAGTCCCCAGTCGCCGAGCCGGAGAGGGATGACCGGCGTGCCGCCGAGAACCGGAAACAGCAGGCAGGCCGTGGAGGCGAGGACCGCCGTCAGAGAACCGGCCAGGACGAGCAGGGCCATATATGCGATATTCCCGGCATGGCGGGACATCCGGTCGGTGGCAAAGATCATATCGGCTTCAAAGGAATCGCGCCCGGTCAAATAAAGCGGGGCGAGGAATGCCCAGGCGAGCGTCAGCACGAAGATGACATCCGTATTGAAAAACTGGGTGTTGATATTCATGCCGCTGTAAGAATTATAATCGGACACGCCGGACGAGGTCAGGGCGATCACGATTCCGGCAAGCTGCACGGCCAGCAGTGATCCGACGATCCCCGGCCGGGAAGCGAGGTTACGGGCGATCTGCCGGAAGATGACGGTCTTCCGATTCGGTCTGGTCAGCGTAGACACGGTCGATTCCTCCTTCCGTTCCGCCGGTGAAGGCGATGTAGGCGTCGTTCAGGAACAGGGAAGAGACGGCGAGGTCCTCTCCGGCCGGCGCAAAGATCGTGCCGGGTTCCAGTTCGACGATCGCTTCTTCCATGCCGGGGAGCGTTTCCCGTCTGGAGCGGACGTGCAGTCCGGCGGTCGCAGCCCGGACGGTTTCGGATCTGCCGGTCAGCCGCTTGAACCGCTCCCTGAACGATTCCGCCTCCCCGTGATGGCGCAGCCGGCCGTCTTGAAGGATCGCCACTTCCTCGAACAGTTCCTCGAGTCCCTGCAACTGATGGCCGGATAGGACGATCATCCTCGGGGCTTCGATGAATTCCTTGAGCAGCACGCTCGTCAGGTCTTTGCGCACGACGGCGTCCATGCCGTTCAGCGGCTCGTCAAGAAGGGTGAGCGGGCAGCGCGCGGCAAGTCCGGCGATCAGGTTGAATGTATTTTTCATGCCTTTTGACAGAGCCGCGTGCTTGGCGCCGGAAGGGAGGGAGAAATAGTCCGCCAGCCTCCCCGCCAGCTTCCGGTCGAAATTCGGATAGGCGCGGGCAAGCTCATCGAGGATCCCCGCAAGCGAAAGCGTGTCGGGGAACCGGATGTCTTCAGCCATGTAGATCGTATTGGCCGAGGCAAGTAGCGAATTGAACACCGGCTCGCCGAATGCCCGGACTTCTCCGCCGGTCGGCTTCAGGAAGCCGGCGGCCAGTTTCATCGCCGTCGTCTTGCCGGCGCCGTTTCGCCCGAGCAGTCCGATGATCTTTTCCCCTTCGAGTGAAAGGGTGAGGTCTTGCAGTGCGCGCTTGCCGAGAAACTGTTTTTCCGTGTGGTCAAAATCCAGCCGGGTCATTCCGTTCCCTCCATTTCACGTTTGATCATCCGGATGAGCTCTTCACCCGGGATGTCGAGCAGCCGTGCCTCGGCAACCGTTTCCCTGATCTTTTCGAGCAGCGTGCCGCTTCGCCGTTTCTCCAGGATCGCTTCTTTCGCGCCTTCCGCGACGAACATGCCGAGGCCTCTCTTTTTGTACAGGATCTCTTCTTCCGCAAGGATATTGAGCCCTTTGGCTGCCGTCGCCGGATTGATCCCATATAGTTCGGCGAGCTGGTACTGCGAATAGACCTTCCCGTGTTCGGGAAATGATCCGGCGATGATGCCTTCTTCGATCCAGTCCGCGATCTGCCGGTAGATCGGGGCATTGCTGTCCGGGTTGATGGCCACCGGATCACCTCCCGATGAGTGAGTGCATTACTGTTGTAATGTACTATACAGGCCGAAGGTCCGCATGTCAATTGTAGAATTGCGGGAAAATTCATCCTTGGAACTACCCGGCACTCTTGGAATATGGCATAATGGGAATCGATAAATGATTCGGTGGACGAAAGAATTTGGGGTGACAGCTTGAAGACTATCTTTTCCTATGCATTGAAATATAAGTGGGCGATCGGCATCGCGCTCGTCCTCATGCTGATCGAACTCGGAGTCGAGCTCGTGCAACCGCTCGTGGTCAAGCAGATCATCGACGAAGGAATCCTGGCGGGGGACTCGGGGACGGTCTGGATGTGGGGAGGTGTCATGGCCGGGCTCGCGGTGGCCGCATTCCTCTCGGGAGTCGTCAACTCCTACTTCTCGGCGCATGTGGCGCACAGCTTCGGCTATGATCTGAGGACTGCGCTGTTCCGGAAGATCCAGTCGTTCACGATGTCGACGTTCCTGCGCTTTCCCCAGTCGGGGCTCCTGACCCGGATGACGAGCGACATCACACAGGTGATGAACGTTCTTTATATGAGCCTCCGGATCATGCTCCGGGCGCCGCTCGCCGCAGCCGGAAGCCTCATCATGGCGTTCATCGTCAATCCGAAACTCGCGCTGTTCCTCATGATCGGGGTTCCGTTCCTCGTTGTGTTCCTCGTGTTCATGGTAAGGAAGGGCGTCGCGCTGTTCGGCCGCGTGCAGCGGAGGCTCGACCGGGTGAACCGGGTCGTGCAGGAAAACCTGCAGGGCGTCCGGCTCGTCAAAGCGTACTTGCGGGGCGGCTATGAGACGAAGCGGTTCTCAAAAGTGGCCGATTCCCTGCGGTCGGACACGGTGTCGGCCGTCCGGCTCATGGAACTAATCCTGCCGATCCTGCTGTTCGTCATGAACGTCAGCCTGCTCGCAGTCCTCTGGTTCGGAGCGTCGGAAGTGCGGGCCGGGGACGCCCAGGTCGGTGAAGTCGTCGCAATCGTGAACTATGCGCTGCGGATGACCGGTTCGTTCTCGATGTTCTCCTTCATCATCGTGGCTTACTCCCGCGCCAGGGCGTCCGCCGAGCGGATGGAAGAAGTGCTGCTTGCGGACGGCGGCTCCGAGACTGCGGAAAGCGGAAGCGGGGAAATGCCTGCGGGCGACCTGCGCTTCGAGCATGTTTCATTTAAGTACGAAGGGTCGGACAAAGGCGTGCTCCACGACGTGAATTTCCATGTCCGCCCGGGGGAGAAGCTCGCCATCATGGGGGCGACCGGTGCCGGAAAGTCGACGCTTCTGAATCTGATCCCGAGATTTTTCGATCCCGTGACAGGAAAGATTCTGATCGACGGCCGGGATATCGCCGAATGGCCGCTGAAAGATTTACGGGATGCAATCGGCTACGTGCCTCAGCAGTCGATGCTCTTCACTGGTTCAATCCATGAGAACCTCGGCTGGGGGGACCCGGAGGCGGGGCTCGACGAACTGGAGGCGGCTGCACAGAAGGCGCAGATCCACGACTCGGTCGAACAGTTCCCGGACCAGTACGGCACACGGGTCGGCCAGAAAGGCGTCAACCTGTCGGGCGGCCAGAAGCAGCGGCTGTCGATCGCGCGGGCGCTCGTGCGGCATCCGTCGATCCTGATCTTGGACGACAGCACGTCCGCACTCGACGTGAAGACCGAAGCCGCACTCTGGGAAGCGCTCGAAGGGGAGCGGGCGACGATGCTCGTCGTCACCCAGAAAGTGAGCACGGCGGCCGGCGCGGACCGGATCCTTCTGCTCGATGAGGGCCGCGTGGCGGGCTACGGCACGCACGGGGAACTGATGGCGCAGTCGGAGCTGTACCGGCAGATCGTCGATTCGCAGTTACAGCATGACGGGGAGGTGGACGCCGATGCCTGAATTCCTGAGACGGCCGTTCGGCTATGAACCGATCCTCTCGAAGGAAGATCTCAAAAAACCGGCACAGAAAAAAGGCGAGCGGCCGGACAACTGGAAGCGCGTGCTCATCCGGATCTGGAAGCTCGTCGATGAGCAGCGGGCACTTCTCATGACCGTGCTCGCACTCGTCGTCGTGAGCTCCGGACTGTCGATCCTCGGCCCATATTTAGTGGGCCATATCGTCGATAACTATATTGTGGCCGGCCAATTCGCCGGCTTCGGCAAGATGGTTGTTGCTTTGCTTGCCGTGTATTTCGGCCTGTCGCTGTCGATGTACATGCAGAGCTTCTGGATGATCGGCATTTCTCAGCAGGCGGTCTATAAGATGCGCGCCGGCCTGTTCGGCCATCTTCAGCGGCTCCCGGTGAAGTTCTTCGACCGCCGGCAGCACGGTGAACTGATGAGCCGCATGACGAATGACATCGAGAACGTCAGCCAGACGCTGAACAACTCGTTCATCCAGGTGTTCTCGAGCGTGCTGACGCTCGTCGGGACGCTCATCGTCATGCTGACTCTCAGCCCGCTGCTCACACTCCTCACGATGACGATCATCCCGGTCATGTTCATCGCCGTCCGGTGGATCACCCGCCGGACCGGCCGGCTGTACAAAGCCCAGCAGAAGGCGGTCGGGGAGCTGAACGGGATGATCGAGGAATCGATCTCCGGACAGCGCATCGTCAAGGCGTTTTCCCAGGAAGACCGGGTGATGGAGGAGTTTGCCGAAAAAAGCGAACGCCTCCGCCGGACCGGCTTCTGGGCGCTCACATACGCAGGGTTTATTCCGAAGGTGATGAACTTGCTGAACAACGGGGCGTTCGCGGTCGTCGCCGGCATCGGCGGCATCCTGGCGCTCCGTGGAGACGGCATCGTCACGATCGGCACAATCGTCATCTTCACCGAATACGCCCGGCAGTTCACCCGTCCGCTGAATGACCTCGCGAACCAGTTCAACACGGTGCTTTCCGCAATCGCGGGGGCGGAGCGGGTGTTCGACATCATGGACGAGCCGGAAGAGAGGGACGATGCGGCCGGCCATGCGGATACGGTCCTGAAGGGTGACGTGGAATTCCGAGACGTCTCGTTCGGCTACGATCCGGAGAAAAGCGGCTACCAGGCGAAGGAAATCAGTTTCCATGTGCGGCCGGGTGAAGCGGCGGCGTTCGTCGGTGCAACCGGAGCAGGGAAGACGACCGTCATGCAGCTGCTTGCCAGGTTCTATGATCCCGACGAGGGGCAGATCCTGATCGACGGCATCCCGATCACCGACCTCCCGAGGAAGACGCTCCGGAGCCAGACGGCGTTCGTTCTCCAGGATCCGTTCCTGTTCGAAGCGAGCGTCATGGAGAACATCCGGTACGGCCGGCTCGACGCGACCGACGAGGAAGTGATCCGCGCGGCGAAGGAAGCGAACGCCGACGACTTCATCTCGAAGCTGGACGCCGGCTACGAGACCGTCCTGTCCGCGGACGGCGGCGAGATCAGCCAGGGCCAGAAACAGCTCCTGTCGATCGCCCGCGCGCTCGTCGCGGACCCCGTGCTGCTCCTGCTCGACGAAGCCACTTCGTCGATCGACACCGTCACGGAAATGAAGATCCAGGAAGCGCTGGAGCGGCTCATGGAAGGCCGCACGAGCTTCATCATCGCCCACCGGCTCAACACCGTCCGCAAAGCCGACCTCATTTTCGTCATGCAGGACGGCCGCCTTGCCGAATCGGGCACCCAGGAAGACCTCATCGAAAGCCGTGGCCTCTACTACCACATGCTGAAAGGCTCGGAAATCGGTGCGGAAGAAGAATGAAAATGATTGAACCCGGAGCGGGGAAGAAGCTCCGGGTTTTTTTGTGAGTTGGGGGCGTGTCGGAGTTTCAGGTACAGGAGGGGCCGGTTCTATTTTGGGGAGTATCAGCTTTGGTCGGGCGGGTGTCAACTTGGAAGGGGAGAGTATCAACTTCGGGGGTGCGGGTGTCAACTTGGACGGGGAGAGTATCAACTTCGGGGGTGTGGGTGTCAACTTGGAAGGGGAGAGTATCAACTTCGGGGGTGTGAGTGTCAACTTTGAAGGTGAGAGTATCAACTTTGGGGGTGTGAGTGTCAACTTCGTGGAGGCGGGTGTCAACTTTGACAGGATGAGTGTAGTTCCAAGCGGGCGGGTGTCAGCTTCGATTATGTTGTGGTGTCGTTTGAATGTTTAATTATCTAACCTGAAGCGCTACTTGCCTAGGCCAAGACGTAACGTTTCAGCAAAGATACACAACGTTTCAACCAAGATAAACAACGTTTCACGATTGCGGGCCGAAACTTATATAAATGTGCTGCGGGAAATCTGAGTTCACTCGGAAAACTGTACACGGCCTCGTCTTTTGCGGGACGAACACCAACTTCCGCTCCTGCAGCACCCGACAAAAAACGCATGCCATGAAAGCATGCGTTTCTTCCTGCGGATCAATCCCCGGCCATGATGGGTTTTCGTTTTTTCTTCGGCCTGAAGCCGCCGAGGAGCAGTTTTCCGTACGGGACGAACTTCTGGAGGACGATCGAGACGAGGATCGGCAGGATGAGCCCGATCGCCGTGAATCCGATCAGTCCGTACGTGAAGAAGTCGTTCAGGACGATGTCGGCGAAAATATGGAGGTACATGACGGAGATCGAGTGCGTTTCGATTTTCTGCAGCCAGGTGAGCGGCATCCGGGCGGTGAGCCGCTGGAACAGCCCGATGACCACGATCGTGCAGGACAGCGGAATGATCAGATCGAGCAGGAAATGGTCATACCGGAGAAACTTCATGCTCAGCCGGTAGTCGAAGATGCCGGCCGCATCCATGGCGAAGCAGGCGGCCGCCGTCACGAGGCCTGCGGTGAACCACTTGCCGGAGATGTCCATCCAAAATGTTTTTAAATAGTAGCCGAGCGCAAAGTAAACCGTCGCCATGAGGGCCACGTCGAGGTTCCACGGAAGCGGGATCTGCTGGGCCGCTTCGACCGTCCCGCCGCTCAAGACATACTTGGCGATCAGGCTTTCCGCATGGGCGAGGAGGTAGAAGCCGGCGATGATCGCGAGCTGCGCTTTCCGGCCGAAATGGCGGGTGATCTCCGTGAAGATGACAAACACGGCAAACAGCGTCGTGATGAACCAGAACACCCCGTAGGCGCCCCGCACGAACCGGCCGCCGACGACGAGCTTCCATAAATCATTCAAATACCACTGGATATCCGTGTTCCCCGAACCGAGTTCGATTCCGTAGCGCATCCCCGTGATGACGACGAGGAAAAACAGATAGGGAACGATCAGCTGCATGAACCGCTTGCGGATGGAGTCGCCGACTTCCGCGCGGTTTTTCGCTTCCTTGAAAAATAGACCACTCATCAGGAAGAAGGCGGGCATATGGAACCAGTAAATATATTTGGAGAGCGGAAAGTCGAGCTCTCCCGGATAGTGTCCGATGACGACGAGGATCATGAGGAATCCCTTCGTCACGTCCACCCACGTCAGTCGTTTGTTTGCCATGATGAAGGACCTCCGGGTGTCGGGTGTGTAAATAAGTTTTCCTCTATAGATTACCGGAATCCGAGTTTTGTAAACCGGCAAGCGGGCGGAAACTGGCCGTGCTGCTTCCCGTATGCCCGTGCCCCCGTGCTGAAAAAGCCGTCAAATCAACAAAAACCCGGGCGGACAATTGTCCGGCCGGGCGTCAATTTTATTCCTGGTCGTTGATCTCCATCTTGCTGCCGTCGTCGAAGGTCACTTCGAGTTCAAACTTGGAGTAATCCGGAATGTCGAGTGCATTCAGGATATTTTTCTTCACTTCATCCTTGCTCATCTGCTGGTCGAGGATGATGTCCTTGAAGAGCTTGTCGAGCTCGTCCATCGCTTCTTTCTGGTGGGTGTCGTTGTCGTAATCAACTCCCTGGAGCGAGTTTTCATAATCGGCTTCGAAGGTTCCGTCTTCTTTCGTCTTGTAATCGGCATCGACCGCATCCTGTCCGTCCACATCGATTTCAAGATCGAATTTCGTGAATCCGTAGCCTTGCTGGGTTTCCTGCATGCCGTCTTCGCCTTTGCCGCCGGCAGGATTATCGCCCGCTTCGTCGTTCTCAGGGGCTTCTTCGGTTGTGTTGCCCGTGTTTTCGGTGGTGGCGGAGTTCTCGTCGTTCGCGTTGTTGTCACTGTTGCCGCAGGCTCCGAGAACGAGAGTCCCTGACAGCAGGGTGAGACCGAGAAGTCTCAGTTTCATGGTAGCACGTCCTTTCCTGATCCCTTTGTCTTTATCTTGCCTGTTTTACGGTTTTCTAAACAGCGGTTCATGGCGGCGGACCGGCAATTATGCGATAATCAATCCAAACTGCGGGCATTCGGCCCGGCGGGAAGGGCGGATGGAAATGGAGATTTTCGCGCATAGGGGAGCATCGGGGACGCATCCGGAAAACACGATGGCGGCATTCAAGAAGGCTGTCTCGCTGCCGATCGCGGGCGTGGAGCTGGATGTGCACCTGTCAAAGGACGGCGTGCCGGTCGTCATCCACGACGAGGCGGTCGACCGGACGACAGACGGTGCCGGCTTTGTGAAAGACCTGACATTCGATGAATTGAAGGAGCTCGATGCCGGAAGCTGGTTCTCGGAAGAATTCCGGGGAGAGAGGATCCCGTCGCTGCGGGAAGTGCTGGAGCTTTTCGACGGGACCGGACACCGGCTGAACATCGAATTGAAGTCAGATATCTTTCCGTACCCGGGCATGCGGGAAAAGGTGATCGGCCTTGTGAAGGAATTCGGACTTGGGCGGCGTGTCATCCTGTCTTCATTTGACCACGAGACGATCCGTGCGGCCAAGCAGGAGGCGCCGGATCTCGAGACGGGCGTGCTGTTCATGGAAATTCTGTCGGATGCACCGGCCTACGCCGCCTCCATCGGTGCCGACGCCCTTCATTCGGCGATTCCGTTTGCGGTCCGGGGACCCGGACAGAGGGCCGTCGATTCCGGATCGATTCTCCGGGTGTTCACCGTCAACAGCCGGGAGCACGCCGAGTGGGTCGCCGCATCCGGTGCCCGCGCCATCTTCACGGATTACCCTGAAAAGATGTTGGAGCTGTTCGGCGGACACAAATAAAGCCGGGGTTGCCTTGATGGCAGCCCTGGCTTTTGTCTGTCGTCATGGAATAGCCTTTCAGTTTTTCGGAAGGGCGCCATTCGTGATCTTGCTCATCACTTTGTCCGACACAGTTCCGATCGAATAAAATACGAGGAACACAACGACAAGGAAACTGAACGATTGCAAAAAGATATTCGAAAACTGTCCCGCAATCCAATTGCCGCCGTAAAATATAAGAGCACTTGCCACGACTACGGTAGAAACAAAAGTTAGCGCAACGCCCAGAAGCTGAAGTTTACCCAGCTCTTTGAACGCTCTCAACGTCTCTTTATTATTCACGATGAAACTATAAATCATCAGGAGTACCAACAGTAGGATGAATACAAAATCGTCCAAGTTTTTCCCTCCACACAAAGTGATTAATACAGTGCCGGAATAGACGGTCAGCGTACAAAATCACCAGGCGGCCCGGTGTTCTTCCGTGCAGCCGAGCAGTTTGACGATGTGAAGGTCGATGTGCGGGTCCGCCAGGCGGAGCCAGCCGCTGTAGTAGCCGATGAGCTGGTGGACCTCGGAGCGGACGAGGCGGACATCGGTTCCGGCCGTGCGCTCAAAGAACGGTGTGAATGTCAGATCGACCGCGTTGGAAAACTTGCTGTGGATTCGCCAAGGCTTCATGTAGTCGTCCGGGTCGTAGTCGAACAGGACGTCTTCGCTGATTTTGATCATCTTTCCGTCGAGGAAGACGGCGTTCTCGGTCATGCCGGTCCCGTCCGTCCAGCGCCCCCCGAAGTTCAGTCCGATCCGGCGCCGGCCGTACCGCTGGGAGGCCATCGCCCAGTTCCATGTGATTTTCCGAGGCCAGATGCCCCTGCCGAAATCGAGGACGGCGAAGCTTTCGTCGCGGGTCATCTCGTATCGGCGGTCGCCGAGCGTGATGAATCCTTCGGTCGGAAGAAGGTGGTGCTTGGCGGTGAACTGGAACTGCTTCCGGTTCCATGGAACGACGACATTCAGCGATTCATCACCGGGCAGATGCGTGATCAGCAGATCTCCATGCAGCAGCTCGCCGTCGAAGTCGGGCACCGTGACGAGGAGACGCGTGCTGCCCTGCAGGTGGATCATCTGGATGTTCATGTCCGGGTTCGTGAACGAAACATTGCCGAGCACTTCATCGGGCATCCGGATATGGCGGCCGATCGGGACCGTGATGGTCTTCTCGAAAAACCGCTGGGTATCGTAGTGGAGGAGGTAGACAAAACAGACCACTGCGTAATCAAGATGGGCCACCGTCGCCGAAAACAGGACTTCGTCCCCGAACACGCACCAATAGTTCCACCGCTTTTTCCTCATGTAGTTTTTCGCAAGGTTGCCGGTGATGATCGGGCTCCGGGCGAAGCCGATCGCATCGGGATTGACTGTCCCGTCCGGGTTGGAAAGCCGGACAGGTTCCGTGATTTCACGCTCTGCGTGTTGCATGGCGACCACCTCAATTTTCACTGTTGTCATCGAATCTGTTATCTGCTATACTCTACATTGTACCAAACAAACGGGGCATTAGCTCAATTGGGAGAGCGTTGCGCTGGCAGCGCAGAGGTCAGGGGTTCGAGCCCCCTATGCTCCATAAAGTGAAAGTCGCCGGATTCCTATTATGGGAAATCCGGCGGCTTTTTTGTGCGGGGCGAACGGTCCGCATCCGGCCACGCACCGTCCGGGTTTTATTTCCACCCGTCTTGCGCCCCGAATAGACCGCCCATCGCCGGCATACGATGTGCTGAGGAGGTGCGGTGCTGGCCACCTATGACCGGGAAGCGGCGGTTGCGTATGCAAACCGGTGGTGGAACGACTACAATCCGGAGTTTCCGAAGTTTGGCGTCGACTGCACGAATTATATCTCCCAGTGCCTGCTGGCGGGAGGCGCTCCGATGCGGGGATTTCCGAACCGGGAGCAGGGCTGGTGGATCCAAGACGGCAACTGGAGTTTCAGCTGGAGTGTGTCCCATTCGCTGCGGTGGTACTTGGCCGGTTCGAATAGGGGACTGACGGCGAAGCAGGCCGGATCGGCCGGGGAGCTGGCGCCCGGCGATGTCATTTCGTATGATTTCGAGGGTGACGGGGTATTCAACCATACGACGATCGTCACGTCGGTGCGCGACGGCGTCCCGTATGTCAATGCCCACACGTACAATGTGAAAGGGAGGCACTGGGCCTACAAAGACTCCTACGCATGGCGTCCGGAGGCAAAGTATATCTTCTGGAAGATCAATGATCAGTTCAGCTAAAACAAAAACCGCTTCTGCCGGAAAAGACGGCGGGAGCGGTTTTGCCGTGACGGCCATCGTCAATCGAAGTCGTACCAGATGACGGCCATCGTTCCTTCGCCGGCGTGGGCGGCGAGGACCGAACCGATGTCGCCGACTTCGATTTCCAGCTCCGGCATGGCGGACACCATCTGATCCTTCAGCCTCATTGCCTCTTCGGGGCTGTTTGCGTGCATGAGGCGGATTTTCCGGCGGCCGTCCCCGTAGGCCAATCCGACCCGGTCGGCCAGGTAGCGGAATGCCTTTTTCTCGGAACGGACTTTGTCCATCACTTCCAGCCGGCCGTCGGGAGTGATTTCGATGATCGGCTTGATCTGCAGCATGCTGCCGAGGTAAAACTGGACACTGCCCATCCGTCCGCCTTTGTACAGCTGGTTCAGCTGTCCGATGTAGATGAATGATCGGGCCTCGCCGGCGTGCTGCTCGAGGGCGTCGGCGATTTCGTCCCTTGATTTTCCTTGCTCCCCGAGTTTCATCCCGAGAAGGACGAGTCCCGTGATGCCGTGGGACACCGACCGGGAATCGATCACCCGGACGTCGAAGCTGCTGAGGGCGACGCCCGTGACGGCGGATGAGTATGTGCCGCTCAACTCGGAGGCGAGCGCCACGGTGATGCCCTGCTCATACTCTTCTGCAAGCCGGTCATACAGGTCTGCGAATTTTCCGGCTGACGGCTGCGACGTTTTCGGGAAATCTTCGGATGTCCGGATCATCTCATACAATTCTCCCGGCTGGAGGTCCACTCCGTCAACGAACGACTTGTCCCCGAAATGGACGTTCAGCGGAACGACGTACAGATCCGGATGCCCGGCAAGCTCCGGTGGGATATGTGCGGTGCTGTCCACAATCCACGCAAGCGGTTTTTTCTTCATCCCCATCCCTCCATTTCTTCCCCTTATTACTATTACTATTATAGCATCCTTCTGCGCTAAAAAGACTGAAAATTAAAAGGATGCCCGTTGCTATACTGAAATAACAACGGGCACCTCGAATAGAAGTTATTCAATTGAAAGCGTCCTTGAAATCGGGCCGGTGCCGGATCAGCACGATCGAGGCTGCCAGGAGCAGCGGCCAACCCGCTTCGAGCCGTCCTGCGAACAGGAGGGCGAGCGTCCATGCAGCGAAGCCGCCGGGCATGGCGAGGACCGCGTTCCGGAGGGGCAGCCAGGCAGCGGCCGCGCCGGCGGCAAATCCG
>NZ_LN651373.1:622548-686816 GCF_000826125.2 Bhargavaea cecembensis
GTCCGCCTTTGTACAGCTGGTTCAGCTGTCCGATGTAGATGAATGATCGGGCCTCGCCGGCGTGCTGCTCGAGGGCGTCGGCGATTTCGTCCCTTGATTTTCCTTGCTCCCCGAGTTTCATCCCGAGAAGGACGAGTCCCGTGATGCCGTGGGACACCGACCGGGAATCGATCACCCGGACGTCGAAGCTGCTGAGGGCGACGCCCGTGACGGCGGATGAGTATGTGCCGCTCAACTCGGAGGCGAGCGCCACGGTGATGCCCTGCTCATACTCTTCTGCAAGCCGGTCATACAGGTCTGCGAATTTTCCGGCTGACGGCTGCGACGTTTTCGGGAAATCTTCGGATGTCCGGATCATCTCATACAATTCTCCCGGCTGGAGGTCCACTCCGTCAACGAACGACTTGTCCCCGAAATGGACGTTCAGCGGAACGACGTACAGATCCGGATGCCCGGCAAGCTCCGGTGGGATATGTGCGGTGCTGTCCACAATCCACGCAAGCGGTTTTTTCTTCATCCCCATCCCTCCATTTCTTCCCCTTATTACTATTACTATTATAGCATCCTTCTGCGCTAAAAAGACTGAAAATTAAAAGGATGCCCGTTGCTATACTGAAATAACAACGGGCACCTCGAATAGAAGTTATTCAATTGAAAGCGTCCTTGAAATCGGGCCGGTGCCGGATCAGCACGATCGAGGCTGCCAGGAGCAGCGGCCAACCCGCTTCGAGCCGTCCTGCGAACAGGAGGGCGAGCGTCCATGCAGCGAAGCCGCCGGGCATGGCGAGGACCGCGTTCCGGAGGGGCAGCCAGGCAGCGGCCGCGCCGGCGGCAAATCCGATGAACGCGGCGGGCGAGAAGGCGAGTGCTGCCCCGATGAATGTCGAGACGCCTTTGCCCCCTTTCCGGCCGAACAGCGGAAAGGCATGGCCGGCGACAGCCATCAGCCCCCCGGCTGCGGCGATCACTTCCGGCATGCCGATCAGCCGCCCGGCGAGCACGGCGCCGACGCCTTTCAGCGCATCCAGAATGAACACCGAGGCGAAACCGGCCCGTCCGTACAGCCGGCCCGCATTGCGTGCGCCCGGATTTCCGCTTCCTGACTGCCGCGGGTCCATGTTCTTCATTTTGCCCCAAGCGACAGCGGCAAAGAGCGTACCCGCCACCCAGCAGACCGCCAGATAAGCCGCCGTTTTCATAAACATCGAACCCGCCCCCTCCATTTGCTATAATCGATAGTAGTACAGAGAGAAGGAGAATGCAGATCAATGAACCCAACATCGACATCCATGAGCGTCCGTGAAGCTGTCACGGAGCGCCGTTCCATCAAAAACTTCAACGGGGAAGCCGTCTCCCGTGAAGCCGTCATGGAGATCCTCTCCGATTCCCGTTTTGCGCCGAACCACGGAAAGCGCGAGCCGTGGCGCTTCGTCGTCGGAGCAGGGGAGAATCTGAAGGATATCCAGGCCCTGATCCGCGAATTCGCCGTTCCGACATGGCGTGAGCTCTCGCCGGAAGCGCTCGATCGCCAATCGGTCAAGTTCATGACGCCGGGAGCGATCCTATTCGTCATTGTCCCGGAAGATGCCCGCCAGAAAGAGCGGCTGGAAGATCATATGGCCATTGCGGCATTCATGCAAAACGCCCAGCTGCTCGCGTGGGAGCAGGGCATCGGCACGTGCATCAAGACACCGGCCTACCTGGACAATCCCAAATTCCGCGAAGCGCTGGGCGCAAAAGCAGGGGAGCGGGTCATCGCCATGCTTCAGTTCGGCCATTACGACGCCTTGCCGAAAGCATGGGACCACTCCCCGATTGAAGATAAAGTGACGTTTTATTCGGCGGACGACAGCGCGTCCGACACTTCGAAGTAATAGTCCCCGATCACCCGGAGGCCCTTGTCGAAGTTCTCAAGATGGAAGTGCTCGTTCGGCGCATGGAAGTTCTCGCTCGACAGGCCAAAGCCCATGAGGACGACCGGCAGGCCGAGGATTTCATCGAACGCCGCAACGATCGGGATCGAACCCCCGCCGCGCGTGTAGGCGGTCGGAACCTCGTAAACCGCTTCATACGATTTGCCCGCAGCCTGGATGGCCGGATGGTCGTAAGGAGTGAGGAACGGCTTGCCTTTGTCGAATTCCGTGACGGAAACATCGACTCCGGCCGGCTTGTGCTTTTCGATATGGGCTTTGAGCTTGGTAACGATTTCGTCCGGATCCTGATCCGGGACGAGGCGGCAAGTGATCTTCGCGCCTGCCTCGGCCGGAAGAACGGTCTTGATGCCTTCCCCGGAAAATCCGCCGAAGATCCCGTTGAGTTCCAGAGTCGGGCGGATCCATGTGCGCTCCGTGTACGAATAGCCAGGCTCGCCGAAGAGCTCGCTCACGCCGAGCTCTTTTTTCAATGCCTCTTCGTCAAAGTCGAGCTTGCGGTACGCCTCTCGCTCTTCTTCGGTGGCCGGCCGGACGTTCTCGTAGAAGCCGTCGACCGTGATCGTGCCTTCCTGGTCCTTGAACGTGGCAAGCAGTTCAACGAGCGCATCGATCGAGTTCCGGACGCCGCCGCCGTACAGGCCGGAGTGGAGGTCGCTTTTCGCCCCGCGCACATCGATCTGGATGCCGGCGAGGCCGCGCAGTCCGTAGCAGACCGCCGGCTGCCCCGGCCCCTGCATGCCCGTGTCGGAAATGACGATGACGTCCGCCGCGAGCTTGTCCTTGTGGTCTTCGACGTATTTCGGAAGATGCGGGCTGCCGATCTCTTCTTCGCCCTCGATGCAGAACTTGACGTTCACCGGGAGCGATCCGTTCGTCTTGAACAGTGCCTCGACGGCCTTCACATGCATGAACACCTGGCCCTTGTCATCGCTTGCCCCGCGCGCATACAGCTTGCCGTCGCGCTCTTCCGGCTTGAATGGCTCGCTGTCCCAAAGATTGAGCGGGTCGACCGGCTGCACGTCGTAGTGGCCGTAGATGAGAAGGGTCGGCTGGCCTTCCGCATGAAGCCAGTCCCCGTAGACGACCGGGTGGCCGGGCGTCTCATCGATTGAGATGTTCTCAAGCCCCGCCGCTTTCAGTGCGCCGGCGAGCCAGTCGGCCGCATGCTTCATGTCTTCCTTGTGTTCCGAAAGCGAGCTGATGCTCGGAATGCTGAGAAAATCCTTCAGCTCCGCCAGATGTTCGTCCCGATGCTCGCTGAAATACCCGTCCAGTTCTTTCAGATGATCCATGTGAACACTCCTTTTCCTTCCGGTATTCTCCTGACCAGTATAACAGAAACACCGAAAGCCGATTCAATTCCCTCTTAAGAGGGAAGGAATATGATATGATGAAACGAAGTAATTTGAATACACCGTAAACTTGGCTCTTCAGCCACAGGAGGAATGGCTTTTGTTTATCGTCTTGGGTATCCTGCTTTTCCTGTCCTTCTTCTTCTCGGGCAGTGAGACCGCACTGACGGCCACCAATAAGATGAAAGTGCAGCTTCGCGCCGACCAGGGAGACCGGAAAGCGGAGAAGCTCATGAAGCTGATCAGCAAGCCGGACCGCATGATCACGACCATCCTGATCGGGAACAACATCGTCAATATCCTCCTGCCGACGCTCCTCACGGCAATCGCCATCGACAAAGGCTGGCAGGTCGGTGTCGCGACCACGGTCCTGACGATCGCGCTCATCATCTTCGGCGAAGTGCTGCCGAAGACGATTGCCGCCACGTTTTCCGAGCGGGTGGCGTATCTCGTGTTCCCGGTGATCCGGATGCTCGTCGTCGTACTGTCGCCGCTCACTTACCTGCTCTCGCTGTTCACGAATGTCTTCATCCGGGTCATTTCGCGGGGAGCTGTGACAGAAGCGACGCTGACGAAGGAAGATCTCCGCTCGATGGTCGACATTGCGTCGACGGAAGGCACGTTCGAAGAGACCGAATCGATCCGGCTGAAAGGCGTGCTCGACTTCCCGGAAAAGGATGTGTCGGACGTCATGTCGGCACACCGCACAGAAGTGGTCGGCGTTCCGCTTGACGCGACTTATGAGGAAGTCCGCGACACGATTCTCGACCACTGGTACACGCGCTATCCGGTCTTCGTTGACAACATGGACAACATCGTCGGCATGTTTTATTCGAAGGCGCTGATCGAATGGTCGATGAGGCCGGAGATGAAGCTCGAAGACATCATGGACCGGGAACCGCTGTTCGTCGTCGAAACGCTGAGCGTCGAGCGAGTCTTCAAGATGATGCTCGCGAAGAAGAAGCACATCGCTGTCGTGCTCGACGAATACGGCGGCACGCTCGGCATCGTGACCCACGAAGACATCATCGAAGAGATGATTGGCCAGGACATCGAAGACGAGACCGACCAGGAAGACGAAGTGCTCGTCTACGAAATGACCGACTCCAGGCTCGAATGCTCCGGCCGGCTGGAACTCGATGACATCAAGGAATCGTTCAGAAAAGAAATGCCGGGCGACCACGAAACCGTCGGCGGCTTCGTCCTCCAGCAGCTCGGCCACATCCCCGAACCCGGCGAAAAATTCACGGCCGGCAACCTCGACATCATCATCGAAGAAATGAACCGCAACCGCATCACCCGCATGCTCATCACCAAACGCACAAACAGCCAGGAACAAGCTGCGGGAACAGAAGAGTGAAAGAAACCGCCCTTAGAGCAGGTGAAACAGCCTGCACCAAGGGCGTTTTTTTGCGGGAAAGGTGGAGGGGAGAGGGGAATTTATGATGGGTGGATTTGAAATAAGGAGAGGGAGATTACAATATGGCGAGTGGATTTGAAATATGGAGAGGGGGATTACAATATGGCTGGCGGATTTGAAATATAGAGAGGAATTACAACATGGCGTGTGGATTTGAAGTATAGAGAGGAGAATTACAATATGGCGTGCGGATTTGAAATATGGAGAGGGGGATTACAATAAGGCGGATGGATTTGAAATATGGAGAGGAAGATTACAATATGGCGGGTGGATTTGAAATATGGAGAGGAAGATTACAATATGGTAGGTGGATTTGAAATATGGAGAGGAAGATTACAATATGGCGGGTGGATTTGAAATATGGAGAGGAGAATTACAATATGGTGGGTGGATTTGAAATATGGAGAGGAGAATTACAATATGGTGGGTGGATTTGAAATATAGAGTGAGGAATTACAATATGGCTTGTGGATTTGAAATAAGGAGAGGGAGATTACAATATGGCGGTCGGATTTGAAATAAGGAGAGGGGAATTACAATATGGCGGATGGATTTGAAATAAGGAGAGGGGAATTACAATATGACGGGCGGATTTGAAATATAGAGAGGAAGATTACAATATGGCGGGTGGATTTGAAATATGGAGAGGAGAATTACAATATGGTGGGTGGATTTGAAATAGGGGGATAGGGAATTTCGATTAGCCAACTCTATCTGATTCCAAACTTGCAATTAGCGCCCCCGATTTGCAATTAGAATCCGAAATTTGCAATTAGCACCTCCGATTTGCAATTAGAATCTGGGATTTGCAATTAGCGCTCCCGATTTGCGATTAGAATCCGAAATTTGCAATTAGCGTCCCCGATTTGCAATTAGATTCCGGAACTTGCAATTAGCGCTCCTGATTTGCAATTAGAATCCCAAACTTGCAATTAGCGCCCCCAATTTGCAATTAGAATCCCTCATCCACAATCACACCCCCCCAAATCAAACTCCGCCGCCCACGCTGACTACCCGCAACGTTCAATCTTTCGTCAACTCTTACACCTTTGTAATATGACTGAAAGAGAATCCGATGGAGGGTAAGGCCCGGCTATAGGAAAATGAGGTTAATAACGAAACAACGAACGGAGGGATCGGCAATGGCCGGTCAACAAATTGAACTCATTTACGAAGAATATGAACGTTTCATTTATCACCTGTGCCTGAAGCTTACCCGCAACAAGGACGAGGCGGAGGATCTGATGCAGGATGTTTGGCTCAAAGTCGTGCGGAACGAGAAGTCGCTGGAAGGCGTTGACCATGTAAAGGCATGGCTGACGACCATCTGCATGAATACGTTCCGGGACCGCTACCGGAAGTCGGTCCGCCGCAGCCAGCATGTGATGGACCAGCCGGATTCGCTCGATGTGCCGATCCTCGATCTCGTGCCGTGCGCGGATCCGACTGCCGATGACCTGCTGGAGCGGGATGACATGCGGCAGATCGTCCAGTCGAAATTGGCCGAGCTGGACGCGATCTACCAAAAGACAGTGCTTTATTTCTACGTGAACCAGTATTCGCTCATCGAAATTGCCGATTTGATGAAAGTGTCGATCGGAACCGTGAAGTCCCGTCTGTTCCGGGCAAAGCAGCGCCTGAAGGAAATGATGCTCATGGACGAAACCGCGTCCGGATACATCGGCGCCTGATCCATACCGAACCGCAGCCGTCCCCCGGCTGCGGTTTTTCCGTTTTCCGGATACTGACAGGACGCACCACCTGCACCCAGGTTCCCGTCCGCCCTCAATCTGCCGGAAGTCGCCGCAGTCTTCCGGCCCTTGCCGCAGTCCCCGCTTCACCGCACACCCTCTCCCCGGTTTGCGGCACTTGCCCTTTGGGGAATGAATGAGCAAGAGAGACGGGAGGCGTCGCCGATGGGAAAAAAGGAGAAAAAAGAGTGGGGGATGAGGCGGAGGGTCTTCACGATCCTCATTTGCCTGTTCGTACTTCTTTATATCGGAGTGGTGCTCTGGCATACATACAAGCCGATGCCGGCGGGGACGAGCTACGAAGGGGCGATCCACCGGACGGACGACGTGGAGATGCTGACGGACCTGACTTATTCGCAGACCGAGTCCAAAAAGGGCATGCAGCACGAGAATGAAATATTCGATGAAGTGTTCGCCATGATCGACCGGGCCGAAGAGTTCGTTGTGACGGATTTTTTCCTGTACAACCGCTATTATGACGAAAACGAAGACTTCCCTGAGCTCGCCGAAACACTCACGAAAAAGCTCACCAAAAAGAAGGAAGAGAACCCGGACATGCCGGTCATCCTGATCACCGATCCGGTGAACACGGGCTACGGGTCTTATGAGACGGAGGAGATCAAGGCGCTGGAAGCGGCGGGAGTCGATATCATCGTGACGAAACTGGATCCGCTCCGCGATTCGACGCCGATATATTCGGGCGTGTACCGGATCTTCTTCCAGTGGTGGGGACAGAAGGGCGAAGGATGGCTTCCAAACCCGATGGCGAGCGAGGCGCCGAAATTGACGGCGCGCTCTTATCTCAAGCTGCTGAACGTGAAGGCGAATCACCGGAAAGTGATCGCGACGGAGGAAGGGGTGCTCGTCAACTCGGGGAATCCCCACGATGCGAGCGGCTGGCACGGGAACGTGGCGTTCAAGGCGGGCGGCCCGGTCATCAACGATGTGCTGGAGGCGGAAGAGGCGGTATCCCGTTACTCGGGCGGCCCCGATCAGTTCCCGCGCACCGAAGCGGAAGAAGAACCCGGCGGACGATACGGTGTCCAGTACATCACCGAGTCGAAGATCCTCGACCACGTCCTTGAAGACATCAACAAGGCCGGAAAAGGGGATGAAGTGTGGCTTGCCATGTTCTACATCGCCAACCGGGATGTGATCGATGCGCTCTACGATGCGGAAGACCGGGGGGCGGAGGTCCGGCTCATCCTCGACCCGAACGAGAATGCGTTCGGCAACAAGAAAACCGGCCTGCCGAACAAGCCGGTCGTCGACGAGATGCTCGAGGAGTCGGACGGGAAGATCAAAGTGAAGTTCTACAATACCGTGATCGGCCAGTACCATACGAAGCTCGTCTACGTGAAGACCGCGGATGCGGCGGTGATCTCGAGCGGCGCCGCGAACATGACCGACCGGGCGCTTGACGACTACAACCTGGAATCAAACATCCGGATCACCGCACCGCCGGATTCGCCGCTTGCCGGAGAGATGGACGCCTACCTGAAAAGGCTCTGGACGAACGAAGATGCCTTGTTCACGATCGAGGCCGATGAAAAGCTCGACAGTCTGTCCCAGCTCCAGCGGGTCGTCTACGGCCTGCAGGAACTGCTCAAGCTGACGACCTACTAAACAATCAATCAAAAAGAAAACGGCCTGCACGCCGGTCAAGGCGTGCGGGCCGTCGTTCAGTCGCCGAGTTCATCGAGTTGGCGGTTCAGTTCGGCGAGGCGGTCTTCCATGGCGGCCAGCCGCTGTTCGGCGTTGGCCACCTGGTCGCCGTGGCCGGTCGACTCCAGCTTCTCGATATCGCCCTGCAAGCTGATGTAGTCCATCTTGAGCTCGGCAATCTCGTATTCCAGGGAACGCTTATCCATTTGCAACGCCTCCTTGTCGGTTGAATTGTAACACAACCGGACGGAAGGCGTCTCCCGGCGGTCAGCGGTCCGCGGGCCTCCGAGGCGGATATTCCAAGTAATAAAACACCGCCTCGCTCACCGCCCCGATGCCGTCCTCGACGCCGAGCGCGGCCTGGCGGGAGACGGCCCGCCTGCGCCGGGGTTCGTGGAGCAGGTACTCCATCACCGCGTTCAGGAGCATCGACTGCTTCACTTTCCGCCCGAGACCGAGCGGCAGGAAGCCGTTGTCCTCGGTCGGGAATGCGTGCGCAAGCTCTTCCTCGTCCTGGGCAAGGACGATGCACGGGATGCTGAGGAAGGCGACATCATATGGAATATGTCCGGAAGAGCAGATGACGATATCCGCCGCGGCGAGTTCTTCGCCGTAGTCGTACGGCATGCGCTTCACTTTCACGTTCCGCCGGCTGAGCGCCATCATCTGGAGCTGGTCGGCGGGATGCGCGTAGGCCTCTCCGAGGAGAACCGTCACTTTCAGGGGAATCTGAAGCTGCGTCAAATGCCGGAGCGTGCGCCGGGACAGGTCACCGGGATCTTCCGGCCCGTGGGCGACGACGATATGCGGAAGGTTCCCGGGCGCCTCTTTTTTCACGCCGGCCCGCCTGTGACGCAGCAGGCTCGGATCGGCGATGAACCCGGCCGGGCCCGTGACGACGTTCGGAGGCGTCTCTCCGCGCGGTTCCCGGTAAAGGGTCCGGAAGACAAGGTCCGCCTCCGAGCTGCCTTCTCCGTCGTCGTCGAAATGGATGATGGCGGGGACGAGCTGCCTGAGCGCGGCCGCTTCCGCCGGATCCGAGCGCCGCTCGTCCCTGAGCAGCACATCCGGCTGCAGTCGTTCCACCGCTGTCAGCAGGGCGTTCCTGCCGCTGATCTTTTCTGTCCGGAAGCCCGCCTCTTCCGCATTCGGGAGGGGGTGGCCGGAAAGGAAAATGACGTCGATTCCGGCCTCTTTGAGCGATTGTGCAATGCGGACGGCGCGCCTCGCCCGGTAGCCGGAAGGGGCCAGCGGATCCGTACATTGGAGAACGGCGGTCTTCTTTGNCGAGGCGGATATTCCAAGTAATAAAACACCGCCTCGCTCACCGCCCCGATGCCGTCCTCGACGCCGAGCGCGGCCTGGCGGGAGACGGCCCGCCTGCGCCGGGGTTCGTGGAGCAGGTACTCCATCACCGCGTTCAGGAGCATCGACTGCTTCACTTTCCGCCCGAGACCGAGCGGCAGGAAGCCGTTGTCCTCGGTCGGGAATGCGTGCGCAAGCTCTTCCTCGTCCTGGGCAAGGACGATGCACGGGATGCTGAGGAAGGCGACATCATATGGAATATGTCCGGAAGAGCAGATGACGATATCCGCCGCGGCGAGTTCTTCGCCGTAGTCGTACGGCATGCGCTTCACTTTCACGTTCCGCCGGCTGAGCGCCATCATCTGGAGCTGGTCGGCGGGATGCGCGTAGGCCTCTCCGAGGAGAACCGTCACTTTCAGGGGAATCTGAAGCTGCGTCAAATGCCGGAGCGTGCGCCGGGACAGGTCACCGGGATCTTCCGGCCCGTGGGCGACGACGATATGCGGAAGGTTCCCGGGCGCCTCTTTTTTCACGCCGGCCCGCCTGTGACGCAGCAGGCTCGGATCGGCGATGAACCCGGCCGGGCCCGTGACGACGTTCGGAGGCGTCTCTCCGCGCGGTTCCCGGTAAAGGGTCCGGAAGACAAGGTCCGCCTCCGAGCTGCCTTCTCCGTCGTCGTCGAAATGGATGATGGCGGGGACGAGCTGCCTGAGCGCGGCCGCTTCCGCCGGATCCGAGCGCCGCTCGTCCCTGAGCAGCACATCCGGCTGCAGTCGTTCCACCGCTGTCAGCAGGGCGTTCCTGCCGCTGATCTTTTCTGTCCGGAAGCCCGCCTCTTCCGCATTCGGGAGGGGGTGGCCGGAAAGGAAAATGACGTCGATTCCGGCCTCTTTGAGCGATTGTGCAATGCGGACGGCGCGCCTCGCCCGGTAGCCGGAAGGGGCCAGCGGATCCGTACATTGGAGAACGGCGGTCTTCTTTGCTTGTCCGGTCAAGGTCTTCACCCTTTCTGGCTTGCAAACTGTGTTCCTGTCCAACATATGGGACGGGGTGCAAGATTATGAGGCTTCGGGCTGGAAGTCGGGCGGGGATGTGGTAAACTGAGACTTATTTTCCGAGGAACCGGGGAAGGGGGAACCGCAGATGTTCGGTTCATTTCTGTTCGACATGATGATGATCGGCGCGCTCGGAATCGGGTCGCAGTGGGTGGCGTGGAAGCTCCGCCTGCCCGCGATCGTCGTCATGTCCGTCGCCGGTCTGCTCGTCGGACCGGTGTTCGGGCTTATCAATCCCGAACAGGGACTCGGGGATTTCTTCACCCCGATTATTTCGATCGCCGTGGCGATCATCCTGTTTGAGGGCAGCCTCAATCTGGATTTCCGTGAAATCCGCGGATTTTCCAAGCCTGTCGGCCGGATCGTCACGGCCGGGGCATTCCTCGCGTGGATCCTCGGATCGCTCGCGGCGCACTACGTCGCGGGGCTGAGCTGGGAAGTGGCATTCGTCATCGGGGGCCTCTTCATCGTGACGGGGCCGACCGTCATCCTGCCGCTTCTCCGGCAGGCGCGACTGAAGCCGCGCGTCGCGGCCATCCTGAAATGGGAAGGGATCGTCGTCGACCCGTTCGGCGCGCTCGTCGCGCTGTTTGCATTCCAGACGATCCGCTACGTCGGAGGAGATCTGACGGGCGGGGGCATTCTGCTCTTCTTCGCCGCTTCGGCATTCGCCGGCGTCCTCGGATGGTTTTTCGGCTGGGGGCTCGGGCGGTCGTTCGAACGCGACAAGGTGCCGGAGTTCCTGAAGTCGCCCGTGCTGTTTGCGGCCGTCCTGTTCGTCTTCGTCCTGTCCAATGAAGTGATGGATGAGACAGGGCTGCTCGCGGTCACGGTCATGGGGATGACAATGGCGAACATGCACCTGTCCTCGATCGACGATATCCGGCATTTCAAGGAGAATATCTCGGTTCTCCTCGTGTCGTACATTTTCGTTATGCTGACGGCTTCGCTCCATGTCGACACGCTGCTCGGGATCTTCCAGCCGAGGATCATCGCGTTCGTCCTGGCGACCCTGTTCCTCGTCCGCCCGCTGTCGATCTGGCTGTCGACGATCGGCACCGACCTGACGAACCGCGAACGCACGCTCGTCAGCTGGATCGCCCCGCGCGGCATCGTGGCGCTCACGGTGTCCGGGTATTTTGCGTCGATCCTGCTTGAGCACGGATACGAGGATGCCGAAATGCTGACGGCGCTCACATTCGCCCTCGTGTTCGGCACTGTGCTCGTCCACGGATTCACGCTCGGACCGCTTGCGAAGAAGCTCAATCTCGTGGCATCCGATTCCTCCGGCGTGCTCGTCATCGGCGGCGGGCTGTTCAGCGCCCGGTTCGCCAAGTCGCTGAAAGATGACGGCAAGCCGGCCGCGATCATGGATGACACATGGCACGACCTGTCCGAAGCGAGAAAGCTCGGTGTCGATGTGCTCGCGGGGGACGTCCTGTCTGAACAGGTCGACTACCGGTTCGACCTGACGCCGTACCAGTACATGCTGTCCCTGACCCATATGGACCTGTACAACGCCCGCGTCTGCAGCGACTTCGCACATGATCTCGGGAACGATTCGGTCTACCGGGCGGGCCTCCGCGGGGACCCGAAGCGCTACGGCGTGGAAGGCGTCCGGCTCGTCCGCTCTCCGGGCAAATTCCTGTTCGATCCGGCGCTTCCGGTCGCCCGGCTGGATGCCCGCATCCGTTCGGGCCATGTGATCCGCAAGACGCCGATCACGGACCGCTACACGTATACGCAGTACTTGCGCGAGCGGGACGAAAGCCCGGTCCTCCTGTACATCCTGAGGAAAGACGGCCGCATCGACCTGTACTCCCCGGGCAAGGAGATCGGCGCGGAAGCGGGGGACATTGTCGTTTCCCTCTCCCCGCCGGACAAGACGGTCGACAAGGTGAAAGAACGACTTGAAGAAAAGACCGACGGCGCGAAAACCGCCGACCGGTCCGAGATCGAGCGCAAGCTGAGCAGCGGCGTCGGCGGCAACGGCCCCGTCGCCCCGCTTCCCGGCCCCGCACCCGACTCCGCCATGAAATGAATGAACAGACCGGCACGGCCGGGGACAGATCCGATTCTGTCCCCGGCTTTTGCATGTTCAGTAGGAGAAGAAATCCGCGTGACACATGCGGGAATTGCAACCGGCCCCGCTCCGATGACACCCGGCTGTCCTCCGGTTACACTCAAACCCGTTCCGATGACACTCGGCTGTCCTCCGATTACACTCAAACCCGCTCCGATGACACTCGCCTCCTGTGTGTCAACGCCCGCCCGATGAAATCCGTCCTATTGTCTTGTATAATTCAAACTGTATGAGAGGAGTGCAACGTTTTGTCGAAATCATTGGTGCTTGCAGAAAAGCCGTCCGTCGCCCGGGATATCGCCCGCGTGCTCGGATGCAACCAGAAAGGGAACGGCTCGCTCGAAGGGCCGAAATATATCGTCACCTGGGCGCTCGGCCACCTCGTCACACAGGCCGACCCCGAACAGTACAACCCGGGCTACAAGGAATGGAAAATGGAAGACCTGCCGATCCTTCCCGATCCGTTCAAGCTCATGCCGATCCGCCAGACGACGAAGCAGTACAATGCCGTCAAGGCGCTTCTGAACCGCGGAGACGTGAAGGATGTCATCATCGCGACGGACGCCGGTCGCGAAGGGGAGCTCGTCGCCCGCTGGATCCTGGAGAAAGCGAAATCAAAAAAGCCGATCCGGCGGCTGTGGATCTCGTCTGTCACGGACAAGGCGATCCGCGACGGGTTCAATCACCTCAAGGACGGCCGCGAATACGACAATCTGTTCCGGGCGGCGGAAGCCCGGGCGGAGGCCGACTGGGTCGTCGGGATCAACGCGACGCGCGCCCTGACCGTGAAGCACAACGCCCAGCTGTCGACCGGCCGCGTCCAGACGCCGACGCTCGCAATGATCGCGGAGCGGGAGCGCCAGATCAACGGATTCAAGCCGAAGTCGTTCTACGGCGTCCAGGCGCTCACCGACTCCGGACGGTTCACGTGGGCCGGCGGAAAATCCGGCGACGGACGCACGTTCGACCGGAATGAAGCCGAACAGGTCCTCGGGAAGCTCGAACGACTTCATGAAGGCACGATCACGGAAGTGAAGCGCACGCCGAAACAGCAGCCGGCTCCGCCTTTATTCGACTTGACGGAACTGCAGAAGGAGGCGCACAAGCGATGGGGCTGGTCGGCGAAGGAGACGCTCAACACGCTCCAGGGCCTGTATGAGACGCACAAAGCGGTAACGTACCCGCGGACGGACTCCAAGCATCTCACGTCCGACATGGCCGATACGCTGAAGGACCGGCTGGACGCCGTCCGTCTTGCGCCGTACCGGAAAGACGTCGCGGCGATCATGAGGGCCGGCGTGCCGAAGCCGCAGAAAGGCGTCATCGACGACGGGAAAGTGAGCGATCACCACGCCATCATCCCGACCGAGGAGCCGGCGGTGCTCGAGCGGATGTCCGACGCGGAGAAGCGGCTGTTCGACCTCATCGTCAAGCGGTTCCTCGCCGTCTTCTCGGGAGCTTACCGATATGAAGCGGTGACCGCCGTGCTCGAAGCGGGCGGCGAGCGCTTCCATGCGAAGGGACGGACGATCAAGGACGAAGGCTGGCGTGCGGTGTACGGGCTCGACGCGGAAGAAGAGGACGACAAGACGCTGCCTCCGTTTGAAAAAGGCGAGAAGCTCGGCATCCGGGCNCGCGTGACACATGCGGGAATTGCAACCGGCCCCGCTCCGATGACACCCGGCTGTCCTCCGGTTACACTCAAACCCGTTCCGATGACACTCGGCTGTCCTCCGATTACACTCAAACCCGCTCCGATGACACTCGCCTCCTGTGTGTCAACGCCCGCCCGATGAAATCCGTCCTATTGTCTTGTATAATTCAAACTGTATGAGAGGAGTGCAACGTTTTGTCGAAATCATTGGTGCTTGCAGAAAAGCCGTCCGTCGCCCGGGATATCGCCCGCGTGCTCGGATGCAACCAGAAAGGGAACGGCTCGCTCGAAGGGCCGAAATATATCGTCACCTGGGCGCTCGGCCACCTCGTCACACAGGCCGACCCCGAACAGTACAACCCGGGCTACAAGGAATGGAAAATGGAAGACCTGCCGATCCTTCCCGATCCGTTCAAGCTCATGCCGATCCGCCAGACGACGAAGCAGTACAATGCCGTCAAGGCGCTTCTGAACCGCGGAGACGTGAAGGATGTCATCATCGCGACGGACGCCGGTCGCGAAGGGGAGCTCGTCGCCCGCTGGATCCTGGAGAAAGCGAAATCAAAAAAGCCGATCCGGCGGCTGTGGATCTCGTCTGTCACGGACAAGGCGATCCGCGACGGGTTCAATCACCTCAAGGACGGCCGCGAATACGACAATCTGTTCCGGGCGGCGGAAGCCCGGGCGGAGGCCGACTGGGTCGTCGGGATCAACGCGACGCGCGCCCTGACCGTGAAGCACAACGCCCAGCTGTCGACCGGCCGCGTCCAGACGCCGACGCTCGCAATGATCGCGGAGCGGGAGCGCCAGATCAACGGATTCAAGCCGAAGTCGTTCTACGGCGTCCAGGCGCTCACCGACTCCGGACGGTTCACGTGGGCCGGCGGAAAATCCGGCGACGGACGCACGTTCGACCGGAATGAAGCCGAACAGGTCCTCGGGAAGCTCGAACGACTTCATGAAGGCACGATCACGGAAGTGAAGCGCACGCCGAAACAGCAGCCGGCTCCGCCTTTATTCGACTTGACGGAACTGCAGAAGGAGGCGCACAAGCGATGGGGCTGGTCGGCGAAGGAGACGCTCAACACGCTCCAGGGCCTGTATGAGACGCACAAAGCGGTAACGTACCCGCGGACGGACTCCAAGCATCTCACGTCCGACATGGCCGATACGCTGAAGGACCGGCTGGACGCCGTCCGTCTTGCGCCGTACCGGAAAGACGTCGCGGCGATCATGAGGGCCGGCGTGCCGAAGCCGCAGAAAGGCGTCATCGACGACGGGAAAGTGAGCGATCACCACGCCATCATCCCGACCGAGGAGCCGGCGGTGCTCGAGCGGATGTCCGACGCGGAGAAGCGGCTGTTCGACCTCATCGTCAAGCGGTTCCTCGCCGTCTTCTCGGGAGCTTACCGATATGAAGCGGTGACCGCCGTGCTCGAAGCGGGCGGCGAGCGCTTCCATGCGAAGGGACGGACGATCAAGGACGAAGGCTGGCGTGCGGTGTACGGGCTCGACGCGGAAGAAGAGGACGACAAGACGCTGCCTCCGTTTGAAAAAGGCGAGAAGCTCGGCATCCGGGCGTTTTCCATGACGGAAGGGCAGACGAAGCCGCCAGCGCGGTTCAATGAAGGCACGCTCCTCGCGGCGATGGAAAACCCGGCGCAGTTCATGGCCGGCGAGTCGAAGGACCTGATCCGCACGCTCGGGGAAACCGGCGGGCTCGGAACCGTCGCGACCCGTGCCGACATCATCGACAAGCTGTTTAATTCATTCGTCATCGAGAAGAAAGGCAATGACATTTACACGACTTCCAAGGGCCGCCAGCTGCTCGAGCTCGTCCCGGAAGACCTGAAATCGCCCGCGCTCACCGGCGAGTGGGAACAGAAGCTCACGAAGATCGCGAAAGGCGAACTGCCGAAAAAGAAATTCATGGACGAAATGACCGCATTTGCAAAGCAGGCGGTATCGGAAGTGAAAGCGTCCGACAAGAAGTTCAAACACGACAATGTTACCGGCAAAATGTGCCCGGACTGCGGCAAGCCGATGCTGGAAGTGAACGGCAAGCGCGGCAAGATGCTCGTCTGCCAGGACCGCGAATGCGGACACCGCCAGCGCGTGTCCCAGCTCACGAACGCCCGCTGCCCGAACTGCCACAAGAAGCTCGAACTCCGCGGGGAAGNGGATTCAAGCCGAAGTCGTTCTACGGCGTCCAGGCGCTCACCGACTCCGGACGGTTCACGTGGGCCGGCGGAAAATCCGGCGACGGACGCACGTTCGACCGGAATGAAGCCGAACAGGTCCTCGGGAAGCTCGAACGACTTCATGAAGGCACGATCACGGAAGTGAAGCGCACGCCGAAACAGCAGCCGGCTCCGCCTTTATTCGACTTGACGGAACTGCAGAAGGAGGCGCACAAGCGATGGGGCTGGTCGGCGAAGGAGACGCTCAACACGCTCCAGGGCCTGTATGAGACGCACAAAGCGGTAACGTACCCGCGGACGGACTCCAAGCATCTCACGTCCGACATGGCCGATACGCTGAAGGACCGGCTGGACGCCGTCCGTCTTGCGCCGTACCGGAAAGACGTCGCGGCGATCATGAGGGCCGGCGTGCCGAAGCCGCAGAAAGGCGTCATCGACGACGGGAAAGTGAGCGATCACCACGCCATCATCCCGACCGAGGAGCCGGCGGTGCTCGAGCGGATGTCCGACGCGGAGAAGCGGCTGTTCGACCTCATCGTCAAGCGGTTCCTCGCCGTCTTCTCGGGAGCTTACCGATATGAAGCGGTGACCGCCGTGCTCGAAGCGGGCGGCGAGCGCTTCCATGCGAAGGGACGGACGATCAAGGACGAAGGCTGGCGTGCGGTGTACGGGCTCGACGCGGAAGAAGAGGACGACAAGACGCTGCCTCCGTTTGAAAAAGGCGAGAAGCTCGGCATCCGGGCGTTTTCCATGACGGAAGGGCAGACGAAGCCGCCAGCGCGGTTCAATGAAGGCACGCTCCTCGCGGCGATGGAAAACCCGGCGCAGTTCATGGCCGGCGAGTCGAAGGACCTGATCCGCACGCTCGGGGAAACCGGCGGGCTCGGAACCGTCGCGACCCGTGCCGACATCATCGACAAGCTGTTTAATTCATTCGTCATCGAGAAGAAAGGCAATGACATTTACACGACTTCCAAGGGCCGCCAGCTGCTCGAGCTCGTCCCGGAAGACCTGAAATCGCCCGCGCTCACCGGCGAGTGGGAACAGAAGCTCACGAAGATCGCGAAAGGCGAACTGCCGAAAAAGAAATTCATGGACGAAATGACCGCATTTGCAAAGCAGGCGGTATCGGAAGTGAAAGCGTCCGACAAGAAGTTCAAACACGACAATGTTACCGGCAAAATGTGCCCGGACTGCGGCAAGCCGATGCTGGAAGTGAACGGCAAGCGCGGCAAGATGCTCGTCTGCCAGGACCGCGAATGCGGACACCGCCAGCGCGTGTCCCAGCTCACGAACGCCCGCTGCCCGAACTGCCACAAGAAGCTCGAACTCCGCGGGGAAGGGGAGGGCCGGATCTTCACTTGCCGGTGCGGCTACCGCGAAAAGCTGTCCGCCTTCGAAAAGCGGAAAGCGAAGTCGAACACCGGCAAAGCTTCCAGGCGGGACATGCAAAAATACATGAAACAGCAGGAAGAACCGGCCAACACGGCGATGGCCGAGGCCTTGAAGAAACTGCTGGAAAACAAAGACTGACGGAAAGGAGGCCCGCCATGGGCAAAAAAGAGAAAGTCCACAAGACGAATGCGGCACGGCAGCTCGACCGGATGAAGGCGGATTACGAGCTGATTGAATATAATGCCGATGACGGACAAATCGACGGGGTTTCCGTTGCCGAGAAGACCGGGCAGGAAAAGGCGACGGTGTTCAAAACGCTCGTCTCGACTGCCGGAACGGGCAAATACTTCGTCTTCGTCATTCCCGTCGATGATGAACTCGACCTGAAAAAAGCGGCGAAGGCGGCAGGGGAGAAGAAAATCGACATGCTCCATCTGAAAGACCTGACCGATGTCACGGGATATGTCCGGGGAGGCTGCTCCCCGCTCGGCATGAAAAAAGAGTTTCCGACATTCATCGATGAATCGGGCGCGGCGCTGGAGCGGATCGTCGTGAGTGCCGGGAAGCGCGGCCTCCAGATGAAGCTTGACCCGAAGGTGCTGGCAGCGGCGGCTGATGCGGAATTCGCCCCGCTCGTCAAATGACCCGGGTACCGGCCCGCGTCCCGGCTTCGGAAGGAAGGGTCGCCATGCATCGGACCCAGATTTGGCGCTGGGTGTTTTTCTTTGCCGGGCAGCTCATCCTGTCGCTCGGCATCACGATGACGATCAAAGGGGAACGGCTCGGGATCGGGCCGTGGGACGTGCTGCACGTCGGCCTGTTCCGAAACTTCGGCCTCACGATCGGCTCCTGGTCGATCATCACCGGACTCCTCATCGTTTCCGGAACGGCGGTCGTCCTCAGGAAATGGCCGCAGATCGGGACGTGGCTCAATATGCTGCTCATCGGCCTGTTCATCGACTTCTTCTACTGGCTGCTGCCGGACATCGGCTCGCTCGCGGGGCAGACCGGAATATTCATCGCGGGGACGGCGATCATGGCCGTCGGCATCGGCATGTACGTATCGCCGAACATCGGTGCCGGCCCCCGGGATACCCTGATGCTCATCATCACGGACCGGACGGGCTGGAGCGTGAAGAGGGTCCGGACCGGGCTCGAAGTGACGGTCGCCATCGCCGGCTGGGCGCTCGGCGGCCCCGTCGGCGTCGGAACGGTCGTGATCGCGCTCTTCCTCGGACAGCTCGTCCACCATTCGATCCCGTGGTTCCGCACGCTTCTCCTGAGAGTATGCCGGGGAGATGAAACGGCGCTCGGAGGCACGCCGGCAAAATGAACGAAGCACGGACCCTTTGAACCGGGTGCCGTGCTTTTTTGCCTTTCCGCTGCATATATTATCCCGTCAAGAAAGAAAGGATGATCCGCTTGAACGGGAAGGTCACTTCATTCATGGGAACCGCCTACACAGGCGATGGCATCGTCCACAAATACGGGGAGCTGCTCGGCAAGGCATCGAAGGCGGTCCTCCTGAAAGCCCCGCCGACCGGTGCGCTGTCCAACCTCCTGCGGGAAATCGGGGCCCACTATACGAAGCGCGGCCGGGACATCGAGCTGTTCCATGATCCGCTCACGGCGGACGGGGTAGACGCGGTCTACATCCCGAAACCGGGGTTCCTGTTCGCCCAGGCCTCGCACCCGGTGCCGCTCGAGCCGGCCCACATCGGCGGACCGCACCGGGTCGTGACATTTTATGACGCCTACGACGAAGACCGGCTCCGGCTCCAGAACGGCTTCATCCGGGAGACCGCCGAAAAGGGCGACCGGGCGCTCGGCAAGACGCTCGCAGCGATGAAAGAGGCGAAGGAACTCCACGACAAATGGGAAAAAGCGAACCAGAGCCGGATGTCCTGGGAACTCGCCGATGCACTCGCGGACAGCCTAAAGAAAACGCTTTTCGGCGACATGACGCTGAACAAACCGGCGGCGGTCTCGAACCGGTTCATCGGCACGCTCACGCTGGACGGAGCACGCGACTTTTTCCCGGACGTGACGAAAGACCTCCGGCGACGGCTGCTCATCAAAGCCCACCCGGGGACCGGAAAGTCGACGCTCATGCGGGCGATCGGAAAGGAAGCGGAGCGACGCGGCTTTGACATCATGTACGGCTGGTGTGCGCTCGATCCCGGCAGCATCGACCTTGTCATTATTCCGGAGCTGTCCGTCTGCCTGTTCGACGCGACGAACCCGCACGAATACAACCCCGAGCGCGAAGGCGATGAAATCATCGACATGGCCGGAATGTGCCGGGAGGATCCGGAGGCCGAAAAGAAGGCCGGTGTGATCGCGGACGCCTACCGATCCCGCATCCTGGACGGCCGGGCATGGATGAACAGCTACGCCGAAACCGTCCACGCCGTCCGCGCCAGAATGGACAGCGCCATCGACCCGGAAAAATGGGCGGCAAATGTCGCAAGGGTAAAAGAACAACTGTAGAAAATTAAGGCCGCTGCACTGGGGAGCATCCAGTGCAGCGGCTGTTTTTTGTGCAGGCGGGATGGAGGCGGGGCGGATTTGCAATATGGACGGCAGATTTGCAATATGGAAAGTAGATTTACAATATGGAGAGCGGATTTGAAATATGGAAAGTAGATTTACAATATGGAGCGTGAATTTAAAATATGGACGGCGGATTTACAATATGGCGGGCGAATTTGAAATATGGGAGGCAGATTTACAACATGGAGAGCGGATTTGAAATATGGAGAGTAGATTTACAACATGGAGAGCGGATTTGAAATATGGGCGATAGATTTACAATATGGAGAGCGGAATTGAAATATGGAGAGTAGATTTACAATATGGAGAGCGGATTTGAAATATGGAAAGTAGATTTACAATATGGAGAGCAGATTTGAAATATGGACGACAGATTTACAATATGGAGCGTGAAATTAAAATATGGACGGCGGATTTACTATATGGCGTGCGGATTTGAAATATGGAGAGCAGATTTACAATCTGGAGCGTGAATTTAAAATATGGACGGCGGATTTACAATATGGAAACTGAATTTACAACATGGAGATTGAATTTGAAATCGAGCCTCATCCTTTCATTCCCCCCGAAGTTTGATAAAGTGGAAGGACAGGCATCAATTAAAGGGGGACAGGCCATGGCGTGGCTGTATGTACTGTTTGCGGCAATTATTGAAGTGTTCTGGGTGGTCGGACTCACCCACTCGGAGACGTTCCTCGAATGGGCGGGTACCGTGGTGGCCATCGTTTTCAGCTTTTATTTCATCATCAAGGCATGCGAAAAGCTGCCGTCCGGGACGGTGTACGCCGTGTTTACCGGTTCCGGGGCGGCGGCGATCGTGCTCGTCGACATCATCATTTTCGGGGAGCCGTTTGCGCCGGTCAAACTCATCTTCATTGCACTCATCCTGATCGGGGTCGCCGGCATCAAGCTGACGGATGACGCCGGCGGGGAAGGGGGCGAAGGCTGATGGCGTGGTTCTATCTGTTCCTGGCGAGCTTCGGGGAGATCTTCGGGATGATGACGATCAACCTGTATCTGAGAGACAAAAAGTGGTGGCGGCTCATCCCGGTCGTCCTCACGTTCGGCTTCGGCTTTTTGTTCCTGTCGCTCGCGATGCGTGATTTGCCGATGGGAACCGCGTATGCGATCTGGACGGGATTCGGGGCGGCGGGGGCCGTGCTCATCGGAATTTTGTTTTTCCATGAGCCCGCGGGCTGGAAACGGCTGCTGTTCATCGCGCTCATCATTGCAGGGGCGGCCGGTCTGAAGCTGTTCGGCTGACCGTTCCGGCAAGTGCGGACGGCGGCTCTGTGTTAAAATGGGGATATCATGTTGGCTGAAAGGAAGATCTTCTTTGTCAAAGATTCTAAATCAATTTCTCGAAGAAAACCTGCAGGAACTGAAGGGCGCAGGCCTGTATAACGAAATCGATCCGGTGGAAGGCCCGAACGGTCCGAAAATCAAGGTCGGCGGCAAAGAGCTCATCAACCTGAGCTCGAACAACTACCTCGGCCTCGCGACAGATGCAGACCTGAAAAAGCTCGCGAAGGATGCCGTCGACAAATACGGCGTCGGGGCAGGCGCCGTCCGGACGATCAACGGCACGCTCGACATTCATCTGAAGCTCGAGGAGAAACTCGCCGAGTTCAAAGGGACCGAGGCGGCGATCGCCTACCAGTCCGGCTTCAACTGCAACATGGCGGCGATTTCCGCGGTCATGGACAAAAACGACGCCATCCTGTCCGATGAGCTGAACCACGCCTCGATCATCGACGGCTGCCGGCTGTCGCGCGCGAAAATCATCCGCATCAACCACCAGGACATGGACGACCTGCGCAAGAAAGCGAAAGAAGCGACCGAGTCCGGCCAGTACAATAAAGTCATGTACATCACGGACGGCGTGTTCTCGATGGACGGCGATATTGCGAATCTGCCGGGGGCAGTGGAGATCGCCAAGGAATTCGATCTCATCACGTACGTCGACGACGCCCACGGCTCCGGCGTGACCGGCAACGGCAAGGGGACCGTGAAGCAGTTCGGCCTTGAGAAGGAAATCGACTTCCAGATCGGCACGCTCTCGAAGGCGATCGGCGTGGTCGGCGGCTACGTTGCAGGGAAGCAGCAGCTGATCGACTGGCTGAAAGTCCGCTCCCGCCCGTTCCTCTTCTCGACGGCGATGACACCGGGCGACGTGGCCGCGGTCATCGGGGCCGTCGACAAACTGCTCGCCTCGAGTGAACTCGTCGACAAGCTGTGGGAGAACGGCAACTACTTGAAAGACGGGCTGAAGAAGCTCGGCTTTGACATCGGCCATTCCGAAACGCCGATCACACCGTGCATCATCGGCGAAGAAAAGCTCACCCAGCAGTTCTCGAAGCGCCTCATGGAAGAAGGCGTCTATGCAAAATCGATCGTCTTCCCGACAGTCCCTCAAGGCACCGGCCGCGTCCGCAACATGCCGACCGCCGCCCACACGAAAGAAATGCTCGATGACGCGCTCGCCGTCTACGAGAAAGTCGGCAAGGAACTCGGCGTCATCAGCTGAGGAGGAATCCTGTGAAAAAGCGTGACGAGGAACAGATCCAGCTTCAACACCCGGAGGGAAAGAATGCTGCGAAGATCCTAAAACGAAGGTACGACGCGATCCGGTTGGCGATCCTCGAAGAAGTGGACGCTGCCGGAGAGATCTCCTTCATGGACCTCATCGAACGCGCCCCGAAACGGCTTTCCCACTTTGACGGCAAGACGGAGTGGTACATCACCGCCGTGAAGCTCGACATGGAAGCCCGGGGAGAACTCGAGCGATTTGAGCAACAAGGCCGGCAGTACATCAAAAAACCATGAAAAAAAGAGGCATCCGGAAATCCGGTGCCTCTTTTTTATTGGAATCTAATCCGGCGGGCCGCCGATGACACTCGAAGCCATTGCGATGACACTCGGACCCTCTGCGATGACACTCGGAGCCTTTGCGATAACACTCAGGCCACCTCCGATGACACTCGAAGCCTTTGCGATCACACTCGAAGCCTTTGCGATGACACTCGGAGCTTATGCGATGACACTCAGGCCACTCCGATGACACTCGAGCCCTCTGCGATCACACTCGCGGGCCACCTCCGATGACACTCGAAGCCATTGCGATGACACTCGGACCCTCTGAGATGACACCCGAGCCCTCTGAGATGACACTCGAGCCCTCTCCGATGACACTCGGACCCTCTGCGATCACACTCGCTCCACCTATACCCAACCTCTCCGGGCACGCCGGCTCACACCGGCCGGCGCACTTCTTCCGCGAAGACGGTGACGATCTCACCGTCGCCGAGCTCCACGTCATATTGGACGATGCCTTCCATGTCCCGGATGTCTATGATCAGTCCGCGGCGTCCATCCTTCAGTTCGACAGCAGTGTTCTCGACAAATTGAATCATCGATCATCCCTCCTGTGCGTTTTTGGATTGGCCCACTTGATCCTCCATCTTTTGAAAGTTGTGATGCAGCAGATAGTGCTGGATGCCGGTCGACGTTTCTTTCGCGAGCCCGGCTTCTCTCCGGAACTCCTCCGTGTTGCCTTGTTGTTTCGCGAGGACTGCATAAATCGTGTGTTTCATCCATTCGTCGGAGATCCCGTCGGCGATGGACCGCGCTTTGTCGAGATTCCCGTTCAGCGCGTTGCCGTACGCGTAGTAGTACGACCGGAGCGGTCCGGGGTTGATCTTCGCGGCGGCGGACAGGACTTCTTCCCCGTCTCCGCGGGTCACGCCGAGCAGCGCGCCGTACACGTGCCGGGTATCGCCACGGGTGCTCTTTTCCATGATGGTGCGCAGCGATTTCTGGATGTCTTCGTCCGATCCGTGTCCGACATTGTAGGCGTAGTAGAAGATCGGCTTGCGGTAATTCCGCAGCAGGAAGCGGTCGATCGCGCGCACGTTCTGCGACTTGTAGACGGTGTAGAAGGTCGGGAGGGTCGTCACGGCCATGTATACCGCAACAATGACAAGCAAGATCAGCCAGAAAGGCGCCCGTGCCAACAGGAGGAGGAACGCGGCGGCCGACAGTACGACAAGCAGGATCAAAAATTGAACGACAGCATTCAAAGCGGCACCTCGGTCTTTTTCTTTATTATACCAACGCCCCGCCGACAGTGAAAGGATTCCGTTGTTGTGCTTTTGGCAGCTACATTTTATAATAGGGAACATAAAAGGATAGCCCCATCAAGGCTTTATCTAAATATAATGTACACCACAGAAATACAAATGAATGTCTGAGGAGTGAATCGGATGAAGAAGATCATGGTGACCGGCGCGCTTGGCCAAATCGGATCGGAACTGACCGGAAAGCTGAGAGGGCTTTACGGCGCTGAAAATGTGCTTGCGACCGATCTGCGCAAGCCTGCGGAAGGCTCTTCTGCGGAAAATGGCCCGTTCATGCAGCTGGACGTGACGGACGGGGAGCGCATGCACGAGCTGGCCAAGTCGTTCGGCGCGGACACGCTCATCCACATGGCAGCACTCCTGTCGGCGACTGCGGAACAAAAGCCGCTTCTCGCCTGGAACCTGAACATGGGCGGGCTCGTCAACGCGCTTGAAACGTCGCGGGAACTCGGGCTCCAGTTTTTCACGCCGAGCTCGATCGGGGCGTTCGGTCCGTCGACGCCGAAGCACAACACGCCGCAGGACACGCTCCAGCGTCCGACAACGATGTACGGGGTCAATAAAGTCGCCGGCGAGCTGCTCTGCGATTATTACTTCTCGAAGTTCGGCGTCGACACGCGCGGCGTCCGGTTCCCGGGGCTGATTTCCTACGTGGCGCTTCCGGGGGGAGGCACGACCGATTACGCGGTTGATATTTACTACAAGGCGCTTGAAGAAGGAACGTACACGTCGTTCATCGCGGAAGGCACTTACATGGACATGATGTACATGCCGGACGCCCTGCAGGCGATCGTCGACCTGATGGAAGCAGACCCGTCGAAACTCACCCACCGGAATGCATTCAACGTGACGGCGATGAGCTTCGAACCGTCCGAGATCGGTGCCGCCATCCAAAAGCACATTCCTGAATTCCGGCTTGAGTACGATGTCGATCCGGAGCGGCAGGCGATCGCGGAAAGCTGGCCGGATTCGATCGACGCCACCGCCGCAAAAGAGGAGTGGGGCTTCAAGGCCCGGTATGACCTCGACTCGATGACCGCGGACATGCTGGAGAAACTGAAAGCGAAACTTGGAAAATAAATGAAAGGAGGCACTGCCGGGGGAATCCGGGCGGTGTCTTTTTTTTGTACCGGTGACCGGGCCGGACGGATCCGGTAGCTGAATGAGAAGGGGATGATACAAAATGAAAGAGATAACAATCCGGCCAGTCGGGGAGGCTGCTCCGCTTGCCGTTTTCCTGGCCGCCATCAACCGGGATCACGGACGGCATATCGGTTATTGCGGAGCGGAGCCGGAGGAAATCCGGCATACGCTCGAAGGGGATTTCTCGGATTTCGGCCTGGCCCGGTCCTTCTGGGTCGCTGAAAGAGAAGGCCGGATCATCGGGGCGCTTGGCCTGGATGCGGATTCCGAAGAAGGAAGCGCGGAAGTGTGGGGTCCGTTCGTCGCGTCCGGGCAACCGTTCCGGGAAGTTGCAGCAGCGCTCTGGCATACGGCGATGGATCCGGCCGGCGAGACGATCAGTCGTTTTGATTTCTTTGTGAATGAAGAAAACACGGACGCAGCGATCTTCATCGACAGGCTGGGCGCTGAAAAGACCGGACATCATCTCATCCTCGGCGCGGACGGCGCAGCGCAGCTGCCCGCAGAACATCCGGCCGTCCCGTTCAGCCCGGCTTATGAAGAGGCATTTATCCGACTGCATGATGAAACGTTTCCGGGAACGTATTATTCGGGTGCAGACATTCTGTCCAGGCTGGACGGCCGAAATGGGCTGTTGGTCATCCCTGACGGAGAAGACCGGATACGCGGCTATGTGTATGTGGAGGCCGACCCGATCCACGGCGACGGAAGCATCGAATTTCTCGCCGTCTCCCCGGACCATCGCCGCCAAGGTCTCGCCACCCGGCTGCTTGAAGCGGGGCTTGCCGAGCTGCTGAACCACGACCAGATCGACGAAATCCGACTTACGGTCGAGGCTGAGAATGAAGCCGCGCTCGGGCTCTACGAAGCGGCGGGCTTCCGGACGATTCACCGCATGACCGCCTGGAGGCTGGAGGAAGCGGGGAAGTGAGAGTCCGGCCTTGAAACAGGACGGCCAGTTCTGATTCCCCCCAGCCGCTCATCCCACCAAAAAACCGGCCCCCCATGAGAGAGAGCCGGCTTTGCTTTTTGATTTTCCTCAGAACAGCAGGTGGGCGATCACGGAGATGATCGGCAGCGCAATGATGGTCCGGAGGATGAAGATGATGAACAGTTCAAAGAAGTTCACCGGGATTTTCGAGCCGAGGATCAGGCCGCCGACTTCCGACATGTAGATGAGCTGCACGACGGAGATGGCGGCAACGGTGAAGAGCGTCACGTCGGAAGTGATCGTGCCGGCCGCGAGGATCGACGGCAGGAACATGTCCGCAAATCCGACAATCATGAGCGGGGCCGCCGCGGCGGCTTCCGGGATCTGCAGGAGTGCCAGATACGGTTCGAACGGCTTCCCGATGATCTGGAAGAAGCTTGTGTACTCAGCGAGGATCAGTGCGATCGTCCCGAATGCCATGACGACCGGGATGACGCCGAACCACATGTCAAAGACGTTTTTCATGCCGTCCGAGATCGTCTTGCCGATGTTCCGGTTGGCGTGCGCTTTCGTCAGGGCGTTTTCCACGCCGTGCGTGAATGAGTTATACCCTTCAGGCACTTGCTCTCCCTTGCCCGTGAATGGGCGGCCGTCGATGTATTCCTCTTTCTTTCTCGAAAGGGGATAGATCCGCGGCATGATGAGCGCCAGGATGAGCCCGGTGATGACGACCGTCCCGTAGAACGGAAGGAAATACTTTTCCATGTTGACCGTTCCGATGATGACGATCGAGAAGGTGATCGAGACGACGGAGAACGTCGTGGCGATGATGGCAGCTTCTTTTTTCGTGTAGTGGCCTTCCTGGTACTGCTTGTCGGTCAGGAGGACGCCGATCGTGCCGTCTCCGACCCAGGAAGCGAGCGCGTCAATCGACGAGCGGCCCGGCAGCTTGAACAGCGGGCGCATGATCTTCACCATCATCGTGCCGAAGAATTCAAGCAGGCCGAAATTCATGAGAAGCGGCAGCAGCAGTCCGGCAAAGATGAAAATCGTGAACAGGAAGGTGACGAGCCCATCGGCCGGATCCAAGAGGAGGCCGCCTGTGCCGCCGCTCCAGATCGCTTCCGGCCCGAGTTGGAAGGCGGTCATGACTGCAAATATGGCCCCGATCACACGGGTGATCGTCCAGAACAGCGAAACACCGAACAGATTTGACCAGAAACCCCGTTCTTCCGGTGTTTTCTTCGGGGCGAACAGCATGATGACCGATCCGAGCGCTGCGACGACGAGCACGGCGACCGCCACCCATGTGATGATCGGCACGATGATGCCGGCGAGCCAGTTGGCGAGGATGGCGATCGGCACGATCCAGTCGCCTTCATATTTGATCGGCACCATGAACAGGAAGACGCCGATGATCGACGGGATGAGGAACCACAGCCACGTCGACGAACCAAATTTCTTCATTTCTCTTTTCCCCCATCATTTATTTTGCCCGGATGGCCTGTATGTATTGCTTTACATATTAATTCACTTAAATGAATAAGTAAATGCTCCATTTAAAGTGAGTGAATTCAGACAGCTCCGGGCAGGAAAAACCCCCTCTCCACAATAGCCGAGGAGAGGGGGCTTCGTCAAAATGATTTTTCAAAATCGTTGTGCCAAGGGTACTGATAAAACTTCTCTTTCGTGAAGCGCTCGACCGCTTCGGGATTGCCTTCGGCGAGTTGCTTTTCCATTTCCTTCATCATCCAGACGGTCTGGGATGCGTGGGCGTTCAGCGTATTGATCTTCCGCGGCAGCATGTCCTCCACGTCATGGACGATATCCGGTTCGCCGAGATCGGCGGCCGTTTCGTTCGCGAAGGCGACCGCATACAGCTTCGGCCGGTCCGCTTCCGGAATCCGCCGGACCGCACGGACGACCGCGCGTGCCGTCGCTTCATGGTCCGGATGGACGGAATATCCGGGATAGAATGTAATGATGAGCGACGGGTCCGTCTCCTCGATGAGGTCCGTGACGAGCTTCACCATCTTCTCGTCGTCTTCGAATTCAACCGTTTTGTCGCGGAGTCCCATCATGCGAAGGTCCTCCAGGCCCATTGCCTCGCAGGCGGCCTTCAATTCATTCTTCCGGATATCCGGAAGTGTCTCGCGCGTGGCGAACGGCGGCATGCCGAGGTTCCGGCCCATCTCGCCGAGCGTCAGGCAGGCGTACGTCACCGGCACGCCCATCTGGATGTACGTTGAAATCGTCCCCGATACGCCGAACGCTTCGTCATCCGGATGGGGGAAGACGACGAGCACATGGCGTTCTTTTTCGATTGGCATTTCGGTCATCTCCTTAATAGGCAAATGGCGTTTCGCTCAGCTCAAGGGCGACGGCGAGCTTTCCGGTCCCGTCAAACCCGGCCATGAGCAGGCGGCCATATTCGTCGATTTCATAATGAGTGATGCCCTGTGCATAAACCCAGCCGTACGGCAGCTTCAGTCCGACGCGGTGCGGCGAATCCCCGACGACCTTGCCGAGTTCATAACGCACCTGCACGTTCCGGATGAATGCACCCGCATTGAAGAATCCTTCATTGAAGTGGGCCGCATACGAGCCATTCGTCGTCTCGAGGTGGACATACACCTCTTTGCCGGCAAACGCGTCGATGTGGCGCTGCAGATCCTCCCGATTCACTTTTTCCATCAGCCATTCAGCCCTCCTCGGAAAACTTCTCACGTGATTAAGTATAGAGAACATCCGCACCGAATGCGATTTGCGCGCTCAAAGGAGCCGGCGGGCGGGAAGACCTCAGCCCTCGAATCAAAAAAAGACGGCCGGGGAGCTTGTCCCGGCCGTCTCTCCATGAGTTCATTCAGATCTCTTTTACAGTCACGTCCGGGACGCCGAATTCATTTTTCGCGCCGTGGAGGACGGGGCCGACGAATTCGTTCAGCTGCCAGCCGTGCACGATGGCGGCGGCGACGAATTTCTTCGCTTCAAGGACGGCTTCTTCCACGCCGAGTCCGTTCGCGAGGTTCGCCGTAATGGCGGCCGCGAACGTGCAGCCGGCGCCGTGGTTGTAGGTCGTGTCGACTTTTTCTGTTTCCAGAAGGAGGAATTTGTCGCCGTCAAAGTACAGGTCGGCCGCTTTTTCGTGCTGCAGGCGCTTGCCGCCTTTGATGACAACATATTTTGCGCCGAGTTCATGGAGCTTCTCGGCCGATTTTTTCATGTCATCGATCGTTTTGACCGGACCGAGGCCCGAGAGGAATCCGGCTTCGAGCAGGTTCGGGGTGATCACTTCCGCAACCGGAAGGAGATGTTCGATCATCGCGTCGACCACGCCCGGGTTGAGGACTTCGTCTTCGCCCTTGCACACCATGACCGGGTCGATCACGACATGGGACGTGCCGGATTCGCGGATGCCTTCGCCGGCTGTCCGGATAACGTCTTCCGTGCTCAGCATGCCGGTCTTGAGGGCATCGACGCCGACCGAAAGCGCGGTCTTCAGCTGTTCTTTCAGGACATCGATCGGAAGTGTATAGACGCCGTGGTTCCAGTTGTTGTCCGGGTCCATTGTGGCAATGACGGTGATGGCGGTCATGCCGTACGTGCCGTGTTCCTGGAATGTTTTCAGGTCGGCCTGGATGCCGGCGCCGCCCGATGTATCAGATCCTGCGATTGTGAGTGTCTTTTTCAGTGCCATCTTCAGGACTCCTTTTCTCGTGGTTTCACTCCTTTATTGTAACAGGAAACAGCCGGATAATCGAAATTTCTGCAAAGGGGACAGGCGGTGTCGACAGCGCCATACGCGTTTTTTCGGGCGGAATCGGGTAGAATTAAAAGAATCAGATAGAATCAGAGCAACGACCGCCCGTTCGGCGGGAAAGGAGGCACACCATGGCAGACCGGGACGGAAAAGAGACCGGCCGCAAACGGGATGAGGAAGAGGCGGCGGTGACGGTCGACGAAACATGGGAGGCGCCCGCTCCGGCGTCCGGCAGAAGGTCGGAAAGCAGGAAAGGACGGCGCGCGCTCAAAATATTCCTCTGGGCGGCCATTCCACTTCTCCTCCTGCTGATCCTCGTGCCGTTCATCGCCATCCGGATGCTCGTCGGCGGCAGCACATTCGTGGAAGACAAGGGCGCGGTCGTCCAGCGGGTGCAGGAGCTGAACGAGCTTGCGACTGCGGAGGCGTACACGAAGGTGATCATCGAACGCACCGACAACGAACTGTTCGGCCAGAGCATCGGCCTCGATATCCCGGGGACGAAGCGCCATCTGCTCGTCGTCATCCCGGGCTCGGTGAAGGCGGGGATCGATTTCAGCCAGGTCGGTGAAGGAGACATCAAGCTGGACAAGGACGCCGGGACCGTCCAGATCACCGTTCCGGAACCGGAATTCCTCGGCGAGCCGGACATCCGGTTCGATGACGTCGAGATTTATTCCCAGGAAGGGCTGTTCCGGGACAAGGCCGATATCAAGGAAGGCTATGAACTCGCCCGGGAGGCCCAGTCGATGATCATCGATGAGGCGACCGAGCAGGGCGTGCTGGAGACGGCCCGCCGGAATGCGGAAACCGCGGTGAAGGAGATGTTCTCGTTCGCAGGGTATGAAGTCGAAGTCGGATTCAAGGAGTGATCGGATTGGTGAAGGATATTCTGAACAACGACTGGCAAGATGAGCTGGAAGAGGAATTCCGCAAGCCGTACTACGCAAAGCTCCGCGATTTCCTGAAGGAGGAATACGGCAGCCGGGAGATCTATCCGCCGATGCATGACATCTGGACGGCGTTCGAACTCACGCCGTATGAACAGGTGAAAGTCGTCATCCTCGGCCAGGATCCGTACCATGGGCCGGGACAGGCGCACGGGCTGAGCTTTTCGGTGAAGACCGGCGTCCGGAAGCCGCCGAGCCTGCGCAATGTGTTCAAGGAGCTGCAGTCGGACATCGGCTGCGGGGAACCGGAGGACGGGATGCTGACGGGCTGGGCGCAGCAGGGCGTCATGATGCTGAACACCGTGCTCACCGTGCGGGCGGGAGAGGCGAACTCGCACCGCGGGCACGGCTGGGAAACGTTGACCGACGAAGTGATCAAGAAACTGTCGGAGCGGGAAAAGCCCGTCGTGTTCGTCCTCTGGGGCAAGCCCGCCCAGCAGAAGAAAAAGCTGATCGACTTGTCGCGCCACGCCGTCATCGAATCGCCGCACCCGAGTCCGCTCAGCGCGAAGCGCGGGTTCTTCGGCAGCCGTCCGTTCTCGAAAGTGAATGAGCAGCTGCGGGAGTGGGGCGAAGAGGAGATTGACTGGTGCCGGACGAAGGCCTGACCGGCGTGCCTCGTCCGGAGCGCATGGTAAAATGGTCGGGTGAATGGATTGGAGGAGGATCGAATGGTGCCGATTGAACGGATCACCGAAGAGATGGAGCGTCGTCTGCACGAGGCGAAAACCGCGCGGGATGAAGGGCAGCGGCGCGAGGCGTTCGCCGCCATCCGCTCCCTGGCCGAAGTCGCGCTCGGCGGCAGGCCGCAAAGCCGGATACCCGAAGTGAAGCCAATGCCGCTGTCCGGGCCTCAGCCGCTTCCCGGCGTGCAGCCGGTCCCGCAGGCAGCGCCGAAGCGGGAGGAAGACGGAGCGAACGGCGACTCCATCTTCGATTTTTGACAGATCAAACGAGATTGACCGAAAGAAGGGGAAAATGAGTGAAATTCTTTTTGATGGCCGGCGCAATCAACGCATTGATTTCCGTAGCGGCCGGCGCATTCGGCGCCCATGGGCTGGAAGGCAAGCTGAACGACCATTACATGAGCGTCTGGGAAAAGGCCGCACAGTATCAGATGTACCACGCGATCGGCCTCATCATCATCGGCGTGCTCCAGCATCCGTCGCTGCTCGGCAGCCTGACGTCGCTGAACTGGGCGGGCTGGATGCTGTTCGCGGGGATCATCCTGTTCTCCGGCAGCCTGTACGTGCTCGCGCTCACGCAGATCGGCGTGCTCGGCGCGATCACGCCTTTCGGGGGCGTTGCGTTCATCGTCGGCTGGCTCATGCTCGCGATCGCCGCGGCCAAGCATCTGGGCTGACCAGGTTGAAAAAGGGACATCCAGATCGGCCGCGGCCGTCCGGATGCCCCTTTTTTCATCTCGGCGTCTGTTCAANTGAAGACCGGCGTCCGGAAGCCGCCGAGCCTGCGCAATGTGTTCAAGGAGCTGCAGTCGGACATCGGCTGCGGGGAACCGGAGGACGGGATGCTGACGGGCTGGGCGCAGCAGGGCGTCATGATGCTGAACACCGTGCTCACCGTGCGGGCGGGAGAGGCGAACTCGCACCGCGGGCACGGCTGGGAAACGTTGACCGACGAAGTGATCAAGAAACTGTCGGAGCGGGAAAAGCCCGTCGTGTTCGTCCTCTGGGGCAAGCCCGCCCAGCAGAAGAAAAAGCTGATCGACTTGTCGCGCCACGCCGTCATCGAATCGCCGCACCCGAGTCCGCTCAGCGCGAAGCGCGGGTTCTTCGGCAGCCGTCCGTTCTCGAAAGTGAATGAGCAGCTGCGGGAGTGGGGCGAAGAGGAGATTGACTGGTGCCGGACGAAGGCCTGACCGGCGTGCCTCGTCCGGAGCGCATGGTAAAATGGTCGGGTGAATGGATTGGAGGAGGATCGAATGGTGCCGATTGAACGGATCACCGAAGAGATGGAGCGTCGTCTGCACGAGGCGAAAACCGCGCGGGATGAAGGGCAGCGGCGCGAGGCGTTCGCCGCCATCCGCTCCCTGGCCGAAGTCGCGCTCGGCGGCAGGCCGCAAAGCCGGATACCCGAAGTGAAGCCAATGCCGCTGTCCGGGCCTCAGCCGCTTCCCGGCGTGCAGCCGGTCCCGCAGGCAGCGCCGAAGCGGGAGGAAGACGGAGCGAACGGCGACTCCATCTTCGATTTTTGACAGATCAAACGAGATTGACCGAAAGAAGGGGAAAATGAGTGAAATTCTTTTTGATGGCCGGCGCAATCAACGCATTGATTTCCGTAGCGGCCGGCGCATTCGGCGCCCATGGGCTGGAAGGCAAGCTGAACGACCATTACATGAGCGTCTGGGAAAAGGCCGCACAGTATCAGATGTACCACGCGATCGGCCTCATCATCATCGGCGTGCTCCAGCATCCGTCGCTGCTCGGCAGCCTGACGTCGCTGAACTGGGCGGGCTGGATGCTGTTCGCGGGGATCATCCTGTTCTCCGGCAGCCTGTACGTGCTCGCGCTCACGCAGATCGGCGTGCTCGGCGCGATCACGCCTTTCGGGGGCGTTGCGTTCATCGTCGGCTGGCTCATGCTCGCGATCGCCGCGGCCAAGCATCTGGGCTGACCAGGTTGAAAAAGGGACATCCAGATCGGCCGCGGCCGTCCGGATGCCCCTTTTTTCATCTCGGCGTCTGTTCAAAGTAGTTGAGTTCCTCGTCGAACTCCGCATAGTCGAAGTAGATCATCGGGAACAGGAACCGGTGGTCGGTCCGCGCCTCGCGCAGGATCACGTGGTCACGGCCGGCCGCCTCGACGAATCCGCGCACCGTCTTCGTCGTCGTGCCCCGCTCGCCGTGCTCGAACGAGAAATGGAACGTCCCCGGCTGCCCCCGGTTCAGCCGGAAGATGTTTTCGATATAGGACTGTTCCCCCTGGGGCTGCGGCCGGCCGCCTGCCGGGAGCGTCACCTGCGGGGGCATCGTCTGCTGGGGGACGGCCGGCTGCATCGGGACCGGCCGGATGTTCGGATTCCAATAATACTGGACCATCTGGATCCACCTTTCATTTTCGGATTAGAGTTGCGGACAGTCGGCTGCGGACGGGGAATAAAAACAGTGCGCCTTGTAGCGGCCGGTGTTCCACTGGTTGTACCACTGGGCGGGGCACGTCCCGGAAGGCTCGAAAAACCAGAGCGACCGGGTCGCCGGATGGAACCGCTCCCCGGCGATCACGCGCCGCGCCAGCCGGATGTCCTGGTCCCGCGCCCGCTGATAGAAGTAGCTTTGCGTCGTCGCCTCGAAACCGCCGGGTGACTGGAACACCATCTCCTGGATCGACCGGATCTTCCGGAAATCCAGACAATCGCCGCGCACGCGGTTGACCCCGACGTTCCCGACCATCAGCATGCCGAGCTCGCCTTCGCCTTCCGCCTCCGCCCGTATCAGCCGTGCGAGCAGCTGGACTTCCTTTTCATTCGCTGCGACTACCGGCATCGCCTGACCTCCTCGGAATGACTATATGAGCGGAAGCGGGGGTACATTCCTGTATAGCGGATCAAACAGGACAGGAGAGTGGAAGAATTGGCAATGGACAACACAGTCTATGAATTCATGCAGCGGTATGATGACGGGGCATTAAAGACGAAAGACGGCCTTGAAGCCTACTTCGGTGAATACCCGGAGATCTTCGGCGAGTACTTCCCGAAGCACTGCCCGAAAACGGATGAGCGCCTCATCCGGGCGATCGAGGGGTACCCGGGGAAGATCAAGGACATCGAGTCGGCGGGCCAGCGCCTTCCGGAAGAGATCGAACGGATCGAAGCCGCATACAGGGAACTGACGGGAATCGATCCGGACATGGACCATCATCTGTTCGTCGGCACGTTCGGCTCGAATGCCTTCATCGGAGGGGAAAATAAAACCGACGCCTTCTATGCGCTCGAAATGCTGTCGCCGGACCCGCATGACCTGCGGACCGTCGCAGCCCATGAAACCGGGCACGTCGTCCAGTACCGCATGTCGACCGCAGCCGGAGGGGACACATGGTGGCGGCACGTCGAATGGGACCATCCCGCGGTGACGCTGCTGTCGGAAGGCGGAGCGGTCCACCTGTCGAAACTCGCCGTCCCCGGCCTCGACGAGCCCTCCTACACGTCGTTCGGAACCCTGCCGGAAGAAGGATACGGCTTTTTCATGGGGAATAAACGGATGCTCAAAGAAGAATTCAGCCGGGATATGGAAAGCGGATGGAACGAGGAAAAGAACAAAGAATGGTTCCGGCTGTCCGGCGGCAAGCGCCACGGCTACGCCCGGCTCGGCTATTACCTCGCTGCCGAATTCATCGAACGCCGCGCAGAACTCCGCGGCATGGAACCGGCCCTCACCGACTGGGACCGCCTGACCCTGGAGGAAGAAGTACGGGATNGATCCACCTTTCATTTTCGGATTAGAGTTGCGGACAGTCGGCTGCGGACGGGGAATAAAAACAGTGCGCCTTGTAGCGGCCGGTGTTCCACTGGTTGTACCACTGGGCGGGGCACGTCCCGGAAGGCTCGAAAAACCAGAGCGACCGGGTCGCCGGATGGAACCGCTCCCCGGCGATCACGCGCCGCGCCAGCCGGATGTCCTGGTCCCGCGCCCGCTGATAGAAGTAGCTTTGCGTCGTCGCCTCGAAACCGCCGGGTGACTGGAACACCATCTCCTGGATCGACCGGATCTTCCGGAAATCCAGACAATCGCCGCGCACGCGGTTGACCCCGACGTTCCCGACCATCAGCATGCCGAGCTCGCCTTCGCCTTCCGCCTCCGCCCGTATCAGCCGTGCGAGCAGCTGGACTTCCTTTTCATTCGCTGCGACTACCGGCATCGCCTGACCTCCTCGGAATGACTATATGAGCGGAAGCGGGGGTACATTCCTGTATAGCGGATCAAACAGGACAGGAGAGTGGAAGAATTGGCAATGGACAACACAGTCTATGAATTCATGCAGCGGTATGATGACGGGGCATTAAAGACGAAAGACGGCCTTGAAGCCTACTTCGGTGAATACCCGGAGATCTTCGGCGAGTACTTCCCGAAGCACTGCCCGAAAACGGATGAGCGCCTCATCCGGGCGATCGAGGGGTACCCGGGGAAGATCAAGGACATCGAGTCGGCGGGCCAGCGCCTTCCGGAAGAGATCGAACGGATCGAAGCCGCATACAGGGAACTGACGGGAATCGATCCGGACATGGACCATCATCTGTTCGTCGGCACGTTCGGCTCGAATGCCTTCATCGGAGGGGAAAATAAAACCGACGCCTTCTATGCGCTCGAAATGCTGTCGCCGGACCCGCATGACCTGCGGACCGTCGCAGCCCATGAAACCGGGCACGTCGTCCAGTACCGCATGTCGACCGCAGCCGGAGGGGACACATGGTGGCGGCACGTCGAATGGGACCATCCCGCGGTGACGCTGCTGTCGGAAGGCGGAGCGGTCCACCTGTCGAAACTCGCCGTCCCCGGCCTCGACGAGCCCTCCTACACGTCGTTCGGAACCCTGCCGGAAGAAGGATACGGCTTTTTCATGGGGAATAAACGGATGCTCAAAGAAGAATTCAGCCGGGATATGGAAAGCGGATGGAACGAGGAAAAGAACAAAGAATGGTTCCGGCTGTCCGGCGGCAAGCGCCACGGCTACGCCCGGCTCGGCTATTACCTCGCTGCCGAATTCATCGAACGCCGCGCAGAACTCCGCGGCATGGAACCGGCCCTCACCGACTGGGACCGCCTGACCCTGGAGGAAGAAGTACGGGATTATCTGAAGGAATAATCGGGGACGGCCGTCGGGGCGAGTGTCGACTTCAGGGCGGCGAGTGTCAACTTCGGCGGGTTGGGTGGCAACTTTCGGAGAGCGGGTGTGAACTTTCAGCGATCGAGTGTCAACTTGCGGAAACGGCTGAGAGTTTACCTCCGGACTCCCTGCGATAACACTCGCAGCCTCTCCGATGACACTCACGTCCCCTGCGATGACACTCGGGAGCACTCCGTTGACACTCACGCCCTCCGGACGCGTTCCACCTGCGGACCGGGCACAAAAAAACGGGAAGCCGCATCGGGCTTCCCGTTTTTCTTGTTTGATTAAATGGCAAAGAATTTTTCGCGGTCTTCGTTCTGGAGGATGGTGCCGACGAAGAACGAGCCGAAGACGCCGTAGCGGGCGCTCACTTCGTCGAAGCGCATTTCGTAGACGAGTTTTTTGAACTGGAGGACGTCTTCGGCGAAGAGCGTGACGCCCCATTCATAGTCGTCGAAGCCGACGGAGCCGGAGATGATCTGTTTCACTTTGCCGGCGTATTCGCGGCCGATCATGCCGTGGCTGCGCATGAGTTCGCGGCGGCGGTCCATGTCGAGCATGTACCAGTTGTCTTCGCCTTCGCGTTTTTTGTCCATCGGGTAGAAGCAGACGTACTGCCAGCGCGGGAGTTCCGGATAAAGGCGGCCGCGGACGTACGGGTTCTGGTACGGGTCTTCGTTGGATTCTTTCGCCAGGTAGTTGGAGAGTTCAACGACCGAGACGTACGAGTACGAAGGGAGCGTGTAGTCGGCGATCGCGAGCTTGTTGAACTCGGCTTCAAGCTGCTGGAGTTCGTCCATCGTCGGACGCATCGTCATGAGCATGAAGTCGGCTTTCTGGCCGACGATTGTATAGAAGGCGTGGCTTCCGGTCTTTTCGTCATCGGCTTTCTGGAGCTTATCAAGAAAAGCGATGAATTCGTCCGTTGCGGCTTTGCGTTCTTCCGCCGGGAGCGCTTTCCATGTGGCCCAGTCGACCGTGCGGAAATCGTGGAGCACGTACCAGCCGTCGAGAGTGATTGCAGCTTCGTTCATTGATCGAACACTCCTTTGAGATCAGATAGCCCAAGTGTAGCATAAATATTGCGGAAAACCGGAGGCGCAAACCCCGGTGTCACATCATTGTTGAAAAGGCCGTTACTTTTATCGGGCGTCCGGTTTGTGTATGCTTAGCTGAGGAAAATGTGTTCCCGGCGAGCCGGGAATGGAAGGTCAGGAGAATGAACGATGGATTTGACGACCGAACTTCTGCAGCCGCCGTCGTGGCGTTTCATCGATCAGTCGGTGAGCGGCCTCGGCCGGTCTGCGCTTGAATCATTTGCAATGGACGATACGCTCTGCCATCTTGTCGGGCAGGGGATGAGCGCGCCCGCCGTCCGGACGTGGGTGCATGACCGGACCGTCGTGCTCGGCATCCAGGATCACCGGCTGCCGTTCATCGGCGACGCCGTCTCGCTTCTCGAGACGAACGGGTGGCGGCCGATCGTGCGGAATTCCGGCGGCCTGGCGGTCGTGCTGGATCCGGGCGTGCTCAATATAACGATCGCGCTGACGGAGAGGGGACGGCCGATCGACATTCCGGCCGGCTATGAAGTGATGCTGGAGTTCGTCCGGCTCCTTCTCCCGGAAGCGGCGGACCGGATCGAAGCCTATGAAATTGTCGGCTCATACTGTCCGGGTTCGTATGACCTCAGCATCGGCGGGCGGAAATTCGCCGGCATTTCCCAGCGGCGGCTGCGCGGCGGCATCGCCGTCCAGGTGTATTTGTGTGCCGGAGGGAGCGGTGCGGAACGTGCGGAGCTCATCCGGGATGTGTATGAGACGGGGCTCAACGGCGAAAAGACGAAATTCCAGTACCCGTCCATCCGTCCGGAAGTGATGGCATCCCTCACCGAGCTGCTCGGCAAGCCTGTCACCGTCTTTGAGCTCAACACCCGTGTCCAACAGCTGCTCCATGCGCTGTCCGGCGGCGTGGACCGGACCTTGCTGGAAGGCGAAGAAGTCGAACTGTATGCGAAGTACCTGAAGCGCGTCGTCGAGCGGAACGCGAAGCTGCTGGAAGGGATCTGAGCCAACAGGCCGATCTGCTCCCCGGACAGGCAAGTCCGGCAAAACGAGTCGCTCACACGTCGCACCCAGATGCGCACTCACAGGAAAAGCTGCCGGGTCCCCGGCAGCTTTTTTCTCATTCGCCCTGATTCGGCGGGTGGTCTTCTTCGGTCACGAGGTTGCCGTTCTGCTCCATCCGGAAGACGGCGGGCGTGCCGTCGTCTCCGTCGAGCGTGGCGAGTTTCCGTGCGCGATTCATGATGCGGACGAACTGGTCGTAGTCTTCGCGGATCGATTTGTTTTCATTTTCCAGGCGGCCGATTTCCTGCTCAAGTTCGCCGATCCGGCGCTCGGCGGCAGTGGCGGACCGCTTCCATTTCATCGTTTCATGGCCTGCCGGGTTGGAGTGCTGGAGTCGCATCAGGTAGGCGATCACGACATCGAGCGACAGATTCGACAGCCGGATCTGGGCGCCTCCCTGACTTTCCGGATCGTTCCCGACCACGTACAGGCCGGCGTTGTTGCGGCGGAAGTCTTTGCCGAGTGCGCGCATCGTTTCCTTTCGTTCCTTCTTCGCTTCGGCAAGCTCTTTTTCGTATTCTTTGCGGACGACGGCATTCCAGCGGAACCCGCAGGCCGCCGCGGTCCGGTTCATCGCATCGCCGGCTTCTTCAAATGCATTCAACTGTGTGCTTCCTTCGCGGACGTGCCGCAGCACCGTCTCCGCGAGCAACCGGTCGTTCTCTTCGAGCCAAGCATCCTGTCTGACTTTCACCATGTGTAATCCTCCTGCCATCTTAATAGTCTGCTTCCTTGCCGACAGTCTGTACGGCCGCCCGCCCTTTTATACGGTGTCTTTCAAAATTTCCAAAGACTTCAATGAACGGCCTCCCGCGGCGCGCGACCGGAAAGGTTCCGAGAATGGGCGCGGCGCCGGATTTCAGCCGGGCGGTTCTCCGAAAATTGAAAGTCCGTCCGACTCATTCCAAAGCGGGGGCGGACGCGGTATACTGGAAGGACCGATTCGTTTTCCGGGGGTGCACTATGCAGTATGCCGATGAGAAACTGAAAGAAGAAAAAGTGTTCAAGGATCCGGTGCACCGCTACATCCACGTGCGCGACCGGGTCATCTGGGACCTGATCGCGACAAAGGAATTCCAGCGTCTGCGCCGGATCCATCAGCTCGGCACGACCTACCTCGTCTTCCACGGGGCGGAGCACAGCCGGTTCAATCATTCGCTCGGCGTCTATGAAATCGTCCGGCGGATCATCGACGACAGCTTCAGCGGCCGTCCCCAGTGGAACGATTCGGAACGGCTCGTGACGCTTTGCGCCGCGCTGCTCCATGACCTCGGACACGGGCCGTTTTCGCATGCCTTCGAGAAGGTGTTCGACCTGGACCATGAGTATTACACCCAGCAGATCCTCCTCGGGGACACCGAAGTGAACGAGGTGCTCCGGAGAGTCGGGGAGGAGTTTCCGAGGAAAGTCGCCGATGTGATCGGGAAGACGTACCCGGACAAGCTCGTCGTGAGCCTTATTTCGAGCCAGATCGACGCCGACCGGATGGACTATCTCCAGCGGGACGCGTATTTCACCGGAGTGAGCTACGGCCATTTCGACATGGAGCGGATCCTGCGCGTCATGCGGCCGGCCGAGGATCAGGCGGTCATCAAGATGAGCGGGATGCACGCGGTCGAGGACTATATCATGAGCCGCTACCAGATGTACTGGCAGGTTTATTTCCATCCGGTTTCCCGGTCCGCCGAAGTGATTCTCGTGAAAATTTTGCAAAGGGCGAAATTCCTGAGCAAAGAAGGGTATACGTTCAAACAAGACCCGGTCCACTTCAGGTCGTTTTTCGGCAAGTCGATCGATCTGGCGGATTACATCGCGCTGGACGAGTATGTGCTCATGACGTATTTCCAGCTCTGGATGGGTGAGGACGACGAAATCCTCGCCGATCTGTGCGACCGGTTCATCAACCGCCGCCTGTTCCAGTACATCGATTTTAATCCGGCGAAGGAATACCGGAAGCTCGGGGAACTCGAGACGCTGTTCCGGAAGGCCGGGATCGACCCGGACTATTATCTCGTCGTCGATTCCTCGTCCGACCTGCCGTACGATTTTTACCGGCCGGGCGAGGAAGAGGAGCGGCTGCCGATCCACCTGCTCATGCCGGACGGCGAATTTCGCGAGCTCTCGCGGGAATCCGACGTTGTCGACGCGATCAGCGGCAAGCGGCGGACCGACCATAAACTGTACTTCCCGGAGGACCTGCTCCGGGAGGGGAGAAAGAAAAAAGTGCTCAGACAGCAGATCCTGGACATTCTGAAGAGGTAGAGGGAGGATTTGAAATGCTTCGGGAACATGAAAAGATCGTCCAGTTCGTGTCGCTTGCGGACGGCGTCACGGGACGGAAGAAACTCCAGAAGATGATTTACATCGCCAAGAAAATGGACTTCCCCTTCCAGGAGAAGTATGAACTGCATATATACGGCCCTTATTCGGAGGAACTGACGCTCCGCGTCGAAGAGCTGTGCGAGATGGGATTCCTGTCCGAAACATGCGAGGACAAGGGCTCCTACGTCCAGTACAGCTACGGGGTGACGGAAGAAGGGAACGGCTTCATCCGGGAGGCCGAGGAACCCGCCGCATTGCTCGGCGACTGCATCGCCAAGATGAAGGCGAAGAGCTCCCGCTTCCTGGAGCTCGTCTCGACGCTGCTCTATTTCGATCACCTGCCGAGGGAAGAACAGATCGCCAATCTACATATCGTCAAGAACAAGCTCAACTTTTCCGATGCCGAAATCGAGGACGCATTCGGATTCATCGAAGAACTCGGCAGCTGCGCCCGCCAATGAGCCGCACGCCTTTCAGCCGGCCGCCCGAATGGGTATAATACGGATTGAGGGGGTGCATGCACATGGCGAGCGAAGAAAAACCGAAGCAGAAGATGGGCTTTACAATCATCCGGGATGATCCGATCGACGGGCACAAAGGGTTCGGGAGAAGCTCCTTGTCCCTTGAGAACGTCTCGCCCGTCATCCTCGATGTCGAGGAAGGGACGGCGCAAGTTGAGATCGGCGCCATGCACGCGCGGAGCCTGACCGAGCGGGGCATCAAGTTCACGGTGAACCGCGAAGACTCCGAGGGCGGCAAGCCGTACTGGCTTATCTGGGTGACGATCGACTACAAGGAAGACGGTCCATATTATGCGGGCGTGACCGCGGCCGAAATGGTCATCAACCGCGAAAAGCGGCGCGGATATAAAGTCCTGGCGGATCACGTCAACCTGCTCGACAAGTCGCTGAAGCGGAAAATCATCGTGGACAAGATGGACGACAGGTCGAAGAAGGTCCTGGCCGATTTCCTGAAAGGCCACAACGAAGAGTTGTGGAACAACAGCGACCCGGAACTCCGGAAAGGCCTGGCCGTCGAAGAATAAAAGCGTTTCTATGAAATTATGAACGATCTTTGACAGTTTCTCCGCAGATGCCATCGACAGTTGAACCGCATCGCAAAACGGAGTAAACTTGTAATAAAGCTTGCTGAATACAAGCTAGGACAGCCGTTCGCGCGTAGCGGCGCAAACGGCAGACCCCGTCCCGCCCCGGATTGATTCCGGTGGCGGGACGGGGTTTTTTGGTGTGGTTCCGGTCGGGTTCATTCAAAGAACGAGAAGGGGAAGAGGCGCACCGGGCCGCCTTCTTTCGTATCGGACGAGCGGTCCATGCGAAGCGACGGGTCGGTGCACAGCTTTTTCGGCACGTCCCGCTCTTTCATGTAGATGAGCCGCTGCTTGCCGCAGCCGTCGACGGCGAGGCCGCCCGTTTCGACGTCGACGATCACGCCCGTCACGCCGTCAGGCTTCTTGAAAGCCTCCGGCGGCGTGCCGGAATGGACGTCCTCCATGAATTCGATCCACATTTTCTTCGCGGCCATCTTGTCGCTGTTCTCGGTAAGCTGGCGGCCTTCGTCGAATCCGGCCCAGATGCCCGAGGTGAGCGTCGGGGAATAGCCGATCAAGTACTGGTCGGACAAAGTCGTTCCGGACTTGGCCGCATACGGCCGGGTCTGCCGGGGGCGCATCGACAGTCCGGTCGCCGGCGTGTAGTCGCTGAACACGGGATCGAACATGCCGGTCATCATTTCCGTCAGGACGTAGGCATCCGCCGGGTCGAGCGCCTGGCGGGTTTCCCCGTCCGGGCGGCGGTAGACGGTCTTGCCGGCGGCATCCGTGATCGACTGGATCGTCGTCGGCTTGATCCGCTGTCCGCCGGCGGCAATCCGGTTGTAGGCGCCCGTCATTTCATAGAGCGTCACTTCGGCCGTGCCGAGCGCGGTCGCGGGGGTGTCCGTGAAGTTGCCGGTGATCCCGAGGCGCTCGGCCATGTCTTTGAAGGGCTTGTAGCCGATTTCCTCGATCGTCTTCACCGCGTAGATGTTGTCGGAGATCGCGAGCGCCTGGGCGAGGGAGATCGGGCGCTCCGCAAACTTTCCGTTGACGTTCTGCGGCTCATACGACTGGCGGCCGTCGTCGTAGGTGAACACGGTCGGCTCGCTTTTCAGGAACGTGAGCGGATTGAATCCTTCCTCGAGTGCCGCCGCGTACAAAACGGGCTTCATCGCGGAACCGGACTGGCGCTCCGCCTGAGTCACGCGGTTGAACGGACTCTCCGCGTAGTCATGCCCGCCGATCATGGACGTGATCTCGCCTGTTTCCGGCTCCATGGAGATGAACCCGACCTGCAGTCCGTTGTCCGGCAGCCAGCGCTCCGCAGCCGCCTCCGCCGTTTGCTGATGGTGCGGATCGAGCGTCGTGCGGATCGTCCAGCCGCCTTCCGCAATGGCGCGGCCCTCTTTTTTCAGGATTCGCTCGGCCTCCCGCCATACTTCGTCAAGGAAATACGGCGCGGACTTTTCCGCCCCGTCCCACTCGCCGTGCTTCAGCGCGACCCGCCCGGCCAGCGCATGGTCGGCCTGTTCGCGCGTGACGAATCCCTGATTCACCATTGCATCCAGGATGATCTTCTGCCTCCCGCGGGCCGCCTCCGGATGGTCGATCGGCGAATACACCGAAGGCCCTTTCGGCACTGCCGCGAGGAGCGAAGCCTCGGCCAGCGTCAGCTCGTCTGCCTCCTTGCCGAAATAAAACCGGCTCGCCGCCTCGGCTCCGTACATCCCGTGCCCGAAATAAACCGTGTTGAGGTACCCCTCGAGGATCGTGTCCTTGTCATAGAACGTCTCGATCCGGCGCGCATAGATCGCTTCGTTTATCTTCCGGGTCCATGTCTTATGGTGGGACAGATACAGATTCCGGGCGAACTGCTGGGTGATCGTGCTCGCCCCCTCGACTTTCCGGAACGCCTTCGCATCTTTCAGGACAGCGGCGGCAATCCGGGAATAATCGAAGCCTTTGTGCTTCCGGAAATCCTTGTCCTCGACCGCCACGAACGCATCCTGCAGGAACGGGGAGATGTCCCCGAGCGAAGCGGGATAACGCCGCTCGCCCGAATGCCGGTCGCCGATCGGATGCCCGTTCCGGTCGAGAAACACCGTCGCAGTCGGCACATCGAGCTCCGGAGGACCCGCCGCCCGGATATAAAGAAGAAGCGCCCCGTACATGATGAGCCCCGCGACCGTCAGGCTGACCGAAAAGAGAAGCAGCCGCCTCGCCAGCCTTTTCCGCTTGCGCCTTCGCTTCACCTGCGCCCGTTTCATTGCCCCGCCGCCTTTCACCCGATTTTCCCGAGTATGTGCAGTCCGGCGGCATTTCAACCGTTCGGATCGGGTGGAGGCGGTAGCGGGGAGGCGCAGCACAACGTTTTGGCGTAGATCCACAACGTTTTGGAGAAGATAAGCAACGTTTCGGCAAAGATACACAACGCTTCGGCGAAGATACACAACGTTTCAGCGAAGATCCACAACGTTTCGGTCGGGGACCGTGTCCTTTCAATAAAGGAGAAGAAAATACGCAAGACATCTGCGGGAATAGTTAATGTGATTGCCCCCGGGCTCGCTCCGATCACACTCGGATGTCCTCCGTTGACACTCGGGCCCGCTCCGATCACACTCGGCTTGGCTCCGATGACACTCGAGCCCGCTCCGATTACACTCGTCTCCTCCTCATCCTCCACCCATGCAAAAAATGGTTGCAACCTCCACGTGAGGCCTTATAATGAAGCTTAGTTTCTCGGGGTGCGCTGAGGAGGCGGGCGGCCGGGACATCGAAGCAAGGGGAGGGTTCATTCAAAATGGCAGGACTTTGGTATACGGAAAAGCAGACCGAGAATTTCGGGATCACAATGAAGATCAAGAAGACCCATCATGTGGAGCAGACGGATTTCCAACTGCTGGAGATTGTCGAGACGGAAGAGTGGGGGAACATGCTGTTCCTCGACGGGATGGTCATGACGTCGGAGCGCGATGAATTTGTTTACCATGAAATGGTGGCGCATGTGCCGCTGTTCACGCATCCGGATCCAAAGAAAGTGCTCGTCGTCGGAGGCGGGGACGGCGGCGTCATCCGGGAAGTGCTTAAGCATCCGGGCGTCGAGCAGGCGGTCCTCGTCGACATCGACGGGAAGGTCATTGAGTATTCGAAGGAGTACTTGCCGTCGATTGCAGGCGGCCTTGATGATCCGCGCGTCGATGTCCAGGTCGGCGACGGCTTCATGCATATCGCGGAATCGGAAAATGAGTATGACGTCATCCTGGTCGACTCGACGGAACCGGTCGGCCCGGCGGTCAACCTGTTTACGAAAGGCTTCTATGCAGGCATTTCGAAGGCGCTGAAAGAAGACGGCCTGTTCGTTGCACAGTCGGATAACCCGTGGTTCAAGGCGGACCTCATCCGTCAGGTTCAAAAAGACGTCCGCGAAATTTTCCCGGTCACGCGCCTGTATACAGCGAACATCCCAACATACCCGAGCGGCCTCTGGTGCTTTACGCTCGGCTCGAAAAAGTATGATCCGCTTGAAGTGGAGGCGGACCGCTTCCACGAGATCGACACGAAGTATTACACGGATGAACTGCACAAGGCGGCGTTCGTCCTGCCGAAATTCGTCAAGGACCTGGCGGAAGGGGAAGGCGAATGAGATTCGAGGAAGCCTACTCCGGCAATGTGTTCATCAAAAGCGGCACAGAGTATGAAAAAGCTGATGCAGTCATCTACGGCATGCCGATGGATTGGACGGTGAGCTGGCGGCCGGGGTCCCGGTTCGGGCCGGCCCGCATCCGCGAAGCGTCGATCGGGCTGGAAGAGTACAGCCCGTACCTCGACCGGGAACTGGACGACATCCGGTTCTTCGATGCGGGCGACATCCCGCTTCCGTTCGGCAATGCGCAGCGGTCGCTCGACCTGATCGGCGGATTCGTCCGGCAACTCGTATCGGACGGCAAGATTCCGGCCGGCATGGGAGGAGAGCATCTCGTCTCGCTTCCGGCGATGCAGGAAGTCGCGAAGGCGAATCCAGATCTCGCCGTCATCCACTTCGACGCGCACACGGATCTCCGGACGGAATATGAAGGCGAACCGCTTTCCCACTCGACGCCGATCCGCAAGATCGCCGAAGAGATCGGGCCGCACAACGTCTACTCGTTCGGCATCCGGTCCGGCATGAAGGAAGAGTTCGAGTGGGCCCGGGAACAAGGCATGCACATTTCCAAATTCGATGTGCTCGAGCCGCTCAAGGAAATCCTCCCGACGCTCGCCGGACGCCCGGTGTACGTGACGATCGACATCGATGTCCTCGACCCGGCGCACGCACCCGGCACGGGGACCGTCGACTGCGGCGGCATCACTTCCCGGGAGCTGCTCGCCTCGATCCATGAGATCTCCCGGTCGGACGTCCGCGTCGCCGGATTCGACCTCGTCGAAGTCGCGCCCGCCTATGATCCGTCCGAACAAACCGTGAACACCGCAAGCAAGCTGTTCCGCGAAATGCTGCTCGGCTTTGTGAAATAAAACAGGTGTAATCTCCCGTCCAGGTTTTATTTTCCGGCGGCCGGTTCAATCCAATAAAAAACGTGATGCCCCCGGATAAAAAGGGGCATCACGTTTTTATTTCGGACACGGGCCGGGGTGTCCACATGACAGTCCGGTTCCGTCCGCCCTCCTTCGCGGCGTAGAGCGCCTCGTCCGCACGGCGGTAAAGCGCCTCCGGACCGGACGCGTCATCCGGGAAGACGGCTGTGCCGAGGGAGACCGTGACCGGGAGCGGCATCCCGGGGCCTGCAGCGAACGGCGCCCCGGCGACTTCGGCGCGGATTTTCTCTGCGAGGATGGCGGCTTCCTGTTTGCCCGCGCGCGGCAGGAGGACCGGGAACTCCTCTCCGCCGTTCCGGAAGACGATGCCGCCGAACGGACGGGCCGCATCGTTCAGCCGGATGGCGAGCTGTTGGAGCACCCGGTCTCCCGCCTGGTGGCCGTACAGATCGTTCACCTGCTTGAACCGGTCGATGTCGGCCAGGAGGAGGGCGACGGGACCGTCCGATTCCTGAAGAATATCTCCGGAGAGTTCGCGGTAGGTCCGCAGGTTGTTCAGTCCGGTCAGGTCGTCGGTTTTCGACTTCCTCTCATAATCGGCCAGCTTCAAAAAATGCAGGCTCAGTTCCTGAAGCGTGAACGACACGACGAGGAAGCAGACAGCCGAGTATGCGGCAAACAGCAACACCGTCCCGGCGAACGGTGCGCCGTCCGGCAGGAGAAGCGCAATCACGAGGACTTGTTCGACGACGGCCAGGGAGTAAATGGCGGCCGCGCTGCGGAATGTGCTCCCGAACCGGAGGAACAGGATGGCAGCCGCGGTCCCGATCAGCATGACATTCATCCCGGAAATGACCGATACGACCGACAGCCCGGTCGAGGCCAGCCGGTATAGCCCGGTCATGAGGCCGGAGATGAGCGGGGCGGCGGGTCCTCCGAAGACGCCGGAAATGACGACGACGGCGAGCCGTGCATCCAGCACGAGGTCCGGTGTGACGGAAATCGACATCTCTACGAGGAAGATGCCCACCGCGCCGGCCAGCCCGCCGATCATGAGCGGATGCAGCCGCGGAAACGGGATGCTGAACCGGCTTCTGTCCTGGAACGGCCAGTAGCTGAGCACGGAAAACGTGAACAGGATGCAGAAATTGACGGCCAGTTCGGCGAACACGGGAACCCCCTCTATTTTCTTGATTATACCATCTTTTCATAATGAAATGAGACCCGTCCCGGCATCCGTTGAAAACAGGAGGCCGGACGGGCTATAATAAGGGAATGATTTTTATGAACGGAGGCAGGACGATGACCAATCCGGCGGAAGGAAAGGCTGTGGCCATCCGGCTCATCTCGACGATCACGCAGCCGGGCGAGCATCCGGCCCGCCATATCGTGAAAGCGGACGGCCGGCTGACCGAGAAAGGCGGACGGCTCTGGCTCCGGTTCGAAGAGCGGGAGGAAGGACGGGAAGTCCGCACGACCGTCCGGATGGGCCATGATGAAGCGCTCATCCTGCGGAACGGCGATGTGACGATGCGGCTGCCGCTCGTCCCCGGCGAAGAACGGGAAGGTACATACGGCTTCGGCAACATGGGGCTGCCGCTCATCGTCCGGACGGAATTGATGGATTTCAGGCCGGGAGAAGAAGGCCGGTTCACGGCGGTCTATCATCTGATCGCCGGAGAAGAAAAGATCGGGACATACAAAGTGGAATTCACTTATTCGGAGGGAAAATCATGAACAATGTGGAACAGGTCCAGCAGCAGCTGAAAGATGCACTTGCAACAGCGGTCAAAAAATCCGCGTTCGCGGAAGGCGCCGAACTTCCTGAAGTGATGATCGAGACGCCGAAGAACAAGGAGAACGGCGACTATGCGACGAATATCGCGATGCAGCTGACGAAAATCGCGAAAAAGCCGCCGCGTGCAATTGCAGAGGAAATTGTCGGCAATCTGGAGCTCGACGGCACGCCGATCCGCTCGGTCGACATTGCGGGTCCGGGATTCATCAACATTGCGCTGAAGCCGGACTACCTCGGGGAAGTCGTGAAGGACATCCTCGAAAAAGCCGCTGACTACGGCCGGAGCGAAGCGGGCGGCGGCGAAAAGGTCCAGGTGGAGTTCGTCTCGGCGAACCCGACCGGCGACCTGCACCTCGGCCATGCGCGCGGCGCCTCGCTCGGCGATTCGCTTTGCAACGTCATGGACTTTGCGGGCTACGACGTGTCCCGCGAATACTACATCAACGACGCCGGCAACCAGATCAACAACCTCGCCAAGTCGATCGAGGCCCGCTATTTCCAGGCGCTCGGCAAGGAATGCGAAATGCCGGAGGACGGCTACCACGGCCAGGATGTGATCGACATCGCGGAGGCGCTCGCGAAAGAGCACGGCGACAAATTCGCGCAGATGTCGGAAGAGGAGCGGTTCAACTGGTTCCGCCGGCACGGCCTCGGCGTCGAGCTCGACAAGCTGAAGCAGGACCTCGCCGCGTTCCGCGTGCACTTTGATGTCTGGTTCTCCGAAACGTCCCTGTATGAGGACGGCAAAATCGGCAAAGCGCTCGACAAGCTCCGGGAGAACGGCCATGTGTTCGAGGAAGACGGGGCAACCTGGTTCCGCTCGACGGAATTCGGCGACGACAAGGACCGCGTCCTCATCAAGAAGGACGGCTCCTACACTTATCTGCTCCCGGACATCGCGTACCACGAAGACAAACTGCAGCGCGGATTCGATAAGCTCATCAACATCTGGGGCGCCGACCACCACGGGTATATTCCGCGGATGAAAGCGGCGATCGAGGCGCTCGGCTACGACAAGGACACGCTTGAGGTGCTCGTCGCACAGATGGTCCAGCTGTACAAAGACGGCGAGAAGTTCAAGATGAGCAAACGCACCGGCAAGGCCGTCACGCTCCGCGAGCTCGTCGACATGGTCGGCCTCGACGCCGTCCGTTACTTCTTCGTCATGCGTTCCGGCGACTCCCAGATGGACTTCGACCTCGACCTCGCCGTCTCGCAGTCAAATGAAAACCCGGTCTACTACGCCCAGTACGCCCACGCCCGGATCTGCTCGATCCTGCGCCAGGCGGACGACGCCGGCCTGTTCGCCTCGGATGCGCGCGTGGATCTGCTGCTCGATTCGGAGAAGGCGCTCGACCTCATGCGCAAGCTCGGCGACTTCCCGCAGGTCGTCGCGGACGCCGCGAAGCTCCGCGCGCCGCACCGCGTCGNTCAACGACGCCGGCAACCAGATCAACAACCTCGCCAAGTCGATCGAGGCCCGCTATTTCCAGGCGCTCGGCAAGGAATGCGAAATGCCGGAGGACGGCTACCACGGCCAGGATGTGATCGACATCGCGGAGGCGCTCGCGAAAGAGCACGGCGACAAATTCGCGCAGATGTCGGAAGAGGAGCGGTTCAACTGGTTCCGCCGGCACGGCCTCGGCGTCGAGCTCGACAAGCTGAAGCAGGACCTCGCCGCGTTCCGCGTGCACTTTGATGTCTGGTTCTCCGAAACGTCCCTGTATGAGGACGGCAAAATCGGCAAAGCGCTCGACAAGCTCCGGGAGAACGGCCATGTGTTCGAGGAAGACGGGGCAACCTGGTTCCGCTCGACGGAATTCGGCGACGACAAGGACCGCGTCCTCATCAAGAAGGACGGCTCCTACACTTATCTGCTCCCGGACATCGCGTACCACGAAGACAAACTGCAGCGCGGATTCGATAAGCTCATCAACATCTGGGGCGCCGACCACCACGGGTATATTCCGCGGATGAAAGCGGCGATCGAGGCGCTCGGCTACGACAAGGACACGCTTGAGGTGCTCGTCGCACAGATGGTCCAGCTGTACAAAGACGGCGAGAAGTTCAAGATGAGCAAACGCACCGGCAAGGCCGTCACGCTCCGCGAGCTCGTCGACATGGTCGGCCTCGACGCCGTCCGTTACTTCTTCGTCATGCGTTCCGGCGACTCCCAGATGGACTTCGACCTCGACCTCGCCGTCTCGCAGTCAAATGAAAACCCGGTCTACTACGCCCAGTACGCCCACGCCCGGATCTGCTCGATCCTGCGCCAGGCGGACGACGCCGGCCTGTTCGCCTCGGATGCGCGCGTGGATCTGCTGCTCGATTCGGAGAAGGCGCTCGACCTCATGCGCAAGCTCGGCGACTTCCCGCAGGTCGTCGCGGACGCCGCGAAGCTCCGCGCGCCGCACCGCGTCGCGACGTACATCCATGAACTCGCAGCTGCTTTCCACACGTTCTACAGCACGGACAAAGTCGTCGATCCGGACAACCGCGAACTGTCGGAAGCCCGCCTCGCCCTCGTCACCGCCACCCGGACGACGATCGCAAACGCCCTCCGCCTCATCGGCGTGGACGCCCCGGTCCGGATGTAAAACAATTAGATCAGCGAAAAACCGGCCCGCCGCGGCCGGTTTTTTGCTAGTCCGGGCGAAGCGTTGTCTTTATCCGGCGAAGCGTTATCTTTATTCGACCGAACGTTATCTTTATCAGAGGAAGCGTTATCTTTATCCCCCGCACCCCTCGACAAAAACCGCGCGTTCTGATTAAATTGAAGAGGAATTGAATATCTGTCCGCCGGGATGCAAGTTGCAGACCGCCGGACGGATGACGCGAAGGTGCCCCGCTCCAGGGGATAATAGGGAAGCCGGTGAAAGTCCGGCACGGTCCCGCCACTGTAAGCGGCGCTGCACGGGCAGCCGCCGCAAGTCAGGAAACCTGCCTCCGCGGAAACACCCGAAAACGCCTGCGCGGACAGGCCGGTGTGGTACGGCGCCTGCTTCCTGCAGGCTGCGGGGATTTTTCCGCATGCATGCCGTCCTGCCGGTTTTTGACGACCTCCGCCGAGCGCGGGGGTTTTTCATTTCCCGGACAACAAAATGACAGGGGGACAAACAGCAATGAACAACAGATGGGCCAAATGGCTGATCGCGCTCGTCGCGGCGCTGGTGCTGACGGCATGCGGATCGTCGGACGACAAAGCGGACGAGCCTCAGATGAAGCAGGAAGAAGACGCGTCAAGCGGACAGCAGGACGGCAAGACGGACGAGCAGGCCGCCTTCCCGGTGACCGAGACCGACGCGGTCGGCAATGAAATCACGATCGAAGAAGAGCCGAAGAAAGTCGTCTCGATGATCCCGAGCAACACGGAGATCCTGTTTGCCGTCGGCGCAGGGGACACGGTCGTCGGCGTCAATGACTTCGATGACTACCCGGAGGAAGTCCAGGACATCGAGAAGATCGGCGGACAGGAATTCAACGTCGAGAAGATCATCGGGCTGGATCCGGATATCGTATTCGCCCATGAATCGGGCCTCGCCATGGGTGAAGAAGGGCTCCAGCAGCTCCGCGACGCGGGACTCACCGTGTTCGTCGTAAAAAATGCCGTGGACTTCGATGAAACGTACGCCACGATCGAACAGATCGGCAAACTGACGGGCCATGCCGACAAGTCGGAAGAGATCATCGGCGACATGAAGGCGAAAGTCGATGAGATCAAAGACAAGGCCGCAGAAGTGAAGGACGAGAAGAAAGTGTTCGTCGAAACATCGCCGGCGCCGGATATCTACACGCCGGGCAGCGGCACGTTCATGCAGCAGTTCCTGGACATGATCCATGCGGAAAACGTCTCCGCCGACCAGGAAGGCTGGGTCAAGATGGATCCGGAAGAAATCGTCAACCGCAATCCGGACGTCATCCTCGTCATGTATGATTATGTCGAGACCGCGGTCGAGGATGTGTATGCGCGCGACGGATTCGACGCCGTCACGGCCATCAAGGACAAGGCGGTCATCCAGGTCGATGAAAACATCACGAGCCGCACGGGTCCTCGTCTTGCCGAAGGACTGGAAGCCGTAGCGAAAGCCGTCTATCCGGAAATCTTCGGCGGCGAACAGGAGCAGGATCAGGAACAGGATGAAGAAGATCAGGCGGCCTGAGATGAATAAGCGGCTCATCGCCTACATCGTGTCGACGGCGGTGCTCCTGGCGGCCATTTGGCTCGGTGTGTCGATCGGAACGGTGAAAGTGCCGCTCCGGGTGCTGTGGGATCCGGAAGCGGACGGGACGGCCTCGAACATCCTCTGGAAAATCCGCATGCCGCGGGTGGTGCTTGCCGGCCTCGTCGGCGGGTCGCTCGCCATGGCGGGCGCGGCTTTCCAGGGCCTGCTGAAAAATCCGCTGGCCGATCCATACACCCTCGGAGTGTCGTCCGGTGCCTCGGTGGGCGCCGTGGCGACACTCTTTTTCGGACTCGGGGTGTTCGGATCATACACGCTTCCGGTCTTCAGCATGGCCGGCGCGATGGCGGTGCTGCTGCTCGTCATCGGCTTCGCGCGGGCGGTCGACCGGTCGCTCAAGATGGAGACGATCATCCTGACGGGGGTCATTTTCGGCTCGTTCCTCGGCTCGGTGCTGTCGCTCATGATCGCGCTCACCGGCGAGGAGCTGCGCCAGATCATCGGCTGGCTGCTCGGGAGCGTGTCGATGAGGGGCTGGAAGTACATCTGGATGGTGCTCCCGTTCATGGCGATCGGCGGCCTGCTGCTCTGGCTCTGCCGCCGGGAGCTCAACGCGATGCTGTTCGGCGAGGAGCGGGCCTATCACCTCGGGGTTGATGTGCAAAAACGGAAATGGATGATCCTCGGGGGCGGCTCGATTCTGACGGGCTCCGCGGTCGCGGTGTCCGGGACGATCGGATTCGTCGGCCTCGTCGTCCCGCATATGACCCGGATTCTCTGGGGGACCGACCACCGGCACCTGCTCCCGCTTTCATTCATGAACGGGGCGTCGCTGCTCATCCTCTGCGATTTGGTCGCCCGGACGATCATCTCCCCGACCGAGCTTCCGGTCGGGGTCATCACATCATTCATCGGCGCGCCGGTGTTTGCATTCATTTTCTACAGACAGCGGAGAAAAGGGGCGATGCGCCATGCTTGAAGTGAAACAACTGACCGGAGGGTATGACGGCAGGCCGGTCGTCCGCTCGGTTTCATTCGAAGTGGAGGCCGGCACGATGCTCGGCATCCTCGGCCCGAACGGAAGCGGGAAGTCGACGCTCCTGAAAATGCTGAGCGGGCTTCTGCCGGCGGATTCGGGCTCGGTGTCGATCGGGGGACGGTCCATTTCGGACTATTCCCGGAAAGCGTTTGCCCGGCAAGTCGCCGTGCTGCCGCAGCTCCAGGCGGACACGTTTTCCCACACCGCCTATGAAACGGTGTCGCTCGGCCGCTATCCCCATCAGTCCGGCCTGTTTTCGACCTGGTCCGAGGCGGATGAACGGGCGGTGGCGGACGCGATGGACAAGATGGGCGTGACCAAATACCGCGACACGCAGATCGAGTTCATCTCCGGCGGGGAGCGCCAGCGGGTGTTTGTCGCCCAGGCGCTCGCCCAGGAGGCGCCGGTCCTGCTGCTGGATGAGCCGACGAACCACCTCGACATCGCCCACCAGCAACAGCTGCTCGACACCGTCCGCCACCAGGCGACCGCAAGCGGGCTCACGGTCGTGTCGGTGTTCCACGACATCAACCTGGCGTCGCTTTACTGCGACCGGCTGCTCCTGCTCGACCGGGGGGAGATCGCCGCAATCGGGACGCCGGGCGAAGTGGTCGAAGAACATGAAATCGAATCGGTCTATGCCGCGAGGGTGCGCACGGGCATGCACCCGGAAATCCCGAAGCCGCAGATCACCCTGCTGCCGGGCGAGGAACCGTCGCGCGACGGGGCCAAGCCGATCCGGAAAGACGATTTCCGGGTGTCCGGCAGCTTCGTCCACCTCGACAGCAACATCCCGCTGAAGACGGTCTCATCCGCCGTGTTCCAGGCGGGTTCCGGCTGGTTCCGGCATTTCGTCAACCGCCACGTCGACGCCGCCTACCGGTCGGATGACGCCGGGGCGGAGATGCGGGACTGGCTCACCGGCCGGGGGTTCCCGCTTTCGCAGACGGTGGCGATGATGACCGCAGCCATGACCGAAGACGCCGTCATCGGGGAATACGGGCCGGAAGACGCACCCGTCGTCGTCTGCGTGACCGCCGGGGTCGGCAACGCCGTCGATGCGTCGGCCGGCTCGGCACGGGAAGCGCATGCCGGCACANTCGGATCATACACGCTTCCGGTCTTCAGCATGGCCGGCGCGATGGCGGTGCTGCTGCTCGTCATCGGCTTCGCGCGGGCGGTCGACCGGTCGCTCAAGATGGAGACGATCATCCTGACGGGGGTCATTTTCGGCTCGTTCCTCGGCTCGGTGCTGTCGCTCATGATCGCGCTCACCGGCGAGGAGCTGCGCCAGATCATCGGCTGGCTGCTCGGGAGCGTGTCGATGAGGGGCTGGAAGTACATCTGGATGGTGCTCCCGTTCATGGCGATCGGCGGCCTGCTGCTCTGGCTCTGCCGCCGGGAGCTCAACGCGATGCTGTTCGGCGAGGAGCGGGCCTATCACCTCGGGGTTGATGTGCAAAAACGGAAATGGATGATCCTCGGGGGCGGCTCGATTCTGACGGGCTCCGCGGTCGCGGTGTCCGGGACGATCGGATTCGTCGGCCTCGTCGTCCCGCATATGACCCGGATTCTCTGGGGGACCGACCACCGGCACCTGCTCCCGCTTTCATTCATGAACGGGGCGTCGCTGCTCATCCTCTGCGATTTGGTCGCCCGGACGATCATCTCCCCGACCGAGCTTCCGGTCGGGGTCATCACATCATTCATCGGCGCGCCGGTGTTTGCATTCATTTTCTACAGACAGCGGAGAAAAGGGGCGATGCGCCATGCTTGAAGTGAAACAACTGACCGGAGGGTATGACGGCAGGCCGGTCGTCCGCTCGGTTTCATTCGAAGTGGAGGCCGGCACGATGCTCGGCATCCTCGGCCCGAACGGAAGCGGGAAGTCGACGCTCCTGAAAATGCTGAGCGGGCTTCTGCCGGCGGATTCGGGCTCGGTGTCGATCGGGGGACGGTCCATTTCGGACTATTCCCGGAAAGCGTTTGCCCGGCAAGTCGCCGTGCTGCCGCAGCTCCAGGCGGACACGTTTTCCCACACCGCCTATGAAACGGTGTCGCTCGGCCGCTATCCCCATCAGTCCGGCCTGTTTTCGACCTGGTCCGAGGCGGATGAACGGGCGGTGGCGGACGCGATGGACAAGATGGGCGTGACCAAATACCGCGACACGCAGATCGAGTTCATCTCCGGCGGGGAGCGCCAGCGGGTGTTTGTCGCCCAGGCGCTCGCCCAGGAGGCGCCGGTCCTGCTGCTGGATGAGCCGACGAACCACCTCGACATCGCCCACCAGCAACAGCTGCTCGACACCGTCCGCCACCAGGCGACCGCAAGCGGGCTCACGGTCGTGTCGGTGTTCCACGACATCAACCTGGCGTCGCTTTACTGCGACCGGCTGCTCCTGCTCGACCGGGGGGAGATCGCCGCAATCGGGACGCCGGGCGAAGTGGTCGAAGAACATGAAATCGAATCGGTCTATGCCGCGAGGGTGCGCACGGGCATGCACCCGGAAATCCCGAAGCCGCAGATCACCCTGCTGCCGGGCGAGGAACCGTCGCGCGACGGGGCCAAGCCGATCCGGAAAGACGATTTCCGGGTGTCCGGCAGCTTCGTCCACCTCGACAGCAACATCCCGCTGAAGACGGTCTCATCCGCCGTGTTCCAGGCGGGTTCCGGCTGGTTCCGGCATTTCGTCAACCGCCACGTCGACGCCGCCTACCGGTCGGATGACGCCGGGGCGGAGATGCGGGACTGGCTCACCGGCCGGGGGTTCCCGCTTTCGCAGACGGTGGCGATGATGACCGCAGCCATGACCGAAGACGCCGTCATCGGGGAATACGGGCCGGAAGACGCACCCGTCGTCGTCTGCGTGACCGCCGGGGTCGGCAACGCCGTCGATGCGTCGGCCGGCTCGGCACGGGAAGCGCATGCCGGCACAATCAACACATGGATCATCGTCAACGGCCATCTGACCGAAGAGGCGCTCATCCAGGGCATGATCACCGCCACCGAGGCGAAGGCGAAAGCGATGCAGACCGAACACGTCCTCGATCCGCTCACCGGCACGATCGCGACCGGGACGTCGACGGACAGCGTGCTCGTCGCGGCGACCCAGACGGGCACGCGGCATCCGTACGCGGGAACCGTGACCGCGCTCGGCCAGGCGATCGGGCGGGGCGTGTTCGAATGCACGGTCGAAGCCGTCCGGAAATACCGGAAGCGGAAAGCCGATGCGGAGAGGGAAGGCCGATGATCCTCAATCACCTCATCGCCTGCGCCGCCGGATTCCTGATCGACCGCCTAATCGGAGATCCGCCGGGCTGGCCGCATCCGGTGCGCTGGATCGGCCGGATGATCGGCTTTCTGGATTCCCGGCTGAACCAAGGAGGCCGGCGCCGGGCGAAGGGGCTGCTGCTTCTCTTCCTCGTCGCCGGCATGTCCGTGCTTGCCGCGCTCGCCGTCTCGTCCGCTTTTTACCAGGTCCACCGGGCGGCCGGCATCACGGCGGAATCGCTCATGATCGCGGCGGGCCTCGCCCAGAAAAGCCTCGGGCAGGCAGCGATGGACGTCTACGGTCCATTGAAGGCGGAAGACCTTCCGGAAGCCCGGAAGAAGCTCGGCTGGATCGTCGGACGCGATACGGACCGCCTGGACGAGCCGGAAATCGTCCGGGGCGTCGTCGAGACCGTCTCCGAGAACACGTCGGACGGCGTCACGGCACCGCTCTTCTGGGCGTTCCTGCTCGGTGCTCCCGGGATCTGGCTGTACAAGGCGGTCAATACGCTTGATTCGATGGTCGGCTACCGCAATGAAAAACACGGGGAATTCGGTTTCTTTTCGGCCAAGGCGGACGATGTGCTGAATGTTGTTCCCGCGCGGCTGACCGGCGGGCTCATTCTCCTGTTCACCCGATGCCGGAGCGGCCTGCCGCTCGGAACCCGGCTCGCCAGATGGCGGCGGGATGCACGCCGGCACCCGAGCCCGAACAGCGGCTGGCTCGAGGCGGCGACGGCCTGCCAGCTCGGCGTCGAACTCGGCGGCCTGAATTATTACAAAGGAGTCCCGTCCGCCCGGGCGCGCATGGGCGTGCCGCTCCGCCCGCTCGCCGCGGATGATATTTTGGAGTCGGTGAAGGGGATGCACGCCGCCTCGGCGGCTTTCCTCGTTTTATTAATGGTGATAGGAGGCGTGATCTTTGTCTTTGCCTGAACACGGTGCGAATCCGCACCTTCTGTACCGCCGGCTCGGAATGGACGCGCCGGACGGACTGCTCGATTTCAGCGAAAATGTCAATCCGCTCGGGATCCCGGATGCGGTCCGGGAAATCTGGCCCCGGCTCATCGGGGAGCTCCTGCATTATCCGCACCCGGACGGCGAACCGTTCCGCTCGGCGGCCGCCGCTTACCACGGCGTCCCGCCGGAGCAGGTGCTGGCGGGGAACGGGGCGGCCGAATTGTTTTCATTGATTGCCGGGCGCTACCGCGGGAAGCGCGCCCTCCTCATCCATCCGACTTTTTCGGAATATAAGGCGACCCTGCTCGCGAATGGGGCCCGGTGCACCGACCTCGCGGCCGATCCGGCCGATCCGGAGTTTCCGGCCGGGCGCGTCATGCGGGAGATGGAGCGGGCGGACGTCCTGTATTTATGCAATCCGAACAACCCGACCGGCGTCCGCATCCCGAAAGAGACGGTCCTCCGGCTCGCCGAACACGGACGGGAGACGGGCTGCGAGCTCGTGATCGACGAGGCGTTCATGGACTTTGCGGGAGAAGCGCATTCGTTCATTCCCCGCCTGGCCGATCATCCGCACGTCGCGGTCGTCCGGTCGATGACGAAGATGTACGGCATCCCCGGCATCCGGCTCGGCTACATGATCGCCTCCGAAGAGCGGATCGCCGGACACCGGAAAGCCGCCCCTCACTGGAACGTGAACGGCATCGCGGCCCGGATCGGTGAAATGTGTCTGAATGAAGAAGCGTTCCGCACGCGGACCGTCCGGTTCTGCCGGGAGACACGGGAAGATTTCACCCGGTTCCTCTCCGGCCTCGGCTGGCCGGCCACGGCGAGTGCGACGAATTACGTCAGCTTCCGGCCGGACGACGCCGGGGAACTTTACCGGGCGATGCTCGGACGGGGGATCGTCCTGCGCCATTCGGAAAACTTCCTCGGCATGGACGGCGCCTGGCTCCGCGCAGGCATGAAGGAGAGCTGGAAAATGGACCGGCTGAAGGAGGAGCTCGGCATATGGCACGGGGAGAGATCATCTTCATAAGCGGCGGGGTGCGGAGCGGCAAGACGGCGTTCGCCGAGGAATGGATCGCCGGGACGGGCGCCCGGCGGCTCGTCTACGCNGCCGATGCGGAGAGGGAAGGCCGATGATCCTCAATCACCTCATCGCCTGCGCCGCCGGATTCCTGATCGACCGCCTAATCGGAGATCCGCCGGGCTGGCCGCATCCGGTGCGCTGGATCGGCCGGATGATCGGCTTTCTGGATTCCCGGCTGAACCAAGGAGGCCGGCGCCGGGCGAAGGGGCTGCTGCTTCTCTTCCTCGTCGCCGGCATGTCCGTGCTTGCCGCGCTCGCCGTCTCGTCCGCTTTTTACCAGGTCCACCGGGCGGCCGGCATCACGGCGGAATCGCTCATGATCGCGGCGGGCCTCGCCCAGAAAAGCCTCGGGCAGGCAGCGATGGACGTCTACGGTCCATTGAAGGCGGAAGACCTTCCGGAAGCCCGGAAGAAGCTCGGCTGGATCGTCGGACGCGATACGGACCGCCTGGACGAGCCGGAAATCGTCCGGGGCGTCGTCGAGACCGTCTCCGAGAACACGTCGGACGGCGTCACGGCACCGCTCTTCTGGGCGTTCCTGCTCGGTGCTCCCGGGATCTGGCTGTACAAGGCGGTCAATACGCTTGATTCGATGGTCGGCTACCGCAATGAAAAACACGGGGAATTCGGTTTCTTTTCGGCCAAGGCGGACGATGTGCTGAATGTTGTTCCCGCGCGGCTGACCGGCGGGCTCATTCTCCTGTTCACCCGATGCCGGAGCGGCCTGCCGCTCGGAACCCGGCTCGCCAGATGGCGGCGGGATGCACGCCGGCACCCGAGCCCGAACAGCGGCTGGCTCGAGGCGGCGACGGCCTGCCAGCTCGGCGTCGAACTCGGCGGCCTGAATTATTACAAAGGAGTCCCGTCCGCCCGGGCGCGCATGGGCGTGCCGCTCCGCCCGCTCGCCGCGGATGATATTTTGGAGTCGGTGAAGGGGATGCACGCCGCCTCGGCGGCTTTCCTCGTTTTATTAATGGTGATAGGAGGCGTGATCTTTGTCTTTGCCTGAACACGGTGCGAATCCGCACCTTCTGTACCGCCGGCTCGGAATGGACGCGCCGGACGGACTGCTCGATTTCAGCGAAAATGTCAATCCGCTCGGGATCCCGGATGCGGTCCGGGAAATCTGGCCCCGGCTCATCGGGGAGCTCCTGCATTATCCGCACCCGGACGGCGAACCGTTCCGCTCGGCGGCCGCCGCTTACCACGGCGTCCCGCCGGAGCAGGTGCTGGCGGGGAACGGGGCGGCCGAATTGTTTTCATTGATTGCCGGGCGCTACCGCGGGAAGCGCGCCCTCCTCATCCATCCGACTTTTTCGGAATATAAGGCGACCCTGCTCGCGAATGGGGCCCGGTGCACCGACCTCGCGGCCGATCCGGCCGATCCGGAGTTTCCGGCCGGGCGCGTCATGCGGGAGATGGAGCGGGCGGACGTCCTGTATTTATGCAATCCGAACAACCCGACCGGCGTCCGCATCCCGAAAGAGACGGTCCTCCGGCTCGCCGAACACGGACGGGAGACGGGCTGCGAGCTCGTGATCGACGAGGCGTTCATGGACTTTGCGGGAGAAGCGCATTCGTTCATTCCCCGCCTGGCCGATCATCCGCACGTCGCGGTCGTCCGGTCGATGACGAAGATGTACGGCATCCCCGGCATCCGGCTCGGCTACATGATCGCCTCCGAAGAGCGGATCGCCGGACACCGGAAAGCCGCCCCTCACTGGAACGTGAACGGCATCGCGGCCCGGATCGGTGAAATGTGTCTGAATGAAGAAGCGTTCCGCACGCGGACCGTCCGGTTCTGCCGGGAGACACGGGAAGATTTCACCCGGTTCCTCTCCGGCCTCGGCTGGCCGGCCACGGCGAGTGCGACGAATTACGTCAGCTTCCGGCCGGACGACGCCGGGGAACTTTACCGGGCGATGCTCGGACGGGGGATCGTCCTGCGCCATTCGGAAAACTTCCTCGGCATGGACGGCGCCTGGCTCCGCGCAGGCATGAAGGAGAGCTGGAAAATGGACCGGCTGAAGGAGGAGCTCGGCATATGGCACGGGGAGAGATCATCTTCATAAGCGGCGGGGTGCGGAGCGGCAAGACGGCGTTCGCCGAGGAATGGATCGCCGGGACGGGCGCCCGGCGGCTCGTCTACGCGGCGACGGGACGGCCGACGGACCCGGAAATGGAAGACCGCATCCGCCGTCACCGAGCAGACCGGTCGGCCCGGCCGGAACAGTGGGAAACGATCGAACGGCCGACCGATCTGCCGGGAATCTTGCCGATGATCCGGAAAGGGGACGCCGTCCTGATCGACTGCATCACGACATGGCTTGCAAATGAAATGTATGATGGATATGAAGACGGGACGCCGTGCCATGAACAGGCCGGCTGCCTGGAGGAAAAGGAAGAAGCGCTTTTATCCGCGGTGAACGAACTGGCGGAAAAGGCGTCGGCCGTCGTCATCGTCTCGAATGAAGTGCTTGACGAACCGCCGTCGGAATGGACGGAAACGCGGAAGTACGCGACGGTGCTCGGCCGCATCCACCGCCGGCTCGTCGCGCTTTCGGACCGGGCGTTTGAGATGGACGCCGGCCTTGCGCATCAGCGGAAAGGAGGAGGACGGCGATGAAAGGAATCATGATCCAGGGGACCGCCTCCCATGTCGGCAAAAGCATGGTCTGCGCGGCGATCTGCCGGCTGCTCGCCGAGGAAGGCGTCCGGGTTGCGCCGTTCAAGTCCCAGAACATGTCGGACCGGACCGTCCGGATCGGCGGCGGCCTGGAGATCAGCCGGGCGCAGGCGGCACAGGCGGAAGCCGCAAAAACCGCTCCCGCCGCGGAAATGAACCCGATCGTCCTGAAGCCGTCGGATGACCGGCATGCCGACATCATCCTTCTCGGCAAGCCGGCCGGGCGGATGGGCGGGATGGAGTACCGCGAGAAGTTTTTCCGGACCGGGCTGGACGCCATCCGTTCGTCGCTCGGGCGCCTCGCGGAGCGATTCGAAGCGGTCGTGATCGAAGGGGCCGGAAGCCCGGCGGAAGTGAACCTGAATGACCGCGAGCTCGTGAACATGCGGGTCGCCCGGACGGCGGATGTCCCGGTTCTGCTCGTCGCCGACATCGAGCGGGGCGGCGTGTTCGCATCGATCGTCGGGACGCTCGACCTGCTTTCGGAGGAGGACCGGCGGCGGGTTAAAGGGCTCATCATCAATAAATTCCGCGGGGACCCCCGCCTGTTCGACGACGGGATTGCATTTCTTGAGGCACGGACAGGCCTGCCCGTGCTCGGCGTGATCCCGTTCATGGACGGCCACGGCATCGAAGAGGAAGACTCGCTCGGCGGGAAGGAAGCGCGGACGGGCGAACCCCGGTACGGCGACTGGGCGGCGCATTTCCGGAAGCACGCGGACTGGCCGCAAATCCGCCGGCTCGCAACCGGGGAAGGGGTCTCATGATCACCGGATTCCTCCTCGCGCTCCAGTTCTTCACATCCGTCCCGGTGAGGAAAAACTTGCCGATCGGCGGGAGGGAAACGGTCTGGATGTTCACGCTTTATCCGATTGTCGGCGGACTGATCGGACTTGCGGCATGGGCGGCGACCGCGCTCCTTTCCGGCCCGGCCGGCACCGGCCCGCTGCTCAGCGCGTTCGCGGCCGTTCTTGTTTTCGCCGTCCTTTCCGGCGGCCTTCATCTGGACGGCTGGGCCGACATGGGCGACGCGTACTTTTCGTATAGGGACCGGGAAAAGCGGCTGGAGATCATGGGCGACCCGCGGATCGGCGCGTTCGGCACGATGGCGCTCCTGTTCCTTTTGCTCGGCAAAATCGCCGTGTTGAGCGAGGTGATCATGAGGGGCGGCGCGGGATGGATGGTGTTCATGCTCGTGCCGTTCGCCGCGAGGGCCGGACTCGCGCTTTACTGCTCGTCGGCACCGCAGGCAAAGGATTCCGGACTGCTCGTCTTTCTTGGGTCGAAGGCGGGCGGTGCGCGGGTCGGCATCCCGGCTGCGCTGATGCTGCTCGCCGGCCTCGCCGCCGCGTCGGCCGGACTCGGGACAGTCGCCCTGCCGGCGGCTTTCCTTTTGGTGGTTTTGGTCGCCGTTGCCGGGTTCCGGCAGTGGACGATCCGGAATTTCGGCGGGGCGACCGGCGACCTCGCCGGCGCATTCGTGGAAGGGAGTGAACTGCTGCTGTGGACCGTCCTTTTGTTCTTTATTTGATCCGGCATCTTGAAACGGCCGCAAACCGCGAACGGCGCTATGTCGGCTGGACGGATGTGCCGGTATGCGTGAAGGCGGATCCGGCGAGTTTTGAAGCGGATGTCATCGCCGGCAGCGACCTCGTCCGCTGCCGCGAGACGGCCCGTCTTTTATTCCCCGGGGCGGCGTATGAGGCGATGCCCGAGTTCCGGGAATGCCTTTTCGGGGAATGGGAAATGAAGACGTACGATGACCTGAAGGGGGACGCCCGGTACCGGAAGTGGATCGACGACCCGTTTTCCGGAAAACCGCCGGGCGGGGAACGTTTCGGGGACATGGAAGCGCGTGTCCGGGCGGGTCTCATGCGGCTGAAGGCGCATCCCGGACATTCGGCCGCGGTCGTCACGCACGGCGGTCCGGTGCGGCTGCTGCTTGCGGAACTCGCGCCGGACGAGCGGCCGTTCTTTGACCGGGCCGTCCCGCCGGGTTCCGTTTACCGGCTGGAATGGAAAGACAGGCAAGACTGGGAGGAGGGGAAGCGATGCACATCTATGTCGGCGG
>NZ_LN651373.1:686987-688923 GCF_000826125.2 Bhargavaea cecembensis
CCGCTCCCGCCGCGGAAATGAACCCGATCGTCCTGAAGCCGTCGGATGACCGGCATGCCGACATCATCCTTCTCGGCAAGCCGGCCGGGCGGATGGGCGGGATGGAGTACCGCGAGAAGTTTTTCCGGACCGGGCTGGACGCCATCCGTTCGTCGCTCGGGCGCCTCGCGGAGCGATTCGAAGCGGTCGTGATCGAAGGGGCCGGAAGCCCGGCGGAAGTGAACCTGAATGACCGCGAGCTCGTGAACATGCGGGTCGCCCGGACGGCGGATGTCCCGGTTCTGCTCGTCGCCGACATCGAGCGGGGCGGCGTGTTCGCATCGATCGTCGGGACGCTCGACCTGCTTTCGGAGGAGGACCGGCGGCGGGTTAAAGGGCTCATCATCAATAAATTCCGCGGGGACCCCCGCCTGTTCGACGACGGGATTGCATTTCTTGAGGCACGGACAGGCCTGCCCGTGCTCGGCGTGATCCCGTTCATGGACGGCCACGGCATCGAAGAGGAAGACTCGCTCGGCGGGAAGGAAGCGCGGACGGGCGAACCCCGGTACGGCGACTGGGCGGCGCATTTCCGGAAGCACGCGGACTGGCCGCAAATCCGCCGGCTCGCAACCGGGGAAGGGGTCTCATGATCACCGGATTCCTCCTCGCGCTCCAGTTCTTCACATCCGTCCCGGTGAGGAAAAACTTGCCGATCGGCGGGAGGGAAACGGTCTGGATGTTCACGCTTTATCCGATTGTCGGCGGACTGATCGGACTTGCGGCATGGGCGGCGACCGCGCTCCTTTCCGGCCCGGCCGGCACCGGCCCGCTGCTCAGCGCGTTCGCGGCCGTTCTTGTTTTCGCCGTCCTTTCCGGCGGCCTTCATCTGGACGGCTGGGCCGACATGGGCGACGCGTACTTTTCGTATAGGGACCGGGAAAAGCGGCTGGAGATCATGGGCGACCCGCGGATCGGCGCGTTCGGCACGATGGCGCTCCTGTTCCTTTTGCTCGGCAAAATCGCCGTGTTGAGCGAGGTGATCATGAGGGGCGGCGCGGGATGGATGGTGTTCATGCTCGTGCCGTTCGCCGCGAGGGCCGGACTCGCGCTTTACTGCTCGTCGGCACCGCAGGCAAAGGATTCCGGACTGCTCGTCTTTCTTGGGTCGAAGGCGGGCGGTGCGCGGGTCGGCATCCCGGCTGCGCTGATGCTGCTCGCCGGCCTCGCCGCCGCGTCGGCCGGACTCGGGACAGTCGCCCTGCCGGCGGCTTTCCTTTTGGTGGTTTTGGTCGCCGTTGCCGGGTTCCGGCAGTGGACGATCCGGAATTTCGGCGGGGCGACCGGCGACCTCGCCGGCGCATTCGTGGAAGGGAGTGAACTGCTGCTGTGGACCGTCCTTTTGTTCTTTATTTGATCCGGCATCTTGAAACGGCCGCAAACCGCGAACGGCGCTATGTCGGCTGGACGGATGTGCCGGTATGCGTGAAGGCGGATCCGGCGAGTTTTGAAGCGGATGTCATCGCCGGCAGCGACCTCGTCCGCTGCCGCGAGACGGCCCGTCTTTTATTCCCCGGGGCGGCGTATGAGGCGATGCCCGAGTTCCGGGAATGCCTTTTCGGGGAATGGGAAATGAAGACGTACGATGACCTGAAGGGGGACGCCCGGTACCGGAAGTGGATCGACGACCCGTTTTCCGGAAAACCGCCGGGCGGGGAACGTTTCGGGGACATGGAAGCGCGTGTCCGGGCGGGTCTCATGCGGCTGAAGGCGCATCCCGGACATTCGGCCGCGGTCGTCACGCACGGCGGTCCGGTGCGGCTGCTGCTTGCGGAACTCGCGCCGGACGAGCGGCCGTTCTTTGACCGGGCCGTCCCGCCGGGTTCCGTTTACCGGCTGGAATGGAAAGACAGGCAAGACTGGGAGGAGGGGAAGCGATGCACATCTATGTCGGCGG
>NZ_LN651373.1:690083-714222 GCF_000826125.2 Bhargavaea cecembensis
CCGGACCGTCCGGATCGGCGGCGGCCTGGAGATCAGCCGGGCGCAGGCGGCACAGGCGGAAGCCGCAAAACCCGCTCCCGCCGCGGAAATGAACCCGATCGTCCTGAAGCCGTCGGATGACCGGCATGCCGACATCATCCTTCTCGGCAAGCCGGCCGGGCGGATGGGCGGGATGGAGTACCGCGAGAAGTTTTTCCGGACCGGGCTGGACGCCATCCGTTCGTCGCTCGGGCGCCTCGCGGAGCGATTCGAAGCGGTCGTGATCGAAGGGGCCGGAAGCCCGGCGGAAGTGAACCTGAATGACCGCGAGCTCGTGAACATGCGGGTCGCCCGGACGGCGGATGTCCCGGTTCTGCTCGTCGCCGACATCGAGCGGGGCGGCGTGTTCGCATCGATCGTCGGGACGCTCGACCTGCTTTCGGAGGAGGACCGGCGGCGGGTTAAAGGGCTCATCATCAATAAATTCCGCGGGGACCCCCGCCTGTTCGACGACGGGATTGCATTTCTTGAGGCACGGACAGGCCTGCCCGTGCTCGGCGTGATCCCGTTCATGGACGGCCACGGCATCGAAGAGGAAGACTCGCTCGGCGGGAAGGAAGCGCGGACGGGCGAACCCCGGTACGGCGACTGGGCGGCGCATTTCCGGAAGCACGCGGACTGGCCGCAAATCCGCCGGCTCGCAACCGGGGAAGGGGTCTCATGATCACCGGATTCCTCCTCGCGCTCCAGTTCTTCACATCCGTCCCGGTGAGGAAAAACTTGCCGATCGGCGGGAGGGAAACGGTCTGGATGTTCACGCTTTATCCGATTGTCGGCGGACTGATCGGACTTGCGGCATGGGCGGCGACCGCGCTCCTTTCCGGCCCGGCCGGCACCGGCCCGCTGCTCAGCGCGTTCGCGGCCGTTCTTGTTTTCGCCGTCCTTTCCGGCGGCCTTCATCTGGACGGCTGGGCCGACATGGGCGACGCGTACTTTTCGTATAGGGACCGGGAAAAGCGGCTGGAGATCATGGGCGACCCGCGGATCGGCGCGTTCGGCACGATGGCGCTCCTGTTCCTTTTGCTCGGCAAAATCGCCGTGTTGAGCGAGGTGATCATGAGGGGCGGCGCGGGATGGATGGTGTTCATGCTCGTGCCGTTCGCCGCGAGGGCCGGACTCGCGCTTTACTGCTCGTCGGCACCGCAGGCAAAGGATTCCGGACTGCTCGTCTTTCTTGGGTCGAAGGCGGGCGGTGCGCGGGTCGGCATCCCGGCTGCGCTGATGCTGCTCGCCGGCCTCGCCGCCGCGTCGGCCGGACTCGGGACAGTCGCCCTGCCGGCGGCTTTCCTTTTGGTGGTTTTGGTCGCCGTTGCCGGGTTCCGGCAGTGGACGATCCGGAATTTCGGCGGGGCGACCGGCGACCTCGCCGGCGCATTCGTGGAAGGGAGTGAACTGCTGCTGTGGACCGTCCTTTTGTTCTTTATTTGATCCGGCATCTTGAAACGGCCGCAAACCGCGAACGGCGCTATGTCGGCTGGACGGATGTGCCGGTATGCGTGAAGGCGGATCCGGCGAGTTTTGAAGCGGATGTCATCGCCGGCAGCGACCTCGTCCGCTGCCGCGAGACGGCCCGTCTTTTATTCCCCGGGGCGGCGTATGAGGCGATGCCCGAGTTCCGGGAATGCCTTTTCGGGGAATGGGAAATGAAGACGTACGATGACCTGAAGGGGGACGCCCGGTACCGGAAGTGGATCGACGACCCGTTTTCCGGAAAACCGCCGGGCGGGGAACGTTTCGGGGACATGGAAGCGCGTGTCCGGGCGGGTCTCATGCGGCTGAAGGCGCATCCCGGACATTCGGCCGCGGTCGTCACGCACGGCGGTCCGGTGCGGCTGCTGCTTGCGGAACTCGCGCCGGACGAGCGGCCGTTCTTTGACCGGGCCGTCCCGCCGGGTTCCGTTTACCGGCTGGAATGGAAAGACAGGCAAGACTGGGAGGAGGGGAAGCGATGCACATCTATGTCGGCGGTTCCCATAACGGGAAGCGGGACTTCGTGAAGGAGAGGCTTGCCGGGGAGGACTGCGTCTGGATTGAAGCCGGCGGGCTGGACCGGCTGCCGGACCCTCCGCGCGGCATCGTCATTCTCGCAGGGATTGAAGAATACATATCGAAGGTTCATACAGATGAAAGGGAAGCGGTCGGCGAAGTGCGGGAGTTCGTCCGCGCCGCGGAGCCGGGCGGCCTGGTCCTCATCATCACGGACATCGGCCGGGGCATCGTCCCCGCCGACCCGCACGCACGCTGGCTGCGCGACACATGCGGCCGGCTGAATCAGCAGCTGTTCCGGGAGGCGGACCGGATCACGCGCATCTGGTACGGCATCCCGCAGGAAATCCGCTGAAACGAAAAGGAGGAGAAACGATATGGGAATCTACACACGCACGGGAGACACGGGAAAAACGGCGCTCATCGGGGCGAGGGTGTTCAAGGACGATCTCCGGGTCGAGGCATACGGCACGACCGATGAACTGAATTCATTCATCGGCAAGGCGATGACCGAATTGCCGGAAGGGGAGTTTGTGGATCTGCTGGAAGACCTCGAAACGATCCAGCACGAGCTGTTCGACTGCGGCGGCGACCTGGCGAACGTGACGGAAAAGCGTCAGGAGAAGCTGCAGCCGGAATCCATCGACCGGCTCGAGAAGCGGATCGACGAACTGATGGAAGAAGCGCCGCCGCTTGAGCGGTTCATCCTGCCGGGCGGCTCCGGACCGTCCGCCACGCTGCATATCGCGCGCACCGTCGCGAGACGTGCGGAGCGCCAGATCGTCCGGCTCATGAACTCCGGCGAAGCCATCCCGGAAACCGGCCTGCGCTATATCAACCGGCTGTCGGATTATCTGTTCGCCGCCGCCCGGATTATCAATTCCCGACTCGGGCAGCCGGACACCGAATACGCCCGGAGCGCCAAAGTGTTCCGGAACACCGGCCGGAAAAAAGACGGGAGCGGCGGGGAATGAAGAACACCCGGCTGCTCGCGCTCACCGCGCTCACGGCCGCCATGTGCGCAGTCGGCGCATTCATCAAAATCCCGCTCGGCATCGGCTCGGCCGCGCTGGATTCGGCCCCGGCACTCGTATCGGCCGTCTTCCTGNGGAGGGGAAGCGATGCACATCTATGTCGGCGGTTCCCATAACGGGAAGCGGGACTTCGTGAAGGAGAGGCTTGCCGGGGAGGACTGCGTCTGGATTGAAGCCGGCGGGCTGGACCGGCTGCCGGACCCTCCGCGCGGCATCGTCATTCTCGCAGGGATTGAAGAATACATATCGAAGGTTCATACAGATGAAAGGGAAGCGGTCGGCGAAGTGCGGGAGTTCGTCCGCGCCGCGGAGCCGGGCGGCCTGGTCCTCATCATCACGGACATCGGCCGGGGCATCGTCCCCGCCGACCCGCACGCACGCTGGCTGCGCGACACATGCGGCCGGCTGAATCAGCAGCTGTTCCGGGAGGCGGACCGGATCACGCGCATCTGGTACGGCATCCCGCAGGAAATCCGCTGAAACGAAAAGGAGGAGAAACGATATGGGAATCTACACACGCACGGGAGACACGGGAAAAACGGCGCTCATCGGGGCGAGGGTGTTCAAGGACGATCTCCGGGTCGAGGCATACGGCACGACCGATGAACTGAATTCATTCATCGGCAAGGCGATGACCGAATTGCCGGAAGGGGAGTTTGTGGATCTGCTGGAAGACCTCGAAACGATCCAGCACGAGCTGTTCGACTGCGGCGGCGACCTGGCGAACGTGACGGAAAAGCGTCAGGAGAAGCTGCAGCCGGAATCCATCGACCGGCTCGAGAAGCGGATCGACGAACTGATGGAAGAAGCGCCGCCGCTTGAGCGGTTCATCCTGCCGGGCGGCTCCGGACCGTCCGCCACGCTGCATATCGCGCGCACCGTCGCGAGACGTGCGGAGCGCCAGATCGTCCGGCTCATGAACTCCGGCGAAGCCATCCCGGAAACCGGCCTGCGCTATATCAACCGGCTGTCGGATTATCTGTTCGCCGCCGCCCGGATTATCAATTCCCGACTCGGGCAGCCGGACACCGAATACGCCCGGAGCGCCAAAGTGTTCCGGAACACCGGCCGGAAAAAAGACGGGAGCGGCGGGGAATGAAGAACACCCGGCTGCTCGCGCTCACCGCGCTCACGGCCGCCATGTGCGCAGTCGGCGCATTCATCAAAATCCCGCTCGGCATCGGCTCGGCCGCGCTGGATTCGGCCCCGGCACTCGTATCGGCCGTCTTCCTGCCGCCCGCCGCGGCCGGCGTCGCGGCGATGATCGGGCATTTCGTCTCGGCATTGACGGCCGGGGCCCCGCTCGGACCGCTGCATGTCCTCATCGCCGGCGAAATGTTCGTCATCATCGGGGCGTTTGCTTATCTCCACCGGAAAGGATGGCACCGGCTGAAATGGTGGTTCTTCATAGTGGCGAACGGCTTCCTCGCCGTCCTGCCATTTTACTGGATCATCTCGCCGGCCTTCTTCGCCGCGTCCGTCGCCGGCATCATGGTCGCCACATTCGTGAATGCGGCACTCGCCGCGGTTGCCATGCCGCTCGTCCGCAAAGCCGCCGTCCGGAAGGGGCCGGTCCGATGAGGAACGCGCTCGAACTCGGGGACGGCCTCATCGTCACGACCGACAACTCCGGCGGCATCGGCATGAAAGAAGCGGATCTCGTCCGGGCGCCCGATGAAACGGTCGCCTATTTTTCCGCCCGGGTCGCCCTGCTGGAGCAATGGGCGGCCGGCGCGGATCCGGCGGCGGTCCTGTTGCATAATTTCACGGGGAATGAAAGCTGGGAAGATTATTGCGAAGGAGTGCGGAGAGTATTCGCGGAAAGCGGCCTCGCGCCGGTCCCGGTTTCCGGAAGCACCGAGACGAACATGGACATGCGGCAGTCCGCATTGGCCGTCACGATGATCGGCAAGACAGGAAAGTATTTTGCTGAGCGGGACGGGGAGTGGTTCCTGTACGGCCAGCCGCTCGTCGGCGACGCCGTCATCCGGGAAATCGGGAAAATCGCGGACCTCGGAAAGATCAGATCGGCGCTCGATGCGGGAATCGCCGAAGCCGTCTGGCCCGCCGGCTCCCGGGGCGTGGCAGCGGAATGGGAACGGCTTGCCGGCCGGCCGCTGCGGGAGTGGCCGGAAGGGATTGACCCGGCAGCATCGGCAGGCCCCGCCACCGCCGTGCTGATCCGGGTCCGCCCCGGTGAAGAAGAACGGGCGGCGGAACACTTCGGCCCATTCTTCGGCCGGATCGGATAAGGAAGAAGAAGGAAACCGGACTCTTTTGGAGTCCGGTTATTTTAATGGGAGCGGGAGGGGTGTCCGGTTTTTCGGGTGAGTCGTCCGGATTTGGCCTTGAGTCGTCCGCATCCGGCCTTGAGTCGTCCGTATCTCGCCTCGAGTCGTCCAGGTTTTTATTTCCAGGTGAGAGGTGTCCGGTTTTTCGGGTGAGTCGTCCGCGTTTGGCCTCGAGTCGTCCGCATCCGGGCGTGAGTCGTCCGCATCCCGCCTTGAGTCGTCCAGGTTTTTATTTCCAGGGGAGGGGCGTCCGGTTTTCCGGGTGAGTCGTCCGCATCTGGCCTCGAGTCGTCCAGGTTTTTATTTCCAGGCGAGGGGTGTCCGGTTTTTCTGGTCTGGTCCCTGTCAAGTTTACAGTTGATTCTGTCCGATAAAGATTCAGGCAGCCAACACACTTCCGACCTCGGCAGGAGGCACGCCGTGCTTGAGCTGGAGGCGTTCGTGGTTATAAAAGTAGATNGGTTCTTCATAGTGGCGAACGGCTTCCTCGCCGTCCTGCCATTTTACTGGATCATCTCGCCGGCCTTCTTCGCCGCGTCCGTCGCCGGCATCATGGTCGCCACATTCGTGAATGCGGCACTCGCCGCGGTTGCCATGCCGCTCGTCCGCAAAGCCGCCGTCCGGAAGGGGCCGGTCCGATGAGGAACGCGCTCGAACTCGGGGACGGCCTCATCGTCACGACCGACAACTCCGGCGGCATCGGCATGAAAGAAGCGGATCTCGTCCGGGCGCCCGATGAAACGGTCGCCTATTTTTCCGCCCGGGTCGCCCTGCTGGAGCAATGGGCGGCCGGCGCGGATCCGGCGGCGGTCCTGTTGCATAATTTCACGGGGAATGAAAGCTGGGAAGATTATTGCGAAGGAGTGCGGAGAGTATTCGCGGAAAGCGGCCTCGCGCCGGTCCCGGTTTCCGGAAGCACCGAGACGAACATGGACATGCGGCAGTCCGCATTGGCCGTCACGATGATCGGCAAGACAGGAAAGTATTTTGCTGAGCGGGACGGGGAGTGGTTCCTGTACGGCCAGCCGCTCGTCGGCGACGCCGTCATCCGGGAAATCGGGAAAATCGCGGACCTCGGAAAGATCAGATCGGCGCTCGATGCGGGAATCGCCGAAGCCGTCTGGCCCGCCGGCTCCCGGGGCGTGGCAGCGGAATGGGAACGGCTTGCCGGCCGGCCGCTGCGGGAGTGGCCGGAAGGGATTGACCCGGCAGCATCGGCAGGCCCCGCCACCGCCGTGCTGATCCGGGTCCGCCCCGGTGAAGAAGAACGGGCGGCGGAACACTTCGGCCCATTCTTCGGCCGGATCGGATAAGGAAGAAGAAGGAAACCGGACTCTTTTGGAGTCCGGTTATTTTAATGGGAGCGGGAGGGGTGTCCGGTTTTTCGGGTGAGTCGTCCGGATTTGGCCTTGAGTCGTCCGCATCCGGCCTTGAGTCGTCCGTATCTCGCCTCGAGTCGTCCAGGTTTTTATTTCCAGGTGAGAGGTGTCCGGTTTTTCGGGTGAGTCGTCCGCGTTTGGCCTCGAGTCGTCCGCATCCGGGCGTGAGTCGTCCGCATCCCGCCTTGAGTCGTCCAGGTTTTTATTTCCAGGGGAGGGGCGTCCGGTTTTCCGGGTGAGTCGTCCGCATCTGGCCTCGAGTCGTCCAGGTTTTTATTTCCAGGCGAGGGGTGTCCGGTTTTTCTGGTCTGGTCCCTGTCAAGTTTACAGTTGATTCTGTCCGATAAAGATTCAGGCAGCCAACACACTTCCGACCTCGGCAGGAGGCACGCCGTGCTTGAGCTGGAGGCGTTCGTGGTTATAAAAGTAGATATATTCCTCGATGGCAATCCGAAGCTCCTCAAGAGACCGAGGGTCGCCAAAGCAGGCAATCTCAGTTTTGAAGTGACTGAAAAAGCTCTCGATGCATGCATTATCCCAACAGTTGCCGCGCCGTGACATGGACGGTGTCAGGTTCATCGACTGAAGGCGTTTCTGGTATCTCAGGCTCATAAACTGGCTGCCCTGGTCGCTGTGGATAATGGCCTTCTTCCGGTTCCCTTTCACCTTCTCCAGCATCTCGAGCGCTTCCAGGACCAGGCCGGTGTCCTGGTTCGGCCCGTAGGCGAATGCTACGATCGAGTCGTCGTACAGGTCCTTAATGGCGCACAGATAGGTCCAGTGTTCCGTAGGAACGAAAGCGCGCACGTATGTGATATCCACCGAGAATTTCTTCATCGGCTTCGTGGCTTTAAAGTTACGCTTCAAGAGGTTCTGCGCCACCTTCCCCTCTGTACCGCCGTGACGGTACCCTTTGCGGCGAATCCGACATTTGAGCCCATATCGGCGCATGATTCTGGAGATTCGCTTGATATTGACGGTGAGCCCGAACTCTCTCTGGAGCGCCAGCTTGATCCGGCGTCGCCCATAGGTTCCCCGGGACTTGGCGAACACCTTGGAGATATAGTGAAACATCTGCTCATCCTTGAGATCCTGGGCAGAGTGATCCTGCCGCTTCTTCCACTTGGCATAACCCTGCCGGGAGACATCCGACGCCTCCGCGAGGAGGGAGACCGAAAAGGTGTCCTTATTCAGGTCGATGAACAGGAAACTATCTTGTTTGCTTAACACCCCCTTTTCAGATCCAAGAGCTTTTTTAAGAGGAGGATCTCCGCCTTCTGCAGTTCAATCAGAGCATCCTTCTCATCCGACGGTTTCCGGCCATTCTTGCCCCTGGCGTCATGCAAAGCCTCGAAGCCATCCATCTCCACTTTTTCGACCCAGCGTCGGATCGTCCGATCCGAGACATTGTACGAAAGAGCCAACTCCTCAGTGGAAGAGCCTTCAAAAAATTCCTCCACTGCTTTCACTTTTATATCGTAATCCCGCTTCTGGTTCATTTTTCGGCACCCCTTTTCGTTACTCCTAGTGTGACAGAATCAAGGTGTAAACTCTAAGGGGACCATATCACGGGCGTGAGTCGTCCGTATCTCGCCTTGAGTCGTCCAGGTTTTTATTTCCAGACGGAGCAATCCGGATTTCAGCCGAACCGTCCGTTGCGGACCTCGCGTCCATCCCGTACAATCAGGGGAAGCGCCGCCGATTTTTTAAGATACATGGCAAAATTCTAAAATAGTGTTGACTGAACGCTCATTCATTATTAAACTGTATCTATATAGATCGCCGGGATCGGGCATGCGTCCGCAGCTGAAAGCGGATTCAGAGAACGCCGTCCGGCATCGGAAAGGGGAGGACATTGTGAACCCATTGCTCATTGCCAACTGGATTTTATTCCTGGCCGTCGTTGCCTACGGTCTCGGACTGTTCACATACGTCGTCAAAACACGAATCCAGTTCATGAGGCTCGGCAAGAAAGAGGAGTTTGACCTCAAGCTCCAGGAACGCCTCCACATGATCTGGGTGAACGTCTTCGGTCAGAAGAAACTTCTCAAGGACAAGAAGAGCGGCGCGATCCACGTCATGTTCTTCTACGGATTCCTGCTCGTCCAATTCGGGGCGATCGATCTCATCTGGAAAGGGCTGAAGCCGGACTCGCATCTGCCGTTCGGCCCGGTGTATCCGGCATTCACGTTCTTCCAGGAAATCGTCGTCTTCATGATCCTCGTTGCGGTCGTCTGGGCATTCTACCGCCGCTACGTGGAGAAGCTCGTCCGTCTGCGACGCGGCTGGAAAGCGGGGCTCGTCCTCATCTTCATCGGGACGCTCATGCTGTCGACGCTCGTCGCGAACGGCATGAACATGATCTGGCACGACCATGCCGCGACATGGACTGAACCGATGGCGTCGTTGATCGCCTCTGGATTCCGGTGGATGCCGGCGACGGCGGCCGCGGCCGTGTTCTTCGTCGCCTGGTGGGTCCACCTGCTGACGCTGCTTGCGTTCCTCGTGTACGTGCCGCAGTCGAAGCACGCCCACTTGATCGCGGGTCCGGCGAACACGTTCCTCATGCGCTTTGACCGCCGCGGCAAGCTCGCGCCGATCGACTTCTCCGTACTGGAAGAAGAAGGCGATGACGAAAGCGAAGAAATGCCGACGATCGGGGCCGGCAAGATCGAAGACTTCACGCAGCTCCAGATGCTCGACTTCTACGCATGCGTCGAGTGCGGGCGCTGCACGAACATGTGCCCGGCGACCGGCACCGGCAAAATGCTGTCGCCGATGGACCTCATCACGAAGCTGCGCGACCACCTGACGAACACGGGCGCCGTCGTGACGAAGCAGAAACCGTGGGTGCCGCAGTTCATGTTCAACGACACGCGCGGCAACCAGCTCGCCGTGGCCGCAGGTGCGGAAGGCGCGGTCATCGACGACATCTATAGCCCGTCGCTCATCGGCGATGTCATCACCGAAGAAGAGATCTGGGCGTGCACGACTTGCCGGAACTGTGAAGATCAGTGCCCGGTCATGAACGAACACGTCGACAAGATTGTCGACCTCCGCCGCTACCTCGTCATGACGGAAGGCCGCATGGACCCGGATGCGCAGCGCGCGATGACGAACATCGAGCGCCAGGGCAACCCGTGGGGCCTCAACCGGAAGGAAAAGGAAAACTGGCGCGATGCGCGTCCGGATCTCCACATCCCGACGGTCAAGGAAGCGAAGAAAGCGGGCGAGGACTTCGAGTACCTGTTCTGGGTCGGCTCGATGGGCGCGTTCGACAGCCGCTCGCAGAAGATCGCGCTCTCGTTTGCGCATCTGATGAACGAAGCGGGCGTCAAGTTCGCCATCCTCGGCAACAAGGAAAAGAACTCCGGCGACACGCCTCGCCGCCTCGGCAACGAATTCCTCTTCCAGGAACTCGCCGAAGGCAACATCAAGGAGTTCGAAAAGAACGACGTGCACAAGATCGTCACGATTGACCCGCACGCCTACAACATTTTCAAGAATGAATATCCGGACTTCGGATTTGACGGGATCGTCTACCACCATACCGAGTTGCTGTACAAGCTCATCATGGAAGGCCGCCTGAAGCCGAAGTACGCGATCAACGAAAAGATCACGTTCCACGACTCATGCTACCTCGGCCGTTACAACGACGTGTACGATCCGCCTCGCGAGATCCTGAAGTCGATCCCGGGCGTCGAACTCGTCGAAATGGTCCGCAACCGCCAGGACGGCATGTGCTGCGGCGCGGGCGGCGGTCTCATGTGGATGGAGGAAGACGCCGGTCACCGCGTGAACGTGGCGCGGACCGAGCAGGCGCTCGAAGTGAACCCGTCCGTCATCTCCTCCGGCTGCCCGTACTGCCTGACGATGCTGTCCGACGGAACGAAGGCGGTCGAAGTCGAAGACAAGGTCGGCACATACGACGTCGCCGAATTGCTTGAGCGCTCGATCTTCGGAGACAATCCGGAAACCGCGGTCGTTGAAGAAGAAGAGCCGGTTCTGCAGTAAGCCGTTGCACCGTCTTTGAAAATTCGATACAATGAAACAAATGAGAGAGGGAGTGCATTGCGTCACTCCCTTTTCTTCGGACGATTTGCCGAGCGAGCGTTCAGTCAACGGGATTTTTATCCGTGACCGGCGCACGCCCGGCTTTTGCCGAAAGCGGTTTGAAAACGCTCTCAACTTCAAAAGGGGGAAATTCACATGGCAAAAACGGTCATCCTCGGCGGCGCCAGGACGCCATTCGGAAAGTTCGGCGGACTGCTTGCGAAGAAAACGGCAAGCGATCTCGGCGGCACGGCGATCCGCGCGGCGCTCGAACGCACGGGAACTTCCGCGGAAGAAGTCGATGAAGTGATCATGGGAACGGTATTGCAGGGCGGACAGGGCCAGATCCCGTCCCGCCAGGCCGCCAACAAAGCCGGACTCCCGTGGAGCACGAAAACGGAAACGGTGAATAAAGTCTGTGCATCCGGAATGCGGAGCGTCACGCTCGCGGACCAGATCATCCGCCTCGGAGACGAGGAAGTGATCGTTGCAGGCGGCATGGAATCGATGTCGAACGCACCGTACTACTTGCCGAAGGCCCGCAGCGGACTGAAGATGGGCGACGCGCCGATCATCGACGGCATGATCCACGACGGGCTGTCCTGCTCGTTCCACCCGGACCGCGTCCATATGGGGAACTACGGGAATTCCACGGCGGAAAAAATGGGGCTCACCCGCGAAGCGCAGGACGACTGGGCGCTCCGCAGCCACGAGCGTGCGGTGAAGGCGATCGATGAAGGGCTGTTCGTCGAGGAGATCGTCCCGGTGGAAGTGCCGGCCCGAAAAGGCCAGACGATCCACGTCGGCGAAGACGAAGCCCCCCGCCGCGACACATCGAAAGAAACGCTCGCGAAGCTCCGTCCCGCATTCGGCAACGACGGCACGATCACGGCCGGCAATGCGCCCGGCGTGAACGACGGCGCCTGCGCGCTCGTCCTCATGAGCGCGGACCGTGCCGAACAGGAAGGGAAGGACGTTCTCGCGGAAATCATCGGCCACGCGGAAGTGGCGGTCGAACCGGAAAACTTCCCGCAGACGCCGGGACTCGTCATCAATGAACTGCTGAAGAAAACCGGCAAATCGCTCGGCGACATCGATCTGTTTGAAATCAACGAAGCATTCGCGGCCGTTGTGCTCGCCAGCTCCGAAATCGCGAAGCTCGACCCGGAAAAAGTGAACGTGAACGGCGGCGCCGTCGCGCTCGGCCACCCGATCGGCGCAAGCGGCGCGCGCATCATCCTGACGCTTGCCCACGAACTGAAGCGCCGCGGCGGCGGAACCGGCATCGCTGCGATCTGCTCGGGCGGCGGCCAGGGCGACGCCATCATGATCGAAGTACCGAAGACGGACGAGGGGGAATAAGGAATGGATATTAAAAAGGTAATGGTGATCGGAGCCGGCCAGATGGGCGGAGGCATCGCGCAAGTGTGCGCCCAGGCCGGATTCGACGTCACCCTGAACGACATTAGCGAAGCATCTTTTGACAAGGGCCTCGGCGTCATCGAGAAGAATCTGGCCCGCAATGTGGAGAAGGGCCGCATGACCGAAGAGGAAAAGAGCGCGGCGCTTGGCCGGATCACTAAGTCCGTTGACCTGTCGGACGCGAAAGACGCGGACCTCATCATTGAAGCCGCCGTCGAAAAGATGGACATCAAGCAGTCGATCTTCAAGCAGCTCGACGAAATCGCACCGGCACACGCCATCCTCTCGACGAACACATCGGCCCTGCCGATCACGGAAATCGCCGCAGTGACCGGCCGTCCGGAGCGCGTCATCGGCATGCACTTCATGAACCCGGTCCCGGTCATGAAACTCGTCGAGATCATCCGCGGCCTGGCAACGGCCGACGAAGTGTACCAATCCGTCGAAGACATGACCCGCAAGCTCTCGAAGACACCGGTCGAAGTGAACGACTACCCGGGCTTCGTCTCGAACCGCGTCCTCATGCCGATGATCAACGAAGCGATCTTCACGCTTTATGAAGGCGTCGCCACGAAGGAAGCGATCGACGAAGTCATGAAGCTCGGCATGAACCACCCGATGGGCCCGCTCCAACTCGCCGACTTCATCGGACTCGACACATGCCTGTACATCATGGAAGTCCTCCAGGAAGGCTTCGGCGACCCGAAATACCGCCCGTGCCCGCTCCTCAGAAAATACGTCAACGCCGGCTGGCTCGGAAAAAAATCCGGCCGCGGCTTCTATGTTTATGAGTGATTGGGTGACTTTGGAGTGTGAGTGAGTTTTAGTGAGTTTTAGTGCGCGAGTGAGCCGNTAAGGAATGGATATTAAAAAGGTAATGGTGATCGGAGCCGGCCAGATGGGCGGAGGCATCGCGCAAGTGTGCGCCCAGGCCGGATTCGACGTCACCCTGAACGACATTAGCGAAGCATCTTTTGACAAGGGCCTCGGCGTCATCGAGAAGAATCTGGCCCGCAATGTGGAGAAGGGCCGCATGACCGAAGAGGAAAAGAGCGCGGCGCTTGGCCGGATCACTAAGTCCGTTGACCTGTCGGACGCGAAAGACGCGGACCTCATCATTGAAGCCGCCGTCGAAAAGATGGACATCAAGCAGTCGATCTTCAAGCAGCTCGACGAAATCGCACCGGCACACGCCATCCTCTCGACGAACACATCGGCCCTGCCGATCACGGAAATCGCCGCAGTGACCGGCCGTCCGGAGCGCGTCATCGGCATGCACTTCATGAACCCGGTCCCGGTCATGAAACTCGTCGAGATCATCCGCGGCCTGGCAACGGCCGACGAAGTGTACCAATCCGTCGAAGACATGACCCGCAAGCTCTCGAAGACACCGGTCGAAGTGAACGACTACCCGGGCTTCGTCTCGAACCGCGTCCTCATGCCGATGATCAACGAAGCGATCTTCACGCTTTATGAAGGCGTCGCCACGAAGGAAGCGATCGACGAAGTCATGAAGCTCGGCATGAACCACCCGATGGGCCCGCTCCAACTCGCCGACTTCATCGGACTCGACACATGCCTGTACATCATGGAAGTCCTCCAGGAAGGCTTCGGCGACCCGAAATACCGCCCGTGCCCGCTCCTCAGAAAATACGTCAACGCCGGCTGGCTCGGAAAAAAATCCGGCCGCGGCTTCTATGTTTATGAGTGATTGGGTGACTTTGGAGTGTGAGTGAGTTTTAGTGAGTTTTAGTGCGCGAGTGAGCCGCATTTGGGTCCGAGTGAGCCGCAATCTGGAGTGAGTGAGCCGCAATCCATTGCGAGTGAGCCGCTTTTTCGAAACAGAGCCTCCCTAAGAGCGCAGGAGCAGTTCATTCTGGAGGAACACTGCGGATTTGCAATTAGAACGTGAAAGTTGCAATTAGAGCAGCGGATTTGCAATTACCGCCTCCAATTTGCGATTAGCAGGGTAACGCATCACGATAAGAGCGGCTGTGACGCCGCCGGATCGACAACAAGAACGCCAGGAAGCAGAAGAGGTGCACAGCATGGATTTTCATTTCACCGAAGAACAGAAGATGATGCGCCGGATGGTCCGGGATTTTGCGAAGAATGAAGTGGAGCCGTTCATTCCCCGGATGGAAGCGGGGGAGTTCCCACGGGAGATTGTGAAAAAGATGGGGGAGCTCGGGCTGATGGGGATCAGCGTGCCGGAGAAGTACGGCGGCTCGGAGATGGATTACGTGAGCTACATCATCGCGGTCCACGAGCTGTCCCGGGTGAGCGCGGTGACGGGGGTCATCCTGTCGGTCCACACGTCGGTCGGGACGAATCCGATCCTCATGTTCGGTACGGAGGAGCAGAAGCAGAAGTATGTGCCGAAACTCGCATCGGGCGAGTATCTCGGCGCGTTCTGCCTGACGGAACCGCCCGCGGGATCCGACGCCGGCGCCCTGAAGACGCGCGCCGTGAAGAAGGACGGCGGGTATGTTCTGAACGGGTCGAAGGTATTTATTACAAACGGCGGCGAGGCGGATGTGTATATCGTCTTCGCCTCGACCGATCCGTCCGCCGGAACGCACGGCATCACGGCGTTCATTGTTGAAGCAGGCACGGACGGCCTGGTCATCGGCAAGGACGAGAAGAAGATGGGCCTCCACGGCTCGCGGACCGTCGGGCTGACGTTTGAAGACATGAAAGTGCCGGAGGAGAATGTCCTCGGCACGCCGGGTGAAGGATTCAAGATCGCCCTTGCAAACTTGGACGCCGGCCGGATCGGCATCGCCGCGCAGGCGCTCGGGATTGCGGAAGCTGCGATGGAAGCATCGGCCGCCTACGCGAAAGAACGCGTCCAGTTCGGCAAGCCGATTGCGGCCAATCAAGGCGTCGGCTTCAAGCTCGCCGACATGGCGACCCAGGTCGAGGCCGCCCGACTGCTCGTCTATCAGGCCGCGTGGCTCCGTTCGCAAGGGCTGCCGGCGGGCAAGGAAGCGTCGATGGCGAAACTGTTCGCCTCGCAGGCGGCGGTAGACTGCACCATCGAAGGAGTCCAGGTTTTCGGCGGCTACGGCTATACCGAAGACTACCCGATGGAACGGTATTTCCGCGACGCGAAAGTCACCCAGATCTACGAAGGCACGAGCGAGATCCAGCGGCTCGTGATCAGTAAAAGTCTTACGAAGTAAGACTTTCTGCGCGAAGCGTTTGGCGGCAAACGCCTGACCAATGTGAGATTTTCCGGAGATACGCAACGTTCCGGCCGAGATACACAACGTTCCACCAGAGATACGCAACGTTTCAGCGGAGATACGCAACGTTCCGTCAGATAAAGATAACGCTCGGCCTAATAAAGACAACACTCGCGCCGACGACGGCGCTGAGAACAGACGACCAACTGAAAGGGTGTAGAAGATGAACTTTAAACTTTCCGAAGAACATGAAATGATCCGCAAAATGGTGCGCGATTTCGCGACGAAGGATGTGGCGCCGACTGCGGCCGAGCGCGATGAGGAAGAGCGCTTCGACATGGAGATCTTCCACAAGATGGCGGAGCTCGGACTGACGGGAATCCCGTGGCCTGAGGAGTACGGCGGCATCGGGTCCGACTTCCTTGCTTATGTGATTGCAGTCGAGGAGCTGTCGCGCGTGGATGCGTCCGCGGGCGTTGTCCTGTCCGCGCATACATCGCTCGCGGGCTGGCCGGTATTTAAATACGGCAACGAAGAGCAGAAGCAGAAATACCTCCGTCCGATGGCGGAAGGATCGAAAGTCGGAGCGTACTGCCTGACGGAAGCGGGTTCCGGCTCCGACGCGGGCGGGATGAAGACGACGGCCAAGAAAGACGGCGACCACTACATCCTGAACGGCTCGAAGATGTTCATCACGAACGGCGGCATCGCCGACACGTACATCGTGTTCGCGGTTACCGATCCGTCCTCGAAGCACAAAGGCACGAGCGCGTTCATCGTCGAAAAGGACTTCGAAGGCTTCTCCGTCGGCAAGAAAGAGAAAAAGATGGGGATCCGTTCGTCACCGACGACGGAAGTCATTTTCGACAACTGCAAAGTGCCGGCGGAAAACCTGCTCGGCGAAGAAGGCCAGGGCTTCATCATCGCGATGAAGACGCTCGACGGCGGCCGGAACGGCATCGCGGCTCAGGCGGTCGGCATTGCGCAGGGCGCGCTCGACGCATCGGTTGATTACGCGAAGGAGCGTGTCCAGTTCGGCAAGCCGATCGCGGCGAACCAGGGCGTCGGCTTCAAGCTCGCCGACATGGCGACGTCGATCGAAGCATCGCGCCTGCTCACTTACCAGGCGGCATGGCTCGAATCAAACGGCCTCCCGTACGGCAAGGAATCCGCGATGGCGAAGCTCATGGCGGGCGACACGGCGATGAAAGTCACGACCGAAGCGGTCCAGGTCTACGGCGGCTACGGCTACACGAAAGACTATCCGGTCGAGCGTTTCATGCGTGACGCGAAGATCACGCAGATTTACGAAGGCACGCAGGAAATCCAGCGCCTTGTCATCTCCCGCATGCTGACGAAATGACGGGACACGGCAAACCGGCCCGCCATGAGGTGAAGTCGTCCGTCAAAGACGAGACGCTCATCGAGAAGCGCCGCGACCAGATGATCCGCGGGGCGGTGAAACTTTTCAGGGAGAAGGGGTTCCACCGCACGACGACGCGGGAAATCGCGAAGGAAGCGGGCTTCAGCATCGGCACGCTGTATGAGTACATCCGGACGAAAGAGGACGTGCTGTACCTCGTCTGCGACCGGATCTACGACGAGGTGAACAGCCGGCTCGCGCCGCTTGCCGGGCAACCGGGCACGATCGACGGACTGAAGGACGCGATCCGGCAGTACATCACGCTCATCGACGACATGGAAGATGAGTTCACGGTGATGTACCAGGAGTCGAAGTCGCTTCCAAAGACGGCGCTGAAATACGTCCTTGAAAAGGAACTGGAAATGACCGCCCTGTTCGAAAAGATCCTCATCGGCTGCGCGGAATCGGGGGAGATCCGGCTCGGCGAGAAGGAAGCGAAGCTCGCCGCGCACCACATCGTCGTCCAGGGGCAGATGTGGGCATTCCGCCGGTGGGCGATCCATAAACTGTTCACGCTTGAGGAATTCATTACCATGCAGACGGACGAACTGATCAACGGCCTGGCCGTCCGTCAGCGGGAGGGGGAACCATCTTGACCACAGCACCAGTTGAAATCTACCGTCCGGTGAATCATGTCCGGTTCGTGACGGCGTCCAGCCTGTTCGACGGGCACGACGCCTCCATCAACATCATGCGCCGCATTCTGCAGGCGAGCGGCGCGGAAGTCATCCATCTCGGCCATAACCGCGCCGTCGAGGAAGTCGTCAACGCGGCGATCCAGGAAGACGTCCAGGGAATTGCAATTTCCTCCTATCAGGGCGGCCACGTGGAATACTTCAAATACATGCATGACCTGCTTCAGGAAAAAGGCGCGCCGCACATCCGCATCTACGGCGGGGGCGGCGGCGTCATCATCCCGAAGGAGATCAAGGAACTGCAGGACTACGGCATCTCCGGCATCTTCTCGCCTGAAGACGGCCGGCGCCTCGGCCTGCAGGGCATGATCAACGAAATGCTCAAGCAGTGCGATTACAAGACGTCCGAGATTAAAGACCTCGGCCATCCGGAAGACCTGACGACCGACAACGTGCCGCTCCTGTCCGGGCTCATCACGATGGCGGAAGATGCGCACAAAGAAGGCCATGAGGAAGCGGAAAAGATGCTCGAAGAAGTCCGCAAACTGTCGAAAGGCACACCGGTGTTCGGCATCACGGGGACCGGCGGCGCGGGGAAGAGCTCGCTCACCGACGAACTCATCCGCCGCTTCCTGCACGAGCTGCCGGACAAGAAAGTCGCCATCCTGTCGATCGACCCGACGAAGCAGAAGACGGGCGGGGCGCTGCTCGGCGACCGGATCCGGATGAACGCAATCTTCAACAACCGCGTCTACATGCGCAGCCTCGCGACGCGCGGATCGCGTTCCGAACTGTCCGGCGCGATCCGGGATGTGCTCGACGTCGTCCGCGCGGCCGGCTTTGACCTGATCGTCGTCGAGACGAGCGGGATCGGCCAGGGCGATGCGGAAGTCTCGGAAATCTCCGATGCGTCGATGTACGTCATGACGAGCGAATTCGGCGCGCCGACGCAGCTCGAGAAGATCGACATGATCGACTTCGCGGATTTGATTGCGATCAACAAGTTCGAGCGCAAAGGATCCGAGGATGCGCTGCGCCAGGTTCAGAAGCAGTACCAGCGCAGCCGCACGCTGTTCGACAAGGAACTCGACGACATGCCGGTGTACGGCACGATCGCGAGCCAGTTCAACGACAAAGGCACAAACTCCCTGTTCGCCGCGATTGTCGATGTCCTGAATGAAAAATTCGACCTCGGATGGGAAACGTCCTACAAGCATTCGGTGAAAACCCAGAAGCAGAACGTCATCATCCCGAACGACCGCCGCTATTACCTGCGCGAAATCACCGACACGGTCCGCGACTACCATAAGCGGTCGGAGCAGCAGGCGGAATTCGGCCGACGCCTGTACCAGCTTGAGGGAACGCTCGCTCAGATCCGGGAAAAAGGCGGAGACGAAGCGCTCGAGAAATCGCTTGAATCGCTCATGGAAGGCGTCCGGGACGAACTCACGGCGGAATCAAAGCGCATTCTCGACAACTGGGAAAGCCTGAAAGAAGCCTATGCCGGCGAGGAATTCGTGACGAAAGTGCGCGACCGCGAAATCCGCACGATCCTCCGCACGGAAAGCCTGTCCGGCTTGAAGATCCCGAAAGTGGCCCTGCCGCGGTTCAAGGACTACGGCGAGATCCTCCGCTGGGTGTACGCCGAAAACGTGCCGGGCTCGTTCCCGTACACGGCGGGCGTCTTCCCGTTCAAGCGCCAGGGCGAAGACCCGAAGCGCCAGTTTGCGGGAGAAGGCACGCCGGAACGGACCAACCGCCGGTTCCATTATCTGTCGAAGGACGATGACGCGAAGCGCCTGTCGACCGCGTTCGACTCGGTGACGCTCTACGGAGAAGACCCGGACCACCGCCCGGACATCTACGGGAAAGTCGGCGAGTCCGGCGTCTCGATCTGCACGCTCGAAGACATGAAAAAGCTGTACGACGGCTTCGATCTGTGCGCGCCGACGACGTCGGTCTCGATGACGATCAACGGTCCGGCGCCGATCATCCTCGCGATGTTCATGAACACTGCGATCGATCAGCAGGTCCGTCTGAAAGAAGAAGAGCTCGGCCGCCCGCTCAACGTCGAAGAGTTCACGGAAGTCCGCGAAATGACGCTCCAGACCGTCCGCGGAACCGTCCAAGCCGACATCCTGAAAGAAGACCAGGGCCAGAACACCTGCATCTTCTCGACCGAATTCGCACTCCGCATGATGGGCGACATCCAGCAGTACTTCATCGACCACAAAGTGCGCAACTACTACTCGGTGTCGATTTCCGGCTACCACATCGCGGAAGCCGGCGCGAACCCGATCTCGCAGCTCGCCTTCACGCTCGCGAACGGCTTCACGTACGTCGAGTACTACTTGAGCCGCGGCATGTCGATCGACGACTTCGCCCCGAACCTGTCGTTCTTCTTCTCGAACGGACTCGACCCGGAATACACGGTCATCGGCCGCGTCGCCCGCCGCATCTGGGCGGTCGCCATGCGCGAAAAATACGGCGCAAACGAACGCAGCCAAAAGCTGAAATATCACGTCCAGACGTCGGGCCGCTCCCTGCACGCCCAGGAAATCGACTTCAACGACATCCGGACGACGCTCCAGGCGCTCATGGCCCTGCAGGACAACTGCAACTCGCTCCACACGAACGCCTACGACGAAGCGATCACGACGCCGACGGAAGAATCCGTCCGCCGCGCAATGGCGATCCAGATGATCATCACGAAAGAGCACGGCCTCTCGAAAAATGAAAACCCGCTCCAGGGCTCGTTCATCATCGAAGAACTCACCGACCTCGTCGAAGAAGCCGTCCTGGAAGAATTCGACCGGCTGAACGACCGCGGCGGCGTGCTCGGCGCGATGGAGACCCAGTACCAGCGCGGCAAAATCCAGGAAGAATCGATGTACTACGAGCACCTCAAGCACTCCGGCGACCTCCCGATCATCGGCGTGAACACGTATCTCAATCCGAACCCGCCGTCCGAAGATGACATCGACAACATGGAACTCGCCCGTGCATCCAAGGAAGAAAAAGAAACCCAGATCCAAAACCTCCGCACCTTCCAGGAAAGCCACGAAGACAAAACAGCCGAAGCGCTCAAGCGCCTCAAGCAAGCCGCCGTCTCCAACGGCAACATCTTCGAAGAACTCATGGAAACCGTAAAGGTGGCCAGCCTCGGCCAAATCACCGGCGCGCTTTATGAGGTTGGCGGACAATATCGGAGGAATATGTAAGAACTAAATCGAAGGGCGGCTGGTCAGGGGCGACAGGCATAAGACGGTCTGCGGCGCGAGGCCTGCCTCGCAGAGCAGAACGGCTTATGACCCCGAGCCCCTGTTGCCCGAAGCTGGATGAAGCAAAGGCGGAGGGCGGCTGCGTGTGGAGGCGAGTCGTCCGCATCGGGCCCCGAGTCGTCCGCAAACCGGCTTGAGTCGTCCGCATCCGGTCCTGAGTCGTCCAGGTTTTTATTTCCAGGGGTGAGTCGTCCGCATCGGGCCTCGAGTCGTCCGCAAACCAGCTTGAGTCGTCCGCATCCGGTCCTGAGTCGTCCAGGTTTATTTTCCCAGCCGCACGAACCTGCCGCATTCGGACCCGAGCCTGACGCCAAACGGTCTGAACCGCACAGATTTTGATTCCCACCCCGCAGATCACGCGCCAATTCGTGAAAATCACCGATGATGCCCCTTTCAAGGGGCATCATTTAATTCTCCTGATGTATAATGTAGGAAATGTGCCAAGGGGGTCCGTCCGTTGAAGCTGTCCCATCACGTCATCATTATGGTCATCTTGATCGCCCTGACTGTTGTTCTTTATAACCGCGGGCTGGCCGCCATTCCGCTCATCCTGCTGTCCGTCCAGCTGTTCTGGCTGACGTTCCGCGGGTGGCGGCGCATGAAAAAACGGACATGAGGGTGGCATGGTGAAGAGCGGATTGTATATAATGGGGATTATGCCACCGTATGCAGAAAGGACGTGCGCCTCATGAACCTTCATGAACTGACGAAAGAACAATTGAATGAAGAAGCGTTTATAGATCTTGCCTATGCCCTGTTTGAAGAAAGGCGCGAGCCGCTTCCGTTTGATGCCCTCCTGGCGCAGCTCCAGAAATTGCTGGGACTGTCGGAGGCCGAGATGAAGGAACGGCTCCTCCGTTTCTACACGGACCTGAACATCGACGGGCGCTTCCTCGCGCTCGGCGACGGCCGCTGGGCGCTCCGTGAATGGTATCCGGTCGACAAGATTGCGGAAGAGACGGCGCCTGTCGTGAAGACGCGCAAGAAGAAGGCGAAGGCGAAAGTCCAGGACGACGATGAAGACGAAGACCTCCTGGCCGAAGACGAGGAAGAGGACTTCGACGATGTCGACGAATTCGACGAGGACGAGGAAGAAGACTTCGACCTGGACGAAGAAGAGGAAGACGAAGCCGAAGTCGATGAGGACCTGGATCTCGACGAGGAACTCGAAATCGAGGACGACGATGAGGAAGAAGAGGAAGAAGAGGAAGAATGACTTGACTTCTTCCGTCCCCGGGGTTTATGATTTATTCGGGCTCCTGAAAAGGAGATTGGAAACGTGCATATGCGCTCCCCTGCAGAACGGCTTGCAGGGGGCGTTTTTTGTTTTTGGCCATCAAGGGAGGAAGATTGAAGATGACAAAGTATATTTTCGTTACCGGCGGCGTTGTATCCTCGCTCGGAAAAGGGATCGTTGCGGCTTCGCTCGGCCGTCTGCTGAAAAACCGCGGACTTGAAGTGACCATCCAGAAGTTCGACCCGTACATCAACGTGGACCCGGGAACGATGAGCCCGTACCAGCACGGGGAAGTGTTCGTCACGGAAGACGGGGCGGAAACCGACCTCGACCTCGGCCACTACGAGCGCTTCATCGACATCAACCTGTCGAAGTACTCGGCCGTCACGACCGGCAAGATCTACTCCACCGTCCTGAAAAAGGAACGCCGCGGCGACTACAACGGCGCAACCGTCCAGGTCATCCCGCACATCACGAATGAAATCAAGCAGCGCGTTCTCCGCGCGGGCAAGGAAACCCATGCAGATGTCGTCATCACCGAAATCGGGGGAACGGTCGGCGACATCGAATCCCTGCCATTCCTTGAAGCCATCCGCCAGCTGCGCAGCGACCTCGGCCGCGATGAAGTCATGTACATCCACTGTACGCTCATCCCGTACATCCACGCGGCGGGCGAAATGAAGACGAAGCCGACCCAGCACAGCGTCAAGGAACTCCGCGGCCTCGGCATCCAGCCGGACCTCATCGTCGTCCGCACCGAGCAACCGGTTCCTCAGGACATGAAGGACAAGATCGCCCTCTTCTGCGACATCCGTCCGGAAGAAGTCATCGAATCCCGCGACGCCGAAACGCTCTACCAGATCCCGCTCGCCCTTCATGAACAGGGGATGGACGACCTCGTCCTCGACCGCCTGCGCATGATCGCGCCGCAGCCGGAACTCGCCGAATGGAAAGCACTCGTCGACCGGGTGAAGTCGCTTTCGAAAACCGTGAGGATCGGCCTCGTCGGCAAGTACGTCGAGCTCCAGGACGCCTACATCTCCGTCGTCGAAGCGCTCCGCCATGCGGGCTACGCGTTCGACGCCGACATCGACGTGAAATGGATCAACGCGGAAGAGATCTCCGACGACAACGCGGCCGGACTCCTGTCCGACGTGGACGGCATCCTCGTGCCGGGCGGCTTCGGCGACCGGGGCATCGACGGCAAGATCGCCGCGGTCCGCTACGCACGCGAGAACGATGTGCCGTTCTTCGGCATCTGCCTCGGCATGCAGCTGGCCTCGGTCGAATACGCCCAGCACGTCATGAAGATGGACGGCGCGCACTCGTCCGAACTCGATCCGTCGACGGCGTTCCCGATCATCGACATCATGCCGGACAAAAAAGACCTCGAAGATCTCGGCGGCACGCTCCGCCTTGGACTGTACCCGTGCAAACTCAAGCCGGGCTCCAAAGCGCAGGAAGCATACGGCGAAGACCTCGTTTACGAACGCCACCGCCACCGCTTCGAATTCAACAACGAATACCGCGACGAATTCGAAAAAGCGGGCTTCGTCTTCTCCGGCCTCAGCCCGGATGGACGCCTCGTCGAAATCGTCGAGCTGCCGGAACACCCGTGGTTCGTCGCCTGCCAGTTCCACCCGGAATTCGTCTCGCGCCCGAACCGTCCGCAGCCGCTCTTCCGCGAATTTATCCGCGCCTCGATCGAAAACCAGAAATAAGCATAAGAAAAGCAGGGGATCCGCCGATTTTGGCCGGGTCCTCTGCTTTTTTGATTGCACAAAAAACGCCCCGCATCCAGGCGGGGCATCCGGTCCGGTCATTCAAATTCCGCAAGCAGCTCCGCGTACTCCAGCCGCACGGCCTCGTAGATGAACAGGCCGGCGAGTGCGTGGGGGAGGACGGTGCGGCCGCCGTCGTCGTCGGGGATCAGCCCTTTTTTCACGCCGAGCGAGACGTAGACGGTCGCGAGGTCCGCGAGTTCATTTCCTTCGGCATCTTCCGGTTCGGACGCGGCTGCGGCGAACGGGATGAACTGCTCAGAAAGATTGCGGGCGAGCGCCAGCGCTTCCTCGTCGTCGGCGGAGCGGGTGAGGATCCAGACGCGGTCGGCACTCGTGACTTCTTCGCCCCGGTAGCGGACGGCGCCGCGGAACGGCTCGGCCCCGCGG
>NZ_LN651373.1:715727-719408 GCF_000826125.2 Bhargavaea cecembensis
GCCCCGCGGATCGCGTTCGCGCTCACCGCGCCGAGCTCGCCGAACGCGGCAAAGTAGACGACGCCCTGTCCGACGGTCGCCTGGGCGAGCAGCCGCGCGGTCATGCCGATCGCCTCCTCCTCGCTTGTCGCAATCCGCTGAAGCAGCCCGGTGATCTGTGTGGTCAGCATTTTCATGGGAATCCCTCCGGTTTCGTTTGCAGTTCCATTATAGAGGGAAACCCGGACGGATTTAAACGATTCGCCCGGACAGGAAGGGAATTGCCGGTTCATCTCGAATAAAGACTAACACCGACATGGACGGAAAGAGGGATGGCATGAAACGGATATTGATCGTCGACGATCAGAACGGGATCCGCCTGCTTCTGCAAGAAGTGTTCCGCCGGGAAGGGCATGAACCGCTGCTGGCCAAGAACGGATTCGAAGCGCTCGAGAAATTCCGGGAGGAGACGCCGGACTGCGTGCTGCTCGACATGAAGATGCCGGGGATGGACGGCATCGAAGTGCTGCGGGAGATCAAGGCGGCATCCCCCGGGACACCGGTCCTCATGATGACGGCGTACGGGGAACAGGAACAGATCGACGCGGCGAAGGAACTCGGGGCCTCCGGATACTTCACGAAGCCGTTCGACATCCACGAACTGAAGGATGCGGTCGCCGTGCTCCTCGGCTGAACAGGCAGGCAGTGGCGGACACTGCCTGTTTTTGTTATGATGAAGGGGTATATGAAAGAAACAGAAAAGACGATATCGGCGGACCGGGGCCTCCCCCGGCAGACGGCGGAACGGCCGGTCGGCGGCCGGGAAACCCCGTATCGTTCCATATTCTAAGGAGGAATTCCAGATGGCACTTGTCTCCATGACCGAAATGCTGAAAAAGGCAAAAAAGGAAGGCTATGCAGTCGGGCAATTCAACATCAACAACCTCGAATTCACGCAGGCGATCCTGCAGGCGGCCGAAGAAGAGAAATCTCCGGTCATCCTCGGCGTCTCGGAAGGGGCAGGGAAGTATATGGGCGGCTTCAAGGCGGTCGTCCCGATGGTGAAGGGCCTCATGGAATCGTACGGGACGTCCGTGCCGGTCGCCATCCATCTCGACCACGGCTCTTCTTTCGAGAAGTGCAAGGAAGCGGTCGAAGCGGGCTTCACGTCGGTCATGATCGACGCCTCGTCGAAACCGCTTGAAGAGAACGTCCGCATCACTTCCGAAGTGGTCGAATATGCACACAAGCACGGCGTCTCCGTCGAGGCGGAACTCGGCGTCGTCGGCGGCCAGGAAGACGATGTCGTCGCGGACGGCGTGATCTACGCCGATCCGAAAGAGTGCGAAGAGCTCGTGAACAAGACGGACATCGACTGCCTCGCACCGGCGCTCGGCTCCGTCCACGGACCGTACAAAGGCGAGCCGAACCTCGGATTCAAGGAAATGGAAGAGATCTCGAAGCAGTCGGACCTTCCGCTCGTTCTCCACGGCGGAACCGGCATCCCGACAAAAGACATCCAGCGCGCCATCTCGCTCGGCACCGCGAAGATCAATGTCAACACCGAAAACCAGATCGCCTCGACGAAAGTCATCCGCGACATCCTGGACCGGGACAAGGACGTCTACGATCCGCGCAAATACCTCGGCCCGGCACGCGAAGCGATCAAGGAAACGGTCATCGGCAAGATGCGTGAATTCGGCTCTTCGGGGAAAGCTTAAGGAAGCAGGAACGGGAAAGGAGAGGCGCCCGCGAGGCCCCCTCCTTCTTTCCGTTCATCAATCGGCATACGGGAGGAACAGACCAATGAAATTTTTCATCGATACGGCAAACTTCGACGAGATCAAGGAAGCCCACGCATGGGGCATCCTGTCAGGCGTGACGACGAACCCGTCGCTCGTCGCCAAAGAGAACGTCCCGTTCCATGAACGGCTCAAGGAAATCGCGGAACTCGTACCGGGCTCCGTCAGCGCGGAAGTCATCTCGACCGATGCGGAAGGCATGATCAAGGAAGGCCGCGAACTGGCGCAGATCGCCCCGAACATCACGGTCAAGCTTCCGATGACGGAAGAGGGGCTGAAGGCGTGCGCGACGTTCGCCAAGGAAGGCATCAAGACGAACGTCACGCTCATCTTCAGCGCCAACCAGGCCCTTCTCGCGGCGCGTGCAGGCGCGACATATGTATCGCCGTTCCTCGGCCGCCTCGACGACATCGGCCAGAACGGGATGGACCTGATCGCGCAAATCGCCGAGATCTTCGCCATTCACGACATCGAGACGGAGATCATCGCCGCTTCGATCCGCCATCCGCAGCATATCACCGAAGCCGCGTTGAACGGCGCGCACATCGCGACAACGCCGCTCAAGGTGCTGAAGCAGATGTTCCACCACCCGCTGACAGACAAAGGCCTCGAAGCATTCCTGTCCGACTGGGAACGCCGCACGGCCGAATGACCGGAAGATAGAACGAGGGGAAATGAATGGACGTATATAAAATCAACGGCGGCCGGGAACTGAAAGGCACGGTAAAAGTGAGCGGCGCGAAAAACAGCGCGGTCGCACTCATCCCGGCCTCGATCCTGGCAGGATCCGAAGTGACGATTGAAGGACTGCCCGAAATCGCCGACGTGCACACGCTGAAGCTGCTGCTTGAAGAAATCGGCGGCACGGTCTCATTCAACGGCGGGACGATGAAGATCGACCCGACCGGAATGATCGCCATGCCATTGCCGAACGGAAACGTAAAAAAATTGCGCGCATCCTATTATCTCATGGGCGCGATGCTCGGCCGCTTCGGGCGGGCGGTCATCGGCCTGCCGGGCGGGTGCCATCTCGGACCGCGCCCGATCGACCAGCATATCAAGGGCTTTGAAGCGCTCGGGGCGACCGTGACGAACGAGCACGGGTCGATTTACCTGCGTGCGGAAAAACTGCGCGGCGCGAAGATCTACCTGGATGTGGCGAGCGTCGGCGCGACGATCAACATCATGCTCGCCGCGGTGCTCGCGGAAGGCCGCACGACGATCGAAAACGCCGCGAAAGAGCCGGAGATCATCGATGTCGCCACGCTCCTGTCCAACATGGGCGCGAACATCAAGGGAGCCGGGACGAACGTCATCCGGATCGAAGGCGTCAGCTCCCTTTCCGGGACAACCCACACGATCATCCCGGACCGGATCGAAGCGGGGACGTACATGATCATGGCCGCCGCGATGGGTGCCGGCGTGACGGTCGACAATGTCATTCCGTTCCACGTCGAGGCGCTCACGGCGAAGCTCCGGGAGATGGGCGTGGAAGTCGTCGAGGAGGAAGAGCGGATCTTCATTCCGAAGTCTCGGAATCTGACGGCGGTCGATGTAAAGACGCTCGTCTACCCGGGCTTTCCGACCGATCTCCAGCAGCCGTTCACGGTGCTGCTCACCCAGGCGGCCGGTTCGTCTGTCGTCACCGACACGATTTATTCCGCCCGTTTCAAGCATATCGACGAGCTTCGGCGCATGAACGCTTCGGCGCGTGTCGAAGGCCAGACCGCGATCATCTCGGGTCCGGCGGAACTTCAGGGCGCATCCGTCCGGGCATCGGACCTGCGCGCGGGAGCGGCGCTCGTCCTCGCCGGCCTCATCGCCGGGGGAGAGACGGAAGTGCGGGAAATCGGACATATCGAGCGCGGCTATTCGAACATCGTCGAAAAGCTGAGAGGGC
>NZ_LN651373.1:720011-722957 GCF_000826125.2 Bhargavaea cecembensis
GCAAGGAGCGGATCCCCGCCGAGGCGGCGGGCGGTCCGGGACGGCCGGGCTGATGCCGGTCCTGTCTCCCGCATGCAACGACGAATGAACGGAACCCCCGTCCGGGGACGGAAAGGATGACCATGATGGAACGCAGTTTATCAATGGAACTTGTACGGGTAACGGAGGCCGCCGCGCTCAATTCGGCGCGCTGGATGGGCCGGGGCCTGAAAAACGAAGCCGATGACGCGGCGACGACCGCGATGCGGACAGTGTTCGATACGATCCCGATGCAGGGTGTCGTCGTCATCGGCGAAGGTGAGATGGACGAGGCGCCAATGCTCTACATAGGCGAGGAACTCGGCACAGGCTCGGGCCCTGCCGTCGATGTCGCGGTCGATCCGCTCGAAGGCACGAACATCGTCGCGGCCGGCGGCTGGAACGCGCTCGCCGTCCTGGCCGTCGCAGACCGCGGCAACCTGCTCCATGCGCCTGACATGTATATGGAAAAACTCGCCGTCGGCCCCGAATCGGTCGGTCAGGTCGATATCGACGCGCCGGTCATCGACAACCTCCGCGCGGTCGCCAAGGCGAAGAACAAAGACATCGAGGACGTCGTCGCGACGATTCTCCACCGCGACCGGCACTCGAAGATCATCCATGAAATCCGCGAAGCCGGCGCGCGCATCAAGCTCATCAACGACGGGGACGTCGCCGGCGCGATCAATACCGCGTTCGACGAAACCGGCGTCGATATCCTGTTCGGCTCCGGTGGTGCGCCGGAGGGCGTCATCGCCGCGGTCGGCCTGAAATGCCTCGGCGGCGAGATCCAGGGCCGTCTCGTCCCGTCGAATGAAACGGAGATCGAGCGCTGCCGCAAAATGGGCATCGAAGTGAACACGGTGCTCCGGATGGAAGACCTCGTCCGCGGCGACGATGCGATCTTCGCGGCGACCGGCGTCACCGACGGGGAACTCCTTTCGGGCGTCCAGTTCAAAGGCTCCTACGGCTCGACCCACTCGCTCGTCATGCGCGCGAAGTCGGGCACGGTCCGGTTTGTCGAAGGGCGCCACAGCCTGAAGAAAAAACCGCGTTATGTAATGGAATACTGATCCACCCATGCCCGGCGTGCTGCGCCGGGCATCTCCTTCTTATTTGATTCCCCCCGAACCGGGACGTCCCGGACCCCAACCAACCGAAAGAGGTGACCGCCCGTGGCGGAACAGACGCTGGCCGGCCTTCAGGACATGACCTTGAAGGAACTGTACGGCCTCGCCCGGAAATTCAACATTTCCTATTACAGCAAACTGACGAAAAAGGAACTCGTCCTCGCCATACTCAAGTCGAGGGCCGAACAGGAAGGATACTCCTTCATGGAAGGGATCCTCGAAATCATCCCGACCGAAGGCTACGGCTTCCTGCGCCCGATCAACTTCTCCCCGAGCTCGGAAGACATCTACATCTCCGCTTCCCAGATCCGCCGGTTCGATCTCCGAAACGGCGACAGAGTGAGCGGGAAAGTCCGCCCGCCGAAAGAGAACGAGCGGTATTACGGCCTGCTCCAGGTGAACGCCGTGAACGGGGAAGACCCGGAAACCGCGAAAGAGCGCGTCCACTTCCCGGCGCTCACGCCGCTTTACCCCGACCGGCAGATCCGCCTCGAGACGGAGCCCGGCAAGCTGTCGACCCGGATCATGGACCTCGTCGCGCCGGTCGGCTTCGGCCAGCGCGGTCTCATCGTCGCACAGCCGAAAGCCGGGAAGACGCAGCTGTTAAAGGAAATTGCGAACGCCATCACCGAAAACCATCCGGAAGCCGAGCTCATCGTGCTGCTCATCGATGAGCGGCCGGAAGAAGTGACCGACATCGAGCGGTCCGTCAAGGCGGACGTCGCCAGCTCGACATTCGATGAAACGCCGGACAACCACGTCAAAGTGTCCGAACTTGTGCTCGAGCGGGCAATGCGCCTCGTCGAGCACAAGCGCGACGTCATCATCCTCATGGACTCGATCACCCGGCTCGCGCGCGCATACAACCTCGTCCTCCCGCCGAGCGGCCGCACGCTGTCCGGGGGGATCGACCCCGCGGCGCTCCACCGGCCGAAGCGGTTCTTCGGCGCAGCGCGGAATCTCGAGGAAGGCGGCAGCCTGACAATCCTCGCGACCGCACTCGTCGAAACCGGCTCCCGGATGGACGACGTCATCTACGAAGAGTTCAAAGGCACCGGCAACATGGAGCTCCACCTTGACCGCCATCTCGCGGAACGCCGCATCTTCCCGGCCATCGACATCCGCCGCTCCGGCACTCGGAAAGAGGAGCTCCTCATCCCGAAAGACCGCCTCGAGAAACTGTGGGCGATCCGCCGCACCTTCTCCGACAACCCGGACTTCGCCGAGCGCTTCCTGAAGAAACTCCGGAATACGAAGGACAACGAAGAATTCTTCGGCCGGCTCGACAAGGAAATGAAGGAAAAGCGGGGCGGGAAAGGGCTGCTGTAAGAGCCGCGTACCCGTCCGAACGGGTGAAATTAATTGATTGCACCGGAGCTCGGGCGGTGTTATAATGAGACATGTAAGGTTGCGATTATCTGACAGCATATACGGTTCGCCTGTATGACCGTGTAAGGCTGCAGTACCCATAATAAAAACTCTGTTCCGGATGGTTCAGGGCGAGAGGAGAAACAATTCATGAAAACTGCAATTCACCCGGACTACAAAACAGCAACGGTCACTTGCTCTTGCGGCAACACGTTCGAAACAGGTTCCGTAAAAGAAGACATCCGCGTTGAGGTCTGCTCCGCATGCCACCCGTTCTACACGGGCCGCCAGAAGTTCGCTGCAGCCGACGGCCGGATCGACCGCTTCAACAAAAAATACGGCCTCAAAGAAGAAGGCCGCGACGAAGAATAATTTCGTCAACCCTACCCGCCCGGACACCCCGTCCAGGCGGGTTTTTAATTGCACGGGA
>NZ_LN651373.1:723352-754429 GCF_000826125.2 Bhargavaea cecembensis
GCAAGGAGCGGATCCCCGCCGAGGCGGCGGGCGGTCCGGGACGGCCGGGCTGATGCCGGTCCTGTCTCCCGCATGCAACGACGAATGAACGGAACCCCCGTCCGGGGACGGAAAGGATGACCATGATGGAACGCAGTTTATCAATGGAACTTGTACGGGTAACGGAGGCCGCCGCGCTCAATTCGGCGCGCTGGATGGGCCGGGGCCTGAAAAACGAAGCCGATGACGCGGCGACGACCGCGATGCGGACAGTGTTCGATACGATCCCGATGCAGGGTGTCGTCGTCATCGGCGAAGGTGAGATGGACGAGGCGCCAATGCTCTACATAGGCGAGGAACTCGGCACAGGCTCGGGCCCTGCCGTCGATGTCGCGGTCGATCCGCTCGAAGGCACGAACATCGTCGCGGCCGGCGGCTGGAACGCGCTCGCCGTCCTGGCCGTCGCAGACCGCGGCAACCTGCTCCATGCGCCTGACATGTATATGGAAAAACTCGCCGTCGGCCCCGAATCGGTCGGTCAGGTCGATATCGACGCGCCGGTCATCGACAACCTCCGCGCGGTCGCCAAGGCGAAGAACAAAGACATCGAGGACGTCGTCGCGACGATTCTCCACCGCGACCGGCACTCGAAGATCATCCATGAAATCCGCGAAGCCGGCGCGCGCATCAAGCTCATCAACGACGGGGACGTCGCCGGCGCGATCAATACCGCGTTCGACGAAACCGGCGTCGATATCCTGTTCGGCTCCGGTGGTGCGCCGGAGGGCGTCATCGCCGCGGTCGGCCTGAAATGCCTCGGCGGCGAGATCCAGGGCCGTCTCGTCCCGTCGAATGAAACGGAGATCGAGCGCTGCCGCAAAATGGGCATCGAAGTGAACACGGTGCTCCGGATGGAAGACCTCGTCCGCGGCGACGATGCGATCTTCGCGGCGACCGGCGTCACCGACGGGGAACTCCTTTCGGGCGTCCAGTTCAAAGGCTCCTACGGCTCGACCCACTCGCTCGTCATGCGCGCGAAGTCGGGCACGGTCCGGTTTGTCGAAGGGCGCCACAGCCTGAAGAAAAAACCGCGTTATGTAATGGAATACTGATCCACCCATGCCCGGCGTGCTGCGCCGGGCATCTCCTTCTTATTTGATTCCCCCCGAACCGGGACGTCCCGGACCCCAACCAACCGAAAGAGGTGACCGCCCGTGGCGGAACAGACGCTGGCCGGCCTTCAGGACATGACCTTGAAGGAACTGTACGGCCTCGCCCGGAAATTCAACATTTCCTATTACAGCAAACTGACGAAAAAGGAACTCGTCCTCGCCATACTCAAGTCGAGGGCCGAACAGGAAGGATACTCCTTCATGGAAGGGATCCTCGAAATCATCCCGACCGAAGGCTACGGCTTCCTGCGCCCGATCAACTTCTCCCCGAGCTCGGAAGACATCTACATCTCCGCTTCCCAGATCCGCCGGTTCGATCTCCGAAACGGCGACAGAGTGAGCGGGAAAGTCCGCCCGCCGAAAGAGAACGAGCGGTATTACGGCCTGCTCCAGGTGAACGCCGTGAACGGGGAAGACCCGGAAACCGCGAAAGAGCGCGTCCACTTCCCGGCGCTCACGCCGCTTTACCCCGACCGGCAGATCCGCCTCGAGACGGAGCCCGGCAAGCTGTCGACCCGGATCATGGACCTCGTCGCGCCGGTCGGCTTCGGCCAGCGCGGTCTCATCGTCGCACAGCCGAAAGCCGGGAAGACGCAGCTGTTAAAGGAAATTGCGAACGCCATCACCGAAAACCATCCGGAAGCCGAGCTCATCGTGCTGCTCATCGATGAGCGGCCGGAAGAAGTGACCGACATCGAGCGGTCCGTCAAGGCGGACGTCGCCAGCTCGACATTCGATGAAACGCCGGACAACCACGTCAAAGTGTCCGAACTTGTGCTCGAGCGGGCAATGCGCCTCGTCGAGCACAAGCGCGACGTCATCATCCTCATGGACTCGATCACCCGGCTCGCGCGCGCATACAACCTCGTCCTCCCGCCGAGCGGCCGCACGCTGTCCGGGGGGATCGACCCCGCGGCGCTCCACCGGCCGAAGCGGTTCTTCGGCGCAGCGCGGAATCTCGAGGAAGGCGGCAGCCTGACAATCCTCGCGACCGCACTCGTCGAAACCGGCTCCCGGATGGACGACGTCATCTACGAAGAGTTCAAAGGCACCGGCAACATGGAGCTCCACCTTGACCGCCATCTCGCGGAACGCCGCATCTTCCCGGCCATCGACATCCGCCGCTCCGGCACTCGGAAAGAGGAGCTCCTCATCCCGAAAGACCGCCTCGAGAAACTGTGGGCGATCCGCCGCACCTTCTCCGACAACCCGGACTTCGCCGAGCGCTTCCTGAAGAAACTCCGGAATACGAAGGACAACGAAGAATTCTTCGGCCGGCTCGACAAGGAAATGAAGGAAAAGCGGGGCGGGAAAGGGCTGCTGTAAGAGCCGCGTACCCGTCCGAACGGGTGAAATTAATTGATTGCACCGGAGCTCGGGCGGTGTTATAATGAGACATGTAAGGTTGCGATTATCTGACAGCATATACGGTTCGCCTGTATGACCGTGTAAGGCTGCAGTACCCATAATAAAAACTCTGTTCCGGATGGTTCAGGGCGAGAGGAGAAACAATTCATGAAAACTGCAATTCACCCGGACTACAAAACAGCAACGGTCACTTGCTCTTGCGGCAACACGTTCGAAACAGGTTCCGTAAAAGAAGACATCCGCGTTGAGGTCTGCTCCGCATGCCACCCGTTCTACACGGGCCGCCAGAAGTTCGCTGCAGCCGACGGCCGGATCGACCGCTTCAACAAAAAATACGGCCTCAAAGAAGAAGGCCGCGACGAAGAATAATTTCGTCAACCCTACCCGCCCGGACACCCCGTCCAGGCGGGTTTTTAATTGCACGGGATCAGGCGGGGCGTGATTGAAGAGGAGCGTTATCTTTATTAAGGGGAACGTTATCTTTATCCGGCAAAGCGTTATCTTTATCGTGCGGAACGTTGTGGATCTCAGGTGAAACGTTGCTGATCTGGGGTGAGACGTTGTGTATCTCAGGTGAGACGTTGTGTATCTCAGGTGAAACGTTGTGTATCTCAAGCGAAACGTAATTACCCAAGCCAGAACGTTATTTATCCAACGCAAAACGATAACGATCCCGCCGCACTCATACCCCTCCGTCCGCACCCGCCATACCACATCCCGGCCAAAAATTAAAGACGGGAAATTGCACATCATATCCGTTAAGATTAAACTTCGGAAACCATGGACGGGGGAACAGCCCCTGGGATCGGAAAGGGGAATTCCGGATGTACGTTTCATTGCAGGGCGGCTGGGTCGAGGTGATCTGCGGCAGCATGTTCTCCGGGAAGTCGGAGGAGCTGATCCGGCGGCTCCGGCGCGCCCGTTTCGCCAAACAGGAGATCGCCGTCTTCAAGCCGGCGATCGACAACCGATACAGCGAGACGTCGGTCGTGAGCCACAACGGCGACGAGATCATCGCGATGCCGGTCGCCGAGGCCGGACAGATCTGGCGGCATATCGATGACCGCGTGGACGTCATCGGCATCGATGAGGCCCAGTTTTTCGACGAGGGAATCGTCCGGACGGTCGGGGAGCTCGCGGACCGCGGCTACCGCGTCATCGTGGCGGGTCTCGACCAGGACTTCCGCGGGGAGCCGTTCGGGCCGATGCCGAAGCTGATGGCGGTCGCCGAACACGTCACGAAACTGCAGGCGGTCTGCACGGTGTGCGGATCTCCGGCCAGCCGGACGCAGCGGCTGATCGACGGGAAGCCGGCGCACGCGGATGATCCGGTCATCCTCGTCGGTGCCTCGGAAGCCTATGAACCGCGCTGCCGGCTGCACCACGAAGTGCCGAACGGCGTGTCCGTGAAAAGCGGCTCACTCGAAGACGAATAAAAGACCAGGCACCCGACCGATGACGGCCGGGTGCTTTTCACGCTATAATGGAAAGATCATCAAGCACGATATGGGAGGACTCCCGGAATGTATGAACGGTTGCAGGCGGTGGAAGACCGCTATGAAAAACTGAATGAACTGCTGAGCGACCCGGAGATCGTGTCGGACTCCGGCTTGCTGAGGAAATATTCGAAGGAACAGTCGGACATCGCCCGGACGGTCGACGTGTACCGGTCGTACAAAGCCGCGACCGGCGAGCTGGAAGATGCCCGGCAGATGCTCGGCGACAAACTCGACGACGACATGCGCGAGCTCGTCAAAGAAGAAGTCGGGGAACTCGAGGAACGGATCGCCGCGATGGACGAGGAACTCAAAGTGCTGCTCCTGCCGAAGGACCCGAACGACTCCCGCAACGTCATCATGGAAGTCCGCGGGGCGGCGGGCGGCGACGAGGCCGCGCTGTTCGCCGGCGACTTGTTCCGCATGTACAGCCGCTACGCCGAGGCGAAAGGCTGGAAAACCGAAGTGATGGACGCCTCGCCGACCGGGCTCGGCGGATTCAAGGAGATCATCTTCATGATCACGGGGCACGGGGCTTATTCCCGACTGAAATTCGAGAACGGCGCACACCGCGTCCAGCGCGTGCCGGAAACCGAGTCGGGCGGCCGGATCCACACGTCGACCGCGACAGTCGCGTGCCTGCCGGAGGCGGAGGAAGTCGAGATCGAACTGCACGACAAAGACATCCGCGTCGACACGTTCGCCTCGAGCGGACCGGGGGGCCAGTCGGTCAACACGACGATGTCCGCCGTCCGCCTCACGCACATCCCGACCGGGACCGTCGTCTCCTGCCAGGACGAGAAATCCCAGATCAAGAACAAGGAAAAGGCGATGAAGGTGCTCCGCGCCCGCGTGTACGACAAATTCCAGCAGGAAGCACAGGCCGAATACGACGCCAAGCGGAAGTCCGCCGTCGGTTCCGGTGACCGCTCGGAGCGCATCCGGACGTATAATTTCCCGCAGAACCGGGTGACCGACCACCGCATCGGCCTGACGATCCAGAAGCTCGACCAGATCATCGGCGGCAAGCTCGATGAAGTGATCGACGCGCTCATCATGGAAGAACAGGCCGCCCGCCTGGAGCAGCTCGATGCAGCGGAATGACCGGATCGCCGGCGTTCTCGCCGAAGGAAAGCGGCGCCTCCGGGAAGCGGGACGGGAAGAACGGGCCGCCGAACTTCTCATGCAGCATGTGCTCGGCACCGGCCGGACGGGACTGCTCGTCCGGCTTCCGGATAAGATCGGCGAAGAAAGCCGGACTGCTTTTATTGAAGGAATCCAAAAGATGGCCGCCGGCGTCCCGGTTCAGCACGTGACGGGCGAAGAGGAATTCCTCGGCCGGACTTTCCGGGTGACGCCGGACGTCCTCATCCCGCGACCGGAAACCGAGGAACTCGTGGACGGCGCTCTCCGCAGGGCGGCGAAGATCTGGCCGGCGGACGCGCCGGTCCGGATGGCCGACATCGGCACGGGGAGCGGCATCATCGCGGTGTCGCTTAAGCTCGGCCGGCCCGCGGCGGACGTCACGGCGACCGACATTTCACCGGACGCCCTTGAAGTGGCACGTGAAAACGCCGGCCGTCTCGGCGCAGATATTTCATTCCTGAAAGGGGACATGGCCCGGCCGCTCGAAGGCGCCCGGTGGGACGTCGTCCTGTCGAATCCGCCGTACATCGCGGAAAGCGAATCGTCCGGCATGTCGGACACCGTCACGGGCCACGAACCGCACGGCGCTTTATTCGCAGAGGAAAACGGGCTCGCCCATTACCGGACACTCGCGGCGGAACTGCCGGCGCTCATGAACCGGCCGGGACTCATCGGACTTGAAATCGGCCATCTCCAGGGGCCGGCCGTCTCCGCGATGTTCGCGGCCGCCCTCCCTGACGCCCGCACGGAAGTCGTCCGGGACATCAACGGCAAAGACCGATTCGTATTTTGCGAGCTTCCCGCCGAAAAATAAAAGATTCGTTGAATAGATTCCTCCCGTCCTGCCCACAATGCGGGCAAGGGAGGAACGAATATGCTGACAGACTACAACATTCGCAAAACCGCTTCGGGAAAAGAAAAGCTGCGGGCCGCGATTCCGTTTATTGAATTCATCTTGATGTTGCTGATCGTCCAATGCGCGCTGTTCCTGTTGACGGGTTCCGGCGCGGAAGAGGAGGCGAGCATGCTCAGGATCCGCGTCATCGCGGACAGCAACCACGCCTCCGCACAGGCCGAAAAGCGGGAAGTCGTCGGACTGATCGCGCCGGCCGTCGAGCGGGCGCAGCGCGAGAGCCGGACGCCCGAAGAGCTCATTCGCCGGCTGGACGCGGAGCTTCCGGCACTGATCGGAGGCGTCTCCGGTGAGGTGCGGCTTGAACACGGGGCCGCCCTGTTCCCGCCGAAGATGTTCCGGGGAGGCGTCCTTCCCCAGCAGGAGGCGGATGCGTGGGTCGTGACGATCGGGAGCGGCCGCGGCGACAACTGGTGGTGCGCCCTGTTCCCGGACGTCTGCGACCCGCCGAAAGAAGAAGCGAAGGAAGCAAAAGCAGAAACCGAGGAAAACGAGCCGGTCACATTCTTCATCGTCGAATGGCTGAAAGGGCTGTTCGGCTGAACGTCCGGCGTGGAAAGGAAGATGAACATGGAAACGGATAAAGCGGTGCTGACGGGGAACGGAGACGACGAACGCTTCGAACAGGCGGTCCGCCTGCTTCTGGGAGGCGAGCTCGTCGCCTTTCCGACTGAAACAGTGTACGGCCTCGGCGCCCTCGCCACTTCCGAGGAAGCGGTCCGGAAGATCTACCGCGCAAAAGGACGGCCGTCGGACAACCCGCTCATCGCCCACGTCGGAACGGCCGAAGAAGTCGGACGCTACGCGGCGGACGTGCCGGCAACTGCCCGGAAGCTGATGGACGCATTCTGGCCGGGCCCGCTCACGCTCATCCTGAAAGCGGCCCCCGGCGTGTTCGCCCCGTCGGTCACGGCCGGCCTCGACACCGTCGGAATCCGCATGCCGGATCACCCGGCCGCACTCGGACTNGGCGCACGCGGATGATCCGGTCATCCTCGTCGGTGCCTCGGAAGCCTATGAACCGCGCTGCCGGCTGCACCACGAAGTGCCGAACGGCGTGTCCGTGAAAAGCGGCTCACTCGAAGACGAATAAAAGACCAGGCACCCGACCGATGACGGCCGGGTGCTTTTCACGCTATAATGGAAAGATCATCAAGCACGATATGGGAGGACTCCCGGAATGTATGAACGGTTGCAGGCGGTGGAAGACCGCTATGAAAAACTGAATGAACTGCTGAGCGACCCGGAGATCGTGTCGGACTCCGGCTTGCTGAGGAAATATTCGAAGGAACAGTCGGACATCGCCCGGACGGTCGACGTGTACCGGTCGTACAAAGCCGCGACCGGCGAGCTGGAAGATGCCCGGCAGATGCTCGGCGACAAACTCGACGACGACATGCGCGAGCTCGTCAAAGAAGAAGTCGGGGAACTCGAGGAACGGATCGCCGCGATGGACGAGGAACTCAAAGTGCTGCTCCTGCCGAAGGACCCGAACGACTCCCGCAACGTCATCATGGAAGTCCGCGGGGCGGCGGGCGGCGACGAGGCCGCGCTGTTCGCCGGCGACTTGTTCCGCATGTACAGCCGCTACGCCGAGGCGAAAGGCTGGAAAACCGAAGTGATGGACGCCTCGCCGACCGGGCTCGGCGGATTCAAGGAGATCATCTTCATGATCACGGGGCACGGGGCTTATTCCCGACTGAAATTCGAGAACGGCGCACACCGCGTCCAGCGCGTGCCGGAAACCGAGTCGGGCGGCCGGATCCACACGTCGACCGCGACAGTCGCGTGCCTGCCGGAGGCGGAGGAAGTCGAGATCGAACTGCACGACAAAGACATCCGCGTCGACACGTTCGCCTCGAGCGGACCGGGGGGCCAGTCGGTCAACACGACGATGTCCGCCGTCCGCCTCACGCACATCCCGACCGGGACCGTCGTCTCCTGCCAGGACGAGAAATCCCAGATCAAGAACAAGGAAAAGGCGATGAAGGTGCTCCGCGCCCGCGTGTACGACAAATTCCAGCAGGAAGCACAGGCCGAATACGACGCCAAGCGGAAGTCCGCCGTCGGTTCCGGTGACCGCTCGGAGCGCATCCGGACGTATAATTTCCCGCAGAACCGGGTGACCGACCACCGCATCGGCCTGACGATCCAGAAGCTCGACCAGATCATCGGCGGCAAGCTCGATGAAGTGATCGACGCGCTCATCATGGAAGAACAGGCCGCCCGCCTGGAGCAGCTCGATGCAGCGGAATGACCGGATCGCCGGCGTTCTCGCCGAAGGAAAGCGGCGCCTCCGGGAAGCGGGACGGGAAGAACGGGCCGCCGAACTTCTCATGCAGCATGTGCTCGGCACCGGCCGGACGGGACTGCTCGTCCGGCTTCCGGATAAGATCGGCGAAGAAAGCCGGACTGCTTTTATTGAAGGAATCCAAAAGATGGCCGCCGGCGTCCCGGTTCAGCACGTGACGGGCGAAGAGGAATTCCTCGGCCGGACTTTCCGGGTGACGCCGGACGTCCTCATCCCGCGACCGGAAACCGAGGAACTCGTGGACGGCGCTCTCCGCAGGGCGGCGAAGATCTGGCCGGCGGACGCGCCGGTCCGGATGGCCGACATCGGCACGGGGAGCGGCATCATCGCGGTGTCGCTTAAGCTCGGCCGGCCCGCGGCGGACGTCACGGCGACCGACATTTCACCGGACGCCCTTGAAGTGGCACGTGAAAACGCCGGCCGTCTCGGCGCAGATATTTCATTCCTGAAAGGGGACATGGCCCGGCCGCTCGAAGGCGCCCGGTGGGACGTCGTCCTGTCGAATCCGCCGTACATCGCGGAAAGCGAATCGTCCGGCATGTCGGACACCGTCACGGGCCACGAACCGCACGGCGCTTTATTCGCAGAGGAAAACGGGCTCGCCCATTACCGGACACTCGCGGCGGAACTGCCGGCGCTCATGAACCGGCCGGGACTCATCGGACTTGAAATCGGCCATCTCCAGGGGCCGGCCGTCTCCGCGATGTTCGCGGCCGCCCTCCCTGACGCCCGCACGGAAGTCGTCCGGGACATCAACGGCAAAGACCGATTCGTATTTTGCGAGCTTCCCGCCGAAAAATAAAAGATTCGTTGAATAGATTCCTCCCGTCCTGCCCACAATGCGGGCAAGGGAGGAACGAATATGCTGACAGACTACAACATTCGCAAAACCGCTTCGGGAAAAGAAAAGCTGCGGGCCGCGATTCCGTTTATTGAATTCATCTTGATGTTGCTGATCGTCCAATGCGCGCTGTTCCTGTTGACGGGTTCCGGCGCGGAAGAGGAGGCGAGCATGCTCAGGATCCGCGTCATCGCGGACAGCAACCACGCCTCCGCACAGGCCGAAAAGCGGGAAGTCGTCGGACTGATCGCGCCGGCCGTCGAGCGGGCGCAGCGCGAGAGCCGGACGCCCGAAGAGCTCATTCGCCGGCTGGACGCGGAGCTTCCGGCACTGATCGGAGGCGTCTCCGGTGAGGTGCGGCTTGAACACGGGGCCGCCCTGTTCCCGCCGAAGATGTTCCGGGGAGGCGTCCTTCCCCAGCAGGAGGCGGATGCGTGGGTCGTGACGATCGGGAGCGGCCGCGGCGACAACTGGTGGTGCGCCCTGTTCCCGGACGTCTGCGACCCGCCGAAAGAAGAAGCGAAGGAAGCAAAAGCAGAAACCGAGGAAAACGAGCCGGTCACATTCTTCATCGTCGAATGGCTGAAAGGGCTGTTCGGCTGAACGTCCGGCGTGGAAAGGAAGATGAACATGGAAACGGATAAAGCGGTGCTGACGGGGAACGGAGACGACGAACGCTTCGAACAGGCGGTCCGCCTGCTTCTGGGAGGCGAGCTCGTCGCCTTTCCGACTGAAACAGTGTACGGCCTCGGCGCCCTCGCCACTTCCGAGGAAGCGGTCCGGAAGATCTACCGCGCAAAAGGACGGCCGTCGGACAACCCGCTCATCGCCCACGTCGGAACGGCCGAAGAAGTCGGACGCTACGCGGCGGACGTGCCGGCAACTGCCCGGAAGCTGATGGACGCATTCTGGCCGGGCCCGCTCACGCTCATCCTGAAAGCGGCCCCCGGCGTGTTCGCCCCGTCGGTCACGGCCGGCCTCGACACCGTCGGAATCCGCATGCCGGATCACCCGGCCGCACTCGGACTGCTCCGGCGGATCGGACAGCCCCTCGCCGCACCGAGTGCCAACACGAGCGGAAAACCGAGTCCGACCGCGGCCGATCACGTGCTGGCGGACATGCACGGAAAAATCCCTTACATACTGGACGGCGGCCGCACCGGCATCGGCATCGAATCGACCGTCCTCGACCTGACGGCGGACGTCCCGACGATTCTTCGTCCGGGTGCGGTGACGGCGGCGATGCTTGAACCGGTCATCGGCCCGGTCAACGGATCCGCAGAAGCCGCTGAAGCCGGAGCCGGCGCCCCGCGCGCCCCCGGCATGAAATACACCCACTACTCTCCCGACGCGCCGGTGTTTTTGATCGCGCCGGATCTCGCGGCGATCCGGTCGGCGGTCGGGCAACTGCACGCCGACGGCCGCCGGGTCGCACTCGTCGCGCCCGAAGGATTCGGGGAAGCGGGCGCCGACTGGTTCTTCCGCGCCGGGCGCCCGGGAGACCCCGAATCCGTCTCCGCCGACCTGTACGACGCCCTCCGCGCCTGCGACGGAACCGACGCCGACCTCATCCTCGCCGCCGCCACGGACGAAACCGGCATCGGCCGCGCCGTCATGAACCGGCTCGGCAAAGCCGCCGGCGGCAGATGGTTCGGAGAAAGAAATGAATGAAGAACGGCAGGACGCCTCGGCGCCCTGCCTTTTTTGGTGTGTGGGAGTGTATGTGGGAGTGTGGAGGTTTTATCTTCAGGGTGAGTCGTCCGCATCTGGCCCTGAGTCGTCCGCATCCGGGTCCGAGTCGTCCGCATCGGGCATCGAGTCGTCCAGGTTTTCTTTTCCAGGATTGAGTTGTCCTATTCGGCCCTGAGTCGTCCGCATTCGGGTCCGAGTCGTCCGCATCGGGCGTCGAGTCGTCCAGGTTTTCTTTTCCAGGATTGAGTCGTCCGCATCCGGGTCCGAGTCGTCCGCATAAGGCGTCGAGTCGTCCAGGTTTTCTTTTCCAGACGTGAGTCGTCCGCATCTGGCCCTGAGTCGTCCGCATCGGGCATCGAGTCGTCCAGGTTAAAACTGGGAAACTCATTCATAATGGTGAAATCCTGAAAGTTTTATTTTGCGGCATTATTGGCTCTCAAAATTGAATTTTGGAGGAAAAAGCGGGGGTCAAAATTAAAATTTGATGTAAAGCGCGCCGACAGGACAGCTTTTGGATAATTCCAACTCATGCTATGGTAGAAAAAAAGGGGGTCAGTCTAATCAAATCGATATCCATTTTATACAGCTACGGGTTGGAACGTTTTTTAATTCGCGCGAAAAAAGCAAGTCACCGCAAAGTATCTGAGATTGAGAAACGGTTGTATACGGTGAGTGCCGGAATTGCAGGGGAGAAAAAAGTGCTTGAGTATATTCAAAAACTGCAATATCCCTTTCCGTTTCGCGTCTTATGGGATGTCCGGCTGCAAGTATCGCCCGGCCAGTTTGTGCAAATTGATTTGCTTGTGCTGACCCCCACGAGGATCATCATTTACGGGCCGGCTCCGGTTTGAAGAGGGCCCGGCCCGGCTGGATAAAGTGGATCCGGACGGTTATGCAATCGACAGCTATGAATGCCCGGCTCTGCAGTTGGAGGAGGAGATGGCGGATCTTCGGTACTGGTTGAGTTGCCGGGATATCCCGTATTTTGTGGACGGAGATGTTGTGATGACGGCAAACTCGGTAATTGAGAAGGCTACGAAAGGGCGTAGCAAGGTGATGCGGTTAAGGGAGATCCGCCGTCACCTCGAAGAAGAACGGGTCGGGCCGGTTGGGCGAGACGAGGCGGATTTGGATAATCTTGTTCAATATATACTGGACTCACAGGAACCCTATTTTCAGTTCCCTTTGAGAGAGCAGTTTAATATTCAGGAAGATGAAATTTATTGGGGACCCATTTGCGATGAGTGCGGAGGAACCGTGTTTAAGAAGACCCAGCGAATCTGGACATGTGAAAGCTGCAAAAGACAATGTGAGGATGTTGAGGCAAAGACACTTCTTGATTGGTTCTTACTAAGAAGCCGGCTGATCACAAGTGAGGAGGTGCGCAAACTGTTTCGCCTTTTAACCAGGCAGGCCGCCGGACGGATTCTCCGGAAATTTCAATTGGATAGAATCATGGAGGCGCGTACTATTTATTATTCATGGAATTACAAAGGGCTTCGGCTGCCGCTCAGATTGTCGCCGGGTCAGCAGGAGGCTGATTGGAACAGAGAAACGGCCATGCTGAGGTGAGTGAGTCGTCCGCATTCGGCCGTGAGTCGTCCGGATCCGGGTCCGAGTCGTCCGCATCGGGCGCCGAGTCGTCCAGGTTTTCTTTTCCAGGAGTGAGTCGTCCGCATGCGGCCGTGAGTCGTCCGCAACCGGGTCCGAGTCGTCCGCATCCGGCCCCGAGTCGTCCAAGTTTTTATTTCCCGCCCCGCCGCCCAACCACACCCTGCCCCCGGCTCATGTCCCGCCCTCAATCCGCATAGGTTGGATGGATAATGGGAAATGGAGGGGGTCGGATGTGGCAGGAACCGGTGGCGGGGGTGTTGACGGCGGTGGATGCGGTTGCCGTCTATGCCGTTCTGCCGCTGAAGAGGAAGCGTCTGCTGCTCGCGGTCTGGACAGCCGTGCTTCATATGTTGTTCCCGCTGGCGGGTTTTCTGGCCGGCGGGGCTGCTGCCGACTTGCTTGCCGGCCTCGGCGTTTATCTTTCGGCGGTCCTGCTCGTGCTGCTCGGGCTTCATATGATGCTGGCGGATGAAGGGGCGGACGTGAAGATGCCGCCGTTCATGCTTGCCGCCCTCCTCAGTCTCGACGCCTTTTCAGTGAGCGTGTCATTTGGTATGCTTCAGTTAGACATGATCCGGTTTATCGCGAGTGCCGGGATGAGCGCTTTCATCTTGTCGTGCGGGGCTCTCTATATGAGGGGGACGTTCGGCAGGATCGGCGGGCGCCGGCTCCGGCTGATCGCCGGGGCGGGGCTCATCCTCATGGGGATCCTCCCGTTGCTCCCGTGAACACGGATCGGACGGAGGGGCGGTGGACGGAGTGAACATCTTATTCATCTGTACGGGCAATACATGCCGGAGTCCGATGGCCGAGGCGCTGCTGAAGGGGGAACAGATCCCCGGCGTGGAGGTCCGGTCTGCGGGAATCTCGGCGATGGCCGGCCTTCCTCCTTCCCGGCATGCCGTGACGCTCATCAGCCGCCACGGGCTGCCGGCAGCCGGGCCGTCGGCGAATGCGGACGAAGAGCTGGTCGGCTGGGCGGATCTGATCCTCACGATGACGGACGGGCACCGGCGTGCACTCGAGCGCTCATTCCGCGAAGCGAAGGGGAAAACGTTCCGGTTGAACAGCTATGTCGGGCTCGGCGAACGGGACATTGCGGATCCGTTCGGCGGCAATGAAAGCGACTACCGGATCGCATTTGATGAATTGAAAGAAGCGGTCGGACAGCTTGCGGAAGCACTCCGGCGGAACATGCGGCAGCCCTGAAAATGGGCTGTATTTTTATTTCCTGAATAATGATATGATGAGAAAGGAAATGGATTTGATAGAAAAGAGGGAAAGCGGATGAGAGTAGCGATTTCTTCCGATCACGGCGGCAACCGGCTGCGCGCCGAGATCAAGGACCTGATGGACGAGATGGGCATCGAGTATGAGGACTTCGGCCCGCAGGACGACAGCTCCGTGGACTATCCCGATTATGCGAAACCCGTCGCACAGCGGGTCGCGGACGGAGAGTTTGACCGGGGTATCGTCATTTGCGGGACGGGGATCGGCATGTCGATCGCGGCGAATAAAGTCAAGGGCATCCGTTGCGCGCTTTGCCATGACGTGTTCAGCGCGAAGGCGACCCGCGGCCATAACGACTCGAACGTCCTCGCGATGGGCGAGCGCGTGATCGGCCCGGGGCTTGCCCGCGAAATTGCGAAGACATGGCTGGAAGGCGAATTCGAAGGCGGACGCCACGAGCGCCGGATCGAAAAGCTTTCGGAAATGGAAGGCTGAAAAAGGGGGATTCTCTCATGGATGCACAGCAATTGTGGAAGCTGCAGCTTGAGGAGATTCTCGGGCAGCTTGAAGAACAGGCGGAATTCCGCCAGGGACAGCTGTTCGTCGTCGGCTGCTCGACGTCCGAGGTGGCCGGGAGCCGCATCGGCACGAGCGGGGCGCTTGACATCGCGGAAGTGCTGTACGTGCCGCTGAAGGAATTCGCGGACCGAAACGGCCTGTATCTCGCATTCCAGGGGTGCGAACATATCAACCGGGCCGTCACGCTTGAACGGGAGGCGGCCGAACGCTTCGGGTACGAACCGGTGACGGTCGTGCCGGCTGTCCGGGCGGGCGGGTCGATGTCCGCATTTGCCTACCGGGAGATGGCGGATCCGGTCGTCGTCGAAGGCGTCCGGGCACACGCCGGGATCGACATCGGCCAGACGCTGATCGGCATGCAGCTGCGGCCGGTCGCCGTCCCGCTCCGCGCCTCGGTTGACCGGGTCGGCGAAGCAGTCGTGACGATTGCGAAGACCCGTCCGAAACTGATCGGCGGCGCGCGTGCGGTGTATGTTGTGGAAACCGGACCGGCGGACGAGCCTGATTGGGAACTGCTAGAAGAAGAAAAAGACAATGGGGAAGGGGAATGAACATGGTTCAACAACTCGAACACGTGAAGAGCGAGGACACAGCAGTATTTGACGCCATCATGGCGGAGAAGAAACGCCAGCAGGACAACATCGAACTGATCGCCTCCGAAAACTTCGTATCGGAAGCGGTCATGGAGGCACAGGGCTCCGTCCTGACGAATAAATATGCGGAAGGCTATCCGGGCAAGCGGTACTACGGCGGCTGTGAACATGTCGACGTCGTGGAAAACATCGCGCGCGACCGCCTGAAGGAAATCTTCGGCGCTGAACACGCGAACGTCCAGCCGCACTCCGGCGCACAGGCGAACATGGCCGTCTACTTCACGGTTCTCGAACCGGGCGACACGGTCCTCGGGATGAACCTGAGCCACGGAGGCCACCTGACGCACGGCAGCCCGGTGAACTTCTCCGGCGTTCAATATAACTTCGTCGATTACGGCGTCGGCAAGGAAGGCGAGCTCGTTGACTACGAAGATGTCCGCCAGAAGGCGCTCGAGCACAAGCCGAAAATGATCGTCGCCGGAGCGAGCGCCTATCCGCGCCAGCTCGATTTCAAGAAGTTCCGCGAGATCGCCGATGAAGTCGGCGCGTACCTGTTCGTCGACATGGCGCACATCGCAGGACTTGTCGCGGCCGGCCTTCACCCGAACCCGGTGCCGCACGCCCACTTCGTCACTTCGACGACCCACAAGACGCTCCGCGGACCGCGCGGCGGACTGATTTTGACGACGGAGGAATTCGGCAAGAAGATCGACAAGTCGATTTTCCCGGGCATCCAGGGCGGCCCGCTCATGCATGTTATCGCGGCGAAAGCGGTCGCTTTCGGCGAAGCGCTGAAGCCGGAGTTCAAGGAGTACATGCAACAGGTCGTCGACAATGCAAAGGCGCTCGGCGAAGCGCTCAAGTCGGAAGGCATCGACCTCGTCTCCGGCGGCACTGACAACCACCTGCTGCTCCTGAACCTCCGTTCGCTCGGCATCACCGGAAAAGTCGCGGAAGCCGTCCTCGACGAAGCCGGCATCACGGTGAATAAAAACACCATCCCGTTCGACACGGAAAGCCCGTTCGTCACATCCGGCGTCCGCATCGGCACGCCGGCCGTCACGTCCCGCGGCTTCAAAGAGGAAGAAATGAAGGAAATCGGCACCATCATCGCCAAGCTGCTGAAAAACCACGAAGACGAGTCGGTGAAACAGGAAGTGAAAGAGCGCGTCGCCGCCCTCACTTCGAAATTCCCGCTTTATGAAAATTAATGAATGAAGGAAGGGCCTGCCGGGCGGCAGGTCCTTTCGTATATAGGAGGGGGGAGGTCCGGCGAGTCGTCCGGATTCGGCTCTGAGTCGTCCGCATCTGGCCTCGAGTCGTCCAGGTTTTACTTTCCAGGGATGAGTCGTCCGCGTTCGGGCCCGAGTCGTCCGGATTCGGCTCTGAGTCGTCCGCATCCGGCCTCGAGTCGTCCAGGTTTTATTTTCCAGGAGTGAGTCGTCCGCATTTGGCCCCGAGTCGTCCGCATCTGGCCTCGAGTCGTCCAGGTTTTATTTTCCAGGGATGAGTCGTCCGCATTCGGGCCCGAGTCGTCCGGATTCGGCGCTGAGTCGTCCGCAACCGGCCTCGAGTCGTCCAGGTTTTATTTTCCAGCTCCAGCCCCCCGCCCCACGCGTCCCCACGAACCCCCCGTCATTCTTTCATTTCCATGACAAAGCAGGGCCGCCGGTGCGTCCTGCGGGAATCATTGTTATAATGGACGAGTTAAGAACATCATTGGCGGCCGGGCAGCCCCCGGCCAGTGAACAGGAGAGTGAAAGCGATGGGAAAAGTGCATGTATTTGATCACCCGCTCATTCAGCATAAATTGACGTATATCCGGGATGTGAACACCGGGACGAAGGAGTTCCGCGAGCTGGTGGACGAGGTGGCGACGCTCATGGCGTACGAGATCACCCGTGACCTGCCGCTGCGCAAGACGGAAGTGCAGACGCCGGTGCAGATGGCGGAATCGTATGTGCTGGCAGGGAAGAAGCTCGGCGTCGTGCCGATCCTCCGTGCCGGCATCGGCATGGTGGACGGGATCGTGAAGCTCATCCCGACCGCAAAAGTCGGCCACATCGGCCTGTACCGGGATCCGGAGACGCTGAAGCCCGTCGAGTATTACGCGAAGCTTCCGTCGGATGTCGGAGAGCGCGAGTTCATCGTCGTCGACCCGATGCTCGCGACCGGCGGATCGGCGATCGCGGCGATTGATTCGCTGAAGACGCGCGGTGCGACGCATATCCGGTTCATGTGCCTGATTGCGGCACCAGAAGGCGTCAAGGCGCTGGCGGATGCGCACCCGGACGTCGACATCTACATCGCGGCGCTCGATGAAAAGCTGAACGACCACGGGTACATCGTCCCGGGGCTCGGCGACGCCGGAGACCGCCTGTTCGGCACGAAATAATCCCGCTTAAAATAAGTTTGGAAGGTGAATCGAATTGACGAAGAGATGGAAAGTGATGACGATCTTCGGCACGCGGCCGGAAGCGATCAAGATGGCGCCGCTCGTCCTCGAGCTGAACAAGCACCCGGAATCGATCGAGCCGATTGTGACCGTGACCGCGCAGCACCGGGAGATGCTCGACCAGGTGCTCTCGGCGTTCGGCATCGAGCCGGACTTTGACCTGAACATCATGAAGGACCGGCAGACGCTCGTCGATGTCGCGACCCGCGGCCTTGAGGGCCTCGACCGGGTCATGAAAGAGGCGAAGCCGGACGTCGTGCTCGTGCACGGGGACACGTCGACGACCTTCATCGCCAGCCTCGCCGCCTTCTATAACGGCATCACGGTCGGCCACGTCGAGGCGGGTCTCCGGACGTGGGACAAGCATTCCCCGTTCCCGGAAGAGATGAACCGCCAGCTCACCGGCGTGCTTGCCGACCTTCATTTTGCGCCGACGGAGAAGTCGGCCGCGAACCTGATCGCGGAAGGGAAGCCGGAAGACCGGATCTTCATCACCGGGAACACGGCGATCGATGCGCTGAAAACGACTGTCGACGAATCATATGAAAGCCCGATTCTTGATGAGGCAAAAGAAGACCGGATCATCCTGCTCACGGCGCACCGCCGGGAAAACCTCGGGGAGCCGATGCGCCATATGTTCCGGGCGATCAGCCGGCTGCTCGACAAGCACCCGGACACGCGCGTCATCTATCCGGTGCACTTGAACCCGGCCGTCCGGGAAGTGGCGGATGAGATCCTCGGCGACAATCCGCGCGTTCAGCTGATCAACCCGCTGGAAGTCGTGGATTTCCACAACTTCGCGGCGCGCTCCCACCTGATCCTCACCGATTCGGGCGGCATCCAGGAAGAAGCACCGTCCCTCGGAAAGCCGGTGCTTGTGCTGCGCGACACGACGGAGCGGCCGGAAGGAATCGAAGCAGGCACGTTGAAGCTCGCCGGGACCGACGAAGAGACGATCTTCCGGCTCGCAGACGAACTGCTCAGCGACGAAAACGCCTACGCCGAGATGGCGAAGGCGTCCAATCCGTACGGGGACGGCCATGCATCGGAGCGGATTGTCCGTGCGTTGATCCATTACATGGATAAAGAAGGATGAATTCAGAAAAATATGTATAATGGTGCGGGCGGTTCGGCAACACTTGGCAAAAGCCGGGAGAACCGGACTGCCGCGCTTCTATGAAAACACCGTTTACACGCCGGCCAGCCTGCTGCGAAAGACACCAGAAAAACGCCAACATCTGACGTTCCTCACAATGAAAAAAGCATCCGTCAACCGGGGGATTCAGCCCCGGATCCGGCTACTTATGCAGATTTGTCGAAACGTTGACAAAAAAGTCGGCTTGTGAAGAATTTCACGGGAACCAATTGACATCATTTTACCCCTGTTGTATGCTTGCAAAGGGTAAGAATGACAAGGGTTACAGGCGTTTTCAGACGCTGCGTGCACTTGCTGTTACTGCATTCTATCATACTCGCTCCGACAGGCGGAAACCGGCCGGAAATACGATGCGGGGGACCTCGATTTATGGAGAACTTGCGGCAAATCCACAATAGGCAGAAGAGGGCTCTCTTTTTTTTGCTTGCATTGCTTGTCCTCGGGTGGGGATTCACCCCATGGCCGAAAGTGTTTGCCGGGCTCATTCTCGGGATCCTCTTTGGGTTGTATAACTTCTGGATCCTCGTCAGGAGGATGGAGAGGTTCGACCGGACGCTGACGGGAGGGACCCGGGCGCCATCGCTCGGCTCCGGCATCCGCTTTGCGGCGGGTGTCGCGNCTCCGGCGGATCGGACAGCCCCTCGCCGCACCGAGTGCCAACACGAGCGGAAAACCGAGTCCGACCGCGGCCGATCACGTGCTGGCGGACATGCACGGAAAAATCCCTTACATACTGGACGGCGGCCGCACCGGCATCGGCATCGAATCGACCGTCCTCGACCTGACGGCGGACGTCCCGACGATTCTTCGTCCGGGTGCGGTGACGGCGGCGATGCTTGAACCGGTCATCGGCCCGGTCAACGGATCCGCAGAAGCCGCTGAAGCCGGAGCCGGCGCCCCGCGCGCCCCCGGCATGAAATACACCCACTACTCTCCCGACGCGCCGGTGTTTTTGATCGCGCCGGATCTCGCGGCGATCCGGTCGGCGGTCGGGCAACTGCACGCCGACGGCCGCCGGGTCGCACTCGTCGCGCCCGAAGGATTCGGGGAAGCGGGCGCCGACTGGTTCTTCCGCGCCGGGCGCCCGGGAGACCCCGAATCCGTCTCCGCCGACCTGTACGACGCCCTCCGCGCCTGCGACGGAACCGACGCCGACCTCATCCTCGCCGCCGCCACGGACGAAACCGGCATNGGATTCTGGGGAGAAAGAGAGGTGAACCAATAAATGAACCATGAAAACCCCCAATTCGAATGGCTCGGACTGACGTTCAATCCATCGAATATCCTCATGCTCGGGGTTACATGCCTCATCGTCTTTCTCATTGCGTTCATCTCGACCCGCAACATGAAACTGAAGCCGACCGGCATGCAGAACTTCATGGAATGGGTCATGGACTTCGTCAAGGGCATCATCAAAAGCAACATGGACTGGAAAACAGGCGGACGTTTCCACCTGCTCGGCCTGACGCTCATCATGTTCGTCTTCGTAGCGAATATGCTCGGTCTGCCGTTCGCAATCGTGTGGGATCATGAGCTGTGGTGGAAGTCGCCGACAGCGGATCCGACCATCACGATGACGCTCGCGGCAATGGTCCTCGTCCTGACGCACTACTACGGCGTCAAGATGACCGGCGCGAAGAACTACTTCGTCGGCTACACGAAGCCGGTCGCATTCATGACTCCTCTGAAAATCATCGAGGAATTCGCGAACACGCTGACGCTCGGTCTCCGTCTCTACGGGAACATCTACGCCGGCGAGATCCTCATCGGACTTCTCGCGGGCCTCGGCTCCGCAAGCATCTTCGGATTCCTGGGCGCGCTCATCCCGGCACTTGCATGGCAGGGCTTCTCGATCTTCATCGGGGCCATCCAGGCATTCATCTTCGTTATGTTGTCGATGGTTTATATGTCTCACAAAGTGAGCACCGACCATTGATCATATAATGCCCGGAATTCGGGCGGACAAAACAAAACCAAACATTTAGGAGGAAATTATACAATGGGTCTTCTTGCAGCAGCAATCGCAGTCGGTTTGGGTGCCCTCGGCGCCGGTATCGGTAACGGTCTCATCGTTTCCCGCACAGTAGAAGGAATTGCACGTCAACCAGAGGCACGCGGTGTTCTCCAGACAACCATGTTCATCGGGGTTGCACTCGTCGAGGCTGTTCCGATCATCGCGGTCGTCATCGCGTTCATCGTAATGAACGGATAATCATACGCATTTCTGAGAAATGGCGAAGAGCATCGGTTGAATCTTTTCGCCATTCCTTTTTGTACGGATTTTTGATTGCATGACCATCTGGGGGAGGGCCGGGTCACGGCTCCCCCAACTTTCCGAAGGGAGTGAGACAATCGTGTCTTTGGACCATTTCGTTCTGGCTGCAGCAGCCGGCGAAGGATTTTTTGAAAGGCTGAATACCGGCGACATCATCGTCACCGTCGTATTCTTCACCATCCTCATGCTCCTACTCAAGAAGTTCGCATGGGGCCCGCTCATGGGCATCATGGACCAGCGTGCGGAACTCATCGCTTCCGAAATCGAAGAAGCCGAGAAAAGCCGTTCCGAGTCCGCGAAGCTTCTTGAAGAACAGCGCGCCCTCCTGAAAGAGGCCCGCACTGAAGCACAGGCGATTGTTGAAAATGCGAAGCAGCAGGGCGATGCCCAGCGTGCCGAAATCATGGAAACCGCCCGTGCCGAAGCAGTCCGCATGCGCGACAATGCAGCGGCTGAAATCGAAAACGAAAAAACAAAGGCGCTCGAAGCCATCCGCGAAGAATTCGTCTCCATGTCCATCCTCGCGGCGGAGAAAGTGCTCGGCAAAGAAATCTCCGAAGAGGACAACCGTGCCCTCATTGAAGAGACGATCCAGAAGGCAGGGGAAGGCCGATGAGCCGTTCCGTGGCCGCAAGCCGCTATGCCCTCGCATTGTATGAAGTCGCACGCGACCAGGGCAAGCTTGATGGGGTCCAGGCGGATATGCGGGAATTGAGGAAAGTGTTCCGGGAGTCTTCGGACCTCCGGGCGCTTCTCGGTTCGCCGAAAATCACCGGATCCAAAAAGAAAGAAATGCTGAAGGGACTGTTCGCGGGTGCGGACGGCCTGACAGTCAATCTGCTGCAGGTGCTCACCGATGCCCAGCGCATCGGCGAAGCGGCAGACGTCGCCGATGAGTTCATCCTGATGGCGAACGAATCGGCAGGAGTCGCCGAGGCGAAAGTCTACTCGACCCGCCCGCTTTCGGACGCGGAACAGCAGGAGCTGTCCACCGTGTTCGCCGCCAAAGTCGGCAAGCAGGCGCTCCGCATCGACAACATCGTCGACCCGTCGCTCATCGGCGGAGTCCGAATCCGCATCGGCAACCGCATCTACGACAACAGCCTTAAAACGAAGCTGGATCATCTGAAACGTGATCTGGTCAACGCATAATTTTTTGAAATGAAGGGGTGACATGCATGAGCATCAAAGCTGAAGAAATCAGTGCTCTCATCAAACAGCAGATTGCGGACTACCAATCTGAGTTGGAAGTCAGCGATGTCGGCACCGTCATTACCGTCGGTGACGGGATCGCCCGCGCGCATGGCCTCGACAATGTCATGGCCGGCGAGCTGCTCGAATTCTCCAACGGTATCATGGGCCTGGCGCAAAACCTCGAAGAAAACAACGTCGGGATCGTCATCCTCGGACCATACACCGAGATCAAGGAAGGCGACGAAGTCCGCCGCACCGGCCGGATCATGGAAGTGCCGGTCGGCGATGAACTGATCGGCCGCGTCGTCAACCCGCTCGGCCAGCCGCTTGACGGCATGGGCCCGATCGCTACGTCGAAAACCCGTCCGATCGAAAGCCCGGCGCAAGGCGTCATGGCACGTAAATCCGTCGACGAGCCTCTCCAGACGGGGATCAAGGCGATCGACGCACTCGTTCCGATCGGCCGCGGACAGCGGGAACTCATCATCGGTGACCGCCAGACCGGCAAGACATCGGTCGCGATCGATACGATCCTGAACCAGGCAGACCAGGACATGATCTGCATCTACGTCGCCATCGGACAGAAAGAATCCACGGTGCGCGGCCTCGTTGAAACGCTCCGCAAAAACGGCGCGCTCGACTACACGATCGTCGTTTCCGCAGGGGCTTCGGACCCGGCACCGCTTCTTTACCTCGCTCCGTACGCAGGGGTCACGATGGGCGAAGAGTTCATGTTCCAGGGCAAGCACGTCCTCGTCGTGTACGATGACCTGTCGAAACAGGCGGCTGCCTACCGTGAACTCTCCCTCCTGCTCCGCCGTCCTCCGGGCCGCGAAGCATACCCGGGTGACGTCTTCTACCTTCACTCGCGCCTCCTCGAGCGTGCGGCGAAGCTGAACGACGACCTCGGCGGCGGCTCCATCACGGCGCTGCCATTCGTTGAGACACAGGCAGGGGACATCTCCTCCTATATCCCGACGAACGTCATCTCGATCACGGACGGACAGATCTTCCTCCAGTCCGACCTGTTCTTCTCCGGCGTGCGCCCGGCGATCAACGCCGGCCTCTCCGTATCCCGCGTCGGCGGTTCCGCGCAGATCAAGGCGATGAAGAAAGTCGCCGGTACGCTGCGTCTCGACCTTGCGGCATTCCGTGAACTCGAAGCATTCGCTCAGTTCGGCTCGGACCTCGATCCGGCGACGAAAGCGAAGCTCGACCGCGGTGCCCGTACGGTTGAAGTGCTCAAGCAGGACCTGAACAAGCCGATCCGCGTCGAAAAGCAGGTCGCCATCCTGTATGCACTCACACGCGGATTCCTCGACGAGATTCCGGTCCAGGACATCCAGCGCTTCGAATCCGAGATGTACAGCTGGCTTGACGCCAACCGCCCGGACGTTCTGGAAACAATCCGCACGACGAAGGGCCTTCCTGCGGACGAAGACATGGCATCCGCCATCAACGACTTCAAGAAGACGTTCGTCCGTTCCGAAGACTGAGTCACGGATCCTGATCCAAAAACGATAAGGTGGTGAACTACCGATGGCCTCATTACGCGAAATCAAGAGCCGGATCACCTCCACGAAAAAGACGAGCCAGATCACGAGGGCGATGCACATGGTATCGGCCTCCAAGCTGAGCAAGGCGGAACTGAACGCGAAATCGTTCTATCCGTATATGGAGAAGATCCAGGAAGTGATCGGCGCGATCGCATCGGGCGCACCTGATGCGACCCACCCGATGCTCGAGAGCCGGCCTGTCAAAAAGTCGGCCTACCTCGTCATCACATCCGACCGGGGGCTCGTGGGCGCCTACAACTCCCACGTCCTGAAGGCGGCTCTGAACAAGATCAGGGAACGGCATGCATCCAAAGATGAAGTCGTCATCCTTTCCATCGGGCGCCACGGTGTCGATTTCTTTACGAAGCTCGGCTACAATGTGGCCGAAAGCGTCCTCGGCATTTCGGACCACCCGACCTTCGCCGAGATCAAAGACGTCGCCCGCGACGCTGTCGGGAATTTCATCGATGGCACGTACGATGAGCTGTATATGTTCTACAACCACTATATCAGCGCCATCAGCCAGGAAGTGACCGAGAAGAAAGTCCTTCCGCTGACGGACGTCGCCACGATGCAGGCCACCGCTTCCTACGAGTTCGAACCGAACGCGGAAGCGATCCTGGAAGTGCTCCTCCCGCAATATGCGGAAAGCCTGATCTACGGGGCGGTGCTGGACGGCAAGGCCTCCGAGCACGCTTCCTCCATGACGGCGATGAAGAGCGCGACCGACAACGCGATGGAACTGATCGATAATCTGACACTCACATACAACCGTGCACGCCAGGCGGCGATCACCCAGGAAATCACGGAGATCGTCGGCGGGGCAGCAGCGCTCGAATAAGCGCGCGCCCCGAACCATGCGTGACCTCACGGCAGCACTCAGACAGGAGGGAACAGCATGAACAAAGGACATATCCTCCAGGTTATGGGTCCGGTCGTCGACGTCAAGTTCGACGACGGCAACATGCCTGAAATCTATAATGCCCTTACAGTTGAGATCGAGCGTCCGAACGAAGCATCCCAGACGCTGACGCTCGAAGTCGCCCTTCACCTCGGCGACGACTCCGTCCGCGCAATCGCCATGTCCTCCACGGACGGCCTGAAGCGCGGGGCGGAAGTCATTGACGCGGGGGCACCGATCTCGGTCCCTGTCGGCGACATCACTCTCGGCCGTGTATTCAACGTACTCGGCGATGTGATCGACCTTGCGGAAGAAATCCCTGCAGGGGAACGCCGCGACCCGATCCACCGCGAACCGCCTAAATTCGAAGACTTGACGACAGACGTCGAGATCCTCGAGACGGGCATCAAAGTCGTCGACCTGCTCGCTCCTTACATTAAGGGCGGCAAGATCGGCCTGTTCGGCGGCGCGGGCGTCGGCAAGACGGTCCTCATCCAGGAACTGATCAACAACATCGCACAGGAACACGGCGGGATCTCGGTCTTCGCAGGTGTCGGAGAACGTACCCGTGAAGGGAACGACCTCTACTTCGAAATGACCGATTCCGGCGTTATCAAGAAGACGGCGATGGTCTTCGGCCAGATGAACGAGCCGCCGGGTGCGCGGATGCGCGTCGCCCTCACAGGCCTCACGATGGCTGAATACTTCCGTGACGAAAAAGGCGCGGACGTCCTTCTCTTCATCGACAACATCTTCCGGTTCACGCAGGCCGGTTCCGAAGTATCCGCCCTCCTCGGCCGCATGCCGTCGGCGGTAGGTTACCAGCCGACGCTCGCAACCGAGATGGGCCGCCTCCAAGAGCGGATCACATCGACGACAAAAGGGTCCGTCACATCCATCCAGGCGATCTACGTCCCTGCGGATGACTACACCGACCCGGCGCCTGCCACGACGTTCGCTCACCTTGACGCGACGACGAACCTGGAGCGGAGCCTCTCCGAGATGGGGATCTACCCTGCGGTTGACCCGCTTGCATCTTCTTCCCGTGCGCTTTCTCCGGAAATCGTCGGCGAGGAACACTATGCGGTCGCCCGTGAAGTCCAGCAGACGCTCCAGCGCTACCGCGAGCTTCAGGACATCATCGCGATCCTCGGCATGGACGAACTGAGCGACGAGGACAAGCTGGTCGTCGACCGCGCCCGCCGCATCCAGTTCTTCCTGTCGCAGAACTTCCACGTGGCCGAGCAGTTCACGGGCCAGAAGGGTTCTTACGTACCGGTTGCCGAAACGATCAAAGGCTTCCGCGAAATCCTCGACGGCCGCTACGATCACCTTCCGGAAGATGCATTCCGCCTCGTCGGACGCATCGAGGAAGTCATCGAAAAAGCGAAGGGCATGGGCGTTGAAGTCTAATCATCCTGACCAGGAGGGGAAACAATGAGCACAATCAAAGTGAATATCGTCACTCCCGACGGTCCGGTGTATGACTCGGAAGCGAACATGGTCATCGCGGTCACTTCGACCGGTGAGCTCGGGGTTCTCCCCGGCCACATCCCGATGGTGGCGCCGCTCGAAATCGGTGCCGTCCGCCTGAACAAAGACAGCGGGACGGAACGCATCGCCGTGAGCGGCGGCTTCCTGGAAGTCCGGCCGGACAAGGTCACCATCCTTGCCCAGGCCGCGGAGCTTGCGGAAGACATCGACGCGGACCGCGCCATCGAGGCGAGGAAACGCGCCGAAGCCCGGCTCCAGGCGAAACAGGACGACACCGACTTCAAACGCGCCGAACTGTCCCTGAAACGGGCGATGAACCGCTTGAATGTCGCAAAAGGAAACTTTTGATCCGACGCGGACATGAAATGTGGCGGGCAGGAGAGATATTCTCCTGCCCGCCAATTTTTTTATTTTGGTATAATGAAAGCAAGAAGGAGAGAGAGCGTTGGATACTTACTTTGCATTCCAGTCGGTGACGGGGCTGATCTCGCATATCTTTTTCATCGGGATCACTTTCTATGCACTGCAGGCAGTCATGCCGGACGCATGGATCCGGAAAAACCGGGTGTTCCAGGCTCAGCTGCTGTACATATTGCTAAGTATCGCCATCGGCTCGGCCGTATCGAATTTCTTCCTGGACATATCCTATTGGTCAAGGCAGCTTCCCGCTTTGTTCGGCTGATGCCGGCTCGTGGAAGGGTTGTCCTGTATGGACGTGCACAGGCGGAAAGCCGGCGTGTATGCGTCCATGCAGGACAAAAGAAGTACTTCACTGAACGTTTGCCCGAAAAAAAGATAGGGAATGACAAAAACAGGACTGAATGCCCGGTGTGTCTGTGGCATTGACCGACACAAAAGGACCGTTGCCGGCGTACATTAAGAGTGAATGTGCGCGGAATCTCCCGAATATGGGCGAATGGTGCGGCCGCCCCTTGAAACACCACGGGAAGCGTTGTACACTTGTCATTGTGTGAGTTTTTTTAGGAAATGTAAACCGGACCCGGGGGCGCCGCACATCAGGCAGCCCGAACATAGGGCCGCACTGATGGATGAAGGCAATGGACCGACTTAAAGAAGAGAGAAGCCGGAGGGACGTATATTGGATAAAATTATTGTGAAGGGCGGACGGCCGCTGAAAGGGACCGTTCGCGTCGAAGGGGCGAAAAATGCGGTGCTCCCGATCCTCGCAGCCGCGCTCCTGTCGTCTGAAGGGACGAACATCATCAAGGATGTCCCGATTTTGACGGATGTATACACGATCAATGAAGTTCTTCGGAGTTTGAATGCAGAGGTGGACTTCAGACCGGAACACAACGAAGTGCGCATCGATGCTTCGATGCCGCTGTCGAGCGAGGCCCAGTTCGAGTATGTCCGGAAGATGCGGGCATCGATCCTCGTCATGGGGCCGCTTCTTGCCCGGAACGGCTTCGCCCGCGTGGCACAGCCGGGGGGCTGCGCAATCGGCTCCCGCCCGATCGAACAGCATCTCAAAGGATTCGAGGCGATGGGCGCGACCATCTCATTCGGCAACGGTTATGTCGAGGCGAAAGTCGACGGACGGCTTCAGGGAGCCAAGATCTACCTGGACTTCCCGAGCGTCGGCGCGACGGAGAACATCATGTCCGCCGCCGCCCTCGCCAAAGGGACGACGGTCATCGAAAACGCCGCGAAGGAGCCTGAAATCGTCGACCTCGCCAACTATCTCAATGAGATGGGCGGGCGCATCGTCGGGGCAGGAACCGACACCATCCGGATCGAAGGGGTCGACAGGCTGCACGCCGCCGTTCACCACATCATCCCGGACCGCATCGAAACGGGCACATTCATGGTCGCCGCCGCCATCACGCGCGGCGACGTGACGATCGAGAATGCCGTGCCGGAACACAGCGCGGCACTCATCGCCAAACTGAAGGAAATGAACATCGACATCGAAGACACCGACGACGGCCTCCGCATCCGCGCGGAGAAACCGCTCAAGTCCGTCGACATCAAGACGATGCCGTACCCGGGCTTCCCGACCGACATGCAGTCGCAGGTGATGGCCCTCATGCTGACGGCGGACGGCACCGGCGTCCTCACTGAGACGGTATTCGAAAACCGCTTCATGCATGTCGAGGAATTCCGCAGAATGAACGCCTCGATCAAAATCGAAGGACGCTCCGTCATCATGGACGGCCCGTCCGAGCTGCAAGGAGCGGAAGTGGCCGCGACCGACCTCCGCGCCGCGGCCGCGCTGGTCCTTGCCGGCCTCGCCTCTGAGGGCATCACCCGCGTCACCGAACTCATTCACCTGGACCGCGGCTACGTCAACTTCCACGGCAAACTCGCCGCACTCGGCGCAGACATCTGCCGCGTCAACGACGAATCCACGGTCGAAGCGAAAGTGACGGAAACGGTTTGAATTAAAGATAGAAGGTTATCCCCCCGGGAGAAGGGTTCTCCCGGGGGATTTTTTTGTTTTTGGGGGAGTGAGTGCGTCGGAGATGGCAGGGAATCAGAGTGTGGGGGCGAGTCATCCCGTTCCGGGCAAAGGGGGAATCCGGGTGAGTCGTCCGCATTTGGCCTCGAGTCGTCCGGGTTCGGTGATATGGTCCCCTTAGAGTTTACACCTTGATTCTGTCACACTAGGAGTAACGAAAAGGGGTGCCGAAAAATGAACCAGAAGCGGGATTACGATATAAAAGTGAAAGCAGTGGAGGAATTTTTTGAAGGCTCTTCCACTGAGGAGTTGGCTCTTTCGTACAATGTCTCGGATCGGACGATCCGACGCTGGGTCGAAAAAGTGGAGATGGATGGCTTCGAGGCTTTGCATGACGCCAGGGGCAAGAATGGCCGGAAACCGTCGGATGAGAAGGATGCTCTGATTGAACTGCAGAAGGCGGAGATCCTCCTCTTAAAAAAGCTCTTGGATCTGAAAAGGGGGTGTTAAGCAAACAAGATAGTTTCCTGTTCATCGACCTGAATAAGGACACCTTTTCGGTCTCCCTCCTCGCGGAGGCGTCGGATGTCTCCCGGCAGGGTTATGCCAAGTGGAAGAAGCGGCAGGATCACTCTGCCCAGGATCTCAAGGATGAGCAGATGTTTCACTATATCTCCAAGGTGTTCGCCAAGTCCCGGGGAACCTATGGGCGACGCCGGATCAAGCTGGCGCTCCAGAGAGAGTTCGGGCTCACCGTCAATATCAAGCGAATCTCCAGAATCATGCGCCGATATGGGCTCAAATGTCGGATTCGCCGCAAAGGGTACCGTCACGGCGGTACAGAGGGGAAGGTGGCGCAGAACCTCTTGAAGCGTAACTTTAAAGCCACGAAGCCGATGAAGAAATTCTCGGTGGATATCACATACGTGCGCGCTTTCGTTCCTACGGAACACTGGACCTATCTGTGCGCCATTAAGGACCTGTACGACGACTCGATCGTAGCATTCGCCTACGGGCCGAACCAGGACACCGGCCTGGTCCTGGAAGCGCTCGAGATGCTGGAGAAGGTGAAAGGGAACCGGAAGAAGGCCATTATCCACAGCGACCAGGGCAGCCAGTTTATGAGCCTGAGATACCAGAAACGCCTNCGTCAACTTCCACGGCAAACTCGCCGCACTCGGCGCAGACATCTGCCGCGTCAACGACGAATCCACGGTCGAAGCGAAAGTGACGGAAACGGTTTGAATTAAAGATAGAAGGTTATCCCCCCGGGAGAAGGGTTCTCCCGGGGGATTTTTTTGTTTTTGGGGGAGTGAGTGCGTCGGAGATGGCAGGGAATCAGAGTGTGGGGGCGAGTCATCCCGTTCCGGGCAAAGGGGGAATCCGGGTGAGTCGTCCGCATTTGGCCTCGAGTCGTCCGGGTTCGGTGATATGGTCCCCTTAGAGTTTACACCTTGATTCTGTCACACTAGGAGTAACGAAAAGGGGTGCCGAAAAATGAACCAGAAGCGGGATTACGATATAAAAGTGAAAGCAGTGGAGGAATTTTTTGAAGGCTCTTCCACTGAGGAGTTGGCTCTTTCGTACAATGTCTCGGATCGGACGATCCGACGCTGGGTCGAAAAAGTGGAGATGGATGGCTTCGAGGCTTTGCATGACGCCAGGGGCAAGAATGGCCGGAAACCGTCGGATGAGAAGGATGCTCTGATTGAACTGCAGAAGGCGGAGATCCTCCTCTTAAAAAAGCTCTTGGATCTGAAAAGGGGGTGTTAAGCAAACAAGATAGTTTCCTGTTCATCGACCTGAATAAGGACACCTTTTCGGTCTCCCTCCTCGCGGAGGCGTCGGATGTCTCCCGGCAGGGTTATGCCAAGTGGAAGAAGCGGCAGGATCACTCTGCCCAGGATCTCAAGGATGAGCAGATGTTTCACTATATCTCCAAGGTGTTCGCCAAGTCCCGGGGAACCTATGGGCGACGCCGGATCAAGCTGGCGCTCCAGAGAGAGTTCGGGCTCACCGTCAATATCAAGCGAATCTCCAGAATCATGCGCCGATATGGGCTCAAATGTCGGATTCGCCGCAAAGGGTACCGTCACGGCGGTACAGAGGGGAAGGTGGCGCAGAACCTCTTGAAGCGTAACTTTAAAGCCACGAAGCCGATGAAGAAATTCTCGGTGGATATCACATACGTGCGCGCTTTCGTTCCTACGGAACACTGGACCTATCTGTGCGCCATTAAGGACCTGTACGACGACTCGATCGTAGCATTCGCCTACGGGCCGAACCAGGACACCGGCCTGGTCCTGGAAGCGCTCGAGATGCTGGAGAAGGTGAAAGGGAACCGGAAGAAGGCCATTATCCACAGCGACCAGGGCAGCCAGTTTATGAGCCTGAGATACCAGAAACGCCTTCAGTCGATGAACCTGACACCGTCCATGTCACGGCGCGGCAACTGTTGGGATAATGCATGCATCGAGAGCTTTTTCAGTCACTTCAAAACTGAGATTGCCTGCTTTGGCGACCCTCGGTCTCTTGAGGAGCTTCGGATTGCCATCGAGGAATATATCTACTTTTATAACCACGAACGCCTCCAGCTCAAGCACGGCGTGCCTCCTGCCGAGGTCGGAAGTGTGTTGGCTGCCTGAATCTTTATCGGACAGAATCAACTGTAAACTTGACAGGGACCAGACCAC
>NZ_LN651373.1:755144-767251 GCF_000826125.2 Bhargavaea cecembensis
TGATATGGTCCCCTTAGAGTTTACACCTTGATTCTGTCACACTAGGAGTAACGAAAAGGGGTGCCGAAAAATGAACCAGAAGCGGGATTACGATATAAAAGTGAAAGCAGTGGAGGAATTTTTTGAAGGCTCTTCCACTGAGGAGTTGGCTCTTTCGTACAATGTCTCGGATCGGACGATCCGACGCTGGGTCGAAAAAGTGGAGATGGATGGCTTCGAGGCTTTGCATGACGCCAGGGGCAAGAATGGCCGGAAACCGTCGGATGAGAAGGATGCTCTGATTGAACTGCAGAAGGCGGAGATCCTCCTCTTAAAAAAGCTCTTGGATCTGAAAAGGGGGTGTTAAGCAAACAAGATAGTTTCCTGTTCATCGACCTGAATAAGGACACCTTTTCGGTCTCCCTCCTCGCGGAGGCGTCGGATGTCTCCCGGCAGGGTTATGCCAAGTGGAAGAAGCGGCAGGATCACTCTGCCCAGGATCTCAAGGATGAGCAGATGTTTCACTATATCTCCAAGGTGTTCGCCAAGTCCCGGGGAACCTATGGGCGACGCCGGATCAAGCTGGCGCTCCAGAGAGAGTTCGGGCTCACCGTCAATATCAAGCGAATCTCCAGAATCATGCGCCGATATGGGCTCAAATGTCGGATTCGCCGCAAAGGGTACCGTCACGGCGGTACAGAGGGGAAGGTGGCGCAGAACCTCTTGAAGCGTAACTTTAAAGCCACGAAGCCGATGAAGAAATTCTCGGTGGATATCACATACGTGCGCGCTTTCGTTCCTACGGAACACTGGACCTATCTGTGCGCCATTAAGGACCTGTACGACGACTCGATCGTAGCATTCGCCTACGGGCCGAACCAGGACACCGGCCTGGTCCTGGAAGCGCTCGAGATGCTGGAGAAGGTGAAAGGGAACCGGAAGAAGGCCATTATCCACAGCGACCAGGGCAGCCAGTTTATGAGCCTGAGATACCAGAAACGCCTTCAGTCGATGAACCTGACACCGTCCATGTCACGGCGCGGCAACTGTTGGGATAATGCATGCATCGAGAGCTTTTTCAGTCACTTCAAAACTGAGATTGCCTGCTTTGGCGACCCTCGGTCTCTTGAGGAGCTTCGGATTGCCATCGAGGAATATATCTACTTTTATAACCACGAACGCCTCCAGCTCAAGCACGGCGTGCCTCCTGCCGAGGTCGGAAGTGTGTTGGCTGCCTGAATCTTTATCGGACAGAATCAACTGTAAACTTGACAGGGACCAGACCACACGGGCTTGAGTCGTCCGCATTCGGCGTTGAGTCGTCCAGGTTTTATTTTCCACCCGCCGCGGACCGCCCTCCGTCTGTTCTATCCACCTTCCCCCGCTTCATACAATCGGCTATGGACAAATTATGGGGAGTTCTCATCATTGTTTTATTATTTTTCATTCCGATCTTGCTGAAGGATCCGCTCTCCGGGGCTTCCCCTGCGCCCGAGCAGCCGCTGCCGGTCACGGCGGACAAGCCGGACGGGGGGGAGAGCCCGGCCGCGGCGTGCGAGGCGTTCCTGCAGGTGGAGGGGGAGCCGGAGCCTGTTCCGCTTGAGGAGTATGTGGTCGGCGTCGTGGCGGGGGAGATGCCGGTGAAGTTCCAGGAGGAGGCCTTGAAGGCGCAGGCGATCGCCGCTCGGACGTATGCGCTCCGGGTGGCGGGCGGCACGGACGGCGCGCTGAAGGCGAGCACGGCGCATCAGGTGTACAAGTCCCCGGCGGAGCGCAAAAAACTGTGGGACAAGTCCTTTGACGAGAATGAACAAAAAGTGAGGAGGGCGGTGGAGGCGACGGCGGGAAGCGTGCTCGTGCACGAGGGCGAACTCATTTCCGCAATGTTCTTCTCGACGAGCAACGGACGGACCGAGACGGCGAAGAACTACGGCGGCAACGATATTCCGTACCTCCGGAGCGTCGAGAGTCCGGGGGAGGAGGCGGTCGCCCCGGCGTTTGAGGATTCGGTCACCCTTACGCTGCAGGCGTGGAACAAGGCGCTCGGCCCGGACTGGACGGCGGACCGGTTCCGCACGCTCCGGCTGAAGCGGAACGAGACCGGCCGGGTACAGGAAGCGGTCGCCGACGGCTTCAACATGTCCGGCCGCGACATGAGGGAAAAGCTCGGGCTGCGGTCCACGGATTTTGACGTTGCGTTCGATCCGGACAAGCAGGTCGTCCACGTGTTCACGAAAGGGTACGGCCACGGGGTCGGCATGAGCCAGTACGGCGCGGAAGCCCTTGCGCGGGACGGCTGGAAGGCCGAAAAGATCCTCTCTCATTATTACAGCGGAACGGTGATAAAAAAGTTGTCTTCCGATGATTCCGCATGTTTAAAATCACCTTGACCTGCCAAGACTGCGGTTGAGGTGATGAACTATGAGAGAAGAGAACAAACCGACCACTCCTTCTCAGAAGAAGAAAAGCAGGAAGTCCTGGTTCTGGCCGGCCGTCTATTCCGGTTTTGCGCTTTTATTCATCGGGATGGTCTGGACTTATCAGGCAGTTGTAAAAGATGATCAGCCGGGTCAGCAGGAAGTCGCCAAATCGGGATCCGAAAAGGGCGGCGACGTGACGATCGAGACGAACGCGGAAAACGAAACGATGAAGTTCCCGTTTGACGAAGCGCTCCTCGACAANCGTAACTTTAAAGCCACGAAGCCGATGAAGAAATTCTCGGTGGATATCACATACGTGCGCGCTTTCGTTCCTACGGAACACTGGACCTATCTGTGCGCCATTAAGGACCTGTACGACGACTCGATCGTAGCATTCGCCTACGGGCCGAACCAGGACACCGGCCTGGTCCTGGAAGCGCTCGAGATGCTGGAGAAGGTGAAAGGGAACCGGAAGAAGGCCATTATCCACAGCGACCAGGGCAGCCAGTTTATGAGCCTGAGATACCAGAAACGCCTTCAGTCGATGAACCTGACACCGTCCATGTCACGGCGCGGCAACTGTTGGGATAATGCATGCATCGAGAGCTTTTTCAGTCACTTCAAAACTGAGATTGCCTGCTTTGGCGACCCTCGGTCTCTTGAGGAGCTTCGGATTGCCATCGAGGAATATATCTACTTTTATAACCACGAACGCCTCCAGCTCAAGCACGGCGTGCCTCCTGCCGAGGTCGGAAGTGTGTTGGCTGCCTGAATCTTTATCGGACAGAATCAACTGTAAACTTGACAGGGACCAGACCACACGGGCTTGAGTCGTCCGCATTCGGCGTTGAGTCGTCCAGGTTTTATTTTCCACCCGCCGCGGACCGCCCTCCGTCTGTTCTATCCACCTTCCCCCGCTTCATACAATCGGCTATGGACAAATTATGGGGAGTTCTCATCATTGTTTTATTATTTTTCATTCCGATCTTGCTGAAGGATCCGCTCTCCGGGGCTTCCCCTGCGCCCGAGCAGCCGCTGCCGGTCACGGCGGACAAGCCGGACGGGGGGGAGAGCCCGGCCGCGGCGTGCGAGGCGTTCCTGCAGGTGGAGGGGGAGCCGGAGCCTGTTCCGCTTGAGGAGTATGTGGTCGGCGTCGTGGCGGGGGAGATGCCGGTGAAGTTCCAGGAGGAGGCCTTGAAGGCGCAGGCGATCGCCGCTCGGACGTATGCGCTCCGGGTGGCGGGCGGCACGGACGGCGCGCTGAAGGCGAGCACGGCGCATCAGGTGTACAAGTCCCCGGCGGAGCGCAAAAAACTGTGGGACAAGTCCTTTGACGAGAATGAACAAAAAGTGAGGAGGGCGGTGGAGGCGACGGCGGGAAGCGTGCTCGTGCACGAGGGCGAACTCATTTCCGCAATGTTCTTCTCGACGAGCAACGGACGGACCGAGACGGCGAAGAACTACGGCGGCAACGATATTCCGTACCTCCGGAGCGTCGAGAGTCCGGGGGAGGAGGCGGTCGCCCCGGCGTTTGAGGATTCGGTCACCCTTACGCTGCAGGCGTGGAACAAGGCGCTCGGCCCGGACTGGACGGCGGACCGGTTCCGCACGCTCCGGCTGAAGCGGAACGAGACCGGCCGGGTACAGGAAGCGGTCGCCGACGGCTTCAACATGTCCGGCCGCGACATGAGGGAAAAGCTCGGGCTGCGGTCCACGGATTTTGACGTTGCGTTCGATCCGGACAAGCAGGTCGTCCACGTGTTCACGAAAGGGTACGGCCACGGGGTCGGCATGAGCCAGTACGGCGCGGAAGCCCTTGCGCGGGACGGCTGGAAGGCCGAAAAGATCCTCTCTCATTATTACAGCGGAACGGTGATAAAAAAGTTGTCTTCCGATGATTCCGCATGTTTAAAATCACCTTGACCTGCCAAGACTGCGGTTGAGGTGATGAACTATGAGAGAAGAGAACAAACCGACCACTCCTTCTCAGAAGAAGAAAAGCAGGAAGTCCTGGTTCTGGCCGGCCGTCTATTCCGGTTTTGCGCTTTTATTCATCGGGATGGTCTGGACTTATCAGGCAGTTGTAAAAGATGATCAGCCGGGTCAGCAGGAAGTCGCCAAATCGGGATCCGAAAAGGGCGGCGACGTGACGATCGAGACGAACGCGGAAAACGAAACGATGAAGTTCCCGTTTGACGAAGCGCTCCTCGACAATATGTCCGTCGTCCAAGGATTCTACGACATGGAAGCCGATTCAACAGAACGCGAGAAATCCCTTCTCGTCTTTCACCAGTCCTACGTGACGAACAGCGGCATTTCGCTATCAAGCGGGGAGGAACCGTTTGAAGTAGTCGCCGCGCTCAGCGGGACGGTCGAAGACATCGTCATCGACGACTTCACCGGCAACCGGGTTACAATCAAGCATGCGGACGGGCTGAAGACGACGTACGGCTCCGTCACCGGCATCCTCGTCGAGAAAGGCGACGCCGTCCTCCAGGGAGACGTCATCGCGACGACCACGGCGAATGAATGGAACCCGCAAGCGGGCAATCATCTCCACTTTGAAGTATCGAAAGACGGCGTCGCCGTGAATCCGGGAGAATTCCTGGCGTTCTGACTGACGGGCGGGCAGGCCATGGCCTCCCGTCTTTCTTCTTTTCTTAAACGGCTTGGTTTGCGGGTCTGAACGCGGCGTTTTTCGCATACGTTGTGGAAAGCGTTCCGACAAGAGGAAAGGAAGAGAACGTGCACGAACATATCCGGCGCCGATGCCTCATGCTCGGGGAACTGCTGCTGGAGACCGGGTCCACGGTCCGTGCCCTCGCGCGGACGACCGGCTATTCCAAAAGTACGGTACACAAGGATTTGACGGAGCGCCTCCCGGACGTGAACGGGGAACTGGCGAAAGAAGTCGCCGGGGTGCTCGCTTACCACAAGGCCGTCCGCCATCTGAGGGGCGGGGAGGCGACCCGCAGGAAATGGCGGCAAAGCCTTCCCGCCCGGCAGGAGGAAGCTCCTGTCAGGTCCGACTGAAGATGCCCGTCCCGCCGGGGAGACGTTTCCGGCGGGGCGGGGGGCTGTGTGNGAAAAGGGCGGCGACGTGACGATCGAGACGAACGCGGAAAACGAAACGATGAAGTTCCCGTTTGACGAAGCGCTCCTCGACAATATGTCCGTCGTCCAAGGATTCTACGACATGGAAGCCGATTCAACAGAACGCGAGAAATCCCTTCTCGTCTTTCACCAGTCCTACGTGACGAACAGCGGCATTTCGCTATCAAGCGGGGAGGAACCGTTTGAAGTAGTCGCCGCGCTCAGCGGGACGGTCGAAGACATCGTCATCGACGACTTCACCGGCAACCGGGTTACAATCAAGCATGCGGACGGGCTGAAGACGACGTACGGCTCCGTCACCGGCATCCTCGTCGAGAAAGGCGACGCCGTCCTCCAGGGAGACGTCATCGCGACGACCACGGCGAATGAATGGAACCCGCAAGCGGGCAATCATCTCCACTTTGAAGTATCGAAAGACGGCGTCGCCGTGAATCCGGGAGAATTCCTGGCGTTCTGACTGACGGGCGGGCAGGCCATGGCCTCCCGTCTTTCTTCTTTTCTTAAACGGCTTGGTTTGCGGGTCTGAACGCGGCGTTTTTCGCATACGTTGTGGAAAGCGTTCCGACAAGAGGAAAGGAAGAGAACGTGCACGAACATATCCGGCGCCGATGCCTCATGCTCGGGGAACTGCTGCTGGAGACCGGGTCCACGGTCCGTGCCCTCGCGCGGACGACCGGCTATTCCAAAAGTACGGTACACAAGGATTTGACGGAGCGCCTCCCGGACGTGAACGGGGAACTGGCGAAAGAAGTCGCCGGGGTGCTCGCTTACCACAAGGCCGTCCGCCATCTGAGGGGCGGGGAGGCGACCCGCAGGAAATGGCGGCAAAGCCTTCCCGCCCGGCAGGAGGAAGCTCCTGTCAGGTCCGACTGAAGATGCCCGTCCCGCCGGGGAGACGTTTCCGGCGGGGCGGGTGTCTGTGTGTTCCGCCGGCGTCCGCCTCTCCCGGATCCGCCAATATTCACCTGTCCGCCATATGTTCAACGGGTTTCGGCTATGTTAGAATGGTCTAGATAGCATCAACCCGGGCATGAAGCCGGGCGGAAGGGGCGCGGACATGTTTTCCAAGGATATCGGAATCGACCTCGGAACGGCGAATGTGCTCATCCATGTGAAAGGCAAAGGGGTCGTATTGGATGAGCCGTCGGTCGTGGCGGTCGAAGAGAAAACGGGGCGGGTGCTGGCGGCGGGAGCCGAGGCGCACCGCATGATCGGGCGCGCCCCGGGAACGATTAAGACGGTGCGCCCGATGAAGGACGGCGTCATCGCCGACTTCGACATGACAGAGAAGATGCTGACGGCGTTCATCGACCGGCTCGGCGTGAAAGGGTTCCTTTCGAAGCCGAGGATCCTCATCTGCTGTCCGGTCAAAGTTACTGCCGTGGAACAGAAGGCGATCCAGGATGCGGCCATCAAATCGGGGGCCCGCCGGGTCTATATCGAAGAAGAGCCGAAAGTGGCCGCAATCGGCGCGGGCATGGATATTTACCAGCCGAGCGGCAATATGATCATCGACATCGGCGGCGGGACGAGCGATATTGCCGTCCTGTCGATGGGCGGGATCGTCACGTCGGAATCCGTGAAGATCGCGGGCAATACGTTCGACCGGGACATCCTGCAGGCCGTCAAGAAGAACGACCGCCTGCTCATCGGCGAAGCGACCGCCGAGCAGATCAAGAAAGAAGTCGGAACGGCTTTCCCGGGTGCGCAAGTCAAGACGCTCGACATTCGCGGCCGGGACCTCGCGACGGGCCTCCCGAAAGCGGTCACCGTCAGCTCCGCGCAAGTCGCAGAATCCATCCGGGAATCGGTCGCGGCGATCGTGCAGGGGGCGAAAAACGTCCTTGAGAAGACCCCGCCGGAACTGTCGGCGGACATCATCGACCGGGGCATCACGCTCACCGGCGGCGGGGCACTCCTGGACGGCCTGGACAAGCTCCTGGCCGAGGAGCTGAAAGTCCCGGTTTACCTCGCGGAGGACCCGCTCGGCTGCGTCGTCGCCGGCACCGGCATCATGCTCGACAGCCGGAAAACCAACTTCCAGAAGAAATGAATCCATCGGAACGGCCGGACCGCCTCATCGGCACCGGCAAGCAGGGAGCTATCGCAATGAATGAAAACCGGAAAACCGAACTGAATACCGAGCCCCGGGCCAGCCGCCCGGACCGCCGCGGCAAACCGCCGGAAACGAAAAAACGGGTGCTCCGCGCCACGAACGCAGCGGCGGACCGTGAGCGTGAACGCAGCGAAGAACGGAGAAGGCTGCGGGCGGACAGGAAAAAGGCGAAATCCGCGCAGGCGGAACGCGCAGGGAAGGAAGAGCCGGCCCGTGCGGACGGGGAGGCGAAGCCAAAACGCTGGGTCCGCATCCGCCTCATCCCGATCTGGCTGCGGATCCTCATCGTCCTGCTCGCCATAGCGGCGGCTGTCGCACTCGGACTCATGTTCGGATACGGCGTGCTCGGGGAAGGCAAGGCAGTCGATGCGCTGAAGCCCGACACATGGAAACATATCCTCGACATCATCCGCGGGGAAGAATGAACAACTGAATTTCCGCACATACATAAGGGGGAAGAACGAATGCTCACGACAGAACAGTTACAGGCCATCCTGCCGCACCGCTACCCGTTCCTGCTCGTTGACCGGATCACGGAGATCGAGGAAGGCAAACGCGCGGCCGGATTTAAAAACGTCACGATCAATGAAGACTTTTTCAACGGCCATTTTCCCGGCTACCCGGTGATGCCCGGCGTCCTCATCGTCGAGGCGCTGGCCCAGGTCGGAGCGGTCGCGGTCCTGTCCATTGAGGGGAACGCCGGCCGGCTTGCATTTTTCACGGGCATCGACAACTGCCGCTTCAAGCGCCAGGTCAAGCCCGGAGACCGGCTCGACCTTGAAGTCGAACTCACCCGGCTGCGCGGCTCGATGGGCAAAGGCCATGCCGTCGCAAAAGTGGACGGGGAAATCGCCTGCGAGGCGGATATCCTGTTCGCACTCGGCCCGGTCGCGGACGAAGGGGACGGTGCCTGATGGTGCTTTCCCTCGGCCCGGGACTGCAGCCCGCCCTTCGCAAGTCGATCCGGCACGCGTTCGTCCGCTTCATGGACGAACGGCGATGGAATGAGGAAGCCTTCGATTCGGAGACGTTCCTCGCGTACTGGATAACCTATGTGACGTTCGAAACGGACCTGCTTGACGAGATGCCGAAAAGCCTGCGGGCAGACGCCGGCTTCCACATATCGCTCGCGCAGCTCATCAATGAAACGGTCGAGGCGGTCGTCGAAGAACCGCCGTCCGAAGAGATGATCGCCGAAATCGAATGGATGCAGGAAAAACTCGATACCCGTTATCAGTATGCGTGCCAGTCCGAGGCATCATACGTCCACAGCCTCCTCGTGGGAAGGCTGAAATAGGAAAGCCCAAACCTTAATAGAACCTCCCCGAACCGGCCAACCTACAATATCGCATGGGCCCGTGCGATCAATAGCCAGGGGAGGTTTTTTCATGTGGAAGAAAGCAGCGCCGGCACTCATCGCCACGGTGGCCATACTCGGCGGATGCGGCAACGACGACAACGAAGCCCTGCCGCCGGACAACGAAACACCGATGGAAGACCTGAATGACGGCAACGACATGATGCCGAACGACCGGGACAACAACGGACGGAACGGCAACGGGGGCACCCCGAGCGGCACCGTCGACCCGGACGGCACCGGCCCGGGATTCGGTGAATTCGGCGATGACAACGGCAACGGCGGCAATGGCGACGGGACGGGGAACGGAAACAACGGAAACGGCGATGACGGCGGGATGGGGAACGGAAACAACGGAAACGGTGCGGGGAACGGCGGCGGAACGGGCACCGGCAACGACGACCGCGACCGCATCATGGAAGACGACCTCAACCGCGACCGGAACGGAAGGTAAAAAGGGGACAACCCGGCACAGGACATGTGCCGGGTTTTTACGTGGTTTGGGGTGTTTGCGTGAAAGTGCGGGACTGGGGGAGTGTGTCCGGGAAAGTGGTGGATGCATCCGTGGAAATTATGGGGGAAGGGGAGTGCGTCCGCGAAACGGCCTGTTGCGTCCGCGGAAATTGGGAGAGGGGGAATGCATCCGTGAAATGGCTTGTTGCGTCCGTGAAATTGCTCGTTGCATCCGCGGAAATTATGTAGGAGGGAAATGCATCCGCGGAACGGCCTGTTGCGTCCGCGAAATCACCGGATGCGTCCATGGAAATTGGGCGAGGCCAAATACGTCCATGAAATCACCGGTTGCGTCCACGAAAATTACGCGAGGCCAAATGCGTCCATGAATTCACCTGATGCGTCCACGGAAATTGTGCGAGGCAAAATGCGTCCATGGAATCACCGGAGTGCGTCCACGAAAATTGTGCGAGGCCAAATGCGTCCATAGAATCACCGGATGCGTCCATGAAAATTGTGCGAAGCCAAATGCGTCCACGAACTCACCAGATGCGTCCATGGAATCACCGGATGCGTCCACGAAAATGGCACGAGGCCAAATGCGTCCACGAACTCACCAGATGCGTCCACGAAAATTACGCAAGGGAAAATGCGTCCACGAACTCACCTGATGCGCCCACGAAAATTACACGAGGCCAAATGTGTCCACGAACTCACCGGATGCGTCCACGAAAATGGCACGAGGCCAAATGCGTCCGTGGATTCACCGGACGCGTCCACAGAATTTGAATCCCCCAACAAATATATGGACCAACCACCTCCAAAAAACCGCTCCATGCCGGCGGATTCAGCGTCGGCATGGAGCGGCTTCTTTTCTTATTCTGTCGGTTGGTTTTGGTTTCGGTCCCGGTCGCGGCGCAGCTGGGGCCGGTTTTTCATGTCTTTTGTGAAGCGGTCGACGAGGAGGTCGCCTTCGAGGCCCTGGTCGACGAGTTCTTCGAGCAGGTGTTCCGCGTATTGGGAGCGGATGCGCTTCAGGGTGCCTTTGAGCAGGACGGAGATGTTGTCGCCGATTTCCTTGACGGCGTAGACGGCGACGGTGAAGGCCGCCGGTTCGTTTTCCGGGTAGGAGATGACGGCTTTGGCGTGGAGGAGTTCTCCGGTTTCGAGCAGGTCGTCGAAGGTGGCCTTGTGTTTTTTGTCGATGAACATTTCGAGGATCCAGGAGCGGTGGCTGTCTTCCTGGTTGATGATGATGCCGTCGATCAACGGATAGCGGAAGACATGGCCGTCCTTGACGAATGAGGTCGAGATCATTTTGAACGATTTCACGGAAACCGCACCCCCTGTTGCTAGTCTTCCACCAGTATATCACACCGCCGGGACGGGCTCGAACCCCCTCCGAACCGGGCCAGGAAAAATAAATTCCGAAACTGCCAAAATTCCAAATTGGGGTTCGCCGGAATTCTCCTTAAAGCCGCACGGGACGCGGGAATGGCCGAAAATCCGTCATTTGGCCGCCTGCTCCATTTTTCAATTTTGGCGCAAAATCGGCCATCAAAATTGAATTTTCGCGCTTTGCGCGTTTTGGGGGCGGTCGGGTATGCTGGGCTTACGAATAGGGAAGGAGGTGAACGCGTGAATCAGGTGGCATTGATCGGCCGGATTACGAAGGATCCGGAGCTTAAGACGTTTGCCGGCGGTGCAGTCCAGACCGGGTTTGTCCTGGCCGTTGAAAAGAAGTTCAAGGATAATGAAGCCGATTTCGTCCTCTGCTCGATCTGGGGGAAGTCGGCCGAGAGCACCGTGGAGTACTGCGGCAAGGGCTCGCTTATCAGCGTGTGCGGCCGGCTCCAGTCCCGGTCTTACGTGAAAAACGGAGAACGTGTGTATGTGACGGAAGTGCTTTGCGAGGAGCTGAAATTCCTCCAGTTGAAACCGCCGGCCGGAAGTTTGGAAAAGCAGGCGGAGGAGTTGCTCTCCGCTTCCGCCCAGGCCGGAGATGAAGGGAATCCGGGGCCGGATCCCGGACAGGACCGACACCCGGCGCCTGCAGGTGAGCATGCGGACGGCGGGCAGACCGCGCCCGACGGTCCCGATGCCGACCGGCAACCGGACGGATATACCCAACCCCACCCTACACAGAACACCCGCGGGCATCACGTCCATGCCGACGGAAACGGAGCGCCGGGCGGCCAGCCCCGGCCGGCACCCGACCGGGAGCGCGAGACGGTCGCAGCCGGCATGAGCGGCGCCCCGTCCGCCCAAGGAACAGGCCCGCTGCCCGATGGACTGACATTGCCGGATAGCGAGAAAGCCGGACTCCCGATCCGCCCATGACGCCAGGCCGGCGCGACCGCTGCGCCGGCGGGCCGATGGGCCAGGGCCGGCCAACCACCTAACCGAAAGGAAAACGAGCGAAATGAAAAAGATTGAAGACCAGCTGATCCGAACCGAGCAGCAAATCGAACAGTTGATCCGCATCGTGGCACATATGAACGAGCGGGTGGTTCATCTTGAAAAACGGCTCGATGAACGGTACCGGCAGGACGCTGACATCCTAAACTTTGTCATGAAGCAGTGAGTAGACCGCTTGATATGAATACAGGGAAAGACGGCCCGGCCATGGGGGTGGCCGGGCCGTCTGCAGTAAGGTCCGTGTGGCGGG
>NZ_LN651373.1:767826-774179 GCF_000826125.2 Bhargavaea cecembensis
CGGAGAACGTGTGTATGTGACGGAAGTGCTTTGCGAGGAGCTGAAATTCCTCCAGTTGAAACCGCCGGCCGGAAGTTTGGAAAAGCAGGCGGAGGAGTTGCTCTCCGCTTCCGCCCAGGCCGGAGATGAAGGGAATCCGGGGCCGGATCCCGGACAGGACCGACACCCGGCGCCTGCAGGTGAGCATGCGGACGGCGGGCAGACCGCGCCCGACGGTCCCGATGCCGACCGGCAACCGGACGGATATACCCAACCCCACCCTACACAGAACACCCGCGGGCATCACGTCCATGCCGACGGAAACGGAGCGCCGGGCGGCCAGCCCCGGCCGGCACCCGACCGGGAGCGCGAGACGGTCGCAGCCGGCATGAGCGGCGCCCCGTCCGCCCAAGGAACAGGCCCGCTGCCCGATGGACTGACATTGCCGGATAGCGAGAAAGCCGGACTCCCGATCCGCCCATGACGCCAGGCCGGCGCGACCGCTGCGCCGGCGGGCCGATGGGCCAGGGCCGGCCAACCACCTAACCGAAAGGAAAACGAGCGAAATGAAAAAGATTGAAGACCAGCTGATCCGAACCGAGCAGCAAATCGAACAGTTGATCCGCATCGTGGCACATATGAACGAGCGGGTGGTTCATCTTGAAAAACGGCTCGATGAACGGTACCGGCAGGACGCTGACATCCTAAACTTTGTCATGAAGCAGTGAGTAGACCGCTTGATATGAATACAGGGAAAGACGGCCCGGCCATGGGGGTGGCCGGGCCGTCTGCAGTAAGGTCCGTGTGGCGGGTGAAGCAGGCAGAGTCGGGATAGGGAGTGTTCTGATTGCAGATTGAGGCGGGCGGCTAATTGCAAATTTGAGTGTCTAATTGTGAATTCCAGATTCTAATTGCAAATCGGATGGTCTAATTGCAACTTCGAAATTCTAATTGCAAATCATAGTGTCTGATTGCAAATCTGCCGCCCTAATTGCAAATTCCGCATTCTAATTGCAAATCTGCCGCCCTAATTGCAACTTCCGCATTCTAATTGCAAATCTGCCGCCCTAATTGCAAATTCCGCATTCTAATTGCAAATCTGCCACTCTAATTGCAAATCCCGCTCTCTAATTGCAAATCTGCCGCTCTAATTGCAAATCCCGCCGCTCTAATTGCAATTCTGCCCCCAGCCCCCGTTCCGAGCCCCTACCGCTCATCCGATCGAGAACAGGTCATCGAGCTCGCGTTCGGTGAGGTCGGTGATCCAGGCGCCGGAGGTGATGAGTTCGGAGGAGAGCGCGGCTTTTTCTGTGATCATGCGGTCGATTTTTTCTTCGACGGTGCCGATCGTGACGAATTTCCGGACGTGGACGAAGCGTTCCTGGCCGATGCGGTAGGCGCGGTCGGTCGCCTGGTTTTCGACGGCCGGGTTCCACCAGCGGTCGGCGTGCAACACATGATTGGCGCCGGTCAGGTTGAGCCCCGTGCCGCCCGCCTTCAGGGACAGCAGGAACACGGGGAATTCGCCCCGCTGGAAGTCCTCAACGAGACGGTCGCGGCTGCTTTTCGGCATGCTGCCGGTGAGGAACGGCGCTTCGATGCCGTGGATGCCGGACAGGCAGTGGCGGATGAGTTCGCCCATGCCGATGTACTGGGTGAAGATCAGCACCTGCTCGCCGCGTTCCGCAATTTCGGCGGTGAGTTCGATGATCCGTTCGAGTTTCTTCGAGCGGTCGATCATGTCTTCGGGATCGGAGAACGGCTCTTTCAGGAACAGCGCCGGGTGGTTGCACAGCTGCTTGAGCCGGCTGAGCATCTTCAGGATGATGCCTTTTCGCCGGAAGCCTTCCGCTTCCATGAGGCCGGCCTTCGTTTCCCGGATGTAGCTTTCATAGAGCGCCGCCTGTTCTTCGGTGAGCGGGACGTACTCGTTCTCCTCGAGTTTCTCCGGCAGATTCAGCATGAGTTCCGGATCCGATTTCGTCCGCCGCAATAAGAACGGGGCGATCTTCGCGCGGAGTTTCTGCTTTTTCGCTTCCGATCCGTCGCGCTCGATCGGTCCGATGTACTCTTCCTGGAACGCGGCGAACCGGCCGAGGTACCCTTTGTGGATGAAGTCGAAGATCGCCCACAGTTCGGCGAGCCGGTTTTCGACGGGCGTGCCGGTGAGGGCAATATGGTGGCCGCCGCGGAGCTTCCGGATCGCCCGGGACTGCTTCGTCTGCATGTTTTTGATGTTCTGCGCCTCGTCGAGCGTGACGGACGCCCATTCCCGTTCGGACAGTTCCTCATGGTCCTGCATGAACGTGCCGTAGGTCGTGAGGACGAGCCCGTCGCCGAGTTTCAGCAATTCCGCGTCGAGCTCCCCGTTCTTCAGCCGGTTCTGCCCGTAGTGGAGATGGACCGGCAGACCCGGGGCGAACCGGTCGAGCTCGCGCTGCCAGTTGCCGATGACGGATGTCGGGCAGATGATGAGCGACGGGCCGGCCGCCGCTCCGGATTCATTCAAGTGAAGCAGATAGGCGATGAGCTGCACGGTTTTTCCGAGTCCCATGTCGTCGGCGAGGATTGCGCCGAATCCGTTTTCCCGCATGAAGACGAGCCAATCGTAGCCGTCTTTCTGGTACGGGCGGAGCGTCGCCCGGAGACCGGCCGGAATTGGCGCCTCCGGAATGCCTTCCTTGCTCCGCACACGGCTGACGGCTTCCTTGAGCGTCTGCTGAAGGGAGAAGGTGAAGAGCGGATCGTCTTCATCATCCTCGTCGTCCGCATCGGCGCCGTCGTTCCGCAGCTCGTCTTCCAGGTCACGGAACAGAAGATCCTTCACGGTCCAGCCGCCGCGGTCCGCCTCTTCCATCATTTCGCGGATGCGGGCGAGCCAGGCGGCGTCGAGCCGGAACCATTCGTCGCCGGCCCGGATGAATTCCCGCTTCTCGTCGACGAGCCGACGGAAGCGTTCGGCCGAAATCTCTTCGCCGCCGAGCGAGAACGACCAGTTGAAGTCGAGCGCATCGTCAAGCCGGGCGGTGCCGGAAGAACCGGCGGACGTCGAAGCCCGGACGCGCACCTTCCGCTCGGCCGCGTCGCGCAGCCAGGCGGGCAGGATGACGTCGATGCCGAGCGACTGGAGTATCGGCAGGTCNCAGTGGCGGATGAGTTCGCCCATGCCGATGTACTGGGTGAAGATCAGCACCTGCTCGCCGCGTTCCGCAATTTCGGCGGTGAGTTCGATGATCCGTTCGAGTTTCTTCGAGCGGTCGATCATGTCTTCGGGATCGGAGAACGGCTCTTTCAGGAACAGCGCCGGGTGGTTGCACAGCTGCTTGAGCCGGCTGAGCATCTTCAGGATGATGCCTTTTCGCCGGAAGCCTTCCGCTTCCATGAGGCCGGCCTTCGTTTCCCGGATGTAGCTTTCATAGAGCGCCGCCTGTTCTTCGGTGAGCGGGACGTACTCGTTCTCCTCGAGTTTCTCCGGCAGATTCAGCATGAGTTCCGGATCCGATTTCGTCCGCCGCAATAAGAACGGGGCGATCTTCGCGCGGAGTTTCTGCTTTTTCGCTTCCGATCCGTCGCGCTCGATCGGTCCGATGTACTCTTCCTGGAACGCGGCGAACCGGCCGAGGTACCCTTTGTGGATGAAGTCGAAGATCGCCCACAGTTCGGCGAGCCGGTTTTCGACGGGCGTGCCGGTGAGGGCAATATGGTGGCCGCCGCGGAGCTTCCGGATCGCCCGGGACTGCTTCGTCTGCATGTTTTTGATGTTCTGCGCCTCGTCGAGCGTGACGGACGCCCATTCCCGTTCGGACAGTTCCTCATGGTCCTGCATGAACGTGCCGTAGGTCGTGAGGACGAGCCCGTCGCCGAGTTTCAGCAATTCCGCGTCGAGCTCCCCGTTCTTCAGCCGGTTCTGCCCGTAGTGGAGATGGACCGGCAGACCCGGGGCGAACCGGTCGAGCTCGCGCTGCCAGTTGCCGATGACGGATGTCGGGCAGATGATGAGCGACGGGCCGGCCGCCGCTCCGGATTCATTCAAGTGAAGCAGATAGGCGATGAGCTGCACGGTTTTTCCGAGTCCCATGTCGTCGGCGAGGATTGCGCCGAATCCGTTTTCCCGCATGAAGACGAGCCAATCGTAGCCGTCTTTCTGGTACGGGCGGAGCGTCGCCCGGAGACCGGCCGGAATTGGCGCCTCCGGAATGCCTTCCTTGCTCCGCACACGGCTGACGGCTTCCTTGAGCGTCTGCTGAAGGGAGAAGGTGAAGAGCGGATCGTCTTCATCATCCTCGTCGTCCGCATCGGCGCCGTCGTTCCGCAGCTCGTCTTCCAGGTCACGGAACAGAAGATCCTTCACGGTCCAGCCGCCGCGGTCCGCCTCTTCCATCATTTCGCGGATGCGGGCGAGCCAGGCGGCGTCGAGCCGGAACCATTCGTCGCCGGCCCGGATGAATTCCCGCTTCTCGTCGACGAGCCGACGGAAGCGTTCGGCCGAAATCTCTTCGCCGCCGAGCGAGAACGACCAGTTGAAGTCGAGCGCATCGTCAAGCCGGGCGGTGCCGGAAGAACCGGCGGACGTCGAAGCCCGGACGCGCACCTTCCGCTCGGCCGCGTCGCGCAGCCAGGCGGGCAGGATGACGTCGATGCCGAGCGACTGGAGTATCGGCAGGTCGTCCACGAGGAACTTCCGGACGTCCGGATCCTCAAGCGGTTCGGAGACGAACGAACCTTGCGTGCGGCCGGGCGGAAGGTCGCCGTAGAGGAGGGCGGCGATCCGGTCCTGCATGCGTGCGACCGGCTCCGCGAATTCCTTCCATTTCTTCGGAAGTGATGCGGACGGGTGGAGACCAGTCTTCCGCGCCGCGGGCGTCCAGTGCGTGCCGCCGCGCTTGTTCACGAGCACGGTTTCAAGCATCCACTCGCCGTCGGTATCTTCCGGTTCGGACAATCGGACGGCCATTCGGAACGGAAGGGCGGTGCCGTCTTCGGCCGCATCGGTTTCCGCACGGCGGAATTCAATCACGTCCCCGAGCCGCTCGGTCCCGATCCCGCCTTCCGCCAGCAGCTCGCGGAAAGCATCCTCGAGCATCCGCGCCGTTCCGGCCGTGACGTCTGATTCTCCGGCGAAGCGGAGTTCGCCCCCGTCGGCCCCGGCGATTTCCGGAAGCCCGGGGCTGTTCCAGATGCCGGCCGCCCGGAGTATGTCGCCGAGCTTCTCCGCGTCTTCCTGCGTGGCGCCTTCAAATTCGGCGAGCGGATAGTCGGCGCCGAACGTCTCGACCGCTTCGCGCGGCGTGAGGAGGACCGGCCCCTCGCCGCTCTCCGCCTCGAGTCCGAGGAACGAGCGAGTGTGGCTGAAGAACAGGATTTCCCGGAGCCGGCGGGCGCTCAGCTGCAGGCCGTCCCATTCTTCCGCTTCCACGGCGAATCGCCGGTCCGGCAGTTCCCGGACGCTCAGCCGGATGGTCCGTTTCAAAGTCATCGGTTTCATAAAGTCAGCTTCCCTCTTTCCATCTCTTCCATCAGCGCACGGAGGCGGCTGTGCTTTTTCCGGAGGACGGCGAGATACTCGTTCCACCAGTCGGCCCGGCCGGCTTTCTTCGCGGCCCGCTTCATCTTCTTCAGGACGCGGACGGCCTCTTTGTAGTTCATCCGGTTGCGGAGGGCGATCTGTTCGGTGACGTGGGTGTGGCAAAGGTAAATCGCCTCCATCGGCGCTTCTTCGATGAGCGTCTTGAGGCCGGTCATCTCCACCCGGTCGAAGCCGGACCGGTTCAGATGATGCCAGGCGGCCCATTCCCGGTAGCGGTGACGGTCAAGCAGGAACTCGGCATACTCCGTCTCGGCGGCGGCACCGCAGCTGAGCAGGATGTCGGCCGTCACGTCTTCCCGCATGCCGGTGTCGCGGCAGAGATCCGCAAGCGTCGCGGCCGCCTTCCGCTGTTCCATGAACGAGACCGCCTCCATGTAAGGAGTGATCAGCGGAGCGGCGGCAAGGAGGATCTCCCGCGCATCTTCATCAGCCCCCTGCGCCGCAACAAATTCCGCGAGCTCGATCCAGGCGGGGAAGAGGGGGGCGGCGTCCGGGTCGGCCGGCACGGAGAGGCCGGACGCCGGCTTGCCGAGCAGGACCGCCAGCCACGCCTTCATGAGCGGCAGCGGGGAAGCGGGCGACTCCGGCTGCATCCGCCCGAGCGCCTCCAGTTCGCGTTCCCGGGCATCAACGCCGGTGAACAGCGTCTGCCACACGTCCCGGTAGACCGAAATCCACATCTCCCGGCCGTGGCCCGCCCCGAGCACGAACGAGCGCACGAGCTCCTCGAGGTCCTGGTAAAACGGATCCGCGGCAAACAGCCGCCGCGATGCGGACTGGCGGGAGA
>NZ_LN651373.1:774199-780517 GCF_000826125.2 Bhargavaea cecembensis
GCGCACGGAGGCGGCTGTGCTTTTTCCGGAGGACGGCGAGATACTCGTTCCACCAGTCGGCCCGGCCGGCTTTCTTCGCGGCCCGCTTCATCTTCTTCAGGACGCGGACGGCCTCTTTGTAGTTCATCCGGTTGCGGAGGGCGATCTGTTCGGTGACGTGGGTGTGGCAAAGGTAAATCGCCTCCATCGGCGCTTCTTCGATGAGCGTCTTGAGGCCGGTCATCTCCACCCGGTCGAAGCCGGACCGGTTCAGATGATGCCAGGCGGCCCATTCCCGGTAGCGGTGACGGTCAAGCAGGAACTCGGCATACTCCGTCTCGGCGGCGGCACCGCAGCTGAGCAGGATGTCGGCCGTCACGTCTTCCCGCATGCCGGTGTCGCGGCAGAGATCCGCAAGCGTCGCGGCCGCCTTCCGCTGTTCCATGAACGAGACCGCCTCCATGTAAGGAGTGATCAGCGGAGCGGCGGCAAGGAGGATCTCCCGCGCATCTTCATCAGCCCCCTGCGCCGCAACAAATTCCGCGAGCTCGATCCAGGCGGGGAAGAGGGGGGCGGCGTCCGGGTCGGCCGGCACGGAGAGGCCGGACGCCGGCTTGCCGAGCAGGACCGCCAGCCACGCCTTCATGAGCGGCAGCGGGGAAGCGGGCGACTCCGGCTGCATCCGCCCGAGCGCCTCCAGTTCGCGTTCCCGGGCATCAACGCCGGTGAACAGCGTCTGCCACACGTCCCGGTAGACCGAAATCCACATCTCCCGGCCGTGGCCCGCCCCGAGCACGAACGAGCGCACGAGCTCCTCGAGGTCCTGGTAAAACGGATCCGCGGCAAACAGCCGCCGCGATGCGGACTGGCGGGAGATGCTGTCCCGGATGCCCTCCAGCAGCCCGTCGAGCATCCGGGCGTACTGCCAGCGGTCGTAGCCGATCGAAAATCCGCGGACCGAAAACTCGAGCGTCACGGAATGAAGCGCATAAAGCGACGCGTACAGCCGGAACAGCGGCTTCCACTCCTGCTCAATCGGCTCCACGGAGCGGAGCTGCTGGTTGAACAGACCGAGTTCCTCGGAAATGATATGGAACGGCACGGACTCGCCGAATGTGCGAAACCGCGCGGTCAGGTGGTCGAGCGCTTCCCGCCATGCTTGCGGGGTCTGTTCGACCACCCGCGACCGGCGGAAACGGTTGACGCCCGAACGCCGCCAGTCCCGAAGCCATTCCGACAGTGATCCGATATGCTGGTACGCCGTGAACCACGCGGCTACCGTATGCTCGCAGCCCCGGTCGCCGTGCAGGCTGCACGCAGCCCGCTGCGTCGGAAGGTTCAGCATGATCCCGGCGAACGGGAAGTCCCTCGTCGTGAAGCGGACCGTCCCGTCGCGCTCATCCGTGTCGACGAGCCGGAGCCGGTCGTTGCGCACGAGCATCGACGCATCGCGGAAGCGGCGGTCCGCCAGTTCCGACGACGGATCGGCGACCATCTTCAGCCGGTCCATCGCATCGTTGATTTCATTTTTATAGAGACCGGCAAACGCCGGCAGCAGTGTATTCATGTGAACCCCCATCCTTAGGCAATAAAAAAAGGCTTTCCCTCCATTATACGATGACGGATGCCAATCGTAAACGGAGGGGAAACCTTATCCGTCCGGGTTCATCTTTTTGAACATCTCGGCCATGCCCTTGACCAGGTGAAGCATCTCGCGCCGCACCCCCGGTTCCTGGGCGGCGAGGAGGACGATCAGCTCCCGCAGTTCGGGAGATTCCCGGATGACATCCCCGTACGCTTCCGTAAAGCGGGAGTAGTAGCGTGCGCGCGCCTCGTTCGTTTCGGCGGACAGGCGCACGGCATCTTTGCGGCCCTGCCCATACGGCCGCCCGAGCAGCATCGCGAGGTATTGCTCGTCCGTCATTGCGAAGACGTCCTTCGCCTTGACGAGCAGGTCATACGGGAAGTCCCGCTTGCCGAGCTCATAGTTGGAAAGGGCAGCCGGATCGATGCCGAGCAGAGCGGCCGCCTCCCGCTGCCGGATTTGCAGCACGTCTTCCCGGAATTCTTTGAACTTCTCGCCAATCGCCAACTTTCCATCCCCTTTGCCAACGGTATGAGCCCAAATTATCGGTTCGGACAGGGGAGGATGGTAAAATCAACAATATGTTGAGGGGTTTCATCGACAAGTTGTCGATTTTTCGCTATGTAATATGGAAAATTGCAAAGATAATGTGAATGGTGGACAGATTTGAAAAGGAGGCGGGGGCATGGCCCGTTATGAATTCAGGATCAGGGGTTCGTCGGCCGGATGGGCGGGCGGAAAGTGGCGGCTTGTCGAGAGGAGGGACGGGCCCGGGGGCTGCCGGATTGTCCGGGAAGGGAGCACGCCGCTCGGAAAGATGGCCAGTCTGCCGGTCGGCCCGTTCCTGTTGTCGGATGTAGTGATCGATTTCGAAGAGGGGCGGCTCGGCTTTGACCGGCGCGCCGGGGATCCGGAGCATTTCTTTGAATTCGGGCCGGATCTGATGTCTTCATACGTGGTGGACTTCGGCGGGGAGCGGTACGGTTTCTTTGTCGACGGCAGCCGCCGGCCGGACAAAAAGGACCCGGCGGGAGAATAAAAAACAGCATGGGGCCGGATACCGGAAAAACCGCCCGGATTTTTTTGTATCCGCTTTCATATAATTATGGTAAAATGTTAATAACCGAATTTTCCGAAAAGGAGGGAGCCCCATGCTGCACATCCAACGTATGAAGCCATTTTACATGACACAGGAACAGACCCGGGTGAGATTGGTGTTTGAGTATCAGTACTTCACGATCAAGAAAGGCGAAGAATTGTTTCACTTCATCCCGTCCGAAGGCAAGGAGATCCATATTAATCTCCGGAACCTTCAAGTCGAGAATCTCGGTGAAATCTTCGTATTCCAGAAGGGCAGCCGGTTCATCCGCCTCCCGCTCTACCAGCTGCTGCTCATCTCGGACATCCACACCCATTTGAAGGTCATCCTCGAAGGGGCGGATATCATGGAAAGCGACCCGATGTTCACGGAACCCGGCGAAGCGGAAACGCTCATCGCGGAACTCGAACGCGCAAACCTCATGAACCTCATCGACCGGGCCCTCGCGGAAGGCGACCGCGACGGCTTCCACCGGCTCACCGAACAGCTGAACGCCGAAGACGAATGCATCGACCCCGAAACTGTATGATGGAAAGGCTGTGCTGGACCCCGTGGAACAAAACGCATCGACGGCCCGGACGAGCGACCGGATCCGGCCGGACACTTCAGGAAAACCCGACACAAGCTAAAAAGCCCGACGCGCGGCTGCGGACGGGCTTTTTAGATGGGCGGGGAGTGGAAACGTTGTGTATCTGGGCGGAAACGTTGTTTATCTTTGAGGGAACGTTGTTTATCTAGAGGGGAACGTTGTTTATCTTTGGTGAAACGTTGTTTATCTGGGCCGGAGCGGCTGACCCGAAGCGCTATTGGACGGTATCCGCTCCGGCTGTCCTCCGATTACACTCGTTCCCGCTCCGCTGACACTCGGCAGTCCTCCGATTACACTCGACTGCCCTCCGCTTACACTCACCCCCGCTCCGATGACACTCGCCTCATCCCGCTCCTAATCGAACCCCATCCCCTTTGCGGATTGAATCCTCGACTGAGGAATTCAAACAAAATCTTGAACACGATCCCCCATACTCCGAAACCGCCGCCCACACTCCGAATTTCCGATCCATGCTCCGAAACCGCCGCCCATACTCCGAATTCCCCCTCCATGCTCCGAAACCGCCGCCCATACTCCGAATCTCCGCTCCATACCCCGAAACTACACCCGCCCTCCAAATTCACCCCCAATCCCCCTCCATTCCCCCAAAACCCCAAAAATCCGACAATAGTCCTGCCGTCGCGGACCTATTGGGAGGTTACAAATTCGTCGAGTTTTGGTAGAGTGGAGTGTATGGCAAACTATCAACCTTGCAGGCTGGAAGGGATTTGGACATATGTTTTTTGACTTCAGGTTCTGGCGGCATTTGACCGACCAGCCAACTTTGATGGAGCAGCTGGACGGCAGCGCGATGCGGGGATTCCGTTCGCGGGTGGTCGGGCTGTTCGTGTCGGCGGCAATTTTGTATGCACTCATGGATATGTGGGGGATCGGGACGCGCGGGCTCACGCCGATCACGGCACTCGGCGGCGAGGAGGCGTTCGCGCTGGCGCGGATTTTGTCGCTTGCCGGAGCGGTCATCTGGGCGCTCGTCTACACGGCGTTCCATCTGTACGGGATCGCGTTCATCTTACATAAGCTGACGTCGGTGGATTTCCGCAAGCTGGTCGTGCTGCAGCTGTTCGTCACCGGGATCCTTCTGTTGGAAAAGGCGATCGTGTTCATCGTCTTCCTCGTGAACGGGGCGGCGGCGCCGGTCTCGTTTCTGTCGTTCGGGCCGCTTGCCGCGACGTTCCTCACTTATCCGTTCCTGATCTACTTCCTGAACCAGCTGTCGATCGGGACGGCGATCGTCATTGCGTTCCAGTTCCGGTTCATCCGGCGTTTCCTGCCGGAGGCGAACCGCAACTTGCTCTGGATTCTGCTCGGGCTGCACATCGCGATGGCGCTCATCACGTCGCTCGTCGGTCTGATTCCGGCGGAACATTGGTTCACTGAGCTATTCGGGGGAGGTGCCGCAGTTGAATAAACTCGGGAATATTGCGGTGACGATTGCGATCACCGCGTTCATCGCCACGAATGCCGTTCTGTTGTTCGGGGACAAGAGTTCGATTCCAAAGTATGTATATGTGCACGGGGCGGAGCGGATGGTCGCGGCCGATTATTCGGACAAGCTCGCGAAGGAATCCCTCGTCGTGCCCGGCAATGTCTTCACGGCTTATGTCGATAATGACTCAGCCGTCCAGCAGTGGCTCGTGCAGGAGGGGGACCCGGTGAGTGCCGGGCAGGAGATCGCGACGCTGAACTCGGACCGCGCGGAAAGCCAGCGGTCGGTCTGGGAGTCGGAGCGGAACGCACTGAAGGACCAGGAGTCCGAGCTGGAGTCGACGAAGCGCGAACTTGAGCAGGCCCGCCGTTCGGCCAAGTCCGGTTCCACTTCCAAGTCGAACCGGACCGACAATGTCGGTGCCGGCGGGACTTCCGGAAGCGGCGATTCAACCGGCAGCTCGGACAAGGTCGAAGTCGGACTGAACGTCGATGTGAATGTTGATGTGTCGCAGGACGGCGCTTATGCCCACGCGCTGTCCGCCGTCGAGAATGCCCTCGCCGATGTCCAGCGCCAGCTCATCGTCGTCGAGGCCCAGCTCGAACAGAGTCCGACGGCGCCTGCGCTCGTGAGCCCGGTCGACGGGGTCGTTGCGGAAGTGCACCGGCTCGGCGAACGGCTCGCCGTCGACATTTACACGAACGACCGCCAGTTCCTCACTTATGCGACAGGCGAGGAATGGCAGGATATTGCCCCGGATGACCGGGTGTTCATCCAGGCGCCGGGCACGGAAGGCGCCATCGAAGGGACGGTCGTCTCCGTGTCGCCGGTCGAGGCGCCCGAGTCGAAGTGGCTTGACGCCTACCGCGCGCTCGACAAGGAAAAGATGAACAACCCGCTCGCCTATTACGAAGTGCGCATCGCCGCTACCGGCGACGTCGGCCAGCTCCCGTTCGCCAACAACGCGAATGCGATCATCCATACGGAAGAAGCGCCGGGCGCGCTCGCCGTCAGGACGGACGCACTCGACGGGAAATACAAGGACGAGGCGCTCGCGACGATCATCGACGAAAACGGCTATGCGTTGAAAGTGCCGGTCATGACGCCGTTCGAATCAAAAGGATTCAGCATCGTGACGGACGGTCTCTATGAAGGGGATCTCGTCATCGACGCCCCGCATATCGAAGGGTTCCCTTCGCCGCCGGCCGTGATTTTGCCGATGCCGCTCGAATGGCCGTCAAAAGCCACATGGAAATCGACGAACTGGCAGGACTATGTCCGGTATACACTGTTCGGAGACAGATAATCACCAAGCCTGTCGAAGGCCGTCCGTATCCCGCGGGCGGCCTTTTCAGGTTTACGAGTCTACTGAAGGGGTAATTTCAGACTAGACTAAAAGGAGGCGTTAGATGATGGCTGAACGCAGAGTTGTTGGCTATTACGATACGGAACAGCAGGCGATTGATGCGATTGAGGATCTCAAGAGGCAAGGTTACCGCTCGGAAGACATCTCGGTCATTTCCCAGAACAATGACCAGGTGGACGCTATCGCCGATGAGACCGGCACGAAGGCAGCGGAAGGCGCCGCGACGGGTGCCGCAACGGGCGGCGTGCTCGGC
>NZ_LN651373.1:781083-842909 GCF_000826125.2 Bhargavaea cecembensis
TCGCAGGCCTGACCGGAGCGGCTGCGGGTGCCGGCGTCGGCGGACTGGCCGGCGCACTCATCGGCATGGGCGTGCCGGAAGATGAGGCGAAGCGCTATGAGACGTATTTCAATGAAGGAAAAATCCTCGTGCTCGTCGACCGGAACGCCGACGTGGAAGACAGCTATTTCGCCAACCGGCGCCCGCTATCGAACGATGTGAACGATATGGCGCGCGACCCGAATCTTGACCGCGACCGCTTCAATGACCCGCTCGTTTAATTGAACCACGACCGCCGCGCTCCGGTGCGGCGGTTTTTGAGTACGTTGAATAAATCCCTCCCGCATCAGGCAGGATGAACGAAGCAGACGGACGGGAGGGGTGCCGATGGGCGACTGGGGACAAGTGGACTTCTGGGAGATGGTGCTGCGGTCGGCGGTGACGTTCGCGGTGCTTCTTCTCCTGACCCGGCTGCTCGGGAAAAAGCAGATGAGCCAGCTGACGTTCTTCAACTATGTGACCGGGATCACGATCGGGTCGATCGCGGGGAATATCGCAGGGGAAAGCGAGACGCCGTTTTTCGACGGCCTCGTCTCGCTCGTCACGTGGGTGCTCCTGACGATCCTGCTCAGCCTGATTTCATTGAAATGGGCGGGGGCGCGCGTCATTCTCGACAACGAGCCGACGATTGTCATCAAGGATGGCCGGATCGACGAACGGGCGATGAAATCCGTCCAGCTTCATCTTGACGACCTGAACATGATGCTCCGGGAAACCGGCGTGTTCATGGTGAAGGACGTCCGCTACGCGATCCTCGAGACGAATGGGGCGCTCAGCGTCCTGCTCAAAGGCCAGAACCTCCCGGCGACGAAAAAGGACGTGAATGTCGGCGCCGGCCCGGCGAAGTACTTGCCGACCGAAATCATTTCCGACGGCAAGGTCGTCCGGAAGAATCTCGCCGAGTACGATCTGACAGAAGCGTGGCTGCTGAAGGAGCTCGGAAAGCACGGGGTCTCCCGTCCGGAACAAGTCTTCTTCGCCCAGCTTCAGGAAGACGGGACGCTGGACGTGACCGTAAAAGAGAATAACTAGACATGCAACCGCCTGATCCGGAGATCACCGTCCGGACCGGGCGGTTTTTTTAGATTACTCCAAAAAGTGGGGCGCAAAAGACGGTGAAAATGGTATATTAAGAGTGTTTGAAAACTTTAAACAAAGAACAGGGGGAAATGAAGTGGGTGACAAGACAAGGTCAAAACGGCTCAGCCTGATCATGATCGTGCTCATGGTGCTGTCGCTGATCCTGCCGGCGGGCGCGTTTGCCGAAGAGGCAGGCGGACTGCCGAAAGGTCCGAAGCAGACCGCAGGCATCATGGCGCAGAAACAGGCGATCGCCGAACAGCAGGCAGCCAAATCGGGCATGCCGAGGCTGCATCCGGACTTGCAGAATCTGTCCGGCAGCCAGGAAGTGAACGTCATCATTCAATTGACTGAAGACCCGGTGGCGGTCGACGAAGGCAAGAAAAAGCTGAAAAAGCTTCCGTACCAGGCTTCCGAACGCGCGAAGCAGGTCCACGCCATCAAGGCGGAGCAGACCCGCGCGAAGAAAGAGATGAAAGCGAAAAAGCTTCTCAAAAAAGAAGGTTTCTCGTACGAAACGGTGCTGAACGGATTTGCGGCGACCGTCAAGGCGGATGACCTGGAGAAGCTGCTTGACGTTCCGGGCGTGCGCGTCGTGGAGCCGGACGTGATCCGGGAAGCGATGGAAACGCCGGCAGCGGGCGGTGTTTCCGACGGGCGGACCGACGAAAGCAACTCATTCCTCGGCATCGGCCGACTCTGGGACAAGGGCCTGAAAGGGGAAGGCATCAAAGTCGGCGTGCTCGACACCGGCATTGATTACAACCACCCGGCGTTCAAGGACAATTACAAGGGCGGCTGGAACTTCATCGTGCACGACAACCGTTATGCCCGGCCGCGCGACGACCGGGACCCGATGGAGACGACGCCGAAAGACCGGGCGTCCGGCACGCCGGAATTCAATTCGGACGGCAGCTCGTTCTACACGTCCCACGGCACGCACGTCGCGGGCATCATCGCAGGACAGGCGAACAATGACTACGGCATTTCCGGCATTGCGCCGAATGTCGAGCTCCACGCCTACCGCGTCCTCGGCGGCTACGGCAGCGGCGCGACGTCCGGCATCATTGCCGGGATCGAAAAAGCGGTCGAAGAAGGCATGGACGTCATCAACCTGTCGCTCGGCGGCGGCAGCAACACGTCGCTTTCCGCCGACTCGTACGCGATCAACAACGCCATGCTCCAAGGCACGATTGCCGTGATCGCCACCGGAAACTCCGGTCCGAACCGCGGCACGATCGGCACGCCGGCCACTGCGGCGCTCGGCATCGGAGTCGGCAACACGACCCAGCCGGAAAGCCATTTCTCGGCCGATGTCGAAATGAGTGCAGGCGGCTTTGACAAGACCGTCCGCATGAATCTCATGGCGACCGAATTCGGAGCGGATCCGGCCGCGAAGCTGCAGGGCGAGTTTCAGGTCGTCCCCGTTCCGGGCGCCGGCCAGGAAAGCGATTATGCAAATCTTGACGTGAACGGCAAAGTCGCGCTCGTTTCCCGCGGGGACATCGCATTCGTCGACAAGATCGAAGCCGCGAAAAACAACGGCGCGACTGCGGTCCTCATTCACAATTTCGCGGGCGGCACGAACGCGCCCGGCATTTCGGATGTTTACCTAGGCGATGACTTTGATTTCATCCCGGCGTTTGACATGAGCCAGACGGACGGCGACGCCTTCCGCGCGGCCATCGGAAACGGCGAAGGAACCGTCACATTCGGCGCGATCAAAGAAGAGCAGTCGGCCGGCGACGAGGTGAACGACTCGAGCTCGCGCGGCCCGTCGACTCCGACATTCGACATCAAGCCGGACGTCTCGGCGCCGGGCACGAACATCATGGCCGCCATCCCGGCCTACGCAAGCGACTTCCCGGATGCCGACTACACGAAGGCATTCGGACGCAAAACCGGCACATCGATGGCGACCCCTCAAGTGGCCGGCGTTGCCGCGCTCATCAAGCAGGCGAACCCAGAGTGGGATGCATTCGACGTGAAAGTCTCCCTCTCGAACACGGCGAAACTGCTCGACACCGGCAAATATGACGTCTTCTCGCAAGGCGCGGGCCGCGTCCAGCCATATGAAGCCGCGTTCCCGGAAGTTCTCGCCTACTCGCACGACAAGACCGTCGCGGACGGCGAAGGGACGATCGTCGACAACGTGAAAGGCACCGTCACATTCGGCAACCTGCCGCAAGTGACTGAAGAAGCCGTCACGGTCACGAAGAAGATCAGCGTGAAGGACATGAAAGGGAGCGGCGGCGACTACTCCGTCTCCGTCCAGACGACGAAAGCATTCGGACAGGCCGCCGTCACGGTGGACAAGCCGGACTTCACGCTAAGCGGCGAAGAAAAACTGACCGTCACGCTCACCGCGCCGAAAACGGCGACAAAAGCGGGCGACGAACTCCTCGGCTACATCCGCATCAGCGGGCCAGGTGAAGAACTGTCGCTTCCATTCGCCGCCTCGTTCGGACCGGAAGCATCGGCGGAGATTGAATACATGCAGATCACGAACACCGATCTGTCGTTCCATCCCGACGCACAAGGAAAAATGGCCGAACTCCAGTTCAAGATCACCGGAGACCTCGGCTTGAACTACATTGAATTGTGGGATCTCGCGAATCCCGACGGCGGCGTATACGAAGACGGCTACATCGGCTATCTTCATGCGGGTCCTTCGCTTCCAGCAGGCGCCTACCGCCTCGGCATCGACGGCCAGTACATGCCGTGGGGAGGAGACGAACTTGAAACGATTCCGGACGGCGTCTACACGATCGATCTGACCGGCGAAACGGTTTCCGGCAATCCGCCGATTGTCTTCCAGGACATCGGGCCGGTCTACGTGAAATCCGCTCTTCCGGAAGCCGAAACGACAGTCGACGGCACGGTCGTCTCCGGCCGGGTCATCGACAAGTACCTCGACTTCAAGGCGCTCGTCGCCCAGTTCGGCGTCAACCTCAACATCAACTCGAAGCTCGGCGGCTTCATCGAAGTGACCGACGCGCAGGGCGGATTCGTATCAGTCGAGCCGTTCCGCTTCGGTCAGGACGGCACATTCACAGTCGATCTCGGCGCAGCAATCGCGGCCGGCGGCACGAAAGCCGAGCTGACGATCGCGGACGCGGCGGGCAATATGATGGAAGCGGTCGTTTACGAGAAAGCGGAAGAACCGGAAGAGCCAGCGATCACCGTTCCGGATGAGGAGATCGGCAGCCAGCTCGCCGACAAGAAATCAAAAGAAGTGACGATCAGCATTCCTGAACTCGGCGACGGCGAGACGGAAATCAAGCTCGCAGACGGCCAGCTCGACCGGATTGTCGCAGCGAAGAAGGGCATCACCGTCACGGACGACGGCGGCTTCGGCTTCACGGCGGACAAGAAACTCGTCGAGCAGCTCGCCGCATCGGCGGGCGGCGTCACGATCGCACTCGGAAAAGAAAAATCCGGCGATGCGTCGGCGATCTCGGACGAGTACGCGCTCCGCTTCCTCGACGAGTCGGGCAAGCAGATCGACACGGGCAAGAAAAAGGATAAAATCGAAATCACGCTCCCGGTCGACCTGAGCGGCGTCGGCAAGACGAACAAGCTCTTCATCAAAGACGGCGACACGGGCGCACAGTACAAGCTCAAAGTGAAAAACGGCTTCGCCACGTTCACGGCGGACAAGCCGGGCACGTTCACGGCATTCAACTGAATCATCGCAAGGCGGAACGCCGCGGGGAATCCACCCTGCGGCGTTTATTATTACAAGACGGTTACAATGCTCTATAATCGGGGAAAGAGAGAATAGCAGAAACAAAGGCGGTGGTCCACGTGGATGAGCAGAAGAGAACAGTCGAGCAGCTGCTGGAGGAAAAAGTCCAGCAACAGAAAAAGCGCATGCGGCCGCCCGCACGGCCAAAAAAATACCAGACATCCGTCCGCAAGGCGGCAGACTACGTCGTCCTTGATTTCGAAACGACCGGCTTCCGGTCCGGCGCAGACAAAATCATCCAGATCGGCGCCATCAAATATATCGGTCACCGGCAGGAGGCCGTCTTCGAAACGCTCATCAATCCCCGGCGCTTCATTTCACCGACGATCACACGGCTCACCGGCATCTCCAATGAAAGCGTCGAGAACGCCCCGTTCATCGAAGACGTCATCGGCGACCTGATCGCCTTCATCGACGATTACCCGATCGTCGCCCACAACGCCGCATTCGATATGAGCTTCTTGTACGCCCTCGACAACCTCGAAGGCATCCAAGTCCCGGAATACACCGTCATCGACACCGTCCGGCTCGCCCGGAAAGTCATCAAGGAAACAGCCAACCACAAACTCGGAACCCTGGCCCACTACCTGCGCCTCGAACACCACGCCCACGACGCGATCGGCGACTGCCTCGCCACCGCGGCGATCTACCAGCACTGCCTCGGCGTCAGGAAATAAATCTGTTGGACGTCCCGCTCAGCCGGGACGTTTTTCAATTGGGCGTTCGCAGCCTGCGAATGTTCGATATAATGAGACAATATGCGAGCGGCGGAAGGGGAGACGGGACATGTGGAAAATTTACGGGATGCTGACGTTCGTCATGGTGATGTGGGGCCTCAACCTGCCGATGCTGAAATACCTGCTCGGATTCGTCGGCCCCGTCACGATGACCTCCGTCCGCATCTTCACCGCCGGCATCATCGTCTTCCTCATCCTCACCGCCCTCCGGATCGTCCGCATGCCGCGCCGGGCCGAATGGAAATACATCATCCCCGGCATGCTCCTGAACGTTGTCGGCCACCACTACTTCCTGAACAACGGCCTCACGATGACGAGCGGCACGAACGCCGGCCTCATCCTCGGCACCGGCCCGTTCCTCACCGCCGTCTTCTCATCAATCCTGATCCGCGTGTTCCCGAAGGTCCAGTGGCTCGGCGTCTTCCTCGGACTGGCGGGCGTATCGTCCGTCGTCCTCGCCGACGGCGGCCTGTCCGGCATCTCCCGCGGCGACGTCTACGTCTTCCTATCGATCCTCGTCCAGGTGCTCAGCTTCCTCATCGTCGCCAAAGCCGCCGCCACCCTCGACCCGCGGCTCCTGACCGCCTACATGCTCATTCTCGGCGGCTCGACGCTCTTCGTCATCAGCCTCGCCGCAGAACCCGGCGGATTCGCGGCCTTCGGAAGCGTTCCGCCGAAGTTTTGGCTCATCTTCGCCCTGAGCGCCGTCTTCGGCACCGCCGTCAGCCACATGCTCTACAACTACTCCGTCGGCAAAGCCGGACCGACCAAAGCCGCCATCTTCATGAACCTCAACACCGTCGTCGCCCTCGCCGGCTCCGCCCTCTTCCTCGGCGAACTCATCACCCTCCGCCACCTCCTCGGCCTCCTCCTCATCATCACCGGCGTCCTCCTCGGCAGCGGCGCGGCGGAGGACATGTGGAAGAAAAGGCGGGGGCGTGTGAGGATAGAGGGGCGCGGGTGAGCGTTATTTATCTAGGGGAAAGCGTTGTTTATCTCGGGCGAAACGTTTCGTATCTCGGGCGGAACGTTGTTTATCTCACGCAGAACGTTGCGTATCTCGAGTTGTTTATCTTCAATGAGGCATCGAGTAATCTAATAACGTTGCGTATCTCAGGTGAAACGTTGTGTATCTCAACCAAAGCGTTGCTTATCTGCAATGAAACGTTTCGTAACTCACCCGGTAGTCAGTTGGAGAGCAGCACGACTCTCTCAATCAGTTCGAAAATTTAAAATAAACCTATTGCGTTCGGCCGGTTGTTATCCTATGGTAAAGGAAACACCGCCGGACGCATCTTATTTTGCGATCCCCCTCCGGCTCGAGAGGAGAGTCAAAATGATTCGCCACACTCTTGAGCTTCGCCCGCTTGACTGGGAGATTCATCGGCTGACACGCATGGAGGTCCGTCTTCAGTACGAGGATGCTGCCGCAAGCGATTCACATACTGTCCCGACAGTCGAAGAAATGCTCGGCATTCACTCCACAGACAAGGACCTCCGCTTTCTTAGGAAAAAAGCATTGGAAAAAGTCAGCGATCTCCTTTACCGAAAAAAGACAGGAAGAGCAGGGGAGGAGATGGTTGCGCAGACCCTCCAGGAAATCATCCTCCCCGACAATTCATATATATTAAGAAACGTGTCGATCACCATCCGGCACGGCTACCGTATAGAAATAGATGCCATGATCCTATCACCGGCCTTCGCCCTCATCCTGGAAGTCAAAAACATTGCAGGAACCCTCTTTTTTAAAGAAGAAGAAGGGAAGACAATCCGTGTACAGAATGACGGTCAGACCGATGAATTCGATTGTCACATTCATCAGCTTGACCGGCAGCTTAATGGCCTCATGCAATATTTTCATGCACGCGGAATCCGGCTTCCTGTATATGGTGCTGTCGTTCTGGCCAATCAAAACACCCGGATCAAGCAACGACCGAACCTGCACCCGGTCATCTACAGAAAGCAGCTTGCCCGCTTTTACCGGTCGCTCACAGAATCCGCTCCGGTCCTGCCGGCGGGGAAGACCGGGCGCCTCGCTGAAATTTTGACCAGCCGCGAATTGCAGGCGGATGAAGAGCCGCTCTGCCTTCAGCTCGAGTACCCTTTTGAGATTTTAAGAAAGGGCGTTCTATGTCTGGAATGCAATCAGAAATGCGAAGCAATCCGAGGTGCCGGCTGGCGCTGCCCAAACTGCAAGAAACCGGGCAGGGAAGCGGTCAGGCAAGGGGTGGAAGACCTATTGATACTTGGCGAAAACCAGATCACCAATGCTCTTGCCAGAGACTTCCTGGAAATCCGCAGCAATTCAATGATGTCAATCTTACTCAGTGAGCTGGACCTTCTTCGGACCGGAAAACCGCCGGCCACCTCCTACCGCCGGAAACATGCCGGCCCTATCCGGTTCAAGGAGGATATAACATCACGATAGATGGGACCCGTAAAGTTTCAGCGAAGATACACAACGCTTCGCCAGAGATACGAAACGTTTTGCCGAAGATACGCAACGCTTCACCTGAGATACACAACGTTTTCTGAGATGCGTAGCGCTTTGCCGAGATACACAACGCTTCTCCTGAGATACGCAACGTTTCGCTGAAGATACGCAACGCTTCGGCCGAGATACACAACGTTTTCTGAGATGCCTATCGCTTTGCCGAGATCCGCAACGCTTCATCTGAGTTACGAAACATTTTGCCGAAGATCCACAACGCTTTGGCCGAGATACACAACGTTTTCTGAGATGCGTAGCGCTTTGCCGAGATCCGCAACGCTTCGCCGAAGATACGAAACGTTTTGCCGAAGATCCACAACGCTTCACCTGAGGTACGCAACGTTTTCTGAGATGCGTATCGCTTTGCCGAGATCCGCAACGCTTCGCCGAAGATACGAAACATTTTGCCGAAGATACACAACGCTTAGGCCGAGATACACAACGTTTTCTGAAATGTGTATCGCTTCGCCGAAGATACGCAACGCTTTGTCGAAGATCCACAACGCTTAGGCCGAGATACACAACGTTTCACCCGAGATACGCAACGCTTCACCTCAGATACCTTCACACCCCCCAAGAGAAAGGACGATTCAGGTATGACAATTTCAATCAATCCGCTGGCGCAGGCGACGGGGCTGTCGGGGATCCGGGAGATTTCGAACCGGATTCCGGATTTCCCGGGAGCGGTGAATCTGACGGTCGGGCAGCCGGATTTTGCGGTGCCGGACGGGGTGAAGGCGGCGGCGGAGCGGGCGATCCGCTCCGACCAGACCGGGTATTCGCACAATGCGGGGCTGCCGGAGCTAAGAAAAGCGGCCGCCGATTTCTACGGCCATAAATACCGTTTCCGCTATGACCCGGCGACGGAGACGGTTGTGACGGCGGGGGCGAGCGGGGGGATGGATGCGGTGCTCCGGACGTTGCTCGAGCCGGGCGACGAGGTCATTTTGCCGGTGCCGATCTTCGCGGGGTACGAGCCGCTCATCAAGCTCACCGGGGCCACGCCCGTCTATCTCGACACGCGGCCGACCGGCTTCATCCCGGACGCGAGGCGGCTCGAGGCGCTCATCACGCCAAGGACGAAGGTGGTCATCTTCAACAATCCGTCGAATCCGACCGGCGTGACGATCCCCGAACGCGAGATGGACCGGCTCGCAGACATGCTCGCAAAGCATGACGTCTTCATCCTGTCCGACGACATCTACAGCGAGAACACGTTCGATGCGCCGCATGTCTCGTTCGGCCGATATCCGGCGCTCCGGGACCGGCTGTTCCTCATCCACGGCCTGTCGAAATCCCATGCGATGACCGGCTGGCGGATCGGCATCCTGTTCGGGCCGGCGCCCTACATGAAGTACATCGTCCGCATCCACGCGTACAACACGATCTGCGCGCCGACGCCGTCCCAGTACGCGGCGATCGAGGCGTACACCGGCTCGGCGGACGCACCGAAGGTCATGAACCGCCACTACACGGAGCGCCGCGACTTCATCCTCGGCGAGCTCGCCAAGATGAAGCTCCCGGTCGTGAAGCCGGACGGGGCATTCTACGTGTTCCCGGAGATCACCGAGTTTCCGGTGTCGTCGAAGACGTTCGCACTCCGGATGCTGGAGGAGGCGGGGGTCGCGGCCGTCCACGGCACGGCGTTCACCCGGTACGGGGAAGGGTACATCCGCATCTCCTACGCGAAATCCATGCAGGACCTCACGACCGCGATGAACCGGATGTCCCGCTTCATCACGCAGCTGCGAGGTGAAACCCGGCAGATCCCTCCGGCGCCGAAGCAGCTATGAGAATATGCCCAGCTTCACCGCAACGCTCTCCACGCGACCCACTCAAAAATGGGTCTTTTTTCTATCCCGAAATCCCATTAACTCCTTCCGCAACGGGTAGAATGATAGAAAAAGGAAGGAGCTGCCCCTAATGCCCCTCAAACGCAAACCAATCAAATCCCTTCTGATCGTCGCCGCGCTTCTGGCTTCACCCGCCGCCACACCCGCTGCGATGCCGGCCGCCGCCGCCCAAGCCGCGCAGGCCACGCATTCATTCTCGGATGTCTCGCCCACGTTCTGGGCATACAAGGAAATCGAAGAACTCACGTCGCTCGGTGCGCTCGAAGGCTATCCGAACGGCCGGTTTTATCCGAACAACCTGCTCACCCGCGCGCAGGGGGCGAAGGTGCTCGATCAGCTTACACATGCGCAGGCCGCCCCGGGCTCATTCAAACCAAAATTCAAGGACGTCACGCCGAACCACTGGGCTTATCCGTTCGTGCGGGACCTCACGTACGACGGCGTCTTCCTGAACACGGACCGCTTCCGTCCGCAGGAAAACCTGTCACGCGCACAGATGGCGAAAATCATCGTCGAGGCGTTCGACATCGTCGTCGATGACAACGATCTCGCCCACTTCGTCGACACGCCCGCCGGGGAATTCCACGGCTACATCACGACCATCGGCGAACTCGGCATCACGACCGGCCGGCCGGGCGCACGCTTTGACCCGAACGGCCCCGTCACCCGGGCCCAGTTCGCCACATTCGCAAGCCGCGCGCTCGCATTCGACGAAAAGCGCCGCAGCGGACAGATCGTCTACGACAAGGAAGACAAGCTGTATGTCGACTTAACCGGCGAACCGCTCGCCCTCAGCAACCCTGCTGAGCAGGTCGGAAAAGAGTCGATCACGCTCGTCAACAAAGAAAGGCAGAACCGACACCTCCCGGCACTCAAGGAAGACACCAACCTCGACGCCATGGCGCAGCTCAAAGCGGAGGAGATGGCCGAGAAAGGCTACTTCAGCCACGACTCTCCGACGTACGGACATGTGAACGAAATGGCCGCCATGTTCGGCTACTCCTTCACGCGGATCGGCGAAAACATCGCCTGGAACCAGCGGTCGCCCGAAGAAGTCACCGCGGACTGGATGGCGTCCCCGGGACACCGGAAAAACATCCTCGACCCGCGCTACACGAACGTCGGCGCCGGCTTCGCGACGAACAGCCAGGGCGAAACGTACTGGGTCCACATATTCGCGAAAAAGTGAGCCGGCCATCCGGACCTCTGGCACGGGTCGCCTGAAAACCGTATAATGAACCCATGAAAAAATACATCTTCCTGTTGATCATCCTCGCGGCGCTGTTCGTCTCGTCCGGCCAGACGTACGAGCAGCAGTCGCTCATCCCGACGCTCCAGAAATATCTGCCGGGCAAGCCGCTTGAAGGAACATTGTCCCGCCTGGAGATCCCGTACTGGGGCAGGACCGTCACCGTCGAATCCCGGGGCTACTACCACTTCGTCGAGTTCCTCATCCGGAAAGGGGCGCATCTGGCTTCATTCGGATTGCTCGCTGCGGCGATTTTCTTCGTGCTCCCGAAGTTCCGCCTGCGGTATGTCGCGGCATTCGCGCTCACCGTCCTGGCCGCCTCGCTCGATGAGTTCCACCAGATGCTGACGGGCGGCCGGACGCCGTACGTCGGGGATGTCATCCTGGACGGCGCCGGGTCGTTGATCGCACTGCTTCTCATTGCGCTCGTCCGGGCTTTAAGAAAACCGCAGACACAAAATAACCGCCGCACGCCCGCTTAGAAACGGGGTGCGGCGTTTTTTCCGTATATGCCAAAGTTTTCTCCCCGCCGCATGTCCGGCCGCCCGTTCATAGGGTATAATTGAAAGAATAATGACTTCACAGAAACGGGGGACTGACGGATGCGAAAACTTCAAGTGGCCTTCATCCTGGCGATGACGCTCATGATCGGCGTCCAGCCCGCCGCGGCATCACAAGACGTGCTAACCGATATCAAGTTCTACGTGAAAAACTATTACTACGGGGATATCCCGCTCGGCATCGACGATATGAAAACGATCCGGGAAGTCACGAACAGCCTGGACGAGTACTCGACTTACATGACGAAGGCGCAGTACGAGGCCTATTTGAAGACGATCCACATTCCGGGGATGAACGAGACACTCGCCGCCGACACGCAACTGTACGCGTCGCCGGCAAAAGTCTCTTCCGAGTTCCTGTTCGGGAACACCGCCCGGATCCAGATTGAAAGCTTCCAGGTCGAAACGCCCCAGGCCGTCATCCGCGAGTGGCAAAAGATGAGGAAACTCGGCGCGAAGCAGCTCATCCTCGACTTCCGGTTCAACGGCGGAGGAACGGTGGCGAGCGCCGAGTCGATCATCGGGATGTTCCAGAATGCGCCGAAAGCCTACACGCGTTTCGAGCGGGACAAGACGATCCACGTGAAATCCCGCCCGTCCGACTTCAAATTCCCGGAGCAGCCGTACCTGCTCGTCAATAAATACTCCGCCTCTGCGTCGGAGCTCGTCTCCGCAGCCGTGAAAGACCAAAAGGCGGGCGTCCTCGTCGGCCAGAAGACATTCGGCAAGGGAAGCGTCCAGAGCTTCTTCGACCTGTCTGACGGCGGAGCACTCAAACTGACGATCGCGCACTTTGCCGGACCCGGCGGCACGAAGATCCAAGGACTCGGCATCAACCCCGACCATGTGACGCCGCCCGGCAAGGAAATCGAGTTCGCCCACGAGGCGCTCGCCCGGCGGGAACTCGCGACGTGGGATTACCTGGAATTCCCGGACGCCGAAACGAAGCCCGGCATCCAGCCGATCACAATCCGATTCTCGCAGGACATGAACTTTTCCGCGCCGTCCGCGTCCAATCGGGTGGAGCTCATCCGTCTTGGCACGGGCAATCCGGTAACGACGACCGTCGAAACGGGGGAAGACGGCCGGTCGCTCCGCATCACGCCGGAGCGTCCGCTTGAGCGGAACGCAAAATACGTGCTCGCCGTCCACCCGAGGTTCGCCGACGGCCAGGGCATCTACATGCGCAAAGGCGCCTACCTGTTTATCAAGACGACGGAATGACCTTCATTCCCCGTATCTTCTGAATAGGAAGTCACGCCACTCCGGAACGTTCGCTTGCCGGATATGCTATAATGGGAAAATTGATTTACAACCATGAAATTTAAACTTGCAATCCTTGCATCAGGAAAGGAAGACCATCTCATGACGAAGAAACTTTGTGTCGTCGGCCTCGGATACATCGGACTCCCGACTGCGGTCATGTTCGCCAACCACGGCGTTCCTGTCCACGGCGTCGATGTGAACGAGCGCGCGGTGAATATGATCCGAAACAAACAGCTTCACATCGAGGAGAACGGCCTGCAGGAGCGGCTCGACCAGGCGATCGACAGCGGCATGCTGTCGGTTTCGACAGAGCCGATCGAAGCGGACGTCTTCATCGTCGCCGTCCCGTCCCCGATCCGGGAAGACCGGACCGCGGACCTGGAATATGTCCGCAAGGCGACGGCGTCGATCGTGCCGTACCTGAAGAAAGGCAACCTCGTCATCCTCGAATCTACGGTGCCGCCGAAGACGGTGGAGCACATCATGCTGCCGGAGCTTGAAAAGACCGGCCTCCAGATCGGGGAGGAGCTGTTCGTCGCGCACTCGCCGGAGCGGGTCATCCCGGGCCGGATCTTCGAGGAACTCGAACAAAATGGCCGCATCATCGGCGGCATCAACGACAAATCCGCCGAGATGACGAAAGAGCTGTACGAAGCATTCGTCAAAGGCCCGATCGAACTCACCGACGCGACGACCGCAGAACTCGTCAAAGTCATGGAAAACACTTACCGCGACGTCAACATCGCGTTTGCGAATGAAATGGCGAAGATCGGCGAGCATCTTGACGTGAACATCTGGGATGCGATCCGGTTCGCCAATTTCCACCCGCGCGTGAACATCCACCAGCCGGGACCGGGCGTCGGCGGCCACTGCATCGCGGTCGACCCGTGGTTCCTCGTCGAACTCGCGCCGGAGCAGTCGAACATCATCCACCTGTCCCGGAAAACGAACGACGGCATGCCGGCATTCGTCGCGGACCGCGTCATGCAGTTCGTCGGCGACACCGACCGGAAAATCGCCGTCCTCGGCCTGTCGTTCAAAGCGGACGTCGACGACATGCGTCAGAGCCCGTCGATCGACGTCATCCGCAGCCTCGAGGAAAAGGGCTTCACCGTCTCGAGCTACGACCCTCATGTCAATGAAGGCAGCCACCCGACGCAAGTCGCCACGGCCGAAGAGGCGGCAGACGGGGCATCGATGATCCTCGTGCTGACGAACCACCAGGAGTTCATGAAACTCAATCCGGACGAAATCGCCGGCCGCATGGCAGAGCGGATCGTCTACGACACGAAAAACTGCCTGGATCTCGCGGCGTGGAAGGCCGCGGGCTTCAAGACCTACCTCCTCGGGGATCATAAAGAAAATACGAACGAGTAATCGTCTCAACATACGGGTGAATCCAAATGAAAGAACATTTTTTCGGAGTACAGGTGAATACAGAGCGGTTCGATGAAATGCTCGACCAGATTTTCGCCCGCATGAAGAACGGGGACAAGTCGTTCATCGTCGCCATCAACCCCGAAAAGCTGATGAAGGCGAAGAGGGACCCCGAACTCCACGACATCCTGAATACGGCGGACTTCCAGATTCCGGACGGCGTCGGCGTGCTGATCGCCTCCCGGATGATGAAAGGGAACATCCGCGACCGGATCACGGGCGTCGACATGATGGAGCAGCTGTGCAGCCGCGCCGCCAAGACGGGCGACGGCGTCTTCCTCTACGGGGCGAAGCCGGGCGTCGCCGCGCAGGCGGCGTCGAATCTGCAGGCGAAATTCCCGGGTCTCCAAGTCGCCGGCACGCTTGACGGCTATGTGAAGGACGAGCGGGAGATCATCGACACGATCAACCAATCGGGCGCGCAGATCCTGTTCGTCGCGCTCGGATCGCCGACCCAGGAGAACTTCATCATCGCGAACAAGGACAAGCTCGTCCCGTCCGTGTTCCAGGGAGTCGGCGGATCGTTCGACGTGTTCTCGGGCAACATCAAGCGGGCACCGGCCCTCTTCAGGAAAGCGGGCCTCGAATGGCTGTACCGCCTCCTGAAAGAACCTGCCCGGTGGAGGAGGCAACTCGAGCTGCCGAAGTTTCTCATCGCGGTCCTCACCGGAAAACGGCAAGGCAAAGGCGGCGGCGCCCATGAGTAAAATGAAGCTCGCGTCGATCCTGTTCCTGTTCTCGACATTCGTCCTGAAATTCTCGAGCATGATCCGCGACCTCGTCATCGCCGGTCTGTTCGGCGACTCGTATGAAGCGGACGCCTACCTCGCCGCGATGACGATCCCGAACGCATTCGTCCTGTTCCTCCTGACCGGCATGAAGGACGCCTTCCTGCCGAGCTATTATAAATTTCACGCGATCGGCAGGGGAGAGGAGCACCTGACGAACATCGTCAAAGGGACTTTTTGGCTCACGCTCGGCGTCTCGGTGCTCGGGGTGCTCTTGTCCGCGCCGATCGTCCGGCTGTTTTATCCGAACTTCGGCGAATTCGAACACGGCTTCGCGATCGCCGGCTGGACGGCAGCGATCTACTTCGCCTCGCTCATGATGGTCGGCGTCAACGCCGTGTTCGAAGGCTATTTCGACGCGAAACGGAAATTCTCGTTCAGCGTGTTCTCTCAGACGAGCGTCGTCATCATGACGATCGTGTTCGCGCTGCTGTTCCATAAACAGATCGGCATCATCGCCGTCCCGCTCGGCTACTTCGTCGGGACGATCGTGAGCCTTCTCCTGAAGGTCGCCTACCGGACGCCGAAGAAGTTCATCAACTGGGGGCAGAAGCTCGACCGCGAGGAAGTGGCCGCGTTCTACCATATCTTCTGGCCGGTCGGACTCACGATCGCCGTCGGGCAGATCAACCTCATGGTGAACACGTTCTTCGCGGCGGACCTCGGGGAAGGGGTCGTCTCGAACCTGAACTATGCGTTCCGGCTCGTCAACATTCCGCAGGCGATATTCGGCGTCACGATCGCCACGATCGCCTTCCCGATCATCGCCGAAGCCCACACGAGAAAAAACCAGGCCCAGTTCAAGCGCGGACTCGAGAAAGGGTATCTGTACCTGCTCGTGTTCCTCACGCCGATGCTCGCCGGCATGTGGTACCTCATGCATGAACTCGTCGGGACGATCTACGAGCGCGGCGCCTTCACGGCAAGCGCCACCGACCTGACGTCGTCGTACGCGGTGCTTTACATCGGTTCGGCGTTCTTCTACAGCATCCAGGCGGTCACCGCCAAAGGATTCTATACGCTCGAAAAAGGGCATTACATGATGCGCATCGGGTTGATTTCGATCATCCTGAATATCGTTTCGAACTGGATATTCGCGATGTTCTATGGCGCCCAGGGGATCGCGCTTTCCGCATCCATCGTCGCGCTTCTGTACTGTGCCATCACCTTCACGACTCTCTGGAAGGAAGTCGGCGGCATGGACGGCAAATACCTGTTCCGCAACTCCGCTCAGATTGTCGTCGGCGTCCTCGTCATGATGGCCTTCCTGTTCGGGTTCGACCGGCTCGTGCCCGGCGCGGAAGACTGGCACCGGATCGTCCGGCTCGTCGTCCTTGGACTGACGGGTGCTGTCGTCTACTTTGCCGTCATGTTCGTGTTCCGCAACGAGTTCGTGAAAGAGATGCTTGCAAAAGGAGGAACGCCATCATCGAAAAGATGATGAACCACTCATTATGAAAACAACGCTTAAAAACGGCGTCGACGGGCTCGGCCGGATCGGCGCGTTCTCACCCTACTTCTTTTTGCCGTTCGTGCTCGTGCTGTACTTCATCGTCAGTGAGTTCGATTTCCATCGGTTCTCCTATTTCAATATTTCTGTTTCGGTCTGGCCGGCCGTCCTCCTGTCGCTTGTCGCCTACTACATCGGCGTCTGGGCAGCTGACCGGGGCAGATGGGTGTTCCCGGCGTTCGGGCTCGGTTCACTCAGAGGCAAGACGGTCTGGTTCATCTGGATCCTGACGATGATCGGCGCAATCGCGTACGCCGGGATGCTCGCGACCGGGCAGATCGGCCTCACCGACGAATCGGTCCGCCGGAACCTCGACCCGAAACTGAACCTGCTCAGCCAGCTGCTCTGGTTCGGCGTCGTCCTGCTCCTGGCGATCAAAATCTTCAAGGAAGAAAACCTGACGAAACGGAAGGCGTTCAATTACGGTGCCATCTATTTCGTAGCGATGGTCCTGTTCCTTCTGATGGGATACCGAACGCCGATTGCGGTCATGCTGTTCACCGGCGTCATCATTTTCCACTTCATCATCAAACGCATCCGGCTGTCCTGGCTGTTCGGCGGCATGGCCGTCATCGCCCTGTTCTTCTCGATCTTCGGATTCATCCGGTTCTCGACGGAAGATCCGAACGAAGTGTTCAACAGCCGCGAACAGCCGGACGTTGAGCTCTCCGACCGACAAGAGCAGAAGCTCAAGACCGACCAGCAGATCATGAATGAAACACCCGAATGGGTCCGATCGCTAAACGGTGAAATGGTCAACGGACACATCGTCCTGTCGAAGATCATCGAATACACCAAAGATGAAGGCTATCTGAAAGGGCAGCTCATTTCCGGCGCGTTCGGCAGCATCCTGCCGGGGGATCAAGTATTCCCTCGGGTGAAAGTGACTGAAGTCGTCAACTCGCTCAGCGTGGAAGACGGACGCTACATCACGAGGCCGAACCGGACGACGACGCCGACTTACATCGGCCAGCTTTTCCTCGACGGCGGCTATCCGCTCGTCTTCGTTGGATTCTTCGCTTTCGGTGCGATCATTTCGATGCTGTACAACCAGATGAAACGCGAAGGCGTCCGCAGCTATCAGACAGTCGCCTACGCTTTCGTCACGACCATCTTCACCGTCTCCCTGCACACCGGACTCCTGGACATCATTTTCTTCCTCATGATCGGCTTCGTCATCCTGACCGCCGCCATCGAATTGGACCGGACTAAAAAGAAAAGCTTGAAAACTTTATAAGCAACGGTTATCCTTAAAGGGCACATAGAATAGTTCCTCGTTACTTTATATTTCGGGTCATAAGAGAACGGGCCGGCATCATACGATGATGTCGGCCCGTTTTCTGTTGGTCGGAATAGAGCGGGGGAGGGATGCCAGACTGATAAGGTCAGATGAGTCATACAAGCCAGACCGCGATACGAAGGACACGGAGATCATTAGGTGAAAAAGAAAATCCACCCAACTCCATGTGTCAATCGTCCTTAATTCATTTTTTGGAACTGTGCCATTCGCCTATTGTGATAAAATTCCGCTTTTTATTGCAAAAAACGCGTAATCGTATTGAAATGTGCAGGAAATGCGTTGACATGTATCTGTAATACTCTATAATAAGCAATGAACGTCCTATTAGACTCGTATTCTATGTGCGTCTGTAGGACGGGGCAATCATCTTTTCCAACTATAAGGAGGAACATATTCTATGGCAATGAAGACCAAGTCTTATAGCAAGTTCATGACTGGCGCCGTAACAGCTGCAATGGTCGCATCCGCAGTAGCACCAGTAGCAGCGGCAGGACAAGATCAGGACGTAGCAGCAGATGCAAGCTCTTCGTTCACAGACATCTCGCCTAACAGCTCCCACTTCCTCAACGTACAAGAAGCTCGCGAACTCGGCTTCCTTTCCGGTTACGATGACGGAACATTCAAGCCGAACAAGATCCTCAACCGCGGCGACGTTGCGAAAATGCTCGGAAAGTACGTTGTTGCGACAAGCGGCAAGACTCTCTCCGAATATGTACGTGACAACAAAATCGATGATGTTAAAAACTTCAAGGACGTTCCAAACAACGCCCCTGACAAAGAACTCGTAACTTACTCGAAGATCGTCAAGCACGCAGGAATCTTCGAAGGCTCCGACAACAACCTCATGGCAACAAAAGAAATGAACCGCGACCAGATCGCAGTCGTTCTCGTCCGTGCGTTTGACCTGAAAGACAAAGCAGGCGACACGAAAGTAATCGACGGCGCAGGTTCCGCATATGAGAAAGAAATCGAAATCCTTCTTGAAAACGGCGTATCCGACGCCAACCCTTACCGTCCATTCAGCAAAACGAGCCGTGCACAGTTTGCATCGTTCCTCGTACGCGCTTACAAAGTTTCCATGGGCTGGGCTCCAGACAAGCCACTTCCTGAAGAACCAGGCGATGGCAATGGCGATGGCGACGGAAACGAAAAGCCGGATCCGGAACAGCCGGGCGTTGACTTCGAAGGCGATATTAGTATCGAAGCTTCGAAAGCCAACCTTCTCGCAGATGGCAAAGATACAGCAGAGATCACATTCTCTATCCTTGGAAAAGACGGAAAAGTAGATACGAACGCAGACGATATCGTCCTCGAGCTCGACACTACTCACGGTACATTTGCCTCCAAGCGCGTAGCAGTTCAGAACGGTGTTGCAAAAGCAACTCTGACATCTGAGCAGAGCAACAAAGATGTTGAAGTTCTGGTTACTGCAAAAGTAGCTGAAGCAGGTGCAGGCTATAAAGAAATGATCGGTAAGAAAGCATCTTACGGAAATATTAACTTTGTTGCCTATAACCAAAATGTTGAAACTCTTAACCTCACTGGTGCAGAGTCCAATCAGACTGACCGAGTGACGCTTCACTTTGACCGTCCTGTAAAGCTTGAAGACTTTGTCATTACTAGCCCGGTTACTGGAGACATCAACTATCAATACCTTATGGATGATGGCTCTTGGAGTGCGCCGACACCAGAAGTTGATCCAAATGTAGACCCATCTGAAGTTCGTCACGCACTTAAGCCAGGCGCAATTGAAATCGAAAACATTCGGGATGGAGCAGGTGGTTCCCGTTACAATGACTTTGGCATCCTTGGTCTGAAGCCTATCGAGGGGGATCCGAATTCGATTGAGGTTATCCTTGAAAACGATACAATTCTTCAAGATAATAGCCATGTATTCGTTACTACACTCTTCACATCGGATTCCGGTAAGATTTCCAACTCCCGAACAGAATTTATTGTAACAGATGCTCGTACGCCTGAAGTTACAAAAGTAACTAACGAAGGTCTCAATAAGGTCCAAGTTAAATTCTCCGAATCGATCAGACCTGACACTGGCTCTTTCCGGATCGACGGCACATATCATGTTAACGCTGATACCGACGCAGAGATTGAGTACGGTGAGTTCGATGTATTCACTCTGACAGACAACAGAGATCTTGTAACAATTACACTGGGTGAGAACTATTTCACAACACCTACACCTCCGGGATACTTTACTCCTGGCCAACATAAGATCCAGGTGGCTGATGCACGCGACTTCGCTGGCAACAAAGTTACTACACAAGATTTCAAGTTCACGGTTGATGCAAACACGACCCAGCCAACCGCTAAAGTTGAAGTTGCATCTCCAGAACAGTATCACGTAACGTTTGAAACAGATGTTGACGGAGCAGAGGTTGGAGACTTCCAGTTCCAAGTATATGATGAGACGACAAAAACGTGGAAACCGGTAACATACTCTCAAAACCTTACAGGCGAGGAAATCGTAAAAAATGGACCTGTTACTGCCGGCGACGAAGTTCAACTAATTGTTTCACGCCTTGGCAAAAACAAGTATGCATTTGAACTTCCAGCTGACTGGACACAAATTTACAACACAAACGTAACAAACGATAACTATTACAATCACAAGTACCGTGTTGTATATGCAAAAGATGCGCTTAAAAACCTTGCAAATGGCGTGACAAACGCTGAAGCAATTGAAATCGGCCTCAATTATGCTGGTTCTCCTCTAAATGAACTGGACACAGAGAGCCCTAAGATTACAGATGTTGTTCAGCACTCCACATCCTCTAAGTTTACTGTTAAAACAGATGAGCCAGTTAAACTTGCAGGAGAAGACAATGCTGGAGATACCCTTAGCCAAGAACAAGAGTCTACGAATGCCGGCACTCTTCCACAAGTTAAAGGGAAAATTGTTGCTACAGCAACTGACGGCAAGAAATTCGAAGTAGACGCTGAAATTCTGGGTTACACGCCTAAAAATAATTACGATAACAGCTTTGACATTCAAGCTGCTCACGTAACACTGGACAAGGATGTAACATCGAATCGTGTTCCACTGATTAAAGCAGGAACGTACACCCTTCAACAGCTTGTTGACTTCGGTTACTTTAACACTGACTTTAAATTGGTTGTCAGCCAATTGACTGATGATGTGGGCAATACTGCCGACACTGCTACATTTGACTTTAAGATGGCAGCGACTGTAGTCAACCCAGATCTTACTCCATTCTACATTGTTAATGCAGGTTATACCGATTCCAGATTCCCTGTAGAGATTGCTGTTACATTCTCCGAAGGAGTTTCCGCCGGTGTAACTGATGTAACAAAGTGGAACATTAACGGTAAAGATCTTCCAGTGGGCACAGAAATTAGAGCGGTAGATAATGATCAACTGCCTGGAAATGAAACTGTAATCATTTCTGTTAAAGACCCATCGGTCTTCATGTATGAAGATAACTTGTCGTTCGTTGGCGATGCGTTTGAATGGACAAACGTAATCACAGTCGACAGAGATATCGTTGCAGCTGACGGTTCGAAGTTGACAGGCCGCAATCAAGTCGTTGTAGGAACACCACCATTTCTTCAAAACGTCGCTCATACAATGGCCTTGATGCAGCGTGTTGCGGCACTCGATAGTGTATCGTTAGGCGATGAGGCCCTGGTTCAATCTGCTTGGGATTCCTTTGTTGCTCTGACAGCAGAGGAACAAGACTTCATCACTAAAGATTTAATCGGTGCGGTTGAGGATGCGGCAGATGCTATTGATGCACTGAAGGCAGCAGACCAAGCAGTGAAAGGGCTTTTCGATGACGCTGGTCAAATTCTTGATAGCACGGATCAGGCCGCAATTACTAACGCCCAAAACCTGACAACAGCAGCACGTGAAGCCGGCGGCAACACGGCAGGCCTTCAGGCTCAGCTTGACAAGGCAAAAGCACAGCTTAAAGCACGAGAAGATGCTACAAATGCAGAGAGAATAGCAGCAGAAGCAGCTGCTAAAACTGCAATTGAAACTGCAGCTCCATTCTTGGCGGACGTAGATTTTGATTTCGCAAACGCTACGAACGAAGAGCTTGTAGCTTTGAAAGAAGCCTTGGATAATGCAGGAGCAATTGACCTTGGCTCACTTGAGGCAGATATTCAAGCTTCTGTAGGTGAAGGTAACCCAATTACCGCAGAAGCAGTTGCCGGTTTCTTCGAAGCCAACTCTGGCGATATTCCAGCAGCACTTCAACCGGTAGCAGATGCATTTGTAAACGTTGTGCGCCCATAATTATCTAGTGTAGGGTTTCGCTATTAGGTATTAAATGAAATGTATTTTCCAATATCCTGTGGTTGAACAACATAGTACTCTATGTTGTTCGAACCGCAGGATATTTTTATTTTGGCTCTACAATATTTGTTGGGGTACAGGTACACATCCCCTTAATAAAAAAGGCACGCAACCTTCCAATTCTCTATAAGTGTAGGGTTTCGCTATTAGGTATTAAATGAAATGTATTTTCCAATATCCTGTGGTTGAACAACATAGTACTCTATGTTGTTCGAACCGCAGGATATTTTTATTTTGGCTCTACAATATTTGTTGGGGTACAGGTACACATCCCCTTAATAAAAAAGGCACGCAACCTTCCAATTCTCTATAAGTGTAGGGTTTCGCTATTAGGTATTAAATGAAATGTATTTTCCAATATCCTGTGGTTGAACAACATAGTACTCTATGTTGTTCGAACCGCAGGATATTTTTATTTTGGCTCTACAATATTTGTTGGGGTACAGGTACACATCCCCTTAATAAAAAAGGCACGCAACCTTCCAATTCTCTATAAGTGTAGGGTTTCGCTATTAGGTATTAAATGAAATGTATTTTCCAATATCCTGTGGTTGAACAACATAGTACTCTATGTTGTTCGAACCGCAGGATATTTTTATTTTGGCTCTACAATATTTGTTGGGGTACAGGTACACATCCCCTTAATAAAAAAGGCACGCAACCTTCCAATTCTCTATAAGTGTAGGGTTTCGCTATTAGGTATTAAATGAAATGTATTTTCCAATATCCTGTGGTTGAACAACATAGTACTCTATGTTGTTCGAACCGCAGGATATTTTTATTTTGGCTCTACAATATTTGTTGGGGTACAGGTACACATCCCCTTAATAAAAAAGGCACGCAACCTTCCAATTCTCTATAAGTGTAGGGTTTCGCTATTAGGTATTAAATGAAATGTATTTTCCAATATCCTGTGGTTGAACAACATAGTACTCTATGTTGTTCGAACCGCAGGATATTTTTATTTTGGCTCTACAATATTTGTTGGGGTACAGGTACACATCCCCTTAATAAAAAAGGCACGCAACCTTCCAATTCTCTATAAGTGTAGGGTTTCGCTATTAGGTATTAAATGAAATGTATTTTCCAATATCCTGTGGTTGAACAACATAGTACTCTATGTTGTTCGAACCGCAGGATATTTTTATTTTGGCTCTACAATATTTGTTGGGGTACAGGTACACATCCCCTTAATAAAAAAGGCACGCAACCTTCCAATTCTCTATACTTGAATTGACGAGAAACAAGCAGAGAATGGAGTTGCATGCCAATGAATTCTATCATGTATTTGCCTGGCTTGAAAGAGGTTATCATCACTGGAATGGAAGAACAGGAGGACCGGCTGGTCCTTCATGCAGAACTGGAAGACCGAATCCATACTTGCCCTTCCTGTGGTTCGAAGACCCGTAAGGTCCATGATTATCGTGTGCGTAAAGCGGGTCATCTGAAGCTCTTTGAGCGCTTAACTACCATCTTTTATCGACAGCGGCGTTCCGCTTGTCAAAAATGCCGAAAATGCTTCAGTGAAAGAAATCCGATCGTGGGCAGGTATCAACGTTTTGCGAAAGAATGGCATCAGGCCTTGTCCCTACTTTGCGTAAAAGCGAAGACATTTAAGGAAATGGCCGTTTCTTTTGAGCCTCCGCTACCACTGTTACACATCGTTTTGATGACTTGGCAGAGAAAGCAGTGTCACCACCCGGAAAACTTCCTAAAGCTATTGCCATTGACGAATACAAAGGGGACACGTCTGCCGGAAATATCAGGTGATCATTGCGAACGCAGCCACCCGGCAGCCAATAGATGTCTTGCCTGTCCGAAAGGTCGAAACTGTCAAGACCTGCCTGCAATAACATGAAGGCGCCGTTGAGGTGATCGTTATGGACATGAGTTATACGTTCAAGAGTGCAGTTAAGAAGGCGCTCGGCAATCCGGTCATCGTTATGGATCGGTTCCACTTCGTGCGTTACGTCCATTGGGCATTAGAACGAATTCGTGTACGTGTTCAGAAAGAGTTCAGCGATTAAGACCGCAAGCATTGCAAGAGGATTCGCCATGTATTCCATAAGCAGTCGGATCAGCTGACCGAGAAATAGAAGTGGTACCTGGACCGATACCTAAATATGCATCCAAACCTTCGAAAGCGGATGCGCTTAAGGAAGCGTTTAAGACGTGGTTGAATGATGCCAAGACTTCGGGGCTGGATGGAATGGCGAAAAGAAAAAGGATCTCGCTGTTCTTCTGCTCCTCTGGGTCCCTTGTTAGGCAAGATGCGATATCAAACAAGTCATTTGCGCTTACCTAATTCTATAGTCTTTCCTTCTCTGACTTCATCCATTTAAGGAATGTACGCACGGATGGCGTCTTCCTATTGTTTACATCCAGCTATTGGAAATATGTTGGTGCTATATTTGAATTGCTATCGTAATCATTTAAACGTAAAATAGTATTCTGAGACTATAACTCTCGTGTTTTCAATGCGATAGACAGGGTATTAGTCTAGGGGAGGACATATATTATGATCTCCCCGATTATTGTATTCTTAGGAGGATGTAGATTTGAGAACCAAGACATACAAGAAGTTTGCGACAGCGACAGCAACCACTGCTTTGATGGCGAGTGCAATCGTACCGGTAGCGGCAGCTGCTCCTGCTACACAAGATGCCCAAGACGTAGCTGTTAATTCCTATACAGACGTACCTGTTACCAGCTCGCACTACAAGAACATTATTCGTGCCCGCGAACTTGGCATCATGACGGGTTATGATGACGGAACATTTAAGCCGAACAAGCAGCTCAACCGCGGTGATGTGACAAAGGCGCTGGGCAAGTTTGTTGTGGCGCGCAGCGGAAAGTCTCTGGATGAGTATGTTGCAGACAATAACATTGCTTCTGTCCCTAACTTTGATGATGTCCCGAACGACTGGGTGGACAGCGAGCTTCTTACTTTCTCTAAGATCGTAAAAGAGGCAGGCATCTTTGAGGGATCGGACAACAAGCTGATGCCAACACGACTGATCAAACGTGACCAGATGGCAGAGGTACTGGTTCGTGCCTTCGATTTTGAAGATCAGCCTGGTAAACCGGATCTCGTAGGCGTTGAAGGCTCGGGCTATGCCAAGTCTATTGAGATTCTTTACGAAAATGGAATTACCGACCAACTGGACTTCCGTCCGCTCAGCCCGACGAGCCGCGCCCAGTTCGCATCGTTCCTTGTCCGTTCTTACGACGCCACGGTAGAACCTCCTACAGAAGAACCGGAAGAGCCGGCATTCGTAGTCAAGTCGGTTGAGGCTGTCAGCGCAACTGTTGATGCCAACACAGACAAGCAATTCGCCACATTCACAATCAACGATGGTGAAAAAGCGGATCTTGCGAAGCTTCAGGAAGAAGGCTATACGGTTGAGTTCCTCTCGACTGTTACGGGTCTCTTCGTAGATAAAGCAACGGGCGAGCTGGACGAAAGCAAAATGAAGGCAGGAGACGAAATCCGCTTTGAGGTTAACGTTTCCAAAGATGATAAAGTCCTCACTTCTAACAAGGCAACATTGAAAGTTGAAGACTTCGCATCGACCATTGCATCACTTGACAGCTATGAATTGAAGCTTGACAACGGCCAGGTTGTTGTCGGAGGCACTATCGTCCTTGATGAGAAGGCCTCTATTGCTAATGTACTGGGTACGACAAAAGCAGGAGAAAAGGAAAAGCAAATCCCTGCTGGTCAGTTGGTCTTTACCTCTTCGAACCCGCAAGTCGTACAAGTCAATGATAACGGCGAATTGACTACAGTGGCACCAGGTTCGGCGACCATCACCGTCAAACATGAAGGCTCCGGTGAAGAGCTTACTGTTCCGGTGAAAGTTAAATCCGAAGCCCGCGTTGCTGCAACAGCTAAAGCAAATGTAGATAAAATTGGCCTTCTCAGGGAACAGCAACGCACATTTGGATTCAGTGTAACTGACCAATATGGCATGCCGTTTGATGAAGGCGAGACGAATAAGATTACTGGAACCATGGATGTTAAAGATGCTGACGGCAAAACGACTATTGCCACAGTGACAGTGACCAAAGATGACAAAGCTGGACAATATGTGGCTGAAGTGGTTGCTAAAGACTTGAGCGAGACCGCAAGCGGCAATGTTGTGATCAAAGCCGGTGAGAAAGAACTTCTTAGCATTCCATTGACGGTTGGTACGGACATTGAAGCCGAATCGTATCGCTTGGAACTGGCTGATGGCTCACAAGATACAACACTTGATGTGAATCCGGTTGCCAAAGATGATAATTTGACTCTTGTCCTTAACCAGTACAATAAAGAGGGCCTCCTCATTGGAGCAACTGAGGATGTCGGCGATAAGTACTCGGTAAGCACAAACAACAATAATGTAACAGCAACAGTTGGAGATAAAGGAGTCATCACTGTTGAAACGAACGACAACACCAAAACAGGCACGACGGTGGTTTCCGTAAAAGAGGGCGAGCTGCTGGTCGATCAAATCACCATCACTGTGGTTAATACGACTCCTGCCATTAAATCCATCAAATTTGGTGCAGATGAAGTGACCACTGCTCCTGTAAAACTTTCGGATCTTTTGGATGCAGAAAACATCACCCTTTCTTCAAATGCTAACGTGGATATTGAATTAGTGAAAAACGTTCCTACTATCTATGCAGAAACATCCACGGAAGCCGACGGTTATCAAGCAGGTCAGGATATCCTGCTGGGTACTGTGGATATTGCGGCAACCACAGGCCTGGGCACTCTCACATTTGTAGAGGGTGGAGAAGATGATACGATTCTTCTGACAGGCTTCGAAGCTGGAGATAAAGGCAACTTTACTCTTCGCGTGCGCAAAGACAATCAAGTTCTTGGTACGCATATCGTAAATGTTAAAGATGTGAAGATGGATCAAGCCACAACTCTTCAAGAGTTCCAAGGCATGGTCAATAACAAGGAAGGCGTCACTGGCTTGGACTTCACAAAGGACGAGGATTTCAAGAAAGCTACTGTAGAGCAGATTCAAGCAGTTTCTATAGCTGTCCAGGAAGCAAAGCCTGCAGACTTGGCGATTCTTCCATCGAACGTAGCGGAACTTAAGGAATGGGTCCGTAGTGCGAATCTTGAAGCTGAAGAAGGCGAAGATGGTTTTGTTCCAGAAAACCACAAAGCGCTTGTAGAAGCTTTCCAGGCAATCTACGGAACGGCTGCCACTGAAACTGCATCAAACTGATCAAAAAAGACTTTAAAGACTGTGCAGAATCGAAATAATCGATTCCCTGCACAGTCTTTTTCTTTTTCTTTTAATAATCTATAAGTTTATATTGCCTTTAGACGGTTGTCTCGGCATGATAGAGATGTAAGGATCCGCTTTATCAAAACCTATTTAAAAAGGAGAATGATGAATGAAGTCACTTAAGTGGCGAAGATCAATCAACGGTCTGTTGTCTGCGGGCTTGGCGATCAGCCTGTTTCTGCCTGCCATCCCTGTGTTTGTGAAAGCGGTTTCAAAAACGCCGGACCTGCTGTTTTCCGAGTACGTTGAAGGCAGCGGCTTCAACAAGGCTGTTGAGCTGTTCAACGGCACCGGGAAGGCTGTCGATCTGTCGGCCTATACGCTGGAGCTGTACGCGAACGGCAATGCCACCACCCAGGGCAAGCTGCAGCTGTCCGGCACCTTGAAATCGGGTGAGACGCATGTGTTGGCGAACAATCAGTCGGTTGCGGAACTCCTGTCCAAAGCGGATGAGGTCAACGGCAGCGTCATCAACTTCAACGGCGATGATGCGCTCGTCCTCAGGAAGAACGGGGAAGTGGTGGATTCGTTCGGCCAGGTCGGCGTGCGGGCCAATTTCGGGACCGATGTGACGCTCGTCCGGAAGCCGTCTGTGACAGCCGGTGACACGGTGATTGATGATGCATTCGACCGGAGCGCGGAGTGGAATTCATTCCCGAAGGACGAATTCTCGAATCTTGGCTGGCATGAGATGGACGGGACCGGCGAGCCGGGTGAGCCGGAAGCTCCGGTCGAGTACTTGTCCATTGCGGAAGCCCGTGCGCTTCCACTCGGCGAAACGGTAACGATCAAAGGAGTTGTCGCGGGCAACCTGAAGAACACGATTTCCGTGCAGGACAGCACAGGCGGGATCGCGGTCCGTCCGACGACGCTCGGCCTGAAGGTCGGCGAGGAAGTGGTGCTCACCGGGAAGCTGGCGGATTACCGCGGGCTGCTTCAGCTTGACGGGGCGAAAGTTGAAAAGCGGATAGACGCCGAGGCACCGGCCGCCCAGGTGGTGACCGGAAGCGAGATCGGCGAGTCGTTCGAGTCCCGGCTCGTCACGGTCCAGAACGTTGAGCTGATTTCCAAAGAAGGCGGCAGCGGCTGGGCCAATTACGCGGCGGAAGACGGAACCGGAACATTCCTCGTCCGGGATGAGCAGGACCGGCTCGACCTAGCGGAGGGCATGAAGTACGAATCGATCACGGGCATCGTCCAGCAGTTTGACGCTGACTACCAGGTCATCCCGCGCGGACCGGAAGATGTGATCGTTGACTCATCGATCCTCCAGCCGGCGATTGCCAAGCCGGGGAGCGGGACATATGTCGGCACGCAGACGGTGACGCTTTCGACGACGACGAAGCACGCTGACATCCTTTACACGATCGACGGAACGGACCCGCGAGAAGGCGGCGTCGAATATACTGGCCCGATCTCGGTCAAGGAAGATACGGTCCTCCGGACGGTCGTCCGGAGTGCAGAAGGCGAGTTCGGCGACGTCATGGTGTATGACTATGTAGTCACCGATGCGCTCCGCATCCATGACATCCAAGGGGCCGATCACTTCAGCCCGTACGAAGGGCAGAACGTGGAAGGCGTCGAGGGGATTGTGACGTACCACTATGAGCTGAACGGCTCGCATTACTATCACATCCAGACGCCGGATGACGAAATCGACGATGATTCGAGGACTTCCGAAGCGATCACGCTCTATGCAGGGCGCAATGGATGGCCGGTTGAAATCGGTGATCTCGTGTCCGTCAAGGGCAAGGTGAGCGAGTATGCGATCGACGGCTACGGCGACCGGCAGGAGACGGATCTTCCGGTCACTCAGATCAACGTGCGCGATGACCAGGGCGGGGACGTCAAGATCCTCGAGCGGGGCGTCGAGCTGCCGCTTCCGATCGTCATCGATAAAAACAATCTCCCGACGGAGCATGTCGACAGCGATAATCTGACCGTGTTCAATCCGGACGTCGATGCGATTGACTTCTGGGAGAGCCTCGAAGGGATGCGCGTGTCGGTCGGCACCGTGCGTGCGGTCGGTCCGCAGGAGCACGGAGACATCGTGACGGTGCTTGAGAGCTGGCCGGCGGAGACGATCCACGGCGGCATCCTGTACAAGGAAGGCGACCAGAACCCGGAGCGCATCCAGTTCCGCCTTGAGCCGAACGGCGCCGCGCGTGATTTTGAAGTCGCAACGGGTGACAAGTTCGAAGGCACGATTACGGGGGTCGTCGGTTATTCGTTCCAGAACTATAAGATCTTTGCGTCCCTTGACGACATGCAGGAAGCCCATGTGAAGGGCGAGGCGCGTCCGGAGACGACGACGATAAGCTGACGATTGCGTCGTATAATCTCGAGAACTTCTCGAACAACAAAAAGACGACATCCGACGACAAGGCACGCAAGCTCGCCCGTGCGTTTGCGGTCGACATGCAGAACCCGGACATCGTCGGCGTGACGGAAGTCCAGGACAACAACGGGCCAGATCCGGGTGACTCGGATGCGTCGCAGTCGTATCAGCGGCTGATCGATGCGATCGTCGAAGCCGGCGGCGTGCGCTATGAGTATGTGAACATCAACCCGGTGAACAATGAAGACGGCGGACAGCCGAATGCGAACATCCGCGTCGGCTTCCTCTACAATCCGGAGCGCGTGTCGCTCACCGAAGGAATCCCGCACGGGGACGCGACGACCGCGGTCGGCTATGAGAACGGCAAGCTGACGCTGAACCCTGGGCGCATCTCGCCGCAGGACCCGGCGTTTGAAAGCAGCCGAAAGCCGCTTGCGGCGCAGTTCGACTTCCAGGGCGAGAGCGTCGTTGTCATCGCGAACCACTGGAACTCCAAGAGCGGGGACACGCCGATCTTCGGCAAGATCCAGCCGCCTGTGCTCAAGAGTGAAAAACAGCGCCTGGAAATCGCCAAGCTCGTCCGCGATTTCACTGAAGAAGTGAAGGCCGACAATCCGGATGCGAACATCGTCTCAGTCGGCGACTACAACGACTACCAGTTCTCCGCACCGCTCCGCTTGTTCGAAGGCGAGCACATGACGAACATGATCAACCGCGTGGACGCGCCGGACCGGTACACGTACGTGTATCAGGGCAACTCCCAGGTGCTAGACCATATCGTCGTGTCGAACAACCTCGTCGATGACACGGAAATCGACATCCTGCATGTGAACGCCGATTTCACCGACATGGCCGGCCGTGCGAGCGACCATGATCCGCTCATGGTGCAGGTCGATCTCGTGAAGGGGCAGAAGTTCGAACCGATTGAAGCGCAGGACCACTTCGTGTTCGACAAGCCGGGCAAGAAGAAAGAAACGATCGGCAAGCAAAGCGTATCGGTCACGATGGGGGCGAAGGCCCACTTTCCTGACGGCCTCCACCTGAACGGGCGCTATGCAGAATTGCACGGCGAAGGCTTCAAGAACCAGGTCGTCTACGTGAAACCGAAGCAGGACGGCACGATCATCGATGCGAAAGGCACTGAAGTGAAGGAACTCGTGATCGAAGGGGCCAAGCCGATCGAAGTCCGCGGCGGGGAGAACATCCGGAAGATCATGTTCCAGAAGAAAGCTTCCAAGGAATACTTGGCGCTTTATGACTCGAAGGGCCGGATCATCGGCCTTCCGGGCGAGCGGAACTTTGCACCTGTCGTGAGTACGCAAATCCCGGATCAGAACGTGATAGCAGGGGAGACGGTCACCGTCGACCTGGCCGGTCATTTCCGCGATCCGGACGGGGATAAGCTCACTTACTCGGCGACGAAAGGGACGGTCAATGGATCGGTCCTGACGCTCAGCCTTGAAGAAGGCACCCATATTGTCGGCGTGACGGCGAAAGACGGCAAGGCATCTGTCACGACCCGGTTCACCGTAACGGTAGAAGCGGCCGGGCAACCGGAAGAACCGGAGCTGCCGGGTGAAGGAGACGGCTACTATGCGGATGCAGAAGGGCTTCAGGGCGATGCGCTGAAAGACGCTCTCCATGACATCATCTCCGAGCAGTATGTCCTGTCGTACGGGGATGTCTGGGACGCCCTGAAAGAGACCGACGAAGACCCGGCCAATCCGGACAACGTCATTCTCCTTTATTCGCAGGAATCCCGTTCGAAGGACCGCAACGGCGGAAACGTCGGCGACTGGAACCGCGAGCACGTCTGGGCAAAGTCCCACGGCAACTTCGGCACATCCAACGGCCCGGGCACCGACATCCATCACCTCCGGCCGACCGATGTCCAGGTGAACAGCTCCCGCGGCAATCTCGACTTCGATGAAGGCGGAAGTCCGGTGAAAGGCTGCAACGGCTGCTTCAAAACGGCGAACTCCTTCGAGCCGCCCGATGAAGTGAAGGGCGACGTGGCCCGCATGCTGTTCTACATGGCGACCCGCTACGGCGAAGACGACCGGGTCGACCTTGAACTGAACGAAAAACTCGGCAACGGCACCGCGCCGTATCACGGGAAACTGTCAACCTTGCTGAAATGGCATGAGCAGGATCCGGTGAGCGAATTCGAGCGGAACCGGAACGACAAGATCTTCGAAATCCAAGGCAACCGCAATCCGTTCATCGACCATCCCGAGTGGATTGAGTCGATCTGGGAAAACGAGGGCAAGGCAGGCGGTCTTCAGAAGGCCTCCTGAAAGAAGAACGGGCCTGTCCAGAAATTACTGAATGGCCCCGTGAGACAGCAAAAAGCAAGGACGTCTGGAGACTCCTGCAGGATAGCCGATTGTCCGAGGCCCCTCACGGCTGTAAGCCGGAGGAGGCTCGGCGACAGGCCTGCAGATAGCGACCCGAATCCTTGCCTTTTGCTTTTTCTGTTTTAAAATCGACTTTTCGGACAGCCCCGTTATATATGAAGATTGGAGACCCAAAGAAGTGATCGACCTTAAGGCCAACCGGTTTCAGTCTTTGTCTCTACATGCCTTCAGCTGTAATTACTTCTTTCCTTTAAGCGGTTGGAAAGATTATACTGGAAGTAAAAAGAGTGACTTAGGGGAACAGGAGTGTCCTAGATGGAGAAACGAGCCTTTGGTTTGGAAGAGTTGGAGAGAGAAAAGAAGAGGGCTATCACAGAAGAAAGCCGGATCGGTACAAACGGAGAGGTCGAAGTCTTCAAGAAGTTGGACAGATTCTTGCCTGCGACCTCTATCATTATAGCCAATCCCCGGATGGGTATGTCCAGAGAGGCAGATATTCTGGTTTTCGACCCGGCCTACGGTTTTGTTTTTGTGGAAGTGAAGACGTGGGCATTTCGGCGGATTCAGCGTGTAGAACCGAATGGAATTTTTATAACGAATTTTGAACAGCAAAAGCAGTTCCCGTTGGATCAAGCCGATCGTTACCGCGCGGAGCTGAAGAATATCATTCATTCCAAAATCGGGAAAGACCCTCATAAGATTATTACCTCGGTTGCGGTATTTCCTTCATTCACGAAGGGCCAGATTTTGAGGCACCCCAGCGTCAATGGCTGGCAAGAGGCAAGCAAGGAAGCGTTCTTAAAGCATCATCTGTTCTCTGATGATCTGGAAGGCAGTTTGAAGATGAGCCTGCAGAGGGCAAAGCGTTTTCAAGGAAATGTCGAACATGAAATGCATGGAGTGGACTGGAAGCCGGTTCTGGACCTGTTGATTCCGGAAACAAGCACAGACAGACACCATCCTGTATTGCCGGAAAAAACAGAAGGTAAAGCGGATCGGCCGTTGAACATAAATCGGGAAAAACAGTCTGTCAGCAAGGACCTGAAGTATTTTGAAGAAGTATTTAGAAACTATCAGGAACCATTGATGGCACGGGATGATTATCCAGATGCCCGGATATCCGCCAGGCCTGCCAAGTCGCACCGGCAGCCGGAATCCATCAGATATGTCCCTGAGAAAGCCGGTTCCTCCGTCCTCAAAACCGGTTCCTTGGCTTCTGCGAGTCAGTCAATAAGTGAGACTGGGCGGACCCGCCAGGATCTGCACCGCAAGCGGCCGCGAAAGAAGCAGGGTAATTTGATGCAGAAGGCAGGCTATACGCTGCTTGGTTTTATTTTGTTTGCAGTTTTAATGTTCATTATGAATCTCCCCGCGACCGAAGGGAACACAGTGGACAGTGGGTACGATGATGACGATTGGTTGGCCGGCTACGACGAGGCTGAAGAAAACCCGGGTGATGAGCAAGTTGCCGGATCTATTCCAGAGTTACAAGATGAGGCATCTGAGGAGCCTGAAACAACTGTGGATGAGGGCACCGAAGTCCGGGAAGCAACAGTGGCGCAGAGAGCCGGGGAAACGGATAATGATGAGGAGATTGAAGGCGCTGCTGTTCCAGACTCTCCACCGGAAGAAGTTCCGCCTGTAACGGAGCCGGCCGAGGATGCGGGCAATTCCTCATCCGAAAGCTCGACGGTTCAGGAGAGCGGGAGCGAAGCCGGTTCGGACGCGGCACCGGTCTATTCGGGTCCCGGTTTTACCATTGGCTCCACTGAAGTACAAGTGAAGGCGATCATGGGCCCGCCCGATGAGGTCAATGCCATCCTGAATCAGTGGTCCTACGATTATTCTTCCATCCAATTTGACGAACAGGGAAGGGTAAAGGGGTGGAATGACCGAGCCAATGTATTGAAGACGGATTTGGGTTCTGCTGTACAGGGCGCTACCTTTACTCTTGGGTCTTCCTCAGGTGATGTTGTTCGCGCAATGGGAACGCCTAGCGAAGTGAATGCCATCCTGAATCAATGGTCATATGACTATTCATCTGTTTCTTTCGATGAACAGGGTAAAGTCAAAGGGTGGAGTGACCGGGGTTCGATCCTAAATGCCGACATGGGGAGCCCATCCCCGAATGCCTATTTTACGAAGGGGTCCTCGAAGGAGGAAGTGATCGCAGCGATGGGAACGCCTAGCGAAGTAAATGCCATCCTGAACCAATGGTCGTATGAGTATTCTTCCATCCAATTCGGCGAAAGCGGGATAGTTGAAGGTTGGAATAACCGGTCGGGGAACTTGCGGGTCAAATAGCGGAGCAATATGTAAGACAATTTCATTAAATGAATAGACAAGCTATAATGATAGGTACCGGAAAGGAGGCGGATACGATGAAAAAGGGATGGGTAGCCGGAGCGGGGGCGGCACTGTTGTTGGCCGCCGGATTAATGCTTTTGCCGGGTGGACAGGCAGAAGGGGACGGGCAGGTGAACCCGATGCTTTACGCCGATGTGCCACTGGAGAGCAGCCACTTCCAGAACATCATGGAGGCCCGCACGCTCGGACTCATGACGGGTTATCCGGATAACAAATTTGGTCCTTCCGTAAAGCTGAACCGGGCAAACGTCGTAAAGGCGTTCGGCAAGTATATCGAGCAGACCACGGGCAAGAAGGTGTCGGAATTTGATCTGTCCGGCGTCGAACCGTTTTCGGACGTGCCGCCAGATGCTCGTGACCAGGAGCTTTATCAATATTCACTTCTTGTGAAGAAGGAAGGGATCTTCCAGGGTTCGAACAATCGGCTGATGCCGTCGGAATACATCTCTCGGCGCCAGATGGCGATGGTGCTCGTACGTGCGTTCGACCTGCCGGATCTGACTGATGTTCAATCAAAAGTGACGGATCTGAGTCCAGATTTCGGCGAAGAGGACCGTCGGGCGATCAATATTCTATCGAAGCATCGAATCACTACAGTGAGCGAGTTCCGACCGAGAGAGACCACGAGCCGCGGACAATTCGCTTCGTTCTTGGTGGCTTCTTATCATGCTGTCCACGAGGAACATACGCCCCCGGAAGTGACCGGAATTGAAATTGAAGAAACTGAGAATACGAGTAACGAACCGGCCAGCTGATGAAGGTCGGTTTTTTTGCTGTCATGGAAGCCTGAGTCTTTTGCGGGCAAAGCTTTCTTCAACACTAAAAAGCCTGGTGATTTGTTGGATAGCTTTAATTGGTTTGAGAGGAGCGAGCAAAGAGTCCGGCAGGCAGGCGTACAGTGAAAAAAGCTCGGCTTCTCGTTCTTGAATCTTTCTCTCTTCATCATCCATGAGTAACTGGTTTCCGGAATGCAAGCATGCGTGCCCGAGTTCATGCCCGAAAAGTTGCCATTTCTTTTTGCAAGAAAGCTGTTCACCCAAGACGATGACTCCGTCACAGTAGAAGGACGCGCTTGGAAGATAGATTAGATCTATTCCGAAACGCAGAGCGATCTCTTCAGGATTCAGCTTTTCGAGACTGTCGATCCTGTGGAGCTGATATAAAGTGGATACCATTTCTTTTATCTCTGTTGTTAGCATCATTAGATTCCTCAATTCCTTAAATAGTGATCTAGCATGGCCGGTTTGAAATGGATAAATAATAGCTTTAATTAATGACTTGAAAAATAGGTCGAATTGGCAGTTTTAGACGGCTCCCATCTATGATACTATGAAGCTAACCTAATCAATAGAAGGGGATGGGAAGTTGAGTAAAAGAATAACAGTTCCTGCAGCATTGCTCCTCATCACGGCTTTCCTCTTTATGGCTGCCCTCCCTGCGGCAGCAGCAGACGATGTCACGGGCCACTGGGCAGAGAAGGATATGCGTTTCCTCATTGACCGGGGCATTTTGCAAGGGGACAACACGGGCTATCACCCGAACAAGGTTATCACCCGAGGTCAATTTGCTGTGTTGCTCGCCCGTTCGCTGAAGCTTGAAGAAGCGCCGGGGAACATTACGTTCACCGATGTAGATAACAGGAGCGGTTATCTGGCTGAGCTGCTGGCAGCGGCGAATGCCGGAATCATCGACGGATATCCGGACGGAACTTTCCGGCCGAGCGACAAAATCAAGCGGCAGCATATGGCCGTTATGATGAAACGGGCAATGGACTACCTGAAGCTGGAAGGCAAGAAACCGGGATATAAGTTCGCCGATGAAAACGAGATGCTGCCCTCTTACCGAGCAATGGTGTATGATCTTGCCGGAGCCGGGATATTCACCGGCTCCGAGCAACCGGACGGAAGCTATCTGTTCCGTCCGATGAATGAAGCACACCGCTGGGAGGCGGCCACGGTCATCACCCGGCTCATCAAAGTGGTGGAGAAGATTGAAGACGAGGAAGTGCCTTCTCCGTCTCCCTCTCCGCAAATGGACTATGCAACCGCTGTGATTGACTCAAAGGGAAATCACACGACTCTCCGCAAGTTCAAATCATTCGATGAAGCGTCTGCGGCGCTGGCAAGCGGACAGGTGGTCCTGTATAAGGATTCGATTGTCAAGATGCAGAGCGGAGTAGTCATCACGAAGCCGGCACTCACAGGTTCCACATTGACAAACGTGTATGAAAAGCCGGATTTCAAGTCGGCCTTCACTTACGTGACGAGCGATTCGGAGCTTGAATACCTCGAGTCCACCCCGAATTATGTGAAAGTCCGGATTGCCGGAAAAGACGGCTATATCAAGCATGAGAATGCGGAATTGAAAACTTGGAACATGTTGAAGGGCCGCTCGTATTATACGGCGGACAGCGCAGGAAACCTCGTCCACTATATTTTCTCCAACCGGACGGGAGGCTACTTGTCTTATTCGACCGGGAAGGCCCCTGAAGGCATGACACCGGGTGCCAAGTATACCTCATGGGATCAGGTACATTTCGTTGATGCAAACGGCAAGTCGGCACTGACCAACTACAACTATTATCAGTTCCTTCCGGCACGCACGAAGACCGTCTACTCGGCAACGGACATCGACGCCTATGTTGCGAAGAAGCTGAAAGCACTGGAAGGAACCAAGAGCGCAGCATACAAAGATGCCACGAAGAAAAGCAAGTTGATCGGCATCGGCAAGGCTTTGAAGAAAGTCGAAGAGGAAAAGGGCATCAATGCCCTCATGATCCTGGCGCTTGCCCAGCATGAAAGCAACTATGGGATGAGCGACAAAGCGCAGCTTTACAACAACCTGTTCGGCCTTGCAGTGTATGATGATCTGGATAAAGATCACAAGTTTCATAAGTACAGGTCGATTGAGGAAAATGTAAATACGCTCGCCGACCGGTACTGGAACAAAAACTATATCCCGCCAACCGGACCGTATGCAAACGGAGCCGCATTCGGCACGAAGGCTGTCGGCTTCAACGTAAAATACGCTTCCGACCCATACTGGGGGGCGAAAGCGGCCGGACATGCCTACCGGGCCGACAAGGAAATGGGCGGACGTGACTACGGCCGCTATACGATCGGCCTGACGACAGCGGACAACCTAAAAGCCCGAACATCGCCGGAAATCGGCAATAATATTCAGTTCGCCTATAAAAAATCCGGCATGCCGGTTGTAATTATTGGGTCGAACTATAATGAAGCCGAAAAGATCAATTGGCAGAATATCCTTTCTGATGATCGGGGCCGTTATTCCGTTCATGTGGCCGGTCAATATGTAGATGTAATCCATAAGCCGTAATTTGATGGGGACTGTACGAAAACTCTGCGCGTCACGGCAGAAAAAGCAAAGCAAGGACTCTGGCTGCTTTTCTTGAGGCAACCGGTGTCCTTGCTTTTTGCCGTCTAACAAAGTTTTTCAATGCGTTGAACACTGATTCCGACGGTGTTTCCGGATTATTCCCAACTCTGTTGATTGCCTATCAGCAATAAGGTATGATAGCGGTAGGCAATTTTGGAGGTTTATCTACATGAATCAAAATCAGCGCAAAAACTTGAAAGTGTTGATCATCGTACCGGCTTACAACGAAGAAGAGGCGATCGGGCTGACCATCGAAGGTTTGCTCAGACTTCGCAGTGAAATGCCCGGTCTGGATATTTGTGTGGTCAATGACGGATCCAAGGATCATACGGCCGACATCGTCCGTCAATATTCTGATGTGGTGCTGCTTGATTTGCCGAATAATCTAGGTATCGGCGGAGCAGTGCAGACGGGCTACAAGTATGCAGATTACAACGGCTACGATATTGCGGTTCAGTTTGACGCGGACGGTCAGCACAGCGCCAAGGAACTGGAGACGATCATCGCACCGGTCGCCGACGGAGAGTGTGACATGTGCATCGGCTCCCGTTTCGTAGAAAAAACGGATTACTCGGGCAGCCCTTTCCGCCGGATGGGGATCTTTTATTTTGAGCGGCTCATCCGGGTCATGTCCGGCCAGCGGATCACCGACCCGACGTCCGGCTTCCGGGCAGTCAACCGTGATGTGATCCTTTTGTTCTCTGAAGCGTATCCGAGTGATTATCCGGAGCCGGAAGTGATCATCTATCTGCGCCGAAAGAAAAAAAGAATTGAAGAACGGGCCGTACAGATGCACTCCCGACAAGGTGGCGAGTCCTCAATCACCCCGTTCAAATCAATGTACTACATGGCGAAAGTAACGCTGTCGATTGTCATGCAACGCCTTGTCGGCGGGAGGGCTTGACATGGACATCAGCATCTTCTCGTTCATTCTCGTCATCATTCTGTTTTTGATTGTGATTGAATCTGTCCGTCGCGGAATCCTCGAGACGAAGTATTCACTTCTCTGGATCATCACTTGCTTGTTCATGGGATTCTTCAGCATCAGCGAGACGTTCATCAATCGGCTCGGCAAGTTGCTCGGCGTTTTTTATCCGCCGTCGCTCTTGTTCCTGTTTGGTCTCCTGTTCGTGATTATCCTTGTATTTGACTTGACCCGCCGGATTTCCAAGCTGAACAAGGCCATGGTCAACTTGACCCAGGAATACTCGATTCTGAAGAAAAAACTAGAAGAGAAGGAATAATTCAATGGTTTATCTCGTTTTAGTCGCGAACATCCTGCTTCTCGTCACGGGGCAGGTGCTCTGGAAACTGGCGGTGTCGAACATCGATGCATGGAGCCTGCAGGCCGCCGTGCGTCTTGTTCTGTCGCCACTCTTTATCGGCGGGGCCTCGCTTTATGTGATCGCCACCGGCCTTTGGCTTTATGTGCTGAGCAAGCTTCCGCTCAGTGTCGCTTATCCGAGTCAGAGCATCAGCTACATTCTTGCTGCGATCATCGCCATCCTGGCGTTTCGCGAAACCGTCCAGCCCACCCAGTGGGTCGGCATGGCGGTCATTATCTTCGGCGTCTATCTGGTCGCCAAATAGGAGAAGGATCCATGTCCAAAATGAATAAGCTTGGCCCGTTTTTCAAAAGGCATTTCATCATCACTGTACTACTGATGATTTATGCCGGCGTGAATCTATTTTTCCTTTACACCCATCCGGGATCAATTTACAACAGCCCCGGTACGTTTGGAGAAGAAATTTCTACATACGGCTCCCGAGATGCTGCCCTTTATTCCAAGATGGCATGGCAGCTGATCGACGACGGCATCTATGGCTATGAATACAGCCCGAATGCCGCCGGCAAGCCGAATGCGTATGTTACCTACGGTCAGCCATTTTATCTGGCGGCCATCTTCAAGACAGCAGAAGTGCTGAATACAAACCATCTGATGCTTTACAGGCTGGCCAACATGTTCCTGAACCTCGGTATTGTTATTCTTGTCTATGCAATATCCTGGAGACTTTTCCGCAACCGGTGGATTTCAAATATCGCGTCGATTCTTTATATGACGCATATCGCCCCGCTTCATTATTTCAGGGCTGCGCTCACAGAGATTCCGAGCATTTTCCTTCTGCTCCTGTCGATTTACGTCTTCATCATCGCCATCAGAAAGAAAGATGTAAAGTGGCATATCGCTTTCGGCATTATTGCGTCGCTAATGCTCATGTTCCGTGCGACGCCTGCGCCCATGTTGCTGTTTGCCTGGTTGCTCGTAATGATCCGCTATGGTTGGAAGGATGGCATCAAGACAGGTTTTATCTGGTGCATCGGTCCCCTCCTCGTCATGGGGCCGTGGGCAGTGCGGAACTATATCCAGTTTGGTGAAATGTACTTGTTCTCAAGTCATGCCGGCGGACCGCTTCTCGGCGGGGCCAATCCTTTCTACCGCATTCCTCCGGAAGATTTGGTCCATGAAGCGGTCGCAAAAGGCTACAATCAGGAACAGTATGCAAAGATCCTCATACCGCAAGGATTCAAGGAAGATTTTCCGCTTTGGTTCACTTGGTTCACAATGGGCAAGACGATGTGGCTTTTCGTTGACAACAATCTGACACCGGATGGTCTTGGGCCATACTCTCAGTATATCCCGGGCTTCCTCCGCAGGTTTTTCAAGTATCAGAACATTTTCCTGGCCAGTGTAGGCCTGCTTTCCGCCTTCCTTTGCCGCAGACACCGCCCGGTCATGTATTTGAGCGTGCTTGTGCTGATCTATATCATTGCCTCAAATATGTTCCTGGCCCTGCCACGGTATGGCTTGCTGATCATGCCGCTCCTCGCCATCATCGGCGCGTATGGCATGGTGCAGGCAGTCGGCTTTATCGTCGGCAAATGGCGTGCGTTTCGCATGAAGGAGTCTCTGCAATAAACGTTACAAAAAGGCCGGGCCGGTCAGACGGCTCGGCTTTTCTTCGAAAGGAAGTGGCAACAAATGAATAAATACGTGAAAAATGGGCTCGTTCTTGCAGCGATGGCCATCTACAGCGGTGTCCTTGTCCTCATGCTTGAGGCAAAGCTTCACCAAAGTGCCGAGGAGCGGATTGAATGGATGAAGACGACCGGCACGACTGCTTTTCTGCTCAATGTCCTGATCGTATTCATGCTGTTTTTGATTTTGCTCGCTGTAACAAACCGGTTCATGATCAGCTTTATCGCGACAAATCTGGTCGCCGCCGGACTTGCCGCCGTGTCTTACTTTAAGTTCGGCTTTCTGGGTGAGAATCTGTATCCGTGGGATCTCTTCCTATATAACAACGTCATCAACCTGTTGCCGAATCTGGCCGAGCAAATCAATATACCGAGGCTGATCACAATAGCCGTGATCATTCTGCTGGCCGTCGTGGCGCTTGTCGTGATTATCCGTCTGAAAAAGCCGCCGCGCCTGGTGAAGTTTCCGTGGTGGGGAAGGCTGACTATGGGGGTTGTGGGGCTTCTGTTCTTATCAGCCTTCGTCTTTTATCGCAGCGTGCCGGCAGCAGGAGAGATGCTTGAAGATCGGCTCGGCATTCTAAACCGGACATGGAACCAGAATGATAACTACACGACGAACGGATTCTTTGTCGCCTTTCTTCTGAACGCACAGAGCGCGATCGTCCTGCCGCCGTCCGGCTACGGCAAGGACAAGCTGGCTGACATCGGAAAAGAAATCAAGAAAGATGTCAATGAAGCGGCAGCGGGGGATCCCGACGTGAAACCGAACATCATCATGATCATGAATGAAGCGTACTGGGATCCAACGAAGCTGAACGAGGATCTGAAGTTCAACCAAGATCCGATGCCGCATGTCCGTGACCTGCAGAGCGGCTGGTTCCTGGCGCCGGTGTTTGGCGGAGGAACCGCGAACTCAGAATTTGAAGTGCTGACGGGGATGACGAACACGTTCCTTCCGAATGGCTCTGTTCCGTACCAGCAATACGTCACACGCGATATTCCGGCATTGCCGGCTTATCTGAAATCATTCGGGTACCATACCCTTGCTGTCCATCCTTATCCGAAATGGTTCTGGAACCGTGAGAACGTATACGAGCATTTCGGATTTGATGATTTTCTGGATATCGACCGGCTGGACAATCCAGAGTATGTTGGTCCGTACGTCGGCGATGTGGAAGTGACAAGAGAGATCATCCGCCAAATGGAAGCAACCGATGACCCGCTATTCTTGTATGCCGTAACGATGCAGAACCATATATCCTATAACCCGGGTCGCTACGAAGAAGAGCGGATTAAGTCAGAGGGCGGAGGACTGTCCCCTGAGATGCGATCGATTGTCGATCTGTATGCACAGGGGGTTTCCGATGCCGACCAGGCGCTGGCCGATCTGCTGGCCCATCTTGAAGAGTCCGGCGAGCCGACAGTCGTTGTCTTCTTCGGTGACCATATGCCTTCACTCGGCCTGGACTTCCAGGCCTACCGGGAAGCAGGCTATGTCCCTCCAGGCAAAGGGGAAGAGGGCTGGCCGATTGAACAGACGTTCAAGATGCGGAGGACTCCGCTCGTCTTCTGGAACAACTTTGGTGCACCACAGCCGGACATTGACACGCTGAGCGCAGCATTCGTCGGACAACAGGCGCTCGAGATGGCCGGCCTGCCACAATCCCTTTTCCATGAATTCCTCGGTAAAATGCAACAAGATCTGCCGGGCTTCACACGAGAAGTTAAAGTGGACAACGAAGGGAACTTGTATCCGAACGTGCCAAAGCAATACGCAGAGTATCAATCGCGATACCAACAGATTCAGTATGATATCCTGTTCGGCGACCAGTACTCGAAAGAGAAGTTGTTCACGCCGGCAGAGTGAGGAAGAGGGGGGAGAGATTCTCCCTCTTTTCTTATTGGCAAGCAAAGCAAAGATACTACGGGAAGGTTTATAGAAACCGGAGCGGCTTAACAGAACGTTTCCGTCCAGCGAAAATCCGGCTTGCAGAATCAAAGAATCAATGAAAACAGGCGCTTCCCGCTAGCCGGGGAGCGCCTGTTCCTGTGTAAGGGATCAATAAAAACGTTTGAAGCTGTCGAACTTGTCTTTCCAGTAGGCATCGTCGACGTGGGAGACGACGACTCCCTGGGATGTGCTGGCGTGGACGAATTTGCCGCCGCCGAGGTAGATGCCCATATGGGAGATGCCTTTTTTGTAAGTGTTGTTGAAGAAGACGAGGTCGCCCGGCTGCGGGTTGTCGACGTAAAACGAACGGTTGAAGTAGCCGTCGGTGCTCGTCCGGGCGATGTCCGCGCCGGCCGTCTTGAACGCATACCAGATGAAGCCGCTGCAGTCGAAGCCGGCCGTGGTCGTGCCTGCCCACAGGTAGGGCGTGCCGACGACGGCAAGCGCCGCATCGACCGGAGAGGAGGCGGACGCTGTCGGAGGAGACGACTGGGACGGTTTGCCTGCCGCGCTACCGCCTGTGGAGACAGAACCGCCTTTAACCTTCAGTTTCTGGCCGACCTGCAGGTTGTAATTGGACAGGTTATTCCATGCCATCAGATCCGTGACGGTGACGCCGAATCTGCTTCCGATTGCAGACAAGGAATCGCCGCTCTTCACTGTGTACACATCAGAGGAGGCTTCCGGCTTTGCCTGCGGTTTCGGTTTCGGCTTGGCAGCATGGACGATGTTGCCGCTGCTGTCCGGCTTGGCCGACGAAGCGCTTCCATTCACCTTGAGCTTCTGGCCGACATGGATGAGGTGGGAAGTGAGGCCGTTCCACTTCATCAGCTGATCGACCGATACGCCGTTTTGGATGCCGATGACTGATAGCGTGTCGCCGCTCTTGACGGTATACGTGCCCGCGGTAGCAGGCGCGGCCGGCTTTTGGACCGGTTTGGCATCCGGCTTTGCCGCGCCGGCCGCCGGTTGCTGGACAGCGGTGCCCGTGACCTTCAATTTTTGTCCGACGAGGATGAGGTCTCCGGACAGGCCGTTCAGCTCTTTCAGCTTGGCGACGGTCGTCTTATGTATGCCTGCAATCTTGCTGAGTGAGTCGCCGCTTTTCACTGTGTAGACGGACGATGACGATGCCGCGGGCTGTTTCGGGGCCGGAGCCGCCTGAGCCGTTTCGGGAGCTTTCGACTGATTGGTCCCCGGCTTGGCCGTTGCCGGCAGGTCCACGAGCAGTTTCTGGCCCGGATAGATGATATCGGTCGTCAGGTTGTTCAAGTTCTTCAGTTGTGCGATGGAGATCTGATGCTGCGATGCGATTTTCCAGAGGGAATCGCCCGACTTTACCGCGTACGTGTCCGAAGCGGCTTCCGCTTCGCCCGGTGCTGCGATGATGACTGCGAGTGCAGACGTCGTCAATACCGAAAATGCGATCTTTTTCATCACTGATTCTCCTTTTCCACTAAATACACCTGTTTCCCATTGTAGCCGTTCACCTGCCGCTAAACAATAGTCTGATAGATTACGTTTTGATTACAAATAGATTACATATTCATTAAGTGAGCGGAAGCCTGTCAAAACAGGTCGAAAACACCGTTCTTCTTCCAAAAGCTAACAATGGGGCGTGCAATTCGTCATATTCAAAGTATTGACTGAATGGTAGAATAGAAGCGACAGACCGCTCTCTATCTAAATAGATGCGGGAAAACAAAAGAATAGGATGGTGTATGATGAACGGAAAATGGATCAAGGCATCTGCCTCCGCGGCACTGGCTTTCGCGCTGTTCGGCGTCCAGGCACCGGCACAGACGAAGGCGGCTGAAGGTGACTTCGAGCTGACCGTCATTCACACGAACGACACGCACGCCCATCTCGAAAACGGAGCAAAACGCGCGACGGTGATCAAGCAGATTCAGGCTGAGAAGCCGAATAACGTTCTGCTGGATGCAGGGGATGTATTCTCGGGCACGCTTTATTTCAATGAGTTCGACGGGCTTGCCGACCTTAAGCTCATGAACTATCTCGGCTACGACGCCATGACATTCGGCAACCATGAATTCGACCGTGGTTCGATTGAAGAAGATCACAAGACGCTTGCCGAGTTCGTCCGGCAGGCGGAATTCCCGATCGTCAGCGCCAACACGGACTTCTCTGAGTATGGCTTGTTTGCAGACCTTGCGGGCGGGGGAGTCACGGAGGAATTTGACGACGGCAAGTTTTACAAAGGCATCATCAAGGAAGTCGGAGGAGAGAAGGTCGGAATCTTCGGCCTGACGACAGAAGAAACACCGACCATCTCAAGTTCCAATGATGTATCGTTCAGCAGCTATGAGAAAGCAGCCAATGAAGCCGTGGCCGCTTTCGAAGAAAAAGGCGTCAATAAAATCATCGCCATCACTCATATGGGCTATGAAAGCAACCCGGAATTCGGAAACGATAAGCTGCTTGCCGAAAAGGTCCAGGGAATCGATATCATCGTCGGCGGCCACTCCCACACCGAACTGGAGAAACCGGTTAAAGTGGACAATCACGGCAACCCGACACTGATCGTCCAGACCGGTGAATACGCAAACAATATCGGCGAACTGAATGTTACATTCGACGAAAACGGCGTGGTCACAGAGTATGCCGGCGGCCTCCATCCGACAAAAGAGGCTGAAGAAGACCCGGAAGCGAAAGAGCTTCTGAAAGAGTACGACGAAGCGATTGAAGCAAAAATGAACGAATCGACAGACGTTGTGGCGGAAGTTCCGCTCGACGGCTCCCGCGGCCTCTGGGGCGTCCGTGCAGGCGAGACGAACCTCGGCAACTTGATCACGGACGGCATGCTTGAGACTGCGAAGAAGATTAATCCGGAAGTTTCGATTGCCATGACAAACGGCGGCGGGATCCGTTCCTCGATCGATCAGGGCGATATCACGGTCGGTGAAGTCATGACGCTCATGCCATTCGGCAACACGCTCGGCATTGCCAAGCTGACCGGCGAGGAAATCGTGGCGGCACTCGAGCACGGCGTGCGCCTGTTCCCGAACGAAAACGGAGGATTCCTGCACGTTGCCGGATTGAAATACACGTTTGACGGCAAAGCAGAGCCGGGCAAGCGTATTCGGGAAGTGCTCGTGAACATGAAAGACGGCTATGAGCCGATTGACAAAGAGAAAGACTACTTTGTCTCCACCAATATGTTTACAGCAACCGGCGGTGACGGGTATGACATGTTCGCCAAGGCTTATGAAGAGGGCCGTGTGAGCGAGCCGGGCAACGTCGATTGGGAAATGTTCATCGATTATATCCAGCAGTTCGACGCAGTCGCACCTAAAAAAGAGAACCGGATCGTGGCGTCCATGCCGTTCACAGACGTGAAGGAAGACAACGAATTCACGCCGTTCATCCGTGATCTTTACTATCGTGACCTTGTGCATGGGAATACGGCAACCACTTACGGGACGAATAAAGTCCTTTCCCGGACCCAGGCAACGAGCATTATTGTCCGGTCGCTCGGTCTGGAAACAGAAGGAAAGACATCGGACTTTAAGGACCTTGGAAACATGAAAGCAGAGACGAAAGCTGAAGTGGCTGCTGCACAGGAATATGGCATCGTCAAGGGCTCTGACGGCAACTTTATGCCGAATGAGCCAGTGAAGCGTGCGCAGCTTGCACTCATGCTGAAACGTGTGTACGAGCTACAGAACGGCAAGGAATATGAAGGTGACCTCTCAAAAGTTCCATTCAAGGATATCGACGGGTCCGATGAAGAGACACTGGATGCCATTGCATTCCTTTATGAGAATGGCGTCGTCGACGGTTCTGAGAACGGCACGAAGTTCCGTCCGCTCGAATCAACGAGCCGGGCACAGGCGGCCAAAATTTTCTCCAACGCGCGTGAACTAATTGTAAAAGACGAGGATTAATGAGCTACCCAGACGCGGTAATAGCTTAAAAGCAATTGATATTGTAAATAATCATGACGAGAAAGAAGATTGCACCCGGTTGCGGGCTGCAATCTTCTTTTTGATATGTTGATATCCTTCAACGGGTCAAAAAGTGATACACTTTATATTGTTTCAGGGAAAATCATGGCATGCGCTCGTCAAAGGGGGCAGGAATAAATTCGCAGGAACGATCAAAGAGGCAGTAGGTTCAATGAGCCTCAAAATTAAAGGGAAAAGCACGGATGAAAAGAGGATAGTGTAATGAACAAATTTAAGATCTTGATTCCGGTCTTCATTGTGGCAATTATAATATTGGGCATCGGCTTGTTGGGAAATAAAAAGGAGCCTTCCATAAATGAAACTGGTGAGAAAAAAGTGCTCAGCAACGTAACGGACAGCAACACGGTGATCCCGGTTGTCAATTACCACATGTTCGATGAAGAGTCAGATCATGGTTCAATCAATACCCGAAGCGAAGATTTCAGGGCACAGTTAAGGCACTTCAAGGCAATGGGATATACAAGCATCAGCAATTCCGAATTGGAAGCATACTTGAACGGAGAAGCATGGCTCCCGCCAAAGCCGATTTTAATTACAGTGGACGATGGTTACAAAAGCGTCTATGACACTGCCTTTCCCATTCTAAAAGAGGAAGGGTTCAAGGCGATTTTGTTCGTCATCACAGATAATGTAGAAAAAGGGGAACGCGTAGGACTTCCTATGGCCTCTTGGGAGCAGATTAAAGAAATGCGGGATTCCGGAGTATTTGAAATCGGAAATCATACGAACGCGCTTCATCTGCGGCATGACAATGAAAGCGGAAAAGAAGCTTTCATTACAAACCTGAGCACTGACGGGAAACCAATCACAGATGCACAGCGAAAAGAAATGATTCTGGATGATCTGGCTCTGTCCAATAAAATTATAGAAACGGAACTTGGCGCAGCGCCAAAAGCGTTCGCTTATCCATTTGGCGCTTATGACGATATTTCGGCTTCGGCAGTAAAGGAGTCCGGTTTTTCAATGGTCTATACAACAGAGACCGGGGTGAATACGTTTAATTCAAATAAGATGCAGCTTAAACGCTTTAACGGCTCCTCTATGAAAGATCCGCTGTGGTATACAGACCAATTTGCCGAATTCGAAAAGAAGGAAAAACCGAATGAGCCACGCGTGTCCCTCTTCAAAAACGAAGGAGACTATGTGGCGGCCTCATTCCTTCAGAATGATGTTTACCAAAACGGCACCAGCCTGTCCGAGGTCCGTTGTGAATTGTGGAAAGAAGAAAAGTTCGTCAGGAATTTTGGAGAGAATGATGAAACCGCGATTGATGAGAACCAAATGGTGATTGCGCGGGACGGCGGCGAAGGACTTAGTGGAAAATATGATTTAAAAGTGATCTTCACCATGGAAGATGGAACGAAGGCAGTGGAATGGAAAGAAGTAGAGTTTTGATGAGGCGAAAAAGAGTCACCACTCCAACAATCAGGAATGGTGACTTTTTTTGTATGTCTTTTTAGATATAAAAACAGGCGAAACTGCACTCCGTTTTCCGGATGCAATCTCGCCTGTCTTTGCTTTTTAACGGTTGTAGTAATCCACAATTCCGTTGTAAACCGCTTGTGCATAGCGCTCAAGATAAGCGTTGCTCGTTAGCTTCGAGTAGTCCTGCGGGTTAGTGATGAACCCGAGTTCGACGAGGACGGCCGGGATATGCTGGTTGCGGATGACGTAGAAACGCTTGTCGAACGTTCCGCGGTTGTGCATGCCGACATCCTTGACGAGACGTTGCTGGATGTCATACGCCAAGTAGCTGCTTTCTGCGCCGTTCATGTTGATCGATGTGTCGAAGAACACTTCGGAGCCTTTGGCTGCTGTGGAGCCTGCCGCATTCACGTGGATGCTGACGAAGTCTTCGGCATACTTCTGAGCAGCGTAATCCACCCGGTCCTGCAGGGAAGGGAATGAATCGCCTGAGCGCGTCATGTAGACGGTCGCCCCGGCAGCCTTCAGTTTCTGCTCGACCAACTTGGAAACTTTCAATGTGATGCTTTTTTCAGTGACGCCGTTTTTCGACGTACCCGGGTCAGATCCGCCGTGGCCTGCATCGACGACGATGATCCGGTTCTGCAGGATAGATCCGCTCGTGTTTTTAAGTTTCAGGAACGACTTATGAACATAGGCAGTCTTTCCGTTGTAGTCAATCTGCGCCCACCAGCCGTTCAGCTTCTTCACAGTCACCTGTGCACCTTTATTCAGCTTGCCGAGAGAGGCGGTTGAATCAGACGGACCTTGGCGGACATTCAGGCTGTTGACGGTTACTTTCCCGACCAGATTGCCGCCTGGTGCTGCAGGTGGTTTCGGTGCTGGCGGCGCTTCGACTTTTTCGGTGTATGCCGACTGGATATATGCTGGCAGACCGTTGAAAATGACGAGGTGCCAGCCATTCTTCGCGCCATATACGTCAATGACTTCACCGTTTTTCAGCTGGCCGATGACCACGCCGTCAACGGAAGGCTTTGACCGGACGTTAAGTACCGGATCGGATGCCGACTTTGTATTCACTTTGACCGCATGAGTAGCTGAGCCAATATCCTGGTTGTCGGCATCGAGCATGGCGACGTATGCGGAACTTGCATTGATGTAGGCCGGTCCTTTTTCATAGCGGACCTGAACCCATTCGCTCGTCTTCAGGTTGTCGTTCTTCAGGATGGCGACGAGTGAACCCGGGTTCAGCTTGCCGATCACCTTGCCGGAAGTCGTCGGTGAGTTCCGGATGTTCAGTGCGCTGCCGAGATTGTTATGCACCCGGGCATTGGCGATTACGGTGTTGTTCACCGGGGCGACTTTAAGACGGAATTTCTGATCCATCGCGCGTGCGAGGAACATAGAGAACTGAGCCCGGGAAAGTTCAGACCCTGTCCGGAATTCGCCTTGCGACCCCTGAGCAATCCCGTTGTAATAAAGACCGTTTAGTTTGGTGGCGTTTTCGTATCCCGTTTCGACATCGGAGAACATCAGGGGCTTCTCAATTGTAATCGGCTCTTCCACATTGAATGCATTTGCCAGAACTTTGATCATTTGGCCCCGTTTCAAAGTTCTCATCGGCTTGAACGTTCCGTCCGAATAGCCGGAGAAGAACCCGAGCTTCGCCGCAATGCCGACGTATTTTTTCGCTTCATCCGACTTCAAATCCGGAAAAGTGAACTCCGAGGCATCCATATTTTCGTTGCCTGTTGCAATCACGAGCATCTTGGCTGCCTGGAAACGGGTGACCGGTTCATTCGGCTTGAAGAGGGATTTGCCGTTTTCTTCATAGCCGCTGATGATTCCTTTGCCGGCAATGAAGTCAACATGCTGCTCAAACTCCGTGTTGCCGGTGTCTACAAACTTGCCGGCAGCTTCAGTTTGGAGCGGAATTCCCAAAATCAGCAGAACAGATAAAAACGGAAGCAGGAGACGTCGTTTAATGTCCATTTTTTCCTCCTATCAATCTTTCTATTTCGACTCCATCATATCAAATGAAAACCTATTATTCTATCACTATTCCACTATTCTTTTAAAGAATATGAAAAAAAGACCAAAGTCCCGGTTTGGGAACTTTGATCTTCGGGTAATTCATCTCACAGACGGTCCATGAACTTTCCGAGCTGAGTGCGCGAGACTTTGTCATTCAGTCCGTAAGTGCCGGCTTTAGGGCCGTCAGTGTAGCCGGTTGTGACGTTGTTGTGATAGAGCGTGTTGACGTAAGGAGCTGCCCAGCTGTCTGCCGGTACATCCTTGAATGGTGCTGGTGTAGTACCTTCGAGATCGAACGCTTCGACGAGGATTTTCGCCATCTGGGCACGGCTCAGACCGCTTTCAGGGTTAAAGTTGCCGTCGGACCCGGTGAAGATGCCTGCTTCATAAACAGCGTTGACTACCGCAAGCTGCGGATGGTTGCCAGGGATATCTTTGAAGTACGTGGCTGTCGGGTATTTAGCTTTGATGCCCAGTTCTTTTACAATAGCTTCAGCTGCCTGGAGACGGGTGATTGGCTTTGCTGCGTTTGCATAAGGGTTTTTAGCAGAAGTCTGTGCAACTTCCGGCGCTTTTTCAGCTACAGGCGCTTTCTCAGGGAAGTTGGCAATCCGGCGTGCGCCGATATATTTGCTGCCCCAGTAGTAAGGGTCGCTGAGCGACGTGATTGTCACACCGCGGCTTGTCGATGCATGGATGAAGCTGTTCGAACCGATGTAGATCCCGACGTGGGAAACGCCTTTGCCCGAAGTGTTGAAGAACACAAGGTCTCCGGTCTGGAGGTTCGACTTGGCAACAGCCTTACCAGTGTTCATTTGAGTACCAGTTGTGCGCGGGATGCTGACACCGGCTTCTTTGTAGACGAGCTGCGTGTAGGCCGAGCAGTCAATTCCCGTCTTGACCGACGAGCCGCCGTATCGGTAAGGTGCTCCGAGATATTTTTTGGCCGTGTTGACAACGGTCGATTGCGTCACGGTGGTTGCTGCCTCAGTGGCGTGTGGTGCGATTCCGGAAATGACTAGGACGGCCGATAGTATGAACAAGAGACGTTTCATAGATTTTGATAGTTCCCCTTTCAGACTGTTCCGTTCCTGCTTTGGAATAATCTCTTTATATTTTTCTCACAAAATGAGTTTAGCATAGGAACCTGTGTGGTAAGGTTACAGTTACATTACAAAGGTATTACAGTTAAACAGTCTATTGACCTATTTGAAACAAACAAAAACCGGCCTTTTCGGCCGGTTTTCTCACATTTGCGACATTTTGACCATTTGACTGTGGGATAAACTTGGAATCACAGTTTCCTAGAAAAGATTAACTGTTGCCGGGTAATCGGCCGGACGGCCCCTAACTATTATCTTCAACCCTATATTGCTTTTGAAATTCATTCTTGTTTTCAAGATTTGAATGCTATCAAAATTAGGCTTGCCATCCAATTAATCTACCATTAGAGTAAAGGATAGATTTTAGGATGGAGTGAGTGAAAACATGAAAAATATGAAAGCCACTGCTGCCGCGGCGTTCGCTTCCTTTCTGCTTTTGTCGTCGGCAGCCGCGCCTGCGCATGCACGGACATTCACCGTCACGCCGGGAGTGGAATACGATTCCGAAACAGGGCAAAAGCCGGGGGCGAACCGCCTGACGATAGACATGCAGAAGCCGGGAGTTTCGGTTGAAGCGCTGACCAATGATCCCATTGACAGCCTGTTGCAGACTTCAGTCCTTTCTAAAAAGCTTTCTAATGAAGGCCATCAGATTGTCGGCAGCATCAACGGGTCCATCTTCCACATCAACCCGAAATACAACCCGCTGAATAAGGGGATGCCGGCATACTTGCTCATGCAAGACGGAGAAGTCAATACATACGGCGCGATTGAAAAAGACCGGGACCAGTTCATGAACCGGCCCTCGGCGTTTGCAGTGACCAAGGAAGGAAAGGGACATATCGGTCTCTTCGGATATGATGCCGAGGTTTCTGTGAACGGAGTACCAACAACGATTGATTCGATCAACAAGCAACAACGGGAAGAAAATGAAATCATCCTTTATACAGATACTTTCAGCTACAGGGACACCCACCAAAACAAATACGGGATGGAGATCGTTCTAAATGGTTTCTCCAAGCCGTTTGAAGAGGGCTATAAACTGGGCGATCAAGTCCAGGCCACCGTTGCCAGTGTCGGGCCGGGAGGTTACACGGCAATTCCTGAAGGCGGCGCGGTCCTGTCCATCCACGGCCCCGAAAATGTCCAGCGCTTTTCGGGTCTGAAAAAAGGGGAACAGGTCTCCCTGAAAATTAATTTGACGAAGCCGTGGAATGATGCGAAATTTGTTCTGGCAAGCGGTCCGCTTCTCGTGCAGAACGGGAAAGTCAAACTTGAAATGGATCCAAAGAGTGCCCGGGCAAATGAAATCGCTCCCCGCACGGCTGTTGCAACGAATGCGGACGGCAGTGAAGTATACCTCATCACGGTAGACGGCAGAAGCTCGGTCAGCCGTGGAATGAAGCTGCCGGAATTTGCACAGTATCTCGTATCGATCGGGGCCCATAATGCACTCAACCTGGACGGCGGAGGATCCACCACGATGGCAGTCCGGGAACGGGGCGCGCAGTATCCGGTTGTGTTTAACCGGTTATCGGATGGTGCCGAACGCCGCGTCTCCACAATCTTGAGTGCGGTGTCTTACGAAGCAACAGGAACGCCTGTCTATATGAATGCAAAAATATCTTCTTCTTCCGTAGCAAAAGGCGGACGGGCAAAAGTGATCGTCAATTGGGCGACGGACCGGAATTATCATCCGGTGAAAGTAGAAGCGTCGAAGCTGCAGTATTCGGTGGAAGGCGGGATCGGCACCATCTCGGCCAACGGGGAATTCACGGCGCAGAAGACCGGCAAGGGCACGGTCACCGTCCGTTACGGCAATGCATCCCAGTCATTCCCCGTTGAAGTTAAAAAGGCGGAGCCAAACGGCATGATCAGTGGCTTTGAACGTGCAGCAGACTGGAAAGCAGAATCTGCACGGGCAAAAACGACTCTCAAGTTTAACGCGCCAAAATCTCCGGTAAAGGAAGGGAAAACGTCGCTCGGCCTGCAATATGACTTCACTGGCCAGAAAGGGACATCCGCTTCTTATGCGGTGACTAACTCTATCAATTTAGCTTCAAAGCCTGATCGGCTGGGCCTTTGGGTGTTCGGTGACGAGGCGAAGCACTGGCTGCGCGGCACAATCCGGGATGGTGCGGGCAAGGAATATACGATCGACTTCACCGAGCAGGGCGGCCTCGACTGGGATGGCTGGCGCTATGTGACGGCCGATTTGCCAGCAGCAGCAGTGAGCCCAGTCTCCGTGCAGAAGATCTATATCGCAGAACCCCTGGATTCCAACAAAAATAAAGGCACCATCTATCTTGACCGCCTCATTGCTGACTATGACGGTAAGCATGTCGAGCAGCCATTCAATGACATCCCGCTTGATTTCTGGCACATTGAAGAAATCAGGATGGCGGTTGAAAATGGTTGGATCAACGGATATCCCGACGGCACCTACCGGCCGGCAGATCATATCACGCGTGCGCATGCCGCCCTCCTGATCAGCCGGACACTTGGACGAAAGGGTACCGTGGTCAATGAAGATCCGTTCAAGGACGTGTCGAAAGACTACGGGTATGCCGGAGAAATCGCTTTAATGAAAGAGCTCGGCATCATGACTGGCGATGAAAACGGTAACTTCAAGCCACAGGCCAAGCTGTCCCGTGCCCAGATGGCAAAGGTCCTTCAGCAAACCTACAAGTTGCAGCCGAAAAACCCGGTGCCCGAGATTTCGGACATCGACAAAAACAATTGGTCGTACGGACCGATTTCGACGATTGCCAGCCATGGTCTGACCGTACTCGGCGAAAATAACACTTACCGACCGAACTCGTTTGTCTCGCGAACCCAGTTTGCGGCATTCATTGCACGCGCGGAAAGCATGGAGAAGTAAACAGCAAGACCCGGGGCGCTCATGGCTCCGGGTCTTGTTCTAGCGTTCATGTATAATAAAGATTCACGTTTCAAGGGAGGGGGGCGAAGATGAAGAAAGAACGGATTGAATCTCTTAAATACATGAGGGTCGTGGCCATGTCGTTTGTCGTCCTGATCCATACAACAGGCGTAGCGTTTTTTCACGTTCCGACGGATAGTCCCCTTTACCAAGTCTACCTGTTTTTGAATCGGTTCACCCGTTTTGAAGGAGCGGTATTCGTCTTTTTGAGCGGCATGCTGCTTTTCTATAATTATGAAGATAAACCCTTCACAGTGAAGACATGGCTTGGGTTTTACCGCAAACGGTTCCTGTACATCCTGGCGCCTTATATCGTCTGGTCTGTGTTCTATGAATGGTTCGGCCATGTTATGGGCTACCGCAGCTTCGATGGGATCGGACAATTATTTAGTGATCTGCTGGACGGCGGTGCCAATTATCAGCTGTACTTCATCATGATTCTGGTTCAGCTATATTTTCTGATGCCGGTTTTCGTTTTTTTGGTCCGGAAATTCCCGTTTGTCCGCAAATGGCTATTCCTGATCGGTTTTCTTGCCGAATTTATATACCAGGTGCTGAACCGTACATATGAGTGGATTGACTTTCCGTTTTTCATGGTCTATCTTGCCAGCTTCCTCTTTGGTGGATGGACAGGCATCCATTATCAGAAATTAAAAACCCCATGGTCTGCCGGGAAGTATCTGGCCGTGTCAATTGCGACGTTTGTAATAGGCATCGTATACATGGAGCTTTATCTGAAACACAACATTCTTAAAGAACCGGTGATGCCATATGCGCCGTTCAAGTTTATCGCGATGTTTTATTATCTGCTCGCCTGTTTTCTGCTATTCAAGCTTGGAATCAGGCTGGATCAAGTCGCTCCAAAGCGGATCCAGAATGGAGCCGAGCGTCTTCGGATATATTCTTTCGGCTTTTATCTGGTCCATCCGTTCATCTTGTATTTGTGGGAGATGTGGCTGTCGTCAGAAGGCGGATGGACTTTCCATGCGTTGATATTCATCCGGTATGTGCTTGTCATGGCAAGCTGTTATGGACTGATCCGCATCGTTCATCTGCTATTTCCCGGTGCATGGTTCATTTTTGGGAAGCTCCCGCCGCCGAAAGGAAGAACGGTTGGCAGGTGAGTACTTAACTGGCACGGGTGCAACGTTCCCGTTGAAACATGCGTCATAAAACATGGGACGGGCGGATTGAAATCATCAAACAACCGGTTATAGTCCGCCCCCTCCAACTGTGTTATAGTTAACAAATAGAGTCAAATCGACGTTCTCAAATATGAGAATATCAAGAAATGAAATCCCAAAACTGACATCCGTCAGGACATTGCAGGCAAAGGAAGAACAGAATGAGAATCGGCATCGTGGGGAACTACGGGAACAACAACAATGGGGACGAGGCGATCCTTGCGGGGATCATCGAGCAGGTGACGGAGCATTACGGCATCGGGCCGGAATCGATCACCGTCTTCAGCAATAATCCGCCGCAGACGTCGAACCGGTTCGGGGTGAAGGCGGCGCCGCTGTACTACAAGCGCTCGTCGGCGACGATGACGTTCATGGAGACGGTGAAGAAGAATTCGCCGCTCATCCGGGAGCTCGACCTTCTGATCATCGGGGGCGGAGGCATCCTCATGGATTTCTACAACCGGGAGGCCCAGCTGTTCGGCTCTTACGGATTCATGGCCAAATGGGGCAAGGTCCCGTACGTCATCTATGCATGCGGCGCGGGGCCGATCAATTCGGCCGTCGGCAAGTGGTTCATCCGCAAGCTCGTGTCGGGCGCGGCCAGCGCGTCGGTGCGGGATCCGAAGTCGAAGAAGCTGCTCCAGTCGATCGGCGTATCGCGGCCGATCGAGATCATCGGGGATCCGTCGTTTGCGCTGCCTTCCGGCGAGCGCAGGGAACACGGGCCGAAGATCCGGAAAGTCGGCGTGACGGTCGTGCCGTATTACAGCCTCGCCTACTGGCCGGAAGCGAACGACATCAAATACGAGAACTATGTGCAGGGAATGGCCGACAATCTGGACCGGCTGCTCGAAGGCCGGGACATCGTGCTGACGTTCTTTTCGACGAAATATCCGCATGATGTCGATGTGTCGGTCGAGATCCGCAACCGCATGAAGGAGAAAGACAAGACCGAGCTGATCGAGGACAATCTGAACCCGGCGGACATCATCCGCATCAGCGGCGAGCAGGACCTCATCATCGGCACGCGGCTTCATTCCGTCTATCTCGCCCTGAACGCGGGAACGCCGGTGATCGGGATTGCCTATCATCACAAAGTGGCGGATTTCATGGACATGGCCGGCATGAGCGGGCGCTGCCATAAGATCGAGGCGCTCACGAAAGATGACGGGATCCTGCGGCGTGCAGTGGCGGAAGCCGAAGAAGACTGGCCGGCGGTCGTCCGGGAGACGGCAGAGCTCCGGAACCAGCTGAAGACGAGCGCCGATCTCGGGCTGACGCAATTCATCCCGGTCGCGGCGGAGGAGACGGCACGATGAAAATATTAGTGTTGAGCAATATGTATCCGACGGATGCCCATCCGACGTACGGCATTTTCGTCCGCAACCAGGTCGAACTGCTGCGCGCGAGCGGGATTGACGTCGACGTTGCGGCGATAACCGACCCGGGAAAAGGGAAGGCGGCCGCTTTGAAGAAATACGGCGGCTGGGCGATGGAAACAGGCCGCCGGCTGTTTGGCGGGCGGAAATCCTACGCGGTGACGCACGCCCATTACGCCTTTCCGACCGGCCTCTTGTCCCTCATCGGCAAGAGGCTGTTCGGCGTTCCGTACATCGTGACGGTCCACGGCGGCGATCTTGACCAGATGGCGAGGAAAAGCCCGAAGATCCGGCAGATGACGGAACGAATCTTGAAGGAAGCGGCGCATGTGATCACGGTCGGCCAGCGGCTGTACGAGGAAGTGACCGGGCAATACGAAATCCCGGCTTCCCGTGTGTCGATCCTCAGCATGGGCGTCGATACGGATGTTTTCCGTCCGCGCGAACGGGCGGCCGTCCGTGCCGATCTTGGCATTCCGGAAGGCGAGAAGGCGGTCCTGTTCGTCGGAAATATCATCCGGGCAAAGGGGACGACGGAGCTGGTAGATGCAGCGACGCTCCTCGATCAGGAGGGCGAGCCGGTGACGCTTTATCTCGTCGGATCGGTGAAGGATGCCGGCTATACGGAGGAGCTGAAGGCGCATATCAGTGAGCTCGGCCTGGACCGGGTGCGTTTCGTCGGGACCGAGCCGCAGGAGCGGCTGTCGGAATGGATGAGTGCGTGCGACGTGCTTGCGCTGCCTTCTTATCATGAAGGATTCGGGCTTGTCGCACTCGAAGGAATGGCGAGCGGCGTCCGGGTCGTCGGCAGCGATGTCGGCGGATTGTCCGTCCTGCTCGGAGACGACCGGGGCATCCTCGTTCCGCCGAAGGATGCGGGGGCGCTTGCCGCCGGCATCCGGGAGGCGCTCGATCCGGACAGCCGGGCATTCGACGGGGAGTCGATCCGCCGGGAAGTCGCGAGGCATTCCAAGGATCAGATTCTCCGCGAGCTCCTCGAAATCTATGAAGACGCGGCGGCCGGCCGATGAATCGCATTCTGAAGATCATCGGCGCGGTCGCCGTCATCAATATTATCGCCCGTCTGTTCGGATTCGCCCGCGAAGTTCTCATCGGGTACCAGTTCGGGACCGGCCGCATGGCGGACAGCATCATCACCGCCTATACGGTGCCGAACTTCATTTACCTCGTGATCGGCGGCGCGCTCACGACGGCGTTCATTTCCGTCTATAACCGGACGGAAGGGGACCGCCGGGCATTCGTGCGAGAATCGTTCACCGGCATCACGGCGGTCATCGGGCTCGTGACGGTTTTGCTGATCGTTTTCGCCGGGCCGGTTCTGCGGCTGCTGTTTGATGGTTTGGACGAGTCGGAATATGCACTCACGCTGCGGCTTTATCTGTGGATGATGCCGTCCGCCGTCTTCCTCGTGCTGTCGACGTGGCTGAGCGGACTGCTGAACGTCAACCAGAAATTCCATCTGTCGAGCGTGGCGATTCTCGTCTACAACGCGCTGTTCTTCCTCATTCCGCTCGCGTTCACCGGAATATTCGGGCCGATCGCCTACGGATACGGGGCGTTGCTGGCGGCGGTAGCGATGGTCGCGTTCCTGTTTCTCGGACTGCGGCGGCTCGGCGGGTATTCGTTCCGGCCGAAGAAGCCGTCAGGCGGAGAACAGGCGCTGCTCTGGAAAATGGCGCTGCCGATCATGTTCGGCGGCGCGACGCTGCAGTTTTATTTCCTGATCCACCGGATTTATTCGTCGCAGCTCGGGGAAGGGGCGGTCGCCGCGGTGAACTATGCGTCGAAACTGACGCAGTTCCCGCAGGCGATCCTCATGACCGCCGTCACGACGGTGATCTACCCGCTGCTCAGCAAGAAAGTCGGCGAAGGGGACCGGTCTGCGGTCGAATCGCTGTACGGCCGGGGATTGCGGCTGCTCGCCCTGCTCCTTATCCCGGCCGCAATCTACATCTGGTTCTTCTCGGGACCGGTGACCGGACTCGTGTTCGGCCGCGGCAACTTCACCGCGGAATCCGTCGCGCTTACCGCGCCGCTCGTCCGGCTGTTCGGCCTGTCGATCTTCTTCATCTCGCTCAATACATACATCACGCGGTTTTACTACGCGGAAGGCAACTCGGCGGTGCCCGTCCTATTCTCGGTCGTGAGCGTCTTCGCGGTGAACATCGCCGTCATCAAACTGCTCATCGGCCCGCTCGGCGTCGGAGCCGTCGCCTGGGGAACGGGCGTGTCGTCCGCAGTGAACTCGGGATTGCTGATCTGGTACGCGTCCAGGAAAATGGGCCTGTCGATCTTCTCCCGGCACGCGACCGGCTGGCGGCTGCCACTCGTGCTCCTGTTGCTCGTCCCGGCCGGCGCGATTGCGGGCTGGCTGTTCCGCGGAGCGGGGGACTTGATTGCCGCTCTCGGCGGGCTCGCCGTGTTCGGGGTGATCGCGGTCGGTCTGATGAAAGTGTTTAGAGTGAAGGAGATTGATTTGATTCTGGGACGTGTGCTGAAGCGGGGGAATGGGTGAGCGGGGGCGTTTCGGGTGAGATACGAAACGTTTTGCCGGAGATACGCAACGTTCTGCCGAAGATACGCAACGTTTCGTCTGAGATAGACAACGTTTTGCTGTAGATACACAACGTTCCACCGAAGATACGCAACGTTTTGCTTAAGATCCACAACGTTCCGCCGACCCGGCTCGCTTTTTTTCTGTTATGGATCAGTTTTTGCACAAACTTCCTGATGTGCGATAGAATAGAGTGAGAGTGTGAATGCTCTGTAAATAATTTGTGGAGCGTGAAGGAATGTTCAGAGACGACCGTTTTGAATTGCTGAGCCGAAAAACGCTCAAGCATGATATTGTGGCCGGCATCACTGTCGGTATTGTGGCCATTCCGCTCGGGATGGCTTTTGCGATTGCCTCGGGAGTGAAGCCGGAGTACGGGATTTATACGACGATCATCGCCGGGCTGCTCGTGGCCCTGCTCGGGGGTTCCCGGTTCCAGATCGCCGGGCCGACCGGCGCATTCATCCCGATCCTGCTCGGCATCGTCCTGCAATACGGCTATGAAGACCTGCTCGTCGCCGGGTTCATGGCCGGCGTGTTCCTCCTCATCATGTCTTTCCTCAAAATCGGCGACCTCATCCACTTCGTCCCGAGGGCGGTGACGGTCGGGTTCACCGCGGGAATCGCCGTCATCATCTTCACCGGCCAGATTTCCAATTTCCTCGGCCTCGAAGGAGTGGAGCAGCAGGAGTTCTTCCATCTCGACATGATGGAGATTTTCCGTAATATCGGAACGGTGAACGGATTTTCGATTTTAACCGCTGTGATCGGGCTTGCGGTGATTATCGTGCTCACCCGGTTTGCGCCGAAAGTCCCGGCTTTTCTCGTGGCGTTGCTCATCCCGACGCTGATCGCGTATTTCTTCTTCCCGGGACAGGTGGCGACAATCGGAACCGCGTACGGCGGCATCCCGCAAAAACTGCCGGAGTTCGCCTTTCCGCAGATCACCTTCTCCAAAATGGTCGAACTGTGGCAGCCGGCGCTCATCATCGCGGCGCTCGGAGCAATTGAATCGCTGCTGTCGGCCGTCGTCGCGGACAGCATGGCGGGCGGGCGGCCTTCCAGATCCAACCGCGAGCTGTTCGGACAGGGCATTGCGAACATGACGGTCCCGCTCTTCGGCGGAATCCCGGCAACCGGCGCCATCGCCCGGACGGCGACGAACATCCGGTCCGGCGCGATCAGCCCGGTGTCCGGCGTCGTCCAGAGCGTCTTCGTCCTGCTCGTGCTCATCCTGTTCGCGCCGTTCGCCTCGCACGTGCCGCTCGCGAGCATGGCGCCGATCCTCATGTTCGTCGCCTGGAACATGAGCGGCATCCGGCCGTTCGTCTCCATCGCCGGACTCCGCTCCGGCGACTCGATCGTCCTTTGGGCAACGTTCCTTTTGACCGTATTCATCAACTTGACGGTCGGCGTCGAAGTCGGCTTCCTGCTCGCGGTGCTCATGTTCCTCCGCAAGATGAGCGGCAAACTCATCCTGAAAACGAAACCCGCCAATGAAGACGACTATGCGTACGGCAAAGTGGAACCCGGCCGAACATTCACCGCCGTCAAAGTGACCGGCCCGCTCTTCTTCGGCACGGTCCAGGCCTTCGAAAAGGAGATGGAAGAACAGCTAGAAAAGAAGCCGGACGCCCTGCTCCTGCGTCTGCGCGGACTCACCGTCCTCGACGCGGGCGGCGTCGGCGCCCTGTCCGAAGTCCTCGACAAAGCAGAACGAAACGGCACCCGCATCCTTCTCCAAAGCATCCCTCCGGAAAAGAAGACCCTTCTGAGGAAAAGCGGCCTTCTGGAACGAATCGGGGAAGAGAATCTGATCAAATGAAAAAACAGCCCGCGGCGGGCTGTTTTTTCGTTCTTCTGGAGCGGGTAGGGCTTCTGGGCAGCGAGTCGTCCGGGTCGAGCGTTGAGTCGGTCGCATCCGGGCTTGAGTCGTCCAGGTTTTTATTTCCAGGGGTGAGTCATCCGGATCCGGCCTCGAGTCGGTCGCATCCGGGGTTGAGTCGTCCGCATTCGGCCTCGAGTCGTCCAGGTTTTTTTTCAGGCGGTGAGTCGTCCGGATCCGGCCTCGAGTCGGTCGCATTCGGGGTTGAGTCGTCCGCATTCGGCCCCGAAT
>NZ_LN651373.1:843305-852572 GCF_000826125.2 Bhargavaea cecembensis
CCTCGAGTCGGTCGCATTCGGGGCTGAGTCGTCCGCATCTGGTCTCGAGTCGTCCAGGTTTTTACTTCCAAGAGTGAGTCGTCCGCATCTGGCCTCGAGTCGGTCGCATTCGGGGTTGAGTCGTCCGCATTCGGCCTCGAGTCGTCCAGGTTTTTATTTCCAAGGGCGAGTCGTCCGGGTAAGGCCTCGAGTCGGTCGCATTCGGGGTTGAGTCGTCCGCATCTGGTCTCGAGTCGTCCAGGTTTTTACTTCCAGGAGTGAGTCGTCCGCATCCGGCCTCGAGTCGTCCAGGTTTTTATTTCCATCCCGCCGCCCCCCAACAAACGCCCTCACCCCGGGACTTTCGACGCTCTCTTGCTCGCTCGCTTGTGACTATCTATCCAATTTCGCCCTCCCTGAAGTTGAACAAAAGGATGCATACCATATTTAAGCAAATAATGATAAATTCATAATTGCCACTCTATTTAAATGGAGTGAAATTGAACGTCAAGGGGGAATTGGGATTGGGGAAGATGAAGCGCATCCTGCTTTTGGCACTGGTCTTCGTGCTGTCGCTCAGCTCCGTCGGGTTTGCGGCGGGTCCGGCACCGGGCAAGTTTCCGGCATCGTCGAAGCTGATGCTTGAGAAGCCGACGACGAAGCTGCCGGCCAAGCTGGAGAAACCGGAGAAGCCGGAGGAAGAGGTCCGGATCATCGTCGAGCTGATGGACAAGCCGGCGATCGAGGAAGCTACGAACAAGGGCCTCCTTTACAAGGACCTGTCGAAAGTCCAGAAAGAGCAGGCCCAGCAGAAGCTGAAGCAGGCTCAGCAGAACGTCATGCGGACGGCCAAGCTGAAGGCGCCGAGCATGAAGGTGAAGCAAGAGTTCACGACCGTGTTCAACGGCTTCTCGGCGAACGTCAAGGCGAAGGATGCCAAGGCGATCGCGAAGCTCGCGGGCGTCAAGGCGGTCCATGAGGCGACGGAATATGAGCGTCCGGTTGAAAAGCCGGAGATGGTTTCGTCGAAGGATCTCGTGCAGGCTCGCCAGTTCTGGGAGGAGTACGGATTCAAGGGCGAGGGGATGATCGTCGGGGTCATTGACACCGGCATCGATCCTGCGCACAAGGACATGGTGCTCACCGACGCTTCGACCGCCGCGCTGACGAAGGCGGACGTCGAGGGCGAACTCGCGGCAGGCACTCTGCACGGCGGGAAGTATTACACGGAGAAAGTTCCGTTCGGCTACAACTACATGGATGAGAACGACATCATCCGCGACATCGCGCCGGATGCGTCCATGCACGGCATGCACGTGGCCGGGACGGTCGGGGCGAACGGCGATGAAGACAACGGCGGCATCAAGGGGATCGCCCCCGAGACGCAGCTGCTCGCACTGAAAGTGTTCGGGAACGACCCGCTTTATCCGTCCACTTACGGGGACGTGTACGTCAAGGCGATGGACGACGCGATCAAGCTCGGCGCGGATGTCCTGAACCTGTCGCTCGGCTCGACGGCCGGGTATGTCGATGAAAACAGCCCCGAGCAGCAGGCAGTGAAGCGCGCGGTCGACAACGGCCTCCTCGTTGCCATTTCTGCAGGCAACTCGGCGCTCTACGGCGACGGCTACTATTACAACTACGCAGAAAACCAGGACTACGGACTCACCGGCGCACCGAGCGTCTCCTACGATTCTCTCGGCGTCGCGTCGTTTGAAAACGACTTCATCCGCTCGATGAGCTTCGGCTTCTCGATCAACTCGGGTGAAGAGCAGCGCAGCGGCTACCTGCTCGCAAACGACGTGGATCCGGTGAAACAGAGTCCGCAGACCCACGAGCTCGTCTTCGCAGGCTTCGGCAATCCCGGAGACTTTGAAGGCAAGGACTTCACGGGCAAATACGCGCTCATTTCCCGCGGCGAGATCGCCTTCACGGAAAAAGGGCTGAACGCACAGGCGGCGGGTGCTGCGGGCGTCATCATCTACAACAATGAGCCGGGCACGATCAACATGGCATCCGACCCGGCGATCCGCATCCCGTACATGTCCATCCAGCAGGCGGCCGGCACGGAAATGGCCGAGGCGCTCAAGGTCGGACGATCCGTCACTGTGACGTTTGACGGAGAGTACGTGAATTCCCAGAGCTACACTGCCGGTGAAATGAGTGACTTCACGTCGTGGGGTCCGACACCGAACCTTGATTTCAAGCCTGAAATCACGGCACCGGGCGGCAACATCTTCTCAACGCTGGAAGACAATCAGTACGGCATCATGAGCGGAACGTCGATGGCGGCTCCTCATGTGGCCGGCGGCGGGGCGCTCCTGTTCGAGCGGGTCGACGAGGAATTCGGCCTGACTGGACGCGAACGTTCCGAAATGACGAAAAAACTTCTCATGAACACGGCAGCACCTGTGATTTTTGATGAAGACCAGGGCGACTACGTGTCTCCGCGCCGTCAGGGTGCCGGACTCATGCAGCTTGCAAACGCGCTCAACACGGACGTCGTGGTGACCGACAAGGCGACCGGCGAAGCGAAAGTCGCGCTGAAGGAGATCCGCGACAACCGGATCAGCCTGACGCTCACGGCCGAGAACTTCTCTGATGAAGAAAAGACGTATGACGTTTCCTATGCCGTGCAGGCGGACAACCTCGCTGAAATCGGGGAGGACCTCGTGACGGCGGCAAACGTGATCGGATCGATGGTCTTGAACGACGAGGTCCAGATCGACGGTCCTGAGTCGGTCACCGTGCCGGCGAACGGCAAGGCTTCGATCAACGTGACGATCGACCTGTCCGACATCGAATGGTACAAGGACTTCTTCACGAACGGCTTCTTCGTGGACGGCTTCGTCTTCCTCGAAGACCCGAATGAAGATGTCACGGGCAACGTACCGCTTTCCGTGCCGTTCTTCGGCTTCAACGGCGAGTGGGACGATGCTCCGATCTTCGACTACTTCGCATGGGAAGGCAACACGTACTGGGGCATGACGGCGCTTGCCGATGAGCAGGGTTACTTCATCGACGGCGGCGGCGCGTTCGACCCGGACCGCTTCGGCTTCTCGCCGAACGGAGACGGAGTCCGCGACCAGGCCGTTCCGGTGTTCTCGCTTCTCCGGAACGCGAAAAAATTCGAAGTGAACGTGCTTGACGCAGACGGCAAGAAAGTCCGCACGATCCGGACAGACACCGACCTGCGCAAACACTATATCAACTCCGACACAAACCCGGCGTACACGTTCAGCATGAACTACGCATGGGACGGCAAGATCGACGGCAAGACTGCGAAAGACGGGCAGTATTACCTCGAGCTGAAGGCGGCAATCGACTACCCGGGTGCGAAATGGCAGACGATCAAGTTCCCGGTGAAGGTCGACACGGCCGCACCGGAAGCCGACTTCAAGTTTGATTCGAAGACAAAGACGGTCCATGCATCGAACTTCCGCGACGAAGGAACCGGTGTCGTGGCATGGGAAGTCTACCTCAACGGCAAGTCCCTGACGGACGACCCGGCCACCGAGGAGGTTGAAATGCTTTCTCCGGAACAGAACGAATTCACGTTCGATGAGGAATTCGGCGAAGGAGACGAGCTCGTGGCCCGTGTCTGGGATGCGGCGCAAAACCACCGCGACTACGAGCTGAAGGACGAGCCGGCCGAAACGAACCCGCCGGTCATCTACATCAACGATCCGACCAACTTCTCCGTCTACGATGACGGACAAGTGACGGTGAGCGGCTATGTGACGGACGAATCCGAAGTCGTCTCCGTCACGGTGAACGGCGAGAAGGCCAGCGAGTTCGACGGCCGCAACTTCTCCCACACGCTGACGCTCGAAGACGGATTCAAGTCCGTCAAAGTCGCAGCGACAGACGAGCACGGCAACGAAATGTCGATCATGCGCCGGTTCTTCGTCGACTCCACGCCGGCAGAGCTGAACGTCCTGACGAAACTTCCGAAGAAGACGGAAGAGGCGTCGATCGGCGTCTCGCTCGCGGTGAAGGACAACTTCGACGACATCCGGATCTACGTGAACGACAGCGAAGTGTTCGCCCGCGACCTGAGCGAACCATACGGCAGCAAGGCGTTCGACGAAACGATCGACCTCGACATCCCGCTCGTTGAAGGGAAGTTCGATTATACGATCAAAGTCGTCGACCTCGGCGGCCATGAAACGACCGAAACATTCACGCTGGAGCGAAAGGTTCCGAAGGGTGAAAAGCCGGACAAGCCGGGCAAACCGGCCGTTCCGGGCAATCCTCCGGGCAAGCCGGCCACTCCAGGCAAGCCGGTGACGCCGGGCAACCCGCCGGGCAAGCCGGCCACTCCGGGCAATCCGGTGACACCGGGCAATCCTCCGGGCAAACCGGCCATCCCCGGCAATCCGGGACTGAACCCGATCCATCCGGGCAAGCCCGGCCTTCCGGGAGCACCGGGCAGAGGCCAACAGATTTTCTGAGTTGAATGTAACGTGAAAGGAAGCGTCCCTCACCGGGCGCTTCCTTTTTTCGCTTGGGCGGAAAGTCCTTTCATTTTCCCCCGGTGAAGATGAACATTCAGGCTCATGGATTTTCCGGGCGGATGCAGATAGAGTGGGGAGGGAGCCGTGTTTTGATTGCAGAAAGCGGAAGGGACATGGCTGGTTCTTTATGCCTATGAACAGGACTTCTGATATATGGTACAATAAGGATTCGCAAAGCTTGTTTGGCAGTCATTCCGAATCTCTGATATATGATACAATTGTGTTGAATGAGGTGAGAACATGGTAGGACGCAATCAGCCATGCCCTTGCGGCAGCGGCAAGAAGTACAAGAAATGCCATGGCGCAGTCGATCAGGCAACAATCGGCCTCCTGATCGCTCAGGAGCTGGAACAGGTGATCAGCCTGTTCTTTACGACTCATCCGAAGCCGGAGGATGTGCGCGCCAATGCCGGCCTGTTCACGGAGTGGGAGCGCAGACTCTCTCCTTACTATGACCGGGAAACGATACATAGCCAGGCAATCGAATATCTGTACCTGATTAACCAGCCGGCTGCCTGGCAGACGCATGTCGCCTCGGCAGGCATGAAGTCCGAACGGCCTGCCGTGAGGCGGACACTCTCAAAATGGGCGAGCCCCCTCACGCTGTTTGCCGTCGTCGAGTCGGTCAGCGACGGGACCGCCGTCATCCGGGATGTGCTGGAAGACGGAACGTACAAGTGGGCGGTTCCGGAAGACATGGAAGTGGAGAAGGGCGAAGCAGTATTCGGCCATTTCCTTCCCGACGGCCGGGAAGAGGATACGATCCTTCTTATGAACAGTCTGGCGTTTGTGGAGCCCGGGCACGATGAAGTGTCCGCGCAGGCGTCCCGCCTCCGGAAACTCAAGAAGCATCTCGACAGCCAGAAGTTCCTGGATCGGTACATGCTTGATCTGTACGAATTGATCGGCCACGGGGAAGCGGTCGCCGAGCCGGAAACAGCGGAAACCGCCGCCGTCTCCGAGGAAACGGACGAAGATCCGATTCTCGGCCTCGTCGGTCGCTACCTCGTTGAAAACCGGATCGAGTCTGCCGAACTGGAAGAAAAAACGGAGCGCTTCCTCGAGGAAGTGAATCCGAAAGCACGAAAACCGGAAAGCGTCGCGGCCGGCGCCATCCGTTTCGGCCAGATGACGGGGCTGCTCAGCGGCTTCGAAATGGCCCGGACGAAACTCGCCGAGCAATTCGACGTCTCTCCGTCGACCGTCCAGAAATACGCGGACGACATGATGAAATTCCACAAAGCCGAAGCCGTCAACTGACCGGTTGCCCGCCCCCTCGCATGAAGAGGGGGCGGGCTTTTCAGTTTCCCGCAAATTGGGCCGGAGCGGGATCGAAAGTTGATACTCGACCGGCGAAAGTTCACACCCGCTTCGCGAAAGTTTACACTCATCCTGCCGAAGTTGACACTCGGCGCCCTGAAGTTGACACTCGCTCCCCTGACCACACAGAGAACCGGAAACCGCCCGGCGTGGCAGCTTCCCGGAAATGATAACCTGGACGGTTCGTCCGCATTGCCAGGGAGTCCTGCTGGTTTCAATGTTCACTCATTCAGGGTATTCAATAGGTACTACCCTGACAGGAGGGAACCGTTTATGAACAGAAAAGACCAGCAACCGCTCGGAAACGAGCCGGACGCTTATACCGAAGACAAGTCATTTGCCGGAAGGCATCCCGAGTTCGAACGGGAGATCGACGATTCGGTCATCCCGTCGGAAGCGGTGATTGAGGAGAGTGTCGGACAGCGCGGATTCTTTGACGAGGGAGACCGGGAGGCCGCTGAGGAAGAGGGCCGCCTTCAGGAAAAAGGAGAGGTTATGGAAGGAACCGCCGGTCGGGAAGACAACGCAACAGGCGTTGCCGTCACGGGCGGCGACCGGGACGTATACCGGCATGAACGCGATGCGGACAACGGCGACGATGATGTCGTCGGCATCGAGGACGGAACGGTGAATTCCCGCGGTGTCGAACGCCGCCCGGACGAAGGGTCCGTCAGCATCGGGGCGGATTACCGCGAACTCAAGGACGAGGAACTGGTCCGCGGCCCGGACAATGCTGCATCGGAAGGCCGCCTGCCGCCTGAAATGGCAGAAGAGGAAGAACCGTTCTCCGGCGTCCAGTCCGGAGCGGCCGACCCGAACCTCGGCCCGGCTCCATTCGGCGAGCCGGCTGTCGATGAAATCGACCGCAGCCCGGCGCGTGACCATATCGACGCCCGCCACCGCGAGCGGTTTATGTAAAAGATAGAGTAGCCTTCCTTTGTGCATGTTGCGCAGAGGGAGGCTTCTTTTGTCCGATTAATATTGCCAACAAAAAAGCACCCGGACCATAGAATCCGAGTGCCTCTGTAAAAAAATCATCTTGCCTTCCCTAAATTCTGTTCTGTGTTTGAGAACTTCCAAGCGTACAGTATGGCCAGCATAATCATGTAATACAAGCTGACTGCCGGTGCAAACCAGATATGGCCCGCTATGAACGAGACGCCTAAGACAAGCAGGCTGCTGAAGGCCAGCAAGATCTTCCTGTCATCCCTGGTTTTTCTCAGCAGTTCCACGATTCCCATTTTAATAGTCTGGAATATGAAGAGGATCATGCCGACCGTTAAAACCACACCCAAGATCAGTCCATAAGAAAAGACGAAATCAAAGTAATCCATCTCCACCATCTTCGGTTCTTTCTCGTATTCGGAGGAGTAGCCCATGCCGAATGCTTTGCGGAGCGGATGCGCTTCTTTAAAGAAATCGTAATGCATGAGAAGGAACAAATCTCGGGAGGATAAAACCTGCGTCAGCGCCGGAATACTCTTTTTTCTATACTCCTGATACATGTTGATTTGTTCAATAATATCAGCCGTGAAATGTTTTTCCTTCTCTTTGTACATATCTTGCCTGATCTGATTTTGTTCTTCCACCACTTTGGCGTTTTGTGCCACCGGGGACTGGGTGATGCCATAGAGAGTGCCGGCCAAGGCAAGAAGAATAATCCCTGATTTGATCCACCTCTTCTTAAGCATCAAGAGCAGCGTAGTGCTTAGGGCAAGCAACACGAACGAGCCGGTCGCCACTTTTGTACCGATCAGATAAACAGATACGGTCATGCCGATGAGCGCTGCAAGGGCCAGTACATCCCATGTTCCGGCCTTCAAGTAGTACAGTACGGTGAATGCAAACAGGATGACCAGAATGGCACCCGTTTCGTTTGCAGCATTGAACCAGCCGATCGACCCGGCGAACGAGCTGTTATAAGATTCAAAGGAGATGCCAAAGACCGTTGGGATAATGATGATGGCAGAAACGATGACTGCATTCACTGTCAGGATCTTCAGCAATGATTCCGGCTTCAAAAGATGGTTTTTAAAGATGATATAGAACGCAATGAACAGGAAAATCGGATAGATGGTTTTAGCCATGAACGTAATTTCCGCCCCGAGGCTGAACGGGTCTTTGTAGATAAAGTTAATCACAAGATTAATGACGAAATAGAGACCCAGTGCTCCGATACCCGCTAACGGTTTCCAACTTTTTTTGACGAAGTAGTGGTGTAGAACAAAATAGATGACGTATGCCAAAAATACTACTCTGACCAAAATTCCTATCGAGAGAGAGGTATTGGCCTTATTTAACATCAGGCTCGTTGCTAAATCCAATATTGGCTGTAATAAAATAAAATAGAGCCATATCTTCTCTTTCAAACTGCACACTCCTCGGCTATCACTGTTTGAGACGCACGATTTAATTACAAATCAAGAAAAGGTTACTCTATCAACCCTTAAGCGTCAAGTTTATTATTGATTCAGACGTATCCGTCATGCCAATTGTTCCATAGATGATGACATATTCGAATGCTATAGAACCGGTCGCGGTCCAATAAGATCCTAGCCGACCGGCGAAAAGTAAGAAAAACACGCCAAAATCCTCTTGTGTGCAAGGTTGCTTCCTCTTAAAGTAGGGAAAGGAAAAAGGAATGCCCGCAATCTATCGGGCAATACATAGTGAAAGGGGTCTGTTTGTATGTTCCAGAATGCGCTGGAATGGATCGTTGGGCACGGGAATGACCTGCTTTGGTCGTATGTCCTCATTTATGTCCTGCTCGGGCTCGGCGTCTGGTTTACAATTCGCACGAAGTTTGTCCAGTTCCGTCTGTTCGGGGAGATGTTCAGGCTGATTACAGAGAAGAAGGACGAGAAAGACGGAATCTCTCCGTTCCAGGCGTTCACGATCAGTGCCGCTTCGCGCGTCGGCACGGGGAACGTGACCGGCGTGGCGCTGGCGATCGGCATCGGAGGGCCGGGTGCGGTCTTCTGGATGTGGGTCGTCGCGGTCGTCGGCATGGCGACGGCATTCATCGAGAGCACCCTCGCGCAGGTTTACAAGGTGCAGGACGGGGATACGTTCCGCGGAGGTCCCGCCTATTACATGGAAAAAGCGCTTGGCCTGAGGGGTCTCGGCATCGTGTTCGCCATTCTCCTGACACTTTGCTTCGGCTTCATCTTCAATGCCGTGCAGGCGAACACGATCAAAGAATCGTTCAGCAGCGTGTTTTCCATTCCGGACTGGGCGGTCGGGCTCGTCCTCATCGTGCTGGCGGCAACCGTCATTTTCGGGGGCGTCAAGCGGATTGCGAGCGTCACCCAGTTTCTCGTTCCGATCATGGCGGTCCTTTATCTTGCCGTTACGGCGTTTGTGCTTGTCGTGAACATCGGCGAGGTTCCCGCCATGATCAAGCTGATCTTCCAGGAAGCGTTCGGCCTCCGGGAAGCGGCCGGCGGGGCGG
>NZ_LN651373.1:852706-931581 GCF_000826125.2 Bhargavaea cecembensis
CCCGCCATGATCAAGCTGATCTTCCAGGAAGCGTTCGGCCTCCGGGAAGCGGCCGGCGGGGCGGTCGGCGTCGCCATCATGCAGGGGGTCCGCAGAGGGCTCTTCTCGAACGAAGCGGGGATGGGGAGCGTGCCGAACGCCGCTGCGACGGCGTCCGTCTCCCATCCGGCCAAGCAGGGGCTTGTGCAGAGTCTCGGCGTGTTCTTCGATACGATCATCATCTGCTCGGCGACCGCGTTCATGATCATCCTCGCCGGCGTCTACAACACCACCGAGCAGGAGGGCATCATCCTGACGCAGGCATCCTTGTCCGAGCTCGTCGGAACTTGGGCGCCGTACTTCATCGCCGTGTCGATCTTCTTCTTCGCCTTCAGCTCGATCATCGGGAACTATTACTACGGCGAATCCAACATTGAATTCATCCGAGCGCATCCCGCCTGGCTCACCCTCTACCGGTTCGGCGTGCTGGCGATGGTCATGTTCGGTTCGCTCGCACAGGTCCAGGTCGTCTGGGACATGGCGGACCTGTTCATGGGCTCGATGGCCGTCATCAACCTCGTCGTCATCTTCCTGCTCGGAAAAGTGGCGTTCAAGGTGCTGGATGACTTCATGGATCAGCGGAAGCGGGGGCTCAATCCGGACTTCCGGGCATCGACCATTCCGGGACTCAAAGGAGCCGAATGCTGGGAGGACGAAGCACGGAACGGGAAGTGAAGTAGGATGTCGGACAACTTCTATTTACGGTCATGCTTTCAAAGTAGTACAATCAAATAGCATAGAGAGACCGCAGGAGGGAACGAATCCATGGAATATAGCATTTTACGAAATCTGATCGTTGAAATTCCGCAGATGCCGGGGAACTTTGCCAAAGTCGCTTCGGTGATCGGCGCTGAAGGAGCGGACATCGGCGATATCGAGACACTGAAGATCGGCACCCACACGACGATCCGGGACATTTCCGTCCAGTTCGAGACGAAGGAGCACGTTGACCGGGTTGTCGAAAAGATCCGCGAGATCGGCGACGGCATCGTCATCCACGCCATCTCGGACGATGTGATGAAAGCACACGAAGGCGGGAAGATCCACATGTCCAGCCGCCGCGGCATCCGGTCGCTCGGCGATCTGCGCCGCGTGTACACGCCGGGAGTCGCGAACATTTGCGAGATCATCCACCAGGACCCGGAACAGGCCGACTACTTCACAAGCATCGGCAACAGCGTCGCCATCGTGACGGACGGCACGGCCATCCTCGGACTCGGCAACATCGGCCCGGTTGCCGGCATGCCGGTCATGGAAGGGAAGGCCGTCCTGTTCGACCAGTTCGTCGGCATCAGCGGCATTCCGATCCTGCTGGATACGAGCGATCCGGACGAAGTAGTCGCAACCGTCAAGCATATCCACAAGGCGTACGGCGGCATCCTGCTCGAGGACATCGGCTCGCCGCACTGCTTTGAGATCGAAGAACGGCTGAAGGCGGAGCTCGACATTCCGGTCATGCACGACGATCAGCACGGCACGGCGGTCGTGACGCTCGCCGCCATCCTGTCCGCTTGCCGGACGGCCGGCGTGGAACTTTCCAAGGCGAAAGTCGGCCAGATCGGACTCGGCGCGGCAGGACTTGCGATCTGCAAGATGCTCATGGAGTACGGTGTCGAGGAAATGTACGGTTCCGACTTGAACGAAGCGGCAAAGGACCGGCTTCGCGAGAGCGGCGGCACGGTGCTCGATTCGATTGATGAGCTGATGGAGAAAAGCGACATCGTCGTCGCAACGACCGGCGTGCAGGGGCTCATCAAGAAGGAAATGGTCCGCAAAGGCCAGATCATCCTCGCGCTCTCGAACCCGCATCCGGAAATCACGGCGGACGACGCACTGGAAGCCGGCGCGGCATTCGCTGCCGACGGCCGGCTCGTGAACAACGTGCTCGGCTTCCCGGGCATCTTCCGCGGTGCGCTGAACGCGCGGGCGAAGAAAATCACGTATCCGATGCTGATCGCGGCCGCCCAGGCGATCGTGGACAGCACGAAACCGGGCGACCTCGTCCCGCATCCGCTTGACCCGAATGTTCACGTGGCCGTCACGGAAGCGGTAGAACAGGTGGCCGGCGACCAGCAGTGAACCGGCCCGCCGTTGTGACGGCGCTGTACATCCGGTAAAATGAAGGCAGAGAACTTATGACATCGTGAAGGACGTGAAATAATGCAAAATGTTCGGTATGTGAAGGTAGGCAGCAAGGAAGAGGCGGCATCCGTCGTCCTCGACAGAGTACGGAAAGAACTGGATGACGGCCTGAACGTTCTTGGGCTGGCAACCGGCAGCACGATGATTCCGATCTACAAGTCATGGAGCGATTCGGATCTCGACTTTTCCGGCGTGACTTCATTCAATCTCGACGAATACGCAGGACTCGGGAAAGACAATCCGAACAGCTACGCATGGTTCATGAATCATCACTTGTTCAGCCATAAGCCGTTCAAGGAGACGTACATTCCGGACGGCACGGCCGAAGACCTGACGGCGGAATGCGAGGAATACGAGGCGCTGCTCCGCGACGCGGAAATCGACCTCCAGTTCCTCGGAGTCGGCGAGAACGGGCATATCGCGTTCAACGAGCCGGGCACTCCGTTCAGCTCGACGACCCATGTGACCCAATTGACCGACTCGACACTCGGCGTGAACAGCCAGTATTTCGAAGATGAATCGGCGATTCCGAAAACGGCGCTCACGATGGGCATCGCCTCGATCCTGTCCGCCAAAAAGATCCTTCTTCTCGCGTTCGGCGAGAAAAAACGCTTTGCGCTGGAGCAGCTCGTGAAAGGGGAGCGCACGACCGAATTCCCGATCACCGCGCTGCTCGATCACCCGGACGTGACGATCATCACCGATCTGGACGGCATTACCGGATAACCAACATTAAAAAACCGCTGTGCGGGATCTGCGTGATCCCTGCACAGCGGTTTTTGGTTTGCTTCATTTAATAGCGGCGGGCGGATGTGGCTCGATCAGATCGGTCTGTGGCCGGCGTCGCCGAACGGTTCCGGCGGGCCATCGGAAGAGGTGTCATCGAGGAAGTCCTGTACGGGTTCCTGCTCCTCGTAGCGGGCTTGCCGCTCCTCCTCGTCCAGCGGATCCGCTTCGTTCCCGTCATAGCGGCCGATCGGATCGCCGTACGCGACGTCAGTTCCGCCGTTGCCCGGGATGCCTCCGGATTCCATGCTCTCCATGTCCGCTCCGTCGGCTGCGCTTTCGGTGAAGTCCTCAACCGGTTCCTGTTCTTCGTAACGGGAAGATCGGGACTCGCCGCTTGCGACGCCTTCCATCTCGACCTGGCCTGCAAACTGGTTCGGCGCCGCCGGTTTCTGTGAATCGGGGATTTGGCCGAATTCGCCGGAAGCCGGCTTTGCATCCGCCCGCACATCGGTGCCCGCGTCAAACGTCGGAATGCCGCCGAATTCCGTCATGCTGTTTTCTTTCCGTTGCGGGTTGCGCTCGTTGTATTCGTATTCCCCTGCGGCCTTTGCCCGTTCCGGCCCGTCATCGCTCTTATTCTTGTTCTCCGTTTCTTCCGCCCACTGATCGATTTTATTCATCGCCATGTCTGCAGCCTTGCCGATGGTCCCCTTCGCTTTATCGAAAAAGCCGGAGTCTTTGTCCATCATGATGCCTCCTTCGTGTATTTATCTATTTGTTCCCTCGCTTGCGAAAGGGTAAACGGGGAAGAGGCGGATCGGCAGTAGGGAAAAGGAGCGGCAGCGGGGATAAAGATAACGTTTGGTCGGATAAAGATAACGCTCCGCCGGATAAAGATAACGCTCGGCTCGATAAAGATAACGTTTCGCCCGATAAAGATCACGCTCCCGCAAAAATCAGTCCGATCCCTGTCCCGCGGGGCAAATCAAAACCGGCCGGGCATGACGCCGGGCCGGTTGGTTTCAGATGTGAATTATCTCGGAACGCGGGCCGTCCAGCGGGACAGGTCCGGATTTTGTTTCTGGACGACTTCTTTCGGGAAGACGAACGTCCACGGAGTGGTCGTGTTGGCGGATACCGTCAGAGGCGGCAGCGTGAATGTGCCTTTGCAGATGACGTCTCCCGCCGCGTCAACGACTTCAAGCGGCAGCTGCTCCAGGTTGATCTTACGGGAGTAGCCGTTGCGGACGAGCAATGCGATGGCGAGGCCTCCGTCGTCCTGCGGACGTGCCTGGAAACCAGTCATGTTGAGCTCGCGCGGACGCAGTGCCGGCAGGCTTTCGACGAGTTCCTCGAGCGCTTTTTTCTGTTCATCGTCGAGGCTGTTTTCCCATTCGGGCTTCAGTTCGAGCTTGTGCGGCGCGAGGGACTGGACGTTGAAGTTGAGCGTCCAGCCTTCCTCGGGCGCTTCTTTCAGGAACTGGTCCTGCTTGTCGAACACGAACACCCACGGACGGGCGGTTTCCGGTTCGATCGAGCCGAGTTCCTGCATGTCGAATTCCTTCGACGCGGCGAGTTTGCCGTCTTGCGTGACGAGCAACAGCTCAACAGGGCCCATCTGCACCGGCTGCGGCACGGACGAACGGAAGAACGCCTTGACGAGCCATTGTCCGTTCCGCTCGTCCACGTCGATGTCGATCCCGGCAAGCGAGAGCTGGTAAGGCTTCAGCGGCTCGAGTTCATTCGCGAGGAACCGGAATACATATTCCTGCTCCTGGGGCACCTGCCACTCGGGATGGATGCTGAGCGTCGTGTCGATGAGCTCGGCGCCTTCGCGGCCCTGGCCGCTTTCGGTCAATTCATCGGAAGAGACCGTGCTGTCGGCCCCTTTTCTGTCGGTTTTCTTGAACATGGAAAAGAAGTTCATTGTTCCGCCTCCTCTAGTTGGTTGATCAAGCTGATGAGGTCATTCAGGATGAATTTCCTCATCTCCTGGTAATGCTTGCCGAACAGTTCCAGCCCTTCCCGCTGGTAGATCCGCATCGGGTCTTCCTGCTGGTAGCGCCGGAGTCCGATGCCTTCCTTCATGCGGGTCATCGCCTCGAGATGGCGGACCCACATCGTGTCGATCCGGCTCAGCATGTTGCGCTGGGCCGCGTCGCGGAACAGTTCATTTTCAAAAGCGGTGTGGATCTGCTCCTTGAAAGAGGCGATGGTGTCCTCAAGCTCTTTCCGGACATCTTTCTGCCGGGTGAGCTCCGGATCAAATTCCGGCACGTCCGGGAGAATGGCGGCGAGCGAACGCTTCAAGGCGTCAAGATTCCATTCATCCTGCGAGCCGGAGCCCGGCGCGTAATCCTCCAGCTCAAAGGATACCGTATCGTCGACAAGCCCGTCGGCCGTTTCGGCGAGGCGGTCTTCTTCGAGCACGCGGTTCCGGAAGGAGAACACGACGCCGCGCTGGTCGTTGATGACGTCATCGAGCTTCAGGTTGTATTCGCGCTGCGAGAAGTGGACGCCTTCGACGATCCGCTGGGTCCGCTCGGTCAGCTCATCGATGTTCTTGTTCAGGACGAGCCCGTCGTCATCCGTCTGTGCGGCGGCGACGGCCTTTTCGGTTTCTTCTTTCGCAAAGCGGCGGAACATATCATCTTCCAGGGAAATGAAGAACCGGCTTTCGCCCGGGTCGCCCTGACGTCCGGATCGGCCGCGGAGCTGGTTGTCGATCCGCCGGCTTTCGTGCTTTTCGGTACCGAGCACGAACAGGCCGCCCGTCTCGGCCACGCCTTCGCCGAGCTGGATGTCGGTGCCCCGGCCGGCCATGTTCGTCGCGACGGTGATTGTGCCGTACTGCCCGGCATCCGCGATGAGCTGGATCTCCTGCTCGACGGACTTGGCGTTCAGAAGGTGGTAGGGGAGCTTGTACTTGTCGAGATACTTGACCACTTCTTCCGACTGGAGGATCGAGGTTGTCCCGACGAGCACCGGCTGCCCTTTTGCATGGCGCTCCTTCACTTCGCGGGCGACGGCTTCGTACTTGTCCTCGATCGTCAAGTACACGCGGTCCGGCTGGTCGATGCGCTGCTTCGGCCGGTTCGTCGGCACTTGCACGACCTGCATGCCGTACACTTCGCGGAATTCCTTTTCCTGTGTCTTCGCGGTCCCTGTCATGCCGCAGAGGCCCGGGTACATCCGGAAGTAGTTCTGGATCGTGATCTGGGACTGCGCCTTGTTTTCATCGGTGATCTCCAGGCCTTCTTTCGCTTCGATCGCCTGGTGGAGGCCGTCGGACAAGGTGCGGCCTTCCATGATCCGCCCGGTGAACATGTCGACGAGCGCAATCTCGTCTTTATCATTGACGATGTAATCGACGTCCCGCTTGAAGATGACGTGCGCGCGGACGCCCTGGATGACGTAATGGTAGAGGGTCTGGTGATCGGCTTCATACAGATTGTCAACGCCGAACGCCTTTTCGACTTTGTCGATCCCTTCATCGGTGAGGGAGACGGCCTTCGTTTCCGGGTCGAACTCGTAGTCCCGGTCCTGCTCGAACCGCTTCATGAGAAGGGCGGAGATCCGGTGCAGCTCTGCGGCTGGCGGCATCTTGCCGGCGATGATGAGCGGCGTCTTCGCTTCATCGATCAGGACGCTGTCGACTTCATCGATGATGGCGAAGTGGTACGGACGCTGCACTTTCTGCGACGGATGCGAGACGAGATTATCCCGGAGGTAATCAAATCCAAACTCGGTCCCGACGCCGTATGTAATATCCGCACGGTAGGCGGCCTGCTTGGCGTCCGGCTCCATCATCGGGACGTTGAGGCCGGTCGTGAGCCCGAGGAATTGGTGGATCTGCCCGATCTGCTCAAAGTCGCGGCGGGCGAGGTAATCGTTCACCGTGATGACGTGGACGCCTTCACCGGTCAGGGCCTGTACATAGGAAGGAAGGGAAGCGACGAGCGTTTTCCCCTCACCGGTCGCCATCTCGGCGATATTGCCCTCGGTCATGACGAGTCCGCCGATGAGCTGGACATCGAAATGACGCATGCCGAGCACACGCTTCGAGGCTTCTCGGACGACCGCAAATGCATCGGGAACGATGTCCGCAAGTTTCGTCCCGTCCTGGAGCCGGCTGCGGAATTCTTCCGTCATGCCGGCAAGCTCGGAGTCTGACATTTTTTCGTATTTTTCTTCCAATGCATTGATGCGGTCGGTGATCTTTGTATATTTTTTCAGCTGCCGCGGCGTGGTGGCGGCAGATTTCTTGAATATGGATAGCATGGATTGACGCTCCTTTGATAAAGTCCGTCTTCGGACACTCTCCTATTTTATCAAAAAGCTTTGGAAAAGACTACTTGTGCCGAAACTTCCCGAATCGTTGCGCGTCCCATTATTTAGAGCTGTTTCAGTTGTGCGTGTTGGGGAATGGTATGAGTACGAAGGACCGTTTTTGAAGGTAAAAGTGTTTTGTTCAATCAATCATGCTATAATACAGTAGACCAAAAATGCGGTGGACCCAAAATAGAGTAGGCAATATTGGTAGGAGGAAGGACATGACATTCCTGACGATGATCGTCGCATTCATTGCATCGATCTTGCTGACACCGATTGTCAAGCGACTGGCGGTCCGGCTCGGCGCCGTCGACCGCCCGAATCATAGAAAAGTACATTCACGCATCATGCCGCGCATGGGAGGGCTCGCCATCTACGGAGCCTTCCTCATCGGATATTTCATTCTCAGGCCGGAAAGCGAATTCGCAACGTCCATCCTGATCGGATCCGCAATCATTGTGCTGATCGGACTGCTGGATGACCTGACCGAACTCAGCGCCAAGGCGAAACTCGCCGGCCAGCTTCTCGCAGCGGGCATCGTCGTCTTCTACGGCGGGCTCGACATCGACTTCATCAACCTGCCGTTCGGCGGACAGATCGACTTCGGATACTTGAGCATCCCGCTCACGCTTCTCTGGATCGTGGGCGTCACGAACGCGATCAACCTGATCGACGGGCTCGACGGCCTGGCCGCCGGCGTCTCGACGATCGCGCTCATCACGCTCGCCGTCATGGCTTCGTTCATGGATAACATGTTCGTCGTCGCGGTCGCCGCCATCCTCGCCGCATCGTGCGCCGGATTCCTCATCTTCAACTTCCATCCGGCAAAAATCTTCATGGGCGATGTCGGTTCGCTGTTCCTCGGGTTCATGATCTCGGTCCTGGCCCTTCTCGGATTCAAGAACGTCACGATGATCTCGCTCATCATCCCGATTATCATCCTCGGCGTCCCGCTGTCCGATACATTCTTCGCCATCGTTCGCAGGATCCGGATGAAACAGCCGATCTCGGCACCGGACAAATCGCATCTTCACCACTGCCTGCTGCGGGCCGGATTCAGCCACCGGCAGTCGGTGCTGATCATCTACGCGATTGCCGCCCTGTTTGGCCTGGCCGCCATCCTATTCTCCCAGGCGACCATCTGGGGCGCCTTTCTGATCATCGGCATCCTGCTCCTCGCCATCGAGCTGTTTGTCGAAGCAATCGGCCTCGCCGGCCAAAACTACAAACCGCTCCTCAACCTGGTGCGAACACGAAAATAGCAGAAAAAATAACAACCCGCACGCCGGAAGGAAACTTCGGCGGAGCGGGTTGTTTTTTGATTGGGGGCGGGGGAGGAGATGTGTTAATAAAGGGCGAGTGTTAATTGAGGGAAGGTGAGTGTTAATTGAGGGAGTGTGAGTGTTAATCAAGGGAGGTCGAGTGTTAACCGAGAGAGGTCGAGTGTTAACATTCGAGGGATGAGTGTCAACTAAGCGAGCGGTGGGCTATTATTTGGCAGGGGCCGTCGGAGATTTAAACGATCCAACCCAGATACATAACGTCTCAACTGAGATACGCAACGTTTCAGCTAAGATCAACAACGTTTCAACTGAGATACGTAACGTTTGCGATTGTGTAGAGAGATAATTGCAGACGGTTGCCAAAAGAGGAGGGGGGGAGGGGAACTCACAGGACACGCCTCTGAATCAATGCCGTGCGCCTTTGGAATTCTCAGGCTGCGAAACGCGCCTTCGAACTCGATGATCACGGCTTTGAATCGCTCCCACACGCCTTTGAAAAAACGGGCGGCCCAATCGCGCCTCCGAAAACACACTACGCGCCTTTGAATTCCTCCTGTTCGCCTTCGAAAAACTTACTAATGAAATCGCGCCTCTGAATCGACGCCGTGCGCCTTTGAAATTATCAAGCTGCGAAACGCGCCTCCGAACTCGATGATCGCGCCTTTGAATCACTCTCACGCGCCTTTGAAAAACCCGGTTGTCCAATCGCGCCTTCGAAAACGCACGACGCGCCTTTGAATTCCTCCTGTTCGCCTTCGAAAAATATACTAATGATCTCGCGCCATCAAATCACTCTCCCGCGCTTTCGAAAAACCGGCGGCCCAATCCCCCATGTGAAACACCCCACACACTCCCGTCTCCACACACTAAAAAACCCCCGCAGATGCTCTGCGGGGGTTCGGTTCATTCTTGGTGTTCGGCTTCGGTGGCGTATTCGATCTCGCTTTCGGTTCCGGAGGCATCGGACATGTTCGAGGTGTCGCGCTTTAGGCCGAGGTGGCTTTTCAGGATGTCCTGGACGTTTTCGAGGTTTTCTTCGTCGAGGATCCAGTAGTAGATGCCGGTCGACATGTCGTCGGTTCCTTCGAGATTGATCATGTCCATCTTCGGTTTTCCGTCTTTCACGTAGCCGAGGAAGGATTTCATATCTTCAAACGTCATATTCGTTTTCATGTTTTTGCCGAGTGCGTCGATCACGTCGCCGTACTTGGAGATCGAGGAGATGTTGGTCGCTTTGTCGACGATTGCTTCCATGATCATCTGCTGGCGCTTGCCGCGTTCGATATCATTATCGAGCTTGCGGGTACGGGCGAGTGCGAGTGCGTGTTGGCCGTCCAGTTTCTGGAATCCTGGCTTCAGCTGGATCGTATATTGGTCGAACTCGTCTTTTTCGAGCCGCTCGTACGGGACATCCACTTCGATGCCGCCGAGCGCATCCACGACCTCAATGAACGCATTGAAGTTCATTTCCACATAGTAGTCGACCGGGATGTCGAGCATTTCCTCGACGGCATCGATCGATCCGCGTGTTCCGTCGAATGCGTGGGCATGCGTGATTTTATCTTTGTAGCCGACTTTGTCGATGTAGACGAGCGAGTCCCGGGGGATGCTCACAAGCTTGACGGTTTTGTCATCCTTGTTGAGAGTGGCGAGGACGAGCGCATCGGAACGGCTTTCTTCCATGCTCTCGCCGCGCGTGTCGGTGCCGTCGACGCCGATGAACAGCACGGAGACGTCATGGGTCAGCGGTTTTACTTTTTCCGCTCTCAGTTCGGATTTCTCGCGGTCGACGGATTCGAATGCGCCGTCCGCTGCCTGTTCGGCTTTTTTCATGAGAAAGACGCCGTAGGCTGCGACGAATAACACGACGGACAGGGAGAGGATCAGGGACACCTTCATGACCGTTTTCCTCTTGGCGGACTGTCTTTTCTTCCGATAGTCTGTTCTTTTCATATATACGCTCCTCCGGTACAGGGTCCGGGCCTGCTGTGGCCTCGCCCCTCTCTATGGGACGCAATGCCATTCATCAGGTTTCATATTCCCTTTTGACCACAATCCTACTCATTATACTACCTTGAGCCCGGTCCGTAAAACAGAAAAGTGTTTCATCTGTCGAATTCCAGGAACTCGGCCCTGACTTCGCCGATTTTTGCCTGTCCGTTCGTCAGGTCCGCCATCCAGTCCCGGAATTTGTCTTCTTCGGCGAGGGGGACATAGATAAATAGCGAAACTTCGTCTGCATAGTCCATATGATCAAGCGGGTAGGGCGACAGGCGCACCTCGTTTTCGACTTTTCCGAGCCATGTGTAGTCGACTGTCGCTTTCATGAGCAGATGAAGCCGCCGTTCGACGGTGCCTGTCGATTTCAATACTTCGGAAACGGCGCTTCCGTATGCACGGATGAGGCCGCCGCCTCCGAGCTTGATCCCGCCGAAATAGCGCGTCACGACGACCGCCGTGTCTTTCAGTCCCTGCTTTTTCAGGACGTCCAGCATCGGGAACCCTGCCGTCCCGCTCGGCTCGCCGTCGTCATTCGCCTTCTGGACCTCGTCATGCTCCCCGATCAGATAGGCCGAGCAGTTGTGCGTCGCGGAGTGGTGGGCCTTTTTCACTTCCGCAATGAAGTCCAGTGCCTCCTGCTCGGTCTCCGCGCGGGTGACCCGGGCGATGAACCGGGACTTCTTGATGACGATCTCCGTTTCTCCGGGCCCCTTCACTGTCCGGTAATCAGCTCGCATAGCAGAATCCCTCCTGTCTGGCTGTAATGTATTTTTAATATATTTTGCTGATTGTAATGCTATAATAAACACAGTTTAAACTCAAATGCCGGATTAACCGGACCCGGGTTGATGAGGAGATGGACAATGCCTGTAGATCGAGTGGATATTCACGCGCTGGATTCCATCTTCCATTCGATGGTCCAGTCGATGAATGAATCAAAAAATGATATTTACATTATCAATGAAGAAAGCCGGCGGCAGCTGGAGAGCCTGAGGGAAGAACTCCGGGAAACGGAAGAAAGCATTTCCCGGGCAATAACCGAAGGGGAAAATCTTCATAAAGCGGCAATCGAGGCGCGGGAGAAACTGCAGCACGTCTCCATCTATTTCTCTGATTACACGAAAGAGGAAGTCAGCGAGGCGTATGACTCCGCGCATGAAGTCCAGTTGGCGTTCATGCTGAACAGCACGAAAATCCGCCAGCTTGAAGAAGTGAAGACCCAGCTCGAGAACCGGATCGCCACTTATGAAGAATCGATCCGCAGGTCCGACCAGCTGGCGAGCCATGTTAATGTCGTCATGAAATATCTCGCTTCGGAGCTGAAGGACGTCGGCCCGGCGCTTGAGACCGCTAAGATGAGGAAGCATATGAGCATGCGGGTGCTCGAGGCTCAGGAAGAGGAACGCAAGCGGCTCGCCCGGGAGATCCATGACGGACCGGCGCAGATGATGGCGAATCTTGTCATGCAGCTAGGGCTCGTTGAACGGGTTTTCCAGGACAAGGGAATGGATCCGGGCCTCGAACATCTCGGGTTCACGAAGGAACTCGCCCGCAGCACGCTGTCCGAAGTGCGCCGGATCATCCATGACCTGCGTCCGATGGTGCTGGATGACTTCGGCCTCATTCCCGCGCTCCGTAAGTATGTGGAGCGGACCGCCACCTATAATGAGGGCATCCGTTTCAGCTTTAAGGCGGAAGGGGTCTCGGTCCGTCCGAGTCCGAACGTGGAAGTGGGCGTCTTCCGTCTCGTGCAGGAGGCGATGGCGAATGCGATCAAGCACAGCGGCGCACGCAACGTTGATGTCCGCGTGCTGACGTGCAAGGACATGATCCGGGCAACCGTGAGAGACGACGGCCGCGGATTCAATCCGTCCGAGAAGCCGGATGCTTCTTTCGGAATCCAGGGAATGTACGAGCGGGCCGCCCTTCTGCAGGGAGAGCTTGAAATCCGGACGGCGAAAGGGAAAGGGACCGAGGTGATCCTCGTCCTGCCTCACGGCCAGCAATTCGACAAGTAGACTATGAGCAGGGGGAATACGGGATGACAAACATCATTATCATTGACGATCACCAATTGTTCCGGGAAGGAGTCAAGCGGATCCTGGACTTTGAAGAGACCTTCAATGTGGTTGCCGAAGGGTCTGACGGCGACGAAGTGCTGGCACTCTATGAACAGTACAATCCGGATGTCGTGCTCATGGACATCAACATGCCGGGCAAAAGCGGGATCGAGGCGACGTCTGATCTGATCGCCGCACATCCGGAAGCGAAAATCATCATCCTGTCCATCCATGACGACGAGTCGTATGTGACCCATGCGATGAAGACGGGGGCGCTCGGCTACATGCTGAAGGAGATGGACGCCGATGCAATCGTCCAGGCGATCAAAGTCGTCGCCACAGGCGGTTCGTATCTCCATCCGAAAGTGACGCGGAACCTCGTGTCGGAATTCCGCCGGCTGAGCGACAAGGAAAACGTCGGATCCTTCCACCAGACGGAGATCCGCAGGCCGTTCCACCTGCTCACGAAGCGGGAATGCGAAGTGCTGCAGCTGCTGACGGACGGCCAGAGCAACCGGTCCATCGGGGAGTCGCTCTACATCTCCGAAAAGACGGTCAAGAACCATGTCTCCAGCATTCTCCAGAAAATGCGTGTCAGCGACCGGACCCAGGCGGTCGTGAACGCGATCAAGAACGGCTGGGTGGAAGTGCGCTGAACAAAAACGGAAAAGTCTGCTTCGGGCAGGCTTTTTCTTTCGCCCGGAAATCCTTGCGGCGAACCAAACCGTTGCAGAAACGTTCCGGTATATGACAAACTGTCACGGGAGGGAATCAATGATGAAAATGAAATGGCTCATCCCGGCCGTCCTGGCCGCGCTCGTACTCGGGGCGTGCAACGACGACGCGGGGAATAATGAAAATACAGCCGATGACGGAACGGCGCCTTCCGGCGAGAATTCCGCGGTCGGCCACGGCGTGGAAGACGGTGAATTGGAAACAGACGAAGAGGGCATCGGCTTCAGCATGTCGGACGGCTCGATCGAGGAAGCAACGGGCATTCCGGAAGAGGAAAAAACGGCGATCCTCGAAGCGTTCAACGGATATATGGAAACATTCAACAACGAGGATCCGGATGCGTATGCGGAGACGCTCGTTCCCGGCGAAGACGGCTTTGATATTGAAGCCGAAAAGCAGGCCATGCAGGAACTGTTCGCACAGTTCGATGTCGAACGATCGGCGGAAGATGAAACGATCGTTTCCTACAAAGACGGCGAGGCGCAGCTGTTTTCGAACCTGACCACGAAGATGACCGCCAAGGATTCCGGCGAGGAACATACGGAAAAGGGCCGGCAAGTGACCGTCCTGACGAAAACGGACGGAACGTGGAAAGTGAAGGAAATCTATTACATCGGAGATGCGGCTTGATATCCGGATGGCGGGATCCGGCGGAAAGGTTCCGTTTCTGATTCCTATTTGCTTCCGGATTTAGTATGATGGGAAGACGGAGGTTGATAGAATGAAAACGGCGATTGTGACCGACAGTACCGCCTATCTTCCGGAGCCGCTGCGGAACGAGCTCGGCATCCGGATGATTCCGCTCAGCGTGACGATCGACGGTACGACATATGAAGAGGAATCGGAACTCTCCGGCGGCCGGTTCTATGACATGGTCCGCGGCGGGGAGCTGCCGAAAACCTCACAGCCTCCGGTCGGAATGTTCGCCGAGTGCTACAGGGAACTTGCGGAGGAAGGCTATGGCGCCGCGATTGTCGTCACCTTGTCCAGCGGGATCAGCGGCACGTATGCATCCGCCATGCAGGCAGGAAATCTGGCCGAAGGCATCGAAGTCCGCGTGTTCGACTCAGAGATCTCCTGCATGATGCAAGGATTCTACGCCGTGCGGGCTGCGAAAATGGCGCTTGCGGGCGCCGGTCCGGACGAAATCATGGAAGAGCTTGCGGGCATGCAGAAGACGATGGACGCCTATTTCATGGTGGACGACCTCGGCCATCTGCAGCGCGGCGGACGGCTGTCCGGCGCCCAGGCGCTGATCGGCGGCCTTCTGCAAGTGAAGCCGCTGCTTCATTTCAAGGACAAGGTGATCGTGCCGTTCGAAAAAATCCGGACCCGCAAAAAAGCGATGGCCCGGATCGAGCAGCTGCTCGGCATGGCGGTGGAAGCCGAGGGTCCGCTTGAGGCGGCGATCATCCATGCCAACCGGCCCGAAGAGGCGGAAGCCTGGCGGGAAACGCTCCAGGACAAGTACCCGGATGTCGACTTCACGATCAGCTATTTTGGCCCCGTGATCGGCACTCATCTCGGGGAAGGCTCGATGGGACTCGGCTGGGTTAAAAAGTGACCGTGCTGGAAGGCGGTCGCTTTTTTCTCAACCTCTTGGTTCAGAATATTTAGTTTAAAGGAGGCGTTCAGATTAGGAGTGAATGAATCGATCCGTGACTTCTTGCAGGGGAGGCTCTGGCTGAAGGAGCTCCTTCCATTTCCGGAGGAAGAAGTGGCAGAGGGGCTTGAAAGGGGATGGATCGGCGTACTGCCCGGAATCCACCGGCAGAACAGGCGGTTTCTGCCGGACCGGCTCCGCTGCAACCGCTGCCTGTCGACGGAGTCTGCGTCGTTCGCCTCGTTTGACTGCGCCAGATGCGGGAAGGTCTGCCAATATTGCCGGCACTGCATCCGGATGGGCAGGGTCGCGTCTTGTGATGAGCTCGTTTACTGGGCAGGTCCGGAGCGGCCGTCCGATCCGCCTCCCGGACTTTCATGGGCAGGCCGGCTCACTCCCGCCCAGCAGAAGGCGTCGGAAGAGATCCTGGAAAGCCTCCGTCTCGGCAGGCCTCATCTGCTGCATGCGGTGTGCGGAGCGGGGAAGACGGAGATCCTGTTCCGCCCGGTGCATTCGCTTCTTGAGGAAGGGAAGCGGGTCTGCATCGCCACGCCGCGGACCGATGTCGTACTGGAGCTGCTGCCGAGGTTCCGGGCGGCATTCGGCGACGCGACGGTCCACGGCCTTTACGGCGGATCCGGTCCGGGGGAGGGATTCGCGCCGCTCGTCATTGCGACCACCCATCAGCTGTACCGCTTCCGGCACGCGTTCGATGTGATCTTCGTCGACGAGGCCGATGCGTTCCCGTATTCGTTTGACCGGACGCTGCGGGATGCCGTCAAAAAAGCGGCCAAACCGGGCGGATCGGCGGTGTTCGTGACGGCCACCCCGTCCGCTGTGATGCTGGCCGAAACGGAGGGGGGCGGCCGGTCCGTCATCCGCCGGCGCTTCCACGGCCATCCGCTTCCCGTGCCGAGGTTCGAAGCCCTCTGGAATTACAGAAAGCAGATTGCGGCGGGCCGCCTGCCGAAGCGACTTTCCGAGTGGATCGCAGAGCGCCTGTCATCGGGGGATCCGTTCCTCGTATTTTTCCCGTCGGTCCGGCTGATGGAACAGAGCCTGCCCCTGTTCAATGAACTCGACGGCCGGATCGGGGCGGTCCACGCTTCCAGCAGAGAACGGCGGGAACTCGTCCGGGCACTGCGGGACGGGAAGGTGCCGGGGCTTCTGACGACGACCATTCTGGAGCGGGGCATCACGATACCAGGACTCCAGGCGGCGGTGCTCGGAGCCGAGGACTCGGTGTTCAGCCGATCGGCGATCATCCAGATCGGCGGCCGGGTCGGTCGGAGCGCAGACCGGCCGGACGGTGATGTCGTCCTGTTCCATCACGGAATCACGCCTGAGATGGATGATGCAGTCCGGGAGATCCGGAAGCTGAACCGGGAGGAGGAGGTGCCGGATGGACTGCCTGCTGTGCGGTGAGCCGGCCGGGGACCGGGCCGGCTGGCGTGCGCTGTTCACGGACAGGGGCCGGCCGGTCGTCTGCAGGTCCTGCCGCGACGGATTCGTTCTTTCCAACGATCCGCCGCCCCTCTCCGACTGGGCCGGAACGCAATATGAAGGGATGCTCGATGGCGCGGTCTCGCTGTATGCCTATAATGAACCGATGAAGGACTTCCTCCACCGGTATAAATTCATGAAGGATGTGGCGCTGGCCCGGGTGTTTGCCGAGAAAGTGGCGGATGCCGTGTCTGAGGCGGGCGGGACGATCGTTCCGATTCCGGTCCATCCCGGCCGGCTGAAGGAGCGGACGTTTTCCCATGTGGATGAACTGCTCAAGTGTGCGGGCGTCCCGTTCGGGCAGATGCTCGACAAGACGGCTGCGGTCACGCTCGGCAAGATGAACCGGCGGGAGCGCATGGCTGCCGAGCCGCTGTTCCGCATCCGGGCAGGCATAAACGGAGCGCCCGGTGAGTATGTTCTTTTCGACGATCTCTACACGACCGGCACGACCCTTCACCACGCGGCGGCTGCGCTGAAACAGGCCGGCGCCCGCCGGGTCACGGCCGTGACGCTCATCCGGGCATAGAGGGGAAATCACCGGCGGCGGGCTTGCAGGACTCATTCCGCAGACGAGTGTATGTTGGCGGCTGCCGGTCCGGAGCTGCAGGGACGCAATCCGACAAAAGTTGCAAACTGCCGTGTTTTTTAAAGGGTTTTCAAGGGAAGATGAAGAAATGAACCTATAGAGTTAGATCAAAGGAGGAGTTCATATGCTGACTTTCAACATCCGCGGGGAGAACATCGAGGTAACTCCGGCAATCCGGGACTACGTGGAAAAAAAGATTCAGAAGCTTGAACGCTACTTCACTGACGAGGTGAACGCAACGGCCCACGTCAACCTGAAGGTGTACAGCGACAAGCAGACGAAAGTCGAAGTGACCATCCCGATGAAAAACCTCACCCTCCGGGCAGAAGAACGGAACTCCGATATGTACGCTGCCGTAGACCTGATTTCCGATAAACTGGAACGCCAGATCCGCAAATACAAAACGAGGGTCAACCGCAAGTTCCGAGAGCGCGAAGGTGTGGCGTCGTTCTTCAACTCATTCAGCGACGAGAACAGCGCGACCACCGAAACCGGCGCCGACCAGGACCAGGAATTTGAAGTCGTCCGGACCAAGCAGTTCAGCCTGAAGCCGATGGACCAAGAAGAAGCAATCCTCCAGATGAACATGCTCGGCCACTCGTTCTATATCTTCACCGACGCGGAATCCAACGGAACGAACATCGTCTACAAACGAAAAGACGGAAAATACGGCCTCATCGAAACCGAAATTCAATGATGAAGCCAAGCCAAGAAGCCTGCCCCTGCGGCAGGCTTCTTTTCATTTGAAAGAAGTGGGCTGAGAGAGCGGGTATTCGGAGTAAGGGAGGGGAATTCGGAGTATGGCAGAAAAAACGGTCTGGCGTTCAGTTTTCTCTGTATAAATCCATCTGCGTGTCCGCCGAAACTTTGCGTAGCCGAGGCGTTCCCCGCCCCTCTTCGAAAACAGAATCCTGCACCGCATCAGACCGATTCGCTAAACGCCGCCCTGACACGGCCCGACCCTGCCGGCAATCAGAGAAACCGGTCGCCGGGCCGGTGAGTCTCTTCCGTTTGCAAGGTTTGCAGTGAGGGTGGGGCGATGTTAAAATAGTGTGGATACCAGTGAGGAAGTGACAACATGCTAGGCGCTTTAAATAAACTGTTTGACCCGACCAAACGTGATTTGAAAAGACTTGAAAAAGTTGCCGACTCTGTGGAAGCACTGGCCGACGACATGGAAAAGCTGTCGGATGCCGAGCTCCAGGCGAAGACGGACGAGTTCCGCAACCGCATTGCAGACGGGGAATCGCTTGACCGGATCCAGCCGGAGGCCTTCGCCGTTGTCCGGGAAGCCGCCCGCCGCGTGACCGGCATGTATCCGTTCCGCGTCCAGATCATCGGTGCGGCCGCCCTCCACGACGGCAACATCGCCGAGATGAAGACCGGTGAGGGGAAGACGCTCACCTCCACGATGTCCGTCTACTTGAATGCGCTTGAAGGAAAAGGCGCACATGTCGTGACGGTCAACGAATATCTGGCCAGCCGGGATGCCACCGAAATGGGGCAGATCTATGAATTCCTCGGCCTGACCGTCGGACTCAACCTGAACTCCATGACGAAGGAAGAAAAACGGGAAGCCTACCTGGCCGATGTGACGTACAGCACGAACAACGAGCTCGGCTTTGATTACCTCCGTGACAATATGGTCCTCTACAAAGAAGACCGCGTCCAGCGTCCGCTGCACTATGCGGTCATTGACGAAGTCGACTCCATCCTGATCGACGAAGCGCGGACGCCGCTCATCATTTCTGGCCAGGCGGAGAAGAACGCGATGCTCTATATCCAGACGAACGCGTTCGTCCGCATGCTGAAAAAGGAAGAAGACTATACGTACGACGAGCAGACGAAAGGCGTCGTCCTGACCGAATCGGGGATTGAAAAGGCGGAAAAGGCCTTCTCGATCGACAACCTGTTCGATCTGACGCACGTCCGTCTGAACCATGCAATCAACCAGTCGCTCAAGGCTCATGCGAGCATGCACCTGGACGTCGACTATGTCATTGAAGACGGCAAAGTCGTGATCGTCGATTCATTCACCGGCCGCCTCATGAAAGGCCGCCGGTACAGCGACGGGCTTCACCAGGCGATCGAGGCGAAGGAAGGCCTTGAGATCCAGAACGAGTCGATGACGATGGCGACGATCACGTTCCAGAACTTCTTCCGGATGTATGACAAGCTGTCCGGGATGACCGGTACGGCGAAAACCGAGGAAGAAGAATTCCGCAACATCTACAACATGAACGTCATCGTCATTCCGACGAACCGGCCGATCGTCCGGGATGACCGGGCCGACCTCATTTACGCTTCGATGGAAGGAAAATTCAAGGCGGTCGCCAACGACATCAAGGAACGGCACGAGAAAGGCCAGCCGGTCCTCGTCGGCACAGTGGCAATCGAGACGTCCGAGATCATCTCCGATTTCCTGAAGAAGTACGGGGTTCCGCACAGCGTCCTGAACGCGAAGAACCATGAAAGCGAAGCAGAGATCATCACCGGAGCCGGCAAGCCGGGCGCCGTGACGATTGCGACGAACATGGCCGGCCGCGGTACCGACATCAAGCTCGGCGAAGGGGTCCGCGAAGTCGGCGGCCTCGCCGTCATCGGGACGGAGCGGCATGAATCCCGCCGGATCGACAACCAGCTGCGCGGACGTTCCGGACGGCAGGGTGACCCCGGCGTCACGCAGTTCTACCTGTCGCTCGAAGACGAGCTCATGCGGCGGTTCGGCTCCGACAGCATGAAGGGCATGATGGCGAAGCTCGGCATGGATGACACGCAGCCGATCCAGTCCAGGATGGTGTCCCGGGCGGTCGAATCGGCCCAGAAACGCGTGGAAGGGAACAACTTCGACTCCCGGAAACGGCTTCTCCAATACGACGATGTCCTGCGCCAGCAGCGCGAAATCATCTACGGCGAACGGAACCAGGTGCTCGACACGGATGACATGCGTGCCCTCGTCGAGTCGATGATCGAGGATGTCATCGCCCGTTCTGTGCCATCCTATACAGCGGACGAAGATCCGGAAAAATGGAACCTGAAAGGGCTGGAGGATTTCCTGAACGCCAACCTGCTGCCTGAAGGCACGTTCAGGGCGGAAGACTTCAGAGGCAAAACACGGGAAGAGATCTCCGGCATGATTTCTGAAGCCGTCAAAAAACGCTATGATGAAAAGGAAGCAGAACTCACCCCCGAACGGATGCGCGAGTTCGAAAAGGTCGTCCTTCTCCGGTCGATCGATACGAAATGGATCGATCACATCGATATGATGGACCAGCTCCGGCAGGGGATCCACCTGCGGGCATACGGCCAGACCGATCCGCTCCGCGAATACCAGAACGAAGGGTTCTCGGCATTTGAGGAAATGGTGGATGCGATCCGCGATGACGTCGCCAAGTATGCGATGAAGGCGGAGATCCGACACAACCTCGAGCGCGAGGAAGTCGCAAAAGGCGAGGCCGTCAATCCGAAGGAAGAAGGCGGCGGCGAAGTGAAGAGAAAGCCGATCCGCCGGAAAGAAACGGTTGGACGGAACGAACCGTGCCCTTGCGGCAGCGGCAAGAAGTTCAAAAACTGCCACGGAACGGCCTGAACGCCGTGACAGGACACCCGCACGCCGTGTAAAATGGAGTGCACCCAACTTGAGGAGGACATTTTTATGATGGAACTTGCAGAAGCACGCAACACGCTCGACAAAACAGCCGGGAAACTGGCGGACTTCAGGGGGTCTCTTTGACTTAGAAAACAAAGAGGCACGGATCCAGGAACTGGACGAGCGCATGCTCGAGCCGGGGTTCTGGGATAATCAGGACGAAGCCCAGAAAGTGATTTCCGAGGCGAACGGCCTGAAAGACATCGTCAATGAATACAATAAGCTGGTCGACACCCAGGAGAACCTGGAGATGACGCTCGAACTGCTGAAGGAAGAGGATGACCCCGATCTCCATGCGGAACTCGGAGACGAGCTCGACTCCTTCAGCGGCGAGCTTGCGGACTTTGAGCTGCAGCTTCTGCTGAGCGAACCGTACGACAAGAACAACGCCATCCTCGAGCTCCACGCGGGCGCGGGCGGCACCGAGTCCCAGGACTGGGCGTCGATGCTGCTCCGCATGTACACCCGGTGGGCAGAAAAACGCGGCTTCAAAGTGGCGACGCTCGATTATCTTGCGGGCGACGAGGCGGGCGTCAAGTCCGTCACGATCAGCATCAAAGGCCATAATGCCTACGGTTACCTGAAGGCGGAAAAAGGCGTGCACCGGCTCGTCCGGATCTCGCCGTTCGATTCGTCCGGCCGACGGCACACTTCGTTTGTTTCATGCGAAGTGATGCCGGAGTTCGACAACGAGATCGAGCTCGACATCCGTTCCGAGGATCTGAAAATCGATACGTACCGCTCGAGCGGCGCCGGCGGGCAGCACGTCAACACGACGGACTCCGCCGTCCGGATCACCCACCTTCCGACGAACACGGTCGTCACCTGCCAGTCGGAACGTTCGCAGATCAAAAACCGCGAACAGGCGATGGGACTGCTGAAAGCGAAACTCTATCAGCTGAAAATCGAGGAGCAGGAAAAAGAACTTCTCGAAATCCGGGGAGAACAAAAGGAAATCGGCTGGGGGAGCCAGATCCGTTCCTATGTATTCCACCCGTACTCGATGGTCAAAGATCACCGGACCGACACGGAAACCGGAAACGTCCAGAACGTCATGGACGGGGACATCGACATGTTCATCAATGCCTATCTCCGTTCCCGTCTGTCCTGACTCAGCAAAGCGTATGCATCCGCATGCGCTTTTTGCATGTGTGCTCATCTTTCATAAAAAGTCGGATCCCTATGAAAAGGTGCGGCTTTTCAAAAAAAGAGAGTAAAAAATAGAGTTAAACGAGCCTTTTTTAGCACTATTTTACATGACGATTTGTCGACAAATGCCGGTCGGATGTTTCAAAACACGAGGGTTTGGTATACTAATGGAGAACACACTACATCTGAACAATCAGGAGGGAAAGCGCATGAAGAGAAAACTCATGATGTTGCTGTTCGGTTCTGCGCTTGTCCTCGGTGCCTGCGGCGGCAACGACGACAATGCGGACGACAACACAACCGACACGGGCAACGACAATGCGACTGAAGAAACGACAGACAACAACACGGATACGGGTGGCGGCGAAACGGCCGGCGTCGATCCGGAAAAAGTCGTACAGCAGAAGTGCATTTCCTGCCACGGTGAAAATCTCGAAGGACAAGGGAACTTCCCTGAGCTTGATAATGTAGGCTCCCGTCTTTCCGAAGAAGAGATCCACGATACAATCGAGAACGGCCGCGGCGGCATGCCTGGCGGACTCATCGAAGGCGATGAGCTCGACGCAGTAGCCCACTGGCTCTCCGAAAAGAAATAATCAGCACGGCCGGCCCGTCCCGGGGGAACTTCCCTCGGACGGGCTTTTTTTGTCTGTTGAGCGTTCCGGCCCGGCTGGTGGCACAGATTCGCAACGTTTCAGCCCGGATAAACAACGTTCCCTCGCAGATACACAACGTTTCCGCGCAGATACACAACGTTCCGGCCGAGATACACAACGTTTGATGTGAATCGATCAGCCGCTTCCCTAAGTTGACACTCAACCGGCGGAAGTTCACACCCGCTTTGCGAAAGTTGACATTCATTCCACCGAAGTTGACACTCGCCGCCTCTAAGTTGACATTCGTTCTGAGGGACCCGTTGTCCATATCAAAATCCGCATAAAGAACTGGACGCTTCCACCTTTTTGTCATTATTCTGTTCTTTCTGCTTGCCCGGCACAAATGCCGCTGCATGTGTCGAAATACTTTTCAAAAGTTGCATCCTGCACGTTCTGTATTGTCGAAACACTAGGTATGTCAACGTTTCTGCTCGTAATAAAATGAAATATAACTGTAATAGTATACGAGTTTAATAATGCTATAATGGGCATGCCGGAAAAAAACAGGCCCGTATCGGGCAATCAGGTGATTTGCTTAAATGATAGAAATGAAAGATGTTTACAAACAATATGCGAATGGTGTCGTTGCGGCAAACGGCTTGAACGTGAAGATCGAAAAAGGGGAATTCGTGTATGTCGTCGGGCCGAGCGGTGCAGGCAAATCGACATTCATCAAGATGATGTACCGGGAGGAAAAGCCGACATCCGGCGACATCCTCATCAATGATACGAGTCTTCCCAAACTGAAAAACCGGGAAGTTCCTCTTCTGAGAAGGCAGATCGGCGTCGTCTTCCAGGACTTCAAGCTGTTGCCGAAGCTCACTGTCTATGAAAATGTGGCATTTGCCCTTGAAGTCATCGAGGAACCCGTCGACAATATCCGGCCAAGAGTGACGGAAGTTCTCGATCTGGTCGGCCTCAAACAGAAGGCCCGCATGCTTCCGACCGAGCTGTCTGGCGGAGAGCAGCAGCGCGTGTCGATCGCGCGCTCGATCGTGAACCGGCCGAAAGTCGTCATCGCGGACGAACCGACCGGAAACCTCGATCCGGAAACGTCCTGGGGGATCATGAACGTGTTCGAAGAGATCAACCAGCGCGGCACGACGATCGTCATGGCCACCCATAACAAGGACATCGTCAACCGGAGCCGTCACCGGGTCATCGCCATCGAAGGCGGTCTGATCGTGCGTGATGAACAGGGAGGGGGCTACGGATATGAAATTTAGGACGGTCCGCCGCCACTTCCGCGAAAGCTTCAAGACCCTCGGCCGGAACGGCTGGATGACATTCGCCTCTGTCAGTGCCGTCACAGTGACCCTGCTGCTCGTCGGCGTGTTCGTGTCCATCATGCTCAACTTGAACAAGGTGGCCGAAGACCTCGAAAAGGACGTCGAGATGAAAGTCTACGTGGAGCTGGCCGCGGATGAAGCCGCGACACGGGCGCTCGAAGATCAGATCCGGGAGACCCCGGGCGTTGCAGAAGTCGTTTATTCCACGCGCAACGATGAACTGGACAAGATGGTGAAGGACTTCGGGGAAGACTTGAAACTCTATGAGCAAAGCAACCCTTTGCGGGAAGCCTTCTATGTCAAGGCGACCGAGCCCCAGCAGACGGCGAAAGTCGCCAAGGCGATCGATGAATATCCGAATACATACGAAGTCGTTTACGGCCAGGGGAAAGTCGAAAAGCTGTTCAGCTTCCTGAACCTCGGCCGAAATGTGGGCCTCGTGCTCATCCTGGCTCTTCTGTTTACGGCGATGTTCCTCATCGCCAACACGATTCGGATCACGATCGTCGCGAGAAAAACCGAAATCGGCATCATGAAACTTGTCGGTGCCACGAACAGCTTTGTCCGGATCCCGTTCGTCCTCGAGGGAATCTGGCTCGGCATCCTCGGAGCGATCATCCCGATGATCGCCATCACCTGGGGATACATCGAGTTCTATGACTATGCCGAACCGCGGCTCCGCGGGGAAATGATCCAGATTCTCGGCCCGCTGCCGTTCCTCTACATCGTCAACGGCCTCGTGCTGTTCATGGGCATCTTCATCGGAGCCTGGGGCAGCTTCATGTCCGTACGGAAGTTCCTGAAAGTCTAAAGAAAAGCGGAGCGGGCCGTTCAGACCTGACAGGCATAAGATCGACGGCGGCGCGAAGCCTGCTTCGCAGAGCCGGCGGACTTATGATCCCGAGGGTCTGGCCCGCGCAGCTGGACAAAGAAAAGCGGAGCGGGCCGTTCAGACCTGACAGGCATAAGATCGACGGCGGCGCGAAGCCTGCTTCGCAGAGCCAGCGGACTTATGACCCTGAGGGTCTGGCCCGCGCAGCTGGACAATAAAGAAAACCATCAAAACAGATAAAAACCGTTTAGTCTCTGAAAGGGGAAATGAGAAGTTGAAGCAGTCCAAGCCACTGATCGCCTCGGTCGCTGCCACCATGCTCCTAAGCTTCGGGCTCGGTGCCGGCAATGCGAGCGCAACCGCACTGGATGATCTGAAGAATGAGCAAAAGCAACTGGAACAGAAAAAGCAGAACCTTGACCAGAACATCAATAAGACCAAAACGGAGATCCAGCTGAAGTCCGCTGAGATGGACAAGCTTCTCGGTCAAATCACAGAACTTCACGGAAAAATCGATGAAACACAAGGCAAGATCGAAGCGCTTCAAGAAGAGATCAATGTGACGAAGAGCGAGATTGAAGCTCTGCGCGCCTCGATTGCAGAACTCGAACGCAAGATCGCCGAACGTGACGCCCTTCTTCGCGACCGGGTCCGTGCGATGCAGGTGACCGGCGGTTCGACGAGCTACCTCGACGTCCTTCTCGGAGCGAACAGCTTCTCGGACTTCATTGACCGGGTTTCGGCCGTCAACACGCTGAGGGAAGCTGACCGCGAGATCATCCGCGAGCAGAAGGCGGACAAGGAACAGCTGGAAGCACAGAAGCAGATGGTGGAGCAGAAGCTCGCCGAACAGGAACAGAACAAGAAGAGGCTCGAGGAGCAGAAAGCCCAGCTTGATGCCCAGAAGAAAGAGCTTGACGGCCTTGTGACGAAGCTGGAGGAAGAGCAGTCCCGCCTCGAGAAGGAACAGGCCAGCATGGAAGCCGAGTACGATCACGTCCATGAAGTGAGCGAAGAAGTGACGCAGAAGATCGTCGCGGAACAGAACCGTCTTGCGGAAATCGCCCGCAAAGCGGAAGAAGAGCGCAAGCGGAAAGCGGCGGCTGAAGCCGAAGCCCGCCGTCAGGCAGCCGCGAAAGCTGCTTCCAGCCAGAAAGCTTCCTCTTCTTCGTCGGCATCGGGCAGCAGCTCGGCCACCCATTCGTCCAGCAGCAACACGGCAGTGAGCCAGCCGGCCGTTTCGAGCGGTGCCTGGACACGTCCGGCAAGCGGCCGGATCTCGTCGACATTCGGATACCGTCCGATCGGCTGGGCATCTTCGAACCATGCCGGCGTTGATATTGCGAACGGCATCGGCACGCCAATCGTTTCGGCTGCGGACGGCGTCGTCTCGTTCGCCGGACAGTTCGGCACATACGGCAACGTCGTCATGGTGACGCACTCGATCAACGGCACGATCTACACGACGCTGTATGCCCATATGTCCGGATTCAATGTGGGAACCGGCCAGCACGTCGGCAAAGGCCAGCAGATCGGCCGGATCGGCGTCACCGGACGGACGAGCGGACCGCACTTGCACTTTGAACTCCATATCGGAAGCTACGGCAACCCGGTCAACCCGATGCGCTATGTTCCGATTTAAACCGATTCATCCAAGCCCGCCGTTTGTCGGCGGGCTTTTCCTATGGACTGTGTCCATCGTTAAAAAACAGACACAACCTCCACTCAAACAGGTGCGGAAGTGTAGACGGGAGCGGGGTCCATCCACTACCCTTGATACAAGAGCAAGCGGGTCGGGAGGCTGCAGGAATGCCGGTGACGAAGTGGATCTTAATCTTAAATCTGACGGTGCCGTCCTCGTGGATCGCCGTGCTCGCCGCGATGGCGGTTGCCTACGGGGCAGTCCGGATCCGGAAGGGGAAGGAATCGGCCGGGCTGTATGCGGACGCGGCGTTCTGGTTTGTCCTCGTCTGGAAGTTTTCCTACTTGCTGACGCATTTCGGGATCTTCCTGAAGTCGCCGCTTTCCGTCCTTTATTACAACGGAGGTTTTTTCGGGGCTGTCCTCGGATTGCTTGCGGTGCTAGCCTTTCTTTACTTCAAGGGGGCGGGGGCCGAAGGATGGCTGCTCCTGGCGGCGGTCGTCACGCAGTCGGTGTACCAGCTGGCGATGGTCTTCCTGAACGAGGGCGGGCTGTTGCCGAAATTCGTGACGGCGGCCGGATTTGCCGTTCTTCTGCTGCTCGTCTTCCTGAAAGGCAGGCTGGAGGGGGGATGGGCGGTCCAGCTGGCGGTGCTGATGGCTGCAGTCCATCTGCTGGCAGCCGCGGTGCAGCCGGGGGGCCTTACGGGATTCCCGCTGCTTGCGACGGTTGTGTTCAGCATTTATTTCCTATCGTTAAATAGAATGACATCATTACAAAACGGGAGGCACTCGCATGAATAAGAAGGTGTTCGGTTCGGTGGTGGCGCTGCTGATCATCGGCGCGCTCGTCGCTATCATGGTCAGGGACGCGACGGGGGATGAGTTCAGCGGCCGCAAAGAGCAGTTGAAGCGGGAGATGGAAGAGTCCGCTCAGACAGAAACGGCATCGGACGCGCCTGAAGTCGGAATCGGCCAGGGCCAGCTCGCGCCGGACTTCACGCTCAAGACGCTCGACGGAGGGGAGATGACTTTGTCCGACCTGCGCGGCAAAAAAGTCATCCTGAACTTCTGGGCTTCCTGGTGCGGTCCGTGCCGTGCGGAAATGCCGCATATGGAGAAGTTCTTCACCGATGAGGCGGAGGAGGCGGGCGTCGAGATCGTCGCCGTCAACTTGTCGGCGTCCGAGCGGGGCAATGATGAAAAAGTGATGTCGAACATCACCGGGTTCGTCGAGGAGTTCGGCATGACATTCCCGGTCCTGCTCGACTCGGACGGGCAGCAGGGGGAAACGTACAAGGTGATCGCCGTGCCGACCACCTACTTCCTAGACGCGTCCGGAATCATCCGCCAGGTCGTCCGCGGGCCGATGGATGAAGCGCTGATGCGGGACGTGGCAGCGAGCATCGACTGATCGGAAATGCCGGTTCATGTGTCGTATGACCTTCCGGCCGTTCATACAATTGGACGGAGGAGGGGTGCATATGCGCATGAGCCGGTTTTTGCTGTTTGCCGCGGTTGCCGCGGCGGCCGGCGGGCTCGCTTATTTCATCTTGAACGGAAAGGAAGGGGCCGGGGAGCCGGTCAGCGAGAAGAAGCCGATCGACGAGGCGTACGGCATCATTCAGGAACGGGCGGTCCACCAGGTCGGAACGGACGAGCTCGTGGAAGGGGCGCTGAGGGGGATGGCGGATGTGCTGGGCGATCCGTACAGTACATACTTGACCCGGGAAGAAGCGGCCGAGCACGAGGAATCGCTCTCGGATGAACGAGTGGGGATCGGCGCGGAAATCACGGAATCCCGGGGCCGGTTCATCATCGTCGCACCGGTTCGGAATTCGCCGGCGGAGAAGGCGGGCATCCTGCCGTACGACGAGATCATCCGGGTGGACGAGGAGCGGATGGAGGGCCGGACGATGAAGGATCTGCTCCGGCTCATCCGTGGAAAGGAAGGGACCGACGTCTCCCTCACGGTGTACCGTCCGGACGAGGAGCGGCATCTTGAGATCACCGTGAAGCGGGCGGCGATCCCGCAGAAGACCGTCGAAAGCCGGCTGATCGAAAAAGACGGTTTCACGATCGGCTATATCGGATTGTCGATGTTCGGGGAAAAGACGGCGGAAGAGTGGGAGACCCATACGAAAAAACTGATCAAAGGCGGTGCGGACGGGTTCATCGTGGACGTCCGGGGCAATCCGGGCGGTTATCTGAGGAGTGTCGGCCAGGTCGCGGGGTCGCTGCTCCGGCCGGGGACGGTGTTCGCCTACATGGAAGACGCCGGGGGGGCGAAGGAGCCGCTGGAGACCGAGGCGCCGGAAGACGGGGCTTACGCCGAGTCGATGCGCGGCATGAAAACCGTCCTGCTCCAGGACAAGGGGAGCGCTTCTGCGAGCGAGGTGCTCAGCGGCGCGCTCCGGGACAACGGCCGGGCATTCATCGTCGGGACGGTCAGCTTCGGGAAGGGGACCGTCCAGGAGACGCTGCCGCTTTCAAACGGCGGGGAAATGAAGCTGTCGACGCATAAGTGGCTCACGCCAGCGGGCACCTGGATCCACGGGAAAGGCATCGAGCCGGACCTTGAATCCGAACAGGGACCGCTGTACGGCTTGCCTTCGATGCCGGTCGACGGTCGGTACGAGCCGGGGGATTACGGGGAGGATGTCGGCTATGCGCAGCGGGTGCTCGGCGCGCTCGGCTTCGACGTGGCCCGGTCGGACGGCTATTATGACGAGACGACGACGAAGGCGGTCGAGGAATTCAGGGACGAAGAGGACCTCGATCCGGGCCTTGCCATGGACAGCGCCTTTTTCCGGGCGCTCCGGACGAGGATCGCCGATCATCAGGCAAGCGAGGCAAATGACAAGCAGCTCCAGCTCGCCCTCGGCTACTTGAAGCACGCGCTCCGGTCGGGGAATTAAAAAAGGGTGCCCGACCCGGCCGAAAAGCGTTTCTATCCCACCCGGCGTTTGATAGAATGGAAGGAAGCTGTACGTTCTATCAGGGATGGTGAGTAGTCGATGATCCAGGAGATTTTGTTGGAATTGCTGAAAGCGGCGGGCCGGTTTTTCCTGAACCCGCTGTTCTATATCGTCCTGCTGTTCTCGGTTCTCCTCGGGTACGCCCGGGTGAAGCGCGAGCGGCGGGACTTTCGCGTGCGTGTGGATGAGGGGTTCACCGAACTGCGGAGGGTGCTGAAGGAGTCGTGGGTCCACGCCCTCGTCCTGTCTGCCGTCATCGGGCTCGCCGGGCTCACGGTTCCCCGCGGATGGCTCGTGCTGCTCTGCGCGGCGATGCTAATCGTCGTCCTGTCGTTCCAATATGCGCTCGCTGCGCCTGTCTACGCGGCCGGAGCGGCGACGCTCGCTTATTGGCTTCTCGGCCGATTCGGCGTGCCGACCGATCTGCCGGTGATCGGCTGGTCCTACGACGGTCTTCCGGACGGCATGGCGGTTACCGTGCCGCTCATTGCCGGTCTCCTGACCGCGGCCGAAGGACTGCTCGTCCGCCGGCATGCCGCCGAGCACGCTTCGCCGATGATCATGAAGACGGCGAGGGGGCTCCACGGGGCGGCTTACCGGACGAAGCGCCTCTGGCTGCTGCCGCTGCTGTTCGTCCTGCCGGGGAATGCAATCGCCGAAGCGGTTCCGTACTGGCCTCAGTTCACGCTCGGCGGGACGGCCTTCACACTGATCGTCATCCCGGCCGTCATCGGGTTCCGCCAGACGGCAAAGCACACGATGCCGGAAAACCTTCTTCCGCCGCTCGGCAACCGCATCCTCTGGACCGGGGTTCTCACGGCGGCGGCTTCATTCCTCGCCCTGTGGGAACCGGCCGCGGGCTGGATCGTGCTCGGTGCGGCCGTCGTCGTGCGCGCCCTGTTGTCCGGATGGACCGCCTCCCGGGAGAAAAAAGGCAACTTCGCCGTTTCCCCACGGAGCGAAGGCGTGACGGTCGCGGCCGTCCTGCCGGGTTCCCCCGCCGACAAAATGGGCATCCTTCCCGGCGAAACGATCCGGAAAGTGAACGGCATCTCGGTCTCCGACGAACGGGAATTATATGAAGCCATCCAGGTGAACGCCGCCCATTGCCGGGTCGAAGTCGTGAACCGGGACGGCGAGCTCCGGCTTTGCCAGCATGTCATCTTCCGCCACGACCACCACCGCATCGGCCTGCTCGTCATCCGCTGATTGCGACCACAGGAGGGACGAACCATGCTTGAATCGTATGTGATGAAAATCATCCTTGCCTTATTTCTTCCCGGGCTTCTCGTCGTATTGCTCACGCGGATCACGTACCATCATGTGGTCGGCCTCGTCCTGACCGTCGCGCTCATCGCGGCCTCGGTCTATGCGGGCTACACCCACACATGGCTGCTGTACGCGGTCGATGCCCTTTCGCTCACCGTCGGCTTTTACTATGCCGGCCGGATGATCCGGAACGCCCGGAAAGGCCCGAAGGAAGAATGAATGAAAGAATGAAAGACGCCCTGCACAACCGGTTCCGGCCGGGGATGCAGGGCGTTTTTTGTAGTCCGGCAGGTTGTTCAGCCGAACAGCAGACTGTAGACCGCCAGTATCGCAATCGTCCCGAGAACGGTCCCCATCACACCGCCGCCGAACCAGGCGATCCCCACGGCCGCCGCCAGTCCGATAGCGCCGAACAGCAGATCCGTCTCCTGCGCGTAGAGGACGGCGGGGAAGATCAGCGCGCCGAGGACGGCATACGGAATGTTTCGGAGCACGCCGGAGACAACCGGCGGCAGCTCGCGCCCTTCCAGAAAAGTGAGCGGGATGGCGCGCGGGATATAAGTCACCGCCGCCATGCCGAGGATCATCCACCAGTACCAGCTGCCCATCACGATCCCTCCTTCTGCCCGGCCGCATGCCGGATCAGGGCCCCGCGGCGGGTGTAAATCATTTCCACGATGATCGCGGAGGCAAGCGTCGACACCATGATCGCCCAGCCGGTCGACAGCAGCTTCGTCCAGAAAAAGAACCCGTTCAGCGCAGCCGCTGTCAGCGCCAGCAGGACGACTTTCCGGTTCCCTTTCATCGACGGGACGAGGAGCGCGACGAACATCGCATAAAGTGCGATCGACATGGCGGCCTGCAGGAACAGCGGCAGGTTCGCGCCGATCACATGGCCGATGCCGGTGAAGACGACCCAGCTGCCGTATGCCATGAGAATGACGCCCGCACCGAACGAAGTCTTCACGCGGCCTTCCCCGTGCGTCGAGATGACGGAAAATGTCTCGTCCGTCACGCCGAACGCATAGACCGCTTTTTTCCAGCGGGGGGCCGGCTGCATCTTTTCATTGAGTGAAGCCGTCATAAGAAAATGCCGGATGTTGACGATGAACGTGTTGAGCACGATCACGATCGGATCGACATGCTTGGCGATCAGGCCGAGTGCGATGTACTGCGAAGCGCCGGCGAACACGAACAGGCTCATTCCGACCGCTTCGATGATCGACAGGCCGGTCGTTTTGGCCAGGAGGCCGAATGTCAGGGCGATCGGAAAATAGCCGATCGCAATCATGGAGCCGGCCTTCACGCCGGCTTTGAATCCGTCTTGCTGCATATGACCCCAGCTTTCTGATTGAATAGTATGAGATATTATACTACAAGAGAACGCGACGGGGGCGGAGGATTTTCAGCAGGAGGCTAACTGTCGTAAAATAAGGGAAAGAACATATTGGACACACGGCGGAGGTTGGACTGATGGAGGACTTTTTTGATATCGATACAATAATCGAAATAAGCCGGCACTACCGGGCGCTCGGCCCGCTTCTCGGATTTTTGCTGCCGTTCGTCGAAGCGTTCCTGCCGTTTCTGCCGCTGTTTGTGTTCGTCATCGCGAACGCAACCGCTTACGGATTTTTCTTCGGGTTCCTGCTCAGCTGGGCGGGAACGGTGGCAGGTTCGTACATGGTGTTTCTGCTCATCCGGAGATTCGGGGAGACCCGGCCGTTCCGCTTCCTGACGAAAAGCGCAAAAGTGCGGAAACTGATCCACTGGGTGGAGCGCAACAGCTTCGGGCCGCTGTTCGTCCTCCTGTGCCTCCCGTTCACCCCGTCTTCGCTCGTGAACCTCGTCGCGGGTCTTTCGAATATGAAAAGGAAAGTATACCTGGTGACGCTCATGGCCGGGAAGTTCGTCATGATCGGAACGGCGAGCTTCATCGGCTATGACCTGAAGGCCCTGTTCACGCAGCCGGTCCGGACGGCCATCGTGGTCGTCGTCATCATCATCCTCTGGTACGCCGGCAAGCACCTCGAAGCCCGGCTCAACCGGAAAGTCGAAGCCGACTTCCGCGAAATCTCCGAACAGCAGGCCGCCGCGTCCGCGCAGCAGAATGCGGAGAAAAAGGACAAGCCCCGCGGAGACAAATGATGACGGAATCCCGCCGACCGAGCAGGCCCCCTCTCGTTTTCCTTCCCGCTCACCCTTCGGTACAATGAAGGAAGCGGGATCTTTTAATTTCTATTGGAGAAACGTTGTGTATCTAAGGGGAAACGTTGTGTATCTTGGGCGAAGCGTTTCGTATCTAAGGAGAAACGTTGTGTATCTAAGAGGAAACGTTAATTAGCTGAGGCGAAACGTTAATTAGCTAGGGTGAGACGTTAATTAGCTAAGATGAAACGTTAATTAGCCAAAGCGAAACGTTAATTAGCTAAGCCTAAACGTTCATTATCTCCCTCTCGCTGCCCGTTCCCGGACACGCGAAGGGGAACGTTTGTTCTAATTCGCTCTATCAATTATAATAAAGGTTCAAAGACGGAAAGGGAGGGGCAGCGATGTCATTCAGATTGATCACGGGGCGGGCGGGCTCCGGCAAGACGACGAGGATCCGGCGGGAGATTGCGGAGCGGCTGCAGGATGATCCGCTCGGGCCGCCGATTTTCGTCATCGTGCCCGACCAGATGTCATTCTCGATGGAAAAAAGCCTGTCCGCGGAGTTCGGGCTGAATGGGACGATCCGTGCGCAGGTGGCGACGTTCAAGCGGCTGGCGTGGAGGATCCTGCAGGAGACGGGCGGGATCACCCGGACCGAGGTGAACGGGTTCGGTTACCGGATGCTCATCCGGAGCCTGCTTGCGGAAAACCGGGATGAATTCAAGCTGTTCCGGCAGGCGGCCGACAAGCGCGGATTCACCGAGCAGGTGGAGGATCTGTTGAAAGAGTTCAGCCGCTATTGCCTCGACTGCACGAAAATGACGGACATGCACGGGGAGCTCGAGAAAGCCGGCGCTCCGCGGGCGCTTCTCGACAAGGCGGATGACCTGGAGCTTCTCATGCAGAAGATTGAAGACCGGCTCGGCACCGCCTACGTGGACAGCGAAGGATATTTGGCGCTTCTCGCGTCACAGATCCATTTTTCGGAGCTGATCCAATACGCGGATATTTACATCGACGGGTTCGTCACGTTCACGACGCGGGAGCTTGAAATCGTCGAGGAGCTGATGAAGCATGCGAGGCGGCTGACCGTCGTCCTGCCGATGGAGGACCCGTACGGCTCGGCGTCCGGTTCGCAGCTCTTCTTCAACGCGGCGGGCAGTGCGGCCCGTCTGTTCGATGCGGCGAAGCGCAACGGGGTGGAGAACGAGGAGACGGTCCACCAGTATGAGCCGTTGCGGTTCAAGAGCCGGGCGCTTGCCCATCTCGAGGAGGAGTTCGACCGGTATCCGGCCGGGCAGTCGTCGTCCGGCGGCGACGTGGAGATCATCCGGGCGGCCGATGCGCGTGCGGAAGTGCATGCGGTGGCGCGCCGGATCCGCAGGCTCATGATGTCCGGGATGCGGTACCGGGACATGGCAATCCTGTACCGCCAGCCGGAGGTGTATGATGAGCTCATCGAAACGGTGTTTCCGCTGTACGATGTCCCGGTGTTCATCAGTCGCAAGAAGCCGATGCTGCACCATCCGCTCATCGAGTTCAGCCGCTCAGTCCTCGAGGCAGTGGCGGACGGCTGGGAGTACGAGGACATTTTCAGGGCGGTGAAGACCGACCTGCTGTTCCCGCATGGAGCAGATATTCCCGAGTGGCGGGACCGGGCCGACCGGCTGGAGAACTTCGTCCTGGCGAACGGCATCCGCGGCGACCGGTGGTTTGACGAAGACAGATGGAAAGTGAAGCGGTACCGCGGGCTCGAGTTCCATACGAACGTCCAGACCGACGAGGAAAAGGCGATGGAGGCGGATCTCCATCTCGTCCGGAATGCGGTCCGGGAACCGCTCGCCAACTTCGAGGCCCGGCTGAGAAGGGGGCGGACCGGACGCGACGTCGCGGCCACTTTGTTCACGTTCATGGAAGACCTGGACGTGTTCGATAAGATCGTCGACCTCCGCAAGAAGGAAGAAGAGGCCGGCCGGCTGTTCGAAGCGGCGGAGCATGACCAGGCGTGGAACACATGGATCGAAGTGCTCGACCAGTTCGTCCTCATGTTCGGCGATCAGGAACGGCCGCTCGGAGAGTTCATCAAAATCCTCGATGAAGGGTTCGACACGCTCGAGTTCGCCCGCATCCCGCCTTCGGTCGATGAAGTGACGGTGACGACGATCGACATCTCCCGCCTCATGGATATCGAAGCGGTGTTCGTGATCGGCGTGAACGACGGCGTGCTGCCGAAGCGGATCGATCAGGAAGGGCTCCTGTCCGACCGGGAGCGGGAGTGGTTCATGGAGATCGGATTCGAACTGGCCCCGACGACGAAGATGCGGCTCATGGACGAGCAGTACATGGCGTACCGGGCGTTCACGACCGCTTCTTCCAAGCTGTTCATCTCCTACCCGGCGGCGGACGCCGAAGGGAAGGCGCTCATCCCGTCGCTTTACATCAAACGGATCGGCCAGCTTCTTCCGGACACTCCGGAAGAGACCGTGCTCAACGATCCGGCCGGCGTGCCGGACGAGGAGAGCTGGCGTGAATACATCAGCCATCCGAGGGCCACGCTCAGGCACGCCTCGATGCAGATGCGGCTCGCCGAACACGGCGGGGAGTTGTCCGCGCCGTGGCAGGCGATGATTGATTATTATCTCCGGGACGCCTACTGGTCGCCGATCGTCGGGCGGATCCTGCGGCCGGCGACGGGCAGAAAGCGGACGGAGAACCTGGAGCCGGACGTCACGTCCGGCCTGTACGGGGAAGAAATCGCGTCGAGCGTGTCGCGCGTCGAGTCGTATTTCAGCTGCCCGTTCCAGCATTTCGCGAATTTCGGCCTGAAGCTGAAAGAACGCGGCGAGTTCACGCTTGATCCGCCGGCTGTCGGGGACCTGTTCCACGCGGCGCTGAAGTGGATTGCGGATGAGACGGAGCGGACCGGAAAGGCATGGGGCGCGCTCAGTGCGACGGAATGCCTGACGCTTGCCCGCGACGCGGTCGAATCGATTAGCCCGTATTTCTTCAATCAGATCCTGCTCTCTTCAAGCCGCTATGACTACATCAAGCGGAAGATCACCCGGATCATGCAGCGGACGATGCTGTCCCTGTCCAGGCAGGCATCGGCATCCGGCTTCAGGCCGGTCGCAATCGAAGCGGCGTTCGGGCCGGGAGAGGCATTCCCGCCGCTCCGCATCCCGCTGCGCCGGGGACGGGCGATGCAGCTGCGCGGACGGATTGACCGGGTGGACGCCGCGGAGATCGACGGAACGCCGTATCTCCGGGTCGTCGACTATAAATCGTCCCCGCGCGCGCTCGACCTGACCGAAGTGTACTACGGCCTGTCGCTCCAGATGCTCACGTATCTTGACGTGGCCCTGCTTCATTCGGAAGAGTGGCTCGGCACGGAGGCGCTCCCGGCGGGTGTGCTCTACATGCACGTCCACAACCCGATGATCCGGGCGGAAGGCAGCGTCATGGAAGAAGCGGAGATCCGGGCGGAAGCGATGAAATCGTACCGGATGCGCGGCTATGTGGTCGACAATCCGGACGTCGTCCTGGAGATGGACCGGAATCTGGAAGGATCTTCGGAATCGCTTCCGGTCCGGATGAACAAGAACGGCACATTCTCGAAAACATCCAAAGTGCTGAACCCGGACAGCATCGGGCTCATGCGTTCATTTGTCCGCCAAAAGCACCGGGAGGCGGGGGATTCGATGATCGCGGGGGACACCCGCGTGCTGCCGTACCGGCTGAAGGACCGGATGCCGTGCCAGACATGCGCGTTCCGGTCGGTCTGCCAGTTCGATCCGACCGACCCGGCACAGACCTACAAGCATCTGCATCCGCTGTCGCCCGAAGACTCGGTCGGCCGCATGAAGAAGGAGGTTGGAAACGATGAACATACCGGCGAAACCGACTGATGCCACCTGGACGGACGCCCAGTGGCGGGCGATCCACGCAACCGGGAGCGATGTGCTCGTTTCCGCCGCCGCAGGCTCCGGAAAGACCGCGGTCCTCATCAACCGGCTCATCGGGAAAGTGACGGACCCGAAAAGCCCGATCGACGTCGACGAACTGCTCGTCGTCACATTCACGAACGCGGCCGCCGCGGAGATGCGGCACCGGATGGCATCGGCGCTCGAGGAAGCCATTGCCGAAAGTCCGGATTCGTCCCGTCTGCGCCGGCAGCTGAGCCTGCTCAACAAGGCCCAGATCTCGACGCTGCACTCGTTCTGCCTGAACGTCGTCCGCCAGTACGCCTATATCCTGGATATCGACCCGGGCTTCCGGATTGCGGACACGGCGGAGGCGGCGCTCCTCCGGGATGACGTCGTCGGCCGCGTGCTGGAAGAGGCCTACGGTTCGGACGATCCGGAACCGGTGTACCGGCTCGCCGACAGCTTCACGTCCGACCGGGACGACCAGGCGATCGAAGTGCTCATCGACCGGCTCTATGACTATTCGCGCGTCCATCCGCAGCCGGAGGAATGGCTGCGCTCGATCCCGCGCCAATACCATCTGCCCGAAGGAGCCGACATCGACCATCTGCCGTTCATCGGCCCGCTGAAGGAAGCGATCCGCCACCGGCTGGAAGAGGCGTCGGCGATGGCCGGGGAAGTCGGCCGGATTGCCCGGATGCCGGACGGGCCGGCACCGCTCGCCGTGACGGCGGAGGAAGACCTCGCTGTCATTTCCGTCCTGCTGCGCGTGCTCACCGAAGGGACCTGGGCCGAGACATATGAGGCCTTTTCGGCTCTCCGCTGGTCAACCGCGGCATCGATCAAAAAAGACAGCTGCGACGAGGAGCTCGCGGCACGCGCGAAGAAAAAGCGCAATGACGTGAAGAAGATCGTCAACGACCTGAAAGATTCCTACTTCATCCGGCCCCCCGGCCGGCTGCTGGACGAAATGCGGCTCATGGCGCCGATGATGGACACGCTCATCGAACTGACGATCCGGTTCGGGCGACGCTATTCGGAAGTGAAGAATGACCGGGGCATCGTCGACTTCTCGGACCTCGAGCACCTGGCGCTCGCCGTGCTTTCGGAAGAGGAGGACGGCCGGCTCGTCCCGTCCGCCATCGCCCGGGATTTCGGGGAGCGGTTCAAGGAAGTGCTCGTCGACGAGTACCAGGACACGAACCGGCTTCAGGAGACAATCATCGGCCTCGTCAAGCAGGGCGGCAACGCGGACGGCAATCTGTTCATGGTCGGCGACGTGAAGCAGTCGATCTACCGGTTCAGGCTCGCCGAACCGATGTTGTTCCTCGGCAAATATTTGAGGTTCGATGAAAAAGCGGACGGCACCGGACTGAAGATCGACTTGAACGCGAACTTCCGGAGCCGCAACCAGGTACTGAAAGCGACGAACTATTTGTTCTCCCAGGTGATGGGCGCGCGCGTCGGCGAAATCGACTACGACGAGGCGGCCGCGCTGAAGCCGGGCGCCCCGTATCCGGAAGGCGGCCGGGCGACGGCGCTCACGGTGATCCACGAACCGCCGGCCGATGAAGAAGAGGCGGACATCGAATCCGCCGATCATCTCGTCCCCGGCGAATCGATCAAACAGTCCCAGGCGGAAGCGCGGGCGATGATCCGGGAGATCCGCCGGCTCATCGATTCCGGCGCGACGGTGACCGATCCGTGGAGCGGGGAGCAGCGTCCGCTCGGCTACCGGGACATCGTCATCCTGCTCCGGTCGATGACCTGGTCCGGAGAGATCGCCGACGAGTTCCGGCTCGCCGGGATCCCGGTTTACGCCGAGACGTCCGGCGGCTATTTCGATGCGCTCGAAGTGATGATCATGCTGAACACGCTCCGGGTCATCGACAATCCGTACCAGGACATCCCGTTCGCATCCGTCCTGCGGGCACCGTTCATCGGGCTCGGGGAAAACGAACTGGCGAAGATCCGGCTCGCCGCTCCGGACGAGCCGTTCTACGAGGCGCTGAAGCAGTTCGTGCGAAACAGCGCCGCAACGGGACTGCCGGCCGAAACCGAGGAGAAGATCCGCCGGTTCTACATCCATTTCGAGAACTGGCGGGACCTCGCGCGCCGCGGNTCGTCGACGAGTACCAGGACACGAACCGGCTTCAGGAGACAATCATCGGCCTCGTCAAGCAGGGCGGCAACGCGGACGGCAATCTGTTCATGGTCGGCGACGTGAAGCAGTCGATCTACCGGTTCAGGCTCGCCGAACCGATGTTGTTCCTCGGCAAATATTTGAGGTTCGATGAAAAAGCGGACGGCACCGGACTGAAGATCGACTTGAACGCGAACTTCCGGAGCCGCAACCAGGTACTGAAAGCGACGAACTATTTGTTCTCCCAGGTGATGGGCGCGCGCGTCGGCGAAATCGACTACGACGAGGCGGCCGCGCTGAAGCCGGGCGCCCCGTATCCGGAAGGCGGCCGGGCGACGGCGCTCACGGTGATCCACGAACCGCCGGCCGATGAAGAAGAGGCGGACATCGAATCCGCCGATCATCTCGTCCCCGGCGAATCGATCAAACAGTCCCAGGCGGAAGCGCGGGCGATGATCCGGGAGATCCGCCGGCTCATCGATTCCGGCGCGACGGTGACCGATCCGTGGAGCGGGGAGCAGCGTCCGCTCGGCTACCGGGACATCGTCATCCTGCTCCGGTCGATGACCTGGTCCGGAGAGATCGCCGACGAGTTCCGGCTCGCCGGGATCCCGGTTTACGCCGAGACGTCCGGCGGCTATTTCGATGCGCTCGAAGTGATGATCATGCTGAACACGCTCCGGGTCATCGACAATCCGTACCAGGACATCCCGTTCGCATCCGTCCTGCGGGCACCGTTCATCGGGCTCGGGGAAAACGAACTGGCGAAGATCCGGCTCGCCGCTCCGGACGAGCCGTTCTACGAGGCGCTGAAGCAGTTCGTGCGAAACAGCGCCGCAACGGGACTGCCGGCCGAAACCGAGGAGAAGATCCGCCGGTTCTACATCCATTTCGAGAACTGGCGGGACCTCGCGCGCCGCGGATCGTTGGCGGACCTGATCTGGCGGGTGTATCTCGATACCCATTATTACGAGATGGTCGGGGCGATGCCGAACGGCAAACAGCGCCAGGCCAACCTCCGGGCGCTCCACGACCGGGCGATCCAGTATGAGAACACGTCATTCCGCGGCCTGTTCCGCTTTCTCCGCTTCATCGACCGGATGCGCAGGCGCGGGGACGACATGGGAACCGCGCGCGCAGTCGGCGAGCGGGATGAGGTCGTCCGGATCATGACGATCCACTCATCGAAGGGGCTCGAGTTCCCGCATGTGTTCGTCGCGGGCATCGGCCGTTCATTCAATAAGATGGACTTCAACCAGCCGTATTTGTTCGACCAGCATTTCGGGCTTGCCGTAAAGGCGGTCGACCCGGACAAGCGGATTCAGTACACGTCGCTTCCGTTCCTCGCGATCCGCGAGAAAAAGGAGCTGGAGATGCGGGCGGAGGAGATGCGGATCTTGTATGTCGCGATGACCCGGGCGAAGGAGGGGCTCCACCTCGTCGGTTCCGTGAAGGATCTGCAGGCCGCGATGATGAAATGGCAGGAGGGCCAGCTCACGCCTCCGGACGGCATGCTTCCCGAATACGTCCGTTCGCGGGCTGCGGGCTATCTCGACTGGATCGGCCCGTCCGTCGCCCGGCACCGGGACTTCGCCGGTTATGGCGTGCTGCCCGGTGCCAGTCTCATCGACGATCCGTCGGAGTGGCACATCGAATTCATCCCGTCGGCCGAGCTGGCGGGAGAAGAGGCGGTGGCCGAAGAAGCGCTCGCCGAACAGGCGGCGGACCGGGCGGATACCGGGGAGGAACGGGCGGCCGCGGCACGTGTGAAGGACATGTTTGAATATGCGTATCCGCATGCTTCATCCATCTTGAAGCGGTCCAAGCAGTCGGTGAGCGAGGTGAAGCGGATGTGGCTCCTGGAAAACGCCGAGGAACCGGATCCGTTCATGACCCGGTCGGATGAGATCCGTCCGGTCTACATGCACGAACGGCCGGAATTCATGCAGGAACGCACGCTGTCCGCGGCAGAAATCGGGACGGCGGTCCACGCCATCATGCAGCATGCGGACCTGTCGAAGCCGCAGAACGTCCGGGACATCCAGAAGCTCATCACCCTTCTCACAGACCGGGAGATCATCACGCCCGCTGAAGCGAGGGAAGTCGACGCGACGGCGATCGCCCGGTTCTTCACGACCCCGCTTTACGAACGGCTCCGGAAATCCCCGGATGTCCGCCGGGAAGTCCCGTTCACGTACGGCTATGACGCCGGGGACGGGGACCGCCAGATCATCCAGGGGATCGTGGACTGCGTGTTCCGGGAAAAGGACGGCTGGGTGCTGCTCGACTACAAAACCGACAAGACCTGGAAGTTCGGGTCGGAGGAAGCGCTTGAGGCCGAGATGGAAAACCGCTATGCGGTCCAGCTGTCGCTGTATGCCCGTGCCCTCCGGGACATCCTGAAAATCGAAATTAAAGAGAAGCTCCTCTATCTGTTTGACGGGGAGCGGGCCATCAACATCCGGGGGGATCATTTTGACGACTTTGAAACCGATCCGATCGGCTGATCGGATCGACGCGCTTGATTACCTGAGAGGGTTCGCCCTGCTCGGCATCTTCGTTGCCAATATGCTGTTTTTCCATACACCGTACGTCTACGTCGATCCGTACACGTGGTTTCCGACGATCTCGGATGAACTTTCGCATATGTGGGTCGATATCCTGTTTCAGAGCAGCTTCTATCCGCTGTTCGCGATGCTGTTCGGCTACGGGATGAACATGCAATATGAAAAGGCGCTCGCGACGGGCAGCCGCTTCATCCCGACCGTTTCGAGGCGGATGGCGGTGCTGCTGATGTTCGGCATCATCCATGCGTTCCTCATCTGGCCGGGGGATATCCTGATCACCTACGCGCTCATGGGCTTCATCCTCATGCTGCTCCTCCGGCTGCCGGCGGGGGCGCTTGCGGGCATCGCCTCCGCGCTTTATATCATTCCGCTCGGCGGCCTGACGGTTCTCGTGTTCCTCGGCGAGCTGCTGAGTCCCGGGGGCTCGCTCGCCGAGTTCGTGGACATTACGAGCATCAACAACTCGATCGCGGCTTATTCGGCGGGAACGTTCGGGGAAGTCACCGCGCAGCGGGCCGCGGACTGGATCTATATGAACAGCTCGTCCATTCCGCTCGCCCCGTTCATGATCCTGCCGCTCTTCATGATCGGCGCGGCGGCCGGCAAGTGGAAGCTGATCGAGCGGGCGGGGGACCGGTGGAAGCGCTGGATCCTTCCGGCGGTCGTCGGCCTCGCGGGCGGACTGGCCGTGAAGGCCCTGCCGTATTTCACGGATCTCCGCTTTACGGCGGCGATGGTCCAGGACGCGTTCGGCGGACCGCTCCTCACCGTCGGCTACGTCGGGCTGATCATCCTCCTGCTCCGGTCGAAGCTGTTTTGCAATGTGTTCCGGCCGGTCCGCATGGCGGGCCGGATGTCGCTGACGGTGTACATCACACAGTCGCTGATCGCCACGCTCATCTTTTATTCGTATGGCCTCGGCTTCTACGGGAAGATCAGCGTGAGCACCGGAACGTGGCTCGCGGTCGGGATCTTCGCGGTCCAGGCCATTCTGGCCGACCTGTATTTGCAGAAATTCCGGCAGGGCCCGCTTGAGGCCGTATGGCGCAGACTGACATACGGGAAGTCCGGCAATTAAAAAGGGTTTCCGCCGTCCGGTGTCGTACTTTATCAGAATACTAGAATCCATGATGAAAGGATGGCCAACCATGAAACTATTGTCGTTCCGCTACGGCGGGGAGCAGCTGTTCGGTCCGAAAGTGAAAAAGGAGGAGGCGGTCTGGGATGTGGCCGCCATCCATGAGGAACTCGGCGAAGGAGATTCATTCCCGCGCCATCTGATCGACGGTGTTGCGGGCGGCATGGAATTCGTCGAGCAGATCCGCCGGCTCGTCAGCCGGGCGGAAGCCTCCGAGCGGCCGGAAACGTTCAAGCGCTCGTTCGATGAGATCGAATGGACCGCTCCGATTCCGCGGACGCCGAAAAACGTCATCTGCATCGGAAAGAATTATGCAGATCATGCGGCTGAAATGGGCGCCGAACGTCCGCCGGAAAAGCTCGTCGTCTTCACGAAAGTCCCGACCGCCATCGCGGCTGATGAAGAGGAGCTGCCCGTGCATGCGGATATCACCGAAAGCTACGACTACGAAGGCGAGCTGGCCGTCATCATCGGCAAGGGCGGACGGGGGATCAACAAAGCCCTCGCATACGACCACATTTTCGGTTATTCGATCGCAAACGACCTCACCGCGCGGGACGTCCAGGCCGCCCATCAGCAATTCTTCCTCGGCAAGAGCCTGGATAAATCCTGTCCGGTCGGACCGTATATCGTGACGAAAGATGAGATTCCGGATCCCCATCAGCTTTCCCTCGTCACGAAAGTGAATGACGAGGTCCGCCAGAACGGACATACCGGCGACATGATTTTCCGGATCGACGACCTGATCGCCCAAGTGTCGACTTATGTCACGCTCGAGCCCGGCGACATCATTCTGACAGGGACGCCTGCAGGGGTCGGGAAGGGCATGAATCCGTCCGCGTTCCTCAAGGCGGGAGACACGGTGAAAGTGTCGATCGAGGGAATTGGCACACTTTCAAACAAATTTGCCTGACCATGCGGCGTGAACGCGCCGTATGGCTATGGTAGGATAGAAGAGCAATCATAGAAAATGAGGTGAATAAGTTTGGGTATGTTTACGGATACGACGCATCTGCACATCTTCACTTGGGTGGTCGGCATCATCCTGTTCGTCATTGCCGCCGTCATGGCGAAAGGGTCGAAAGGCCGGAAAATCGCGCATATGATTCTGCGCCTGTTCTACATTCTGATCATCATCACCGGCGCCTTCCTGTTCTTCAAATGGTCAAGTTCGGACGCGATGCTGTACGGCATCAAGTTCCTCATGGGGATCGTCACCATCGGCCTCATGGAAATGACCCTCATCCGACAGAACAAAAACAAGCCGGCCACCGTCATGGTCGTGCTGTTCATCATCAGCCTCCTCGTGACGATGTTCCTCGGCTTCAAACTGCCTGTGGGCATGCAATTCTTTTGATTGAATACGAAACAGCCGGGAGCGGACAACCATCCGCTTCCGGCTGTTTTTATTTGCGCCCGGGCCGCGGCGGTGAGTCGTCCGCATTCGCTGATATGGTCCCCTTAGAGTTTACACCTTGATTCTGTCACACTAGGAGTAACGAAAAGGGGTGCCGAAAAATGAACCAGAAGCGGGATTACGATATAAAAGTGAAAGCAGTGGAGGAATTTTTTGAAGGCTCTTCCACTGAGGAGTTGGCTCTTTCGTACAATGTCTCGGATCGGACGATCCGACGCTGGGTCGAAAAAGTGGAGATGGATGGCTTCGAGGCTTTGCATGACGCCAGGGGCAAGAATGGCCGGAAACCGTCGGATGAGAAGGATGCTCTGATTGAACTGCAGAAGGCGGAGATCCTCCTCTTAAAAAAGCTCTTGGATCTGAAAAGGGGGTGTTAAGCAAACAAGATAGTTTCCTGTTCATCGACCTGAATAAGGACACCTTTTCGGTCTCCCTCCTCGCGGAGGCGTCGGATGTCTCCCGGCAGGGTTATGCCAAGTGGAAGAAGCGGCAGGATCACTCTGCCCAGGATCTCAAGGATGAGCAGATGTTTCACTATATCTCCAAGGTGTTCGCCAAGTCCCGGGGAACCTATGGGCGACGCCGGATCAAGCTGGCGCTCCAGAGAGAGTTCGGGCTCACCGTCAATATCAAGCGAATCTCCAGAATCATGCGCCGATATGGGCTCAAATGTCGGATTCGCCGCAAAGGGTACCGTCACGGCGGTACAGAGGGGAAGGTGGCGCAGAACCTCTTGAAGCGTAACTTTAAAGCCACGAAGCCGATGAAGAAATTCTCGGTGGATATCACATACGTGCGCGCTTTCGTTCCTACGGAACACTGGACCTATCTGTGCGCCATTAAGGACCTGTACGACGACTCGATCGTAGCATTCGCCTACGGGCCGAACCAGGACACCGGCCTGGTCCTGGAAGCGCTCGAGATGCTGGAGAAGGTGAAAGGGAACCGGAAGAAGGCCATTATCCACAGCGACCAGGGCAGCCAGTTTATGAGCCTGAGATACCAGAAACGCCTTCAGTCGATGAACCTGACACCGTCCATGTCACGGCGCGGCAACTGTTGGGATAATGCATGCATCGAGAGCTTTTTCAGTCACTTCAAAACTGAGATTGCCTGCTTTGGCGACCCTCGGTCTCTTGAGGAGCTTCGGATTGCCATCGAGGAATATATCTACTTTTATAACCACGAACGCCTCCAGCTCAAGCACGGCGTGCCTCCTGCCGAGGTCGGAAGTGTGTTGGCTGCCTGAATCTTTATCGGACAGAATCAACTGTAAACTTGACAGGGACCAGACCACGCTTCTGAGTCGTCCGCATTCGGCCCCGAGTCGTCCAGGTTTATTTTTACATCGGTGAGTCGTCCGCATTCGCCTCTGAGTCGTCCGCACCCGGCCCCGAGTCGTCCAGGTTTATTTTTCCATCGGTGAGTCGTCCACGTTCGCCCTTGAGTCGGACGCATTTCGTCTCGAGTCGTCCGCATCCGGCCCCGAGTCGTCCAGGTTTATTTTTCCATCGGTGAGTCGTCCGCGTTCGCACCCGAGTCGTCCGCATCCGGTGCCGAGTCGTCCGGGTTTATTTTTCCATCAGTGAGTCGTCCGCATTCGCCTCTGAGTCGTCCGCATTTCGCCTTGAGTCGTCCGCATCCGGCCCCGAGTCGTCCAGGTTTATTTTTCCATCGGTGAGTCGTCCGCATTCGCCCTTGAGTCGTCCGCTTTCGGCTCCGAGTCATCCACATTCGCCCCCGAGTCGTCCAGGAGTGTTCTTCACATTTCGGACGAAATTCGCCGAAAAACCGTCGGAGCGCGGGAATTCCTGTCGCCGGCCGGTCCGGGGAGTGTTAAAATAACGGGTGATGGCAACAGAGGAGGCACTTGGTTTGATCAAAAAAACATTCGCGGCATTATCCGCAGCAATTTTAATCGGGACCGCCGCCTGGGTGCCGGGGGCATCGGCAGCCGATGGTCAGGTCCTCGACAGCAGCATCTATGATGTGCTCGTCGACCGCTTCTTCAACGGGGACCCGAACAACGACCAGGATGCCGATCCGGCTGACCCGAAGGCATTCTCCGGCGGGGACTTCCAGGGACTCATGAAAAAACGGGATTATATCCAGTCGATGGGGTTCAAGGCGGTATCGATCGGCTCCGTGTTCTCCACCGAAACTTATGACGGATGGGGCGTGCTTGACTACGGGACGATCGAGGACCGGTTCGGCACCGAAGAGGAGCTGCTCGAGCTGATCGGCGATTATCACAAGCATGAGATGGCAGTCTATGCGGACTTTCCGGTCGGGGAAGTGAGCGTAAGCCACGTCTGGACGACCGACCATGACGACTGGGCAATCCGGTCGGAGGACAACACGGTCAGCTGGGATCTCGCCAATCCGGAAGTCCGGGATGCGCTGATTGATGCGGCCGTGGGCTTCGTGAAAAAGACAGGCGTCGACGGCATCCGGCTCATCCGGTTCGGTGAAGCCGATGATGCGTTCCTGAATGACCTGATCGGCGCCCTGAAAAAGGAAAAGTCGGATCTCGTCGTCCTGTCGGATGCTCCGTCGGATGCCGACTTCGACCTGATCTTCAACACCGAAGAAAACCAAATCCTGCGGCAGGCGTTCTCCGAAATGGATCCGGACTCGTCTGGCATGGAAGACGTGCAGATGACCGAACCGCCGAGCCTGCTGTTCTTCGATGAACTGTCCGGGGACCGGTTCACTGCTGAAATGGTCGAAAAGCGGATGTTCCCGCCGACCCGCTGGAAAGTGGCGGCCACCGCACTGTTCACGCTTCCGGGGGTGCCGCTCATGACATACGGCTCCGAAGTCGCCGTCGCGGGCACGGGCCTGCATGGCAATCACCCGAACCATGACTTCAAGGCCGATGAGGAACTCCATGACCACATCGCCAACGTCAACGAGCTCCGCAACCAGTCGGAAACACTCCGCACGGGCAAATTCGAGCTGCTTCACAATGAAGACGGCATGATCGTCTACCGGCGATACACCGATGACGAAACATGGATCATCGTGCTGAACAACACGAGTGAGACGCAGCGCGTCGATATTCCCGAAAAGAAGGTCGGCGGCAGCGGCAAGACGCTCCGGGCGCTGTTCGGCAACGATCTCGTGCGGCAGTCCGACAGCGGCGACTACCGGATCGTGCTCGACCGCGAGACGCCCGACATGTTCATCGTCGAAGAGGACCGGGGGCTGAACATCCCGTATATCATCGCTTCCATCCTCGTGTATTCAATCTTCATCCTGTTCATCTGGCAAGTCTGGCGGAAAGGGCGCCAGCGCCGGGCGGACGAAGCGAAAAAGAAATAACTTGTCGAAGGCTTCCGTGCTCATGCAGCCGGAAGCCTTTTTGCGTCTCGGGGGAAGCGGACGTTCTGACGCACGCAAAAAAGCATCCGGCCGCTTGGCTGGCCGGATGCTTCCTTCTTATTCCTGTTGTTTTCCCGGGCGCTCCATCGACTTGTACCCTGCCATGTTCACGGGATCTTTCGGCGAACTGTACGCAGGGGAGTAGGCGATTTCAAGGGCGGCGAGATCGTCCATCGTCAGGCGTCCGCGGATGGCGGTGGCGATGATGTCGATCCGCTTGTCCGCGCCTTTTTCGCCGACGGCCTGCGCGCCGAGGATGGCCCGGGTGTCCGGGTCATAATGGATTTTCAGGCGCAGCTTCCCGTTGTCCGGATAATACCCGGCGTTCGACCGGCTTTCGTGGACGATCGTCTCATACGGCATCTTTTCCTCGTTCAGCATCTTTTCCGCCATCCCGGTCATCCCGGCGGTGAGGGAAAACAGCTTCGTGATCGAGGTGCCGAGGAGTCCGTCCATCTCGGTCTTGCCGCCGGCGATGTGGCTTGCGGCGATGAACGCCTCGCGGTGGGCGGCCCAGGCGAGGGGCACCCGCTTCGGCTTGCCGGTGAACCAGTCCCGTCCTTCCGCTGCGTCCCCGATCGCATAGATGTCCGGGTCGCTCGTCCTCATGAAACGGTCGGTCCCGATCCCGCCCGTCGGCCCGATCCCGAGGCCCGCCTGTTCGGCGAGGTCCGTGTTCGGCTCCAGTCCGACCGCCGCCGCGATGAAATCTGCGCGGATCTCCGTGCCGTCGTCCAGCACGATCCGGTCGCCGTCAAGTGTGTCCACTTCCCGGCCGAGATGGAGGACGACCCCGTTTTTCTCCATTTCCTCTTCGAGCAGGACGCTCATGTCCGGGTCGGCGATCGGCATGACATGTCCGTTGTGCTCGACGAGTTCTGTGCGGATGCCGAGATGCCTGAAATTCTCCGCAAGCTCGACGCCGATGAAGCCGCCGCCGATGACGAGCCCCCGCTGCGGGCGTTCCTTTTTCAAGTATTCCTCGAAATTCACCATATCGTCAAAGTGGCGGAGCGTGAAGATCGGGATGGACGGGGAGCCCGGGATTTCCGGTTTTCTGGCCGTGCCGCCCGGCGACAGGACCAGTTTGTCGTAGTAAAGGGATTCGGTGCGCCCCGTGCCGAGTTCCCGGACGAGGACCTGTTTGTCCACGCGGTCGATCCGGATCGATTCGAATCCGAGCCGGACATCGATCGATTTCTGTTCGGCAAACAGTTCCGGCGTAACCGAGACGAGGGAATCCATGCTGTCGACGAGGCCGCCGAGCACATATGGCATCCCGCAAGTGGCGAACCCCATCCGGCTGTCCCTGCCGATGACGGTGATGTTGGCATCAGGCAGGAATCTTCTCAGCTGGGAAGAAACGGTCGCACCGCCCGCGACCGCTCCGATAACGACGATGTCCATTCAGATTCACCCTTTCTCCGCTTGTCCGGAATCTTGATCCAAGTCCTGGAAAAACAGCGCGATCGTGCCGGGGCCCGCATGAGAGCCGATCACCGAACCGATCATGTAAATTTCAACCGATTCAGGATGGTGCGCTTCTTCGATCAGTGATTTCAGCAGAAGGGCGGCTTCCTCATCATCCCCGTGGCTGATGGCGATTTTCTGCCNCGGGTCGCTCGTCCTCATGAAACGGTCGGTCCCGATCCCGCCCGTCGGCCCGATCCCGAGGCCCGCCTGTTCGGCGAGGTCCGTGTTCGGCTCCAGTCCGACCGCCGCCGCGATGAAATCTGCGCGGATCTCCGTGCCGTCGTCCAGCACGATCCGGTCGCCGTCAAGTGTGTCCACTTCCCGGCCGAGATGGAGGACGACCCCGTTTTTCTCCATTTCCTCTTCGAGCAGGACGCTCATGTCCGGGTCGGCGATCGGCATGACATGTCCGTTGTGCTCGACGAGTTCTGTGCGGATGCCGAGATGCCTGAAATTCTCCGCAAGCTCGACGCCGATGAAGCCGCCGCCGATGACGAGCCCCCGCTGCGGGCGTTCCTTTTTCAAGTATTCCTCGAAATTCACCATATCGTCAAAGTGGCGGAGCGTGAAGATCGGGATGGACGGGGAGCCCGGGATTTCCGGTTTTCTGGCCGTGCCGCCCGGCGACAGGACCAGTTTGTCGTAGTAAAGGGATTCGGTGCGCCCCGTGCCGAGTTCCCGGACGAGGACCTGTTTGTCCACGCGGTCGATCCGGATCGATTCGAATCCGAGCCGGACATCGATCGATTTCTGTTCGGCAAACAGTTCCGGCGTAACCGAGACGAGGGAATCCATGCTGTCGACGAGGCCGCCGAGCACATATGGCATCCCGCAAGTGGCGAACCCCATCCGGCTGTCCCTGCCGATGACGGTGATGTTGGCATCAGGCAGGAATCTTCTCAGCTGGGAAGAAACGGTCGCACCGCCCGCGACCGCTCCGATAACGACGATGTCCATTCAGATTCACCCTTTCTCCGCTTGTCCGGAATCTTGATCCAAGTCCTGGAAAAACAGCGCGATCGTGCCGGGGCCCGCATGAGAGCCGATCACCGAACCGATCATGTAAATTTCAACCGATTCAGGATGGTGCGCTTCTTCGATCAGTGATTTCAGCAGAAGGGCGGCTTCCTCATCATCCCCGTGGCTGATGGCGATTTTCTGCCGCGACAGGCCGCTGCCCCGTTCGTTCATCAAGTCGATCATCCGCTGGAACACTTTTTTCCGGCCCCTATGCTTTTCAAGCGGAACGAGCTTTCCGTCTTCCACGTGGAGAAGGGGCTTGATGTTCAGAAGGCCTCCGATAAAGGCGCTTGCCTTCGACAGCCTGCCGCCCTTGGCCAGGTAGTCGAGGTCTTCGACGGTGAACAGATGCACCATGCGGCCGGCCATTTTCCGGATGTGTTCAGCGATTTCGTCACGGCCGAGCCCTTCGTCGCGCAGCCGGACCGCCTCCATCACGAGCAGGCCGTATCCGAGCGAAGCGCACTTCGTGTCGATGACGACGAGGTCGAGTTCCGGATGTTCCTCCTGCATCTGTCTGCACATGGCGGCACCGGTCGAATAAGTGCCCGACAGCTCGGAGGAGAAGGCGATATAGAGTCCTTGTTCGCCGGTTTTTGCGAGTTTTTCCCATTCCTTCTCGAAGAGTTCCGGAGAGACCTGGGATGTTTTCGGCCGCTCGCCTTTGCGGATCCGCCGGAACACTTCTTTGGAATTGATTTCCACGATATCATCATATGACCCGTCCCCGATTTCCACTCGGAGCGGGAGGAGCGTCACGTCATGCTTCCCGAAAAAGTCGAGAGGCAGGTCGGTCGCACTATCCGCAAACAGTTTCATTTCATTTCCTCCTCAGATCCGGGTCCCCGTCTTGAGTTTCAGGCGCTCTTCCAGGATGTCGGCGATCCCGTCCTCGTTGTTTGTGCCGGTCACTTCGTCGGCAAGTGTCTTGAGTCCGTCGATCGCATTGCCCATCGCCACGCCGGTGCCGGCATATTCAATCATTTCAAAGTCATTGTCCTCATCGCCGAACGCGATGATCCGCTCCTGCGGGATGCCGACCCACTCGGCGACCGCCGAAATGCCCACCGCTTTGTTGAGGCCGTGGCGGATGATCTCGATGACATGCCACGGTGCACCCCAGCGGCGATGATCCACGACTTCCGCGTGGACTTCGCCGAGATGGTCCCGGATCCGGTCCGCATCGGCGGCGTCCGGGTGGATGAGCAGGCTCGTCGGATTGTCCTTCAGATAAGATCGGAGGTCTCCGATGGTCACTTGCGGATTGCCCATCGTGAAGATGTTCATGAGCTTTTCGTCGTGCTGATTGATATAGACGTCGTCTTGCACTTCCGCAACGATGTTGTGGAACCGGTATCCCTCGAGCGACTCGATCACATCGCTCACGACGGGCAGGCTGATCGGTTCGTGGATCGTCTTCCACGAGCGGTCCGCCGGGTGATGCACGAACGCACCGTTGAAATTGACGATCGGCAGGTCCAGGCCGAGCTGCCGGTAATACGGCTCGCTTGCGCGGTAAGGGCGGCCGGTCGCGATCATGACGAGGTGGCCGTCCTCCTTGGCGGTTTTCAGTGCCTGTTCGGTTTTGGGCGAAATGACCTTCTCATCCGTCAGCAACGTCCCGTCCAGGTCAAGTACGATCAAATGCTGTTTCATCTGTGCATTCCCCCTTCATTATATTGAGTGTAGCCTTCCCCTTTCTCCCAAGTCAAAAAAATGTCACATCCGGCGGCCCGGTTTGTTTTTTACTGCGGGTCTGTTAGGATAAAAGAAAAAACAGGAAGTGCTGCAGATGCTCATCAAAGAAGAACAATGGGCGGGAATCCCGCTTTTGCATGTATACCCGGAAAACGGAGAGGATTCCGCTCCGGTCGCCATTTTCCTGCACGGATTTACGAGTGGGAAAGAGCATAATCTTCATTATGCCTTCAATCTGGCAAAGCGCGGCGTCCGCGTACTGCTCCCGGATGCGCATCTTCACGGTGTGCGGGAGGAAGGGCTCGATGAGGTCCAGCTGAGCCTGCGGTTCTGGGAAACGGTTCTCACGACGATCGAAGAAGTCGGAATGCTGAAAGAGGAGCTGGCGGTTCGGTTCCCGGATGCCCGGAAATTCGGCCTTGCCGGCACATCGATGGGCGGGATCGAAACGCTCGGCTGCCTGAAGGCGTACGACTGGATCGACGCGGCAGGCGTGATGATGGGGACGCCGGGATACGTCAAGCTCGCCAAGGCCCAGATGTCGCAGTATGAGAGCCGCGGCTTTGAAATCCCGCTGACGAAAGAAGAACGGGATGCGCTCTTTGAAACGCTCGGCCGGTTCGACCTGACGAAAGACCGGAAAGCGCTCGCGCAGCGGCCGGTCTATTTCTGGCACGGGATGAACGACGAAACCGTGCCGTTCAAGCCGACCGCGAATTTCATCGAGGCCTGCCGGGCAGATTATGAAGAAGTGCCGGAGCGGCTGAAATTCACGGCGGACCGCCAAGCGGGGCACGCCGTGTCGCGCACCGGCATGCTGGAATGCACCGACTGGCTTGCAACTCATTTGAACGGGGACATGCCGGTCTGATATGATGGAGTCAATACGGAACGGAAGGGGAATCACGATGGATCAGGAGATGAAAGACAGCCTCATGGGCGCACTCGAGAACGTCATCGATCCCGAGCTCGGCATCGATATCGTCAACCTCGGCCTCGTCTACGAAGTCGAGATGGATGATGCCGGGAAAGTGGACGTCACGATGACCCTCACGTCGCTCGGATGCCCGCTTGGACCGATGATCGTCGACAACATCAAGCGCGAACTCGCCGAACTGCCGGAAGTGAAAGAAACCGAAGTGCACATCATCTGGAGCCCGCCTTGGTCGAAAGACATGATGTCCCGCTACGCGAAGATCGCACTCGGCGTGCGCTGATATTTTTAAATAAACCCGCGGATCCGCTCAGTTTGTGGATCCGCGGGTTTTTTGTCGCTGGGAGTGTGGGGTGGGTGTGTGCGGGTGTGAGAGGGGAGTTCGGGTGAGTCGTCCGCATTCGGCCTCGAGTCGTCCGCATCTGGCGTCGAGTCGTCCAGGTTTTTATTTCCAGCCTTCCAGCCCCCCACCTCCCGCCCCCTCTCCAGGAATGAACCCGCCCTCAAACCTCCTTTACCCAAGCGTTTTGCTTTACCGTCCTTAGGGAAAACAGTATACTGGTAATAGTCAAAGAAAGTCAAAGTCAATCAAGGTCAAACAACAGGGGTGAACCACTTTATGCAAATGAATATGCAGCAGGAAGATCAGCGGAGCCCGCTTGAGCAGTTCGGCCGGAATTTGATCGAGCAGGTGAAGGAAGGGAAGATGGATCCGGTTATCGGGCGTGATCAGGAGATCCGCGATGTGATTCGGATTCTTTCGAGGAAGACGAAAAACAACCCGGTCCTGATTGGGGAGCCGGGTGTCGGGAAGACGGCGATCGTTGAGGGGCTGGCGCAGCGGATCGTGAAGAAGGATGTGCCGGAAGGCCTGAAGAACCGGGAGTTGTATGAGCTGGACATGAGTGCGCTCGTGGCCGGCGCGAAATACAGGGGGGAATTCGAGGAGCGTCTGAAGGGCGTGCTGAAGCAGGTGAAGGACAGCGACGGGCAGATCATCCTGTTCATCGATGAACTTCATACGATTGTCGGTGCGGGCCGGACGGAAGGTTCGATGGATGCGGGCAATATGCTGAAGCCGATGCTCGCTCGCGGAGAGCTTCACTGCATCGGGGCGACGACGCTGGATGAGTACCGGATGTACATTGAGAAGGATCCGGCACTTGAGCGCCGGTTCCAGCAGGTGTACGTCCAGGAGCCGACGGTTGAAGATACGATTTCCATCCTTCGCGGGCTGAAGGAGCGGTTCGAACTCCACCACGGGGTCCGCATCCATGACCGGGCGCTCGTTGCGGCGGCGGCCCTTTCCGACCGGTATCTCACCGAGCGGTTCCTGCCGGACAAGGCGATCGACTTGGTGGACGAGGCAAGCGCCCTCATCCGGACCGAGATCGATTCGATGCCGCAGGAGCTCGATGAAGTGACGCGGCGCATCATGCAGCTGGAGATCGAAGAGCAGGCGCTCATGATGGAGAAAGACGAGCGGAGCCAGGCGCGGCTTGAAAGCCTGCGGGCCGAATTGGAGGAGCTCCGCAGTTCGACGGCGGACATGCGCGAACGGTGGGAGAAAGAGAAGGAGTCGATCCGGGAGATCCAGGCGAAGCGAGAGGAGCTCGATCGTTACCGCCGGGAACTGGAAGACGCGGAAAATCGCTATGATCTGAATAAGGCGGCGGAACTCCGGCACGGCCGCATTCCTCAGGCCGAAAAAGAGCTGGAGGCGCTTGAAGCCCCGCTCACGGACGAGGAGAACCGGCTTCTCCGGGAAGAAGTGACGGAAGAAGAGATTTCGGAAATCGTCGGCAGATGGACCGGCATCCCGGTTGCGAAACTCGTGGAAGGGGAGCGCGAGAAGCTGCTCCGCCTGCGCGAGACGCTCGAGAAGCGGGTGATCGGACAGGACGATGCGGTCCGTCTCGTGACGGAGGCGGTCTGGCGGGCGAGGTCCGGCATCAAGGATCCGAACCGTCCGATCGGGTCGTTCCTGTTCCTCGGACCGACCGGTGTCGGGAAGACCGAGCTGGCGAAGACGATCGCGGCGACGCTCTTTGATTCCGAAACGCACTTCATCCGGATCGATATGTCCGAGTACATGGAAAAGCACTCCGTGTCCCGGCTCGTCGGAGCGCCTCCGGGATACATCGGGTATGAGGAAGGCGGCCAGCTGACGGAAGCCGTCCGGCGAAATCCGTACTCGGTCGTCCTCCTCGACGAAATCGAGAAAGCGCACCCGGATGTGTCGAACATCCTCCTGCAGGCGCTTGACGATGGTCGGATCACCGACAGCCAGGGCCGGAACGTCGACTTCACGAACACGATCATCATCATGACTTCAAACATCGGCTCCTCGCTGCTTCTCCAGATGGGCGGGGAGGAAGAGCATGCGACGGAAGATCTGGTCATGGCTGAGCTGAAGCGGCACTTCAAGCCGGAACTGCTCAACCGGATGGATGATATCGTCATCTTCCATTCATTGAAAGACGAAGATTTCCGCCGGATCGCCCGGAAGATGCTCGATGATCTTGCCGTCAGGGTCGCCGAGCAGGGCATCACGCTGACGTACGGCGACGGGCTCATCGACTGGATCGTCCGGGAAGGGACGGATCCCGATTTCGGAGCCCGCCCGCTCAAGCGGTTCATCCAGCGCCACGTCGAGACCGCGGTCGCCCACGGACTCATCCAGGGCGGCTATGCGGAAGGCGATACGATCGAGGCCGTTCTCGAAGACGGCCGGATTGAAATCCGCAAGCTTTGATGAACAACAAAAAACCGTTCTCTGCAGACGAGCAGGGAACGGTTTTTCTGCGTTTCTGTTCAAACATCGTAGTCCGGTGTGGACTCGTCCGGCAGGATTGCCGAGATGATGAAGACCAGGACGGAAATGACAAGAGAGACGATGACGCCGAGGCCGAAATCAAACGGCACGGCGTTGATCGAGCTGACGACATAGTTCAGCATCGTGATCAGTAAGAACGACCAGACGAAAGTCAAAATATATTGCATGATTTCACCTCTGCACGGAATTTTCCTGTTTCATCATATCATACCCCGCGAGCATGGGGAAAGCATGATTCTCCAGTTCGGCCTGCACGCTCACTTTAATTTGCCACCAAGTTGTCAAACAGACGCTCCATGTGATAAATTATCACCAGGTACTAATAGATGATTATAAAGAAAAGGGGTTACGGAATGGGCGTAGGAATGATCGGAATCGGGAAATGTGTTCCGGAACATGTGCTGACGAATGCGGATCTGGAGCAGCGGCTCGACACGTCCGACGAATGGATCCGGACAAGGACCGGGATTCAGGAGCGCCGGATTGCCGGGGATGACATGGATACGTCCGATATGGCATACCGGGCCGCAAAGGAAGCAATCAGGGATTCGGGAGTCTCGCCGGAAGAGATCGGCCTCATCATCGTCGCAACGGTGACGCCTGACCGGCCGTTCCCGAGCGTAGCCACCCAGCTGCAGGAGCGGCTCGGTGCGACAAATGCGGCCGCGATGGATATTTCCGCCGCCTGCGCCGGTTTCATGTACGGCACGGCGACGGCGATGCAGTTCATCGAATCGGGCACGTACGAACATATCCTCGTCGTCGGCGTTGAGAAGCTGTCCAAGATCACCGACTGGGAAGATCGCAACACAGCCGTCTTGTTCGGCGACGGGGCGGGCGCCGCGGTGATCGGGAAAGTGCCGGAAGGAAAAGGCATCCTGGCATTCGAACTCGGAGCGGACGGCAGCGGCGGGAAACATCTGTACCAGGATGAATACCTCATCATGAACGGCCGCGAAGTGTTCAAGTTCGCCGTCCGGCAAATGGGCGAATCGGCGCTTGCCGTCCTGGAAAAAGCCGGTCTCACGAAGGAAGACGCAGATTACCTCATCCCGCACCAGGCGAACATCCGGATCATGGAATCCGCACGGGAACGGCTCGGCCTCCCTCCGGAGAAGATGTCGAGGCGGATCCACAAATATGGCAACACCTCGTCAGCCTCGATTCCGATCGCCCTCTGCGACGAAGTCGAGGCAGGGAACGTGAAAGACGGCGATGTCATCGTGCTCGTCGGCTTCGGCGGCGGCCTCACATGGGGCGCCCTCGCCATCCGCTGGGGGAAGTGACCTCCGGCGCGTGACTTTTTAATCTCGGCAGTTGATCATAAAAGATACGAATCGTTCGATAGAAGGAAGGGGAAAGAAGATGGAGAAAAGACGGGTTGTAATCACGGGGGTCGGGGCGATCAGTCCGGTCGGCAATGACGCGGCCACCGCCTGGAAGTCGGTCAAGGAAGGCAAGTCGGGGGTCGGGCCTCTGACGCGTCTCGACGCGGACCTGTTCCCGGCGAAAGTCGCGGCTGAAGTGAAGGACTTTGACATCGAGGCGTACATTCCGAAAAAAGAGGCGCGCAAAATGGACCGGTTCACCCATTACGCGCTGGCGGCGGCTTTCGAGGCGCTGGAAGATGCAGGGCTGCCCCGCAGGCTGGATGACGAGACCGCACTCCGTACGGGAGTCTGGATCGGTTCGGGCATCGGCGGCATGGAAACCCACGAGCAACAGTTCAAGACATTCCAGGAGCGCGGATACCGGCGGGTGAGCCCGTTCTTCGTGCCGATGATGATCCCGGACATGGCGGCAGGCCAGGTCTCGATCTACACGAACGCAAAAGGCATCAACTCCTGCACGGTGACGGCATGCGCATCCGGTGCAAACTCGATCGGCGATGCCTACGAGGCGATTGCCCGCGGAGACGCCGACATGATGGTGACCGGCGGAGCGGAAGCCCCGATCACGACGATGGCGGTCGCCGGATTCTGCGCGAACACGGCCCTCACGACAAACGCGGACCCGGAGACGGCGTCACGCCCGTTCGATGCGGACCGGGACGGCTTCGTGATCGGCGAAGGTGCCGGAATCCTCATCCTGGAGGAATATGACCGGGCCAAAGAGCGCGGTGCAAAAATCTATGCCGAAATCATCGGATACGGTTCGACGGGGGATGCCCACCACATCACGGCGCCGGCTCCCGAAGGGGAAGGCGCGGCGCGTGCGATGGAGCAGGCGATCGCGAAAGCCGGCATCCGTCCCGAAGACGTGGACTACATCAACGCACACGGCACAAGCACGCCGTATAACGACGAATTCGAGACCGATGCAGTGAAGACGGTCTTCGGCGAGCATGCCTATAAACTGGCCATGAGTTCGACGAAGTCGATGACCGGCCACCTTCTCGGCGCCGCCGGCGGGATCGAGGCGGTGTTCACGGCATTCGCCCTCCGCGAAGGCATCATGCCGCCGACGACGAACTACAAGACGCCGGACCCTGCATGCGATCTCGACTACGTGACCGAAGGGGCCCGCGAAAGCGACATCCGGTATGCGATGAGCAATTCCCTCGGATTCGGCGGTCATAATGTTTCCTTGCTTTTCAAGAAAGCGGAATAAAAGAAATGGAGCGAAAGTCCCGGACTCTCATGAGAGCCCGGGGCTTTTTTCGTTTAACACGGATCTGTTTGAGAGGGGGTAAAAGGACTTGAGTCATATTATTCTTGTAGAATATTAATTCAAAAAACTCTTCCGGAAACGCTGACATGACTGGGTTTTGCAAATGAATAAAACCTTTTTCCGATTCCGTTAAGATAGGAAATTCAAAAAACACCTTGCACATGTAATCTTTTTGTAATAAAATTTAGCAAGAACGAAATAACAGAAAAATAGAAATCTTGAGGTGTACAAATGACAGCAAAACAGATGGCAAATACGCAAACACCTCTCCTCGAGGTTCACAATCTACAGACCGGTTTTAAGATCGGCAAAGAATACTTTAACGCGGTCGAAGGCGTTTCTTTCGATGTCCACCGGAAACAGATCGTCGGCATCGTCGGCGAATCCGGCTGCGGAAAGAGTGTCATGTCGCTGTCGATCATGCATCTGCTTCCGCAGGGGATCGGAAAAGTGCGCGGCGGCGAAATCCTCTTCGAAGGACAGGACATCGTCGGCTATGACGAGAAAAAGATGAACGGCATCCGGGGCAAAGACATCTCGATGATCTTCCAGGAGCCGATGACCTCCCTCAACCCGGTGTTCACGATCGGCTACCAGATCACGGAAGTCCTGCTCAATCACCAGGACATCACGAAAAATGAAGCAAGGACGAAAGCGGTTACATTGCTGAAGAATGTCGGCATCCCGCGTGCCGAGCAGATCGTGGATGAATATCCGCACCAACTTTCCGGCGGGATGCGCCAGCGGGTCATGATCGCCATGGCGATCGCCTGCCAGCCGAAGCTGCTCATCGCCGACGAACCGACGACCGCGCTCGACGTGACGGTCCAGGCGCAGATCCTGGATCTCCTGAAGAACATCCAGGAAGTGAATGACATGGCGATCATGCTCATCACCCACGACCTCGGAGTCGTCGCCGAAATCTGCGATGTCGTCCTCGTCATGTACGCCGGCAAGATCGTCGAGCGTGCGACCGTGGAAGAACTGTTTGAAAATCCGAAACACCCATACACCCAGCTGCTGATGGAAGCCATTCCGAAGATGGAAGAAGACCGGGAACGCCTGGCCACGATTGAAGGCCTCGTCCCCGCGATCAAGGACATGCCGGCAGTCGGCTGCCGGTTCGCCAACCGATGCCCGAAAGCGATGCCGGAATGCATGCAGATCACGCCGAGACTTGGAGAAACGGCACAGGATCATGAGGTGGCATGCCTCCTCTATGAAGAAAGCTGGCCGAAAGAAGAAAGAGTGGGTGCACGATGACAACAAAAGAACTGACAGAGCAGGGCGGCGGCAAGAAGGAGAAGGAAAACCTTCTTGAAGTGAAGAACCTGAAAACGTATTACCCGATCCACGGCGGATTTTTCAAGCACGTCGTCGGACATGTAAAGGCAGTGGATGATGTTTCATTCACGATCAAGAGAGGCGAAACGATGGGCCTCGTCGGAGAGTCGGGCTGCGGCAAGTCGACGACCGGGCGCACGCTCCTGAGGCTCCTCAAGCCGACCGGCGGCCAGATCCTCTTCGACGGAGAAGACATCACCAAAATCGGGGGATCGAAACTGCGCAAAACCCGGCAGGATCTCCAGATGGTGTTCCAGGATCCCTATGCCTCGCTGAACCCGATGCAGATGGTCGGGGACATCATCTCCGAGCCGATCCTCAATTTCGAGCGCCGCAACAAAAAGGAACTCGAGAAATACGTCAAATCGCTTCTTACCCGTGTCGGCCTTCCCGAATCGGCTTACTATAAATACGGACACGAATTCTCGGGCGGCCAGCGCCAGCGGATCGGGATCGCCCGGGCGCTCGCACTGAACCCGAAGCTCATCATCGCGGACGAGCCTGTTTCCGCGCTGGACGTCTCGGTCCAGTCGCAAGTTTTGAACCTGCTGAAAGACCTTCAGCAGGAGTTCGACCTCACGTATCTGTTCATCGCCCACGACCTGAGCGTCGTGAAGCACATGAGCGATACGATCGGCGTCATGTATTTGGGCAATCTCGTCGAGGTTGCTTCAAATAAAGATCTGTACAGCGAGCCGCTGCACCCTTACACGCAGGCGCTCATCTCCGCCATTCCGGAGCCTGATCCGAAATTGCGGAAAGAGCGGATTGTGCTGCAGGGGGATGTACCGAGCCCTGCGAACCCGCCGACCGGCTGCCCGTTCCATACGCGCTGCCCGATGGCACAGGAAATCTGTTCGCAGGAAAAACCTCCTTTGAAGGAGGTGAGACCGGGTCATCACGTAGCATGCGTCCTGTACTGATCAAAAAATAATCTCTAAATGGGGGGTAACAAGATGAAACGCAAGTCCATGTTCTGGCTGTTCGCGATGATCCTTGTCCTGTCCGCTTTCCTCGCAGCTTGCGGCGGCGGCGACGACAAAGCATCCGACGACAAGTCGGGCGACAGCAAAGATGACGGCAAGGCGACCGAAGAGAAGTCGGAAGACTCCGGTCCTCAGCAGGGCGGCACGCTCACGTACGCGCTCGACGCTGTTCCGGAAGGCCTCTACAGCTATGCTTTCTATGGCATCGCGACAGACGCTGAAATCATCAGCTTCTTTGATGAGAGTCTGATCAAGTACGACGAAAACCTCGAGCCGATTCCAAACATCGCCGAGTGGGAAACTGAAGACAACCAGCACTTTACATTCAAGTTCAAGGAAGGCGTCAAGTGGCACAACGGGGAAGAACTCACGGTCAATGACTGGGTATTCGCCCTCGAAACACTCGCTGACCCTGACTACGATGGTTCCCGTTACACGAACGTCCAGGACATCGAAGGTGCTCCTGAGTACCGCGAAGGCAAGGCAGACAGCATCTCCGGCCTTAAAGTCGTGGATGACTACACAATCGAAGTGACATTCGACGAGCCGCGCCTGAACAACCTGACAAACATCTGGTCTTACCCGATGCCTGAAAAAGCATACGAAGGCATCGAAGTGAAGGACATGTCGTCTTCCGACATCGTCCGCAAGAACCCGATCGGCGTTGGCCCGTTCAAAGTTGAGAAAATCGTCCCTGGCGAATCCGTGGAACTCGTTAAAAACGACGACTACTGGAACGGTGACGTCAACCTCGACAAGGTCATCATCCGCATCATCGACAACTCGTCCACGGTCGGCGCTCTCCAGAACGGCGAAGTCGACATGATCGCCATCCAGCCGGTTTCCGGTCCTGAAGTCGAGAAGCTCGACAACGTAGAAATCGTCACGGCTCCTGGCCTGTCGTACTACTATGTCGGTTTCAAGCTCGGCAAGTTCGACAATGCCGCGCGCAAGATCTCTGAAGAAAACCCTAAGTACCAAGACCTGAACCTGCGTAAGGCGATGGCACACGCCATCAACCGCCAGGAATGGATCGACGCATTCTTCTTCGGCTACGGCGAGCCGGTCAACAAGCCGGTTCCGTCCGCACACTGGATCGCAGCCGATGACAGCGAAGTCGAAGTCTACGAATACGACCCTGAAAAAGCGAAACAGCTTCTTGACGAAGCAGGCTTCAAAGATGTTGACGGAGACGGATACCGCGAAGATCCGGACGGCGAGAAATTCACTGTGAAGTTCTCCCACTATGCAACAGGCAACCCGACATTCGAATCCCGTGCAAAAGCGATCACTCAGTATTGGGAAGAAGTCGGCCTCAAGTCCGAACTTGAAATGGTCGAAGTCAACCTCTACTACGACATGATCGAAAAAGACGATGCTTCCATTGAAACATTCTTCGGCGGCTGGAGCACAGGCACTGACCCTGACCCATCCGGTCTCTGGAAAGCAGACGAAATCTGGAACTACCCGCGCTACAACAATCCTGAAGCGGATGCCCTCCTCGACAAGGCTCTGAGCGTTGAAGAAGTCGGCGACGACAAGGACAAGCGCAAGCAGATCTATGCTGAATGGCAGAAGAAGGTTACTGAAGACGTGCCGATGATCTTCATCGCGGAACTTGATGAACTCATGGCAGTATCCGACAAGGTCGGCGGCTTCGAGATGGACGTATCGGGCACGAACAACCCGTCCGAATGGTACCTGAACGAAAGCAAATGATCTGACGGATCACCCTGATGGACCTGTCAGCGGCGGGCGGGATGCCCGTCTGCCGCTGATTTATTTTTATGGCTCTTTTTAAAATGCTCTTAAACACGGTAAGGAGTATTTGGTGAAAATATCTCTTACCGTGTTTGAGAGAGGCAACGAAGAGAGACAGATGATAAGGAGAGTACCGTATGGTTAAATATGTATTGCGCCGACTGCTCGGAATGATCCCGATGCTGTTCCTCGTGTCCGTCGTCGTCTTCTTCCTGGCGAAGGCAATGCCCGGGGACTCGCTCAGCGGCGAAATCGACCCGCTCAATACCAACCCTGAATATATTGAGGAAATGCGCGAAAAGCTCGGCTACAACGATTCGATTCCGAAACAGTACTGGACTTGGGTGAGCGGTTTCGTCCAAGGGGACTTCGGAAAGTCGACCCGCTATAAAATGCCGGTGGCCGACCTGATCATGGAAAAAGTACCGAACACCATATTCCTGGCGCTGACTGCACTCATCATCACTTATGTGCTGGCGTTTGCGATGGGGATGTACTCGGGACGGAAGCCGTATACGCTGGGGGATAACCTGATCGCCGGGTTCAACTATACCGGACTCGCTATTCCTTCATTTGTCGCCGGTGTGTTTGCCATCTACTTTTTCGCTTTCAAGCTTCACTGGTTCCCGTTTGCCGGCTCGGTCGACATCGAGGTGCAGAACGGGACGATGGAATACTGGATGAGCCGCATCCATCACGTCATGCTGCCGGCATTCATCCTCGGCCTGTTCAGCACCGCGTCCTATACGCAGTTCCTCCGGAATGACCTGATCGAGAACTCGCGGAAGGACTTTGTCCGAACGGCGCGTGCGAAAGGGACACCGATCAAGAAGATCTACAATGTCCACATCCTTCGCAATTCGATCATTCCGCTCGTCACGTTCCTCGGCTTTGACATCGCCAGCCTGATGAGCGGCGCAGTTATCACCGAGAAGATCTTCTCGTATCCGGGCATCGGTCTCCTGTTCCTCGATTCCGTGACCAACCGGGATTATCCGACGATGATGGCGATCACGATGATGCTCTCGGCTCTCGTACTGGTCGGGAACCTCGTCGCAGACATTCTGTACGGAGTCGTGGATCCGCGGATCCGCTTAGGCTAAGGAGGAAATCAGCATCATGACAACCAACGCAGCAACCGGGGCGGTCAAGCCGCCGGAAAAAAGTCTATCTCCGTGGGCGCTCGCCAGACGGAAATTCCTGAAAAATAAATTGGCGATGATCAGCACGGGCTTCCTGTTCGTCGTCATCATCCTGTCGCTTCTCGCACCGGTATTGGCACCGCATATTTCGCCGATTCCCGATGTCGCGAAGGTCAATATCAGCAAAATGAACATCGCCCCAAACAGCGACCACTGGCTCGGTACGGACAAGAGCGGCCGTGACGTTCTGACGCGTCTGCTCTACGGCGGCCGGATCTCGCTTCTCGTCGGGGCCAGCGCCACGGCCATCGTTATCTTTGTCGGAACGGTTGTCGGCTCGGTTGCCGGTTTCTTCGGCGGCGCGGTCGACAGCATGCTCATGCGCTTCACCGACTTCGTCCTGAACTTCCCGTTCCTCGTATTCGTCATCGTCCTCAACACGATCCTCTTCGGAATCGTGGACGGGCTGTGGGTACTTATTGGAGTCATCGGGCTGCTCAGCTGGGGCGGCGTCGCCCGGATCGTCCGGTCGAAAGTACTGGCGGAAAAAGAGAATGAATACATTCTCGCCGCCATCTCGATCGGCTGCTCGCCGGCGAAAGTCATCATCAAGCACCTGCTCCCGAACGTCCTGTCGACGATCATCGTCCAGGCGACACTGCTGTTCGCGAGCCTCATCATCGCCGAGTCCGGACTTTCATACCTCGGGTTCGGGGTTCCTCAGGAAACTCCGAGCTGGGGCAACATGCTCGCCTACGCGAACGAACCGGACGTCCTCCAGGGCAAGCCGTGGATGTGGATGCCGCCGGCCCTCGCCATCACGCTGACGATCCTGTCCATCAACTTCATCGGAGAAGGCCTCAAAGATGCGCTTAACCCGAAATCGCTTAGGTAATAAAGAAAAGCGGAGGGCGGCGTTTAGGGGCGACAGGCATAAGACGGTCTGCGGCGCGAGGCCTGCCTCGCAGAGCAGAACGGCTTATGACCCCGAGCCCCTGCCGCCCGCAGCTGGACAAAGAAAAGCGGAGCGGGCCGCCTAGACCCGACAGGCATAAGGCGGACGGCGGCGCGAAGCCTGCTTCGCAGAGCCGGCTGACTTATGACCCCGAGGGTCTGGCCCGCGCAGCTGGACAAAGAAAAGCGGAGGGCGGTGCACAGAGGCGACAGGCATAAGGCGGGACGCAGAGCGGATCCTGATCCGCGGCGCGGCATGACTTATGACCCCGAGCCTCTACCGCCCGCAGCTGGACAAAGAAAAGCGGAGCGGGCCGTAATAAGGGAAGTCAGCCTACGAGCGCCGCTTAAATAAAGCGGCAAAGGCTGACTGACCCGCTTTCAGCGGACCTCCGACAGGCATAAGGCGGACGGCGGCGCGAAGCCTGCTTCGCAGAGCCGGCTGACTTATGACCCCGAGGGTCTGGCCCGCGCAGCTGGACAAAGAAAAGCGGAGAGCGGTGCACAGAGGCGACAGGCATAAGGCGGGACGCAGAGCGGATCCTGATCCGCGGCGCGGCATGACTTATGACCCCGAGCCTCTACCGCCCGCAGCTGGACAAAGAAAAGCGGAGGGCGGTTGCAATCCGTATTAACCTCAATCAAAAAAGAAAGCGGGACCCTTTTCGAATAAGGGTCCCGCTTTTTTGATATGTTGTACAAACCTCAATCAGAAAGGTGACCGGCCGTGAACCGACTTTTCCTCTTTCTGTTTTCTTACGGACTGTGCGTGGTGACGATGTCCCATCTCGTCCTGTTCCTGAACTACCGGGCGCTCGGCCACTCGTGGGAGAGCGTCTTTCGCTATATCGTCGCCACGCCCGATTTCAAGCTCCTGGTCATTGCGCTGATCGTCCTGCTCTTCACCGTTTCCGGCCGAGGCCCATTGCGGCTTCCATCCGGGAAAGAGTAGCAGAGGCGATGGCGTCCGCTTTTTCCGCACCTTCGTCGAGGATCCGGTCCAGCTGTTCGGAATGGACGAGCTCATGGTACCGTTCCTGAATCGGCGTCAGATGATGGATGATGGCTTCTGCAACGCCGGCCTTGAAATCGCCGTATCCGCTGCCTTCATACTTCCGGACAATCTCTTCGACGGGTTGTCCGGAAAGGGAAGCTTCGATGTTCAGAAGGTTCGAGACACCCGGTTTATTCTGCTCGTCATAGGCGACGCGGCCTTCGGAGTCGGTCACCGCACTCTTGATCTTCTTCTCGATCTGCTTCGGCGTGTCCAGAAGCGTGATGACGGCTTTTTTGTTTTCATCGGACTTGCTCATCTTTTTCGTCGGCTCCTGGAGGGACTTGATCCGGGCGCCGTGCTTCGGCAGCCGGATGTCCGGCACTGTCAGCGTCTCGCCGTACCGCTTGTTGAAGCGCTCCGCCAGGTCCCGTGTGAGCTCGACGTGCTGCTTCTGGTCATCCCCGACCGGCACGATGTCCGTGTTATACAAAAGGATGTCCGCCGCCATGAGCGGGGGATAGGTGAGCAGGCCGGATGATACCGCTTCGCGGCCATCCGATTTGTCCTTGAACTGGGTCATCCGCTCAAGCTCGCCGATGTAGGAGATGCACTGCATGATCCAGCCGGCCTGCGCGTGCGCCCGCACTTCGGACTGGATGAACAGAGGGGACTTCTCAGGATCGACGCCGACCGCGATAAAGGTGGCCGCCAGCGCCCGGATGGCATCCCGCAGCCCGTCCGGATCCTGGGGCATCGTGATGGCATGGTCATCGACGATGCAGAAAACACAATCATACTCATTCTGGAGCTCCGTGAACTGCCGGAACGCCCCGATGTAGTTGCCGAGGGTTACCGTGCCCGTCGGCTGAACGCCGGAAAAAATCCGTTTCATTCAAAAAACCTCCCGTAAAATAAAAAAATCACCAGCCATCCCATCAAAACTGGGACGGATGATGTGTCATCAACCGCGGTACCACCCGCTATTGCCAAAAAGGCCGCTCAAACCCGTAACGCGGGCGGACGGGACCGGCTACCCGATGTTCGCCGATCCTGCTCAGGAGCCCATTCAACGGGGGAGCCGGCCTGTTCACACCACCCACAGGCTCTCTGGGCGGCTGCCCTCCGCATACTCTTCTCCATCTGCGCATTTGATTGGTTCCTTCCATTATATATGCAGGATGCCCGCCGTGCAACAGAAGTCCGAATGTTTCTGGAAATCCTTTCATCAAGCCGGCAGAACTGATAGACTAATAGCACCAAGAAATTTAGGAGGTTACGTCATGAAAAAGAAGTGGATGGCCGCCCTGGCCCTCGCAGTCGGCGTGACGGTGCCTGCCGTTGCATCGGCCGAAAAAGAGCGGCCGGCCGACTTTGAAGGGATGGCTTACGGTTATGAGGACATCGACAATGGTGTGATTGCCTCATCCAAGCTTTACCGGTACGACTCGGGGCTAGACTTCGAATACCCGGATGCCGTGCGGGGGATCTATCTGACCGGACATTCCGCAGGAGGAGCGAAGTTTGAGCAGCTTGTCGATTTTGTCGGCAGCAATGACCTGAACGCCATGGTCATCGACATCAAGGATGATTTCGGCTACCTGACCTATCAGCCTGAAGCGGATTCTCCGCTTGCGGAAAAGGGCATCGATCAGCCGTACATAAAAGATCCGAGGGCCGTTTTGGAGCGGCTCGAAGAAAAGCAGATCTATCCGATCGCCCGGATCGTGGTGTTCAAGGACACGGTGCTTGCGGAAAAGCGGCCGGACCTGTCTTACACCGATGGTGGGAAAGTATGGAAAAACGGACGGGGCGAAGCGTTCGTCAGCCCGTTCCTGAAGGAAGTCTGGGATCATAACGTTGACATCGCCATCGAGGCCGCCAAGCTCGGCTTCAAGGAGATCCAGTTCGACTACGTGCGGTTCCCGGAAGGCTTTGAGAACCGGGCAGACACGCTCGGCTATACATTCGGGGAATACGAAAACTCCGAACTGGATCCGGTCCAGCGCCGGGTGCAGGCCGTGACGGATTTCGTCGCTTATGCAAAAGAGCAGCTGGAGCCTTACGGAGTCGATGTTTCCGTGGATATTTTCGGCTACGCGGCAACCTTGCCGGAAGCTCCCGGCATCGGGCAGAACTTCTCGAAGATCTCCGAAAACGTCGATGTCATTTCCTCAATGATCTATCCGAGCCACTGGACATCTTATTTCGGCATCGCCAAGCCGGACCTCGAGCCGTACAAGCTCGTTGCAGAGTATGCCAAAGTGGAGAATGAAAAGCTCGGCGAACTGGAAAATCCGCCGGTTTCCCGGCCGTGGCTGCAGGACTTCACCGCATCATGGCTCGGCAGCGGCAACTATTTGAGATACGGGAAATCCGAGGTGGAAGCACAGATCAAGGCGCTCAACGACGCCGGGATCGACGAGTTCCTTCTATGGAATGCGGCCAACCGATATTCGGAAGGCGTGGACTATACACCATAACAAATTGCCGGGTACACGGCCGCAGAAGCGGTCACGAAGAGGCATGCGCGGAAATCTTTTTTCCGCAGCATGCCTCTTTTTCGTTTACAGGTTGCCGTTTCGGGAAAACATGGACTAGAACGGAACTTATCTCCCGCAGAAACGTACTAATAACTGTGAGAGATGAAACACCTGATATTTTCATTCAAATGGAGTTAAATGAGAATGAATGATTCCGGTATTCCTGTCTCTGTGTACAATGGCATTGCGGTATAACAGCAGAGGAGACGGCCATTCCCGCCCAATCTGCAAAATATCGCGAAACTGTGAAGGCTTTTGTCAAATGAAAAACTTTTTAAGAAAACGTGTATCGCAATGGTCAAATATGGTGTATAATAAAATCATGCTAAAGAACATTAGAATGATTTTAATCAGAAAGACCCAATAAACGCTCCGACTTCCTACCCATTTGAAAGGACGTGTAGTGGATGAGTGTCACACTTTTTACATCGCCGAGCTGCACTTCATGCCGCAAAGCGAAAGCATGGCTTGAAGAACATGAAATTCCATATACAGAACGGAACATCTTCTCCGAACCGCTCACCATTGACGAGATCAAACAGATTCTCCGCATGACGGAGGACGGGACGGATGAAATCATCTCGACCCGTTCGAAAATCTTCCAGAAGCTGAACGTCGACCTTGAAAGCCTGCCGCTCCAGACTCTCTACGAGCTCATCCAGGAGCACCCGGGCCTTCTCCGCCGGCCGATCATCCTGGACGACAAGCGTCTCCAGGTGGGCTATAATGAAGATGAGATTCGACGGTTCCTCCCGCGCAAGGTGCGGGCATACCAGCTCCTTGAAGCCCAGCGGATGGTCAACTGAGCATATGGACAGACTGACAGGAGAAGTTCCGCTTACCCTGTCAGTCTTTTCGTTTTTTTCGCTTGCTTTCCTCACGACCGTCCCATACAATGCTAATACTACCTCCAAACCGTCGGCAGGACACGCCTTTCCGCTCCTGCCGGTCCGGCATATACTACATCAGGACACTTGCCAACGGCGGAACGTTTCATTTTCAACATGGGTGTTATGGAGAATACCGTCGGAAGGGAGAGGTGCAACATGGAAATAGAACGGATTAATGAAAACACGGTCAAGTTTTTCATTTCGTATATCGATATCGAGGAACGCGGATTCACGCGCGATGAGATTTGGTACAACCGCGACAGAAGCGAAGAGCTGTTCTGGGAGATGATGGAGGAAGTGGACGATGAGTCCGACTTCGCCATCGAAGGACCGCTCTGGATCCAGGTCCACGCCATGGACAAAGGGCTCGAAGTGACCGTCACGAAGGCACAGGTGACGCGTGACGGAAAACAGCTCGAGTCCCCGTTCGGCTCCGACGAACGCAGGCGGATGTACGGACAGGATGAATCATCCTATGCGGACCTGCAAAACCTTGATCAGTATATGCCTGAATTCCGTCAGGAGGAGGACGAGTGGGCGGACGCCACATTCGCCGTCGCGGAATTCGATGACCTGATTCCTCTTTCTGCGATCCTGAAAGGGGAGACGCTCCGGACATCGCTCTACCTGTTCGAGGACCGCTACTACCTGCATATCGGGTACGATGAGCTGCCGGGCGACGAAGACGACCTGGAAGACGTCAACAGCATCCTGCAGGAATACGTCAAGCGCTCGAACGTCACCATCCACCGTCTTGAAGAATACGGAAAAGTGATCATCGCCGATGACGTATTCGGCACAATTGCAGAACACTTCGGCTGATCAGTCAGCCTGATCGAACGGGAAGCCCGCGGGCTTCCCGTTTTTATATGCGCAGAATTGATAAAACCCGGCGCTGTTCCGGAGCATGTCCAAGACACTGTGTAATTCCATTATCCAAAGAAGCCCGCTCGCTTACCGCGGACGTCGTCTCAGCCACTTCGGGCCCCGCTCTGTTTTTTATACAATCAAGTGCCATTTCCCGTCCGTCTTGAAAGTTTTATTTTGGGCGGTTTTCTTTGTCCATAATTCAATTTTGCCCCCGATATCGATGTCAAAATTGAAATATGGCTTCTTTCTTCACGGTGGGCGGGTTTGCCCGTTTCTCCCCGCGCGGCTACAATGGCGGAAAGGAGGAAGGGGGAATCGGTTTGCTGTCTGCGATGATGGATAATGGGGTGCAGCTCGTTTTGACGAGGGAGCTGTCGAAGGGGTCGCTGAACCAGCTGCGGGAGGATCATGTCTTTCATTGCCCGCAGTGCCATGGACGGATGTGGCTGAGGCTTGGAGATGTACGGATTCCGCACTTTGCCCATGAAGCGGGGGCCGGGTGCCGGAATGACTTTTCGGAAGGGGAGTCGCCGGAACATCTCGCGGGAAAGCAGATTCTGTATGACATGTTCACCAATATGGGGTTGCGGACCGGGATGGAGACGAGGATTCCGTCGATCGGCCAGCGCCCGGATCTGCTCGTTGAAAAAGACGGCCGGGCCCATGCGATCGAATTCCAGTGCAGTCCGATTTCCAGGTCGCTCATCAATGAGCGGACCGGCGGGTTCACGAGCATCGGCGTCGAGACGCATTGGATCCCTGCAACGCCAAAGAGCTGGGACGGGATGGGTCCGGCGATCCGGACAAGGTCGCTGCCGGATTTCCTGCAAAGTTTTTTTCGGGTCAACGGGGGCGGGGGAAGGTTCTTGATGACGTTTGATCCGCTCACCGGCCATTTTTACTACTTCGTCCATCCGATGCATGTGACCGGAAACACGTTCATCGGAAAAACGGTCGTCCTGCCGTACACGGACCAGCACTTTCCGTTCGCCGTGCCGGCGAAGCCGGAGCGAAGAGAATTCCGGCATTACATGCGGGCCTATGCGAAGCGCCGAAAGTCATACCTGGACAGAAGGATCCTGATCAGCCGGAAAGGCGTGAACGACCCGCTGCTCCGGGCGTGCTATGACAACGGGGTGCTGATCGGGCGCCTGTCTCCGTACATCGGCGTCCCGACGCTCCTCGCCGGGAACTATTCGGAGCACTCGGCGGAGTGGCAGGCGCTGTTTTTGTTCCATATGACGGCCCACGGGGCGGGCGGCAAGTGGACCGACGGCGGAATGATCTCGAAGTTCGTGAGCAAGTATCCCGCTGAACGGGGGGACGCCCGCCCGGCGGTGGAAGCGTATGCCCGGTTTCTGAGCCGGTCCGGAATCGGATCTCTCGCAGAGCTGGACGGCCTTCGGGTGCTGTCGGATGAATCGATTGACCTTCTATGGGATGATTTCCTTGCCAGCCAAAGTGAAAATTGAGAAAATGGTCATGTGTTTTATTTTGGCAAGCGAAGGAAGGAGCATTTCACATGACGACTGAACCCAAATCGGATGTGCTGACAAGAGACCAGGTGCCTGTCGAAGAGACTTGGCGGCTTGAGGACATTTTCGAAACGGACGAGAAATGGAATGAAGAATACGAGGCGCTGGACGAACTCACAAAGAAAGCGGATTCATACCGCGGGACGCTCGGCGAGAGGCCGGACAAACTGCTGGCCGCCTTCGAATTCCAGAACGAAGTGTATGAGCGCCTGTCCCGACTTTATACTTATTCCCATATGCGCTACGACCAGGATACGGGCAACAGCCATTACCAGGCGCTCGACAGCCGGGCGAAGACATTGCTCGTCAAAGTATCGACGGCATTCTCGTACTTTATTCCCGAGCTGCTGTCGATCGATGAGGACAAGCTGAAACGCTTCATCGAGGAAAGCGACGGGCTGAAGCTGTACCGGCAGGCGATCGAAGAAGTGAACACGCAGCGGCCGCATGTCCTGCCGGCGGAGCAGGAAGCGCTTCTCGCCCAGTTTTCGGAAGTCGCCGGCTCTTCGTCCGAGACGTTCGGCATGCTGAACAATGCTGACCTCGAATTCCCGATGATTAAGGACGAAAACGGGGAAGAAACCCAGCTGACCCATGGCCGCTATACGACGTTCCTCGAGAGCGGGGACCGGTCGGTGCGGGAAGGGGCCTTCCGCGCCATGTACGGCACATACGGAAAGTTCCTCAATACGTTTGCGTCCACGCTTTCGGGCAACGTCAAGGCGAACAACGTGAATGCACGTGTGCGGAACTACAGCTCTGCACGTGAAGCGGCCTTGTCCAACAACCATATTCCGGAAACCGTCTACGACAACCTCGTCGGGACGATCAATGAAAACCTTCCGCTGCTCCATAAATACGTGTCCCTCCGCAAGAAAGTGCTCGGCGTTGACGAGCTCCATATGTGGGATATGTACACACCGCTCGTGAAGGACGTGGACATGAAGATCCCTTATGACAAGGCGAAGGGCATGATGCTTGAAGGCCTCGCCCCGCTCGGCGAAGAATATGCCGGCATCCTGAAGGAAGGTCTGGCCGGCCGCTGGGTCGATGTCCGGGAAAATAAAGGCAAGCGCTCCGGTGCTTACTCGTCCGGTTCCTACGGGACGCACCCGTACATCCTCATGAACTGGCAGGACAATGTGAACAATCTGTTCACGCTCGCCCATGAGTTCGGACACAGCGTCCATAGCTACTACACGCGGCAGAACCAGCCGTTCGTGTATGGCGATTACTCGATCTTCGTCGCGGAAGTGGCGTCGACCTGCAACGAAGCGCTCCTGAACGACCACCTGCTGAAGACGCTCGACGACGAGCAGCAGAAAATGTATCTGCTGAACTACTGGCTCGAAGGCTTCCGCGGCACGGTATTCCGCCAGACGATGTTCGCCGAATTTGAGCATGAGGTCCACCGGCTCGATCAGGAAGGGACCGCCCTCACCGCAGAAAAGCTCACGGAAGTATATTACGAGCTGAACAAAAAGTACTTCGGCGATGACCTTGTCGTCGATGAGGAAATCGGCATGGAGTGGGCGCGAATCCCGCACTTCTACTATAACTATTACGTCTATCAGTACGCGACAGGCTACAGTGCCGCAGTCGCCCTGAGCAATAAAATCCTTGAAGAAGGCAAGCTGGCCGTCGACCGGTATATCGGCGAATTCCTGAAAGCCGGATCGTCGGATTACCCGATCGAAGTATTGAAGAAAGCCGGCGTCGACATGACGTCCCGCGAGCCGATCGAAGCGGCCTGCCGCGCATTCGGCGAAAAGCTCGATGAACTTGAAAAACTGCTCGGCTGAGCCGGGCATGTGAACGGCAGCAGACCGGAAAGGATCTTTCCCGGTCTGCTGTTTTTTGTGCAGGCGGAGACTGTGGGATTGAGGATTCGTATAGGGGAACGATCGCTTGGTCAGACGGTCAGTTTTTTCTGAATTACTTTTTAAATATAATGATTTAAAAGGTGAAAACGTTCACAATGTGACAACCCTGTGAAATGTCTTGTGAAACCTTGCGCATACTATTATTCCGTGATAAATTAAGAGCGTGAAATATTTCACCAAACAAACACCCCTTTTGTTTGAACGTGAACATTTCCCCCATCCCCTTCGTGTAATACGAAAAAGGCACCCGCTCCTCCCCCGGAGCGGGTGTTCTTTTTGTGCTTGGAGGTTATTGAGGGAGCGGGGCGTCGGGATTTATGGATCTTGGAGTGAGTCGTCCGCAAATGGTGGTCTGGTCCCTGTCAAGTTTACAGTTGATTCTGTCCGATAAAGATTCAGGCAGCCAACACACTTCCGACCTCGGCAGGAGGCACGCCGTGCTTGAGCTGGAGGCGTTCGTGGTTATAAAAGTAGATATATTCCTCGATGGCAATCCGAAGCTCCTCAAGAGACCGAGGGTCGCCAAAGCAGGCAATCTCAGTTTTGAAGTGACTGAAAAAGCTCTCGATGCATGCATTATCCCAACAGTTGCCGCGCCGTGACATGGACGGTGTCAGGTTCATCGACTGAAGGCGTTTCTGGTATCTCAGGCTCATAAACTGGCTGCCCTGGTCGCTGTGGATAATGGCCTTCTTCCGGTTCCCTTTCACCTTCTCCAGCATCTCGAGCGCTTCCAGGACCAGGCCGGTGTCCTGGTTCGGCCCGTAGGCGAATGCTACGATCGAGTCGTCGTACAGGTCCTTAATGGCGCACAGATAGGTCCAGTGTTCCGTAGGAACGAAAGCGCGCACGTATGTGATATCCACCGAGAATTTCTTCATCGGCTTCGTGGCTTTAAAGTTACGCTTCAAGAGGTTCTGCGCCACCTTCCCCTCTGTACCGCCGTGACGGTACCCTTTGCGGCGAATCCGACATTTGAGCCCATATCGGCGCATGATTCTGGAGATTCGCTTGATATTGACGGTGAGCCCGAACTCTCTCTGGAGCGCCAGCTTGATCCGGCGTCGCCCATAGGTTCCCCGGGACTTGGCGAACACCTTGGAGATATAGTGAAACATCTGCTCATCCTTGAGATCCTGGGCAGAGTGATCCTGCCGCTTCTTCCACTTGGCATAACCCTGCCGGGAGACATCCGACGCCTCCGCGAGGAGGGAGACCGAAAAGGTGTCCTTATTCAGGTCGATGAACAGGAAACTATCTTGTTTGCTTAACACCCCCTTTTCAGATCCAAGAGCTTTTTTAAGAGGAGGATCTCCGCCTTCTGCAGTTCAATCAGAGCATCCTTCTCATCCGACGGTTTCCGGCCATTCTTGCCCCTGGCGTCATGCAAAGCCTCGAAGCCATCCATCTCCACTTTTTCGACCCAGCGTCGGATCGTCCGATCCGAGACATTGTACGAAAGAGCCAACTCCTCAGTGGAAGAGCCTTCAAAAAATTCCTCCACTGCTTTCACTTTTATATCGTAATCCCGCTTCTGGTTCATTTTTCGGCACCCCTTTTCGTTACTCCTAGTGTGACAGAATCAAGGTGTAAACTCTAAGGGGACCATATCACGGAATTGAGTCGTCCGCATCCGGCCCCGAGTCGTCCAGGTTTATTCTTCCATGGGTGAGTCGTCCGCAAACTGCCGCGAGTCGTCCGGATTTGGGCTTGAGTCGTCCGCATCCGGCCTCGAGTCGTCCAGGTTTATTCTTCCAGTGGTGAGTCGTCCGCAAATGGCTTCGAGTCGTCCGGATCTGGGCTTGAGTCGTCCGCATCCGGCCCCGAGTCGTCCAGGTTTATTCTTCCATGGGTGAGTCGTCCGCAAACTGCCGCGAGTCGTCCGGATTTGGGCTTGAGTCGTCCGCATCCGGCCGCGAGTCGTCCAGGTTTATTCTTCCAGTGGTGAGTCGTCCGCAAATGGCCTCGAGTCGTCCGCATCCGGCCGCGAGTCGTCCAGGTTTATTCTTCCATCGACGAATAAAGGCCCCGCAGCTGAAAAGCCGCGGGGCCGTGTCAATGGATGGATGGGATAAGGGCAGTCAGAGGTCCAGTTTGCGGCGCCAGAGTTTGGTTCCCGAGAATGGGACGCATTCGACTCGGCGCTGGAGGAGACGCTTTTTTAGTTCGCGCTCCGCGGTGCGGACGTTCACTTTATAAATGGCGGCGATCTCGCTCGTCGTGAGTGAATCGAACCGCTTGAACAGCTCGTCAAGGGAAGGCGGGATTGATTTTTCGAGCTGTTCCCCGAGCAGTTCCTCGAGAACTTTCACATAGATTGCGTAGTCGTGGATTCCTTCGACCATCAGGCCTTCATCTTCGAAGTTGTTGTTGAAGAAGACGAAGCTCGGGGCGTTGTCCACTTCCATCTCACGCGAGATGTACAGGTCGCACTGAAACGACTTGGCGGCGTTAACGGAGCGGAAGTCCTGGATGAATTCATCGACATCGATGCCGATCCGGTCGGCGATCTCGATCAACGTTTCCTGGGTGCTCACGTCCCGTCCCTTCAGGAAACGGTAGTCGAGCAGTTTCGACAGGTACCTGAAGCCCGCCCGCTTGCCCTGGAACTCCGCCGCTTTGATGGCGACCGCGGGCAGGGCGGGGTGGGGGACGTGGGATGCTCCCGCAGCCTGGGCGATGCCGCGCTGCGTGGACATCGCCATCTTCATGATGACGCGGTAGGTGAAGTAGCGGTCATATTCGATCTGCAGTCTGCGGAGCACAGGGATCAGTTCCCAGCACTTCGGGTCTCCCGGATCGATGAAGACATACAGTTCAAGCGGCTTGGACGGATGCTCCGCTTCCGGATTTTCGGAAGGCTTCGGAATGAGCGTCAACTCGATCCCTCCTCTGCCGGCTCCTGCCGGTTGACCATGTGATTGGCGGTCAAGATCAGGCGCTTGTAAAAGTCTTCACGGATCTTCCCTTCCAGGCCGGCCTCGTCCATCGCTTCCGCCATGCACTCGAGCCAGGCCTGTGCCCGGTCATAGGTGATCGGGAACGGCATGTGCCGGGCGCGGAGCATCGGATGGCCGTGCTCTTCCGTGTATAGGTTCGGACCGCCAAGGAACTGAGTGAGAAACTGTTTCTGCTTCCTTGCGGTTTCGGTCAGGTCATCAGGGAAAATGGGCTGCAGCATCGGATGCCGGGCGACTTTTCCATAGAAGCGGTCAACAAGGTCGGAAAGCAGTTCAGGTCCGATCTCTTCATAGGGAATAATGGGTTTCCGGGTCATGATGCATGCTCCTTTGCAAATTCCGTTGGCGATTCGGTTGGCTATGATTTTAAAATCATTCTATCAACCGGCCATCCGATTCACAAATAAATCGATTTTCCATTGGCCGGAAACGCACACGAATCCGATTGGGAACTGCGCGATGGCGCGCTCTATGATAGACTGAAAACGACTATGGCTATTGTAAGAAGGGAAGAGGACAAGTGAAACGCAATCTGAGGATCCGGACCGCAAAAACAGGCGGCAAAATAGAGTTCATCCTGGATGAAGGGACGGTGCTCCCGGAAGCGGCGCCGGCGGGCCGGATGATCACGGACACGGATGCCGGCACATTCATTTATCTGCTCGACGACGGAGAACAGTTTCTCCACATCCATTTTCCCGGCGAGGTCTGGCCGGCGATGGCGGAGGCGCTCCGGGCCGGCACGGATCCGGTCCTGACAGACGGCAGCCGCCGGTTGGTTCTTGAGCGGTTTGCGGATGAGCTGGATATGCTGATCTTCAACATTGAAGGAAACGACAATTACGGGGACGAGTTCTCCGGCGCGGTGGAAGCCGCATTTCATGAAATCCTCGGGGCTTGACGGGCCCGACCGGACGGGGGAGTGGAAAAATGGGACAGTGGGAACGTTTTCTGGAGCCGTATAAACAAGCGGTTGATGAACTGAAAATCAAGCTGAAGGGCATGCGGAACCAGTTTGCCCGGGAGATCGAGCATTCGCCGATCGAGTTCGTCACGGGACGGGTCAAGCCGATCCCGAGCATCTACGATAAATCGCTCGAAAAGGGAATCCCGTTCGAGCCGTCGGAGGCGCTGGCAAAGGAGCTCCCGGATATCGCCGGCCTCCGGATCATGTGCCAGTTCGTGGACGACATCGGGACGGTCGTGGAAAACATCCGGCTCCGCAATGATATGCGCGTGGTCGAGGAGCGGGACTATATCTCGAAGAACAAGCCGAGCGGGTACCGCTCCTACCATATGATCATCGAATACCCGGTCCAGACGATCCACGGGGAGATCGGCATCCTGGCGGAAATCCAGATCCGGACGCTCGCCATGAACTTCTGGGCATCGATCGAGCACTCTCTGAACTACAAGTACAAGGGCGTGTTCCCGAAAGAGATCAAGGCGCGCCTGCAGAGGGCGGCCGAGGCGGCTTTTTCGCTCGATGAGGAAATGTCGAAGATCCGGGATGAAATCCAGGAGGCGCAGAGATATTTCAGCGAATACCGCGGAGAACCGCGTGACGACATGCGAAAGACCGAAGAAGGAGGCGGCGGCGATGAGATTTTCAATCCAGTCGAGAGGGGATGATCTTTCCAATGCGCTCGCAGAGCAGGCGAAAGACTATCTGTCCGGCTTCGGGATGTTCTTTGACGAAGCGGAGCCCGATATCGTCCTGACGATCGGAGGAGACGGGACGCTGCTCCACGCATTCCACCGCTACCGTGACCGCCTGGCGGACACGGCCTTCGTCGGGGTGCATACCGGGCATCTCGGATTTTATGCGGACTGGCAGCCGCCGGAACTGGAGAAGCTGGTCATCTCGATCGCCAAGCAGGAATATGATGTGATCGAGTATCCGCTGCTTGAAGCGACGATCAGCTACCGGAGCGGAATGAACGATGCCGTGTACCTTGCGATGAACGAATCGACGGTCAAATCTCCCGACGTGACGCTCGTCATGGACGTCGAGCTGAACGGAATGCCGTTTGAGCGGTTCCGGGGAGACGGGCTGTGCGTCTCGACGCCGTCGGGCAGCACGGCCTACAACAAGGCGCTCGGCGGGGCGATCATCCACCCGTCCCTGCAGGCGATGCAGCTGACGGAGATGGCCTCGATCAACAACCGGGTCTTCCGGACGGTCGGTTCCCCGCTCGTCCTGCCTTCGCACCATTCCTGCATTTTGAAGCCGGTGAAAGGGCCGGACTTCATGGTGACGATCGATCATCTCCATCTGCTCCATAAGGACGTCAAGACGATCAGCTACCGGGTGGCGGATGAGAAGGTCCGATTTGCGCGGTTCCGCCCGTTCCCGTTCTGGAAGCGGGTCCATGATTCGTTCATCGATTCGGATATCGGTGCGGATGGATACTGACCGCCGTTTCCGCCTCACCTTCACCGCCGGGGAAGACGGCGGCGAGCTGGGGCGGTTTTTGTCGGACTGCGGAATTTCCCGCCGGACGCTGACGGCCGTGAAATACCGGGGGGGCCTCATCTCGGTGAATGGAATCGAGCGGACGGTCCGCCATCATCTGTCGCCCGGTGATGAAGTGACGGTCATCTTTCCGCCCGAGGCACCCGCCGAGGGGCTGGCGGCGGAGACCGGACCGCTTTCGATCATCCATGAAGACGAGGCGCTCCTCATCCTGGACAAGCCTTCAGGCCAGGCGACGATTCCGTCCCGGGATGCGCCGGCCGGGACGCTCGCAAATGTTGTGGCGGGCAAGTTCCGGGACGAAGGACTGCCCGCCACCGTCCATATCGTCACGCGGCTCGACCGGGAGACGTCGGGACTCGTATGCATCGCAAAAAACCGCCACATCCATCATCTCCTTTCCGAGGAAATGAAGGCGGGCGGCATATTCAAATGCTATGCGGCGATTGCTCCCGGGCGGTTCCGTGAAGACCGCTTTCTGATCGACGCGCCGATTGGCCGAAAGGAAGGGAGCATCATCGAACGGACCGTAAGGCCGGACGGACAGCCGGCCAGAACGGAAATCCGAGTCGTCCGGTCGGCGGAGCGGGAAGGCCGGGTGCTCAATCTGCTGTCGGTCGTGCTCCACACCGGCCGGACGCATCAGATCCGGGTTCACCTGGCCTCGGCCGGCCATCCGCTTGAAGGAGACAGCCTTTACGGCGGTG
>NZ_LN651373.1:931793-938961 GCF_000826125.2 Bhargavaea cecembensis
CGTCCATATCGTCACGCGGCTCGACCGGGAGACGTCGGGACTCGTATGCATCGCAAAAAACCGCCACATCCATCATCTCCTTTCCGAGGAAATGAAGGCGGGCGGCATATTCAAATGCTATGCGGCGATTGCTCCCGGGCGGTTCCGTGAAGACCGCTTTCTGATCGACGCGCCGATTGGCCGAAAGGAAGGGAGCATCATCGAACGGACCGTAAGGCCGGACGGACAGCCGGCCAGAACGGAAATCCGAGTCGTCCGGTCGGCGGAGCGGGAAGGCCGGGTGCTCAATCTGCTGTCGGTCGTGCTCCACACCGGCCGGACGCATCAGATCCGGGTTCACCTGGCCTCGGCCGGCCATCCGCTTGAAGGAGACAGCCTTTACGGCGGTGACTGTTCGCTGATCGGCAGACAGGCGCTCCACTGCGAAGAGCTGGCCTTCACCCATCCGCTGACCGGCGAACAGCTGAGATTCTGCAGCCCGCTTCCGGAAGATATGCAACAGCTCCTTTGAATCAATTCGTTATCCTGGAAATGTGCTGAACTTCTCAGGTCTGAACGGCTGGCGGGAAGGGACGCTTTCAATCGTTTTTTCCGGATAGCGGAGTGCGCTCAGCTTGCCGCCGAACACGCAGCCGGTATCGATGTTGACGGTGTGATGGACGAACCGGCATTCCTTGACGGGCGTATGGCCGTAAACGATGAATGCATCGCCGTGATAGTGCTTTGCCCAGTCACGCCTGACGGGCCGCCCGTCCGGAAGGGTCTCGCCCGTCGTGTCCCCGTAGAGGACGAAGCTTTTGAGCCGGCTTCCGCCGGTCCGGCCGATCAGGTCCTGCGGAATGCCGGCATGCGCGATAACGAGCTTTCCCCCGTCCAGCATCTGGTAGAGCGGCAGCGATTCGTAAAACCGGATATACTTGCGGCGGAGATGTTCTCGCTCTTTTCCAGAAAGGGCGTCCAGCTCGGCGACCGTCGTCTCGAGGCCGTGCTTTTGCTGGACTTTATTCCCGAGCATATACCGATATAATTTATTGCAGTGATTTCCCGGGGAATAGATGAGTCTGTCCGCATCCTGCAGGGCGAACAGCAACTTCAGCACCTCGATGGATTTCGGGCCCCGGTCGGTCGCATCCCCGACAAATGCAAGATTCCGGCCGCCCGGATGGACAGGCACTCCGCCTTCCATGCGGTAGCCGAGCTTTTCGAAAAGCTCCATCAGCTCATCGAAACATCCGTGGATATCTCCGATAATATCAACTTTCATCACATTCACTCCATTCCCGGTAGGTCCTGTTCCCAGTGTACCCCGTGAAGGAAACTTTCAACAATAGCCCCGCTGCACGAACGCCGCGGGCCAAAGCGGAAGGAGGGGACCGGCATGCCGGAACTGCTTAATGATCAGGAAGAACAATATATCGATGAAGAACTGGTGACCCGTCTTTTGGAAGAGGAGAAGCCTGAGTTATTCAGGGAGGAGTTCCTCGCGGGCCATCCGTATGACCAGGCCAAGTATTATGAGAAGGCCGGACCCGAACTCCGCCAGAAGATTTATCGGTACCTGTCGCCGAGGGAACTGGCGGGAGTCTTCGAAGTGTCGGAAATTCCCGATGATGAGTTCGAAGGTTACCTGGCGGAAATGGACACGAAATATGCGGCCGACATGATCGCCCAGATGTACGCCGACAACGCGGTCGACGTCCTCAACGAACTCGACAAGTCACAGGTGCTTACCTATCTGGCACTGATGGACGATGAGGACGCCCGGGAGATCAAAGACCTGCTTCATTACGAGGAGTACACCGCGGGTTCCATCATGACGACGGAATATGTCACAATCCCTAAAAACTCGACGGTCCGCTCGGCGATGGCCATCCTCCGCAACGCCGCTCCGGAAGCCGAGACGATCTACTACATATTCGTGACCGATGATGAAAACCGGCTTGCCGGTGTCGTGTCGCTGCGGGACATCATCATCGCGGATGAAAGTGCCATCATCGGGGACATCATGAACGAACGGGTCGTGAGCGTCCTCGTGAGCGCCGACCAGGAAGAAGTCGCCCGGACGATGAAAGACTATGACTTCCTCGCCATCCCGGTCGTGGACTTCCAGCAGCATCTCCTCGGGATCATCACCGTCGACGATGCGATGGACGTCATCGAAGAAGAAGCTTCGGACGACTATTCCAAGCTGGCTGCGGTGAGCGACATGGACACGCTCGACCGAAATCCGCTGTCTGCGGCGAAAAAGAGGCTGCCGTGGCTGATCCTCCTGACGTTCCTCGGGATGGTGACCGCCAACCTGATGGGTCATTTCGAGCAGACGCTCGACCGGGTGGCGCTTCTCGCCGTCTTCATCCCGCTCATCGCGGGAATGGCGGGGAACAGCGGCACCCAGTCGCTGGCTGTCGCCGTCCGGGGGATTGCCACAGGAGACATCGAAAAGGAAAGCAAGATGAAACTCCTTTTCCGGGAAGCGGGGACCGGCCTCATCACCGGAACGGTCTGCGGCATTTTCGTCTTCGGCCTCGTCTTCATCTGGAAACATGAAGCGCTGCTCGGCCTGCTCGTCGGCGCGGCCATCCTCGGCTCGATCTTCGTCGCGACCGTCGCAGGCTCGTTCATTCCGCTCCTCATGCACCGTCTCAAGATCGACCCGGCCGTCGCATCCGGCCCGTTCATCACGACGCTCAACGACATCATCAGCATCCTCATCTACCTCGGGCTCGCCACGCTGTTCATCTCCCAGCTCTGACGGTGTCCGTTCAAGAGGAAAGAGCATAGGATAAAAGAAAAGCGGAGGGCGCCTGCCCAGAGGCGACCAGCATAAGACAGACGGTGACGTGAAGCCTGCTTCACAGAACCGGCGGGCTTATGACCCCGAGCCTCTGGCGCCCGAAGCTGGACAAAGAAAAGCGGAGGGCGCCTGCCCAGAGGCGACCGGCATAAGACAGACGGTGGCGTGAAGCCTGCTTCACAGAACCGGCGGGCTTATGACCCTGAGCCTCTGGCGCCCGAAGCTGGACAAAGAAAAGCGGAGGGCGCCTGCCCAGAGGCGACCGGCATAAGACAGTCTGCGGCGCGAGGCCAGCCTCGCAGAGCAGAAAGGCTTATGACCCTGAGCCGTTGGCGCCCGAAGCTGGACAGAAAAAAGCGGAAGGATGTGAGCCCATGACGATCCGTGACGGAGGCCCTTTGCTCTTTGTCGATTCCCCGCCGATTCATTTCATTTCAGAGCCGGTGTACTCGAGGGAAGGGTCCGGCGATGAGGTCGCCGTGTTGAATGAGGCCGACCTGGATGAAAGCACCTCGGTTTACAACCTCCCCGGAAGAGCGGAAGAGATTGAAAAGCTATTGAACCAGCTGCGCTTTCTTTCCCGGCCGTTCCAGCGGCAGGCCTACCGGCCGATCCAGTTCCGGCTGAAAGACGGCGGCTCGGTCACCGGCGATATCGAACGGATGTCTGAAGGAAAGGTGCATATCCGAAATGCAGTCGAAGAAGGGGAAACGAGAGAAATTCCGATCGATTCGCTTCAGGCGATCTGGTGGAAAGGGAAGCCTTTCCCGCACGGCTGATGCAAAGTGGGCAAATAAAGAGCGGAACCGTTCATCCGAAAAGGAGGATCGGATCCGCTTTTTTGTATGGGCGCGTTTTTCAGTGGAAAGATAAAAGAAACCGCCCGGCAAAAGCCGGACGGCAGGACACCGCAACAACAGGCGGTCAATCAGTCGCAGACTCCTTCGACGAAGGTGTCGGCAATGCATTGAATTCCGCAGAAGCAGCTGATGTCGACCGTGACACACACATCTGTCTTGGAGAAACCGCTACTCGTCTTCGTGAGGGCACGAAGGGTGACGCAACAACTGCCGTCGAGGATTTCCTCGATGCGGAAGTAGCAGTACTCCGTAGCGCCAGCGGAGCAGTCGCAAGGATCCGCTTGCACTTTGAACGGACAACCTTTTTCGGTGAGAAGAACGATGACCCGTGTGTTGATCGGCGACGTCCGGCCGGGACTGACACCGCCGAGCGGCGTGAGGAAGCAGCTTGTCGGGCAATCCGTGCACTCATCTGCGCCCGTGTCCTGGATGTCCTTGATCACCCGAACTACTTCACACAGGCAGTGATCAAAGGAAGAAGATCCGGAGACGAAATCTTTTCGTCCACAGCAACCCATAATTAAACACCTCCTTCCCTGTAACTCTCTCTACTGTATGCGCAGGAGAAACGGACGGCCGGGCGTATGCACAGCGAGGCCGCGGGACCGCTTCCTTTAGATTCGGGAGGTCTATCTTTAGATTCAGGGCCTCCATCTTTAGATTCAGGGGGCTCATCTTTAAATTTCAGTTGCTTTAGATTCTCCGTTTTGTCGCGGCCCGCTCCGCTTTTGTGCCATCCAGCTGCGGGCGGCAATGTTTTTTGTGCCCAAAAGCAAAGCGTTGGGCAACAGGGGCTCGGGGTCGTAAGCCGTTCTGCTCCGCGAGGCAGGCCTCGCTTTGCAGATCGTCTTACGCCTGTCGCCCCTGACCAGCCGCCCTTCGCTTTTGTGTCATCCAGCTCCGGGCGCCAGGGGCTCGGGGTCATAAGTCATGATGCGCCGCGAAGCGGGCTTCGCTCTGCATCCTGCCTTATGCCTGTCGCCCCTTTCAGCCGCCCTTCGCTTTTGTGCATACCTGTTTCTTTTTTGGGGCATGCTGGGAGGAATATGGGAGGTGGCGTCTTGAGGAGGTTATTGGGGGCTGCCGGGATTGTTTTGGTCCTTTCGGGATGCGGGCAGGGTGCTGCCGACATCCGGGTCAAGGGGGAACAGGACCCGGCGGATGAGCAGCGGGCCGAGGCGGTGCTGAGGGGCGAAGAGCGCATCACGTCGGCGATTGCCGTTTTCGTGGAGGAGGATTTGCTCGTCGGGGTGGATGTCCGGCCGCTCAGCCGATTCGGCAAGTCGAAGATCGAGGAGCAGCTGAAAAAGAAGATGGAGAAAGAGTTTCCGGAACGGACGGTCACGCTTTCGGGAGATTTGAAGATTTACTGGGAGACCGAAAAACTGGATGACCTGAAAGACGACAAGAAGAAGCTTCACGACAAAGTGGAGACGATCAAATCCCTTTCAAAGGAAGAGACCTGATGGATCAAAAAACATATTCTCAGCTGGAGCAGAACATGTCACCGAAGCCGCCGCTCGCGGGAAACCTGATCCGGGCGTTCCTGACGGGCGGTCTGATCTGTGCGATCGGGCAGGGGCTCATGTATTTCTATATGTATTTCTTTGACTTCACCGAGAAGACGGCGGGCAATCCGACGGTGGCGACGCTCATCTTCATCGTCATGCTGCTGACCGGTTTCGGGAAATATAAAAAAATCGCCCAGTTCGGCGGGGCCGGGTCGGCCGTGCCGGTGACGGGTTTCGGAAATGCGATGATTTCATCGGCGATTGAGCACCGGACCGAAGGCTATGTGCTCGGAGTCGGAGGGAACATGTTCAAGCTGGCCGGTTCCGTCATCGTCTTCGGCGTCTTTTCGGCATTCGTCGTCGCGCTCATCAAGACGATCCTCGTGAAATTCGGGGTGGTCGGATGGTAGCGCGGGGTGTTGTCACGTTCAATAGCCGTCCGTCGATCCGTTCGGTCGCCGTCGCGGCCGGACCGCTCGAAAAGAAGAAAAGCCCGTTCGGCCCGCTGTTCGACAAGCTGTACGACTCCGAACTGTGCGGCGAGGAGACGAATGAGAAAGCACACGGCCGCCTGATCGAAGATGCGTGCGGCCTGGCGCTGGAAAAGGCGGGGGCAATGCCGGCGGATGCCGATTTTCTCCTGTGCGGCGATCTGGTCAATGAAATGACGCCGTCAAACTTTGCGGCAGCCAATCTGCATCTTCCTTATCTCGGTTTGTTTTCCGCCTGCGCGACGTCGGTTTCTTCTCTCATCGTGTCGGCCCTGCTGACGGAGACGGGGGCATCCCGGCTGGCCCTCGCCGGATCGGCCAGCCAGCATAACTCGATCGAACGGCAATTCCGCTACCCGGTCGAGTACGGGTTCCAGAAAGGGCCGACTGCCCAGTGGACGGTGACCGCCGCGGGATTCGCGGCGGTGACGCCGTGCGAACCCGGCTATCCGGGGATCCGGCGGGCGACGGTCGGCCGGTCCGTCGACTATGGATTGACCGATCCGCTCAATATGGGGGCCGCCATGGCACCGGCCGCTTTCGACACGCTGAGCCGGCATCTCACCGGAACGGGAAGCCGCCCCGAGGATTATGATGCGATCATCACGGGCGACCTCGGCCGGGTCGGGTCTTCGCTGTTCAGGCAAATGGCGAGGGAAGAAGGCCTTGAAGTGAGGCGGTCGAAGTGGCGGGATGCGGGGGAAGAGTTTTATGGGGACGATCCGTCATTCTTCGCGGGTGCAAGCGGTGCCGGCTGTTCGGCGGCCGTCTATTTTTCCGATGTTTTCAAACGGCTGATGGACGGTGAATACAAGAGGGTGCTTCTCATCGCGACGGGTGCGCTGCTGTCGCCGCTCTCATTCCAGCAGGGCGAATCCATCCCGTGTACCGCGCATGCAGTGGAGATTACCATGGAAGGAGAGGATCGGCCATGATCACTTCTTTCATTATCGCATTCGTCGTCGGCGGTCTGATCTGTGTGATCGGGCAGTTGCTGTTCGACGTGGCGAAACTGACTCCGGGCCATACGCTCAGCCTCCTCGTCGTGGCAGGAGCGGTCCTCGACGGCATCGGGCTTTATGAGCCGTTGATCGACTTCGCGGGCGCAGGGGCCACCGTCCCGATCACCTCATTCGGCAATTCTCTGACCCACGGGGCGCTCCGCGAAGCGGAACAGCACGGCCTGATCGGCGTGATCACCGGAATGTTTGAAGTGACCAGCTCCGGCATCAGCGCCGCCATCCTGTTCGGCTTCATCGCTTCCCTCATCTTCCGCTCGAAAGGAAGACCATGATGAAAAAACAGTGACGGAATCTAAATCCGCCGCTGTTTTTTCATGTTCAATCAATCCGTTTTGCGCCAGCCACCCGCCCCTAAAAAACGGAACCGGGCGAACAACCATTTCCCCCTCGCAACACCCGCATACACTACACGGAACAGGAAAGGAGGGAATGCTATGTTCGGCTACGGTTACGGCGGCGGCGGCGGTGGCTTCGGCGGTGGCGGCTGGGG
>NZ_LN651373.1:939166-975393 GCF_000826125.2 Bhargavaea cecembensis
GGCTCCATGTTCGTCCTCATCGTCATCCTGTTCATCCTGCTGATCATCGTCGGGAGAAGCTATTCCAATTGCTAAGGAGGAAAACGGATGAACGAGTCGCTTTTCCGGAAAATCGAAAATAAGACCGGTGTTGCGATGGATGAATTGTTCGCCCTTGCCAATGCGATCCAGCACGCCAACTTTCAGGATGAGCGGCAAGTAAGAAAAATCATCCGGAAGGTCGGCAGGCTGGCGAAGAAAGATGTATCCAAGCAGCTTGAAGACCAGATTGCCGAATCGATCATGAAAAGCGGGAGCTCCCTGAATGTCGGGGACATCCAGCGCATGATCGACAAAAAGGGCTGAATCAAAAAACTCGCAGAAGACTTTTCGTCTCCTGCGAGTTTTCTATTTACTGCTCCTCGGCTGTTGCGCGGTCGGCATGGCCGGCCGGTTCTAGCGACTTTTCCATCGCCCGGTGCGGGATGCCGGCGTCCAGGAACTCCGGCGACGTGACCGTATAGCCGATTTTCTTGTAAAAATCCTGCGCATGGGACTGGGCATTCAGCCGGATCTTGCTGAGGCCTGCACCGCGTGCATGTTCCTCGAGCATGACCATCATCCGCTGCCCCAGCCTCTGGCCCCGGTATTCGGGCAACACACACACCCGTTCCACCTTGCCCGTGCCTTCTCCGACATCCCGGATCCGGCCGGCGGCGATCGGCTGCTCGCCGTCATAGGCGATGAAGTGGACGGCCGTTTCATCCAGCTCATCCAGCTCGATATGGAGCGGCACTCTCTGCTCTTCGACGAAAACAGTGCGCCGGACGGCGAAGGCATCCTCCCGCTCCCGGTCGGTCGATGCCAGCTTCAGGCGGACCAACGCTTACTCATCTCCCGAAAGAGTGAAGGTTTCGTAGGCGGACCACATGCCGTTCTCGAGCTGGTAGAGAAGGTGGACGCGGTCGATCGTTTCGGTATGCTCCATCCCGGCCATCTTGATCTGCCCGATGATGTCATCGTGTTCGCCTGAAGACATCTTCTGTGCAATCGTGATGTGCGGCACATACTGATGCTTGGAATCTTCCTTGATGAAGTCGAGGTCGAGTGCCTCACGGAGTGCGAGGATCCCTTCGTTCGGCTCGACTTTATAGTAGATCGCGTTCGTGACCGGGGCGAATGTGCTCACCTTCGTCACATTCAGTTCAAACGGCTTGTGTTTCGCCGCGACTTTGAGGAGTTCATCCGATGCTTCCTTCATGGACTTATTCTCGATCTCGAAAGGTCCGAGAATCGTCATATGCGGCGGAATAAGCGCGTAGTGTGGATCATAGCGCTTCCGGTAGGCGTTGGCCTGATCCTGCAGTTCTCTTGATGGAAATGCGACGATGCCGTATTTCATGCGATAACCTCCCTGTGATGTTTTCACTATTAAGAATATCAGAAAGCGGCCGGATAGTGTACCCGATCACTTTCCGAAAGCGAACCGGATGGCCCGGTCCATGTCCTGTTGCCAATACTTCCAGGTGTGCTCTCCGCTAAATTCTTCATAGAACGAGGAAAACCCTTTTTTCTCGATCACTTTCCTCAATTCCCGGTTCGGCGTGAGGAAATCCCGGACGCCGTCAACAGTGGTTTTCACTTCAGTTTCGCCTGTTCCGATCACCTGGTAGATGTCGAAACAGGTCGGATCCGCAACATTTTCGACGGCCGCCAGCACCGAATCGTCCACGTACGGCGAGTGGCAGACGGCCTTCCCGAAAGTGTGCGGATATTTGCAGGCGGTCACGAGGGAGACGGTCGCGGCAAGGGAATCGCCGATGAGCGCCCGGCCGGCACCGACCTGGTATGTCGGAAATTCCGCATCGATGAACGGGACGAGCTCATGGGCGAGGAAACGGATGTAGTCGCTGTTCCGGTCCCCCTCTGGATGATACATCCGGCGGCGTTCGCTGACGCTTTTATACGGGACGCCGACGACGATGGTCCGGTCGATGGCATCCTCTTCCCGCAGCCGCTCAAGAAGCCGCGGAAGGCGTCCGAACTGGAAGTAGTCCTTGCCGTCGGAAGCGATCAGGACGGAATATTTGTAGAGCGGGGTATACTGTTCGGGCAGGTAGACGAGCAGTTCCATCTCTTCCCCGAGCGCCTTGCTGTATAAAGTCAATTCATTGATGCGTCCATTTTTCAAAATGAGGACCTCCTCGTAAATCATTGGCTGTATCCGAATTGTAGCACAACGGTCTGTATGGTTATAATGTGGGCATCCGTTCTTAAACGAAAGGGGAATCATCATGTTTGATAAAACAAAGGTCGTTCCATCCGATGTGGTCACGAAAGCAGCGAAGGAAGCACTTGAACGCCGCGGAGTCACGATAGAAGCGATCGCGAAGATCGTATATGAAATGCAGGCGCCGTACAACGACGGGCTGGAGCTGGCCCATTGCACGGAATCGGTCGAAAGCGTACTGAAAAAGCGGGAAGTCCAGCACGCGCTCCTCGTCGGCATCGAACTCGATGTGCTGGCCGAAAAGAACATGCTGTCCGAGCCGCTGCAGCAGATCGTCACATCCGATGAAGGCCTGTTCGGCGTCGATGAAACGATCGCGCTCGGTGCCGTCTTCACGTACGGCAGCATCGCCGTCACGACGTTCGGCCACCTCGACAAAAACAAAATCGGCGTGATCAATGACCTGGACACGAAAAAAGGGATCGGTGTGCATACGTTCCTGGATGACCTCGTCGCAAGTGTTGCCGCCTGTGCCTCGTCCCGGATTGCGCACCGGACCCGTGACCTGGAAGAGCAGGGTGAAACATTCCGGAGCATCCCGCCTGAAGAGACGGCGCCCGAAACGGACATCGACGGAGCCAAATACTGACTGTTTTCAAAAAACATTGACACTTGGGTGAATAGTCATGGTAGAATAGGAGGAAGCGTTTGCAAAACAATAGAGAAAAGGGGAGAATCAATCGATGAAAAAACGATTCCGCTTCCTCGCCATCCTTGGCATCCTGGCTCTCTTCGCATTGGCGGCCTGCGGCAGCAGCGGCGGCGACGACAACAATGCGGGCGGAGACACAGGCGGCGACGACAAAGGCAAAACTGAAAGCGAACCCAAGTTCCTCAGTATTCTGACAGGCGGAACGCAGGGGACTTACTACCCGCTCGGCGGTTCGTTTGCCGAGTTCATCACGGATGAAACCGGCATCAAGACGACGGCTGAGAGCTCCCAGGCATCCGCTGCCAACATGACCGCGCTTGCGGACGGCACGGCGGAGATCGCCTTCGTCCAGACGGACATCGCTTACTATGCGAACAAAGGCGAGCTCATGTTTGACGGAGATGCGATCGACACGGTCTCCGCGCTCGGATCGCTCTACCCGGAGACGATCCAGCTCGTTACAACCGAGAAATCCGGCATCAAGACATTTGACGACCTGAAGGGCAAGAAAGTATCCGTAGGGGCTCCGGGCTCCGGCACATACGCAAACGCCGAGCAGCTTCTCGAGATCCACGGACTTTCCCTCAAAGACGACATCAAGGCGCAGAACCTTGACTTCGGCGAATCCCAGGAAAGCCTTCAGTCCGGCCAGATCGATGCGGCATTCATCACTTCCGGAACGCCGACGGGCGCGGTTGAGGCCCTCAACGCGGTTGCAAAGGTCAACATCGTCCCTGTCGAAGACGACAAGGCCGATGAGCTGATCGAGAAGTACCCTTACTACGCGAAAGACACGATCGAAGAAGGCACATACGGACTCGAGCAGGATGTACCGACTGTTTCGGTCGGCGCGATGCTCGTCATCCAGAACGACCTTTCGGAAGACGTCGTCTACGACATCACGAAGGCGATCTACGAGAACACGGACAAGATCACACACGCCAAAGGCCAGCTCATCAGTGCAGAGAAGGGCCTTGACGGCATCGGGATTCCGGTCCACCCGGGCGCCCAGCGCTATTTTGATGAAGTAAACGGCAAGTGATCCAGCGCCGTCAACAGGAAGTGGAGCGATGAAGCCGTGCTTCGTCGCTTCATTTCTCTTTGTGCGGAGACTGAACCGGGAGGGGAGGCTCCATGCGGAAATTCGCTCTGGCGGCCGGTGCGGGCATTCTGCTCCTTTGTTTCCTGCTGCTGCCCGTCTTCACGGCGTTCACTTTCACGGAAACGAGGACGGAGCATCCGGCCGTCCACTACATACGCAAGACCGGCGAAGACCGGTTCGCCATCCGGTACACCCATTCCATCCATCTGACCGATGTGCTGGAATCGTACAGGGTGACCGGGGACGGACGGATCCGGCTTCTCCGGATGGAGTATGAAGACCTGGCGATCGGATTGCCGGGCCACGCCGAAGCGGGGGAGACATTCACCGAACGCGACGGCAAATACATCCTGGAATATGAAGACAAGACATTGGACTCGTTTAACTTGTTCGTGGCCGACATCGATGCGGATCTCGAATTCCGCTACGACGGCCGCAGACACGACTTGAAAAAAGAATTGGAGCGGGGAGCTTCTTATTTATTTGAAGTGAAGAGGCTGTCCCTGCTCGGCATGCTGAAAGGAGTGAACATGAATGGCGGATAACAAAGAGCCGGTGAAAGGACCGGGGGAGGGCCAGCTCTCCGAAGAAGAACAACAGGAACTGCTGAAGAAGTATGACCCGGAGGCCAACACCCGGGACCTCGGCGGCATCATGAAGAAAGTCGTGTTCTTCGGCCTGCTCGCCTTCTCGCTGTTCCAGCTGTATACGGCGATTTTCGGCCAGTACACGGCCTATATCCAGCGCTCCATCCACCTCGGATTTGCGCTCTCGCTCATTTTCCTGCTGTTCCCGTTCCGGAGGAAATCACCGAAGAAGGGCAAAGTGCCGTTTTATGACATGATCCTGGCGCTGCTGTCGGTGGGCGTCGGCCTGTATTGGCCGCTGAATTACGGAGACCTCGTTCTCCGGGTCGGCCGGATGACGGAACTGGATATGGTCGTCGCCATCATTGCCGTGCTGCTCACGCTTGAAGCTGCAAGGCGGGCGGTCGGCCTGCCGATCACCATCATCTCGGTCGCGTTTCTTGTGTATGCGTTCTTCGGCCCGTACTTCCCCGGATTCCTCGCACACCGGGGACAGGACCTGTCGGCGCTCAGTCAGCTGATGTTCTTTACGACGGACGGGATACTCGGAACGCCGATCAGCGTATCCGCCACGTTCATCTTCGTGTTCCTGCTGTTCGGGGCGTTCCTCGTCAAGACCGGCGTCGGCCAGTATTTCAATGACTTGGCCGTGGCGCTTGCAGGCAAGCTGACGGGCGGTCCGGCAAAGGTCGCCATCTTCTCGAGCGCGCTTCAGGGGACGATCTCGGGAAGCTCGGTCGCTAACGTCGTTACATCGGGATCCTACACGATCCCGATGATGAAAAAACTCGGCTACCGGCGGGAATTCGCGGGTGCGGTCGAAGCGGCTGCGTCCACCGGCGGCCAGCTCATGCCGCCGATCATGGGGGCCGCCGCGTTCCTCATGGTCGAGTTCATCGGCGGAATCACTTACTGGGAGATCGCTAAGGCGGCAGCCATCCCGGCGCTCCTGTACTTCGCCGGCATCTGGATCATGACCCATTTCGAAGCGAAGCGGATCGGCCTGTCCGGCCTGTCGGACGACGAAATGCCGGACCGGCGCGAAGTGTTCAAGAAAATTTACCTGCTTCTCCCGATCGTCGGGATCATCGTGTTCCTTCTGATCGGCATTCCGACGATGCAGGCGGCACTCTGGGGCATCGTCCTCACCGTCGTCGTCAGCGCATTCGACAAGGAGACCCGCCTCGGCTTCATGGACATGATCAACGCACTCGTCGACGGGGCGCGGACGGCCCTCGCCGTCGCTGCAGCGACCGCCTGTGCGGGGATCATCGTCGGGGTCGTCGTGAAGACCGGCCTCGGCCTCAGCCTGGCAAACGGCCTCATCTCCGCTTCCGGCGGCCACCTCATCCTGACCCTGTTCTTCACGATGCTGGCGGCCATCGTGCTCGGCATGGGCTCGCCAACAACGGCGAACTATGTCATCACGTCGACGATCGCCGCGCCGGCGGTCATCACGCTCCTCATGCTCGGTGAGCCGGCGGGCGCGGCCGTTCCGGTCGTCGTCGCGCTTTCTGCACACTTGTTCGTCTTCTACTTCGGTATCATCGCGGACATCACGCCGCCGGTCGCCCTCGCAGCGTTCGCGGCATCCGGCATTTCCGGCGGTGACCCGATCAAGACGGGCGTCAACGCGGCGAAGCTCGCGATTGCCGCGTTCATCATCCCGTATATGTTCGTCTACAACCCGGCCATGCTCATGATCGATGCGAGCATCCTGGAAATCGTCTGGGTGACCGCCACCGCCCTCGCCGGCATGCTCGCCATCGGAGCCGGATTCGTCGGCTTCTGGTACCGCAAGCTGAACTGGCTCGAGCGGCTCGGCGCCCTCGCAGCGGGCATCATGCTCATCTTCCCTGAGAACATGACCGACATCATCGGCATCGCTCTCTTCGTCATCCTGCTCGCCATCCAGTTGATGACCAAAAACAAAGGCGGCAAAGGAAAAGTGGCCACCGCCTGAATAGAGAAATCCCCGGCAGAGCAGAAGCTCTCCGGGGATTTTTTTCGTCAAAGGGGAGGAGAAGATCGAAGTGGAAGAGTTGGGTCGCGAAGTGGAAGAGTTGCATCGCGAAGTGGAAGAGTTGGGCCACGAGATGGAAGAGTTCAACATCGCCAGCAGGAAAATCGCACTCTCCAAAAACTTTTTTAAAATACCTGTTGACTTTATACCTGAAGCCCTTTATTATAGTAAATGTGCTTGAGAGAGAAACACGCCAAGCCAACATCCCAGATTTGATTCCGTAGCTCAGCTGGGAGAGCGCTACCTTGACAGGGTAGAGGTCGCTGGTTCGAGCCCAGTCGGAATCATCATAGAAACCCTTGATGTATAAGGGTTTGAGAAGAACGCCACTTCATTACGAGGTGGCGTTTTTGCTTTCTTGGGGAGAAGTTGGGGCAAATGGATTTAATACGGAATGATAATAGGCGGAGACCATTGGTGTGATAACCTCGCCACAGGAACCCCTTCATTGGAGGATCGATCAAGTCTGATATTATTAGAGAGAAAGAGTGATTAGATGGAAATTTTGCGTGCTTGGCAACCCATCACATCAATGAAGGGTCGCAGTCTCGGAGATTTAGGGTTCTTTGAAGTGATCACTCACTTTGATTACCTAAAGCTTAAGTTTAATGATATAGAAGGTAACAAATTTGAAGTGATTTATGATCAACCCATTTCTCCTGTCGAGTATTATGTATGGTCCTACAGATTCTCAACTGAATACGGAAGATTTGATTTAAATAGCTTGCAAGATGATTTGTCAGGAGTCATTGACGAGAATTCCTTGTATTTCTATAAGGTAGTGAACTCAGAATACATCAAGTGGTTTGATCGAAACCCTTTGATTAATAGTAAGACCCACCCTAAATTGGAACATCATCTCTACTTGAACGGCTCTCAGGTCTTTGAGGTTTTGTCAGAATACGAACCAAGGTTTTTGAAGATTTCATGATACCTCCTTTTTCTGGTTCTCTCCTATCCAAGGAAGAGAGCCCTTTTTAATTTTTTCAATGTAATAAGGACCGCATCCACTCCGGTTTTCCGTGAGGGTTGCGGTCCTTATGTATTGCCAAATCGCAGTTCGGCGGTCAGCGATTGTCGCTTGTTCAATCGTTATTGCTCCTGCGGGACGTTTTCTTGTTCTTCGGAGAAGTAGAGGAAGTTTTCCTGCTCCAGTTCAGCGAGCCGTTCCTTGTTGATCCCGAGTTCCAGGTTCCCTGTAAACATTTCATCCCACCAGTTTTCTTGTTTCATCATGACATTTCCTCCTTGATCTTTTCGTTGTTTGACTTCTATATACCCGTCGGTGTTACAATCCGAAACAGAGTTAGATGCAAAACAAGCCGGAAGACCTATATTTCTATTTATGAAGAGGAGCTGGTTTTCAGATGAACAAGACGACAATCGCTGTGATCGGTGCCGGAATCGTCGGCGAGCGCATTCTCCGCATGATTTCTGCACACCCTGAGGCTGAGGCTTCGGTCCTGTATGACGCGGATCCTGTCCGGCGCGATCAGATGAGCCGGGAGTTTTCAGTGCCGGCCGCAGGCTCCCTGGAGGAAGTGTTAGACCAAGCCCCGGATTGGGTGTACATCGGCACGCCGCCCCGCCATCATGCACCAATCGCGGAAGCGGCTTTTAAGGCGGGGCTTGATGTCCTTTGTGAAAAGCCGCTTGCCCATGATGCCGAGACGGCCGGCCGGATGGCGGAGGCTGCGCTTCGGCACGGCCGGCGGACCGCCATGCATTTTCCGCTTCTGTATGATCCGTCTGTGCGGATGCTGCTTTCTGAAGCAGGGAGCGGGAGCATCGGACAGATCAGGCGGATCGAACTGCAGGCTCATTTTCCGCAGTGGCCGCGGCCGTGGCAGCAGAACCCGTGGATCGGCACCCGTGAGCAGGGCGGGTTCATAAGAGAAGTGTTCCCGCATTTCCTTCAGATTATGAGCCGGCTCTCCGGAGGACTGCAAATTCTGTCGAAACGCACCGACTATCCGGAAGATCCCGGCCTGTCGGAAACGGGCGTCCTGGCGATCGGGCGGACGGAAGATGACATTCCGGTTCTCATCAACGGGCTGGCAGGCGCGGCTGCCGAAGAGCGGATCGAGTTTACCGTGTTCGGATCCGACGCGGTTCTGAAGCTCGTCAACTGGTCCGGCCTTTACCGGGCGGTTGGCGGCGGACCGTTCGAAAAAATCGAGCCGTCGGCAACGGTCCCGGGGCTGCTGGATGAACTGCTCCGGCTGAAGAGCGGGGAAGACGCCGAGGTCGTCCCGTTCAGCGAAGGGGCAATCATCCAGCGTTCCATTGATGCGCTCCTTTGATTGCCGAAGCGTGATCATAGAATAATGATTTCATGCGAGGCATATGGTCCCTTAGAAGTGAAGGAAGAGGTGACCGATTGGATCAGCACGAACACGGAAAGCCGTCCAGGCGTGACGAAAAAGACGAACAGCTTGAACCGCTCCGGGAGCAAAACACCGGTCCGGGAGAGAAAATGACGAGCGATTCAGGGTTCAAGGTGTCGAACGACCGCTGGACATTGAGGGCCGGCAAGCGCGGGCCGCTTTTATTGCACGATATCCATTTTTATAGGAAACAATCCCATTTCAACCGGGAGCGGATCCCCGAGAAAGTGGTGCACGCGAGAGGGTTCGGCCTATACGGGGAATTTGAACTGACGAAGTCGCTTAAACCATACACGGTGGCCAAATTCCTTCAGGAACCGGGGACCCGGACACCGGTGTTTTGCCGGTTTTCGAATTTCATCGGAAGCAAGGGGTCCAAGGACACGGCGGTGGATATCCGGGGATTTGCGGTGAAGTTCTATACGGAGGAAGGGAACTATGATTCGCTTTCGCTGCAGTTCCCGGTGTTCATTCTGGCGGATGCGATGAAGTTTGCGGATGTGACGCATGCCGTCAAGCCGAATCCGATCACGGACATCCCGCAGGCGACGGTCGCGCATGACCGGTTCTGGGACTACGTCGTGAGCAATCCGGAGTCGGCCCATATGGTGATGTGGCTCATGTCGATGAGAGGGCGGCCGAGAAGCTGGCGGATGATGGCCGGCTGGCCGATCAACACGTTCCGGCTGATCAACTCGGAGGGGCGTTCGACGTTCGTCCGGTTCACGTGGAAGCCGAGGCTCGGCGTCCATTCGCTGCTGCTGGATGAAGCGAACATCATCGGCGGCGTCGACCCGGACTTCCACCGCCGGGACATCGTCGAGGCGGTGCAAAAAGGGGCGTATCCGGAATACGATTTCGGCGTGCAGCTCATCGCCGAAGAAGATGAGCACCGGTTCGGATTTGATATATTGGACGACACGAAGCTCTGGCCGGAGGAAGTGGTCCCCGTTGAGATTGTCGGGAAGCTGACATTGAACCGGCTTGTGGACAATTTCTTTGCGGAAGAGGAACAGTCCTCCTTCGATCCGGCTTCGCTCGTGCCGGGCATCGACTTTACGAACGATCCGGTCCTTCAGGGGCGGTCGTTTGCCTACCGGGATACGGACTACCACCGGCTCGGCACCGGGAACATCAATGAAATTCCGGTCAACCGGCCGATCGTGGAAACGAACTATAACTTGAGGGACAGCTATTCGAAATACCGGATCGACACCGACTACGTCACTTACCATGAAAACACGCTTGCGGGCAACACGCCGGCGGAGACGCCGCCGGAAGAGGGCGGGTTCGTTCATTACCCCGAAAAGGTGGAGGGGCGGATCACGAGGGAACGTCCGGGCGAATCGTACTTCGACTACTTCTCCCAGGCAAGGCTCTTCTGGAACAGCCTGTCGCAAGTGGAGAAGCAGGATCTGACAGACACGTTCATCTACCATCTCGGGTACGCGAAATCCGAGGAGATCCGCCAGCTGAACGTGGAATTCTGGGCGAATGTCGACCGGGAGATGGCCTGCGTGATCGCCGATCATATCGGGGTCGACCGGCCGACCGGCACGCACGTTCCCGTGACGGAGAGCTCTCCCTCGATCAGCCAGGCGAACACCCCGCACTATGCGTATACGCAGAAAGTGGCCGTGCTGATCGGCGACGGCTTTGACGGCGGAGAAGTGAAGAGGACGCTGGATGCCCTTCGGCAGGCCGGCGTGTTCATCGATATCATCAGTGACCGGTTGGGCCATGTGACCGGATCGGACGGCATGAAACTAAAGGTTGAAGAGACGTTCACCACGAAATATCCGGTGCTGTACGACTCGTTCTACGTGGTCGGAGGGAACGCGCACAATCAGGTGCTGTTCGACCAGAGCGTCCGCGAGTTCGTCCACGATGCCTACAAGCGGTATAAGCCGATCGGCGTCGCGGCGGCAGGGCGGCCGTATATCGAGGCGGCCCCGGACAACAATCTGGCGGGCGTGGTGTTCGCTTCCGGCAATGCCGGTTTCCAGGAAGATTTCGTCGCCGCAATCGCCCAGCAACGGTTCTGGAACCGGACTTGATTTCCGGCTGAATGAAGCCCTGATCGACACTCTTCAGGAGGACGCACGGCACCGGGACTTCACGGTCCCAGTCCGGATGCGTCCTTTTCCATTGGGCGGAAACCGCCAACATTGGCATCCGGCCTGCGGATGATGTCATAATCAATAGTAAGAAGAGAGAAGGGGTGGGACTGATGGGATCCATTGAAAAGACGGCGGAACGGATTGCGGCGCATCAGAAACAGTTTTTCCGGTCGGGCAGGACGAAGCCGGCTTCATTTAGGAAAGAACGGCTGCTTGCCCTTCATGAAGCCATCCGGCAACGGGAACAGGCCATCCTGGATGCGCTCCGGGCGGACCTCGGCAAAAGTGCGTTTGAAGCGTATTCCACGGAAGTCGGTTTTGTCCTGTCGAGCATCCGGGACACCGTGTCGAAGCTCGACGGCTGGATGGAACCGGAGCCCCGCAAGACGCCGGTTTTCCTGCAGCCCGCAAAAAGCTTCGTCATCCGGGAACCGTGGGGGGCGGCGCTCATCATCGGGCCGTTCAACTACCCGTTCCAGCTGCTGATCGAGCCGCTCGCCGCGGCGATTGCAGGCGGCAACACGGCTGTCCTGAAGCCGTCGGAGACGACGCCGCGAACGGCTGCGGTCGTGCGGGAGCTGATCGCTTCGACGTTTGAGCCCGGGCATGTGGCGGTCGTCGAAGGCGGCAAGGAAGAGACGGCGGCTCTGCTGGCCGCGCCGTTTGACTTCATTTTCTTCACCGGCAGCGCAAAGGTCGGCCGGATTGTCATGAAAGCGGCCGCGGAACGGCTCGTGCCGGTCGTCCTCGAACTCGGCGGAAAAAGCCCGGCGATCGTCGACCAGACGGCGGATCTCCGGCTCGCGGCGGAACGCATCGCCTGGGGGAAATTCACGAATACGGGGCAGACGTGCGTGGCGCCCGACTTTCTGCTGGTCCATCATTCGGTGAAGGCTCGGTTCATGGAGGAGCTGGTCGCGGCAATCCGGCGCTTCTACGGCGACGATGCCCGGGAAAGTCCGGACTACGGCCGGATCGTCGATGCCCGGCAGTTTGACCGCCTGCGTGAAATGATCGATGCGGCGCGGCCGGCCGTCGTGCTCGGCGGGAGGATGAACCGGGACGAGCTGTTCATCGAGCCAACCCTCCTCGACAGCCCTCCGGAACAGAGCCCGGTCATGGAAGAGGAGATCTTCGGCCCGGTCCTTCCGGTGTACGGCTACGGCAGCCTGACCGGCACGGTGCGGAAACTCCGGGAGCAACCGAAGCCGCTCGCGGCGTATCTGTTCTCCGAAAACCGGCAGGCGATGGACTTCTTCCTGTCCGAGCTGCCGTTCGGGGGCGGCTGCATCAACGACACGATGTCGCACGTCGGCAACACCGATCTGCCGTTCGGCGGGGCGGGGCCGTCGGGCATCGGCAGCTATCACGGCAGGGAAGGGTTCGAGGCCTTCACGCATGCGAAGGGGATCCTGAAGCGCGGCACCGCGTTCCCCGTCCGCCTCGCGTATCCGCCGTACGGCAACCGGCTGAAACTCGTCCGCCGGTTCATGAAATGACCGGCGCTCCGTGACGACCGCCCGGTGAAGGCGTATAATGAAATAAGAATTTTTCCGATCTGGGAGGAACGAACTCATATGACGATACCATTCGATCTCGAACGATCCATCCGCATTCTCGATCAGCTCGTCCACACCCCGAGCCCGTCGGGATACACGATGGATGTGATGCGGAAAGTGGCCGGCATTCTCGAAGAAGCCGGGCTGGACATCCAAACAACAAACAAAGGCGCCGTAATCGCCTCGATCAAAGGCGAAGACGACAGCCGGCACCGGCTCATTACGGCTCATGTCGATACGCTCGGCGGCATCGTCAAGGAAGTGAAGCCGTCCGGCCGCCTGAAGCTCGATAAAATCGGCGGATTCAACTGGAACGCGGCCGAAGGGGAGTATTGCCTCGTCCACACTGCGGACGGGCGCAAGATCCGCGGCACGATCCTCATGCACCAGACGACCGTGCATGTGTACCGGGATGCCGGGACGGCGGAGCGGAGCAGCGACAACATCGAAGTCCGCCTCGATGAAAAAGTGATGAATGTGGAAGAGACCCGGAAGCTCGGCATCGAAGTGGGCGATTTTGTCTCTTTTGACCCGAGATTCGAGCGCACGGACAACGGGTTCATCAAATCCCGCCATCTCGACGACAAGGCGAGCACCGCGCTTCTCCTTGAACTGGCGGCGTCGATCGCCGGGTCGGGCGAGAAACTCCCGCACACCGTCCACTTCTACATTTCGAACAATGAAGAGATCGGGTTCGGCGGCAACGCGTCGGTTCCGGACGAGACGGTCGAGTACATCGCGTTCGACATGGGCGCGATCGGCGACGGCCAGTCGTCGGACGAGTACACGGTATCGATCTGCGTGAAAGATTCGAGCGGCCCGTATCACTACGGGCTCACCCGCCATCTGGCGGACCTGTGCAAGAGAGACGGGATCCCGCACAAACTGGACATCTATCCGTACTACGGTTCGGATGCCTCGGCCGCCATCCGGGCAGGCTATGATGTGAAGCATGCGCTCTTCGGCCCGGGGATCGAATCGTCCCATGCGCTTGAGCGCACCCACACGGAATCGATGGAAGCGGCGGCCCGGCTTCTCCGTGCCTACGTCATGTCGCCGCTCTCGGAGGATTGATCATATGGAAACGAAAAAACTGCTTGAACAGCTGCCCGTCCGGAAAGTGACCGGCACCATCCCTGCGGAAGTGACCGACCTGGCCGTCGATTCCCGGGCGGTCCAGCCGGGAGGGGCATTCCTCTGCGTCAAAGGCTACACGGTCGACGGCCATGAATTTGCAGGGCAGGCGCTGAAGGCAGGTGCCCGCCTGATCATCGCGGAACGCCCGGTCGACATCGATCCGGAAAAGGCCGCGCTCGTCCTCGTCGACGACACTGCACGCGCCGAAGGGCTTCTCGCCGCGGCGTTCTTCGGCCATCCTTCCCGCTCGATCCGAATGATCGGCGTCACGGGAACGAACGGCAAGACGAGCGTGACCGGCATCATCCACGGCATCCTCCGGTCGGCCGGCCGGAAGTCCGCCGCTTCGGGGACGATCGGATTTGACCTGGACGGGACACTCTATGAGTCGGCCAACACGACGAACGACGCCGTCACGACGCAGCGGATGATCCGTCAGGCCGTCTTGGAAGGGTGCGACACGATGACGATGGAAGTGTCCTCGCACGGGCTCGTCGAAGGGCGGATGTCCGGCACCGATTTCGACATCGCCGTATTCACGAACCTGACGCACGACCATCTCGACTTCCACGGCACGATGGAGCATTACGGCTATGCAAAGGGGCTGCTGTTCGCCCAGCTCGGACAAGATGTCTCCCGCCGGAAAGCCGCCGTGCTCAATGCGGATGATCCGTGGTCGGAGCGCTACCGGCAGATGACCCCGTTCCCGGTCTACAGCTACGGGCTGTCTGAAGAAGCGATGTTCCGGGCGTCGGATATCCGCCTCGGGGCCGGCTCGACCTCGTTCCTCATGGAGACGCCGGAAGGCCGGGAAGAAGTCCGGATGAACCTGCTCGGCGAATTCAACGTGTCGAACGCGCTGGCCGCAACCGCGGCGCTTTACGCGTCGGGCATGCCGCTCGGAGAAATCCTGGACGGCCTCCGGTCGCTCCAGCCTGTGAAGGGCCGGATGGAGAAAGTCGAGACGGATTTGCCGGTCACGATGTATGTGGACTACGCCCATACGCCGGACGCGATTGAAAAGGCGATCGCCACCGTGCTTCCGTACAAGACGAACAAACTGATTTTCCTGATCGGGACGGGGGGCAACCGGGACCGTTCGAAGCGGCCGACGATGGCCGAAAAGGCATCGGTCGCGGACTATGTCGTCCTGACGACCGATGACCCGCGGGACGAGCCGTACGACTCGATCACTTCGGAGCTCGCCGCCGGGATGACGCATGACGGATTTGCGTGCATCGGCGACCGGGAAGAGGCGGTCCGGCACGCCGTGTCGGTCGCCGAAGAAGGGGACATCATCATCTTCGCCGGCAAAGGGCACGAAGATTTCCAGATCATCGGCCGGACGAAATATCCGCACAGCGACGCCGAGATCGCACTCGACGAAGCCGAGCGCAAATTCGGCCGCAAAGCAGGAGTGCACGACTGACGGGACGGCCGGAAAGGGGACTCCTTTCCGGCCTCTTCCGTTGATCATGCTTGATTTCCCCGCCCATCGTCTCTATGATGAGAAAAGCTGAAAACATGAGGAGAAATGGAAAAATGGATCAACAACTGAAAAACGAAATCGCCTCGAGGCGCACGTTCGCGATCATCTCGCACCCGGATGCCGGGAAGACGACGATCACCGAAAAGCTGCTCCTGTTCGGAGGCGCCATCCGGGATGCCGGGACGGTCAAAGGGAAAAAATCCGGCAAATTCGCGACATCCGACTGGATGGAAATCGAAAAGCAGCGCGGCATCTCCGTCACCAGCTCGGTGCTGCAGTTCGACTATGACGGAAAACGGGTCAACATCCTCGACACGCCGGGCCACGAAGACTTCAGTGAAGACACGTACCGGACGCTCATGGCGGTCGACTCGGCGGTCATGATGATCGACTCCGCCAAAGGGATCGAACCCCAGACGATCAAGCTGTTCAAAGTGTGCCGGATGCGCGGGATCCCGATCTTCACTTTCATGAACAAGATGGACCGCATGGGGAAAGAGCCTCTCGAATTGATGGAAGAACTCGAGGAAGTGCTCGGGATCGAGTCCTACGCGATGAACTGGCCGATCGGCATGGGGAAAGAATTCATGGGCATCTACGACCGGCATAACCGCCGCGTGGAACTCGCCCGCCCTGATGGGGACAAGCGGTTCCTCGAAGTCGGCGAAGACGGCGACCTTGCCGAATCTCACCCGATTCAGGAGACTTCCTATTACGAGCAGGCGCTCGGGGACGTTCTCCTGCTCGACGAAGCGGGCAACGACTTTGACCGGGAGCGGGTGGAGAAGGGCGAACTCACGCCGGTCTTCTTCGGTTCGGCCTTGACGAACTTCGGCGTTCAGACTTTCCTTGAGACGTACCTCCAGTTCGCTCCGCCGCCGCAGCCGAGGAAAACGTCCGGCGACGAGGAAGTGGATCCGTTCGATGATGAATTCACCGGATTCATCTTCAAGATCCAGGCGAACATGAACCCGGCCCACCGTGACCGGATCGCCTTCGTCCGCATCGTCTCGGGCGAATTCGACCGGGGCATGCAGGTGACCGTCCCGAGGATTCCGAAGACGTTCAAAGTGAGCCAGTCGACGCAGTTCCTCGCGGACGACCGGGAAACCGTCAATATGGCCGTCGCCGGCGACATCATCGGCTTGTACGACACCGGGAACTACCAGATCGGCGACACGATCACCGGCGGCAAAGGAAGGTTCGCGTTCGAGGCACTGCCGCAGTTCACCCCGGAACTGTTCGTCAAAGTAACGCCAAAAAACGTCATGAAGTCAAAACACTTCCACAAGGGCATCCTCCAGCTTGTCCAGGAAGGCGCCATCCAATACTACAAGACGCTTCATACAGAGGAAGTCATCCTTGGGGCGGTCGGACAGCTCCAGTTCGAAGTGTTCGAACACCGGATGAAAAACGAGTACAACTCCGAAGTGAACATGGAGCACATCGGCTCGAAGGTCGCCCGCTGGATCGAAAACGAAGGCGACGTCAAAGAATCGATGACCGGCCCGCGCAGCATGCTCGTGAAAGACCGCCACGACCGGCTTGTCTTCCTGTTCGAGAACGACTTCGCCCTCCGCTGGTTCCAGGACAAGTACCCGGACATCAAATTGTATAGCCTGCTTTAAGCCAGACCGGTCCCGGCGCTGCACGAATCGTGCGGTGCCGGGGCTTTTTTGTGTTTGATTGGGGGGCGGCCGTCTTTTTGGGCGAACCGTCCGCATCCGGCCTTGGACGGTCCGGGTTTTATTTCGCAATAAAAAGAAGAGACTGGCGGTTTTTGGAGTGCCGCCGTCTCTCCGCCGTTGATGGAACCGTGTCGGATTAGGTATGATGGGAGTATGCTTTTGGAAGTGGGGTCAGTCCAATGAAAATCAGTGAATTCTCCATCAGGCGTCCGGTCTTCACGATCGTCACGATGCTCCTTGTCCTCATACTCGGGGTTGTGTCGTTCATGAAGATCCCCCTGACGCTCATCCCGGAGCTGAATCCGCCGGTCGCGGTCGTCGTGACGAACTATCCGGGGGCGGGCCCGGAAGAAGTGAGTGAAAAGGTCACCAAGCCGCTTGAGAACAGCTTGTCGACGCTGCCGGGGCTGAAGCGGATCCAGTCGATGTCGCAGGAAGGGGCGAACCTGCTGTTCCTGGAGTTCGACTGGTCCACGGAAATCGATGATGTCCAGATGGATGTGCTGCAGAGCATCGATCAGACCCAGATTCCCGATGACGCCGCCAAGCCGCAGTTCCTGAAGTTCGACCCGTCCCAGTTCCCGGTCATCCAGCTGTCGCTACGTGCCGATGAAAAATCCGGCGATATTCGGGGTATTGCGGAACGGCTGGAAAAGGAATTGAGGCGGACCGAGGGCGTGGCGAGCGTCACGGTGTCTGCGTCGCTGATCGACGACATTGCCGTCACGCTGGATCCCGACAAACTGCAGGAGCATGGACTCGCCCAGGCCGACGTCGTGCAGGCGATGCGCGCGAACAATATTTCACTGCCCGGTGAGCCGGTCAACACAGAGGAAGGGCAGCGCCTCACCACCCGTGTGATGAGCACGCTCACCTCGATCGATGAAATACGCGATCTTGTTCTCACCGTCGACCCGCTGGACGGCAGCGAAGTGAAAGTGGGCGATGTGGCGGAAGTGGCATCGGCCAAGAACGAGGAGATGACGACCCGGACGGACGATGAGCCGTCCGTCATCATGTCCGTCCTGCAGGAATCCGGCGCCAATACGGCGGATGTCTCGAAGTCGTTCAAAGACTCGCTGGACAAGCTGCTGAAAAAGGATGAGTTCAAGGATGTCCGGGCCGATATCCTGTTTGATCAGGGAGATTATATCCGTCTCGCCATCGGCAATATCGGACAGTCGCTCATCCTCGGCGGAATCTTCGCGATGATTGTCCTGTTCCTGTTCCTGAAGACGGTTAAGAGCCCGGCGATCATCGGCGTGGCCATTCCGTATTCGGTCATCGTCACGTTCGTCCTCATGTATTTTGCGGATTTCGCACTCAACATCCTGACGCTCGGGGCACTCGCGCTCGGCATCGGGATGCTCGTGGACAACGCGATCGTCGTCATCGAGAACATCGAACGGCATCTCGCGCTCGGCAAGAGGCCGCGCCAGGCGGCGATCGACGGGACGAAGGAAGTCGGCGGCGCCATCACGGCATCGACTTTGACGACAATCGCCGTGTTCGTGCCGGTCATCTTCATTTCCGGACTGATCGGGAGGATCTTCACCGAATTTGCGATGACGATCTCCTTCAGCCTGATCGCCTCGCTCGTCGTGGCGCTCACGGTCATTCCGATGATGGCATCCCGGATGCTCGATAAGCCGCGTCACAACCTCGAAGCGAGGCGCAGGCGGTCCAAGACATACCGGAACTTCGAACGGTCGGTCGTCTGGTCGCTCCGCCACCGCAAAACGGTGCTCGGCCTGACAGTGTTCCTGCTTGCCGCAGGGTTGCTCGGGCTCTGGCGCGTCGGCACGGAATTCCTTCCGGCGACCGACGAAGGGTTCGTCAGCATCGCGGTCAACCTGCCGGACGAGGCCTCACTTGAGGCGACCGACCGGGTGATCCGCAAGATCGAGGACCGGCTCCGAGATGAAAAGGATGTCGATGTCTACGTGAGCCTGACGGGCGGCACCCAGCAGGGGCTCGCCCAGGGGACGGGGGAGGCGGACAAGGGAGAGCTGTATGTGAAGCTCAAGCCGCTGAAGGAACGTTCCCGGTCGGTGTTTGAATTCGTCGATGAGGTGCAGCCGGACGTGAAAGAGGCGGTCGGGGACGAGGCGGAAGTGACGTTCAACCTGCAGACGGCCGCCGGCTCCACTCCGAACACCCTGACCTTCACGATGACGGATATCGACAGCGCCCGTCTCGACAAGGCGGCGGATTCGATGATGGCAGAACTTCCGAAGATCAAGGGCGTCACGGAAGTGTCCAACGACCTCGTGGAATCCGTGGAGGAAATCAAGATCACGGTCAACCGGGAAGCGGCCGCCTCCAACGGCATGGCTCCCGCCCAGATCGCCGACACGGTCAATAACATGACACGCGGAGTCCTCGCCACACAGGTCGTAGAAGAGGAAGGCGACGTCCGTACGGTCCGAGTCGCACTCGGCGGGGATTCAAGCAAGAGTCTCGACGGTCTGAAGGCGATGAAGCTCCGTACGCCGTCCGGCTCGTTCATCCCGCTGGAACAGCTCGCCGACATCGAAATCGCCGAAGGGCCGGCTGCCATACGTCGGGTCGACCAGGCGGATGCCGTCCGCTTCACCGTTCATTACGGATCGGCCTATTCCCTCGGCGAAATGACGAAGCAGGTGAATCAGAAAATGGCCGATGCGGATATTTCAGACGAAACGGCCGTCACATTCGGAGGGGACCGGGAACTGTTTGAAAATGCGATCCCGGATATGCTGCTGGCAGTCATATTGGCGGTTGTCCTCGTGTATATTGTGATGGCGGCCCAGTTCGAATCATTCAAGTATCCGCTCGTCATCATGTTCACCGTCCCGCTCATGATCATCGGGGTTTCGATTGCACTGTTCGTGACGAATTCCCCGATCAGCGTGTCGGCGATCATCGGCATCCTCATCCTTGTCGGGATCGTCGTCAACAACGGAATCGTCCTCGTCGATTACATCAACCAGCGGAAAGCCCAGGGCATGCCGTCTGCCGAAGCGATCATCGTTTCGGTGAAGGACCGCGCCCGACCGATTCTCATGACCGCGCTGACGACCATCCTCGGCCTTCTGCCCCTGGCGCTCGGTATCGGGGAGGGCACGGAGATCAACCAGCCGATGGGAATCGCCGTAATCGGCGGGCTGATCAGCTCCACTGCGCTGACGCTGTTCGTCGTTCCGGTCATCTACAGCCTGTTTGATCCGGAAACGCGAAAAAAAATCAGGACATCCGAACGGGATTCGTGATATAATGACCACAACGGAAAACTGAATCATCTTTGACATTGTGTCAAAGGGGAGTAGCTATAGGGAAACCTATTTCATAATCGTCATTACATGGCTTCGGCCATCGGTTATGATAGAGCCGCCTCGCATGAGAAGCGGCGCTTAGCGAGACCTTTGCCCGCTTTTTGGGCAGAGGTCTTTTTGTTTTCCTAAAAGTGGGAGGGAATCGAATGGAATCAATTTTACTGGAATATGGATGGGTGCTTATCGTGCTCGTCGTCCTGGAGGGACTGCTCGCTGCGGACAACGCAGTCGTCATGGCCGTGATGGTCAAGCACCTGCCGCCCGCGCAGCGGAAGAAGGCGCTGTTCTACGGACTGCTCGGTGCGTTCGTCTTCCGGTTCGCCGCCTTGTTCATGATCACCATCCTCGTGGACATCTGGCAGATCCAGGCGATCGGCGCCGCGTATCTTCTGTTCATCTCGGCGAAGAACTTGTACGACTTGAAAAAACATAAAAATGACGGCGCTGAACACGTCAAAGCGCCGAAGAAACAGTCCGGTTTCTGGATGACCGTCGTGAAAGTCGAACTGGCGGACATTGCGTTTGCCATCGACTCGATGCTCGCGGCGGTCGCCATCGCCGTCACTTTGCCGGAACTCGGCGATTTCCACATCGGGGGCATCAACGGCGGCCAGTTCTCCGTCATGTTCCTCGGAGGGGTGATCGGCCTGATCATCATGCGGTTCGCCGCGACGTGGTTCGTCCGGCTGCTCGATAAATATCCGGCACTGGAGAGCGCCGCATTCGCCATCGTCGGCTGGGTGGGGGTCAAGCTCGTCGTCCTGACGCTCGGACACGAGGACCTCGCGATCATCGACCCGTCCTTCCCGCACTCGACAATCTGGAAAACAATCTTCTGGTCCGTCCTTCTCCTCATCGCAGTGCTCGGCGTCGTGATCGGCATCCGCAACAACCGCAAAGAGACGGCCTGACGGTGTAACGGATCCCTTTGGCTGACGGATTTGCGAGATGTTAATTATATAAGTTGAGATAAATAATCTTCATCCCGTCGATTTCCGTTGCAGGCGGACGCTTTCCGTGGGCACGGCTTCAGCCTCCTCGTCACTTCGCTCCTGCGGGGTCTTCAGCTCGTGCTGTTCCCACTGGAGTCGCCGCCTTCCACTCCAATCGGCCAGAATAATGAATGCACAGAATTTAATTTCAACTTATATAGCTAAGGTGAGACGTTAATTAGCTGAAGCGAGACGTTAATTAGCCAAGGCGAAACGTTAATTATCCAAGGCGAAACGTTCATGATCCCTCAAGCAGCTTTATAAAGAATCGGCAACGGACGCCCGGGCGTTTTCCGTTGCCGCTTTCTTTTTTCGGGAAGTTTCTTTAGAATGGGGGATATTCTTCATCATCGGTCCATCTTGAAAGGATCTGGGAAAGACATGCATCTTAAACAACGCCTTAAATTTCAGCGGATGACGCCGGCGAGAGTGATTGTCGTTTATTACTTTATCGCGATTACGGTATCGGCCATCCTGCTGAATCTGCCGGGGGTCCATCGTCCGGGGGTTCATATCAGCTTCATGGACAGCTTGTTCACCGCAGTCAGTGCGGTGAGCGTGACCGGTCTTTCGGTCATCGATGTCGGATCGACCTATACAACATTCGGCCTAATTATGTTCATGGTCGTCCTGCATTTCGGCGGGATCGGCGTCATGTCGATCGGCACATTTTTCTGGTTGATCGTCAGGCGGAAAATCGGTCTCAGGGAGCGGCAGCTCATCATGGTCGACCACAACCAGTACAGCATGGCGGGTGCGGTGAAGCTCATCCGGGAGATCATGAAGATCATGATTCTGATCGAACTGATCGGCGGAAGCGTACTGACGCTCTACTTCACGAAGTTTTATGATTCGTTCAGCGAAGCCCTGCTGCATGGCATGTTCCACGCCGTCACCTCGACGACGAATGCCGGATTTACAATCCAGTCGGATTCGCTTCATTTCTACTTCAATGACTACTTCGTGCAGTTGATCACGATGGCGCTTATCATCCTCGGGGCGATCGGTTTTCCTGTCCTCATCGAGGTGAAGCGGTTCCTTTCAAGCAAGGAGCCGGCGTTCAGGTTTTCCTTGTTCGCCAAGATCACGTCGGCGACGTTCGGCATCCTGTTGCTAGTCGGAGCCGGGATTGTCCTGTTGCTGGAGGCATTCCATGGCTTCAGGGGAATGGCGTGGCATGAAGCGATCTTCGCTGCCTTGTTCCATTCGGTTTCAGCCCGTTCGGCCGGGTTGACGACGATGGACATCACCCAGTTCAGTGAAGCGACCGATATATTCATCAGTGCGCTCATGTTCATCGGGGCCTCTCCGAGTTCGGTCGGGGGCGGAATCCGGACGACGACCTTCGCGATCGCCATTCTGTTCCTCATCAGTTTCGCAAGGGGCAAGAGCGTCATTCAGATATTCGGAAGAGAAATTGAGCTGGTCGATGTCTTCCGCTCGTATGCGGTCATTCTGATCGCCATCCTGATGGTGCTGGCGGCGACGATGATCATGACGATCACCGAGCAGGGCGTGCCGGCAACCGCCCTCCTGTTTGAAATCACTTCGGCGTTCGGTACGTGCGGCATGTCGCTCGGCATCACCCCCGACCTGAGCGGGATCGGAAAAGTCGTCCTCATGTTCCTCATGTTCGTCGGACGCGTCGGGCTCATCTCCTTCCTGTTCACACTCGGCGGAAAGCCTCAGAAACTGAACTATCACTATCCGAAAGAACGGGTCATCATTGGCTGATCCGCCGCAGAAGATCCGGAGATGATCATCTCTCCGGGTCTTTTTGCCGTTCCGGGAAGCCGGTTCGGTCTGTTTGCCCAAGCAGGATGCCCGGCTCCTTAGCGCAAATTTTTTTCTTCGGGACGAAAGTTGCAGCGAACGGCGGTTCTATCGCATTTTTATCCCAATCCATCCGGTTTCCGGGCGAATGCGTTCAGATGTTCGCCTTGACCTGTTGTCGGCAAAATGAGTAAATAGGCTTATACCAAGATAACCCCGGACATGAAACAATCATAATAATCGATCTATTTAAATTACTTCTTGCACAGCCAGGTTCATGTCCAGCCGACCGCATTCATAGAGTGGGATTAAAACCGAGGAAGGGCCGGTGTAAGCATTGCCGCTTAAATCGATGTTGGAAACATTTGAGTTTTTATTTGAGGATACTGATGACGCCATTATCATGGTCAGGCAGGACGGCGAATGCCTGAGAGCCAATTCCTCCGCGGCAGCCCTGTTCGACATTTCTCCAGGGGGGAAGGTCGACGGTCTCTTCCCGGCCGTCGAACGAGGGCTCTGGGTTCAGTTTCTTGCCTCGGTCAAGCCCGGCAAAAAAGTCACTTCCCTGTTCAGCCTGAGCCTCGGGGAAGGGGGACGGCTGTCGGGTGTGGAAGCCACCGGGTCTTATTTCCGCCAGAACAACTCGGTCATCGTCAGATTCCGGCCTGCCAAGAGAGGTCAGCCCGCCAGGCGGGCTGCAGGATATTCGGGGATTTTCCGCCATGCGCTGAACTGTTTCATCCTCATCGACAGGGAAGGGATGATCCGAGACGCCAATAACCGGACAGGCTTCTTCTTCGGGTTGCCGCCCGAATCCGTCATCGGCCGGGAATCGCGGGAATTCTTCCGCGGGCTGTTCAATGACACAGAAAGCGAACGGTATGCCGATTCGCTTCTTCGGCTGGGCAAGACAGAGATGAAGCATAAGTATGTGGCGGAAGACGGCGAGAAGCGCTACTATCACTTTTACACGATCTTCGACGAGGACTCGGACACGTATGTCATGACCGTCCGCGACGACACGGAAAAAGTGGAGATGAAGCGTCAGATGGAACGGAGCGGCAATCTGTCGGCGCTCGGCCAGCTGGCGGCCAGCATTGCGCATGAAATGAAGAATGGCATGACGTCCATCCGGGGGTTCACCGAACTCATGAAGCTTTCCGCGGATGAGAAGGCGATGAGCTATATCCAGGTGATCGACAGCGAGATGGGGCGGATGGAGTCGCTCATGAAAGAGTTCCTGATGCTGTCCAAGCCGACGGGCAAGGAAGACGTCCCGTTTCCGCTGTTCCGGTGCATGTGCGAAGTGGCCGTCATCATGGAGCCCCAGAGCATGCAGCGGGGGATGACCATCTACAAAGACAACCATATCGGAAAAGAAGTGACGGTCACCGGCAATCCGCAGCGGATGAAACAGTCGCTCATCAACCTGGTGAAAAACGCGATCGAGGCTTCCGAACCGGGAACCCGCCTCATGCTGTCGATCGAAAACTATGATGACCGGCATGTTCTCATGGTCGTGAGTGACGAGGGCAAAGGAATGTCCGAACTGCAGTTGAAGCAGGTGTTCATGCCGTTTTTCACGACAAAGAGGGAAGGCACCGGCCTCGGGCTGCCATTCGCGTTGGAGACGGCCGAATTGATGGGCGGGCATCTATTCGTCAAATCGGTTCCCGGAAAAGGGACGAGGATCGAAATGCTGCTGCCGACCGTCCCGGAAAAGGAAGTGGCAGCAAAAGTCGGAACCGGCGTCTGCCGTTGAGGCCCGGCCGTTTTGACATCACTCTTCCCCCGCTCTATAATGGATGAATGATTCCTGGAGAAAAAGAAAACAGGGGATGAAGAGATGGACAAAACAGGCAGCGGCCTCTCGCTGAAGCTATTCATCGTCCTGTCAAGGGCGCATAAAGTGATTTCCGAAAAGACAAACCGCCTGCTGGCCGATCATGGGCTCAATCCGACCGAGTTTGCCGTACTGGAACTTCTTTATCACAAAGGAGCGCAGCCCATTCAGAAGATCGGGGGCAAGATCCTCCTTGCGAGCGGTTCCATGACCTATGTGATCGACAAGCTGGAGCGGCGAGGATATCTCGTCCGGAATGTGTTCGATGCCGACAGGCGGGTCACCTTCGTCGACATTACGGATGAAGGGAAAGCGCTGATCGCGGAAATTTTCCCTCTCCACGAGCAAAACCTGCATGAACTGATGTCGGCGCTGGACGATGAGGAAAAGGAAACCGCCATCGGACTCATGAAAAAACTCGGACTGTCAATCAAAGATCTATCATAAGGACAGAAAAAAAGACCGGAGCTCCGGTCTTTTTTCTTGTCTGTTTATTTCGGCCCGACGGTCGCCCCCATCTTCAGGAAGGCATCGGTCAAGGCGCCGTCCGGCTGGTCGAAGACCGTCAGCCGGACGATCTTTCCGGATGTGACGAAGACCGCGCCCGTCATGAGCACTTCATCGGACTTGGCTTCCTTCACGACGAGCTCCTCGACGGTGGAGTCATCTGCCAGGTTATACTTCCCGAGGGCATCCTGCGGTTCATCCTCAGTAGTGGCCAGAAGGTTTTCCATCCCGACGACGGTTTCCGTGTAATCCGTCTCGTCTTCATTAAACACTTCAATGCGCATGAAGTTCTTGGAGTCTTCCGAATGATAGAGGGAATCCCTGCCCGGCTCCTCGGAAGTCAGCTCATACCCGTCCAGGACGTAGATGGAATAATCCTGCTCGTCACTTTCGGTGAGCACGGCTTTTCCGGTCTCTTCGCCGCCATCCTTCTTGAAGGTCAGTTCACGGTCCGGCCCCCGTTCTTCATCGGCATCCGCTTCCTGCTGGTCTTCCGTTCCGGCATCTTCCTCGGCATCTTCGCTTTCGGAGGAATCGGTGTCGGTGTCCGTGCCGGTGTCTTCTGTTGTTTCCGTCTGGTCGGTCTGGCCGGTATCCGGCGCATCTGCACCTTCGCCGGCGTTTGAGTCGCCTGACGTATTGCAGGCGGCCAGCATCATGGCGGCCATGACGGAAACGGAAAGAATTTTCCACTTTGCTGTCATATTCAATCTCCTCCTTCAATATAGTGGACGGCCGGATGCCGGAATGGTTTCCCGGTTTTCCGTTTCTGCCGCATATATAAAGGGTTTTCCCGCCCCGGCAGCGAATCAGTCATCGACCGGAACGGACCCTTTGTTTCGGATAGAGATCAGTCGTTGCCGTAGAGGATTTTGTACCGTTTATGGTTGACGACGGTCTTTTCCTCCATCTCGAGCTCGTCGAAGTTTTCCATGAACGTCAGGTCTACGATGACCGAGTTTTCATTGACCTTCTCGACGATTCCCTGAAGGCCATCCCTGAATTCGATAATATTGCCCACTTCCGCAACTTTCATTGCATACAGCCCCTTCCGGTGGATTATCTAACAGTTTGCCTTATATTCTCTTGAGAGTAAAGAATTTTCCCCGGCTTTCCGTCATGGCGACGGGGAAGGGGAAAGGGGGATTTCCGGTGAATGTTTCTTTGCTTGGCCTGATTGAAGAGACCCGCCGCAAGATGATCGAAACGGCCTGTTTGCGGGGGCTGAATGATGAGGAAACGATCGGTCTCAGCAAGCGGCTCGACCGCCTGATGAACCTGCACCGCAGGAATCCTGTCCTGCGCCGGGCGTGTGCGCCGGATCCGAAAAGTTCTTCCATGGAGCGTGCGAATGCCGATTCACCGGCGCGGCCTTCTGCCAAAACTGAAGGCCGTCGATAGAAAAAGTGCGGGACAATAGAAAAAATATCGGATTCGATCGATTTTAGAGGATTAAACAGGTTTAACCCGTCCAAAATGTGGCTATAGTACTTCTGAACACAGCAACATTCTCATTTCCCCCTTTATTTGGCGGTGCTGCTCAGCGGTGCCGTCCTTTTTTTTTGTTCTCTTGGACTTTGGGCGATTCCAAGCCAAAGCAGCCTGGACAGGGCCGCCCCTCAAGTTGTCTGGTACAATGAAAAAAACGAAATGGGGGGGAACGGAAATGAATCAGAAGAGGATTGAGTTCATCGGTACAGGGGTCATGGGGGCGAGCATCGTCCGTCATTTTCTCGGGGCCGGCCACCAGGTGACGGTTTTCACCCGAACGAAAGAGAAGGCGGAGCCGTTGCTGAGTGAAGGGGCAAGCTGGGCGGAAAGCCCCGGGGAAGCTGCGGGGGAAGCGGAGATCATCATGACAATGGTCGGCTATCCGGCGGATGTGGAGCAGGTCTATTTCGGGGAGTCGGGAATCTTTTCGGCGGTCCGGCCGGGGACGATCGTGACGGACATGACGACATCTTCTCCGCAGCTCGCGATCCGGATCGCCGAAGAAGCGGAAAAGCTCGGCTGCCGGTCCGTCGATGCACCGGTTTCCGGGGGAGACGTCGGCGCGCGGAACGGAACGCTGTCGATCATGTGCGGAGGGCCGGAAGAGGCATTCCGTGAGCTTGAGCCGCTGTTCGGCCTGATCGGCTCAAACGTAATCCACCATGGCCCTGCCGGTTCGGGTCAGCATGTTAAAATGTCGAATCAGATTGCGATTGCGACCAACATGATCGGGGTCTGCGAGTCGCTTGCCTATGCGGTGAGGGCCGGCCTGGATCCGGAGCGGGTGCTCGAATCGATTTCCACCGGGGCGGCGGGTTCCTGGTCGCTCAGCAACCTGGCGCCGCGCATGCTGAAAGGGGACTTTGCGCCCGGTTTCTTCGTGAAGCATTTCATCAAGGACCTCCGGATCGCGCTCGATGAGGCGAAGGCGATGGATCTTGATCTTCCGGGTGTCCGGCTGGCGGAAGAGATGTATTCGGAGCTCGCGGGGCGCGGTTCTGCGGATGACGGGACACAGGCGCTTTATAAGCTCTACAGCTGAACTGCCGGCTCAGAGCGGATCAAACCACGATTTGTGGCCTGACTGCGTTCGATTCCGGCCTGCCGGTTTGCCGGGGGCCGGATGCTTTTTCCCGGATCCGGGCCCCGGACCGGACCGCTGATCTTGGCCGGTTTCCTTGAATCCGGTGTATTCGGCGAGCAATTGTTTGGCTGCCCGCAGTCCGATCTGGCCTTTCGGATTCCGGATTTCCAGGTCCTGCTGACCGAGATGCGGAAGGGTCCGGAAGTCGTCCTTGGACGGGGGCAGATGAAATAGATAGTCGCCGCAAGTGATCAGGACGGCGGACTGCTGCCGGCTGAACCGCGGATTCTGGATAAAGTGGAGGCCGGTCTTTTCGGCAAAACCGTCCGAGATCATTTTTTCGAGTGCCGCTTTTTTCAGGCTATAGAGATAGCGGTTGTCGGGAGCTGTTTTGGCGTGCCGGTTGACGGCATGGACGGCGGCAGCCAGACGGCCGGGCTCAAATTTTTCCATTCCGGTGACCCTCCTTCACACTGTATTGACGCCATTTTATCATGCCGGGAACTGCCATGGGTGAAATCGCCTGCGATATCCGAATCAGTCACCCGGCGCCGGGCATACTATGTAAAACTGGGCCGGGAGGGTTCATGATGGAAATTTGGCTTTGGCCGCTGGCCGGCGTGATTTTGCTGATCGTTGCAATCGGAATCGGCATGAGCAGGAAAATGGAAGGCATGATTCCCGAAGACGGGCAGGACGAGATTCCCGCAGAGGTGCGGGAGCATCCGTTCAAATTCAATCCGATCCTGCTCGTCATCGGGATCGCCGCACTCTTCATGGCGATCGTCATCTTTTATTATGCGCTGATCTGGTAACGGCCGCCGGTTTTCCGGCGGTTTTTTCTGTCAATGGATCCTCGCGGGGAGCAGGCGGATTATGGTATGATGGAAATACAGGGATTCCTGGAAATGAGGTTTGGCAAAGGGGACGGATTTTTATGATTTCCGTAAACAGCACTGAGTTTCTTCACGACTCCATCAGAGACCATCTCATCTCTTCCGAGAAGGTGGCGCACGTCCAGATCGGAAACAACGCCGAGCACGCGCTGCTTGTTTTGACGAAAACGGGGTACTCGTCCATTCCGGTGCTTGATCCGCAGTACCGGCTGAAAGGTCTGCTTAGCATGGGGATGATCACTGAAGCGATTCTCGGGCTCGAACGCATCGAGTACGAACGGCTTTCCGGGATGAAGGTGGATGAGCTGATGCAGACCGATGTTCCGATCGTCGCGATCGATACAGAGTTCAGGAGAGTGTTCGACCTTCTCATCAATCACCCTTTCCTCTGCGTGGAAGACGAGGAAGGGATGTTCGCCGGCATCATGACACGCCGCGTTCTCATGAAAAAACTGAAAAAAGCAGTTTACACGATGCCGAGTTGAGCGTCGTTTTGAAAGGTCTCGTTGCGGGGCCTTTTTTTGTTCATACGGCAACGTCCGGCCGGTTTTGCAGGACGGCAGAAAGGAGAAGGGACACTTATGAACGTAAACGAATTCCAGATCATCAAGGCACTCGCCGAAGAGGGGAACATGCGGAAAGCCTCGGACCGGCTGTTCATCTCGCAGCCGGCCCTGTCGCAGAGGCTCCGCTCGATTGAGAAAGAGTGGGGTGCCCAGCTGTTCATCCGCTCGCCGAAGGGAATGGCGCCGACCCCGGCGGGCGAGCATGTCATCCAATTTGCGAGGGAAACGCTCATGCGATATGAAGAAGTGAGCGAGACCCTCCAGACGATGGCGAATAAAGTACACGGCACGCTGAAGGTCGCCTGTGCTTCGATTGTCGGGCAGACGTGGCTGCCGAAAGTGCTGAAGGAGTTCGTCACCGACCATCCGGACGCGAAAGTGTCGCTCATGACCGGCTGGAGCTCGGAGATCGTCCGTGCGCTCCATGACGGGGAAGCGCACATCGGCATCGTCCGGGGTCACTCCGACTGGAAAGGCTCGAAAATCCATCTGTTCCGCGACCACCTGTTCCTCGTCGACAAAGTGATCCGGTCGGTGGAGGAGATTCCGGGGACCGACCGTCCGTTCATCCAGTTCAAGAGCGACTCGGACTATTATGAGGAGATCCGCGAATGGTGGCAACGTCATTTTTCCACGAATCCCAACCGGCAGATCACGGTCGATCAGATCGAGACGTGCCGCCAGCTCGCCCTGAACGGCATCGGGTATGCGGTGTTGCCGTCGATCACGCTCACTGACGTGGAAGGCGTGAATAAAATTCCACTCACCGACAGCGACGACCGGTTCGAATTGTCGAGGGACACGTGGCTCATCGGGTATGAGCCGGCCTTTTCGCTTCCGCAGGTTGATGCGTTCCGGAGAATCGCCCTGCAGCATGCCAAAAAAGTGATCTGAACGGGAGGCGGTCGGGGAACCAAACCTTTCCGTCCGCGTACTAATGGTTAGATGCATGAAGGGAAGGGATGAGATGGGGAAGTGGAAAATCGGGCTCGCAGCCCTCGGATTGCTGGCCATGCTGGCCGGTACCGGAACCGCCGAGGCCGCGCCTCAGCTGGAGGTGAAGGCGACTGGCGGAATCGACGGAAAAGTGAAGGAAGGAGCCGGTTTTCCGCTGGCCATCGAAGTACATAACAGCGGCGATCCGTTCTCGGGGGACCTGATCCTCGACTTCCGGTCAGGTTACATGTCAGGCACCGCCGAAGCGGTTCCGGTGGAAGTCGGCGAAGGAGAGACCGTGACGGTGCGCACTACCGCCGACGGGGCGGACTCCTACTCGTACCGGCAAAACAGCTTCAAATTCTTTGAGGGCGGCTGGGAAAACGGGAAGGAAGTGCCGTATAAAGGCGACCGCTACCCGCAGCTCAATTTCTATTTCGAGGACGCCGGGTTCATCATCGCCCTTTCGGAGAGCGGTGACCGCCTTGCCTCGCTTAAAGACGCACAGCTCGGTTCCACGTCAGAGACGGTGCTGCTCAGTCCGCTCCAGGACCCCGAATTCCGTCCGCCGACCGATAAAAACGGCTGGGGGTCTGCAGATGTCATCATTGCGGACGAAGCGGTCCTGCCGGCATTTTCCGCAGCCGAACAGACCGCGCTCGGGGAATGGGTGGAGGCGGGGGGCACGCTCCTGATCGGCATGACGGACGATCCTGACGCCGAGGCCGGCCCGTTTGCCGGCCGGCTTCCGCTCAAAGGCAAAGGCCGGGAAGATATACCGGGATCCGCTTTTTCGGTGTATGCGAAAGGGGCCGAACTGCCCGATTCTGTTCCGGGCTTTTCAACAGAGCTTACCGAAGGGGCGTCAAGCCTGGCAAGTGCCGGCGGCCTGACCCTGGCGGCGTGGAAGCCGTACGGGGCAGGGGAAATCATCCAGACCGCCTTTTCGCTCGGCGACCGGCCGTTTGCGGGGACGCCGGCCCATACGCTTTTTGTCCAGAATATTTTGTCGGCCCTTTCTGCCGGGCAGCAAACCGGCCAGGGGATGTACGCCGATCTGGACGAGGGCTTTGTTGACCTCGGACGCCGGGCGAGCGAACGGTTCGAGACGTTTCGTATCCCGGTGCCGGCCATCTTGGTTGTTGTCCTCGTTTACATCGCGGTGATCGGGCCGCTCCTGTATGTCGTGCTGAAGCGGAAGGACAAGCGGGAGCAGGCATGGTGGATCATTCCCGCCATTTCGCTCGTCGTGTCGGCGGCACTGTTCGGCTACGGGGCGAAGGACCGATTGTTCCATCCCCAGCTCCGGCAGGCCGCGATGCTGATCGATGACGGGTCCGGAAGCTTGTCCGGAAAGTACGTTGGGTCCGTCCTGACGAACCGCGGAGGGGACGTGGAGTTCCATGCGCCGTCCGGCATGACCCTGACGGCCGCCGGAACATCGAATCCGTTCACGGGGTCATCGCCTGACAGCTTCCGCCATGCGGTTGCCGAAAAGCGCGCGGACGGCACCCGTCTCGTCCTGAGGGAGCTGCCGTTCTGGTCGGTCGGGACTGTCCACGGCGACTTCCGGATGGAGGAAGCCGGCACGATCAAGGCTGAATTGAAAACGCAGGACGGAAAAGTGAGCGGGACGATCACGAACGGCTTTGGCTTCAGATTGAAAGATGTGGCCATCTGGAGCGGAACCGGTTTTACGCAGATCGGCGACATGGAGGCCGGCAGCAAGATCCAGGTTGAAGAAAAGCTTGCCGGCGGTCTGCTCCTGCCTGCAGTCCAGCCGAACACTTTGGCAATGGGCGGACCGGTGCTGGCGAACGGCTACGGCGGGACGGACGATCCGCGTGCTTCCGCCATGATGGATGCGGCCGGCCTGTTCATGGACGGCAAACGCCCGGCGATCGTGGCGAGGACGGATTCATCGGTCGTCCCGCTTGAGATGAAAGGGAAGCCGAAGTACTCGTCCGTCGCGGTCATCGTCCGTCCGTTCGAGCCGGAAATGCGGCTTTCCGGGCCGTTCACCGTTCCGTCGGAGCTTCTGGAGACGAACCTGCAGCCGGAAGATCCGAACTTGTATCATGAGGAATTACCGGCCGGCGAAGTGTATTTGGAGCCGGGACGGTATTCCTTCGAAGCGACGGTCCCGGCAACATTCAACGAAATCGCTGAGGGCTGGGAACAGATCCGGATCGGTGCCGGTGAAGGGATTGACGATATCGAGATCCTGAACACCGAAACCGGGGAATACGAGCCGATCTCACTCCCGGCGGAGCTGAAGGAGACGGAACTGTATTTGTCGGAAGCCGGTACGGTCAGCCTCCGCTTCGTGAAGACGCCGGACGGAGAAGCGGCCGGACTGCCGGAAATCACGATTGAGGGGGTGGCCGGACGATGATCGATATCCGGAAACTATCAAAGTCATACGGGTCGTTCCAGGCGCTCCGGGAACTGGACCTTGAAATAGCGGGAGGCACGGTGTTCGGAGTCGTCGGGGCGAACGGCGCGGGGAAGTCGACCGCGTTCTCCATCTTGGCGACGCTCCTTCCGCCGACGTCGGGCGATGCGTTCATCGGGGGATCGAGCGTGCGGACCGCCGCCGCCGACGTACGGAAGAAAATCGGCTATATGCCGGACTTTTTCGGCGTCTATGATCAGTTGAAGACGGATGAGTACCTCGATTTTTATGCAGCCAGCTACGGAATCGATGTGCGGCAGCGGCAGGTCCTGATCGGGCAGCTGCTCGAACTCGTCAATCTCGAACAAAAGCATGACGCCTATGTCGACTCCCTTTCAAGGGGGATGAAACAGCGCCTCTGCCTTGCGCGGAGCCTCATCCACGATCCGGAAGTGCTCATACTCGATGAGCCGGCCTCCGGACTGGATCCTCGGGCACGGGTGGAAATGCGGGAAATCATGAAGCGGCTGAAAGGGATGGACAAGACGGTGCTGATCTCCTCGCATATCCTGCCGGAACTGGCGGAGATGTGCGATGAGATCGGCGTGCTCGACAGGGGCCGTCTCGTCGCCCGCAACTCGGTCAGGGAAATCCATACGAGGCTGAAAGGCGACCGTGTCATCACGGTGAAGCTGAACGGGAGCCCGGATTTGGCCGTCCGGTTTTTCGAGGAGCGGCCGTTCATATCGGCGATCCGGCCGGATTCCGCCGGTGAGATCACCTTTTCCTTCAGCGGCGGCGAAGCGGACCAGGCGGAACTCCTGTCGGCCGCGGTCTCCCGGGGCCTCGGCATCCGGTCGTTCTCCGAGGAGGAGACGGACCTGGAAGACGTTTTCATGGCCATCACGAAAGAGGGGGCAGAACAGTGAATCTCAAATTCTCAAATCCCGTCCTCCTGAAGGAGATCAAGCTGAGGTTCAGGTCGCCGAGAAGTTTCATCGGCATCCTGTTTTATCTGGCCGCGATGAGCCTGTTCGTGTTCGGGTTCCTCTATATCATGACGTCGTTCGATCCGGCGGGGACGGGCGCCCTCAATCCGGAACAGAGCTTCATGATGTTCACGATGCTCACTTATATCCAGCTTGCGCTCGTCCTGTTCATCACGCCGGGGCTGACGGCGGGTGCGATCAGCTCGGAAAGGGAAAAGCAGACACTGAACATGCTGCTCACGACGACCCAGTCGTCATTCCAGATCATCACGGGAAAACTGCTGTCATCGATTGCGTTCCTGCTCCTCATGATCGTCTCGGGACTGCCGATCTACAGCCTCGTCTTCTTGTACGGGGGCATTTCGCCCGGGCAGATCGGGCTGATCCTGTTTTATTTCCTGCTGACGACAGTGGCGATCGGAAGCACCGGCATCCTGTTTTCGACGCTGATCCGAAAGACGGTCATTTCCATGATCGCCACTTACGGGACGATGCTTGCCCTGACGGCCGTGACCGGCTTCCTCGCCGTGTTCTCCGCTTCGCTGAACCAGATCGGCCAGGCGGCGGGAACTTCTCCGATGGCCCATTTCTGGGCATCGATCAACCCGGCGGTCCTCGTCGCCTCGCTGCTCGCGCCGGGTTCGGGGAACATCCTTTCCGACATGACGGGAATCGGGCTTCCGGTATGGGTCACTTATCTGCTGTTCTACATCGTGCTGACCGCCGGGTCGGTTTGGCTCGCCGTCATGAAGCTCCGTCCCAATATGAACGCTGGAAAGTGAGGGGGACCGCCGATGGACAGCAGACAAATCCTTGAACGGACAATCCGGAGAGCACTCTTCCGGCTGGCGCTCCAGTGGACGTCCCGGCAGCTGGTGAAGGGACTTGCCGCCGGCATCTGGACGGCCGTCCTGTTCCTGATCGTCACCCGGTTTTTCATCATGCCGGGCTACTCGTTCTATGCGCTCGCCGCGGGAATCATCGCCGTCCTGGCAGTTCCCGCCGTCTCATTCGGCAACAGGCCGAAAAGGAGAGATGCGCTGCGGGTGCTCGACCGGCATGCGCCGGACAATCTGATACTGGCCGCCGGCACGCTCCCTCCGGATGCCGGACCGCTTGCCGACGATCTGGCGGAGGAGGCGGCGCAGCATTCCGGTGATGCATTTGCCTCGTTCAGAAAGACGAAGGGCCGGTGGGCGGACCGGCGAAGTGCCGCGGTATCGGCGGCGGGGCTTGCTGTTCTCCTTCTGACGATGTTGTATCCGTCTCCGGCACAGCTGGAAGCGAAAGAGGAAGAGGCGGAGCGGGAGATTGTGACCTCGATCCGGAAGGAAGTGGAGAAGCTCCGGGAGAAAGCCGCCGATGAAGTGGTGGCGGAGCGGCTCGCCGATCTGGAAGAGGCCGTCGGGAAAGCCGCCGTGCCGGAAGAGGCGATCGGCGAAACCGTGAAACTGCAGCGCGAACTGAACCTGCAGGAGCGGCTCGAAAACGGAGCCGGCAGCCCGGAGAACGGTGATGCAGGCACGCTGACCGGGAAAGAAGCCGCGGAAGCCCTGGCGGCGATCGCCGGGAATGCGGACGAGAAACTCGCGAAGCTCGGCCGGTCTGCCGGCGGCAGCCTCGCTTCAGGTGAACCGGCCGGGGAGAACGGGACTGGCGGCAGTGAAAAAACCGGCGGAGACCCGCCGCCGGGGAGCGACGGCGGGCCTGCCGGGTCGGATGCTGCTCCGGGAAGCGACGGGAACAGTAGCGGAAACGCCGGCGGCCCGGGCAACGGGACGGATCAAGCCGGCGGCCAGGGCGGTTCTGGCCAGAACGGTGTTGGCCAGGACGGGGCAGGCCGGGACGGAAGCGCCGGAAACGGTACGGGCCAGGGAGGTTCGGGCCAGGGAGGCTCAGGCCAGGGAGACTCGGGCCAGAATGGCTCCGGCCAGGGAGGCTCCGGCCAGGGAGGCTCGGGCCAGAATGGCTCCGGCAAAGGCGGCGACGGAACAACCGGCAGCGGGGCGGGAATGGGGCAGGGCAGCCGTGACCTCGTCAGCACGCCTCCGCCCGGATTCGATCCGCGCGCACCCGTCCAGGACACGGGGAAACAAGAAGACGGCGGCCGGACGGAAAAAGGGACCGTCCCTGCCGGAAAAGGGACCGTCCGCCCGTACGGCGAGGCAACCGGCGACTATCGGGATGCCTACATGGAAGATGCCGGCCGTCTCGGACTGCCCGAAGACCTGCAGCGGATCTTGTCCGACTATTTCTCCTCGATCGAAAACAGAGACTAAGGAGGCGGAATGCCTTGGATAAAGCAGAATTCAGCGAAATGGGACGGAAGATCGGTGAAGTGCGCGCCGAAGTCGGGAAGTTCATCGTCGGTCAGGAAGAGGCGGTCGATTTTATTTTGTATGCGATCATCGGCGGCGGCCACGCCCTG
>NZ_LN651373.1:976332-1079892 GCF_000826125.2 Bhargavaea cecembensis
GCGGACGAGAAACTCGCGAAGCTCGGCCGGTCTGCCGGCGGCAGCCTCGCTTCAGGTGAACCGGCCGGGGAGAACGGGACTGGCGGCAGTGAAAAAACCGGCGGAGACCCGCCGCCGGGGAGCGACGGCGGGCCTGCCGGGTCGGATGCTGCTCCGGGAAGCGACGGGAACAGTAGCGGAAACGCCGGCGGCCCGGGCAACGGGACGGATCAAGCCGGCGGCCAGGGCGGTTCTGGCCAGAACGGTGTTGGCCAGGACGGGGCAGGCCGGGACGGAAGCGCCGGAAACGGTACGGGCCAGGGAGGTTCGGGCCAGGGAGGCTCAGGCCAGGGAGACTCGGGCCAGAATGGCTCCGGCCAGGGAGGCTCCGGCCAGGGAGGCTCGGGCCAGAATGGCTCCGGCAAAGGCGGCGACGGAACAACCGGCAGCGGGGCGGGAATGGGGCAGGGCAGCCGTGACCTCGTCAGCACGCCTCCGCCCGGATTCGATCCGCGCGCACCCGTCCAGGACACGGGGAAACAAGAAGACGGCGGCCGGACGGAAAAAGGGACCGTCCCTGCCGGAAAAGGGACCGTCCGCCCGTACGGCGAGGCAACCGGCGACTATCGGGATGCCTACATGGAAGATGCCGGCCGTCTCGGACTGCCCGAAGACCTGCAGCGGATCTTGTCCGACTATTTCTCCTCGATCGAAAACAGAGACTAAGGAGGCGGAATGCCTTGGATAAAGCAGAATTCAGCGAAATGGGACGGAAGATCGGTGAAGTGCGCGCCGAAGTCGGGAAGTTCATCGTCGGTCAGGAAGAGGCGGTCGATTTTATTTTGTATGCGATCATCGGCGGCGGCCACGCCCTGCTGGAAGGGCTGCCGGGGCTCGGCAAGACGATGCTCGTCCGGACCTTTTCCGATGTGCTCGACCTCGGATTTTCACGAATCCAGTTCACGCCCGATCTGATGCCGTCCGACATCACCGGGACGAATATGATCGAACGGACGCCGGACGGAGGCCAGCGGTTCGTCTTCAAACAAGGGCCGATCTTCAGCGAGATGGTGCTCGCCGATGAGATCAACCGGGCCACCCCGAAAACGCAGAGCGCCCTGCTCGAGGCGATGGGGGAAAAGACGGTCACCGTCCTCGGGGAGACGCGGACGATGGCCGATCCGTTTTTCGTCTTGGCCACGCAGAACCCGATCGAGCTGGAAGGGACCTATCCGCTTCCGGAAGCTCAGCTGGACCGGTTCCTCTGCAAGATCCTTGTGCCGTATCCGGACGTCGGCGAACTCAAGGAAATCATGAGGCGGACGACCGGGGCAGGCAGCCCGGAACTGCAAAAAGTGATAGGGCCGGAAACCGTCAGAAGGGCAAGGGAACTGGCCCGGGCGGTGATCCTTCCGGAAGAGATGCTCGATCTGGCGGCGAGGATCGTCGTGGCCACCCGTCCCGGCGAGTCGGGCATCGAAGAAATCGACCGTGCCGTCCTGATCGGCAGCGGACCGCGGGGGCTCCAGAGCCTGATCGCCCTCGCAAAAGCCCGTGCCCTGTCGGAGGGCCGGTACCATGTGTCCATCGCCGACTTGAAAACGGCGGCCGCCCCCGCGCTCCGGCACCGCCTGATCCTGAATTATGAAGGGGAAGCGGCGGGCACTTCACCGGATGACCTGATCGGCCGGATCGTCGGGGATGTGCTCACCGGTGTGAACACATGAAGCCGGAGTTGTTTTTCCCTCCGGAATGGATGGCCCGGATCGGCCGCTGCCGGTTGGCGACCCGCTCTTCCCGGCGGGGGATGCAGCGCGGGACGAGCCTGTCGGCGAGGAGCGGGAACTCGCCGGATTTCTCCGATTTCACCGAATACCACCCGGGCGATGATATCCGGAACATCGACTGGAACGTGTACGCCCGGTCCGAAAAGCTGTATATCAAACGCTTCCGGGATGAGCGGGAACTCCGGGTCTCGGTCATCCTGGACGGAACCCGGTCGATGGACGGGGCGGGCCGGTGGCTGTTTGCCCGGAGGCTCGCCTGTGCGCTCGGCTTGATTGCGCTCGGTTCGGATGACCATTTCGCTTTCGGGATTGCCGGTGACGGCCGGACGGCACGGTTCAGCCGGAAAGGATCCGGGCACCGGCATGAACTGATCCGACTCCTGTCGACAGAATCGGAGCCGGACCGGACAGGCGGCTTTTCGGAAGAGGCATGGAAACTTGCCGGGCAGGGCACGACGATCCGTTTTCTCATCACCGATGGCCTCGAGCCCGCCGGATCGTTCCGGCCCCTGTTCCGCCGGCTGCTTTCGGCAGGCGGGGAAACCCGGCTGATCCTGATCGGGGGCGATGAAGAGGTTCGCCCGTCCGCCGCCGGGGATTACCGGCTCATCGACGCGGAGACCGGACAGCCGGTCGAAATGACGCTGACGCCCGCGGCCGTCGCCGGCTACCTGGACCGGCGGGAGGCTCACCGGCTGGAACTCGCTTCGCTTTGCCGGGAGTTCGGAATCCCCATTTTGGAGGCCGACCCGTCCGGAGGGGTTGACGGGTTCGTGAACGGCGGGATGCGCAGGGCCGGATGGGTGAGCTGACCCGTTCGGGAAGCTGACGGGCCGTTTTGACAAGTGCGCATGCGGAGAGGGGGAAAGCAGATGGAGTTCGGAACACCGGGCATGATTTGGACGGCTGCCATTCCGGCGGCGGTCCTGCTTTACTATTTTTACCGGAGACAATATGAAGAACGCCGTATTCCGAGTGTTTTGTTCTGGGAGGAATCGCGCCGCCATGCGGAAACCGTCCCGTTTCTTCGCCATCTCCGCAGAAATGCCCTGTTTTATCTCCAGATGGCGTCTCTGCTCCTTCTCGTGCTCCTTCTGCTCAGCCCGCGATCGAGCGGCGCCTTCCAGGAGACGGGGGACCTGATCATCGTTGCCGATCTGTCTGCGTCGATGCTCGCGGAAGAAGACGGGAAAAGCGTGTTGGAGCGGCACCGTCCGCTCATGCGGAAGCTGGCGGAACAAGCGGATGAACGCCCAGTTACCGTCATCCGGGCGGGGAAGAGCCCGGAGATTCTGCTGGACGGCACGCGGGACAGCCGGCAGGCCGTGAGGGTCATCGACGATCTGGACATTTCCTATGAACCCGGGGAAATGGAGACGACGCTGCCGTTCGCGAAGACGGCAGCCCGCGGAAGGCCTGCGACGATCCACGTATTCACTGACGGACCGGCAGGGGATCTGCCGGAAGGAACCGGCGGCATCGCCTGGGAGATCCATGCGGCGGCACATGCGCCGGATAATGTGTCGGTCGAAGTGTTCGGCGTCGCGCGAACAAGCGACGGCCTGTCGGCAATCGCGAGGATTTCCAATGACTCGGAAGCTGAAAAACGGGCAGCCGTGACGGTCCGGGACGCGGACGGCGTGACGGCCGGAAGCCCGAAAGAAATCATGCTGCCCCCCGGCGGGACGGAAAACATCCGGTTTGACGGCCTGCCGGATTCTCCGGCGTTTTCTCTTGAGGCCGAAACCGATGACGGCTATGAACCGGATAACCATGCGTTTGCGGTGGCGGGCGGGCGGCATCTGCCCGTCTTCGCGGATGCCGGTCTCCACGAACTCGTCCATAAGGGACTGCAGGCGGCTGGCGCGGACGCGGTGCTGGTTGCCCCCGAGGAAGCGGCTGCAATTCCGGAAGAGGCGGTCGTATTCACGAAGGATGAGGAACTGTTCCAAAAGCGGAACGGGCGGACGGTGCTGTTCGGCCGGCCGGACTTTGAACCGTCGGAAGAGCCGGCCGTTGTCACGACTTCCGATGACCCGCTGTTTTCCTATGCATCGCCGGAAGGAATATATGTTTCGGGCGTCTACCCGCCGTTTGACGGGTTTGCGTCCGTGGCCGAAGCGGGTGGCCGCCCGTTCGTCCAGCGTGCCGCAGACGGAAAGATCGCTGTTTTGGCCGATGTTTCCATGACGGACTGGCCGCTCCGTCCTTCGTTCCCTCTTTTTCTTTGGAGTGCAATCGACTCATTTTCAAGAGAAGACGGCGCGCTCGGCTCGTTCCTTCCCGGCGAAGTCAGGCCCGTCTCCGCTCCGTCATCGGGCGGCAGTTGGGAATTATATACGGCGGACGGTGAATTCAAAGGCGAGATTGCCGGCGGTGAAGCACTTCGCGCGCCGGCAAAGCCGGGTTTGTATGTGCTGAGGTCAGGGGACGATGCGCGCCACTTGGCGGTAACGCTGCCGGACTCCGAGAAGCGTCCGGCGTCGGGTCCGTCGTTCACAGCCGGTGAACAGGGCGGGAAGGCGGTGGCCCGGGAAGAGCCGGTTTCACCGGCCGTGCCGCTCATCCTACTCGTGCTGGCCCTGATTTTGGCGGAATGGGAGGTGCAGCGCAGACATGGACTTTCGTATTGAACAGCCGTACTGGCTGCTTCTTGCCGTTCCGGCGGCGATTTACCTGGCGTGGTCTTACCGGAAAGCCGTAAAAGGAAGCGGCCGGAGGGGTGGCCTGCTGCTTGGCCTGCGCTCGCTGGCCGTTCTGCTGCTTGTAGTCGCGGCGGCCTCCCCTTATCTTCTGCTCAGGACGGGCGAGGAAAAGATTTTCATTCTCGCCGACCGCTCCGCTTCGATGGGCGGAACGGAACCTGAACTCGCTTCCTGGCTGGCCAAAGTAACGGAAAACCGAAAAGACAAACAGCAGCTTCGGGTGCTGTCCTTTGCCGGCGGAACGAACGAAGCGCCTGCGGACGGTGCGCTCCGGGAAGATACGGAACCCGTTAAAGCCGGAGAAACGGATATCGAGCAGGCCATCCGCCACGCCGCAGCGGCGGCGGGAGGAGACCCCGCACGGATCGTCCTGCTGAGTGACGGGAAAGAGACGGGGGGAGACGCGCTCGCATATGTCAGCTCGCAGCTGCCCGAAGGAATATCGGTGGACGGCTCCCTCGTTCCCGCCCCGCAGCAGGAGGACGCTGCCATCTCGGCTTTCCGGATTCCGCCGTCCGGCCGTTCGGGGGAGCGCCTCAAGCTGGAAGTGGATGTGGAATCGACGAAAGAGGCATCCGCCCGGCTGCTCCTGTTCCGGGATGACCGGCCCGTCTCTGAAAAGTCCGTGCAGCTTGCCGAGGGCGAGAACCGGTTTTCGTTTGATGAATTGCAGGATGAAGAAGGATTCATCAAATACGAGGCGCAGATCATCATGGAAGGGGACGGCATCCCGGAAAACAACCGGATGGCCGCTGCCACAGAAATCGAAGGACCGCCGAAATTCCTCGTTGTCGGCACGGAGGAGGCCCCAAGCCCGCTCGGGAAATGGATCGGCGGCGGGGAGGCCGGGGTCGATTCGATCAGCGCCGGGGAGTTGCCGAATGATCTTTCCTCCTATCTGTCCTACGACGGCATCATTTTCGATAATGTGCCGGGCCATCTGGTCGGCGAAGACCGGATGGCGGTCATCAGCCAGGCCGTGCAGACGTTCGGAACCGGGTTCATGATGGTCGGCGGCGAAGAGAGCTTCGGACTCGGCGGCTATTACAAAACGCCGATCGAGGAGCTGCTTCCGGTCAACATGGACGTGACGGGGACACATATCATCCCTTCCCTCGGACTTGTCATCGTCCTGGACCGGTCCGGCAGCATGACCGGATCCAAGCTGGAACTGGCCAAGGAGGCGGCCTCCAGATCCGCCGCACTTCTACGGAAGGACGACACACTCGGGTTTATTGCATTCGATGACAGTCCGTGGGAAGTCATCGAAACGGGCCCTGTCGGCGAGCCGGACGAGGCGGTCGAGAAAATCTACTCCGTCACGCCCGGCGGCGGGACGGACATCTTCCCTGCCGTCGCACTGGCCGTTGAGCGTCTGAAGGAAGTGGATGCGGAACGGAAGCACATGATCTTGCTGACGGACGGCATGTCGGCCGAGACCGGGGACTACGGGACCGTGCTCCGTGAAGCGGAAGAAGACGGCATCACCCTGTCCGCCGTCGCCATCGGATCCGACGCCGACCGGGTCCTGCTCGAGCAGCTGGCGGGGCTCGGATCCGGACGATTCTACGATGTACGGGATCCCGATACCGTCCCGGCCATCCTGTCGAGGGAAACGGCGATGCTGTCCCGGACGTATATCGTCGATGAGCCGTTCCGCCCGCTCGTCCGGGGAGGGGCCGGCTGGGAAGTCCTGTCGGGAGCACTTCCGCAGATGAACGCCTACATTGCGACGACCGCAAAGCCCGCCGCCGACGTCATCATGGAAAGTCCGGAAGGAGACCCGGTCATCGCCGAATGGCGGTACGGGCTCGGCCGGACGATCGCCTATACGTCGGGTTCCGGCGGCTGGAGCGGCGGATTCGCTTCGTGGGAAAACTGGCCGGCCCTCTGGACGGCGGCCGCCGCCCGGATGCTTCCGGATTACCGCGATGAGCCGTTCGATGTCCGGATGAGCGGGGACGGATCCTTCCTCGTGTCGGGCACCGGTTCTTCTTCCTTCCTGGACATCGCGGTCGCAGATGAGCAGGGCAGGGAGCTGGAAGCGACGGTTGACCCGGTCGGACCGGGGAGCGCCCGGGTCCGGCTGGATGAAGCTGCCCCGGGTCTCGTGTTCTTCCGTATTTCCGGAGACGGCGAGTCGTACGCCAAGGCCGGGGTTTCGATTCCGTACGGAAAGGAATACAAACCCGGCCCGGCAGACGGAGAATTCATGGCCGCCCTGGCCGAAGAGACCGGCGGAAAAATGCTGGACGCTCCCGAAGAGGCTCTCCGGCCGCTCGGGGAAAAAGAGACCGACTCACGTCCGGTCTGGCATTGGTTCGCCCTCGCAGCGATGCTCATCTTCTTTGCCGACATCACTCTGCGGCGGTTCGGACTGCCGTCACGGACTCCCGGACTCAGAGTGAGGAGGAAAGATGAAAATGACCCGCAGGAAAGCGAATCAAGCATCGGCCGGCTGCTGGATGCCAAGAGAAGAGACCGTTGAATGTCCGCATCCGGCATCGAGTCGTCCAGTTTTTTTGTTCCAGCCGGGTATCCGGCCGAGTCGTCCGTATCCGGCCTTGAGTCGTCCGCATATCGGTCCGAGTCGTCCGTATCCGGCCCTGAGTCGTCCGTATCTCGGTCCGAGTCGTGCGCATCCGACCTCGAGTCGTCCAGGTTTTTATTTCCAACCGGGTATTCGGCCGAGTCGCCCGCATCCGGCCCTGAGTCGTCCGCATTCGGCCTTGAGTCGTCCAGGTTTTAATTTCCAACCGGGTATCCTGATATGGTCCCCTTAGAGTTTACACCTTGATTCTGTCACACTAGGAGTAACGAAAAGGGGTGCCGAAAAATGAACCAGAAGCGGGATTACGATATAAAAGTGAAAGCAGTGGAGGAATTTTTTGAAGGCTCTTCCACTGAGGAGTTGGCTCTTTCGTACAATGTCTCGGATCGGACGATCCGACGCTGGGTCGAAAAAGTGGAGATGGATGGCTTCGAGGCTTTGCATGACGCCAGGGGCAAGAATGGCCGGAAACCGTCGGATGAGAAGGATGCTCTGATTGAACTGCAGAAGGCGGAGATCCTCCTCTTAAAAAAGCTCTTGGATCTGAAAAGGGGGTGTTAAGCAAACAAGATAGTTTCCTGTTCATCGACCTGAATAAGGACACCTTTTCGGTCTCCCTCCTCGCGGAGGCGTCGGATGTCTCCCGGCAGGGTTATGCCAAGTGGAAGAAGCGGCAGGATCACTCTGCCCAGGATCTCAAGGATGAGCAGATGTTTCACTATATCTCCAAGGTGTTCGCCAAGTCCCGGGGAACCTATGGGCGACGCCGGATCAAGCTGGCGCTCCAGAGAGAGTTCGGGCTCACCGTCAATATCAAGCGAATCTCCAGAATCATGCGCCGATATGGGCTCAAATGTCGGATTCGCCGCAAAGGGTACCGTCACGGCGGTACAGAGGGGAAGGTGGCGCAGAACCTCTTGAAGCGTAACTTTAAAGCCACGAAGCCGATGAAGAAATTCTCGGTGGATATCACATACGTGCGCGCTTTCGTTCCTACGGAACACTGGACCTATCTGTGCGCCATTAAGGACCTGTACGACGACTCGATCGTAGCATTCGCCTACGGGCCGAACCAGGACACCGGCCTGGTCCTGGAAGCGCTCGAGATGCTGGAGAAGGTGAAAGGGAACCGGAAGAAGGCCATTATCCACAGCGACCAGGGCAGCCAGTTTATGAGCCTGAGATACCAGAAACGCCTTCAGTCGATGAACCTGACACCGTCCATGTCACGGCGCGGCAACTGTTGGGATAATGCATGCATCGAGAGCTTTTTCAGTCACTTCAAAACTGAGATTGCCTGCTTTGGCGACCCTCGGTCTCTTGAGGAGCTTCGGATTGCCATCGAGGAATATATCTACTTTTATAACCACGAACGCCTCCAGCTCAAGCACGGCGTGCCTCCTGCCGAGGTCGGAAGTGTGTTGGCTGCCTGAATCTTTATCGGACAGAATCAACTGTAAACTTGACAGGGACCAGACCACCAGGCCGAGTCGTCCGCTTCCGGCCTTGAGTCGTCCAGGTTTTTTATTCCAGCCAGACTTTCCGACAAGGCCAATTTAAAAACCGGACGGATCCCAGTTTTCGAGCGGGATCCGTCCGGTTTTTTCTTTGAATGCAGAATTCATCCCGCTGCCTGCACTTTGCGGGTGCGGAGGCGGTTGAGCGTTCCGCGGTTCCTGGCTGCCCATACGGCGGTGATGCCGAGGCAGGCCAGCAGGATGATCGTGCCGGCTATATACGGGGAGGCCATGTTCCAGTCGAATAACGTTCCGGCAAGCGCCGGGCCGAACATGTTGCCGAGGCTCATGTACGCGTTCATGAGGCCGGCGGCAAATCCCTGCTCGTTCCCGGCCATTTTGGAGATGAGTGTATTGATCGCCGGCCGGAGAAGGGACGTCGCGGTGAAGAAGAATGTGGCGACGAGCAGGATCGTCCAGAACGTGTTGACGAACAGGATGCCGACCATCGCGACGGCCGCCACTCCGAGATTCACGAGGATGACATTCATCTCCCCGAACTTCTTGAACAGCGGATCGACGACGAACGTCTGCACGATGACTCCGACGAATCCGCCGACCGTCAGCAGTACCGCAATGTCGGACGGCGTGTAATTGTATTTCTTGTCGACGTACATCGAGATCGTCGCCTGGAAGTTCGCCAGGCCGAACGAAAAGACGAGCATGATGATCAGCATGACGAAGTACGGCATCGCCGCGGAGCGCCGGAGCTGCAGGAAAATGGTCTCGGGACGCTTTTTCTCCTGTTCCGGCTTGACGACGGGCCTCGGGTCGGGAAGGATGAACCAGGAAGACGCCGCCGCAACGAGGGCCGCCGCGCAGGCGATGTAAAACGGGAACTGCATGCTGACATTGGCGAGGAATCCGCCGATCGACGGACCGATCATAAAGCCGAGCGACATCGACGCGCCGAGGTAGCCCATCCCTTTTCCCCGTTCTTCGAGCGTCGTGATGTCGGCGACGAACGCCATCATCGGCGGGATGAGGAAGGCGGATCCGAAACCGCTCAGGAACCGGGCAGCAAACAAGATCCACAGCTGGCCCGCCAGGCCGAAGATCAGCTGGGAAATCCCGAACACGATGAGGCCGAACACGATGAGTTTCTTCCGGCCGTACTTATCCGACAGGTTTCCGGACAGCGGGGAGAAGAGGAATTGGGAGAAGGCGAATGTGGCGATGAGAAAGCCGAGCACTTGCCCGGCCGCACCGAAGGTTTCCAAATATCCGGGCATGATCGGAATGATGAGTCCGATTCCCGACATGGCGATGAACATGTTGAACATCAGAATGTAAAGGGCAAAACGGTTGCTCTTTACGGCCATGGACATCACACTCTCTTTCTTTCGCGGCTCTAATCATCTTACCACATCGTGCCGGGCGAGGCGCCTTCTTTGACCGTATTATTTCTGTTTCATGATGGGACTTTGCTGGCCGGGGAGCACCGCAGAGTCTTCAGCCCGTGCCGTCCCCGAGGAAGTCGCCGTCTTTCACTCCAGTCAATCGATCGGAAGAAGGAGCGCTATTTAAATACAGCTTTGAATATGCAGAGAAAAACGACAAGAGCGCGGGGCTCCTGCCGTTTTTTCTAATTCATTTCCATCTTAAATTTCAGGAAGCGTTCGTTGTAGTCGCCGAGCATTTCCGGGCCGAGGTTCCGGTACACTTCGAGGTGCTCCCGGGCTTCTTCGTCCGGATAGAATCGCTCGTCATTGACGATTTCCGGATCCATCAGATCGAGGGCGTCGGCGTTTGGCGTGGAGTAGCCGACGTAGTCCGCATTTTGCGCGGCCACTTCGGGGTCGAGCATGAAATTGATGAATTGATGGGCGCCGTCAATGTTGGCGGCCGTTTTCGGAATGACCATGTTGTCAAACCAGAGATTGGAGCCTTCTTCGGGAACGGCGTAATCGAGCGACTCGTTTTCACTCATCATGTCGAGCGCCTGGCCGGACCAGGTGAGCGCGACCGTTGCCTCGTTTTGCTGCATCATCTGGGTGATTTCGTCTCCGATGATCGCCTTGACGTTCGGGGCAAGTCCGGAAAGCTTGGCGGATGCCTCGTCAAGTTCACGCACGCTCGTTGAATTCAGGGAATAACCGAGCACGTTCAGGCCCATCCCGATGACTTCGCGTGCACTGTCGACGAGGATGACCTTCTGATTGAGCGCAGGGTCCCACAGGTCTTCCCAGCTGTTGAAATCATAGTCGCCGTCCAGCAGTTCAGGATTGAATACGATGCCGAGCGTTCCCCAGAAAAACGGTATCGAGTATTCATTCCCCGGGTCGAACGCCAAGTCCAGGAAGTACGGATCGAGATGTTTCATGTTCGGAAGCTTCGAATGATCGAGCGGGATGAGCAAGTCGTTTTCCCTCATTTTTTCGATCATGTATTCGGAAGGCACGGCGATGTCGTAGGAAGTGCCGCCCTGCTGGATCTTCGTCATCATCGCTTCGTTCGAATCAAACGTCTCATAAACGACCCGGATGCCGGTTTCTTCGGTGAATTGCTTCAAAAGGTCGGGATCGATGTACTCGCCCCAGTTATAGACTGTAATCGTATCCGCCCCTGCGTTTCCGGCAGACTTGCCGAGCTCGCTGTTCGCCCAGATGAGGAGGGCGGAGGCGATGAGGACGGCGAGCGCCGCCCGGACGATGTCTTTCATCTTTTCACCCCCGTGATCGGCGTCTTGTTCCGGCTGTTCAGCGCGTAGTATCCGAGCACGAGCCCGACGGTCACGACGAACAGCAGTCCGGAGAGGGCGTTGATCGTGAGCGTGACGCCTGTGCGCGCCATCGAATAGATTTCAACAGACAGGGTGCTGAAGCCGTTGCCGGTGACGAAGAAGGTCACCGCAAAATCGTCGAGCGAGTAGGTGAGCGCCAGGAAAAAGCCCGCGAAGATGCCCGGCTTGATGTACGGGATGATGACCCGTGTGAGCACGTCGCGTCCCGAGGCGCCGAGATCACGTGCCGCATCGATCAGCGAATCGCTCATCTCGAGTAGCTTCGGAAGCACCATGAGGACGACAATCGGCACGCTGAATGCGATATGCGAGATGAGCACCGACGTGAAGCCGAGCCGCACGCCGATCGCCGTGAACAAGATGAGGAATGACGCCCCGATGATGACGTCCGGGCTGACGATCAGGATGTTGTTCAGGGACAGCAGCGTGTTCCGGAGTTTCCGGTTTTTGATATAGACGATGGCGAGCGCGCCGAGAACGCCGATCGTCGTGGCGAGCAGCGAAGACAGGAGGGCGACGATCACCGTGTTCAGCACGATCATGATGAGCCGGGTGTCCTCGAACACCGCCGCGTAATGCTCCCAAGTGAACGACTCGAATGAAGTCATCGTCCCGCCCGAGTTGAACGAATAAAAGATCAGGAAGAAGATCGGGGCATACAGGATCAGGAACACGAGGCCGAGGAATAGCTTCGGGCCTTTAGCGGTTTTTCCCATGGTTCGCCCCTCCTTTTTCCTTTTGTTCGGTGAACAGCATGATGAGGAACATGAACAGGATCAGGAAGACGGCGATCGTCGAGCCCATGCCCCAGTTCTGCGTGACGAGGAATTGCTGCTCGATGGCCGTCCCGAGCGTAATCACTTTGTTGCCGGCGATGAGCCGGGTGATCATGAAGAGGGACAGTGCCGGGATGAACGTCACCTGGATCCCGGACTTCACCCCGTTCATCGTGAGCGGCAGGATGACCCGCCGGAACGTCGTCCATGCGTTGGCGCCGAGATCGCGGGAAGCATCGATGAGCGCCGGATTCAGCCGGTCGATGGCATTGAAGATCGGCAGGATCATGAACGGAATGAAAATGTACACCGAAACGAAGATGAAGCTGAAATCGGTGAACAGCAGTTGCCGGTGGCCGATGCCGATGGCCGCGAAGAAGGCATTGATCGGACCATACTGCCCGAAGATTCCCATGAAGGCATAAGTCTTCAGCAGGAGGTTGATCCAAGACGGGATGATGATCAGCAGTAGCCAGAGCTGTTTATGCTTCGTCTTCGTCAGGAAATAAGCCGTCGGATAAGAGATGAGAAGCGAAAACAGCGTGATGAGGAAGGCATACCAGAACGAACTGATCGTGAGCTTCAGATAGATCGACGAGAAAAAGGCCTTGTAGTTGCCGAGCGTGAACCCGCCGTGCAGATCAAAGAAGGAATAGTAGCCGATCAGGACAATCGGCGCGATGACGAACAGCAGGATCCAGGCGCCGTACGGGATGAGGTAGAGTGCGCGGGCCGCCTTACTCTGCATGGCCCGTCACCTCATACGATTCGAGCCTCCGGTCAAAGTCTTCCTCGGACTCGTTCAATCTCATGACGTGGATCGCCTCCGGATCAAAGTCAAGGCCGATCTCATCGTCGACCTGCGCTTTTTTCGTCGAATGAACGAGCCATTCATTGCCGTCTTTGTCATAGGTCGAAAGCTCATAATGAACACCCCGGAAAAGCTGGGTGTCGACCTTGACGATCAGCTTGCCTTTTTCGGCAGACGTGATTTCCAGATCCTCCGGCCGGATGACGACTTCAATCTTTTCGTTCGGATCAAGCCCCGCATCCACGCATTCGAATTCCTTGCCGGCGAAGTGGACGAGCCGATCACGCACCATGATGCCGTCCACGATGTTTGATTCGCCGATGAAGTCCGCGACGAACCGGTTGATCGGCTCATCATAAATATCGATCGGAGTTCCGGACTGCACGATTTCGCCCGCATTCATGACGAAGATTTCATCGGACATCGCCAGCGCTTCCTCCTGGTCATGCGTGACGAAGATGAACGTCTTGCCGAGGCGCTGCTGAAGTTCGCGCAGTTCATACTGCATTTCGGTGCGCAGTTTCAGATCAAGCGCCGAAAGCGGTTCGTCAAGCAGGATCACTTCCGGGTCATTGACGATCGCCCGTGCAATAGCCACGCGTTGCCGCTGGCCGCCGGACATTTCGGAGATCTCCCGGTTCTCATATCCGTCGAGGTTGACGAACTTGAGCGCTTCGAGAACACGCCTTTTCACTTCGGCTCCCTTTACTTTCTTGATGCGAAGGCCGAACGCGACATTTTCGAACACATTCAGGTGGGGGAAGAGGGCATAGTCCTGGAACACCGTGTTCACTTGGCGTTCATTCGGCGGGACGTCGTTGATCTTCCGGCCGTTGAACCGGATTTCACCGTCGGACGGCTCAATGAACCCGGCGATGAGGCGGAGGATCGTCGTCTTCCCGCACCCCGACGGCCCGAGCAGAGTGTAAAATTTCCCGCGTTCCATCTCGAAACTGATGTGATCGAGAACGGTGGCATCTTCGCTGTAGCGCTTGGTGACACCCTCGAAGCGGATGATGGGCTGAGTAGTCATGTCAAACCTCCATATTCATTAAAGATAAGATTCGGTGGCGACGAGCAGGCACTTCGCCTCGCTTTTTCCGGCGTTCGAGACGCGGTGGACGTCGGATGCTTCATAGTAGATCGCGTCCCCTTCAGCGGCCTCGAATTCTTCCTTTCCGAGTTCCAGCCGGACTTTCCCTTTAAGGACATAGATGAACGTCTCGGCGAGGGACGGCTCAAACTCCTTGAACTCCCCGCCGGGTCCGAGGCTCAGAAGCACAGGCTCCATCTCGTTCTCATTGGACTCCGACACGAGCCAGCGGACGGTAAATCCCCGCTCCTCGTCGATGTTAAGCGTATGTTCATCTTTGTGGAACACCACTTTCCGGTGAATTCCGCTGTCATCGAAGAAATCCCTCGGCGACGAGCCGAGCACTTCCAGCAGGGAGAAGAGCGTCTCGATGGAAGGGGAAGTGAGGTCCCGCTCAAGCTGGGAGATATACCCTTTGCTCAAATCCGCGCGTTCGCCGAGCTCCTCCTGGGTCAGCCCCTTTTTCAACCGGAGCCGTTTAATCTTCTTGCCGATCTGCATCGGGAATCCTCCCGTCAGTTTACTATTATCAAACTTAAAGTTTAATAAAACACGTTTTTCATTATACAAAAAAAGAAACAAAAAGCAAAGGCCAAAAGCGGAGCGGGCCGTTCAGACCCGACAGGCATAAGACAGCCGGCGGCGTGAAGCCTGCTTCACAGAGCCGGATGACTTATGACCCCGAGGGTTTGGCCCGCGCAGCTGGACAGACCAAAAGCGGAGCGGGCCGTGATAAGGAAGTCTGCCTAAAGGCGCCGCTTCTCGGCAACGGCTGACTGACCTGCTCCCGCAGGCCTCCGACAGGCATAAGGCGCGTTGCAAAGTGAAGCCCGCTTCGCGGCGCAACGTGACTTATGACCCCGAGCCCCTGCCGCCCGCAGCTGGACGGGCAAAAGCGGAGGGCGCCCGTTTGGAGGCGACAGGCACAAGAGGGTCTGCGTCGCGAGGCCTGCCTCGCAGAGCGGAACGGCTTGTGACCCCGAGCCTCCGGCGCCCAAAGCTGGACGGGCAAAAGCGGAGGGCGCCGATACATAAAAACAGCGGCCTGAAAATCCGGCCGCTGTAGGTTCACAAATTCAGGTCGTCCCATCTCATCCGGAACTTACGCCAGAGCGTGCGGCCGAGCGTAGTGAGGAACAGATAGATCGACATGCCGATTCCGAGAACGGCGGTGAGCAGGGAAATCCACTCGAAGAAGCCGTATGACTCGACTTCCTTCCAGCTGAAGTCATCCTTCCAGTCATCAATGACGAGGTTCATTCCGTAGATTCCGGAAATCACGGTGAAGACGGTCAGGAAGAAGAGAAGCAGGTTCATCCGCGATGAAGCCGCGTTCTCCTGCACCCGGTACAATTCATCGAGCGTTCCTTTCACTTCTTTAAAAAGCAGATCTATATTGAAGGCTTCCCGAAAATGGGAGCTGAGCTCGCGGCCTTCCTGGCGTGCGCTGATATGCTCGAAGTAATACCAGGAGGAGAAGATCGTGATCAGCTGGATCAGCCGCTTGACGTATTCTTCGTCCTTATCCCATTTCAGCCGGCTATACTCAAAAGAGACGCGCAGCAACATGATCCGGTAAAAGTAATGAAGGATAAAGTTGTAGTAATGCGTGCTCATGAAGTGCGCGAGCGGACGCTCCATGCTGCTTCGCGGTTCAGTCGAAACGGCGGAAAACGAATAATCGGTCGTCAGCAAATAATAGCCCGGCGCCCACCGGTCGTGCAGATACTTTTTCAGATAGTCTTCAATATAATCCATGTTCGACGTCGAGATAAATCGCCTGCCCGATGCATCGAGCCCGTCAACCCGCCCGATCCGAAATAGCTGCTCATCCGTGATCTCGGTTCCCGGTTCGGCAAAGAAGAAGGCGTTCACATACATCCGCTCGTCATCGAAATACGGCAGGCTTCCGAAATAACCGGTCAGCCGCTCGTCGTGGATCACAAACGGTCTGATGGCTGATGCCGGGCGTTCGATCAGGAAGTCGTGGATGCTTCTGTATTTGCTTCCGTCCGGACAAGTAATGGAAGATCCCTTTTCCTCTTTCAGCTTGTTCTCTGCAGCCCGGAAATGCTGCGTGAAGTCGAGGATGCTGGACAGCGGAAGCGGACCGGCCGACAGCTCGACCCGTGATGTCAGAAACGCGATTCCGAACGGGGCGAGGATGATATCCAGGCTGATGATCCGAAATGGATAAGAGCGGTCCTTGACTGACAGTGTAAAGTCTTCGTTGATGGGCTTCGAGAACCGGCGGAACCCGTACTCGCCTGATGACTGAGGAAACAGCTTCTGCTCGACATACGGGAGAAAGTACTGGTCGAGCTCCTCTCGCATGACCCGGACGCCTTCCGGATGAATTTCTTCAATCGTGGAGGGGTCGTCCAGCGAGAAAAAACGGAATCCGTCCTCCTCCAGACGTTTGACGACTTCGCCGGCCTTCTTTTTCCGGTAGGCGAACGGAAGGATGAATGATAAGTGGGATTCCACAACCGTGAAATCAGTCGGTTCAGAGATGGATTTCATGAATTCACCGCAGTTCATTGTAGTTTCGTTTGGATGTGGTACACTAATGGAAAAAGGAGGGGCGGCAATGGAACGAAAGATTAACTTCTTCCTTGAATCCGGCGGCAGGAAAGGCCGGAGCGGTGTATCCCCGGTTGTTGAAGGAATCTTCCTGATGACAAAGGACCGGATCATCCCTTACGAGGAGCTCGACGATTATTGCGAAGTATGCCTTGAACCTCTGTCTTATGACGCGACGTACGATGCCGCCTACTGCGCCGAATGCAATGAATGGCGCGAAGAGGCATGCAACGATCCATCTTGCCAATTTTGCTCGGCCCGTCCGAAGCGGCCCTCCAACCGGGACTGACCGATTCATTAGATTCATTCCCTAAAGAGCGGACAAGGTAAACACCGGTCCGGCTTTCGGGACTGCACTTCAGACAGGACGGGGGAACGACTCATGAAAAAAGAATTTGTTGTCATCGGCCTCGGCCGGTTCGGCGGCAGCATTGTCCGTGAATTGGTTCATCAAGGAGCGGACGTGCTTGCGATTGACCGGGACCATGAGCGGGTCGATGAATATGCGTCGATCGCCACACAGGCGGTGGCAGCGGACACGACTGACGAACAGGCACTCGTGTCGCTCGGCATCCGCAATTTCGAACATGTCATTGTCGCGATCGGCGAGCATATCCAGTCCAGCATCCTGACGACGCTGATCCTCAAGGAACTGGGCGTTGAAAAAATCACCGTGAAGGCGCAGAACGATTACCATGCGAAGGTGCTGCAGAAGATCGGCGCCGACCAGGTCGTTCATCCGGAGCGGGACATGGGCATCCGGATCGCCAATAATATGATGTCCAACAACATCCTTGATTATCTCGAATTGTCCGAAGAACATTCGATCATGGAGATTAAGGCCAATGAAATTTTGGCGGGACACACGATTCTGGATCTCGACATCCGGGCGAAATACGGCATCAACATCGTGGCAATCAAACGGGCGGAAGAAGTCGTCGTCTCCCCGATGGCCGATGAACATATCCAGCTCGGCGATATCCTGATCATCATCGGTTCCGATGCAGATATTCTCCGGTTTGAAAAGAAAGCCCTACACTGATGAAACAAGCCGAGCGCCCCGAGGGACGCTCGGCTTTTCTTTTGAAAGCAATGAACGGGGATTCCGCGGATGCAACGGGCGTTTTCGCGGATACATTTTCGAATGAGGGAAATTCATGGACGCATCCACTATTTCCGTGGACGCATTTTCGTCCGAGGGAAATTCATGGACGCATCCACTGTTTCCGTGGACGCATCCTCCGTTTTCATGGATGCATTTTCCCATCGCCTTCCCTGGACAACCCCGCCGCCATATAAAAAACCGCACCCCGGCAAAGGAGTGCGGTTTCGGACGTATTTAGACTTCCATGACGACCGGCAGGATCATCGGCCGGCGTTTCGTCTTGTCGTACAGATAAGGTCCGAGGATGTCGGTGATCTGGCTCTTGAGGCTTTCGGTGTCCGGTTCTTTTGAAGAAGAGACGGATTGCCGGAGCCGGCGGTTCAGGACCGATTGGGCCTCGTTGATCATCGCGCCGGATTCACGCATGTAGACGAAGCCCCGGGAGATGAGGTCCGGCCCGGCGACGATCTTGCCTTTCGACTTGTTGAGCGTGACGACGACGATAACGAGCCCGTCCTCGGACAGGACCCGGCGGTCGCGGAGGACGACGTTGCCGATGTCTCCGATTCCGCTGCCGTCGATGTACACGTCGCCCGACGGGACTCGTCCGGCGGGGCGGGCCTCGTCGGATCCGAGGGCGAGCACATCTCCGTTTTCCATGATGAAGACGTTCTCTTCAGGCACGTCGCACTGAACGGCGAGCGATTTGTGCATCTTCAGCATCCGGTATTCCCCGTGGATCGGCATGAAGAACTTCGGCTTGATGAGCCGGAGCATGAGTTTCTGTTCTTGCTGGGATCCGTGCCCGGATGTATGGATGTTGTTGAGCGATCCGTGGATGACCTCGGCGCCCGCCCGGAACAGGAGGTTGATCGTCCGGTTGACGCTCGCGATGTTGCCCGGAATCGGGGAAGATGAGAAGATGACAGTGTCGCCGGGCTGGATCTGGATCTGCCGGTGCGTTCCGTTGGCGATCCGGGAAAGGGCCGCCATCGGTTCGCCCTGGCTGCCGGTGCAGAGGATCATGACTTCATTTGCCGGGAGCCGGTTCAGCGTCTGGGTGTCGACGAACATTTCTTTCGGTGCATCGATGTATCCGAGTTCGCGGCCGATCGTGATTGCGTTGTCCATGCTGCGGCCGAACACGGCGATTTTCCGGCCGTGCGCAATCGCGGCCGTCACCGCCTGCTGGAGCCGGTAGATGTTCGAGGCGAACGTGGCAAAGATGATGCGCCCGTCCACTTTGCGGAAAATCTCGTCGATGCTTTCGCCGACTTTCTTCTCGGACATCGTGAAGTCCGGCACTTCGGCGTTCGTGCTGTCAGACAGGAGGCAGAGGACGCCTTCCTCGCCGATCTGGGCCATTTTCGCAAGGTTCGCGGGCTCTCCGACCGGTGTGAAGTCGAACTTGAAGTCACCTGTATGGACAATGTTGCCCGGAGGCGTTTTCACGACGATCCCGAAGGCGTCCGGAATGCTGTGGGTTGTCCGGAAGAAGCTCACGGACGTTTTGCGGAACTTGATGACATCGTCTTCCTGGATCTCGATGAGCTTTGTCCGCCGGAGCAGGCCGTGCTCCTCGAGCTTGTTGCGCAGGAGGCCGAGTGCCAGCTTGCCGCCGTACACCGGGATATTCACCTTTTTCAGGAGGTACGGGATCCCGCCGATGTGGTCTTCGTGGCCGTGCGTGATGAACAGGCCCTTCACTTTATCGACGTTCCGCTCGATATACGTATAATCAGGGATCACATAGTCGATGCCGAGAAGATCGTCTTCGGGAAACATGATGCCTGCATCGATCAGGATGATTTCATCCTGGAACTGCACCCCGTACGTGTTTTTGCCGATCTCGCCCAGTCCGCCGAGCGCGAAAACGGCTGTTTGGTCATTTTTTACGGACTTCATGCGGCTTACACCTTCTCCACGTGGAAGTGATCGGACTTCTTCTCGTACTCAAGATGCCCTTCCTCCAGCATTTGGATGTACTCGATGTTGATGTTGCGGTCTCTTAGGCCAACGCGCACCTGGCGCTCGGATTCCGCTTCGACATACATGGTTTTCGTGTTTTCGCGGACCGGCACTTCATGCATGTTTTCTTGATAATAAACTTTGTAGATCATAGTCTGCTCTCCTTTTCCACGTTCAAATACTTGCCATATCCTTTATAATAGCATGCAGACCCCCTGAAATAAAGAAAAGCCCCCGTATTGGACGGGGGCGAGTCATATCATGCAATGGACTTTTTGCCGAGGATGCCATTGAGCCGTTTCAACCATCTGCGCTTCAGGCGCTTAAGCATGGCAATCACTCCTTGTCCTTTATTATATGCTTGAATGAATGTTCTGTCAAGTCATTTCTTATATATATGGAGGCGTTCCCAGTTGGAAAAAATTTTGTTTTTTGATATCGACGGCACCTTGTACGATGATGAGAAAAAGCTTCCTGCCTCTGCCAGGAAAGCGATCGTCGCCGCGAAGGAAAAAGGGCATCTCATCGCGATTGCCACGGGACGGGCGCCGTTCATGGTGGGACCTGTCCTGGAAGAGCTTGATGTCGACACCTACATCTGCTTCAACGGCCAGTATGTCGTCCACCGGGGAGAAGTGATCCACCGCGGGACACACGACCCTGAATGGATCGGCAGGATCAAGGATTTCGCCACGGAAAAAGGACATCCGCTCGTCTACATGGATGCCCGTGAAATGGTCGCTTCCGACGAGGGCTACCCCCATATCTACGAAAGCCTCGGCACGCTGAAGCTGCCGTACCCTAGAGTGGAGGGTGATTTTTACAAAGACCATCCGATCAACCAGGTTCTTCTTTTCTGCACGGAGGAAGAGGAAGATGAGTACCGCAAGCGCTTCCCGGGTGTGAAATTCGTCCGTTGGCAGCGGGTCTGCTGCGACATCCTGCCGGGCGGCGCTTCAAAGGCCGCCGGCATGGAATGGATCCTCGAAAGGGAAGGCCTCACCATGGCCGACGCGATTGCGTTCGGTGACGGTCTAAACGACATTGAAATGCTGGAAGCGGCCGGTATCGGCGTCGCGATGGGCAACGGCCATGACGAGGCGAAGAAGCGCGCCGACTATGTCGCCGGGGATGTATCAGAAGACGGCATCGCGCGTATCCTCGACCAGCTTGGCCTGATTTAAAAAGGGGCTGTCCAGAAAGTCGATAAAAACGACTTTCTGTGACAGCCCCTTTCTGTTTTTTATCTCTCTCAAAAAAATAGAAAAAGACCGCTGCCTTTTGTAGAATGGAGTCACCACAACAACACACACAAAGGAGCGATCTTTTTATGTGCAATCCGAAGACTGCTACAACAGAGTATATCACAGAAATGGAGATCTTGGCAGAGGTGAACAAGCCTGAGGAAAAACGTCCAAAACGCCGGTTGGCGCCTGTCTTCAAGCCCTATGATAACCGCCAGTCCTTCGCCATCTTCGATGTCGAATCGCTGGTTCCCGATGACCATGTGGCACGTGTCATTGATGAAATGATCGAGACGATTCCGGATGATCAGCTCATTGCGCATTATTCCGGAGGCGGCCGCAGTTCTTACCACCCGAAGATGATGCTTAAGATCATTCTTTACGCCTACTCCCAAAAGGAATATTCCTGCCGGCGCATTGAAAAGCTGACAAGGGAAAGCATTCCTGCTATGTGGCTGGCCGCCGGCCAGCTTCCCGACTACCGGACCATCAATGAGTTCCGCGGGGTCCGAATGCCCAAGATGATCGATGATTTATTCGAAGCGATGGTGATGGAATTGCATCATCGCGGCTTCATTGACTTTGAAAATTACTTCCTCGATGGGACGAAAATCGAGGCGGATGCCAATAAATATTCCTTTGTATTCAAGAAAGCGGTGTTGGGATACGAGGAAAAGCTGAAAAAGAAAATCAGCGAGACCCTGCAGGAGATCCATGAGATTGCAGAGGCAGAGGGATTCGAAATGGGAAGTCTGCCTGAAGGTGATCCTTCGGTGGAGGAACTGATGGAGACCGTCTCCCGTTTGGAAGGACAGGAAGAGATCCTGACGGACAAAAGTGAGAAAGAGACAGATACAGCGGTCCGCAAGGGAATCCGTAGAAAACGCTCGATGATCCGCAGGAAGCTCAAGTTGGTCCGGGATGACTTCATTCCGAGGAAAGAGAAATATGCTGCCCAGCTTGAGGTTTGCGGAGAAGACCGGAATAGCTACTCGAAGACAGACCCGGATGCCACATTCATGCGGATGAAAGAAGATCATATGAAAAACGGGCAGCTCAAGCCCGGATACAATATCCAGATGGCCACCGAAAACCAATTTGTTCTCTTCTATTCTGTTCACCAGCGGCCCACAGACACCCGGTGTCTGATCCCACACATGGAAGCCTACCGGGAAACTGCGCTGCCGATGCCAAAGCGCATTGTCGCGGATGCGGGATATGGAAGTGAGGAGAATTACCTGTATCTTCTCGGAGAGGAAGACGGAGAAGCGGTTGCCGATTTTCTAATCCCGTATAACACCTACTTGAAAGAACAATCGCGCAGTTATAAGAAAAACGCATACAACGCCAAGAACTGGGCGTATCACGAAGAGGATGATCTGTTCGTCTGTCCGAACGGACGGAAAGTCCGCTTCAAGAAATACATGAAAAAGAAAAATGCGTCTGGCTTCGTCCAGGATTTCAAAATCTATGAGTGCGAGGATTGCAGTGACTGCCCGTTGAAAGCACTGTGCACCAAGGCAAAAGGGAACCGGCAGGTTCACTGGAATCCGATTTATGAGGAATTGAAGGCCAAGGCAAGAAAAGCCCTTGATGATGAAACCCTAAAACAGATCTACGCCCTTCGGAAAATCGAAGTGGAGACAGTTTTTGGGAATCTCAAGGGCAATTTGGCGTTCCGTCGATTCCATCTTCGAGGGCTGGATAAGGTTCACTTGGAGTTTGGAATCCTGGCACTCGCCCACAATTTCCTGAAAGTGGCGGGCATCCTGCGGATGCCTTCTGCCAAACATATTCAAAATAAAAGGAAGGAGGCGAAAAACGATTTGTTTTTCGCCTCCTTCATCATTTTAGGGACTTATCGGACAGCCCCTTTCGCTATTTTACTGTTCCCCGAGAGGCTCGGCGTCCGGGTAATCGCGGAACGGCTCGTCCGGATCGATGTGATCATAGAACATGATTCCGTTCAGGTGATCGAGCTCATGCTGGAATGCGATGGCGGACAGGCCTTTCAGCCGCCGCTTGATCGGTTCTCCTTCCGGCGTGAAACCCTTGATCGTCACTTTTGCGTAGCGGGGCACGAATCCCGGCACTTCGCGGTCGACCGACAGGCAGCCCTCGCCACCCGGAAGATAAGCCTTGGCGGCGGAGTGGCTGGCGATTTTCGGGTTGACGATCACGAAACTGACCGGTTCGGTCCCCTCGTCGACGATATGGAGGGCAAACATCCTTTTGGGGACATCGATCTGGTTTGCCGCAAGCCCGATTCCGGGCCGGAGGCCGTATTTCTCGGCGAGTTCAGGATCTTGGCTGTTTTGTAGAAACTCTAACATCTGGCGGGCTGTTTCTTTTTCTTTGTCGGTCAGGGGGAAGCTCAATTCTTCTGCTTTTTTGCGGAGTGTCGGGTGACCTTCCCTGATGATCTGATCCATCGTAATCATTGCATTGACTTCCTTTCGTACAATTGGCGTTAACCCAAGTATATACACGGACATGCCGGGCATGAAATAAAAATGCATACATTTCATTGAAAACAGCCCGAACTACTAATATAGTAAAAGCAGGATATTGAACGAGAGGAGGAAGGAAAATGAAGAAAAAAATTGCCGGAACCGCTCTTGCCGCAGCCCTGCTCCTTTCTGCCTGTTCGTTCGGAGCATCGGCCGGGGACAAGCTCGCAGATGCAGTCGGATCCATCCAGGAACAGGAAAAGCCGTTCCATGAGGCTCAGGAAGAGATGGCCGGGCTGGAGAAAAAAGAATTTGATTTATTTAACTCGATGATGGAACTGACGAAAGATGATGCCGACAAACTCTCCGAAATGGCCGGAGAAGCAGAGTCGTCCGCCGATGAGCGGCTGGACCTGCTTGATAAAGGCGACAAATCGATCGAAGAGGCCGAAAAGAAGATGTCGGACCTGGACTCGGCCGAAAGCGATGACGAACAGATCAAGAAAGCCGTCGGTCAGCTGAAGGAAGCGATGGAGGCCCGGTATGCCGCGCGTGAAGATTACTCGGCCCTGTACAAGGAGACGGCCGACCTGCAGAAAAAGCTGTATGGCATGCTGACTCAGGAGGACGCCGACTTCAAGGAAATCCAGGACCAGGCAGACGCCGTCAATGCAAAAAATGCGGAAGTCCGCACCGCGCTCGCCCATTTCAACGAAGCGACTGAACAAGTGAATGAAGCGAAGACGAAAGCCTTCGACCTCATCGATTCGAAGGAAGAAGAATGAACAAGGAACGAACGGGGGACGCTGAATGCGTCCTTTTTTCTTTGCATGAAAAAGGGCCGGAAATTTGTCCGGTTTCCCCGCTGCACAGTCGGGGAAAGGGATAAGTATGATTGCATTTTTAAGGATGATACAAAGTTTGTTAATGTATTAATACAGTTAAGCGAAAAGAGATAGGTGTACTAATACTAAAAGCGCTTTCAAATCCTTGGATTGACCGGTCTTTTCCGTTCTTGTATAATTCACAGGAGAAAAGTTGTACTATAGGCAAGAGGGGTTCCGATAATACAGAAGAGGAGAGTTGCAAATATGGCTGCCAATAAGTCAAACCGATTTGACCCGGAACAGACGCTCCGGGAGATCGAAGAGAAATTTGAAATGTTCCAGATTTTGAACGAGGAAGGGGAAATCGTCAACAAGGAGATGGACCCGGGACTGTCAGACGAGGAACTGACCGAGCTGATGACCCGCATGGTCTGGACCCGGATCCTCGACCAGCGCTCAATCTCGCTCAACCGCCAGGGCCGCCTCGGCTTCTACGCACCGACCGCCGGACAGGAAGCTTCTCAGCTGGCGTCGCATTTTGCGCTCGAGAAAGAGGATTTCATCCTTCCGGGTTACCGGGACGTTCCGCAGATCATCTTCCACGGCCTTCCGCTCGACCTGGCTTTCCTTTGGTCCCGCGGACACTTCCAGGGAAGCGATATTCCGGACGGCGTCAATATTTTCATGCCGCAGATCATTATCGGTGCCCAGTACGTCCAGGCGGCGGGCGTTGCACTTGGCAAGCAGAAGCGCGGCGAAAAGTCGGTTGTCGTCACGTACACGGGCGACGGCGGAACGTCGCAGGGTGACTTCTACGAAGGGATCAACTTCGCAGGGGCTTTCAATGCGCCGGCGATCTTCTTCGTCCAGAATAACCAGTACGCGATCTCCACTCCGCGGGAACTCCAGACTGCTGCGAAGACGCTCGCCCAGAAAGGCGTGGCGGCCGGCATTCCGAGCATTCTCGTCGACGGCATGGATGCACTCGCCGTTTATGAAGTGACGAAACAAGCCCGCGAACGCGCGATGAACGGCGGAGGTCCGACACTTATCGAGACGATGACTTACCGTTATGGTCCGCACACGATGGCAGGCGACGATCCGACCCGCTACCGTACGTCCGAAACCGATTCCGAATGGGAAAAGCGCGATCCGCTCATCCGATTCCGCAAGTATCTCGAAGGCAAAGGTCTCTGGGATGAGGAGAAGGAAAACGAAGTGATCGAACGCGCCAAAGATGAAATCAAAGCAGCGATCAAACAGGCGGATGCCGCTCCGAAACAGAAAGTGAGCGACTTCCTCAAGATCATGTACAAAGGCGAAATGCCTCAAAACGTAAAAGAACAGCTCGACATTTATACAGAGAAGGAGTCGAAGTGACCGATGGCACAATTGACGATGATCCAGGCCATTACGGATGCCCTCCGTACTGAGCTTAAAAACGATGAAAATGTTCTCGTCTTTGGTGAGGACGTCGGCGTCAACGGCGGTGTATTCCGTGCAACGGAAGGCCTCCAGAAAGAATTCGGAGAAGACCGCGTATTCGATACGCCACTGGCGGAATCCGGAATCGGCGGCCTCGCGATCGGCCTGGCCCTGGAAGGGTTCCGGCCAGTGCCGGAAATCCAATTCTTCGGCTTCGTCTTTGAAGTGATGGACTCCATCAGCGGCCAGCTCGCACGGATGAGCTTCCGGACTGCCGGCCATTTCCATGCGCCGGTGACGATCCGTTCGCCGTTCGGCGGCGGCGTTGCAACGCCGGAAATGCACGCGGACAGCCTGGAAGGGCTCATGGCCCAGCAGCCGGGGCTGAAAGTGGTCATTCCGTCCGGTCCGTATGACGCGAAGGGGCTGCTCATCTCGGCGATCCGTGATGAGGATCCGGTCATCTACCTGGAGCACATGAAACTGTACCGATCCTTCCGGGAAGAAGTTCCGGAAGAAGAATACTCGATCCCGCTCGGCAAGGCAGCGGTTAAACGGGAAGGTTCCGACCTGACCATCATCGCCTACGGGGCGATGGTCCGTGAAAGCCTGAAAGCTGCGGAGGCCCTTGAGAAGGAAGGCCACTCGGTTGAAGTGGTCGATCTTCGGACCGTCCAGCCGCTGGACGTCGAAACGATCATCAGTTCCGTTGAGAAGACGAACCGGGCGATCGTCGTGCAGGAAGCCCAGCGCCAGGCGGGCATCGCGGCGAACGTCGTTGCAGAAATCACCGAGCGCGCGATCCTGAGCCTTGAGGCACCGGTACTCCGCGTCACCGCTCCGGATACGGTCTATCCGTATGCGCAGGGAGAGAACACATGGCTCCCGGATGCGAACGATATCGCTGAAACTGCAAAACAAGTACTTGAATTTTGATCATCATAAATGAAAGGAAGGGTGAGAGGCGTGGCTTATGAATTTCGGTTGCCGGACATCGGCGAAGGGATCCACGAAGGGGAAATCGTGAAATGGTTTGTCGGCAAAGGCGACACCATCGAGGAAGACGATACCCTCTGTGAGATCCAAAACGACAAGGCTGTTGTCGAAATTCCGTCCCCGGTCGGCGGAACAGTCGAGGAAGTGCTCGTCCAGGAAGGGGAAGTCGCGGTTGTCGGCGACGTCATCATCCGCATCGATTCTCCTGACCATGAAAGCGATGAAAGCGAAGGCGGGACGGCAGAGACGGAATCCCAGGTCCAATCGACGATGGAATCCGGACAGGAAGTGGACAAAGCCGAGTCTCCGAAAGGGGAAAAAGAAGAAGGCGTCCCATCGGCACCCGCACAGTCTGCCGGTGAAGAGAAAGACGGCCGCCGCGTCATCGCGATGCCGTCCGTTCGGAAGTATGCGCGCGAACAAGACGTCAATATCCGGGAAGTCCAGGGCAGCGGCAAAAACGGCCGCGTTCTGAAAGCGGACATCGACCAGTTCCTGAGCGGCGGAACCGGAAAGGAAGAACAGGCGCCTGCAGCGGAAGAGGCCGTGCAGCAGGAAGCTGCACAGCAGCCGGCTGCGGCACAGGCCATTCCGGAAGGCGAGTTCCCGGAAACCCGGGAGAAGATCTCGCCGATCCGGAAGGCGATCGCAAAAGCGATGGTCAACTCCAAACACACGGCACCTCACGTCACGCACCTCGACGAAGTGGACGTGACCGAGCTCGTCGCGCACCGCCGCAAGTTCAAAGAAATTGCCGCGGAGCAGGACATCAAGCTGACTTATCTCCCGTACGTCGTCAAGGCGCTCGTTTCCACGCTTCGTGAATATCCGCAGCTGAACGTGTCGTTCGACGACAGCACGGAAGAGGTTGTCCACAAGCATTACTTCAACATCGGGATCGCAGCGGACACGGAACGGGGACTCCTCGTTCCGGTCATCAAGCATGCGGACCGCAAGTCGGTCTTCGCCATTTCGGATGAAATCAACAAGCTCGCCGAGAAAGCACGTGACGGCAAGCTCGCCCCGAACGAAATGAAGGGCGGATCGATCTCGATCTCAAACCTCGGTTCAGCCAGCGGCCAGTGGTTCACGCCGGTCATCAACCATCCGGAAGTCGCCATCCTCGGAATCGGTCGGATCGCGGAGAAACCTGTCGTCAAAAATGGTGAAATTACGGCCGCTCCTATGTTAGCATTGTCATTGAGCTATGATCACCGGATGATCGACGGCGTCACGGCCCAGCAGGCGCTGAACCATATCAAGAAGCTGCTCGCAAATCCGGAACTTTTACTAATGGAGGCGTAAAACAATGGTAGTAGGTGATTTTCCAATTGAAACGGACACACTCGTCATCGGTTCGGGCCCAGGAGGGTATGTAGCGGCAATCCGTGCTGCACAGACCGGGCAGAAAGTGACGATCGTGGAACGCGGAAGCCTCGGCGGCGTTTGTCTGAACGTCGGCTGCATCCCGTCGAAAGCCCTCATTTCCGTCGGCCATCGCTATGTGGATGCGAAAGGCTCCGACGCCATGGGCATCACGACTTCCGACGCGAAAATCGACTTCTCCAAAGCCCAGGAATTCAAGAACGGCGTCGTCAAGAAACTGACGGGCGGCGTCGAAGGCCTCCTGAAAGGCAACAAGGTGGAAATCGTAAAGGGCGAAGCATACTTCGTCGACGAGCACACAGTACGGGTGATGGACGAAAAATCCGCCCAGACTTATAAATTCAACAACGTCATCCTGGCGACCGGCTCCCGTCCGGTTGAGATCCCATCGTTCAAGTTCTCGAAGCGGATCATCGACTCGACCGGCGCGCTGTCGCTGGAAGAAGTGCCGGGCAAGCTCGTCGTCATCGGCGGCGGCTACATCGGCACGGAGCTCGGTTCCGCGTATGCGAACCTCGGCTCCGAAGTGACAATCCTCGAAGGCGCGAAAGACATCCTCGCGGGCTTTGAAAAACAGATGACCCAAATCGTCAAAAAAGGCCTCAAGAAAAAAGGCGTTGAAATTGTCACGGGCGCCATGGCCAAAGGCGCTGAAGAAACCGAGAACGGCGTAACGGTCACATACGAAGCCGGCGGCGAAGAGAAGAAAGTCGAAGCCGACTACGTGCTCGTCACGGTCGGCCGCCGTCCGAACACCGATGAGATGGGACTTGAAGAAGCCGGCGTGAAGTTCGGAGAACGGGGACTGATCGAAGTCGACCGCCAAGGCCGGACAAGCGTGTCCAGCATCTTCGCAATCGGCGACATCGTGCCGGGCCCTCAGCTTGCACACAAAGCTTCGTATGAAGGCAAGGTCGCAGCCGAAGCGATCGCCGGAGAAAAATCCGAAGTGGACTACATGGCGATTCCTGCCGTTTGCTTCACGGATCCGGAACTCGCAACAGTCGGCCTGAACGAACAGCAGGCGAAAGACGAAGGCTACGAAGTGACGGCGGGCAAATTCCCGTTCGGCGCAAACGGCCGCGCACTTGCGCTTGATGCGACCGACGGCTTCGTGAAGCTCGTTGCGCGCAAGGAAGACGGACTGCTCCTCGGTGCGCAGATCGTCGGCACCGGCGCATCCGATATGATCGCAGAGCTCGGCCTCGCCATCGAAGCCGGCATGACGGTGGAAGACGTCGCCATGACGATCCATGCCCACCCGACACTCGGCGAAATTTCCATGGAAGCGGCAGAAGTCGTCCTCGGCTCGCCGATCCACATCCTGAAGTAATCGTTGAACACTCGGAAGAGCTGTCCCGAAGGCCGACCCGGCCGGCGGGGCAGCTCTTTTTAATGTGTGTAAAAACCGAAGATCGAAGAAGCGTTGCTGAATCAGCGTGAAGCGTTGCCGAAAGATGTTGAGCCGCCATGATTCCTTCAGCCGGCGGATTGGCCGGAGTCCATTGCGAAGGCGGGAGTGTGCGTGATAGACTGGAAATTCGAAGGGAGAGTGGACAACATGAGAAAGATGAAGTGGCTGATGTACATAGCACTCGCCGCTCTGCTCCTGCTCGGGGCGTGCGGCGACGGCAGCAAGGACAACAGTTCTGCCGACGCAGGCGAAGGAGAAACAGTCACCGCCGGCGGACAGGCGGACGACTCGGCAGAAGGCGAAGGGGAAGATCCGGAAGGGGAAGACGGCAGCGGAGCCGAAGCTGATCAAGAATCAGGCGAAGAAGAGGCGGACGCGGAAGAGGAACCGTCCGAGCCGCTCTATGAGCTGAACGAAGCGACATGGGCGTTCCAGCCGATCGGCGATGCGGATCCGCAGGCCGCGCTCCTCACATTCGACGACGCGCCTGACAAGCATGCGCTGGATATTGCGAAGACATTGAAAGAAAAAGACGCACCCGCGATCTTCTTTGTGAACGGGCACTTCTTGAACACGGACGAAAAGAAAGCCTTGCTGAAGGAAATCCACGACATGGGCTTCCCGATCGGCAACCACACGATGACGCACGCCAACCTGAAGAATCTTTCCGAAGATGAACAGCGAGAAGAAATCCTCGGTGTCAATGAACTCGTCGAGGAAGCGATCGGCGAGAAGCCCCGGTTCTTCCGGGCCCCGTTCGGCTCGAACACCGACTTCAGCCGGCAGCTCGCAGCCGATGAAGGCATGCTCATCATGAACTGGACATACGGCTACGACTGGGAGAAGGACTACATGGACGCGACAGCGCTCGCGGACATCATGGTGAACACCGAGCTCCTGAACAACGGGGCGAACCTGCTCATGCATGACCGGGAGTGGACTTCCGAAGCACTCCCGCAGATCATCGACGGCCTGCGAGGAAAAGGCTACGAGCTGATCGACCCGGCGACGATCAAGCTCCCGGAGAATTGACGCTCCAACCTCCCGAGGGGGTGGTTTCGGGCGAATGTTAAGCAAACCGGCGCGAATGTTAAGCAAACGCCCCCGAATGTTAAGCAAACCGGCGCGAATGTTAAGCAAACGTCCCCGAATGTTAAGCAACCTGACCGCATCGGCCTCACCGGACAGGCCGGACGACAAAAAGCAGTTCCGCACAATCGCGGAACTGCTTTTTCGGCATGGGTTCAGGAAAGGATCGGCTTCTGCTCGCGGATGACGAGAAGCGAGCCGATCGTGTCGTCTTCGGGTCCCTGGACGGGAAGGCCGGCTTCCATGTTCATCCGGATGTAGTCGATGTTGTCACGGGTGACGATCTCCCCCGGGATGACGATCGGGATTCCCGGCGGGTAGACCATGATGAACTCCGCGGAAATGCGGCCTTCCGACTCTTCAAACGGGACGGTCTCGGTCCGGGCGTAAAATGCGTCGCGCGGCGACAGGGCGAGGGACGGGATCTCCGGCAGCGTGACGAACGGCGGATATTCGGAGCCGTCTGGCGCGAATGTATCGGCGAGGCGCTTCAGTGCGTTGACGAGCAGGCTGGCTTCGCGGGACGTATCGCCGATCGTCAGGATGCAGAGGATGTTGTACAGGTCCGACAGTTCCACTTCGATGTTGGCCTGCTCGCGGAGCCACACTTCCGCCTGGCTTCCCGTGATCGACAGGTCTTTCACGCTGATGAGAAGCTTCGTCGGATCGACGTCATATGATGCGGAGCTGCTCATCAGCTCCTTGCCCGGGCACCAGAGACCGGGGATCTTATTGATCCGCTTCCGTGTGTCGCGGGCAAGACGGATCGTTTCGTCCAGCAGTTCCCGGCCGTTCACGGCAAGCTGGCGGCGTGCACAGTCGATCGACGCAAGGATCGGATAAGACGTCGACGTCGTCGTCAGCATCGAGAAAATCGACTGGACCCGCTTCCTGCTGACGAGCCCTTCGCGGAGGTTCAGGACAGAGCCCTGCGTCATCGCTCCGCCGAGTTTATGAACGGACGTCGCGGCGAGATCCGCTCCCGCTTCCATCGCCGACACGGGCAGCCGGTCGTGGAAATGGATATGAACGCCGTGCGCTTCGTCGACGAGGACCGGAATTCCGTATGAATGGGTGATCTCGACGATGCGTTCAAGATCCGCACAAACGCCGTAATAGGTCGGATTGATGACGAGCAGGCCCTTGGCATCGGGGTGGGCCGCCAGCGCCGTCTCGACGGCCTCCGCCGAGATGCCGTGGGAGATGCCGAGCTCGGGGTCGACTTCGGGATGAATGAAGACCGGGATGGCCCCGGCAAACACGATGGCCGACATGATCGATTTATGGACGTTCCGCGGGACGATGATCTTGTCGCCGGGTTCGCAGACGCTCAGGATCATCGTCATGATCGCACCGCTCGTCCCCTGCACGGAAAAGAACGTATAATCGGCGCCGAATGCTTCGGCCGCAAGCATCTGCGCTTCGTGGATCGCGCCTTTCGGAGAGTGCAGGTCATCGAGCGGCGAGATGTTGATCAAATCGACGGACAAGATATTCTCTCCTGCGAATTCCCGGAATTCGGGATCCATTCCGCGTCCTTTCTTGTGGCCGGGTATATGAAACTGGACCGGATTGCGGTCCCGGTGTTTAAGCAATGCATCAAATAGCGGGGTTTCCTTCTGGGACAATCGTTTGCCTCCTCATCTTGCATAATTCAAGGGGAATTATAGCACCGCAGAAACACAATGTCACCGGAAAATCCCGGTCCGGTTCAACTTATCCGCGGTCTGCGTTATCATGGACGAAAGGGGGAATGACGATGGAGTGGAACACAAGGCTGACAGAGCTTCTGGGCGTCCGCTATCCGATCATCCAGGGGGGCCTTGCCTATCTGGCCTACGCGGACCTCGCGGCGGCTGTATCGAATGCAGGCGGGCTCGGACAGATCACGGCGATGAGCCTGCCGGGGCCCGATGAGCTCCGGGAAGAGATCCGGAAAGTGAGGGCCATGACCGATCAGCCGTTCGGCGTCAATTATGCGATCGGCCAGCACGGACGGCCGTTCGAGCACATGCTTGATGTGGCGGTGGAGGAGAACGTTCCCGTCGTCACGATGACCGGCGGGAATCCGGCGCCCATCCTCGAGCGCCTGAGCGGAACGGGGATCAAGAAACTCGTCCTTGTCGCCGCGGTGCGACAGGCCCAGAAGGCCGAGAGCCTCGGCGCGGACGCCGTCATGGTCGTCGGACAGGAAGGGGGCGGCCATCTCGGAAGGGACGATGTCGGCACGATGGTGCTCGTTCCGCGGGTGGTGGACAGCGTCACCATTCCGGTGGTGGCGTCCGGCGGCATCGGCGACGGGCGCGGCTGGATGGCGGCCATGGCGCTCGGCGCGGAGGGAATCGAAATGGGGACCCGGTTCATCGCAACGAAGGAATGCGTCCATGCATCCGAAATCTACAAGGATGCGCTGATCGCCGCGCATGAGACCGGAACGGCCGTCATCAAGAGGGGGCTCGGCACGCCGGCACGCGCCCTCTCGAACAGCTGGACGGACAAAATCCTGGATATCGAAGAACAGACGCCGACCTACGAAGCCTTGAAGGATTATATCAGCGGTGAAGCGAACCGCCGCTACATCCATGAAGGCGACGGGGAGGCGGGATACGGATGGGCCGGGCAAGTGGCCGGGCTGATCGGCGACGTCCCGTCCGTCCGCGAACTGATCGACAGGATGGCCGGGGAGGCCGGGGCGATCCGGTCCCGCTGGTGCGGCGGAGCGAACTGAGGAGGGGAACCGGATGGAGTATTCATATCCGCTCCAGCTTGACTGGACGACGGAAGAGATCATCGACGCAGTGAAGTTTTTCGAGGCAATCGAGAAAGCATATGAAAAAGGAATCCGGCGGGATGAGCTGCAGGCGGCTTACCGGCGCTTCAAGGAGATTGAACCGTCGAAATCCGGGGAGAAGAAAATCTTCGGTGAGTTCGAAGAGGCGAGCGGCTACGCGGCCTGGCCGGTCATCCGCCAGCTGAAGGATGCGCCGGATGACCGGATCATAAAAGGAGCGGGGGCCTAAGCCTCCGCTCCTTGCTTTTTCATCCGCGGCCGGTGACAGTCCGGTAAAACGGAAGGAGCCGGTCGAATGTTTCTTCGGCCGCCGCCAGAAATTCCTCTTCCGACATCCGGACCGCTTCTTCCCGCGGGATATGCCGGCCGACGAGGAATTCGGCTTTCTTGACCGTCTTGAGCCGCTCGAGCAGCCGGATCGTTTCATCGCCGCCGTCCCCGTGCACGGGTGAAGCCTCCGGTGACATATGGTCTCCGGAAACGATGAAGCTGCCGGGCAGCTCGTCGAACAGGTCCGAAGCCCCGATCAGCCGGTCTGCCATCTCTTCTTTCCCGGGCAGCTCATAGACGAGCGCCATGATGNGCGCTGATCGCCGCGCATGAGACCGGAACGGCCGTCATCAAGAGGGGGCTCGGCACGCCGGCACGCGCCCTCTCGAACAGCTGGACGGACAAAATCCTGGATATCGAAGAACAGACGCCGACCTACGAAGCCTTGAAGGATTATATCAGCGGTGAAGCGAACCGCCGCTACATCCATGAAGGCGACGGGGAGGCGGGATACGGATGGGCCGGGCAAGTGGCCGGGCTGATCGGCGACGTCCCGTCCGTCCGCGAACTGATCGACAGGATGGCCGGGGAGGCCGGGGCGATCCGGTCCCGCTGGTGCGGCGGAGCGAACTGAGGAGGGGAACCGGATGGAGTATTCATATCCGCTCCAGCTTGACTGGACGACGGAAGAGATCATCGACGCAGTGAAGTTTTTCGAGGCAATCGAGAAAGCATATGAAAAAGGAATCCGGCGGGATGAGCTGCAGGCGGCTTACCGGCGCTTCAAGGAGATTGAACCGTCGAAATCCGGGGAGAAGAAAATCTTCGGTGAGTTCGAAGAGGCGAGCGGCTACGCGGCCTGGCCGGTCATCCGCCAGCTGAAGGATGCGCCGGATGACCGGATCATAAAAGGAGCGGGGGCCTAAGCCTCCGCTCCTTGCTTTTTCATCCGCGGCCGGTGACAGTCCGGTAAAACGGAAGGAGCCGGTCGAATGTTTCTTCGGCCGCCGCCAGAAATTCCTCTTCCGACATCCGGACCGCTTCTTCCCGCGGGATATGCCGGCCGACGAGGAATTCGGCTTTCTTGACCGTCTTGAGCCGCTCGAGCAGCCGGATCGTTTCATCGCCGCCGTCCCCGTGCACGGGTGAAGCCTCCGGTGACATATGGTCTCCGGAAACGATGAAGCTGCCGGGCAGCTCGTCGAACAGGTCCGAAGCCCCGATCAGCCGGTCTGCCATCTCTTCTTTCCCGGGCAGCTCATAGACGAGCGCCATGATGACAAATACTTTGGAGCCGAACAGCCCGATCTGAAAATGCGGCAGCGATTTGTAGCCGCGCTTGCTCGTCGAAAACGCGACCCACGTATCTTTCGGCGGGTTCACTTTCCGTCTGGCATGCTTGGCGACATGCGGATGGAATTCTTCGCCGAGCACCGCGGAAAAGTAGTGGGCGTAGTGCCCGCCGAGCATTTCGAGCTTCGGCCGGACCCTCTCGATCAGTGCTTCCATCCTCGGTTCCAGGCCGTCGATGCTGAATACGTCAAAGTCTTTTTCTTCCCATTTCATCCCGGTCATAGGATCGCTCCTTTCCATTCATACGTTTATTGTAGCAAAAAAGGGGGAACAATCTTTCCAACAGGGCATCTCACCAGCCGGACCTGAAAACGCACGGCATACACAAGGCGAGATGGCTAAAAAATTCCGCGAAAGGGTGTACCCATCATGAAACAAGTCATCCATGTGATCCGGAAAGCAGACGTTGAAAAGCAGTATGTGAATATGCTCAACCTCGAACTCGACTACGAACTTGCCACGCTGCACGATGCCATCAGCCAATCGGATGAAAAACAGCAGGAGAAAAGCAAACAGCGACTGAAGGAGATTCATGCTGAACTGGAGAAATACGATGCATTTGCAGTTATTTGAAGCAGCCAGGAAACGGGGGGATCCGGGTTCATCCGAGGGTTTGAATGGATGAAGCGGGTCCCCTTTCGGTATAATTGAGAGAAGTGCTTGCCTTGCTGGCATGCCGGAAGGGGGATGCCATTGGACTGGGGAATGATCGACCGCTATGCCAAGTCATTGATCAAAGAAGCGGGACACCGGATCCGCCTGTCGTTCGCACGCGAGATCCATATCGACACGAAAGCGGATGCGAATGATCTGGTGACCGATATTGACCGGGAGATCGAGCAGTTCTTCATCAGCAGGATCCGGAGGGACTTTCCGGACCACCGGATTCTCGGGGAGGAAGGGTTCGGGGATCAGGTGGAGTCCTCTGAAGGGGTAATCTGGATTCTCGATCCGATCGACGGGACGATGAACTTCGTCCACCAGAAACGGAACTTCGCGATTTCTCTCGGAATCTATGCGGACGGGGCCGGAATGCTCGGCTATATCTATGATGTGATGGCGGATGATTTTTATCACGCCTTCCGGGACGGCGGCGCCTACCGGAATGACGAGCGCCTTCCGCAGCTCGAACCGACGCCGCTGAATGAAGCGATCATCGGTGTCAATGCAAGCTGGGTATGCCCGAACCGCTATGTCGACCATGAGCGGATCGCCCGGCTCGTCAATGAGTGCCGGGGGACCCGTTCTTACGGTTCAGCCGCCATCGAGCTCGCCCATGTGGCGGCCGGGCGCCTGGATGCATACATGTCAATGCGGCTCGCCCCGTGGGACATCGCGGGCGGGTCTGTCATCGTCGGTGAAGTGGGGGCCGTGACTACCGACCTCCGCGGGATGGAGAACGATATGATCACGAAAGGGACGTTCATCGCGGCCCGGCCCGGCCTTCATGAAACGATCCTGAAGGATTACATCGATCTGAAGATCTGAAGAATCCGATCAACAAAAAAGAGCGGCCGCCTTTTGAAGGCCCGCTCTTTCTAAATATCCGCCGTTCTTTTATAAATAGCCTTTGTCGCGCATGGCCTTCTTGGTCTTGAAACCGAAGCCCATCACGGCGCACAGGAGCACGATGGCCCCGATGATCCCGAGGATGCTCTTTGCACCGATCGCAAACCCGATGAGCACCATCGAAGCGAGTGCAGCGAGGGCATAAAGGACGAATATCCATTTGATGTTTTTCATGGCCAACCCTCCGGAAAACGGCCTTCGCCGTATTTAAAAGATGACAAACGGCCATCATGTGTTATAATAACACAGTTATAAATCCGGCAACAGAAAAGTGAGTGAAAACATGACAGAGCTTCGTCAAGATATACGCAACATCGCCATCATCGCACACGTTGACCACGGCAAAACCACTTTGGTCGACCAGCTTCTGAAACAATCCGGGATTTTCCGGTCCAATGAACACGTGGATGAGCGTGCGATGGATTCCAATGACATTGAACGCGAACGGGGGATCACCATCCTCGCCAAAAATACAGCCGTCCAGTACCACGACACGAAAATCAACATCCTCGATACTCCGGGACACGCCGATTTCGGCGGTGAAGTCGAACGGATCCTGAGAATGGTGGACGGTGTCCTTCTCGTCGTCGACTCCTATGAAGGCTGCATGCCGCAGACCCGGTTCGTCCTGAAAAAGGCGCTCGAGCAGAACCTGAAGCCGATCGTCGTCGTGAACAAAATCGACAAGGACGCCGCGCGTCCCGCAGAAGTCGTCGATGAAGTGCTCGAACTCTTCATCGAACTGGATGCCAATGACGAACAGCTTGAATTCCCGATCATCTACACTTCCGGGATCAACGGAACGGCGAGCCTTTCACCGGACCCTGCCGACCAGGAAGAGAACATGCAAGTGCTCTTCGAGTCGATCATCGAAAACATCCCGGCTCCTGAAGACACCCGCAATGAGCCGCTCCAATTCCAGGTTTCGCTTCTCGACTATAACGACTATGTCGGACGGATCGGCATCGGCCGTGTGTTCCGCGGCATGATGCATGTCGGCCAGCAGGTCGTCCTGCTGAAAAACGACGGGACCCAGAAGAATTTCCGCATCACGAAGATGCACGGATTCATGGGTCTGAAGCGAGTCGAAATCGAAGAAGCCTACGCCGGTGACCTCGTCGCCATTTCCGGCTTTGAAGACATCGACGTCGGCGAAACCGTCTGCCCGGTCGATCATCCGGAGGCGCTCCCTGCGCTTCACGTCGATGAACCGACACTGCAGATGACATTCCTCGTCAACAACAGCCCGTTCGCCGGGCGCGAGGGCAAGTGGGTAACCGCCCGCAAAATCGAGGAGCGCCTGAACCACCAGCTGCAGACCGACGTCTCGCTGCGGGTCGATCCGACAGATTCTCCGGACGCGTGGATCGTGTCCGGACGGGGAGAACTCCACCTGTCCATCCTCATCGAGAACATGCGCCGGGAAGGCTTTGAGCTCCAGGTGTCCAAGCCTGAGGTCATCGTCCGCGAAATCGACGGTGTCCGCTGCGAACCGATCGAGCGCGTCCAGATTGACACGCCGGAGCAATACACCGGCTCCGTCATCGAATCGATCGGTGAACGGAAAGGCGAAATGCTCGATATGGTCAACAACGGCAACGGCCAGGTCCGGCTCGTCTTCAACGTCCCGGCACGCGGCCTCATCGGCTATACGACCGAGTTCATGACGATGACTCACGGCTACGGGATCCTGAACCATACTTTCGACTCCTACCAGCCGATGTCGAAGGGCCGTGTCGGCGGCCGCCGGCAGGGCGTCCTCGTCTCGATGGATAACGGCACGGCCACCACTTATGGTATAATGCAGGTGGAAGAGCGCGGGACCATCTTCGTCGAGGCGGGCACGGAAGTGTATGCCGGCATGATCGTCGGCGAACACAGCCGGGAGAACGACCTGACCGTCAACGTCACGAAAATGAAGCAACAGACGAACGTCCGATCCGCAACGAAGGACCAGACGGCAACGATGAAGAAACCGCGCATCCTGTCACTTGAGGAAGCACTGGAATATCTCAACGACGACGAATATTGCGAAGTCACGCCGGAATCGATCCGCCTGCGCAAAAAGCTTCTCGACAAGAACGAGCGGGAGCGGAGCGCCAAGAAAAAGAAAATGGCCGAATCCGAGGCGTAATCGCATCCGAAAGGAAGATCCGTCTTGCAAGATGCGCAAGTCTTCGAAAGGATGTCGCCGATCGCCCGCTATATTTATGAGGCGATGCCATCCACCGAATCTGCAGGCTATGTCCTGTTTCTGGCCGTATTTGCCCTTTCCGCCCTCGTATACTATCTGGGGTTTGCAAAGAAGCTGAAGCTTTGGCAGAACGCGGTGATTTATATCTCGCTGTTCCTTGGATGCCTTGTCCTCACCTTCCTTGCATTCTTCCTGCCGATGGTGGAAGGCCTTATAGTCGCGGCGCTCATCCTCATCATCTACAAAGCACGCAGGATGTTCGACCGCAAGCATGAAGAAAAAGATTCCACGCCCGTTTGAGGCGGTGGAATCTTTTTTCGTTTCGGCCAAGGCTGTTTCGCAACGCACCGGCCTGTTAAACAGGTGTACCGGGTTCATTCAGGTTCATTCCAAATTGAAATGCTCCATGAGACAGCAAAAAGCAAGGACGCCGGAGGCCTTCCTGCGGAAAAGCCGTCCGGCGGGATGCCGCACGGCCGGCCCGCGGAAAGCGGCCAGAGTCCTTGCTTTTGCTTTTTTCTAGTGGGAGCTGACTTTTGGACAGTTCCTTTCAAAAGAAACCGGATGACGAGTCAGAAACGCTCCTCGGCACTGGCGGACGTCCGCCGGAAGCAGAACTTGCCGGTGGCGATCCGTTCTGCTGTTCTCGAGGAAATGCGGTCATGGCATTCCGGGCACATGTATGTGTGGATCGGACGGTTCCGGAGACGCTTGGCCTCCGGTGCATCATCGGAAATTTCGCCTTCACGGTCACAGAGAACACATTTTACGAGCATCGGAACTCCTCCTCACACGATTGTGATGGACCGGATGCCCTTGATCGGGTCGTCGGCATTGGAGCCGTCCTGGAACAAAAGCCAGGCCGGGCCGTCCTCAGTAAGGGGCTTGCCGGTTTCACTGAACTTGAAGATCATCCGGTATGCGTCTTCGATCGGGAACCGGTGCTCTTCGCCTGCGGCCGTTCCGAATACAACCTCGCGTGCATCTTCCTTGATGCCCGCGTTTTTCAGAAACGGCTCAAGGACGATGCCGAAGGTGCCGTTCAGCAGCTCGGTCTTTTTGAATTTGCGCTCGGTCTTGAGGGTCGGCGGATAAGTCGCCCCCTCCATGATTTCACGTGACCAGTGCTTGGATGTCGCCTTGACGTAATCGCCGAGTTCATCCTTCTCCTCCTGCACTTCGGTAAAGTAAGTGTTCAGGTCAATTTTCCGGTCATCAAAGATCCAGGTGCCGGGATCGAGGGTGATCGTATAGTCAACATTGCCTTTAATCGGGATGATCAATGGAATTCCTCCTCCAAATTGTCGCATGTCCAGTATACAGGGAATAGAGCCCGGACAAAAGGGGATTGACCGGCAAACTTGGTTGACCGCTTGCATTTTGTCTCCGTAAAAGATACACTTTAGAAGATATACGATGGAAGAAAACCTGCTGATGGGGGCGGTTTCATGGATACTAATGTGCAACCGGCGGCGTATCATGAAAAGGCATTGGAACTTCTTCAGGCGGATGCGGAAAAGATCGCCCAGCTGATCAAAGTCCAGATGGACCACTTGACGATGCCGCAATGCCCTCTGTATGAAGAAGTGCTGGATACACAGATGTTCGGACTATCCCGGGAGATCGAGTTTGCGACGAAGCTCGGATTGATCGACCGCGACAAAGGCCGTGAGATCCTGGCTTCTCTTGAACGGGAACTGTCGGTCCTGCATGAGGCATATACGAAGAAATAACGCAGAAAACTCAAACACGAACAGCGGTTTGAGTTTTTTGTTTAATGGAAAGATTGGAGTATTCCGATGCGCAAATACCTGAAACGATATATACGTAACTTCGACTTCCCGCTCTTTTTCGCCTGGCTTGTGCTTTGCCTGTTTGGCCTCGTCATGATCTACAGCGCCAGCATGGTCTGGGCGGTTAACCGGTACGGATGGGCAGAGGATCACTTTTATGACAAGCAACTGAAAAACCTGGCTGTCGCCCTTCCGGCGCTGATCGTCGGGGCGTTCATCCCGTACCGGCATTACAAGCGTACCGGCTTCATGGTGGTTTCCCTAGCGGTCACCGGCATTCTGCTGGCGGTCGTGCACTTCGTCGGTTTTGGCGACGACGTCGGGGCGAGAAGCTGGATCAAGCTCGGACCGATCAACGTCCAGCCTTCTGAAGTCGCCAAGATTACATTCATTCTTTATTTCGCCGGCGTGTTTGCGAAAAAGCTCCAGAAAAACACGATTGATGATTTCAACAACTCGGTCATGCCGCCTGTGACGCTGCTCACACTGGCCCTGTTCTCCATCCTGACGGAGACCGATCTCGGCGCAACGATCATCCTGGCCATCATCGGCGTGTCGGTCATGGCGGCCAGCGGCATGCGGCCGAAGACGTTCTTCAAATTCACGGGCCTGGTCTCCGCATTCCTGGCGGTCCTCGTCGGCGGCATGCTGCTGTTCGGGAAACAGGTGCTCACGGAAGGCCGGCTCGGCCGGATTACGACTTTTCTGGATCCGTTTGCGGATCCGCTCGATAAAGGTTTCCAGATCATCAACGGCTACCTCGCCATCGGGGCCGGCGGGGTGAAGGGACTCGGGCTCGGGGAGTCGATCCAGAAGATGGGTTACCTTCCCGAGCCTCAGACGGACTTCATCATGGCCATCATTTCAGAAGAACTCGGAACGCTCGGAGTGGTCATCGTGCTCGGAGGACTGGGCTTCATCGTGCTGCGGGCATTCGCGGTCGCGTTGCGTGCGAAAGACCCCCAGGCGCGCATGATCGCGGCAGGCGTCGGGACCCTCATCGGTTTCCAGACGTTCGTCAACCTCGGCGGCATGACCGGCCTCATGCCCCTGACCGGAGTGCCGCTCCCGTTCATAAGTTATGGCGGAACTTCGCTAATCCTGCTATCCTTTGCTATAGGGATACTCTTGAATGTATCCATGTTCGTCAAAACCGAACCGAAACAGTAGCGAAGGAGATGGGGAAATGGGGAATATCCAAAAAATCCTAGTGGCGAACCGCGGAGAGATCGCCATCCGGATCTTCCGGGCGTGCACCGAGCTGAAAATCCGGACGGTCGGCATTTATTCGGCCGAGGATAACGGATCCTTCCACCGCTACAAAGCGGACGAGGCCTATCTCGTTGGGGAAGGAAAGAAGCCGATCGATGCCTATCTGGATATTGAAGGCATCATTTCGATCGCAAAAGACTCCGGGGCCGATGCCATCCATCCGGGATACGGCTTCCTTGCGGAGAACTTGGAGTTTGCAAAACGCTGTGAAGAGGAAGGCATCATATTCATCGGGCCGCGCTCTTCCCATCTGGACATGTTCGGCGATAAAGTGAAGGCTCGCGAACAGGCGATCCTTGCCGGGCTGCCGGTCATTCCGGGAAGCGATGGCCCTGTTTCTTCGCTTCAAGAAGTCGAAACATTCGGCGAAACGAACGGCTATCCGATCATCATCAAGGCGGCGCTCGGAGGCGGCGGCCGGGGGATGCGCGTCGTTCATTCACCCGAAGAAACCGCGGAAGCATTCGAGCGGGCGCAGTCCGAGGCGAAGGCGGCCTTCGGCTCGGCCGAAGTGTATGTCGAGAAATTCCTGAATAAGCCGAAGCATATTGAAGTGCAGATCCTGGCGGATACATACGGCAATGTCGTCCATCTGTATGAGCGGGATTGCTCGATCCAGCGCCGACATCAGAAAGTAGTCGAAATTGCGCCGTCGACGGCGATCGGGGACAAGCTGCGTATGGAGATCTGCGATGCGGCAGTCAAGCTCATGAAAAACGCCGGCTATGTGAATGCCGGCACGGTTGAGTTCCTGGTGGACGGCGATAAGTTCTATTTCATTGAAGTGAATCCGCGCATACAGGTTGAGCATACGATCACGGAAATGGTGACCGGCATCGACATCGTCCACGCACAGATCCATATTGCCGCGGGCAGGGGACTTCACGATCCCGAAACCGGCATCCCCGAACAGCAGGACATCCCGCTGTTCGGCTACGCAATCCAGTCTCGCGTCACGACCGAGGATCCGCTCAACAACTTCATGCCGGATACGGGCAAGCTGATGGTCTACCGTTCCGGAGGCGGTTTCGGTGTACGGCTCGACGCGGGGAACGGGTTCCAGGGGGCGGTCATCACGCCTCACTATGATTCGCTGCTCGTCAAGGTCTCCACTTGGGGCATGACGTTCCGCGAAGCGGCCGCAAAGATGGACCGGAACCTTCAGGAATTCCGGATCCGGGGCATCAAGACGAACATCCCGTTCCTGGAGAACGTCGTCAAGCATCCGGATTTCCTGACCGGCAATTACAATACGGCGTTCATCGACGAAACGCCTGAACTGTTCCTCTTCCCGCCGAGGAAAGACCGGGGAACGAAGCTTCTCAGCTACATCGGGAACGTAACCGTCAACGGATTCCCGGGAATCGGCAAAGAAAAGAAGCCGGTCTTCCACTCGACAAGGAAGCCGTCGGTCGATCTCAGTGTGCCCCCTGCACCGGGCACGAAACAGATTCTCGAAGAGCGCGGTGCGGAAGGGCTGTCGAAATGGATCATGGAGCAGGAGGATGTGCTGCTCACCGATACGACGTTCCGTGATGCGCATCAGTCACTTCTCGCCACCCGGGTGCGAACGCACGACATCCTCGGCATCGCAGACGAGACCGCCCGGCTCATGCCGGATCTGTTCTCGCTTGAAATGTGGGGCGGCGCCACGTTTGACGTCAGCTACCGGTTCCTCGGAGAAAATCCGTGGGACCGCCTGATCAAGCTCCGCGAGCGGATTCCGAATGTGCTGTTCCAGATGCTCTTCCGCGGTTCGAACGCGGTCGGCTATAAAAACTATCCGGACAACGTCATCCGGGAATTCATCAAAAGCTCCGCCGATGCCGGGATCGACGTGTTCCACATCTTCGACAGCCTGAACTGGATCAAGGCGATGGAAGTCGCCATCGACGAGACCCGGGCGACGGGGAAAGTCGCGGAAGCCGCGATCTGCTATGCAGGAGATATTCTGGACGACAACCGGGCGAAGTATACCGTGGCGTACTATAAGGAGATGGCGAAGGCGCTGGAGGATGCAGGAGCCCACATCCTGTCCATCAAGGACATGGCGGGCCTCCTGAAGCCGGAAGCGGCCTACCGGCTCGTCTCCGAGCTGAAGGAAACCGTCTCTCTGCCGATCCATCTCCACACGCATGACACGAGCGGCAACGGGATTTATTTGTATGCCCGGGCGATCGATGCGGGGGTCGACATTGTCGACACGGCGCTCGGCTCGATGGCAGGCCTCACTTCCCAGCCGAGCGCATCGACGCTCATCAACGCGGTGGAAGGCGGAGGCCGGCGCGTGAGGGGCAATGTCGGCGCGATGGAGCAGCTTTCCCACTACTGGGAAGACGTCCGCAGCATGTACGGGCATTTCGAAAGCGGGATGAAAAGTCCGCACAGCGAAATCTACTTCCATGAAATGCCGGGCGGCCAGTACAGCAACCTGCAGCAGCAGGCGAAGGCTGTCGGGCTCGGAGAGCGCTGGGAAGAAGTGAAGGAGATGTACGCGCGGGTCAATCTGATGTTCGGGGATGTCGTGAAGGTGACGCCGTCGTCGAAAGTTGTCGGGGACATGGCCCTCTTCATGGTCCAGAATAACCTCGACGAGCAGTCGGTCATCGAGCGCGGACGGTCGATCGACTTCCCGGATTCGGTCATCGAGTTTTTCAGGGGCGAAATCGGACAGCCTTACGGCGGTTTCCCGGAAGAACTCCAGCAAGTGATTCTGAAAGGACGGACGCCGCTCACCGTCCGACCGGGCGAACTCCTTGAACCGTATGACTTTGAAGCTGCTCGGGAACAGCTGTTCAACCGGCTCGGCCGGCCGGTATCGAGTCACGACCTGCTGGCGCACGCCTTGTATCCGAAAGTATTCGAGGACTATTGCACCCAGCAGGAAAAATTCGGAGACGTCTCCGTGATCGACACGCCGGCCTTCCTTTACGGGCTGCGGCTCGGTGAAGAAGTCGAAGTGGAGATCGAGAAAGGGAAGACGCTCATCGTCAAGCTTGTCTCGATCGGTGAAGTCCAGTCCGACGGGACCCGTATCATTTATTTCGAGCTGAACGGCCAGCCCCGTGAGGTTGTCGTCACCGACGCCTCGGCGGAGGTAGACACGGTCCAGCGCCTTAAAGCAGATAAAGGCAACAGCCGCCAGATCGGCGCCACGATGCCGGGGACTGTTTTGAAAGTGGCGGTCGACCGGGGCAGCCGCGTGAAACGCGGGGAACATCTGCTTATCACGGAAGCGATGAAGATGGAGACGACGGTCCAGGCGCCGTTTGATGGAACGGTCAAGGACATCTTCGTCTCGGCGGGGGATGCCATCTCGACCGGTGACCTCCTGATCGAAATGGATGAGGATTGAGAATCAAAGGAAGCAAAAAGGGAAGCCAGCAGATTTTTTTGCCGGCTTCCCTTTATTCATGCATGTTATCGGGTAGGTTTAGGGTATGGACGGACATCGGATCGTCCGATGTCCATGCCTGTCGCCCCTGTTCAGGCGCCCTCCGCTTTTGTTTCATCTAGCTCCGGGCGCCAGAGGCTCGGGGTCGTAAGTCATGATGCGCCGCGAAGCGGGCTTCGCTTTGCATCCCGCCTTACGCCTGTCGCCTCTGTTCAGGCGCCCTCCGCTTTTGTTTCGTCCAGCTGCGCGGGCTAGCTCCTCGGGGTCATAAGTCGTTCCGCTCCGCGAGGCGGGCCTCGCTCTGCGGACCGTCTTATGCCTGACGGGGCTTTACAGCCCGCTCCGCTTTTGTTTCGTCCAGCTGCGGGCGCCAGAGGCTCGGGGTCGTAAGTCATGATGCGCCGCGAAGCGGGCTTCGCTTTGCATCCCGCCTTACGCCTGTCGCCTCTGTTCAGGCGCCCTCCGCTTTTGTTTCGTCTAGCTGCGCGGGCTAGCCCCTCGGGGTCATAAGTCGTTCCGCTCCGCGAGGCGGGCCTCGCTCTGCGGACCGTCTTATGCCTGTCGGGTCTTTACAGCCCGCTCCGCTTTTGTTTTACCCGGCTGCGTGAGACGAGGAGGAGCATGTAGCAGAGGAGGCCGAAGAGCATGGAGATGATGAGCGAGTGGACGAGGGCCGCGAACAGGTTCAGGCGGGTGAAGACGACGATGGCGCCGGTGGTTGCCTGGCTGAGGACGAGGATGAATGCGATCATCCAGCCCCGGCTGATCACTTTCTGGTCCTTGTAGTTCCGCCATGCGTGGAAGGCGATGTAGCCGATCCAGACGATGATCAGGAAGGCGGCCGTCCGGTGGCCCATCTGGACCCATTCGTTCAGGTTGGTCGGCAGGCCGATGTCGTCATTCCGGCAGAACGGCCAGTCCCGGCAGACGAGACCCGATCCGGTGTGCCGGACGAGCGCGCCCGTATAGACGACCGCATAGGAATAGAGCGTGACCCCGATCGTGTGCCATTTCAGCCGGTTGCCGATCTGAACCTTATCGGCATCGAACTTCCTGTCGACCTCGAATATGAGAAGAGTCAGCAGGAAGACGGCAGCAAAGGAGATGAGGGAAATCCCGAAGTGCAGAGCCAGGATGAAATCTCCCTGGCCCCACTTGACTTGAGCCGCTCCGATGAGCGCCTGCAGAATAAGGAAGAATACTGCCATGAACGACAGGAATTTCGTTTCCCGGATGTGCCCGAGTGCCTTCCAAGCCCAGATGCTGAGGACCACGATGAAGATTCCGACCAGGCCGGTCACGAGCCGGTGCGAGAATTCGATCAGCACTTCGGCGGTGATTTCAGTGGGGATGAGCTGGCCGTTGCATCCGGGCCAGTGCCTGCCGCATCCCAGGCCGCTGTCGGTCTTCGTGACCAGTGCGCCGCCGAGAAGGATGGCGAGCATGCCGATCGTCGAGGCGACGGCGAGCCATTTCAGTTTATTGCTGTAACGCATGATGACACCTTCTTTGTCTGTTCTGACCGCCCCGGAGACGGTCTCCGCTTTTTTGATGATATATGAAACAGAATGCAAATACAACGGCGGGCGGACAGGCGTTGCCGGTGCAACTGTCCTTTTCACAATTTGTTCATAAAAAAGCCCCAATGGCTTCACAAAAGAAATTCTGAAATGCTTTACTATAGATATGTTGTGAATTTATGACGGGCGTTCCGCTTCCGTTCGACAAATTTGGGTTAAGTCTAGAATTGGTCCCGAATTTCCGATATAGTAAAGGATAGCGGGTGTTGCCGGCAGTTTGAAAGGAGGGGTTTCATGACAAACAGTCGCACGGTCACGGCCGATCAGGCGGAGACGGAATCTGCTTCCTTCGTAAAGGATTTTCTGGCACTCATCAAGATCGGCATTGTGAATTCGAACGTCATCACGGTGTTCGCGGGCTTCTTCCTGGCAGTTCAGTTTTCCGGCAGGCACTTTCTGCACGAATTGGACCTGATGTTCTATGCGGTCCTCGGTTCCGGACTGATCGTGGCGGGGGCCGCGGCGATGAACAACCTGATCGACCGCGATATCGATCCGGTCATGACGAGGACCAAGTCCCGGCCGACTGTAACGGGTAGGTTCAAGGCGCCTTCGGTTTTCGCCATGTCCATCACCTTTATGCTGGCGGGCGAGATCCTTCTCTTCTCGGCCTCCGTGAATGCAGGCCTTTGGGGCCTTGCCGGGATTTTTGCCTATGTCGTCCTTTACTCGATGTGGTCGAAGAGGAGACATGCGGCAAACACGGTCGTCGGGGCAATCTCCGGCGCCATCCCGCCGCTGATCGGCTGGGCCGCGGTAGAGCCGTCGCTCGGCACAGGGGCCTGGGCGCTCTTCCTCATCATGTTCATCTGGCAACCGCCTCACTTCTATGCAATCGCCATGAGGAGAACCGAAGAATACAGGGCTGCCGGAATTCCGATGCTCCCTGTCGTAAAAGGCTTCAAACGCACGAAACGCTCGATGCTGGGCTGGGTGCTCGCACTCTTCCCGCTGCCGTTCCTGCTTCCGCAGCTCGGAACGGCCTTCATCATCCTCGCAACCCTGCTGAACCTCGGCTGGCTCTTGATCGCGCTGAAGGGCTTTAAGACAGGGGACGAGATCAAATGGGCGACTCGCATGTTCGTCTATTCCCTGAATTACATGACGATCCTATTCGTCTCGATGATCATCTTCTCGGTCATCGCATGATCCCGGAATTCTTTCTTGCCAAGAATTCATCATAAAAGGGCATCACCGTCCTCATACTTGAAAAACAAATATGAAAGAGAGGTTTGGTTAATCGATGATGAAAGGACTAAAGAAATGGCGCTTCCCAGCTATGCTGGCCGCCCTTGCACTCGTCCTGTCGGGATGCGGTGAAGAATACCTCTCGACTCTGAGGCCGGCGGGTGAAGTCGGGCAGGAGCAGTTCAACCTGCTCATCCTGACCTCTTTAATCATGCTGTTGGTCATCATAGTCGTTGTGGTCATCTACGTGGCGGCGCTCTTTAAATTCCGCCGTTCCAAGCTCGGCGAAGATCACATGCCGGATGACGTTGAAGGCAGCCACAAGCTCGAGTTCATTTGGACAGCCGTCCCGATCCTCCTTCTGCTGATCATTGCAATCCCGACGGTCTATTACACATACAAGCTCGGGGATGTATCGGCAATGGAGAAGACGAACGATGATGGCGATCCGGAACACCTTGTCGTCGATGTGACGGCAAAACTGTACTGGTGGGAATTCGAGTATCCGGAGTACGGCATCGTGACGGCTCAGGAACTCGTCGTACCGACCGGTGAGAAAGTGTTCTTCAACCTGAAAGCCGCAGACGTCAAGCACTCGTTCTGGATTCCGGCAATCGGCGGCAAGATGGACACGAACGTTGACAACCTCAACAAGTTCTACCTCGTGTTCGACAAAGAGTCCAAAGATCTGAAAGACGGCGTCTTCTACGGCAAGTGTGCAGAACTCTGCGGACCGTCCCACGCCCTTATGGACTTCAAGGTCAAAACGCTGAATCGCGATGACTTCGACAACTGGGTCGCATCCATGAAGGATACGGAAAACCAGGTCGCTGACAAAGATTCCGCTGATGCGGGCGAAGCCGCATTTGCACAGAGCTGCATCGGCTGCCACGCGACATCCGCAGTCGGAGCGTCCGGCGCCGCAGGTCCGAACATGGCAACATTCGGCGACCGCAACCGTGTTGCCGGCTACCTGGACCACAGCAAGGAAAACATCGTCAACTGGATCCAAGATCCGCAAAAATACAAGCCGGGCAACCTGATGCCTGCTTTCGACAGCCTCTCGGATGAAGACCTGGATGCGATTGCGGATTATCTGCTCGGACTTAAAGTCGAAGAGTAAGGTAAAGGAGGCTAACAACTGTGACAACTGCTGCGAATACAGTCGCACAAAAGAAAGGGTTCGGCGCAACGCTGTGGGACTGGTTGACGACAGTCGACCATAAGAAGATCGGCATCCTTTACCTGATCGGGGGCGGATTCTTCTTCGTCCTCGGCGGGATCGAGGCTCTCATGATCCGCCTGCAGCTCCTTGTACCGAACAACGACTTCGTAAGTGCAGGTTTCTTTAACGAACTGATCACAATGCACGGGACGACCATGATCTTCCTGGCAGCGATGCCATTGCTGTTCGGCTTCATGAACGCGATCGTTCCCCTGCAGATCGGGGCGCGTGACGTCGCGTTCCCGTTCATCAACTCTCTCGGTTTCTGGATGTTCTTCTTCGGCGGCCTCTTCCTGAACCTCAGCTGGTTCATCGATGCGGCTCCTGATGCCGGCTGGACGTCCTATGCATCCCTGTCCCTCGCTTCGACGGGGCACGGGATCGACTTCTACGCCATCGGCCTTCAGATCGCCGGAGCGGGCACGCTCATGGCGGGGATCAACTTCCTCGTCACGATCATCAACATGCGTGCCCCGGGGATGACTTACATGCGGATGCCGCTCTTCACATGGACGACATTCGTCGCGTCGGCACTCATCCTGTTCGCTTTCCCTCCGCTGACGGTCGGCCTGTTCTTCCTGACATTCGACCGGATGTTCGGCGGTAACTTCTTTGATGTCAACTTTGGCGGTAACACGATCATCTGGGAGCATATCTTCTGGATCTTCGGACACCCTGAGGTATACATCCTCATCCTGCCGTCGTTCGGTATCTTCTCCGAGATTTTCACGATCTTCTCGCGGAAGCGCCTGTTCGGCTACTCGGCGATGGTCTTCGCGACCGTGCTGATCGGGTTCCTCGGCTTCATGGTATGGGCCCACCACATGTTCACAGTCGGTCTCGGGCCGACGGCAAACGCGATCTTCGCGGTAGCGACGATGGCGATCGCCGTTCCGACCGGGGTCAAGATCTTCAACTGGCTCCTGACGATGTGGGGCGGAAGCATCCGCATCACGACTCCGATGCTTTATGCGCTCGGGTTCATCCCGTCGTTCGTCATGGGCGGCGTGACGGGGGTTCAGCAAGGTGCTGCGCCTCTTGACTACCAGCTCCATGACTCTTACTTCATCGTTGCCCACTTCCACTACGTCATCGTCGGCGGGGTTGTCCTGGCCATCCTGGCTGCGACTCACCTGTACTGGCCGAAGATGTTCGGCACGATGCTGAGCGAAACACTCGGCAAGGTGACGTTCTGGTTCTTCTTCGTCGGGTTCCATATGACATTCTTCCTGCAGCACTTCCTCGGACTCATGGGGATGCCGCGCCGTGTCTGGACCTACAACGCCGACCAGGGCTGGGATCTGTTCAACGCGATCAGTACGGTTGGTGCCATCCTGATGGCGATCGGTGTCATCGTGCTCGTCATCAACATCATCATGACGACAGCGAAGAACGAGCGTGTCGGAAACGACCCTTGGGAAGACGGACGTACGCTTGAATGGGCCATCCCGTCTCCGCCGCCGTTCTACAACTTCCCGCAGACACCTCTCGTCCGCGGTCTTGACTCGTACTGGATCGAAAAGCAAGAAGGCAACAAAAAAGGCTGGATTCCGGCTGAACCGCTTGCCGACATCCATATGCCGAATGGTTCGATCATCCCGCTCATCATGTCGTTCGGCCTGTTCGTTGCCGGTTTCGGCGCGATGTTCCGGCTCGAGCACAGCTGGGGGCTTCCGGTCCTCATCGGCGGACTCGTCATCACGTTCCTCGCAATGGCAGCACGTTCGGTCAAAGACGACCTCGGCTTCTATGTGACGAAAGATGAGATCATCCGCACCGAAGATGCCCTCCGAAATGAAAGGGGGAGCAAATAATGGATTTGAACACTAAATTCACTCCTAAGTCGTGGCCGGACCATCCGGAAACGGCCACGATGGAGGCGAAAAACAAATTCGTCGGCTTCTGGCTCTTCCTCGGCGGGGAAACCATTCTCTTCGCCACTTTGTTCGCGACGTACCTGGCGCTCCGGAACTCGGTTCCGAGCGGCAACGAATTCTCGACGCAGACCTTGTTTGAGCTTCCGCTCGTCTTCGTCATGACGATGCTGCTCCTTACGTCGTCCCTGACGAGCGTGTATGCGATGTATCACATGAAGAACTACAATTTCAAGGCCATGCAGCTCTGGCTCGCAATCACCGGCTTCCTCGGCCTCGGCTTCCTCGGCTTCGAAGTGTATGAGTTCACTCATTATATCCACCTCGGCTTCACGTACAACAACAGTGCGTTCAGCTCGGCGTTCTACACGCTCGTCGGGACCCACGGTCTTCACGTGGCGATCGGTCTCGTCTGGCTGTCCCTCCTCATCCTGAGGAACGCACGCCGCGGGCTGAACCTGTACAACGCGACGAAGTATTATACGTTCTCGCTGTACTGGCACTTCATTGACGTCGTCTGGGTCTTCATCTTCACGGTAGTCTACTTGATGGGAGTGGTCGGTTAAGATGGCACACGATATCGAGATCATTGAAAAGACGCCGGCAGAATACAAGTACAAGAAGCGCAATGCAGACCGTGCAATGCGCGGCCAGCTGATGATGTTCGCGCTCATGATCTTCATGACGCTCATCTCGTTCACGGCTGTCCAGGCCGGTTTTTCCGCCCTGTTCGTCCTTCCGGTCATCCTGCTGCTCGCAGCAGTGCAGGTCGGACTGCAGCTGTACTACTTCATGCATATGAAGGAAGAAGGCCACGGCCTCCCGGCAATGTTCATGTATACGGGTGTCCTGATCGCCTTCCTGACCGTCCTTGCTTTCCTGACGATCATCTGGTGGTAAGATCCCACCCCAAAAACGCCATTGCGCCTTCGGGCCATGGCGTTTTTGTATGGACGGAAGCCGAATGTGTCATACTTCGTTCATTGCTATTGGGTTTGGGCTCGCTTTATAATGGGGGAAGACCTACTTTCAAAAGGAGCGATGGCAATGGTGCCGATTAGCATATTTGGCTTTGTGGCTCTGTGGAGTCCGTATTTCTTCACTTTCCTTCTTGCTATGTTCCTGCTCTATTTGCTCATCACCGTTAAATGGAGAGACCGATTTTCCGGCAGTGAACCCCTCAAGCGCCGCGAACTGATCGACTTCTCGATCGGCTTGCTTCTCGTCTATGTGACGAAGGGGTCTCCGGTGGACCTTCTCGGTCATATCCTGTTCACGATGCATATGGTCCAGATGGCCATTCTTCTTCTGGTCGCCGCACCGTTTCTCATCATGGGGATCCCGAACTGGATCTGGCGCAAAGTGTTCGCTGTTCCGGTTCTCGGCGGATTCCTGCATATCATGACGAAGCCGATCATCAGCCTGATCGTTTTCAGCGGGATGTTCTCGGTGTATCATTTGCCCCTCATCCTCGATACGATCAAGCTGAGCATCCCGCTGCACGCAGCGTTCACCATCACGCTGTTCATCTCGGCCCTGTTCCTCTGGTGGCCGATCGTCAACACGCTGGATGTGAAGAGACGGCTCCAGGGACTGTCCAAGATCGGGTACATCATCGCAAGCGCCATCCTGATCACGCCCGCCTGTGCACTCATCATTTTCGTCGACGTCCCGGTTTATGAGACGTATCAGAGCGGGGAGGCATGGCTGCAGTCGATGGCCCTCTGCGTACCGGCAGCCACTCTCGGCACACTCGCGAACGCCGGGCTTTCCGGTCCGGAAGTGTTCTCGAACATGCCGATCCTGTATGATCAGCAGCTTGGCGGCGTCATCATGAAAGTGCTGCAGGAGATCATCTACGGTGTCGTCCTCGGCAGGATCTTCATCAACTGGTTCCGTCACGAGCGTGACAATGCCGACGAGCTTACAAAAAAACAACTGCTGGAGCGGGAACGGCTTTCGATGTATAGCTGATCCCGGCAAGCCTTAGGGGGAAATTCATTCGATGTCCGTTCCAATCTTGCCGACTATTAGCACTTTTTTCATTGTGCTCAGTGCGGTTCTCGTAGCGATCGGCTGGACGCAGATCCGGCGGAGGAAGATCGAATCACATAAAAAGACGATGCTGGCAGCCGGCGTTTCTGCGCTTCTGTTCTTCATCATCTATATTTCCCGGACCGTGTTCATCGGCAACACATCTTTCGGCGGTCCGGACAACCTGAAGATCTTCTACACGGTCTTCCTCATCTTCCATATCTTCCTCGCGACGGTCGGGGCCGTCTTCGGACTCGTCTCGATCTGGACGGGCCTGAAAGATGTTCAGCCCCGGCACCGGAAAATCGGGCCGGTCACGAGCATCATCTGGTTCTTCACCGCCATCACGGGAGTCATGGTGTACCTGCTGCTGTATGTGTTTTACAAGGGCGGGGAGACGGTGTCCGTCTTCCGCGCCATCCTCGGATACTGAACATGAAAAACGACCGCATTCCGCGGTCGTTTTTTCTTGTATGGGCCGGCTTGGCTTTTTGAGAGACACTTCAACGGATCCACAAAAAAACTGCAGACGAGCATGTCTGCAGAGAGGGGATTCCAATCGATCAGATCTTGAACTGGAGCCGGATGATCCCGGCTTCTTTTGCGGCATTGTAAAGGATCACGACGAGCGGGCCGGCGAACAGCCCGAGGAAGCCGAACAGCTTCAGCCCGATGAACATGGCGATGAGCGTGGCCAGCGGAGACAGACCGATCTGAGAGCCCATCACTTTCGGTTCCACTGTCCGCCTCACGATCAGGAGAATGACAGCCAGGATGGCCAGTTTGGTTCCTTCCGCCACGTCCCCGCTTGCAAACTGGTAAATGGACCAGGGGGCCAGGATGATGATGGATCCGAGAATCGGGATGAGGTCGATGATCCAGATGACGAGGGACATGACGATGGCATACTGTGGCTTAATGATCAGAAGTCCGATAAACGAAATGCCGAGGATGATCAGGCTGACGAGCAGCTGGGCTTTGATGAAGCCGAAAATGACCAGATTGATCCGCTCGAGAAGAATCCTCATTTTTTCGCCGGTGGCCTCCGTCATATGCTTGAACAAGGTGAGACGCAGTCCCGGCAGATCGAGCATGAAGAGGAACAGGGCGATCAGGTAGACGATCATGCCCACGAGGAAATTCGGGATGCCCGTCAGCAGGCCCGAAATCGTGTCATAGTTGACGAATGAAAGCAGGGAGTCCCTTAATGACTCGATGAGACGGTTCATCTCATTTTGAATGGCTTCCACCGCTTCGAGCGGCATGCCTTCCGTGTAATTGAACAACTTATCCTGGATATCGATCCAGACACCGGTGGCCGTATTGAACCGCTCCGGGGCGGATTTTGTAAATTCGATCAGCTTGCCGAACAGCTGGGTGACAGAAAAGTAGAATAGCACCGCCAGCAGGGCCATGAACGAGATGAAGACGGAGATGACGGTCGTCTTCCGGCTCCATTTGAACCGGTTCATCGTCAGCTTGACGAGCGGTTCAAGGAAGATTGCCGTGATCAGCGCAAAAAGGAGCGGCAGCGAGATCGGCAGGATAAACACAGCAAAGAGGAGTACTGCGATAACGAGGAACACAATCGTAAGCGTTCGGCGATTCAACCATCTGGACATGCAGCAGTCTCTCCCGTGGATATGATAAGTCCATTATAGCCAACCGCCTGCTGTTTGAATAGGCAGTTCTGTTTTCGAAGACCCGATAAATAGAAAAAAAGCCCCGCTTCCCGTTTCGGGGGCGGAGCTTTTGGCGTTACGCGTTCAGGTCGTATCCTTTGAGGTCTTCCTGAACTTCGAGCAGTGTTTTCGTGCAGCTCTTAACGAGATAGTCGGGGAATACTTCATCTTCTCCGTATTCGACGCCGTGCGGATAGTAATGCTTGCCGAGGACCGGCTTTTTCAGATGCATGACCGCATGGCCGGAGCCGACATCCCCGTCCGGCGTGAATCCGAAGATGCGGAGATAGTAGGTGCCTTCCTTGATGACGATCTTCTTATCGTAGCTGACCCGTTCATAGTCCCACTGCTCAGCGCGCACGAGTCCGTGCCTGTTCATGATTTCGTCCAACAATGTAAGTTCGGCTGTCACGCCTTCGATTCCGGTGTTCTCAAAGTACATGATTCGTTTGCCTCCTTTGGGCCGGTCTGCCCTTATGCCTATACCCTCCTATGATAGAACAACTGCATGGCGGTTGCAATGACAAGATTGTGTCGGCGCAACTCCCGCTGGTATAATGGACCTAAATTCAAAAGGCCAAGGAGTTTTCTGATTGAAATTTGCGTTGCGCGTCATCTTGGTACTGATCCTCGTCACAGGGTTCATCTTGTTCATTTCACGGGACCCGGCTGAGAATGACCCGCTCATCTCGCCGGTCGGCCCGAACACCGCATTGCCGAAGGAAACAGCCGTTCCGCCGGGACATCAGGCGCTCAGCCGGCCGGAAGGGGGACTGTCATCTTTCGTCGGCGAAGCGGCCGACTCCCTGACGGAGAAATACGGACGTCCGGATCGAATCGAGCCGTCATCCTACGGTTTTGAGTGGTGGGTGTACAACGAGCCGGTCGCCGAATATATGATGGCCGGTGTCAAAAACGGAATCATCAACCAGGTTTACGCGGCCGGAGAAGGACGGGATGTCCGCCCGTTCAGCATCGGTCAGCCGCTGGAGGAAATCTACCGGTCCACGATCCTTGAATCCGAAGTGAACGTGGAGATCGGGACGAACCAATATGTGTTCACCCTGAACGGAGATGATATGCAGGAGCGGATGCTCATCGCCTATGATGGACTTTATGGACAGCTATATGCGGATACGGAGTCCGACTCGCTGTTTGCCGTCCGGTTCATTTCCCCGGAGGCCCTCGTTCTCCAGCAGCCGTATGAAATGAGCTACAGCGGGGATCTGCCTGTTCCTCCGGCCATGTCCTCGACCCTTCACCGGGCGGTCGACCGGGCGAATGAGCTGCAGGTGATGGATCTGGCCGATCTGTTCCGCAAACGTGCCGGTCTTCCGGAGCTCGTCCGGGATCCCGACGCTTCTGCCGTTGCGCGGGAGCGGGCGGTCCGGGCAATCAGGGGGGCGGCGCTGAAAAAAGAGCCGGTCACCCTGACCGAAGATCTGGAGCAGGCCCAGGTCCCGTACGGGAAGGCGGGGGAGAACAAAGCGGTGGATTATGTAGATGCCCCGGCCACCCTGCATGGATGGATCAACTCACCGGAACACCGCGAACTGCTTGAACGGCCGGGATTCAACCGGCAGGGAGCCGGCGTGTCGGGCAGCAGCTATTCCCATATATTCATTGAGAGACCCGATCCCGCAGGCGCCTCGAAGTAGGACCGGCGGTTCAGGGGAGGATCCATGTTCCCGGCTCGTAGCCGAGATAATTGCGGATATGAAGCGGCACTTGCGCCCTTGCGGCGTACAGTGCCGCTTTTTTCTGGATCACGGGCCTGTCGGTTGACAGGAGGGGAATCAGCTCCGCATAGGACATGGAATGGATCTTTTTTGCAGCGGGATCGAGCGCAGGGTCAGCACTCATGATGCCGGGGACGTCTTTGAAGAACTCGGCGGCATCCGCATCGAGCGCCTTCGCCAGAACGACCGCAGTCAGGTCGCTCCCGCCTCTGCCGGATGTCCGGATCCGGCCGTCTGCGCCGGTCCCGAGAAATCCCGGAACGACACCGACGTGGAAATCTCCGAGCGAATGGATCAGCCGGTCCCCGTCCGCCCGAAGGCCGGCCGAACCGAACGGGCCCTCTGCAGAGATGCCGGACCGGCTCCCATAGAGCAGCTCGTTGCCGATTCCGGCCGCCGAAAGTTCTGCCGACAAAACTGCAGAGGCGAGCAGTTCCCCGCACGCCGCCGCCAGATCCGCCGGGTGCGGGAAGTCTTCCAGGGTCCCGCTTGCCCCGAGAAGGCTGTCGGTTGAATAGGGATCCCCCGCCCGCCCCATGGCAGAGACGACTGCGATGACCCGGCCGTGTTCCTGGATTCCTTTCAGGATATGACGGATACAGTGCTCCCTTGAAGCCCGATCCCTGACGGCGATCCCGCCGAATTTTTGAATGATCATTGTCCGGTGCCACCTTCTTTCCGCGTGTCAAACGGGTTTCGGTCCACATACGATGAAGTGGACTCCAATTTAATGTATTCGTCCGGAGAGAAAATGTTCGGGAAGGGGCTGTGCATGATTCTGTTGTGCGAGCTGCTTAAAAACTGGCCGTGCACCGCATCGGGCGGGAATATCCGGGCGGAGGTCCGCGGCGTGACGGACCATTCCGCAGAAGTCGTCCCGGGCTCGGTCTTCGTTGTCAGGAAAGGAAGAAGGTCGGACGGAACCGCTCATATTCCCGAGGCGCTCAGAAACGGCGCGGTCGCGGTCGTCACGGACACACCGGATCCGCCTGAGCTGCCGCCGGATGTCGCGGCCGTCTCCGTTCCGGATGCGGCCGACTTCCTCGCTCATGCCTGTTCGGCGTTTTACGGTCACCCTTCCCGCGAGCTGGAAGTCATCGCGGTGACGGGGACGAACGGCAAGACGACGGTCACTCATTTCATCGGACAGATCCTGAAGGCGGCCGGCATCAAAGCGGCCGTGCTCGGCACGCTCGGCCTCTGGGTCGACGGCGAGAAGCAGGATATCGGGCTTCCGGCTCTGACGACGGTTCCGCCGACACATCTTCAAAGGGTGCTCAGGCACTGTGCGGATTCGGGCGTCACCCATATCGCCCTGGAGGCTTCGTCGCTCGGCCTGGAGGGAGGCCGCCTCGGCCACTGCCGGATCACCCGCGGCGTCTTCCTCAATATCGGCAAGGATCATTACGGTGAACACGGCGGGGAGGCCGCCTATCTGCGTGCCAAGGCGCGGCTGGCGGATCTTTCGGACCGGATCATCCTGAACCGCGACGACCCGGCCATCCTGAAGCTCTGCGAAGGGAAGTCGGCAGGCTGGACATTCGGAGGGTCACCGGACGGCGGGAACCATATATGGGTGGAAGACGCCGGATCGGGCAGTTGGGCGGCAGGCTGCGGGGACGAACGGACTCTGCTCCCTGCGCCTGTAGGAGGGAAGCATAATCGGCTGAATGCGGCGGCTTCACTGGCTGCCGCGGTCTCGCTGGGCTTTGGAATCCGCTCGTGCAGAGCCGGGCTGGAAGGATTGAAGCTGCCGGAGGGGAGGATGCAGGAGACCGGGCTGTCCGGAGTCCGGGTCATCGTCGACTATGCCCATACGCCGGATGCGCTGAAGGCGGTGCTCGAATCCCTGGCACTTGAGGCCGGGGGGCGGATCATCACGGTCTTCGGATGCGGCGGCGACCGGGACAAGGAGAAACGCCCGGAAATGGGCGAGATCGCCGCATTTTATTCTTCTTCCGTATGGGTGACGTCCGACAACCCGAGGAATGAAGATCCGCTGCAGATCATCTCGGATATACTCGGAGGGATCGGCGGGGAAGGTCCGAACCACCGGGCGGAACCGGACCGGGAACTGGCGATCCGAAGAGCCATTGCGGAGGCGGCGCACGGGGATATCGTACTCATCGCGGGGAAAGGACATGAATCCGGCCAGACGACCGCAGGGGTGACCCGCCCGTTCTCCGATTTTGAAGTCGCCCGCCGGCATCTTGAGGACATCCACTCAAATTCCGGTTCAGACACTGTGCAATCCACTGACGGAATCTGGTATGATGGAGGGGAAATGGAGTGATGCCGATGATGATGACCGACGAATGGCTCCGCGTCATCGATGAATCAGAACTGCTCAGCCGGATGATCGTCTCTTCCGAACAGGCGGAGGCGTACCGGCTTGCCCACCATACAGTCTATACCGATCCGCAGCTTATAGAACAGATCAGGGAATTCACCTTGATGAAAGAACGGTATGAAGAAGTCCAGCGGTTCGGCCGCTATCATCCCGATTATTCCACCGTCATGAAACAGGTCCGGATCATGAAGCGCCAGCTGGATCTGGATGACAAGGTCGCCGCGCTGAAAATTGCGGAGAACGATCTCCAGGATCTGCTTGATGAAGTCAGCCTGCTTATCGGGAAGACGGTGTCGGAATCCGTGAAAGTCCCGGTCAGCAATCCGTTCTTTTCCCAGGACTCTTCCTGTTCCGGCGGATGCGGTTCCGGCGGAGGATGCTCTTGCAGCGCCTGACCCGCCCGACAGTTGCTTCCCTCCGCTCCATGCCGGGGCGGTGAAAATAGAAAAAGGCCAGCCGGCTTGTTTCAGCCGGCTGGCCTTTTATGTTCTGGCAGAGGAATCGGATGAGCGGACACCGGCCGGGCTCGGGGGCGCACCGGTTCCGCCGGCTCACTCTCCGGGCGCATCCAACGCGGCGGCTTCCAGGGCGATGTCCGGATGGTCGGAGATGATGCCCATCGCACCGGCCAGGAGCAGCCGGTCCATCTGTTCCCGCTCATTGATGGTCCAGTAATGGACCGGGATGTTCCGCTTGGCGAGGAAGCGGATGAACGGGGCGAGGTCCAGCGGGAATACCCCGGATCTGACGGGGATCTGGAACACATCCGCCTCCGGCTGGTACAAGTGACCGAAGCCGCTTGCAAACGCGAGATAAGCGCGGCGGACTTCCTGTTCGCCGGCGCCGAGAGCGACCTGGTTGCGTGCATAAAGGTTGAACCGGTCGATCTGGCTATCGAAGAAGCTCGTGACGATCACCCGGTTGTGGGCATCCGCTTCTTCGATCACCCGCCAGAGTTTGGAGGGGATGATTCCGCCCTCGTACGTATCAGGCGCGTCCTTCATGTCGATATTGATGAGCATATGGGGGAATTCCTCGAGCAGCTCTTTCAGCGTGACGGCACCCCCGCTCTTGCCTCGGTAAGGGAACGTGCCGTCGCCCGGGGAGAAATGATAGGCAAAATCCGCCTGCTTCAATTCCGCGAGCGTGTAATCCCCCGGCCTGCCCCGGAGGTCGGTCGTCCGGTCGAGTGAATCATCGTGGAAAACGATGATCTCTTCGTCTTTCGTCAGGTGGATATCGATTTCAAAGCCATGGACGCCGAGCTCCGCCGCATGTCTGAAAGCGGTCATCGTGCTTTCGGGAGCCAGGCCGGCCCCGCCCCGGTGGGCGAGAACGATCGGCCGGTCATAGTCGAGCGCGGGGAGCGGATCCCGTCCCTGCGGCTTTGAAAGCATCCGGGAACCGGCCCATGCGGCGGCACCGGCGGCTGCGACGGTCAGGGCGACTTTCTTTTTCTTTTCCATGGTGGCCTCCCTTGGTTGGTAGTAAGCACACTCTTGTGGTTCATCGTGTGTTCGTGGGTTCAAGATCCGTGGAAGGGAACGTTCCGGGAGCCGGGTCTTCCGGAGGGCGGATGCCGCCGCCTTGTGAAATGTCCCATGCTTCCCGGACGGAGGTTGCTCCGGTGACAAGAATTATAAAGCAAACGGGCTCCGGTGTCAGCAAGAGCCGGTTGCCCGTTTTTTCCGGCGTATGGTATTCTTTATGATAGGAAATGAGGGATCCCTATGATTGATCGGCGTGGCATCATCGTCTATCTCACTCATCTGAAGCAGGCAAAGTCGCTCAGGAAATACGGGCACATCCAATATATTTCAAAGAGGATGAAGTATGCCGTCCTGTACTGCAACATGGAAGATGCGGACCGGACGGCCGCCAAGCTCGAGCGGCTGCCTTACGTCAAGTCGGTGTCTCTGTCGATGAAGCCGTTCATCAAGACGGAATACGAGAACGCCAAGCCCGACAAGGCGAAGGAATACGATTACAAAGGCGGCATCTGACGGCGTGGCCGGATCATCAGTTCGGGCGCCGGCAGAAGCCGGTTCGTTCTGAAGACGCCGGTCAGGTGGCGGTAATATTGATCAAGTCCTCCGAAGTCGGCGGACGGGCGGACCTGGACGGTCACCGGTGAAACACCCGCATCCGACAGGGCATCCAGGAACAGGCGGTGCCGGGCGCCGCCTTCCCGGATCCCTTCCCGGCAGATGTAGATCGGCATGAAGTGGCCGCCTCCCGCCGGGGAGAACGCCGCGGCCAGCGACAGGGCAGAAGCCGGGTTGCCGGCCTCGAGGACCAGGGCCCGGTGTAGCCGTGCCCGGTTCGTCCGGATCAGCTCACAGAGCTCGAACACATCGCCGTATCCTTCGCCGAGCTCGATGAATCGTTGAGTATCCATAAATGCAACCCCTTTCTTCAGCTCATCCTACCATAATGGCGGGACGGCTGGACAGGGGAAGGAGTGAAGTCATGAGAGTCATTTCCGGCGAACGGAAAGGCACCCAGCTGAAGTCGGTGACGGGAACGGGAACGAGGCCGACATCCGATAAAGTGAAGGAATCGCTATTCAATATGATCGGCCCTTATTTCACCGGGGGGGTCGTACTCGATCTGTTCGGCGGCAGCGGCGGCCTGGCGATCGAGGCGCTCAGCCGGGGGATGGACAGGGCGGTCATCGTGGAGAAGGACGGCCGGGCGCTTTCGGCGATCCGGGACAATCTGGAGAAATGCCGGTTCACCGGACGGGCGGAGCTGTTCCGGTCTGATGCGGCACGCGCCGTGCAGGCGACGATCCGAAAAGGCGGGGCGTTCGATCTCGTCTTCCTGGATCCGCCGTATGCGCGCGATACATACTACGGCCTGGCGGGGGAGCTGGCGGAAGCCGGCCTGATCCGAGCCGGGGGCCGGATCGTCTGCGAGCATGACCGGACGGTCGAACTGCCGGAGTCGTACGGCGGATTCCGGAAAGAGAAAGAACATGTGTATGGAGGGACCGTCATCACAATCTACGGCGGGAACGAAGAGGGGGAAAACAATGGGTAAGCTAGGGGTTGTGCCGGGAAGCTTCGATCCGGTTACATACGGACATCTGGACATCATCAAGCGGGCATCGCGTGTTTTCGAGGAAATCCGTGTGGTCGTTCTCAATAATTCATCCAAACAGCCGCTTTTCACGGTCGAGGAACGGATGGAGCTGATCCGGCAGGTGTCAAGGGATCTGCCGAACGTAAAGGTCGAGTCGTTTTCCGGCCTTCTCGTCGACTACGCCAAGTCGGTCGGAGCTTCCGCGATCGTCCGCGGCCTCCGTGCGGTCTCCGACTTCGAGTATGAGATGCAGATCACCTCGATGAACCGGGTGCTGGAGGAAGAGATCGAGACGTTCTTCATCATGACCAAAAACCAGTATTCATTCCTCAGCTCCAGTATCGTGAAGGAAGTGGCGAAATACGGAGCAGATACGACCGAGCTTGTCCCGGCTGAAGTGGGGATCGCGCTCCGGAGGAAATTCGCAATCGAAGAGGCGGCGTCCGCCGAAGAATGAGCGCGCCTCCGAAGCTGTCCGAAAGTCCGGCAGATAGACTGTCCGGCCTTCCGGGCAGTTTTTCTATTCTTAATTCAGGAAAAGAACGAAGATGAGCGGCACGGAGGCCATGTGGAAAAGACGGGCGGCCACATACGGGCGAAGCGGTATGCCGGCACCCCTCGCGATGACCGCCACCTGCAGATGGATGCTGAATCCGTTCATCGACAGGACGAGCGCGGTGATGATGCTGTGGAGCGGCGTGCCGCCGAACAGGTCGGCGGCCATGCGAAGGCCGGCCGTCATCTCAAACAGCGGAAAAACGGCCATGCCGGCAGTGGCGGCCCCGATGCCGGTCATGGAAGAGATGAGTTCCGAAGCGACCGTCCCGACGGCGGAAAAGAAGATGACCGTCGTGGCGACGAGCACGATCGTCTGGGAACTCTCCTTCAGGCTCGCCGTGAGCGGGGACGGCCTGCGCCCGCCCGCATCACGGACCGGTGCCGGTGCGGCCGGCCTGGAGCGGAAGTAAAGGGTGCCGACGGCGAGCAGGACCAGATTGACGCCGTGGATGACGGTCATGAGCTTCCAGCCTGCCGCAGAGTTGCCGAACAGCTCATGACCGACGAATCCGACGAGCAGCATGGAACTCGGCGCGTGGCAGACGGCCGTCAGGAAGCCGCCTTCCGTGCGCGACAGCCGGCCGTCTTTCACAAGGTGGGCGACAGACGCCGCGCCGACGGGGAATCCGCCGAACGCGCCGAGCACGTACGTCTTCCAGTAAGTGCCCGTCCGGCTCTTCGGTTCGCGTCCGGGGAGCCGGAGCAGCCACTGGGTGAGGATCAGATAAGGCAGCAGATAAGGCAGGAGGGCCTCGGCGAACAGTTCGATGCCGAATTCCGCCCCTTCCCGTGCAACTGCCGGCCGGAGCAGGAACAGGAGGATCATGCTCCAGATCATGGCGGTGTTCAGCTTTGGCATCAGATCAAATCGGCTCCCTTATTTTGTATGGATCGTTTTCCGGTGATACACTTATGATGTATATGCCGGCCGCAAGGGGGCTATTTTGGGAGGGACCTGGATGAAAAAAGGAAAGGCGGCCGCACCGCTGCTGCTCGTGCTGATTTTGGCGATAGTGGCGCTCTTGCCGATGGATTCATATATTTCAAAGCCCGGAGGCGCATACGATCTGACTCCGCTCGTCGAAGTGCAGGGCGGGGATGAGGACGACCGGGGAACGATGAGCCTCATGACGATCGCCCTCTCCAAAGCGACGCCCCTTACTTATGTCATGGCGAATTTCATGGACAGCCGGAAAGTGATGAAGGCCGGCCAGGTCAGGCAGGACGGGGAGACGGAGCGGGAGTATGACATCCGGCAGAAAAAGCTGATGGAGGATTCGCAGTTCAACGCCATCTACGTCGCCTACACGAAAGCCCGGAAAACGGCCGATGTCGCCTTTGAGGGTGTCCTCGTCATGAGGGTGCTGGAAGGGGGCGCCGCCTCGGGCATCCTCGAACCCGGAGACATCATCACGGACATCAACGGCGATGCATTCGGCTCGTCCGAGGAATTTGCGGACGCCCTGGCCGCATTGCCGGAAGAAGGCGCTGCGAGGCTCGGCATCCGCCGCGAAGACAAGCGGGAAGAAGTGACGGCAAGCCTCGCGCCGATCCCGGGAGCGGAGGACCGCCGGGGGCTCGGCATCACATTTGCCGAGGAGCGTTCAATCCGAACGGAGCCCGAAGTGGAGATCCATACCGAAGACATCGGCGGACCGTCGGCCGGCCTGATGTTCACGCTGGAGATCATGGACCGCCTCCTGGACGAGGACCTGACGANGAATCCGACGAGCAGCATGGAACTCGGCGCGTGGCAGACGGCCGTCAGGAAGCCGCCTTCCGTGCGCGACAGCCGGCCGTCTTTCACAAGGTGGGCGACAGACGCCGCGCCGACGGGGAATCCGCCGAACGCGCCGAGCACGTACGTCTTCCAGTAAGTGCCCGTCCGGCTCTTCGGTTCGCGTCCGGGGAGCCGGAGCAGCCACTGGGTGAGGATCAGATAAGGCAGCAGATAAGGCAGGAGGGCCTCGGCGAACAGTTCGATGCCGAATTCCGCCCCTTCCCGTGCAACTGCCGGCCGGAGCAGGAACAGGAGGATCATGCTCCAGATCATGGCGGTGTTCAGCTTTGGCATCAGATCAAATCGGCTCCCTTATTTTGTATGGATCGTTTTCCGGTGATACACTTATGATGTATATGCCGGCCGCAAGGGGGCTATTTTGGGAGGGACCTGGATGAAAAAAGGAAAGGCGGCCGCACCGCTGCTGCTCGTGCTGATTTTGGCGATAGTGGCGCTCTTGCCGATGGATTCATATATTTCAAAGCCCGGAGGCGCATACGATCTGACTCCGCTCGTCGAAGTGCAGGGCGGGGATGAGGACGACCGGGGAACGATGAGCCTCATGACGATCGCCCTCTCCAAAGCGACGCCCCTTACTTATGTCATGGCGAATTTCATGGACAGCCGGAAAGTGATGAAGGCCGGCCAGGTCAGGCAGGACGGGGAGACGGAGCGGGAGTATGACATCCGGCAGAAAAAGCTGATGGAGGATTCGCAGTTCAACGCCATCTACGTCGCCTACACGAAAGCCCGGAAAACGGCCGATGTCGCCTTTGAGGGTGTCCTCGTCATGAGGGTGCTGGAAGGGGGCGCCGCCTCGGGCATCCTCGAACCCGGAGACATCATCACGGACATCAACGGCGATGCATTCGGCTCGTCCGAGGAATTTGCGGACGCCCTGGCCGCATTGCCGGAAGAAGGCGCTGCGAGGCTCGGCATCCGCCGCGAAGACAAGCGGGAAGAAGTGACGGCAAGCCTCGCGCCGATCCCGGGAGCGGAGGACCGCCGGGGGCTCGGCATCACATTTGCCGAGGAGCGTTCAATCCGAACGGAGCCCGAAGTGGAGATCCATACCGAAGACATCGGCGGACCGTCGGCCGGCCTGATGTTCACGCTGGAGATCATGGACCGCCTCCTGGACGAGGACCTGACGAGGGGATACAAGGTCGGCGGGACGGGCGAGATGAATGAAGACGGAACGGTCGGCCGGATCGGCGGAATCGACTTCAAGATCATGGCGGCGGACCGGGACGGCATCGAGATTTTCTTCGCACCCGACGATGAAATCACGGATGAGATGAGGAAATACAACCCGGGAATCCGGACAAACTACGAGGAAGCCGCAGAAACGGCAGAAAAAATCGGCACGGACATGATCGTCGTGCCGGTGAAGACCGTGGATGATGCGCTGGAATATTTGAGGAGCACAAAAGAGAAGTCCTGAGCGTTCAGTCCGGCAGCAGGATCGGGGGCGTCCGGTAATCAGAACCCGGACGGTTTCCGCCGATTCCGAGCCAGTAGATGTCGGCCGCCCTGATATCGGCTTCAAGCATCGGATCGTCCGATGAGGCGGCGCGCGCAAGAAGCGGAAGGCCGAGGCTTTTCTTCCTCACACCGAGATACTGCCTGCCCGCCGGAGTCATCCCGAGCAGCCGGAGATAGCGCGGCTCGCGGTATTCATGATAGTCACTCCATGTCATCCTGCAGAGGATGTGGGTGAGGACCCGCTGGATCCGCGTCCATGTGTACCGCTTCGTCTTGACGGATTCCATGAACGAGGAAAATGACATGGCCTCCCGGGCCGCCCGGTAGATCCTGTGTTCGATTCCTTCCGCCATTTCGGCGATGCCCGCCAAATTTCCCGGGCCTTCCCGGATGATCTCGAAGCGGAGCAGCGGCCAGAACAGTTCCCAGCTGCCGAACGGATGCCCGGCCTTCCGCCAATCCTTGAACGCCTTGTCCGTGGCAGGCGGAATCGCCGCCGCAACGGCGTCCGGATTGTCTTTCCCGAGGACGGCCCGGCGGATTCCCGTGGCGCTCATGATCCCGGTCTGCGCGTCCGGCCCGGTGTCATGGTGGCCGGTGCCCGTCCGCCCGATCGTATAGGGCGTCATGCCGGCGCCGAGCTTCCTTGCCGCCTCGATGTAATGGAAGCCGAGAATGTTGTTCGGCCGGGTCAGGTCCGCGAAAGCAATGTCGTCCGGTGCTCCTTCGGCCAGTGCCGAGTAGGCGCCGCTCAGTGCGGCCGGATAGCTGGACCCCGTGCGGACGAGCCGCCTCACTTCTTCGTCGTATTGAACGCGCTTGGAACCGATGAGGCCGGCCGCCGCATCGAATGCGCCGATGTCTCCGTCCTCGGAACCGAAACAGAAGGCGTCGCACCCGGCCGCGGCCAGGATGGCGACTGCGCCGGCGGCGAAATCGGAGGCCTGGGCGGTCGCAAACCGGTACGGCAGCTCAAGCACGATGTCCGCCCCGGAACGGAGCGCCGCGTCCGCGCGCGTCCACTTGTCCATGAACGCGGGCTCCCCGCGCTGCAGGAAGTTCCCGCTCATGACGGCGATCACAACATCGGCATCCGTCACCCGCCGGGTCTCCCGGAGATGGTGGACATGGCCGTTGTGGAGCGGATTATATTCGACGATAACGCCTGCAGCTTTCAAGTGCCCCACTCCTTTGATACAATATAGAGGTATTATAACGTTCAGAACGGGAAAATCCCAGCGGCCGCGGCCGTACGGGGTGACAAGAAAATATCTTGACATCGTATTTTGGGCATTATATAATCTACTTTGTTGTCTTGAGGTGATTCCTGATGAAATGGACCATCCGACAATTGCTGAAGCACCGGCAGGGCGGGATGCACGTTGATGGCACCGCCGACCTGTCCGCCGTCAAGCAGCTGAACCCTGAAATCCGGGAGATTTCTCCCGTACGGGTAACCGGCACTTGCTCAGTCGGCTCCGGCAGCATGACTTGTCATTTCCGTCTTGAAGGGACGATGACCCTTCCTGAGTCGAGGACCTGGGAGGATATCGAGTATCCGTTTGAGATCGAGACGGACGAGCAGTTTGTCTGGGAAGGCGAGACGGATCCGTCCGATGACGCGGTCCATGAAGTGACCGGGGAAGTGGTCGATCCGACACCGGTCTTCGAGGAGCTCGTCCTTCTGGAAGTACCGATTCAGATTTTTTCTGAAGAGGCGGCCCGATCGATGGAAGGGAAAGGATGGACTTTTTCTTCCGAAGAGGAATACACCGCCAAGCGTGAAGAGGAAAAACCGAAAGTTGATCCGAGACTCGCGGGGCTGGCAGATCTCTTCGGCCAGTCCGATGATGAACCGGAAGACGAATAGAACCGTAAGGAGGTGCCCCGCATGGCAGTACCAAAAAGAAGAACATCCAAAACCGCGAAGCGCCAACGCCGCACGCACTTCAAGCTTCAAGTGCCTGGCATGGTCGCTTGCGACAACTGCGGTGAACCGAAACTCGCTCACCGCGTTTGCAAAGAATGCGGACATTACAAAGGTAAGCAAGTCGTCGGCGAATAATTTCCGACGCTGCAAAGGTGACCGGGGCCGAGTGCCTCCGGTTGCCTTTTTGCGTTTATGGGGAAATGCGGATCCGCTTTCCCGACTACACGGACGGAGGATGATGAGCGATGGCGTATCGGCTTGAACAANTCCCCGCGCTGCAGGAAGTTCCCGCTCATGACGGCGATCACAACATCGGCATCCGTCACCCGCCGGGTCTCCCGGAGATGGTGGACATGGCCGTTGTGGAGCGGATTATATTCGACGATAACGCCTGCAGCTTTCAAGTGCCCCACTCCTTTGATACAATATAGAGGTATTATAACGTTCAGAACGGGAAAATCCCAGCGGCCGCGGCCGTACGGGGTGACAAGAAAATATCTTGACATCGTATTTTGGGCATTATATAATCTACTTTGTTGTCTTGAGGTGATTCCTGATGAAATGGACCATCCGACAATTGCTGAAGCACCGGCAGGGCGGGATGCACGTTGATGGCACCGCCGACCTGTCCGCCGTCAAGCAGCTGAACCCTGAAATCCGGGAGATTTCTCCCGTACGGGTAACCGGCACTTGCTCAGTCGGCTCCGGCAGCATGACTTGTCATTTCCGTCTTGAAGGGACGATGACCCTTCCTGAGTCGAGGACCTGGGAGGATATCGAGTATCCGTTTGAGATCGAGACGGACGAGCAGTTTGTCTGGGAAGGCGAGACGGATCCGTCCGATGACGCGGTCCATGAAGTGACCGGGGAAGTGGTCGATCCGACACCGGTCTTCGAGGAGCTCGTCCTTCTGGAAGTACCGATTCAGATTTTTTCTGAAGAGGCGGCCCGATCGATGGAAGGGAAAGGATGGACTTTTTCTTCCGAAGAGGAATACACCGCCAAGCGTGAAGAGGAAAAACCGAAAGTTGATCCGAGACTCGCGGGGCTGGCAGATCTCTTCGGCCAGTCCGATGATGAACCGGAAGACGAATAGAACCGTAAGGAGGTGCCCCGCATGGCAGTACCAAAAAGAAGAACATCCAAAACCGCGAAGCGCCAACGCCGCACGCACTTCAAGCTTCAAGTGCCTGGCATGGTCGCTTGCGACAACTGCGGTGAACCGAAACTCGCTCACCGCGTTTGCAAAGAATGCGGACATTACAAAGGTAAGCAAGTCGTCGGCGAATAATTTCCGACGCTGCAAAGGTGACCGGGGCCGAGTGCCTCCGGTTGCCTTTTTGCGTTTATGGGGAAATGCGGATCCGCTTTCCCGACTACACGGACGGAGGATGATGAGCGATGGCGTATCGGCTTGAACAAAGGGGGAGCGGACTGGTCTTCACGATCGACCGGCCGGAAAAACGCAATGCGGTGAACGACGAAGTGATGGACGGACTGTCCGCGGCGATTTCAGAGGCGGAAGAAAATGATTCACTTCGCTTCTTCGCCGTCACGGGCGCGGGGGATTCCGCGTTTTGCTCGGGAGGCGACCTGTCGGAATTCCACCGGCTGAAAACGGCGGACGAGGCGGCGCCGATGCTCGGCAAGATGGCCGCCATCCTGCTGCGGATGAGCCGTCTTCCGGTTCCGGTGATTGCGCTCATCAACGGGCATGCAGTCGGCGGGGGATGTGAGATCGCGACGGCCTGCGACTACCGGCTCGTCCGGGAAGAGGCGAAATGCGGATACATACAGGGGACGCTCGCCATCACGACCGGCTGGGGCGGCGCCTCGCATCTGTTTGTGAAAACCGGCGGACATGCCCCGGCACTCAGGATGCTGACCGAAGCGAAAGTCCACACGGCCGGCGAACTCTTGTCGTCCGGCTGGGCGACCGAAACATTCGCCGGTGATCCGGCCGAGGCGCTGGACCGGTTCACGGACAGTCTTTCCCGCATCGATCCCGGGGTCATCCGGGCCTACAAGCAGGCCGCCGTCCGGAAGTCTGACGCCCTCGGCCTGGCAGAGATGATCCGGGAAGAAGTCGAAGAATGCGCCCGGCTGTGGGAAGCCGACGCCCACCACGAGGCGGTCGACCGCTTCCTGAACAAGAAATACTGAAGTCTATTTCATCCGTCCTCCGCATATAGTTTCCAAAACGGGGGTGGTAGAATGACTGGCAACACACGAAAAGACAGGTGGACATCCGAAGATGACCGAATCTTGGCTGAAACGGTCATCGGATCAGTCCGAAAAGGGGGCACCCAGCTGGACGCGTTCGCAGAAGCCGCCGAAAAGCTCGGCCGCACGAAGCAGGCCTGCGGCTTCCGCTGGAACAAAAATCTCCGGAGGTTTTACGAAGGGGAACTCGAAGCGGCGAGGAAGAAACCGGAACATCACCTGAAATCCCATCTCAAGCAGGCGATGACCGGCTTCGATGAACTGTCCCAGTCCTATCTGGCCTTGAAGAAAGAGCATGAACTGCTTGCCCGCGAACACCATCGGCTGCTCGCCTGGCTTTCCAAAGGCGTCAGCTTTATCGAGAAGAAAGGGCAATGACCGGCCGTGGCCAGAACTCCGGGACCAACAAAAAAGAACAATGACGGACGGCAGGAAGAAGCGGATTCCTGCCGTTTTTTCTGTCCGGGTACTTGAAAACGGTTTCACTCTTCATATAGACTAAGAGGGAAAGGGGTTTACTATAGTTTGTTACACGGAGGGGAACCGCATGGAGAAGATATTGATCGCAAATCGCGGCGAAATCGCATCCCGGATCATCCGGACGTGCAAGCGGCTCGGCATCCGGACGATCGCCGTCCATTCTGAGGCGGACGCCGGCATGCCGTTTACAAAAGAGGCGGACGAGGCATTTCTGATCGGTCCCGGACCGGTTCCGCAGTCTTACCTGAAAGGCGACGACATCATCGCCCTGGCAGTGAAGGAAGGGGCGGATGCCATCCACCCGGGCTACGGGCTGCTGTCCGAAAACGCGGACTTCGCGCGCAAGGCGTCGGAGGCCGGGCTCATCTTCATCGGGCCGAATCCGGATGTGATCGAGAAGATGGGGGACAAGATCGCATCCAGGAAGACGATGATCGAAGCCGGTGTTCCGGTCGTTCCGGGAACAGACGCTGGCGTCGCCACGCTGGGGGAAGCGTTGGAGGCGGCAGAGAAAATCGGCTATCCGGTCATGATGAAGGCGAGCGCAGGCGGAGGCGGAATCGGCATGATCCGCTGTGAAAATGAGCAAGCGCTCACTCGGAATTTCGAGTCGGTCAAGAAGCGGGCGATGTCCTACTTCGGCGACGACCGGGTGTTCCTTGAAAAGTTCATCGACAACGCCCGCCATATCGAAGTCCAGATCTTCGGTGACGAAGAGGGCGAAGTCGTGCATCTGTTCGAGCGCAACTGCTCGGTCCAGCGCCGGAACCAGAAAGTGATCGAGGAATCTCCGTCTCCTTGCTTCCCGGAAGAAACACGCCGCAGAATGCTCGCGGCCGCCGTGGAGGCCGGAAAGGCGGTCGGTTACACGAACGCCGGAACCGTCGAGTTCATCGTCGGGCCGGACAACGAGTTTTATTTCCTCGAAATGAACACCCGACTGCAGGTCGAGCATCCGGTGACGGAGGAAGTGACGGGGCAGGATCTCGTCGAATGGCAGATCCGGATTGCGTCCGGCGGGTCGCTTCCGGTTGCGGATCAGGATGAGATCAAATCATCCGGCCATGCGATCGAGTACCGGGTATACGCGGAGGATCCGGAGCGGTTCCTGCCGTCCCCGGGGAAGATCGATTCGTTGCAGCTCCCGGAAGGCGAAGGCGTCCGGGTCGATTCCGGCTACGATGGCGGCAACACCGTCACGCCGTTCTATGATCCGATGATCGCCAAGGTGATCATTTCCGGACAAGACCGCGATGAAGCCATCCGGCGCTCGGAGGAATTCTTCTCCAAGGCGGAAGTGGACGGGGTCAAGACGAACCTGCCGCTGTTCGCCGGTTTCACCAAGTCGGAGCTGTTCACGGCCGGCGACTATTCTACAAACGTGCTGGACAAATGGAAGCAAAGCCAGAAGGAGGAAATCACCAATGAATGAACTCAAATCAACGATGGCCGGAACGGTCTTCACAGTCGATGTCAATGCAGGGGACGAAGTGACGGCGGGCCAGACGGTCGTCGTTCTCGAGTCGATGAAGATGGAAATCCCGGTTGAAGCCGAAAAAGGCGGCAAAGTGAAAGAGGTCCTCGTCAACGTCGGCGACTTCGTCAACGAAGGCGATACGGTCCTGACTTTCGAGTAAGCTCGGACAACTGATGTTCAAACGGACAGGGAGGGGATTGGAATGACGGTAAAACCGACCGGCGACAGCCGGCTGGAAGAAAAGCTCCAGCAGATTTTTGCAGGGGGCCAGCCGAAGTACCATGAGAAACTGAAAGAGCAGAACAAGATGTTCGTGCGCGATCGTCTGGCGCTCTTGTTTGATGACGGGGAATATACGGAAGATGCCCGGTTCGCCAATGTGGAGGCGGGGGACCTTCCGGCGGACGGCGTCGTCACGGCGACGGGCAAGGTCGGGGGCCGGACCGTCTGCGTGATGGCCAACGATTCGACCGTGAAGGCGGGTTCGTGGGGAGCCCGGACGGTCGAGAAGATCATCCGCATCCAGGAGACGGCGGAGCAGCTGCGGGTTCCGCTTCTGTACCTCGTCGACTCCGCGGGTGCCCGGATCACCGACCAGCTGGACATGTTCCCGAACCGCCGCGGAGCGGGCCGGATCTTCCACAACCAGGTGCGCATGTCCGGTGTCATTCCGCAGATCTGCCTGCTGTTCGGGCCGTCCGCTGCGGGCGGTGCGTACATCCCGGCTTTCTGCGACATCGTGATCATGGTCGACGGCAATGCTTCGATGTACCTCGGCTCGCCTCGGATGGCCGCGGAAGTCATCGGGGAGAAAGTCTCCCTTGAGGAAATGGGCGGCGCCCGCATGCACTGCACGGTCTCCGGCTGCGGAGATCTGCTGGCGGCAGACGAAAAGGAAGCGATCGAAGCGGCGAAGAAGTACCTGGAATACTTCCCTCAGAACTTTGAGGAAAAACCGGCCATGGCCGAAGCGGCGGCTCCGAAGGAAGGGCGTCCGCTCGCCGAAATCGTTCCTGAGAACCAGAACGCCCCGTTCAATATGCACGAGGCGATCGACAGCCTGATCGATGAAGGGTCTTTCTTCGAGATCAAGAAGCTGTTCGCACCTGAACTCATCACGGGCCTCGCACGCATCAAGGGACGCACGGTCGGCATCATCGCCAACCAGCCGAAGGCGAAAGGGGGCGTCCTGTTCGTGGATTCCGCGGACAAGGGGGCGAAGTTCATCTCGCTCTGCGACGCCTTCTCGATCCCGCTCCTGTTCCTCGCAGACGTACCGGGCTTCATGATCGGCACGAAAGTGGAACGCGCCGGCATCATCCGGCACGGGGCGAAGCTGATCTCCGCGATGAGCTCCGCGACGGTCCCGAAAATTTCGGTCATCGTCCGCAAGGCGTACGGCGCCGGTCTCTATGCCATGGCCGGCCCGGCATTCGAACCGGATGCCTGCATTGCGCTCCCGTCTGCACAAATCGCCGTCATGGGACCTGAAGCCGCGGTCAATGCCGTCTACTCCAACCGTATCCAGGCAATCGAAGACCCGAAAGAGCGCATTGCCTTCATCCAGGAAAAGCGCCAGGAGTACAAAGAACAGATCGACATCTACAAGCTGGCGTCCGAAATGATCATCGATGACATCGTGGCGCCGGAAAGCCTGCGCGATGTGCTCGCCGAACGGTTCGAGATCTACTCGACGAAAGAAAAGGCCGCACCTCTTCGCAAGCACCCGGTCAATCCGGTATAATCATAGCAACAGGCCCGCCGTGCAGGCGGGCTTTTTAAATACGGAAAAGGGGTGTCCGGAACAGTGAAATTGAATATCGCGGGCGCAGGCGCGGTCGGCCTGTTGCTCGCATCGGGATTTGCCCGGGCGGGGTTTTCCGTCCGGCTGCTTGTCCGTTCCTCCCGTCAGGCCGCACTTCTTCGGAGTGAAGGGGTCTGTCTGGAAGAAGGCGACGGACGGCATACTTTCCGCGTGGACGCCTCAGCCGATCCTGCGGAGTGGGAAGACGGCGTTCTGACCATACCTGCGATGAAATCATATGACCTTGAGGGGTTCCTGGATTCCGCTTTGCGCTTCATCCCGGACTCGCCGCTCCTGTTCGTCCAGAACGGAGTCGCCCACCTCGGCCTGGCCGATTCCCTCCGGAGCCCGGCCATTGCGTTTGCAACGGTTGAGCACGGAGCGCTCAAGAGGGACGGCCGGACCGTCCGGCACACCGGAACGGGGCCGCTGAGCCTGGCTCCCGCGAAAGGGAATGCCGGCCTGTTCACCCCTCTGCTTTCTGCGGATTCCCCTGATTTCCCCGTCCGCCTGTCGGAAGATCCCGGAGAGCTCCTTTACCGGAAAGCGTTGAAAAACGCCGTCATCAACCCGGTCACGGCCGTCACAGGCGCAAGGAACGGGGAGCTGGCATCGGATCCGCCGCTGCGCCGGCTTGCCGGCATGATCCACGGGGAGCTGGCCGCGGCTTTCCCGGACACTGCGGCTGAAGTGCCGCTTGAGGCTGTGCTGGAGCTATGCAGGAAGACGGCGGACAATGAATCGTCCATGCTTGCGGACTTGAACGCCGGAAGAAAGACGGAGGCGGACGCCATACTCGGCGGGCTCATCCGTGAGGCGGACCGGCGGGGCAGCCGGCTGCCGCTCCTGTCGGGACTTTCCGAGATGATCGCCTTCCTGGAACGGAGGGGCTCGGATGGGTGAATGGATCTATGCGATTGCCGGTTTCCTGCTCGCCTTTCCCCCGGTCGTGTTCATGGTCCTGTTCACCGTCTTCACGAGGCTGTTCAAAGACCCGGCCAAGGGGCTGAGCCGGGCGGCGGATGTGACGACGGTCTTCCTCGTCCCTGCGGTTCCGATCACATTCCGGGCCTTCACGGGAATCCATATCGGGTTCCCCGCCGCGATGGCGGTAACGTTCCTCGCGCTCTGGATGACCTGGAGGGAACGGCTGGTCCGGCGGGAGCTGGAGATCCTGCCGCTTCTCCGGAGAATCTGGCGGGCTCTCTTTCTCATATCCGCGGCCTTGTACACACTTCTTTTCATCGCGGGGACGGTTGCAATGATCTGGGAATACACGCGCCCATGAGCGGAATTTTTCAGTTCGGGCACCGCATGATGATATAATCGGTGACGATGATTAATCTGAAAATGGGGTCTGTATCATGGAATTCGAATGTCTCGACATCCCGCCGGCCAGTCCGGTCATGGCGGCATACAAGGACGACGAGCAGTTCATCAATACATATTTTGACTACAAGCCGGATGACACCGGCTACCGGGAGCGGCTTTCGGAGCTGGACGGCCGGGAATTCGACCGGGACGGGCTATGCAACGCCGTGCGCGCCTTCATGGAGCCGCTCGGGATCTCGGAACGGACCGCCGTCCATCTGGAAGAGCTCCGGAGCGGCGCGCCGGTCGTCATCGGCGGGCAGCAGGCAGGCATCCTGACCGGACCGCTCTACTCGGTGAACAAGGCGCTCTCCGTCATCCTCGAGGCGAAGCGGCTCAGAGAAGCGCTTGGCAGACCGGTCGTTCCGGTGTTCTGGATTGCGGGAGAGGACCACGACCTGGCGGAGATCAATCACGTGAACGTCATCAGCGGATGCCGGACCGAAAAGAAACAATTCCCGATGGTTCCCGGGCTGAAGACAACAGCGTCCGCCACCCGGTTCGACAAGGACCTGATGTCCGGCTTTATCCGGGAAGTTTTCCGGAGCTACGGAGAGACCGCCCATACGGCTGGACTGCTTCAGACCGCCGAGGAATGCCTGGAGGGCAATGAAACCTTCACGGCCTTTTTCGCGGCGCTCATCAATCGCCTGCTAGGTGAAGAGGGGCTTCTCTTGATGGACGCGGCCGACCCGGCCATCCGACAACTTGAAAGGAACCACTTTGCCGCCATGATCCGCCGGTCCGAAGAGATCGCGCAAGGAACGGCGGAAACGGAACAGCGCTTCTCGGAAGACGGCTTCGGCCGTCCCGTCGGCGCAGAGCCGGATGCGGCCAACCTGTTTTATGTCGAGGACGGCGAGCGCTTCCTGCTCAGCCGGAAAGACGGCCGGTTCGTCAATGAACAGGCGGGAATCTCCTTCACCGAACGGGAACTTCTCGATATTGCCGAGTCGGAGCCCGAACGGCTGAGCAACAATGTCGTCACCCGTCCCGTCATGCAGGATCTGGTGTTTCCGGTGCTCGGATTTGTCGGCGGTCCCGGCGAAATCGCCTACTGGGCGCTTCTCCGTCCGGCTTTCCGTGCGCTCGGCATCAATATGCCCGTCGTCATTCCGCGCTCGTCGTTCACATTCGTCACAAGGCGGGCGGCAGGCCTGCTCGGCGAGACGGGGCTGGACGCCCGTGCAGTCCTCGGCGGAGCCGCCGCTTCAAAACGGGAAGAGCTTCTTGCCCGGATCCACGATCACGGAGCGGAAGAGGAGATCGACCGCCTGGAGGCACAGTTGGCCGAAGGGTATGCTGGGCTCGCCGGCAAGCTTGAAGGGAAGGGCCGCGGACTTCCGGCGCTCGCCGGGCTGAATCTGGAGTACCATAGCCGTCAGTTCGATTGGCTGAAAGACCGCATCCGCGAGTCGGTCATGCTCGAACACGAAACCGCCCTGTCCCGGTTCGACCTGCTTGAAGCCGAGCTCCTGCCCGAAGGCGGGTTCCAGGAAAGGAAATACACGCCGTTCCAGTTCATGAATGAATACGGCCCCGGCCTGTTCCGCGATCTGCTCCGGGCAGCTCCGGACCGGGCGGGCATCCATCTGCTCGTCCGTATCTAATTTCAGAAACCGACTGTCCGATTTTGGGATGGCCGGTTTTTTGTTGTGGAAGAGTGTGCCTGCCGGACGCAACTCTTCCACTTCGCGCTGCAACTCTTCCATCTCCGGCCGCAACTCTTCCATCTCGGGGCCCAACTCTTCCATCTCGCGAAAAGGCCGGGGACAAGCGGGAGTGGGGAGCGGGGGCCCGGCGAAGGCGAATTCCATCGGAACGGGGCGGATTGTCTCAAAAGCCGTCGTGACGCGGTGTGTTTATTGAGACGGGGCAAAAAGATTTCAAAAACGGGTGGAGGAAAGTGGGGGGATGTGGTACATTAGTTTTACGATGTGGGGTGAATCGCATGTTCATGGGTGAATACCAGCATACGGTTGATTCAAAAGGCCGCATCATCATCCCGGCCAAGTTCAGAGACCATTTGGAGGGCGGCTTCGTCGTCACCCGCGGACTGGACCAGTGCCTGTTTGCCTATCCCATGGACGAGTGGAAGCGGCTCGAGGAAAAACTGAAAGCCCTTCCCGTCACCAAGAAGGATGCCCGTGCATTCACCCGGTTTTTCTTCTCGGGGGCCACGGAAGTGGAGCTTGACAAGCAGGGGCGCGTCAATATACCTGCGGGTCTGCTCGGCTACGCCGGGCTGGAGAAGGATTGCATCGTCCTCGGCGTCTCGAGCCGGATGGAAATCTGGTCAAAGGCGGCTTGGGAAGAATATTTTGTGGAATCTGAGGAATCGTTCAACGAAATCGCGGAAAACATGATTGACTTTGATATTTAGCCATGGAGAAAAGAGGGGACGGGCTTGTTCGATCACGTGACCGTAATGCTGAAAGAGACCGTTGACGGGCTGAATGTCCGGCCGGACGGCATCTATGTGGACTGCACGCTCGGCGGCGGCGGCCACAGTGAATATCTTGCAGGACAGCTCGGGGAAGGCGGCAGGCTCATCTGCTTCGACCAGGACCCGGAAGCCATCCGGCACGCAGAAGGACGGCTCGCCCCTCATCTGGACAAAATCACGTTCGTGCGGGAGAACTTCCGTTATCTGAAACAGGAACTCCACGCACTCGGCATCACGGGAATCGACGGGATCCTCTACGATCTCGGCGTCTCGTCACCGCAGTTCGATACGCCGGAGCGCGGATTCAGCTACCGGTTCGATGCGCCGCTCGACATGCGGATGGATACGGACGCGGAACTGACGGCGCGCGAAGTCATCAACGAATGGCCGTACGAAGACCTGGTCAGAATCTTTTTCCGCTACGGCGAGGAGAAATTCTCCAAGCAAGTCGCACGCAAGATTGAAACGGCCCGGAAAGACCGGCCGATCGAGACGACTTTCGAACTCGTCGAGCTGATCAAGGCCGGCATCCCGGCGGCGGCGCGGAGAACCGGCGGCCATCCGGCCAAACGGATCTTCCAGGCCATCCGCATCGCGGTGAACGACGAACTCGGAGCTGCCGAGGACTCGATCTCCGACGCAATCGGCCTTCTGAATCCCGGCGGACGGATCAGCGTCATCACGTTCCATTCGCTCGAGGACCGGCTCGTCAAGACGATGTTCAAGGAAGCCTCGTCGCTTCCGGACCTTCCGCCGAACCTCCCGGTCATCCCGGAAGGCATGGAGCCGGAACTCAAGCTCATCACCCGGAAACCGATCCTCCCGTCAGAAGAAGAACTTGCCGTCAACAAACGCTCCCACTCCGCCAAACTCCGCATCGCCGAAAAGAAATAAGACGGCATGCCGGACAGGGAGTCCGGGCGATCCATCACAGCAGACAAAGAAAAAGACATAAAATGAGAATGTAACCATCCAAAAAAGCAAGGGGGACCAGACGAATGGGGCTTGAAGCACGCAAGTTTGATTATGCATACATACAGGAACCCGAGATCCCGAGACTTCCGGAATCAGAGCCGGACGTCCAACCCTCCAGAAGAAGAAAGATCTTCACGAAAGGCGAAAAGATTCTGTTCATCATCTTCGCCGCGGGCATTGCCATGTTTGCTGTTTTCCTGCTGCAGGCCCAGTCGTCGGTCAACGCGACGAACAAGGAAATCCAGCTCATCCAACAGGATATCGCGGAAACGTCCAAACAAAATACGGATTTGTCCATTCAAGTGAGAGAGAAATCGACCTACGAGCGGATCTGGGGCAAGGCGCAGGAGCTTGGTTTGACTCTCAATGAAAAAAATGTGAAGGTCGTGCCTGGGCAATGAAGAGAAGATTTCGTTTCCAATGGGGAGCCTTCCTGATGTTTTGTGTCTATGGAGGGCTCTTTTTTCTATTATTCGCACGTTTTCTGTTTATCCAGATCACCGGTGAAGTGGAAGGCCGGCCGCTTGCCGCGATGGCGCAGGCGAAATATGAACGCCAGAACGTGCTGAGCGCTGACCGGGGCCAGATCCTTGACCGCGACGGCGAAGCGATCGCGGAGGATACGCTCAGCTACAAGCTCGTCGCGGTCCTGAGCAAGAAGGCGAGCGACGGCGTCAAAGACAAGAAGAAGATGCGCCATGTCGTGGACCGGGACAAAACGGCCAGGGAACTCGCGGAGTATATCGACATGCCGGAACAGGAAATCCGGGAACTGCTGGACCGTCAGGACGACCCGGACGTCTATCAGGTCGAATTCGGATCTGCCGGGAGGAACCTGAGCCATGACACGATGAGAAAGATCCAGGAGCTCGAACTTCCGGGCATCCAGTTCATCAAGGACAAAAAACGGTTTTATCCGAACGGCATGTTCGCCTCCCATCTGATCGGTTTTGCCCAGAAGGAGAAGCAGGATGACGGCTCGACGAAGACAGTCGGCCAGATGGGGCTCGAGAAGACGTTCGATGATCTGCTCACCGGCAAGGACGGAAAGATGCAGTATGAGAGCGACACTTGGGGATTCCTTCTCCCGGGCTCGGAAGAAAAAGTGACGCCGGCCGTCAATGGATCGAACATCCGGCTGACGCTCGACAAGACGATCCAGAATTTCGTCGAGGACGCGATGAACCGCGTTCAGGCCGAGTACTCTCCGGAGCGGATGTCGGTCGTCGTCGCGGATCCGAAAACAGGTGAAATCCTCGCCATGAGCCAGCGTCCGTCGTTCAACCCGGAGACGAGGGAAGGGCTGTCTTCCAACTGGCTGAACGAGGCGGTCCAGTATACGATCGAGCCGGGCTCGACTATGAAGATCTTCACGCTCGCCTCGGCGATCGAAGAGGGGGCCTGGGCACCGAACGACTTCTACAAGTCAGGCAGCTATACGCTCTACGGCACGACGATCAATGACCACAAGAAAGCCGGCTGGGGCTACATCAGCTTCCTCGAGGGCTTCCAGCGCTCGTCCAACGTCTCGATGGCCTATCTGCTCGAAAAGATGGGCGGCGAAGCGTTCATCGGCCATCTGAAAGACTTCGGGTTCGGTCAGCCGACCGGCATCGATCTTCCGGGAGAAGCGCCGGGCATCGTCAATGACATCGGTCCGATCGAACGGCTCACGACTTCCTACGGGCAAGGTTCCACCGTCACGCCGATCCAGATGGTGCAGGCCGCCACGGCGATCGCCAACGGGGGAACGATGATGAAACCGTACGTCATCGATGAAATCAAAGACCCGAACACCGGCAAAGTGCTGCGTGAAGGAGAACCGGAGGAGAAAGGAAACCCGATCTCCCCCGAAACGGCGAGGACGGTGCTGGAAGTGATGGAATCGACCGTCACATCCGAACACGGGACCGGCCGTCCGTTCGAGCTGGGTGATTATTCCGTCGCCGGGAAGACGGCGACGGCCCAGATCCCGAACGGCAGAGGAGGGTTCCTCCACGGGACGAACAACCTGCTGTATGGCTTCCTCGGCATGGCGCCGGCAGATGATCCGCAGTTGATCGTCTATGTGAATGTCCACCGGCCGAAGATCCCGGCCGGCGAGTACGGCGCGATCCCGGTGTCCAAGATTTTCAAGCCGGTCATGGAGAACAGCCTGAAGCACCTCAATATCAAGCCGGATGAAGAACACGAAACCGCACAGCCGGTCAAGCTCTCCGATTTCGGAGGGAAGGCCGCCGGATCCGTTGCGGGAGAACTGGAAGCCGAAGGAATCGCCGTTGCGGTCATCGGAGACGGCAATGAAGTGCTCGGCCAGTTTCCGGAAGCGGGGGCGTCGGTCCTTCCCGGCGGCACGGTCATCCTGAAGACGGACGGACAGGCTGCACTGCCGGACTTCACCGGCTGGTCGAAGCGGTCGGTGCTCGCATTCGCCTCGCTGTCCGGATTGACAATCGAAATCCACGGCGAAGGCTTTGCCGTTTCCCAGAGCGCGTCACCGGGTTCCGCACCGGACGAGGGCTCGCCGGTAGTCGTCAAGTTTGAAAGCCCGGAACAGCAGCAGCAGGCTCCATCCGATGAAGACGCGGAGCCGGAGGACGAGTACCCGCTTGACTGACCCCGAATAGCGCCCGCCCGGGACTCATACGCTGAAAGAAAAACACAAGGTGGGAAATTGTGCGCCGCTTCATCGAAACCCGGATGAGGAAAAGGCTCCGGCTGGCCTTCCTCATCCTCGCCGCGCTGTTCGCCGCACTCGTCTTGAAAGTTTTTCAGGTGCAGATCATCCGCAATCCGGAACTCACCGGGAAGGCGATGGAGAACTGGGACCGGGAGCTGCCGTTCGCCGGCGTGCGCGGGGAGATCAAAGACCGCCACGGCAAGAAGATCATCGGCAACCGGGTCGCGCCGACCCTGTATTTCATGCCTTCACAGAACCGGGACATCCCGGCGGCGGCTTCACGGCTCGCGCCGATGATCGGGGCGGACAAGGACCGCCTGGAGGAATTGATGTCAAAACGGGCGTCGATCGTCAAACTCGCCCCCGAAGGAAAGAACATCCCGTATGAAACGGCGGTCGAAATCGGCAGGCTCGGCATTCCCGGCCTTTACACCGGCGTCGATTATATCCGTGATTATCCATACGGGGAGATGCTGTCGAGGCTCGTCGGCTTCACAGGCTACGACAACCAGGGCCTGGCCGGGATCGAATATGAATATGACCGCTTCCTGTCCGGCTCCGGCGAGAAGATCCGGATGTATACGGATGCACGGGGGAACCCGCTTCCGCACGTCGGCGACGGCTGGATCGGCGGGAAGGCGGGCGCCGATGTCGAACTGACGATTGATCTGCGCATCCAGGAGATCGTGGAGCGGGAACTGAGCCAGGCAATGATGAAGTACGAGGCCGACCAGGCGCTCGCCATCGTGATGGTTCCGGACACCGGGGAAATATTGGCGCTCGCTTCAGCCCCCAATTTTGACCCATCCGACTATGCATCTGCCGATCCATCGATTTATAATAGGAACTTGCCGGTATGGATGACGTTTGAGCCGGGCTCCACGTTCAAGATCATCACATTGGCGTCGGCGCTCGAGGAAGGGGTCGTGGACCTCCATGACGATTCTTTCTTCGATCCGGGGCATACGACGGTCGGCGGGGCCCGGCTGCGCTGCTGGAAACGTGAAGGCCACGGATCCCAGACATTCCTCGAAGTCGTCGAGAATTCCTGCAACCCGGGGTTCATCGAGCTCGGACGGCGCGTCGGCCCCGAGAAGCTCACATCCTATATCCGTGAATTCGGCTTCGGAGCGACGACCGGAAGCGGCATTGCGGGGGAGGCGTCGGGGATTCTGTTTTCCCCTGAAGCCTACGGGCCCGTCGAGCATGCAACGACCTCGTTCGGACAGGGGATCTCCGTGACGCCGATCCAGCAGGCCCAGGCCGTTGCGGCGGCGGTGAACGGCGGCCGGCTCATGCAGCCTTACATCGTCAAGCGCATCCTGGATCCGGAAACCGGGAAAGAGATCGAGCGCAATGAACCGGTCGAAAAGCGCCGCGTGATCAGCGAGGAGACTTCCAAGCAGGTCCGGGAAGCGCTTGAGTCCGTCGTCGCCAACGGTTCGGGGCGCAACGCGTTCACGGACGGGCTGAGGGTCGGCGGGAAGACCGGGACCGCCCAGAAAGTCGAGGACGGCCGCTATAAGGACGGTGACTATATCGTCTCTTTCATAGGCTTCGCGCCGGCGGACGATCCGGACATCCTCGTGTATGTCGCGGTGGACGGACCGAAAAATGAAGTCCAGTTCGGCGGGGTCATTTCTGCGCCGATGGTCGGCCGGATCATCTCGGACATCGCCCCGCTGCGGAACATCAAGCCGAGGGATGGACAGCTCGAGCGGGAATACCGCTGGGGAGACCCGGTCCAGATCCGGGTACCCGACCTGACCGGCAAGGAACGCGATGAGCTCATGCAGATGTTCCATACGATCAAGATCGAATGGAACGGCCCTGCCGAAGGCCGGGTGATCCGGCAGCTTCCGGCACCCGGTTCCCTGATGGAAGAGTCGGGCACGATCCATCTTTATGCCGGCCCTGCCAATAAGAAAAATGAATGATTGATATGCCTTCTGACGGGCATTCGTTTCAAAGGAGATTTCTATCATGACACTCGCCACAACGATCACGATCATCGCAGTCGCGTTCATCTTGACCGCGCTGCTCGCTTTTCCGCTCATTCCGATGCTCCGCCGTCTGAAATTCGGGCAGAGCATCCGGGAGGAAGGGCCGAAAGCCCACCTGAAGAAGGCAGGAACCCCGACGATGGGCGGCCTGATCTTCATCGCGGCCATCATCGTGACTTCGCTGATTCTCGGCTTTGCTTACCGCCTGCTGACCACGCAGACGATCGTCCTGCTCATCGTCCTTGCCGGGTTCGGCCTGATCGGCTTCCTCGACGACTTTATCAAGGTCGTCCTGAAGCGCAATCTCGGCCTGACTTCCCTGCAGAAGCTGATCGGCCAGATCGCCATCGCGGTCGTTTCCTATCTGTTGCTGAGGCTCGGACCTTTCGAGACGACCATCGGCCTGCCGTTCACGTCCTTTGAGATCGACCTGGGAGCGTTTTACGTCCTGTTCCTGATCTTCTGGCTTGTCGGCTTTTCCAACGCCGTGAACCTGACCGACGGACTGGACGGCCTCGTCGCGGGGACATCCTCCATCGCCTTCGCCGCGTTCGGCGTGCTCGGTCTCGTGTACGGGCAGGAAGACCTGGCGCTCGTCGCCTTCACGATCACCGGGGCATTGCTCGGATTCCTCATGTTCAATGCCAATCCTGCGAAGATCTTCATGGGCGATACGGGTTCGCTCGCCCTCGGCGGCGCACTCGCCATGTTGTCGGTCCTGATGAAGCAGGAGCTGCTTCTTCTCGTCATCGGCATCATCTTCGTGATCGAGACGCTGTCTGTGATCTTGCAGGTCGCTTCCTTCAAGACGACGGGCAAGCGGATTTTCAAAATGAGTCCGATCCATCACCACTTTGAGCTTTCCGGTTGGTCCGAATGGAAAGTCGTCATCGTGTTCTGGTCCGCCGCGCTCGCCGCTGCGCTGATTTCCGTCCTGCCGGAGGTGCTCTAAGATGAAAAAAACCGAAATGTTCAAAGGGAAGCGGGTGCTCGTGCTCGGACTCGCAAAAAGCGGCTCGGCGGCGGCTCGCCTCCTCTTCTCGCTCGGTGCCGAAGTGACCGTCAATGACGCCAGGAATGAAGATCCGGAAGAGGCTCCGCTCCGCGGGCTCGGGGTCGAGGTCATCCTCGGCAGTCATCCGGATGATCTTCTCGGCAGAGGATTCGACTATGTCTTCAAAAATCCCGGCATCCGGTATGACCATCCGGTCGTCTCCCGGGCGATCAGCGCCGGGATTCCGGTATGGACCGAAGTGGAACTTGCCTGGCTCGTCAGCGAGGCGCCGTTCATCGGCATCACCGGTTCGAACGGCAAGACGACGACCACGACGCTCCTGCACCACATGCTGCACATGGGCGGGAAAAATCCGCTCATCGCAGGAAACATCGGCACGCCCGCCTGCACGGTTGCGGCGGAGGCCGCGCCCGACCAGCCGGTCGTCATCGAACTGTCTTCTTTCCAGCTCATGGGCACGGAAGCATTCCGGCCGAAAATCGCCATCTGGACGAATCTGTATGAAGCCCACATCGATTACCACGGGACGATGGAGGAGTACGGAGAGGCGAAGTTCCGCATTACGAAAAACCAGGGTCCCGATGATTTCTTCATCTACAATGCGGACCAGGAAGCGGTCAGCCGCTTTGCGGAGCGTTCCGTTGCAAAGAAAGTCCCGTTCACGCTCGCCGGCCGCTCGGAACAGGGGATCAGTGCCGACGGGGAAGCCGTCTACTGGCTCGGGGAGAGGCTGTTCGGGCGGGATGAAATTGTCCTGCCCGGCCGCCATAACCTGGAAAATGCCCTCGCCGCCACTGCCGCCGCGATTCTCTCCGGCTGCCCCGTCGAAGCGATCCGGGACGTGCTGTCTTCGTTCGCCGGGGTCCGCCACCGGACCCAGTTCGTGAGGGAATGGCAAAAACGCCGGTTCTTCAATGATTCGAAAGCGACGAACACACTCGCCACAAAAAGTGCGCTGGAGGCGTTCCCGGGTCCGATTTGCCTGCTTGCGGGAGGGCTTGACCGCGGGCACTCGTTCGAAGAGCTCCGGCCGTTCATGGGCCGGGTCTCCTCGGCGGTCTTCTTCGGAGAAACGGCCCGCCGCTTCGGGGAATTCGCCCGTTCCTGCGGCGTCGCGGATATCCATGATGCGGGGACGATCGAGGACGCCGTCCGGATCGCGTCGGAGGTGTCTGCGGAAGGGGACACCGTCCTGCTGTCCCCGGCCTGCGCCAGCTGGGACCAATACCCGAGCTTTGAAGTGCGGGGCGACCGATTCATCGAGGCTGTCCGGAAACTGTAAACGCGTCAGATCAACATCAAGGAAGGATGCATGCACTGGAAAAGAGGCTTGTTGGCATCTTCTTCATATGCGCTGCCGCACTGAGTCTCCTCGGCATCGCATTCGTCCACTCCGCCGGTTCCTACTGGGGGGAGATCCATTACGGTGATTCACTGCCGTTCGCGGTCAAGCAGGGCGTTTATCTGGCCGTGTCGGCCATCGTCGCCGCCTTCATCATGAAAACACGCCGGATCGGGAACAAACGGCTCTGGACCGCCGTCTACATCGCAGCGGTCCTGCTGCTGGCCGCCGTGCTCATTCCGGGCATCGGTGCCGTCAGGAACGGATCGCAGAGCTGGATCGCCCTCGGCCCGTTCAGCCTGCAGCCCGCGGAATTCGCCAAGATCGCGGTCATCGGCAAACTTTCTTCGATGCTGGCGGAGTCCCGTGGCCGGAGGGCATTCAAGGCGGGCCACTTCGTCGTCATCCTGCTTCCCGCCGCGCTCATCATGCTGCAGCCGGACTTCGGGTCGATGATGATCATGGTCGTTGCGGCATTTGCGGTTCTCCTCGTCGGCGGCTATCCGCTGAAGTTCTTCTTCGGACTGGCGGGGGCGGGGGCGCTCGGGATTGCCGGACTGATCGCCGCGGCGCCATACCGGCTCGACCGGATCAAGGCCTATCTGGATCCGTGGAGCGACCCGCTCGGGACCGGTTTCCAGGCGATCCAGTCGCTCCTGGCGACGGGGCCTGCGGGGCTCACCGGCTTCGGATACGGGCAGAGCCGCCAGAAGTATCTGTATCTGCCCGAGCCCCAGAATGACTTCATCTTCGCCGTCATTGCGGAAGAAACAGGGTTCATCGGGGCTGCCGCCGTGATTCTGCTGTTCTTCCTGCTTGCGGCCTCCGCCATCGGACTGGCTGCCCGCCAGCGAGATCCGCTTTCGTTCTACATGATCTCCGGGATGGCCGCCATGCTCGGGTTTCAATCATTCCTTAACATCGGCGTCGTCTCGGGGCTTCTCCCGGTGACCGGCGTCACGCTGCCGTTCATTAGCTACGGCGGTTCATCCCTGCTCGCCGCGTGGATTGCGGCCGCCCTGATCCTCCGGTTCGCCTTGGGAGGGGGGAAAGGCTGAAAGGAGGCCCAGCGTTGGACAAAGTGATCGATATCGAAGAACGGATCCCCTCGCTCAGGGAGAAGAGGAAGAGGAGGACGAACCGGAAATTCATCTTCCTCCTCATCCTGTTCCTCCTGGTGCTCGCCGTGCTGCTGTACTTCCAGTCCCCACTCAGCAAGGTCGATGAAGTCCGGGTGGAAGGGGCCCTGCTGAACAGCAAGGAAGATTATGTACGAGCCTCCGGCATTTCTGTCGGCGACGCCCTTTGGGGATTCCGGCGATTCGAAGCTGCCGGCTCCGTCTCTTCTGTCCAGGGCGTCGAGGAGGCGGCGGTGGAAAGGACAGGCCTCCGGTCGGTCGTCATCAAGGTGAATGAATGGGTCCCCGCCGCGCTCATCGAGCAGGAAGGCCGGTTCCATCCCGTCCTGTCCAACGGCGAGGTGTTCGGGAAGCCTGCCGCAGAACCGGTGCCGGCACCGATCCTCTCCGGCTTCAGTGACGAGAAGACGATGGAAAAGATGGTCGGAGAGCTGGAAGCCCTTCCCGGCGGCATCCGGACCCTGATTTCAGAGATCAAGAGAACGTCGGAAGAAGACCCGGATGCGATTACCGCCTACATGACCGACGGCTATGAAGTGAGGGGGATCATCCCGGGATTCGCGGAAAAGATGGAGTATTATCCGTCGATCGTCTCTCAGCTGACCGATGAGGGGAAAGGCGTCATCGATCTCGAAGTCGGCCTTTATTTCCGGCCGTATGAAGAAGTATACGGCGACGGGGCGGCCCCTGAAACGGAAGGGGAAGAGGACGGCGGAGGGGAGGAAGAGTGACGCTGCGACTGCGGCTTTATGGACAAAGTGTGACCATGTCCGTGGATCGTTCAGTTTCCCGGAAAATCCAAGGGAAAAGGCCATCTCTTCCAACGGGCGGGGAATCCGCCCGCAACCGTACATAAGATGCAGCGGTCCGATCAACGCGGCCTCCTTCCCGGCTTCCCCGCCGCTATGCCGGCCCGCCCGCCCGGGAGACGGGAATCGATTTTTGCCCCCGGCCGCCATTTTTCTGTCCGGTGCGAGGCTGTTCCAAAACATCGCGGCCATCCGGCACCCTATCCGGAAAGATGGGAGGAACGTCCGCCTAAACGTCCCGCTGATGGCAGAAAGTGAAGGAATTTAGGCTTAATTAACGAATATACTTAACATTGAACTGATAATGAAATAGAATGATGTTTAAGAGGATCAGAAGGAGGTGCCATCCGTTGAGTCAAACCGATATGTATGTGTCATTGGACATCGGTTCTTCCTCCGTTAAAGTGCTGATCGGGGAGATGACGGATCGCTCGCTGCACGTAATCGGAGTCGGAAATGTAAAATCGGAAGGCATCAGAAAAGGTGCCATTGTAGATATTGATGCCACTGTCCAGTCAATCAAGAAGGCGGTGGAACAGGCGGAACGGATGATCGGGATGTCGATCCGCGAGGTCGTCCTCGGCATTCCCGCCAACCAGGCCATGCTCCAGCAGGTGAAGGGTGTCGTGGCGGTGAACAGCGAAAACCGTGAAATCACGGATGATGACCTGGACCGGGTCATGCATTCGGCAGAAGTGATGATTCCTGCGGAGCGGGAACTTGTCAACATCATCCCGCAGCAGTTCATCGTCGACGACCTCGACGAGATCAAGGACCCGCGCGGCATGATCGGCGTCCGTCTTGAAATGGACGCAACCCTGGCCACCACTTCAAAGACACTGCTCCACAATATTCTCCGCTGCGTGGAACGGGCGGGCCTCCAGATCCGGGAGATTTATCTTCAGCCTCTCGCTGCCGGCTATTTTGCCCTCAGTGAAGATGAAAAGAGCCACGGAACGGCGTACATAGACATCGGGGGCGGGTCGACGACGATCGCCGTCTTCGGTGACGGCCGCCTCGTTTCCGCCAGTGCCCTCCCGATCGGCGGAGATCATATTACGAAAGACCTGTCGATCATCCTGAAGACGACGACCGGGCAGGCCGAACAGATCAAGCACCAGTATGGCCATGCCTACTACGATGACGCATCCGAGGACGAGCTGTTCGAAGTCCCGGTTGCAGGCGTCGATACGAAAGACCAATACAGCCAGAAGTACATCTCTGAGATCATCGGCGTCCGCCTTGAAGAACTGTTCGAGATGGTGCTGGACGAGCTGTACCAGTCCGGCATCCGGGATCTCCCGGGAGGGGTCGTCCTGACGGGCGGCGTCTCGAAGCTCGAAGGCGTTCCGCAGCTCGCCAGGGAAGTGCTGCAGACCCGCGTGCGGGTGTATGTCCCTGAATTCATCGGAGTCCGCGAACCGGGTTATTCCACGGCCGTCGGGCTCATCCGGTATGCCAAAATGGAAGATGAGTTTTTCGGCAACCGCGGAGAATCGCCGTTCGGTGAAACGATGGAACCCGCAGCGGCGGCCCCCCCTGTCAAAAGGAAAAAAGCCGAACGCGGCCGGGAAGGCCAGGAAAAGGTCGTCGACCGGATGAAGAAAATCTTTGACAAATTCTTCGAATAATCGCGGTCATCCGTATACCCATAGGAGGAGAAAGCATGCTGGAATTTGATACGAACATCGATGCGCTCGCCGTCATCAAGGTCATCGGCGTCGGCGGCGGCGGAAATAATGCGGTAAACAGAATGATCGAGCATGGCGTCCAGGGCGTTGAATTCATCGCCGTCAACACGGACGCCCAGGCCCTTAAGCTGTCCGAAGCTGAAGTGAAGCTCCAGATCGGCGAAAAGCTGACACGCGGCCTCGGTGCCGGCGCCAATCCCGAAGTCGGGAAAAAAGCTGCCGAAGAAAGCAAGGAGCAGATCGAAGAAGCCCTCCGCGGAGCCGACATGGTCTTCGTGACGGCCGGCATGGGCGGCGGGACCGGCACAGGTGCAGCGCCTGTCATCGCCCAAGTGGCGAAAGACCTCGGTGCGCTGACGGTCGGCGTCGTCACACGCCCGTTCACATTCGAGGGGCGCAAGCGCGCGACCCAGGCGATCGGCGGAATCGCGGCGATGAAGGAGTCCGTCGACACCCTCATCGTCATCCCGAACGACCGTCTCCTTGAGATCGTCGACAAGAACACACCGATGCTCGAGGCGTTCCGCGAAGCGGACAATGTCCTCCGTCAGGGGGTGTCGGGCATCTCGGACCTCATCGCCGTTCCGGGACTCATCAACCTCGACTTCGCGGACGTGAAGACGATCATGCAGAACAAAGGCTCGGCTCTAATGGGGATTGGTATCTCATCAGGCGAAAACCGCGCGGCCGAAGCAGCAAAGAAGGCCATTTCGAGCCCGCTTCTCGAAACGTCGATCGACGGCGCGAAAGGTGTCCTCATGAATATCACGGGCGGCTCGAACCTAAGCCTGTTCGAAGTCCAGGAAGCTGCGGACATCGTGGCTTCCGCTTCCGACGAAGAAGTGAACATGATCTTCGGCTCGGTCATCAACGATAACCTGAAAGATGAGATTGTCGTGACGGTCATCGCAACCGGCTTCACCGAAGAGCAGCTCGGGGTCCAGCGGCCGACAAGGGGCGGCTTCGGCTCCTCGCGCCAACAGGCGGCTCCGCAGCCGGAACCCCGCCAGCAGCAACAGGCGCCGGTCCGCAACGAACGTGAGCGCGAGCGCCGCGAAGACCACGGCCAGTTCCGTCAGGAGCCGGCACCGCGCCAGCAACAGCAGCACCAAGAAGACGCACTGGATATCCCGACATTCCTCCGCAATCGCCGGAGAAGATAACTGAACACCCGAACACCCGGAACGCATCACGCGTTCCGGGTGTTTTTTTGTCGGGTCGGGTCGGAAGATTTGCCCAGTTCTTCCGCGGGTTATGACAATTCGCGCCGTCCGGACATGCTAAATTTGGGACAAGGGAGGGGATGCGGTGTACGGGGAAGTCGCCATTGCCGTCAACTCGGCATTCAATTATGTACTCCTTTCATTTGCCGGAAAAGTTTCGAAGCGACCATGCAGAAGACCGAGGATCCTGTTTGCCGCACTTGCGGGTGCGCTGCCCGTCGTCCTGCTCGGCGCGAATCCCGTGATTGTGGCGGGTGCGTTTGCCGTCATGGCACTCGCCGCGTTCGGCGCCAACCGGAACGCCCTCTGGAAAGGGGCGGGTGCGACGATCGTCGCCGCGCTGTTCGCCGGAGGGCTGCTGACGGTGCTTTCACCGGGCGGCCTCGGGATCCCGGGCGCTGTCGCCGCCATGCTGTCTTGCGGAATGGCCATGGGCGGGCTCCGGCTTCTTGAGCGCCGCTGGAGCGGTGCGGAAGAGGATGCCGTCTCGGCTTCCTTCCGGGCGGACACGGTCCTCCATCTGTTTGGCTCGGCCGTCCCGCTCACCACATTCGCGGACTCGGGCAACGGATGCACGGAGCCGCTTTCCGGGGAACCGGTCCATTTCATTTCTCTTCGGGCGGTCCGGAACCATCTGCCGGACGGGCTCATGACAGCGCTTGCAAGCCAGAAGCCGGGGGACATGCCGGATCTCCGGCGCATCCCCGAAGAGTACCGCCGCCGGCTGCGGCCCGTCCGGATCACGACGGTCGGCGGTTCCGAATGGGCCGTCGGCTTCAAGATCGGGAAGTGGGATTTTACGGAAGACGGAGGGGAGATCCGGGGCTATTTCGTCCTGACGGCGGGGGATGCGGAGTATCCGCTCGGCGCGGATGCCATTCTCCACCGGACGTCCATTAAAAAACACGAAAGGGGATAGGCAAATGCTGAACGGCTTGAAAAAGTGGCTTGCAGTGCTCCTGGATTCTTTGAAGAAAGACGGAACATACTATATCGGAGGCCATGAATCCCTCCCGGTCCCGCTCACGAAGGAAGAGGAAGCGGAGACACTCCGGCTGTTCATGGAAGGCGACCGGGCGGCGCGCGACCGGCTGATCGAAAAGAATCTCCGGCTCGTCGTCTACATCGCCCGCCGCTTCGAGAACACGAACACCCACATCGAAGATCTGATCAGCATCGGGGCGATCGGCCTCATTAAGGCGATCGAGACATTCGATCCGGAAAAGAAGATCAAGCTCGCCACGTACGCCTCCCGGTGCATTGAAAATGAAATTCTCATGCATCTCAGGAAAACGAGCCGGATGAAATCAGAAGTCTCGTTCGATGAACCGCNTATCCCGACATTCCTCCGCAATCGCCGGAGAAGATAACTGAACACCCGAACACCCGGAACGCATCACGCGTTCCGGGTGTTTTTTTGTCGGGTCGGGTCGGAAGATTTGCCCAGTTCTTCCGCGGGTTATGACAATTCGCGCCGTCCGGACATGCTAAATTTGGGACAAGGGAGGGGATGCGGTGTACGGGGAAGTCGCCATTGCCGTCAACTCGGCATTCAATTATGTACTCCTTTCATTTGCCGGAAAAGTTTCGAAGCGACCATGCAGAAGACCGAGGATCCTGTTTGCCGCACTTGCGGGTGCGCTGCCCGTCGTCCTGCTCGGCGCGAATCCCGTGATTGTGGCGGGTGCGTTTGCCGTCATGGCACTCGCCGCGTTCGGCGCCAACCGGAACGCCCTCTGGAAAGGGGCGGGTGCGACGATCGTCGCCGCGCTGTTCGCCGGAGGGCTGCTGACGGTGCTTTCACCGGGCGGCCTCGGGATCCCGGGCGCTGTCGCCGCCATGCTGTCTTGCGGAATGGCCATGGGCGGGCTCCGGCTTCTTGAGCGCCGCTGGAGCGGTGCGGAAGAGGATGCCGTCTCGGCTTCCTTCCGGGCGGACACGGTCCTCCATCTGTTTGGCTCGGCCGTCCCGCTCACCACATTCGCGGACTCGGGCAACGGATGCACGGAGCCGCTTTCCGGGGAACCGGTCCATTTCATTTCTCTTCGGGCGGTCCGGAACCATCTGCCGGACGGGCTCATGACAGCGCTTGCAAGCCAGAAGCCGGGGGACATGCCGGATCTCCGGCGCATCCCCGAAGAGTACCGCCGCCGGCTGCGGCCCGTCCGGATCACGACGGTCGGCGGTTCCGAATGGGCCGTCGGCTTCAAGATCGGGAAGTGGGATTTTACGGAAGACGGAGGGGAGATCCGGGGCTATTTCGTCCTGACGGCGGGGGATGCGGAGTATCCGCTCGGCGCGGATGCCATTCTCCACCGGACGTCCATTAAAAAACACGAAAGGGGATAGGCAAATGCTGAACGGCTTGAAAAAGTGGCTTGCAGTGCTCCTGGATTCTTTGAAGAAAGACGGAACATACTATATCGGAGGCCATGAATCCCTCCCGGTCCCGCTCACGAAGGAAGAGGAAGCGGAGACACTCCGGCTGTTCATGGAAGGCGACCGGGCGGCGCGCGACCGGCTGATCGAAAAGAATCTCCGGCTCGTCGTCTACATCGCCCGCCGCTTCGAGAACACGAACACCCACATCGAAGATCTGATCAGCATCGGGGCGATCGGCCTCATTAAGGCGATCGAGACATTCGATCCGGAAAAGAAGATCAAGCTCGCCACGTACGCCTCCCGGTGCATTGAAAATGAAATTCTCATGCATCTCAGGAAAACGAGCCGGATGAAATCAGAAGTCTCGTTCGATGAACCGCTCAATTCGGATGCGGACGGCAATGAACTCCTGCTTTCCGATATTCTCGGCACGGATGAAGATATTATTACCGGGGATGTTGAAAAGAAGATCGAGCGCCAGCACGTTGTCGAAGCGATTTCAAGACTCGATGAGCGCGAACGGTACATCATGGAATGCCGGTTTGCCTTGTCCGGGCAGGAAGAGATGACCCAGAAGGAAGTGGCCGATCAGCTCGGCATTTCCCAGTCTTATATTTCACGGCTTGAAAAGAAAATCATCAATGACTTGAGAGGGCTGCTCAACCATCCGGTGACGTGATGGCTGAAATTGGCGGGCCCNAATGGCCATGGGCGGGCTCCGGCTTCTTGAGCGCCGCTGGAGCGGTGCGGAAGAGGATGCCGTCTCGGCTTCCTTCCGGGCGGACACGGTCCTCCATCTGTTTGGCTCGGCCGTCCCGCTCACCACATTCGCGGACTCGGGCAACGGATGCACGGAGCCGCTTTCCGGGGAACCGGTCCATTTCATTTCTCTTCGGGCGGTCCGGAACCATCTGCCGGACGGGCTCATGACAGCGCTTGCAAGCCAGAAGCCGGGGGACATGCCGGATCTCCGGCGCATCCCCGAAGAGTACCGCCGCCGGCTGCGGCCCGTCCGGATCACGACGGTCGGCGGTTCCGAATGGGCCGTCGGCTTCAAGATCGGGAAGTGGGATTTTACGGAAGACGGAGGGGAGATCCGGGGCTATTTCGTCCTGACGGCGGGGGATGCGGAGTATCCGCTCGGCGCGGATGCCATTCTCCACCGGACGTCCATTAAAAAACACGAAAGGGGATAGGCAAATGCTGAACGGCTTGAAAAAGTGGCTTGCAGTGCTCCTGGATTCTTTGAAGAAAGACGGAACATACTATATCGGAGGCCATGAATCCCTCCCGGTCCCGCTCACGAAGGAAGAGGAAGCGGAGACACTCCGGCTGTTCATGGAAGGCGACCGGGCGGCGCGCGACCGGCTGATCGAAAAGAATCTCCGGCTCGTCGTCTACATCGCCCGCCGCTTCGAGAACACGAACACCCACATCGAAGATCTGATCAGCATCGGGGCGATCGGCCTCATTAAGGCGATCGAGACATTCGATCCGGAAAAGAAGATCAAGCTCGCCACGTACGCCTCCCGGTGCATTGAAAATGAAATTCTCATGCATCTCAGGAAAACGAGCCGGATGAAATCAGAAGTCTCGTTCGATGAACCGCTCAATTCGGATGCGGACGGCAATGAACTCCTGCTTTCCGATATTCTCGGCACGGATGAAGATATTATTACCGGGGATGTTGAAAAGAAGATCGAGCGCCAGCACGTTGTCGAAGCGATTTCAAGACTCGATGAGCGCGAACGGTACATCATGGAATGCCGGTTTGCCTTGTCCGGGCAGGAAGAGATGACCCAGAAGGAAGTGGCCGATCAGCTCGGCATTTCCCAGTCTTATATTTCACGGCTTGAAAAGAAAATCATCAATGACTTGAGAGGGCTGCTCAACCATCCGGTGACGTGATGGCTGAAATTGGCGGGCCCGCTCCAGAATAGGACCATCCTCCGGGGACAGACTGTATGGAAACAGAGAAAAGTCCGGAGGATGATGAGAGATGTCCAACACGAAAGTGGAGATTTGCGGAATCGATACGTCCACACTTCCGCTGCTGACCCATGAACACATGAGAGAAACATTCGTCCGCCTCCAGTCCGGGGATCTGTCTGCGAAAGAGGAACTGGTCATCGGGAATCTGCGTCTTGTCCTGAGCATCGTCCAGCGGTTCGCCTACCGCGGCGAGCAGGCGGACGACCTGTTCCAGGTCGGCTGCATCGGCTTGCTCAAATCGATCGATAACTTCGACCTCAAGCACAATGTGCGCTTTTCGACTTATGCGGTGCCGATGATCATCGGCGAAATCCGGAGGCACCTGCGGGATCACCATGCGGTGCGCGTGTCCCGTTCGCTGCGGGACATCGCCTACAAAGCGATGAAGGCAAAGGAACAGTTTGTCCATGAAAACCTGAAGGAACCGACACTCGAGGATCTTGCCAGGATGACCGATATCCCGTCCGAAGACATCCTGTTCGCGCTGGATGCCATCCAGGATCCGCTGTCGCTTCATGAACCGATCCACCACGACGGAGGAGATCCGGTGTGCATGATGGACCAGCTGCAGGACACGCTCGTGACCGAGGAGCGATGGCTGTCCTACGTGTCGATCAAGGAAACCGTCCAGAAGCTGGACACCCGCCAGCAGAAAATCCTTTCCCGCAGATATTACTACGGTGAGACCCAGACGGAAATCGCCAAGGATCTCGGCATTTCACAGGCCCAGATCTCCAGGCTGGAGAAGCATGCGATCACCCTTATCCGGGAGACGCTCGGAACAGGGGAAACAGTGAAAAAGAGAATGACTTGAGCGCAGGGATCCCCTGCGTTTTTTTGTTTTTCCGGGCATAAGATGGACGAAGGGGGAATGACGTTGAAATTTTCCGATCTGCAGAAAAAGGAATTCATCGAGGCGGGCAAGGGACGCCAGCTCGGCTACGCGGTGGATGCCACCATTTCGACCGAAGACGGGACGATCGAGCTCTTTCATGTCGGCGGCATGGAAAAGCTCAAGTTTTTCGGAAGCGGGGAAACTCCTGTGAAAATTCCGGTGAACCGGATTCTCGTCATCGGCAAAGACGTCGTCCTGATCGATGATGCCGCCCCGAAAGATTGAATCTTAATTGAAATACAGGCGGGGCCTTGATACAATGGGTGGAGTAACATAGAGAAAAGTGGGAATCAAATTGTCTACTGTAGAAGAACGGCTGAAGCATATAAAAGAATCGATTCAACTTGCCTGCGGGCGATCGGACCGAAATCCGGAAGAGGTCACCATCATCGCCGTCACGAAGTCCGTCGGCACGAAACGTGCGGAGGAAGTGCTCGCCGCCGGCATCCCGGACCTCGGCGAGAACCGAAAGGAAGGGCTCGATGAAAAACAGCCCGCGATCGGCGATGCCGCCCGCTGGCATTTTATCGGCAACCTCCAGAGCCGCCGGGTGAAAGACATAGTCAACCGGGTTGACATGATCCACTCGCTCGACAGGGGCAGCCTGGCCAGGGAGATCCAGAAACGCGCAGATCACCCGGTCGACTGCTTCGTCCAGGTGAACGTTTCGGGGGAAGATTCGAAAGCGGGCGTCATTCCGGAAGAGACGGAGCCTTTCGTCCGGTCTCTTGCCGACCACGATAAAATCCGGGTCGTCGGCCTCATGACCATGGCTCCGAACACGAATGACGAAGAGGTGATCCGGCGGACGTTCCGCGGCCTGCGTGAACTGCGGGACCGGATTTCGGCCCTGGACCTTCCGCACGCGCCTTGCACGGAACTTTCAATGGGAATGTCAAACGACTTCGGCATCGCGGTGGAAGAGGGGGCGACGCACGTCCGCATCGGCACAGCGATCGTCGGCTACGAAAGCGGGGAGAGACCATGAGCTTCAAGGACAAGTTCAAGAATTTCTTTTACCTCGAAGAAGACGAAGAAATGAATGCGGAACCCCGGCAGGCCCGGGAAGGACGCCCGGTGCGCCCGGTCGAGCAGAAGCGCCCGGCACAGGAGCAGGAATGGCGCCAGAAGGACCGCCGCCAGCCTGCGGAGCGTCGTCAGCCGGACAGCGGTTCCGGTCCGGCGGTCGTCAGCCTGCAGAGCATCAAAAAATCCTCGAAGATGATTCTCGCGGAACCCCGTGTGTACGCCGAGGCGCAGGATGTGGCCGAACATCTGAAAAACCGCCGGACGGTCGTCGTCAACCTCCAGCGGATCGATCACGGCCAGGGCGTGCGCATCATCGACTTCCTGAGCGGGACGGTCTATGCGCTCGGCGGCGACATCCAGCGGATCGGAACGGATATTTTCCTTTGCGTCCCGGACAATGTCGAGCTCTCCGGAGAGATCTCCGACTATCTGTATAATGAATTCGAATGATGGGATGCGATGAAACGCTATGATAGGCTTGCTGCTTAATGTGATTCAAATCTACTCGGTTCTGCTCATCATCTATGTGCTGATGTCCTGGGTGCCGAGCACGAGGGAAACATCGATCGGGCGGATTCTGGCCAGCATCTGTGAACCGTACCTCGGATTTTTCCGCCGGTTCATTCCGCCGATCGGCATGATCGACATCTCGCCGATTGTGGCGCTGATCGCCCTGAACCTGATTGCCAAGGGCCTGATCAACGTGTTTTACATGTTTTGAGGACCCTCCCCACGTTTCGTGGGGATTTTTTGCTATTATGGGGTTGGGTGTCGTTCTTTATTCGAAGTGAGGGATGGCAGGGAGTGGAGTTCGGGTACTGAATAGAGGGCTAATTAACGTTTCGCGTTGGCTAATTAACGTCTCAGCTCAGGTAATTAACGTCTCACCCTAGATAATTAACGTTTCAGTGGAGATACACAACGTTTTGGCGAAGATACACAACGTTTCGGCGGAGATACACAACGTTTCTCCCTAGATCCACAACGTTTCGCCTTATATGAGGCAAGATCTGCTTACAAATGATGGAGGAATCAGGCCATGGACAAGGGGATTGAACAGCATTTCAGGAAGGATGAGCAGCCGTTCCTCGATGCGGCAGCGGGCTGGGTGGCGGAAGTGGAAGACCGGTATGCGCCGAAGCTGACGGGCTTTCTGGATCCGCGCCAGCGATTCANGCAGAGCATCAAAAAATCCTCGAAGATGATTCTCGCGGAACCCCGTGTGTACGCCGAGGCGCAGGATGTGGCCGAACATCTGAAAAACCGCCGGACGGTCGTCGTCAACCTCCAGCGGATCGATCACGGCCAGGGCGTGCGCATCATCGACTTCCTGAGCGGGACGGTCTATGCGCTCGGCGGCGACATCCAGCGGATCGGAACGGATATTTTCCTTTGCGTCCCGGACAATGTCGAGCTCTCCGGAGAGATCTCCGACTATCTGTATAATGAATTCGAATGATGGGATGCGATGAAACGCTATGATAGGCTTGCTGCTTAATGTGATTCAAATCTACTCGGTTCTGCTCATCATCTATGTGCTGATGTCCTGGGTGCCGAGCACGAGGGAAACATCGATCGGGCGGATTCTGGCCAGCATCTGTGAACCGTACCTCGGATTTTTCCGCCGGTTCATTCCGCCGATCGGCATGATCGACATCTCGCCGATTGTGGCGCTGATCGCCCTGAACCTGATTGCCAAGGGCCTGATCAACGTGTTTTACATGTTTTGAGGACCCTCCCCACGTTTCGTGGGGATTTTTTGCTATTATGGGGTTGGGTGTCGTTCTTTATTCGAAGTGAGGGATGGCAGGGAGTGGAGTTCGGGTACTGAATAGAGGGCTAATTAACGTTTCGCGTTGGCTAATTAACGTCTCAGCTCAGGTAATTAACGTCTCACCCTAGATAATTAACGTTTCAGTGGAGATACACAACGTTTTGGCGAAGATACACAACGTTTCGGCGGAGATACACAACGTTTCTCCCTAGATCCACAACGTTTCGCCTTATATGAGGCAAGATCTGCTTACAAATGATGGAGGAATCAGGCCATGGACAAGGGGATTGAACAGCATTTCAGGAAGGATGAGCAGCCGTTCCTCGATGCGGCAGCGGGCTGGGTGGCGGAAGTGGAAGACCGGTATGCGCCGAAGCTGACGGGCTTTCTGGATCCGCGCCAGCGATTCATCGTTCGGGCGATTGCCGGCGGACGCGATCTGATCATTGAAGAAGACGGCGGACTGCCGGAAGCGGAGCGGTGCCGCCTGCTGATCGCGCCTTCTTATTATGAACGGACCGAGGAGGATTTTGAAATCGCCGTGATGGCCATCCGCTATCCGGCCAAGTTCGTCGAGATCGGCCATCGCGATGTGCTCGGTTCGCTGACGGGGCTCGGCATCGACCGCTCCCGGTTTGGTGATATCCGGGTCGGGGACGGGACGGTCCAGTTTGCGGCGGATGCCGGGCTGCATGACTATCTCATCGCTAATTTCACGGCGGTCGGCAAGTCGAAGGTGACCGTTTCCGAACTGAAGGATCCCGAGCTCTTCCTGCAGAACACGGAAAAATGGGAAGAGCAGATCGTGACGGCCGCCTCGCTCCGGCTTGATGCGGTGCTCGCCGCCGTGCTCAACATATCCAGACAGAAATCCGCCGCGCTCATCAGCTCAAAAAAAGTGAAGGTGAACCATGTCCTCAGGGAATCCGCCTCATTTGAACTGTCCGACGCCGACCTGCTGTCCGTCCGCGGCCACGGCCGGATCCGGATCGGCGAGATCGAGGGCACGACGAGGAAAGGGCGCATCCGCCTTGAAATCGGCCGGCTCGTCTGAACAGCCGGACCGGAATTTTCGAAATAACCGTGTCACGGGAGCCGGCGGCATGTATAATAGGCACTAATAGAGAATTGTAAAAGGGGAGATGCAGCGCAATGGCTCTGACACCGCTTGACATACATAACAAAGAGTTCGGCCGTTCATTCCGCGGGTACGACGAGGATGAGGTGAACGATTTCCTCGAGCAGGTGATGAAGGACTACGAAGCGGCCCTGGATAAGGGCAAGAAGCTCGAGGCGCAGCTGTCGTCCGAGAAGGAGCGCGTGACTCATTTCACGACAATCGAGAACACGCTACAGTCCTCGATCCTCATCGCCCAGGAAGCGGCCGAGGAAGTTCGCCGGAATTCGCAGAAGGAAGCGAAGCTCATCGTGAAGGAAGCAGAGAAGAACGCCGACCGGATCGTGAATGACGCCCTGTCCAAGGCGCGGCGGATCGCCATCGAGATCGAAGAGCTGAAAAAGCAGTCCAAAGTATTCCGCAACCGTTTCCGGATGCTCGTCGAGGCGCAGCTTGAACTCATCCAGACGGACGACTGGGATTATCTGATGGGACATGAAGTCGATACGTCCGAGCTCGAAAAGTTCGAGCAGGAAGAACAGTGACCGGTCCTTGACCGCGAGCCGCGTATTCATTATAATAACGGCAAGCGAAATGGAATTGACTTTTTGAAAAATGGCGATGACGGAGACAGTAGGATCGGCGGATGCCAAAGCGAACCGGGGGAGGTGAGAGCCCGGTGCGGATGCCGTTCATGAACATCCCTCCGGAGCCGGAATGCGGAACCGAGTACGCATTCCCGGTGCACCCCGTTACGGTGTCCGAGAGGCGGCATGCATCAGCATGGCGCAATGAGGGTGGTAACGCGGGCTAGGCTCCCCGTCCCTTTGTGGACGGGGGCCTTTTTCTATTTTCTTGGATGAATCAACAGATGCACGGCCCCTTTTCAATGCGGGCCTTTCATTTCAGAGGAGGAAACATGATGGATTACAAGAGCACGCTGCTCATGCCGAAAACAGAGTTCCCGATGCGCGGAAACCTGCCGAAGAACGAACCGAAAATGCAGGAGAAATGGAATGAGATGGACATCTACGGCAAAGTCCAGGAACGGACGAAGGGCCGCCCGTTCTTCATTCTCCATGACGGGCCTCCTTATGCGAACGGCGATCTGCACATGGGCCACGCGCTGAACAAGGTGCTGAAGGACATCATCGTGCGGCACCGCTCCATGACGGGCTACCACGCGCCGTATGTGCCGGGCTGGGATACGCATGGCCTTCCGATCGAGCAGGCGCTCGTCAACAAAGGCGTCAAGCGCAAAGAACTGTCGGTTGCGGAGTTCCGGAAGCTGTGCGAAGAGTATGCCTACGAGCAGATCGACCGCCAGCGCAGCCAGTTCAAGCGCATCGGGGTCCGCGGTGACTGGGATAATCCGTACATCACGCTGAAGCCGGCGTTCGAAGCCCGCCAGATCGGCGTGTTCGGGGACATGGCGAAAAAAGGCTATATCTACAAAGGGAAGAAACCGGTCTACTGGTCCCCGTCGAGCGAATCCGCGCTCGCGGAAGCCGAGATCGAATACAAGGATAAGCGCTCCCCGTCCATCTATGTGGCGTTCCCCGTCAAGGACGGAAAAGACGTGCTGGACAACGGGACGAAATTCGTCATCTGGACGACCACTCCATGGACGATTCCGGCGAACCTCGGCATCTCGGTCCATCCAGAATTCATCTACTCTGTCGTGAAGGCCGGCAACGAGACGTATGTCGTCGCAAAAGATCTCGTGGAGCAGGTTGCCGGCAAGATCGGCTGGACGGATTACGAGACGGTCCGCGAACTGAAAGGCGCAGAGCTTGAGCACATCGTTGCAGCACATCCGATCTACGGCCGCGACTCGCTCGTCATTCTCGGCGACCACGTTACGATCGATGCCGGTACCGGCTGTGTCCACACGGCGCCGGGCCACGGGGAAGACGACTTCCGGGTCGGCAAGGCGAACGGCCTGGACGTCCTCTGCCCGGTCGACGACAAAGGATATATGACCGAGGAGGCACCGGGCTTTGCAGGGCTCTTCTACGACGAGGCGAACAAGCCGATCACCGAGAAGCTCGATGAAGAAGGCGCGCTGCTGGCGCTTGAATTCATCACCCACTCGTATCCGCACGACTGGCGCTCGAAGAAACCGGTCATCTTCCGCGCAACGGCCCAGTGGTTCGCATCGATCGAATCGTTCCGCGACGATCTGCTGAAGGCGATCCGCGAGACGACATTCACGCCGTCCTGGGGAGAAACGCGGCTGTTCAACATGGTCCGGGACCGCGGCGACTGGTGCATCTCCCGCCAGCGCGCATGGGGCGTCCCGATTCCGGTGTTCTATGCAGAAAACGGGGAGCCGGTCATCACCGACGAAACGATCTCCCATATCCAGGAACTGTTCCGGGAGCACGGCTCGAACATCTGGTTCGAGCGCGAGGCGAAGGATCTGCTGCCTGAAGGCTTTTCCCATCCGGGCAGCCCGAACGGCAAGTTCACGAAGGAGACCGACATCATGGACGTCTGGTTCGACTCCGGCTCCACCCATCAGGGGGTTCTCGTGGAACGCAACGATCTCGTTTATCCGGCCGACCTGTATCTTGAAGGATCCGACCAGTACCGCGGCTGGTTCAACTCGTCCCTCACGACGAGTGTGGCCGTCTGCGGTCGCGCACCGTACAAGAGCATCCTGAGCCACGGCTTCACGCTCGACGGGGAAGGGCGCAAGATGAGCAAGTCGCTCGGCAACGTCATCGTGCCGGCGAAAGTGATGGACCAGATGGGCGCCGACATCCTGCGCCTCTGGGTGTCGTCCGCCGACTATACGGCCGACGTCCACGTGGCCGACAGCATCTTCAAGCAAGTGTCCGAAGTGTACCGGAAGATCCGCAATACGCTCCGCTTCCTGCACGGGAACCTGTTCGACTTCGATCCTGCGAAGGACCGTGTGGCGTTTGAAGATTTGCGTCCGGTCGACCAGTTCATGGACCTCAAGCTCCAGAAACTGATCGGGACGGTGCGCGGCGCCTACGACCGGTACGAGTTCATGACCGTCTACAGTGCCGTCAACAACTTCTGCACGGCGGACCTCAGCTCGTTCTATCTCGACATCGCCAAAGACGTCGTGTACATCGAAGCGCCAAATCATCCGCACCGACGCGCGATGCAGACGGTCATGTACGACACGCTCCTCGCGCTCCTGAAGCTCATGTCGCCGATCCTGCCGCACACGACCGATGAAATGTGGGGCTATCTCGAACATGAACAGGAAGAAAGCGTCCAGCTCACCGACATGCCGGATGCCCGCACTGCGACGGAAGAAGACGAGGCGCTCCTCGCACGCTTCGGCCGTCTCATGGAAGTCCGCGACGATGTGCTGAAGGCGCTCGAAGAAGCACGGAACGAAAAGACGATCGGAAAGTCGCTTGAAGCCGCCATCACGCTGTATGTGCCGGAAGACCTGAAGGCACAGTTTGCGGCGAACGACATCGACTTCGCCCAATTCTTCATCGTCTCGAAATTCACTGTCGGCGGCAACCTCGAACATTCGCCGGCTGAGGCAACGGGCTCCGTTGTCCGCGTCACCGTCGAAAAAGCCGACGGCGAAAAATGCGCCCGCTGCTGGTCCGTCCCCGGCACAGTCGGAGAAGACCCGAACCATCCGGAACTCTGCGCCCGTTGCGCCGAAGTCGTCACCAATCATTACGAATAAACCTGAAAAGCCGTCCCGTCGAAGGGGCGGCTTTTCGTTTTTTGTCTGGGCCCGCCGGTGGAAAAATAAACCTGGACGACCCGCGGCCGAATCCGGACGACTCGGGTCGAAAAGCGGACGACTCGAGGCCGAAAGCGGACGACTCACCGATGGAAAAATAAACCTGGACGACTCGCGGCCAGATGCGGACGACTCGGGTCGAAAAGCGGACGACTCGAGGCCGAATCCGGACGACTCACCAATGGAAAAATAAACCTGGACGACTCACGGCCAGATGCGGACGGCTCGGACCGAAAAGCGGACGACTCGAGGCCGAAAGCGGACGACTCACCAATGGAAAAATAAACCTGGACGACTCGCGGCCAGATGCGGACGACTCGGACCGAAATGCGGACGACTCGAGGGCGAATGCGG
>NZ_LN651373.1:1080031-1115565 GCF_000826125.2 Bhargavaea cecembensis
CCCGCCGGTGGAAAAATAAACCTGGACGACCCGCGGCCGAATCCGGACGACTCGGGTCGAAAAGCGGACGACTCGAGGCCGAAAGCGGACGACTCACCGATGGAAAAATAAACCTGGACGACTCGCGGCCAGATGCGGACGACTCGGGTCGAAAAGCGGACGACTCGAGGCCGAATCCGGACGACTCACCAATGGAAAAATAAACCTGGACGACTCACGGCCAGATGCGGACGGCTCGGACCGAAAAGCGGACGACTCGAGGCCGAAAGCGGACGACTCACCAATGGAAAAATAAACCTGGACGACTCGCGGCCAGATGCGGACGACTCGGACCGAAATGCGGACGACTCGAGGGCGAATGCGGACGACTCACCGGTGGAAAAATAAACCTGGACGACCCGCAGCCAGATGCGGACGACTCGAGGGCGAATGCGGACGACTCAACGATGGAAAAATAAACCTGGACGACTCGGACCGAAATGCGGACGACTCGAGGGCGAATCCGGACGACTCACGACCGAATCGGTCCGACTCGCCGGTGTTCCGCTCCCCCCTCTCTCAATTCCGCCCGCCATTTGGCAGCCGCTCAGTTCCGCTCGTCTTCCCGAAGTCTCTGCGCCGTTCTCCGCCGTATGGTAAAATGGGTAAGATTCCAATCGACGGAGGAAAAACTGTGACTATCTTTTATTATGCCATCGCTGCGGCGGTCGTCGTCCTGGACCAGTGGACGAAGTGGCTTGTCGTCAAACATATGGAAGTCGGGGAGCGCATCGGTGTTCTGGATCCGTATTTCGGCCTGCTTTCGCACCGGAACCGCGGAGCGGCGTGGGGCATGCTGCAGGGTCATATGTGGCTGTTCTACATCGTGACGATCGTCGTGGTCGCCGGAATCCTGTATTACTTCCACCGGCACGGCAAGGAAGGCGGGCCGGCGTTCCGGGCGAGCCTCATGCTGCTGCTCGGCGGGGCGCTCGGAAACTTCATCGACCGGATCCGGATGGGGGAAGTCGTCGATTTCGTCGATGTTTTCATTCCGGTCATCCGCTACGATTTCCCGATCTTCAACATCGCCGATGCGGCGCTCACGTTCGGAGTGGCGATGCTGATCCTCCACATGCTCCTTGAAGAAATCAAAGAAAAGAAGAAGAAAAAGGTGTCCTAATGGAAAATCATTCATTTACCGTAACGGCGGAACAGAACCGTATCCGCATCGACAAGGCGCTTCCCGCGCTCGACTCCGACTGGACCCGTTCCCGGATCCAGGGATGGATCAAGGACGGGCTCGTCCGGGTCAACGGACAGGAAGTGAAGCCGAACCATGTCCTGAAAGAAGGGGACCGGGTGGAGATCGGAGTGCCTGAGCCGGAGCCGCTTGAAATCGTCCCGGAAGACCTCTCGCTTGAGATCGTCTACGAAGACGGGGACGTGCTCGTCGTCAATAAGCCGCGCGGCATGGTCGTCCACCCGGCGGCGGGCCACGCGTCCGGTACGCTCGTGAACGGCCTCATGCACCATTGCAGCGACCTGTCGGGCATCAACGGCGTTCTGCGCCCCGGGATCGTCCACCGGATTGACAAGGACACGACGGGTCTCCTGGCCGTCGCCAAAAATGACCGGGCGCACACATCCCTTGCGGAGCAGCTGTCCAAAAAGACGGTGACGAGAAAGTATACCGCGCTCGTCCACGGAAACATCGACCATGACAAGGGGACGGTCGACGCGCCGATCGGGCGGGATCCGAAGGACCGGCAGAAGATGACGGTAATCGACGGCGGCAAGCAGGCTGTCACTCATTTCACCGTGCTCGAACGGTTCGGCGACTTCACGCTCATCGAGTGCCGTCTGGAGACGGGCCGGACGCACCAGATCCGGGTCCATATGAAATATATCGGCCATCCGCTCGCGGGCGATCCGAAATACGGGCCCCGCAACACGATCCCGTTCGGCGGCCAGGTGCTCCATGCGGGCGTGCTCGGATTCGACCACCCGGCAACCGGAGAGTATATGGAGTTTGAAGTGCCGCTCCCGGATGATTTCTCGGAGCTGCTGAAAAAACTCCGGTCGCGCCGTTGACATGCCGGCCGGCGAAGGTGTATAGTAAGGCGAATCAATTAAATACGAACCTTTAAGTCGGTCCGGAGAGGCCGGGAAGGTTGTACGGGAATCCCAATAGCCCATGCCGGATGCATGGCCTTGCGGGTGAATTCTGCACGTATGCCCTCCTGCCTTCCGGCGGGAGGGTTTTTTCATTTCATAGCGGGGAGGAACGGAAATGGGACAGAAGACGAATCTTCTTGATGAAAAAGCGATCGGCCGCGCGGTCACCCGGATCGCCCACGAAATCATCGAGCACAACAAAGGGATTGAAGGCTGCATCCTCGTCGGCATCAAGACGAGGGGCGTTCACCTGGCGAGCCGGCTTGCGGACAAAATCGAACAGATCGAGGGCGTCCGGATCGAGATGGGGGAGCTCGATATCACCTTGTACCGCGACGACATCCGAAAGGACGGGATGGAAGCCCCGCTCGTCCAGCAGGTCGACATCGAGCAGGATGTCACGGACCGGAAAGTGATCCTCGTCGATGACGTGCTCTATACCGGCCGGACTGTCCGGGCGGCGCTGGACGCGGTCATGGACATCGGCAGGCCGGCGAGCATCCAGCTCGCGGTCCTCGTCGACAGGGGCCACCGGGAACTTCCGATCCGGCCGGACTATGTCGGGAAAAATGTCCCGACCTCGAGCGGCGAGCGGATCACGGTGGAACTGACCGAAACCGACGGGACGGACAGCGTCTCAATCCAGAAATTCTGAATCTGAACGAAAGACAGGAGACCGGACGAAATGGCAAAAGCAGCACTCGACATCCATGAGAAGCCGTCCAGCGGCAAATGGCTGACACTCAGCCTCCAACATATGTTTGCGATGTTCGGCTCCACGATCCTCGTGCCCCAGCTTGTCGGGCTGAGCCCGGCGATTGCGTTGCTCACGAGCGGGATCGCCACCATCGTCTTCATCCTCGTGACCCAGTTCAAGGTGCCTGCGTACCTCGGGTCTTCATTCGCCTTCATCATCCCGATCCAGGTGGCGACGAAAGCCGGCGGGATCGGCAGCGCCATGATCGGCAGCATGTTCGTCGCCCTCGTGTACGGGCTCGTCTCGCTGCTCATCTGGAAGACCGGCTACAAGTGGATCATGAAGATCCTGCCGCCGGTCGTCGTCGGGCCGGTCATCATGGTCATCGGGCTGGCGCTTGCGCCGACCGCCGTCCAGATGGCGAGCACGATCGATGTGGACGGGACGAACACTTACAGCTTCCTGCATTTCTCCGCGGCGCTCGTGACGCTTGCCGCCGCAGTCATCTGCATCATCTTCTTCAGGGGCATCATCAGCCTCATGCCGGTGCTCATCGGCATCGTCGCCGGCTACATCTACTCCGCGGCGATCGGCATCATTGATTTCACCCCGGTGAGGGAAGCGGCCTGGTTCCAGGTTCCGGAATTCCTCATCCCGGGAATCGACTACAGCTTCCACATCACGCCGACGCTGCTGCTCGTCATGGTGCCGATCTCGATCGTGACGATTTCCGAGCACATCGGCCACCAGCTCGTCCTTGGCCGGATCGTCGACCGGAACTTCATCAAGGACCCGGGCCTCAACCGGTCCCTCCTCGGCGACGGACTCGGGACGCTCTTCAGCGGACTCGTCGGCGGCCCGCCGAAGACGACGTACGGAGAGAACATCGGCGTGCTTGCACTCACTCGGGTGTTCAGCGTGCATGTCATCTTCGGGGCGGCGCTGTTCGCCATCCTCTTCTCTTTCCTCGGGAAGCTCATGGCGCTCATTTCCACCATCCCGCAGGCGGTGCTCGGAGGCATCTCGATCCTGCTGTTCGGGATCATCGCCTCGTCCGGCCTCCGGATGCTTGTGGAACACGGGATCGACTTCGACAACCAGCGCAACCTCGTCATCGCGTCCGTCATCCTGGTGACGGGGATCGGCGGGGCCGCCATCGAGATCAGCGAGACGTTCAAAATCGAGGGCATGGCGCTCGCCGCCATCCTCGGTGTCCTGCTCAACCAGATCCTGCCGGGACGGCCGGAAGGGAAGGAAGCGGGAGACGCCGAATAAAGAACCGCCTTTTAACTGCATCCGGGAGATGCGGAAAGGCCTCCCCTCGCCGGGCGTGCTGCAGGCTGCAGCGCGATCGCGGCGGAGAGCCTTTCCATGCCCGGGAAGGCTCTTTTCTTACATAAGGGAGGACGGAAAACATGAACCATCTGCTATCGATGAAACAGCTCGGGACGGACGACATCCTTAACATGCTCCGGCGCGCCGGCGAGCTCAAGAGAGGATCGGCTTCCGGCCTGCCGCCGGGCCATACGGTCAGCAACCTGTTTTTTGAGCCGAGCACGAGGACGAAGACGAGCTTTGAAATGGCGGAACGGAAGCTCGGACTTTCCGTGATCCCGTTCGAGTCCGGATTCTCGAGCGCCCTGAAAGGGGAGACGCTGTACGACACGGTGAAGACGCTCGAGGCGATCGGCCTGGATGCGCTCGTCATCCGCCATCCCGAAGACCGGTACTACGAACAGCTTGAAGGCCGGACGTCCGTTTCGATCATCAACGGCGGGGACGGTTCGGGACAGCATCCGACCCAGTCGCTGCTCGACCTGTATACGCTGCAGGAAGAGTTCGGCGGGCTTGAGGGCCTCAAGGTGACAATCGCCGGGGACGTGGCACATAGCCGCGTCGCCAAGTCGGACCGGGACGCGCTCGAGAAACTCGGCGCGGAAGTCCGCTATCTGTGCCCGCCGGAATGGCGGGGCGATTTCGAGGCGGCCGACGACTGGTCGGATGTGCTCGAAGACAGCGACGCGGTCATGCTGCTCCGCGTGCAGCATGAGCGGCACGGCGAAAGCGGCAGCTTTTCGGCGGAGGCGTACCACGAACGGTACGGTCTCACGGAGGAGCGGGCCGCCCGGATGAAAGAAGGCACAATCATCATGCATCCGGCTCCGGTGAACCGGGGCGTCGAGATCGCGGACTCGCTCGTGGAAGATCCGCGGTCAAGAATTTTCAGGCAGGTGGAAAACGGCATGTTCGTCAGGATGGCCGTGCTGGAAACGATACTGAAAGGGAGAGATTGAGATGGGCACATTGATCCGCAATATCCGCACACTAGACCCGAACGGGGAACTGAAGGAGACTGACCTCCTCATTGAAGACGGGCGTTTCGAAAAGATCGGCCAAGGCATTAGTGAAGAAGGGCATGAAATGATCGACGGCGGCGGACGGTTCGCCGCACCGGGATTCATCGACGTTCATATCCATCTCCGCGAGCCGGGCGGCGAGCACAAGGAAACGATCGAGACCGGGACGCTTGCGGCGGCAAAAGGCGGCTTCACGACGGTCTGTGCCATGCCGAACACCCGGCCGGTGCCGGATACGGCGGAAAACCTGGACAAAGTCAACCGGCTCATCGAAGAAAAGGCGCTCGTCCGCGTCCTCCCCTACGCTTCCATCACCATCCGCGAGGCGGGCAAGGAACGGACGGACATGAAGGCGCTGAAGGAACACGGGGCGTTCGCCTTCACCGATGACGGAGTCGGCGTCCAGCAGGCCGGCATGATGTACGAGGCGATGCAGGACGCTGCGGAGATCGGCATGCCGGTCGTCGCACACTGCGAAGACAACACGCTCATCTACGGCGGCGCGATGCATGAAGGCAAGCGGAACAAAGAACTCGGCATTCCGGGAATCCCGTCCATCGCGGAATCCGTCCACATTGCACGCGACGTGCTGCTCGCGGAAGCGGCCGGCGCCCACTATCATGTCTGCCATGTGAGCACGAAGGAATCGGTCCGGGTGATCCGGGACGCGAAGCGGGCCGGCATCCGGGTGACGGCGGAAGTGACTCCGCACCATCTTCTCCTGACGGAAGATGACATTCCGGGAAATGACGCCAACTGGAAGATGAACCCGCCGCTCCGTTCCAGGGAGGACCGGGATGCCCTGCTTGAAGGGCTGCTCGATGGCACGATCGACGTCATCGCGACGGATCATGCGCCGCATGCGGCCGATGAAAAGGCGGCCGGCATGGAGAAGGCGCCGTTCGGCATCACGGGACTGGAGACCGCATTCCCGCTGCTTTACACCCGCTTTGTCGAAACCGGCGAGTGGACGCTCAAGCAGCTGACCGACTGGCTGACAACAAAGCCGGCGGACGTGTTCGGCTTTGAATTCGGCGAAATTGCGGAAGGAAAACCGGCAGACCTCGTCCTCGTCGATCTGGAGACGGAACGGGAAATCGATCCGGCAGCATTCGCTTCAAAAGGGAAAAACACACCATTCGACGGCACCGCCTGCAAAGGCTGGCCGGCGATGACGGTATACGGCGGCAAAATCGTATGGCAGGAGGGACAATGATGACGAAGAAACGATATCTGATTCTTGAAGACGGCACGGTGTTTGAAGGGGAGGCGTTCGGAGCGGACCGCGGGATGGTCGGCGAAGTTGTTTTCACGACCGGCATGAGCGGCTATCAGGAGGCGCTGACGAACCCGTCGAATATCGGCGTGATCGCAGTCATGACTTATCCGCTTATCGGGAACTACGGAGTGAACCGGGATGATTCGGAGTCGGTCGAATTCCACCTCGGCGCGCTCGCGGTGCGAGAAATCACAACGCAGCCTTCGAACTTCCGCAGCGACCAGGACCTTGCTTCCTACATGAAGGAACGGAACATCCCGGGCATTTCCGAAATCGACACGCGCAAGCTCACCCGCATCATCCGGAACAAAGGCACGATGAAAGGGATGCTGACGGAGGCGGGCGCAGACGCGGATGTCCAGACGACGCTCACCGTCCTCGCCGCTTCCGGCCTGCCGACCAACCAGGTGGAGGCCGTGTCGACAAAGCGGCCGTATCCGAGCCCGGGCCGCGGCAAGCGGGTCGCGGTCGTGGACTACGGCATGAAGCACGGCATTCTCCGCGAGCTGAACAACCGCGGCTGCGACGTGCTCGTCGTCCCTCACGACACATCCGCCGAAGATGTGCTCGCCTGGCATCCGGACGGCATCCTCCTCTCCAACGGACCGGGCAATCCCGAAGACGTCGAGACGGCGCCGGAATTCATCCGCGGCGTGCTCGGCAAAGTGCCGGTGTTCGGCATCAACCTCGGCCACCAGCTCCTCGCCCTCGCCTGCGGCGCAAAGACATATAAAATGACGTTCGGCCATCACGGCGGCAACCACCCGGTCAAGGATCACGCGACGAACCGGACGGAGATCACTTCCCAGAACCACGAATTCGCCGTCGACCGGGACTCCCTCGAAGGGACGGGTCTGGACGTGACCCACACCGCCCTGAACGACAACACCGTCGAAGGGCTTGCCCACAGCCTGCATCCGGCGTTCTCGGTCCAGTTCAACCCGGAAGCTTCCCCGGGACCGGAAGACGCCAATCACCTGTTCGACCGGTTCATCGACCTCATGGAGCGCCAAAACGGAAAGGAGCAGCAAGCCAATGCCTAAACGTACAGATATCGAAACGATCCTCGTCATCGGTTCCGGCCCGATCGTCATCGGCCAGGCAGCAGAATTCGACTACGCCGGAACCCAGGCCTGCCTGTCGCTGAAAGAAGAAGGATACCGGGTCATCCTCATCAACTCGAACCCGGCGACGATTATGACCGACACCGAGATTGCGGACAAGGTCTACATCGAGCCGATCTCCCTCGAGTTCGTGTCCCGCATCATCCGCAAAGAACGCCCGGACGCCATCCTTCCGACGCTCGGCGGGCAGACGGGCCTGAACATGGCGATCGAACTCCATAACTCCGGCATCCTCGATGAACTCGGAATCGAAGTGCTCGGCACGAAGCTCGACGCGATCAACAAGGCGGAAGACCGCGAACTGTTCCGGACGCTCATGAATGAACTGAACGTGCCGGTTCCTGAAAGTGAGATCATCCATAACATCGAGGAAGCGAAGGCGTTCGTTGCCCAGATCGGCTACCCGGTCATCGTCCGCCCCGCATTCACGCTCGGCGGCACGGGCGGCGGCATCTGCCACGACGAACAGGAACTTGAAGAGATCGTCGCAAGCGGCCTGAAATACAGCCCGGTCACCCAGTGCCTTCTCGAAAAGTCGATCGCGGGCTTCAAAGAGATCGAATTTGAAGTGATGCGCGATTCAGCGGACAACGCGATCGTCGTATGCAGCATGGAAAATTTCGACCCGGTCGGCATCCATACCGGCGACTCGATCGTCGTGGCCCCTGTCCAGACGCTCTCCGACAGGGAAGTCCAGATGCTCCGGAACGTCTCGCTCGACATCATCCGCGCGCTCGGCATCGAAGGCGGCTGCAACGTCCAGCTTGCACTTGACACGGACAGCTTCGATTTCTACGCAATCGAAGTGAACCCGCGCGTCAGCCGCTCATCCGCGCTCGCTTCGAAGGCGACCGGCTACCCGATCGCGAAGCTCGCATCGAAGATCGCCGTCGGCCTGACGCTCGACGAAATGCTGAACCCGGTCACCGGCAAGACATACGCCTGCTTCGAGCCGACGATCGACTACATCGTGGCGAAGATCCCCCGCTGGCCGTTCGATAAATTCGAAAGCGCGAAACGGAACCTCGGCACGCAGATGAAGGCGACCGGCGAGGTCATGTCGATGGGCCGCACATTCGAAGAGGCGATCCTGAAGGCCGTCCGCTCGCTTGAGACGGGACTTTATCACCTGAACCTGAAGCACGGCGAAGAACTGACGCCCGAATGGATCGAAAAGCGGATCCGCCGTGCGGGCGACGAGCGGCTGTTCTTCATCGGAGAAGCGCTCCGCCGGGGCGTCACGGTCGAGACGATCCACGAATGGAGCAAAATCGACTTCTTCTTCCTGAACAAGCTTGAGAAAATCGTCTCCTTTGAGAAGACGCTCACCGACAATCCGTTCGACCGCACGACGGCCCGCAAAGCGAAGCGGATGGGCTTTGCCGACCGGACGATTGCGGAGCTGTGGAACACCGATGAGCGCAGCGTGTACGAATGGCGCACCGGACAGGGGCTGATCCCTGTTTACAAGATGGTCGATACATGCGCCGGCGAATTCGAATCCGAAACCCCGTACTTCTACGGCACTTATGAAGAGGAGAACGAATCGCTCAAGACGGACAAGGAAAGCGTCATCGTGCTCGGTTCCGGACCGATCCGGATCGGCCAGGGCGTCGAATTCGACTACGCGACCGTCCACTCGGTCTGGGCGATCCAGCAGGCCGGATACGAGGCGATCATCATCAACAACAACCCGGAGACCGTTTCCACCGACTTTTCGATCTCGGACAAGCTCTACTTCGAGCCGCTCACGATCGAAGATGTCATGCACATCATCGACCTCGAGCAGCCGGAAGGCGTCATCGTCCAGTTCGGGGGACAGACGGCGATCAACCTGGCGGCGGAACTGGAAGCCCGCGGCGTGAAGATCCTCGGTACAACGCTTGAGGACCTCGACCGTGCGGAAAACCGGGATAAGTTCGAGCATACGCTCCACGAAATCGACATTCCGCAGCCGCTCGGGAAGACGGCGGTCTCCGCGCCGGAAGCGGCCATCATCGCACGGGACATCGGCTATCCGGTACTCGTCCGCCCGTCCTACGTGCTCGGCGGCCGCGCGATGGAAATCGTCTACAACGAAGAAGAGCTCCTTCACTATATGGAACATGCCGTCGAGGCGAGCCCCGAGCATCCGGTCCTCATCGACCGGTACCTGACCGGGAAGGAGATCGAAGTCGATGCCATCTCGGACGGCGAGACGGTCCTCATCCCGGGCATCATGGAACACATCGAGCGCGCCGGCGTCCACTCGGGCGACTCGATCGCGGTCTACCCGCCGCAGAGCCTGACGGCCAGGCAGATCGCCACGCTCACCGATTACACGGAACGTCTTGCAAAGGGCCTGAACATCATCGGCCTCCTGAACATCCAGTATGTCATTTCGGACGGCGAAGTGTATGTCATCGAAGTGAACCCGCGCTCGAGCCGGACGGTTCCGTTCCTCTCGAAGATCACGCGAATCCCGATGGCGAACATCGCCACGAAGGCGATCCTCGGCCAGTCGATCCGGGAACAGGGATACGAGTCCGGTCTCGTCGAAGCGGAGGGCGGCGTCTACGTGAAAGTGCCGGTGTTCAGCTTCGCGAAGCTCGCACGGGTCGACATCACGCTCGGGCCTGAGATGAAATCGACCGGCGAAGTCATGGGCAAGGACACGACACTTGAAAAAGCCCTTTATAAGGGGCTTGTCGCCTCGGGCATGGAAATCCGGAACCACGGAACGGTCCTCATGACGGTCGCCGACAAGGACAAGGAAGAGGCAGCGGAAATCGCCGCGCGGTTCGCCGACATCGGCTACCAGCTCCTGGCCACGGAAGGGACCGCCGAAGCGATCCGCGAAGCGGGGCTGCGCGTGCGGACGGTCGGCAAGATCGGCGGCGAAGGCAAGACGCTCATCGACGTCATCCAGAAAGGCGAGGCCCAGTTCGTCATCAACACACTCACGAAAGGCAAGCAGCCGGAGCGCGACGGATTCCGGATCCGCCGCGAAACCGTGGAGAACGGCATTCCGTGCATGACGTCGCTCGATACGGCAAAAGCGGTGCTCCGCGTGCTCGAGTCGAGGACCTTCTCTGCGGACGCGATGCCGGCCGGGGAGGTACATGCATGATCCGCAACGAAAGAATGACGGTCGTCTCCCAGAAGGAGATCGCCCGGAACATTTTCGAACTCGTGCTGGAAGGCGGACTCACTTCAGATATCGGGACACCGGGCCGTTTCGTCCATGTCCGGGCAGGGGAAGGATTCGATCCGCTGCTCCGTCGCCCGATCAGCATCACATCAACCGATGAACAGGCCGGGACGATGACGCTGATTTACCGGGCGGAAGGGAAAGGGACCCGTCTGCTTGCGGAAAAGAGTGCCGGCGGGTCTGCCGATGTGCTCGGACCGCTCGGCAACGGCTTTCCGGCTGAAGCGGCAAGGCCCGGATCAAAAGCGCTCCTCGTCGGGGGCGGGATCGGCGTGCCGCCGCTCTACGGACTGTCGAAAAAACTGAAGGAATCCGGAGTGGAGCCGGTCCATGTGCTCGGCTTCCAGTCGTCGGACGTCGTGTTCTACGAAGAGGAATTCAGCCGGCTCGGCGAAACGCATATTGCGACCGTCGACGGCTCGGCCGGAGAGCAGGGCTTCGTGACGGACGTCATCAAAGACCTCGGCATGGACTTCGGTGTGTATTACAGCTGCGGCCCGATGCCGATGCTGAAGGTCGTCTCCGGCGCGATGGCCGGGACGGAAGGCTACCTGAGCTTTGAAGAGCGGATGGGCTGCGGCATCGGCGCCTGCTTCGCCTGCGTCTGCCAGACGGACGCGAATGAAAAAGGCTATGTGAAAGTATGCTCGGACGGACCGGTGTTCCGGGCGGGGGTGGTGAACCTATGAACAGGCTTCAGGTGGAATTGCCTGGACTCACGCTGAAAAACCCGATCATGCCGGCAAGCGGCTGTTTCGGGTTCGGCAAAGAGTATGCACAGCTTTACGATCTATCGGTGCTCGGCGCGATCATGGTGAAAGCCACGACGCTCGAGCCGAGGTTCGGCAATCCGACGCCGCGCGTCGCGGAAACGCCGTCCGGCATGCTGAATGCGATCGGACTGCAGAATCCGGGCCTCGAAAAGGTTGTCACGGAAGAGCTTCCTTGGCTGGAACAATATGATGTCCCGATCATCGCAAACGTGGCGGGTTCCGAAACGGAAGACTACGCGGCGGTATGCGAACGGATTTCAAAATCGCCGAACGTTCACGCAATCGAGCTGAATATCTCATGCCCGAACGTAAAATGCGGCGGCATCACATTCGGCACGGATCCGCTCGTCGCCAAGGAACTGACGCAGGCGGTCAAGGCCGTCTCATCGGTCCCGGTGTACGTCAAGCTGTCGCCGAACGTCACGGATGTGACCGCTATCGCAAGGGCGGTCGAGGAAGGCGGCGCGGACGGGCTTACGCTCATCAATACGCTCGTCGGCATGCGCTTTGATCCGAGGACGGGACGCCCGGTCATCGCAAACGGAACCGGCGGCCTGTCCGGTCCGGCCGTGAAGCCGGTCGCCCTGCGCATGGTATACGAAGTGTCGCAGGCCGTCTCGATCCCGGTGATCGGGATGGGGGGCATCGCCGAAGTGGATGATGTCATCGACTTCATGTCTGCCGGCGCAAGTGCCGTGGCGGTTGGGACCGCCAATTTCGTCGACCATTTCATCTGCCCGAAACTGATCGATGCGCTGCCGGCACGGCTGGATGAACTCGGCATCGGACACATTGCGGAGCTGACCGGAAGGAGCCACCGACCATGACCGATGCACCGATCATCGCACTTGATTTCGCGACTCCAAAAGAGGCGTCCGCGTTCCTGAAAGAGATTCCCGGCAGGCTGTCGGTGAAGATTGGAATGGAGCTGTACCTGCAGAACGGCCCGTCGGTCGTCGAGTCGGTACGGGAAGCGGGACATGATATTTTCCTTGATCTGAAACTGCACGACATCCCGAACACGGTCGGCCAGGCGATGAAGGGACTTGCCGGTCTCGGCGTCGGCATGGTGAACGTCCATGCGGCAGGCGGCCGGGAAATGATGGAGCGGGCGCTCGAAGGGCTCGAAGCCGGAACACCGTCTGGCGCCGGGCGGCCGAAGCTCATCGCCGTCACCCAGCTCACTTCCACTGCCGAAGAACAGATGCAGCGGGAACAGGGGATTGCAGGTTCCCTGGCGGATTCCGTCATCCGGTATGCGGAGCTCGCGAAGGCGGCCGGCCTCGACGGCGTCGTCTGCTCCGTCCATGAGGCGTCCGCCATCCGGGAAGCATGCGGCGAAGAATTCCTGAAAGTGACGCCGGGAATCCGCCTTGCGGGAAGCGGCGTGCAGGACCAGAAACGGATCGCCACTCCGGGTGAAGCGCGGAGGGCCGGGTCGACGCATATCGTCGTCGGCCGGACGATCACGCGTGCGGATGATCCGGTCCGCGCCTATGAAGAAGTCAAACGGCAATGGGAGGATGGGTCCAGATGACGAACAAACGAGAAATTGCAGAAGCGCTCCTGTCGATCGGCGCGGTGCGCTTCAGCCCCGAAGAACCGTTCACATGGGCATCGGGCATCGAGTCGCCGATCTACTGCGACAACCGGCTCACAATGTCTTATCCGGAAGTGAGAAGGACGATCGCAAAAGGGCTCGCGGAGCTGATCCGCAAACAATTCCCGGATGCCGAAGTGATTGCGGGCACCGCGACCGCTGGCATTCCCCATGCAGCCTGGGTGAGCGAGGAGCTCAACCTGCCGATGATCTACATCCGATCGAAGCCGAAAGGCCACGGACGCGGAAACCAGATCGAAGGCGAAATCCAAGAGGGGGCCAAAACGGTCATCATCGAAGACCTCATCTCGACAGGCGGCAGCAGCCTGACCGCTGCCAAAGCCGCTGCGGAAGCGGGGGGCGACGTCCTCGGAGTGGCCTCGATCTTCACATACGGCCTCGACCGGGCGGAAGCAAACTTCCAGGAAGCGGGTCTCCCGCATTTCAGCCTGACAGATTTCGGGGCGCTTGCGGAAGCTGCGGCCGAAAGCGGCGCCATTTCGGGCGGAGAACTCCCGGCACTCATCGACTGGCACGGAAAACTGAAAAGAGGCGAACTGCAGTCGTAAGACCGGTTCCCGCGCAGCAGGAGGCAATGCCGAATTCGGCGGCCTCCTGTTTTTTTTTTGGAGCCGGGCGGCAACAAATACGGCCGGTTCGTATCCAATCCGTTTTCAATGTATACTCGATGAAACTGAGGAAAAGCAGCAGACGAAAGGGGACGGAAAATGAAGAAGATCAATGAATATGTTGATGAGGTGTTCGGCGGTCATGACCCGGTCCTGGAGGAGGTCCGGGAATCCATCCGGAAAAACGGCATGCCGTCCATTTCCGTGTCGCCGTCTTCGGGAAGGCTCCTGACGATGCTCGTGCAGATCTCCGGCGCCCGAAAGATCCTTGAAATCGGTGCGCTCGGCGGCTACAGCGGCATCTGTCTCGCGCGCGGATTCGGCAGCGGAGGCCGTCTCACTTCACTGGAACTGAAGGAAGAATACGCGGAGCTGGCCGGGCGGAACCTGGAGCGGGCGGGGTTCGGCGGACAAGTCGGCTATATGACCGGCCCGGCGCTCGAGAGCCTCCGGGAGCTCGCCGATAAAGGGGAGCGGTTTGACTTCTTTTTCATCGACGCCGACAAAGAGAGCTACCATGATTATCTTGAGGCGTGCATCCGCATCGCGAAACCGGGCGCCCTGATCGTCGCGGACAATGTGCTCGCGAGGGGCAGTGTCGCCGATCCGGATTCGGAACAACGGCGGTACACAGAGACGATGCGGACGTTCAACAAAAAAGTCGCCGCTCATCTCCGCCTCGAATCCACCCTGATTCCGACCGGCGACGGGCTGACTCTTTCCCGGGTGAAAGGCTGAAATGAATGAAGCGCACGTCCGGCGGCCTCGCCGCGGCCCGGTACGCCTTTGTTTTCCCGGCCCTCCGGTTTCCGGCCGCCTTTTGCGGGAAAGCTGAGGAGTGAAGGGAAGTGAACAGCGGTGTCAAAAAAGCTGTTGAAGGCCATCCGGGAACACGCCATGCCGCTCGGCGGACAGTCGATGGACCGGCTGGTGGAAGCGGCCGGGGATGCGCGGGTTGTGCTGCTTGGTGAGGCGTCGCACGGGACGTCCGAATTTTATGCAACCCGCGCGGAGCTCTCAAAGCGACTGATCTTAGAAAAAGGCTTCTCGATCATCGCGGTCGAAGGGGACTGGCCGTCCGCGCAGGAAGTGAACCGTTTCGTAAAAGGACGCGGGCCGATCCGCTCCGCCGAAGACATGCTCACGGATTCATTCCGCCGCTGGCCGACTTGGATGTGGGCAAACCGGGAAGTCGGACGGTTCGCGGAGTGGCTGAAGGCGGAAAATGAAAAAAGGGCCGAAAGCCGGCAAGTCGGGTTCTACGGCATCGATCTGTACAGCCTGTATGAATCCATCGATGAAGTGCTCGGATTCCTGCAGGAAAATCCCGCCTACGGGACCGATCTGGAATTGGCGCGAAAGGCATTCTCTTGTTTCGAGCCGTACAACAGGATGCCCGAGCACTACGCCCTGTCGACCGCACGCTTCACGGATGAATGCATTTCCGAAGTGAGTGACCTGCTCACGTCCATCCGCACAAGGGAAAAGCAGTTCGACGGCGATGAAGAGCAGGACCTGGATCTGAAAATGAACGCGCTCGTCGCCAAAAATGCGGAAACGTATTACCGGACGATAATGCTGGACGATGCGGGATCCTGGAACATCCGAGACACCCACATGACGGAAGCCATCGGAGAGCTGCTCGACTACCACGGCGAAGAAGCCAAAATCATCGTCTGGGAACACAACACGCATATCGGCGACGCATCGGAAACGTCCATGGCGAACGACGGGATGATCAACGTCGGCCAGCTCATCCGGGAGCGGTACGGAAAAGACGGGACATTCGCCGTCGGGTTCGGGACATACGAAGGCACGGTCATCGCCGCGGAAAACTGGGGGGACCTGTGGGAGCGGATGACCGTCCCGCCCGCAAAGCTCAGGACGTGGGAAGGCCAGCTGCAGGGGGCCGTCGGCGAAGACCTGGTTCTCCTGTTCAACGAAGAAAACCGGGGGCTGTTTTCTGAATGGACCGGCCACCGTGCCATCGGCGTCGTCTACAACCCCGAATTCGAAGCTTACGGCAACTTCGTCTCGTCCAGAGTCGGCAGGCGCTACGACGCCTTCATCTTCTTCTCGCAATCCACCGCTCTCGACCCGTACTGATCCAAAAGAAAAAACGCTCCGCTCCAAATAATATGGAGGCGGAACGTTTTTTCACTTCCTCAGCTTCTTCACAAGATCCTCGTCCGGATCCGCAAACACGGTCTTCTGTTCAAAATAAATGACGAACCCCGGCTTGGCGCCGTTCGGCTTCTTCACTTGCCGGACCTCGGTGTAGTCGACGGGCACGGAGGAAGATTCCCGGGCCTTGCTGAACCAGGCGGCGAGCGATGCCGCCTCCCGGATCGTTTCCTCGTCCGGATCCTGGGAATGGATGACGACGTGTGATCCCGGGATGTCCTTCGTGTGAAGCCATGTGTCGTGGCGGCCGGCGAGCTTGAATGTCAGATAGTCGTTCTGCTTGTTGTTTTTCCCGACCGAGATCGGGATGCCGCTTGAAGACACGAACTTCTCGGGAGCGGGCTTCGTGTCTTTCTTGCGCTTGCCGGCCTTGCGCGCTTTCATGTAGCCGAGTTCAGCAAGCTCGTCGCGGATGTCTTCGATGTCGGACGCCGAAGCCTGGACGACCTGCTGGAGGAGCCCTTCGAAATAAGCGATGTCCTCTTCGGTCTGCTTCAGCTGCTCGGCGATCTTCACGAGCGCATGCTTCGCTTTATTGTAACGGGAATAATATTTCTGGGCGTTCTCCGAAGGGGTGAGCCGCGGGTCGAGCGGGATGTCGACCGTCGCGCCTTCTTCGTCATAGTAATTGACCGCGCTCAGGGAGGCATCGCCTTTTTCGATCCGGTACAGATTCGCCGTGACGAGTTCGCCGAACAGCTGGTGGCGGTCCAGACGGCCGGCCTGCTCCTGTTCGGCCCGGAGTTTGGTTGTTTTATTGCGGAGTTTGGAGATTTCGTTCAGGAGCCATCTCTCCAGGTCGCCGGCCTGCTGCTTTACCCGGTCCCGTTCCGCCTTCGTGTGATAAACCTTGTCCAGCAGGGTGGACAGCGAAGGGAACCGGCGGACTTCACCGGAAAGATGCAGCAGTTCATTTGCCGAGAAGAACGTCTTCCCGCCCGCCGTGCACAAGTTCGGGCAGTCGCCGCCCTTTTGGAAATCACCGATAAAGGACCGGTACACGGCCAGCTTCTTCGCCGGCTCCGCACCGGCAGTCCGGAACAGGAGCTCGGCCGCGTTCAGCGGCGAGAACCCGGCGATCCGGCGCACGACGGCATTTACGGTTTCCGCCTCTTCCAGCACGGCCAGCAGTTCGGCGTCCGCCGCCCCGGCCGGATCCAATTTGTCCTGTGGCGGTGCCGGGACGAACGGCTGTCCGGGCAGGACCGTCCGGTAGCTGTTCACCGACGGCGGGAGGTGTTTCATGCTGTCGAGAATCACGTTGCGGGCCGGGTCGGTCAGGATCAGGTTGCTGTGCCGCCCCATGATCTCGATATGGATCTCCCGCTCGGTGTCGTCCCCGATCTCATCGCGGCCCCTGACGGAAATCGTGATGATCCGGTCCGCGCCAGGCTGCCGGATCCCCGTGATGACGCCGCCTTCCAGGTGTTTGCGCAGGAACATGCAGAACGTCGGAGGCTGCGGCGGGTTGTCGACCGGCTCGTCCGTAAGCTGGATCCGTGAATAGGAAGGGTGGATCGAGACGAGCAGCCGGTGATTCGTGCGTCCCGCCCTCACCGTAAAGAGGAGCTCCTGCTGGTTCGGCTGCTGCACCTTCGAGATGCGCCCGCCGATCAGTTGCCGGAGTTCCGCTGTCATTGCCATTGTAAATAAACCATCGAATGCCATAGTCAAGCCTCTTTCATCGCGTTTGTTTCCATTTTAGCATCCGCCGGCATGAATATGGTATAATTGCTCTATCAACGACTACATTCCCGCAGCTCCGGAACGCGATCCGGAGCGTCAGGCGGACAACGAATTGAAGAGGGATCAACCGTTTATGAAAAAAGGACGCGGCCTGCTCATCGTCCTGTCGGGGCCATCGGGCGTCGGCAAAGGCACGGTGCGCAAAGAACTGTTTTCACAGCCGGATACGAACTACGAATACTCGATTTCGATGACGACCCGCAAGCCGAGGGAAGGGGAAGTGGACGGCAAGGACTACTTCTTCAAGGACCGCGGCGAGTTCGAGCGGCTGATCGGCGAAGGGAAGCTCCTCGAGCACGCCGAGTATGTCGGCAACTATTACGGAACCCCGCTCGACTACGTCAACGAGACGCTGGACGCGGGGCGTGACGTCTTCCTGGAGATCGAAGTCGTCGGGGCGGCGAAAGTCCGGGAAAAGATGCCCGACGGCGTCTTCATTTTCCTGGCGCCGCCGGACCTGTCCGAACTCGAGCACCGGCTCATCGGGCGGGGGACCGAAACCGACGATGTCATCCGGTCCAGGGTGCAGAAGGCCAGGGAAGAGCTCGACATGATGCATCTGTACGACTATGTCGTGGAGAACGACGAAGTGAACCGTGCCTGCGACCGCATCAACGCGATCATCACGGCGGAGCACTGCCGGCGTTCCCGTGTGGAGAAACGCTACAAACTTATGCTGGAGGGAGAATGACCCAATGACAATGCTGTATCCGTCGATTGACTCACTGAAACGCCAGATTGATTCCAAATATACGCTCGTGAGCCTCGCATCGAAGCGGGCCCGCGAACTGCAGGAAAAGAACAACACCCTGCTCGGTGATTATGAATCCGAGAAGTTTGTCGGCATGGCACTCGAGGAAGTGGCCGCCGGCGTCCTCACAAAGGAAGTCGCCGACGCCGACGTCCGGTACGAAGACGAGATGTGAAATAGTGAATCTGAAAACTCCCGGAGAATCTTCGTTCTTTGGGAGTTTTCATTCGGAAAGGAAGTTTCGCAATGCTGAATAACAAGAAGATCCTCGTCTGTGTCACCGGCGGGATCGCCGTCTATAAAGCGGTCGCGCTCGTCAGCAGGCTCTCCCAGGCGGGAGCGGATGTGAAAGTGATCATGAGCGAGTCGGCGACCCGGTTCGTCAATCCGCTTTCTTTCCAGGTCATGTCCCGGAACGATGTCTATCTGGACACGTTCGACGAAAAGGACCCGCGGGTCGTCGCCCATATCGACCTGGCCGACTGGGCCGATCTGGTGATCATCGCGCCTGCGACCGCAAACGTGATCGGCAAGCTGGCAAACGGCATCGCGGACGACATGGTGACGACAACACTGCTCGCCGTCGAGACGGATGTCTGGATCGCGCCGGCGATGAACGTCCATATGTACGCCCATCCGGCCGTCATGCGCAACATCGACCGGCTCCACAGGGACGGCTTCCGTTTCATCGAGCCGTCCGAGGGATTCCTCGCCTGCGGGTATGTCGGGAAGGGCCGGCTTGAGGAGCCGGACCGGATCGTGGAACTGGCCGCACTGCACTTCGCCGGAGCGAAGACGCGGGAACCCCGGCTGCTGGAAGGGAAGAAAGTGATCGTGACGGCGGGTCCGACACGGGAGCGGATCGATCCGGTCCGCTACATCTCGAACTTTTCAAGCGGCAAGATGGGCTACGCAATGGCGGAAGCCGCAGCCGCGCTCGGGGCCGAAACCGTGCTCGTGACGGGACCGGTCGACTTGGAAACTCCCGCGGGCGTGCGGGTCGTCCGGGTCGAAAGTGCCGGGGAAATGCTGGACGCCGTGCTGGGCGAATATGAAACCGCCGATGCGGTCGTCAAGGCGGCAGCGGTCGCGGACTACCGGCCGAAAGAAGTCCATCCGGGGAAGATGAAAAAGCGGGAGGGGGACTCGGTCATCGAGCTGGAGCGGACAACCGATATCCTGAAGACGCTCGGCGAGCGGAAGGGGCATCAGTGCCTCATCGGCTTTGCCGCCGAGACGGACCGGGTCGAAGAGTATGCGATGGGAAAACTCGAACGGAAAAACCTCGACTTCATCATCGCCAATGACGTCACCGATCCCGGCGGCGGATTCGGCAGCGAGACGAACGTCGTGACGCTGTACGGCAGGGACGGAACAGCGGAGGCGTTTCCGGCGACGGAGAAAAAGGAACTCGCCTTCCGGCTGCTCGAGCGGATCTTCGGGGGTGCACCGAATGATCGCTGAAGTGATCACCGACGTATCCGCACACCCCGTGGACCGGCCGTTCGACTATGTGGTGCCGGACCGGATGGCTGCGGTCATCGAGCGCGGCGCGCGGGTGAAAGTCCCGTTCGGAAACCGGAAAGTGCTCGGCTTCGTCACCGGCCTGAAAGAAGAAAGCGAACTGGATCCCGGCCGTCTCCGTCCGATCGACGAGCTGCTGGACCCGGAGCCGGTGCTGACGCCCGAAATGCTGGATCTGGCGGACTGGATGCGCGAATCGACGCTCTGCTTCGAAATCGACGCCCTCCAGTCGATGCTGCCGTCCGCACTCCGGGCGAAATATGAAAAGTCCATCCATGTCGTCGAGCCGGAGAGGCTTCCGGAAGAAGCGGCAAGGGTGATCCGGACGAGAAGGGCGGTCCCGCTGAAGGAGTTCCCCGATGCGATGCTGCCCCTGCTCAAGCGGCTTGCCGCGGACGGCATCCTCTCGATCGAGACGGCGGTCCGCCAGAACACCGGCATCAAGCGTGAGCGGGTCCTGAAAATCAGCGGACCCGAAGTCCTTTCCGGCATCCGGGCGGGCATCAAGAAAGGCGCCCACCGCCAGATGGCGCTCATCGACTGGTTCCTGGCACACGCGGGGGAGACCGTCCCTTCAAGGGATGTCATGGAACTGACCGGAACGACGCGGGCGACCGTGAAGGCGCTCGAGGAAAAAGGGGCGGCGGTTGAAACCGCCGTGGAAGTGTACCGCAAACCCGATGTCGGCCTGATGACCGAAGCCGGCGGCGATTCGTTCGCCCTCACTTCCGAACAGAAAGAGGCGGTCGGCCGGATTGCGGAGTCGGCCGATGCCGGCCGGGAAGAGACGTTCCTGCTGCACGGCATCACGGGGAGCGGGAAGACGGAAGTGTACATGCAGGTGATCCGCCGGGTCCTCGACCAAGGCAAAGAAGCGATCGTCCTCGTCCCCGAAATTTCCCTCACCCCACAGATCACCTCGAGATTCAAAAAGCGGTTCGGCCCGCTCGTCGCGGTCATGCACAGCGGGCTTTCGCCCGGCGAGAAATACGACGAGTGGCGGAGGATCCAGCGCGGCGAAGTGAAGGTCGTCGTCGGCGCGCGTTCCGCGGTGTTCGCGCCGTTCACGAACCTCGGAGTGATCATTCTCGATGAAGAGCACGAATCAAGCTACAAACAGGAAGACAGCCCGCGCTACCATGCCCGGGACGTGGCCATCCGCCGTGCGGAGATGCACGGCTGCCCGGTCATCCTCGGGAGTGCGACCCCTTCGCTGGAGTCCTATGCGCGCGCCCACAAAGGGGTCTACACGCTGCTGACGCTCTCTGAGCGGGCCAAGCAGATGCCGCTCCCGGAAGTCCGGGTCGTCGACATGCGGGAAGAACTGAAAAACGGCAACCGGTCGATGTTTTCGGTCGAGCTGGCCGAGGCGATCCGGGACCGGCTGGAAAAGGGCGAGCAGACCGTGCTGTTCCTGAACCGGCGGGGCTATTCGTCATTTGTGCTCTGCCGGGACTGCGGAACGGCGGTCCAGTGCCCGAACTGCGACATCTCGCTCACGTACCACCGGGCGACCGAACGTCTGCAGTGCCATTACTGCGGCCACGAGGAGCCGGTGCCGCTCACCTGTCCGGAATGCGGGAGCGAGCACATCCGCTTTTTCGGGACCGGCACCCAGAAAGTGCAGGAGGAACTGCACCGGCTGTTCCCGGAAGCCAGAGTGCTGCGGATGGATGTCGACACGACGCGCCAGAAAGGCTCCCATGAAAAACTGCTCCGGCAGTTCGGGGACGGGGAGGCCGATATCCTGCTCGGCACCCAGATGATCGCGAAGGGTCTCGATTTCCCGAACATCACGCTCGTCGGCGTGCTGTCGGCCGATACGATGCTCCGGCTGTCTGATTTCCGGGCGGCGGAAAAGACGTTCCAGCTCCTCACCCAGGTGAGCGGGCGCGCGGGCCGGCATGAAAAGGAAGGGCTCGTGTACATCCAGACATATGCCCCCGAGCACTACGCCGTCGAGCTGTCGAAAGACCAGGCGTACGAGCCGTTCTACGGGATCGAGATGGCCAACCGGAAACGCTTTTCCTATCCGCCCTTCTATTACATCACGCTGATCCGGTTTTCCCACGAAGATCTCCTGACCGTCTCGGACACGGCGGAAAAGGCGGTTTCCTGGCTCTCCGGAAAGCTCGGCCCCGACACGGCCATCATCGGACCGACGGCTTCGGAAGTGGCCCGGGTGAACAATAGATATCGCTATCAATGTCTGATAAAATACAAAAAAGAACCGAAGCTGGCCGGGGTCCTCACCGATCTGGTGAAGATCTACCGGAACAACTGGATGAAGAGCGGGCTCCTCATGTCGATCGACATGAACCCGTCCTCCATCTCTTGAGAAACCGGCAGATGGAAATGAGGAATCACAGATGACAATCCGGAAAATCGTCGAACACCCGTCACCGATCCTGAGCAATCCGTGCAGGCCGGTGACAGACTTTGGGAAAGAGCTCCAGACGCTGCTTGATGACATGTATGAAACGATGCTGGAGGCGGATGGGATCGGAATCGCCGCGCCCCAAGTGGGTGAAGGGATCCGTGCGGCCATCGTCGATCTCGGGGAAGGCCAGGATCCGATCTGGCTGATCAACCCGGAAGTCGTGGCGACCGGCGGGGCGGACACCGACATCGAGGGCTGCCTGAGCTTCCCCGGCCTTTACGGCGAAGTGGAGCGCCCGTTCCACGTGAAGGTGCACGCACAGGAGAGGGACGGCAGCTGGTATGAGCTCGAAGCGGAAGATTATGAGGCCCGGGCGATCCTGCATGAGATCGATCATCTGGACGGCGTCCTGTTCGATTCGAAGATCACCCGGATCGTGACGGAGGAAGAACTGGAAGAAATGGCGGAGGAAGAGGAGGAGCGGATATGACGAGCATCGTCTTCATGGGAACGCCCGGCTTTTCGGTCCCCGTCCTCCGCATGCTGAAAGAAGAGGGATATGACATCCTGGCGGTGGTCACGCAGCCGGACCGGCCGGTCGGACGGAAGCGGGTGCTCACCCCGCCGCCGGTGAAGGAGGAGGCGGTCCGCCTCGGCCTTCCCGTGCTCCAGCCGGAAAAGCTGAGGGGCTCGGAGGAACTGGAGAAGGTCCTGTCGATGAAGCCCGACCTCGTCGTGACCGCCGCCTACGGGCAGATTCTGCCGAAGGAACTGCTGGACGCGCCGGCGCTCGGCTGCCTGAACGTCCACGCCTCGCTGCTTCCGGACTACCGGGGCGGCGCACCGATCCACCAGGCGATCATCGACGGACGACGGGAGTCCGGTGTGACGATCATGTATATGGCGGAAAAACTCGATGCCGGCGATATCATTTCACAAGTGCGGGTCCCGATCGGCAACGACGAGGACACGGGCGAATTGTTCGACCGGCTGTCCGAAGCGGGCACGGATCTCTTGAAGGAGACGCTCCCGTCCGTCATTGCGGGGACGAATGACCGGATTCCGCAGGATCATGAAAAGGCGACATTCGCCGGCAACATCACCCGGGAACAGGAGAAGATCGACTGGACGAAGCCGGCCGTCTCCGTGCATAACCAGATCCGCGGCCTCCGTCCCTGGCCGGGCGCTTTTACCGAATACGACGGAAAAACGATGAAAATCTGGCGTTCCGAGACCGCTTCAGGGAAGGAAGGGGCGGCACCCGGCACGGTCATCTCGCTGAAGGACGGCAAGATCTCCGTCCAGGCCGGCGACGGGCAAGCCGTCAGCATCACCGAGCTCCAGCCTTCGGGCAAGAAGCGGATGGATGCGGCGGGCTTCCTGAACGGTGCCGGTGCAGCGCTTTCGGAAGGGGACCTGTTCGGATGAGCCGCAGCAGGCAGAAAAGATGGGAAGGGAATGTCCGGGACGCTGCGCTCGGCATCCTGCTCGCCGTCAGCCGCGACCAGGCCTACAGCAACCTGCTCCTCCACCGGACGATCGAAGACTACAAGCTGGACGAGAAAGACCGGGGGCTTTTGACCGAGCTGACGTACGGTACGCTCCAGCACCGGATGACGCTTGATTACTATCTTGAGCCGTTCATCCGCGGCAAAGTGGACGACTGGGTGAGGGAGCTGCTCAGGCTGTCCGTCTACCAGCTCGTCTACCTGGAACGGATCCCGGATCACGCCGTCGTGAACGAAGCCGTGGAGATCGCCAAGCGGCGCGGCCACAAGGGGGTCGCGTCCATGGTGAACGGGATCCTGCGTTCCGTCATCCGCGAAGGGGTCCGCAACGCAGGGGAGATCCGGGACTGGGCAACACGGACCGCAATCCTGACAAGCCATCCGGAATGGCTCATCCGCCGCTGGGCAGATCAGTACGGCCGGGAAGAGGCCGAACGGATGGCGGCCGCGAACAATGAGCCGCCGGTCCAGACCGTCCGGGTGAACCGCACGAAAACGACGGCGGCCGGCGCGCTGGAAGCCCTCCATTCGGAAGGATTCAAAGCCGAACAGAGTCCCGTCGTCGCGGACGCCATCCGGATCAGCGGGGGCAACGCGGCGAGGAGCCGGGCGTTCAGGGAAGGCCTCGTCACGATCCAGGACGAGAGCTCCATGCTGCCGGCGCTCGCGCTCGGCGCAGAACCGGGCATGCGGGTGCTCGACATGTGCGCGGCACCCGGCGGCAAAACGACCCACATTGCGGAGCTCATGGATGACCGGGGCGAAGTGTGGGCCTACGACCTTCATCCGCACAAGGTGAAGCTCGTCGAGGAGAATGCAAAACGGCTCGGGCTCGGCAACATCCGGACGGGCGCGGCGGACAGCCGCAGCCTGTCCGGCAAGGAGGAGCCGGCATCGTTTGACCGGATCCTCGTCGACGCGCCGTGCAGCGGTCTCGGCGTGATCCGCAGAAAGCCGGACATCAAGTACTCGAAATCCGAAACGGACATCGCAGGGCTTCCGGACATCCAGGCGAGCCTGCTCGCCGAGGCCCGCCGCCTGCTCAAACCCGGCGGCGTCCTCGTCTACAGCACCTGTACGGTGGACAAGGAAGAAAACCGGGACACGGCGGAACGATTCCTGGAATCGTTCCCGGACATGGAGCGGATGAGCATTGAGAAAATGCTCCGGGAAGGCCTCCGCTATGAGGACGGCATGCTTCAAGTATTGCCGCAGGACTTCGGAGGCGACGGGTTCTTTGTCGCCGCATTCAGAAAACGAACGGAATGATCCGCCGGCGCCTGCCGGGGAAGCGGGGGATTCACTTGGAATATGCAGTCCGAACACATATAGGAATGAAACGAAAGATCAACGAAGACCATTCGGCCGTTTTCACAAAAGAGGACGGCCGTTTTCTGCTTGCGGTCGTCGCCGACGGGATGGGCGGCCATAAAGGCGGAGACACGGCGAGCCGGATGGCGGTCGAGGGCATGATCAGGCAGTTCGAGGAAGCGGATTCCGTCTCGCTGTCCACCCACGAAGGAAGGGCCGAGTGGCTGACCGGGACGGCGGACGCCCTGAACCGCGAATTGTACGAGCACTCGATCGAGAACGAGGAATGCAGGGGAATGGGCACGACCCTTGAGGCGGCCGTCATTTCCGGCAGGGATGTCACGGTCTGCCACCTCGGGGACAGCCGGACCTACCTGATCCGCAGGGAAGGGGCGGTCCGGCTGACGAAAGACCATTCCCTCGTCAATCTGCTGCTTGAAAACGGAGAGATCACGGAGGAAGAGGCGCTGCACCATCCGAAGCGCAATGTCATCATGAAAGCGCTCGGAACCGACGCCGAAACGGAACCGGACATCATCCCGGCTGAACTGGCACAAGGCGCGGCGATCCTCATCTGTTCCGACGGGCTGAGCAACAAGCTGTCGGACCGGGAAATCTCCGATGCCGTCCTGGCCGCCGGCACCGCGGGCGAACGGGCGGATTCGCTCATCGGATCGGCAAATGAGCGCGGAGGGGAAGACAATATCTCGGTGATCCTCATCGATAACGGGATCCGGGAGGAGGACTGCCGATGATCGGAAAGCGGATCAGCGGGCGCTACGAAGTCCTCGGCCTTCTCGGGGGCGGCGGCATGTCCACCGTCTACCTGGCCAGGGACATGATCCTGGACCGTCCCGTCGCGATCAAAATCCTCCGCTACGACCTGGCGGATGAGGAAGAGCTCAGGAAGAGGTTCCACCGCGAAGCGCTCTCCGCCACGAGCCTGATCCATCCGAATATCGTGAACATCTACGATGTCGGGGAGGACGGCGATCTCCATTACCTCGTCATGGAATACGTCGAGGGCCGGACGCTCAAGGAATACATCCAGGAAAAGGCACCGCTCCCTGCGGCCCGCGCGGTCGATATCATGATGCAGCTTTGCTCGGGCATCTCCGCCGCCCATCTGCACGGCATCGTCCACCGGGACATCAAGCCCCAGAATATTTTGATGGACCTGGACGGGAACGTGAAGCTGACCGACTTCGGCATCGCCATGGCGCTCTCCGCCACGGCGCTCACCCGCACGAACTCGGTCATGGGGACGGTCCATTATCTGTCGCCGGAACAGGCGAGGGGCGGGATTGCGACGAAGCGGTCCGACCTTTATTCGCTCGGCATCGTGCTTTACGAAATGCTGGCGGGCAAGCTCCCGTTCTCGGGAGAGTCGCCGGTCTCGATTGCGCTGAAGCACCTCCAGGAGGACACGCCGCGGATCCGGGACGAACGGCCGGACGTGCCGCAAAGCCTGGAGAATGTGATCCTGAAGGCGACCGCCAAGGATCCGGCCCACCGGTACGCTTCCGCAGACGACATGCTGCGGGATCTCCGGACGGTCCTGTCACCGGAACGGGCCGACGAAGCGCTGTTCCAGCCGCCGCCGCCCGACGACGATGCCACGAAGGCGATGCCCGTCATCCGGGATTTCCAGCCTGCACAGGCAGCGGATGCCCGAACGCCGGAAACCGCGCCGGAACCAAAACCGGCCGCCGACCCTGTACCTGCGGGAAAACCCGATAAGAAAAAACCGAAAAAGAAGAGGAAAAAGTGGCCGTGGCTTCTTGCCGGGACGCTGATCCTGGCCGCACTCCTCGCCGTCCTGCTTTATCTGCTCGGCGTGTTCGGTCCGAAACAGGCGCCCGTGCCGGAAGTTGCCGGGAAGTCGGTGGAGGAAGCGACCGCCCTCATCCGCGATGCCGGATTCAGGATCGGGGAGCAGTCCGAGGAAAACTCCCCTGACATCGAGGAAGGTTCAGTCATCCGGACTTCTCCGGACGAAGGCACCACCCAGGATCTCGAAACCGAAATCGATCTGGTCGTCAGCGCCGGCGAGGAGCCGGTCGAACTGACCGACTTCACCGGACGCGACATCGAATCGATCGAGGAGATCATCGAGGGGTACGGGTTTGAAAAAGTACGGAGAGAAGAAGCGTTTTCCGACGAGCCGGAAGGGACCGTCATCGGACAGGAACCGGAAGCCGGCGAGGAAATCGTGCCGTCCAAGACCGAACTCGTCCTCACCGTGAGCAAAGGCGTGGAAACGATCGAGACGAAGGATCTTTCGGGCTTTGACGAGGAACAGCTGAACGACTACGCCCGGACATCCGGCTTCAATATCCGGATCACGGGAGAGCGCCCGTCCGATTCGGTGGAGGCCGGCCAGGTCATTTCCCAGGAGCCGAAGGCGGGCGCCCGGCTCGACAGAGGGGCGACGATCAAAGTCATCCTGTCGAAAGGGCCGGAGGCGTCACCGGTGAAAACCTTCATCCAGGGGGTCACCATCCCGTACGAACCTGATGAGGAAGGCGCGGAACAAACGGTGAACATCTACGTCAAAGACCTCAGCCACAACTTCGACAAACCGGCTGAAACATTCACGATCAAGGAAGACACGACAAAACGCATCCGGATGGAAATCAGGCAGGGCGGAAGCGCCGAGTACCGCATCGAACGCGACGGCCGAGTCATCGCCGAAGAAACCATCCCGTATGAATGACAGCCGGGTATATAGATTACCTTTTGATTGCTCACGCGGAGGTTTTATTCTGCGGTTGCTTGTAGTGGAAGCACTCGACTCCTGCGGGAACAGCGCGAGCTGAAAGCCCCGCAGGAACGCAGTGACGAGGAGATTGAGGCCGTGCCCGCGGAAAGCGAGTGCTGGAACGAAAAGCAATAGTTATGAAATCTCACTTTAAGCGAGTACAAAACTCAACTTCTATACCATGAACCAAGAAAGGGAAGGTGACAGTTTGGAGAACGGACAGATCCGGAAGGCACTGAGCGGGTTTTATTACGTATACGACAATGGCCGGCTCGTCCGCGGCAGGGGGAGGGGCGTCTTCCGCAACCGGGGCGTGACCCCGCTCGTCGGCGACTTCGTCGACTATGAAGTGAACGGGGACAATGACGCGGTGATCGTCAACATCCATGAACGGAAAAACGAGCTCGTGCGGCCTCCGATCTCGAATGTGGATCAGGCGCTCCTTGTCTTCTCGATGAAGGAGCCCGACTTCTCCCCGAGACTGCTGAACCGCTTCCTGGCCATCATCGAATCCTACGGGGTGGAGCCCGTCATCTGCCTGACAAAAGCTGATCTGCTTGACGGGAAAGACGCGGAACGGCTCCGTCCGTACGTCGACTATTACAGGAAGATCGGCTATCCGGTGATCGAAACCCATATGGGGGACGAAAAGGTGACCGAGACGCTCCTCCCGCTGCTCGAAGGCAAGACGACCGTCCTGACCGGCCAGTCGGGCGTCGGCAAGTCGACGCTCCTGAACTCGCTCATGCCCGACCTGGACCTGAAGACCGACGAAATTTCGGATGCCCTCGGGCGCGGCAGGCACACGACGCGCCACGTTGAACTCATCGAATACGGCGGCGGGCTCGTCGCCGACACGCCGGGCTTCAGCTCCCTCGATTTCGACCATCTGGAGAAAGAGGACCTGACCCATTGCTTCATCGAATTTGCGGAGCTGGCCGAGCACTGCAAGTTCAGGGGCTGCCTGCATCTGAAAGAACCGAAATGCGCAGTGAAGGCCGCAGTCGAAAAGGGTGATGCCGCCCGTTTCCGCTACGATGACTACGTGCTGTTCCTGCAGGAAATCATTGACCGAAAGCCGAGGTATCCATCATGACCAAAATCGCACCATCCATCCTGTCCGCCGACTTTTCGAAACTGGGCGAAGAAGTGAAGGAAGTCGAGCGCGCAGGCGCCGATTATATCCATGTCGACGTCATGGACGGCCATTTCGTCCCGAACATCACGCTCGGACCGCTCGTCGTCCGGGCGCTCCGGCCGGTGACGGACCTGCCGCTCGACGTCCATCTCATGATTGAGAATCCCGACCGCTATATCGGCGAATTTGCCGATGCCGGGGCCGACATCATCACGGTCCATGCCGAGGCTTGCCCGCATCTGCACCGGACCGTCCAGCTCATCAAGTCCCACGGGGTGAAGGCGGGCGTTGTGCTGAACCCGCATACGCCGGTGGAAGTGCTCGACTATGTAATCGATGATCTCGACATGGTGCTCCTCATGACCGTCAACCCGGGATTCGGCGGCCAATCGTTCATCCGGTCGGTGATTCCGAAAATCGAGCGGACCGCGGCCCTCATCCGCGAGCGCGGACTCGACACTGAAATCGAAGTGGACGGGGGCGTCACGGAAGAGACCGCAGCAGAATGCGCACGCGCGGGAGCCGGGGTGTTCGTCGCCGGTTCCGCCATCTTCGGGAAGGAAGACCGGGCCTCCGCCCTTCAGGGAATCCGGAATGCAGCCGCGGCCGCACTCCAATGATCCCGGAGACGGTCATCGTGGCGGGCGGACCTGATTTCGGCCTGCCGGATCTCGCAGGCCTTGCCGTGTCCGGCGCGGAATTCATCGGCGCGGACCGCGGCGCGCTCCGGCTCATCCGGGCGGGGATCCGGCCGGCGCTGGCAATCGGGGACTTCGACTCCGTGACTCCCGGTGAACGGGAAGAAATCCGGGCCGCTTCGGACCGGTTCGTCCAGGTTCCGGCGGAAAAGGACGAAACCGACACCGAGCTCGCGCTTCTCGAGGCCGCCGCCCGCCCGGCCCGCCGGATCACGCTGACAGGTGTGACGGGCGGGAGGCTGGACCATGCCCAGTCCGCCCTGCATGCCGTCTTCAGGCTGCAGAGCGAACACCCGGACACCGGGTTTCGAATCCTGGACCGGACGAATGAACTCCGGTTCCTCCTGCCCGGCACGAGCAAAATTAAAAAATCCGGAGAACGGCCGTACGTCTCCTTCTTCGCCTTCGGAGGGGAAGTGGAGGGGATGGACCTCGCCGGATTCAAATATGACGTGACAGGCGGCCGGCTCTTGCCGGGGACGACGATGTATACGAGCAACGAGCTGCTTTCGGAGGTCTGTACTATCTCATTCCAGACAGGCATATGTTTGATGATAAGAAGCACCGATGCCTGAAAGGAGCGGAAAAAAATGAGAGTGTACACATTCCGGCTGCCCAAAATGGTGAGCAGCGTTGCCAGAAGATGCATACAGCTATTCCACAGGGAAGAGAGCAATGCGGCCGCGACCGCCAAGAAAAAACGCAAACGAAAAATGCCGGGCTGACGTCATGTCAGCCCGGCATTTTTTTAGTTTATCAGAACAGGTCACACACGCTCGACTTTGCCGGATTTAAGAGCACGGGCGGATACCCATACGCGCTTCGGTTTGCCGTCGACCATGATGCGCACTTTCTGGAGGTTGGCCCCCCATGTGCGGCGGTTGGCGTTCATAGCGTGGGAGCGCTTGTTGCCGGCAGTGGCTTTGCGTCCTGTCACTACACATTTCTTAGACATATGTTTCCCTCCTCTTCGGTGAAGATGAAGACGGTGCTTCGTTGCGTCATCTCACATACTAAAATAATTTATCACAAAGAAGGGGCTGTTGCAACCTGAAATGAACCGATATCAAGAAAAAAACCTTTACAGGAGAAGCCGACTGCCGGAGTGCGTCTTTTCTATTCAAGGCCGGTATAGTACAATGACGGTAGTCAATTTGGACTTGAGGAGGCGTTACCATGTCGATCGGATTGAAAAATGAATTCGGCAAAATTGAAATCTCGAATGATGTGATTGCCCAGGCAGCCGGCGGCGCAGCCGTCGAATGCTATGGAATCGTCGGAATGGCGTCCAGGCACCAGATCCGCGACGGCCTGACCGACATCCTCCGGAAAGAGACCTTCACAAAGGGCGTCATCGTCCGCAATGTCGGGGATGACCTCCATATCGATATGTATGTCATCATCGNCGGACACCGGGTTTCGAATCCTGGACCGGACGAATGAACTCCGGTTCCTCCTGCCCGGCACGAGCAAAATTAAAAAATCCGGAGAACGGCCGTACGTCTCCTTCTTCGCCTTCGGAGGGGAAGTGGAGGGGATGGACCTCGCCGGATTCAAATATGACGTGACAGGCGGCCGGCTCTTGCCGGGGACGACGATGTATACGAGCAACGAGCTGCTTTCGGAGGTCTGTACTATCTCATTCCAGACAGGCATATGTTTGATGATAAGAAGCACCGATGCCTGAAAGGAGCGGAAAAAAATGAGAGTGTACACATTCCGGCTGCCCAAAATGGTGAGCAGCGTTGCCAGAAGATGCATACAGCTATTCCACAGGGAAGAGAGCAATGCGGCCGCGACCGCCAAGAAAAAACGCAAACGAAAAATGCCGGGCTGACGTCATGTCAGCCCGGCATTTTTTTAGTTTATCAGAACAGGTCACACACGCTCGACTTTGCCGGATTTAAGAGCACGGGCGGATACCCATACGCGCTTCGGTTTGCCGTCGACCATGATGCGCACTTTCTGGAGGTTGGCCCCCCATGTGCGGCGGTTGGCGTTCATAGCGTGGGAGCGCTTGTTGCCGGCAGTGGCTTTGCGTCCTGTCACTACACATTTCTTAGACATATGTTTCCCTCCTCTTCGGTGAAGATGAAGACGGTGCTTCGTTGCGTCATCTCACATACTAAAATAATTTATCACAAAGAAGGGGCTGTTGCAACCTGAAATGAACCGATATCAAGAAAAAAACCTTTACAGGAGAAGCCGACTGCCGGAGTGCGTCTTTTCTATTCAAGGCCGGTATAGTACAATGACGGTAGTCAATTTGGACTTGAGGAGGCGTTACCATGTCGATCGGATTGAAAAATGAATTCGGCAAAATTGAAATCTCGAATGATGTGATTGCCCAGGCAGCCGGCGGCGCAGCCGTCGAATGCTATGGAATCGTCGGAATGGCGTCCAGGCACCAGATCCGCGACGGCCTGACCGACATCCTCCGGAAAGAGACCTTCACAAAGGGCGTCATCGTCCGCAATGTCGGGGATGACCTCCATATCGATATGTATGTCATCATCGGCTACGGGACGAAGATCACCGAAGTCGCTTACCAGGTCCAGTCAAAAGTGAAATATACTTTGAGCAAACTGCTCGGGATGACGGTAGGCTCCGTCAACATTTTTGTCCAGGGAGTCCGCGTGACGAACCTGTAGAAGGAGGAAGCGAACGTTTATGAAAGAATTAGACGGACATCGATTTGCGGAAATGGTGAAGATGGGCTCCCTTCACTTGTCCGACAACGCCGATTACGTGGATTCGCTCAATGTATTCCCGGTGCCGGACGGCGATACGGGGACGAATATGAACTTGTCCATGACATCCGGAGCGAAAGAGACGGAGCGGGGGGAGAACCCGCATATCGGAAAAACGGCCCAGGCTCTTGCCAAAGGCCTGCTGATGGGCGCACGGGGAAATTCGGGCGTCATCCTTTCACAGCTGTTCCGCGGTTTCAGCAAAGCGATCGAACAGGAAGAAACGCTGGACGCCGGCACGTTTGCGGGCGCTTTCCAGGCCGGTGTCGACACGGCCTACAAAGCGGTCATGAAGCCGGTCGAAGGGACGATTCTTACCGTCGCCAAAGACGCCGCCGCCAAGGCGGTTGAAGCGGCGGAGACGGAGACGGACCTCATCAAGATCATGGAAGTGCTCACCGAAGAGTCAAAAGCTTCCCTGAAACGCACGCCGGATCTGCTGGCGGTCCTGAAGGAAGTCGGCGTCGTGGACAGCGGCGGCCAAGGGCTTGTATTCGTCTATGAAGGGTTCCTTGCTTCGATGAAGGGGGAAAAGCTTCCCGAGCGCACGATGGAGGCGTCGATGGACGAACTCGTCAGCGCCGAGCACCACCGGAGCGTCCAGGGCTTCATGGATACCGCCGACATCGAATATGGCTACTGCACGGAGTTCATGGTCAAATTCGAAGACGACAAGACGGAGGCCCATCCGTTCGACGAGCAGCAATTCCGCGAGGATCTGAGCGGGTACGGCGATTCCCTCCTCGTCATCTCGGACGATGAGATCGCCAAGGTACATATCCATTCCGAAGATCCGGGCGATGTCCTCACCTACGGACAGCGGTACGGCAGTCTGATCAACATCAAGATCGAGAATATGAGGCAGCAGCACACGGCGATCGTCGGGGAAGGGCACCGCGCCGATACGGGCCGGAAGCCGCATGCCGCCGTTCCGTATGCCGTCATCACGGTCTCGATGGGACCGGGGATCGCCGAGCTCTTCAAGAGCATCGGGGCGTCGGCTGTCATCGAGGGCGGCCAGACGATGAATCCGTCCACGGAAGACATCGTCCAGGCGATCCGGGAAATCGGGGCGGAGCGTGCGCTCATCCTCCCGAACAACAAGAACATCATCATGGCTGCCGAACAGGCCGCGGAAGTCGCCGGCATCGAAGCGGCCGTCGTTCCGACCAAAACCGTACCTCAGGGGCTCGCAGCCATACTCGCCTTCAATCCCGAAGTTTCCGTCGAGGAGAATGCCAAGTCGATGACATCGGCGTTCGCCCACGTCCGGACCGGCCAGGTGACGAATGCCGTCCGGGACACGACCATCGACGGCGTCGCCATACGAAAAGACGACTTCATGGCGATCGCCGAAGGAAAAATCGTCAAGTCGGACGCCTCCCTCGCAGACGTCACCCGCTCGCTGCTGGACGGTCTGATCGACGAGGAATCGGAGATCGTGACGATCCTGTACGGCACTGACGTCTCGCAGGACGAGGCGGAATCGCTTGCGGATTACGTCACCGGCCGCTATCCGGATTTGGAAGTGGAAGTCCATAACGGCAATCAGCCGCTGTATCCGTACATTCTATCTGTCGAATAAGTGACCGGCGCACCGAATCCCGGTGCGCCGTTCCTATGAAACAGGGAGAAAGCGCTCCCAAAAACGAACGTGTGTTTTGAGTCTGGAAGAGAATTCGTGTAAAATAAGGGATAGAGAGTCCCGAAGGAGGACGTTTATCGATGAAATTCAGGTCTGTGTTCGACATTATCGGCCCGGTCATGGTCGGGCCGTCATCATCCCACACGGCCGGCGCCGCACGCATCGGCTTGGTTGCCAGAAACCTGTTCGGCCGCCAGCCGGAATGGGCGGAGATCCGCCTGTACGGATCGTTCGCCGAAACGTACAAGGGGCATGGCACCGATGTCGCGATCGTCGGCGGGCTGCTCGGCTATGATACGGACGATGACCGGATCCGGACGGCATTCGAGGAGGCGGAGCGGAGCGGCATGCGTTTTGAGTTCATTCCCGAAGAGGAAGAGCCCGATCATCCGAACACCGCCACGCTCCGGATCGGGGACAAGGACGGGGAAATGCAGCTGACGGGCATCTCGATCGGCGGAGGCAAGATGGAAGTGACCGAACTGAACGGCTTCCCGCTCCGCCTCACCGGCCATTACCCCGCCCTCCTGATCGTCCATCATGACCGGCCGGGCGTCATCGCCGCGGTTTCCAATGCACTTGCGGCGGACGGGATCAACATTGCGCACATGGAATGCGGGCGCAAGGAAAAAGGCGAGATGGCGCTCATGGTCATCGAAGTCGACCAGATCATCGATGACGGCATGATCCGGCTCATTTCGGATCTGGACAACGTGACGCAAGTTTCCATTCTTGCAGACTAATATGAAGGGGGAATCCCGTTGGATATTTTATTTTCTTCGGTAAAGGAACTGATCGTCCTGGCGGAGGAGACCGGCAAGCCGATCTCTGAGATCATGATCGAGCAGGAGATGCAGATCACGAAACGCACGAGGGAGCAGGTGGTCGCCCAGATGGAACGCAATCTGCAGGTGATGGAAGAAGCGGTCGAAAAGGGCCTCCGGGGCGTCCATTCCACATCCGGCCTCACGGGCGGCGATGCGGTCCTGTTGCAAAACTATATGAAGACCGGGAAATCCCTGTCCGGTGACCTGCTGCTGGACGCTGTTTCCAAGGCGGTCGCCACGAACGAGGTGAACGCCGCGATGGGCATGATCTGTGCGACTCCGACCGCGGGTGCGGCCGGGATCGTGCCCGGAACGCTGTTCGCAGTGAAGGACAAGCTCAATCCGACCCGTGAACAGATGATCAACTTCCTGTTCACTTCCGGCGCTTTCGGCTTTGTCGTCGCCAACAATGCGTCGATCTCCGGAGCGGCGGGCGGCTGCCAGGCGGAGACCGGATCGGCCGCTTCGATGGCGGCCGCGGCGATCGTCGAAATGGCGGGCGGAA
>NZ_LN651373.1:1115822-1137864 GCF_000826125.2 Bhargavaea cecembensis
ACCCCGCAGCAGAGTGCGGAGGCGTTCTCGATCGTCATGAAGAACATGCTCGGCCTCGTCTGCGATCCGGTGGCCGGACTCGTCGAAGTGCCTTGCGTGAAGCGTAACGCGATGGGGGCCGCCAAGGCGATCGTCGGTGCCGACATGGCGCTTGCCGGCATCGTCAGCGTCATCCCGACGGACGAAGTGATCGAGGCGATGCACAAGATCGGCCGCGCCATGCCGTCCGCGCTGCGCGAGACGGCAAAAGGCGGGCTCGCGGCAACGCCGACCGGCAAGCGGCTGGAAGCGGAGATCTTCGGAAAGAAGGAAGCCCAAAGTGGCGTTGACTGATCCTGTCGGCACCCTGAAGGGGATCGGAAAGGAAGCGGCCAAGACACTGGCGGAACTCGGAGTCCTGACGGTCGGCGACCTGGTCATGACCTTTCCGTACCGCCATGAAGACAACCGGCTGAAAGATCTGGCCGAAACACCCCACGAAGAACGGGTCACCATTGAAGGAAGGGTCGAAAGCGAGCCTTCCGTTTTCTTTTCCGGCCGCAACAAGTCCCGGCTTCAGATCCGTCTTCTGGCGGGCCGGCATCTCGTCAAGGCCGTGTTCTTCAACCAGCACTACCTGAGAAACCGGCTCACCCCCGGCATGACGATCACCGTCACCGGGAAATGGGACAGGGGACGCCAGATCATCAATGTGAGCTCGTTCAAGGAAGGCCCGAAACAGGACGGCGACGACTTCGAACCGGTCTACAGCCTAAAGGGCGGCATGCATCAGAAGACGTTCCGGCGATACATCCGGAGTGCGCTCGATGCCGTGGCCGCCGAACTGGAAGACTGCCTGCCCGAAAAAATCCGGGCAGAGTACCGCCTTCCGGGGATCGCCGAAGCGCTCGTGGGGATGCACTTCCCCCGGGACGCGCAGCATGTGAAACATGCGCGCCGCCGGTTCGTCTATGAGGAGCTTCTCGGATACCAGCTGAAAATGCAGGCGATGAAGAAAATCCGCAAAGAGGCCGGCCGGGGGGCGGTCCTTCATTACGATGTCGATCAAGTCCGCCTGTTCATCGAGTCGCTGCCGTTTGAGCTGACGGGTGCCCAGAAACGGGTCGTCAATGAACTGTGCGCCGAACTGAAGGAGCCGGTCAGGATGAACCGGCTTCTCCAGGGAGATGTCGGTTCCGGGAAAACGGCGGTCGCCGCGGTCGCTCTCTACGCCGCCATCACCGCGGGCGCGCAGGGGGCGCTGATGGCCCCGACCGAGATCCTGGCGGAGCAGCACGCCCAGACGCTGGCGGAGTGGCTCGAGCCGCACGGCGTCACGATCGCCCTTCTGTCAGGTTCCACAAAGACGAAGGCGCGGCGCATCATCCTCGAAAAACTCGCTTCGGGAGAACTGGACCTGGTGATCGGGACGCACGCCCTCATCCAGCCGGACGTTTCGTTCAAGCGGCTGGGCCTCGTCATCACCGACGAGCAGCACCGGTTCGGCGTCGCCCAGCGGCGGGGGCTGGAAGAAAAANGCCAAGACACTGGCGGAACTCGGAGTCCTGACGGTCGGCGACCTGGTCATGACCTTTCCGTACCGCCATGAAGACAACCGGCTGAAAGATCTGGCCGAAACACCCCACGAAGAACGGGTCACCATTGAAGGAAGGGTCGAAAGCGAGCCTTCCGTTTTCTTTTCCGGCCGCAACAAGTCCCGGCTTCAGATCCGTCTTCTGGCGGGCCGGCATCTCGTCAAGGCCGTGTTCTTCAACCAGCACTACCTGAGAAACCGGCTCACCCCCGGCATGACGATCACCGTCACCGGGAAATGGGACAGGGGACGCCAGATCATCAATGTGAGCTCGTTCAAGGAAGGCCCGAAACAGGACGGCGACGACTTCGAACCGGTCTACAGCCTAAAGGGCGGCATGCATCAGAAGACGTTCCGGCGATACATCCGGAGTGCGCTCGATGCCGTGGCCGCCGAACTGGAAGACTGCCTGCCCGAAAAAATCCGGGCAGAGTACCGCCTTCCGGGGATCGCCGAAGCGCTCGTGGGGATGCACTTCCCCCGGGACGCGCAGCATGTGAAACATGCGCGCCGCCGGTTCGTCTATGAGGAGCTTCTCGGATACCAGCTGAAAATGCAGGCGATGAAGAAAATCCGCAAAGAGGCCGGCCGGGGGGCGGTCCTTCATTACGATGTCGATCAAGTCCGCCTGTTCATCGAGTCGCTGCCGTTTGAGCTGACGGGTGCCCAGAAACGGGTCGTCAATGAACTGTGCGCCGAACTGAAGGAGCCGGTCAGGATGAACCGGCTTCTCCAGGGAGATGTCGGTTCCGGGAAAACGGCGGTCGCCGCGGTCGCTCTCTACGCCGCCATCACCGCGGGCGCGCAGGGGGCGCTGATGGCCCCGACCGAGATCCTGGCGGAGCAGCACGCCCAGACGCTGGCGGAGTGGCTCGAGCCGCACGGCGTCACGATCGCCCTTCTGTCAGGTTCCACAAAGACGAAGGCGCGGCGCATCATCCTCGAAAAACTCGCTTCGGGAGAACTGGACCTGGTGATCGGGACGCACGCCCTCATCCAGCCGGACGTTTCGTTCAAGCGGCTGGGCCTCGTCATCACCGACGAGCAGCACCGGTTCGGCGTCGCCCAGCGGCGGGTGCTGAAAGAAAAAGGGGAAGATCCGGACGTCCTCTTCATGACGGCCACCCCGATTCCGAGGACGCTCGCCATCACCGCGTTCGGGGAGATGGATGTCTCGGTCCTGGATGAAATGCCGGCCGGGAGGAAGCCGATCGAGACGTACTGGACAAAGCGGGAGTCCCTGCACGCCGTGCTGCGCCGGATGGGCGATGAACTCAGCCAGGGCCGGCAGGCATACATCATCTGCCCGCTCATCGAAGAGTCCGACAAGCTGGACGTCCAGAATGCGGTCGACATGTATGAGCAGATCCGCCAGTACTTCGGCGGCCGGTTCCGGGTGGGCCTCATGCACGGCCGGCTTCATCCCGACGAAAAAGAGGAGGTCATGCGGGAATTCGCGGAAGGCCGCCTCGATGCGCTCGTCTCCACGACGGTCGTCGAAGTCGGCGTCAACGTGCCGAACGCGACGTTCATGGTGATCTCCGATGCGGAGAGGTTCGGGCTCTCGCAGCTTCATCAGCTGCGGGGACGCGTCGGGCGGGGCGCCCACAAATCTTTCTGCGTGCTGCTGGCGGACCCGAAGACCGAGATCGGCAAGGAGCGGATGCAGTCGATGACCGAGACGAATGACGGCTTCCGCCTGGCTGAGAAAGACCTGGAGCTGCGCGGGCCGGGAGACTTCTTCGGCAAGCGTCAGAGCGGCATGCCGGACTTCAAGGTTGCCGACCCCGTCCATGACTACAGGGCCCTCAACACCGCCCGTGTGGACGCGGAACGGCTCGTCGCCGGCGAGGAATTCTGGAACGACCCTGAATATGCCTGTCTCCGCGGCATGATCGAAGAATCCGGAGCGCTGTCCGATGAACGGATCGATTGAACCGTTCATCGGATATTTTTGTGCGCCGGAACGTGCTTGCAATCTCCCTTTTGAATTTATATACTGATGTTAGTACCAAGTGCTAATCCGGTGGTGAAAACATGAGATTGCAGAAGAGAGAGCGGCAGGAGAGGCTCACGGCGCTCCTCCGGGAGAACCCCCTCCTGACAGACGGCGACCTGGCGGAGCATTTTGCCGTCAGTGTCCAGACCGTCCGCCTCGACCGGATGGAGCTTGGAATCCCGGAACTGAGGGAACGGCTGAAGGACGTCGCGGCCCGGACCCTGGACGATGTGAAGGCGCTGCCGATCGACGAAGTGATCGGGGACGTGCTGGACATCGAATTGGACAAGCGGGCCGTCTCGGTCTTTGACGTCACGGAAGATCATGTCTTCCAGCGGAACGGCATTGCACGCGGCCATCATCTGTTCGCCCAGGCGAACTCCCTGGCCGTCGCGGTTATCGACGACGAACTCGCCCTGACGGCGAAATCCGATCTGGAGTTCAGGAAGCCCGTGCATGCGGGCGACCGGGTGGTGGCGAAGGCGGAAGTGCTGCCGGAAGGGCGGAAACCCCGCCGCTCCATCGTCAAGGTCGTCTCGACGGTCGGGGAAGAGACCGTTTTCACCGGGACATTCGAGATGTACCGGACCCACGAGCGAGGAAAAGAGGGACAGCAATGATCATAGCAGTAGATGCGATGGGCGGAGACAATGCGCCGGACGCCATTGTGGACGGTGTCCGCGGGGCGCTTGAGGAATTTCCGGATATCCGGATCCGGCTGTACGGGGACCGGGAGGCGATCGGACCCGACATCGCCCGGCACGAACGGCTGGATGTCATCCACTGTTCCGAAAAGATCGAAGGAGACGATGAGCCGGTCCGTGCTGTCCGTAGAAAAAAGGACGCCTCCATGGTCCGTATGGCGCAGGCCGTGCGGGACAAAGAGGCGGATGCGGGCGTCAGCGCCGGCAATACCGGTGCATTGATGGCCGCCGGACTGTTCGTCGTCGGGCGGATGGACGGCGTCGACCGGCCGGCGCTTGCCCCGACGCTTCCGACGGTGGACGGCAGCGGATTCCTCATGCTGGATATGGGGGCGAACGCCGATGCGAAGCCCCGGCACCTCGCGCAGTATGCCGTCATGGGCAGCATTTACGCCGAGCGGGTGACGGGTCTGCAGAAGCCGAGAGTCGGCCTCTTGAACATCGGCACCGAGGAAAACAAAGGGAACGAACTGACGAAAGAGGCCTATGGGCTGATCGCGCAGGCTCCCGTCAATTTCATCGGGAACGTGGAGGCGCGTGACCTCCTGAACGGAGTCGCAGACGTCGTCGTCACGGACGGCTTCACGGGCAATATGGTCCTGAAGACGATCGAAGGAACGGCCCAGGGGCTGATGCACATGCTCAAAGAAGCATTCATGTCCTCGGCGAAAGGAAAGATCGGCGCCCTCCTTGCCAAAGACGGGCTCGGCGGCCTGAAGAAAAAGATGGACTATACAGAGTACGGCGGAGCGGGCCTGTTCGGCCTGAAGGCTCCGCTGATCAAAGCACACGGCTCGTCGAATGCGAACGCCATCAAAAACGCCATCCGGCAGGCCCGGACCATGGCCGAGTACGATGTGGCCGGACAAATCGGCGAGACGATCGGAAGGATGGGGGAACATGAGTAAGATTGCATTCGTCTTCCCGGGCCAGGGGTCCCAGAAAGCGGGAATGGCCGCGGATTTCATCGGGGAAGGCAGAGAAGGCGCCCGGTTTCGCGAAGAGGCGGACCGGCGCCTCGGATTCGACCTCGGCAAACTGATGCTGGAAGGCCCGCAGGAAGAATTGACGCTTACATACAACGCCCAGCCGGCGCTCCTGACGGCCGGCGCCGCCATCGATGCGGCGCTGAAGCAGGCGGGCATCCGTCCCGACTATGCCGCAGGCCACAGCCTCGGTGAATACACGGCCCTCGTTTCAGCCGGGGTCCTCGGCTTCGGGGACGCGGCGGAAACTGTCCATCGCCGAGGCCTTTACATGAATGACGCCGTTCCGGCGGGCGAAGGGGCGATGGCGGCCATTCTCGGCCTGGATGCGGAGAAATTGCGCACGGTGACGGAGAATATTACCGAAAGCGGCGACCCGGTCCAGCCGGCCAACCTGAACTGCCCCGGCCAGATCGTTATTTCCGGGAGCCGGAAAGGCGTCGAGCGCGCCTGCGCGGCTGCCAAAGAGGCAGGCGCCAAGCGGGCGATCCCGCTCGATGTGAGCGGGCCGTTCCACTCGTCGCTTATGAAACCGGCCGCCGACAGGCTGCGGGAGCAGCTGGACGCCGTCGCATTCAACCGTCCCGGATTCCCGGTCATCACGAATGTCACCGCCCGTCCGGCAACGGAGCCGGACGAGATGAAGGAGCTCCTCGTCGAGCAGCTGTATTCGCCGGTGCGCTGGGAAGAGTCGGTCCGGACGATGCTCGATCTTGGCGTAACGCGGTTCATCGAATGCGGACCGGGCGGCGTGCTGTCCGGGCTCATCCGCAAGATCGACCGGTCCGTCACCGTTCTGAAAGTGGAAGACGGGGAGACGCTGGCCAAGGCCGTCGAGGCCGCGAAAGGATGGTCCTGAATGGGTAAACTTGATGGAAAATCGGCAATCGTCACCGGTTCCTCACGGGGGATCGGGCGGGCGATCGCCATCCGGCTCGCAGCCGAAGGCGCACGCGTGGCCGTGAATTTTGCGGGAAGCGAAGAAAAGGCGAACGAAACGGTCCGGCTCATCGAGGAGGCCGGCGGCGAGGCGTTTGCCGTCCGGGCGTCCGTCAACGAAGCGGACGACGTGAAGCGGCTCGTCGACGAAACGGTCTCCCGTTTCGGCTCTGTGGATATCCTCGTCAACAATGCGGGGATCACGAAAGACAATCTGCTGATGCGGATGAAGGAAGACGAATGGGATGACGTCATCGATACAAATCTCAAGGGCGTCTTCCTCTGCACAAAAGCGGTCGCCCGTCCGATGATGAAGAAGCGGTCCGGTGTGATCGTCAACCTGGCTTCCGTCGTCGGAGTCGCCGGGAATGCCGGCCAGGCCAATTATGTCGCGGCGAAAGCCGGCGTCATCGGCCTGACGAAAACGGCCGCCAAGGAACTGAGCGCCCGGGGCATCCGGGTGAACGCGGTCGCACCGGGCTTCATCGAGACCGACATGACCGGAAAGCTTCCGGAAGAAGTGAAGGAAGGCATGCTCGGCCAGATCCCACTCGGAAAGCTCGGCTCCCCGGAAAGCGTGGCAAATGCCGTTCTGTTCCTTTCTTCGGATGATTCCAATTACATCACCGGCCAGACCCTCCATGTCGACGGCGGCATGGTGATGTGAGAAAATACTAATCCTTGAGAGGAGGTGAATCAGTTTGGCAACTGTCCTGGAACGTGTAACGAAAGTGATTGTCGACCGTCTCGGCGTGGACGAAAGCGAAGTGAAGCCCGAAGCTTCCTTCCGTGAAGACCTCGGTGCCGACTCCCTTGACGTAGTGGAACTCGTCATGGAGCTTGAAGACGAATTCGATCTTGAAATCTCCGATGAAGATGCGGAGAAGATCGGAACTGTCGGCAATGCCGTGAACTATATCGAAGAAAAAGTCGGCTGACCGGCTTTGTGGAGGCTGCTGCCGTACCTGTTCAGGGAAAGCGGCCGCCTCTTTTCCATTTTGCGAAAACAGGCGGGAACAGGTAAACTGTGCATATATCCAACCACCGAAAGGCAGATCATCATGACCATGAATCGAAATGAGCGTCACAGCAAGCGGGATTCATATCCCGAATCGGTCCACCGCAAATTTGCGGGGTTCCAGGAGGAATACGGCATCGCGTTCAGCGACCCCGCCCTCCTTTACAAAGCATTCACTCATTCATCTTATGTGAATGAGCACCGGAAGCGGATCCGCGACGACAACGAGCGGCTCGAGTTCCTCGGAGATGCCGTGCTCGAACTGACGGTCTCCCGCTTTTTATTCGACACCTATCCATCCATGAGCGAAGGCGAACTGACGAAGCTCCGTGCAGCCATCGTCTGCGAACCGTCACTCGTCCAATTCGCGAACGAACTCGGCTTCGGGAAGTATGTCCTGCTCGGGAAGGGGGAGGAGCAGACCGGCGGCCGGACGCGTCCGGCATTGCTCGCCGATGTCTTCGAGGCGTTCGTCGGTGCCCTCTATCTTGACCACGGGTTCGAAGTGGTCGGAAAGTTCCTGGAAGGCGTAGTCTTTCCGAAAGTGAAAGTCGGTGCTTTTTCCCATGTGATGGATTACAAGAGCCAGCTGCAGGAGATCGTCCAGCAGGATGCGGGCGGCAACCTGCAGTACCGGATCGTTGAGGAAAAAGGCCCGGCCCACGACCGCATTTTCGTTTCCTCCGTCACGGTCGACGGAAAGGAACTCGGCCGCGGGGAAGGAAAGTCCAAGAAAGAGGCGGAACAGCTTGCAGCCCGCCATGCCATCGCCGAACTGCGGAAAACGGAAGGGCAGGCGGACTGAATTGTATTTAAAACGATTGGAGATCTTCGGCTTCAAGTCGTTCGGCGAACGCATCGGGCTTGACTTCGTGCCGGGGGTCACCGCCGTGGTCGGACCGAACGGCAGCGGCAAGAGCAATGTCACCGACGCAATCCGCTGGGTGCTCGGGGAACAGTCCGCGAAGACGCTCCGGGGCGGCAAGATGGAAGACATCATCTTTTCGGGAAGCGAATCGAGAAAGCCGCTCAACTTTGCCGAAGTGACGCTCGTCCTCGACAACTCGGACGGCCGGGTGCCGCTCGACTTTCAGGAGATCAGCGTCAGCCGAAGGGTTTTCCGGTCGGGCGACAGCGAATACCAGATCAACCGGCAAGCTTGCCGGCTGCGCGACATCACCGATCTGTTCATGGACTCGGGGCTCGGCAAGGAAGCGTTCTCGGTCATCTCCCAGGGCCGCGTCGACGAAATCCTCAACAGCAAGCCGGAGGACCGGAGAGCGATCTTCGAAGAGGCTGCCGGCGTGCTGAAATACAAACAGCGCCGCCGGAAGGCCGAGCATAAACTGTTTGAGACCGAAGACAACCTGAACCGGGTGCTTGATATTCTCTATGAGCTCGAGGGGCGGCTGGAGCCCCTCCGGATCCAGGCTTCTGCGGCCGAGGATTTCCTGGCGATGGGCAATGAACTGAAGGCGGCGGAGACCGCTCTCATCGCCCATGACCTTGAGATGAACCGCAGCCGGCTGGAATCCGTCCGCAAAGAACTCATGGAAGCGTCAGAGAGGGAGAGCCGAGTATCGGTCGAGGCGGATGGCCATGAAAAGAGCCTCGCCTCCCTGCGCCGGCAGTCGGCTTCGCTGACCGAGGAGCTGGATGGACTGCATCAAACGCTGGCGGAAGCAGTGGCCAATACGGAGAAATGGGAAGGGCGCAAGCTCGTCATGCAGGAGCGGCGCACGAATGCGGCGCGCCAGCTTGAGCGCTTGCGCTCCGATCTTTCCGAAGCCGAAGAATCCCTACGGCTGACGGAAACGAAGAAAAACGATGCGGAGCGCCTGTCGGCGGACCGCCGGGAAGCGCTGGCCAAAGCGCGCAAAGAGATCCGGCGGCTGCAGGATGTGGCAGGGCGTCCGCTCGGCGAGACCGAGCAGAAGATCGAGGAGCTGAAATCCGCCTATATCGAACGACTGAGCGAAGAGGCTGCGGTCAACAACGAGCTGAAGCACCTCGCCCAGCAGATCGATCAGCAGAAACAGACGACAGAGCGGAACCGTTCCCGTGCCGAAGAGGCGGCATCCAGGCTCGCTGAGATCCGCGACCTCCTGAAAAAGACGGAAGAAGAGGCCCGGCTTTGCCGGGAACGGGCAGCCGAGGCGGCCCGGCTGGATTCAGGGCAGGAAGAGGCCGAACGCCGGCTCGCGGAAGAACTGTCGGAAAAACAGGAGCAGCTCTACAAGGCATACAGCCTGCAGGAGAAGCTGAAAGGTCGCAAGGAAGCCCTACTCGCGATGGAAGCCGAGCATGCGGGCTTCCATACGGGCGTAAAGGAAATATTGCGCGCATCCGAAGCGGGAAGGCTGACCGGCATCAAAGGGGCGGTGGCGACCCTGCTGGATGTGCGTCCGGAGTATGCGAAGGCGGTCGAAACCGCACTCGGCGGAGGGATGCAGCACATCGTCACCGCTTCCGAAGCGGACGCGCGCCGGGCCATCGCCCACCTGAAGGAGAGCCGGAAGGGCCGGGCGACGTTCCTTCCCCTGCCGGTCATGAAGCCGAGGCAGGTCGACGGATCGACGCTGTCGCGGATCGGGGGGCACGGCGACTTCGTCGGAACCGGGGATTCAGCCGTCACGGCCGACCCCGAGTTCGAGATGATTGTCCGGAATATGCTCGGCAATGTCATTCTCGCCCGGACGCTCAAAGGCGCGAACGAGATGGCGAAGATGGCCGGCTACCGGTACAGGGTCGTCACGCTCGACGGCGACGTCGTCAATGCGGGAGGATCCATGACGGGCGGCGGATCGGAACGGAACAACCCAATCTTCATGAGGAAAGCGGAGCTGGAAACCGTATCCGGGGACCTCGGCCGTCTGGAGAAGTCGATCCGCCTCGCCGAAGAAGCCGTCCGCTCCCTGAAAAGCAGCCGGCAGGAAGCCGCCGGTTCCCGGTCGGCAAACCGGAAAGCCCTTGAAGAACTGCGCACCGCCGAACGGGAAGTCCACGAACGACTCGCGGAACTGAAATCCTCGGAGCGGCAGCTTGCGGACAGGGCCGCCCTGTTCACGGACGAAGAACAGGGAACGGCAGGCTTTGCAGGCGGCCTCCGGAAGCGGCTTGAGGATGCCGAGCGGAGGAAGGCGGAGCTTGCCGATGAACTGAAGGGCATGTCAGAAGAAATCGAAAAGCTCGGCGAACTGTATGAACAGGGGCGCAACGAGCGGGACCGGATGATGGACCGGCTCGGCGCACTCCGTTCGGAAGCCGCCGTGCTGTCGGAACAGGCGGCCCAGGCGGTGACCGCGGCAACCGGGCTTCAAAGCGAGCTGGACCAGCTCGGACTGCGTGCCGGGCGGCTCAGGGAAGAGATCGGCTGGCTGGAAGGAGACGGAACCGACGGACCCGGACCGGAAGATATCGACCGTGAACTGGCCGGGTGGAAAAAACGCCGGACCGCCGCGGAACAGGCCGTGGCCGACGCGGTGGGCCGGCGGGCGGCATTGGAAGGGAAGATCACGCTCGCCGAAACCCGCCTCCGGGAAGCGGCGGCCAAAAAAGCTGAACATGCCAAAACCGTGCGGGAGGCGGAGCTCCGGGCAGGACGTCTCGGCTATGAGCTCGAGACGCTCGCTGAGACTTTATCGGAGACTTACGGGTTCGAGGACGCTTCGACGGCCGAGTTCCCGTTCCCGGAAGGGCTGGATGAAGAAGGGGCACGGCGGAAAGTCCGTCTCCTGAAGCAGTCCATCGAAGAGCTCGGGCCGGTGAACACGGGGGCGATCGATGAATTCGCCTCGGTATCCGAGCGCCACGGTTTCCTGACCGACCAGCGGAATGATCTGCTGGAGGCGAAAAGCACGCTTGAAGAGGCGATCGGCGAGATGGACGCGGAAGTGACCGAGCGGTTCAGCTCCACGTTCCACGCCGTGAACCGGCAGTTCGGCATCGTATTCAGAGAGCTGTTCGGCGGAGGCCGGACGGAACTCGTGCTGACGGACCCCGATGACATGCTCACGACGGGCATCGACATCATCGCCTGTCCGCCGGGAAAAAAGCTCCAGAACCTGAGCCTGCTGTCCGGGGGGGAGCGGGCGCTCACGGCGATTGCGCTCCTGTTCGCCATCCTGAAAGTGCGGCCGGTGCCGTTCTGTGTGCTCGATGAAGTGGAGGCCGCACTTGATGAAGCGAACGTTCTCCGCTACAGCCGCTACCTGAAAAAATTCAGCGGCGAAACCCAGTTCATCGTCATCACCCACCGGAAGGGGACGATGGAAGGGGCCGACGTTCTCTATGGCATCACGATGCAGGAATCCGGCATCTCCAAGCCGGTTTCCGTCAAGCTGACGGAGGGGGACGGCATTGAATACGAAGAACCCGTGCCGGCCGGCGGACCGGGTCTGAAAGGGGAAAGTTCATGAGCTTCTTTAAAAAGCTGAAAGACAAGATCACCGGGCAGCCGGATGAAACGACCGAGAAATACAAGGAAGGCCTGGAAAAGACCCGCACGTCATTCACTTCGAAAGTGAACGACCTGATCGCGCGGTACCGCAAAGTCGACGAGGATTTCTTTGAAGAGCTGGAAGACCTGCTTCTTCAGGCGGATGTCGGATTCGAGACGGTCATGGATCTGATGGATGACCTGAGGTTCGAAGTCCAGCGCAAAAATGTCAAGGACACGGAAGGGATCCAGTCCGTCATCTCCCAGAAACTCGTCGACATCTACCGGGGCGGCGGCGAGGCGGACAGCGAGCTCAACATCCAGGAAGACGGGCTCACCGTCCTCCTGTTCGTCGGCGTCAACGGCGTCGGCAAGACGACGACGATCGGCAAGCTCGCCAGCCGCTTCATTGCCGACGGGAAAAAGGTCATGCTTGCGGCGGGCGACACGTTCCGGGCAGGAGCGATCGACCAGCTGCAAGTATGGGGCGACCGGGTCGGCGCGGAAGTGATCCGCCAGGCGGAAGGTTCGGATCCGGCGGCCGTCATGTATGACGCGATCCGCGCCGCGAAGAACCGGAAAGCCGATGTCCTCATCTGTGATACGGCCGGACGGCTCCAGAACAAAGTGAACCTCATGAACGAGCTGGAGAAAGTGCATCGCGTCATCCGCCGGGAAATGCCGGACGCGCCGCATGAGACGCTGCTGGCGCTCGATGCGACAACCGGGCAGAACGCCCTCATCCAGGCGGAAACCTTCAAAGAAGCCACGGATGTGACCGGCATCGTCCTCACGAAGCTCGACGGCACGGCGAAGGGCGGGATCGTCCTCGCCATCCGCAACAAGCTCGGCATTCCGGTGAAGCTGGTCGGACTCGGCGAAGGCATCGACGACCTGCAGCCGTTCGATGCGGAGCGGTATGTGTACGGCCTTTTCGCCGAAGGGCTGGAACAAGAAGAGGCGGAAGAAGAAGCCGAATGACAGACAAGGGAATTCCCTTGACAGGACGTCTTTCCCCGTATAAAATGACAACGTCAAGAGACAGGGGGGAGGAGCACAATGCTTCTTGAAAAGACAACCCGCATCAACTTCCTGCTCGACTTTTATCAGGCGCTCCTCACCGATAAGCAGCGGAGCTACATGGAACTGTATTATCTGGACGACCTGTCGCTCGGGGAAATCGCCGAGCAATACGGCGTGTCCAGGCAGGCAGTATATGACAACATCCGCCGCACCGAGGCGATGCTTGAGGAATATGAAGAGAAGCTCCGGCTTTTCGGCAAGTTCAGGGAGCGGCACGATGCACTCGAAGCGCTTGCCGAGATGATCAGGGAAGGGACCTCGAAGCCCGAAGAGATCATCGGGCGTCTGGAGGAACTGAAACAATATGATTAACCGGGAGGCGGGCACAAATGGCATTTGAAGGATTGGCTGAGCGCCTGCAGAAAACGCTCCAGAATATCAAGGGCAAAGGCAAGGTGACCGAGGCCGATGTGAAGGAAATGATGCGCGAAGTCCGGTTTGCGCTCATCGAGGCCGACGTCAACCTGAAAGTCGTCAAGGAATTCGTCAAGAAGGTGAGTGAGCGGGCGGTCGGCTCCGACGTGATGGAGAGCCTCACGCCCGGCCAGCAGGTCGTCAAGATCGTCCGCGATGAGCTCGCGGACCTGATGGGCGGCGAAGCAGACCTGCTAATATTCGCCAAAAAGCCGCCGACCGTCATCATGATGGTCGGCCTGCAGGGTGCCGGCAAGACGACGACGACCGGCAAGCTTGCAAACCTCATCCGAAAGAAATACAACCGGAAACCGCTGCTCGCGGCAGCCGACATTTACCGTCCCGCCGCGATCCAGCAGCTCGAGACGATCGGAAAGCAGCTCAGCATGCCGGTCTTCTCGCTCGGTACGGATGTGTCGCCGGTCGAAATCGCCAAACAGGCGGTCGAGAAGGCGAAGGAAGAGCATTATGATGTCGTCTTCATCGATACCGCCGGACGGCTCCAGATCGACGAGGCGCTCATGGGCGAACTGCGGGACATCCACAGCGCCGTGAAGCCGGACGAGGTCTTCCTCGTCGTCGATGCCATGACCGGCCAGGTGGCGGCGAACGTCGCGGAGACATTCGACGAACAGGTCGGCGTCACGGGCGTCGTCCTGACGAAGCTGGACGGGGACACGCGCGGCGGCGCCGCCCTGTCGATCCGTTCGGTGACCGGGAAGCCGATCAAGTTCGCGGGGATGGGCGAGAAGCTCGATGCGATCGAGCCGTTCCATCCCGAGCGGATGGCTTCGCGGATCCTCGGCATGGGTGACGTCATGTCGCTCATCGAGAAAGCACAGGCCGGCGTCGACGAAGACAAGGCGAAGGAACTGGAACAGAAATTCCGGGACCAGTCGTTCACATTCGACGATTTCCTGGAGCAGCTGGAACAGGTGAAAAAGATGGGCCCGCTCGATGAACTGCTGAAGATGCTCCCGGGTGCCGGCAAGATCAAGGGGCTCGAGAACGCCAAGGTCGATGAAGGCCAGATGGCGCGGGTCGAAGCGGTGATCAAGTCGATGACGACCGAGGAGAAATCCCGCCCGGACATCATCAACTCAAGCCGGAAAAAGCGGATCGCCCGCGGCTCCGGCACGTCCATCCAGGAAGTGAACCGCCTGCTCAAGCAGTTCGATGAAATGAAAAAGATGATGAAGCAGATGTCCGGCATGCAGCAGGGGAAGGGTCGCAAGAAGATGAAACTTCCGGGGCTCGACTCGCTGTTTAAATGATGTGTTAAGAAAAAACACTTTACAAACGGAACAACCCTTGATATTATACTATCTTGTGTGAAACTACTCGGAGGTGCTATCAAAAATGGCAGTTAAAATCAGACTCAAACGCATGGGCGCAAAAAAGACGCCTTTCTATCGTATCGTTGTAGCGGATTCCCGCTCCCCGCGTGACGGACGCCAGATCGAAACGATCGGCACTTACAACCCGCTCACAAAGCCGGCTGAACTCAAGATCGACGAAGAGCTCACGCTCAAATGGCTCGAGAACGGCGCTAAGCCGTCCGACACAGTCCGCAACCTCCTCTCCTCGCAGGGGATCATGGAAAAGTACCACAACGCCAAGACCGCAAAATAATTCGTTTACGGGGGCGACATGATGAAGCAGCTGATTGAGACGATCGTCAAACCGCTCGTAGATCATCCGGAAAAGGTCCGGGTGGAGACGGAAGAACAGCAGGGCAGGCTCGTCTGCCGGCTGTCCGTACATCCGGACGATATGGGAAAAGTGATCGGGAAGCAGGGACGGGTCGCCGGCGCGATCCGGACCATCGTGAATTCAGCTTCCGCCGCCGGCCGGCAACGGGTGCGCGTGGACATCATGGACTGACAGGAAGGAAGGAGCATTTGTTCCTTCCTTTTTCTTCATTTTAAATGAACGTCAAGGAGGGATTTTGTTGAACTGGTATAATGTCGGGAAAATTGTCAATACACACGGAATCCGCGGCGAAGTGAGGGTCATTTCCCGGACGGACTTCCCGGAGGAGCGGTATGCGGAAGGAAACCGTCTCGGCCTGTTCATGCCGGGGTCGTCCAAGCCGGTCATCCTGACGGTCGCCTCGCACCGGGTCCATAAAAACTTCGACCTTCTTTCATTTGAGGGCCATCCGAACATCAATGATGTCGAGAAATACCGGGACGGCATCCTGAAAGTGTCGGAGGAGGACCTCGGCGAACTGGAGGAAGGCGAGTATTACTATCACGAAATCGTCGGCTGCACCGTGTTTGCGGAAGACGGACGCGAAATCGGGGAAGTCACCGAAGTGATCAGCACGGGTGCGAACGATGTCTGGGCCGTCAAGGATTCCGCCGGGAAGATGCACTACATCCCGTTCATCGACGATGTCGTCCTTGAAGTCGCACCAGAGGAAAAGCGGATCGTCATCGATCCGATCGAGGGGCTTCTGTCCTGATGAACATTTCGGTGCTTTCCATCTTCCCGGAAATGTTCACGGGCGTCTTCGGCTCCTCCATCCTGAAGCGTGCACAGGACCAGGGTGCCGCCCGGCTATCCGTCCGCGACTTCAGGGAGTTCGCCACCGACAAGCACCACAAGGTCGACGACTATCCGTACGGCGGAGGGGCGGGGATGGTGCTGAAGCCGGAGCCGCTGTTCCGGGCCGTCGAAAGCCTGACGGGAGAGGGCCGGAAGCCACGGATCCTCCTCATGTGCCCGCAGGGGGAGCGGTTCACCCAGCGGAAGGCGGAAGAGCTTTCCCGGGAGGAGGACCTGATCTTCCTGTGCGGCCACTATGAAGGCTACGACGAGCGCATCCGTGAGCATCTCATCACGGACGAGATCTCGATCGGAGACTTTGTCCTGACCGGAGGCGAGCTTGCGGCGATGACCGTCATCGACAGCGTCGTCCGGCTCCTGCCGGGCGTGCTCGGAAACGAGGCATCCCCCGAGCAGGACTCCTTCTCGACGGGGCTCCTTGAGCATCCGCACTACACCCGCCCCGCCGATTTCCGGGGCATGAAAGTGCCGGACGTCCTCATGTCGGGAAACCACGCCGAAATCGACCGCTGGCGGGAAGAACAGTCGCTCGCCCGCACACTCGAACGCCGTCCCGACCTGCTCGGCAAAGCCGACCTCACCGACCGCCAGAAGAACTACCTGAAAAGCATTGGCTGGAAAGGCTGAGCCGGGAAACGGTTTTGTTTCAGTGGAGTTGTCGGCGATGGCTGGCCTGGAAAGTTGATTGGAGCGGAAGGCGGCGACTCCTGCGGGAATAGCGCGAGCTGAAGGCCCCGCAGGAGCGAAGCGACGAGGAGACTAAAGCCGTGCCCGCGGAAAGCGTCCGCCTGCAGCGGAAATCAACACTCACTTTTTTATTCCCCGGCTCTGCAACTGGCACTTGCCGGCAGACGCCGGTTGTGTTATCATTCATTCTGTGCTTCCATGCGAAGCGCTCGATTACGGTGTTCCGCTGCAGCGCAACAATGCATGAGCATCTGTAGCAAGGAGAGGGAAACATGACAAACATCATTGCAGATATCACGAAGGAGCAACTCCGCACGGATCTCCCGACGTTCCGCCCGGGCGACACAGTACGTGTACACGTAAAAGTCGTCGAAGGCACACGCGAACGGATCCAGGTATACGAAGGAGTTGTTATCAAGCGTCGCGGCGGCGGCATCAGCGAAACATTCACGGTCCGCAAAATCTCCTACGGCGTAGGAGTGGAGCGTACGTTCCCTGTACACACGCCAAAAATCGCGAAACTTGAAGTGACTCGCCGCGGTAAAGTCCGTCGTGCGAAGCTGTACTACCTCCGCAACCTGCGCGGAAAAGCAGCCCGCATCAAAGAAATCCGATAAACCACATCGAAAGGGAGCCCTCGCCGGCTCCTTTTCTTTTTGCCTCGCTCATTCATACACTGTACAATAGAAGAAATTGAACTGGGAGGCCGAAGGGATGACAGAAGAGAAAAAGAAAAATGAATTATGGGAGTGGACGAAAGTCCTCCTGATCGCCTTCGGGCTCGCGGCCCTCATCCGCTATTTCCTCTTTACTCCGATCGTGGTCGACGGCGAATCGATGATGCCGACGCTCGAGGACGGCGACAAAATGATCGTGAACAAGATCGGATACAGCATCGGCGGCCCGGACCGATTCGACATCGTCGTGTTCCACGCTCCGGAGCGCAAAGACTATATCAAACGAATCATCGGCCTTCCCGGAGACCACGTCGAGTACAAGGACGATCAGCTCTTCATCAACGGCAAGGCGTATGACGAGCCGTACCTCGATGAGTACAAAGCGGCCATCGCTGACGGTCCGCTGACGGAGGACTTCACGCTCGAGGACAAGATCCAGCGCGCCACCGTGCCGGAGGGTCATGTGTTCGTGATGGGGGACAACCGGCGGTTCAGCAAGGACTCCCGGCATATCGGCGTGATCCCGTTCGATGAAATCATCGGGAACACGAGCCTCGTATTCTGGCCGATCGCCGATTTCGGGATTGTCCGTTAGGGAGATGACAAAATGACAATCCAATGGTTCCCGGGACATATGGCGAAAGCCCGCAGGGAAGTAACCGAAAAGCTGAAGATGGTCGACATCGTCTTTGAACTGATCGACGCCCGGCTGCCCGAATCCTCGCGCAACCCGATGATCGACGAAGTGATCAGCCAGAAGCCGCGGCTCCTCATCCTCAACAAGAAAGACATGGCCGACGACGCCGAGACCGCCCGCTGGCTCGAGCGGTTCCGTGAACAAGGGCACGATGCCGTCGCGATCAACTCGCTCGACGGCAAAGGCCTTCAGCAAGTGACGAAGGCATCCAAGCTCATCCTGAAAGAGAAATGGGACCGGATGGCGGCGAGGGGCATCCGGCCGAGGGCGATCCGCGCGATGATCGTCGGGATTCCGAACGTGGGGAAATCGACGCTCATCAACCGCCTCGCCGGGAAGAACATCGCACGGACCGGCAACACGCCGGGCGTCACGAAAGCCCAGCAGTGGATCAAGGTCGGCAAGGAACTGGAGCTCCTCGACACGCCGGGCATCCTCTGGCCGAAGTTCGAGGACCCGGAGGCGGGGTACAAGCTCGCGCTCACCGGTGCGATCAAGGACACGATCACCGAAAAGCAGGATCTTGCCGTATACGGCCTGAGATTCCTGGAATCCCGTTACCCGGAGCGGCTGGAAGAGCGCTACGGCCTCCAAGACCTTTCCGGAGGGATTTCCGAGGCATTCGAGCATATCGGCGAACGCAGGCGGGTCTATGAAAAAGGCGGGATCGTCGACATAGACGGCGTGTCGGAGCTGATCGTCCGGGATATCCGGGACCAGCAGCTCGGCAGGCTCTCGTTCGACTTTGCGGACGAACGCTGAACAAACAACCGGGCATGTCCTTTCGCGGGACATGCCCTTTTCCGCTTTCCGGACTTGCCCGGAAGGCGGCATACATACCGGAAGGAATGAATCTGCATGGCAGGGAAGATGACGATCAGGGAAGTGAAAGAATGGCTCGCAACCGCCGACGGGAGCGAGGAATTATTTTCAGAATTAAAGGGGGACGGGCGCGCAGGAGTCCGGACGCTGCTCGGCTCCTGGGAGCGCAGGCAAAAGAAAGCACAGGAGATCCGCCGTCTCCACCTTGAAAAGGAACGGTTTGATGACGGCTTCCGGAAAGCACCGCAAGATGCGGTTGCCGGGGTCGACGAGGCGGGCAGGGGACCGCTCGCGGGCCCGGTCGTCACGGCGGCCGTCATCCTGCCTGCCCACTCGCCCGAGCTCGAGGGGCTTGATGATTCCAAGGCGATGAAGAAAACAGACCGGGAGCGGCTCGCCGGACTGATCCGGGAAACGGCGGTCGCCTGGTCTGTCCATGTCCAGCCGGCTTCCGAGATCGACCGGCTCAACATTTACCAGGCGACGAAGCGCTCCATGGAAGCTGCCGTGCGGTCCCTGGAAGTCCGCCCGGATGCGGTCATCGCCGACGCCATGGACTTTGACTCGGGCATGCCCTGCCACGGCATCGTCAAGGCCGACGCGAAAAGCCTCGCCGTCGCTGCCGCTTCCGTGCTGGCCAAGACGGAAAGGGACCGGTACATGGCGGAACTCCATAAAAGCTATCCGGAGTATGACTTTGCGCAGAATGCCGGCTATCCGACAGCCGCACATATGAAAGCACTCGAGCAGCACGGCCCTTGCCCGGAACACCGCACCACATTCTCCCCGGTCACCGAATATCTGGCACGAAACAGCGAAATTCGCGTCTGACCGTCTACATTTATGGACAACTTGTGACGCGTTGATTACAATGGGGGATGGCAAGAAATAATCAGCAGTTCGATTGGAGGATGTAAGATGAATATCCATGAGTACCAAGGGAAACAGCTTCTTCGTGAATTCGGCGTCGAAGTTCCGCGGGGAATGGTTGCATTTTCCCCGGAAGAGGCCGTGAAGGCTGCGAAGGAGCTCGGCAGCAATGTGACAGTCGTCAAAGCCCAGATCCACGCGGGCGGCCGCGGGAAGGCAGGCGGCGTCAAGCTCGCCAAGAACGTTGATGAAGTGCGTGACTATGCGAAGGAATTGCTCGGCAAAGTCCTCGTGACGCACCAGACGGGTCCTGAAGGGAAAGAAGTAAAACGTCTATACATCGAGGAAGGATCCGACATCCTCAAGGAATACTATATCAGCCTCGTCGTGGACCGTTCGACGGACCGCGTTGTCCTCATGGGCTCCGAAGAGGGCGGCATGGACATCGAGGAAGTGGCCGAGAAGACACCTGAGAAAATCTTCAAGGAAGTCATCGACCCGGTCATCGGCCTTGCCGGCTTCCAGGCACGCCGCATGGCATTCAACATGAACATCCCTGCCAAACTCGTCAACAAGGCGGCCAAGCTGTTCCTCGGCCTTTACGAAGCGTTCGTCAGCAAGGATGCCTCGATCGTCGAGATCAACCCGCTCGTCGTGACGGGAGACGACAAAGTCATGGCACTCGATGCGAAGTTCAACTTCGACTCGAACGCGCTGTACCGCCACGCGGACATCGTGGAGCTGCGTGACTTCGACGAGGAAGACCCGAAAGAGATCGAAGCATCGAAATACGACCTCAGCTACGTTTCCCTTGACGGCAACATCGGCTGCATGGTCAACGGTGCGGGCCTTGCCATGTCTACGATGGACACGATCAACTTCTACGGCGGCCGACCGGCGAACTTCCTCGACGTTGGGGGCGGCGCGACGGCTGAAAAAGTGACGGAAGCATTCAAGATCATCTTGTCCGACCCTCACGTCAAAGGGATCTTCGTCAACATCTTCGGCGGCATCATGAAGTGCGACATCATCGCAGAAGGCGTGATCCAGGCAACGAAGCAGCTCGGACTTGAAGTGCCGCTCGTCGTCCGTCTCGAAGGAACGAACGTCGACGCAGGCAAGAAGCTTCTCAACGAATCCGGTCTGAACATCACTTCTGCCGACTCCATGGCGGACGGCGCACAAAAAATTGTCGAACTCGTAGGCTAAGAAAGGCGGGAAAACGATGGGCATTTATATCGATAAGGATACAAAAGTTCTGGTACAGGGAATCACGGGCTCCACGGCCCTTTTCCATACGAAGCAAATGATCGAATACGGCACGAAAATCGTCGGCGGCGTGACGCCGGGCAAAGGCGGCACGGAAGTCGAGGGCGTTCCGGTCTTCAACACGGTTGAAGAAGCAGTCAAGGAGACGGGCGCAACCGTATCCGTCATCTACGTTCCGGCGCCGTTCGCGGCAGATGCGATCCTCGAAGCGGCCGACGCGGAACTCGACCTCACGATCTGCATCACCGAACACATTCCGGTGCTCGACATGGTGAAAGTCGTCCGCTACCTGGAAGACAAGAAAACCCGCCTCATCGGGCCGAACTGCCCGGGCGTCATCACGGCGGACGAGTGCAAGATCGGCATCATGCCGGGCTATATCCACAAAAAAGGCCACGTCGGCGTCGTATCCCGCTCCGGGACACTCACGTATGAAGCGGTCCACCAGCTCACCGAAGAAGGCATCGGCCAGACGACGGCAGTCGGCATCGGCGGCGACCCGGTCAACGGCACGAACTTCATCGATGTCCTGAAAGAGTTCAACGAAGATCCCGAGACGCTTGCGGTCGTCATGATCGGTGAAATCGGCGGCACCGCCGAGGAAGAAGCGGCCGAATGGGTCAAAGCCAACATGAAGAAGCCGGTCACAGGCTTCATCGGCGGCCAGACGGCACCTCCTGGAAAACGCATGGGCCACGCGGGCGCTATCATTTCCGGCGGCAAAGGGACGGCAAAAGACAAAATCGCAGCGATGGAAGCAGCCGGCATCAAGGTTGCGGAGACTCCGTCCGTCATCGGCGAAACGATGATCAAGGTCCTGAAAGAAAAAGGCCTGTACGAACAGTGCAAAACACACTAAAATGAAAGTGCGGCGCAACTCGCGCCGCACTTTTACTATTTTCCGGCAATCGCCGGACAGGGAGGTTGTAAAAAATCAAAGAATTCGAAGAACGGCTGCTGGCGCTCCACTATGCCTATCCGGCCCCGCTCAACCGGTTCGGCCCCCTTCTGGAGGCGGATCCCCGGCTTGAGGACCTGTACCGGATGAGCGCCGCAGATCTTTCGCTCCTGCTCAACCTGGATGCGTCGAAAGCCGGGCTGCTCAAAAGCCGGCTCGACCGTCAGGCGGACCCCCCGTACACCGACATGTATGCCGCCCGGTCGATCATCCCGATTCCCTGCACACACCCCCTGTATCCTTCATCACTCAAATGCCTCATCGATCCGCCCGCCGTGCTTTATGCGGCGGGGGATCCGTCCATCCTTTCAGCTCCCAGAAAAGCGGCGGTCATCGG
>NZ_LN651373.1:1138518-1142919 GCF_000826125.2 Bhargavaea cecembensis
CCCGCCCGCCGTGCTTTATGCGGCGGGGGATCCGTCCATCCTTTCAGCTCCCAGAAAAGCGGCGGTCATCGGTTCCCGCAAGGCGACCGCCTATTCCCGGCAGGCCATCTCCATCATCGTGCCTCCGCTCGTTTCAGAAGGCATCCCCATCGTCAGCGGTCTCGCCAAAGGAGCGGATGCCATGGCCCACGAGGCCGCCATCCGAAGCGGCGGGCGCACGATCGCCGTCCTCGGCCACGGGCTGTTCCACCGCTATCCGAAAGAGAACAACGGCTTGTTCGAAGTGATCGGCCGCGACCATCTTCTCCTGACCGAATATCCGCCGTATGCCGGCCCGCAGAGATGGCAGTTTCCAATGAGGAACCGGATCATCAGCGGCCTGTCGGACTTGGTGGTCGTCACCGAAGCCGCCGTGAAGAGCGGCACGATGAGCACGATCGACCATGCGCTCGAACACGGCAAGGATGTTTATGCCGTTCCGGGCCCCGTGAACGCCCCGCTGTCGGCGGGTCCGAACCGTCTGATCCTGGAGGGGGCGGCTCCTGCGCTTGACGGATTCACGGTGCTCGGAGAACCTCCCGGCGGTCCGCGCTGAGTCCGGCCGAAACCGATAATGGTTGCATTTAGTAAGAAGTTATATTACATTTTGCAACAGGACTTTGTTTAAAATGGCATTGCAACCTCGACAGGAGGAAGTTGAATGGCGGATTATCTCGTCATCGTCGAATCGCCCGCAAAGGCGAAGACGATCGAAAAATATCTTGGAAGAAAATATAAAGTAAAAGCATCCGTGGGACACGTCATCGATCTGCCTCGAAGCCAGATGGGTGTCGACGTGGAACACAACTACCAGCCGAAATACATCACGATCCGCGGAAAGGGCCCGGTGCTTCAGGAACTGAAGACGGCGGCGAAGAAAGCGAAGAAAGTCTTCCTCGCATCTGACCCCGACCGCGAAGGCGAAGCGATCGCATGGCATCTTGCACAGGCGCTCGGCATCGACGAGAACACCGACTGCCGGGTCGTCTTCAACGAAATCACGAAAGACGCGATCGTGGAATCATTCAAGCACCCGAGGCCGATCAACCGCGACCGCGTCGATGCCCAGCAGGCACGCCGCGTGCTCGACCGGCTCGTCGGCTACAACATCAGCCCGATCCTCTGGAAGAAAGTGAAGAAAGGCCTTTCGGCCGGACGCGTCCAGTCCGTGGCACTCCGCCTCATCATCGACCGGGAAAACGAGATCCGCGGATTCAAGCCGGAAGAATACTGGTCGATCACGGGCACATTCGGCAAAGGCGCAAAAGAGTTCACCGCCGGCTACCACGGCGACGGGAAGAAAAAAGTGAAGCTTCCGGACCGCGCATCGGTCGACAAAGTGCTCGGGAATCTCAAAGGCGATGAATTCGAAGTCGCCGAGCTCATCAAGAAAGAGCGCAAGCGGAACCCGGCCCCGCCTTTCACGACGTCCTCCCTCCAGCAGGAGGCGGCGCGAAAACTGAACTTCCGTGCACGCAAGACGATGATGCTCGCCCAGCAGCTCTATGAAGGGATCAACGTCGGCAAGGAAGGAAGCGTCGGGCTCATCACCTACATGCGGACCGACTCGACCCGGATCTCCGACACCGCCAAAGCGGAAGCGTCCGACTTCATCCATTCCGAATACGGCAAAGAGTACTCCGCGCCCGGAGAGCGTCAGACGAAGCAGAAGAACGCGCAGGATGCCCACGAGGCGATCCGCCCGACTTCCGTCCTCCGCACGCCGGCTTCGCTCAAGGCCGTCCTGACAAACGACCAGCTGCGGCTTTACCGGCTGATCTGGGAGCGCTTCATCGCAAGCCGGATGGCGCCGGCGATCCTCGACACGGTTACGGCCGATCTCGTCCAGGGAGACGTGATGTTCCGCGCGACCGGATCGCAGGTGAAATTCCCGGGCTTCATGAAAGTCTACGTCGAAGGCGAAGACGACAAGACGGACGAAAAAGAGAAAATGCTTCCGCCGATGGAGAAAGGCGATGTCGTGAAGAGCGTCAAGATCGAACCGAAACAGCACTTCACCCAGCCGCCTCCGCGCTATACGGAAGCCCGGCTCGTCAAGACGCTCGAAGAGCTCGGCATCGGCCGCCCGTCCACTTACGCACCGACGCTCGACACGATCCAGAAGCGGGGCTACGTCTCGCTCGACGCGAAGCGGTTCCTCCCGACCGAGCTCGGAGAAATCGTCCACACCCTCGTCCAGGAGTTCTTCCCGGAAATCATCGACATCGAATTCACCGCCGAGATGGAGAAGGAACTGGACAGCATCGAGGAAGGGAAGAACCGGTGGGTCGAAGTCATCGACTCCTTCTACCAGGACTTCGAGAAGCGGCTGAAAGTCGCGGATGAAGAAATGGAGAAAGTCGTCATCAAGGACGAACCCGCCGGCGAGGACTGCGAGAAATGTGGTTCGCCGATGGTCATCAAGCTCGGCCGCTACGGCAAGTTCATGGCCTGCTCGAATTTCCCGGATTGCCGGAACACGAAGCCGATCCTGAAAAAGATCGGCGTCACGTGCCCGAAGTGCAAGGAAGGGGAAGTCGTCGAGCGCAAAAGCAAGACAAAACGGATTTTCTACAGCTGCGACCGCTATCCGGACTGCGACTTCATCTCGTGGGACAAGCCGATTGCCCGGCCTTGCCCGAAATGCAACGGCATGCTCGTCGAGAAGAAGCTGAAAAAAGGAAAGCAGATCCAGTGCGCGGACTGCGATTATAAAGAACAGCCGCAACAGTGATTGAAAGGGGAGTGACTGGACATGGCACCAGTCGTTAATGTCATCGGGGCGGGCCTTGCCGGAAGCGAGGCCGCCTGGCAGATCGCCAAAAGAGGGGTCAACGTCCGGCTCTATGAAATGCGGCCGGTCCGTCAGACGCCTGCCCACCACACAGGCCAGTTTGCCGAGCTTGTCTGCACGAACTCGCTCCGTGCGAACAACCTGACGAACGCGGTCGGCGTCCTGAAAGAGGAAATGCGGATACTCGACTCGGTCATCATGCAGTCGGCGGATTCCAGCGCCGTCCCGGCAGGCGGGGCGCTTGCCGTGGACCGGCACGAATTTGCCGGCCGTGTCACCGAACAAGTGAAAAACCATCCGCTCGTCGAAGTGGTGAACGGCGAAGTGACGGAGATCCCGGACGGCATCACCGTCATCGCGACCGGGCCTCTTACGTCCGAAGCCCTCGCCGCCGAGATCGGCAAGCGGACGGGAGAGTATGACCTGTACTTCTATGACGCCGCCGCGCCGATCATCGAGAAGGATTCCATCGATATGGACAAGGTCTACCTGAAGTCGCGCTATGACAAAGGGGAGGCCGCCTACCTGAACTGTCCGATGACCGAAGAAGAGTACGGCCGTTTCTACGAAGCTCTCACCACGGCGGAGACGGTCGCCCTGAAAGACTTTGAAGAAGAGAAGTACTTCGAAGGGTGCATGCCGGTCGAAGAAATGGCCCGCCGCGGCCGGGACACGCTGCGGTTCGGCCCGATGAAGCCCGTCGGCCTGGAGGATCCGAAGACAGGCAAGACGCCGTATGCGGTCGTCCAGCTCCGTCAGGACAACGCGGCCGGGACCCTCTACAACATCGTCGGTTTCCAGAACCATATGAAGTGGGGCCCGCAGCGAGAAGTCATCCGCCTGATCCCGGGCCTTGAGGAAGCGGAAATCGTCCGCTACGGCGTGATCCACCGCAACACCTTCATCAACTCTCCGAAAGTGCTGGCTCCGACCTACCAGTTGAAGAGCCGCGATACGCTGTTCTTTGCCGGTCAGATGACGGGCGTGGAAGGCTATGTGGAATCGGCGGGGAGCGGACTGATTGCCGGCATCAACGCCGCCAGGCTCGCGCTCGGCGAGGAGCCGGTCGTCTTCCCGGCGGAAACCGCCCTCGGCAGCATGGCGCGCTACATCAGCGAAGCCAACCCGGACAACTTCCAGCCGATGAACGTCAACTTCGGCCTGTTCCCGCCGCTCGGGGAGAAAGTACGGAAGAAAGCGGAGCGCGCGGAAAAACAAGCTGAGCGCGCGCTCGGCACAATTCGAAATTTCTCGAATACAATAGCGGATTAATTGTGCAAAGCCTCTAAATGTCTTATACTTTAGAGGCTTTTGTATTTTACCGGAGAGGTGATGGGATGGACGGCAGACTGAGGGAAGCCGCAGAGGAATTCCAGGCATACATCCGGCTCGAACGGAACTTTTCCCCGTTGACGGTAGATGGCTACGGAAAAGACATCGAGGAGTTTTTTGCATTCCTTGAGGGCGAAGGGCTCGGCGAGGAGTCTGACATCCGATATCCGGAGGCGCGTCTGTTCGTCACGCGGCTGTATGATCGCGGATTGTCGCGGCCGACCATTTCGAGGAAG
>NZ_LN651373.1:1143203-1165867 GCF_000826125.2 Bhargavaea cecembensis
CCCGCCGCTCGGGGAGAAAGTACGGAAGAAAGCGGAGCGCGCGGAAAAACAAGCTGAGCGCGCGCTCGGCACAATTCGAAATTTCTCGAATACAATAGCGGATTAATTGTGCAAAGCCTCTAAATGTCTTATACTTTAGAGGCTTTTGTATTTTACCGGAGAGGTGATGGGATGGACGGCAGACTGAGGGAAGCCGCAGAGGAATTCCAGGCATACATCCGGCTCGAACGGAACTTTTCCCCGTTGACGGTAGATGGCTACGGAAAAGACATCGAGGAGTTTTTTGCATTCCTTGAGGGCGAAGGGCTCGGCGAGGAGTCTGACATCCGATATCCGGAGGCGCGTCTGTTCGTCACGCGGCTGTATGATCGCGGATTGTCGCGGCCGACCATTTCGAGGAAGATTTCTTCGCTGCGGTCATTCTTCAAGTTTGCGAGCGCAAGGCACGGGATCGACGACAGTGCCTTCCGCTCGCTCTTCCATCCGAAGAAAGAGGAGAGGCTGCCCCAGTTCTTCTATGAAGAAGAGATGGAGCGGCTTTTCGAGGCGAACCGCGGCACGGCCCCGAAGGAACTCCGCGACCTCGCTATTCTGGAACTGCTTTATGCAACCGGGATGCGGGTCTCCGAACTGACGGGGCTCTCGGTCACGGACGCGGACACCTCGCTCGATATCGTCCGGGTAATGGGGAAGGGCCGCCGGGAGCGGTATATTCCGTTCGGCCACTATGCCCATGAGGCGATCGAGAATTATCTGTCCGCAGCACGCCCGAGGATCGCGAAGGGGAACAAGCATGACCGGATGTTCGTCAATATGAAGGGCACGCCGCTCACCGACAGGGGAGTCCGCTACATACTGGACGGGATGGTGGAACGGGCCGCGCTTCATTCGCCGGTCCACCCCCATATGTTCCGGCACACATTCGCGACTCATCTGCTGAACAACGGAGCCGACATGCGATCGGTCCAGGAACTCCTCGGCCATGCGAGCCTTTCATCGACGCAGGTGTACACGCATGTCACAAAAGACCATCTCAGGAACACATACATGAATGCCCACCCGAGAGCATAAGAAGAGGAGGAGTGGCATGGAACTGCATGCAACCACGATATTCGCGGTCCAGCATGACGGCAAAGGGGCGATGGCCGGAGACGGTCAGGTGACCCTCGGCAATCAGGTCGTCATGAAGCATACCGCACGGAAAGTGAGAAGGCTTTACGGCGGCAAGGTCGTGGCCGGATTTGCCGGCTCCGTCGCCGATGCCTTCACTCTGTTTGAACTGTTCGAGGCGAAGCTGATGGAATACGACGGCAACCTCCAGCGGGCGGCAGTGGAACTCGCCAAAGAATGGCGCGGGGACAAAATGCTGCAGAAGCTCGAAGCGATGCTGATCGTGATGGATGAGAAATCGATGCTCCTCGTATCCGGCTCCGGAGAAGTGATCGAGCCGGACGACGGCATTTTGGCGATCGGCTCGGGCGGAAACTATGCGCTCGCCGCCGGAAGGGCGCTGAAAAAGTTTGCCGGTGACCGGCTGGGGGCAGAAGAGATCGCAAGGGCAGCCCTCGAGACGGCTGCGGATATCTGTGTATTCACGAACGACCGGATTATCCTGGAGGTGATCGGCTGATGAAGAATTTCAAGCAGCTGACCCCAAAGCAGCTGACTGAACAGCTGGACCGTCACATTGTCGGCCAGGCAGAAGCGAAGCGCTCCGTCGCGGTCGCCATGCGCAATCGTTACCGGCGGAGCCTGCTCACCGAAGAGGAACGGGCCGAAATCATCCCGAAGAACATTCTCATGATCGGGCCGACCGGCGTCGGGAAAACGGAGATTGCAAGAAGGATCGCCAAACTCGCCGACGCCCCGTTCCTCAAGGTGGAAGCGACGAAGTTCACCGAAGTCGGCTATGTCGGCCGCGACGTCGAGTCGATGGTCCGGGACTTGGTCGAAGCGTCGTTCCGCCTCGTGCGGAGCGAAAAGATGGAAGAAGTGAAAGGGCGCGCCGAAGAGCTTGCGGAAGAACGGCTCGTCAAGCTGCTTGTGCCGTCCCTGAAAAAAGAGCGCACCGGTCAAAACCCGTTTGAAATGCTCTTCGGACAAAACGGCGCCGTCCGTGAAGAGACGGAGGAAGATCCGGAAATCCGGGTTAAACGTTCATCCGTACGGGAAGACCTGAAGCAGGGCAAGCTGGAGGAGAAGCTTGTCACGGTGGAAGTTTCGGAAGAACCGGCTTCGCTCCTGGATGCGATGCAGGGATCCGGGATGGAGCAGATGGGCATGAACATGCAGGACGCCCTCTCCAACCTGATGCCGAAGCGGAAGCGGAAGCGGGAAATGCGCGTCAAGGATGCCCGGCGCGTGCTCGCCCTTGAAGAAGCGGAAAAACTGGTCGACCGGGAGGAAATCTCTCAGGAGGCGATTGACCGGGCGGAGCAGCACGGCATCATCTTCATCGACGAGATCGACAAGATTGCGTCCCGCCAAGGCAGTTCTTCCTCGGCAGACGTTTCCCGCGAAGGGGTTCAGCGGGACATCCTTCCGATTGTCGAAGGAACGACCGTCACGACCAAATACGGACCTGTCCGCACCGATTACATGCTGTTCATCGGCGCCGGCGCTTTCCATATTTCGAAACCGTCCGACATCATCCCCGAACTGCAGGGCCGTTTCCCGATTCGGGTCGAGCTCGACAAGCTGACGAAAGACGACTTTATCCGGATCCTGAAAGAGCCGGACAACTCGCTGATCAGGCAATATGAACTCCTTCTCGCGACGGAAGGGGTGGAGGTCACGTTCACCGACGCCGCCATCGCCCGCATCGCGGAAGTTGCGACGGAAGTGAACACGGAGACCGAGAACATCGGGGCCCGGCGGCTGCATACGATTCTGGAGAAGCTGCTGGAAGACCTCAGCTTCCAGGCATCGGACATCGCGCCGGCTTCCATCCAGATCACCCCGGAATATGTCGATGGAAAGCTGAACAAAATCGTCAAGAACAAAGATCTGTCACAATTTATCCTGTAAACGAATCGTTTTGGTTTCCAAAACGATTAAAAACCTTTAGAATATTCACCAACGACACACACCCATCTTTAGGAGGAATAACGAATATGTCACTTTTAGACAAAACGAGAGAGATCAACTCGATGCTGCAGGCATCGGCAGGGAAACCGGTCAACTTTAAGGAGATGGCGGACACCCTCTCTCATGTCATCGGCTGCAACGTCTTCATCGTAAGCCGCCGGGGCAAACTCCTCGGAGCCACGATCCATCAAGAGATCCAGAACGAGCGCATGCAGGAAATGCTTGAGAAGCGCCAGTTCCCGGAAGAATATACGAAAAACCTCTTCAACGTCATGGAAACATCCCCGAACCTCGACATCAACAACGAACACACCGTGTTCCCGGTTGAGAACAAGGACCTGTTCCAGGACGCGCTCACGACAATCGTTCCGATCATCGGCGGCGGCGAGCGTCTCGGCACACTGATCCTCGGACGCGCGAAGACCGAGTTCATGGAAAACGACCTCGTCCTTGCGGAATACGGCGCAACGGTCGTCGGCATGGAAATCCTCCGCGAAAAATCCGAGGAAATCGAAACGGAAGCGCGCAGCAAAGCGGTCGTCCAGATGGCGATCAATTCCCTTTCCTACAGCGAGCTCGAAGCGATCGAGCATATCTTCGATGAACTCGACGGCAGCGAAGGCCTCCTCGTCGCATCGAAGATCGCCGACCGCGTCGGCATCACCCGTTCGGTCATCGTCAACGCCCTCCGCAAACTCGAGAGCGCGGGCGTCATCGAATCCCGCTCCCTCGGCATGAAGGGAACCTACATCAAAGTGCTCAACGACAAATTCCTCGCCCAGCTCGAGGAACTCAAATCCAAGTGATCCGCTAAGCGGATCTCCCGCGGACTGTCCGGCCACCACCGGACAGTCCGCTTTTTTGTTGGGCAAAGAATTTCCGGCGTGTGGATATATAAGAGTGTGGTGGTCGGCAAGCGGCCGCGGGAATGAAGAAAGCGGCCGCGAAATTGACCGAAGCGGCCGCGAAAATCCTCCGAGCGGTCACGAGGGTCGGCCTCAATCGGGTTCAAGATTTTGTGAGAATTCCTCGGTTATGGAGGGACGACGCGAGTGTGATCGGAGGACCGCCGAGTGTCATCGGAGCAGGGCCGAGTGTGATCGGAAGACCGCCGAGTGTAAGCGGAACGGGGCTGAGTGTAATTGGAGTTATCGGAGCGAGGCCGGGTGCAATCATATTAGCTTTTCCCACAGGTGTCTCGCGGATTTCTTCTCCTTCCTCTCTGAAGAATGGGCGGGCTTTCATAGACTGCAAAAATCCAGATGACGACCGATTGCGCTTCTGAAAACGTTCCGCGCGCCTCTGAAAAATCCCTCATAGGAAACGCGCCTCCGGAAAACGGGACTGCGCCTTTGAAAACGTCCCATGCGCCTGCGGAAAATTCATCCGAGGAACTGCGCCTCTGAAAACCGTGCGCGTGCCTTCGAAACCGCCCCTCTTGCCTCCAGAAAAACCACACAAAGAACTGCGCCTTTGAAAACACTTTGTGCGCCTTCGAACGAGTTGCCGCTCGCCTTGAACTACCGCTATTAAAAGTGTCGCTCACGGTTTCATTCACCTTGCAGCCATTCACCCGGGCGGCGGATATTTCGCGGACACACAAACCGGGATTGCAGCGGAAGGCGCCGACTCCTGCGGGAAAGCGAGACAGCCGAGACCCTGCAGAAGCGCAGCGACGAAGCGGCTCGGCGCTCGCCCGCGGAAAGCGAGCGCCTGAAGCGGAAATCCGGCAGGCCCTCGGAATCATCCGTCCAAGCTGCTCCGTGGCCAGAAACGTCATTGTTCATCTTTGCCCTATGCCTGTCGCCTCTGTGCAGGCGCCCTACGCTTTTGTTCCATCCAGCTTCACGGGCCAGACCCTCGGGGTCATAAGTCATGATACGCCGCGAAGCAGGCTTCGCTCTGCATCCTGCCTTATGCCTGTCGGGTCTAACCGGCCCGCTACGCTTTTGTTCTTGCATTTCCTCGGGATCCGTGGTATATTGTCAAATGGTGTGAATACACACGCGCGGGGACGGATGGGCTGGTGCCGAGAGGCCGCCCGGAAGGATGAACGGCGCGGAGGAAAAATAAAACCAAAACGGAGGTAACACACACATGGCGATCATCACAATGAAGCAACTCCTGGAAGCCGGCGTACACTTCGGCCACCAAACACGCCGCTGGAACCCGAAGATGAAGAAATACATCTTCGTCGAACGGAACGGCATCTACATCATCGACCTTCAAAAGACGGTCAAGAAACTCGAGGAAGCATACGACTTCATGCGTCAAACAGGCGCTGAAGGCGGCAAAGTGCTCTTCGTCGGCACGAAGAAACAAGCCCAGGACGCAATCCGTGAAGAAGCGGAACGCGCAGGCCAATACTACATCAACCAACGCTGGCTCGGAGGCCTCCTCACGAACTTCGGCACGATCCAGAAGCGCGTCAAGCGCATGAAGGACATCGAGCGCATGGAAGAGGAAGGCACTTTCGATGTGCTTCCGAAGAAAGAAGTCATCCAGCTTAAAAAAGAACATGAACGTCTCGTTAAATTCCTCGGCGGCATCCGCGATATGAACGGTCTCCCTGACGTCATGTACGTCGTTGACCCGCGCAAAGAGCGCATCGCAGTGGCGGAAGCCCGCAAGCTGCACATCCCGATCGTCGGTATCGTCGATACGAACTGCGACCCGGATGAAATCGACTACGTCATCCCTGCAAACGATGATGCAATCCGCGCGGTACGCCTGCTCACAAGCAAAATGGCAGACGCTCTCGTCGAGTCGAAGCAAGGCGAAGAAGAAGCGGAAGTCGAAGCTCAGGCCGAGGAAGTCACAGCCGAGTAAGACAGCCAGGATAGGCGATAAGCGGCTCATAGTCCCTTATCGCCTTTTTTGAACAAATCAGGTGAACCGGGCGTCCGGAAACGGAACCGCCTCACATAAATCATGATATGACCGGGAGGAATGCCAAATGGCAGCAGTAACAGCACAAATGGTTAAAGAACTCCGCGAAAAAACAGGCGCAGGGATGATGGACTGCAAAAAAGCCCTCACCCAGACAGACGGCGACATGGATGCCGCAGTTGATTTCCTTCGTGAAAAAGGACTTTCGAGCGCAGCGAAAAAAGCCGACCGCATCGCAGCGGAAGGTTCCGTGGCAGTCGAAGTCGAAGGCAACCGCGCAGTCATCCTTGAAGTGAATGCGGAAACTGACTTTGTCGCAAAGAACGAAGCATTCCAGCAACTCGTTTCCGAGCTTGCGGCACAGCTCATCAAGGAACAGCCGGCTGACGTTGAAGCTGCACTTTCCACTAAGATGGAAAACGGCAACACCGTGGCCGACCACATCTCCAACGCAGTTGCGAAAATCGGAGAGAAAATCACGCTCCGCCGCTATGAACTCTTTGAAAAAACGGATAACGACGCGTTCGGCGCCTACATCCACATGGGCGGCCGCATCGGCGTCCTGACCCTCCTCGAAGGCTCGACGGACGAAAGCGTTGCGAAAGACGTGGCCATGCACATCGCAGCCCTCAACCCGAAATACATTTCCCGCGACCAAGTGTCCGAAGAGGAAGTGGAACACGAGCGCAAAGTCCTCACAGAACAGGCGCTCAACGAAGGCAAGCCTGAAAACATCGTCGCTAAAATGGTCGAAGGCCGCCTCGGCAAGTTCTTCGAAGAAATCTGCGTGCTCGATCAGCAGTTCGTCAAAGACCCTGACAAGAAAGTCCGTGATTTCGTCAAGGCTTCCGGCGGCGAACTGAAAGCATTCGTCCGCTATGCAGTCGGCGAAGGCCTCGAGAAGCGCGAAGACAACTTCGCAGCCGAAGTCATGAACCAAGTGAAGGGCAACTGACCTTCAGCCGAATACTTGAATGGGGGACACGAAATCGGTGTTCCCTATTTTTCGATAAAAAACAGCGATGATGGAGGAGACCTCATGAGCGTACCGAAATATAAAAGAGTCGTCCTGAAATTGAGCGGGGAAGCGCTGGCAGGCGAACAGGGCTTCGGACTGTCCCCGAAAATCATCAAGTCCGTAGCGGAGCAAGTGAAAGACGTCGTTGACCTCGGCGTGGAAGTCGCGGTCGTTGTCGGCGGCGGCAACATCTGGCGGGGCAAGGTCGGAAGCGAGATGGGCATGGACCGGGCCACGGCCGATTACATGGGCATGCTCGCGACGGTCATGAACTCGCTGGCCCTCCAGGACGCACTTGAAAAGCTCGGCATCGAAACCCGCGTTTCGACATCGATCGAAATGCGGCAGGTGGCCGAACCTTACATCCGCCGGCGGGCGATCCGCCATCTGGAAAAGAAGCGTGTCGTTATTTTTGCCGCGGGGACGGGGAACCCGTATTTCTCGACAGATACGACCGCTGCGCTTCGCGCGGCCGAAATCGAGGCCGATGTCATCCTGATGGGCAAGAACAACGTCGACGGCGTCTATTCAGATGATCCGAAGACGAACACCGAAGCGGTGAAGTATGATGCCCTCACTTACCTGGACGTCATCAAGGATGGGCTGCAAGTGATGGATTCCACCGCTTCCTCGCTCTGCATGGACAATGATATCCCGCTCATCGTCTTCTCGCTCATGGAAAACGGGAACATCAAACGGGCCGTCCTCGGTGAACCGATCGGGACGGTCGTCAGGAGGAATTCGTAATGGTGAATGCGATCATCGAAGAAACGAAAGACCGAATGGCGAAATCGATCCAGGCATTCCGGAGGGAACTTGCCAGCATCCGCGCAGGACGGGCAAGCGCATCACTCCTGGACCGGATCACCGTCGACTACTACGGCGCCCCGACACCGGTCAACCAGCTGGCGGGGATTTCCGTGCCGGAAGCCCGGCTGCTCGTCATCCAGCCGTACGACAAATCGATCATCAACGACATCGAAAAGGCGATCCTCAAATCCGACCTCGGCATCACGCCGGCGAACGACGGGAACGTCATCCGCATCGCCATCCCGGCTCTGACCGAAGAACGGCGCAAGGAACTTGCCAAGCTGGTGAAAAAAGAGGCGGAAGAAGCGAAGATCGCCATCCGGAACGTCCGCCGCGACGGCAATGACAGCCTGAAGAAACTTGAAAAGAGCGGCGACCTGACAGAAGACGATCAGCGCGGCTACAGCGAGGACATCCAAAAGCTGACCGACCGGAACATCGACGAAATCGATGAGATCGCCAAGGAGAAAGAACAGGAAATCATGGAAGTTTGACAACTGAACCATTTCTTTATCACAGGCGTCCTAATCTGACAGGACGCCTTTTTTAGTGGTGCGAAAACTGCTATGATAGACAAAGGCAACAATCCCGAATTGCAGTTGAGTGGAGGATTTCAGAATATGTTGGATAAACTGATCCGCAAGATAGGCGGGCGCGAAGAGCCGGATTTGCCCGGGCCGCCGGATTCAGGCGGCGCCGGAGTTCCCGGACACATCGCCATCATCATGGACGGCAACGGCCGCTGGGCGAAAAAACGGGCACTGCCCCGCATCGCGGGACACCACGAGGGGATGAAGACCGTCCGCAAGATCACGCGGGAGGCCAATCGGCTCGGAGTGAAGGTCCTGACCCTGTACGCCTTCTCCACTGAGAACTGGAAACGCCCCAAACCCGAAGTTGAGTTTCTCATGAAGCTGCCGGATGAATTCCTCGGCACCTATCTCCCGGAACTGATCGAGCAGAACGTCCGGGTGGAGACGATCGGAAACGGGGAAAGCCTGCCGGAACACACGAAGCGGGCCATCCGGCGGGCGATGGATGAAACGGCCGGAAACGACGGTCTCATCCTGAACTTTGCGATGAACTACGGCAGCCGGGCGGAACTGACGGATGCCATGAAGGCCATCGCCCGCTCCGTCGGGGAAGGGAAGCTGCGTCCCGATGAAATCACCGAGGACATGATTGCGGAGTCACTCATGACCGCTCATCTTCCCGAACCCGACCTGCTCATCCGGACAAGCGGGGAAGTGCGCCTGTCGAACTTCATGCTCTGGCAGCTCGCTTACACGGAGTTCTTTTTCACGGATACGCTTTGGCCGGACTTTGACGAAGCCGCCCTGCAGGAGGCCATCGGGGTCTACCAGGCGAGAAACCGGCGATACGGCGGGATCGGCAAGGAGGGAGTCAAGTGAAAACGAGAATCATCACGGCCGTCGTGGCCGGGCTCCTGTTCGTCCCGCTCGTTCTGATCGGCGGACTGCCGTTCACGCTGCTCGTCTTCGCCATGGCGGCCGTCGGCATGTATGAACTGCTGAGGATGAAGCATATCCCGATCGTTTCCGTCCCGGGGGTCTTGGCGATCCTTGCGCTGTTCAGCTTCATGCTGAAGCCGCAGTGGGCCGATGCGGTGACATCGTTCACCGGCTTCACGAAAATCGAAGTCGTTTACGCGATCGTGCTGTTGCTGCTCATCTACACGGTCGTCGTGAAAAACCGGTTCACCTTCGAGCATGCGGCATTCACCGTGTTGGCCATGCTCTATCTCGGCATCGGCTTTTATTATCTGATCATCACCCGCGATGCGGGAATCGAATACATCATCTATGCACTGATTGTCGTCTGGCTGACCGACACGGGCGCCTATTTCACCGGCCGATCATTCGGGAAGAGGAAACTCTGGCCTGAAATCTCGCCGAACAAGACGGTGGAAGGGTTTATCGGCGGCATCATCGCCGCCGTGGCCGCCGCATGCCTGTTCCAGGTATTCATGCCGGTGACGGATTCCTACCTGATCCTGATCGTCGTGACGATCATCGCCTCGGTCACCGGCCAGATCGGCGACCTCGTCGAATCGGCGCTGAAACGCTATTACGGGGTGAAGGACTCCGGCAAGATCTTGCCGGGCCACGGAGGGATCCTGGACAGGTTCGACAGCCTGCTGTTCGTCTTGCCCCTCCTCAACCTTCTTCATTTTGTCGGATGACCTGAAAGGAAGATTCATATGGTAAAGAAGATCAGTCTCCTCGGCGCGACCGGTTCAATCGGCACTCAGACTGTCGATGTCGTCCGCGAAGCGCCTGACCAGTTCAAGATCACGGCGCTTGCCGCCGGGAAGAATATCGGGAAGCTCCGCGAAATCATCCGGGAAACACAGCCGGAGGCCGTTTCCGTGGACCGGGCCGAAGACGCAGCCGTCCTCAGCGGCGAGTTTCCGGGCATCCAGTTTGTCCATGGGCGGGAAGGGCTGATCGAGATCGCTTCGAAATCCGATGCCGACGTGGTCGTCAGCGCGGTCGTCGGGAGCCTCGGCCTGGAGCCGACGATTGAAGCAATCCGCAAGGGCCGGGACATCGCCATCGCCAACAAGGAAACGCTCGTCGCGGCGGGCACGATCGTCACGGAGGAGGCCCGCCGCCACGGCGCGTCCCTCCTGCCGGTCGACAGCGAACACTCGGCGCTCTTCCAGGCACTGAACGGGGAGGACCCCGGCCGGGTGGACCATCTCATCCTGACGGCATCCGGCGGAAGTTTCCGCGACCGTTCACGAAAAGATCTCGAAGGCGTCACGGTCGAGCAGGCGCTTGCCCATCCGAACTGGTCGATGGGCAGCAAACTGACGATCGATTCGGCGACGATGATGAACAAAGGGCTTGAAGTGATCGAGGCCCATCATCTGTTCGATATGCCGTATGACCGGATCGATGTCCTCCTGCACAGGGAAAGCATCATCCACTCGATGGTCGAGTTCGCCGACACGAGCGTCATGGCGCAACTCGGTTCTCCGGATATGAGAGTGCCGATCCAGTATGCGCTCACTTGGCCGGACCGTTTCCCGAGAAAAGGGACGGAGAAGCTCGACCTCGCCAAAATCGGAACGCTCCACTTCGAGGACGTCGACCTGGACCGCTATCCCGCCCTCCGGATCGCCTATGAGGCGGGAAGGACCGGCGGTACGGCGACGACCGTCATGAACGCGGCGAATGAAGCGGCGGTCGGCCTGTTCATGGAAGGCCGGATTCCGTTCACGGAAATCGAGGGGCTTGTGGAACGGGTGCTCGACCGCCATGACGTGATCGGCCGGCCGGACCTGGAAACTGTGCTCGCAGCGGACAAGCAGGCAAGAAAAAGTGTCCTCGATATGGTAAAATAATGTGATATGAAATCCGGCTCAGACCGGGTGAAGGTGGGTGCCCATGCAAACAATCATTGCATTTGTTGTCGTCTTCGGCACACTTGTATTTTTCCATGAACTCGGCCATTTCCTGTTTGCCAAACGGTCGGGCATCATGGTCCGTGAATTCGCCATCGGCTTCGGGCCGAAGCTTCTCGGCATTACCAAGGGGGATACCCTCTATACGGTCCGGCTTTTGCCGCTCGGCGGATATGTCCGGATGGCCGGCGAGGACTTCGACCTGGTCGAACTCCAGCCGGGGCACCGGATCGGTCTGATCCTCGGCCGCGACGGGAANATCGTCACGGAGGAGGCCCGCCGCCACGGCGCGTCCCTCCTGCCGGTCGACAGCGAACACTCGGCGCTCTTCCAGGCACTGAACGGGGAGGACCCCGGCCGGGTGGACCATCTCATCCTGACGGCATCCGGCGGAAGTTTCCGCGACCGTTCACGAAAAGATCTCGAAGGCGTCACGGTCGAGCAGGCGCTTGCCCATCCGAACTGGTCGATGGGCAGCAAACTGACGATCGATTCGGCGACGATGATGAACAAAGGGCTTGAAGTGATCGAGGCCCATCATCTGTTCGATATGCCGTATGACCGGATCGATGTCCTCCTGCACAGGGAAAGCATCATCCACTCGATGGTCGAGTTCGCCGACACGAGCGTCATGGCGCAACTCGGTTCTCCGGATATGAGAGTGCCGATCCAGTATGCGCTCACTTGGCCGGACCGTTTCCCGAGAAAAGGGACGGAGAAGCTCGACCTCGCCAAAATCGGAACGCTCCACTTCGAGGACGTCGACCTGGACCGCTATCCCGCCCTCCGGATCGCCTATGAGGCGGGAAGGACCGGCGGTACGGCGACGACCGTCATGAACGCGGCGAATGAAGCGGCGGTCGGCCTGTTCATGGAAGGCCGGATTCCGTTCACGGAAATCGAGGGGCTTGTGGAACGGGTGCTCGACCGCCATGACGTGATCGGCCGGCCGGACCTGGAAACTGTGCTCGCAGCGGACAAGCAGGCAAGAAAAAGTGTCCTCGATATGGTAAAATAATGTGATATGAAATCCGGCTCAGACCGGGTGAAGGTGGGTGCCCATGCAAACAATCATTGCATTTGTTGTCGTCTTCGGCACACTTGTATTTTTCCATGAACTCGGCCATTTCCTGTTTGCCAAACGGTCGGGCATCATGGTCCGTGAATTCGCCATCGGCTTCGGGCCGAAGCTTCTCGGCATTACCAAGGGGGATACCCTCTATACGGTCCGGCTTTTGCCGCTCGGCGGATATGTCCGGATGGCCGGCGAGGACTTCGACCTGGTCGAACTCCAGCCGGGGCACCGGATCGGTCTGATCCTCGGCCGCGACGGGAAAGCCGAACGGATTGTCCTGAACCAGAATGACCGGACGCCGGATATGCTTTATCTGGAAGTTGAACGGGCCGACCTGGAAAAGGAACTGTTTATTGAAGGTTATGACGAGGAAGAACGGAAAGTCCGCTACCCGGTATCACGGAAAGCGGTCATTTCTGAAAAAGGCCAGGAGACGCTCATCGCGCCTTATGACCGGACGTTTGAAGCGAAGCCGCTCGGCGCACGGGTCCTGACGATTTTCGCCGGGCCGCTGTTCAACTTCATCCTGGCCTTCGTCATCTTCACGCTTCTCGGCCTGTTCCAGGGCATTCCGACGAACGAGGCTCTCATCAAGGATGTGACGGACGACGGGCCGGCCGTCACCGCCGGGATTGAACCCGGCGACGTCATCGAGTCGGTGGACGGCAAGACGATCGGTTCCTGGAACGCCTTCGCCGCGATCATCCAGGACCGGCCCGGCGAAAAACTCGATGTCGGGGTCAACCGAGACGGCGAACATCTGAAGTTTCCGCTGACCGCCGAGGCGGTCGATGTGGAAGGACAGACGATCGGCCAGATCGGCGTCATCCATGAACCGGTCTATGAAAAAGATCCGCTCAAGGCGGTCGTGTACGGCGGCGAGCAGACCTGGTTCTGGTTCAAGCGCATCTTTGAACTGCTCGGCATGCTCGTGACCGGCAAGTTCTCGATCGATGCGCTGTCCGGACCGGTCGGGATCTACCAGGCGACAGGCCAGGTGGCCCAGTACGGCATCTTCAACCTGATGAGCTGGGGCGCCGTGCTCTCCATCAACCTGGGCATCATGAACCTGCTGCCGCTTCCGGCGCTTGACGGCGGCCGGCTCCTGTTCTTCGGCTTCGAGGCCGTCAGGGGCAGACCGATCGACAAGCGCAAGGAGGGCATGGTCCATCTTGTCGGCATCATGCTGCTCATGCTGCTCATGATTGTCGTCACCTGGAACGATATCCAGCGATTCTTCTTCTGACGCCATGCCGGCCGATCAAGTTCAGCGCGTCAGTGAATGCGTGCCGAGAAAAGACAATCGGCCGTCCGTTTGGCGGAAATGAGTCTACAAATACATTAGATGATCCGGGGTGCACAATTCGATGAAACAAAGCAGAACTTTTATTCCGACTTTGCGTGAAACGCCGTCCGATGCGGAGATCCGCTCGCATCAGTACCTGCTCCGTGCAGGCTATATCCGGCAAAACACGAGCGGCGTTTATTCGTATCTGCCGCTCGGAAAGAAAATGCTGAAAAAGATCGAGGCGATCGTCCGGGAAGAAATGGACGCGATCGGCGGTGCGGAGGTGCTCATGCCTTCCCTCCAGCAAGCGGAACTCTGGAAGGAGACGGGCCGCTGGTACACGTACGGGCCGGAACTCATGCGGCTGCACGACCGGCATGACCGGGAATTCGCCCTCGGCCCGACACATGAGGAAGTGGTCACTTCGCTCCTGCGCGACGAAGTGAAGTCCTACAAGAAACTGCCGCTCACGCTTTATCAGATCCAGACGAAGTTCCGTGATGAAAAGCGGCCGCGTTTCGGGCTGCTGCGCGGGCGCGAGTTCATCATGAAGGACGCCTACTCCTTCCATGACACGAAAGAAAGCCTTGATGAGACATACGAGGACATGAAGCAGGCCTACATGAATATCTTCACCCGCCTCGGGCTGAATTTCCGTTCCGTCATTGCGGATTCGGGAGCAATCGGCGGCAAGGACACGCACGAATTCATGGTTCTCTCCGAAATCGGGGAAGACACGATCGCCTACAGTGATTCATCCGACTACGCCGCGAATATCGAAATGGCCGAAGTGAATGTCGACTATCCGGTCTCAGAGCAAGCCGAGAAGGCGATCTCCAAGGTAGAGACGCCGGGAGTGCGGACCATCGCGGACGTATCTGAATTCCTCGGTGTCCGGCCGGAGGACTGCATCAAGACACTCGTCTTCATCGTCGATGAGGAACCGGTCGTCGTCCTTTGCCGCGGGGATCACGACATCAACGACATCAAAGTGAAAAATGCGCTTGACGCCAAAGTCGTCGAACTGGCAACGCCCGAACAGGTGAAGGAAGCAACCGGCACGGACATCGGTTCCCTCGGTCCGGTCAAGCTTCCGACCGGCATCCGGATGATCGCCGATCACGCCGTCCGTTCGATGCGCAACGCCGTGACGGGCGCCAATGATGAGGGCTGGCATTACACGAACACGAATCCGGGCCGCGACTTCTCGGCGGATTCCTACGAAGACCTCCGCTTCATCATGGAAGGCGACCCGTCGCCTGACGGCAAAGGCGTCATCAAATTTGCCAGAGGGATTGAAGTGGGCCATATCTTCAAACTCGGCACGACCTACAGCGAGCCGATGGACGGGAAGTTCCTGGACAACAACGGCCGGCAGCAGCCGTACATCATGGGTTGCTACGGAATCGGTGTTTCCCGGGTCCTGGCGGCGATGGCCGAGCAATTCCAGGACGACAGCGGCCTGGCATGGCCGAAGGAAATGGCGCCGGCGGACATCCATCTCATCCCGGTGAATATCAAGGATGAGGAACAGCGCCAGCTTGCAGATGAACTGTATCATCTGATCACCTCTTACCGGTATGACTGCCTGTATGATGACCGGCCGGAGCGTGCAGGCGTGAAATTTGCAGATGCCGATCTGATCGGCCTGCCGCTCCGCATCACGGTCGGGAAAAAAGCCGCGGAAGGAATCGTGGAAGTGAAATTCCGGAAGACCGGAGAGACGGTTGAATGGAAAAAGGAAGAACTGACGGACAAGCTCCGTTCATTCTTCGGATGAAAATGACCGGCTCGGAAAGAATGGGAATGGCCTCACCGGGGCTTTTCCCTTCTTTTTTCTCTCCGGGCGCGAAAGGGGAGTAGATCATTGGAACAGGATCCTAAAATGCGTTTCAATATTCTGTTGCAGCATATTGGGATGACCGATGACGGGACAGTCAGGCATTTTGAAGGAGCCGCGCTTGAGCGGCTCGATGTACATAGGAAGTCCCGCGTCTGGCATTTCCGTGTGACGGTCGGCAGGATCCTTCCTGCCGCCGTCTTCGCCGACTTCAGAAAACGGGTCGACGTGGCGTTTAGCCCGGTGGCGCGCGTCCTGCTGGATATCCGTGCGGAGAATGCCGAAGTGGACCTTGAGCTCGTGCAGGGATACTGGCGGCATGTGCTCGATGAAATCCCGGACATGTCGCCGCCGGTCCGGGAACGGCTCTCGGGGCAGCTTCCTCTCTGGAACGGGCAGTCGCTGCAGCTGACCTGCAGCAGTGACCTCGAACTGCAGACGATGAAAGGGAAGTACGCCGGCCTCGTTTCTGAAGGGTATGCCGGGTTCGGTTTTCCGTCTTTGCCGGTCGAGTTCATCCTCGGCGAGGAAGATGACCAGGCGGAAGAGGAACGGAAGAAATTCATGGAACAGCGCAGGGCGGAAGAGGAGGCCCTCGCAAGCCGGGCGCTCGCCGACATGCAGAAGAGGGAGAAAGAGAAGAAGGAATCCGGAAGACCGGAAGGCCCGTTTTCGATCGGGCTGCCGATCAAGAAGGACGAGCCGATCACCGGCATCCGCCTGATCCAGGACGAGGAGCGGCGCGTGACGATCGAAGGGGTCGTCTTCGACGTCGAAGTGCGGGAGCTCAGAAGCGGCCGTTCCCTTCTGACGGCGAAAGTGACGGATTACACCGACTCGATCCAGGTCAAGATGTTCTCAAGGGACAAGGAAGACGCGGAAGCGATGACCGGTCTGAAAAAAGGCGCGTGGGTGCGCGCGAGAGGATCCATCCAGAACGACACGTTCGTCCGGGACCTGATCATGATGGCGCAGGATATCATGGAGATTGCGCCAGAAGTCCGGAAAGATACGGCACCCGCCGAGCGGAAGCGGATCGAGCTCCACGCCCATTCGAACATGAGCCAGATGGACGCCGTCGTCCCGGCATCCGAAATCGTCCGCCAGGCGGCCGCCTGGGGACACCCGGCGGTCGCCATCACGGATCACGCCAACGTCCAGGGATTCCCGGATGCCTATACCGCGGGCAAGAAACACGGGATCAAAGTCATCTTCGGGCTTGAGGCGAACCTCGTCGACGACGGAGTGCCGATCGCCTACGATGAAGTGGACAGGGATCTAGAGGACGCGGAGTTCATCGTCTTCGACGTCGAGACGACCGGTCTGTCGGCCGTCTATGACAAGATCATCGAACTGGCCGCGGTCAAGGTGAAGAACGGGGAGATTATCGACACGTTCGAGAGCTTCTCGGATCCGGGCCATCCCCTTTCCGCCACGACGATCGAACTGACCGGCATCACCGACGATATGGTGAGGGGGACCCCGCCGATCGAGGATGTGGCGGAGCGGTTCCGCGCATTTGCGGGCGACGGCATCCTTGTCGCGCACAATGCCTCATTTGATATGGGCTTCCTTTATGAGGCGTATAAAAAGGCGGGGATTGATGAAAAGTCCCATCCTGTCATCGATACGCTTGAACTCGCGCGGCTTCTTCATCCCGAGCTGAAGAACCACCGGCTGAACACGCTCTGCAAAAAGTTCGGCATCGATCTCACCCAGCATCACCGGGCCATCTATGACTGCGAAGCGACCGGCCATCTGCTCATCTACCTGCTGAAGGAAGCGGAGGCACTTGAAATCCGCCGGCACAACGACTTCAATCTTCACATCGGCGGAGGCGATTCTTACAAACGTGCCCGCCCGTCACACTGCACGATTCTCGTCAAAGATTCGATAGGACTGAAAAACCTGTTCAAGCTCGTCTCATCCTCTCACACCGAGACATATTACCGGGTTCCCCGGATCACCCGTTCCGTCCTGCAGCGCCACCGGGAAGGCTTGCTGATCGGCTCGGGCTGCGACAAGGGGGAAGTGTTCGAGGGGCTCATGCAGAAACCGCTTGAGGAAGTCGAAGAAATCGCCAAGTTCTATGATTACCTCGAAGTGCATCCGAAACCGGTGTATTCGCATCTGATCGAACTCGAACTCGTCCGGGACGAATGGAATCTGGAAGACATCATCCGCAAAATGATGAAGCTCGGCAAAAAGACCGGACTTCCGGTCGTCGCCACCGGCAATGTCCATTATGTCGATGAGCACCAGGCGGCCTACCGGAAGATCCTCGTCGGTTCCCAGGGCGGCGCAAATCCGCTGAATCGGCATTCGCTGCCCGCCGTCCATTTCAGGACGACAAACGAGATGCTGGAAGAGTTCTCCTTCCTCGGCGAAGAAAAAGCAGAGGAGATCGTCATCGACAATCCGGCGCGGATCGCCGAACAGATCGGGGACGTGCAAGTCATCAAGGACGAGCTGTTCACCCCGGTCATCGAAGGGGCGGACGACGAAGTCCGAAACCTGACTTATACGATGGCCCACTCGATCTACGGGGAAGAACTTCCGGAAATCGTCACCGCGCGGCTCGAGAAAGAGCTGAAGTCGATTATCGGCCACGGGTTCGGCGTCATCTACCTGATTTCGCACAAGCTCGTCAAAAAATCGCTGGACGACGGCTACCTCGTCGGCTCCCGCGGATCGGTCGGATCTTCGCTCGTCGCCACGATGATGGAAATCACGGAAGTGAACCCGCTGCCGCCGCATTACGTCTGTCCGTCCTGCAAGAAATCCGAATTCATCACCGACGGAAGCATCGGTTCCGGATTTGACTTGCCGAGGAAGGACTGCCCGGAATGCGCGGTCCCGATGACGAAGGACGGGCACGACATTCCGTTCGAAACGTTCCTCGGATTCAAAGGCGACAAAGTTCCGGATATTGACTTGAACTTCAGCGGGGAATATCAGCCGCGGGCACACAATTATACAAAAGAGCTTTTTGGTGAAGACTATGTGTACCGTGCCGGCACGATCGGCACGGTCGCGGAAAAGACGGCGTATGGATATGTGCGCGGATACATGAACGACAACGGCCTCTCCATCAGGGGAGCGGAGATCGACCGGCTCGTGCAGGGATGCAGCGGGGTCAAGCGGAACACCGGCCAGCACCCGGGCGGCATCATCGTCGTCCCGGACACGATGGACATCTACGATTTCACACCCGTCCAGTACCCCGCGGATGACCAGGAATCTTCGTGGAAAACGACCCATTTCGACTTCCACTCCATCCACGACAATCTGCTGAAGCTCGATATCCTCGGCCATGATGACCCGACCGTCATCCGGATGCTGCAGGATCTGTCGGGCCTCGATCCGAAGACAATCCCGACCGACGACCCGGAAGTCATGAAGATCTTCAGCGGACCGGAATCGCTCGGCGTGACGGAAGAGCAGATCCGTTGCAAGACGGGCACGCTCGGCATACCGGAGTTCGGGACCCGTTTCGTCCGGCAGATGCTCGAGGACACGAGGCCCTCGACGTTCTCCGAACTGGTCCAGATCTCCGGCCTCTCCCACGGGACGGACGTCTGGCTCGGCAATGCGCAGGAACTCATCCACAACAAGACCTGCGTGCTGTCCGAAGTGATCGGGTGCCGGGATGACATCATGGTCTACCTGATCTACCAGGGGCTTGAGCCGTCACTCGCCTTCAAGATCATGGAATCGGTCCGGAAGGGTAAAGGCCTGACCCCGGAATTCGAGTCGGAAATGACGTCCAAGGGCGTCCCGGCCTGGTACATCGATTCCTGCAAGAAGATAAAATACATGTTCCCGAAGGCGCACGCGGCGGCCTACGTTCTGATGGCCGTCCGGATCGCCTGGTTCAAGGTCCACAAGCCGCTCCTTTACTATGCGGCCTACTTTACGGTGAGGGCATCCGACTTCGATCTGATCGCGATGAACAACGGATCTGCGACGATCCGTGCGAAGATCGACGAAATCGAAGGGAAGGGCCTGGACGCCTCGCCGAAGGAGAAGAGCCTTCTCACGGTCCTCGAGCTTGCCCTGGAAATGAGCGAGCGCGGATTCAGGTTCGGAAAGGTCGATCTGTACAAATCGAAGGCGACCGAATTCATCATCGAAGGCGATTCGCTGATCCCGCCGTTCAACGCCGTTCCGGGACTCGGCAACAACGTCGCCCGGCAGATTGTCGAGGCGCGAAAGGAAGGGGAGTTCCTGTCGAAGGAAGACCTCCAGCAGAGGGGCCGCGTTTCAAGGGCCATCATTGACTATATGGACGAGCTCGGGTGCCTGGAAGGGCTGCCCGAAGCGAACCAGCTTTCCCTGTTCTGATCGGTTGCAACACCTGTTCGGCTATGGTAAAATTGTTTCAACAAGTTCGGATAGTCGCGCGCAGAAGAGTGGGATCTCCCGCTCTTTTCTGTTTGTCGAGAGCTTTTTTCCGGGAACCAAGGAGGTTGTTATGAGCAAAATCACATCTGAAGTCGAAGAGCTGGTCACCCCGATTCTTGAGCGGGAGGGACTTGAACTCGTCGACATCGAATTCGTCAAAGAGGGCCGCGACTGGTTCCTCCGTGTATTCATCGATACACCCGGCGGCGGGATTGACATCGAGCAGTGTGCGGCCGTCAGCGAACAGCTCAGCGAGAAGCTCGATGAAGCAGACCCGATCACGCAGAATTATTTCCTTGAAGTCTCCTCTCCGGGCGCCGAACGCCCGCTCAAGAAAGAGCAGGACTATGCCAATGCCGTCGGTTCGTTCGTCCATATCCGGACGTATGAGCCGGTCGACGGGGCCAAAGAGTTTGAGGGCTACCTTCTCTCCTACGGCGAGGAAGGGGCGGAAATCGAGATGAAAGTGAAAACCCGCAAAGTGAAGCTTGTGATTCCGAAGGACAAAATCGCCTTTGCGCGGTTGGCCATCGATTTCTAGGCATAAAGTCAGGATAGGAGTGAATAGCAGATGAGCAGTGATCTTCTTGAGGCGCTCACCGCCCTGGAGAAACAAAAAGGGATTTCCCGTGAGGTGCTGATTGAAGCGATCGAAACAGCCCTCGTCACAGCGTACCGCCGGAACTTCAACCAGGCACAGAACGTCCGTGTCGATCTCAATATGGATGCCGGCACGATGCGCGTTTATTCCCGCAAGGATGTCGTCGAGGAGGTCGAGGACGACCACTTGCACATCTCACTGGAAGACGCGCGCGTCATCAACCCGCTCTATGAGATCGGTGACGTTGTGGAGGAAGAAGTGACCCCGCGCGATTTCGGCCGCATCGCCGCACAGACGGCTAAGCAAGTCGTCACGCAGCGCGTCAGGGAAGCCGAGCGCGGCATGATCTATGACGAATATGTCGATCGCCAGGATGACATCGTCAACGGTGTCGTCGAGCGGCTCGATCCGCGGAATATCTACGTAAGCCTCGGCAAGGTGGAAGCCGTTCTTCCGTCGAATGAACAGATCCCCTCCGAGTCGTACAAGCCGCACGATCGCATCAAAGTGTACATCACGAAAGTGGAGCGCTCGTCGCGCGGCCCGCAGGTGTTCGTTTCCCGGACACATCCCGGCCTCCTGCGCCGGCTGTTTGAAATGGAAGTTCCGGAAATCTACGACGGCATCGTCGAGATCAAATCGATCGCACGCGAAGCGGGCGACCGTTCCAAGATCTCGGTCCATGCCCACAACGAAGACGTGGATCCGGTCGGCTCCTGTGTCGGCGCCCGCGGAAACCGGGTACAGACGATCGTCGACGAATTGTCCGGCGAGAAGATCGACATCGTGGAGTGGTCCGAAAACCCGGAAATTTTCGTGGCAAACGCGCTGAGCCCCGCAAAAGTGCTCGACGTGCTCGTGAACGAGGAGGAAAAGTCGACGACGGTCGTCGTGCCGGATTACCAGCTTTCGCTCGCCATTGGCAAACGGGGCCAGAACGCCCGCCTGGCGGCCAAGCTGACCGGATGGAAAATCGACATCAAGAGCGAGGCGGATGCCCGTGAACTCGGCCTCTACCCGAGGACGGTCACCGAAGAGCCGGCCGGGGAACCGGACGGCGCGGAAACGGACTGGGAAGAGGATGCGGATGCCTACGCTGATGCTGACTACGACCTGTACGGAGATGAAGCGGACGGCGAGGACGCCGGTGAAGTCGATCTGTACGGGGATGCTGCCGGAGCAGACACGGCGGAACCGGCAGACGAAGACTGACCGGAAAGGGTGGAAACGATGGCAAACGGCAAGAAAGTGCCTCTTCGGAGATGTGCGGCCACAGGCGGCATGTTCCCTAAAAAAGAAATGATCCGGATTGTCCGCTCGAAAGAGGGCGAAGTGTCCGTCGACCCGACGGGAAAAAAATCAGGGCGCGGCACTTATATCTCCAAGTCTGAAGAGGCGGTTGCGCAGGCAAGGAAACGCAAAGCCCTGGACAGCCAGCTTGGCGTGAAGGTGCCGGATGAACTATACGATGAGGTTCTTCGCCTCATCCTGAGAGAAAAACTGTTATGAACGACCTGAGCCGGCAAAAAATATTTAACTTGATCGGCCTCGCGGCGCGCGCACGGAAGATCACCACGGGAGAGGAACTGGCACTGTCGGCGATCCGCAACGGATCGGCCAGGCTGGTCATCCTGTCGGAAGATGCTTCGGACAATACAGCCGGGAAAATCCGGGACAAAAGCGCCCATTACCGAATCCCCATGCATGCGTTCGGCACCCGTTACGAGCTGGGCCATGCAATCGGAAAGGAGGCGCGCGTCGTACTGGCGATTACGGACAGCGGTTTTGCAAAAAAGCTGTCCAGCCTGCTGAGGGAACAAGAGGAGGAGTGACCGAATGACGAAGATCAGAGTCCATGAATACGCACGCAAGGTCAACAAGTCAAGCCGGGAAGTGATCGATGAGCTCGGCAAGATGAATATTGACGTGAAAAATCATATGTCCATGCTGGACGGGAACGCTACATCCAAGCTGGATCAGAAATTTGGCGGCAGCGGACAAGACAACCGCAGCAATAACCGTCCCGCGGGTCAAGGCGGCGGCAACCGTCAGGGCAATCAAGGTGGTAACCGTCAAGGCGGCCAGGGCGGCAACCGACCGGCAGGCCAAGCAAGCGGCAACCGCCAAGGCGGCCAGGGCAGCAACCGACCGGCAGGCCAGGCAGGCGGCAACCGCCAAGGCGGCCAGGGCAACAACCGACCGGCAGGCCAGGCAGGCGGCAA
>NZ_LN651373.1:1166118-1273086 GCF_000826125.2 Bhargavaea cecembensis
AACGGCAGCCGGTCCAACAGGCGCCGCGCGTACCAAAACCGCTTCCGGAGAAAATCACGTTCTATGAATCCCTCTCCGTCGCGGAACTGGCGAAGAAGCTCGGACGCGAACCTTCAGAAATCATCAAGAAGCTGTTCATGCTCGGCGTGATGGCGACCATCAACCAAGAGCTCGACAAAGATGCAATTGAGCTCATCTGCGCCGATTACGGGGTAGAGGTTGAGGAAGAGATCCGCATTGACATCACCGACCTTGAAACCTACTTCGAAGATGAAGAAGGCGAGGACGAGCACAAGGAAGAACGTCCGCCGGTCGTGACGATCATGGGCCACGTCGACCACGGGAAGACGACTCTCCTTGACTCGATCCGCAACACGAAAGTGACCGAAGGCGAAGCCGGCGGCATCACCCAGCATATCGGCGCCTATCAGATCACGGACAACAATAAAAAGATCACATTCCTCGATACACCGGGCCACGCGGCCTTCACGACAATGCGTGCGCGCGGGGCGAAGATCACCGACATCACGATCCTCGTCGTGGCGGCAGACGACGGAGTCATGCCGCAGACGGTCGAAGCGATCAACCACGCGAAAGCGGCGGAAGTTCCGATCATCGTTGCAGTCAACAAGATGGATAAGCCATCCGCAAACCCGGACCGGGTCATGCAGGAACTGACCGAACACGGACTCGTTCCCGAAGCATGGGGCGGAGACACGATCTTCGTTCCGATTTCGGCGCTGAAAGGCGAAGGAATCGATACGCTGATCGAAATGGTCTTGCTCGTATCCGAAGTCGAGGAACTGAAGGCCAATCCGGACAAGCGGGCACGCGGGACGGTCATCGAAGCACGGCTTGACAAGGGCCGCGGCTCCGTTGCAACGCTCCTCGTCCAGGACGGAACACTGAAAATCGGTGATCCGATCGTTGTCGGCTCCACATTCGGACGCGTCCGTGCAATGGTCAACGATGTCGGCCGCCGTGTGAAAGATGCCGAGCCGTCCACACCGGTTGAAATCACGGGTCTGAGCGATGTGCCGCTCGCCGGAGACCGGTTCGTCGTATTCAAGGACGAAAAGACGGCCCGCCAGGTCGGGGAATCCCGCGCGATGGACGTGCTCCAGGAACAGCGCGGCGAGAAGTCCCGCGTCACTCTCGACAATCTGTTCGAGCAGATGAAGCAGGGCGAGATGAAGGAACTGAACCTCATCGTCAAGGCTGACGTCCAGGGCACGGTCGAAGCGATGGCCGCTTCACTCATGAAGATCGAGGTTGAAGGAGTCAACGTCAAGATCATCCACACCGGCGTCGGTGCGATCACCGAATCCGACATCAGCCTGGCGGCGGCTTCGAACGCCATCATCATCGGCTTCAACGTCCGTCCGGATGTCAATGCCAAGCGGGCGGCGGATGAGGAAGGCGTCGATATCCGTCTCCACCGCGTCATCTACAAAGTGATCGAGGAAATCGAATCCGCGATGAAGGGCCTCCTGGATCCGGAATTCGAAGAAAAGATCATCGGCCAGGCGGAAGTCCGCGAGACCTTCAAAGTATCGAAAGTCGGCACGATTGCAGGTGCCTACGTCACGGAAGGCAAAGTGACGCGGGATTCCGGTGTCCGGGTGATCCGGGACAGCGTCGTCATCTTCGAAGGCGAACTCGATACGCTGAAGCGGTTCAAGGACGACGCAAAAGAAGTGGCCCGCGGCTATGAATGCGGGATGACGATCAAGAACTTCAATGACATCCAGGAAGGCGATATCATCGAAGCTTACGTCATGGAAGAGATCAAGCGGGCGTGATCATCCTCGCCGAATGCGAATTCTATCTTTATGACACGCATTCATTGAAAGAAAAACGGGCGATCTTGCAGCGCATGATCACACGGGTCAGACAGCAGTACAATGTCTCCATCGCCGAAACGGGCCATCAGGACCTTTGGCAGCGGGCCGGCATTTCGGTCGTCGCGGTGGCCTCATCCAGGACATCCGCCGAGCGTGAGATCGACCGCGTGCTGAACTTCCTGATGTCCCACTCCGGCTGGGAGATGACCGAAAGCATCAAGCAAGACTTATAGCGGAAGCCGAGGTGTTCAAGATGACAATGAGGGCCAACCGCGTGGCGGAACAGATGAAGAAAGAGCTGGGAGAGATCATCAGCCGAAAGCTGAAGGATCCGCGCATCGGGTTCGTCACTGTGACGGATGTCGAGGTGACCGGTGATCTTCAGCAGGCCACGATTTTCATTTCCGTGCTGGGAGACGACCGCCAGAAGGAAGAGACGCTCAAAGGGCTCACGAAGGCGAAAGGGTTCATCCGGTCTGAGATCGGCAACCGGATCCGCCTCCGCAAGACCCCTGAAATCTTCTTTGAATTCGATGAGTCGGTCGACTACGGCAACCGGATTGAATCTCTTCTCCGGCAAGTCAATGAATCGAAGCCGGAATCCGAGGAATAATGGAAAGAGCCTGCAGCCGGATTCGGTGCAGGCTCGTTTTCCGTACATAGGAAAGGAGGGATCCTGCATGTATGAAGGGATCCTGCCGCTCTGGAAGGAAAAGGGGATGACTTCCCATGACTGCGTCTTCCGGCTGCGGAAAATCTTGCGGATGAAACGGATCGGCCACACCGGAACGCTCGACCCCGACGTTGAAGGGGTTCTCCCGATCTGCCTCGGCCGGGCGACGAAGACGGCGGAGTATGTGACGGACGCCGGGAAGACCTACGAGGCGGTCGTCCGTCTCGGCAGGGCGACCGAAACGGAGGATGCGTCCGGCGAGACGGTCGAAGAGGATCTTTCTGATAAACGGATACCGGCCGATGAAGTGCGCCGTGTGCTCGCCTCGCTCACCGGGAATATCGTCCAGACCCCTCCGATGTATTCGGCGGTTAAAGTGAACGGCCGGAAGCTTTATGAGTATGCACGGAAGGGTATTGAAGTGGAGCGCCCATCACGGACGGTGACGATCCGCCGGATGGAACTGCTGTCCGGCCCGGAACTTTTCGAAGGAGCGGAGCCGGGGTTTCCGATCCGGGTTGAATGCGGCAAAGGGACTTACATCCGGACGCTTGCCGTCAGGATCGGCAGTGAACTCGGCTACCCGGCTCATATGGAATCACTTGTCCGGACCGCCTCCGGATCGTTCACCGCGAAAGACTGCCTGACGCTCGGTGAAGTGGCTGAACGCCAGGAGGCCGGCACACTGACAGATGCCATCCTGCCGCTGGAACGGGCACTTGCCGGGTTTCCGTTCGTCGAAGCAGATCCCGGTCTCCTGCGCCAGGTGCTGAACGGACAGGTTCTCGACGCCCATCCCCTGCTTGAAGAGAACGCGCGGATCGTGTTCACCGCAGGCTACAGGGCAGTAGCGGTGTACCGGCTGCATCCCGAAAAACCGGCAAAGATGAAGCCCGAAAAAATGTTCGGGCCGCCGATGGAAGAGAGGGAAAACAAATGAAGGTTTATCAGATCACCTATCCTGAAATACCGGATACCGCCGGCGATTCATTTTCGGTTGCCGCCGGATTTTTCGACGGGATCCACAGAGGACACCAGAAAGTGATCCGCCATGCGCTGGAGGCAGCCCGCAACGAAGGGCTGACGCCGGCCGTCATGACATTCGACCCTCACCCGTCCGCCGTGCTCGGCAACCGGGAGGGCGTGACTTATATCACGCCGATGGAACAGAAAATCGAAATCCTGAGGAACATGGGAATCGAGGCCGTCTTCGTGATCCGGTTCACGAAAGCATTCGCTTCGATGACGCCCGGGGAGTTTGTGGATTCCTATGTAAAAGGCATCGGCATCCGGCACATCACGACCGGCTTTGACTTCACGTTCGGCAAGTTCGGAAAAGGCACGCCGGATGACCTGGAGCGGCTGGCGGACGGGGCATATGAAGTATCCGTGATCGGGAAAGTGGAAGACCACGGAGAGAAAATCAGTTCCACCCGGATCCGGCAGCTTCTCGCAGAAGGGGAAGTGGAGGAGGCGGCACGGCTTCTCGGCCGCCCGCTCATGACGGACGGGACCGTTGTGGAAGGTGACAAGCGGGGAAGGCTGATCGGCTTCCCTACGGCAAACGTGAACCCTGCCGACGGATCCTGCCTGCCGGCCCCGGGCGTCTACGCGGTTTATTTCGAGTGGGACGGGAACCGGTATCCGGGTGTCCTGAACGCCGGCTACCGCCCGACTTTCAAAGACCCGGACAAAACCTCGCTTTCAGTAGAAGTCCATCTGATCGGGTTCGACGGGGACTTGTACGGCAAGCAGGCCCGCATCCTCTGGATGGACCGGATCCGGGAAGAGCGCCGGTTTGACGGAGTGGAAGCCTTGAAAGAGCAGATCGGCCGAGACAAAGAGGAAGCGGAAAAACGGCTTTCGGGTTTATCCGGCAGTTGAATCGAACCGCCGGCTGTGATATGATTTGTTTGTGCTGAAAAGCACTCAACCATTGCTTGGCAATCGATTCACCAACGTTTGCTCGGGAATTGGGGATATTATTCTAAAAAAGTTTTGGAGGTGAACAGGATGGCATTGACAAAAGAGCGTAAAAATGAACTCATCCAAGAGTTCCGCACGCACGAATCGGATACGGGTTCCCCGGATATCCAGATCGCTATCCTCACGGAAGAGATCAACAACCTGAACGGACACTTGCGCACACACAAGAAAGACCACCACTCCCGCCGCGGCCTTTACAAAATGGTCGGCCGTCGCCGGAATCTGCTCAAGTATCTTCGTGAAAACGACGTTCAACGCTATCGCGACCTGATCGCGAAACTCGGCCTCCGCCGATAATCGCGTAACCATGCAAAAGCGGGCTTCGGCCCGCTTTTTTCTATGCCCGAAATCCCTTCGCATCCCGCCCCCGTTTTTGGTACACTAAATTAGATACATACAAAGAAAAGCGGAGCGGGCCGCCTAGACCTGACAGGCGTAAGACAGTCAGTGCAGCGAGGCTTGCCTCGCGGAGCTGAATGACTTACGACCCCGAGGGTCTGGCCCGCGCAGCTAGACAGAAGAAAAGCGGAGGGCGGCTGAAAGGGGCGACAGGCATAAGAGAGGAAGTCTGCCGACACGCGGCTGACTGACCCGCTGACGCGGGCCTCCGAGCCCCTGTTGCCCAACGCTTTGCTTTTGGGCACAAAAAACATTGCCGCCCGGAGCTGGACAGAAGAAAAGCGGAGCGGGCCGGGAGAGGAAGTCAGCCAAAGATCGCCGCTTTGCGACACTGGCTGACTGACCCGCTTGCAGCGGCCCTCCGACAGGCATAAGGCCGACGGCGGAGCGAAGCCTGCTTCGCAGAGCCGGCGGACTTATGACCCCGAGGGTCTGGCCCGTAGCTAGACAGAACAAAAACGCAAGCCCCGCCCGGAATGCCACCAAGTATAAAGGGCCAAGATAAATAAGGGTATTGAAGAGAGGAGCAATCCGATGAACGACAATCAGAAGAAGTACACCTTCAACTGGGCCGGCCGCGAATTGATCGTGGAAACCGGTAAATTTGCCAAGCAGGCAAATGGTGCAGTTCTTGTGCGTTACGGCGATACGGCTGTCCTGTCGACCGCCACGGCATCCAAGGAGCCGAAGCCGCTCGATTTCTTCCCGCTCACCGTCAACTACGAGGAGCGGCTGTATGCAGTCGGCAAAATCCCGGGAGGCTTCATCAAACGGGAAGGTCGTCCTTCCGAAAAGGCCGTGCTGACGAGCCGTCTGATCGACCGCCCGATCCGTCCGCTGTTCCCTGACGGTTTCCGGAACGAAGTGCAGGTCATTTCCATGGTCATGTCCGTCGACCAGGACTGCTCTTCCGAAATGGCGGCCATGTTTGGTTCGTCCCTTGCCCTGATGGTGTCGGACATTCCGTTCGGCGGTCCGATTGCAGGTGTCCAGGTAGGCCGCATCAACGGTGAATTTGTCATCAATCCGACGGTTGCACAGGAAGCGGAAAGCGACATCGACCTGATCGTCGCCGGCACGAAAGATGCCGTCAACATGGTCGAAGCCGGCGCGAAGGAAGTTGAAGAGTCGGTCATGCTCGAAGCGATCATGTTCGGGCACGAGGAGATCAAGCGCCTCATCGCCTTCCAGGAGCAGATTGCTTCCGAAAATGCGAAGGAAGACCGCGAGATCAAGCTGTTCCAACTGGATGAAAACCTGCTTGGAGAAGTGAGGGAAAAGGCGGAAGCCCGCCTGCTCGAAGCGATCCAGGTGAAGGAGAAGCACGCGCGGGAAGAAGCGATCCAGGCAGTGAAGAAGGAGATCATGGAGAGCTATGCCGAGTCGGAAGAAACCGATCTTGGACAAGTCCGCGCGGCACTCGACAAAATCGTCAAGGGAGAGGTCCGCAGGCTCATCACGGATGAAAAGATCCGTCCCGACGGCCGTCGCCCGGATGAAATCCGTCCGCTTGCTTCGGAAGCGGGCGTGCTTGGCCGGACACATGGCTCTGCACTCTTCACGCGGGGCCAGACGCAGGTGCTCAGCATCTGTACGCTCGGTGCGCTCGGCGATGTCCAAATCATCGACGGACTCGGAATCGAAGAATCGAAGCGGTTCATGCACCACTACAACTTCCCGCAGTTCAGTGTCGGGGAAACCGGACCGATCCGCTCGCCGGGCCGCCGGGAAATCGGTCACGGGGCACTCGGGGAGCGCGCGCTGGAACCGATCGTGCCGTCCGAGGAAGAGTTCCCGTACACAGTCCGTGTCGTCTCCGAAGTGCTCGAGTCTAACGGATCGTCCTCGCAGGCGTCGATTTGTGCTTCGACAATGGCCATGATGGATGCCGGCGTGCCGATCAAGGCACCGGTTGCAGGCATCGCGATGGGGCTCGTCAAAAACGGGGACAATTATACAGTCCTTTCCGACATCCAGGGCATGGAAGATGCGCTCGGCGACATGGACTTCAAGGTCGCCGGCACCGAAAAAGGCATCACGGCTCTTCAGATGGACATCAAAGTGGAAGGACTTTCCCGTGAAATCCTTGAAGAAGCACTTGCCCAGGCGAAGAAAGGGCGCATGCACATCATGGAAAACATGATGTCCGCCATTTCATCGCCGCGTGAGAACCTGTCCGACTTCGCTCCGAAGATCCTCGTTGTGAAGATCAAGCCGGAAAAGATCCGCGACGTGATCGGACCGGGCGGCAAGCAGATCAACAAGATCATCGAAGAGACCGGCGTCAAGATCGACACCGAACAGGACGGAACCATCTTCATTTCGTCCGTCGATCAGGCAATGAACGAAAAAGCCAAATCCATCATCGAGAATATCGTTCGTGAAGCGCAGGTCGGAGAATACTACGAAGGCAAAGTCAAACGGATCGAGAAGTTCGGCGCGTTCGTTGAACTGTTCCCGGGCAAAGACGGACTTCTCCATATTTCCGAAATCCAGGAGCAGCGCACAAACAAAGTCGAAGACGTCCTGAAACTCGGCGATGTCGTCCGGGTGAAAGTCATTGAGATCGACAACCACGGCAGGGTCAACCTGTCCCGCAAAATTGTTCTGAAAGAAGAAGAGAACGAAGCGCAATCCTGATTGCTCGGCAAGAAGAGGGACCGGCCAATGCTGAAGGCCGGTCCCTCTTTTGGGTTGCGCACCAGAAAGGGGGAGGCCGATGATCAAGAAACTGACCTTGCCGAACGGAGTGCGGATCGTGCATGAATCGATGCCGACAGTGCGTTCCGTTTCGGCGGGCATCTGGGTGAAAGCCGGTTCGCGAAATGAGGCGGCCGGGGAGGAAGGCATCGCCCACTTCATCGAACATATGCTGTTCAAGGGAACCGCACGCCGGTCGGCACGGGACATTGCCGTCGCATTCGACCGGACGGGCGGAGACGTCAACGCCTTCACTTCCATGGAAGAGACGTGTTATTTCATGAAAGTCCTGGACGAACATGCGTCGGATTCGCTCGAAGTGCTGGCGGACATGTTCTTCCATTCGCTGTTTGATGCAGAAGAAATGGAGAAAGAGAAATCAGTCATCACCGAAGAAATCGCCATGGTCGAAGATGACCCGGAAGATGATGTCCATGAGCAGCTCATGGCGGCTATGTATCCGGAACATCCGATGGGCCGGCCGATCCTCGGCACGAAGGAAAGCGTCCGCTCCTTCACGGAAGAGCAGGCCCGGAACTTCATGTCGAGGCATTACCGGCCGGAAAACACCGTCATTTCGCTCGCGGGGAAGATCGATGATTCCCTGATCGCCAAAGCTGCGGAGCTGTTCGGCGGATGGAAGCCATCCGGTCTCCGGTCTCCCGCTCTGGCACCGCCGGCATTCCAGGCGGGCAATATCCGGAAAAAGCGGGAAGCGGAGCAAGCGCATCTGTGCATCGGATTTCCGGGGCTTGACGTCAACGACCCGGACATCTATGCACTGATTGTCCTGAACGGCCTGCTCGGCGGAAGCATGTCTTCCCGGCTGTTCCAATCGCTCCGGGAGGAGAAAGGGCTCGCCTACTCCATCTATTCCTATCATTCCTCCTACTCAGACAGCGGATCGGTCACCATTTACGGCGGCACGTCGCCGGACCGTCTGGGTGAAATGCAAGAAGCGATCGATGCGGAAATCCGCAACCTCCTCAAATCCGGCGCCACGTCGGCCGAGCTTGAAGATGCAGCCGGCCAGATGCGGGGCAGCATGCTGCTCGGGCTTGAAAATCCCGGTGCCCGGATGAGCCGCAACGGAAAGAACGAGCTGTTCACCGGCGAACATAAAACCCCGGAAGAAGTGATGGAAAGCTTCGCGCAAGTCGAAAAAGAGCAGGTCGACCGTCTCGCCCGGGACCTGCTTTCCGGCCCGCGTGCGACTGCCATCATTCTTCCTTCCTGAAAAGCCATCCACGCGGGTGGCTTTTCGTCATTTCCGGGCAGCGGAGTTTTCCGCCCCCCGCCCCTTCCGCTCACATCACCCCGGGCGGACAGCATATAGTGGATAGAAAGGGTCTTAGAAACAATCCGCGGGGAAGGAAGTGGAGGAATGCTCTTGTCGACAATGGCCGAAAAGGAGCTCATCCAGATGGAGGAGGGCGTCCGCTACGGCCTGCTCGCCGACACAGAAATGCTGTTTGACCCGAAGAGCGGCCGCATTTACGGATTCGAGCTCCGGCGCCGGGGCGGCTGGCTCCAGGGCGGCCGGAAAACAGGCGAGGCGGAATACATTCCATGGGAGGAAATCGTCCTCATCGGCGATGACCGGATCTTGTTCAGACGGACAAAGCCGCTCCATGAGGGGATGTTTGATTGAGCAGGGCACAATGGGTTCTCATCGGAACGGATCCGCGGCTGCGCATTGCGGCGGATCGCCTGAAAGCAGGCGGCGGACTCGTTGTCCTTCATGAGCAGGATCACTGGAGCCCGGAAACCGACCGGCTGATCACGGAGAACCGGCCGAATCGCCTCGTACTCCCGTTCCGTCCAATGCCCGGCCTTCCGGCAGACGGCGTCCTTGAACTGACAGGCGACATATATGCGGGGCAACTGGATGAAGGGTGGAAAGGTGCACTCGGCAAAGCCGGAAAAGATCCGCTCCTTTATCTCAACGAAGAGCGGTTCGTGTGGGAGAACGCCGGGCTGACGGCAGAAGGGTTCCTCGCATCCTGGTACTCGGGAGGCGGCGGTTCGGTCCGCGGGAAGGAATTCCATATCGCCGGCTACGGGCGGGTCGGAAAGGCGCTTGCGCGGCTTCTCGGCCCGGCCGGAGCCCGCGTTGCCGTGATGGCCCGGTCGCCGGCCGCGGTCGCGGAGGCGAATCAGGAAGGGTTCGCCGTCTGTCCGCTCACCGCAGGGATGAAATCGGTAATGCCGGCAGTGCTCATCAATACGATCCCGTCACGATGGCTCGATCCGGAAGGTCCCGTCAGGCCGGACCGCATCCTGGATCTCGCCTCCTCGCCGGGCTGCCTAGCCCCCGGCCGCCGTCATGAATACTATGAATTACTGCCTGCGCTTCCCGGGAAGTGGTTTCCGGAAGATGCGGCCCGCCTTCTTGCGGATGCGCTGTGCAGGATTGACGGCGAACGGAAGGGGAGGAACGATGCTTAAAGGAAAACGGATCGGTTTCGGCATTACCGCGTCACACTGCACTTATGCGGATGTCATCCCGAAGATCAGATCATTCACCGAACGGGGCGCGACGGTCGTGCCGGTCATCACCCATTCGGTGCTCACTGCGGCGACCCGGTTCGGGACAGGCGAGGAATGGATCAAGCGGATCACGGAAGAAGCCGGTGCTCCAGTGATCTCTTCCATCCTGGACGCCGAGCCGCTCGGCCCGAAAAATCCGGTCGACTGCATGGTCATCGCCCCGATGACGGGGAATTCGATTTCAAGGCTGGCGAATGCGGTCACGGATTCGCCGGTGCTCATGGCGGCCAAGGCGACACTCCGGAACGGGACCCCGGTCGTGATCGGGATTTCGACGAACGACGCGCTCGGACTGAACGGACAGAACATCATGAAGCTGCTCAACACGAAAAATATTTATTTCATCCCGTTCGGGCAGGACGACCCGGTCAAAAAGCCGAACTCGCTCATCAGCGATTTCACGAAGATGGTGCCGGCGGTCGAGGCGGCACTCCAAGGCAGACAGCTTCAGCCGGTGCTCATCAACCATCCGGCACAATGAGTACAAAATGAAGATCATCACAAATCCTCCCGATAAACATGATATAATACTGAACATTCGATCATGAGAGATAGGGAGTGTTGCAGGATGGGATACACAGTCGCAATCGTCGGAGCCACCGGAGCGGTCGGCCGAACAATCGCGGAAAAGCTTGAGGAACGGAATTTTCCGGCGGACAAGGTGAAATTCCTTGCCNTGGCTCGATCCGGAAGGTCCCGTCAGGCCGGACCGCATCCTGGATCTCGCCTCCTCGCCGGGCTGCCTAGCCCCCGGCCGCCGTCATGAATACTATGAATTACTGCCTGCGCTTCCCGGGAAGTGGTTTCCGGAAGATGCGGCCCGCCTTCTTGCGGATGCGCTGTGCAGGATTGACGGCGAACGGAAGGGGAGGAACGATGCTTAAAGGAAAACGGATCGGTTTCGGCATTACCGCGTCACACTGCACTTATGCGGATGTCATCCCGAAGATCAGATCATTCACCGAACGGGGCGCGACGGTCGTGCCGGTCATCACCCATTCGGTGCTCACTGCGGCGACCCGGTTCGGGACAGGCGAGGAATGGATCAAGCGGATCACGGAAGAAGCCGGTGCTCCAGTGATCTCTTCCATCCTGGACGCCGAGCCGCTCGGCCCGAAAAATCCGGTCGACTGCATGGTCATCGCCCCGATGACGGGGAATTCGATTTCAAGGCTGGCGAATGCGGTCACGGATTCGCCGGTGCTCATGGCGGCCAAGGCGACACTCCGGAACGGGACCCCGGTCGTGATCGGGATTTCGACGAACGACGCGCTCGGACTGAACGGACAGAACATCATGAAGCTGCTCAACACGAAAAATATTTATTTCATCCCGTTCGGGCAGGACGACCCGGTCAAAAAGCCGAACTCGCTCATCAGCGATTTCACGAAGATGGTGCCGGCGGTCGAGGCGGCACTCCAAGGCAGACAGCTTCAGCCGGTGCTCATCAACCATCCGGCACAATGAGTACAAAATGAAGATCATCACAAATCCTCCCGATAAACATGATATAATACTGAACATTCGATCATGAGAGATAGGGAGTGTTGCAGGATGGGATACACAGTCGCAATCGTCGGAGCCACCGGAGCGGTCGGCCGAACAATCGCGGAAAAGCTTGAGGAACGGAATTTTCCGGCGGACAAGGTGAAATTCCTTGCCTCCGCCCGGTCGGCGGGCACCTCTGTGCGTTTCCGCGGGACGGAGCATATCGTCGAGGAAGCGGTCCCCGGGCAATTCGATGATGTGGACATCGCATTCTTCAGTGCCGGCGGGAACGTTTCCAAGGCGCTTGCGCCGGAAGCGGTCCGTCGGGGGGCAACGGTCATCGACAATACGAGTGCGTTCCGGATGGATCCGGACACGCCGCTCGTCGTTCCGGAAGTGAACCGGGACGTCCTGAAAAGGCACCGGGGCCTCATCGCCAATCCGAACTGCTCGACGATCCAGATGGTCTGTGCGCTTGAGCCCGTCCGGAGGAAGTTCGGCCTGAGCCGCGTCATCGTCTCGACTTATCAGGCCGTCTCGGGGGCCGGCGCGGATGCGATCGATGAACTCGGACGCCAGGGGGCCGGAATGGACGGCCGGGCTGATGCCGGCGCGGCGCTGCTTCCCGTGAAAGGAGATCAGAAACATTTCCCGATCGCCTATAATGCCATCCCGCAGATCGACGTGTTCGGCGAAGACGGCTATACGCTCGAGGAGTGGAAGATGATCAACGAGACGAAGAAGATCATGGAAATGCCCGATCTCCGCGTCTCGGCGACTTGTGTCCGGCTCCCCGTCGTGACGGGACACTCGGAATCCGTCTACTTCGAAACGGGGGATGCGGCCGCGGACACAGCGGGCATCCGGGCGGCGCTTGAAGCGGCAGAGGGAATCACGGTCCTCGACGATCCGGACAGCCAGTCGTATCCGATGCCGCTGTTTGCCGAAGGGAAAAATGATGTGTTCACCGGAAGACTGCGGAAAGACCCTGACGTCCCGGGCGCCTTCCATCTATGGGTCGTGGCCGATAATCTGCTGAAGGGAGCCGCCCTCAACTCGATCCAGATTGCGGAGGCGCTCATCGCGGACGGAACGGTGAAAGGGGAAAGAGCCGATGGAACTCGGCAACATCTCGACGGCGATGGTCACGCCGTTCGATGAACAAGGGGAAGTCGACGAAAGCCGGCTCCGGCTGCTCGTCGACCATCTGATCCGCACGGGATCGGATTCGATCGTCGTCTGCGGGACGACGGGGGAATCCCCGACATTGACAGACGCAGAACGGGCAGCCGTCATCAGGATGGCGGTCGAAGCCTCGAAACAGCGGGTGCCGATCATCGCCGGCACCGGCAGCAACAGCACGGCTTCGACGATCGCCCTGACAAAGGAAGCGGAACGGATCGGAGCGGACGGCATCATGCTCGTCACGCCTTACTACAACCGGCCGGGCCAGCGGGGGATCCATGCCCACTTCAAGGCAGCGGCAGAGAGCACCCGGCTTCCGGTCATGCTCTACAACGTGCCGTCGAGGACCGCCTCCCGGCTCGAACCGGAAACCGTCATTTCGCTGGCCGGCATCAAAAATGTCCGGGCGCTGAAAGAGGCGGGAGGGGACCTGCTCAAGATGACGGCCGTCATCAGCGGCACGGACCCGGGGTTCCGGCTGTACAGCGGCGATGACGGACTGACCCTGCCCGTGCTGGCCATCGGAGGCCGCGGAGTCGTTTCGGTCGCCTCCCACGTGGCGGGCACGGAAATGCAGGAGATGATCCGGGCATTCCGCGGCGGGCGGGCGGACGAAGCGGTACGCCTCCATGCAAAAGTGTGCGCGCTTTCGGAAGCGCTGTTCTCGAACCCGAGCCCCGCACCCGTCAAGCACGCCCTCCGCTCGGCGGGGATCGAGACGGGCGGGGTCCGCCTGCCGCTCGTCGGGCTGGACGCCGCGGGATCAAAAGCCGTGGAACAGGCGCTCCGCCGCTTCAAATCAACGGATACCGCTTGAACAGAAGGATCAGGAAAGGCCGGTCGACGGCCTTTTTTTTATTTGTGCTGAAAGTTCTGCTCCCGTATAATGGAGGACAGCGGATATCGAACGGGTACGATTTAGGAGGAGTACAATTGACCAAGACAAAAAATGAAAACATCAAGGTCACCCCACTCGGAGGAGTCGGGGAGATCGGGAAGGCGATGTATGTCGTCGAAATCGACGAAGAGATGTTCATCGTCGACAGCGGGCTCATGTTCCCGGAAGGAGAGATGCTCGGAATCGACATCGTCATCCCGGACATGACCTATATCGAAGAAAACAAAGACCGGCTGAAGGGAATTTTCCTCACGCACGGGCACGAAGACGCAATCGGCTCGATTGCCTATCTTCTGAACAAAGTTCAGGCGCCCGTCTACGGGTCGAAGCTGACGATCGCGCTTGCGAAGGAGCACCTGAAGGCGATGCCCGCTCCGGGGAACGTCAAATTCTATGAAGTGTCGAACCGGAGCCGCATGAACTTCGAAGGGACCTACGTGACGTTCTTCAATACGACGCACAGCATCCCGGATTCACTCGGCATCGTCTTCCATACGAGCGAAGGCGCGATCGTCCATACCGGCGAGTTCAAATTCGACCAGTCGGCCAAAGGCAAATACCGCCCGGACATGGCCAAGATGGCAGCCCTCGGGGACGAAGGCGTGTTCATCCTCATGTCCGATTCGAACGAAGCGGAGCGACCGGGTCATACGACGCCGGAATCCGTCATCGCGGAACAGCTGTCCACGACCTTCCACAAGGCACAGGGCCGGATCCTGATCGCCCTCTATGCATCGAACTTCATCCGCATGCAGCAGGTTCTTGACCGGGCGGCGGAAACGGGCCGGAAAGTGGCGGTCATCGGGGAATCGCTCGAGACCTACTTCCACGTGGGGCTCAANACCCGAGCCCCGCACCCGTCAAGCACGCCCTCCGCTCGGCGGGGATCGAGACGGGCGGGGTCCGCCTGCCGCTCGTCGGGCTGGACGCCGCGGGATCAAAAGCCGTGGAACAGGCGCTCCGCCGCTTCAAATCAACGGATACCGCTTGAACAGAAGGATCAGGAAAGGCCGGTCGACGGCCTTTTTTTTATTTGTGCTGAAAGTTCTGCTCCCGTATAATGGAGGACAGCGGATATCGAACGGGTACGATTTAGGAGGAGTACAATTGACCAAGACAAAAAATGAAAACATCAAGGTCACCCCACTCGGAGGAGTCGGGGAGATCGGGAAGGCGATGTATGTCGTCGAAATCGACGAAGAGATGTTCATCGTCGACAGCGGGCTCATGTTCCCGGAAGGAGAGATGCTCGGAATCGACATCGTCATCCCGGACATGACCTATATCGAAGAAAACAAAGACCGGCTGAAGGGAATTTTCCTCACGCACGGGCACGAAGACGCAATCGGCTCGATTGCCTATCTTCTGAACAAAGTTCAGGCGCCCGTCTACGGGTCGAAGCTGACGATCGCGCTTGCGAAGGAGCACCTGAAGGCGATGCCCGCTCCGGGGAACGTCAAATTCTATGAAGTGTCGAACCGGAGCCGCATGAACTTCGAAGGGACCTACGTGACGTTCTTCAATACGACGCACAGCATCCCGGATTCACTCGGCATCGTCTTCCATACGAGCGAAGGCGCGATCGTCCATACCGGCGAGTTCAAATTCGACCAGTCGGCCAAAGGCAAATACCGCCCGGACATGGCCAAGATGGCAGCCCTCGGGGACGAAGGCGTGTTCATCCTCATGTCCGATTCGAACGAAGCGGAGCGACCGGGTCATACGACGCCGGAATCCGTCATCGCGGAACAGCTGTCCACGACCTTCCACAAGGCACAGGGCCGGATCCTGATCGCCCTCTATGCATCGAACTTCATCCGCATGCAGCAGGTTCTTGACCGGGCGGCGGAAACGGGCCGGAAAGTGGCGGTCATCGGGAAATCGCTCGAGACCTACTTCCACGTGGGGCTCAAGCTCGGTTACTTGAATGTGAAAGATGACACGGTCATCCCGGTCAAGGAAATCGGGAAATACGACGATTCCCAGATCGCCATCATCGTGACCGGCAACCAGGGCGAACCGCTGCATGCGTTGGAACGGATCGTGAAGCGCCAGCATAAGGATATCCGGATCAAAGACACCGACACGGTGCTCATCACCTTCACTCCTTCCGCAGGAATGGAAGTCGGCATGTACAACACGATGAACGAACTGGCGAAGGCGGGCGCGGATGTCCTGACGGCAATCCGGAAAGTCCATGTTTCGGGGCACGGCAGCCAGGAGGACCTGAAGCTCATGCTCAACCTCATGAAGCCGAAATTCTTCATCCCGATCCAGGGGGAGTACCGGATGCTGATCGCCCACTCGAAGCTGGCCCAGCAGACCGGCCTTCCGAAATCCCGCATCTTCATTGCGGACAAGGGCGACATCGTCGAGTACAAAAACGGCAAGATGCGCATGAGCGGCCGTGTCCAGGCGGGCAATGTCCTCATTGACGGCATCGGGGTCGGGGATGTCGGCAACATCGTCCTGCGCGACCGGAAGCTGTTGTCGGAAGACGGGATCTTCATCGTCGTCATCACCCTCAACCGCAAGAAAAAGACGATCGCTGCGGGTCCGGAGATCCTGTCGAGAGGTTTCGTCTACGTGCGTGACTCGGGAGAACTGTTCGATGAGGCGGGCGAGCTCGTGAAGAAGATCGTCGGCAAGTATTCCAACAAGGAATCGTTTGAATGGACGAGCATCAAGCAGGAGATCCGCGATACGCTCAATTCATACCTTTACCAAAAGACGAAGCGCCGGCCGATGATCATCCCGATCATCATGGAATACTGACGCATCACACAATCAAAAAAGACAAAAACGGGATTTCTTCGCCGTCCATGGCGGGAAATCCCGTTTTCAACAGATGGAGGGGGACGCTTTGGCACAAAAGAAAAAGAGAAAGAAAGCCGCGAGCAAGAAAAAGAAAAGGACCGGCCTCCATCCGCTCGCCTATGAGATGGCAGGCCTGATCATGACCGGCCTGGCCGTCATCACGTTTTTCGAACTGGGATTTGTCGGGCGGGCGCTCGGGAATCTGTCGAAGTTCCTCTTCGGCAACTGGCATCCCGCCATGCCGCTCATGTTCATCGTATTCGCCCTGCTGCTCATGGTGAAGCGGCAGGTGCCGGCAATCCGGAACCGGCTCGTCGCCGGCCTGCTGCTGATCCTCGGCAGCCTGACCCTGTTCAGCCATGTGCTGCTGTTCAATGAACGGTACGAGAGCGGCCGCCTGCAGACGACGAGTGCGCTGAAAGAGACATGGATCATTCTCGTCACGGACGGGGGGATCACGGACGGCGGCGTGTCCCTCGGGGGCGGCATAGTCGGCGGGCTGCTGTTCGCGATGTTCCATGTGCTGTTTGATTCGGCCGGGGCGACGATCGCGGGCATCATCATGCTGTCGATGGGGATCGTCCTGCTGACGGGAAAGGCACTCGTCCCGTATCTGGCGGAGAAGGTCCCGGAAGCGGCGGAAAGCATCGGGGAGTGGTTCCGCAGGGAACGGCCGGAAAAGCAGGAAAAACAGCCGGAACGGAAAACGGAAAAGCGGAAGAAGGAGAAAAAGAGCCGGAACCGGGGCGAGCAGGCAGCCGCCGAAGACGCCGTCCATACACTGACGGTATCGGGGGCAACCGCCCAGCCGGCGTCCGAATCACCGGACGAACCGGCACCGCGACCGCAGCCGATCATCTCTTCCTTCACGGAGCGCGTGGACCGTGCGCAGGAACCGGATGCCAAGTCCGGTCCGAAGAAAGAGGAAGGCAAGCCGGAAGAGGGAGGGGCCGAAATCGGTTCGATCAGCGACGCAGAACCGGTGAATGAAGACTATGTGCTGCCGCCCGTCACGCTCCTGAATCCGCCGCCTGATTCAGATCAGAGCGGGGAGTACAATGCGATCCAGCACAATGCCGAAAAGCTCGAAAAAACATTCCACAGCTTCGGCGTCAGGGCAAGCGTCACGCAGGTCCACCTCGGGCCGGCCGTCACCAAGTACGAGGTCATGCCGGACACCGGGGTCAAGGTGAGCCGGATCGTCAGCCTGTCGGACGACATCGCCCTGGCGCTCGCCGCGCGCGATATCCGGATCGAAGCGCCGATCCCCGGAAAATCCGCCGTCGGGATCGAAGTCCCGAACTCTGAAGTGGCCGTCGTCTCCCTCCGGGAAGTGCTCGAGTCCCGGAACAACAATAAGCCGGATTCGAAGCTCATGGTTTCCCTCGGCCGCGATATTTCGGGCGACGCCGTGATGGCCGAACTGAACAAGATGCCCCATCTGCTCGTCGCCGGATCGACGGGCAGCGGGAAAAGTGTGTGCATCAACGGCATCATCATCAGCCTGCTCATGAGGGCCAAGCCCCATGAAGTGAAGCTCATGATGATCGACCCGAAAATGGTCGAGCTCAATGTGTACAACGGGGTGCCGCATCTGCTGGCGCCGGTCGTCACGGATCCGAGGAAGGCGTCCCAGGCGCTGAAGAAAGTCGTCGCCGAAATGGAGCGCCGCTATGACTTGTTCTCCCATACCGGCACGAGGAACATCGAAGGATACAACCACCATATCGATGACTGGAACAAGGAAAATGACGAGAAGCATCCGAGGCTCCCTTACATCGTCGTCATCGTCGATGAGCTCGCCGACCTGATGATGGTCGCGTCGAGCGATGTGGAAGACTCGATTACGAGGATCGCCCAGATGGCCCGGGCGGCCGGCATCCATCTCATCATCGCGACCCAGCGGCCGAGCGTCGATGTCATCACCGGCATCATCAAGGCGAACATCCCGTCCCGGATCGCTTTTGCCGTCTCGTCCGCCGTCGACTCCCGGACCATTCTGGACTCGGGCGGCGCGGAAAAGCTTCTCGGGCGCGGGGACATGCTGTTCATCCCGGCCGGCGCCTCCAAGCCGACGCGGATCCAGGGCGCGTTTCTGTCCGACCAGGAAGTCGAGGAAGTCGTCGACTTTGTGATCAGCCAGCAAAAAGCCCAATATCAGGAAGAGATGATCCCATCGGATATCGAGGAGAAGGCTCCCGATGAAGAAACGGATGAACTGTACGATGAAGCGGTCGATCTTGTTCGAAGCATGCAGCAGGCTTCCGTCTCGATGCTCCAGCGGCGGTTCCGGATCGGCTATTCCCGGGCGGCACGCATCGTCGACCAGATGGAAATGCGGGGCGTGGTCGGACCTCATGAAGGCAGCAAGCCGCGTCAGGTCCTGCTCGGGGATGCTCAGGATGAATGATTGCGTTTGCAATTTGATGTCAAATTGATAACAATTATGAGCTATTGGCCTCTTGTGCCCTATTTAATTCGAAATATAGGTATTTATTTAGCGGGATAAAAGTGATATAGTATGACTGATTAGGAGGAAGGTTTTACATCAGATGTCTGATCTCATTAATTTGGTGGTGATTGCATGACGATCAAGGCGGATCACCGGCACTTGTATCTCCAGGTGATCGACCGGCTGAAGCGCGATATCTCGACGGGCGTTTTCAAAGAGAAAGAAAAGCTCCCGTCCGAGTTCGAGCTGGCCAAGATGCTCGGGGTGTCGAGGGCGACTCTGCGCGAGGCGCTCCGTCTGCTGGAGGAAGATCACTATATCGTGAGGAGACACGGAGTCGGGACATTCGTCAATCCGAGGCCTCTGTTCTCTTCGGGAATCGAGGAACTGTCGAGTGTATCTGCCATGATCAGGCAGGTCGGCATGGTCCCCGGCACGAACTTCATCAGTTCATCCGAGGAGAAGGCGGCCGATGAGGACGTGGAGCGATTTGGATGCGGTCCGGACGAACTGATCACGACGATCAAGCGGGTCCGGACGGCGGACGGCGAACCGGTCGTCTACTGCATCGACAAAGTGCCCTCACGGCTCCTCGGCGAAGAATTCCTGAAAAGGAAGGACGACTCGATCTTCGAGGCGATCGAACGGACGGGGGACCTCCGCATTACCCAGGCGGTGGCCCATATCGAACCGGTCGGCTATGACGAAGAGGCATCCCCCGTTCTGGAATGCGAACCCGAGACCGCGCTGCTCATGCTGAAACAGCATCATTATGCAGAAGGCGACGCTATGGTCCTGTATTCGAGGAACTATTTCAAAGGCGACAAGTTCAACTTTCACGTATTGCGAAAACGGATGTAAAACGATCCAACTTCCTGCTATCACCCAAAATATTCTAGGGGGTTCCACACATGGCAAAACGCAAGTTCGGCCTTGCACTGTCGGTCCTGCTCGCTGCCGGAACGCTGCTCGGCGCATGCGGCTCCGACAAAGACGACGAGGCGGCAAAAGACAACGGCAATAAAGAAGGCGGCACGGAAGAAACAAGCGACTTCTCCCTGGCGATGGTCACTGACGTCGGCGGCATCGACGACAAATCCTTCAACCAGGCTGCATGGAAAGGCATCCAGGACTTCGGAAAAGCGAACGACCTTGAAAAAGGCGACGGCGGCTATGATTACCTTCAGTCGGCCGGTGAAGAAGATTACATTCCGAACCTGAACGCCCTCGCACGCCGCGACTTCACACTCGTCTTCGGTGTGGGCTTCATGATGGAGGATGCAATGGATGAAATCGCGTCCCAGCAGAAAGACACGGAATTCGCGATCATCGATGCGGTTGTTGACCAGCCGAACACGGTCAGCATCCTCTTTAAAGAGCAGGAAGGTTCCTACCTGGCAGGTGTCGCAGCGGCACTCATGACAGAGTCCAAAAAAGTCGGCTTTGTCGGCGGCATGGAAAACGAAGTTATCCACCGCTTTGAAGCCGGATTCGTAGCAGGCGTCAAGGCCGTTGATCCGGAAATCGAAATCGACGTTCAATATGCCGGCGCATTCGACAAGGCGGAAATCGGCAAGACGACTGCAAACCGTATGTACTCAAGCGGCGTTGACATCATCTTCCACGCTGCGGGCGGCACGGGCAACGGCGTCTTCTCCGAAGCGAAAGAACGCAAAGCTGCCGATGCAGATGCAAACGTATGGGTCATCGGCGTTGACTCCGACCAGTACGACGAAGGTGCGGTCGGCGACACGAACGTCACCCTCACTTCGATGCTCAAGCGTGTTGACGTAGCAGTCGAGGACATCGCGAAGCGTGCGAAAGACGGCGACTTCCCTGGCGGCGAAACACATGTTTACGGCCTCGATGAAGACGGTGTCGATCTGGCGGACTCCCGCGGTGCCATCCCTGAAGATGTCATGGCACAGATCGACGAATACAAAGAGAAGATCAAATCCGGCGAGGTCGAAGTACCTGAATATCCGGAAGGCAAAGAACCGAAATAATATCATGCTTTACACATGGAGGCCGGCCTATTCCGGCCTCTATGCTTCTTTTTGATTCCAGATCCATGTAAATGGATAGATGAAAGGTTTCCTGGTCCAGGAAGTCTTTCCTGTATCCGTTTTTCGGCCACGGATGAGCGGCCGGTGATCCAGGTCCAAGAGGCAAAGGAGTGAATCAGTTGGAATATGTGATCGAAATGCTCAACATCCGCAAGGAGTTCGGCAATTTCGTGGCAAACGATAATATCACACTGCAGCTCGGGAAAGGGGAGATCCACGCCCTTCTCGGGGAGAACGGTGCCGGGAAATCGACACTCATGAACGTTCTCTTCGGACTGTACCAGCCGGAAGGCGGAGAGATCCGCGTCCGCGGCAAAAAAGTGAATATTACCGATCCGAACGTGGCAAACGACCTCGGGATCGGCATGGTGCATCAGCACTTCATGCTCGTCGAAAACTTCACCGTCACGGAGAATATCATCCTCGGGAACGAACCGACAAAAGGCGGATCCCTGAACATATCTTCCGCCGCGAAGAAAGTCGCCGAGCTGTCCAAGCAGTATGGCCTCAATGTCGATCCGTATGCCAAGATCGAGGATATCTCGGTCGGGATGCAGCAACGGGTGGAAATCCTGAAAACGCTGTACCGCGGAGCGGAAATCCTCATCTTCGATGAACCGACCGCATCCCTGACCCCGCAGGAGATTTCCGAGCTCATCGGGATCATGAGGAAACTCATCTCCGAAGGCAAGTCGATTATCCTCATCACCCACAAGCTCCAGGAAATCATGGACGTGACCGACCGGGTGACTGTCATCCGGAAAGGGAAAGGGATCGGCACGGTGATCACCGCCGAGACAAATCCCGAGGAACTGGCCTCCCTCATGGTCGGGCGCCAGGTCACGTTCAAGACCGAAAAGGGGCCTGCCCATCCGACAGACGAAGTTCTCCGGATCCAGGACCTGGTCGTCACGGATTCCCGGAACATCGAGAAGGTGAAGGGGCTGAACCTGAATGTCCGCCGGGGAGAGATCGTCGGCATTGCGGGCATCGACGGCAACGGCCAGTCCGAACTGATCGAATCGATCACCGGTCTGAGAAAAGTGAAATCCGGCAAAGTGGCCATCAACGGGAAAGACATCACGAACAAGCGGCCGAGGCAGGTCACCGAGTCGGGCGTCGGCCATATTCCGCAGGACCGCCACAAACACGGGCTCGTTCTTGACTTTCCGATCGGCCATAACATCGCACTCCAGACGTATTACCAGAAGCCAATCTCCAAAGGCGGCATCATCGATTACAAGAACATCGACAAGTTCGCCGCGGGCATCATCGAGCAATACGACGTCCGGACGCAGGGACCGCATGAACCCGCCCGGGCGCTGTCCGGAGGAAACCAGCAAAAAGCGATCATCGGACGCGAAGTCGAGCGAAATCCGGACTTGCTCATCGCCGCCTTGCCGACACGCGGGCTGGACGTCGGGGCGATCGAGTTCATCCACCGCCGGCTGATCGAGCAGCGGGACAGCGGTAAAGCGGTCCTCCTCATTTCCTTCGAGCTCGATGAAGTCATGAACGTCTCTGACCGGATTGCAGTCATCTACGAAGGCTCGATCATCGACACGGTCATCCCGTCCGAAACCGATGAACAGGAACTCGGCCTGCTCATGGCAGGCCATTCCATGAAAGAGGCGGAGGCCATCCAGGCGGAAGAAGGTGACGATAAGCATGTCTAACAGAATGATCAACATACTCGTCCCCGTGATCTCCGTAATCCTCGGCCTGCTTGTCGGGGCGATCGTCATGGCCGTGAGCGGCTACGATCCGGTGAAGGGCTATATCGCGCTATGGAACGGGATCTTCGGCGACTCGTATGCAATCGGCGAGACGATCCGCCAGATCACGCCTTATATCCTGGCGGGTCTTGCGGTGGCGTTCGCCTTCCGTACCGGCCTCTTCAACATCGGGGTCGAGGGGCAACTCATCGTCGGCTGGTTCGCCGCCGTTTATGTCGGAGCGGCTTTTGATCTGCCAAAAGTGATTCATCTGCCGCTCTCCATCCTGGCCGGCGCCGCAGCCGGGGCACTCTGGGCATTTCTCCCCGGTCTCCTGAAGGCCAAGATGAAGATCCACGAAGTCATCGTCACGATCATGATGAACTATATTGCCCTCCACGTGGTCAACGCGCTGATCAAAACATGGTCGGGCGGCGGGGACAAGACGGATAGGATCCACGAGTCGGCATCCCTCCGTTCGGATTTCCTTGCCTCGCTGACGGATTACTCGCGGCTTCACTACGGAATCATCATCGCCCTCCTCATGGTGGCGCTCATGTGGTTCCTGCTTGAGAAAACGACGACCGGCTTTGAACTGAAGGCGGTCGGCTTCAACGAAAACGCTTCGGAATATGCCGGGATGAGGATCGACAAGAACATCATCCTCGCCATGGTCATCTCCGGTGCTTTCGCCGGCCTCGCCGGTGCCATGGAGGGGCTCGGCACATTCGGAAATATGTACACACGCGGCGGCTTCACGGGCATCGGGTTCGACGGGATCGCCGTCGCACTGCTCGGCGCCAACACGCCGCTCGGGGTCATCTTCGGTGCCGTGCTGTTCGGCTCCCTGAAATACGGGGCGCTCAACATGCCGAACGCCGCACAGATTCCCGAGGAGATCGTCCAGATCGTCATCGCGCTCGTCATCTTCTTCGTCGCGTGCGGCTATGCGATCCGCCTTCTCCTGAGCAAGATCTCCAAGAAAAAGGAGGCGAAGTGACATGAGCTTCCTCGAAGTCCTGTACTTCATGGCTCCGGTGTCGATCGCCTACGCGGCTCCGCTCATCTTCACCGCACTCGGCGGTGTGTTCTCCGAGCGCTCCGGCGTTGTCAACATCGCCCTCGAAGGGCTGATGGTGATGGGTGCCTTCATCGGTATCCTGTTCAACCTGTTCTTTTATGATACGTTCGGCAACTGGACGCCGTGGGTCGCGTTGCTTGCGGCGATGATCATCTCCGGGATCTTCTCGCTGCTGCATGCGGTCGCGTCGATCACGTTCCGCGCCGACCAGGTCGTCTCCGGCGTGGCGATCAACATGCTCGGACTTGCCGTCGCCCTGTTCCTTACGAAGCTGATCTTCGACAAAGGGCAGACCGACTTCATCAAGAAGGCGATCCCGAACTTCAACATTCCGTTCCTCGAGGACATTCCGGTGATCGGACCGATGCTCTTCAAGGGCGTGTACGGCTCCAGCATCCTGGCCGTCCTGGCAGCAATCATCGCCTGGTATGTCATCTTCAAGACCCCGTTCGGCCTCCGGCTGCGGGCGGTCGGCGAGCACCCGATGGCGGCCGACACGATGGGGATCCACGTCAACAAGATCCGCTACATCGCAGTCGTGATCTCCGGTGCGCTTGCCGGGATCGGCGGCGCCATCTATTCCCAGACGATGACCCGGGACTTCGGCCACGCCACGATCAACGGCCAGGGCTTCATGGCCCTCGCCGCGATGATCTTCGGCAAATGGCACCCGATCGGCGCGATGGGCGCAGCCATCTTCTTCGGCTTCGCCCAGGCCCTCGCCGTCGTCGGCCCGAGCATCCCGATCATCAAGGAAATCCCGACCGGCTATCTCCACGCCCTGCCGTACGTCCTGACCATCCTGGCCCTTGCCGGATTCATCGGCAAAGCCTCCGGACCGAAGGCAAACGGAAAACCATATATCAAAGGAAGCCGGTAATCCGGCACGCAGGCTCCCCCGGGGGCCTGTTTTTTTTGATTTAAATCTCGGGCGCGGGCCGAGTAGGGTGAGGTGAGTGTAATCGGAGAGGGGCTGGGTGTAATCGGAGGACAGCCGAGTGTCATCGGAGAACAGCCGAGTGTAATCGGAGCGTGGTTGAGTGTGATCGGAGCGTGGCCGGGTGCCATCACATTCACTTTTCCCGGGGTGTCTTCTAAGGACGCGCTCAATGGATCACTTGCAGAAAGTGAGTGCGCCGTCCCCCAAAGGCCAAACGCTTTGATTCTTGATCGAGGGAAGAGGATTTGAAGTGGGTGCTGATCGTTTGGGAGGGAGTTGGCTTTGCCAGCGTGAATGTTAATATGGGGAGGAGGAGCGCTAACTTCGGCAGAGGGAGTGTTAACTTCAGAGGTACCGGTGTCAACTTTGGAGGAGTGAGTGCCAACTTCGAGCGGGTTAGAATTAACTTCGCCTTCTTGGGCATCAAATTGAGGACGGGCGTCTGTTGAACTCTGGTCGAAAAATCGTCGGGAGGCAAGTGACGTGGGCGATTCGATAAGAGAATTTCGGAGCAAGAGAGTGATTTCGGAGTAAGGAGCGGAAAATCGGAGTATGGCCGACATTTTCGGAGTAAGGAGCGAAAAATCGGAGCATGGGCGCCAATTTCGTAGTAAGGACAGGAAAATCATCCGATCCACATGATCAGACGCCGATCCAATAGACCTGATCAGCTTCCGGGGAAGACGTCCGCATCCAACTTGTTTACATAATATTATTACACAAACAAACGCCAATGTTTGCCACCCGGCCTGCGGTTTCGGTATAGTGGAATTGGAGATACTCAATAAAAATACCGTTATGGAAACCGAGGTGTGCCATGTTTACGGAATATCAACTCACAGAGGGTGTCCGGCTTTACGTCAGGCAGACGACCCAGTTCAAGACAGTGACCTTTTCGCTCCGTTTCCGCCGGGCGCTTACGGCGGAAGATGCTTCCGCACGGGCAGTCCTGGCCAACATCCTGGAGGACAGCAACGAGAACCATCCGAGCCGTGCGGCGCTCCGTTCCGCGCTGGAAAACATGTACGGGACCCTGTTCTACACGGACGTCGGCAAACGCGGTGCCAATCATTACGTATCCGTCAATGCCGAATGCGTGAACGACCGGCTGCTGGATGAAGACGGCGTCATCGCTTGGACAGTCCGTCTGCTCGCGGACACGGTCTTCAAGCCGAACATGAAGGCAGGCAAATTCAAAGAACAGATCTTTGAACGCGAAAAGCAGACGGTCACGGAACGCCTGCGCTCCATCTACGATGACAAGGGCCGCTATGCCCAGCACCGGCTTCTCGAACTGATGAGGCCGGGCGGTCCGGAGTCCATCCGGGCGACGGGCGATGAAGAAAATGTCGGCAGCCTCACCCTAGACGACGTGATGGACGCTTACCGGCGGATGATCAGCGAGGACGAAGTCGACATTTACGTGGCGGGAGACGTGGATCCGGAAGCAATGGCGGAAATGTTCAAGACGGCATTCGGCTTTGAAAGCCGGACGCCGGCCGTGGCTGCGCAAAACACAGAACCGGAAAAAGGCAAGACCGGCACTGTGTCCGAACGCCAGGCGATGAAGCAGGGGAAACTCCATATCGGCTTCCGCACATCCGTGCTCTTCGGGTCTGAAGATTTTCCGAAGATGCAGCTGGCGAATGGCATCTTTGGTGGGTTCCCGCATTCCAAGCTGTTCTTGAATGTCCGGGAAAAAGAGAGCCTCGCCTATTATGCGGCAAGTTCCTACCTCTCCAGGTACGGACTCATCACGGTCTCTTCGGGCGTCGATCCGGCGGAAGCCGAAAAAGCCGCTGCCGTGATTGACGAACAGCTGGAAGCGATGAAGGCCGGTGAGATTTCCGACCTCGAGCTGGACCAGACGAAGGCGATGCTCGCCAACCAGCTCCGGGAAGCACTCGATTCCGCAAGAGGCCAGATTGAAATTTTTGATCAATATAAAGATCTTCCGGGCGGATTCACGCCGGAGGGCTGGATCGCCAAATGGGAACCGGTCACGGCGGAAGACATCCGAGAGATGGCCGGCACGATCGAGAAAGAACTCGTATACTTGTTGTCCGGAAAGGAGGAGTCCGCTGATGCAGACGCTTGAATTCGACCGCCTGCAGGAAACGCTTTACCATGAAGAGCTGCCGAACGGCCTTCAGGTGTTCATCCTGCCGAAAAAAGGTTTTTCCAAGACGTATGTTTCGTTCACGACGAAATACGGATCCATCGACAATACATTCATTCCGCTCGGGAAAGAGGAGAAAGTCCGTGTCCCCGACGGCATTGCCCACTTCCTTGAGCATAAGATGTTCGAAAAGGAAGACGGCGATGTGTTCCAGAAATTCGGGATGAACGGGGCGTCCGCGAACGCCTTCACTTCATTCACGAGAACCGCCTATCTGTTCTCCGCGACGGAAAACCTGTATCCGAACACTGAACTGCTGCTCGATTTTGTCCAGTCCCCTTATTTCACCGAGCAGACGGTGGAAAAGGAAAAAGGAATCATCGGACAGGAAATCACGATGTACGATGACAATCCGGACTGGCGATCCTATTTCGGGGCGATCGAAAATCTGTACAAAGACCATCCGGTGAAAATCGATATCGCCGGCACGGTCGATTCGATCGCCGATATCACGGCGGATCATCTGTACGAGTGCTACCATACGTTCTATCATCCGTCGAACATGCTCGTCTTCGCGGTCGGCGCAGTGGATCCTGAAGAGATGATGGAATTCATCCGCAGCAACCAGGCCAAAAAGACATTCGACAAGCCGGAGCCGATCGTCCGGGAATATCCGAAAGAAACGGCCGCGGCGGATGTGCCTGCCCGTTCGATTGAAATGGATGTTTCCAAGCCGAAAGTCCAAGTCGGCATCAAGCTGCCGGCAAATGATTTGACCGGCGTTGAAGCGCTGAAGCACGAGCTCGCCTCGGAGATTCTCCTCGATCTGCTTTTCGGCAGGACATCGGATTTCTTCACCGAGGCCTATGACGAAGGGCTGATCGACGAATCCTTCTCCACTGAATACTCGGCGGAGACCGGGTTTGCCTTCGCGGTGATCGGCACCGACAGCAATGAACCCGATAAGTTCGCCGAAAAGGTCAAGGCGACCCTGCGCGGCGCCTCGGAAAAATTCCCGTTCGGCCAAGATGCCCTCGACCGGCAGATCAGGCGGCGGACGGGGCTGTTCCTCCGGGCGTTGAACTCCATCGAGTACATCGCCAACCAATTCACCCGCTATGCATTCAACGGCATGAACTTGTTCGACACCGTGCCTGCCCTTGAATCCCTGCAAGTCAAGGATCTGCAGGACGCCCTCGAACCGCTGGCCGACGAACAGGCCTGGACCGTGTTCCAGGTGCTCCCGGACGGAAAGGGCGAATGACCGGAAGGAAGACTGCCGCGGTGCTCGGCGCGTCCGGCGAGATCGGCACGGCCATTTCCAGACGGCTCGCGGCTTCCGGCTGGTCGCTTTATCTGCACTATAACCGCGCGAAAGACCGGGCTGAATCGCTCGCCGGGGAGCTGTCCGGGCTTTACCCCGACCAGTTCTTCTTTCCAGCGGGTGCCGACTTCACCATTCCGGACGGCGGGGAGAAGCTCGCGGCCGCCACGGGCGACGTCCAGGCGGTCGTCTCGGCGTCCGGCCAGTCGGTGAACAAACTCCTTACCGATACGACGATGGAAGACCTGGATGCCCTCTGGCATGTTCATGCGGCGAACCCGATGAGGTTCATCGCACTCGTTTCGGAACGTCTCCGGAGGCACCCGGTTTCTCATGTTGTGATGATCGGATCCATCTGGGGGGACACGGGCGCAGCCGGAGAAGTGGCGTACTCCGCGGCAAAAGGGGCCGTCCATGCGTTCGTCAAGGCGTATGCAAAGGAAGCGGCCGCGTCCAACGTGCTCGTCAATGCCGTCTCCCCAGGCTGGATCGAGACCGGCATGAACAGCCACCTGTCAGAAGAGGAACGGCGCGTGGCGTTCGGCGAAATCCCGCTTATGCGCCCCGGCATGCCGGAAGACGTCGCCGGCATGGTCGATTTCCTCCTCGGAGAAGGCGGCGGATATATGACAGGCCAGATCCTCAGGGTAAACGGCGGCTGGTATATCTGACTGGAACAAACCAAAATGGCAAGGGCTCCGTCCGCTTCAAGCGGGCCGGATGCCGGAACGTCGCAGGCTTCACGCCACGCGGGATTCCGGATCGGGGAGCCCCTGCCATTTTTTCATTTGCGGCACTGCCATCCGGAGGTTTTGCGAATGCCCGCTTTCCCTTTTCTTCACTACCCAAATCCGCTATGATAGAACTAGAAAAGAAAGGCGGAGGGCGGTGTTTAGGGGCGACAGGCATAAGACGGTCTGCGGCGCGAGGCCTGCCTCGCAGAGCAGAACGGCTTATGACCCCGAGCCACTACCGCCCGCAGCCGGACAAAGAAAGGCGGAGCGGGCCGCCCAGACCCGACAGGCATAAGGCTGACGGCGGAGCGAAGCCTGCTTCGCAGAGCCGGCGGACTTATGACCCCGAGGGACTGGCCCGCGCAGCCGGACAAAGAAAGGCGGAGGGCGGTGTTTAGGGGCGATAGGCATAAGACGTGACGCAGAGCGGATCCTGATCCGCGGCGCGGCGTGACTTATGACCCCGAGCCACTACCGCCCGCAGCCGGACAAACAAGCGCCGATGGAGGCGATCAGATTGAGCGAATGGTATATGGAGTATGAAATCGAAGTGAACCGCCCCGGGCTGCTCGGTGAAATTTCTTCGCTTCTCGGCCTTCTGCGGGTGAATATCATCACGATCAACGGCGTCGACGAAGGGCGCCGCGGCATGCTCCTCAGTTCGGAGGACGATGAAGCGATCGAGCGGTTCGAGCTGATCGCTTCCACGATGGAGATGATCAACGTCCGCAAGCTCCGTCACCCGAAGCTGAGGGACATACTGGCAGTCCGTCATGGCCGTTACATCCAGCGGGATGCCGATGACAAGAAGACATTCCGGTTCGTCCGTGACGAGCTTGGCATCCTGGTCGATTTCATGGCCGAGATTTTCAAGCAGGAAGGCCACAAGCTGATCGGCATCCGGGGCATGCCGCGCGTCGGGAAGACGGAATCCGTCGTGGCGGCGAGCGTGAGCGCCAACAAAAAGTGGATTTTCCTGTCTTCCACGATGATCAGGCAGACCGTTCGGAGCAATCTGGCCGGAGATGAGTTTTCGGATAACAACGTATTCATCCTGGACGGGATCGTCACGAGGAAATCGACGGATGAGCGGCATCTTCAGCTTGTCCGGGAGATCATGCGGATGCCGTCCATCAAAGTGGTGGAACATCCGGACATCTTCGTTCGTCATTCTGAGTATGCTATTGAGGATTTCGACTATATCATTGAAATCCGTCGGGATGATGACGAAGAGATTGTTTATGACAAGCTTGAGGAGAACGAGAGGATGTCCAGCCGGAGCGGGATGAATTTCGGATTCAATATTTGATAGGAAGGTGTTTTGGTTGTCCGAACTGGGCGCTCGGCTTAAACAGGCGAGAAAGGAAAAGGGTTACTCGCTTGACAATCTTCAAGAACTGACGAAAATACAGAAACGTTATTTATCCGCGATCGAGGAAGGAGACTTCGGCATCATGCCGGGCACATTCTATGTGCGGGCCTTCATCAAGCAGTATGCCGAAGCGGTCGGCCTGGATCCGGATGAAATGCTTGCGATTTACAAATCGGAGGCACCCGAACCGGCTTCCGGCGAGGAACAGGGGATGGCCGCCCCTGCCATGAGGCGAAGTTCGATGACGAGGCGTTCGGGCCGGGCGGCGGAAGTGATGCCGAAAGTGATTCTTGCGCTTTTCATCGTGCTGGCCGTCGCGATCGTCTGGTTCCTTTCCCAGCATGCCGCCTCTAACGATAAGAATGAAGAAGTCAAGGGGCCGGATACGACGGTAAAAGTCGAACAGCCCGGTGAAGCGGCGGCAAAGGACGACAAGCCGGATGCCGGTGCCGAGGAAACGGGCGGAGAGGAACAGGCCGACGGCGAGAACGGGGAAGAGACCGGGAAAGAAGAAGCGAAGGATCCTTCCGCACAGCTCGCCTTTGACCGTTCCGAAGGGGAGAATTCCTATTACACCCTGACCGGAACCGACACCGTGACGGTCGTCCTGAAAGGGTCCGGCCGGTCTTGGGTGACCGCCACTGACAACGCGGGGACACAGCACCTGAGCAAGAACCTGGAAAGCGGCGCGGAAGAGACGGTTGAGGCATCGGGCGTCGAATGGCTCCGGTTCCGGATCGGCTATACACCCGGCGTCACCCTGACCGTCAACGGGCAGGAGCTTGAATATGCAATTCCGGAAACGGAACGGGTGACTCAGAACATCATCATCCAATTGAGCAGCGCACAATAGTCATCTGGGAACAGATGGCTATTTTCTTTGAAAGGATTGAACGGACTATGAACTTGCCTAATAAAATCACTGTGGCCCGGATCTTTCTCATCCCGGTCTTCATGCTTTTCATGCTCGTCGACTTCGGATTCGGCGAAATCCGGTTCGGGGGAACGGAGCTTCCGGTCGAGCAGCTCATCGGAGGCATGATCTTCATCATCGCTTCCCTGACGGACTGGTTCGACGGCCACCTGGCCCGCAAGCACAACCTCGTGACGAACATGGGGAAATTCCTCGACCCGCTTGCGGACAAACTCCTGGTGGCGGCGGCACTCATCATCCTCGTGGAAATGGGCGTCGCTCCGTCCTGGATCGTCATCATCATCATCAGCAGGGAGTTCGCCGTGACCGGCCTGCGGCTCATCCTTGCCGGAGGCGGAGAAGTCGTGGCCGCCAACATGCTCGGCAAGATCAAGACGACCGCACAACTCATCGCCATCGTCTTCCTTCTGCTGAACAACATCTTCTTCGAGGCGGCGGGCATTCCATTCGGGATGATCATGCTGTATATCGCACTCATCTTCACCGTCTGGTCGGGAGCGGATTACTTCTACAAAAACCGTCATGTGCTCCTCGGTTCGATGTGACGAAAGGAAGGAAACCATCCAAATGAATGCAGAAATCATCGCGGTCGGCTCGGAACTGCTGCTCGGGCAGATCAATAATACGAACGCACGGTATATCTCTTCCGGTCTTGCCGAGATCGGCATCGATGTCCATTTCCAAACAGTGGTCGGGGACAATCCCGCACGGCTGGATGAAGCGATCCGCATTGGGGAAAAACGCGCCGACCTGCTTATCTTCACAGGCGGTCTCGGTCCGACGAAAGACGACCTGACGAAGGAGACGGTGGCCCGTCATGTCGGGACCGGACTGGTCCATGACGGAGAGGCGCTCCGCTCGATCGCTGCCTGGTTCGAACGGATGGGCCGGCCGATGACCGATAACAACCGGAAGCAGGCGCTTGTCCTTGATGGTTCCGTCGTACTGGAAAACCGGCACGGGATGGCACCCGGAATGCTGGCGACGGCAGGGGGGATCCATTACCTGCTCATGCCCGGCCCGCCAAAAGAAATGGAGCCGATGTTCACGGAACAGGCGAAGCCGCTTCTTGCAAAGCTTGCGGGACACGGCGGACCGATCGTCTCACGGGTTCTTCGTTTCTACGGAATCGGCGAAGCCGAACTTGAACACCGCCTGGCGGATCTGCTGGACAACCAGACCAACCCGACCCTCGCCCCGCTGGCATCCGACGGGGAAGTGACCATCCGTCTGACTGCGAAGGCGGACACGCAGGAAGAGGCAACGATCCTTCTCGACCGTTCTGAAACGGACGTGCGGGAGATTGTCGGCGAATTCATGTACGGCTATGATGATGAAACCCTCGTGTCCAAGGCGGCTTCGCTGCTCATCGGCAACGGACTCACCATTTCCGCGGCGGAGAGCCTGACGGCCGGACTGTTCATGGCGGAGCTTGCCGAGCAGCCGGGCATCAGCGCCGCGCTGGCCGGCGGGGCAGTCACTTACACGGCGGAAGCCAAGACCGCCCAGCTCGGAATCCCGGCGGAGTTCCTCGGTGAACACGGAATCGTCAGCGAAGCCACGGCAGCGGCGATGGCCTCCTCCGTCCTCGCAAAGTTTTCGACGGATATCGGCGTCGGACTGACCGGCGCCGCAGGGCCCGACCCGCACGCGGGACAGCCCGGCGGCACCGTCTGGATCGCCATCGCACGCAGGGGCGGGACTCTTGAGACGAAACAGCTTCTTTTGTCCGGTATGCGGAACACGAACCGCATCCGGGCGGTAAAATCCGCGCTTCATCTCCTTATCCGGATGATCGGCGGAAAAACGGTTCCCGAAAATTGATTTTCGGGGCCGTTTTTTGCGCCAAAATTGGATTTTGGCTTCAAAAGCGGCCTCGAATTTCAAAAACAGGACATTTAAAAACGAATGGATGTTCGCTTTTTGCTTGAGTTTTTCTCAGAAACCGAGTATAGTAGTGATAGCAAGAAAAACAAGAAGAACCCATGAGGAGGAACAAGTTTGAGCGATCGCAAAGCTGCATTGGATATGGCATTGAAACAGATTGAGAAACAGTTCGGGAAAGGTTCCGTCATGAAACTGGGAGAAAAGACGGACCGTGAAATCCTGACATCGCCGAGCGGTTCGCTCACTCTTGACACAGCGCTTGGAGTGGGCGGATATCCGCGAGGACGGGTCATCGAAATCTATGGACCGGAAAGCTCGGGTAAGACGACGGTTGCCCTTCACGCCATCGCGGAAGCACAGGCATCCGGCGGAACCGCCGCGTTCATTGACGCGGAACATGCGCTTGATCCGGTGTATGCGCAGAAACTCGGCGTCAACATCGATGAACTTCTCCTTTCCCAGCCGGACACAGGGGAGCAGGCGCTTGAAATCGCCGAAGCACTCGTCCGGAGCGGGGCAATCGACATCATCGTCATCGACTCCGTCGCGGCACTCGTGCCAAAAGCTGAAATCGAAGGGGAGATGGGCGATTCCCACGTCGGTCTCCAGGCCCGCCTGATGTCCCAGGCGCTCCGGAAGCTTTCCGGCGCCATCAACAAATCGAAGACCATCGCCATCTTCATCAACCAGATCCGTGAAAAAGTCGGCGTCATGTTCGGCAACCCGGAAGTCACGCCGGGCGGACGTGCGCTTAAATTCTATAGCTCGGTCCGGCTGGAAGTCCGGCGTGCGGAGTCCATCAAGCAGGGCAACGACATGGTCGGCAACCGGACCCGCATCAAGGTCGTAAAAAACAAAGTCGCTCCGCCGTTCCGTACGGCTGAANATCCGGATGATCGGCGGAAAAACGGTTCCCGAAAATTGATTTTCGGGGCCGTTTTTTGCGCCAAAATTGGATTTTGGCTTCAAAAGCGGCCTCGAATTTCAAAAACAGGACATTTAAAAACGAATGGATGTTCGCTTTTTGCTTGAGTTTTTCTCAGAAACCGAGTATAGTAGTGATAGCAAGAAAAACAAGAAGAACCCATGAGGAGGAACAAGTTTGAGCGATCGCAAAGCTGCATTGGATATGGCATTGAAACAGATTGAGAAACAGTTCGGGAAAGGTTCCGTCATGAAACTGGGAGAAAAGACGGACCGTGAAATCCTGACATCGCCGAGCGGTTCGCTCACTCTTGACACAGCGCTTGGAGTGGGCGGATATCCGCGAGGACGGGTCATCGAAATCTATGGACCGGAAAGCTCGGGTAAGACGACGGTTGCCCTTCACGCCATCGCGGAAGCACAGGCATCCGGCGGAACCGCCGCGTTCATTGACGCGGAACATGCGCTTGATCCGGTGTATGCGCAGAAACTCGGCGTCAACATCGATGAACTTCTCCTTTCCCAGCCGGACACAGGGGAGCAGGCGCTTGAAATCGCCGAAGCACTCGTCCGGAGCGGGGCAATCGACATCATCGTCATCGACTCCGTCGCGGCACTCGTGCCAAAAGCTGAAATCGAAGGGGAGATGGGCGATTCCCACGTCGGTCTCCAGGCCCGCCTGATGTCCCAGGCGCTCCGGAAGCTTTCCGGCGCCATCAACAAATCGAAGACCATCGCCATCTTCATCAACCAGATCCGTGAAAAAGTCGGCGTCATGTTCGGCAACCCGGAAGTCACGCCGGGCGGACGTGCGCTTAAATTCTATAGCTCGGTCCGGCTGGAAGTCCGGCGTGCGGAGTCCATCAAGCAGGGCAACGACATGGTCGGCAACCGGACCCGCATCAAGGTCGTAAAAAACAAAGTCGCTCCGCCGTTCCGTACGGCTGAAGTCGACATCATGTACGGCGAAGGAATCTCCAAAGAAGGCGAAACGATCGACCTCGGCGTCGAAACGGACATCGTCCAGAAGAGCGGCTCCTGGTATTCCTACAACGACGAGCGTCTCGGACAGGGACGCGAGAACTCCAAGCAGTTCCTGAAAGAGCATCCGGAGATCCGGCTGGAGATCGCCAATAAGATCCGCGAATCGTACGGTCTTATCGAGCCACAATATGTGATCGCCGGCCAAGACGATATCGAAGAAGAGGAAGAACTCGACCTCCTTCTCGGCGACAAATGATCCCTCAGAGGGGGCTGCCCGGCAATACGGGCAGCCTCTTTTTGCTTGCCGGCGGGAGATGCTGCAGGCGTGATAACGGGCAAAGGCCCTCTTCCGCCAGGGCCGCAGCGAAAAGCAAGCTAAGAGTAAGCCGGCAATCCTTGACAGGGAAATTGGGCGCCGGTACAATTAAACTGTATAACTTCAAGCTTTACACAGTATGACCGGCTTGACCTCCGGCCCGGATGATTCCGGGCCGGTTTGAACAGACGAATGAAAGCAGGGGGAGGTGACCTCAATGGTTGAAATCATCATCTCCGCTTTGCTCGGACTCATCGTCGGTGCAGTTGTTGGCTATTTTGCCCTTAAGAAAGTGAACGACTCGAAAGTGACCGGCGCGAAGCAGTCTGCCGAACTCATCATCGGAGAAGGCAGGCGCGAAGCGGAGGCACTGAAGAAGGAAGCGCTACTTGAAGCGAAAGATGAAACCCACAAACTACGGACAGAAGCCGAATCCGACATCCGGGAACGCCGCAGTGAGCTTCAGCGGCATGAAAGCCGGTTGTTGCAGAAGGAAGAGAATCTTGACCGCAAGGAGGATGCGCTGAACAAACGTGAAGCGGGTCTGGAGCGCAAGGAAGACGCTTTGGCCGAACGACAACAGCATATCGCACAGATGGAGAGCAAGGCGGATGAGCTCATGTTGAAACAGAAGACGGAGCTTGAACGCATATCTGCACTCACCCGGGATGAGGCACGCCAGCTGATCCTGACGGAAGTGGAGAATGAACTGTCCACGGACATCGCAGTCATGACCCGGGAATCGGAGCTCCGGGCAAAAGAGGAATCCGACCGGAAAGCCAGGGAGATCCTGTCTTTGGCACTGCAGCGGTTCGCCGCCGACCATGTGGCAGAAACGACCGTATCGGTCGTCAACCTGCCGAACGATGAGATGAAAGGCCGGATCATCGGGCGCGAGGGCCGGAACATCCGGACGCTCGAAACCCTGACCGGCATCGATCTGATCATCGATGACACGCCGGAAGCCGTCATCCTGTCCGGTTTCGATCCGATCCGGAGGGAAACCGCCCGGCTCGCGCTCGAAAAGCTGGTCCAGGACGGCCGCATTCATCCGGCCCGGATTGAAGAGATGGTCGAGAAGGCGCGCAAAGAAGTGGATGAACAGATCCGGGAGGCCGGGGAACAGACGACATTCGATCTCGGCATCCATAATCTGCATCCGGATCTCATCAAGATCCTCGGCCGCCTGAAGTACCGGACGAGCTACGGACAGAACGTCCTGAAGCATTCCAAGGAAGTCGCGTATCTTTCCGGCCTGCTTGCCGCAGAGCTCGGATTCAAGGATTCCGACATCGCGCTGGCTCGCAGGGCAGGTCTGCTGCATGACATCGGGAAAGCCATCGACCATGAAGTCGAAGGCAGCCACGTGGAAATCGGCGTGGAGCTCGCAACGAAATACAAAGAGCATCCGGTCGTCATCAACAGCATCGCCTCTCACCACGGGGATACCGAGCCGACATCGGTCATCGCCATTCTCGTGGCTGCAGCGGATGCGCTGTCCGCCGCACGTCCAGGCGCGCGCAGCGAAACGCTCGAAAACTACATCCGGCGTCTCGAAAAACTGGAGGAGATCGCCGAGGACTACGACGGCGTCGAAAAGTCCTTTGCCATCCAGGCCGGACGGGAAGTCCGGATCATCGTGCGTCCGGATCAGGTGGACGACATCACCGCACACCGGCTCGCCCGGGATATCCGGAAACGGATTGAAAGCGAACTCAATTATCCGGGGCATATCAAAGTGACCGTCATCCGGGAAACCCGGGCGGTCGAATACGCAAAATAACCGGTTGAAAAGGCTTCCGGGGACTCTGGTCCCGGAAGCCTTCTTCATTGCCGGAAGGAAGGCTGGAACGATTATGAAAATCCTGTTCATCGGAGACATCGTCGGCGCACCCGGAATGGAGACCGTCCGCCGGCAGCTCCCGAGGCTGCGCCGGGCGTACAAGCCCGACGTCGTCATCGTCAACGGAGAAAACGCCGCATCGGGAAAAGGACTCACGCGGGACGATCATGACGAGCTGTTGTTCGCCGGAGTCGATATGATCACAATGGGGAACCACACCTGGGACAAACAGGAGATCTTCGACTTCATCGACGGGTCCGATTCCCTCCTCAGACCGGCGAATTTTTCATCCGAAGCGCCGGGGCGCGGGATGGCCACCGTCCGCAAAGAGGCGGGTGCACTCACGGTCATCAACCTCCACGGCCGCACGTTCATGCCCCCTCACGACGATCCGTTCGCCGTCGCCGACCGGCTGATCGAGGAAGCCTCTGAAATTTCCCCGCTGATCTTTGTGGATTTCCATGCGGAAGCGACGAGCGAGAAAATCGCCATGGGGTGGCATCTGGACGGCAGGGTGACGGCGGTCGTCGGAACCCACACCCATGTCCAGACGGCGGACGAGCGCATCCTGCCCGGCGGAACGGCCTATCTTACAGACGCGGGGATGACCGGTCCGTACAACGGCATACTCGGGATGAAGAAGGAAGAAGTCCTGTACCGGTTCCAAACGAACATGCCGGTGCGGTTCCGGGTTCCGGACGGCGGGCCGACGCAGCTCGGCGGCTTGTTCGTCGAAGCGGACGACAAGACCGGAAAGGCGATCCGGGTCGAACGCATCCTCGTCAACGACGACCACCCGTTCAACGGCTGAACCGCGCGTCCCTTGTTTCATGCACACCCTGCGCTCCGCATATGATGGGGCATGGAAGCATCCGGTTCCATGAATGCAGGATAACAGGGAGGAATGGCATGGACTCGTTGAAAGTATCTTCACGCTCAAATCCGAATTCTGTTGCTGGTGCACTCGTGGCAGTCATCAGGGAGAAGGGATATGCGGAAATGCAGGCGGTCGGGGCCGGAGCACTCAACCAGGCGGTCAAGGCAGTGGCGATCGCAAGAGGGTTTGTCGCCCCGAGCGGCGCGGATCTGACATGCTCGCCTGCCTTCACGGATATCGTGATTGCCGGGGAGGAACGCACGGCGATGAAACTGCTCGTGGAAAAAAGGAAGCGCTGAACTCCCGGACCGGGCATGCGCAACACGCATAAAGGTGAAAGCGGCAAGGGGCCTTCCGCCTCTTGCCGTTTGGTTTGAGGACGGGATGATTCAGAGCCCGGCAGGCAGTCCGCCTTTTTGTCAAAGCCCCGACATTCCGGCGCATCTCCTGTACGCAGGCCGTCTTCTTCAGTATAATGGGGAAAAGCCCGGAAATGACGGGAGACTATAACCGATTGCCGCCTGTTCACGTTTCAGGTGCCGACGGCCGAAAAGGTGGATATCCGATGGAAAAAACATACACGAAACACGACATCATTGAAAAGGCGAAAGAACTTGCCGAAATGATCAGCAATACTGAAGAAGTGGAGTTCTTCAAGCGGGCGGAAGAGCAGATCAACGAAAACCAGACGGTCCGCGAAAAGATCGCCAGCCTGAAAAGCCTTCAGAAGCAGGCCGTCAACTTCCAGCAGTACGGAAAAGAGCGCGCCCAGCAGCTGGTCGAAGGCAAGATCAGCCAGATCGAACAGGAAATCGACGAGATGCCGATTGTCCGCGAGTTCAAGCAATCGCAGATCGACGTCAATCAGCTGCTTCAGCTCGTTTCCAATACGATTGCCAATGATGTGACGAACCGCATCATCGAGTCGACTGAAGGGGACCTTCTGCGCGGCGAGACCGGATCCAAAGTCCGGAACGCGCCGGGGAAACTGTCCTAAAATAAAAGAGGCATCCGGTCCGGAGGCGGACGGGATGCCTCTTTTGTCGTTCCGAGGGGTTCTGTTTCTTTCCGTGAAAGTGGCGCAGAGCTCAGCCTGCACCAGGTCATCATCTAGAAATTTCTGCAGAAAGCCGAACGAATCCGCCGACTCATTTTCTCGGTGCCAAGCGCTTCCTTCATGCAGCTGTCATCATCGTCCCGGCGGTGTTTCCGGGGCTTCATTTCCTCCCCGTCCATCAAACGCGGCACGGCGATTTAAACGGTTTCTCAGAAAAACCTCCGCTTTTTTCACTTTCCGGGCGTTTGGTGCATAAGATGGACTGAAGCGAATGAGGAGGGTTGACCCTGAAAAACTTACGGCAGATCGTCACGAAAGCGGTTGTGGCCAAAGGGAAGAAGAGGTCGGAGTCGACTGAAGTGCTGTGCCCGCCGAATAAGCCATCGGGCATACTCGGTTGCTGGATCATCAATCACCACCATCAGGCGAAGAAAAACGGGAACTACGTTGAAGTCACCGGGAAGTATGACATCAACGTCTGGTACTCCCATCATGACCATTCGAAGACCTCCGTCTACACGGAGACGATCCATTACCGTGACCGGATCCGTCTTCATTACCGCGACGGAAGCACGGGGAGCCACGAAGAGGTTTACGTGAAAGTCATTCAGCAGCCGAACTGCACGGAAGCCACCATCACGAAGTGCGGCGAGAAATTCAGCGTATGCGTCGAGCGGGAGCTTCTTGCCGAAGTTGTCGGGGAAACGAAAGTATGCATCCAGGTGCATCCGCATGACTTTGAAGAGGAATGGCATTTCGGAGATGAAAGCTCTTCGTCATCCTCTTCGGGCCATGGCAAAGGACCCCGCTCCGCCGGGGAAGGCAAGGACTCCAGCTCGCTCTGACGCGCCGGAGAAGAGAAAGACGGACTTGTTCATCCTGTTATCGGAAGGCAGAGGCGCCGGACCACTTGGGGGCGGGCCTCTGCCTTTTCCTGCTGTTGCGGCCGTCTGCTATAATTGGAGGATAGACTGACTGATACGGGAGTTGTAATAGATGGCGGCATTGACACCGATGATGAGGCAATACATGGAGATCAAAGAAGAATACAAGGACGCATTCCTGTTTTTCAGGCTGGGCGATTTTTATGAAATGTTTTTCGACGATGCCCTGAAGGCGGCCCAGCTGCTTGAAATCACCCTGACCGCACGCGAAGGGGGACAGGCGGGCAAAATTCCGATGTGCGGGGTACCTTATCATTCCGCCGCGTCCTATATCGAGACGCTGGTCAGGAAAGGCCATAAGGTGGCCATATGCGAACAGACGGAAGATCCTGCGGCGGCGAAGGGGATCGTCAAGCGGGAAGTGATCCAGCTGATCACGCCCGGCACCCTGACCGAAGGACGCTCCGTCGGGGAAAAGGCGAATGTGTTCATCGGATCGGCGGGACGGACGGCGAACGGGGAATATGTCCTTATCCGCATCGATCTGTCGACGGGCGAAGGCGTGGCGACACTTGCCGGGAAAGATGAAAAGTCACTCATTTCCGAAGCGGAAGCACTTAAAATCCGGGAAATCGTCGTCCCTGATGAGCTGTACCTCGCTCTTCATGACCAGGCGCTTGCAAGATCGATCCTGCTGTCGGTGGAATCCGACGACTCCCTGCCCGCTGACGGGGAGGACATCGCCCGGAACTGCCCGACAGGCATGAAGCCCGCGGCGGCACGGCTTCTCCGCTATCTGGAGCGGACGCAGAAACGGTCGCTCGGCCATCTCCGCCCGATCATCCACCGGGAACGCCGGGCCGTTCTGTCGATCGATCCGAACTCGAGGAGGAACCTGGAGCTCGTCCAGTCCATCCGCGACGGAGGGGAAAAAGGCTCGCTTTACTGGCTGCTCGATGACACGGTGACCGCGATGGGCGGCCGCAAGCTGCGGCAGTGGATCCACGAGCCGCTCGCGGACCGCGAAGCGATACTCGCCAGAACCGAAACGGTCGGCGAACTGATCCGCTCATTCTTTGCAAGGGGGGAGGTCCGGGAGCTGCTGAAGGGCGTCTACGACATGGAGCGGCTTGCCGGAAAAGTGGCCTTCGGCAGTGCGACGGGGCGGGACCTTGCCCAGCTGCGCCGATCGCTCGAGCAGTCCGGCCCGGTACGCCGTGCCCTTGAAGAGAGCGGTGAGCAAAGGCTCGTGGAGATCGCCCGCACAATCAACCCGTGTCCGGAAGTGCTCGGCATCCTGCAGGAGTCGATCACCGATGATCCGCCGATTTCCAACAAGGAAGGCGGCGTGATCCGGGAAGGATTCAATCCGAGGCTGGATGAACTACGCGACGCCTCCCGGAACGGAAAAGACTGGATTGCCGCGCTGGAAGCGGAAGAGCGCCGAGAGACCGGCATCAAGTCGCTTAAGATCGGCTATAACCGGGTATTCGGATACTATCTGGAAGTGACCAAGTCGAACGTCCACCTCGTCGACACCGGTCGCTATGAGCGGAAACAGACGCTCGCCAATGCGGAACGGTACATCACGCCGGAGCTGAAGGAGAAGGAAGCGCTCATCCTGAACGCCGAAGACGAGGCGCTCATCCTTGAGACCGAACTCTTCAATGAAGTCCGCGAGAAGGTCAAGGCGCACATCCAGCCCGTTCAGGAGCTGGCGGACCGGCTGAGCACGCTCGATGTGCTTGCCGGATTTGCGGAAGTGTCGGAGCGATACCGCTTCGTCATGCCCGAATTTCATCCTGGCCGTGACATCGTCATCCGGAACGGCCGCCACCCGGTCGTCGAGAAAATGCTCGATGACGGAACCTACGTGCCGAATGACTGCATCCTCGACGGGCGGGCGAACATGCTGCTCATCACGGGACCGAACATGTCCGGCAAAAGTACATACATGCGCCAGGTCGCACTCATCGTAATCATGGCCCAGATCGGCTGCTTTGTCCCCGCGGACTCGGCCCGGCTTCCGGTGACCGACCAGATCTTCACCCGGATCGGCGCGGCGGACGACCTGGCGGGAGGCCAGAGCACGTTCATGGTGGAAATGATGGAATCCCGCAATGCGCTGGCCCATGCGACTGAAAAGAGCCTGCTTTTGTTTGATGAGATCGGCAGGGGAACGTCCACTTACGACGGAATGGCGCTTGCCCAGGCGATGATGGAATTTATCCACAGGGAAATCGGCGCAAATACGCTGTTCTCGACGCACTACCACGAGCTGACCGCGCTTTCGGAAGAACTCGGACGGCTCAGGAACGTGCACGTGGCGGCGGCCGAGCAGAGCGGACGGGTCATTTTCCTCCATAAAGTGAAGGAAGGCCCGGCGGATAAGAGCTACGGGATCCATGTGGCAGAACTGGCAGGCCTGCCGGAACCCGTCATCCGGCGCGCCACCGAACTTCTCGGCGAATTTGAATCCGCTTCTGCAGCGGGAGGGAAGCATGCGGAAGAACCGGGGAGCGACCAGCTTTCCCTGTTTGCGGAACTTTCCGCAGCGGATGACGGCGGGTCGTCCGTCGCAGCGGAGATCGAGGAGCTTGACCTTCTCCGGATGACGCCGATGGACGCCTTCCAATGGCTCCATGCACTCCAGGAAAAGATCAGGAAAGAGAGGGGATGACCGGATGAGCGAGATCATTTTGATGGACGAGCCGCTTTCCAACAAGATTGCGGCCGGGGAAGTCGTGGAGCGTCCGGCATCCGTCGTGAAGGAACTTGTGGAAAACGCCATCGATGCCGGGGCTTCCGCGATCGAGGTCAGGCTGGAGGAAGCGGGATTGAAGTCGGTCAGAGTGACGGATAACGGGAAGGGGATGGATGGATCGGATGCCCTTCTTTGCTTTTCCCGCCATGCGACGAGCAAGATCGGGAACGAACACGATCTGTTCAGGATCCGGACGCTCGGCTTTCGAGGCGAAGCACTGGCGAGTATTTCGGCCGTCTCGAAAGTGGAGATGACGACATCCGACGGGGTTTCCCCCGGATTGCGGGTGCGCGTCGAAGGAAGCCGCCTCACCGATCAGGAAGGGGCGCCCGCAAGAAAAGGAACGGACATTACCGTCTCCCAGCTGTTCTACAATACACCGGCCCGGCTCAAATACATGAAGACGCTGCAGACAGAGCTCGGCCATTCCATCGATTATATGAACCGGATGGCTCTGAGCCATCCGGCCATCAGTTTCCGCTTCCTCCATAACGGACAGGAACATCTGAGGACTTCGGGGAGCGGCAGCCTGCTGAAGGTCATTTCGGATATATACGGCTCCGGGACAGCGAGGAAGATGCTCCGCTTCGACGGATCGTCGGCAGACTATGAAGTGAGCGGGTTCTGTTCGATTCCGGACATCACCCGGGCATCGAAAAACTATATGACCGTCCTCGTCAACGGCCGATGGGTCAAGAGCTTCACGATCACGAAAGCGGTCATCGATGCCTATCACACGTATCTGCCGATCGGCCGGTTCCCGATTGCGGTGATCTCGATCACCGGGGATCCGTACTTGACCGATGTCAACGTTCATCCGTCGAAGCAGCAGATCCGGCTGAGCAAGGAAGCGGAGCTTTGCGCGCTCATCCGGGAGGCCGTGAAAAGAGCCGTATCCGGCGCAATCGGTGCTCCCGCGGCGAAGCCGCCGAAGGAAAACCGGCCGAAGTCCGAGCAGACGGTCCTCTGGCGCCCCGCCGGGATGGACGTCCCTTCTCCTGCCGGCAATGGTTACAGCCGTCCGGCAGCCCCCGCTCCGGCAACGTTCCCGGATGGGCGAGAGCCGGAACGGGGCTATTCCGCTGCAGGAACAACTGCCGCCGAATTTCCGGCTGCAACCGCCGATGGCACCGGGGTTTCCATCCACAACCGGAACGATGCATCCGGATCGGTCTTTGAGCCGGAAGCGGCCCTGTATCGGGACCCTGCAACGGAGACGGTTCCGCAGCAGGCGGAAGATCCTCAAGAGGGCGTCCGGGAAGACTCGCGGAAAGTCCCGTTCGATGAGCTCGAAGTGGTCGGCCAGATCCACGGGACGTATATCGTCGCCCAGAGCCCGGACGGGTTTTATATGATTGACCAGCACGCGGCCCAGGAGCGGATCAAATACGAGTTTTACCGGGAAAAGGTGAAGGAAGTCGACCCCGGGGAACGGCAGGCGCTCATGTTCCCGATGACATTCCATTACCCGCCGGACGACATGGAGAGGATCCTCGAAGTCCGCGGGGTGCTTGCCGAGGCCGGCATCGAGATGGAGGAATTTGGGCATAATGCGTTCGTTGTCCGGGAGCATCCGTCGTGGTTCCCTTCCGGCTCGGAAGAGGAAATCATCGAAGCGATGGTCGACCAGGCGATCTCCGAGCGGCGGACCGACATCGGGAAGCTGCTGGAAGAGACGGCGATCATGATGAGCTGCAAACGGTCGATCAAAGCCAATCACCACCTGCAGCGGCCGGACATGGAGCGGCTCCTCGTCGACCTCGGCCGGGCGGAAAGCCCGTACACCTGCCCCCACGGGCGGCCGGTCATCATACATTTTTCCACATACGAAATCGAAAAAATGTTCAAGCGCGTCATGTAAACAGCGAAAGGGGAGAGCCGGATGGAAAGCTACATCCTGTCAATCGACCAGGGGACGACGAGTTCCCGGGCCATCCTGTTTGACCGGGAAGGCCGCAAAGTGTTCAGCGCCCAGCAGGAGTTCAGGCAATACTTCCCGCAACCCGGCTGGGTCGAACACGATGCCAGCGAAATCTGGGGATCTGTCCTGTCCTGCATTGCGGCCGTCCTGAGCGAGAGCGGGGTCAACGAAAAACAGATCGCGGGAATCGGCATTACGAATCAGCGCGAGACGACGGTCATCTGGGACAAAGAGACCGGGCGCCCGATCCACCGGGCGATTGTCTGGCAGTCGCGGCAGACCCAGCCGGTGATCGACGAGCTGAAAGCGGCCGGGCACGAAAACCTGTTCAAGGAAAAGACGGGCCTTGTGCTGGACCCGTACTTTTCCGGAACGAAGGTGAAGTGGATCCTTGACCGGGTCGAAGGATCGAGGGAGCGTGCGGAAGCGGGTGAGCTGCTGTTCGGTACGATCGACTCCTTCCTCATCTGGAAACTGTCCGGCGGAGCGGTCCATGTGACGGACGTGTCCAATGCATCGCGCACGTTGCTTTACAATATCCGGGAGCAGAAGTGGGACAGCGAGCTTTGCCGGATCCTGGACGTCCCGGCGGCCATGCTGCCGTCCGTCCGGCCGTCATCGGAGATCTACGCGCATACGACCCCGTCCGTGTTCTTCGGCGAGAAAGTGCCGATCGCCGGCGCGGCGGGCGACCAACAGGCGGCATTGTTCGGACAGGCCTGTTTTGAAAAGGGAATGGCCAAAAACACTTACGGCACCGGCTGTTTCATGCTTATGAACACAGGCGATCAGCCTGTCGTCTCCAAGAACGGCCTTCTGACGACGGTCGCCTGGGATATCGGCGACGGAGTCCAGTATGCGCTCGAAGGCAGCGTGTTCGTGGCAGGCTCCGCCGTCCAGTGGCTCAGGGACGGCATGCGGATGCTGAAGAGTGCGAAGGACAGCGAAGGCTATGCAAACCGGGTTTCCTCAACCGACGGCGTTTACGTGGTCCCGGCGTTTGTCGGGCTCGGCACGCCTTACTGGGATTCCGAAGTCCGCGGTGCCGTCTTCGGGCTCACCCGCGGAACCGACAAGGAACACTTTATCCGGGCAACGCTTGAATCCCTTGCCTACCAGACGAAGGATGTACTGGATGCCATGGAGAGCGACGCCGGACTTCCGCTTGAAAACCTCCGTGCAGACGGAGGGGCGGTTGCGAACTCTTTCCTGATGCAGTTCCAGAGCGATATCCTGCAGAGCACGGTCGAACTGTCGGAACACAATGAGACAACCGCGCTCGGCGCAGCTTATCTGGCAGGACTCTCGACCGGTTTCTGGCAGGACTGCGAGGAGATTGCATCGATGTGGCGAAGCCGGAAGATCTACCGGCCGGAAATGGATCCTGGGGAACGCGACCGCCTGTACGGCGGCTGGAAAAAAGCGGTGGAAGCTGCACGTCTGTTCAAATGAAGCTGCAAAACAAAGTCCGGGTGTACCTTTGCCCATCATTTTAGGGGAGGCGATTGGTGATGTTTTCAACACTGCTGAGACCAAAGATGAAGCAACAGGCGGAAAAGTTCCGCTTCGATGTACTCGTCATCGGAGGAGGGGTCACCGGAGCGGGCATTGCGCTTGATGCCGTGACAAGAGGGATGTCCGTTTTGCTCGTGGAGATGCAGGACTTTGCGGAAGGCACGTCCAGCCGTTCCACAAAACTGATCCACGGGGGGCTCCGCTACCTGAAACAGATGGAGCTGAAGATCGTGGCCGAGACCGGGCGTGAGCGGAAGATCGTGTATGACAACGCCCCGCACGTGACGGAGCCGGAGCGCATGCTGCTGCCGTTTTATAAAGGAGGAACATTCGGCCCCGTCACGACATCCGCCGGGCTGATGGTGTATGACATCCTGGCCGGCGTGGAGAAGGACGAGCGCCGGACGATGCTCTCGCCGGAGGAAACGCTGAAACTTGAACCGCTGCTCAAGCGGGACGGCCTCCGGGGTGGCGGACACTACGTCGAGTACCGCACCGATGATGCCAGACTGACGATCGAAGTGCTGAAGAAGGCGGCGGAAAAAGGGGCGGTCTGCCTCAATTACTGCAAGGCGGAGCGATTCGTGAACAAAGATGGAAAAGTCGCCGGCGCTATCGTCCGTGACATGCTGGACGGAACGGCCTTCCGGGTGGACGCCGACCACGTCGTGAACGCCACGGGTCCGTGGGTCGACCAGGTGAGGAAACTGGACGGGAAAGGGAACAACAAGCACTTGAAGCTTTCAAAGGGGGCCCATATCGTCGTGGACCAGTTCCGTTTCCCGCTGCGGCAGGCGATTTACTTTGACAGCCCGGACGGCCGCATGATCTTCGCCATTCCGAGGAACGGAAAGGCCTATGTCGGGACGACCGACACATTTTACGAAGGCGATCCGGCGAATGTGAAGGCGTCTGAAGAGGACATCCGGTATTTGCTGAAGGCGGCAAATTGGATCTTCCCGGGACTCCGGCTCGGGCCGGAAGACGTGGAATCCGCCTGGGCGGGCGTGCGTCCGCTCATCCATCAGGAAGGGAAGGATCCGTCTGAGATCTCCCGGAAGGACGAAATCTGGGAGTCGGACAGCGGCCTGCTCACGATTGCCGGAGGAAAGCTGACGGGCTACCGGAAAATGGCGGAGCATGTCGTCGACCGGATTGCGGAACGGTCGGACAGAAACAGCTGGGGACCTTGCATCACACGGCACCTGCCGCTGTCGGGCGGAGACTTCGCTTCACCGGAAGACCTTCCGGCATTCATCGAGGGCAAGGCCAATGAAGCGGAACTTTACGGCCTTTCCCATGAAGAGGGCATGGAGATTGCCGCTTTCTACGGCACGAACGCGGATGCGGTGTTCCGCTTTGCCCATGCGGCCGGCGAAGGCGACGGACTGACGGCGGCTGAGCGGGGACGCGTCCTTTATGCCATCCATGCGGAAATGGCCGCGACGCCCGAGGACTTCCTCGTCAGGCGGACGGGCTGGCTGTTCTTCGACGTGGGACGGGCACGGGCGATCGGTCCGCAGATTGCGGCCTACATGAACAGGCTGACCGGCAGGGAAACGGGCCGTACCGGCTGGCCGGAGGAACTGAATGAATTGAACCGGCTGATCGGAGAAGCGGCGGCCGGACGGGAAGGGTGATGCAGCAGTGGACAGGATGACGATCCATATGACGGACGGCCACATGATCAGTGCGTTCCTCATGGAGCCGGACGGGACTCCGAGGGGACATATTCATCTCATGCACGGGATGGCCGAACATATCGGACGGTATGAATGGTTTGCGGAAAGGCTCCGGCGGAACGGTTTCATCGTCAGCGGTCACGACCACCGGGGGCACGGGGAAACCTGCCGCCTGAACGGCATCCGGGGGTATTTTGCGGAGGAAGACGGGTTTGAACGGGTCGTCCGGGATGCCCATGAAGTCATCTCCATCTTGAGGGAGGGCCATCCATCGCCGGAATTCACCTTGTTCGGGCATAGCATGGGCTCGTTCGTGGCAAGGCGATATGCCGAGCGGTACGGCGACACGCTAGACCGGGCCATTTTCATGGGCACCGGCGCCCACCCGGGTCCTGCGCTCGTCGCAGGGCGACTGCTGGCATCCGCCTTTACCGCTGCCGGTTACGAAAAAGAGCCGAACCAGCTTCTGAACTCACTCACATTCGGCAGCTACAACAGCCAGTTTGAAAGTCCCGCCACGCCGTTCGACTGGCTGACGGAGGACGAGGACGCGGTTCGCGCCTACATGGATGACGAGGACAGCGGCTTCGTGTCGACGACCGGTTTTTTCTCGGATCTGTTTGACGGGCTGGACCTCATCCATAAAGACCGGGAGATCCGGAGGACGCCCGCACGCCTTCCGATCCTGTTCGTGTCCGGCTCCGCCGACCCGGTCGGCGACAGCGGAAAAGGGATCTGGAAAGTGGCCAAGCAGTACAAGGACAACGGAGTCCGAGAAGTGACGGTCCTTCTTGTCGAGGCCGGCCGGCATGAGCTGCTCCATTCCCGCCATAAGGTCCGGGTGGCCGATTTCATCACAGACTGGATCGGCAGATGGGAACGGAAGTGAACGGCCGGCCCGATGTTGTCGCGATCATCGGGCCGACCGCTTCGGGAAAGACGGCCCTCAGCGTCCGGCTCGCCGAATCGGCCGGCGGCGAGGTGATCAACGGAGACGCCCTCCAAGTCTACCGGGGGCTTGATATCGGCACTGCCAAAATCACGCAGGAGGAAAAGCGTGACGTCCCGCACCACCTGTTTGACATTCTCGAACCGTCCGAACGCTTTTCGGTCGCCGATTACCAGTTCCGCGTCCGGGAAAAGATCCGGGAGATCCGGGAACGGGGTCGACTGCCGATCCTCGTCGGCGGGACGGGCCTGTACGTGCAGGCGGTCCTCTATGATTTTCGTTTCACCGAGGAAAAGACGGACGCCCGGTACCGGGAAGAGATGGAACGGCTCCTGGAGGCAGAGGGCCCCGGGGCGCTCCATGCGGAACTGGCACGGCTGGATCCCGGGGCGGCTGCTGGCATCCACCCGAATAATGTCAGGCGCGTCCTCCGCGCCCTGGACATTATCGGGGTGAGCGGCCACGCAAAGGCGGAGCAGGAAGGCGGAGGAGGCCGGGATCCGGTTTACCGGCACCTGCTCGTCGGTCTGGACATGGACCGAGAAAAGTTGTACGGACGCATCAACCGGCGGCTCGACCTCATGATGGAGAGGGGCCTTACAGAAGAAGTGGAGAAACTGATCGGAGCAGGGCTCGCCGACTCGCAGTCGATGAGGGCGATCGGCTACCGGGAAATCGCGTCGGTGCTCGCCGGCGAGCGCACGATGGAAGAGGCGCTTGAGCTGGCGAAGCGAAACACCCGCCGATATGCCAAGCGCCAGCTCACCTATTTCCGCAATAAACTTGACGTCCATTGGCTGGACGCCGAGGACGGGACTGAAAAGAATTTAACTGAAATTCTTAAATTGTTGAAGGAATTCGAAGACGGGAGCCGAACTTAACCTAATAGCGGATCGTTCCGACAAAAGAGAGAGCGGAGGAGTTATGCAATGAAGCCGGTCAACATCCAGGATACATTCCTGAATCAACTTCGCAAAAACGGGGTTTTCGTCACGGTCTTCCTGACAAACGGGTTCCAGCTGAAAGGCCAGGTCAAGTCCTACGACAATTTCACCGTCCTGCTTGATTCGGACGGCAAGCAGCAGTTGATCTATAAGCATGCCATCTCGACATTCGTCCCGACCCGTCCGGTGAGCCTGACGCCACCGGAAAACCGGACAGAAGAGTGAACAGGAAAGGCCTCCCGGAAGCGGTTCGTCCCGTTTCCCGGAGGCCTTTCTTTATATGGCGGATCACTGTGCAATTTTGCGCACCGGAAGACGCCAGCCGTTCCGGGCGGACAGGATCCGCAGACCCGCTACTGCTCCGGCGATAAGGTAGAGCCCCCAGTCCGGCAGGAGACCCGACCCGAAGCCGACGGTGAGCCCCGCAAGCGCCGCCCACACCGCATAGATTTCCTTTCTCAGGACGAGCGGCCGTCTTCCGGCCAGCAGGTCACGGATCATGCCCCCGCCCGCGCCGGTCAGGACGGCCGCCACGATGGTGGCCGACATGCCGAGGCCGAGCTCGACCGCCACCATCGCCCCCTGGACCGCAAAGGCGGCGAGCCCGATGGCGTCAAATGAAACACCCCATCTGATCCAGTGCCGGACAAGGCGGTTCGGGAACAGGAAAATGACCGTGATCGATACGAGCGCAATCCGGAACAACATCTCCTGTTCCCAGAGCGCCGAGACCGGCACGCCGATCAGAATGTTCCGGAAGGCCCCGCCCCCGAACGCGGTGACCACCCCGAGCATATAAACGCCGAACAGATCATACTCCTCTTCCATCGCGATGATCGCACCCGAAATGGCGAACGCCACCGTTCCGATCATACTCAATACTTCCCAGGCCAATCGTGTTCCTCCTAAAAATTTCATCTGATCTCTGTTGCAGACGGCCGGATCACCCGGCAATCCGCCCTTTCAAAGTGTACCAGAGCCGGGCCGATTGGCAACCGGGGTGCGGGGCGGAAGGCATGGTATACTGGTAGGCGTGAATATACGCAACAGAGGAGACGTTAACATCCATGAATCCAAAACTTCGCGCACCATTGACGACCGACACCAAAATCGCCCGCTGGAAAGAAGAAGCGGAGCAGAAGATCGCCCCGTACCTGAAGCGGGCCGACCAAACCGCGCTTGCCAACCAGGCGAAAGTCCTCGTCGCTTTCCGGGAAAACCGGGTGTCCGACCACCATATGAACCCGTCCACGGGCTACGGCTATGATGACGAAGGCCGTGACGTGCTTGAGCGGGTGTATGCTTCCGCATTCGGAGCGGAAGCGGCACTCGTCCGGAACCAGATCATCTCCGGCACCCATGCCATCTCGATCGCCCTGTTCGGCATTCTCCGGCCGGGCGATGAGCTGCTTTATATCACGGGGGAGCCGTATGACACGCTCGCGTCCATCGTGTCCGGACCTGAGGGGAAGGACACCGGTTCCCTCCGCGATTTCGGCATCACCTACCGTCATATCGACTTGAAGGAAGACGGGACGGTCGATTTCGCGGCCGTCAGGGAGGCGGTGTCGGACCGGACGAAAATGATCGCGATCCAGCGGTCGAAGGGNACAGGAAAATGACCGTGATCGATACGAGCGCAATCCGGAACAACATCTCCTGTTCCCAGAGCGCCGAGACCGGCACGCCGATCAGAATGTTCCGGAAGGCCCCGCCCCCGAACGCGGTGACCACCCCGAGCATATAAACGCCGAACAGATCATACTCCTCTTCCATCGCGATGATCGCACCCGAAATGGCGAACGCCACCGTTCCGATCATACTCAATACTTCCCAGGCCAATCGTGTTCCTCCTAAAAATTTCATCTGATCTCTGTTGCAGACGGCCGGATCACCCGGCAATCCGCCCTTTCAAAGTGTACCAGAGCCGGGCCGATTGGCAACCGGGGTGCGGGGCGGAAGGCATGGTATACTGGTAGGCGTGAATATACGCAACAGAGGAGACGTTAACATCCATGAATCCAAAACTTCGCGCACCATTGACGACCGACACCAAAATCGCCCGCTGGAAAGAAGAAGCGGAGCAGAAGATCGCCCCGTACCTGAAGCGGGCCGACCAAACCGCGCTTGCCAACCAGGCGAAAGTCCTCGTCGCTTTCCGGGAAAACCGGGTGTCCGACCACCATATGAACCCGTCCACGGGCTACGGCTATGATGACGAAGGCCGTGACGTGCTTGAGCGGGTGTATGCTTCCGCATTCGGAGCGGAAGCGGCACTCGTCCGGAACCAGATCATCTCCGGCACCCATGCCATCTCGATCGCCCTGTTCGGCATTCTCCGGCCGGGCGATGAGCTGCTTTATATCACGGGGGAGCCGTATGACACGCTCGCGTCCATCGTGTCCGGACCTGAGGGGAAGGACACCGGTTCCCTCCGCGATTTCGGCATCACCTACCGTCATATCGACTTGAAGGAAGACGGGACGGTCGATTTCGCGGCCGTCAGGGAGGCGGTGTCGGACCGGACGAAAATGATCGCGATCCAGCGGTCGAAGGGCTATTCGCTGCGGCCGAGCTTCACGGTTGCCCAAATCGGGGAAATGGTCGGGGAGATCCGGTCGATCAAGCCGGATGCAGTGATTTTCACTGACAACTGCTACGGCGAATTCGTCGAGGAGGCGGAGCCGACGGAGGCCGGCGTCGACCTCATGGCCGGATCGCTCATCAAAAATCCGGGCGGGGGCCTGGCGAAAACGGGCGGCTACCTCGCCGGCCGGGCGGACCTGATCGAGAAATGTGCTTACCGGATGACCTCTCCGGGTATAGGAGGGGAGGCGGGCGCGTCGCTTGGCACCCTGCCGGATATGTATCAGGGCTTTTTCCTGGCGCCGCATGTGACGGCGCAGGCGGTGAAGGGGGCCATCTTTACATCGGCGATGCTCGAGGCGGCCGGCATGGAAACGGCGCCTCATTACTCGGCGGACCGGACCGACCTGATCCAGTCCGTCTCGTTCGGGAACGCAGAGCAGATGATCCGCTTCTGCGGTGAAATCCAGGCCAACTCGCCGGTCAATGCCCATTTCGCCCCTGTCCCTTCCTACATGCCCGGCTACGAGGACGACGTCATCATGGCAGCGGGAACTTTCGTCCAGGGATCCAGCATCGAACTGACGGCGGACGGCCCGATCCGTCCCCCTTACACGGCCTACATCCAGGGCGGGCTTACATTCGAGCACGTTCAGATCGCAATCATGAACGCCCTCGGCTCCCTGCTGGAAGACCGGCTGCTTTAAAATTCGAAAGGATGGTAACGTGAAAACAATCACAAAAGAAGACATCAAAAGTGATATACGAGAACAGAATGTGAATTTCATCAGGCTCCAGTTCACCGATATTCTCGGCACGGTGAAGAACGTCGAGATTCCGGTCTCGCAGATCGACAAGGCGCTCGACAACAAAATGATGTTCGACGGGTCGTCAATCGAAGGCTTTGTCCGGATTGAAGAATCCGACATGTATCTCGTGCCGGATTTGAGCACATGGACCGTATTCCAATGGGACACGGGGACCGGCAAGGTGGCACGGCTCATCTGTGATGTCCACCGTGCGGACGGGAATCCGTTTGAAGGCGACCCGAGGAGCAACCTGAAGCGGGTGCTGAGGGAAATGGAAGCGCTCGGCTATACCCATTTCAACATCGGCCCGGAGCCGGAATTCTTCCTGTTCAAGCTCGGCATGGACGGAGAGCCGAGCCTGGAGCTGAATGACTACGGCGGATATTTCGACCTTGCCCCGACCGATCTCGGGGAGAACTGCCGCCGGGACATCGTTCTGGAGCTGGAAGCGCTCGGATTCGAGATCGAGGCCTCCCATCACGAAAATGCGCCAGGGCAGCATGAGATCGACTTTAAATACGCTGATGCCATCCGCGCCTGCGACAACATCCAGACGTTCAAGCTCGTCGTCAAGACGATCGCCAGGAAGCACGGCCTGCATGCGACGTTCATGCCGAAGCCGCTCTTCGGGGTGGCCGGATCCGGCATGCACTGCAACATGTCCCTGTTCAAAGGAGACCGGAACGTCTTTGAAGACACGGAAGGGGAGGAGGGGCTGAGCGAAGAGGCCTACCAGTTCATGGCCGGCCTTCTGCAGCACGCCCACGGATTCACCGCGATCACGAACCCGACGGTGAACTCCTACAAACGACTCGTACCGGGATATGAGGCCCCGGTCTATGTCGCCTGGTCAGGCACGAACCGCAGCCCGCTGATCCGGATTCCGACTTCGCGGGGGCTCAGCACGAGAATCGAAGTCCGCTCCGTCGATCCGTCGGCCAATCCTTATCTGGCAATGGCCGTTCTGCTCGGGACGGGGCTGGAAGGAATCCGCCGAAGCATGGAACCGCCCGAATCGGTGGACGAGAACATTTACGAGATGGGCCTCAGGGAGCGCCGCAGCATGGGCATCGAAGACCTGCCCGAAAGCCTGAAGGAAGCCCTCAACCAGCTGGAAAAAGACGAGATCGTCAAGCAGTCGCTCGGAAACCACATCTATAAGAACTTCATGGACACGAAAGAAGCGGAATGGAACATGTTCCGGACGACCGTGCATCCATGGGAACGCGAACAGTACATGAAGATGTACTGACTTCGAACATCAAAAAAAGGACCGGCCGGAAGCGAAAGTGCTTCCCGGCGGTCCTTTTTTTCGTTTGTCTCACATATGTATAGGAGGTGCCGGGGCCATCCATGGCGGCTGGATGCCCCGGAACTTCCGGTATTACTGGATGTGGCGGTAGACGCCGACGACCTTGCCGAGAATGGATACATGGTCCAGGATGATCGGGTCCATCGACGAGTTCTCCGGCTGCAGCCGGAAGTGACCGTCTTCCTTGAAGAAGCGCTTGACCGTCGCCTCATCCTCCTCGGTCATCGCGACGACGATCTCGCCGTTGTTCGCCGTGCTCTGCTGGCGGACCACAACGTAGTCCCCGTTCAGGATGCCGGCTTCGATCATGGAGTTCCCCATGATCTCCAGCATGAACAGCTGGTCTTCCGCTCCGCCGTACGTTTCAGGGAGCGGGAAGTATTCTTCGATGTTTTCGATCGCCGTGATGGGAATCCCGGCGGTTACTTTGCCGACGACCGGGACCTGGACGACGTGCGGCTTCTGCGCACCGCCCGCCTCCAGTTCCAGGATTTCAATGGCGCGGGGCTTCGTCGGGTCCCGTCTGATGAGCCCTTTGTTCTCCAGGCGTGCCAGGTGTCCATGCACCGTGGAACTGGAGGCGAGGCCGACCGCTTCGCCGATTTCCCGGACGGACGGCGGATAGCCCTTTGTCCTGACTTCTTCCTTGATGAAGGTCAGGATCGCCTCCTGCCTCTTGGACATCTTCTTCAATTCATTCACCTCTTCTTTGACTCATTCTATTTGAATCCAGTATATCAGCCGTCTCAATGAAATGCAAACATAGGTTCGAGAAAACAGGTTGACAAAAACACCTGTTCGCATTATTATGGGGTTATCATACGAACGTGCATTCTAAAACTCGGATCAGGAGGGTCAACATGGACTTTTACCGCAAACATTCATTCTCATTCTTATTCCTCGTCATGGCCGCCGTTCTGGCGCTTGTCATTCCGGACCAGGGCGATGCGGACCGCATCTCCACCCGTAAAGTGACAGTCGTCCAGGGGGACACGCTGCTGTCGCTCCATGCACAGACCGATACCACTTTGCCGGCGGACCGCTGGATGGAAGAAGTGCTCAAGCTGAACAGCAAGGCGGATACCACGCTTCGCGCCGGAGAGACGATCGTCGTCCCGGCACTGCCGGCATACTCGGACGGAATCCTGCTGGCTGGTGAGGAGAAGTGAAGGCGCGTGCGGGCCAGTGCGCGCTCTACTGCCGTGTGAGCACGGAGAAATCAACGCAGGACATGTCGCTTGACCGTCAGGAAGAAGAACTGCGTGCATTCGCCGACGAACTCGGGTTTGCCGTCGGCGGGGTTTTCACGGACCGGCACAGCGGCTACGACATGGAGAGGGACGGTCTGCTCGACCTGATCGATCATGTCCGGGAGGGAGACACGGAGGCCGTGCTCATCCAGGATGAGACGAGGCTCGGCAGGGGGAATGCCCGTGTCGCCGTCCTGCACCTCCTCTCGAAGGCAGGGGCCGATACATATGCACTGTCTGACAAGGGCCCGGTTGCCCTGAACGAGATGGACACGATGCTTCTGGATATCCTCGCCATCGTGGAGGAATATCAGCGGAAGATGCACAACGCGAAAATCCGCCGGGGCATGAGGCGGGCGGTCGAAAAAGGGTACAGGCCGGAAAAAAACCTGAAGAACAAAGGAAACCCGGAAGGCCGGGAACGGATCGACGTCCCGATCGCGGAAATCATCAGCCTCCGGGACAAAGGACTGACATTCGAGGAGATCGCCTCCACGCTGAGGGGGCTCGGCCACGAAGTGAGCAAGGCGACAGTCCACCGCAGGTACAGGGAACATATGCAAAACGGGGAACCGAGCGAATGAGTTGCGCCGGCTCCCCGTTTTTCTTTAGGCTATATAAGTTGAAATGGAGTTTCGGCAGGGGTCAGGGCGGCGGATCCATGCCCGCAGCACCGGTCCGCCAATGGGACTTGCACCGTTCCGGTTTGCCGCGCTCTCTGCGGGTATAGAATAAAATAGGGCTCCGGCGCTGTCCGGCTCCTGCGAAAACCCAAGCATGTTAAATCGAAGGGAGAATCTGATGATGCTTTCACCTGAAAAGCTCGCAAGGATCAACGAACTTGCAAACAAGAAGAAAACGATCGGCCTGTCGATTGAAGAGGCCAAGGAACAGACGGCCCTCCGCAAAGAATATCTGGACGTCTTCCGCTCTTCGATGAAGGAGACAATCGAGAATGTCACCGTCATCGACCCGGAAGGCACGGATGTCACGCCTGAAAAGGTGAAGGAAGCCAGGAAAGGGAAATTCCCCAACTGACTGAGACGCCGTCGGCCGGTTGTAAAGAATCCTTTCCTCGACTAAACTAAAGGGGCAGTATTATTCGCTCGTGAAAGGATGTCAAACTATGCCGACAAATGCAGATGCTCTTGCAATCACCACGATCCGTACGTTGTCTATCGATGCGATCGAAAAAGCCAATTCCGGCCACCCCGGCCTGCCGATGGGCGCCGCCCCGATGGCCTATACACTTTGGACGAAACACCTTCACCACAATCCGTCCAATCCGAAATGGTTCAACCGGGACCGGTTTGTCCTTTCGGCCGGCCATGGTTCCATGCTGCTCTACAGCCTTCTCCACCTGGGGGGCTACGGCCTGCCGATGGAAGAGATCAAAAACTTCCGCCAGTGGGGCTCAAAGACTCCGGGACACCCGGAGTATGGCCATACGGCTGGCGTGGAAGCGACGACGGGTCCGCTCGGTCAGGGAATCGGGATGGCGGTCGGCATGGCGATGGCGGAAAAGCATCTTGCCGCCGTCTACAACAAGCCGGGACATGACATCGTCGATCACCATACATTCGTCCTCTGCGGAGACGGCGACTTGATGGAAGGCGTCGCTTCAGAAGCCATCTCCCTCGCCGGCCACCTGCAGCTCGACAAGCTGATCGTCCTGTATGACAGCAATGACATTACGCTCGACGGCGAGCTCGGCATGAGTTTCTCCGAAAATGTACAGAAACGCTTTGAATCATACGGGTGGAACTATCTCCGTGTCGATGACGGCAACGAGACAGAATCGGTTTCCCGTGCGATCGAAGAGGCGAAAGGGAATACTGGCGGACCGACGCTCATCGAAGTGAAGACGATCATCGGCTACGGCTCTCCGAACAAGTCGGGCAAAGCGGACGTCCACGGCGCGCCGCTCGGCGAAGATGAGATGAAGCTCGTCAAAGAGTACTACAACTGGACCTTCGAAGAAGACTTCCATGTGCCCGATGAAGTGTATGACACATTCCGCGAAGCGGCGAAACGCCAGGGCGAAGATCCGGAAAAGGCATGGAACGAGCGGTTTGATTCCTACCGTGAGGCCTATCCGGAAGAGGCGGCGCAGCTTGAGGCGGCCATCGAAGGCCGGCTCCCCGAAGGATTCGAAAGCGGGCTTCCGGTCTATGAGGCGGGCAAATCCGTCGCCACGCGCTCGGCGTCCGGCGACATGATTAATGCCCTCGCCAAGACCGTTCCTTCGCTGTTCGGCGGCAGCGCCGACCTTGCCGGCTCGAACAAGACGGCGATCAAAGGGGCGTCCGACTTCCTTCCGGATGACTATGCCGGCCGCAACATCTGGTTCGGCGTCCGGGAATTCGCGATGGGCACGGCACTCAACGGGATGGCGCTTCACGGCGGCCTGCATGTCTTCGGCGGAACGTTCTTCGTGTTCAGCGACTATGTTCGCCCGGCGATCCGGCTTTCCGCGCTCATGGGCCTCCCGGTGACCTATGTCTTCACCCATGACAGCATCGCGGTCGGCGAAGACGGACCGACCCACGAACCCGTGGAACATCTTGCCTCGCTTCGGGCGATGCCGAATCTGTCGGTCGTCCGTCCTGCCGACGGCAACGAAACCGCGGCCGCATGGAAACTGGCCGTCACTTCGGAAAACACGCCGACGGTGCTCGTGCTGTCGCGCCAAAATCTCCCGGTGCTCGAGAAGTCTGCAGAGCTTGCCGACGATGGTGTGGCGCGCGGCGCCTACGTCGTCTCCCCGGCGGAAGGCGGAGAACCTGAAGGACTTCTGCTTGCGACTGGATCCGAAGTGGGCCTGGCCGTCGAAGCACAGAAGCTTCTTGCAGAAGACGGCATCCGGGTGAGCGTCGTGTCGATGCCATCCTGGGACCGCTTCGAAAAGCAGGACGCGGCCTACCGGGAACAAGTCCTTCCGGCGTCTGTCAAGAAGCGGCTTGCAATCGAAATGGGCGCTTCATTCGGCTGGCACAAGTATGCGGGCAGTGAAGGGGACGTACTGGCGATCGACACGTTCGGCGCGAGCGCCCCGGGCAACACCGTCATGGCCGAATACGGCTTCACTCCTGAAAATGTGGCAGCCCGTTTCAAGAAACTTCTCGGCTGATTCAACATAATACAGGAAGGCCCGGCGGGAGAGCGATTTTCCGGCCGGGTCTTTTTTGGATTCGACAAAACTAGTGGGGAACTTCTCCGCAACCTGACATGTTTTTCTGCATACCCCCTGTATGATGGTGAAAAAGAGGGGGCACGGTCATGCGGTCTTATACAATCTACGAAGTAAAAGGCAATCACCGGCCGTTTGTCATCGGCCGGGAGTCACTGCTCGAGGAATTGCTGGGAGCGAAAGCGGACGGAACGCCCGTCCACCGGGAAGACAGTCGGGAAATCCGGTTTCTTTGCAGACCGGTCTGCAGGGAAACGGTTTCCGAAGCGCTCATCAGCCGGCTGGACGGACGGTTTCCGGAAGTCGGACGGGAAGGGGCGGAGCTGCTGTTTCATCATCCCGTAAAAGGGACGATCCGGATCGGCTTCGGAACCTACAGCCTGAAGGTCGACTGCGACGGAACCCGAATGCTGGACCTGGATCTCTTCGCCGGGCTTGCGGGAATCAGCGGCCATTTCTTCGCCGTCCGTGAGGGAAGCAGGGAATGTGGATGGCTGAAACCCGTCCGCTACTGGGAAATCGGATTCGGCCCGGTCCGGGAATTATGCGGAAACAGTAGTCTCCCATAATTTTTTGTTGTATACTTTCCTTGGTGCATGACACGTGAAATCGACTGCACGAAGGAGGAACGACCATGGCGACTGCTTGGTGGATTGTCCTGATCATCGTCGCTTTGCTCGCCGGGGTGGCTCTCGGCTTTTTCATCGCTCGTAAATATATGATGAATTACCTGAAAGAGAACCCGCCGATCAATGAACAGATGATCCGGATGCTGATGATGCAGATGGGAATGAAACCGTCCCAGAAGAAGATCAATCAGATGATGTCCCAAATGAACCGGATGAACGACAAATGATCAAACGCGCTTCCCCGCATGGGAAAGCGCGTTTTGTCATTTGGAAGCAGTTTTCGGAGTCTTGGTGAGGGGATGGGCGGATTGTTGTTGAGGTTTTGGCGCATTCCTATGGGGCTTGTGGCGCCTGGGGTGTGAAAGGGGACGTCTAATTGCAATTCTAGCGGGCTAATTGCAATTTCCCTGTTCTAATTGCAAATCTGAGATTCTGATTGCAATTCTAGCGGTCTAATTGCAATTTCTCTGTTCTAATTGCAAATTGAAGATTCTCATTGCAAATTTACCGGTAAGATGGAGGGGCGGACTCAGATCATATTGGTATTTCAGCCTCCATATTGTAAATCTCCGCTCCATATTTCAATATTGTAAATCTATGCTCCATATTTCAAATCAGACGTCCATATTGTAAATCTCTGCTCCATGTTTCAAATCTGGCGTCCATATTGTAAATCCGCTCTCCATATTTCAAATCAGACGCCCATATTGTAAATCCGCTCCATACTTCAAATCAGACGCCCATATTGTAAATCTCTGCTCCATATTTCAAATCACACGCCCATATTGTAATCCCGCTCTCCATCATTCAAATCCACCCTCTCCAAACAAAAAAGCGTTCCCCGAGTACCGCCCACAAGCCGGTTCTCTGGAACGCACTGTCTGATTTCTCCGCCATAAAAGCGGTTCAGGAGGCGGGTACATTTTTGCCGGGAAGCAGTTCGTTCTCTTCCAGGAATTCCCTCACCGTTTTCTCGTACTCTGCCGGGTTTTCATTGTATGACTGGGCATGCCCGCCTTTTTCGAACAGGCGGATGGATTTCGGTTCGGGCGTCAAGGTGTAAAGTTCCCGGGTCATGTCAGGCAGGATGAAGTCATCTTCGAGGCTGTGGATAAACAGGACCGGCTTCCGGATGTCCGGGGCCGACAGCCTCGGCGAGACGAGGCTGAGCGTGTAGCCGTCGCGGACCCGCAGAAAGATGTTCGCGAGCCGGATGGCGAGCCGGGAGCGGAGCGGCGTGTCCCGCCTGAGGATGTACAGCACCTGTTCGGTGAAGTCGGAGAACGGGCAGTCCGCGATAAAGAAGTCCGCTTGCTCATCCGGCAACCCGGCGTAGAGGAGGGTGGTGGCCGCGCCCATTGACTCGCCGTGGACGCCGATGACCGCTTCCTCACCGGTGTATTTTCTCAGCTCGCCGACAACTGCCGAGAGATCGGTCTTCTCGTAGTGACCGAAACTGGTCGTCTTGCCTTCGGAATCGCCGTGGCGCCGGTGATCGTAGATGACCGAATTGAAGCCGAGCCGCTCGAACATGCGGGCATACTTCACTGAGTTGATCTTGTTCTCCGTCACCCCGTGGCTGATGACCACATAGTGATCCGTTTGGAGCGGTTCCAGCAATATGGCCTTGAGCCGGTAGCCGTTCGGCGAGTCCACCCAGCGTTCATGTTTCGCGACGGATTCGAACCAGCCTTCATCAAATCGCTTTGCGGTGATTTCGCGCTGACGGATGAAGTCATCTTCTTTTTTCTTCATGTACATGAGCCGGTTGGTCGCAATGAAGCCGGCGGCCGATCCGACGGCGGCGGACACCCCGGCCAGGATTCCGGTCGCCCAGACGAAACGATGCTTCTTTTTTGGACTCATGAGGTGTCCCTCCTTTGGCGTGGCCCTTAGTCCTGTTGTGAGTGATTTTGGTGCAAAGTATACATGCCGGACGTGATCGGCCGCGAGACGAATGCGGTCACTTCATCCACCGCCCGGCAGATTCTCTCGACCGAAATTCCTGTGCCGATCCCCATCCGCTCCAGCATGTAGACGACGTCTTCGGTTGCGACATTGCCGGTGGCGCCCGGTGCAAACGGACAGCCGCCGAGGCCTCCTGCGGACGTGTCGAACCGGTCGATGCCCGCCTGGAGCGATGCGAGGATATTGGCGAGGGCCATTTTGCGGGTGTCGTGGAAATGGGCCGTGAGCAGCACGTCCGGCAATTCCTCTTTCAGGCGGCTGAACAGCCGGTAGCTCTCCGCGGGATCTGCCATTCCGATCGTATCCGCCACGCTCAGCTCATCGACCCCGAGATCGGCAAACTGGCGGCACAGGGCCAACGTCTGGTCCGGGTCGACCGGTCCTTCGAACGGGCAGTGGAACGCAGTGGAGATGCAGGCCCGGACGAACAGGCCGTCTTCTTTCAGCTGCCGGATTTGCGGAGCGAGCCCTTCCATGCTTTCAGCGGTCGTCCGATTGATGTTCCGCTTGTTGAACGAATCGGTCACGCCGACGAAGACGGCGATGCTGTCGGCCCCGGAAGTTTTCGCGTTCTCGATTCCGCGTGCGTTCGGTGCAAGGACGAATTGCCGGCCCTCCCGCTTTACATTTTCCATGACGGACGCCGCATCCCCCATCTGCGGCACCCATTTAGGCGAGACGAATGAAGTCACTTCCATCTCCCGGACGCCGGCATCCTGAAGGGCGGCAATGAACCGCAGCTTCGCGTCCGTCGGCACTTCATTCTTTTCATTCTGAAGGCCGTCGCGCGGCCCGACCTCGATTATCGTTGCTGTTTTTGGTAAACTGAACATGGTGAATCCCCCTCCTTGATTTCATTGTAAAGAATGGGAGCGGGGCATGGCAAACTTGCAGGACACAGAAAGGGGTTTTGGGGAATGTCTAATGAAGTGGTGATTGTAAGCGCTGTCCGCACGGCAATCGGTTCTTTTCTCGGTGCGCTGAAAAATGTGCCGGCACCCGAGCTCGGCGGCATCGTCATCAAGGAAGCGCTGAAACGCGCGGGCGTCGAAGGGAAATCGGTCGATGAGGTCATCATGGGCAATGTGCTCCAGGCGGGCCTCGGGCAGAACCCGGCACGCCAGGCGGCGATGAAGGGCGGCCTGCCGGAAACCGTTCCGTCGATGACGATCAATAAAGTATGCGGCTCCGGCCTGAAAGCCGTCCACCTCGCTGCGCAGGCGATTAAAGCGGGTGACGCCGAAATCGTTGTCGCCGGCGGCATGGAGAACATGAGCCAGGCGCCTTATCTTGTCCAGGGGGCGCGGGAAGGGTTCAAGATGGGCGACCAGAAAATGGTCGACAGCATGATTTCGGACGGGCTCTGGTGCGCGTTCAACGACTATCACATGGGCATCACAGCCGAAAATCTGTGCGACCGCTACGGCATCAGCCGCGAGGAGCAGGATGAGTTCTCCGCACGGTCGCAGTCCCGCGCGGCGGCGGCCATCGAGGCGGGCAAGTTCACGGACGAGATCGTCCCTGTTGAAATCCCGCAGCGAAAAGGCGACCCGGTCGTCTTTGATACGGACGAGTACGTGAAAGCCGGAACGACGGCCGACAAGCTGGCCAAGCTCCGGCCGGCATTCAAGAAAGAGGGCAGCGTCACGGCGGGCAACGCCTCCGGCATCAACGACGGGGCGGCGGCATTCGTCGTCATGTCGAAGGACAAGGCCGAGGAACTCGGAATCCGCCCGCTGGCCGTCATCAATGCGAATGCTAATGCGGGGGTCGACCCGGCGGTCATGGGCATCGGACCGGTCCAGGCCGTCCGGAACGTCCTGGACAAAGCGGGGATGGAACTGGCGGACATGGACCTGGTCGAAGCGAATGAGGCGTTTGCGGCACAGTCGATCGCCGTCGACCGCGAACTCGGATTCGACCATGACAAGCTCAACGTCAACGGCGGGGCGATCGCACTCGGCCACCCGATCGGCGCAAGCGGGGCGAGGATCCTCGTTACGCTCCTACACGAGATGGAGCGCCGGGACGCCAAAACCGGCCTTGCGACCCTCTGCATCGGAGGCGGCCAGGGCGTGGCGACGATCGTCAGCAGGCCGTAAAACCGGAAAAAGAGAAGGTGAACGAAAATGGCAAAGCAGAAACGTGCGCGCCAGCCTGCCAAAAAGGCGGAAACCGATTCCCGCCCGACACTGGCGGACGGGCTCGGAGATGATACGCTGCAGAAACTGATGCAGGCCAAGAAAGATCTGGTCAGCACCGAACAAGCCGAAGAAGCGCGCAAAAAAGAGCAGGCGGCGAAAGCCCGCCGCGACCGCGAGAAGAACATGTCGTTCGCGGAACTGCTCGACAAATACGGGGACGGGGGAACCAAGTATTGACAGATCTTTCCCGTCCGAAGGAAAAAGCACCGGAACTGAAGCTCAGTCCCGGTGCTTTTCATATCGGCTGCTTTTCGTGAGGGCGGCGTAAGCCCGGATCGTCTCTTCATCCGGCATATCCCGGTAGGCGCGGATCGTTTCTTCGAGCTGGCGGTCGCTGCTGGCACCCGCCACTGCGGAAGAGACTTCCCCGTGGCCGAGGATGAAACCGAGGGCCGCGGCATGGAGGCTTCCCGGCAGCCGGGTGAACGCATCGGTGATTTCTTTCAGCTCAGCCTGCGAGTAAAATTCGAATCCGTCAGACTGCGCTGCCCGTTCGGCCGATTCTTCCGTCAGCAGTCCTTTGGCGAGCGGTCCTCTTGCCACGACAGAAGCCCCGTTCTCGCGGATCGCCCGGAACCATTCCTCGGGACGGCGGTCAAGCAGGCTGTACTGCATCATGACCGAGACGGCGCCGCTTTGGCCGAGGAACGGGTTGAATACGTTCGGCCGGATCGACGAGATGCCGTACTCGCGGATCAGGCCTTCGTTTTTTAGTTCATCGAACACATCAATCACGGCATCGAGGTCGTCATCGGACGTGCCGCCGTGCAGCTGATACAGATCGATGTAGTCGGTGCCAAGCCGGCGGAGGCTGCCGTGGACTGATTTTCGGATATGTTCTGGCGAAGGGTCCCATGTCCAGCCGTCTTCGCCGTCCTGCCAGCGGTTTCCGACTTTCGTCGCAAGCACGACGTCTTTCCGTTTCTTGCCGAGTGCCTTTCCGGTCAGTTCTTCATTCCGGCCCTTCCCGTAAAGATCGGCCGTATCAAAATAGGTGATCCCGGCATCGAGCGCCGCATCGATGATCCGGGAAGCGGCCGCCATGTCGTCAGGAAGCGACATGCAGCCGAGCCCGATTTCCGACACTTCGGGACCGGCGTTTCCGAGTTTCCGTTTCTTCAACACTATCCCCTCCCAAAACAATAGTATAATGATTCACTGGGACAACCAACAGAAAGGGATGGACTGCATGGAGAAATTCGAGGAAAAGACCGTCAGCACGGAAACGATCTACAAAGGGAAGATCATCACGGTCGAACTGGACGACGTGATCCTCCCGGACGGGAAACCGGCGAAGCGCGAACTGGTCCGCCATCCGGGTGCCGTCGCCGTCATCCCGATCACGGAAGACGGAAAGCTCGTCCTCGTGGAACAGTACCGCAAGGCGCTCGGCAGGGCGATGGTCGAAGTGCCGGCGGGGAAACTTGAACCCGGAGAAGCCCCGGAAATCACCGCGCGCCGCGAACTGGAAGAGGAGACCGGCTATGCATGCGGGGAACTCGTCCATGTCACGACTTTCGCCACCTCGCCCGGATTCGCCGATGAAACCATCCATGTGTTCGCGGCGAGGGAGCTCCGGAAAGTCGACAACCCCGCGGCGGGCGATGAAGATGAGTTCGTGGAAATCCATGAAGTTCCGCTCGGCGAAGCCGAAGAGATGCTGAGGGACGGCCGGATCTTTGATGCGAAGACCGCCTTTTCCATCCTTTGGGCAAAAGGGGAGTCGGCCGGCTGCTGACATGAGACCGGCAGCAAAGGCATAGCATGTACAAAACCACAGGAGGTGCATGCCGTGCCACGTACGCTCCCATTTTTGTATTTGCTTACGCTTCTCATCATCGGCTATACGGGCGGAACGGTGCTGTACAGGCTGTCCGGCCCCGGCATGGCGGAGGCGGCCGCCGTTTTTGCGGATGGCCGGACAAGCCTCGGGGGGACAGGCCTTCCATGGCGCGCCGCCGCCGCGTTCGCCGCACTGCATGTGCTGGCCCTCTTTTTCGCCTCCCATTCAGCGCTCCGGCATGCCGTGATGTTCCTGGCCGGAATCCGGTCGGTCTATTTCGGCCTGGCTTCGGCCGTCCTCATCAGCCAGGAAGGGGCGCTGAAGCTGTATGCGCTCTGGTGGTTCCCAGGGCAGCTGCTCCTGACCGTGCTTTATATCCTGTTCTGCATGAACCTCGCTCCTCCGTTCATGCTGAAGCGGCATTTCGGCAGAGACCGGAAAGCCGCCGCCGTCCGGATCGCCGTCATTTCCGCTTTTATCGCGGCAGGGGAAATGGGTCTCTTCTATTTCCTTGCCAATTGAAAATGATTATCATATAATAATCATTATAGGGAATTGCGCCGGACATCTTGTAACCGGCTGGCCGGATTTGGTATAATGGGAGCAGTCTGAGGAGGGCGTCTCATGGAGAGCAGGATTGATCGAATCAAAAAGCAGCTGCACAATGCGAACTATAAGTTGACGCCCCAGCGTGAGGCGACCGTCAGGGTCCTCCTCGAGCACGAAGAGGCCCATCTGAGTGCGGAGGACGTCTATCTTCTCGTGAAGGAGAAAGCGCCGGAAATCGGTTTGGCGACTGTCTACCGGACACTCGAGCTCTTGACGGAGCTCAAGGTCGTCGACAAGATCAATTTCGGGGACGGGGTATCGCGGTTCGACCTCAGGCAGGAAGGCGCGGCCCATTTCCATCACCACCTCGTCTGCATTGAATGCGGGGCGGTCGATGAGATCCAGGAAGATCTGCTCGGGGACGTGGAGCAGATCGTTGAAGACCGGTGGAACTTCAAGATCAAGGACCACCGGCTGACGTTCCACGGCATCTGCTGGCGTTGCAGCGATGAAGGCCAGGAAGAGGCGGAACGTACATAACGAATGTGGACAGGGATGGCGAAAGCTGTCTCTTTTTTCATCTTCGGGAAAACATCCGGACGGAAAAAGATTGCCGCAGGGACGGCGCCGTCCTTCCGTCCGGCAAAGGAGGCGGCCAGATTGAGAGAAGCGGATGACGCATTGATGGATTATCTCNTCGCCGCACTGCATGTGCTGGCCCTCTTTTTCGCCTCCCATTCAGCGCTCCGGCATGCCGTGATGTTCCTGGCCGGAATCCGGTCGGTCTATTTCGGCCTGGCTTCGGCCGTCCTCATCAGCCAGGAAGGGGCGCTGAAGCTGTATGCGCTCTGGTGGTTCCCAGGGCAGCTGCTCCTGACCGTGCTTTATATCCTGTTCTGCATGAACCTCGCTCCTCCGTTCATGCTGAAGCGGCATTTCGGCAGAGACCGGAAAGCCGCCGCCGTCCGGATCGCCGTCATTTCCGCTTTTATCGCGGCAGGGGAAATGGGTCTCTTCTATTTCCTTGCCAATTGAAAATGATTATCATATAATAATCATTATAGGGAATTGCGCCGGACATCTTGTAACCGGCTGGCCGGATTTGGTATAATGGGAGCAGTCTGAGGAGGGCGTCTCATGGAGAGCAGGATTGATCGAATCAAAAAGCAGCTGCACAATGCGAACTATAAGTTGACGCCCCAGCGTGAGGCGACCGTCAGGGTCCTCCTCGAGCACGAAGAGGCCCATCTGAGTGCGGAGGACGTCTATCTTCTCGTGAAGGAGAAAGCGCCGGAAATCGGTTTGGCGACTGTCTACCGGACACTCGAGCTCTTGACGGAGCTCAAGGTCGTCGACAAGATCAATTTCGGGGACGGGGTATCGCGGTTCGACCTCAGGCAGGAAGGCGCGGCCCATTTCCATCACCACCTCGTCTGCATTGAATGCGGGGCGGTCGATGAGATCCAGGAAGATCTGCTCGGGGACGTGGAGCAGATCGTTGAAGACCGGTGGAACTTCAAGATCAAGGACCACCGGCTGACGTTCCACGGCATCTGCTGGCGTTGCAGCGATGAAGGCCAGGAAGAGGCGGAACGTACATAACGAATGTGGACAGGGATGGCGAAAGCTGTCTCTTTTTTCATCTTCGGGAAAACATCCGGACGGAAAAAGATTGCCGCAGGGACGGCGCCGTCCTTCCGTCCGGCAAAGGAGGCGGCCAGATTGAGAGAAGCGGATGACGCATTGATGGATTATCTCCATTTTCTGAAAGTGGAACGGCAGCTTGCGGACAACACGATCGAATCATACAAGCGCGACCTGAAAGGATATCTCGGATATCTGGCGGAAGGCACGGAACTCCGGTCGCTCGATGAAGTGACGCGGCCTGACATCACCGACTATCTGAAAGTGCTGGAGTCGGAGGGGAAATCATCGAGGACAATCTCCCGGCATATTTCCTCCATCCGCTCGTTCCATCAGTTTCTCGTCAGGGAACAGATCACGACGGGGGATCCGACGGTTCAGCTGGATCTGCCGAAGCTCGAGATGAAACTGCCGCGCGTGCTGTCCGTCGCGGAAATCGATGCGCTGATCTCGGCGCCCGACCGCTCCAAGCCGACGGGTGTCCGGGACAGGGCGATGCTGGAGATTCTTTACGGAACGGGAATGCGCGTGAGCGAGTGCATCGGCATGAATACCGGGGATGTGCAGCTGACGATGGGGTTTGCCCGCGTGTTCGGCAAAGGGGGCAAGGAGCGGATCGTGCCGCTCGGCCGTTCTGCGCTCGATTCGGTGTCGGTTTATATCCGGGATGCCCGTCCGTCCCTCCTGAAAGGGGACCGGGCGCAGGATGCCCTGTTCGTGAATGCGAGGGGCGGCCGGCTTTCCCGCCAGGGGGTCTGGAAGCTGTTGAATGAACACGCGCGGACAGCCGCGATTTCAAAGGAACTCACCCCCCATATCCTCCGACACTCGTTCGCGACGCATCTCGTTGAGAACGGGGCGGACCTCCGGGCGATCCAGGAAATGCTCGGCCATGCCGACATTTCCACGACCCAGATCTACACCCACGTGAGCAAGAAACGCCTGAAGGATGTGTACAGCAAATACCATCCGCGCGCGTGATAGTAAAATCATGACAACAGACCTCATAGTTGTGGTACGATGGTTCAGTAAAAGGGTATAGACGAGCAAGGAGGTTTTCTGAAAATGACAGCGCAACCATTCAATCGAATTCATCTGATCGTGCTTGACTCGGTCGGGATCGGAGAGGCTCCGGACGCCGCGGACTTTGGTGATCTGGGTGCCGATACGCTCGGTCACATCGCCGAATCGACGGGCGGCCTCAAGATGCCGAACATGGCCGGGCTCGGCCTCGCCAACATCCGGCCGCTGGATGGCCTGGAGACGGCTTCGGAACCCGCCGGCTTCTACGGCAAGATGCAGGAGGCCTCCGTCGGCAAAGACACGATGACCGGCCACTGGGAAATGATGGGCCTGAATATCGACAAGCCGTTCAAGGTCTATCCGGAAGGCTTTCCGGAAGAACTCATCCGGGAGCTTGAAGAGAAGACGGGCCGGAAAGTGATCGGCAACAAGCCGGCGAGCGGGACGGTCATCATCGACGAGCTGGGACGGCTCCACATGGACACCGGCGACCTGATCGTCTACACGTCGGCGGATCCGGTCCTCCAGATCGCCGCGCATGAAGAAATCATTCCGCTTGATGAGCTGTACCGGATCTGCGAGATTGCGAGAGAAATCACGCTGCGTGAGGAGTTCCTCGTCGGACGCGTGATCGCCCGTCCGTTCGTCGGCAAGCCGGGCGACTTCACCCGCACGGTGAACCGCCACGACTACGCGCTGAAGCCGTTTGGACGCACGGTCATGAATGAGCTGAAAGACGCGGGCACCGACGTGATCGCCGTCGGGAAAATATCCGACATCTTCAACGGGGAAGGAATTACGGAAGCGGTGCGGACAACCGGCAACATGGACGGCGTGGACAAGCTGCTCGATGTCATGAACAAGGACTTCCGCGGGCTTTCGTTTACGAACCTCGTCGACTTTGACGCCCTCTACGGCCACCGGCGCGACCCGGAAGGCTACGGGCGGGCCTTGGCCGAGTTCGATGCGCGCCTTCCCGAATTGATGGGTGCCATGAAAGAGGACGATCTTCTCTTCATCACGGCCGACCACGGGAACGACCCGACCGCGCCGGGGACGGACCACACGAGGGAATACGTTCCGCTCATCGCCTGGTCTCCAAGGTTTTCCGGCGGCACGGAACTCCCCCTCCAGAAGACATTCGCTTCGGTCGGGGCGACCATCGCGGATAATTTCGGCGTCAAGCTTCCTGAATTCGGGGAGAGCTTCCTCGGACGACTCTCTTAAACCCGCTTCCGGACGGCAGGTCTGTCAGTTAATCAAAGAAAGCAGGCTGATTGGAAATGAGAATGGTGGATATCATAGCGAAAAAACGGGACGGCTTGAGCCTGTCTGATGAAGAGATCCGGTTCTTCATCGAAGGCATCACCGACGGCTCGGTCCCGGATTACCAGGCAAGTGCGCTCCTCATGTCCATTTTCTTCAAGGACATGGATGAACGGGAGCGGGCGATGCTCACGATGGCGATGGTGGATTCGGGCGACCGGATCGACCTCGCGGGCATCGACGGCACCCTTGTGGACAAGCATTCGACGGGTGGAGTCGGCGATACGACGACCCTTATCCTCGGTCCGCTTGTCGCCGCATGCGGCGTGCCGGTCGCCAAGATGAGCGGACGCGGCCTCGGGCATACCGGCGGCACGCTCGACAAGCTCGAGTCGATCGAAGGCTTCCATATCGAATTGACCGAAGCGCAGTTCAAAGACCAGGTGAACCGGCTGAAGCTGGCCGTCATCGGACAGAGCGGCAACCTGACCCCGGCGGACAAGAAACTGTATGCCCTCCGCGATGTGACGGCAACGGTCGACAGCATCCCGCTCATCGCCAGCTCCATCATGAGCANTTGGACGCACGGTCATGAATGAGCTGAAAGACGCGGGCACCGACGTGATCGCCGTCGGGAAAATATCCGACATCTTCAACGGGGAAGGAATTACGGAAGCGGTGCGGACAACCGGCAACATGGACGGCGTGGACAAGCTGCTCGATGTCATGAACAAGGACTTCCGCGGGCTTTCGTTTACGAACCTCGTCGACTTTGACGCCCTCTACGGCCACCGGCGCGACCCGGAAGGCTACGGGCGGGCCTTGGCCGAGTTCGATGCGCGCCTTCCCGAATTGATGGGTGCCATGAAAGAGGACGATCTTCTCTTCATCACGGCCGACCACGGGAACGACCCGACCGCGCCGGGGACGGACCACACGAGGGAATACGTTCCGCTCATCGCCTGGTCTCCAAGGTTTTCCGGCGGCACGGAACTCCCCCTCCAGAAGACATTCGCTTCGGTCGGGGCGACCATCGCGGATAATTTCGGCGTCAAGCTTCCTGAATTCGGGGAGAGCTTCCTCGGACGACTCTCTTAAACCCGCTTCCGGACGGCAGGTCTGTCAGTTAATCAAAGAAAGCAGGCTGATTGGAAATGAGAATGGTGGATATCATAGCGAAAAAACGGGACGGCTTGAGCCTGTCTGATGAAGAGATCCGGTTCTTCATCGAAGGCATCACCGACGGCTCGGTCCCGGATTACCAGGCAAGTGCGCTCCTCATGTCCATTTTCTTCAAGGACATGGATGAACGGGAGCGGGCGATGCTCACGATGGCGATGGTGGATTCGGGCGACCGGATCGACCTCGCGGGCATCGACGGCACCCTTGTGGACAAGCATTCGACGGGTGGAGTCGGCGATACGACGACCCTTATCCTCGGTCCGCTTGTCGCCGCATGCGGCGTGCCGGTCGCCAAGATGAGCGGACGCGGCCTCGGGCATACCGGCGGCACGCTCGACAAGCTCGAGTCGATCGAAGGCTTCCATATCGAATTGACCGAAGCGCAGTTCAAAGACCAGGTGAACCGGCTGAAGCTGGCCGTCATCGGACAGAGCGGCAACCTGACCCCGGCGGACAAGAAACTGTATGCCCTCCGCGATGTGACGGCAACGGTCGACAGCATCCCGCTCATCGCCAGCTCCATCATGAGCAAGAAAATCGCTGCGGGCGCGGATGCGATCGTCCTCGATGTCAAGACCGGCGAAGGCGCCTTCATGAAAACGGATGAAGATGCCCGCCTCCTCGCCGAAGCGATGGTCGGCATCGGCAATTCCGTCGGGCGCCGGACACTCGCCGTCATCTCCGACATGAGCCAGCCGCTCGGATTTGCGGTCGGGAACGCGCTTGAAGTGAAAGAAGCGATCGACACCCTGAAAGGGGAAGGACCCGAAGACCTCACCCGTCTCTGCATCGAACTCGGCAGCCGGATGATCGTTGCCGGAGGCAAGGCGGAAACGCAGGAACAGGCCGCGGACATGGTGAAAGGCGTCCTGTCCGACGGTTCCGCCCTCGGGCTGTTCAAAGCGTTCATCGAGGCACAGGGCGGCGATCCGGACATCGTCGATCATCCCGGCAAACTGCCCTCTGCAAAAACGGTCCTCAATGTGGACGCACCGGAGGACGGCTTTGTCCAAGCGATCGGGGCGGACGACATCGGCCTGGCCGCCATGCATCTTGGCGCCGGCCGTGCGACCAAAGACGAAGAAATCGACCTCGGCGTCGGCATCGTGCTGAAAAAGAAAGTCGGGGACGAAGTCCGAAAAGGCGAGCCATTGGCGGAAGTCCATACGAACGGACGCGGCACGGAGACCGCCATCGCCATGATCCGTGAACACATCAAAATCGGGCCGCAGCGCATCGCACCGCCGCCCCTCATCCACGCAGACATCCAATAAGTGCTGTGCGGAAGCCAAACCTGGCTCCCGCACAGTTTTTTTGTGGGGCGGTTTCAGGCGAGTGTTATCGGAGCGGGGCCGAGTGTAATCGGAGGACAGCCGAGTGTCATCGCAGAGGGAGCGAGTGTCATCGGAGCGACGCCGAGTGCTATCACATGCACAAGGGACAAAAAAACCCGCACATTCCCATGTATAAATCCCCCTTCCTCTGGACAGTCTCGAGAGACGGGCCGTCCGTCTATATTTGCCGGTTCTGCACTAGTTTTGTCGGGGGGCAAGGAGTCCGCCGACGAGGCGTGGAATAGACGGCTGAAAGGGGGCAGATCGAATGGAACAGATCATTGAAATATTGGAAGGCGGCATGGTGTCGGTGCGGCCGGAAGGGGAACTGGATCACCATGCGGCGGATGAAATCCGGCGGACGGTCAGCCAGCTGCTCTACGGCGGATCGATCAGCGGCATCATCTGGGACCTCAGCAATCTGCAGTTTATGGACAGTGCGGGCATCGGGCTGATACTCGGAAGGATGAGGGACCTGAGGGCGGTCGACGGGGAGACGGTCATCCTGAACCCGTCCGCGACGATGAGGAAAATGTTTGAAATGTCGGGGCTCGGCCCCCATCTTCTTGATGGAACGACGCAAGAGGCAAAGGACAGGCTGGGAGGGATCCTGCATGGAAAATGAAATGACGCTGACATTTTCGGCAATCAGTGAAAACGAGGCGCTTGCCCGGATGACGCTGACATTCTTTATCGCGCCGCTCGACCCGACGCTGGAGGAAATCTCCGAATACAAGACCATCATCTCCGAAGCGGCGACGAATGCGATCATCCACGGCTATTCGGAAGATCCGGCGGGCCAGGTGGAGATCCGCGCCCGGCTGGACGGACGGGAAGTGACGGTATCGATCACCGACCGCGGTGGCGGCATCGCCGACGTGGAGGAGGCCATGCAGCCGATGTTCACGACGAAGCCGGAGACCGAGCGTTCGGGGATGGGCTTTACGATCATGGAAAGTTTCGCCGACAGCCTAGAGGTCAAATCCGAGCCGGGTGAAGGAACGACCGTGACGTTCCGAAAAACGTTCGCCCCCGTGCCGGAAGCCTGCCGGACGACGGGGTGAATGATGGAAGAGCATGGGACTCAGCGAAAGCCGCCACTTCTGACACAGGAAAAGATGCGGGAGCTGATCAGCGCCGCACAGGCGGGAGACACGGAATCAAGGCGTGAGATGGTCGAAGGCAACACACGGCTTGTCTGGTCGATCGTCCAGCGCTTCTCCTCAAGGGGAGTCGAACTGGATGATCTGTACCAGATCGGGTGCATCGGCCTCTTAAAGGCGGTCGATAAATTCGACCTCAGCTTTGACGTGAAGTTCTCCACTTACGCCGTCCCGATGATCATCGGGGAGATCCAGCGGTTCCTCCGGGACGACGGCATGGTCAAGGTCAGCCGCTCCATCCGCGAACTCAACTTCAAGATCCGGCATGCCACCGACGACTTCATGAAACAGCATGAACGGTCGCCCACCGTATCGGAAATCTCAGAGATCATCGGGGTCCCGGCGGGCGAGGTGATCGTGGCGATGGATGCCATGCGCGACCCCGCCTCCCTGCAGGAGCAGCTGTATGAAGGGGAGGGAGATTCGGTCACGCTGATGGATCAGGTCCGCGACGAGCGGTCCGAGCGGGGCTTTGATCATATCCCACTGAAAGACATCATTTCCAGACTTGATCCGAGGGACCGGACGATCATCATCATGCGTTTCTATATGGACTGCACGCAGAGTGACATTGCGGAACGTCTCGGCATTTCCCAGGTTCAGGTGTCGAGGCTGGAAAAGAAGATCCTGGCCAGAATGAAAGCCTGGATGCGTCCGGATCTTGCACGGGAACCAGTGAAGATGAAAGGGGAAGGATGACGATCAACCGTCTATACGACAGCAGAGACCAGGCAAAAGAACAACTTGGTGCTCTTTTCGGCGATGGCGAAACGTATGACTTCGTCATGGCGGATCTCCATCTGAGGGAAGAGCCCGCCACGATGGTGTATATGAACGGGCTCGTGAGCGGCCAGGTCGTGACCGAACTTCTGACATCCATGCAGGCCGCGGACGACTGGGATACGCTCCACGACCTGATGGACCGCTCGAATTTCATTACCTTCTTCCCTTACCATGCGGCCGGCCCGGCAAAGGACGTCGATGACTTGATCGACTCGGTCCTGAGCGGGCAGGCCGCTTTTATCATGGATGACGGATCGGTGTTCCTCGCGGATGTCCGTGAATATCCGGGCCGCCAGCCGGAGGAGCCGGACAATGAAAAGGTCATCCGGGGGTCGAGGGACGGATTCACGGAAAACATTCTCCAGAATACGGCACTCATCAGAAGACGCCTCCGGGACCCGGCGCTCCGCTTCCAGATCCACCGGGTGTCCGAGCGAAGCCGCCTGGATGTGGCGATCGGCTATATCGAAGGCGTGGCGAACAGCGACCACGTCGACATGATCAAGGACCGTCTGGCCCAGATCAAGCATGACGGAATGACGATGACGGACAAGCAGCTTGAGGAGATGCTGTTCAAGCAGAAGTTCCACCCTGTGCCGTTCGTCCGGTTCACCGAACGGCCGGACATCTGTGCCGCCCATCTGCTGGAAGGGCATATCGCCATCGTCGTGGACACATCGCCGTCGGTTCTTCTCGTTCCGATTTCGATCTTCCATCATCTCCAGCATGCGGAAGAGTACCGGCAGGCCCCGCTCATCGGAAGCATGGTGAGACTGCTGCGGTTCACCGGCTTCCTGATCAGCATTTTCCTCCTGCCGCTCTGGTACATGCTCGTCAAGCACAGCGATCATCTGCCCGCAGCGCTTGATTTTCTCGGACCGAAAGAGCACGGATCGGTGCCTCTCCTCTTCCAGATCATCACGGCGGATGCCGGCATCGAGATCATGAGGCTTGCGGCCATTCATACGCCGACGCCCCTGACGACGGCCATGGGGCTGATCGCGGCCGTCATCATCGGCCAGATTGCGATCGACGTCGGGCTGTTCACCGCAGAGGTCGTCCTTTACGTTGCGCTGACAGCAGTGGTCACATTTGCGATCCCGTCCTATGAACTCAGCATCGCGGCGAAGATATTCCGTGCGCTGCTGCTCATCACGACTGCCCTCATGGGACCGTCCGGCTTCTTTGTCGGGACCGCCGTCCTGTTCTGGTATCTCTGTTCGGTGAAGCCGATGGGGGTTCCGTACCTCTGGCCGCTCGTCCCGTTCTTCCCGAATGCGCTCCGCCGGGTGGTCATCCGCTACCCGATGACGGAAAATGCAATCCGGCCGTTCATCACCGGTTCCCCTGAACGAAAGCGGTCCTGAAGGCACATTGCACGTTCCCACCCTTCATGGTAAAGTTTGTAGTAGACCAAGCCGGGGGGATGAGCAGGGTGCATCTATACGGAACTCAGAAGATCAACAGCAAGGGCCGCCTGGAGATCGGCGGGACCGATACCGTCGCGCTCGCCGGCATTTACGGGACACCGCTCATCGTGTATGACACGGAACTCATCCGGTCCCGGGCGCGCGCTTTCAAAGAGGCATTTGCGGAAGAAGGAGTGCCTGCACAGGTGGCATACGCCAGCAAGGCCTTCTCCTGTCTCGCAATCTACCGGCTCGCCGAAGAGGAGGGGCTGTCGCTCGATGTCGTTTCGGGCGGAGAGCTGTTCACGGCGATCCGTGCGGGCTTCCCCGCGGAGCGGATCCATTTCCACGGCAACAATAAAAGCCGGGAAGAGCTCCGGATGGCATTCGACGAAGGAGTCGGCTGCATCGTCGCAGACAACTTCCTCGAAATCGGCCTGATCGGGGAACTGGCGCGCAATCATTCGGAGCCGATGGATGTCCTCATCCGGGTGACTCCGGGGATCGAGGCGCACACCCACGACTACATCACGACAGGCCAGGAAGATTCGAAATTCGGGTTTGACCTGAACAACGGACAGGCGGACGAGGCGCTCCGGCTGCTGACCGGCATGCCGGGCGTCCGTGTGCTCGGGCTCCATTGCCATATCGGCTCCCAGATCTTCGACACCGAAGCGTTCGGGCTGGCGGCGGAGAGCCTGATCCGGAAAATGGATGCCTGGAAGAAGGAGAGCGGCTTTGTCTGCACCGTGCTCAATCTCGGCGGCGGCTTCGGAATCCGCTACACGGAGGACGACCATCCGCTTGAGCCCCAGGAATACGTCCGCAGCATGATCCGCACGGTCAAGCGGATGACGGAGGAAGCGGGGTATCCGCTTCCCGAGATCTGGATCGAGCCCGGGCGCTCGCTCGTCGGGGACGCGGGAACGACGCTTTATACGGCAGGCTCGACGAAGACGGTTCCGGACGTGCGCACTTATCTTGCCGTCGACGGCGGAATGAGCGATAATATCCGGCCCGCTCTGTACGGGGCCGAATATTCCGCCGCGCTCGCCAGCCGCATGGATGCGGCTCATGACGTCCGGTATACGATCGCCGGAAAGTGCTGCGAATCCGGGGACAAGCTCATCGAGGAAGCCTGCCTGCCCGAAACGGAAGAAGGCGACCTGATCGCCGTGTTCTGCACGGGGGCCTACGGCTACGCCATGGCCAGCAATTATAACCGCCTTCCGCGCCCTGCCGTCGTCTTTGCGGAAAATGGGGAGCATCGCCCGGTGATCCGCCGGGAGACGTATGAAGACCTCATCCGGCTGGACGCCGAACCTGCAAACGTGGGAAAGGAAGGAATCCGTTGAGGAAACAGAACATCATCCTGTTCCTTCTCCTTGTCATCATGGCGATCATCTGGGGAGCGATCTACTGGATTTTCATCGTGCCTGACGGGGGGGCGCCGGTTAACTGAGACCGGGAGAGAACACGAAAAAGAGGGATCGCATCATGTTATTGCGCTATAAGAAATCACTCGAAAAAATCGCGATGGGCCTTCTCTCCTTCATGCCGGAGGAAAAGGACCTGAAGAAGCTGAAGGAAACGATCCACAGATATGAGACGGATGACCGCTTCCAGCTTTTCCTCTGGAAACAGGGCGAGGATTTCATCGGCCTGATCGGTGTGGAGACGGAGGAAGACACCGTCACGGTCCATCACGTTTCCGTCAACCCGTCCCACAGGGGCGAAGGAGTCGGAAAAGCGATGGTCGGGAAACTTGCAGCGCTCCTGCCCGGGAAGACATTCAGACCGACCGAGGCAACACGTGCGTTTCTGGATAAATGCCTGGATCACACAGAAGGAGGGACAGACCGTCAATGACGGCTGTCCCTTCCTTTTTTCGGTCCGGCGGACATACCCGGCCGGCCCCTGAGCATATGTTTGTGAATGAGAGACGGGCTGTCCTTGCCTTCCAGTCCGCGGGCCGCCAGTTTCACCGACTTTTCCAGCAGCGGATCGGTCACCGCGATTTCAAACGGGACGAACGAGCGGCCGGCTTCAATCCGGCACGCGGCCTCGTCCAGAGAGCGGAGAAGCCGGTCCGCGTCGATCCCGTCGAAGAACGGGGAGTTGCCGGCAAGTGCTCCGGCAAGGTTCCTCCTTGCCTTCCCGACAGACTTCCCGGCACCCGCAAAATTCCCGCGGCGCCAATGATAAAGGCCGACCGCCGCCAGGATGTATCCGACAAGCGGATGGGACTTGTCTCTTGGAGCCACTTCGTTCCAGTAGTCTTCCAGAACTTCGTGACACTCAAAATAATCTTGATTCCCGTTGAAATACGCCATAAACTTTATAAAAAGCGGATGATGGAGTGCATGCATCCAAATCGCCCTCCCCGTAACTTTGACAGCAGGTGAACCGATTGTCCTATCTAGTGAAACTGGAGGCGTTCGAGGGGCCTCTCGATCTATTATTGCATTTAATCAACCGGCTGGAAATCGATATCTATGATATCCCGATGGCCGAGCTCACGCAGCAGTACATGGACCACATCCATACGATGAAGGTCCTCGAGCTGAATGAAATGAGCGAATATCTCGTCATGGCCGCCACGCTCCTCGCCATCAAAAGCAAAATGCTCCTGCCGGTCCATGAAGAAGAACTGCCGGACCCCGAGGACTTCCCGGAAGACGGACCCGATCCGCGGGATGAACTGGTCGAGCGGCTCGTCGAGTACCGGAAGTACAAGGAAGCGGCAGGCGTCCTGAAAGAGTACGAGGAAGCGCGCGGACGCTCCTATTCCCGGCCGCCGATGGAACCTCAGGGAGATGCGCCGGCACCGCTTCCCGACGAAGGCCTCAATGTCCATGACATGATCGCCGCCTTCCGGAAAATGATGGACCGGAAAAAACTGAGGGCTCCTCTCCGGACGAGAGTGGCCAGACAGGAGATTTCCATTTCCGAAACGATGGAGAAAGTGGTCGGCCGCCTCGGGCGCAGCGGCGGCAGGGCAAGCTTTGAATCTCTTTTTGAGACAGGCAGCCGCTCCGAGCTGGTCGTGACTTTCCTGTCGATCCTGGAGCTGATGAAACGAAACGAAGTGACCGTCGAGCAAGAGTCGAACTTTGATGAACTGATGGTCATCCTCAAGAAAGAAGTGGAGTAAATGAACAATGAAACCCGAATCACCGGATTGGTCGAGAGCCTGCTTTTCGTGGCGGGCGAAGACGGACTGACCGCCCGCCAGCTTGCAGAAGCAACGGAGACCGACCTGGAGGCGGTCCAGCGGGGGCTTGTCCTATTGGAGAAGGAGTACGGATCGGGCGGCCGCGGAATCATGCTGGCCGAACTCGCGGGGACATTCCGGCTCGTGACGAAGCCGGAACATTCCGATGCGATCAGGCGCCTTCTGGAAAACCCGACCGCCCAGTCGCTCACCCAGGCGTCGCTCGAAGTGCTCGCCATCATCGCCTACCGCCAGCCCATCACGCGGGTGGAAGTCGAAGAGATCCGCGGGGTGAAATCCGAGCGGCCCGTCCAGACGCTCGTATCCAGGGGCCTGGTCCGGGAAACCGGACGCGCCGAAGGCACCGGGCGCGCCATCCTCTACGGAACGACCGACGCCTTCCTCGACCATTTTGGGCTTGCCGCGCTGGAGGACCTCCCGAAACTGTCGGAAAGCGACACGGAAGAAGGCGAAGAGGAACTCGATCTGTTCATGACCTCCTTCACCGAAACGTTCGGCACCGACGAAGCGGGCGAGTGACAACTTCCATTTAAACCCTAAACAACTATCGACTAAAGGCGGTGGACCGTGCGCAAAGCACTGCTCACAGGTTTCATGCTGGTTGCCCTTGTCCTGAGCATGCCGGCTGCCACGGCGTCGGCGGCGAGGGCATATGCGGTGATTGACGCAGACAGCGGCCGTCTCCTAGAGGGGAGCCGCGAACAGGAACCGCTTCCGATTGCGAGCCTCACGAAGATCTGGACCGCCCTCACGTTCCTCGACGCGGAAGGGATGGAGGGGGAGGTCCCCGTGACACGGCGTGCGGCGGAGGCGGAGGGCTCTTCCATCTATGTGGAGGCCGGAGAGGAAGTGCCGGCGAAGGATCTCCTCTACGGACTCATGCTCCGCTCCGGCAACGATGCAGCCACGGCGCTGGCGGAATATGCGGGCGGGTCCGTCGAAGGATTCGTCGGGATGATGAACGAGAAAGCCGAAATTGCCGGACTCAAGAAAACGGAATTCACCAATCCGTCGGGCCTTCACGAAGACAGGCATTTATCAACCGCCTATGAAACGGCCTTGATGCTGAAGTACGCCATGGATAACCGGACATTCAGGGAGATTGCCTCCACTTCACATTACCGGTACGGGGAGAACGGCGTATGGGAGAACAAGCACCGGCTCGTGCGCGCGGAAGGGACGGCAGTGGCCGGCAAGACCGGTTTCACGAAACGGGCCGGCCGGACACTTGCCACCCAGTTCGAGAAAGAGGGGAAATCGGTCATCGTCGTGACGCTCGACGACGGAGACGACTGGAACACCCACCGGACCTTGTCCGAGCGTGCGTTCCGGAAGTACGAACAGGTGACTGCCGCCAGGCCCGGAACCTACGCACTGCTGCCCGGCCTGCGCGGAGAGCTCGGTGAGCCGATCAACGTCCTCGTCAGCGAGGAAGAGCAGGAGCGGCTCTCCCACGCGGCGGTCGTCCCGAGGAATGGGAAAGATGGGATCTGGCAAGTGCGCCTTGACGGAAAAGTCATTGCGACAGGCAAACTGAAGATCAAGAGAAAGTGACCGCATGGGGATGCGGTCTTCTTTTCATTTGTCTTCAACTGTGCAATAATTTTGGGCAGTAAACAGCGACTTGATGAGGTGAAGGAATGGAAAGACTACAAAAAGTGATCGCGGCGGCAGGCATCGCTTCCCGGCGGAAAGCGGAGGAGCTGATCTCGGCGGGGAAAGTGACCGTCAACGGCGAAACCGTGACAGAGCTCGGAACGAAAGTGGGCCGTTCAGATAAGATCGAAGTGGAAGGAATCCGGGTGGAACAAGAGGAGAAAGTGTACTACCTCCTCTATAAGCCACGGGCGGTCTTGTCCGCTTCTTCAGATGACAGGGGGAGAAAGACGGTCACCGACCTGTTTCCGGAAGTGAAGGAGCGGCTGTACCCGGTCGGCCGCCTCGATTATGACACGACGGGGATCCTCCTTCTCACGAATGACGGAGAGTTCGCTTACCAGATGACCCACCCGAAATTCAATATCGACAAGACGTACGTGGCTCGGGTGAAGGGAATCCCGACGAAAGAACAGCTCAAGCAGCTCGAAAAGGGGATTGTCCTGGAGGACGGCAAGACGGCACCGGCCCGCGCCAAGCTCATCAGCATGGACAAGAAAACCGGCAGATCCATCGTCTCCCTGACGATCCATGAAGGGAAAAACCGGCAAGTGAAGCGGATGTTCGAGGCAATCGGATGCCCCGTCCAGAAACTGAAGAGGGAATCATTCGGTTTCCTCGGCCTCCACGGCATGAACGCCGGCGACCGTCGTGAGCTGACCGCCCACGAAGTCAAGCAGCTCCGGGTCCTGGCCGAAACCGGAAAAATCGGCTGACAAACGGCTCCTGAACGTTCATAAACTCTTCATATGTCAAAGTTTTGACCCGTCATCGCTTTGTTATAATTAACTGTGGACTGAAGCCTGACTGATGAACATTGGAAGGTGGGTGACCTGCGAATGCCGCAACACAAGGAAAACAAGAAAAAAAAGCGGATGATCGTCCGGACAGCCATCCTCGTAGTGCTCGCAGCTGCAATCATATATACAATCGTTGCGAACGTGACGGCGACTGGCGATCTCGTGGAAGAAGGGGACAAGGCCCCTGATTTCACCCTCACCGATCTGGATGGGAATCCGCACAAGCTGTCCGATTACAAGGGGGAAGGGGTCTTCCTCAATTTCTGGGGGACCTGGTGCGGTCCGTGCAAGAGTGAAATGCCCCACATGGAAGAGCTTTACAAGGAATTCGAGGAAAAGGGCGTCCACGTCCTCGCGGTGAACATCGCGGAATCCGATTTCAAGGTTAAGGCTTTTGCGGATACGTACGGGCTGTCTTTCCCGATCGTCATCGACAAGACGAACAGCGTCCGGGACGCCTATAACATCCGGCCGCTTCCGACGACGTTCCTGGTGGGACCCGACGGCAAGGTGAAGAAAATCATCAAGCAGGAAATGACCGGGGACCAGATCAGAGAGTATATGGAAAGCATCATGCCAAGCTAAGGAGATCTGGTACTTATGAGTTCTATCAAATGCGAATGCGGCCATGTGAACCCCGAAGGAACGGATATATGCCAAAACTGCGGGCGGCCGCTATCAAAGGAAGAGAAAGGGAAAAAGCTTGCGGATATGCGCTACGACGGAGCGGCAATCCGGTCGATGACCCACAAACGCTCGATCGTTGATAAGATCTGGAACTTCTTCTCCAGCGTCAAGATCGGCGTCAGCATCATCATCGCCATCCTGGTCGCCGCTGCAATCGGAACGTTCCTTCCGCAGGTCTTCTATGTTCCGGCGGCCAACGAAGCACAGGCCGCCCAGTACTATGAGGAGCATTACGGCTGGTTCGGAAAGATCTACAATGCGCTCGGCCTGAGTGACCTGTACGGTTCCTGGTGGTTCATGGCGCTTGTCGGGCTGCTGGGCATTTCGCTCGTCGTCGTCAGCCTCGACCGGGGGATTCCGCTCTACAAGTCACTGAAGAACCAGCGCACAGCCCGGCACCCGAGCTTCATGAAGCGCCAGCGCCTGTTCGGCGAAGGCGACGGGTCCAATGCCGATGAAGTGATGGCCAAGGCGAAGGAAAAGCTGAAGGAACATCGCTATCACATCCGGGAAGAGGACGGGGCCCTGCTGGCCGAAAAAGGGCGCTGGTCTCGTTGGGGTCCGTACGTCAACCACGTCGGACTGATCATTTTCCTCCTCGGGGTCATGCTCCGAGCCATCCCGGGTTTCTATGTCGATGAGTCGATGTGGATCCGGGAAGGCGAGACGCTTGCCGTCAAAGGTGCGCCGGGACTGTTCCTGGAGAACAAAGGATTCTCCTATGAGGTTTACACGAAAGACAACACGAAAGAAGTATTCGGCGAGGCGATTGACCGTGTCGGCACGGTTGCCTCCAACTATCAGACGGATGTCGCCCTGTATGAGCGGCCCGAGGATGCACTTCCCGGTTCAACGGAAAAGGAATTCGTCGGGGATTACTCCATCGTCGTCAACAAACCGCTCAAATATGAGGGGTACAGCGTCTTCCAGATGGACTTCAAACTCGATGAGCTGAAAGCGATGACGTTCTCGCTGGAAAACAAGGCGACCGAGCAACCGTCCGGCGAGTTCACTATCGACTTGTCCAACCCTCAGAACGAATACGATCTCGGCAACGGATCGAGGGTCCAGGTCATTGACTACTATCCGGACTTCAGCGGATTCCAGGACGGCGAGCCGCAGTCGGCAACGCCGATTCCAAACAATCCCGCATTCCTGTTCCGGATGTTCACGCCTGAAACACCGGACGGCGAAACGAGCTTTGTCGCCATCCGGCAGACTTTGGAGCCGCTCGGCGAAAACCAGTACAAAGTCGCCTTCCGTGACGCAGAAACACGCAATGTATCGGGGCTGACGATCCGCAAAGACAAAACGATCCCGATCATCTTCCTCGGCGGCATCATCTTCATGCTCGGCGTGGCGCAGGGCTCTTACTTCAACCACCGCCGGTTCTGGATCAGAAAGACGGACGACGGCCGGCTGCTCGTCGCCGGCCACACGAACAAAAACTGGGTTGCCCTGAAGCGGGAGCTTGACGATGTGACCCGGTATTCGGGACTTCCGCAATATGCCGACCAAAGAGATCCCGAAGATCAACCTGATGTAAAAACGGAAGGAGATTCCAAAGCATGACACTCGTATCACTCAGCGGCTATCTCCTGTTCATTGCCTTTATCGCCTATCTCGTCGGCACGCTGTTGTTCGGCGGTGCGGTGAAAGGATCGAAGAATGAGGCGTCCGCTTCCAACAAACGATGGGGCAAAGCCGGCATTACGGTAACCATCATCGGCTTCATTGCCCATCTCGGCTACTTCATCACCCGGTGGATGGCTTCCGGCCATGCCCCGGTCAGCAACATGTTTGAATTCACGACTGCCTTCGGCATGATGCTCGTCGGCGCATCGATCCTGTTCTACTTCCTTTACAAATCGCCCGCAATCGGCCTATTCGCCCTGCCGATTGCCGTCATCATCCTCGGCTATGCGGCGATGTTCCCGAAAGACATCCAGCCGCTCATCCCTGCACTGCAAAGCTACTGGCTGACGATCCATGTCATTACAGCAGCCATCGGTGAGTCAATCCTCGCCATCAGTGCCGTCGCCGGCTTGATCTATCTGCTGAAAAACGTGGATTTGACCAAACGGTCGAAGGGACGCACGTGGCTGGAAGTCGTCATGTATACGCTTATCCTCGTCGTCGGATTCATTGTCGTGTCTGCCGGATTCGGCGCTTCGGGCTATGAAGCGAAGTTCACTTATGTGGACAAGAACGACAAGCCTGCGGAGGTCGTCTACCACAACCCGCCGCTCTTCGGGATGAACCAATACGAACTGCAGACGGAAGGCGCCATGGAGCCGATCGCCGAAATGCCGCCGATCATCAACGCCAAGACGCTTACGACGTTCGTTTGGTCGATCATTGCCGGATCCATCATCTATGTGCTTATCCGGCTCATTACGAGAAAGCGAGTCGCGGAACTGCTTCAGCCGCTGGCAAAGAAGGCCAACTCCCAGCTCATGGACGAGATCGGCTACCGATCGGTCCTGATTGGGTTCCCGGTCTTCTCGCTCGGTGCCCTCATCTTTGCGATGATCTGGGCGCATGAGGCCTGGTCGCGGTTCTGGGGCTGGGATCCGAAAGAGGTATGGGCGCTCATCACCTGGCTGTTCTACGCCGCCTACCTCCACCTCCGGCTTTCCCGCGGCTGGGAAGGACGGAAGTCGGCATGGCTTGCGGTCATCGGATTTGCGATCATCATGTTCAACCTGATCGCCGTCAACCTCGTCATCGCCGGCCTCCACTCGTATGCCTGATTTGAAAAGGGGATGTCCAATGAAGCCTCCGGGCTTCGTGACATCCCCTTTTCTTTCATTTTGAGGGGGCTGACGGTACAATATAAACGTAGAAGAAGGTAGACGTGAAAGGGGAAATGGTCTGTGAGCGAACAAGTATCCATCCTCGTCGTCGACGACGAAGAACGCATCCGCCGCCTGCTGAAAATGTATCTTGAGCGGGAGGGCTATGAGGTCGAAGAAGCGGTGGACGGCGACGACGCGCTTGAGAAGGCGCTCGCCAACGATTTCGACTGCATCCTGCTCGACATCATGATGCCGGGCAAGGACGGGGTGGAGGTGTGCACGCAGCTCCGCGAAGAGAAAATGACGCCGGTCATCATGCTCACCGCGAAAGGAGAAGAAGCCAACCGCGTGCAGGGCTTTGAAGCCGGTGCGGATGACTATATCGTCAAGCCGTTCAGTCCGAGGGAGGTCGTCCTCCGGGTGAAGGCGATCCTGAGAAGGTCCGCCGCCTATGCATCGGTCGATCCGGGCGCGCCGAAAGACCTGGTCGTCTACCCGCACCTCATGATCGATCATGACGCACACCGCGTCACCGCCGAGGGCAAGGAAGTGAACCTCACGCCGAAAGAGTATGAACTGCTCTACTTCCTCGCGAAGACCCCGGACAAAGTGTTCGACCGGGAACAGCTTCTGAAGGAAGTCTGGCACTATGAATTCTTCGGTGATCTCCGGACGGTGGACACCCACGTCAAGCGGCTCCGCGAGAAGCTGACGCGCGTGTCGCCGAAAGCCGCGAAGATGATCGTCACCGTCTGGGGCGTCGGCTATAAATTCGAGGCGGGAAATGAATAGGATATGGCACAGCGTCGTCGGGAAGCTATGGGCAACCATATTGCTTCTCGTTTCATTTGTGCTGTTCATCGTCACCGTGCTGCTCCTGGAGTTCCTCGGCAATTTCCAGGCCGGGCAGGCAGAGAACGCGCTCAGGCAGCAGGCGGTCACGATCTCGAAGATCATCGATCAGCATGATACGCCCGCGATGTCGCGGCTCGTCATCGATGACATGCTGGATGAAGACACGAATGCCCTCATCGTAGATGCCGGAGGCCGGGTGACCGAAACGTTCCATGAGGGAAAGCACCGTAAAGAAATCCGGAACCTCCTATTGTCCGACCAGAATCTGGCGAAGGTGTTCGAGGTGGACGAGCCGGTCATGAAAGAGATGAATCTGCCTTCAAGAACCGGAGAAGACAGGCTCGAGCCGTTCTCGATCCTCGCGGCGCCGCTTCATTCGGGCACCGAACTGAACGGCGCCGTATTTATCTATCAGAGCATGGAGGCCATCCACGACACGACGAAAAAGACGACTTACATCGTGCTTTTGTCCGCGTTCATTGCATTCGTGCTGACGACGGTGTTCGCGTTCTTCCTGTCTTCCCGGATCACCTCTCCGCTGCGGAAGCTGAAGCAGGCTGCGCTGAACCTTGCAGAAGGGCGCTATGACAAGCAGGTGCCGACGATGCAGCATGATGAAATCGGAGAACTTGCGTCCGCATTCAATAAAATGGGCCATGAGGTCAAGCGGAATCTCGAAGTGATCAGCCAGGAAAAGGAACAGCTCCGGAACATCCTCAGCTCCATGACCGACGCGGTCATCACGTTCAACCAGGATAAGTCGATTTTGCTGACGAATCCGCCGGCAGAACGACTGCTTCAGAAATGGCACTACAGCCATGGACAGGAAAATCCGATTCCTGATGAAGTGAACGGAATGCTGAACCACGCCATCACCTTTTCGGAGGAAGTGGAGGATGAACTTTCTCTTGACGGCCAGTTTTTCGACATCACGATCAGCCCGCTCTATAGCGGAAGCAAGATCCGCGGGGCCGTCGCTGTTTTCCGGGACATGACCGAGCAGCACCGGCTTGAGAAGCTCAGGACCGATTTCCTGGCGAATATCTCCCACGAGCTCCGCACGCCGATTTCCATGCTCGTCGGTTATTCCGAGGCGTTGAGCGACGGGATCGTCGACTCCGAGGAAGAGCGGGAAGAGATGATGAAGATCATCCGGGACGAGGCGATGCGGATGGGCCGCCTCGTCAACGATACTCTTGACCTGACCCGCCTGGAATCGGGGCATATGAGGCTGTACAAAGAATCGGTGGACATCCTCCCGATGATCGGCAGGATCGCATCGAAATTCCACCAGAAGGCAAGAGACGCGGACGTGGATCTCACCGTCCACTCCGTGCCGGAAGCGGATGTCGAGGCCTATCTGGACGAAGACCGGATCGAGCAGGTGCTGACCAACCTCATCGACAATGCGATCCGGCATACCCCCGCCGGCGGCCAGGTCGACATCAGCGTCGGTCGGACCGGCAGCTGGATGGAGTTCTCTGTCGCGGACACGGGATCCGGCATACCGGAGGAAGACCTGCAATATGTGTTCGAGCGCTTCTACAAGGCCGACAAAGCAAGAACACGCGGCAAAGGCGGCACCGGCCTGGGACTGGCGATCGCCAAGAACATCGTCGAATCCCATGGCGGGATGATCACGGCCGACAGCAAGGTGGGAGAAGGGACGAGAATGTCCTTCCGGCTCCCGCTCGGGGAATCCTGAAACTTTTCCGGAGCCTTGAACGACCAATCCCATGAACGGGGGGAGACCGATGGAGGACTCCGTTTTTCACCGGATCTATGATGACTATCACCAGGACGTGTTCCGCTTCCTGATCTATATGACGAAGGACCGGTCGCTGTCGGAAGATCTGATGCACGAAGTGTACGTGAGGGTGCTGAAGTCGTACGGCGGGTTCGAAGGGAAAAGCAGTGAAAAAACGTGGCTGTTTTCGATCGCGCGGAACGTGGCCATCGATCATTTCCGGAAAACTGCGGTCAGACGCGGGCGGATCGCCGATCATTACGATTGGGACTCCGCCGAGCCGGCTGCCGCCGGCCCGACACCGGAAGAGGAAACGGTCCGGGGAGATGAACTGGCGAGGCTCCACAAGATGCTGGACCGTTGCACCGGGGACCAGCGGCTCGTCATCATCTCAAGATATTTACAGGAGCTGTCGATTGCAGAAACCGCGGAAGTCCTCGGTTGGACCGAAGCGAAGGTGAAGACGACACAGCACCGGGCAGTGAAAGCGCTCCGCAGCCTGCTTGAAGCCGCGGACGGGAAGGAGGCGGCCGACCATGGACAATGACAAACGCGATGACCCTGGCGAACGGGAAGTCACCGACTGGCTCGAATCGTTCCAGAAGCCCGAAGACCGGCGTTCCCGGGACGAAGTGCTCTCCCGGCTGAAAGAGGACCCGAGGCTGAACAGCCGTAAAAAAAGGCCTCCCCGCCGCTGGATTCCCGTCGCGGTGGCTGCGGCTGCGCTTATTACATTCGTTGCGCTGTTCGCCTCCATGCAGGGCAGCTGGAACAATTCTGCAAGCGATGACTCGGCAAAGGAGTCGTCCGTAGAGATGACCCGGGAGAGTTCGTACGATGCAGCCGACGCTGAATTGTACAGCAGCCCGGGCGTCGAAGAGTCCGGGCCAGGCGATGCCATGACTGCCATGGAAGACCGTGCCGGAACCGGTTCATGGGGAGCCGTTTATCCGGCGCAGGTGGAAGGATCCGTTCCGTTCATAATCGGGCTCACCGATCAGGCGGCCGCGGTTCCCGTGACCTTCCTTCTCTCCGAAGAACAAGTGAAGGAAGATTTCGGCGGCACAGTTCCTGACATCGTTGCCCTGTATAACCGCTATGCCTGGGAGATCGATGAAGCGACGCTCGGCTTCGACGACTATCATCCGTATGAAGGGGAAATCCGGCTGGAGGGCGATGAAGTCATCCACATCCTCCCGCCGGGGCACCCATACGATGCGGCAAGCAGTCCCGTGACGGTCTACACCGACACCGTCCGGGAGACGTTCGCGGGGTTCTCCCGCTTTCTCGCCGTCGGTCCGGACGGCCGGCCGGCAGAATTCAGCCAGATCGGCCCGATGGAACCGATCGCCCTTGGAGAAGAGCTCCGGTCAGGCTATTTTGCTTTTACAAAGACGGACGGAACGACCGTGCTCGCTCCTGATCTGTCCGCACAGCCGGAAGACGTTGCCGAAGCGATGTATTTGATCCAGAAGACGGAAAACGACCTGTACCGCGCAACAATCCCGGGAAACGCGACGTTTACGGTCCATGTGGACGAACGGCAGGGCGTCGCGGCCGTCCGGTTCGACGAGCCGCTTGATCTCGGATCGATGGACAGGGAAGAGGCAGCACGCATGATCGACTCGATTGCACTCACGGCCGCCTCGTTCGGCATGCGGGCCCAGCTTGAAAACACAGCCGGCGGCGTGCAGGGATACGACCTGTCCGCACCGCTGGAGATGCCGGTCGGAGCGAACGGCATGTTGTATGAGAGTGAGTGAATGAACAGGGAGGAACCCCGGGAGCGGGATTCCTCCTCTTTTTTTGTGCCATGCGATGAAACAATCGGCGGGGGAGCCGCGTAAACCTAGAAGGACTTTGGCAGGGGATGGTGTATTCATGCAAGAAGGCGAAAATAAAAGATGGAGAGCCCCTTCAAAAGGAAAGATCTTTGCATTCCTGGCGTTCATTTTTCTCTTGTTCGTGAACTACTCGAACGTGGAGGATTTCCTCGAAGAGAGGGAGGACCGGGAGCCGGTGCCGCAAGAGAAGGTGGTTCTCGGAAAAAGCGTCACGAAGGATCTGATCGGCAGCACCCGCTATTCGCTGAAGATTGATGATCCGGGACTCGGCAAGCCGGATGAAGGGCCGGCGAAGAGTGTCAGCGTCGGAAGGGAACAGTTTGAAACAACCGGCAGGGGCGACAAAATTGAAGTTTATAAGATTAACGGCGACTACATGACGGAAAGTTCGATGAATGAAGAGGATCTGATCTTCTTTATCCTACTGGCGGTGTTCAGCCTCTATCCGGCAGGCTATATCCTCTGGCTCCTGTCCCGCATCCCTGCGGTCAGGCGGTTCCTGAGAAAAATAGAAAAAAAGCTGGACCGCCTGGCGGGCGGCGTGATGTATATCCTGCTGTTCGGGATTGTCGCGGCGGTGCTGATGTTCGGTTTCGGAGAGATGAAGTCGGCAATCGGCACGGGTGCAGATAAGCTGTTCGGCCAAGGTTATTTGACGGATGAGGCGCTCGTCTCCGACAAGGAGATCGATTATAATCCGGGCAGGTACGCGACCCATGACTTTTATCTGCAGCTGGTTTATCAAGCCGATCCGGGGCAATCGCTCGAGCTTCTCAAAGGCGTCACCTATCATACATACAAGCAGTACCAGCCGGGGGATCAAATCAAAATCAGCTATGATCCCGGTGAGCCGTATAATGCGTTCATACCGGGGATGGAGTTTATGGATTATATCGAGGTTCTCCTGCGTGAAGAAGTCACCATTTCGGTTGTGACAGTCTTATTGGCCGTCCTGGTCGGATCTTTGCCGTTTCTCTGGCCGAAACGCCGCAGGAAGCGGAAGAACCGGGGCCGGGGATTCAGCGGGCAGAATTCGGTCCGGCGCTAGGAACCCTCCTGGTACGGAAGTGTTTACAATCCGCTGACTTTTTCGTATGATAGAGATGCACACACAATAAGATCTGATTCATCTTCGGGGCCGGGTGAAATTCCCGACCGGCGGTGATGGGGCGGCTGCCCCTAAGCCCGCGAGCCGCAAGGCAGGATTTGGTGAGATTCCAAAGCCGACAGTACAGTCTGGATGGGAGAAGGTGAAGGCACGGCTGTTTCCGCAGTATTGTGGAGACGCCTGTTTGGGCTTGCCTTTCTCCCCTGAGCATTTTTGCTCGGGGGTTTTATATTGGCGCGGCCCGGCAGCCGTCCTTCCTTCGTTGAAGTGGATCAACTGAAGGAGAGAGGAACATGAAGAAAAACCGTTTGCGCACCATGATCGCCATTGCGATGCTGAGCAGCATCTCGTTTGTCCTGATGCTGTTCAATTTCCCGCTTCCGCCGTTCCCGGCATTTTTGAAAGTCGATTTCAGTGAAGTGCCGGCGATCATCGCGGCCATCACGATGGGACCGGCTGCCGGCATTCTCGTGGAACTGTTCAAAAACGTGCTCGACTGGCTGTTCGCGGGCAGCCCGACCGGCGTTCCGGTCGGGCATATCGCCAACTTCACGACCGGCGTCCTGTTCATCATGCCGGTTTGGTGGGCCTATCACCGGCTCTCCAACGCCAAAGGAATGACGACGGGACTGATCCTCGGCACGCTTTCAATGGCGGTCGGCATGAGCCTGCTCAATTACGTCCTGTTCCTGCCGCTCTACACGAAGTTCATGAACTTCCCGGTTATGAACGGGAATGAACTGTACTCCATGGTCGTCCTCGGCATCCTGCCGTTCAATATTCTAAAAGGCATCATCCTGGCGGGCATCGTCCTGCTTCTCTTCCGGAGCATGAAGACATGGATCGAGAAACAGCGCGCCGTCCACCAGTCATGACGTCCAATCCAAACAGACCGCCCGGCGGCACCTGCAGAAGGTGCCCCGGGCGGTTTTTTGGCATGGGTATTCTCGTCGGGAAGAGTGTGGAAGAATAGACCGTGACGCTCCGTGCCGGGCACTGCCGCTTCGTTTGGACTCTTCCGGGACCAAAGGGTGTGCATCCGGTGGAAGATACGCTCAGAGAGCCTCGAAATGAATCAGTTGACTCGGGAAGCTGACACGTTGTGTATCTAGGGCAAAACGTTGTGTATCTCGAGCAAAACGTTGTGTATCTAAGGCGAAACGTTGTTTATCTTGGCCAAAACGTTAATTAGCTAAGCCGAAACGTTAATTAGCTGTACTGAAACGCGACAACTTGACGGGAATAGAACGTCTCTTCTGCGAGAGAGGCCTTAAATAAATAAAAGCCGGCCGCCCCCGTGATGGGAGCGGCCGGTTTCGCGAGCGCGGCTCAGCCTTCGTATTTCAGCGGATCCCCGTCGAACGGGGCGTCCGCGGCTTTGATCGAATCGGTCGGGCAGCCGTTGAATGCGTCTTCCATATCCTCGACGAGCTCTTCTGGAACTTCGGCAGTCCCCGTGTTATCATCAAGGATAACAAAGGCCAGCCCTTCATCGTCGTAGTCATATATATCAGGGGCGGCTGCACCGCAGGCCCCGCATGCTATGCAAGTATCCTGGTCAACAATCGTGAACTTCGGCATCGTGGTCTCTCCTTCTCTCTTCTATCCGAACATTCCTCTCTCATTCTAATGCTGTTTTTGGCACTTATCAACCGGAAGAAACTATGGAACTGGAGGCCCGGGATGCGCTTTGACGAGATTTTACTCGCCATCATCAGCCGGCTGGACGGCGAACGGTACAAACACGCCGCATTTCACCTTATGAAGGGGAAACGCTCCGGCCAGACGCTGCAAGATACGGAATATTACGGGCTGCATCCGTTTTTTGGGATGCTGCCCTCTTTGAGCAACGCGGAATTTGATCTTGCGTACGGACGGCTCCTAGGGGAAGACGCGATCCGGGAGTCGGACGGCGGCCTCGTCAGCCTGACGGCAAGCGGGAAGGAACGGGCCGACCGCCTTCCCCAAAGCCGTCTGAACGGGTGGGTCTACCGGGGAAGGGAGCGGATCTTCTTCGCACGGCTGGCACTCGCCGTCCAGACGATTTCCCATCTCAAGACAGGCGACCGCAGCTTTGTGCCGGTGACGAATGATCCGGCGATCCAGCAGGACGTGAGGAAGGTTCTCCTCCCCGCCCTCCGGAACGCGTCGCCCGCCGCCGTCCGGGATGAGGTCGTCTCGAGCCTGCGGGACACCGGGATGGATGACGGCCGCCTCGGCCGGCTCGCAGGGCGGCTGAGCGGAAAAGGATTGACCGGTCTCACCTGGATGCAGCTGTCCGAAGCTTCCGGCATGGACGTCATCGACCTGAAAGTGGAATGGGTGGAGTCGCTGCACATCTGGCTCGGCGGGATCGAGAGCGGGAAGTTCCCGTTCCTGACGGCGCTGGCCGAGGGCATCAGGCCGGACAGCCCCCTCACCGGATCGGCCAGGAAGACGGACGAGCTGTACCGGAACGGACTCGGCATGGAGGAGATCGCTGCGAGGCGCAGACTGAAAATGAGCACCATCGAGGACCACTTCGTTGAAATCGCCATCAACGATCCGCTGTTCCCCCTCGGCCGGTTTGTGCCGGATGAAGAAGCGGCGGCTGTGGCGGAAGAGATGAAGCGGCTCGGGACGAGGAAGCTGAGCCTCCTGAAAGAGAAGTTCCCGGGCCTCTCTTATTTCCAGCTCCGGCTCACGCTCGCCCGCATGGGAAAGGAGGACGGGAATGGAAACGATCAGTCAAGAACAGCTCACCCAATTGCTGAAACGCATCACCGGATATAATTCGTTCCGTCCGGGGCAGGAAGAGGTTATCCGGTCGGTCCTGGCCGGCCGCGACACGATCGCCGTGCTTCCGACCGGAGCCGGGAAGTCGCTCTGCTACCAATTGCCCGTGCATCTGACGGGCGGGACCGTCCTGATCGTGTCTCCGCTCCTGTCCCTGATGGAAGACCAGGTCGCCCAGCTCAAGCGCGAAGGGGAGAAAAGCGTGGCCGCGCTCAATTCTTTCCTGACGCCCGGCGAGAAATCGGCCGTGCTCCGCAATCTTCATCAATACCGGTTCATCTTCACTTCGCCTGAAATGCTCATGCAGCGCCATGTCTCCGAACGCCTGAGGAGTCTCCGCCTCGCCTATATCGTCGCGGACGAAGCCCATTGCATCTCCCAGTGGGGATTTGATTTCAGGCCCGATTATCTGCGTCTCCGCGAATGGCTTGCAGGGTTCAGTGAAAGACCGCCCGTCCTCGCGCTCACCGCGACCGCTTCCGACAAGGCGATCGGGGATATCGAAAATTATCTCATGATGCACTCGCCGGCCAAATATATCCATCCGCCGGACCGGCCCAATGTGGCCCTCCAGATCATCCCGCTCAAAGACCGGGAGGAAAAAACAGAATGGATCCGGAGGGAGATTTCCCGGGCTTCCGGGCCGGGGATCCTGTATGTCCAGTCCAGGAAGCGGGCGGAGATGCTGGCAGGACTCCTCCGGGCGGACGGGGTTCCGGCGGCCGCGTTCCACGCCGGCATGGAGAAAGATGACCGGATGCTCGTCCAGCAGCAGTTCCTGAACGGCGAACTGGAATGGATTTGCGCGACGAACGCATTCGGCATGGGCATCAACAAACCGGACGTCCGCCGCATCATCCACGATCAGTTCCCGCCGTCCGCCGCCCAGTATATCCAGGAGATCGGCAGGGCCGGACGGGACGGTAAACAGTCGCTGGCCACCCTGCTTTATTCCCCGTCGGATGCGGACGCGGCGGTGTTCATCTCGCTTGATGAATTGCCCGATCCGGCCGCTGTGCGGTTTCTGGCGGAGTGCATGAACAACGGGGAACCGCCCGAACAGGCAGGGGAACGGGCAGGCTTGTCCGAAACGGCGGTCCGGGTCGCCGCCTACTGGATCGCGGAAGAAGGGGCGGACGGCGCCGCCGGAAGAATGGAAGAATTGGCAGCCGGAAAGTCCCGTGAAATCGGGGAGATGATCCGGTTCGCGGAAGGGGACGGCTGCATCCGGGAAAGACTGCTGAACCTGTTCGGCGCAAGGCCGGTGGGAACGGACGTTGTCTGCTGCTCGGCTTGCGGTCTTCCGGCTGATCTTCTGGCGAATGCCGTGCCGGCGGCCAGGAACCGCCCGGCGCTGCTCGACTGGCAGGAGAGGATCGACCGGTTGTTCGGCGTCGCGTCCTCCTAATGGCGTTTACATTTCCGACATCATTCGGCATAATATGAGTACGACCAAATGATGGAGGGAGACGGCCATGGCGACAGACGACTACAGGCAGAAGTTCGAAGAGCACCGTCAGGAAATTTCGGTTGGCGACAATGCCGGTGAGCCGGACAAGCCGTTGACGCGGGCGGAACTGCACGGCAGGAAAGCACCGTCTTCCGAAAAACGGAAAGACAAGCAACCGAAACCGAAGAAGCAGAAGAGAAACCGCGGCGGATGGCTGATCAATACACTGCTCATTCTGTTCATGCTTATTCCGACTTCGCTATTTATTTATGTATATTACTTCTATGATCCGATCGACAGCGGAAACGCCGCGTCCATTGAAAACGATGTAGGCATCGAAACATCCGTATCCGGAGAAGGATCGGGCCCTGATGGAGAGGAAGCTGCAGGCGCAGCCGCCGATTCCGATAAAGACAAGGAAGACGCAGAAGAGAAAAAACGCGCCGAACAGCAGCGCCTCGAAGAGCAGAAGCGCCTGGAAGAACAGCAGAAAGCAGAGGAAGAAAAACAGAAACAGGAAGAGCAGAAGCAGCTCGAAGAACAAAAAAAGCAGGAAGAGCAACAGCGCATCGAACAGCAGAAGAAACAGGAACAACAGCGCCTCGCCGAACAGAAAAAACAGGAGCAGCAGCTGGCCGAGCAGAAGAAACGCGAAGAACAGCAGCGTGCCGCTGAGCAGAAAAAGCGCGAGGAGCAAGAGAAAGCCAATCAAGCCGCCAGATCCCACACGGTCAAAGCCGGGGAGACTCTGTACCGCATTTCGGTCAACTACTACGGTTCGGGTGACGGCGTAGACAAGATCAAGCGGGCGAACGGCCTGCCTTCAAACGAGATCTCTGTCGGGCAAACATTGACCATTCCGTGATTAGGAAGCCGAAAAAAGGGAATTTGCATAAGTGCATCGAAACTTTTAATCAGGCAGGAAAATATCACGGGATGAGGTGCTGGCATGTTTGTGAGAAGCGTCATGATACCGAAAAAGAAATGCGTGACGGTCCAGATCGGTGAACCGCTGTCGAAAGTGCTCGAGCTTCTGAGAAGAGAAGACATCGACGCACTGCCGGTGTTGGACGGAAACCGGTATTGCGGAATCGTCAACCAGTACTTGACTTATGAAGCCTATTTCCATTCCGGCAAGGACAAGCAGGCCTACCTGGAAGAAACGCCGCTTTCCGATATCATCATCCGAAAAGACATCACGCTGTCCCTTGACGACGTTTTCGAGAAGTCCTTCCTGGAGATCAGTGACTTTCCGATCATCGCGGTGACTGAAGGGGACGAGTTCCTCGGCATCATCACCCGGCCGGATATCGTGAAGACCATCAAAAGCGCGTTCGGCATGGAACGGAGCGGTGTCCGCATCACGTTCACTTCCGTGGAGACGGAAGGCCGGATCGCCCGCCTCGGAGAACTGCTGAACAAACATCACGAGTCGGTCATTTCGCTCGTGACTTTCGACGAGACGGACAAGCTCCTCAGACGGATTGTCCTGAAGATTGAAAAAAGCGGCAATCTGGATCAATTCCTGAACCATCTGGAAAAGACCGGATTCCGAGTGCTTCATATCAATGAGGATTGATTGGTCCGGAATATCCGATGGGCAAGGGCACTGACCTTTGCCTTTTTTTGTTGCCCGGAAACTTATATACTAATGTTCAGGGCGTTCAATGTGCGCCCTGTTTTGATTTGCAAAGTTGAAGCCGTCTATAACCATCAGGCGGTTCGGCAATTGTGCCGGCCGTGCCGCGGAAGCCATCGATCGAAACGGGGCGCAGCGGCATAGACTGGAAGCATGGATTTCGTTTATTGCCCGGCAACCGGGCAAAGGCCAGACTGGGAGTGATTCAGACGATCAAGCAACTAATAACAGGCACGGCAGCGGCAACGGCCGTCCTGCTCGGCTATATGGCCGCTAATGCCAAACACGCAACCATCCGGCGCCATGACGCCGTCGTTTCGGCCTGCCGGGAAGGCAGCGGGCCGACGCTCTTTTTTATTTCTGACATTCATAGGCGACGTGTGACGAAAACACTCATCCGGGAAGCCGGAGGGCCGTTCGATGCCGTCATCATCGGAGGGGACCTTGCGGAAGGCGGGGTTCCGGCGGAGCGGATCCGAGAGAATGTCAGGCGGCTGTCCGGCCTCGGGCCGGTTTATTACGTATGGGGGAACAATGACCGGGAGGCCGGGGAAGAGCTGATCCGTGACAGCATCGCCTCTGTCGGCGGGTCGGTCCTTGACAACAGCTCGGCTCGGCTGCCGGGCACGGGGCCGAGGTGGATGCTCGTCGGCACGGACGATACATCTTCTTATAATGTCGACATTGCAAAGGCGTTTGACGGGATTTCGGGAGAAGACGCCGTCGTCTTCGTGAGCCATTCTCCGACCGTTTTCCGCATGCTCGGCGTCGACCGGGAGCCCGCAGTCCGCATTGCCGGGCATACCCACGGCGGACAGATCCGGCTCGGCAAGTTCGGCATGCTTGAAAAAGGGGCATACGAGGCCGATAATGGAAAAGTGAAGCTCATTAGCAACGGATACGGCACCACGCTTCTGCCGCTCAGGCTGGGGGCGCCTGCAGAGTGCCATATCATCAGGCTGCGGGCAGAAAAGGAACGGAAATAGGTGAAGGAACATGATATCTGAAGAAGCCATCATCATCGGCGGCGGGCCGTGCGGGATCGCGGCGGCCATCGCCCTGCAAGACGCGGGCATCCGTCCGCTGATCATCGAAAAAGGAAATGTCGTCAACGCCATCTACAATTATCCGACCCATCAGACGTTCTTCAGCTCCAGCGACAAACTGTCGGTCGGCGACGTGCCGTTCATCACGGAGCATCTGAAGCCGAAGCGCAATGAAGCGCTCGTCTACTACCGGGAAGTCGTCAGGCGCAAGTCCCTCCGCGTCAACCGGTTCGAGAAGGTCACCGGCGTTGAAAAAGAAGGCGGCTCTTTCCTGGTCAACACCGACAAGGGAGAATACGAGGCGCCCGTCGTCGTGGTCGCGACCGGCTACTATGACCATCCGAACTTCATGGGGATTCCGGGCGAGGACCTGCCGAAAGTCTTTCATTACTTCAAGGAAGCCCACCCGTACTTCGGGATGGACGTGCTCGTCATCGGAGGGAAGAACTCCGCCGTGGACGCAGCCATTGAACTTCACAAGGCGGGGGCCCGGGTGACGGTCGCTTATCGCGGCAGCGAGTATTCCCCGAGCGTGAAGCCCTGGGTGCTGCCGGAATTCGACGCGCTCGTGAGGAACGGCGAAGTCGAAATGAAGTTCAACACGCATCCGGTGGAAATCACCGCGTCAGAAGTGATCCTCGAGGACGAGGCCGGCCGCCACGCCATTCCGAATGACTTCGTGCTGGCCATGACGGGCTACCATCCGGACCACTCTTTCCTGAAAGCCATGGGCATCGGGATCGACGAGGAATCCGGGCGGCCGCTGTTCAATCCGGAGACGATGGAGACGGCGGTCCCCGGCCTGTTCATCGCCGGCGTCATCGCGGCCGGAAACAATGCCAACGAGATCTTCATCGAAAACGGGCGCTTCCACGGCGCGATGATCGCGAAAAAAGCCGTGGACTACACCGGCAATTAAAAGACGGACAGCTGCAGGAATTGCAGGCTGTCCGTCTTTTTTTGCTGGTTTAATGCCCTCTGAATGACTCGGCGATCCCGTCCATGCCGAGCCCCGCGGAAATGGCGATCAGAAGCTGGAGCCTGGCTTTCTGGCCGCTCAGACCGTGGGCGAAGATGACGCCTTCCTCTTCGAGCATCCGTCCGCCGCCTTCATAGCCATAGACCGGCTGGGCAATGCCGTTGAAGCAGCGAGATACAAGGACGACGGGTATTCTTTCTGCGACCAGCTTCCGGATGCCGGGCAGGACGGACGGCGGAACGTTCCCTTGGCCGAGCCCTTCCAGCACGACGCCGGCATATCCGGCATTCGCCGAGTGAATAAGGAATTCCGAGTCCATTCCGGCATACACTTTCAGGAGAGCGACGGACCGGCCGATCTCATCGATTCGGAAATGCGTCCGGTAAAGCGGCGCATGATGAAAATGGACATGGCCTTTCGTCACGAGTCCGATCGGGCCGTACTGGGGACTTTGGAAGGTATTCACATTTGACGTGTGGGTCTTCGTCACATTTTGCGCCGTATGGATCTCATCGTTCAAGACAACCAGTACGCCCTTGTCCCGGGATTCATCGGATGAAGCGACCCGGATCGCCGTCAGTACATTATGCACCCCGTCCGAACCGATCTCATCCGCGCTCCGCATCGCACCGGTGAGCACCACGGGCATATCAGTGCTGAGCGTCAGATCCAGGAAAAAGGCGGTCTCCTCAAGCGTATCGGTCCCGTGGGTGATGACGACTCCGTCAATCGTCTGCTCCAGCGCGGTTTTCTCGATGAGTTTCTTCAGCTCAAGCATATGTTCCGGGGTGATATGCGGCGACGGAAGATTGAACGCCTCGATTTCGATGATGTCGTCGAGCACGCCGAGCTTTGCAATCTCGCCCATGAGCGGATTGTTGAGTGCCGGCGAGACCGCGCCCGCTTCATCGGTCGTCATGGAAATGGTGCCGCCTGTATGGATCAGCAACAATGTCTTTTTCAATAAATCGTACCTCCTGGACGGCGGGGCCGTGTTATACTTGGCATGATGCCTGAAGAAAGGGGGGCGAACCATGTTCATGCTGCTGACGGTGGCCATCGCCCCCGGCCTGGCATTGTTCAGCTATTTTTATCTAAGGAAGCAAATTCAGAAAGAACCTTCCCGAAGTCTTTTCCATTCTTACATATACGGCATGCTTCTGACGTTCCCGATCCTGTTCATCCAGTACGTCTTCGAAGAGGAGGGGGTCTTCCACTCGGTCTTTTTCCGGGACGCCATCTTCACGAGCGCGCTCGAGGAATTCTTCAAATGGTTTGTCCTCCTCATCGTCGTCTACCGGCACGTCGATTTCCGGGATCCATACGACGGGATCCTGTTCGGCGCTTCCGTCTCGCTCGGTTTTGCGACGGTCGAGAATGTCCTTTACCTGTTGACGTTCGGCCTCGATGAAGCGCTGCTCCGGGCGCTGCTTCCCGTTTCAAGCCACGCCCTGTTCGGCGTCGTCATGGGCTATTATCTGGGCCAGGCCAAATTCGTTCCGGCGGCCTCGACACGGCCGATGCTGTTCCTGTCTCTTCTCAGCTCGTTCGGCCTCCATTTTATCTACAATGCCATCCTGCAGGCCGGCGGCTCCTACAATCTCTATCTTCTCATCCCGTTCATGCTGTTCCTCTGGTGGTTTGCCCTGACGAAAGTGAAGCGGGCGCACCTCCTCGCGATCGACCAGTATATCGAGGACCGGCGGCAGAGCCGGTGAAAATTCCATGCATCCAGCGAAAATCCGACTCCGGTCGGATTTTTTTGTTCATATTCGGGCAGATTGAGCACAACCTACCGGAGAAAGGAGGAAATGCCGTGTATCGCAAACGACCGGGCAGAAAGCCGGCATTGCTTCTCGCACTGCTGCTGGCCCTCATGATCGCCGTGCCTGCCGGCAAGCAGGCGTTCAGCGAACAGGACATCGCCCGCGGCGCATTCGGTGATGATGTCATTGAACTGCAGGCGAGGCTGCAGTGGATCGGCCAGTACGACGGGAAAATCGACGGGAAGTTCGGCTACGGGACATACTGGGCAGTCCGCAGGTTCCAGGAAGCGTACGGGCTCCCGATTGACGGGGTGGCAGGAAGCGCGACGAAAGCCAAACTGTCATCTGTATCAAAATATCATAAACAATTTGTGATGGACAACATTGCGGCCGGCAACCAATTCACCCATTTTGGCGGAACGCCTCTGGAGAACCAAGTGAAAAAAGGTGGCGGGGGCCAGTCGGCAAACCTTCCAGCCGGCTACAGCGAGCGGGACGTGCAGCTTTTGGCCAACGCAGTCTACGGCGAAGCCCGCGGAGAGCCGTATGAAGGCCAAGTGGCGGTGGCGGCCGTCATCTTGAACCGGGTGGAACATGCCGATTTTCCGAACACGGTGAGCGGCGTTGTCTTCCAGCCGCTTGCCTTTACGGCAGTGGCGGACGGGCAGATCTGGCTGACGCCGAATGAACGGGCGAAGGAAGCCGTCATCGACGCGATCAACGGATGGGACCCGACTGAAAACGCGATTTATTACTTTAACCCGGCCACTGCGACGAGCAAGTGGATCTGGTCGAGGCCGCAGATCAAAAAAATCGGGCAGCACATTTTCTGCTTGTGAGGGGTCAACATGAAAAAACTATTGTTCATTTTAAGTTATGCGACTGTCGCCCTTGCGGTATTCTCCTGGAGTGCCCACGCGGAAAATGAAAGACTGACGCTTCTTCTCAACGGGCAATACACCGATAAGCTGTCCGAATCGTCCGAGCAGCTGACCGAACTCGAACGGGAAGTCCGGAAAGTGATCCTGTACCGCGACCCGTCATCTGCAGAAGAGCCGCTCGGGAATATCTGGCGGCTGTCTTCGGAAATGAAGAACAACCTATCGTCGTTGCCGCTCGACCGGCATTTCTCCAGCGAATGGATGAACTACCTGACGCGTCTGGGCGACTATGCGGACCTGGCTTCACGCGGGGCGATCCCCCAGGAGAAATGGGAGAAGGCACTCGGCAATGCGGCGTCGAACCTCGCGGAGTTTTCCGGCGAATGGTCTGCCGCCACGCAGGACATGTTCATCGGCGGGACGGGGCCGGATGAGTGGTTCGCGCGGATGGAAGGCGACGTTCCGGACAAGCGGTGGACGGATCTCGGACATGCCGTCAAGACGTATGCAGAGTCAGATTTCCCGCTGACTGCGAGCGAACACGATGAGCAGAAGAAAAAAGACCTTAAGCACCTGAAAGACGAGCCGGTGGACCGGCAGGAGGCGATCCGTCTTTTCCGTGAATTGTTCCCCGCCTACAACAAGGCTTCCGTGCATGTGAGCGAAAGTGGGAAAGACGCAGCCTACCCGTTCTTCCATATCCGATTCCAGGATGGCGTCCGGATCGGCTATGCGGACCTGACCGAGAAAGGCGGCCATCTGCTTTCGCTGCTCGTCGAGCGCCCGGCCGGCGAAGAAAGAATGACCGAAGCGGAAGTCCGCGAAAAGGCCGGCGAATTCCTCCGTTCGGCCGGCTATGAAGATCTCGTATTCGAGGAATCCCGCGAAAACACGAACGTCTGGCACCTCTCCTTCGTCCGGGTCGATCCGAAGAACGGCGCCAAAGTGTTCGCCGACGGCATCCAGCTGAAGCTCGCGAAAGACGACGGGGAAGTGCTCGGCGTGAACGCCATGGAGTACATCCAGAAAGAAGACATCAGCGAACAGCCCGTCAAACCGTTCGACCCGGACAACTTCTTCACCGACGGCACACAGGTCCACTCAAGCGAACTGGCCTACACGGCAAACCGGCAACTCGTCCAGCGGCTCTGCCACCTCCTCATCGTCACGAAGGAAATCGGAGGCAGAACAGACACCTACCGCATCATGGTGGACACCGAAACAGGAGAAATCCTCAAAAGCGAACTCCTCCACTGACGCACGGGCGGGAAACGTTTCGTATCTCAAGCGAAGCGTTGTTTATCTCAGGTGAAACGTTGTGTATCTGTGCTGAGACTTTAATTAGTCAAGCCGAAACGTTCATAAGCCCGACCGAGGCGTGCCGCATCGCAGAATCCCTCTGCTTTGCGGCACGTCTCATTGCAGTCGAACTGGCCGTCGGCGTTATGTTACAATGGATTCGAATTGACCTGAGGAGAGTTGACGATGGAACAGAAGATTCGGATTGCGATTGACGGCCCGGCCGCCGCAGGAAAAAGCACGATTGCGAAGCTTGTCGCCGGCAGGCTTGGGTATACATATATTGATACCGGAGCCATGTACCGGGCCATGACGTATAAGGCTCTCCGGGCGGGCATAGATTTGGACAAGGCCTCGGAAGTGGAGGCGCTTCTGCCCGGAACGGAGATCCTGCTGAAGCCCGGCCCGGATGGACAGACGGTCATCCTGGACGGGGAGGATGTATCCGGCGTAATCAGGACGGCGCCCGTCACGAACGGAGTGTCGGCCGTATCCGCCCACGCGGGGGTCCGGTCTTACATGGTTGCGGAACAACGCCGGATGGCACGGGAAGGGGGGGTCGTCATGGACGGCCGCGACATCGGAACGGCTGTCCTGCCCGATGCGGAGCTGAAGGTGTTCATGACGGCGAGCGTGGACGAGCGTGCCCGGCGCCGGCATCTTGAGAACCTGGCCCGCGGATTCGAATCGGATCTCGGCCTGTTGGCGGAGGAGATCGCGGTCCGCGACAAGAAAGACAGCGAGCGCGCCGTGTCGCCGCTCGTCCGTGCGGAAGATGCGACCCTCCTGGATACGACCGACATGACGATCGCGGAGGCCGCGGAAGCGATCATCCGCCTGGCGCAGGGGAGGGCGGACTGATGGATTTTTATCAATTCGCCAAGTCTGTCGTCTACGGCGTCTTGAAGCCCCTTTACAGGCTGGACGTGAAAGGAACGGAGAACTTCCCGAAAACGGGGGGCGTGCTGCTCTGCGCCAATCACATCAGCCTCCTCGATCCGCCGACCGTCGGTATTTGCGCGCCGAGGCCCGTCAATTTCATGGCGAAGGCCGAGCTGTTCGAAGCCCCGGTCCTCAAGAACCTGCTTCCGGGGCTGCACGTTTTCCCGGTGAAGCGGGGACTGAGCGACAGGAACGCCATCCGGACGGGCATCAATCTCTTGAGGGACGGACAGGTGGTCGGCATGTTTCCCGAAGGGACGCGGAGCAAGGACGGGCGCCTCGGCAAACCGATGTCGGGCGCCGGGTTTTTCGCGCTCAAGGGCGGCGACGCAGTCGTCGTCCCGTGTGCCGTCATCGGGGAGTACAAGCCGTTCCGGAAAGTGAAAATCCGCTTCGGCGAGCCGATCGACATGGCCCCTTACCGCGAACGCCGGGCATCGGCCGATGAAGCGGCAGAGCTCATCATGGAACGCATCGCCGAGCTCATCGAAAGAGAAAAAAGGGCGGAATAAGCATAATTTTTTGTTTTTATAACCGGTTTCGCATAAAATGGTGTAAGGAACCTTTATGGAGGAGGACTAGGCATGAGTGAAGAGATGAACAACATGGAACAAAATATGGAAAACCAAGAGATTCTTGAATTCAAACAAGGAGACCGGGTCAACGGCACGGTCGACAAAATTGAAGACAAATCCGTTACGGTGACAATCCCGGGGGCGCCGTTCGACGGAGTCATCCCGATCAGCGAATTGTCGAGCCTCCACATTGAAAAGGCGTCCGATGCCGTCCAGGTCGGAGACGAGCTGGAACTCATCATCATCAAAGTAGAAAACGATAATGAAAACTTCGTGCTCTCCAAGCGCAAGGTGGACGCGGAAGCGGCATGGGACGACCTGAAGGCCCAGTTTGATTCAGGCGAGACGATCACCGCCGAAGTGAAGGACGTCGTGAAGGGCGGCCTCGTCGTGGATCTCGGCGTGCGCGGCTTCGTTCCGGCCTCCCTCGTCGAAGACCACTACGTGGAATCATTCGACGATTACAAGGGACGCGAAATGACATTCAAGATCGTCGAGATGGACAAGGAGAAGAACCGGCTCATCCTGTCCCACCGCGCGGTTATCGAAGAAGAGAAGGAAGCGATGAAAGGCGAAGTCCTCGACCGCATCCAGGAAGGCGATGTGCTTGACGGGACGGTCCAGCGGATTGCTTCATTCGGCGCATTCGTCGACATCGGCGGCGTCGATGGCCTCGTCCACATTTCTCAGGTCGCCCACGGACACGTGGACCAAGTGAGCGATGTCCTGAAGGAAGGCGACAAAGTGCAGGTCAAGGTCCTTTCGGTGGACCGCGACAACGAGCGCATTTCCCTCTCCATCAAAGACACGCTGCCCGGACCTTGGGAAGACATCGAAGAGAAAGCCCCGAAAGGCTCGACCCACACCGGCACGGTGAAGCGGATCGTTTCCTACGGCGCATTCGTGGAGGTGTTCCCGGGCGTCGAAGGGCTCGTCCACATTTCCCAGATGGCCCACCACCACATCGGCACGCCTCATGAAGTGATCGAGGAAGGCCAGGAGGTCCAGGTGAAGGTCCTCGACGTGAACAAGCAGGACAAGCGCCTCTCCCTCTCCATCAAAGAGATGCTGCCGAGGGAAGACGGCGGCCGCAGGGAAGTCCGCGAAGATGAATACGAGCTTCCTGAGGAGAACAAAGGATTCTCGATCAGCGACGTCATCGGCGACAAGCTGAAAGGATTCTCCGAGTGACAAAAAGGTGAACACACATACGGTGATGGCGCTGATAGATGCGCCGTCACCGTTTTGTTGTATAATGACATGAGATGAAACGGATCCATCACGCGGCAGGCGGCAACTGCCGGAGCAGGCGGTGCGGAAACTCAGCCGCGTGTCCGCCTCCCGCGGACGGATGGACTCAACTGATAAGTTTCCGGAAGGGTGGAACCAATGACCAAACCGACAGTAGCGATCGTCGGACGGCCGAATGTCGGCAAATCGACAATTTTTAACCGAATCGTCGGCGAACGGATTTCGATCGTCGAAGATATCCCAGGCGTCACGAGAGACCGGATTTACAGTTCGGCGGACTGGCTGAACCATGATTTCAACCTCATTGACACAGGAGGCATCGATATCGGGGACGAGCCGTTCCTTGAACAGATCCGGCAGCAGGCGGAAATCGCCATCGACGAAGCGGATGTCATCATCTTCCTCGTGAACGGACGTGAAGGGATGACGGGGGCGGACGAGCAGGTCGCAAAGATCCTCTACAAGACGAAAAAGCCGGTCGTCCTCGCAGTGAACAAGATCGACAACCCGGATATGCGGGATATGATCTATGACTTCTACGCACTCGGATTCGGCGAACCGTACCCGATCTCCGGCTCGCACGGCCTCGGCCTCGGAGACCTGCTCGACGAAGTCGCGAAGCATTTCCCGGATCCGTCCGAAGAAGAGCTGGAAGACGACGTCATCCGGTTCTCGCTCATCGGCCGGCCAAACGTCGGGAAATCATCGCTTGTCAACGTGTTCCTCAATGAGGAGCGGGTGATCGTGAGCGACGTCGCAGGCACGACCCGTGATGCAATCGACAGCGACTTCATCCATGACGGCCAGAAGTACAAAGTGATCGACACGGCCGGCATGAGAAAGAAAGGCAAAGTGTACGAAACGACCGAGAAGTACAGCGTGCTCCGGGCACTCCGTGCGATCGAGCGCTCCGACGTCGTCCTCGTCGTCCTGAACGGGGAGGAAGGCATCCGCGAGCAGGACAAGCGCATTGCCGGATATGCCCATGAGGCGGGCAAGGGCGTCATCATCGTCGTGAACAAATGGGATGCCGTCGAGAAAGACGAGAAGACGATGAACAAGATGACCGAAAACATCCGGGACAATTTCCAGTTCCTCGACTACGCGCCGATCGTCTACGTTTCCGCGAAGACCCGGCAGCGGGTTTTCCAGATTCTCGGGATCATCCAGACGGTCAGCGAAAACCATGCGCTCCGGATCCAGTCGAGCATCCTCAACGAAGTGATCGAAGATGCGGTGGCCATGAACCCGGCTCCGTCGGACAAGGGCCGCAAGCTCCGCATCTATTATATGACGCAAGTCCAGGTGAAGCCGCCGACGTTTGTCGTCTTCGTCAACGACCCGGAGATCATGCACTTCTCCTACGAGCGTTTCCTGCAGAACAAGCTGCGGGATGCCTTCGGGTTCGAAGGGACGCCGATCCGGCTCATCACCCGAAAACGCAGCTGATGACTGAAAGGATTTGAATGCAATGACGAAGGTGACGGTACTCGGAGCCGGCAGCTGGGGAACCGCCCTGGCGACGGTTCTGGCCGACAATGGACACGACTGCACGATCTGGGCACGCCGTCCGGAACAGGCGGAAGAGATCGCCGGCCGGCACACGAACGAGCGGTATCTTCCGGGTGCCGCACTCCCGCCGGCGCTCAAGGCGGAGAGCGGCCTGCCGGAGGCGGTGGCCGGATCGGAAATCATCGTCGTGGCGGTTCCGACCGCCGGCATCCGGG
>NZ_LN651373.1:1274063-1315841 GCF_000826125.2 Bhargavaea cecembensis
CTCCCGCCGGCGCTCAAGGCGGAGAGCGGCCTGCCGGAGGCGGTGGCCGGATCGGAAATCATCGTCGTGGCGGTTCCGACCGCCGGCATCCGGGAAGTTTGCCGCGAACTGAACGGCATCCTTGATCGGCCGGTCCTGTTCGTCCATGTGTCGAAGGGGATCGAGCCGGATTCGCTGAAGCGGATCAGCGAGATGATGGAAGAGGAGCTCGATGAAAGCGTCCGGGAAGGAATCGTCGTCTTGTCCGGACCGAGCCATGCCGAGGAAGTCATCCTGCGCCACCCGACGACGGTGACGGCGGCGGCCCGCAATCCGGACCAGGCCGCGCGCATCCAGGACCTGTTCATGAACTCCGTGTTCCGCGTCTATACGAATGATGACATCATCGGCGTGGAAATCGGCGGTGCGCTCAAGAATATCATCGCCCTCGCCGCCGGTGTCTCGGACGGCCTCGGCTACGGAGACAATGCAAAAGCGGCGCTCATCACGCGAGGGCTGGCAGAAATCACCCGGCTCGGCGTCGCGATGGGGGCCAATCCGATGACCTTCTCCGGTCTGTCGGGGCTCGGTGATCTCATCGTCACGTGCACGAGCGTCCATTCCAGGAACTGGCGCGCGGGGAACATGCTCGGCCAGGGACTGGATCTTGAAGAAGTCCTCGGCCGGATGGGCATGGTCGTCGAAGGCGTCCGCACGACGAAAGCGGCACATCAGCTTGCCGATAGGTGCGCGGTGCCGATGCCGATCACGCAGGCGCTTTATTCCGTCCTGTTCGAAGGCGCCGAACCGCGCGCTGCGGTCGACAGCCTCATGAGCCGGCTGAAAAAACATGAAATCGAAGATCTGTTCGGAATGTCTTGACGGCATCCGTTCTTGAAAGGTGGACCCGCATTGTCATCGCTGGATAAAATGTGGCTGTCATTCTACGCGATTGGGGCCATGTTCCTATGCATGTTCCTCATCAATTTCAGCCGAAATAAACTGCAGAACAAATTGCTTAAATTCGTCTTTTCGCTTGTGGCATGGCTGCTGCTCATCTTCTCCTTCCTCTCGATCATTTACCTGGTCTTCAACGGACCGACGGGAGGGGCTTGAACATCATGAAAAAGTTCCTGTTCATCCTGCTCGCTTCCGTCGTTCTCCTGTCCGGCTGCATGATGCCCGACAAAGAGAAAGCCTCGGGGACGATCCCTTATGAAGACCAGCTGCAGGCGGTCCAGAGCGCCGTTGGCCAGTTCCAGGAGAAGAGCGGGGGCCTGCTGCCGATCAAAACACGCGACCAGGACGTGGACCCGTTCATCAAGTACCCGATCGACTTTTCGAAGATCGTTCCGGCTTATATGGAAAAAGTGCCGTCCAACGCCTATGAAAACGGCGGCATCTATCAATACGTACTGATCGACGTGGAAGACAATCCGACCGTCAAGCTCGTGGACCTGAACGGGCCGGAGCGCATCCGCGAGCTGAATCTCCGGAAAGGCGTCAGAGGCCATCTTCCGATTGAGGAAATGATCACGAAAGACGTGTTCAAACCGAACTTTTCGGCAATCGGGCTGAAGGAAGCCCCGACTGTGAAAAGCCCTTATTCGTCGAATGAACTGCCGCTCGTCCTGTCGTCGGACGGCGAATTCTACATCGATTACACGGCCGATCTCCATAAAAAGCTGCTTGAAGGGGAAGTGGACGTAAAGCCGGGCGAGGATATCCGGCATATCCTCTATGACGATCAGCCGATCCTGCCCGCCTACAGTCTCCCTTACACGGTGGATGAAGACGGCAATCCCGTATTCCTTGAACAGAAATGAAGAAACGAAGCGCTTCGTGCCTCCCGCATGAAGCGCTTCTGTCGTGCATACAATGAATTGCGCAGAAAAGGAGGGCGAAATGGTTGAGCGAAGCATTGTATGAAGAATTGGCAAAACGCACCGACGGGGATATCTATATCGGCGTCGTCGGACCCGTGCGCGTCGGTAAATCGACTTTCGTCAAACGGGTTATGGAAGAAGTCGTCATTCCGAATATGGTCGAAGAAGCGGACAGGACGAGAGCACAGGATGAACTGCCGCAAAGCTCGCCGGGTCCCGTCATCATGACGGCGGAGCCGAAATTCGTTCCGGCAAGGGGGACAGGCATTTCGGTCGGCGACGGGGACCTGACTTTCCAGATCCGGCTCGCCGACTGTGTCGGCTACGTCATCGATGGAGTGAAGGGCCATATGGACGACGACGGCCCGAAGTATGTCCACACGCCATGGCACAATGAACCGGTCCCGTTCGAGGAGGCCGCCCGGATCGGCACCGACAAAGTCATCCGCGACCATTCGACGATCGGCATCGTCATGACGACGGACGGGTCGGTGAACAACATCCCGCGCGCGGCAGCTTTGAATGCCGAAGAGGAGATCGTCGGGAAGCTGAAGGAGATCGGGAAGCCGTTCGTCATCGTCCTGAACAGCCGGATGCCCGCCCATGCGGATACGGTTGCGCTCAAGGAAGAGCTGTGCGGCAAGTACGGCGTTCCGGTGATCGCGATCAGCGCAGACCAGCTGAATGCCGCGGAGATCCAGCTGATCCTGAAAGAAGCGCTGTTCGAATTCCCGATTTCCGAGATCGAGCTGCTGAAGCCGGAATGGATGGACGTGCTGGACGACGACCATGCCCTCAATACGGCCATCCGGGAACGTCTGGATGAGGGATTGTCCTCCATCTCCAAAATCCGGGATGTCCAGGCACTCGCCGCCTCCCTCCAGGAAGAAGACTTTGTCAGGCGGGCGGAAGTCACGGACGTCGATGCCGGTCAGGGGAAGGCCAGCATCAAAGTGGAGACCGGGGATGGTGTGTATCACTCGGTATGCGATGAAATGATGGGCGAGCCGATCCGGACGAAAAAAGACTGGCTGCTCTTCATCAAGGATTCGGTCAAGTCCAAAGAGGCTTACAGCCGCTACGAGGAAGCGATCGAATCCGCCAAGCGGACCGGCTACGGCGTCACGCTTCCGGGAATCCACGACTTTGAGCCGACCCCGCCGGAACTCATCAAGCAGAACAACTTTTTCGGCGTCCGCATGAAGGCGAAGGCCCCGTCGCTCCATATCATGAGGATCGACATGGAGGCCGAGTTCTCGCCGCTCATCGGATCGGAGTTCCACAGCCTGCAGCTTCTGAAAGACTTGAAGGAGGCATATCTGAACGACCGGGAGGCGCTCTGGTCGACCCAGCTCTTCGGCACGCCGCTTCACGAAGTGATGAAAGAAAGCATCCGCTTCAAGACGACCGCGGTGCCGGAACGCGCCAGAAACCGCATCCGGGAAACGATGGAGCAGATGGTGAACGACGGAAACAAAGGCATGGTGACCTTCATCCTGTAATCATAAACGGGCATCCGCAACCGGCGGCATGTCCTTTTTTGTTTGGAGCGGAAAAGAGATCGTGATGTCCGGACGCAGCCGGAAAGTGCGCCTGCCGGATGGAATATGGAACTCTTCCATCTCACGGGGCAACTCTTCCATCTCGAGGCGAAACTCTTCCATCTCGCGGGGCAACTCTTCCATCTCGCGAAAAAGCCGGGAGCAGGCGGGGAACCAACGACTGATGTTGAACGTCCGCACCCCGTGCCAGGCCGGAAAACACCGGAACAGACTGGGAGAACCACTTGAAACTTGAACACAATCCGGTTGCAGGCGGCAAAAAGAGTTTTCGGGCCGAATTTGTTTAATTCGCAATCCGGGAGGGAAGTCTTGAAAACAGCGCCACAATGCGCCTGGAGCCCATGAAACAAGTTGCGATGCGGTTTTGGATGTGATACTCTTTGTACATGCTTAAGCAAACTTTCTCTTCGGGAGGAGGTGAATGGTATGAACAAGACAGATTTGGTGAATTCCGTTGCAGAAGCGACGGGCCTTTCCCGCAAAGATGCGACAAATGCAGTCGAGTCCGTTTTCAACTCGATCAGCGACGCTCTCGCAAACGGCGATAAGGTTCAACTGATCGGTTTCGGCAACTTTGAAGTCCGCGAACGTGCAGCCCGCAAAGGCCGCAACCCGCAGTCCGGTGAAGAAATCGAAATCGCGGCGAGCAAAGTTCCTGCGTTCAAACCAGGAAAGGCTCTGAAAGACGCGGTCAAGTAAAAGCTGCATACATAGGACGGTCCCGTTCGCCCGGTGAAGGGCAGGGACCGTCCTTTTGACATGCCCGGCATCCGGAATCCCGCATTGTACCCGGGGCGCCGTTTGTGCTACCATTTAGGGGTGTGGCGGCAGACGGCCGGTCCCTTTGCGGACAGGTGACCATCGCCGCCGATGGAGGGAACAGATATGGCAGACGTGGACCACGCGAAAATCCGTGAGGCAGTCACGATGATTTTGGAGGCCATCGGGGAGGATCCTTCCCGCGAAGGGCTGATCGACACTCCGAAACGGGTTGCGAAAATGTACGAAGAAGTATTCTCGGGCATCCGGCAAGATCCCAAAGAGTACTTCAAGACGGTATTCCATGAAGAACACGATGAACTGGTCATCGTTAAAGATATTCATTTTCAATCGATGTGCGAACATCACCTGCTTCCATTCTACGGCAAGGCGCATGTCGCCTACATTCCGAAAAATGGAGCCATCGCAGGACTCAGCAAGCTGGCGCGTGCTGTGGAGTCGGTGTCCCGCCGGCCTCAGCTCCAGGAGCGCATCACGGCAACCGTCGCGGACACGCTCGTCAAGATGCTGGATCCCGTCGGTGTCTATGTGATGGTCGAAGCCGAGCATATGTGCATGACGATGCGCGGCATCCGGAAGCCCGGATCCAAAACGGTCACCTCGGTCGCACGCGGGATCTTCCATGACGATGCAGCGAAGCGTTCAGAGATCATTTCACTCATTAAAATGTCTTGAACCGGGCTCTTTTGCCGGGCCTGAAAGAACTATGCTATGATAACGGAGACTAAAGGACAGGAGCCATGCCATATGGGACAGACCGACTATATCGCCATCAAGGCGTTTGAAAACGGGGTCCAGGTGATCGGACTCACGCGGGGCGCCGACACGAAGTTCGGCCACGCCGAAAAGCTCGACGAGGGAGAAGTGCTCGTGGCGCAGTTCACCGAACACATTGCAGCCGTGAAGGTACGGGGAAAGGCAGAAATCCATACCGCCCACGGAGTCCTGAAAAGCGGGCCGGCCGAGTAAGGGCCGCCCGTTCAATTATCCGCTGCCCGGCGGCGGAGTCGACGTGCAGGATGGGAGCGCGGAACATGAAGGCATCACCGATACATACTGAAATTGAACAACTGAACATCCGGATCCGCAACCGGCTCGCCAACCGGATGCTCCTTGAACATACCGGAAATCCGGTTATCGGCGGCCCTGCGATGTTTGCGCTGGTGCTGCCGGAACTCAACGGCGAGCCATGGGGCCGGGACGACCGGCATGCGGCGGAAGCGGTCGGCGCCCTGCATGCCGCCTTCCACGCCCATGATTCGATAGAAGACCGGGGACACCCGTCGAGAAGACAGCAGCTGACCGTGCTGGCCGGAGATTACTACAGCGGTGTCCATTACAGGATCCTGACCGGCATACCGGATATCCGTCTCCTGCACGGCCTGTCACTCGCCGTCATCGCGATGAGCGAGCGCAAGGCAGGGCTCTACGAGGCCAGGCCCGAATCGTCGGCAGGGGAACTGCTCGACGGGCTTGGCACGATCGAAGCGGCGGCACTGACCGTCTTCTTTGATAGCCGCGGGCTTGAACTGTACGAGTTGACAGTCCGGCATGCCCTCATCGCCGGCAGGCTTGCCGGAGAGCTTGCAAACTTGGATTCCGGCAATGAGACGCCATTCGTCTCGGCCATCCTCCGCTCTGCGGATATTCTAGGAGACCGGGAGAAGGCGGCGGATGTCATGGATGCGGCACGCCGGGAATCCGTCGCGTCGGCACTTGCTGGAGCAAGGGAGCTCGGCGCGGCCGGGCATCTGACGGAAGAGGAGATCTGTCTCCATCTCGGAATCGGGGAGCCCGCTTCCACACAAACGGGAAAGAAGGTCTGAACAGCATGGATACTCAAAAGGAACAGCGCGTCCATGAGGTGTTCGAGAACATTTCGGATAACTATGACAAGATGAACTCGGTCATCAGCTTCCAGCAGCACAAGGCTTGGCGGCGCGAGATGATGCACAAGATGGCCGTCCGCCCCGGTGCACATGCACTGGACGTGTGCTGCGGAACGGGGGACTGGACACTTGCCCTGTCCGATGCGGTTGGACCGGACGGCCAGGTCACGGGCCTCGATTTTTCTGCGAACATGCTCTCGGTCGCTGAAGACAAGACGTCCGGACGGAAGAATATCCGGCTGGTCGAAGGGAATGCGGTCGATCTCCCGTTTGACGACAATACATTCGATTACGCAACGGTCGGCTTCGGACTGCGCAACGTGCCGGATCTCGGGAAGACGCTGTCGGAGATGAACCGTGTGCTGAAGCCGGGCGGCATGATCGCCTGCCTGGAAACTTCGCAGCCGAAGCTGCCGGTCTACCGGCAGGTCTTCAAGTTTTACTTCCGGTACATCATGCCGGTGTTCGGAAGACTGTTCGCGAAGAAATTCAAGGAGTACCAGTGGCTTCAGGAATCCGCCGACACATTCCCGGATATGGAGCAGCTGGCCGGGATCTTTACGGAAGCTGGCTTCACCCGCGTGACATACAAGCCGTTCAGCGGCGGAGCTGCCGCAGGGCATATCGGGTTCAAACGAGAACAATAGCGGGGGAAGGTTTTTCCTTTGGAGAAGATGAAGCTTAAATCGATCTATTCGGAGTTCCGGACGGATCTGGACTATATAGAAAGAGAGCTTGAGCGGGCGGTCCGTTCGTCATCCCCGCTTGTCGAGGAGGCCTCCCTGGATCTGCTGAAATCCGGAGGGAAGCGGATCCGGCCTGTGTTCACGCTCCTTGCCTCGAAATTCGGGGATTATGACCCGGCCGTTACGGCCAGGGCGGCTGTGCCGCTCGAGCTCATTCACATGGCTTCTCTCGTCCACGATGATGTGATCGACGATGCGGATCTCCGGAGGGGCACCCCGACGGCCAAGTCGCAGTGGGGCAACCGGGTGGCCATGTACGTCGGCGATTTCTTGTTCGGACGGGCGCTTGCCATGATTTCCGAGCTCGATGATCCGGCGGTTCACCAGGTGCTGTCGGACACGATGATCGAGATCTGCGTCGGCGAGATCATCCAGATCGAGGACAAGTTTGCGGAAGACCAGAGCATCCGGGATTATTTGAGGAGAATCAAACGGAAAACCGCGCTCCTCATCGCTTCGAGCTGTGAACTCGGCGGTCTCGTGTCGGGCGCGGATCCGTCGATCGTCCGGCGTCTGGAACGCTTCGGCTATTACATCGGCATGGCCTTCCAGATCACCGATGATCTTCTTGATTTCACCGCGACGGAAAAAGAGCTCGGAAAACCGGCGGGCAGCGATTTGATTGATGGAAACATCACCCTACCCGTCATCCTCGCCCTCCGCGACCCGGAACTCCGGCCGGTCGCCGTGGAGGCCTTGGAAACGGGCGCGGACCGGACGGCCATCGACCGGCTGATCCGGCAAATGCGCGGATCGTTCGCCATCACGGAAAGCCGGCGGATCAGCAACCTTTACCTCGACAAGGCGCTCCGGGAAGCCGAGTCGCTGCCCGCCACGCCGGACCGGGATTCCCTCATCCGGATCGCCAAGTTTATCGGAAAGCGCAAATTTTGACCCAAGCCCGCATCTTTTGTTGAAAGAGCGGGTATTTCAGTGGTACGATTCTGAAGGCGGCGGGCTTCCGCCAACACAGTGACAAGGAGTGTTCAATGACATGGAAAAAACATTTTTGATGGTCAAGCCGGACGGCGTCCAGCGCAACCTCATCGGTGAAATCGTAAGCCGCTTCGAAAAGAAAGGCTTCCAGCTCGTCGGTGCAAAACTGATGCAAATCCCTCAGGAACTTGCAGAAGAGCATTACGGAGAACACAAAGAGCGCCCATTCTTCGGCGAGCTCACAGAGTTCATCACATCCGGCCCTGTGTTCGCAATGGTCTGGGAAGGCGAAAACGTCATCGCGACGGCACGCCTCATGATGGGCGCAACAAACCCGAAAGAATCCGCACCGGGTACAGTCCGCGGCGACTATGCAGTCACTGTCGGCAAGAACATCATCCACGGTTCCGACTCCCCTGAAAGCGCAGAGCGCGAAATCGGCCTGTTCTTCAAGGAAGAAGAGCTCGTCTCCTACGACAAGCAAATCAACAACTGGGTCAACTGATCCGAAACGCCCGGCAGCCGCCGGGCTTTTTTAATTCCGAAGAAGATGATCAAAATATTTCAGTCGAAGAAATGAGGTGAGTGTGAGCGGAGTGGGGCTGAGTGTAATCGGAGGGCGGTCGAGTGTCATCGGAGGAAGGTCGAGTGTAATCGGAAGGTGGTCGAGTGTAATCGGATAGTGTCCATAATCTTGTGTAAGCTCATCAGTCGAGGAATAAGGTTACGCAGAGAACTGGACACCACCGGGCAAGGAAGATCCAGGGTAGCGTTCGATGTATTCGGAGGCGCGTTCCGGTGTGCGGAAAATTCGTGGTAGCGAGTGCCGTTCCCGCGGTAGCGTTTGCCATGTTCGGAGGCGCGTCTCGTCGCGTGAGAAATTCGCGGTAGCGTTCACTGCATTCGAAGGCGCGATCCTGCGCACGGAAATTCCGTGGTAGCGAGTGCCGTTTCCGCGGTAGCGTCCGCCGCATTCGGAGGCGCGTTTCGCCGTGCGAGAAATTCGCGGTAGCGTTTGCTGTATTCAAAGGCGCGATCCTGCGCACGGAAATTCCGTGGTAGCGAGTGCCGTTTTCGCGGTAGCGTCCGCCGCATTTGGAGGCGCGTTTCGTCGCGCGAGAAATTCACGGTAGCGTTTGCTGCATTCGAAGGCGTGATTCTGTGCACGGAAATTCCGTGGTAGCGAGTGCCGTTTCCGCGGTAGCGTCCGCCGCATTCGGAGGCGTGTCTCGTCGCGCGAGAAATTCGCGGTAGCGTCCGCTGCTTTCGAAGGCGCGCCCCCGCCACGTGGAATTTCCGTGGCCGCGTGCGCCGTTTCCGCGGTAGCGACCGCCGCTTTCGAAGGCACGATCCGCGGCTCGGGATTTCCGCGACCGCCCCTCAAAAATTTAATAACCGCCGCCTCTCCAAGCCGCGTTCCGCATGCCCTCGCGAAGGTAAGCGCTGTCATTTTCGGCGGCTGCGCTGCGACCCGAAAATCAGAATGAATACTATGAATAGTTATGTTATAGTGTAAAGAAAATGTTTGAGCCTGGGGGAGAAGATGATGAGATATTTGACGGCGGGAGAGTCTCACGGTCCGCAGCTGACCGCGATCATAGAAGGGCTTCCATCCAATATGGAGCTGACCGAGCAGTCGGTCAACCGCGACCTGGCGAGGAGGCAGGGCGGTTACGGACGGGGCCGCCGGATGCAGATCGAGAAGGATACGGTGTCGATCACGGCCGGCGTCCGGCACGGGAAGACAATCGGGGCGCCGGTCGCCTTGACGGTCACGAACGATGACTGGAAGCACTGGACGAAGATCATGGGCATCGATCCGCTGCCGGACGATGTGGATCCCGAAGAGATCAAGCGGCGCGTGACGCGTCCGCGTCCGGGGCATGCCGATCTCGTCGGCGGGATGAAATACGGCCATCGTGATCTCCGCAATGTCCTTGAGCGTTCATCCGCCCGGGAGACGACGGTGCGCGTTGCGGCGGGCTCGGTTGCGAAAAGCCTGCTCCGCGCGCTCGGCATCGACGTGACTGCTCATGTGACGGAGATCGGCGGCGTCAAGGCAGACACGACGCTCAGAAACGGGAAGTCGGTGACGGAGATCCGCGACATCGCTTCAAATGACGAAGTGTACTGCATCGATCCGGAGGCTTCCGAAAAGATGAAGCAGGCGATCGATGATGCGAAGGCGGCGGGCAACTCGATCGGCGGCACGGTTGAGGTAATTGTTGAAGGATGCCCGCCGGGAGTGGGGAGCTACGTGCAGTATGACCGGAAGCTCGATGCCAGGATCGCCGCGGCCATCGTGTCGATCAATGCCTTCAAGGGCGTGGAGTTCGGACTCGGATTCGAGATGGCGCGGATGCCGGGCAGTGAAGTGCATGATGAGATCGAATGGGATCCGCAGGCCGGGTACCGCCGCCGGACGAATAATCTCGGCGGCTTTGAAGGCGGGATGACGACCGGCATGCCGATTGTTGTCCGCGGCGTGATGAAGCCGATTCCGACCTTGTACAAGCCGCTGGAGAGCGTGGACATCGACACGAAGGAGCCGTTCAAGGCGAGTATCGAGCGATCGGACAGCTGTGCGGTGCCGGCAGCGTCTGTCGTGGCGGAGCATGTCGTCGCCTGGGAAGTGGCGGCCGCCGTCGTCGAGACGTTCCACAGCGACACGGTAGAGGGCCTGAAGCGAAACATCGCGGAATTCATGTCGCATGCCCGGGAGTTCTGATCATGGAGACGATCCGAGTCGCCACGAAAGAAAGGGATTACGACGTGAATGTCGGGCCGGGGGCGCTCGGCCTGATCGGCCGGTATGCCGGCGGCGCCGACCGGATCGCCGTCATTGCGGATGAGAGGGTGTCCCGGCTGCACGGGGACCGGCTGAAACAAGCGCTGCGCGAAGCGGGGCGGACGGATGTTGCCTGGCTGGATGTGCCGGCGGGCGAACCGTGCAAGACAGTCGAATGGTTCGGCCGCACCCAGCAGTTCCTCCTGGAAGCGGGCTGCACGAGAAAATCGCTCGTGATCGCGTTTGGAGGGGGAGCGTGCGGGGACCTGGCGGGATTTGCCGCCGCGGCGTTCATGCGGGGCATCGATTTCATCCAGTGCCCGACGACGATCCTCGCCCACGACTCCTCGGTCGGGGGCAAGACGGGGATCAATCTGCCGGACGGCAAGAACATGACCGGCGCGTTTCACCAGCCGGCGGCCGTTCTTTATGACACGGCCCTGCTGGAGACGCTTCCCGCGGAAGAGATCCGGTCGGGCATGGCGGAAGCCGTCAAGCACCAGCTCATCTCCTCTCCGGAACGGACTGAAGACATGCTCGCCGGCCTGGACTATGGGTCGATGGACGAGCAGGCACTTCTGCGATATATCGTACTCGGCATACAAGTGAAGGCGGACATCGTCGGCCGGGACGAGCGGGAAGGCTCCGTCCGGAAATTCCTCAATTTCGGCCATACCTACGGCCACGCGGTCGAAGCCGCGGCGGGCTACGGCGGCCTGACACACGGCGAGTCGGTCATGACCGGGATGCTGTACGCACTCATCCTGAGCGAGCGGCTCGCCGGTGCGGACCGGGCGCTCACGGATCGGCTCCAGCAGTTTGCGGAGAGGAACGGATACCCGCTCAGGGCCGTCGCCGATTATTCATTCGATGAACTGTACCGATACATGAAGAAAGATAAAAAGGCATCATTCGGCGAGCTGCATTTCGTTCTTCTTCCCGAAGCGGGCCGCCCGGAAATGAGAAAAGCGGAAGAAGCGGACTGCCGGAAAGCGGACGAAGAACTGAGAAAACGACTGGGGGTGGCGTCATGATGGTACGCGGAGTGCGCGGTGCGACGAGCATCTGCGAAGACGGGCAGCAGCATGTACTGGAAGAGACGGCCGGGCTCGTAAAGGAAATGGCGGAACAAAACGGGCTTCGGCCGGAAGAGATCGTGAGCGTCCTGATTTCAACCACGACGGACATCACCTCCGCATTCCCGGCGAAAGCGGTCAGATCGATGCCCGGCTGGGAATATGTCCCTGTCATGTGCACGCATGAGATGGACGTGCCGGGTGCCATGCCGCTGTGCATCCGGGTGCTCATGCATGCGAACACCGAAAAGGCGCAGAAAGAGATCTGCCATGTTTACCGGAATGAAGCGGTCCGGCTGCGTCCGGACCTTGCCGGCAGAAGCCTGGAAGGAGATGGAGTGAAATGAGATGGAATGCGAGACTGGAAGGGATGCGGGCGTATGAACCCGGCAAGACGATCGCGGAAGTCCAGCGTGAATTCGGGCTGGACCGGATCGTGAAGCTGGCCTCCAATGAAAATCCGTTCGGCTGCCCGCCGGCCGCCGAACGCTTTCTCCGGGAGACGCCGATCGAGACGGAACTTTATCCGGACGGCTATGCGACGGAACTGCGGACAGGCCTCGCAGAAAAGCTCGGGGTCAGCCCCCGCCAGCTTCTGTTCGGCGCGGGTTCGGACGAGATCATCGTCATCATCGCGCGTGCGCTCCTTTCTCCGGACGACAACACGGTGGCTCCTTGGCCGTCGTTCCCGCAGTACCGGCATAATGCCAGGATCGAAGGGGCGGAGCTGAGGGAGATTCCGCTCAAGGACTACCGGCACGATCTGGACTCGATGCTACGCGCGATCGACGGCAACACGTCGGTCGTCTGGCTGTGCACGCCGAACAATCCGACCGGCGGGATCATCCCCGACGCTGAGCTCCGTGAGTTTATCTCCAAAGTGCCGGAAGATGTGCTCGTCGTCGTCGACAACGCCTACCATGAGTATGTGACGTCTCCCGATTACCGGGATCCGGTCGGCCTGATCGACGACCATCCGAACGTCATCGTTTTGCGGACCTTTTCGAAGGCCTACGGGCTTGCGGCTTGCCGGGTCGGCTACGCAGTCGGCTCCGAAGCGGTCATTTCAAAGCTGGAGCCGGTCCGTTCGCCGTTCAACACGAGCGTCTCCGGACAGGGAGCGGCACTCGCAGCGGTCGGAGACCAGGAGTTCATCGAGAAATGCCGGGCCGGCAATGAAAAAGGAAAAGAGCAATACGCCCGGTTTGCCGGGGAACACGGGCTGGAATGTCCCCGGTCCGAGGCCAACTTCGTCCTTATGCAGGTGAGGGGCGGGGCGGATGAAGCGGCGAACGAACTGCTGAAAAGAGGATTCATCGTCCGCAGCGGCGACAAGCTCGGCACGCCGGGGTTCATCCGGATCACGGTCGGCACCGAGGAAGACAACGAGGCACTGCTCGGCGCGCTCGCCGAAGTGCTGGCATCGCGCGTACCGGGCGCCTGAACCCGGCAGTCGGCAAATGGGAGTTGTTGGATGCATGGAAACGAAAGTGGCCGTCATCGGCCTCGGCCTGATCGGCGGATCGATGGCGCTCGCTCTCCAGCGTCATGAGAGAGTGAGGATCACCGGATTTGACGCGGATGAACGCCCCGTTCAGGAGGCGCTTCATCTCGGCGTAATCCACAGCAAGGCGGAAACGGCTCGGCAGGCTGCGGAATCCGCAGATTTCATTATATTTGCAACGCCTGTGAATGAGACCGTCAGAATGATGAAAGAAGCGGCGGAAAGCTGGAATCTGAAGCCGGGAGCCATCCTGACGGACACCGGAAGCACGAAATCCTGGATCATGGAGCATGCGGATGCGTTTTCCGGAAAAGACGCCGTGTTCATCGGGGGCCACCCGATGGCCGGCTCCCACAAAAGCGGCGTGCGTGCGGCAAAGGAACATCTGTTTGAGAATGCCTATTATCTTCTGACCCCCGCTTCCAGGAAAGACACGGCGGCGGTGCGGCGCCTGGAGGAGTTCCTCGGCGTGACGAAAGCGAAACTCGCCGTCGTCTCGGCGGCGGAGCACGATGCGATGACTGCGGTCGTCAGCCATTTTCCGCATCTCGTCGCCGCATCGCTCGTCAGGCGTCTGGAGGACGAGACGGAAGACCATCCGTTCGCAAGGGAACTGGCGGCCGGCGGCTTCCGCGACCTGACGCGGATCGCTTCATCCAATCCGGACATGTGGCGGGATATCACGCTCCAGAACCGGGATGAGCTGCTCGACCAGCTCGACCTCTGGCAACAGGAAATGGAAGCGGTGCGGGCGATTGTCGAGTCGGGCGACGCCGATGAAATCCGCAGTTTCTACGACGGGGCGCGCGCCTACCGCGATGCGCTGCCTCTCCGGTCCCAGGGAGCGCTTTTCAGCTCATTCGACCTCAATGTCGACATCCCGGACAACCCGGGAGCCATTTCGGAGATCACCGGAATTCTGGCAGACGCGGGAATTTCCATCACGAACGTGCGGATCGTCGAATCCCGTGCGGATGTGTTCGGGATCCTCGTCGTCTCGTTCCAGACAGCGGAGGACCGGGAAAAGGGCAAACGCTGCCTTGCGGAGAAGACAGGCTATGAAGTTTCGATCACTTGACGCGACAGGGGGAATGGGAAGATGGAACGGATGACATTGGATTACGGGGAAGCGGCGCTAAAAGGCAGCCTTGCCGTTCCTGGGGACAAGTCGATCTCGCACCGCTCGGTGATGTTCGGCAGCATGGCGGAAGGCCGCACGACCGTATCCGGGTTCCTGCCGGGCGAGGACTGCCTGCGGACAATCGACTGTTTCCGGTCGCTCGGCGTCCGCATTGATCGGGAAGGGACGGACCTCATCATCGACAGCCCGGGAATCGACGGGTGGAAGGAGCCGTCGGAAATCCTTTACACGGGAAATTCCGGCACGACGACCCGGCTCATCCTCGGCGTGCTCGCCGGTTCGCGCGTCCATTCCGTCGTCACCGGGGACAGCTCGATCGCGAAGCGGCCGATGAAGCGGGTCACCGGACCGCTGGCGCTCATGGGAGCGGACATCCGGGGCCGTGACGATGCGCGGTTCACGCCGCTGTCGGTGCAGGGCGGGCCGCTGCGGGCGATCGACTATGAAATGCCGGTCGCCAGCGCGCAGGTGAAGTCGGCGGTTCTGTTTGCCGCGCTCCGGGCGGAAGGGGAATCGGTCGTCCGGGAGAAGGAAGTGTCCCGCGACCATACCGAGCGGATGATGCAAAACTTCGGCATCCGGATTGAAAGCGAAGACGGGATCATCCGGCTCGCCGGCGGACAGAAGCCGTCGGCGGTCCACGTCGATGTGCCGGGAGACATTTCATCGGCGGCCTTCTTCCTCGCTGCCGCGGCCCTCGTTCCGGGAAGCCGGGTGGAGCTCGGCAACGTCGGCCTGAACCCGACCCGGACGGGGATGCTGGATGCACTGGAGGCGATGGGTGCCGACATGGAAGTGGACGAAAGCGGATCGGCGGATTCCGAACCGCGCGGCACGGTCACAGTGCGTCATTCATCGCTTCGGGGAACCGAGATTTCCGGTGCGCTCATCCCGCGCCTCATCGATGAGATCCCGGTCATCGCGCTCCTCGCCACGCAGGCCGAGGGGACGACGGTGATCCGGGATGCGGAAGAACTGCGCGTGAAGGAGACGGACCGGATCGCCGCGGTGGCGGAGGAGCTGGGCAAGCTCGGCGCCGACATCGAACCGGCGCCGGACGGCATGATCATCCGGGGGCCGGTGAAGCTCCGCGGCGGCAGCGTCGACTCCCGCGGCGACCATCGGATCGGCATGATGGCGGCGGTCGCCGCGCTCATCACGGACGGTCCGGTCACTCTGGAAGACCCGGATTGCATCGGAATTTCCTACCCCGGATTTTTTGAAGATCTGGACTCCCTCCGGGGATGAAAAACCGGACAACCGCCGGAACTCCGGCGNCGACCGTATCCGGGTTCCTGCCGGGCGAGGACTGCCTGCGGACAATCGACTGTTTCCGGTCGCTCGGCGTCCGCATTGATCGGGAAGGGACGGACCTCATCATCGACAGCCCGGGAATCGACGGGTGGAAGGAGCCGTCGGAAATCCTTTACACGGGAAATTCCGGCACGACGACCCGGCTCATCCTCGGCGTGCTCGCCGGTTCGCGCGTCCATTCCGTCGTCACCGGGGACAGCTCGATCGCGAAGCGGCCGATGAAGCGGGTCACCGGACCGCTGGCGCTCATGGGAGCGGACATCCGGGGCCGTGACGATGCGCGGTTCACGCCGCTGTCGGTGCAGGGCGGGCCGCTGCGGGCGATCGACTATGAAATGCCGGTCGCCAGCGCGCAGGTGAAGTCGGCGGTTCTGTTTGCCGCGCTCCGGGCGGAAGGGGAATCGGTCGTCCGGGAGAAGGAAGTGTCCCGCGACCATACCGAGCGGATGATGCAAAACTTCGGCATCCGGATTGAAAGCGAAGACGGGATCATCCGGCTCGCCGGCGGACAGAAGCCGTCGGCGGTCCACGTCGATGTGCCGGGAGACATTTCATCGGCGGCCTTCTTCCTCGCTGCCGCGGCCCTCGTTCCGGGAAGCCGGGTGGAGCTCGGCAACGTCGGCCTGAACCCGACCCGGACGGGGATGCTGGATGCACTGGAGGCGATGGGTGCCGACATGGAAGTGGACGAAAGCGGATCGGCGGATTCCGAACCGCGCGGCACGGTCACAGTGCGTCATTCATCGCTTCGGGGAACCGAGATTTCCGGTGCGCTCATCCCGCGCCTCATCGATGAGATCCCGGTCATCGCGCTCCTCGCCACGCAGGCCGAGGGGACGACGGTGATCCGGGATGCGGAAGAACTGCGCGTGAAGGAGACGGACCGGATCGCCGCGGTGGCGGAGGAGCTGGGCAAGCTCGGCGCCGACATCGAACCGGCGCCGGACGGCATGATCATCCGGGGGCCGGTGAAGCTCCGCGGCGGCAGCGTCGACTCCCGCGGCGACCATCGGATCGGCATGATGGCGGCGGTCGCCGCGCTCATCACGGACGGTCCGGTCACTCTGGAAGACCCGGATTGCATCGGAATTTCCTACCCCGGATTTTTTGAAGATCTGGACTCCCTCCGGGGATGAAAAACCGGACAACCGCCGGAACTCCGGCGGCGTCCGTGCGCAACCGTGTGAAAGCCTCTTGCCAAGGGGCTTTTTTTCTTGTGAAGGGCCGACTCATCTTGTAGCATGAAGTATGAAAAACGACGGGACGGGTGAATACTGATGGAGAAAATCGAACAACTGCAACAAAGCATCCTGGACGGGGACCTGGCGGGTGCCGAGTCCCTGATCCTGGACATCCAGGCGTCGCCGGATGCGGAGACCCGGTACATGGCGGCCGAGCTTTTGGGCGAATACGGTTTTCTGCAGGAGGCCGACCTGCTTTACGACGGACTGCTCAAGCTGATGCCGGATGAGGCCCAGCTGAAGATCGACCGGGCGCAGGTCCTCATGGAGCTCGGGGAAGAGGACGAGGCCCTTCTCCTGCTCTCTTCCGTCCGGCCGGATGAAGAGGAATACACGCAGGCGCTTCTCGTTCTTGCGGACTATTACCAGATGGCCGGCATGGCCGAATCGGCGCTCCGCAAAGTCGAGGAAGCGGCCGCCATCATGCCGGACGAGCCGGCCATCCTGTTCGCGAAGGCCGAACTGCTGCTTGATTCGGGCAGGTATTCGCAGGCGGCGAGGCTGTACGGGGAAATCCGGAAGTCGGCCGAGGAAATCGCTGGCGTCCGGCTGACCTCCCGGATCGCCGAAGCCTACGCAGCCGGCGCGGCTTACGAAGAAGCGCTTCCGTATTACCGGGAGTCCCTCGAGCATGCCCGGACGCCGGACCTGCTGTTCGGCTATGCCTACGCAGCGTATCAGAGCGGCCTGTACAAAGAAGCGGTCGAGGTTCTCGGAGAGCTGAAGGAGATCGACCCTGACTACTTCTCCGCCTATGCCCTCCTTGCCCAGGCGCAGACGATGACCGGGGAGGACGAGGCCGCCTACCGGACGCTCGGCGAGGGCCTGACGCGCGACAAGTACGACAAGGAGCTGTACCTCGCCGCGGGCAAGCTCGCCCTGAAGACCGGCCGGCCGGGTGAAGCGGAAGAGCACCTCAGGGAAGCGATCGCCCTTGACCCCGAATACATGGAGGCCATCCATGCGCTGCTCTCGCTCTATGATCAGAACGAACGGGACGCCGAGACAATTGCGATGATCGGGGAGCTCCGCAAAGAAGGGACGGACTGGTCCGGCCTTTATCCGTTCGCCGCCTACGCCTACGAGCGCGAAGAAGATTATCCGAACGCATATGAATTTTACCGACTTGCATATCATGAGTTTAAGGAAGACCCGCAGTTCCTGGAAAAGTTCGCCCTTTTCCTCCTCGATGAAGGAAAACGGGAGGAAGCCATCGAAGTGATACAAAGACTTGCCNTTCCTACCCCGGATTTTTTGAAGATCTGGACTCCCTCCGGGGATGAAAAACCGGACAACCGCCGGAACTCCGGCGGCGTCCGTGCGCAACCGTGTGAAAGCCTCTTGCCAAGGGGCTTTTTTTCTTGTGAAGGGCCGACTCATCTTGTAGCATGAAGTATGAAAAACGACGGGACGGGTGAATACTGATGGAGAAAATCGAACAACTGCAACAAAGCATCCTGGACGGGGACCTGGCGGGTGCCGAGTCCCTGATCCTGGACATCCAGGCGTCGCCGGATGCGGAGACCCGGTACATGGCGGCCGAGCTTTTGGGCGAATACGGTTTTCTGCAGGAGGCCGACCTGCTTTACGACGGACTGCTCAAGCTGATGCCGGATGAGGCCCAGCTGAAGATCGACCGGGCGCAGGTCCTCATGGAGCTCGGGGAAGAGGACGAGGCCCTTCTCCTGCTCTCTTCCGTCCGGCCGGATGAAGAGGAATACACGCAGGCGCTTCTCGTTCTTGCGGACTATTACCAGATGGCCGGCATGGCCGAATCGGCGCTCCGCAAAGTCGAGGAAGCGGCCGCCATCATGCCGGACGAGCCGGCCATCCTGTTCGCGAAGGCCGAACTGCTGCTTGATTCGGGCAGGTATTCGCAGGCGGCGAGGCTGTACGGGGAAATCCGGAAGTCGGCCGAGGAAATCGCTGGCGTCCGGCTGACCTCCCGGATCGCCGAAGCCTACGCAGCCGGCGCGGCTTACGAAGAAGCGCTTCCGTATTACCGGGAGTCCCTCGAGCATGCCCGGACGCCGGACCTGCTGTTCGGCTATGCCTACGCAGCGTATCAGAGCGGCCTGTACAAAGAAGCGGTCGAGGTTCTCGGAGAGCTGAAGGAGATCGACCCTGACTACTTCTCCGCCTATGCCCTCCTTGCCCAGGCGCAGACGATGACCGGGGAGGACGAGGCCGCCTACCGGACGCTCGGCGAGGGCCTGACGCGCGACAAGTACGACAAGGAGCTGTACCTCGCCGCGGGCAAGCTCGCCCTGAAGACCGGCCGGCCGGGTGAAGCGGAAGAGCACCTCAGGGAAGCGATCGCCCTTGACCCCGAATACATGGAGGCCATCCATGCGCTGCTCTCGCTCTATGATCAGAACGAACGGGACGCCGAGACAATTGCGATGATCGGGGAGCTCCGCAAAGAAGGGACGGACTGGTCCGGCCTTTATCCGTTCGCCGCCTACGCCTACGAGCGCGAAGAAGATTATCCGAACGCATATGAATTTTACCGACTTGCATATCATGAGTTTAAGGAAGACCCGCAGTTCCTGGAAAAGTTCGCCCTTTTCCTCCTCGATGAAGGAAAACGGGAGGAAGCCATCGAAGTGATACAAAGACTTGCCGTTCTGGTTCCCGATGATCCGAGATGGACATCATTTCTCGAGAACGACATGTGAAAGGAGGGGATTTTGTGGCAGCGTCAGTCCCGGTCGCCGAAAAGAAAGAGTTTGTCAGGTGGTTCTTGAAAAACCATCAGCTGAAACGTCGGGAATGCGTTTGGATCCTGAACTATCTCCTGAGCCACGACAAACTGCTGAAGAACGTCCGCTTTGTTGATGAGGCCCACTATTGCCCGAGGGCCATGGTGATGTCGACGACTGATTCGGACGGCATCCCGTTCCGCTTCTACAAGGGGAACTTGATGACCGCGGATGCGGAAAAGTCCTTCCACGATCTTCGTCTCCATCCCGAGGAAAACATGTTTCTTCAGCTGAACTTCCCGGGGCGGCATTCCTGTCCGGAATATGCCGCAGTCCTCGAAGACAATCCGTTTGTTCCGGAGTATATCAGAATCAGCGAGAAGGACAGAAAAGAAGCTGAACGGCTTCTTGAGGACAGCGTGCTCGCTTTCCGGGAGGATCAGCTGCTCCGGGAGATCGACGAAGCGCTGGACCGCAATGACAAAGAGAAATTTTTCTCTCTGTCCAAGACACTCCAGTCGATCAAGGAAGTGGGTAATCCATGACTTCATCCGGGAGATGAGGTCTTTTTTCTATAGAAGGGGGAATTTATTATGAACTGGACCGCAAAAGACATGGATCTGTATTTGCAGCAGACCGACTATATCGATACCGCACTCGTCCCGCTCGTCGCAATCGGAAGTACGGAGCAGGACATGAAGCAGAGCGCTTCTTCGGCGGAGTTCCTCATGAACCTGACCGTCTTCCTGGAACATCAATTCAAGGGCAGGATCATGCTCCTGCCCCCGTTCAGCTACGTGGAGAAGGGCGACAAGTCCCGACTGGCCGCTGAGTGGCGGGAATCTCTCGGGGACATGCCCTTCAAGCATGTGTTCTTTCTCACGACGGACCCCGCGTGGACGCGGGATGCAATCATCGAAGAGGCCATCTGGATTCCATCGATTCCAATCGAGCATATGGACAAGAAATTGAAGCAGTCCGTCCTCGAAGACCAGGTGCGCCAGATCATCCCGTTGCTGACCGCAAAGTGGACAGGCCAATGATGCGACATAAAAAGTTCACAAAGTGGCGTCCGCGGTAAATGCTTTGTTGAATTCCGGGTATGATTGAGCTATCATAGATATGTCCTAGCTATGCTATTCAGTAAAAGATTGTCCGTTGGACTGACCTTTTAGTAAGAGGGGGGAACATGATGAGCAAATCACGAGTTTCACGACGTCAATTTCTTAACTATACGTTATTGGGCGTCGGCGGATTCATGGCTTCCGGCATGCTCATGCCGATGATCCGCTTTGCAGTGGACCCTGTTCTCGAAGCCGGCGCTGCCGGGGATTTCATCCCGACCAGCCAAAAGGTGAGCGAGCTGACAGAAGAGCCGATCCGCGTGGACTTCACTTATGACCAAGTGGACGGCTGGTACGAGTCCGAAGTGACAGGTACCGCATGGGTTTACAAGGAAGGCGACAAAGTCGTCGCGCTTTCTCCGGTGTGCAAACACCTCGGCTGCACGGTTAACTGGGCATCCGACAAGGATCACCCGCACCAGTTCTACTGCCCGTGCCATGGTGGGCGCTACGAAAAGAACGGGAAAAACGTGCCGGGGACACCTCCGACAGGCCCGCTCGACGAGTTCGAATCCATGGAAAAAGACGGCCTGCTTTATCTCGGAGCCGCGAAACCGAACACACTAGTCTAATTAGTTAGGGGGTCAGACAACCGTGCTGAACAGAATCTACGATTGGGTGGACGAGCGGCTCGACATCACGCCGATCTGGCGCGACATCGCCGACCATGAAGTACCTGAGCACGTAAACCCTGCGCATCATTTTTCCGCATTCATCTACTGCTTCGGCGGACTGACGTTCTTCGTCACCGTCATCCAGATCCTGTCCGGGATGTTCCTCACGATGTACTACACACCGGACATTGAAAATGCTTGGAGATCCGTCTACTACCTCCAAAACGAGGTGGCATTCGGCGAGATCGTGCGCGGCATGCACCACTGGGGGGCATCTCTCGTCATCGTCATGATGTTCCTACATACTCTTCGGGTATTCTTCACGGGCTCCTACAAGAAACCGCGTGAACTGAACTGGATCGTCGGCGTGCTGATTTTCGTCACGATGCTCGGCCTCGGCTTCACGGGCTACCTTCTCCCTTGGGATATGAAAGCCCTCTTCGCCACGAAGGTCGGTATCGAGATCGCAGCTTCCGTGCCGTTTATCGGGGATTGGATCAAGGTCCTCCTTGCCGGAGACTCAACCATCCTCGGTGCCCAGACACTTACACGTTTCTTCGCGATCCATGTGTTCTTCCTGCCTGCCGCATTGCTTGCATTGCTCGCGGCGCACTTCATCATGATCCGGAGACAAGGTATTTCCGGTCCGTTGTAAGAATAACGGACAACTAACGTCCAAAAAGAGGAGGGGACACTATGCATCGCGGAAAAGGGATGAAATTCGTTGGTGACTCCCGTATTCGTACGTACGAGAAGAACCGGATCCCGAAAGACTATTCGGAGTACCCAGGCAAAACGGAGGCATTCTGGCCGAACTTCCTTCTGAAGGAATGGATGATCGGTGCCATCTTCCTCGTCGGTTACCTGATCCTGACGGTCGCCCATCCATCGCCGCTTGAGCGGCAGGCCGATCCGACCGATACAGGATATATTCCGCTGCCTGACTGGTACTTCCTGTTCATGTACCAGCTTCTGAAATACGAGTTTGCTTCCGGCCCGTTCAACGTTGTCGGTGCAATCGTCATTCCGGGCCTTGCCATCGGTGCACTCATGCTCGTTCCGTTCATGGACACGACCAAGGAACGCCGTCCGATCAAGCGCCCGCTCCCGACAGCTTTCATGCTGCTTGCCGTGCTTTCGATGATTTACCTTACTTGGGAATCCGTCGTCAACCACGACTGGGATGCAGCAAAAGCTCAAGGTGAGATTGTGGAGGAAGCGGAATTTGATACGTCCGATCCGGGTTACGAAATTTATATGAACCAGTCTTGTGTCACTTGTCACGGTGAAAACTTCGAGGGAACTCCTGCAGGGGCTCCGCTCGTCGGAACCGGACATACAGCCGAAGAAGTTGCAGACATCGCAGTGAACGGGATTGCCAAAGACGGCGAGCAGCTCATGCCGCCGAACGCTTTCCAGGGAACGGATGAAGAACTTGAGCAGCTGGCTGAGTTCATCTCAGGCGTCACGAGTCAGGAATAATGAAAAAAAGAGCCAGGGAATCTGGCTCTTTTTTCATACCCGGAGGATGTTGTATGAATCAGACCATCAGTTTTGTTCGGGCGGCCCTGAATGACCGGAAGTTCCTCATTCTGCTGTTTCTCATCAACCTGGCCGGCACGATCTACGGTTACATATGGTACGAAGGGCAGCTGAGGCAGACCGAGCCGATCTTCCTTCCGTTCGTGCCCGACAGCCCGACCGCCAGTCTCTTTTTCACGATTGCCGTGCTCGGCTGGATCCTCGGCCGCCACTGGAAGCTGGCGGAGGCGCTTGCCCTCATCACGCTCGTCAAATACGGCCTCTGGGCAGTCGTCATGAATATCTGGACACTCATCGAGACTGGCCCCATCGGCCCGCTCGGATGGATGCTCGTCGTCTCCCATTTTGCGATGGCCGTCCAGGCGGTTCTGTACATGGGGAACTACCGGTTCGGGCTCTGGCACATCGCCGCGGCCTCAATCTGGACGATGCACGACGTGGTCATCGACTATGTGTTCGGCCAGATGCCCGTCTACGGGGACCTGATGCAGCATATGAACGTCATCGGCTACTTTACATTCTGGCTGACGGTCGCCTGCATCGGGCTCGCCGTTTTCTCATGGCGCCGCCGGACCGTTTTATTGGCGGAAGAGCAGGCAAGCCGGTAAAATAGAAGTAGATAGAATAAGGGAGGATGCAGAATGTTCCTGATCTACCTGCTGATCATCATTGCGCTTCCGATTTACGCGCAATCCAAAGTTAAAAGTGCCTACAGCAAATATTCACGGGTCCGTTCCACCTCAGGAATGACCGGTGCCGAAGTGGCCCGGCTCATCCTCGACAAGAACGGCCTCCAGGACGTCAAAGTCGTCGAGACACCCGGCGTCCTGTCCGATCACTACAATCCGATCACGAAAACCGTTGCCCTGTCCACGGACAACTACCGGAAGCCGTCGGTCGCCGGAACGGCAGTCGCGGCCCACGAAGTCGGCCATGCCATCCAGGATGCCCATGACTACGCATTCCTCCGTTTCCGCCACCGCCTTGCACCGGTCGCGAACATCACATCGAATGCCTCGTGGATCTTCATCATGGGCGGCCTGTTCTTCTCCAGCTTGAACTCGCTCCTCGGCATCGGCATCGCCCTCATGGCCGTCGGCGTCCTGTTCCAGGTCGTCACACTGCCTGTCGAATTCAATGCCTCCAGCCGGGCGATGAACCAGATTGTCGAGCTCGGCATCATCCGCAACGAAGAAGAGCCGGCCGCGAAGAAAGTCCTCAGCGCCGCAGCCCTCACATACGTCGCTGCAGCCGCTGTCGCCGTCCTCGAACTGGTCCGCCTCCTGCTCATCTTCACGAACAGGGAATAGAATGACGAACAGGGAAGGAAACCCGATTTGGTTTCCTTCCCTGTTTTTTTGTTGTGTGGGTGAAGCCAACGGGGACCGAGCGGCTTGAGAAAGCGGCCGCGAGAATGAGCGAAGCGGTCGCGGAAAGTTTCCGGTCTGCTTAATCGACGGTCCATATTTCAAATCGGCGGCCCATATTGTAAATCGGGACTCTATATTTCAAATCGCCGTTCCATATTGTAAATTGGGACTCCATATTTCAAATCGCCGTTCCATATTGTAAATCAGGGCTCCATATTTCAAATCGGCGGTCCATATTGTAAATCAGGGCTCCATATTTTAAATCGCCGGTCCATATTGTAAATCGGGACTCCATATTTTAAATCGCCGGTCCATATTGTAAATCGGGGCTCCATATTTCAAATCGGCGATCCATATTGTAAATTGGGACTCTATATTTCAAATCGGCAGTCCATATTGTAAATTGGGACTCTATATTTCAAATCGGCGTTCCATATTGTAAATCGGGGCTCCATATTTCATATCAGTCCCATATAGAAACAATAAAAAAGGGCCCGCCTCCAAGCATCGGGGACCGATGCCTGTGGCAGCCCTTGGCCAGATTTATTCAATCGGGCGTTTTTCTTCATCGAGTGTGAAGCCTTCGCCCATGACATCTTTCACGTCGGTGACGGAAACGAATGCATGGGGGTCGATCGAATTAATGATGTTTTTCAGCTTGACGATCTCATTTTTCCCGACGACGCAGTAAATGACTTCGCGCGGCGACTTTGTATAATGTCCGTAGCCTTTCAGGACAGTGACGCCGCGGTCCATTTCCTCTGTGATCCGCTCGGCAATCTCATCCTGCCATTCCGAGATGATCCAGGCCCCGCGACCGGAATAAGCCCCTTCCTGGACAAAATCGATGACCCGAGCGCCGAGGAAGACGGCAACAAGCGTGTACATCATGCGCGGTGTCGTAAGGTACGTCGCCCAGGAAAGGAGGATGACGCCGGCATCAAACATGAACATCGTCCGGCCCATGCTCCAGCCGGCGTATTTATTCGCAAGCCGTGCAATGATGTCGACGCCGCCCGTCGTTCCGCCATACCGGAAGATGATCCCGAGACCGATCCCGATGAAAATCCCGGCAAACAGGGCGACGAGGAACATGTCATTCTGCAGGCCCACTTCGAATTGATAGATCGTGAACACTTTCAGGAAAATCGAAACCGCCACCGTCCCGATGACCGTGTAGACAAACGGCTTCCGGCCAAGCAGCTTCCAGCCGATGAAGAACATCGGGATGTTGAGGACCAGGTTCATGACCGCCGGGTCCAGATTAAAGACGAACAGAAGGATGAGGGTCAGTCCGGTGAACCCGCCTTCGGCCAGCTCATTCTGGATATTGAAATGCACGAGGCCGAAGCTGAAGATCGCCGCTCCGACCAGGATCATCATGATGTTTTTTAGCTTGATCCCCTGGAACATCGGCATCATCCTTTCTGGGTTGATAGATAACGGGCTGCGTGAGTGAGCCGCAATTGGGCGCGAGTAAGCCGCATTTGCGCTTGAGTGAGCCGCTTTGGCAGGCGAGTGAGCCGCATTTGAGTTTGAGTAAGCCGCATTTGAACCCGAGTGCGTACCTTGTCATAGGTCATTCAGCTCCGCGATGCAGGCCTCGCTGCGCTGACTGTCTTGCGCCTGTCGGGTCTGAACGGCCCGCTCCGCCTTACCTTAGTATCCTTTATCCGATTAGTTTTGACAATAGGATGAAGATTTATATACCATGAAGAGAGGAGTTGAGGAAAGTTGGAAAATGAGCGGACGATGAAGGACATGCAACAAGAGGTGGATCGATACATATCCCAGTTTAAAGAGGGGTATTTTCCGCCGATGGAGCTGCTGGCCCGGCTGACGGAGGAACTCGGTGAGCTGGCGAGGGAAGTGCAGCATGTCCATGGAATGAAAAAGAAGAAATCGGACGAGGCGGAGAAGTCGCTTGAGGAGGAATTGGGCGATCTGTTTTTCGTCCTGATCTGCTTTGCGAATTCGAACGGGATTGAGATGGACCGGGCGCTCGGGACGGTTCTGGAGAAGTTCAGGACCCGCGACCGGGACAGATGGACTAAAATCGGGGAGGAATAAAGATGATCCGAGTGGCGGTGGCCGGCCCGCGCGGCCGGATGGGCGCAATGGCGGTGGAGACGCTTGTCACAGAACGCGATATGCTGTTGGTCGGGGTGCTTGACCGGAAGATGGCCGAGCATTCGGCGACGCTCGGCGGGAAGGTGCCGATCTTTACGGACATGGCGACGCTTGCCGAAGAATCCAAGCCGGACGTCCTTGTCGAGCTGACGACCCATGAATCGGTTTTCCGGAACACGCGGGATGCCATCCAGGAGGGGATCCGTCCGGTCGTCGGGACGAGCGGGCTGACCGCCCAGCAGATCAGCCTTCTCACGGAGCTTTGCCGGGAAAAGCAGATCGGCTGCATCCTGGCGCCGAATTTTTCGGTCGGCGCGGCGCTCATGATGAAGTTTTCCGCGATGGCCGCCAAGCTCATGCCGGAGGCGGAGATCATCGAGCTGCACCATGACGGCAAGAAAGACGCGCCTTCTGGGACGGCCGAACTCACCGCCCGGATGATGGCGGAGTCCACCGGAGCCGCCGGAAAGCCGGCAGCCGGCGAAGAAGACGAAAATTCCGGTCACGGAAACCGGGTTGCCGGCATTCCGGTCCACAGCATCCGGCTGCCCGGCCTCCTGTCTCATCAGGAAGTCCTGTTCGGAGGGGACGGCCAGCTGCTCACGATCCGGCATGATTCGTTCAGCAGGCAATCATACATGACCGGGATCAAGCTGGCGGTCCGCGAAGTCATGAACAGAACAGGGCTCATCAGCGGACTTGACAAGATCATCGGGTGAAACGGAGGGATCCCATTGAACATCGCATTGATCGCACATGATAAAAAGAAAGATGATCTGATCGAATTTGTCATCGCCTATCTTCCCATATTCAAGGAACACACCCTGTTCGCGACCGGGACGACGGGACTGCGGGTGGCGGAGGCGACCGGGCTGGACGTCCACCGGTTCCAGTCCGGGCCGCTCGGCGGCGACCAACAGATCGGCGCCATGATCGCCCAGAACAAGCTGGACCTCGTCATTTTCTTCCGGGATCCGCTCACCGCCCAGCCGCATGAACCGGACGTGTCGGCGCTTCTCCGCCTGTCGGACGTGTACATGGTCCCGCTGGCGACGAACATGGGCACCGCGGAAGTGCTTCTGCGCGGACTGTCGGAAGACTATCTTGATTGGCGCGAGCTGAAACGGGCCACCGGAGGGGAGGCCGAGTGAGGAAGCTGAAGATCGGCATCACTTGCTATCCGTCCCTCGGCGGCTCCGGCGTCGTTGCGACGGAGCTCGGCATTTTGCTGGCCGAGCGCGGCCACGAAGTTCATTTCATCACGTCGGGCCGGCCGTTCCGGCTTTACATGGATCAGCCGAACATCACGGTGCATGAAGTGGAAGTCGGACATTACGCGGTGTTCAAGTTCACGCCGTATGACATCGCGCTTGCGAACAAGATCTCGGAAGTGATCATCGATGAGCAGCTGGACGTCCTCCATGCCCATTACGCCGTGCCGCACGCGGTGTGCGCCGCGCTCGCGAAGGACATGGCGGAGTCCGACATCGCGGTCGTCACGACGCTGCACGGGACGGACGTCACCGTTCTCGGTCACGACCCGACACTCCGCGGCACCGTGAAGTACGGGATCAATAAATCCGACCTGACGACGGCGGTATCGGATTCGCTCAAGCAGGACACATATGACTTGATCAAGCCGGCGAAGGAAATCCGGACGGTCTACAACTTCGTCGATGATCGGCAATACCGGCCGGTCGATGCCCATCATATGAAAGCGGCGCTCGGCATCCCGGAAGAAGACAAAATCCTGATCCACGTCTCGAATTTCCGCAAGGTGAAGCGGATCGAGGACGTGATCCGGAGCTTCGCCATCGTGAACCGGGAAATCCCGTCCAAGCTGCTGCTTGTCGGAGAAGGTCCGGAGATGGCGGACGTGCATGCACTGGCGACCGAAATCGGCGTCGGAACGGAAGTGCTGTTCCTTGGAAAACGCGACGACCTGCCCGACCTGTTCTCGATCTGCGACCTGAACTTGCTGCTGTCGGAGAAGGAAGCGTTCGGACTCGTCCTCATCGAGGCGATGGCCTGCGGCGTGCCGTGCGTCGGTTCGGACATCGGGGGCATCCCGGAAGTGATCACCGACGGGGAGAACGGATTCATCCGCCCGCTCGGAGATATTGAAGGATTCGCAGAAGCGGCGCTCGCCGTACTGAAAAATCCGGAGCTTGCGTCAAGGTTCTCCAAAGACGCCATCCGGTCGGTCCGGGAGCGGTTCAGCGCGGAAGAAATCGTCAAGCAGTACGAGTCCCTTTATTTCGAGGCGCTCGGGGAGAAGCCGGTTTGACGGCCAAGATCTGGGAAGCGGCATTCAGCATCGTGGGAACGCTCCGGGAGGCCGGATTCGAAGCGGTCATCGTCGGCGGCGCCGTCCGTGACCGCTTCATGGGACTGCCGGCGGACGATGTCGACGTCGCCACGTCCGCGCTGCCCGAACAGGTGAAGTCGGTGTTCCCGAAAACCGCGGACGTCGGGATCACCCACGGGACGGTCCTCGTCATCCATCCGGATGCGCCGGTCGAGGTGACAACGTTCCGGACGGAAGGGACCTATACCGACCACCGCCGGCCGGACAGCGTCGAATATGTCCAGTCGCTGAAGGAAGACCTGAGGCGGCGGGACTTCACGATGAATGCGATCGCGCTCCGGGACGACGGCTCATATGACGATCCGTTCGGCGGCCGGCAGGATATCCGGGACGGGATCATCCGGGCGGTCGGAGACCCGGACGAGCGGTTCGGCGAAGATGCGCTCCGCATGCTCCGGGCGGTCCGCTTCGCCGCAAGGACGGGCTTCCGGATCGAAGAAGGGACATATGCCGCGATCGGCCGCCATGCAAAAAGCATCCGGGCCGTTTCGGTGGAGCGCGTGAAGATGGAGCTCGACAAAGTGTGGGTGAGCGGCCGGGCGGCACTCGCGGTCCGGCTGCTCGCCCAAACGGGGCTCGCGCACTGGCTTCCGCTCATGGAGCCGGAACGCCTCATGCAGAACCTCCCTGTCTGGGAGCGGTTCGGGAAGCCGGAGCGTCCCGTTGACGGCTGGGCGCTTCTGTCGCTCCTTGCCGGAAGCCCGGAAGGCAATCCGTACAAGCTGTCAAACGCAGAAAAATTGTCCCTACGGCTCATCCGGCAGGCCTATGAAATCAGGTCCGCCCGCCCGTACCGGCAAATGGACATTTACCGGCTGCCGGCGGAGGCGCTGAAGGCCGGGTGGCATTTTGCCTGGCTGACGGGACAGGCTCCGCCTGCAAATCCGGATGAGATCGACCGGCTGAAAGCCCGCCTGCCGATCGGCTCGATGCGGGAACTGGAAGTGACCGGCAATGAGCTGATCGGCTGGACCGGCCGAAAAGGCGGCCCTTGGATCAAAGAATGGCTCGGAAAAATAGAGGAAGCGGTCGTCACGGAAAAGATTCCGAATCACCGTGACGACATCAAAGGATGGTTCATGAATGGAATCGAAAGTGAAGGATAAGGAAAGCCTGCTTGCCCGGCTGCTCGGTGCGGGCGGGGAGCCGTTGTCCGGCCAGGCCCTCGCCGACGAAGCGGGCGTCTCAAGGACGGCGGTATGGAAATGGATCAAGGAGCTGGAGGAAGAAGGCTACACAATCCGCCCGGTGCGAAAGAAAGGCTACGTCCTGGAGGGCGTGCCGGACATCGTCTCTCCGGAACTCCTGAGGAGCCATCTCGGGGATGACCGGTTCGTGAGCCGCATCCTCCATTTCCCGACCGTGGAATCGACGATGCCGATCGCCCACAAGGAAGCGCAGGAAGAGGCCCCGCACGGCACGGTCGTCATCGCGGATGAACAGACGTCCGGCAAAGGCCGCCTCGCCCGCCCGTGGGATTCGGCCGCCGGCAAGGGAATCTGGATGAGCGTCATCCTGAAGCCCGACATCCCGCCGCACCGGGCACCCCAGTTCACGCTCATCGCGGCGGTCGCCGTCTCGAATGCAATCCGTGAAGAGGCGGGCGTGGAAGCTCTGATCAAATGGCCGAATGACCTGCTCATCGGCAACCGGAAAGTGACCGGCATCCTGACGGAACTGCAGGCGGACCCTGATCGCGTCCAGGCGATCATCATCGGGATCGGCATCAACGTCAACCAGGAGCCCGGGGACTTCCCGGAAGAACTGAAGGACATTGCGACTTCCGTCCGGATCCATGCCGGCAGGGAGATCAGCCGGGCCCGCCTCGCAGCCTCGGTGCTCCGCCATCTCGGCCGGCTGTCCGATCTTTACCTGACTGAAGGCTTTTCCGAAATCCGCCGGATGTGGGAAGAGCGCGCCGTGACGATCGGCCGGCGTGTGAAGGCGGTCATGGTCCGGGAAACGGTCTACGGGACGGCCATCGGCATTACGGACGACGGCGTGCTCGAGGTCCGGCTCGATGACGGGCAAATCCGCGGAATTTATTCAGCCGACATCGAACTTCAGAATTGAAGATTGCAAACGTTCGTCCGACTCTGCTATATTGAAGGCGGAGAAGGGCGGTATCATAACTGAACTGCACCTGAAACAGCTGATCACCGGAAACCGGAAATTTTTTTGCCCGCCTTGATCCGAAAATGACAGGGACGGAGAAGACCGGAATGGATGACACAGCCCTTCTGCCTTTTTTTTGGCAGGAGGGCTTTTGGTTTTCTCCCGAAAGGAGAAGAAGAAGATGAAAACAACCGCAGACTTCCTGAAGATGAAGAAAAACGGCGAGAAGATCGTCATGATGACCGCCTATGATTACCCGACCGCCCGGATGGCCGAGGAGGCCGGCCTGGACATCCTGCTCGTCGGGGACTCGCTCGGCATGGTCGTGCTCGGCTACGATTCGACGGTGCCCGTCACGGCCGAAGACATGATCCATCACGGAAAGGCCGTCCGGCGGGGAGCGGGCGACACGTTCGTGACGGTCGACATGCCGTTCGGCACTTATCACGGAAGCACCGACCGCACGCTTGAGACGGCTGTGGGCATTTTCCGGGAAACCGGAGCCGATGCGCTGAAGCTCGAAGGGGCCGGACGGGTGAACGACGCAATCCGGACGCTCGTCTCGGCCGGGATTCCGGTCGTCGCGCATCTTGGCCTGCTTCCCCAGTCCGCCGGTGTGATCGGCGGATACAAAGTCCAGGGGAAATCGGCCGAAGCCGCAAACCGGCTGCTTGAAGAAGCGCTCGAAGTCGAAGCCGCCGGCGCCTGCATGCTCGTTCTCGAATGCATCCCTTACCAGCTTGCGGAGCGGGTGAGCGAAACGGTCCGCATCCCCGTCATCGGCATCGGTGCCGGCGCCGGGACGGACGGCCAGGTGCTTGTCTTCCATGATCTGGCCGGATACGGTTCCCATCACGTGCCGAAATTCGTCCGCCGGTTTGCGGATGCGGGCACGGAAGCGGCGGCCGGCATCTCTTCCTACGCAGCGGCGGTCCGCGAAGGAACCTTCCCCGCGGATGAGCACCAATTCACGATGAAAGAGGAAGAAGCGGGCAAACTCTACGGGGGTGGCAAAGTTGAGACATATTGAGACCGTTGATGAAATGACCCGTCTGGCAGCGCAGCTGCGGGGACAGGGCAAGTCGATCGGGTTGGTTCCGACGATGGGCTATCTGCATGAAGGCCACCTCGCGCTCGCCGAGGCGGCACGCGGTGAGAACGATGTCGTCATCATGAGCATCTTCGTCAATCCCGCCCAGTTTGGCCCGGGCGAGGACTTTGAGACGTACCCGCGGGACCTTGAGCGGGATGCGGCACTTGCAGAAGAAGCCGGCGTCGACATCCTGTTCCATCCCGAGCCCGCGGATATGTATCCGACCGACGGCGGCATCCGCATCCTGCCGGGACCGCAGGCCGATGTGCTCTGCGGCGCAAGCAGGCCGGGCCACTTTGACGGCGTGCTGAAAGTGATCACGAAGCTCTTCCATATCGCTTCTCCCGACCGTGCCTACTTCGGCGAAAAAGACGCCCAGCAGCTCGCGCTGATCGAGACTTTCGTCAGGGACTTCAATTTTCCGGTTGAAATCAGGCGGATTCCGACCGTCCGGGAAGAAGACGGACTCGCCAAAAGCTCCCGGAATGTCTGTCTGGATGCGGAAGAACGAAAAGCGGCACCGGCCATCCGGCAGGCCCTCGCGGAAGGGGAACAGATCTTCCGCAAAAACGGCGAACGGGAGCGGGCACTGCAGGAAGTACGCCGTCGCCTCGGCGAGATTCCGGGTGCCGCGCTCGACTACGCCGAGCTTCTCGAATATCCGTCTCTCCAGCCTGCAACGAAAGAATCCCGGGAAGTGATCATCGCCGCGGCCGTCCGGTTCGGCAGCGTTCGGCTCATCGACAATGTGCTCATCCCGGTCAAGGAGGCCGCAGCATGTTCAAAGTGATGCTGAACGGAAAAATCCACCGCGCCACCGTCACCGAGGCGAACCTGAACTACGTTGGCAGCATCACGATCGACCGTGATCTGCTCGACGCCGTCGGCATGACCGCCAACGAAAAAGTCCAGATCGTCAACAACAACAACGGCGCCCGGTTCGAGACCTACATCATTGAGGGCGAGCGGGGAAGCGGCGTCATCTGCGTGAACGGCGCCGCCGCCCGGCTCGTCCAGCCCGGAGACATCGTCATCATCCTCAGCTACGTGTACGTCGACGCCCGGGAAGCGGAAACCCACCAGCCGACCGTCGCCATCATGGAAGAAGGCAACCGGATTGCCGCAGTTCTGAGGCAGGAACCGGAAGCGACAGTGATGTAAATGCAAAGGGAAACCGGACAGCTGAATGCGGCTGTCCGGTTTTTGGGGATGCGTTGGTTAACATAATATAAATATGAATTTGTGACGCAGTCCGCTTTCGAAACGGGTCATTGCGCCTTCGAAAATTTCATGAATAGAAACGCGCCTTCGAAAGGGGACATCGCGCCTCTGAATTCTCCTCACGCGCCTTCGAAAATTCCAGGAAGAGAAACGCGCCTTCGAAAGGGGACATCGCGCTTCTGAATTCTCCTCACGCGCCTCCGAAAACCCCACAAAGAGAAACGCGCCTTCAAAAGGTGACTTCCCGCCCCTAAATCCCCCCACACAATTTCAAAAGATCCAGACATGCATTCTCTCCACTTTCCTCCCGTCGCCAAGCCGGCGGTCCGAGCCGGGCGGCACCGGGTTGTGGTACAATTTCGGTATATCCGACGGACAGTGAGTTGATGGACATGGAAGGGAAAAAATATGCAGTCGTCGATCTCGAGTCGACCGGGAATTCCCCGAAGAACGGGGACCGGATCATCGAGATCGGCATCGTCATCGTGGAAGGGAACGAATTGTCGAAGACCTATTCGACATTTCTCAAGCCGGAGAAAAAGATTCCGGCGTTCATCAGCAGCCTGACGGGCATCACCGACCGCGACGTTGCGGATGCGCCCCGGTTCGAAGACCGGGCGCCGGAGATCCGCGGGTTGCTGGAAGGGTGTATCTTCGTAGCGCACAACGTCTCGTTCGATCTTCCGTTCCTCCAGAAGGAATTCCGCAGGGCGGGCCTTCCGGAGTGGACCGGCCAGACGATCGACACGGTGGAGCTGTCGAAGATCATCCGTCCGTCCGCGGCCAGCTATAAACTGCAGGATATCGCGGCCGATCTGGGCATTCACCTCGACCAGGCTCACCGGGCGGTGGCGGATGCGACGGCGACCGCCCATCTTCTGCTGGCGCTGTTCGATCAGCTGGATGCCCTTCCGGAAGAGACGATCTCCGCGCTGCACAAGCGGTCGTTCCGGCTCAAGTCCGACCTGAGTCCGGTCTTCTTTGATGCGCTTAAAAAACGGCGTTCCGCCACTACACAATCCGGCCATGCGGTCTGGCGGGGGATCGCCCTGCAGCCCGCGGCTTCCCTTCCCGCACGCACAGCATCGGAGGTTGAATTCCCCGCCGGCGAAGAAGACCGGCGTCAACTGCTGCGGCGGGCCTTTTCCGAATACGAGGAGCGCCCTGCGCAGATCGGGATGATGGATGCTGTCCACAATGCCCTGCAGGAGCACCGGGAAATCGCGATCGAAGCCGCGACCGGAATCGGGAAGACATTCGCCTACCTGCTTCCGGCCGTGATCCGCGCCGTCGAGGATGGCCGGCCGGCGGTCGTCAGCACGTATACGAACCACCTCACCGAACAGATTCTGGAGCGCGAGGCGGAAAAAGTTTCCCGCGCACTCGGCATGCCGGTCGGCGCCGTGCTGCTGAAAGGGATGCAGCATTACATCGACCTTGAGCGGTTTGCCGGGATTCTCGAGACGGAAGATGAATCCTATGACGAAACGCTTGCGGTGCTGCAGGTGCTCGTCTGGCTTGCCGGGACCGAGACGGGCGATCTCGAGGAACTGAACGTGTCCGGCGGCGGTAGCCTGTTCGTCGACAAGATCCGGAAGTTCCGGCCGTCGGTGATTGACCCGTCCGCTGAGGCGCATGACTTTTTCCTCCGGTCGGTCCGCGCCGCAAAAGAAGCCCGGCTCATCATCACCAACCATGCGATGCTGCTCTCGGACGCAGACCGCCCGCAGCCGCTGCTCGGCGATCTGTCCGGGCTGATCATCGACGAGGCACATCAGTTCATCCCGGCGGCCCGGGCGCGAGCGGAAATCGTCTTTTCTTATACGGAGTGGAAGTACACGGTCGGCCAGGTCGGCCGGCCGGGGGATGGATTGTTGCACGACCGGTTCGAGGCGCTCGCCCGCCGGTGCGGATCGCCGGGCGACCGGGAAGTGGCCAGGATGGGTCAGGCCTACGAGGAAATGATGGACGCATTCGACCGGGCTTTTCTGAGGATCCAGGCATTCATCCAGTCGGTGGATGACCGGCCGCATGAGCAGAAAAAGGTGTTCACGCTGAACGACATGACTCCACTGCTGCCGGTGTGCACGGAAGCCGGGGAAAGCCTGTACCGGTGGCTGGATCTTGCAGGCGACTGTACGCGTCTTCTTGAGAGGGCGCCGGGTTCCTCGGGGGACGGCGGACAGCGGTTCCTGTCGGAGTGGCAGCACTGGCTGAGGGAGATCACGGTCCATGCGGCAGGCTGGATGGAGCTGTTCGGCGTCTGGGACAGCCGGGGGGCGGCGTGGGCGGAGGCGGACATGAGGAGCCTTCCGGGCAGCCTCAAAATCGTCCGGCAGCCGGCAGACGTTTCCCGCATCATCCGCCAGACCGCCGAAAGGTACAAGGAGACCGGGATCGTCTGGACGTCCGGAACGATGACGCTGCCGGGGAAAGAGCGGTTCATCGCGGACTCGCTCGGTCTGCCGGCGGGCGTGCCCGTCCTGAAGTTCGAGGCATCCGACGATTTTTATGCGGGCGCCAAGCTGTACATCGTCAACGACATGCCCGATATTCTGAACGTGCCGCAGCGGGAATACATCGAAGCGGTGGCCGAAGCGGTCGTCCAGACCGTCCTGGCGACGGGCGGGCGGTGCTTCGTCCTGTTCACGTCGCACGACATGCTGCGCAAGACGTTCGAACTCATCTCCGACAGCGAACTGCTGGCGGAGTACATGCTGATCGCCCAGGGGATCACGCCGGGCAGCCGGATGCGCCTGCTGAAGTCGTTCCAGCGCTTCAGCAACGCGGTCCTGTTCGGGACGGACAGCTTCTGGGAAGGAGTCGACGCGCCCGGGGATGCCCTGGCGGCCGTCGTCGTCGTCCGGCTCCCGTTCAGCTCGCCGGACAATCCGGTGTTCAAGGCGAGGGCGGCGGTCATTGCGGCCGAGGGGAAAAATCCGTTTTCGGAGTTGTCGCTGCCTTCCGCGATGCTGAAATTCCGGCAGGGCTTCGGACGGCTCATCCGCTCCACCTCCGACCGGGGCGCCTATATCGTGCTGGACAGGCGGATCGAGCGGAAGTCCTACGGAAAGGAATTCATTCAGGCCCTCCCGCATGTGCCCGTCGAAAAAGTCGCCCTGGCCGATATGGTACTGGAGTTGGAAAGTTGGTATAATGGCGGAGTATGAGGAGCAGAAAGCGGGTCGAACCATGGAAAGCAAAATCGAAATCTTGACCACCGTGAAACTGGCTTACCAGCCCGATCTGTATAAGGTCGTCGATGCGCTGAACCGCACGCTGAAGCATGATGATCTCATGTTCGGGCTGGCACTTGATCCGGAAGATCCGGACACGGCCGTCTTCACGATCTACAGGACGTGAATGAATGAAAAACTGGATCCGGTTCATCGTCATCTTCCTGCTGTCGTTCGCGACGCTCATCGGGATCATCGTCTTTTATCAGGCGGGGAAGCCGATTGCGAAAGCCGAGGAAACCGCAGAGGCGAAGGCGCTGTCCGACGGCCATCTGGCGGAAGTGTCCAAATCGTATCTCATGAATTCGGACACCCCGTCGATCACGGTGCTCGGCAAAGACAAGGACGGCCGGGCGGCGGCCGCATTCGTCCCGGACGGGGAAAAGGGCGAGGTCACCAAGGTCCTCCTGAAGGACGGGATTTCGGCGAAGGAAGCGCTGAACGTGGTAAAAGAGGACATGAAGGTGAAGAAAGTCCTCCACGTCCACCTCGGACAGGCGGAGCCCGGCCCGGTCTGGGAAGTGGCTTTCACCGGCCCGGATGACGAACTGAACTATGCATACATCCTGTTCAAGGATGGCACCTTGTGGAAGAAAATCATGAACTTATAGGAGGCCTCCGGCATGAACCGCAAACTGGCAACACGCACCGAAAGTCTGACACCTTCCTCGACGCTGGCGATCACCGCAAAGGCGAAGGCGATGAAGCAGGAAGGCATCGATGTCATCGGCCTCGGGGCGGGCGAGCCGGATTTCAACACTCCGGACAACATTATCGAAGCCGCGTATAAGTCGATGAAGGAAGGGAAGACAAAATATACCCCTTCCGGCGGCCTGCCGGAACTCAAGCAGGCCATCGTCGACAAGATGAAGCGCGACAATGGACTTACATACAGGCCGTCCGAGGTGATTGTCGGCGTCGGGGCGAAGCATGTCCTGTACACGCTGTTCCAGGTGATCCTCGATCCGGGCGATGAAGTGATCATCCCGATCCCGTATTGGGTAAGCTATCCGGAGCAGGTGAAGCTCGCGGGCGGCCAGCCGGTCTACATCGAGGGAACTGTGGAAACCGACTTCAAAGTGACGGCCGCGCAGCTGAAGCAGGCCATCACGGACCGGACGAAGGCGGTCATCTTGAACTCGCCGAGCAATCCGTCCGGCATGATCTACAAGGAAGAGGAGCTCCGCGAAATCGCGGACGTCTGCCGCGAAGCGGATATCTGGATCATTTCCGATGAAATCTATGAAAAGCTCGTGTACGGAGATGCCCGGCATGTGTCGGTCGCGCAGCTGTCGGACGACGCGAAGGAACGCACGATCGTCATCAACGGCGTTTCCAAATCACACTCGATGACGGGCTGGCGGATCGGCTTCGCCTGCGGAAGCGAGCGCGTCATCAAGGCGATGACCGACCTGGCGAGCCACTCCACATCGAACCCGGCGACGCCATCCCAGTACGCCGCCATCGAGGCCTACAACGGCCCGCAGGACGCGGTCGAGATGATGCGGAAGGACTTCGGGGAGCGCCTCGATGCCGTTTATCCGCTTCTCTCGGACATCCCGGGGTTTCGGGTGTTGCAGCCGCAGGGCGCATTTTACTTGCTGCCGGACGTATCGGAAGCCGTCCGGAAAACCGGCTTCCCGGATACCGACGCATTCGCCAAGGCTCTCTTGGAAGAAGCGAACGTCGCCGTCATTCCCGGATCCGGATTCGGCGCGCCGGACACGATCCGGCTGAGCTACGCCACCGAACTCGGCCTGTTCAAGGAAGCGGTCAGCCGCATCCGGACATTTGTCGAGTCCCGCTGGCACGATTGATTCACGAAACACGGAGGGTTTATTGAATGGATAAAATTATGATCAGTGAAATGCCGAAACATGTCGGCGAAACGGTGCGCATCGGCGCCTGGCTTGCAAACAAGCGATCGAGCGGCAAAATCGCCTTCCTGCAGCTGCGGGACGGGACGGGCTTTGTCCAGGGCGTCGTCGTCAAGGCGGATGTGCCCGAAGACGTCTTCGCGACGGCGAAGGCGATCCACCAGGAAACATCGATGTACGTGACCGGCACGGTCGTGGAAGACGAGCGTTCGGCGTTCGGCTACGAGCTTCAGGTGTCCGGCATCCAGGTGATCGGCGAAGCGCATGACTACCCGATCACGCCGAAGGAGCACGGGACGGAATTCCTCATGGACAACCGCCACTTCTGGCTCCGTTCGAAAAAACAGCACGCCATCATGAAGATCCGGAACGAGATCATCCGGGCGACGTATGAGTTCTACAACGGCCGCGGGTTCACGAAAGTCGACCCGCCGATCCTGACGGGCTCCGCGCCGGAAGGGACGTCCGAGCTGTTCCATACGAAATACTTCGACGAAGACGCCTATCTGTCCCAGTCCGGCCAGCTCTACATGGAAGCGGCCGCGATGGCGCTCGGCAAGGTCTTCTCGTTCGGCCCGACATTCCGCGCCGAGAAATCCAAGACCCGCCGCCACTTGATCGAGTTCTGGATGATCGAGCCGGAGATGGCCTTCACGAACCACGAAGAATCCCTGGAGATCCAGGAACAGTACGTCGAGCACCTCGTCCGGTCCATTATTGAAAACTGCCAGATTGAACTCGGCGTGCTCGGACGGGACCAGTCCAAGCTTGAGAAAGTGAAGGCGCCGTTCCCGCGCATCACCTACGACGAAGCGATCGAATTCCTCCATAAGGAAGGCTTCGACGATATCCAGTGGGGAGACGACTTCGGCGCCCCTCACGAAACGGCGATCGCCGAGCATTACGACAAGCCGGTGTTCATCGTCAACTATCCGACGGCGATCAAGCCGTTCTACATGCAGCCGCATCCGGACCGCGATGACGTCGTGCTCTGCGCAGACCTGATCGCACCGGAAGGCTACGGCGAAATCGTCGGGGGTTCCGAGCGGATCCACGATTATGACTTGATGAAACAGCGCATCGAAGAGCATCACCTCGACCCTGAAGCCTACGCCTGGTACCTGGAACTCAGCAGGCAGGGCGCCGTCGAGCACTCCGGCTTCGGCCTCGGGCTCGAGCGGACGGTCGCCTGGATCAGCGGGGCAGACCACGTCCGCGAAACGATTCCATTCCCGCGTCTCCTGAACAGGCTGTACCCATGATGAAGGCGAAGGAGGTTGATTCGGTGAAAAGTCAGGATCGGCTCCGGATTTGGATTGAGCGGGGAAATGTCCACATTTCCCAGCTCTTTTTTCACTCATACAAGAAGCTCGGCATCCGGGACGCAGATGCCATGCTCGTCCTCCAGCTCATGTCATTCGCCGAAGACGGGAACGGGCTTCCCGGCCCGTCCGACATCGCCGCCCGCATGTCCCTCCCGGAAGAAGAAATCGGATCGGGACTCCAGCGGCTCATGCAGACCGGATTCCTCGAAATCGAGCGGACGATGGACGACGACGGCCGGCTGAGTGAAGCGTACTCCCTCCATCCGCTCTGGAACCGCCTCGTCGATGACCAGATCCTGCTCTGCGACGGACAGGCCCAGGCGGACCGGCAGGCGGAGGAAGGGGAAGTGTTCGCCATCTTCGAGCAGGAATTCGGCCGCCTTCTGTCCCCGATGGAATGCGAGACGATCTCCATGTGGTTCGACGAAGACGGGCACTCCACCGAGCTCATCAAAGCCGCGCTCCGCGAAGCGGTCATCGCCCGCAAAGTGAGCCTCCGCTACATCGACCGGATCCTCTTCGAATGGAAAAAGAAAAACATCCGCAGCGTCTCCGATGCCGAACAGGAAGCCCGCCAGTTCCGCGGCGGCAGCAGCCCGCAACCGCCGCGCCAGAACCACCGGGAAGAAGACCCCCAGCGGAAAGTCCCGTTCTACAACTGGCTCGAAGAACGCGAATAAAGGCGTGGGTGCGGCAGAGAGAGTCGTCGGAAAACGATAGCGGCTCACTCGGCGGGGAAAGCGGCTTACTCGCGGCAGAAAGCGGCTCACTCGCCCGAATCAGCATACATTTAACGGCCGGACCGCGGAGAACAGGCGGTCCGGCCGTTTTGGAAAGGAGTCCATCATGCTCACGAAAACCCAATGGCAAATCTGCCGGAAGGAGATCGGGGAAATGTTTCCCGAGGCCCACTGCGAGCTCGTCCACGACAATCCGTTCGAGCTGCTCGTCGCCACGCTCCTGTCCGCCCAGTGCACCGACGTCCTCGTGAACAAAGTGACGAAGGACCTGTTCCAGAAATACAAGCGGCCGGAAGATTATCTCGCCGTGGAACTTGAAGAGCTCCAGAACGATATCCGGTCGATCGGCCTGTTCCGGAACAAGGCGAAGAACATCCAGGCGATGAGCCGGATCATCATCGAGCAGTTCGGCGGGGAAGTCCCGGCAGACCGTGACCTGCTCACGACATTGCCGGGCGTCGGCCGCAAGACGGCGAACGTCGTCGTCTCTGTGGCGTTCGGCGTCCCGGCGCTCGCCGTCGACACCCACGTGGAGCGGGTTGCCAAGCGGCTCGGCATGAACCGGTGGAAAGACACGCCGCTCCAGGTTGAAGAGAAAATCATGCGATGGACGCCGATGGAGGACTGGTCGCAGACCCACCATCAGCTCATCTTCTTCGGCAGGTACCACTGCAAAGCCCAAAATCCCCGTTGCGAGATCTGTCCGCTCCTCTCCCTCTGCAGGGAAGGACGGAAGCGGATGGGAATCAGGAAAGACGAACTGCTGCCGGCAGACCCGTCGCTCCGTGAATGAAAAATGCCGTCCAGCCGGCGAATCGAACGATTACGCCGTTGAATCGAATGATTAAGTCGGCGAATCGAACGATTAGACGTCTGAATCGAACGATTCCACGCCCGGATCGAACGATTCCCTCCCCAACAGAATGAACGACGAAAAAGCCTGCCCGCCGGGATGACCGGTGGGCAGGCTTTTGGTTTGGATCAACTTGGGTTATTCTCCGTCTCCGCCGCCGGGTGGCTGGCCGGGGCTTCCGCTGTTTCCGGATCCTCCGGTGTTGCCTCCGCCGCCTTGGCCGCCTCCGGAGCCGCCGCTGCCGCCCTGGTTTCCGCCACCCTGGCCGCCGCCTTGGTTGCTTCCGCCCTGACCGCCTTGGCCGCCCTGGTTTCCGCCGGAGTTGTTTCCTCCGCCGGGATTCTGCTGGCCGTTGCCGGGGGTGCCCTGGTTGTCTCCGTTATTATTTCCGTTGTTGTTGCCGCTGTTGTTGCCGTTTCCGTTGTTTCCGCCCTGCTCGCCGCCGGAGTTTTGGTCACCCGGATTGTCCTGTCCCGGGTTTTCTTGCTCATCCGGCTCTTCTTCATCTTCCGGCGGTTCCTGCTCGTCCGGTTCTTCTTCATCCGGTTCGGCCTTTTCGCCGACCTGGAGGGAGACGGAGGCAGGGGCGCTCGTCTGGTCGCCGAGCACTGCGACGACCGTGAACG
>NZ_LN651373.1:1316117-1326703 GCF_000826125.2 Bhargavaea cecembensis
CCCCAACAGAATGAACGACGAAAAAGCCTGCCCGCCGGGATGACCGGTGGGCAGGCTTTTGGTTTGGATCAACTTGGGTTATTCTCCGTCTCCGCCGCCGGGTGGCTGGCCGGGGCTTCCGCTGTTTCCGGATCCTCCGGTGTTGCCTCCGCCGCCTTGGCCGCCTCCGGAGCCGCCGCTGCCGCCCTGGTTTCCGCCACCCTGGCCGCCGCCTTGGTTGCTTCCGCCCTGACCGCCTTGGCCGCCCTGGTTTCCGCCGGAGTTGTTTCCTCCGCCGGGATTCTGCTGGCCGTTGCCGGGGGTGCCCTGGTTGTCTCCGTTATTATTTCCGTTGTTGTTGCCGCTGTTGTTGCCGTTTCCGTTGTTTCCGCCCTGCTCGCCGCCGGAGTTTTGGTCACCCGGATTGTCCTGTCCCGGGTTTTCTTGCTCATCCGGCTCTTCTTCATCTTCCGGCGGTTCCTGCTCGTCCGGTTCTTCTTCATCCGGTTCGGCCTTTTCGCCGACCTGGAGGGAGACGGAGGCAGGGGCGCTCGTCTGGTCGCCGAGCACTGCGACGACCGTGAACGTATACGAGCGTCCCGGTTCGATGCCGGTGGCTGCCGCTGATTTTTCGGATGTGGTCGTCAGGGCTTGGGCGCTTCCGCCGTCCACGCTGTAGGAGACATTGAACTGCACGTCCCCGTCCTCATCCGGCGCCTTGTGTTTCCATTTCAGGCTGACGAGGTTCTGTTCGGCGTCATAGTCCGCCTTCAGGCCGGTCGGTGCTTCGAGGCCGGTCTCGTCCGGTTCCTCTTTCGCCGGCTTGGCCGCCTTCTTCGGTTCCGTCCCGCGCACGAACAGCTCGGTGCTCTTCTTGTTCGAAGGAGTGCCGGCACCTGCCAGGCGGAGCGGATCCGTGCCGACCTGGATTGTCGCTTCGACGACCGACTTCGGCTTCTTGAATGTCGTGTTGTCGGTGCGCTGGGCGAGATCGAGCAGAATGTCGGAGAATGCTCTCTGCGGATACGAACGCTCATCCCAGCTCTGGATCGGCTGGTTGTATTTTTCGTGGCCGGTCCATACGGCAATGGAGTATTCAGGCGTGTAGCCGACGAACCAGCTGTCAGGCACTGAGAAGCCTTCCGGTCCGATGCCGATCTTTTCGATTGTCTTGCTGTCATAGTTGGTCGTCCCGGTCTTGCCGGCGACGTCCAGGCCGCCGCTTTTAACGTACTTATAACCTGTGCCTTGAGGGTTTTTCACGACGTCACGGAGAACATCCGTGATCATATAGGCCGTGGAATCCTTCATCGCGCTGACCGGCTTCGGCTTCAGCGTGCGTTCCGTCTTGCCGTCCCGGAGAATGACTTTCTCGACCGAGAACGGCTCGGTGTACATGCCGCCGTTGCCGAATGCGGCGTAGGCGCCGGCCATCTGGAGAGGGGAGGCCGACACGCCGCCGCCGATTGCGTTGGAAGAATTCGGCTTGTCGACTTTGATGCCGACATTGCCCGCAAACTCTGCGGCACGTCCGCCGCCGACTTCTTCGAACGTCTTGACGGCCGGGACGTTCTGGGACATGTACAGGGCTTTGCGCATCGTCATTTTCCCGAGATACTTCCCGTTGGCGTTGCGGATGACCTGCTTGCTGCCTTTATAGGTGGTCTTTTCGTCTTTGACGGTCTGGCCGGTCGACCAGTCCAGATATTCGATCGCCGGTGCATAGTCGAGGACCGGCTTGATCGTCGATCCGACGTCACGGTTGTTTTTGATGGCATAGTTGAAATTGCCGGTCACGTAATCACGGCCGCCGCCGATCGCTCGGATGGCGCCGGTTTTCGTGTCCACGACCGCAACGCCGGCGTTGATCTGTTCAGACGGAAGATTGCCGGATGAGACGACTTCTTCCGCCTTCTCCTGCGCTGCCGGGTCGAGGGTCGTGTAGATTTTCAGGCCGTCGGAAATGGAAAGGTCATGCTTCTCGAGTTCGGCCGTGACCATGTCCACAAACGCCGCGTATTTCCCCGAGTTGTGCTGCTTGCGTTGCTCCGGCGGGACGAGTCCTTCCGTCACCGGAATCGCACGCGCGCCGTCGGCCTGCTCCTGGGTGATTTTGCCGTGCTGGACCATGAGGCCGAGCACGATGTTTCGGCGCTTCTCCGCCCGTTCCGGATGGTTGTAAGGATTGTAGCGGTTCGGACTCTGCGGCATGCCGGCCAGCAGCGCCATTTCAGGAAGCGTCAGTTCGGCCGGTTCCTTGCCGTAGAACGAATCCGCTGCCGTGCCCATGCCGTAGATGTTTCCGGACATGAGCACTTTATTGAAGTACATCTCAAAGATTTCTTCCTTGCTGTACTTCCGCTCAAGCTGGAAGGCGAGCCAGGCTTCCTGAGCCTTCCGCTTCAGCGTTTTTTCGTTTTGTAAAAACGAGTTCTTAATGACCTGCTGGGTGATCGTGCTCGCGCCCTGCGCGCCGAATCCGTCTCGCAGATTCGCAAGGACGGCTCCGCCGAGACGCCAGAAATCAATGCCGTGGTGCTTGAAGAAACGCACGTCCTCGGTCGCGAGGATGGCGTCTCGCATGTCGGCGGGGATATCTTCGTATTCGACGTACTCCCGGTTTTCAGAACCGAGCGTCATGAACGGCTCATCGGATCCGAGCGCATACAGTTCGGACGACAGCGGATCCTTGAGCGATTCCGCGTCGAGTTTCGGCGCGGAGGCGGCGTAGTAAGTGAACAGTGCCGCTCCGGCGACGAGGAAGATGACGCCGAGCAGGACGATCGCCGAGATGATCCGTTTCCAGACGGGCTTTTTCTTTCCTCCCGGAGTTTTCCTGCCTGCCGGCTGTTTTCTCCGGCGCGACGCCTTCTTTTCCAGCTCCTGCTGTTTGCGCCGTTCGGACCTTGATGGAATATGGTCACTCATAAGGGTTCCTCTCTTTCTTCTTGCTCAGGAAATGCCGAAACGGGAGATGGCCTTCAAATAATCGAGACGCGGCCGGTAGCCGGCCCGGAGCTCGATGGCCTCCTCTTCCAGTTCCGACAGAGGGATCGATTTCCTCCCGCCGCTTTCCATGCGTTTCCACGCGCGGTCGACCTGGCCGAACGGGACGACGAAGTACCGTCCGGTGGATGTGAACTTCACGATCAGGAAGGCGATGCCCCCCTGCGCCGTCACATTGCGCATATGCTCGATCTGGTGGGCATGGACGTTTTTCAGCGGGAATGAAGAGGCGATGCCCGTTTCCTTTGCATCGAAATCAATATGATGGCCGTTATAAATGCCGTTGTAGTCGGTCGTCGACGGCGTCTTGAAGTACGCTTCGCGGATGACCGCCGCGCTTCTTGACGGGTAGTCGACTTTCACGATCTGGACCGGCACCGGCTTTTTATGGATGACTGCAATCTGATTCGCCAAATAGTAGGCATTGGATTCATCCAGCTCATCCTCCAATGTCTTACCCCGGTTGCTGAATGAGTAGTCTTTCTTTTTGGGGGCTTTCTTCTTCGGCTGCTCCGGGGGCCTGTACTTCCGGCCGCCCGGGTAACGGATCGCCATTTTGATCACCTCGCATTTCTCCATCATATCATAGATTATAGACGGCGGGACGGGATGGAGGTTGCCGCCGCAGCCGTGGTTTTTCCTGCCACCCGGACAAAGACGAGGAACATCCGTTTCCATTCAGGTGGTCTGGTTCTATAATATTTGATAGGATGAAGAAAACCAACCGTAAAGGAAGCAGACCTATTATGAAACTTAAGCAACTGACGCTCGCCCTGCTCGAGGAGTGCGATGAGTGCAAGCCGCGGCATGCACAGATGCGCGAAGAGGACCGGGAACCGGACTTCTTCTCAGAAGTGAAGCCGTACGCCGACCGGGTCCACGCCATGATCGCGGACTGGAAATCGGAGGCGGAACGGTGGATCGGAGCGGAACGGCCGAAATACGTCCGCATGCCGCAGATCGACAACGCCGCCGACATGATGACCCAGTTCGTCGTCCAGTCATTTTACAAGGGGACCGGCAAGAAGCGGTTCTACCAGTCAATCCAGTCTGTCCAATATACGCTGAAAATCGTCCTTGAAGCCTTGGAGGAGGGGAAAGCGGATGGAATTGATGAAGAAAAAGAAGACGGTCAGTGAGCTCGTGGAAGAGTGGCTCGCCGACCCGGAGATCGGTCCCGGCATCCGTCATCACCGGGTGATCGAAGGGAAGGAAGCCCGCTATGCGCCGTTCCCGGACGGGCTGCATCCATCGCTCAGAGAAGCGCTGGAATCTCGCGGCATCTCTTCCTTATACACCCACCAGCGGGAAGCGTTCGATCTCGCCCGCTCCGGCCGGTCGTTCACTGCGGTGACGCCGACCGCTTCGGGCAAGTCGCTCTGCTACCATCTGCCCGTCCTCCAGTCGGTGCTCGAGGACACGGCGTCCCGCGCTCTTTACCTGTTTCCGACGAAAGCGCTCGCCCAGGACCAGATGGCGGACCTCCACCGGCTGATCGAGGCGAGCGGCGAAGAAATCCTGAGCCACACGTATGACGGCGACACGAGCCCGGGGATCCGGCAGAAAGTCCGGAAATCCGGCCATATCATCATGACGAATCCGGACATGCTCCACTCCGGCATCCTGCCGCACCACACGAAATGGGTCTCGCTGTTTGAAAACCTGAAGTTCATCGTCATTGACGAGCTACATACGTATAAAGGGGTGTTCGGCAGCCATGTCGCCCATGTGCTGCGCCGGCTTATCCGGATCGCCCGCTATTATGGGAGCGACCCGGTCGTCATCTGCACGTCCGCGACGATCGCGAATCCGAAAGAACTCGCCGAAGAACTCGCCAACCGCGAAATGGCGCTCATCGCGGACAACGGGGCGCCTGCGGGGAAGAAGTACTTCCTGTTCTATAACCCGCCCGTCATCCATCCGACGTTCGGCATCCGCCGCTCCGCCGTGCTCGAAGTCCGGGACCTGGCACGGCGGCTTTATCAGGAGCAGATCCAGACGATCGTCTTCGCGAAAAGCCGGGTGCGGGTCGAGATGATCGTCACTTATATGAAAGAGATGACGAAGAAGAAGCTCGCCGACAAGACGATCCGCGGCTACCGCGGCGGCTATCTGCCATCCGAGCGGCGGGAGATCGAGCGGGGACTCCGGGAAGGGGACATCCGGACGGTCGTCAGCACGAACGCGCTCGAGCTCGGCGTCGACATCGGACAGCTCCAGGCTTGCATCATGACCGGCTATCCCGGCAATATTGCAAGCGCCTGGCAACAGGCGGGCCGCGCCGGACGCCGGCAGGACGAGGCGCTCATCATCTACGTCGCCCAGTCGCTCCCGCTCGACCAGTATGTCGTCGCGCATCCGGACTACCTGTTCGGCCAGTCGCCGGAAGAGGCCCGGATCCATCCGGACAACCTGCTCATCCTCATGGACCATCTGAGATGCGCCTCGTTCGAGCTCCCGTTCGCGCTCGACGAACCGTACGGCGAATTCGAAGTCCAGGAGCTGCTCGCGTTCCTCGCAGAAGAAGGCGTCCTCGTCGAAGAGGGCGGCAAGTGGCACTGGATGAGCGAACGGTTCCCCGCGAGCGAAGTGAGCCTCCGCTCCGCTTCACAGGAGAACGTCATCATCATCGACAAATCCGTCCCTCGCGACACGACGGTCATCGGCGAAATGGACCGGTACAGCGCGATGACTCTGTTGCATGAGGAAGCCATCTACATCCATCAGGGGACCCAGTACCAGGTCGAAGAACTCGACTGGGAAGAAAAGAAGGCCTACGTGCGCGCAGTGGACGTCGACTACTTCACGGACGCCAACCTCGCCGTCGAGCTGAAAGTGATCGCCGAGGATGAAGTCGAGCGGGAGGACGGCCGCACCGCCTCCTACGGGGACATCGCCGTCCTCGCCATGCCGACGATCTTCAAGAAGATCCGCTTCGACTCGCATGACAACATCGGCTCGGGGCCGATCACGCTTCCTGCCGAAGAGATGCACACGTCTTCCGCCTGGCTGTCGTTCGACCGGCCGGCGGACTGGACCGAGTCGGACCTGACCGACACGATGACCGGAGCGGCGTACGCGATGCATTCGTTCATCCCGCTGTTCGTCTCGTGCGACCGCTCGGACATCCACGTCGTGCCCCAGGTCAAGGCCGTGCACACCGGACGGCCGACGTTCTTCGTCTACGACAGCTATCCCGGCGGCATCGGACTCAGCAAGCGGGTCCACGGCATGTGGGACGAACTCCTCGCGCAGACGGCGGACCACGTCACATCCTGCCCGTGCGAATCCGGCTGCCCGGTCTGCATCGGCGCCCAGGAATCCGGCGGGAATGTGAAGCGGCGCGTCGCGGAACTGCTCGGAAAGCTGTCCGGGTGACGCGCCATGTCCTATGAAAACAAACTGATGCAGATGAAAAAGATGCTTAAGAAAGCACCGGCGGAAAAACCGCGCGAGACGGCGTTCAAGAAGCCCGCGCCTCCTTTTTACGCCCCGGCCTGGGAAGCGGTGGGACTCGAGCGGATCGACAATCAATTCGGCACGGTGTTCCGACGGCGGGTCCGCTACTCGCCGGAAACCGCCCACGGATCGCACCGGCTCGGCGAACTGAAGGACGCGGCGGCCGTCTGGGCGGATTCCGACGGCGTCCATCCTTTCGCCGAAGGGGACGAGCGGAAGCTGCTGTTCTTTGACACCGAGACGACCGGACTGAAAGGCACCGGCTCGCTCATTTTCATGGCGGGGCTGCTTGCGGCGGACGACGCCGGCTTCACGCTCGACCAGTACGTCCTCGCCGGCCCGGCACATGAAGCGGCGTTCTTGTACGAGACCGGCCTCTGGAAAGGCGGCCGGACGGTCGTCACCTACAATGGCAAGAGCTTCGACTGGCCGCAGCTGAAGACACGCTGGACGATGAACCGGGAACACTTGCCGGAGCTCGAAGACCCGTTCCAGATCGACCTGCTCCAAGGCACGCGCCGGGTGTGGAAGGGCGGACTTGAGAGCTTCTCGCTGAAGTCGATCGAGGAAGAGGTCCTCGGATTCCACCGGGAGGACGACGTGCCCGGCTTCCTCGCGCCGATCATCTACACGGATGCGGTGAAGAGCGGAAGCCCCGAACTGCTTCTCGGCATCATCCGGCACAACGAATGGGACCTGCTGTCGCTCGTGACCCTGTTCGTCCATCTGACCGGCCTGCTCATGAAGGAAAACGAAGAACCGACCCCGCTCCCGCACACGAACATCGGAAAATGGTTCGGCGACCTGAAGGCATACGGCAAAAGCCGGGAAGTGCTCGAGGAAGTGACCGATCTGTTCTTCGACGAAACCGACGAAGCTTACTATCATCTCGGATTTTTATTGAAAAAAGAGGGCCGGTTCGGGGATGCGGAAAACGCCTTTGAACAGGCGCTCGGCGGCGGTCTGGATGACATAAAGTCGCTGAAGGCGCTCGAGGAAATCGCCAAGCTGAACGAACACCGGCTCGGCAACCTCGTCAAGGCGGAGATCAACTGCCTGCGCGCAGTCGGACTCCTGAAAGGGATGGACTCGATGAAACCCGCCCGGAAAGCGAGATGGCAGGCCGCGTTCGACAAGCGGCTCGCGAGGGTGCGGGCGAAGCGGGAAAGGAAATGATGCGGCCGTTCATTTCCCGGAATAATTGGGGGAATGGACTGACTATTTCCCGGGCAAGCGCACGAGTCGACAGAAACGCCGCGCCTTCCGACAAGGATGAACACCGGCGGGCAAAATATGCTATACTTGAGCAAAGCATGCCTAGACGGAAGGACGAGAACAATGGACATTAAACTGACCGCCAAAGATATCCTTGAGCATGAATTCAAGACAGCCGTCCGCGGCTACAAACCGGACGAAGTGGATCATTTCCTGGATGAAATAATTCAAGACTATGAAGCATTCAATAAGAAAATCGCCGCCCTGCAGGAGGAGAACCGCCAGCTGAAGGCGGAAGCCGAGGAAATGAAGAACCGCCCGGCAGCCCCGCAGCCGCAGACCGGCACGACCAATTTTGACATCCTGAAGCGCCTGTCCAACCTTGAACGGCACGTTTTCGGCAGCAAGCTCGACGGGAACTGAGCGACGGACAGGCGAGCGGGCGGGAAATCCCGAATTGAGCGGAAAGTTGAACATTTTCCGTCTGATTGAATCCGGCGCCCGTCTGTGGTATGATGAACGTTGCCAAAGTCGCCATTCAGGTGATCGCTGCAACTTCGGGTTGTAGAGGAAAGTCCATGCTCACACGGACCTGAGACGGCCGTAGTGTTCGTGCCCGGCGAAGTCATAAGCCGGGGCAGATCCATCCGGGTCTGACGGCGGGAGTAACGCCTAAGTCCTCCGGGATATGGCCGAGAATCCCTGAAAAGTGCCACAGTGACGTAGCCGCATCGGAAACGGTGCGGGTGGAACGGGTAAACCCCTCGAGTGAGAAACCCAAATTTTGGTAGGGGCATCCTTCTGAAGGAATTCAACGGATGAAGGGACAGGCTGAGGCCTGTAGATAGATGATTGCCGCCGGAGTACGAGGCGAGAGCCGCTACAGTACGAAGGAACAAAACATGGCTTATCGAATGGCGACGGTATATTTGTAAATCCCGAAACGCTCTCCATGACAGGAGGGCGTTTCTTTTGTACGATACATACAGCACAAGGACGGCGGGCCAGTCCCGCTCGGAAGGGTGAAACGGATGACGACATTCAAATTGGTGGCGACCGCCGCGATGGGCCTCGAAAAGCCCGTCGCAGACGAAGTGCGGGCGCTCGGCTACGAACCTGCAGTCGAAAACGGCAAAGTTTATTTTGAAGGCGATGAAACGGCCATCGCGCGCACGAACCTGTGGCTCCGCGTGGCGGACCGCGTGAAAATCGTCTTCGGCCAATTCAAGGCCACGACATTCGATGATCTGTTCGAAGGAACGAAAGCACTCCCCTGGGAGGACCTCATGCCGGTCGACGCCGAATTCCCGGTGGCCGGAAAATCGGTCAAATCCCAGCTCGGCAGCGTCCGCGACTGCCAGGCGATCGTCAAGAAAGCGATCGTCGAGCGGATGAACCGAGCCAACAACCGGCGGGGCATCCTGCCGGAAACCGGCCCGCTGTTCAAAATCGAAATTTCCATGCTGAAAGATATCGCAACGCTCACAATCGACACGAGCGGCGCCGGTCTCCACAAACGCGGCTACCGCGTCGGCCAGGGAGACGCCCCTCTGAAGGAAACCCTCGCCGCCGCGCTCGTCCAGCTCACCCGCTGGAGCCCCGACCGACCGTTCCATGACCCGTTCTGCGGTTCCGGAACGCTCGCCATCGAAGCGGCGATGATCGGCCAGAACATGGCACCCGGCTACAACCGCGAATTCATCAGCGAAAGCTGGCCGTGGATGGAACCGAAAGTGTGGGAAGATGTCCGGGCCCACGCCGAATCCGTCGCCGACTACGACATCGAACTCGACATCACCGGCACCGACATCGACCACCGCATGATCAAGATCGCGGAAGCCAACGCCGCCGAAGCCGGATTCGCCGATCTGATCTCATTCAAGCAAATGCAGGCCGCCGACTTCACGACCCTAAAGGAAAACGGCGTCATGGCCTCCAACCCGCCATACGGCGAACGCATCGGCGAAATCGAAGAAGTCGAAGAAGCCATCCGCTCACTGGGGCGGACGATGGAGGCCTACCCGACCTGGTCCGCCTACATGCTCTCCTCCATGGAAAACTTCGAAGAACTCTGGGGCCGGCAAGCCACAAAGAAACGAAAACTCTTCAACGGCTTCATCCGAACAGACTACTACCAGTTCTGGGGCCGCAAAAAGAAATGATTGAATGGGAGAAACCGGGCGGACGCCCGGTTTTTTCTGTTTGGGCCTGGGGAGGCGGGTTCGAAACCGGGTGAAGCGGACGCGAAAAGCCCCCGGGCAGGCGCGAAAACCCCGGCCCCCGAAAAGCGGGCGCGAAAAGAGCCAAAGCGGGCGCGAAAATCCCCCGGGCAGGCGCGAAAACCCCGGCCGCCGAAAAGCGGGCGGGAAAAGAGCGAAAGCGGGCGCGAAAAGAGCCAAAGCGGCCACGAAAAGCTCCCAGGCAGGCGCGAAAACTCCGGCCGCCGAAAAGCGGGCGGGAAAAGAGCGAAAGCGGGCGCGAAATGTCCCGGGCAGGCGCGAAAACCCCGGCCGCCGAAAAGCGGGCGGGAAAAGAGCGAAAGCGGGCGCGAAATGTCCCGGGCAGGCGCGAAAACCCCGGCCGCCGAAAAGCGGGCGGGAAAAGAGCGAAAGCGGGCGCGAAAAGCCTCCGGGCAGGCGCGAAACCCCGCCCCCCACACATCATCAGTTACCTTTTCATAAAGATCTCCACAGAAGAATCAGGAATAATCAACTCTCCCTCCTCGTTAAAAATCACCGCCGAGTAGTTTAGTTGATAATAAATGGCGACTGATTTTCCGCGCTTTATGAATAAAGGCGAGCGCAATAACTTTTTTGCTTTTGTCGCACTTACCCCCAAATAAACTTGTGCCTGTTCGATATTCAATGTGCTGCCGCGAATCAAAAAGTAGTCTACCAATTTCTTGATAAAGGGAATCCATTGGCGGG
>NZ_LN651373.1:1326721-1341266 GCF_000826125.2 Bhargavaea cecembensis
CCGGCCGCCGAAAAGCGGGCGGGAAAAGAGCGAAAGCGGGCGCGAAATGTCCCGGGCAGGCGCGAAAACCCCGGCCGCCGAAAAGCGGGCGGGAAAAGAGCGAAAGCGGGCGCGAAATGTCCCGGGCAGGCGCGAAAACCCCGGCCGCCGAAAAGCGGGCGGGAAAAGAGCGAAAGCGGGCGCGAAAAGCCTCCGGGCAGGCGCGAAACCCCGCCCCCCACACATCATCAGTTACCTTTTCATAAAGATCTCCACAGAAGAATCAGGAATAATCAACTCTCCCTCCTCGTTAAAAATCACCGCCGAGTAGTTTAGTTGATAATAAATGGCGACTGATTTTCCGCGCTTTATGAATAAAGGCGAGCGCAATAACTTTTTTGCTTTTGTCGCACTTACCCCCAAATAAACTTGTGCCTGTTCGATATTCAATGTGCTGCCGCGAATCAAAAAGTAGTCTACCAATTTCTTGATAAAGGGAATCCATTGGCGGGTGCCGCAGGAAAGGCAGGTCCCCAGGCGGTTCGTGTCGTCGCATAGGATGCGGCCGGTGCATTGATTGCAGAGAGGGTCTTCAGACAGACTTTTTGCCGCGACGTTAAAATAAGGAGCGAGCGGATAAGGGAAAAACCGTTCTTCCTGTTTTTTCATCACGTCTGCTGTCCATCGCAGGGCCTGCTCAGTCACGGCGGCATTTCCGGTCAATTCCTTATTAAGGAGCGAGGGAATCTCGGTCACCAGGTGGACGGGCACATCCGTAGGAAAACGAACATCCAAATTTTTGGATGCCAAAATGACCGCCCCTTTCACCGGAAGCGAGATATCATGCATGAAAAGCCAATACGAAAGGGTATCGATGGCCAGATTGAGCTGAATCAGCGGTGAGCCGAAATAATGGATTTTCCCATCACTGCCGGTCCGCTTCAGCCGTGCGGGATTTTCTTCAAGTTCCAGCACGCCATAAATATTTTTCACTTCCAGTACATAGGCCACACTTTTAGCCAGAATGAGCGTGTCGATCTGGACGGTTTCATGCCCCGGGATGGTCAGATGAAGGTCATGAAGGATGATCGATCCTGCAGGCATCAATGATCTTTTGAGATACCGGTCTGCTCTGACCTCCCCGCGATACCCGAAGGAAGTGGTTGTATGTTCGGATGTAATTTTGTCCCTGGCCGGATCAGAGGGATCCATCATCGCCAGCAATCTCTTCGTTGCATATAGAAACAGCGGGTACGGCCGCACAGTCATTCTCTTTACCTCCTTTCCGCCATTACACCCTTCCTCCCCAAAAAATGCAAATCGCCATTTTTGGATTTTGACCGCGAAAATACGGCCGAAATTCAATTTTGGCTCCTCGCAAAAACCGCCGAAACCGCGCCGCCTCGCGTTTTCCCGCTGCCCGAAAAATCAATTTTGGCAAGTTCGCCAAAAAACTTGATTATTCCCTTGAACTTTTCCGGTCTTCCGCTGTCTAATGGATAGAGACAGTTCGGAAGCGGGGGAGCGGGATGGAGGGATATGAATTGGCGAGGCGGGCGGCCGAGCGGGATCCGGATGCGTTTTTGGGTTTGATGGAGCTTCATAAGGCGGCGTTGTACCGGACGGCGTTTGCGTTCCTGAAAGACGAGCACGCCGCCGTCGAAGCCGTCCAGGAAGTGACGGCCCGTGCGTTCCGCTCGATTCATCGCCTGAGGAATCCGGAGTATGCCAAAACCTGGCTGACGCGGATCATGATCAATTATTGCCAGGATGAACTGAAGCGGAAAGGAAGGGAACCGGCAACAGACCGGTTGCCGGATGTGGACGGGTCCGACCGGCACGTCCGCCTGGAACTCGATGAAGCACTCGAAAGCTTGCCGGATCCTTCACGGCGGCTCATTCACCTGAAGTATTTTGAAGACTTGAAGATTCGGGAAATCGCCGAGATGGAGCAGATCCCGGAAGGCACGGTGAAGTCGCGCCTGCACCATTCGCTCCGGCAGCTCCGTGAATTCTTCGCCGGGAAAGGGGGAAGCGCCGATGTTTGAGGAGGAAGAAAAGAGGCTGGCCACCAGACACGTTGAGCTCAACCAGTTGCAGATACCGGAAGAAGCCCTGACGCAAGCCATCCGCGCCGGGCTCTCGGAAGCCGAACGCCGGGCACGACGGCGCTCGCAGCGGGTGCGGAAGTCACTGCTTTCCGCAGCGGCCGTTGCACTTCTTCTCATTGCGTTCGTGACGTCCGTCCGGGTGTTGCCGGCGTTTGCCAATGCGGTCGCTAGCCTTCCGGGGATGTCGGTCATCGTCGACATGATCCGGCATGATAAGGGCATGAGGGCGATCATCGACAATGAGTACTACGAAGACGTGCAGGCCTCCGACTCGCACGGAGGCGTCACGGTAACCCTGAATGGAGTGATCGTCGACCAGTCGGGGATGGTCATCTCCTATACCGTGGATTCGGCGGCGCCGCTGAAAGATCCGCTTTTTGAAACGCCGGAGATCTATGCGGACGGAAAGTTGATCGAGCCTCAGGGCATCGCCTGGAACGATCCGGTGACGAGCAATTCAAGATCAAGCGAGCAGTCGATCAACTATCATTTCGCCGACCCGCTTCCGATCAACACGAAAAACTTCGAACTCAAAATGCAGATCCGTGACGGCGATACCTATGATTTCCGCGTCCCGTTTGAGATCCAAAAGCCGATCGCACAGGGGAAGGTTCACGAGTTGAACCGGACGGTCACTATCGAAGGGCAAAAAATTATCGTCAAGTCCGTCACGATTCATCCGCTCCGTGTCGAGGTCGCCGTCGATTTTGACGAAGCGAACACGATGGACATCCTCCAATTCGAAGATATGCGCATCGAAAACGGCAAAGGGGAGACATGGAGCAGCATCACGGACGGCATGACCGCCACGGAAGACGAGGACGGCACACAGATCTACTTCCTGCAGAGCAATTACTTCGAACAGCCGGACTTGATGATTTTCCGGATGAATAAAATGCAGGCGATCGACAAAGACGAGCAGTTCATCGTGGACACCGGGACCGGCGAAGTGATCCAAACCCCGTCCGACGGGAAGCTGGAAGTGACCGCGGCCGTGCCGCTCCGCATCGAAACGAAGCTCCGGACAGACGGCGAGTTCGGATACGGCTATCTCAAGAGCGCCGCCGATGCGAACGGAAAGGCGATCGACTTGAGCTCCGCGGGCTTGTGGTACTCGCACGACGAAGAGGGCGAGGATCGCCGCTACACCTACAACGACCTCAATTTCACGGACGCAAACTACGCCAACCCGGTCACGGTCAGCTTCTTCGCCTATCCGAACTATATCAAGGGCGATGTCACGCTTCGCCTTGAATAAATATCCGTCCTTCCGCTCCGCACGCGGAATGATTCACGGAAAGAATGGATAAACTAAATGCGGAAGCAATACACTTTCTTCCTCCCGCAACCCGTGATATACTTTAAAAACTGTGCATTTTTCCGGCACCTCACCGGAAAAGTGCATTTCATTACGTTTACAGGGGGCTTTCGATGAAACAGGCGATTCCGTTTGCGCTCGACCGGGACCGGTCGTTCTTTGAGTCGATGGACGATTGGATCGGCGATGTGCTGTATGATGAACTGACCGAAAAAGGATTTGACCTGCGTGATGAGCAGGTGTTCATGGCGTTCCAGATCGGTCAGGCGCTGAAAGAAAAATCGGTCCTGTTCGCGGAAGCGGGGGTCGGCACCGGCAAGACGATCGCTTATCTGCTGCCGGCGGTCGCCTACGCCCGGTACACCGGGAAGCCTGCCATCATCGCCTGCGCCGATGAGACGCTGATCGATCAGCTCGTGAAGGAAACCGGCGATATCGGGAAGCTGGAGCAGGCGCTTGGCCTGACGGTCGATGTCCGACTCGCGAAGTCGCGGGAGCAGTACCTTTGCCTGAAGCGTCTCGACGAGGCCGTGAAAGACAGCGAAACCGCACAGTCGATCGAGCAGACGCTGCCCGGGTTCGTCCGCGGCCACGGTTCGATGATGAAGCTCGAGCCTTACGGGGACCGCTCGACATTCCCCGACGTTTCCGACGCGGACTGGGACCTCGTGAATTACCATCCGCTCTGGCAATGCAGCTCATGCGAACTGCGGAACCGTTGCGGACAGACGCTGCACCGGGCGCATTACCGCGATGCGGCGGACTTGATCATCTGTTCCCAGGACTTCTATATGGAACATCTTTGGACGAAGGAGTCGCGCATCCGCCAGGAACAGCTGCCTCTCCTGCCCGATCCGTCGGTCGTCGTGCTCGATGAAGGGCATCTGCTGGAATACGCGGCGCAGAAGGCGTTCACTTACCGGGTGCAGGAGCGGACGCTCGACACGGTGCTGTCGCGCATCATGGTCGACGGCGTCCGGGAGAAGACGCTCGTCCTGATGGAAGGGCTCGTCGACCGGCACGCCTCCCTGTTCCGGGGCCTTCACGAGCACTCGGAAGGGGAAGGCGAGCGGCGGAAGATCCGGAGGACCGGCGAGATTTCGGCCGACGCCGCCTCGGCGGTCCGCCTGGCCGTCGACATTCTCGAGGAGCTCGTGTTTGACGCCGATCTGTACGTCATCCCGGAATACGACCTGAAGATCGCCGAGGAATACCTCGAGCAGTACATCCATTCAATGAAGCTGTTCACCGAAGGCGGGGAAGCGGTCGACTGGCTGGAAAATGAAAACGGCGACGAGACGCTCGTCATCATGCCGCGCCTCGTCACCGACATGCTCGGCGAGCTGCTGTTCACCGGCAAGCTTCCGGTCATCTTCTCGTCCGCGACGATGTCGGTCGGCGGCGATTTCTCGTATCTCGCCGAATCACTCGGCATCCGGGAGTTCAAGTCGTTCTCCGTCGATTCTCCGTTTGATTATGACGAAGTGATGGAAGTCCGGCTCGAACAGCCTGCGGACAAGGCGGCCGAAGTCTTGCGTTCGCTGGAAGACGGACGGCAGACGCTCATCCTGTTCCGCACGAAGGCATCGATGGACGCCTTCCGCCGGTCCGCCGGCGACGATCCGCGTTTCCTGTTCGAAGGAGACCGCTCGCTGTCCGCGATGGTCCGCGACTTCCAGAACGGGAAAGCGCAGGCGCTGTGCTCGTGGCATCTCTGGGAAGGGCTCGATATCCCGGGCGAGGCGCTCACCCGCGTCGTCATCCACGATCTCCCGTATCCGCCGGACGATCCGCTTTTCGAAGCGAAGCGCCGGTTCGCGGAAGATCCATACCGGGACATCGACCTCCCGTACATGCTGCTCCGCCTGCGCCAGGGAATCGGCCGGCTCATCCGGACGTCCGAGGACCGCGGCGAGATCCTGTTGCTGATCAATGAAGAAGACCGGCAAGCGGAAGACGAGATCCTGAACGTCCTCCCCGTGCGCCCGGCCACTGTTTAAATAAAGAAGAAAGGCTTCCCGTCGGAACCGGCGGGGGGCCTTTTTTGATGAATCGAACGATTAGGCCTGCGAATCGAACGATTAACCGTTTGAATCGAACGATTAGGCCCGCGAATCGAACGATTAGCCTTCCGAATCGAACGATTCCCCCGGCGCTGCTGCCGTCCGGGCGAAATTCCCGTGCGGCCGGTGCCGCGGGACGGCCAAAAATGATATGATGAAACGAGTAAAACAGACAGAGGAGCTTCACTAATGGGGAATACTACCAACTTACCGATTCAAGAACAAACAGAACTGATCCGGGAAGCGTCCCGGCTGGCGGCACTTTTCCGGAAGGACGATGACCGGGAGCGGGAGGAAAAGACGGCGCGTTTTGCACAGAAACTGATGCGAGACGAATTCGTCATCGGATTCGCCGGCCACTTTTCCGCGGGCAAATCCAGTATGATCAACGCGCTGACCGGCGTGGACATCCTCGCGACCGGCCCGATCCCGACGAGCGCGAACATCGTGCGGGTCCACAAGGCGGACGAGGATTTTGCGATCATCCACCGGACGGACGGCCCGCCCGTCCGGTTCTCCGGCAACCTGGACCTTGAGTACGTGAAGGAGTTTTCGAAAGACGGTGCCGGGGTGTCGGACATCGAAGTCGGGCATGCCGGCTCGGCGCTTCCGGAGGGCGTCACGGTGATGGACACGCCGGGCGTGGATTCCACGGACGACGCGCATAGGCTCTCGACGGAGTCGTCGCTGCACGTCGCGGATCTCGTCTTTTACGTGATGGACTACAACCATGTCCAGTCGGGGCTTAACTTCACGTTCACGAAAAACCTCATGCAGTACAACGAAAATGTCTACCTGATCGTCAACCAGATCGACAAGCACCGAGAATCCGAGCTGAGCTTCGATGCGTTCAAAGAATCCGTCCGTTCCTCGTTCGCCTCGTGGGGAGTCGAGCCTAAGGGAATCTTTTTCACTTCATTAAAAGAGCCGTCCCTGCCGCATAACGATTTCGGCCAGGTGAAGGCGCTCATCTCGTCAAGCATCGGCAACCGGACCGGTTCTCTCAAGGAGACGGGCGAAGGCACGCTGCGGAAACTGGCGGACGAGCATCTCCATTTCCTTGAAGACGAAATGGAAGAGCGCAAAGCAACGTATTCGGAGATCCTGACCGAAGACGAATGGAACCGGCGCGATGAACTGCTCGAGGAAGCGGCGGAAGCGGCAAGACGGGTTGAACTGCTGTCGCCGGAACTTTGGGCGGAGACATTCGAAGCGAACCGGAAAAGCCTGCTTGAAAATGCCGGCCTCATGCCGTTCGAGGTCAGGGACGCGATGAAAGACTACCTTGAATCCCGGTCGCCGACGTTCAAGGTGGGCTTCCTGTTCAGCGGCAAGAAGACCGAAGAAGAACGCGCGCTCCGGGAATCGCAGATGCTCAGCCTTTTCCGGAAGACGGCGGATGCCCAGGTGGCCGTCCATCTCCGGAGCCTCATGAAGCAGGCGCTCCGCGAAGCGGGAATCCTGACAGACGAGCAGGCGCTTGAAATCGACCGGATGGAATTCGACGTGCCGCTTTCCGTCATTGAGAGCCAGATACCGGAAGGGGCCCTCGTCACAGGCGACACGGTCCTGAACTTCACGGAAACGGTCCGGCAGTCGGTGATCCGCTGGTTCATCCGGGAAACCGACGGCTGGAAAGACGAACAGGCTGAAAAGATCGCCGGACGGGCCAATGAAAGCACCGACCGGCTGGAGCAGCAGGCGGGCGCGTTCTCCGACAAGGCGGGCGCCATCCGGGCGATCATGGAAGCCGCACAGGCGATCGAGTCGTTCGGGAAAGCCCTCAAAACCCCGTCGCGCGAGCTCGATGAAGAAGCACAGTCGATAGCGGTCGCATGGGAACGAGCAGAGCAGGCCGCGCAGGACTCGGTCATCGAGTTTGACCCGTCGATGGCGCCGGCGAAACAGCAGCAGGAGGCGCAAACAGGCGAAGACGTCCGGGCGGAGCGTCCGGACGTTCCCGAAGCCGCGGCGGATGAAGCGATTCAGGATGCGCTCCGGATTTCCGAGAAGATCCGTTCGGTGCCGGGATTCGGCGAAACGGCGGATTATCTGGAACGCAAATCCGCGCGCCTCGGCAAAAAGGACTTCACAATCGCCTTGTTCGGTGCGTTCAGCGCGGGGAAATCGTCGTTCTCGAATGCGCTGATCGGCGAGCAGGTGCTCCCGGTCTCCCCGAACCCGACGACCGCCGCCATCAACCGCATCCGTCCGGCCGGCGGAGGCAAGGAAAGCGGCACTGCGGATATCCACTTGAAGACGGTCGACGCGATGACCGAAGACGTCGTGCGGGCGTTCGGCGAACTCGGCATGACCGTCCGCACGCTCGAAGACGCCTACCGGCAGGCGGACGAAGCAGCGGGACGGGATGACATCGAAGACGGCAAGCAGCTCCACCGCTCATTCATCCGGGCGTTCCGGGCAGGCTTCCCGGAAAGGGGCCCTCTGCTCGGCACGACGGTCAACGTCGGCGAAGCGGAATTCAGAGAGTACGTCGCGGATGAGACGCGGAGCTGTTTCGTCGAGTCGATCGACTTCTATTATGACTGCGAACTGACTCGGCAAGGCATCACGCTCGTCGACACGCCAGGCGCCGATTCGATCAACGCCCGGCATACCGACGTCGCCTTCGAATACATCCGCAATGCGGACGCCATCTTGTTCGTCACTTATTACAACCATGCGTTCGCCGCGGCGGACCGCGAGTTTCTCATCCAGCTCGGCCGGGTGAAAGACGCATTTGAAATGGACAAGATGTTCTTCATCGTCAACGCGATCGACCTGGCCGCGGATGCAGAGGAAGCCGACCTCGTGAAACAGTATGTGGCCGGCGAGCTCCAGCGGTTCGGCATCCGGAACCCCCGCCTGTTCGGCATCTCGAGCCTGCTTGCCCTCGAGGAGAAGACGGAAGAAAAGACGCTCGGTTCCGGAATGCCGGAGTTCGAGGAGGACTTCAGCCACTTCCTCGGCGAAGAGCTGAATGCGCTCGCCGTCCAGGCGCTCCGGGAAGAAAGCCGCAAGACCGTCGCGGATCTCGGCGAACTCATCGAGCGGACCGAGCAGAACCGCCACCGGAAGGCCGAACGCCTCGAGGAACTCCGGCTCTACGAACAGGATCTCCGGAAGCGCTACGCCCATTCCGGTGCGGCGGTCATCATGAACGACGTCAAGGCCGAGCTCGATGAACTGATTTATTACGTACTGCAGCGGGTGTTCTACCGGTTCAACGACTTTTTCCGGGAAGCCTACAACCCGGCGACGTTCGCTTCGAAGCCGGCGAAGGAGGCCCTCGCCACCGCGCTCCGCGAAGCGCTCGGTTCAGTCGGCTTCGATATTGTGCAGGAACTCAAAGTGACGGACTTCCGGCTGACGAACTTCACGGTCCGGAAACTGCGCGACCGCTTCATCGCCGAGCAGCGGACATTGCGGGAGATGGACCCGATGTTCGGACTGACGCCGTTTGAGCCGGATGAAAAAGACAGCATGACGTTCCCGGACGTGTTCCCGGATCCGTCCGTCCATGCGGGCGTCAACCGGATCTTCCGCAACGACAAAGACTTTTTCGAAGGCGGCACCCGCGACAAGTTAAGGGACGCGCTGGAAGCGGCGGCGAAGAAAGACGCCGAACAATACCTCGGCGCGCAGGAAGACCGGATGCTCCAAAGTTTTGAGCAATGGACCGAGCTGGAAGCGGAAGGGCTCAGGCAGCATCTGCTCCAGGGGGCGCTCGCCCGGATCGGGTCCGAGCGGGAAGTGCTGCAGGAAACGGCGAACCTGGATGCGTGGAAGGAAATTTATTCGGACATATCCAAACTGGAGGGATCGAGATGACGGAAGTGTTCAAATCGGTTGGGGAACTCACGGACGGTTACTGGAAATTGATCGATGTCCGCTACTCGCTGCAGGACGCGGAAGCGGGAAGAAAAGCGTACGACGCCGGCCATATTGCAGGGGCGGTCTATTGGGACCTCGGGACAGATCTGTCCGATATGGAAGCCGGCGGAGGCCGGCACCCGATGCCGTCACGGGAACAGCTGACGAAGCTGTTCCGGCGGAGCGGCCTGGAGCTGGACGACCGGATTCTCGTCTATGACGGGGGCGGCGAACCGTTCGCGGCACGCGCCTGGTGGCTGCTCCGGTACGGGGGATTCAAGAACGCCTTCATTTTAAAAGAGGGCTATGAGGGACTCGTGCAGGCAGGCTATCCGCTGGAGGCGAAAGAAGCGGCACCGGAGCGCAGCGAAGTGAAGCCGGACTGGCAGGGGCAACTTTTTGCCGACCGGGAAGACGTCCGGGACATCGTGGAAGGCCGCAAGGAAGGCGTCCTCCTCGATGCCCGGGCACCGGAACGGTACGCCGGAAAGCATGAGCCGCTTGACCCGGTCGCCGGCCACATCCCGGGCGCCCGCAACTTCGACTGGAGCCGGCTGAAGGCCGAAGACGGCCAATTCGATCCCGGCGAAGAGACAGAACGGGCGATCCGCGAAGTGGTCGGTTCCGATGAGCCGGTCACCGTCTATTGCGGAAGCGGCGTCACGGCCGCACCGCTCAATGCGATGCTCACCCATCTCGGCCAGAAAAACCTGCGGCTCTACGTCGGCAGCTACAGCGACTGGGTGAGTGACCCGGGTGCACCGGTCGAAACGGATGACATGTAATAGTTGACACCAGGTTCAGAGAGTCGGCAAGAAGGGTAACTTCCAAGTAGGCAACAGACTACTTCGGGAGGGATCCCTTTGGATTATATGACGAATGCGCTCAAGCTGGTCGTCGCACTCATTTCCCTTCTCGTGATCGTCCGGTTTCTCGGACGCAAAGAGCTTGCCGAGATGACGCCGTTCGACATCGTCTACCTTCTCCTATTCGGCGGCATCGTGGAAGAGACGTTGTTTGACAGCAAAATTTCCGTCTTGAACCTGGTGTTCACGCTCGGCGTCTGGGCATTGCTCATTTATCTGGTCGAGAAATTTGCCCAGCGCTCTGACAAAGCGCGGGTACTGCTCATGGGCCGGCCGGTCTATCTGATCCGGAACGGCAAGCTCGACACGGAAGAATTCGAGAATAATGCGCTGGAAATGGAACAGCTGCGCATCATGCTGAGGCAAAGCGGAATTTTTTCGCTCCGAGAAGTGAAGGACCTGTTCATCGAGACGAACGGATCGTTCACGATCAACACGTACGCCAAGTACAAGCCCGCGACAATCGGCGATCTCGGACTGGAAGAAAAAGAAGAACATCCGAGCGTCCTCCTCATCGACGAGGGAGTCGTCAAGCGGCAGATGCTCCGCCAGATCGGCAAGCGCGAAGAATGGCTGCTGGATTCAATGGCGGAACTCGGCTACGGAACCGTCCAGGACATCCTGTACTGCGAGTGGTCGGAATCAGACGGATTTTTCGTCCGGACGAAGGATGATACAATAGATGCGGGGGAGATAGAATGAGCTATGCCATACTCGGAGATATCCATTCCTCCGTGGAAGACCTGGAGGACGTGCTCCAACACATCGGACAGCACGCCCCGGGTGCCGAACTGATCGGGACCGGAGACTTGTTCGAATGCACCATCAGCAAAAAGCGGGCACCGTTCGAGCGGTTCCACCGGCTGGAGGACGTCATGCTCCTGCCGGACGGACTGCTCGATCTGCTCCGCTTTCCGTCGGTCATCGGCAACCAGGAAGAACGGATCGCGAAGATCACGGAATCCGAAGAAGAGCTGCTTCAACGGATCCGGTCCATGCCGGAAAAACTCGAGATCGAGGGAGCGGAAGTCGTTCACGGACACCAGTGGACGTGGGACGGAAACCCGTGGGCACCCGTCTTTCCGGACGATACGGCGGGCCTCGTCTTTTACGGACACAGCCATGAGCCCGGTCTCGTCATCGACGACCAGCCGATCGAAATCGGCTACGGCGTCCCGTACGACACGAAAAAAGGGCAGACGTTCGTCAACGTCGGACCGGTCGTCGGCGACAGGGAATGGGTGCTGTACGAACCCGAAGACGGGACCGTGACATTCAGAAAAGTGATCGACTGACAAAAAGAGCGGGGAGGGCCCAATGCCCGACCCGCTCTTTTCAGGAGATCAGCCCCGGCGGATGGCGCCTCTCGCCAGCGCGTCCGCGGCCCGGTTCTCTTCATCGGGGATCCATTTGATGAAAAAGAAATCAAAACCGTCCGCAATGGCCAGTGCTTTCTCCAGCATTTTGCGGTGCACCGGGTTTTTTGCATGGCGCTTTTCCACCGCCGACACGACCGCCTTCGAATCTGAACGCACGGAGACGAGTCCTTCGGTGCGCTTCGCGGCCTCCTCGACGCCGCGGAGAAGCGCGGTGAATTCGGCCGTATGGTTGTCGAGCACGCCGACCGACTCTGAAATTTTGTCCTGATGGCCTTCTCCCCGGATGAAGATTCCGATGCCGCTTTCACCCGGATTGCCGGCCGACGCCCCGTCTATGTATACTTCCAGCATCCATCCGTCCCCCTTTCTGTTTATTATTTGAATGGGTTCTCGTGCCCTCATACTTGAAAACCGGGCGGGAACTCTATACAATGTGGGAATCAAGAACCTGGAGTGACACCATTGAATAAAATCGACCTGATTCAGGATATTGACGAACTGATAGACCGGTACTGTGAAGGCTGCTTCCTGAAAAAACAGCTTCGTGAAGAAAGAGGGAAATCCGGCGCGCACAAGTTCTGCATCACCGGCTGCACGGTCGGCGAACAGCTCAAATTTCTCGGCACGGAACTGAATAAGTTAGACCAATAAAAATCCCGCAGTGCACAAAGTGCCCGGCGGGATTTGCTCATTCTCCATCCAATTTCACTACATTTGCCGCCTGGGGGCCACGATTGCCTTCAATGACTTCAAAAGACACGGCCTGTCCTTCATCGAGCGTCTTGAACCCTTCTCCGAGAATCCCGGTATGGTGGACGAAAACATCCTCGCCGTCATCCGTCTCGATAAAGCCGTAACCCTTATCGTTGCTGAACCATTTCACTTTGCCCTGGTACATGCTCATCCCCCCGACGCGTCAATTGTCATCCGATACAGGATAACCGGACACACCTTTCAATATACATCATTCGACAAAACAGGTCAAACGAACAGTGAATTTTCTGATCGTTCTGTGATGTTTTAAAAGAGAGGACGGAAGGGAAAATTAATAAGGACATTGGAATGAAAGAAGCGTGGTTAAATGAAACCGATCATCGGAGTCACTGCTCAACAGCAAGAAAATCTTCATGACTATAAATTACAGCCGGTCTATATACAAGCGATATTGCAGGAAGGGGGAATCCCGGTCGTTCTGCCGATCGTCCCTGCGGAGGAAGTGGAGGAAGTCCTGGATCTCGTGGACGGCGTCGTCATGACGGGAGGCTGGGACGTGGATCCGGACTACTACGGCGAGGAGCCCCATCCTGAAACGGGAAGGCTCAACTTCGAGATGGACGAATTCGACTCCACCCTTCTAAAGCAAGTCATCGCACGGGATATGCCGTTCTTCGGCACTTGCCGCGGCATGCAGATGCTGAACGTCGTGACCGGCGGCACCCTGTATCAGTCGGTGCTCGATCAGATGGACAACCCGGTCAAGCACAAACAGGACCATGGCCGCGAACACCCGGTCCATCACGTGGATTTTGTCGGCGGGAAGATTTTGGAGCCGCTGTTCGAAGCGGGCAGGACCCGGGTCAATTCCTCCCACAATCAAGGCGTCAAAACGGTAGGCGAAGGAGTGACCGTTTCCGCGGTCGCGCCGGACGGCCTGGTCGAAGCGATCGAACTCGAAGACAAGCGCTTCATCCTCGGCACACAGTGGCATCCGGAAAACTTCGCGGTCAACGGGCATATGCCTTCACGCCAAATCATTTCCGCATTCGTCCACGCGTCGTTGGACTACCGGGAAGAACACAGATAAGCGAAAGCCGTCTTATCGGAGACGGTTTTTCGATGGGAATGCGGCCGGATAACCGGTTCCCCAAACCCGCCGGCTATGTTATACTTCACGTTAGCACCAGCTGCTAATGACTGGTATAAACTGTTCGGGAGGCGTTCGGGAAATGGGAGATTTGCTGAAACTCGAAGAAAAAAACATCGTGGTCATGGGCGTGGCCAACGAACGGAGTCTCGCCTGGGGCGTGGCGAAATCACTATATGAAACAGGCGCAAACCTGATCTTCACGAACCGGCAGGAACGCTCGCGCGCCAAACTGGAGCGGCTGCTCGAAAAAGAGGAACGTGAAGCCCGGCTGATCGTCCAGTGCGACGTAAACGACGACGATAGCGTCAAATCCGCCTTCCGCCAGATCGGCGAAGAAGTCGGCACCATCCACGGCGTCGTCCACTCCCTCGCATTCGCAAAAGGGGACGACCTGAAAGACGACTTCATCCACACATCCCGCGACGGCTACGCATTCGCTCAAGACACGAGCGCCTACTCACTCGTCGCCGTCGCACGCGAAGCCCGGCCATACATGACCGAAGGCGGAGCCATCATCACGATGACCTACCTCGGAGCCGAGCGCGTGCTCGACGGCTACAACGTCATGGGCGTCGCCAAAGCCGCACTCGAAGCCTCGATGCGCTACCTCGCCAACGACCTCGGTCCGGACGGCATCCGCGTCAACGCCATCTCGGCCGGCGCCATCCGGACGCTCGCAGCAAAAGGCGTCCCGTCCTTCAACCAAATCCTCCACCAAGTCGAGGAAACCGCACCGCTCAAACGCAACGTCAACCAGCGCGAAGTCGGCGACATGACCACCGCCCTCCTCTCCAACATGGGCACCGGCGTCACCGGCGAAGTCCTCTACGTCGACGGCGGCTATCATATCATGGGGTGAGAAAGTACAGTCCGGGAAACCGGGCTGTTTTTTGGTTGTGGGGGGTGTGGCTGGCTCGAGGGTTGCTACCACGAAAAGCGGGGACGCGTCTTCGAAAATCCGGGCCGCAGAAACGCTACCGCGAATCGGCTGGACGCGCTTTCGAAAATCCCGGAGACAGAAACGCTACCGCGAATCGGCCGCACGCTACTTCGAAAATCCGGACCGCAGAAACGCTACCACGAATCGGC
>NZ_LN651373.1:1341633-1408397 GCF_000826125.2 Bhargavaea cecembensis
ATCCCGGAGACAGAAACGCTACCGCGAATCGGCCGCACGCTACTTCGAAAATCCGGACCGCAGAAACGCTACCACGAATCGGCTGGACGCGCCTTCGAAAATCCCGGAGACAAGAAACGCTACCGCGAATCGGCCGCACGCTACTTCGAAAATTCGGGCCGCAGAAACGCTACCACGAATCGGCTGGACGCACCTTCGAAAATCCCGGAGACAGAAACGCTACCGCGAATCGGCCGCACGCTGCTTTGAAAATCCGCGCGACAGAAACGCTACCACGAATCGGCTGGACGCGCCTTCGAAAATCCCGGAGACAGAAACGCTACCGCGAATCGGCCGCACGCTGCTTTGAAAATCCGCGCGGCAGAAATGCTACCACGATCGACCGCACGCGCCTTTGAAAGTGCCTTTTGCAAAGAGATTCAACTGAAGCCATCAATCGAACGGTGGTAATAAGAGCTTTCCGTCCACGTTGAAGCGCAGCATGGAAAAATTTAATTTATAGCGGACTGCGTTGGAACGGCCAAAACTAATAAAGTATGGATGACTCAATAAATCTGTGGATTTGGAACGGCTTACCTCTAAATATTCCTGACACTCCACGTTATTGATGCTTTGTCCAAAGATTAGAAAGTAATCAACTAGGTTCTCGATAAATGGTATCCACTGTCGCTTTCCGCATTTTAAGCAAGTCCCCGTTCTGTTTGTCTCAGTCAATAATAGGCCAAAACAATCCGAACAGAGTGAATTGGTGTAGATATTTGCATGAATTATATCGAAGTATTCTGCAACCGGATATGGGTGAAAGGTATCTTCTTGTCTCCTTAAAGCTGAGGCAATCCACTCTACTGTCTGAGCACTAATTGTTGAAGGCATTGACAGCTCTTTCCTTAAAACAGAAGGAAGTTCGGTTACAAGATGAATGGGTAGTCCTCCAGGAAAGAGAGGTTCCACATTTCTTGATGCCAAGAAAACAGCGCCTTTCACCGGCATCTGGATGTCGTGCATGAACAGCCAGTAAGTGAGTGCATCAATTGCATGCTCCAACTGAATAATGGGGGAGTCAAAGATGCGCACCTTTCCGTCTCCGGTTGTTCGTTTCAGACGGGCGGGCTGGTTCATGAGTTCAAGTTTTCCGTAAATATTTTTGATTTCTAAGATGTAAGCGACACTTTTTGTGAGGATCACCGTGTCAATCTGCACTCGGTCAGTCCCCAAAATATTTATCGTGAGGTCGTGCAGAACGATAGCTCCCTCGGGAAGTTTCATTCTCCTTAGGTATTTATCGGCTCTCAGTTCCCCCTGGTAGCCGTAGAACGTTGAATTCCGCTGACTTTTTAGAGAGGGGAACTGCGGGTCATGCACGTCAACACGCGGAATTAAACGATCCGTGGCATATAGAAAAATCGGGTATGGGCGATTGTCCAATCGTGTCACCTCCTTGGCGACATTACAACGTTTTTTCGAAATAAATGCAAATCCCTAAAATTGAATTTTGGTGCCGCTTTTTGCGCCAAAATCAAAAAATGAGGAGTGCTGCTTTTCGGAGAAAACGCTGTACAATGCGTTTTCTTCAAAATCAAAATTCAATTTTGCGAATACGAGAAAAAGTTTTGGTGCTTAGTTTTCCGGGTTCCGGAAAACTCACAATAAAGTCTTTGACTAATCGGCCATTTTATCTTAATGCTACGTTAGTATATCTATGAGTATTCAAGGACAGAAACGCTACCGCGAATCATTCACACGCGCCTCCGAAAATCCGGGCGGCAGAAACGCTACCATGAATCGACCTCACGCGCCTCCGAAAATCCGGGCGGCAGAAACGCTACCATGAATCGACCTCACGCGCCTCCGAAAATCCGGTCGACAGAAACGCTACCGCGAATCGGCCTCACGCGCCTCCGAAAATCCGGTCGACAGAAACGCTACCGCGAATCGGCCTCACGAGCCTCCGAAAATCCGAGCGTCAGAAACGCTACCGCGAAACAGTCGCACGCGCCTTCGAAAATCCGGGCGGCAGAAACGGTACCACGAATCGACCGCACCCGCCTTCGAAAATCCGGGCGGCAGAAACGCTACCGCGAATCGGCCGCGCGCGCCTTTGAAAATCGGCGCGGCATAAACGCTACCGCGAATCGGCCGCGCGCGCCTTTGAAAATCGGCGCGGCATAAACGCTACCGCGAATCGGCCGCGCGCGCCTCCGAAAATCCGAGCGGCATAAACGCTACCATGAATCGACGTCACGCGCCTCCGAAAATCCAAGCGGCAGAAACGCTACCGCGAAACAGTCGCACGCGCCTTCGAAAATCCGAGCGACAGAAACGCTACCGCGAATCGGCTGCACGCGCCTTTGAAAATCGGCGCGGCAGAAACGCTACCGCGAATCGACCGCGCGCGCCTTCAGAATAGACAACACCACACCCCTCCCATTTCCTCCCAAAAACCTAGGAACAATTCCCCCTTGCGGCCGCCGCGGCTCTGTGGAATAATGGAGCCGTACTTGAATAGGCAATCCTTCGGGGCGGGGTGAAATTCCCCACCGGCGGTGATGGCGAGAGCCTTAGTCCGTGACCCGTACTCGTTACGGTGGATCCGGTGCAATTCCGGAGCCGACAGTGAAAGTCTGGATGGGAGAAGGATGAGTGTTGGAAAACGGCTGTTTTCAACGCTTTTTTAGGCATGTTTCAATTTGTGCATTCCACGCCCCGTATCTTTTCAAAAGATGCGGGGTTTTTACGTTTTTATAACGATACGACCAAGAAAGGAGCCATCCCTTATGCCACAGCTTGACCGTTTTATGGAGCTCGCGATCACGCTCGGCGAGTCGGCGGCGGGCCAGACGTCGCCGAATCCGCCGGTCGGTGCGGTGGTCGTCAAAGAGGGCCGGATTCTCGGGACGGGTGTTCACCTGGCTGCCGGGGGACCGCATGCCGAGGTCGGTGCGCTGGCAGAGGCGGGGAGCGGGGCGGCGGGGGCGGATTTGTATGTGACGCNGGCCTCACGAGCCTCCGAAAATCCGAGCGTCAGAAACGCTACCGCGAAACAGTCGCACGCGCCTTCGAAAATCCGGGCGGCAGAAACGGTACCACGAATCGACCGCACCCGCCTTCGAAAATCCGGGCGGCAGAAACGCTACCGCGAATCGGCCGCGCGCGCCTTTGAAAATCGGCGCGGCATAAACGCTACCGCGAATCGGCCGCGCGCGCCTTTGAAAATCGGCGCGGCATAAACGCTACCGCGAATCGGCCGCGCGCGCCTCCGAAAATCCGAGCGGCATAAACGCTACCATGAATCGACGTCACGCGCCTCCGAAAATCCAAGCGGCAGAAACGCTACCGCGAAACAGTCGCACGCGCCTTCGAAAATCCGAGCGACAGAAACGCTACCGCGAATCGGCTGCACGCGCCTTTGAAAATCGGCGCGGCAGAAACGCTACCGCGAATCGACCGCGCGCGCCTTCAGAATAGACAACACCACACCCCTCCCATTTCCTCCCAAAAACCTAGGAACAATTCCCCCTTGCGGCCGCCGCGGCTCTGTGGAATAATGGAGCCGTACTTGAATAGGCAATCCTTCGGGGCGGGGTGAAATTCCCCACCGGCGGTGATGGCGAGAGCCTTAGTCCGTGACCCGTACTCGTTACGGTGGATCCGGTGCAATTCCGGAGCCGACAGTGAAAGTCTGGATGGGAGAAGGATGAGTGTTGGAAAACGGCTGTTTTCAACGCTTTTTTAGGCATGTTTCAATTTGTGCATTCCACGCCCCGTATCTTTTCAAAAGATGCGGGGTTTTTACGTTTTTATAACGATACGACCAAGAAAGGAGCCATCCCTTATGCCACAGCTTGACCGTTTTATGGAGCTCGCGATCACGCTCGGCGAGTCGGCGGCGGGCCAGACGTCGCCGAATCCGCCGGTCGGTGCGGTGGTCGTCAAAGAGGGCCGGATTCTCGGGACGGGTGTTCACCTGGCTGCCGGGGGACCGCATGCCGAGGTCGGTGCGCTGGCAGAGGCGGGGAGCGGGGCGGCGGGGGCGGATTTGTATGTGACGCTTGAGCCGTGCAGCCATGCCGGCAAAACGCCGCCCTGCGCAGATGCCGTCATCCATTCGGGCATCCGCCGGGTGTTCATCGGCGCCCGCGATCCGAATCCGCGTGTCGACGGGACGGGGATCGACCGGCTTAGAGAGTCGGGCATCGAGGTCCGCGTCACCGACGACCCGCGGGCAAAAGAGCTCATCGCGCCGTTCGCTCATTTCATCAGAACCGGAACACCTTATACAACGATCAAAACTGCCGTTACAGCCGACGGCAAAACAGCTGCGCACACCGGGCACAGCCGCTGGATCACCGGCGACGCCGCACGGGAAGATGTGCACCGCCTGCGCAGCCGACACGATGCCGTTCTCACCGGCATCGGGACCATCCTTCATGATAATCCTCTCCTGACCTCCCGACTGCCCCGCGGAGGAAAACACCCCATTCGAGTCATTCTGGACACGGGTCTCCGGACGCCGGTCCACTTCAATGTCATCACCAACCGGGATGCCGACACGCTCGTCGTCTGCGGTTCCGACGCCCCCGCAGAAAATGAAAAGCGGCTTACAGACGCCGGAGCGACCGTGCTCAGGCAGGAAACGCCCGAAATCGACATTCCCATCCTCATGCGCCAGCTCGCAAAACGGGACTTCCAGACGCTGCTCGTCGAGGCCGGCGGGGAAGTGAACGCCGCGTTCATCGAGGCGGATTGCTTCCAGCGGCTCATCGTGTACATGGCGCCGAAACTCATCGGCGGCCGGACAGCCCCGACCGCATTCGGCGGGACCGGATTCCCGTCGATGGATGATTCCGCCAGGCTCTCGTTCGAATCAATCGAAACGATCGGCCCGGACATCAAAATCACCGCTCTGAAGGAGGAATCCGCATGTTCACCGGAATCATCGAAGAAATCGGGACTATAAAGACGTTCCGCCTGGCCGGCCGCTCGGCCACGCTCACCGTCCAAGCGACCACTGTTCTTGAAGATGTGCATCTCGGAGACAGCATCGCGGTCGACGGCGTCTGCGTGACCGTCACTCGGTTCACCGGCCGGGAATTCTCGGCCGACCTGATGCCTGAAACAGTCAAGTCGACCACTCTTCGCACGTTAACACCCGGAAGCCGGGTGAATCTCGAGCGGGCGATGGCAGCCGGCGGGCGGTTCGGCGGCCATATTGTTTCCGGGCATGTGGACGGGACGGGGGAAATCATCGCAATAAAACCGGCGGAGAACGCCGTTTACGTCGATCTCCAAATCCCGCCGGCGCTTTCCCGCTATCTCGTTCCGAAAGGCTCGGTCACGCTCGACGGAACGTCGCTCACCGTGTTCGGCGCAGACAAAAACACATTGACCATTTCGCTCATACCGCACACCCGGGAACTGACCACACTGGCCGCCAAGAAGGTCGGGGAACAAGTCAACGTGGAGTGCGATCTCATCGCGAAGTATACGGAGCGCCTGCTCGGCCCCGCCGTTGAAGAGCCGGGCTCAACAATCGGCATGGCGCTCCTGAAGGAAAACGGATTTGCCTAAGGAAAGGAATGAATGCAATTGTTCTCAACAGTCGAAGAAGCGATCGAGGATCTGAAAACAGGCAAGCTGATCATCGTCACTGATGACGAGGACCGGGAAAATGAAGGCGATCTGGTCGGGCTCGCCGACTTGGCGGACGCGGATATGGTGAATTTCATGGCGACACACGGACGCGGGCTCATCTGCATGCCGATCGACGCGGAGCGGGCGGCCCGGCTTGATCTTGCACCGATGGTCGGCCGGACGACGGACCCGCTCGGGACGGCGTTCACCGTAAGCGTCGACCACCAGTCATCGACAACCGGGATCAGCGCGTTCGAACGGGCCGCCACGATCAATGCCCTCATGGACGACCGCTCGACCGCAGACGAATTCATCCGTCCCGGACATTTGTTCCCGCTCGTCGCAAAACCGGGCGGTGTCCTGGTACGTCCCGGCCATACCGAGGCGGCGGTCGACCTGGCCCGGCTCGCCGGTCACCGGCCGGGCAGCGTGATCTGTGAAATTATGGAGGAGGACGGCACGATGGCCCGGCTCCCGTCCCTCCGGAACACAGCCGAAAAACACGGACTGAAGATGCTGACGATCCGCCAACTCATCGAATACAGAAGAATGCATGATCCGCTCGTCACGCGGGAAGCCGAAGCGGCCCTGCCGACGGAGTTCGGTTCGTTTCGCGCCATCGGCTACACGGAACGTCTTACCGGCAGGGAACACATCGCCCTCGTCATGGGCGACATTGAAGCCGCAGAACCCGTTCCCGTCCGGATTCATTCGGAATGCATGACCGGGGATGTGTTCGGCTCCCGCAGATGCGACTGCGGTCCGCAGCTCCACGAGGCGCTCCGCCAGATTTCGCATGCGGGGCGCGGCATTCTCCTCTACATGCGCCAGGAGGGGAGGGGGATCGGGCTCATGAACAAGCTTAAGGCGTACAGCCTGCAGGAGGCCGGGCTCGATACGGTCGAGGCGAATGAGCGGCTCGGCTTCCCCGACGATCTGCGCAATTATGCTCCCGCCGCCGGCATACTTCATGACCTCGGCATAGATAGCATCATCCTCATGACGAACAATCCGAGGAAGATCGCGGCACTCGAATCTGCCGGGATCCGCATCGCCGGAAGGGCGCCGATCGAGACCGGCCGCTGTCCGGAAAATGAACGCTATATGAAGACGAAAGCCGAAAAGCTCGGCCATCTTTTACACATCTGACGGAGGGATTCCCATGAAACGACTTGAAGGAAACTTGATCGGAACAGACTTGAAAATCGGCATTGTCGCCGGGAGATTCAACGACTTCATCACGCGCAGCCTGCTCGACGGGGCGACGGACACCCTGAGGCGGCACGGCGTGGAAGAAGACAATATCTCGGTCGCCCACGTGCCCGGCGCGTTTGAAATCCCGCTGATTGCGAGAAAGATGGCCGCGTCCGGCAACTATGACGCCGTCATCACGCTCGGGGCGGTCATCCGCGGCGCGACCGCCCACTTTGACTACGTCTGCTCGGAAGCGGCAAAAGGGGTGGCGGGAGCGGCTGCCGATACCGGCGTCCCGGGCATCTTCGGCGTCCTGACGACCGATACGATCGAACAGGCGATCGAGCGGGCCGGCACGAAAGCAGGGAATAAAGGCTCGGAATCCGCTCTGGCCGCCATCGAAATGGCCAACCTGATCCGCTCGCTGGACTGAAATCAATCAACCAACCGTACCCGGGGCCGCCACGGCGCCCGGGTGTTTTTTTGTCCTCGCATTTCCGGCCGGACACCCGCCGGATTTCCTGTATGACAAAATGATGACAGAGCCGGCGCTTTAGACCCGCAGGAGAATACATGACGAAATACTCAAAAAACCTCACCTTCCCTTACGACGGATAACTCCTCGCCCCACAGACCGCCCGAAAGTCCCGCCGGATCTCCGTCTATGCCGGATACAAAGACCCCTTTCCCCTCTGGAGCCCTTTCTTTCTCCAAGCACCAGAGAGCACAATCCAACTTTTTATTCATTTATTCGGCTCCGGTCAAATATGCATACATGCATAATCGAAAGTCCTATCCGGAAAACACAGGCACACCGCGGATTTCTCAATTTAACCCGAGAATCCGCTCCCCGCCAAGTTCCTCCTTAAGACCCGTGCCGGAAAATCCCCGCGTGGGCGGAACGGGGCATCTTTATTTACCAGCCATCCCGGCGTCTAAAAAGGCGGTGTTTTTCTTGTATGATGGAAGTACATCAAGAGGACGTTCCCATCATCTAGAGACCAAAATCAAATCAACGGAAAGGAGGCAGGGGGAGGATCATCTCCCTTCCCGAAGGCAGGTGATCCGCGGCAAAAAGCCGGAGCAACTATCATCGCCACCAAAAAGGGAGGAAAGGGTATGCCGGGAACGAAGAAGAACAAACCGTCCAAGTTGTTGAGCATGGCCGCCACGGTCCTGATGGTCTCATCGCTCATCGCGCCGGGACTCGTCTCTGCGGAAAGCCGCACGAACGTATCCGCGGTCGATACGGGCAAGGTCATCCAGGAGAAGGTAAGCGAACGGCTGCTCGAAGAGTTCAAGAATGAGGAGAAAGTAACTTTCCTCGTTAAGTTCAAGGAAAAGACCGACGCACAGAAAGTCGCGACGGAGGCCAGGGCCGCCGCCAAGGAGGACAAGCTTTCCGCGCACAAAGTGAAGCTTGCCCAGCGCTCTGCGGTCGTGTCGGAACTGAAGGCGACCGCACAGGAATCCCAGGCGGACGTGAAAAAGTATCTGGAGCTCATGGAAAAGAGCGGAAACGCGGAAAACATCCGGACGTACCACATCGTCAACGGGATGGCCGTCACCGCCACGAAGAGCGTAGCGGAAAAGATCGCCACTTTCCAGGAAGTTGAAAAAGTTCTTCCGGATGAAATGCGCCAGCTGTCCGTGACGAAGACGCCTGAGGCGGAAGCGCCGGCATCTCAGATCGCCAACGTCGAATGGAACGTCGAACGCGTCCGTGCACCGGAAACATGGGGCCTCGGAATCGACGGCACCGGCACGGTCGTCGCGAGCATCGACACGGGCGTCCAGTGGGACCACCCGGGCCTGAAAGCCAAGTACCGGGGCTTCAATGAAGCGACCGGCGAAGCGGACCACGACTTCAACTGGTTCGACGCAACCGTCGGCCAGGGCACGCCGTATGACGATCAGGGCCACGGCACGCACGTGACGGGCACGATGGTCGGAAGCGAACCGGACGGCAGCAACCAGGTCGGTGTGGCACCGGGGGCCAAATGGATCGCCGTGAAGGCGTTCACGGCAGACGGCGGCTCCGACAGCGACCTTCTCGCAGCCGCGCAATGGATCCTCGCTCCGAGGGATGCACAAGGGAACGAGCGCGTCGACATGGCGCCGGACGTTGTGAACAACTCGTGGGGCGGCGGTCCGGGCCTCGATGAATGGTACCGCGACGTCGTCAAAAACTGGCGTGCGGCCGAAATCTTCCCTGAGTTCTCCGCGGGGAACACGACCCTCTTCAATCCGGGCGGACCGGGCTCGGTAGCCGCTCCGTCCAACTATCCGGAATCGTTCGCGACCGGCGCGACGGACATTAACAACAAAGTCGCCGGATTCTCGCTCCGCGGGCCTTCTCCGTATGACGAGATCAAGCCGGACATTTCCGCACCGGGCGTGAACATCCGTTCCACGGTTCCGGGCAGCGGCTATGAAGGCGGATGGAACGGCACGTCGATGGCCGGACCGGCCGTTTCGGCTGTGGCAGCGCTGCTTCGCCAAGTGGACGCGGACATCACCGTTGACGAAATGGAGCAGATCCTGCTCGACACGGCCGTCCCGCTCACAGACAGCGAATACCCGACTTCGCCGAACCACGGATACGGCTACGGTCTCGTTGACTCATTCTCCGCCGTCTCCTCGCTCATGAGCGGAATCGGCGGCATCGAAGGCCGTGTCATGAAGGAAGGCGACGATGACGAAGCGCCTGAATTCGAACACACGGCACCAGCAGAAACATTCGCCGGCATGGACCTTGACCTGTCCATCCGTGCAACGGACAATATTTCCGTGACGAGCGTCATGCTCAACTACACGGATGCAGATGGCAATGAGCATTCCGAAAAAGCCGTCCGCACATCCGGCAGCTTCACAGACGGCAACTACTCCGTCACGGTGCCGGGCGAGCAGATCGGCGGCACCGAATTCACGTACAGCTTCACCGTCTCCGACTTCGGCAACAACACAGTCACAGCCGGACCTTACACCGTTGACGTGAAGCCGGGCATCACGGCCGGATACTTCACCGACTTCGCCGAAAAACCGGCAGGCTGGGTATCGTTCGGAGATGAAGACAGCTGGGAGTGGGGCGTCCCGACGTCCGGTCCGGGATCTGCGGCGACCGGCGATAACGTCTACGCCACGAATCTCTCCGGCAATTACGGCAACTACATGAACGCCACGCTCGTCATGCCTCCGGTCGATCTGCCGGAAGGTTCGAGCTATCTGCAGTTCAAGCACTGGCACAGCTTCGAGCAGTCCTCCAGCGGACGCGCATGGGACTACGGCCATGTGTTCATCTCGACGGATTACGAAGAGTGGACGCAGCTCAACATGATCCAGGGTGACTCCGACGGCTGGATCGACACGGAAGTCGACTTGTCCGACTGGGCGGGCCAGCGCGTCTACATCGGATTCAACGCATTCTCCGATGTCAGCGTCACACGCGACGGCTGGTATCTCGACAGCGTCGGCCTGTCCGATACACCGAAGGCCGACAATTCCCAAAAAGGAAATGCGGACAAAACGGACAACGGCCATGACAAGCCGGGCAACCAGCTTGCAAAAGTCCTGAACGGCGGCAAGCAGCTCGGCGTCATCAAGGACAGAGTCGACGATCTCGTCATGAAGAAACCGATCGATCCGTCGACGATCAAGCCGGTCCTTCCGAAGAAAGAACTCAAACCGATCGAAGACAACAAAAAGCCGGCTCCTGCACTCCTGCCGCTCGGCGCCCAGGTCAGCGTCCTGGAGACGGGCAGCTCGGTTTACACGGATCCGGCAGATGGCTCCTATTCGATGCGCGTCCCGGCAGGCGACTACACGCTTGTCGCGGAAGCATACGGATTCCGCTCCGCTGAACAGCGCGTACCGGTGGAAGCCGATGAAACATCGAACGCCAACTTCGTCCTCGAAGAAGTTCCGACGAACACCGTATCCGGAACGATCACCGATGCATCCGACGGCGAGCCGGTCGCAGACGCCACCGTCTACCTCGTCGAAGATGCAAACGTGGCGCCTGTTGAAACCGATGCGGCCGGACACTACTCGATCACGGCCTTCGAAGGAAGCTACACAGTGAAGGTCGTGGCGGCGGGCTACCACGGCCAGGAAACCCGGGTCACGATCGGGGCAGACGGCGCAGTCCAGAACTTTGAGCTCGAGCCGTTCTACACTGTCCCAGGCGGCGAAATCGGCTACGACGACGGCACAGCAGAAAACGCGCGCGCATTCTATGATGCGGGCAACGGCTGGGGCGTCAAGATGACACTCCCGGACGGCGAAGAGCAGGGCATCGTCTCTGCGGGCGTATTCCGCTTCTGGGATACGGAATGGCCGGTCCCGGGCGGCACGGACTTTGCCGTTGAAGTATGGGATGCAAGCGGCGCTGAAGGAACACCAGGCAAGAAGATCGCCGGTCCTTACAATGCCACGGCCCTCCGGAACGGCGAATGGACAGTCGTCGACCTGAGCGAACACGGCATCACGGTCGGCAAAGACTTCTACATGGTCTACATCCAGACGAAGGCCAACCCGAACACGCCTGGCCTGGGAGCGGATGAAAACGGACCGAACGCCCAGCGCAGCTACCAGTTCGTATCGGGCGCCTGGTCGCCATCCCCTGCGGAGGAAGGCAACTTCATGATCCGGGCGCGCGTCGACTTTGAAGTTTCTACTCCGGTCATCACCTCTCCGGCAGAATCCGGCGAGCTGACGAACGAACCGGCCTTCACCGTTGAAGGAACGGCTTCCCCGACAACCGACATCCGACTCGACAGCAATGGCGAAGAGGCCGGCACGGTCACGGTCGGCGACGACGGCAAATTCTCCTTCGACGTAACACTCGAGGAAGGCGACAACACCTTCACCGCGACATCGCTGCTCGGCGGCAAAGTGACGGGCACGTCCGCACCTGTGACGATCACGCTCGACACGATCCAGCCGGAACTCACAGTCGAAAGCCCGGCTGACGGCGACAAGACAAACCGCGAAACGGTCACCGTGCAGGGGACCGTCGCAGACGCCAACCTCGACACAGTGAAAGTCAACGGCCTGCGAGCCGACGTCAAGGACGGCAAATTCTCAAAACGCATCCTGCTCGACAACGGAGAGAATATCATCCACGTTGACGCACAGGACAAAGCGGGCAATAAAACAACAAAACGCATCACCCTCACTGCGAAATACGATGCACCGGAAATTGCCAACCTGACACCAGCCGAAGATCTTCACCTGAAGACCGGCCAGTCCGTCAAGTTTGAATTCGACAGCGAACCGGGCCTGAAGGCAAGCTTCTTCATGCACATGCCGCTGACGAACACAACTCACGATGCAACGGAACTCCCGATGATGGAAATCGCACCGGGCCACTACGTCGGCTACTGGACGGCACCTGCCGGCCTGACCGCAAACGGAGCGCGCCTGGAAGTGAAGGCGGCCGATGACTTCGGCAACATCACAAGGGAACTCGCAAACGGCAAAATCTTCATCAACATCGAATGATCGCCGCAACCCCGGAAGCCCAGCGCTTCCGGGGTTTTGCATGTGGGGGAATATCGGGCAGCAGTGCTAGGGCAAGGGAGGGGGAGAGATTCGGCAAGCGATGGTAAAGGGGAAGGCGGAGAGATTCTGGGCCTACTGGGTTGCGGGCGCGGAAATGGATGATGCGGCCGCGGAGATTTTTCAGGCAGGTGCAAAAACGCCGGGCCCCGAAAAGCGGTCGCGAAAAGCGCCAAAGCGGGCGCGAAAGGCCTCCGGGCCGGCGCGAAAATCCGGCTTGCCGAAAAGCGGTCGCGAAAAGAGCCAAAGCGGACGCGAAAAGCCTCCGGGCGGGCGCGAGAATCCGGCTTCCCGGAAAGCGGTCGCGAAAAGCGCCAAAGCGGGCGCGAAAGGCCTCCGGGCCGGCGCGAAAATCCGGCTTGCCGAAAAGCGGTCGCGAAAAGTGCCAAAGCGGACGCGAAAAGCCTCCGGGCGGGCGCGAGAATCCGGCTTCCCGGAAAGCGGTCGCGAAAAGAGCCAAAGCGGCTGCGAAAAGCTTCCAGGCCGGCGCGAAAATCCGGCCATCTGTAGGGCGGTCCCCGGATCTCCACAATCCTCCGCCGGATCGGCCGCTTCGTACAGGGTAATGAGTCATACAATTAAGGGTAGATAACTGACTTGAAAAATAAGTTTGACAAATTGGTGAAATGGATAGAGAATAGAGATAGGTCATTTTGCCCGGCCAAGGCCGGGCATCATCACAAAGGAGTGGAAAACGTTCATGCAGTGCTATCGTGTTGCACCGGACAAGGACGCTTCTCGCTGGATTATCTCTACGGGGAACTTGGCACTCGAGGAAAATTATCAATACAAGGATGAAGCAATCGCCGAAGCGATCATCCGGGCGAAGGCGACAAGCCCGAGCAAGATCGAAATATTCGACGAAAGCCAAAAGGTGGTTGACAAGCGGAAGTATTAATCAGCCTTCATATTATTTATCGATCCATTCCGCACACCGCCTGAAGCGGGAAAGCAAAGTTACTTTGCTTTCTCGCTTTTGCTGTTTTTATGGGGCCTGTCGTTCTATGGCGGTTTGAGGAAAGACGCTGTGAAAGGGGGCGGTCGATGACGAACGGGGAGGGGAGGAGGAACGCATGCAAAAGAGGCTGCCCATCTATGGGCAGCCTCTTCCGAACAACATGGATTATTTTCTGTTGTTGTTGTCATCTTTGTTGTGGCGGGCTTCGCCGCCTTTATGGCCGATGTCTTCGTAGAATTCACGGTCGTGGTTCTCCGAAGTGGCTTCGCCGCCTTTTTTACCGATTTCTTCGTAGAACTCGCGGTCGTGAGTGCGTGCGGTTTCTTCGCCGCCTTTACGTCCTGCTTCTTCTACTGTCATTTTGCCGTCTTTGTTGTTGTTTTTGTCTGCCATTTTAATATCCCTCCTGAATTAGATGTTCATTAAATGAAAGAGCAGTTCTTATCGCTTGTTGCGGTTGTTGTCGTCATCGCCTCTGCCATGACGGGCTTCGCCGCCTTTGTGGCCGATCTCTTCGTAGAACTCACGGTCGTGGTTGTCGGAAGTGGCTTCGCCGCCTTTTTTACCGATCTTCTCGTAGAAATCACGATCGTGGTTCTCGGAAGTAGCTTCGCCGCCCTTTTGTCCGATTTCTTCGTAGAACTCGCGGCCATGGCTCTCAGCCGTAGCTTCGCCGCCTTTTTGCCCGATTTCTTCGTAGAATTCGCGACCATGGCTTTCCGAAGTAGCTTCGCCGCCCTTCTTCCCGATTTCTTCATAGAAATCGCGGTCGTGGGTGCGTGCTGTTTCTTCGCCGCCCATGCGTCCTGCTTCTTCTACTGTCATTTTCTCGTTGTTGTTGTTTTTACGCTTGTTGTCTGCCATCTTGCATTCCTCCTCAAAAAGTTTTTGGAAAGAAGCTGTTGCAGCCTCACCCTCTGTATTTCCCCTTCTCTATAAAATAAACAAATGGAGAAGAACCGTAATATTTGTAACAATCGTAACTAGATTGTAATATTCTGTTCATTGTATATATAACAATGGTTCGCGATGTTGTAAACTCTCGGAACAATGATATATAGCGTAAAATAATTTATCCCTGTATTAGGAATTTTCGCGGGAAATAAACATAATGTCAACCGCTAGATTCTATATTGATATAGTGATAAAATGTTTTTATCCTGATTGGATGAACGTTTTTCAACAGCTGTTCATCCAATAAAGAGAGCAGAATATGCCGGTTTTCGGCAGTTCTATACAAAAAACAATGGGGCGAAATAGAGAAAGTGAAAGAGAATATTGAATCCATCATCAGGCGGACGATGCAGCGGACAGGGTTGAATCTGGATGTTAAAGAGGATCATTGCGGAATCAACATGACGTACCAGTTCATTCACGACTACGTGACCTACGATTCTGAACGGATTATGCAGGCCCTCGCCGAACAGCGGCATCCGGTGGACCTCGACACGTACGTGACGGCGATCACCCTGCACGAACTCGGACATTCCATCGATAGGGAGGCGCTCCTCGCGTCAATCCCGCAATCCATTGAAGTGTTGAAGCTGAAGCAGGGGCTGCCAGTCCCGGCCCAGTACGGGGACCCGAACATTCTCGGAATCCTGATCGAAGAGGACGAACGCAATCTCGTCTTCGAAAAGACAGCCTGGGAAAACGCCGGAATGCTGAACAGCATGCACCAACTGGTCCGCCCGGATGACTTTGACGCAATCGCCATCCAATCTCTCGGCACCTACGAGAAGAAACTCGCCGACAAGAAGCACCAACTATCCTTGCTCGGCGGCCAGGCGATCGCCTAATAGAAATAAAAGCAGTTTCCGATCTCCCGAAAGAGACGGAAACTGCTTTTTGGTTTATTGGAAAAGTGACAGCGGAAAAACGAGCTTCCGCCAAACCGCCCATTGCCTCCGCGAAAACCTCCGCCGCCGGAATTGCTTCCGCCAAACCGCCCGTTGCCTCCGCGAAAATCCCCGCCGCCGGATTTGCTTCCGCCAAACCGCCCATTGCATCTGCGAAAACCCCTGCCGCCAGAATTGCTTCCGCCAAACTGCCCATTGCATCCGCGAAAATTCCTGCCGCCGGAATTGCTTCCGCCAAACGGCCCGCCAAATCAGCGAAAACCCCCACCACCACACCCCCGCAAAATAAAAACCGCAGTCCGGCGGATGCCGTTCTGCGGTGTGGAGAATATGGCAATGAATGATTGGGCAATCATCTGTTAAGGTTGAATCTCCAAATGGCCGGGTTTCCAATCCGGCAGTGCTGTCCGGAAGCCGGTGTCTCGTTGCATCGTCTGGGTTGCTGTGGCTTCCGTTCATCACTATGCTTATTTTATGCCCGTTTCTCCGAAAAATAAACGCTTTTGCTCCACCGACACGAAATTGTCAAGATGAATTTCGAGAGCGGAAGCAAATGATCGACCGCCGGCCTGACGCGAACCGTACCCCATCCTCAAATCCTACCCCAAAACACGCCCTATTATATTGAAGGAACTCAATTCACCGTCCCCCTCCATCCACCCGCCGGAAAATCTTGCCGATTCTTGGATGAAAACATTGTATAATGGAAGAAACAGAATGGATTTGGAGGGATCGGCATGGCGTATATGATCCCGGAGACGATCCGGTCGTCGGCGACGGCGGGGGAGCGTCTCCTGTTCAAGACGATGAAGACGGTGCTTCCGGACGATGTCATTGTTTATTATGAACCGACAATCCGCGGGCGGCGGCCGGACTTCGTTTTAATCGGCCCGGATTTTGGATTGCTCGTGCTGGAAGTGAAGGATTATACGAAGGGGACGCTGCATGAGCTGAATCCGGAGCGCTGGACGCTACTCACTGCGCAGGACGGTTATAAAACCGTGCCGAACCCGGTGGATCAGGCGCGGACCTATATGTTCCTGATCAAAGATATGCTCGAGCTGGATGAAAGCCTCGTGAACCGGGACGGCCGGTATCAAAACAAGCTGAAGTTCCCGTGCGGGCACGGGGCGGTGTTCACCCGGCTGCATACTTCAGACATGCACAGCCTGGGTCTGGACCGCGTGCTGGAACCGGCCCAGACGTTCATGCGGGATGAGATCGACCCGGATCATCCGAATTTCAATGAAGAAGAATTCATCGAGAAGATCTTCAATACGGCAGGGATGATGTTCCCTCTGAGGGATACGCTCGTCCGGGAGGAGATCGATGCAATCCGGTATCATCTGTTCCCGGAAGTGCGCATCAGCGCGGAATTCCGCCGGCCGCCGGAGCATCAGGACCAGATGCTCCTGTCGCTGAAGGATCTCAAGGCGATGGATCTGCACCAGGAAAACATGGCCAAGCAGCTCGGGGACAAAAACCGGCTCATCCGGGGTGTGGCGGGGAGCGGGAAGACGCTCATCCTCGCCAGCCGGGCGAAGCTTCTCATGCGGGAGCATCCGGATTGGAAGATTCTCATCCTCTGCTACAACATCTCGCTTTCCCGGACGCTCGAAGCGCTGATCCGCCGGATGGTGAATGAACCGGACAGCCTGTTCGACTTTGATTTTTCGGGCGGGAACGAAGGGCTAACGGTTCCGGGGACCGGCAACATCGCCGTCCGGAACTTCCATGCGTGGCTGAAGTTCGACTTGAAGATCAAGGAAGACCAGATTCCGTATTTCATCGAAAAAATAGACGGCGGCGAGGCGATCCTGCCGACGTATGATGCCATCCTGATCGATGAAGGTCAGGATTTCGAACCGGAGTGGTTCACGCTCGTGAGCCGGCTGCTAAACCCGGAGACGAAGTCGCTGCTTCTCGTGGAGGACCGCGCGCAGTCGATCTACAAGCGGCGCCGGTCTTATATGCAAGACACGGGACTCGACTTCCGCGGACGTTCGAAAGTGCTGAACATCAACTACCGGAACACGGAGCAGATTGTCTCGTTCGCGTGGGATTTCTACCGGGAGCATTCCGCCGTCCGCGGCGTGGTCGACAAAGAGATGGACGGGGAGATCATTGCCCCGCTCAGCACGAAGCGGAAGGGCTATGCGCCCGGCATCGTGCGGGCGAAGGACTTCTCGCAGGAGGCCACGTTCGTCGCCCGGCAGATCCGCCTTCTCCATACACAGCGCGGAATTCCGCTTTCCGGCATGCTCGTCCTGTATCGCGTCAGGCGGTGGCGGGGCGAGGACTACGTCGCCGAACTGAAGAGCGCGCTTGAAAAGGAAGGGCTGCCGTATTATTGGCTCACCGAATCGGCGGAGTCCAAGCGGAACTATGACCGCAACGGGGAAGCGGTGACGATCAGCACGATCGACAGCAGCAAGGGGCTCGACTTCCGGACGGTGTTCATCGTGAACGTCGACAACATGCCCCTGCCGCTCGAAGAAGACCCGGAGCGAGAAGCATCGCTCCTGTACATCGCGATGACCCGTGCGCAGGAATACCTCTGCCTCACGTATTCGGGCCATTCCGCCTACACCGCCTACCTAGACGCCATTCAGGAATCCAGAAAGAAACAACACAAAGCAAAAAAAAGCGCCACTTGACATGGAGAATCCCCGGCCGACCGCCAGCCGGGGATTTTTATTTCCCCCAGGTCAGTCAGACCGCCCCCAAGCATACGCTCAATCAAAAGGGTCATCCGCCGAAGTTTTGGGTAGACAAGTGGAAACGAAACGTTTCAAAGGGGTGCAGCTGATGAGGGAAACAATCAATCAATGGGTCAATAAGCTTATTCCTTACCTGGAAGGCGTGAGGGCCGACGAGATCGGGCTGGAAACGCTGCCGGACGATCCGGGCAGCTGCATGCTTGTCCGGAAAGGATCCGACGAACTCCTCGGCGAACTCGTTCTCGACGATGAGGGGGACCTGAGATTCTTTTCCTGTTTCCGTGCGACGGAGCATGCGCCGGTCGTCTCGCTCGCCCCGCGGATGATCCGAAAAATCGCGGAGCAGTTTCTCCGGAGCCTGTTTGAAGAGGATTCGGCGAATCTCCAGTTCTCCTCGGTCGTCGACCTGGAGTCGATCTACTCGGTGGATTTTGTCCGGAGAGACATGGACGGCATCGAACTGCCGAATTCGGGAATGAGTTTTTCGTTCTGGAAGGACGGCCGGCTGCTGGACATGACGAACCATCTCGGGCCGCTCATCCTCATCAACGAGGAAAGCAACATCACGCCGGAAGCGGCGCTGGACCTGTTCATGGCGAATCTCACCGCAGAGCTTAAGATCAGCCGGTATGACCGCGAAATCTACGTGAAAGGCGACAATGAGTTCCACCTGATCTACGATTTTCTGACAGGGGCGCCGGATGAAGTCAAAATGGACGGCACCGTATTTTCGCTGGCCGAAGAACTCGGCTACACGCAGCCGGGGCATGACCGCCTCCAAAAAGACGGTGTGGAACGCCTCCCGCTGACTGCGGCGTCGGGCATCGATGAGATGAAGTTCGTTTATGAAGAACATCTCGACGGAGTCGACTACGAAGTCTACAGCGACGAACCGGCGCTCGTGGACGGCGACAGCCGGCTGTACGATCCGGACGCACCGATGGAACATACGGTCAAATTGATCACCGGACACCGCAGCGATTTGATCTACTCCGCCGTCGTGCAGCCGGAGCCCGCCGGCAAGAGCGGCCGGCAACGGATCGGCCGGGCGGATGCCTTCCAGACCGCCGTCTCCATTCTCTTCGGGGAATTCCCGGATGCCGACCGGCTTTTCCGCCTTCGTAAAGAGGACCCGGAACTTTACGAGGATGATGAAAACGGGGAAATGGAAGTGGCCGGGTATCAGTTCATCTTCGACCGGTTCCATGAAGACATCCAGATCGAGGATGAAGGAGTCGAGATCAACATCGATGCCCGGACCGGAAAACTGCTCAGGTACGATGCATCGGATCGCGTGACGTTTAACGCGGAAGGCCTCACCGAGGAGGCGCCGATCGAACTCACGACGGCGAAGGCGCTCTACATGTCCGACATCCGGATGCGTCCCGTCCGGGCGAGAAATGAAAACGACGGCGGCGCACCCGTCTATGAACTCGTCTACGTGCCGGAATTCCCGCCGCCCGGCGGCCACGTCCACGCCGTCGATGCCCACACGCTCGAGAAGTGGACCGTCGATACGGGAGCCCTGCTCGAGGAATGAGCCGTGAAAAACGCTTTCATTCGACGCCATTCGCTGTATAATAGGAAACAGAAGGACCCGCAGCACAGAAACCGTGCTGCGGGTTGACTATATCCTCTTGACCAAACTTTTCGCGGGGTCCGGCGTCCTAATGGTACAGAGCCGGACACCAGTCACTCTTAAACAAAATGAATCGGGGAAACCCGGATGCGGAGAGAACCATGGAAACAAAAACAGTCTTAGTCAAACAAATTGCAGATGCCTTTTCACTGGAAGTGCTCGCCGGGAAATCCGAGCTGCACCGGACGATCGACAAAGCGCAAGTTCGCCGTCCGGGCCTTGAGTTCCTGAACCACTTCGACTTCATCGCGACCGGACACGTCCAGATCCTCGGGCGGAATGAAATCAGCTACCTTCATACGCTGGATGACGAAGAGGCCCGCCACCGGATCGGAAACATCGTCACCTACAATCCGCCGTGCGTCATCATCACATCCTCGCAGGAAGAGCCGGACGGCCTGCTTCTATATTGCAGCGAAGCCCGGATCCCGGTGCTCCGGACGGCCGACTCGATGACCGAATTCGTCCAGAAACTGAACGGGTTCCTCGTGAAAAACCTGGCGGAGGAAATCGCCATCCACGGCGTCTGCGTGAACGTATCAGGCATCGGCGTCCTTCTCAGGGGGAAGTCGGGCGTCGGGAAAAGCGAGACCGCCCATACGCTGATCGGCCGGGGGCACCGGCTCGTGAGCGATGACATCGTCGTCATCCGGAAACTGAGCCCCCAGACGCTGCTCGGCACGCATGACGGCAGCAACAAGGAATTCCTCGCGCTCCGGAGCGTCGGGCTGCTCAACGTCGTCCGCATGTACGGGCGCACGTCGTTCCAGGAAGAGACGAGGATCACGCTCGACATCGAGCTCATCGAGTGGCAGAAAGACGCCTTGAACAACGAGCTCGAAGTCGATATGAAATACAAGGAATACATGGGCGTGAAAATTCCGTATATCCAGATCCAGCTCCAGCCCGGACGGGACGTGGCCGGACTGATCGAGGCCGCGGCGAACAACTGGTATTTGCGGATGCAGGGCTACAGCGCGGCGGAAGAGTTCCGCCACCGGCTCGAAGAGGCCTTCCACGACGAGGAAGAGTGACATACACAACGGGCAATCCCGCATCCGGCCAACGGGTGCGGGATTCAGCGGTTTTCACCCGTCCGCCTAAACTTTCGCAAAACAGGGTATGGAAATGGGAAGAAGACCCGTACATAAAGGATGTGACACGATGAACGATCACTCACGATACCGCCAGCTTGCCAACCTGACGCGGCTTATCAATACGAAACTCGAACTGAAAGAAATGCTCGGCGCCGTCACGGAAGCGATTTCCGAGGAAGTTTTCCAGTGCGATTCCGTCGGCATTTATCTGCCCCAGGATGACGGAACGTTCCGGGGATTCACCGGAAAGCCCGACTTCATGAACGGCATGACGCTCGACATGCACGTCATCGATCCGAAGAACGATGCGCTCGTCCGGGAAGTCATCGAGACGAAGCGGCCGGTCTATATCCCGGACACCGCCGCCGATGAGCGGCCGAGCGACTGGGCGGTCGATTCATTCGCCATCCGGTCTTTGCTCGTGCTGCCGATCTCATTCGGCGACGAGCTGTTCGGCCTTGTCTTCCTGTTCAATTATGGCCAGCCGATGAACATCTCGGATGAACAGCGGGAGACGGTCGAGGCGTTCGTCAATATGGCTGCGGTCGCCATCCGGAATGCCAATGACCTGCACCGGAAGGAAGCACTGCTGAAGGAAAAGCAGTTCCTTCTCGACGTCAACCGGGAGCTTTCCCGCTGTGAAACGATGCAGGGGGCCATTGAAATCTGTTTCCGGTTCATCGGGCAGGTTCTCGATAACGACAATCCCGGCGTCCACCTGCTGGACCCGCTCGCGGGAAAGCGGATCAAGCCCGCCCGGCTGAGCAAAGAAAGCAGCTGGAACGAAGATGAATGGCTGAAAGTCCATGAGATGGCGATGGAAGACGTCCTGTCCGACAAGGTTTTCCAGGAAGCGATCGCGACGAGAAAGCCGATTTTCATCCCGGATGTCTATCAAGACGACCGCCCGGATCCGGAAGTGTGCAAAGCGTTCGGCATCCGCGGCCTGGCTGTTTTCCCGCTTGTTGCGATGAACGAGATTCTTGGATTTATCGCTGTTCCAAATTTAACCGATGAGGTCATCATTTACCCGCAATCTGTCCAACAGCTCGCGCAGTCAGTCGTCGACTCGACGGCATCGACACTGTCCAACCTGCTCTACATGGAGAAGCAGGAAGTGATCATCGCCGAGCGCACGTCCGAAGCGACGGAGAAAAACCGTCAGCTGGAGCGCGTCGTCACCGAACTCGGCAACCTGTCGAGGGAAAAGGAACTCATCCTGAGCTCGGCGGGCGAAGGCATTTTCGGCTTGGATCTCCGGGGACGGATGACGTTCTGCAACCCGGCGGGACTGGAAATGCTCGGCTACGACCGGGAGGAAGAAATCGTCGGCCTCCCGTGCGGACTGGTTTTCTGGGGAAATGCCGCATTGACGGACGGCTGCTCGGTGGGGCCCGGCAACAAGCCCGTCGTCAATGTGGACTCTTTTTACAGGAAAGACGGGAGTTCATTCCCGGTGGAATACGATCTCTCGCTCATCCAGGAAGGAGAAGAGGTCTTCGGCCAGGTGATCATCTTCAAAGACATCACCGAACGCCGCCAGTTGGAAGACGAGATCAAGTACTACGCCTACTATGACAGCCTGACGGACCTGCCGAACCGGCTGCTTCTCCGCGACCGGCTTGACAATGCGCTGATGAACGCCGGACTGCACGACGAATATTTGGCGGTCCTGTTCCTGGACCTGGACCGGTTCAAGCTGATCAACGATACGTTCGGACACTCATTCGGCGACCTTCTCCTAAAAGAAGTGGCCATCCGGCTGAGCAAAGCGATCCCCGACACGGGAATCGTTTCCCGGCAGGGTGGGGATGAGTTCATGATCATCCTGCTCGACGTGAAAAACAAGGAAGAAGTCATCCGTACCGTCCAGCGGGTGAACGGGGCATTCGCGGATCCGATCTTGCTGGAAGGCCATGAAATCTTCATCAAGAACTCGATCGGCATCGCGATGTATCCAGAGGACGGGACAGATGCAGAAGCATTGATCAGAAAAGCCGACACGGCAATGTACCGTTCAAAGGAAGTCGCCGGCGGCAGCTTCCACTTCTATCATGAAGGCATGGGCCGCCGCACGGTCGAGAACGTCAAATATGAGAATGCCCTGTACCGGGCGCTTGAGCGCGATGAGTTCGTCCTGTTCTACCAGCCGCAGGTGGATTACTGCACCGGCAAACTGTCGGGGGTCGAGGCGCTCATCCGGTGGAACCATCCGACTGAAGGGCTTGTGCCGCCGACGATCTTCATTCCGCTTGCGGAGCAGACGGGACTCATCGTCCAGATCGGGGAATGGGTCATGCGCGAGGCGGCGGGACAGCTGAAGAAATGGATCGATGCCGGCTACCCGGCGATGAACATGGCCGTCAACCTGTCGGCCGCCCAGTTCGAGCAGGATGACCTCGTCGCAGTCGTCGAGCGGGTGCTCGCAGATGTCGGGATTCCGGCCGGCCACCTGCATCTGGAGCTCACCGAAAATCAGCTCATGCGCGATTCGGAGCTTGCCATCGACACGATGAACCGGCTGAAGGACCTCGGCGTGAAGCTCGCCATCGATGATTTCGGGACCGGCTACTCTTCTCTCGGCTACCTGCAGAAGTTTCCGGTCAGCACACTGAAGATCGACCGCTCGTTCATCCGGGACTTGATGGACGACGAAGACGACCGGGCGCTCACCGACACAATCATCACGATGGCCGGCAACCTCGGGATGGATGTCATTGCGGAAGGGGTGGAAACAAAACCGCAGGCAGACTATCTCGCATCGAGGGAATGCTCGCTCATGCAAGGGTATTACTTCAGCCCGCCGATCCCGGCGAGAAAGCTTGAAAAGGATTTCTTAAAAAAGAACTAAAAGGGGATGGAGATTCATGAAAGCAGGAATTGCTGTATTGGAGTATTTCCGCAACATCGGAGTGGACAAGATCTTCGGCATTCCGGCCGGGAGCCTGAACGTTATCTATGACGGCCTGAACGATTACCCGGACATCGCGCCGATTATCACGAAGCACGAAGGCGCGGCCGGCTATATGGCGGCCGCTTACGCCAAGTACTCAGGAAAAATTGCGGTGGCCGCAGGTTCGAGCGGCCCGGGGGCGACAAACCTGATTACGGGCGCGGCGAACGCGATGCGGGAACATCTTCCCGTCCTGTTCCTGAGCGGCGCCGTTCCGATGAGCACGGTCGGCTTCAACGCCTCCCAGGAACTCGACGTATCCCCGGTCTTCGCCCCGGTCACGAAATATTCAAAGCGGGTGGAACGGCCAGAAGATCTCGTGGCGGAAATCGACAAAGCCGTCCGGATCGCGCTTGACGGCGTCCCCGGACCGGTCCATATCGCGATTCCGCTCAACGTCCAGATGGGCCAGGTGGAAATCGAGATTCCGGAGGGACCGGTCACGACCAATCCGCCTGCAATGGACACCGGCGCAGTCAAGAAAGCGGCCCAGGAGATGAAGCGCCGGAAAACGGGCATCCTGTTCGCCGGCCAGGGCGTAAGGGGCGCCGTTCCGGAAGTGATGATGCTGTCCGAACTGCTCGGCTGGCCGGTCGTCTGCACGCCGGTCGCAAAAGGACTCTTCAAGGACAGCCACCCGAACTTCGCCGGCGTCTACGGATTTGCCGGCCATGAATCCACGACCAAGCTCATTCAGGAAGGCGACTTCGAGACACTCGTCGTGCTCGGATCGAGCCTCGGCGAAACGGCAACGAGCAACTACAACGAAAACCTCGCGAAAGACCGGTTTGTCATCCACGCGGACATCGACGAAAACGTCTTCAGCCGGAAATACCCGGCCGATCTGCCGGTGCTTGGCGACCTCCATGAAGTGCTGCCGCGCTTCATCCGCGAACTCCGCCAGCTCGGCGCCTCCCCGAAATCGGTCAAGACGCCGTACAACGCGGCAAGACTCACGCCCGGCGAGGAATTCACGACGAAGAACGTCATGCTGAAGCTACAGCAGCTCCTGCCCGAAAAGACGAGATGGGCGATCGACATCACCGAAACCGAAGCATACATCATCCACGACCTGAGCGTCCTTTCAAATGATGCCTTCGACATCAACGTCCACTTCGGCGCGATGGGCAGCGGCCTGTCGACCGGAATCGCGGCGAAACTCGCCGACCCGGAACGCCCGACCGTCACCGTCACGGGAGACGGCTGCTTCTACATGCACGGCATGGAGATCCTGACGGCAAAGGAATACAACGTCCCGCTCCTGTTCATCGTCATGAACAACGCCCGGCTCGGCCTCGTGTACCATGGCCATAACCTCCAGTTCAAGCGCACCCACAAAACCTTCTCGACGAAGCCGTTCAACATGGCGGCAATGGCCGAAGCGATGGGCATCCCGAGCGCCCGCGTCGAATCGATGGATGACTTGAACGAACAAACCATTTCGGACTTGATGCGGGACGACGGACCGACACTCCTCGAAATCGTCCTCACCGACGATAACCCGCCGCCGATGGGCGACCGCGTCAAATTCCTCTCCAGCTTCGGAGAATAAAACACATACGAAAGCCCGGTCAGCATTTGCCGACCGGGCTTGTTTTTCGTGTGGGAAGGGTTCTTCTTTAGATTCGGAGCGTCCAGCTTTAGATTCGGAAGGTCCAGCTTTAGATTCGATTCAGCAGCCGGTGATGACACTCCCGGTTAAGTCCAAGCTATTGGGCAAAGGCAATCCGCCGGCAAACCAACGTTTCCGCACAGATACGCAACGTTTCGCCATAGATACACAACGTTTGTGACTGTGCCTCACCTCTCCGAGCAGGATCTTCTTTCATTGCTTCCCGGACAGCGGGTGCTCCTCGAAGTAATCGGTGATGGTCCGGATCGTGGCGGTTTTGAATTCAACCGGGACCGGCTTTCCATCCGGCTCCTCGTGGAAGGCATGTCCGTCGCGTCTTTCAAAGCCGATTTCCACGAGCAGGTCGAGGAGTTCGTCGGGCAACCGCTCATTGCCGGTGACCGTCATATACGCCTCGGTCGGGGAGACAATGACGTCGAGGTCCCGGTGTCCGCCGGTGATCATCACAAGGTCGCCGTCATGCCGCTTGACCCAGTTTTCCTTGGACCGGATCGAGATGGGGGCCTTTTCCATCGCGACGATTCCTTCCAGGTTCGTGCCGAACAGCCGGAGCAGAAGCGGACACACATGCTCGGCGGTCAACTCGGGAAGCTCTTTCAGCTTCTCCGCTAGAAATTCGCAGTTTGCGACGTCTTCCCGCTTCTCGATCAAAACAGGAATCCGGTGATAATCAAAACCGAACAGGTCCTTCACCGCCAGGCAGATCTCTTCCGCAGCGCTATCAAGATCATTGCCGTACATCCGTTCCAGCCGGTCTTCCAGCTGCTGGATCCGGTCTTTTTCCACAGGGTTCATGATTGATCCTCCTGATATTATGTTAGTTGTTATTCAAACAGACAAATTCAACCGGATAAAAGGCTGTCTCTTCCACGCTTTGTCCCGGCTCCCTCATTGGCGGAGTATAATAAACACTTCTTACAGTATAGTAGCACAAAACGCTCAAAATACAGAGCTGACTTCGAATCTGTCTATGAACCTTTTAATACATATCCCCGTATCAAACCCGCGCTTCCGCCATGATACAATAGGATGAGATATTTTGACTTAAGGAGCCAAGCCAATGACCGACCAATATTTCTATCATTTCCTGAACCATAAACAGCTCGCGCTCGTGGCGAACGAGCTGGAACAGAGTGTGTATTCGAGTCCGCGGACGATGCTGACGCATGCGCGCGTGCTCGTTGAATCGGTGCTGAAGCTCGTCATGCGGGAAGAGGGGATTCCCGACGAGCCGTACATGACGCTAAAGGAGCGGCTGGATGAAGTGGACCGGCAAGGGCTGCTCACCCGAGAAGTGAAAGATGCGCTTGAAGTCATCCGCCGGAGCGGGAACCTGGCCGCCCACGAAACGAGAGCGTTCCGCGTGTCCGAGGCGCTCACTTCATGGGAAGCGATTTATACCGTGCTGAAATGGTACGCCGAAGTGTACGGAGATCCGAATTTCACTTTCCCGGAGTACCGCGACCCGGCGGCGCCGACCCAGCAGGCGTTCGAACTGCCGGAACTGGAAGCCCGGCTCGAGCGGCTGGAATCGCTTCTCCGGCAGCAGGTCGGCGGGGAAGAAGAGGAGACAGATCCGGCGCAGGAAGAAGCGGCGGCCACCCTCGAAACCGAAGCGCCTGCAGAGCCGCCGGGCTTCACGACCGTACGGAAAATCCGATTCAAGGACCAGTCGCTCGACGTGCCGTACTTCCTGCGGGACGCTTTCCTCCTGCCGCAGCGGTTCGAAAAATCTGTCCGGTTCCTCGTCAAGCTCGGCGGGGAAGAGGAAGCCCGCATCATGAGCGAGCTGCCCGCCGACCTGGACGGCCTGCACCAGTCGGCCTCCCGTTATACCGAAAAGAACGATGAGCAGCTGTTCGAGGAACTCGGCGTCTTCATCGAAGAAGAAAAAGCCCGGAGGAAAATCCGCCTTGAGCGGCCGGGCGAGCTGTTCCTTTTCTACAAGGCGGACTGCGTGACGGTGACCGAGAACCTCGCAAAAGCCGGACTGACGAAAGAGAACTTCCCGTCGCTCACGCCGGGGTTCGTCCGGCAACTCGAGGAGAGCGGCATCGTGCGTGCAGGCCAGCTGCCGCAGGAACTCGTCATCCTCGCGAAATACAAAAACGTCGGCAACGGCACGATCGAGAAGCTGTTCGATGACTTGAACGAATGGCAAAAAGCGAAATCCGCTGAGTGATTCTGTGCCGATCGGTTAAAGGGAGGCATCCGCTTTGGACTTCTTGTTTAAACGAAATTGGGACTTGGCAAGGCAGATTCTTGCCGAATTAAAAACGAACTGGCGCCGCTTCGCGGAACAAGAGACCGGCAGAAACAAGCTAAAATGCTGACTCTCGTCTATATGAATGCCGTCTTTTTCCTGGCCCTCCTGGCGAGCTGGTATGTATGCACCGTGTTCATTCTGGCAGGAGTCGGGCTGGGCATCTTCCTCGGCATCACGGTGGACCCTTTCTATCTGTTTATGCTCTTCTTGCCGTTTGCCGGCTTGCTGGTCCTGAAGCTGACGCAATTGTTCTGGACCCGTCTTTACCTGCCGTACCAAGAGGAGTTCCTAAAAAAAATGATGACCGACCAAAAGGGATGAGTTTCTTCTAAACAGTGTCGGCAGGATTCTCAGCCTCGTTTCCCGAAAGATAACTAAAGAACGACTTGAAAGGGGACGGTAGCATGAACGAACAATACCCGGTGCTCGAAGGGGCGGAACCATTCTATTTTGAAGGCGGAAAAACCGGCATCCTCATCTCTCATGGATTCACCGGAACGACGCAGAGCATGCGTCCGCTCGGCGAAGCCTACGCCGAGGCGGGCTACACGGTGTGCGGACCGAGGCTCGCTGGCCACGGCACCCATCCCGAAGACATGGAACGCTCAAGCCGGCATGACTGGATCCGGTCAATCGAAGAAGGCTACGCATGGCTCAAAGAGCGTTGCGACACGATCCTCATGACCGGCCTGTCGATGGGCGGCACGCTCACGCTTTACATGGCTGAAAAACACCCGGACATCAAAGCGATCGCCCTCATTAATGCCGCAATCGACATGCCGGCCATGGAACACGTGCCGGAGTCAATGCGTTTTCTCGATGCGATCGGATCGGATATCAAGAAACCGGGCGTTACCGAACTCGCCTATGACCAGACGCCGGTTCAGTCGATGAAGGAAATCGTCGCCCTCATGGAAGAAGTGAAACCCGAACTCCGCAAAGTGACCTGCCCGGCGCTCATCTTCGTATCGGACGAAGACCACGTCGTCCCGCCGGAAAATGCAGACATCATTCGTAACGGCATCTCCTCGGAAACAAAAGAAATGAGCCGGCTGCACGACAGCTACCACGTCGCCACGCTGGACAACGACCAAGAGAAGATCATTAAAGAAACATTGGCGTTCTTCGAGAAGCATCAAAAGTGAGCGGAGAGGCCGTAGTAAACTGAGCTTTAATCAGTGAGGTGAGGTGAGATGATTCCGGTATTGAGCCGGGGTCATCTTTAAGTGGTTATTGAGTTATCGTTGTTTTGAAGCTGCAAGGGGGGATGGTTTGTTTCGATATCTGATTGTCTTTGCAATTGGTTTTTTATTAACGTTTATTCTTGCCGGTGAATTTTTCTCTCAATATAACCTGTTTTTAAATATAATTATCAGGACTGCTTTTGCTTTGTTCTTCCTATTTATTATTTGGTTACTACAAAAAAACAGAAGAAGATTTCGGCAGGAATAGCTCCTTGGTTCTTTCAAGGAGCTATTCTTTTATTTGATTTATCGTGAAGTCAGTTGCAGAAGAAAGGTCAGGCAGCCGCCTTCATTCGGTCTGAGACAAAGAACATTTTATGATAGAACGGCCAATGCGGTCGACGGGCGAGTAGACGATCACAATTTCTTGCTCACCTGATCTTGATCAGCTTCGTTCGAGAATGATGACTCTTGGAAGGACCGCAACTAGGGTAGAGGAGTAAGGAAGGGAAGTGGGGCCATTGAAAAACCTGCTGGAGCAAGCCAATAGCCTTTCAATTCTTCTCCTGCTGCTGAGTTCCATCATCTACTACTTCCACTTGAGAAAGGAAAAGCGGCGGAGAAAGCTGACTTTGTTTGAAATGACCATGTACATCGTCACGATGGTCGCCTACTCGCTGTTTGCCATCACGACGTTCATTCTTTTCCTGGACCGCATGTAATCTAGAGAAGGAGGTGGAATAAATGGGATACATCCTGCTGGTCGTTGCGCTGATCATCATCATCTTCATCGCCGGTGCGAAAAACACGAAGCTGCGTGACCAACTGAGAAACGACGAACCCGACGCACAACCATCCATGCCCGACGAGGAGCCGACGCATCGGACGATGGAACTCTCCGTCGCAGGCATCCACGAACGCAATGAAGCCGGGGAAGACATCCAAGAGGTCCTCAGGCGCATCGGCGGTCAATACAAGGACAATCATCACCCGGACACCGATGAAGATCTTGGATTCAAAGATGTCGTCCGGCTCGTCCCGGACCCGGGCAACCTCGACGACCCCCACTCGATCAAAGTCTTTCTGATGGACACGTCCATGAAGTGGCACCACGTCGGCTTCGTGAAAAGGGAAGACAGGCGGAAAGTCGGAAAACTGCTGGAACGCGACAGCATTGACGGCTCCTATGCTCAGATTACAGGACACACCCACCGGGGGACCGGATACGATGTGATCACTGAGCAGCGAGGCATCAGTACAACAGAACTGGATAGGGGTTTAAGGGTAATTCTTGTCATCTAAAATGCCTGGTTTTATTATCAACCAGGCATTTGATAGAATTCAAAATCTTTAAAGTCCACGTGAAGGTAAATTAGCAACCAACAGCAACTTCTCTTACAAATCTAGTTGCTATGCTAATATATAGTGAAGATCATTTAACACGAAGACGATTACTTCACATTAGGGGTGCTGTAAAAGTGATTGTATACGAAGCGACAAAAGACGAATTTATGGATGATATACTCACCGATAACTTGGTAAATAATATTTGTAAAAATTTTAACGATAAAATTGGGAAAGTCAATGAGGCGGAAATCCGGTCATGGGATAACTCGATGCAGTACATGTATAAAGTACTAAACGATGAAGAAATCCCTTCAGATGCGGGAGTAGCAATCGAATTTCGAATTCCTTACACTTCTAAACGAGTAGATTTTTTAATAGCAGGGAAAAATCAATCTGAGGACACTGTTGTAATTGTGGAACTAAAACAATGGGGAGAAGTTGAGAGAGTAAGCGGCAAGGAAGCCATCGTAAAAACTTTAATCAATAGGGGGATTCGTGAAACAGCCCACCCATCTTATCAAGCATGGTCTTACGCAGCTTTAATAGAAGATTATAACCAGAATGTTCAAGAACAAGAGATTAATTTGAAACCATGTGCATACGTACATAATTATATAAAAAAACAACAAGACGACCAATTAACAGATCCAATTTACCAATTTTATATTGATCAAGCCCCTGTTTTCACAAAAGGTGAAGCTCCGAAGTTAAGACAGTTCATAAAAAAATATATCAAATATGGTGATGATAAAAAGCTTATTTATGAGATTGAGAGAGGAAAAATCAGACCATCAAAGTCATTGCAGGATTCATTAAGCAATATGCTTAAGGGTAATAGGGAGTTTGTGATGATTGATGAACAAAAGGTTGTATTTGAGGAGGCAATTTCTCTTGCAAAGAAAGCACTGAGAACAGGCAGAAAGCAGACACTTGTCGTTAGCGGCGGACCAGGCACCGGTAAATCCGTTTTGGCTATAAACCTTTTGGTTGCAATGACGAAACTGGAGCTTGTTGCCCAATACGTCACTAAAAATTCAGCACCCAGACATGTTTACTCTACAAAGTTAAAGGGCGATTTTAGAAAGACAAGGATTGATAATTTATTCAAAGGATCAGGTAGTTATACTCAATCAAAAGAGGGAGAGATTGATGTATTAATTGTTGATGAAGCCCACCGTCTTAATGAGAAGTCTGGAATGTTTCAAAATCTAGGCGAAAACCAGGTGAAAGAGATCATTCATGCCTCCAAGCTGTCCATATTTTTTATTGATGAAAACCAAAAAGTTACTCTCAAAGACATCGGATCAGTTGAACTTATCAAAAGCTTTGCTACTGAGTTCTCTGCCGATTTAACTACGCTAGAATTGTCTTCACAATTTCGCTGTGATGGTTCCGATGCTTATCTTGCCTGGTTGGATGACGTGCTTGGAATTAGAGAAACTGCAAATGACAATTACTATGGCCTTGATTACGACTTTCGGGTTTTTGAAAATCCCAATGATTTATTTAAAGAGATACACCGGTTAAATCACCGGACAAATAAATCACGAGTGGTAGCCGGTTACTGCTGGGATTGGAAAAATAAAAATGATAAAGAGTATAAGGACATTGAGATCCCTGAATTTGATTTTGCTGTAAGTTGGAACTTAGGAAATACACAAACCTGGGCTATTGACGAGCAGTCCGTTTGGCAAGCCGGGTGTATTCATACATCACAGGGTCTGGAGTTTGAGTATGTCGGCGTAATTATCGGCGATGACTTACAGTATAAAGATGGAGAAGTCGTTACAGACTTAACAAAAAGGGCAAAGACTGACCAGTCGTTGAGAGGAATCAAAAAAATGCTGAAATCAGATCCGGAAAAAGCCCAAAAGCTAGCTGATTCGATCATCCGAAATACATACCGCACTCTAATGACTAGAGGACAAAAAGGATGTTTTGTGTTTTGTACTGACAGAGAACTCAATGAATACTTTAAAGAAAGGTTGGATCGAGCGACTAATTCAAAGGGCAAAGAGATTGAAAAATCACTCCGCGTTGCTGAAAAAGGAATAAACTACGAATAAGCTTATAGTATTACAATGGTTATTTCATTTGTTTAATAACAAAGAGTACATTTTCCTCTCGAAATTCATATCTTAAAATGAAAATTAAGGGAGGGCTTCCGCTGTCCATTTCTGCGTTTTTGCTGGCCATGAGTCCTCTGTATGTGATGGCGGCGGTCGGGTTTGTGGGGAGACGGCTGAATGTTCTCGGCGGCGGGGCGAATGCGGTGATCACGCAGCTGATGCTTTATATTACCTTGCCGGCGCTGATCCTGTTTTCGCTGGATACGACTTTTACCACCGGGTTGCTGGGCGATTTTGCCTGGCTCGTGGCCATGTCGGTGTTTGTGCTGGCCTTGTCGGTTTTCACGGCGTCCCGGCTTCGGAGAAGGGCACAGCTTCCCGCCGGCCAAAAAAGCGTGTATGAGAGCCTGATCGTTTTCGGCAATCAGGGGTTTATTGGATTCGCGGTGAGTTATATCCTGATGGGCGAGCAGGGGATCGTTTATCTGACGTTGTTCAACATTTGTTATCTGGTGCTGATCTGGACGTACGGGATCCACTTGTTTACCCGCGATGAGCCGTCGGTGAATTGGCGGGTTTTATTCCTTAATCCGGGGATTCTCGCTACTGTTGTGGGTGTTATCATGCTCGTTCTTCCGATCGGCTGGCCGGAAATCCTGTCAGCGACTTTTGAGGATGTCGGGAAGATGACGATCCCGCTGTCGATGATCCTGATCGGCAGTCTGCTCGCGGAGACCCGGATGAGCGACTTGAGGAAATTCAGCCGGAACGTCCACCTGTGGATCGCTTCCTCGTTCAAGCTGCTGATCCTGCCGCTGACTCTGCTCATTTTTCTTTTATTCGGGGTGCCGTTTCCGCTGCTCGTCATTGCCGTCTTGACCGCAGGTATGCCGAGCGCGGCGACAACGACGGTGTATGCGCAGAAGTTCGGCGGGGACGCGGTGTTTGCGTCCTACGGTGTCATCCATTCCACGATTTTCTGCGTGCTCACGATTCCGCTGCTCTACGGCATTCTTCAGTGGCTGTACGGATGGACGGGGATCTGGGGATGAAAAAGGACAATAGAATCAACGTCTCATCAGTTGAGCCGATGCCGTTTCCGGGTATCGGCTCTTATTTTATTTCCTTCCAAGACGTTTGTCGAAAGGCGCCGGTTCTTTTATAGTAGGGACAGAGAATGACGAAATGATTGTACTTTTTGTAAGAGCGAAAGGCGGCTGGATAGGTTGGTTCAACTCGCGGATCAGGAAAAGGCGATACAGTTTTTCGAGTACTTGCACTCGTTGAATATGCTGACAGGCAAGATCAAACGGGATTACCGGGAATACGACCGGGTGTGGACCGTGGAGGAGCTGCGGTCCGGCTTCGACTGCCTCGTTGGGGATGACTGCACGGCAGCCGGGGCGGTGTTTGAAATCCGCCGTCCGAGGATTTCGGAAGCGGAGCGGATTCCGCCGGTCAGACCGTTCGTGCTGACCGGCTGGCTGAAAGAAGAGGCTTCCGGACGGAACCCGTTCCCGGGCCGGCTTGAGCGGATGGCCGTCCAGGAAGAGGGCGGAGTGATGCGGTATACCAAGTTTGATGAAGACGCGGACCGAGTGAGGGCGTATGACCGGTGGCGGCGCGAGTGGGAGGCCTGGTCGGAAAATCTCCGGAGCAAAGAAACGGCACTCGCGCTTTACGAGGAGTTCTTTAACCTGCTCACCCGTTTTGAGAACGAGGGGGAGAACCTCGAACTCGTGCTCGGCGAGGGGCTGCTCCTATGGAATCATCCGGATCCGTCGGTCGGACTGATCCGGACGCCGGTCATGTCGTCGAAGCTCGAATTGGCATTTGATGCGGTGAACGGGGTGATTGCAGCGAAGTCGGTCGAGGATCTGTTCGTCTTCGAGCAGGAGCCGTTCATGGGGGTGACATTCCCTCATTCCCGGCAGGCCGAGGAGCTCATCGCCTCCATCCCGGAGATCGGCCTGGACGAGCCGTATGAAATCCGGCAGTTTCTGAAAGAGTTCGTCCATCTGATCGATGCGAACGGACGGTACTCCGAGGCGGCGGAACCCGGCCGGGCGACAAGTGTGCCGGTCGTTTATCCGGGAGAGATGTTTTTGCTTCGTTCCAAGCAGTCCCGGGTGATCCGCGATGACCTCACGCAGATCATCAGCGGCGTCCGCAGCGGATCCGTCGAACTGTCTCCCGCCGTGCTGTCTCTGATCGGCGGGGAAGTGCCGGTGCAGGCGGATCCCGGCACGCGGACGGACGACATTCTTTATTTCCCGCTGCCGTCCAATGAGCAACAAAAAGACATCGTCGAGCGGATCCGCGGCAACTTCGGCGTGACGATCCAGGGGCCTCCGGGCACGGGGAAGACGCATACGATCGCGAACCTCGTATCGCATTTCCTGTCCGAAGGGAAAAAAGTGCTCATCACAAGTCAGAAGGAAAGCCCGCTCCGGGTGCTGAAGGATAAGATTCCGGAAGACATCCGGGACCTTTGCGTGCCGGTCCTCGGCGGCGGCCGGGAGTCGCTCCAGGACATCGAGGCCTCCACCCGGCTGATCAGCGAGAAGCTGGGCGAGCTCGACCCTCGTCAGCTGAGGCGCTATGTGGAACGGGACCGCGATGAGCTGATGTCGAGCCGGGAGCGAGAGGAGCGGCTGCTCGGCCGGCTGCAGGGCTACGCCGAAGCGGAAGGGACGCCCGTCATTTACCGGGGACGGAAGCTGACGAAGGTGGAGACGGCGAAACGGCTCGCTTCCTCTGAAATCGACGCCGGCTGGATTGCCGATCCGGTCGCGTTCGAAGAAGAGTTTCCGCTCGGCGGGGAGGAGTTTGAAGAGCTGTGGTCGCTGAAAAACCGGATCGGCGGCGAATGGTTCAAGCTGGCCGGACAGCGGCTGCCGGATCTTCAGGACGATGTGATTTCCTTCGAGCGGCTGAAGTGGCTCCTCAATGACCGGCGCGTTCTGGAACGGGATCAGGAAGAGGCGAAGCGGGTCATCGAGGCGAACGGATGGCCGGATGATCTGGCGTCTCTCCAGGAATTCGAGGAAGCGGTCCTGCAGGCGGCCGGGAACTTGCAGTCGGTTGATCTGGACCGTTTCCGGGTCCTCATCAGCGACCTGCGAGCCGGCGGTGTGAGGGAACAGCGCTGGCTCGACTGGATGGCGAAGATCGAAGAGATGAATGCCGTACTGGCGTCGCTCTATGCGGACCTTGCGAATCACCGGCTGGCCCCGCCGCCGTTTCCGGTGAGCGAAGTCCGGCAGCACCTCGATGTTCTGGCGGATGAACTGAAATCCGGCGGGGAGCCGGGTTTCCTGTTTTGGCTCGGGAAGGGCAGGAAGGCCAAGTATTTGTATCAGCACGACTGGCTGGACGGGCACCCTGTCCGCTCGGCGGCGGATATCGATGTGTTCCGGAAGTTTGTGGATTACCAGGAGCTGCGAAACACGCTGCGCCGGATTTATAATTCTCCTTCCGGGGAGTCCGGTCTTCCGGAGATCGAAGCGGATGCCCGGCGCTTCCCTTATGAGATGGACGAGCACATCGCGCTGTTCAAGAAAGTGCATGCGCTCGTGCGGGAGATCGAGCTGCTGAAGGCATCCCCGCTCGCCGGCCGGCTCGACCGGGAGAAGTTCTACGATGCGGCATGGCTGGAGGGGGAACTGCTTCCCGCTGTCCGCCTTGCCAAGCGGGTCCCGGAATACGGAGATTGGCAGGACAGCCTGCGTTCACTCGTTGACGGACTGAAGGAGAAGAATGATGGGGAGGACGTCCATCCGATTGCCGGCCGGCTGATCGATGCGGTCGGTGCGCTGGATGAGGAACGGTTTTACGGACTTGTCGCAGAGTTGAAGGAGCTCGTTTCCCGGCGCGATGAAGCATTGAAGCTCCAGGAACTGCTTCGGCAATTGTCGGAAAGCATGCCGAAGACTGCCGGGCGGCTGGAGGGCCGGCTCGGTGTTGAGGATGCTTTTCCGGAAGATTATCTTGACGCGTTCGAATGGAAGAAATTGAAGACGTGGGTCGACGAATCGAAGGGAATGGACACGACGGTCGTGCGCGGCCAGATCGCCGGGGAACAGGCCGAACAGGCGCGGCTGATCAACCAGATCGTGAAGAACGCCACGTGGGCGAACCTCCTCGAAAATATTACGGAGCGGGAGAAGAACGCCCTGTCCGCCTGGAAATCGTCGATCAAGAGGTACGGCAAAGGGACCGGCCGCCATGCCCGGTATTACCTGAAGACGGCGCGCGAGAACATGAAGGTCGCGCAGACCGCGATTCCAGTCTGGATCATGCCGATCAACCAGGTGCTCGAGAACTTCCCGGCAGCGAACGAGAAGTTTGACGTCATCATCTTCGACGAAAGCAGCCAGTGCGACATCTTTTCGACGAACGTCCTTCTCCGCGGCAAAAAAGCGATTGTCGTCGGCGACGAGGAACAGATCAGCCCGCAGGCGATCGGCATCCGGTTCGATGACGTCCGGGAACTTTCCCGGCGCTATCTGAAAGGCGTGCCGAACGCGGCCTTGCTTGACGGCAACACTTCTCTCTATGAACTGGCGGAGCAGACCTTCCCGAAAGGCGGGAAGCTCATGCTGCGAGAGCATTTCCGTTCCGTGAAGGAGATCATCGAGTTCTCAAACAGGCTCAGCTACGACGGGGAAATGGTCCCGATGCGCGTGCCGCTTGAAAACGAGAAGTTCGACCGGCCGGTGGTCGCCGTAAAAGTGGCGGACGGCCGCAATGATGAACTCGACAAAGACGTGAACGTTCCGGAAGCGGACCGGATCGTCGAAGACATCGTACGGATGATCCGCGATCCCAGGTATGACAACCAGACATTCGGCGTCATTTCCCTGCAGGGACAAAAACAGCACCGGCTGCTCGAAACGAAGATCCGAAATGCCATCGGCGACGATGAATTCGTCCGGCGGCGGATGATCTGCGGAAGCCCGTACACGCTCCAGGGCGACGAGCGGGACATCATCTTCCTCTCGATGGTCGTCGCGCCCGGCCGCCGGTTCCGCGCCCTCACCGGCTCCGCGGACAAGCAGCGCTTCAACGTCGCGGCCAGCCGCGCGAAAAACCAGATGCGCCTGTACCATTCCGTCGACCCCGAAGACTTGAGCATCGACGACCTCCGGTACCGGCTGCTCAGCTACTGCCGCCAAACGGAGATCGAACACGAACGGGTGCCGGATCCCGAAGGACTGTGCGAATCGGAATTCGAGCGCGACGTCCTCCGGGTGATCCGGGAGAGGGGCTACGCCGTCAAACCAAAAGTCCGCGTCGGCAAATTCCTCATCGACTTCGTCATCGAAGGAGCGAAAGACCGGCTCGCCGTGGAATGCGAAGGCGACAAATGGCAAGGCCCGGAACGCTTCCTCAGCGACCTCTACCGGCGCCAATCCCTCGAACGCGTCGGCTGGGAATTCTGGCAGATCCGCGGCAGTGATTTTTACTTTGACCAAGAAACCGCAATGCAACCGCTCTGGCAGAAGTTGGAGGAGCGGGGGATTGAACGGGAGAGTGAATAGGAGAGTGGGCCAGCNGGCAACACTTCTCTCTATGAACTGGCGGAGCAGACCTTCCCGAAAGGCGGGAAGCTCATGCTGCGAGAGCATTTCCGTTCCGTGAAGGAGATCATCGAGTTCTCAAACAGGCTCAGCTACGACGGGGAAATGGTCCCGATGCGCGTGCCGCTTGAAAACGAGAAGTTCGACCGGCCGGTGGTCGCCGTAAAAGTGGCGGACGGCCGCAATGATGAACTCGACAAAGACGTGAACGTTCCGGAAGCGGACCGGATCGTCGAAGACATCGTACGGATGATCCGCGATCCCAGGTATGACAACCAGACATTCGGCGTCATTTCCCTGCAGGGACAAAAACAGCACCGGCTGCTCGAAACGAAGATCCGAAATGCCATCGGCGACGATGAATTCGTCCGGCGGCGGATGATCTGCGGAAGCCCGTACACGCTCCAGGGCGACGAGCGGGACATCATCTTCCTCTCGATGGTCGTCGCGCCCGGCCGCCGGTTCCGCGCCCTCACCGGCTCCGCGGACAAGCAGCGCTTCAACGTCGCGGCCAGCCGCGCGAAAAACCAGATGCGCCTGTACCATTCCGTCGACCCCGAAGACTTGAGCATCGACGACCTCCGGTACCGGCTGCTCAGCTACTGCCGCCAAACGGAGATCGAACACGAACGGGTGCCGGATCCCGAAGGACTGTGCGAATCGGAATTCGAGCGCGACGTCCTCCGGGTGATCCGGGAGAGGGGCTACGCCGTCAAACCAAAAGTCCGCGTCGGCAAATTCCTCATCGACTTCGTCATCGAAGGAGCGAAAGACCGGCTCGCCGTGGAATGCGAAGGCGACAAATGGCAAGGCCCGGAACGCTTCCTCAGCGACCTCTACCGGCGCCAATCCCTCGAACGCGTCGGCTGGGAATTCTGGCAGATCCGCGGCAGTGATTTTTACTTTGACCAAGAAACCGCAATGCAACCGCTCTGGCAGAAGTTGGAGGAGCGGGGGATTGAACGGGAGAGTGAATAGGAGAGTGGGCCAGCCGGCGAGAAGAAGAGTGCCGGCTGGTTTTTTATTGTGGGGGAGGGGATTGGGGAGGTGTTTTGGGGAGGTGTCTTGAAGAGGGGGATTTTCATGGACGTATCCGGTCGAAGGGGATTTTCGCGGACGCATCGGGCAAGTTCGCGGGTGCATTCGGTCGGAGGGAATATTCGCGGACGCATCCGGTAAGTTCATGGACGCATTCAGGCCGGTAAGATTTTCGTGGACGCATCGGGCAAGTTTGTGGACGCATCGGGCAAATTCATGGACGCATTTCGGCCTGAGGAGTTTTCGCGGACGCATCGGGCAATTTCGCGGATGCATTTTGGCCAGGGGAATATTCGCGGACGCATTCGGCAATTTCCGGGATGCATTTCCGTCGGGAAATTGTTGCTGGCTTTGTGTTGAAGCGGAAATCTCATCTACAGGAAGGATGACCTCTGCTGAGAATACTTTTTGTGTCTGGATTTGGTTTCTCTGCAAATATCCTAGATTATTATCTGTGAACGGTCTGGTTAAATTGGTATAATGTTCAAGAGGTAGATATTGAACATTAAAAATTACCGATAAAAACATTCAGTTCGCCAAAAGGAGATATCAGTCACCATGGCCAGGAAAAAGAAGGATCAGTTCGCTTCAGCGGTGGTCGGTCTGCTGTTTGCAGGGGCAGGCTATACATATCTTAAGACATTTTCATTCGAAACGGCGGCGGTCGTGTTTTTCGGGGGATTCGTGTTTGTGCTGCTTGCTTTGTTTGCCGTTTCTCTTGTGCGGGAAAGGAAGCTCAATGCGTCGGGCATCCGGCAGGTGGATGAGATGTCGGGGAAGCAGTTCGAGGATTTTCTCCGGCTCCGTTATCAGGCGAGGGGCTACAGGGTCCGTCAGACGCCGTACCGGAATGATTTCGGGGCGGATTTGATCTTGGAGCGGGATGGCCGCCGGATTGTGGTGCAGGCGAAGCGGTGGAAGAAGAACGTGGGGATCCAGGCAGTCCAGGAGATTGTCGCAGCCCGGCAGCATTACAAGGCGGACGCGGCGTGGGTCGTGACGAACAGCCAGTACACAAAGGCTGCAAAGGAACTGGCCGGCAGCAATGAAGTGCGACTGGTGGACCGGACGCAGCTGATTCATATATTGCTCGAGAAGAAGGCGGGGTGACGGCGGATGGCGTTCATGGTCAGGCAGGAAGAGCCGAAGGATTTTCATGAAGTTGAAGATGTGATTGAAGAAGCGTTCCGCGGCATGGAGATGAGCGATCATAAAGAACAGGCGGTCGTCGGCAAGCTGAGGGTGTCGGATGCCTATGTCCCGGAACTGGCGCTTGTCGCGGAAGGGGAGGACGGCAAGATTGTCGGGCATGCGCTCTTGTCCGAGGTTCTGATCAGGAGCGGTGATCAGGCATTGCGCTCGCTTTCTCTGGCGCCGGTTTCAGTGCTGCCCGAGTTCCAGAAGCAGGGGGTCGGCAGTGCGTTGATCGAAGAGGGTCTCAAACGGGCCCGGGAACTCGATTACGGGTCGGTCATTGTGCTCGGCAACCCGTAGTACTACGCCCGGTTCGGCTTCGTGCCCGCCATCAACCTGGGTGTGAAGGCCCCGTTTGAAGTCCCGGATGATTCATTCATGGTGCTGGAACTGAGGAAAGGCGAACTGGACGGCGTGTCCGGGACCGTCCAGTATCCGGCGGAATTTAATCTGGATTGAAAAAAGTGATCCGACGGGCCGTTTGCGCCTGTCCGGATCACTCTTTCATTTACAGTCCGAGTTGTTCTTTGACTTCTTCGATTTGCGCGGTGTGGCGCATTTCGTGGTAGCCGACGAAGGGAATCCACTGTTTCAGGCTCATCGGCCCGAACATGGGGTGCGGGTAGGCTTTCGCTTCAAGGTCCGCTTCGTCTGCTTCTTCGGCGACTTGCTTCAGCATGTCATGCGATGCGGCGAGTTTTTGTTCCAGTTCAGCGAGCGTCGCAAAGTCACCGGTCGGGGTGGCGAAGTCCGGGGCGACCACTTTCACGTCCCGGTTCGTCGTGGCTTCAATCGGCTTGGCTTCCGCATTGACGGTTTCGCCGTTTTTCAGCTGGTGGCTGATCGTTTTGGCGATGGCGCCTTCCATCAGATAAAGATGTTCCATGACTTGCTTGATCGACCACCGGTCATCGGCGGGTTTGCGGTTCAAATCTTCGTCGGACAGTCCGGCGACGGTCTGCAAGAGTTCTTGTCTCGCTTGATCGTTCGGCTGCATAGGATCCACTCCTTGGTGAAGCTGGTTTCTCCGTATCGTAGCACAGTTCAGGAACTCCGGCATAGCCGGCTGTTTTTGCGGCCGGTCGCTTTGTGCTTGTTTTGAATGAAACCTTTAGGGGCAAACATATGGTTAGTGCAGCGAATTAGTTTGTTGAAGAGGGGGCCGGAGGATGGGGGCTATCTGGAGGTTTTACCGGGACCGGTCGTTCATGCTGAAGATGTCCGTCGGTTTCCTGCTCGGCATTGGGGTCGGGCTCATATTCGGGACGTCCGCCGAGGTGCTGAAGCCTCTCGGGGATTTACTGTTGCGTTTGTTGAACTTCATCATCATCCCGCTCATCGTCTTCACGCTCATCTCGGCAGTCGATCAGCTGAATCCGAAGAAGCTCGGGCGGATCGGAGGGAAGGTGTTCATTTATTACATGGTGACGACGGCGGTTGCAATCGTCTTCGGCATCGTCATCGCGATGCTCGTGAATCCGGGCAACGGCTTGTCTCTGCCGACCGCGGATGTGGAAGTGCCGGAGCGACCGTCGATCGTGGAGACGCTGCTGGCGATCGTGCCAAACAATATCTTCACGTCTTTGGCGAACAATGAAATCCTCGCGATCATTTTCGTTGCGCTCATTTCGGGGTTTGCGATTTCGTCGATGATCCACTCGGAGGAAGACCGCATCCGGAAGATGGGCGTTCTGCTCGATGACGTGACGGCGAGTCTGAGCGAAGTGACGTTTAGAATCTTGAACGGCATTCTGCAGTATGCGCCGATCGGGATTTTCGCCATTGCCGCCACGGCCATCGGCTCGCAGGGGCTTCACACTCTCGTGTCGCTCGGAAAGCTGATCGTCGTGATCTACGCGGGGATCGCCCTGCAGGTGATTTTCGTTTACATCCTGATCATGAAATTGTTCGGCGTTCAGATTCGCGCATTCTTCGCCAATACGAAAGAGGCAATCGCGACGGCATTCATGACGTCGAGCAGCCTTGGGACGTTGCCCGTCACGATGAAGTCGGCGAGCAAGGCGGGCATCAGCGACGAGGTGGCGACCTTCAGCCTGCCGATGGGGGCGACCGTCAATATGGACGGGGCCGCCATCCGGCTCGGGGCGTCCGTCGTATTCGCGGCGAACATCACGGGGCTCGATCTCGGGTTCGCCACCATCCTCGGCGTGATTGTGACCGGCACGATGGCCTCCGTCGGGACCGCCGGGGTGCCGGGTGCCGGGCTGATCGCCCTGTCGATCGTCCTGACGCAGACCGGGCTGCCGATTGAAGTCGTTGCACTCATTGCAGGCGTCGACGCAATCCTCGGGATGGGAGCGACGGCGTGCAACGTGACTGGCGACCTCGTCGGCGCGGCGATCGTCGACCGGAGCGAACGGCGGAAAAATGCCACTGTGAGCGGGGAGACGACGTCATCGGGTTGACCAAGATAAAGAGGCAAGAATCCGGATTGGAGCGGATTCTTGCCTCTCTTTTTTGTCGGGTTTTTCCGGGAAGACTTTCAGGGGAGTGTCAATTTCGGGCCGGCGGGTGTTAACTTTACGGCGGCGAGTGTCAAATTCGGCGGTGTGAATATCAACTTTTTTGGCACGAGTGTCAACTTTAAAAAAAGAGCCGGAACCCGGTGCGGGCGTGGCTCTTTTGTGATTAGAAGATGGAGACGAGATAAGTGATCAGGACGACCAGGATAGAGGCGGCCCCGATAAAGTAAAGGGCGCCGAGCGTGTAGAAGAGAAAGTCGACGAGACGGGAAGCCGTCCGTTTGGATGTCATGTCTGAGATGATGTTTCCCTCCAGTCATGGTATGGAATCAACCATAAGGACGGAAGGGGGGCGAGGCAGGTTCCCGGAAAGCTCGTCTGACTTCTTTTTGGATGAATCGATTATTGCTTTTCGATGACGGTCGCGTTCAGTGACATCGTGCCGTCATCGCCTTCACCGCCGAATGTACCGTAGACGGTGACCTGGTCTCCGTCCTGGATATCGGTGTCCGTCGTATCGAGATTCGTGACGCTGAATTCACCGTCTTCTTCGGCGACGAGCGTGAACTCACCGAGCGCACTCGGGTCGGATACTTGCCCGGTCACTTTGACGTGATCGCCTTCCTCCACGTCACCGGACTTTGCGTCGTCAAAAGTGATTTCCTCTGCCGATTCTTTGAATTCCTCATTGATCTCATGCTGGGACTGCTTGTCATCGGCGGAAGGCTGGCTGACGCTTTCCGAGCTCGTCACCGGCGGCTTGTCTTCATTCGAGCAGGCGCCGAGCAGCAGGCCGGCCGCGAGCAGCCATCCCCATTTCCTCAATTTCATCACTCCTTCCGGGATCAGTAGACCTTTCTGGGTTCGTGTCTACTTGTCCTATTCCCTGATTTTCAAAGTTTAAGGGGTGGCCTGCGGCGGATAGACGACTTCGCCGTCTTCCCGCTTTTCAGGCATCGCTCCCCAGCGGCCCGGCTCGTGCGGTTCGACCACCGTCTCTCCGTGGTTGTCGAGGATATGATGAACCGATCCGTCATGGAGAGAGACGTAATTGCTGATCAGCAGGCGGTGGCAGCGGGCCGGATGCCGCTCCGAGCAGCAGATGGCGACCCGTTTGCCCTGCGCTGCCTGATTCAGGAGGTCGAGCCCTTCTTTGAACTCCGGCTCGAGCGTATAATCCGCATAATTGTGGAATGACCGGTTGTTCCAGCCGGCGTTCACTTCGTCGTCGATGATCTTGGACTTCCGCCGCCTCCCGCCGAGCTCCCGGATATGGACGTAGCCGATCCCGTTCTCCGGCAGCCACTCCTTCATCCGGTCCGTGTGGAACCACGGAAACTTGCGGCTCCCCGGAAATGCCCGCACATCCGCCAGCAGACCGATCTTCGCATCCTGCAGCAGTTTCAGGAATTCCTCTTCGGTATGGGTCGAGTGCCCGATTGTGTAGATATCCATCAGCGTCACCTCTTTGCTCTTTCTCTTCCCCAATCAGGCCGGAATTATGGATTTGGACATCATAAAAGCGTCGCCGACGGTTGCGGAGGCGCGCTTGGAACCGGATTTATTCATCCGAGAGTTCGTCTTCGGTGACCCATTTGTGGTTCTTCACTTCTTCGCCGCCGTCTTCCGGCGTGTAGTCGATCATGTAGACGGTCGTCTGCTCGGCAGAATCAATAATGCCGGTTGCGCCTTTCATGCCTTCCATATGATCGGCATCGATCGTCACCTGGGTCCCTTTTTCGAGCGGGGCCCTTCCGGGATCCTCCAGCTCCTCGTGGATGACCCATTTATGCCCCTCGACCGGCTTGCCGCCGTCTGTCGGCGTGAAGGTGACGGCATAGGCGGTCGTCGCGTAGGCACCGGCGATTTTACCTTTCGCGCCGTACATGCCCGGCATATGATCGGCCTTCACGGTGACGTCACTCCCGTCCGGAAATTTCGGATCATCCGCTTCCATCAGCCCGTCCGGCACATCGGCGGAACTGGTGCCGGCTTCTTCGTTTTCATCCATGTCCTTGCGGTCCTCCGAATCGTGCATATCGTACGGATCATTCGAATCTTCCCGGTCATACTGCTCGTCGCCCTGCTCCTCCATGCGCTTTTCATCATCATTTTCCCCGGCCTTCTCCCCGCTCGAGCAGCCGGCAAGCATCAGCAGCAGGACGGCAGACGCCATCCCGGCATTTTTCAACAATTTGTCCATGCCCGTTCCTCCTTCGAACAGTCTTTGCTTGAATCGTTCCCGTTTTAAGGGAGGAATATGTCTGGGAGGGGACTGGAGGAGGTTGAATCTAAAGGTGGAGCCGTTGAATCTAAAGCTGGAGTCGTTGAATCTAAAGCAGGAGCGGGAAAAAACCATCCTATATAATCCCGTCCGGGCACCTTCTGAGCACGAGACAGCAAATTATTTGCTTTTTTGAGGTTTCCAACTGCACGAAAGGCGGGAATATGGTAAGTTGAATAGGTAAGGAGTGATAAGCATGACACACGTAATCACAGCGCCATGTATGGCCGAGAAGGCGGGCGAATGTGTAGACGTCTGCCCGGTCGACTGCATCCTCGAAGGAGAGGACCAGTTCTACATCGACCCGGACCTCTGCATCGACTGCGGAGCCTGCACAGCGGTCTGCCCGGTCGACGCCATCTTCTACGAAGATGACCTTCTGCCGGAAGACATGGAGTTCGTCGATAAAGCCAAAAAATTCTTTATGGAAGGCTGAAGCCGGAGCGGAGACGCTCTGGTTTTCTTTTTGTTCGTCCCTCTCCTTCTTTTCCCATCCCGCCCTCCTGTTTGCCCCGGCCTCACAGGGGAATAGAGAGGAACGGGGAGGGATTGCGGTATGGATACGATTGAGTCGATTGATGAATTTGTGAATGCGGCGATGGGCATGGATCCGGAAGAGGAGCCGGGCAATCTATTTGTGAGCCAGGATTCTGAGTATCAGGAGCTGGCGGATGAAACGGTGATCGAGGATGAAGATACGGTCCGCGGAAACGTCATGCAGGTGTTTGCCGTGCTGCTGGAGACGGAGCGGGGATCGCTTTATTTTGAGTATCCGTTCGTCGAGCCATTTGAGATGGAGGAGATCCAGGAGAAGTTGGAGCCTTTGTTCGAGCGGTTCCCGAAGGTCGTCCTTCCGCACGAGGAAATGGCGAAGAAGACAGGGAAGGCCGGTTGAGGAGGTGTCCGGATGTTCAGACAGGCTTATAAGCGGCCGATCGTCTGCGCGGATTGCGGACGGGAGATCCGGGACGGGGAGGAAGTCACCGCCGTCCTCACGCCTCCGAAGATGAATACGATGGTGGAGATCCGCGCTTACTTACAAAAGAAAAGCCGGGTTTTCTGTGCTGATTGCCGGCCGCCGGCAGAATAGAATTAGGGAAAAGTGAACGTGCAGGCAATCCGGCTGCACGTTTTTGCATGGCGGGTTGAAGGACTGTGCGAAGGACGGTTTTAGTGTTTGTTCCAGCTGAAACGGCGGCTGGTTTCCCGCTGACATTCTTTGTTAACAAACAGGCGGAAAAACTTGCGAGAAAATGATTTCAATTTGTCTGAATTCATGTATAATGGGGCTATTATTTCGTTTTCATGTGTATACGAACTTTCGCATACCCTTGAATAGCCAAGGAGGAAGATCTTATGGGGAACATGCAGATCAACATCACGAAGTGCTTGGAGAAAAAGGCGAAGCCGGCAACGGAAGGCATCGCATTCGGGCGCAATTTCACCGACCATATGTTCATTGCGGACTACACGGAGGGGCAGGGCTGGCATGATCACCGGATTGTTCCGTATCAGCCGATTTCGCTCGATCCGTCCGCCATCATCTTCCATTACGGACAGACGGTATTCGAAGGGCTGAAGGCATACAAGTCGGAAGACGGGACGGTTCGTCTGTTCCGCCCGGAGGAGAACTTCCGGCGGATGAACGAATCGTGCGACCGCCTGTGCATGCCGGCGATCGACGAGGAGCAGGCGCTGGAGGCGCTCAAGGCGCTGATCGAGATGGAGCGCGACTGGGTGCCGTCCGCTGAAGGCACATCGCTCTACATCCGTCCGTACATGATCGCGACGGAACCCCACCTCGGTGTCGCGCCTTCGCTCGAGTACAAGTTCATGATCGTCCTGTCTCCGGTCGGTTCCTACTATAAAGGGGGCGTCGCGCCGGTCAAGATTCTCGTTGAGAATGAATACGTGCGTGCCGTTGCGGGTGGCACCGGAGCGGCCAAGACCGCCGGGAACTATGCGGCCTCTCTCAAAGCCCAGCAAGTGGCGGAAGGGATGGGCTATGCCCAGGTTCTCTGGCTGGACGGCGTCGAGAAGAAGTACATCGAGGAAGTCGGCTCGATGAATGTCTTCTTCAAAATCGGCGGAGAAGTCATCACGCCGGCGCTCAACGGCAGCATCCTCGGCGGGATCACGCGCAAGTCGATCCTCGAAATGCTCCGGGCATGGGACGTCCCGGTCACCGAGCGCCGGATCTCGATGCAGGAACTTGTCGAGGCCCAGAAAGACGGACGCCTCGAGGAAGCATTCGGCACGGGCACGGCCGCCGTCATTTCCCCGATCGGCGAATTCAGCTGGAAAGGCGAGACTTTCAGCGTGAAAGACGGAGAAGCCGGCGAGCTCTCGCTGAAGCTCTACGACGAACTCACCGGCATCCAGACCGGCAAGAAAGACGACCCGTTCGGCTGGGTCACGGTGATCGAAGAAAAAGCGACGGTCAAACAATAATAGACACAAAGGCTGCCGGGGGATCGCCTCCGGCAGTTTTTGATTTTCGGTTTAAACAGGATGAATGTTAAGAAAGAGGCACCGAATGTTAAGCAAACGTCCGTGAATGTTAAGATAAACAGAGTGAGTGTTAAGAAAGACGCCGGCTCCGCGCACTTCCCCGTGTTTTTGCGGACTTAAAGCGGGGAAAGGAAGAAGAGAGTATGGACGGAGGGATTTAATTTGGAAACGAAGCAGAGAAAAATGCTGGTGAAGGAAGATTTTGCCGTGCGGGATGATCTTCCCGAGTGGCTGTTGAGAGAATATCAGACGTTCCACGAGACCGTCATGGATAAAACGTTCCCTTGCTATTTCGGAATGGCTGCGGAGAAGGGCGGCGAGCTGCGCTATGCCTACATAGAACGGGACGACTGGTCGAATCTGCCGCAGGCGCTCTCCGAGTTTCTGGAGCTGTTCGAGAATCCGAAGCATAAACGGCACGGGTTTTTCGTGTTTGTCGAGCCGTTCGAGGAGGAAGGGACGATCGAGGACTACCGGAAGGAGTTCTGGGATATTCTCCAGTACCTTCACGAGCAGGACGACGTCGAGTGGCCGGAAGACGCGCCGAAGGATCCGGATCATCATCTTTGGGACTTCCGTTTCGGCGGCGAGCCGATTTTCGCGTTCGGCAACGCGCCGGCGTACAAGCAGCGGAAGACACGCGACCTCGGCAATGCAATGGTGATCGGCTTCCAGCCCCGCAAGATCTTCAAGGGACTCGAAGGGACCGAACCCGGCGGGATTAATTCACGCGAAAAAGTCCGGGAGCGCGTCGAAAAGTGGGACAGCCTGCCGAAGCACCCGGACATCAGCCATTTCGGCGATCCGGAGCATAATGAATGGAAGCAGTTCTTCATCGGCGACGACGCCGTGCCGATCGAAGGGAAATGCCCGTTCCACCATAAAGACATGAAATGAACGATGCCGGCGGAGTCCGGCATTTTTGTTTGCCTGTGGCGCATGGAGCTGATTCAGTTGAGTTTTATTCGGAATACTCCTAAACTAGGTTATTATTTTAGTATAATGGGGGAATGAAAGATGACGACTCAGACCGAGGAAGTCAAAAAACAAGTGATGGACGCATTCAAATTCTGACATGCCACGAAACAGTATGACAAAACGAAAAAGATTTCCGATGGAGACTTCAATTACATTCTTGAAGCAGGCAGGCTCTCGCCGAGTTCGCTCGGTTCCGAGCCTTGGAAATTCCTCGTCGTCCAAGATCCGGAAATGAGAGAAAAGCTGAAGCCGGTCTGCCCGGGTGCCGTCGAGAAACTGGAGACGGCGAGCCACTTCGTCATTCTGCTTGCGCGGACCGGCCTCCGCTTTGATTCCGAGCATCTGGCCAGGCAGATGAAAGAGATTCAGCACATGCCGGAAAACGTGCTCAAAACGGCCACGGATTCCTATAAGAAATTCCAGGAACGCAAGCAGATCCTCGACAATGAGCGGACGCTGTTCGATTGGGCTTCCAAGCAGACGTATATCGCACTCGGCAATATGCTGACGGCGGCCGCCCTGATCGGCATTGATTCCTCACCGATGGAAGGATTCGATGCGGAAGGGCTTGAAAAGCTGTTGGCGGAAGAAGGGCTGCTCGAAGACGGCAAGTTCGCGCCGTCCGTCCTGGCCGCGTTCGGATACCGCAAGGAAGACCCGTCCCGCCCGAAAACCCGGCAGGAACTGAAGGATGTCGTGGAGTGGGTCTGACCTTTTAATAGCAAAAAAACAGGCGGAGAAAAACCGGAATGGTTTTCTCTGCCTGTTTGATTATGCCTTCATGGCAACGAGATCGTCGCGCACCACTTTTTTGTGGCCGACGATGTCCTGGATTTCCGAACCGTCGAGGGTTTCGTATTTCGTCAGCGCCTGGACGAGCCGCTCATATTCGGCGGGGTGTGCCTTGATGAGCAGTTCGGCCATTTCGAGGGCTTCATTGAACAGTTCCTGCATTTTCGCTTCTTTTTCGCCTTTGTTGAAGGTGAGCCGGAACTCATCCTGCAGGAGGCCGGTGTCGACCATCTGCTCGAGGAGATCTTTCGCCTGCTGGACGTCTCCGCCGACGCCGATCGAGTGTTCGCCGAGGTGGATCCGTTCGGCGACGCCGCCGGCGAGGATCATGGAAATGCGGTCGAGCAGTTCGCTCGCGGTCGACAGATGCAGTTCCTTCTGGAGCGGCGCCACGTAGCCGAGTGCCATGCCGCGCGGAATGATCGTCGCTTTGCGGACGGAGCCCGGGTTCGTGAGTGCCTGGACGAGCGCGTGGCCCGCTTCGTGGATCGCGACGCGGCGCTTCGTTTCAGGCTCGTTGAGTGCACGGGCGGTTGAACCGAGGATCGTCCGGTCGATCGCGAAGTCGATGTCTTCGGATGCGATTTCGGTCCGGCCGTCCCGGAGTGCGCGGCGGCTCGCCATGGAGAAGAGGGAGCTCAGTTCCGCGCCGGAAAAGCCGGATGTGCTTTCCGCCAGGCGGTCGAACGAGGCGATGACGTCCGGGGCGAGCACTTTGCCTTTGGAATGGATGTCGATGATCTCGCGGCGTCCCTGGGTGTCCGGAAGCGGAACTTGGAATTCGAAGTCGATCCGGCCCGGGCGGAGGAAGGCGTCATCGAGCATGTCTTTCCGGTTGGTCGCCGCAATGAACAGGATGCCTTCGTTGTCGTTGCCGCCGTCAAGCTGGACGAGAAGTTCGGTGAGCGTCTTCTCGGATTCCTCACCGCCGTGCGGTTTCCGCTTGCCGGCGAGTGCGTCGATCTCGTCGATGAAGATGACGGCAGGCCGCTGCTTGCGTGCGTTGTCGAACAGGGTGCGGACGCGCGAGGCGCCGACACCGACGAACATTTCGGTGAACGCCGCACCGCTTGATGAGAAGAAAGTGGCGCCGATTTCGTGTGCGATCGCCTGGGCGAGGAGCGTCTTCCCGGTTCCCGGAGGTCCGTAGAGCAGGATGCCGCGCGGCGGCGTCAGTCCGACCTGTTCGGCGCCTTTTGGGTCTTTGATGACGGCCAGGGCCTGGCTGATCTCTTCCTTCATTTCATCCGGGATGCCGCCGACGTCATCGAGTGTGATGTCAGGGAGCGGAGTCGACTTGGCCGCGCTTTGTTTCATGGAAGAGGCGACGCCGAGCTTGCCTTTCCGGTGCAGCACGAACAGGGTCGTGCCGATGGCTGCGAAAACGATCACAAGAAGAAGCCGGTCTCCGGTGTTCTGCTTGGAATATTCATAGGCGACGTCATTGTTGATGACGAGCTGTTCTACACTTTGGCTGTTCGGCGGGATGTTCGTGGAGTACTTCCCGTCCGATGTTTGGAGGACCAGTGTGCCGCCGGACGATTCGGTGAGTGTCATCTCCTGCCCATCGGCCGCCTGGATGATTCCCTGCATTTTGGCGAACGACACGTCCGTTGTCCGCTCGTAGCCGAAGGCGAACCAGGCTGCGGCCGCGCTCACCAATACGAGCAGCGCAGTGACGAGGAAAACTTTAGAGGTAATTTTGGAAACCGGCTTCAAAACCGCACCATCTCCTTCAACAGAATAAGCCCATTATATAAGAAAATGTGTTTGATTCATAGGAAAATGGGTACCTGAAATGGTTACAGTTTCATGTCCGTTTTTTGACGGCGCAAAGGTTGGGTTTCTTTTGCCAAGTGAAGAGAATGAACGTTCATTCATTTTATCTCTTGACAGACCGTTCCGGCAACCGGAGAATGGGAGGAAGAAGTTTCTTTATTTTGAACAATGAGAAGGGGTGGGGGATATGCTGAAACTGCCGGTCATCGTCGCACCGATGTTCCTGGTGTCGACTCCGGAGATGGTCATCGAATCGGGGAAGGCGGGCGTCATCGGGACGTTCCCGCTGCTGAATGCACGGCCGGTGTCGGCGTGCGCGGAATGGCTGCAGCGGGTGAAGGACGAACTGGGCGACAAGCCGTGGGGCGTCAACTTCATCTGCCATCAGAAAGCCAACCAGCGGTACGCGGACGACCTGGAACTGATCCGCAAATACGAGCCGCCGATCGTCATCACTTCGCTTGGCCACCCGGGGGATGTGACCGAAGTCGTGCATGCCTACGGCGGCAAAGTCTATTCGGACGTGGCCCATATCAAGCACGCGAAAAAGGCGGCGCAGAGCGGAGTCGACGGTCTGATCCTCGTCTGCTCGGGCGCGGGGGGTCACGGCGGCCTGCTCAATCCGTTCGCATTCGTGTCCGCGGTGAAGAAGTTCTACGACGGGAAAATCATCTTGTCGGGTGCGATCTCATCCGGCGCGGACGTCGTAGCGGCCCTGGCGATGGGCGCCGACTATGCGTACATCGGCACCCGGTTCCTCGCGGCGGAAGAAAGTGCGGCTTTCGACGACTACAAACAAATGGTGATCGACTCGACGATCGAGGACGTCGTCTACACTGACAAGATCAGCGGCATCCATGCGAACTTCCTCGCCCCGTCGCTGGCCAAGCAGGGCGTGGACCTGAATGACCTGGACGGCGGCGGGAAACTGAACTTCTCCGGCGAGGAAGAAGTGAAAGCCTGGCGCGACGCCTGGTCCGCCGGCCAGGGCGTCACAAACGTCACCGGGCGGGAAACCGTCGCGGAGATCGTGGAAAAGCTGTACACCGAATACGAAGAAACGATCGCGCGCCTCTCCGAACAACGGAGCGGCATCGCGCATTGACTGGAAAGCACCGGGAAACCGGTGCTTTTTATTGTGGAGTGGCGCATGGAGAGGCGGAGTATGGCAGAACGTTGTGTATCGCGGGGGAAACGTTGTTTATCTCGGGCGGAACGTTGCTTATCTTTTGAGAAACGTTGTTTATCTCGAGAGAAGCGTTGTGTATCTGGAGTCAAACGTTAATTAGCTGGGGTGAGACGTTAATTAGCCAAGGCGAAACGTTAATTAGCTAAGCCAAAACGTTAATTTGCCAAGGCAAAACGTTAATTAGCTGGCCGTCCACCGCACCGGGCCGGCCGGTTTTATTCATTTCCGAAAGTCTACCCGGGAAGGCGGGGGCGGGATGCGCTATAATGGAAGGTAGAATGCAAGATTGGGGGACGGCGGATGAACCGGATCATGCTGATCGGTCCGGGCGGGGCGGGCAAGTCGACGCTCGCCCGGGAGCTCGGGGACCGGCTCGGGATCGAGGTGCATCATCTCGATGCGCTGCTGTGGAAGCCGGGCTGGACGCTCACGACGCGGGAGGAACAGCGGGAGATCCAGCGCGGCCTCTTTGACGGGGAGAGCTGGATTGTGGACGGCAATTACGGGGCGACGATGGATCTGCGCCTGGAGCGGGCAGACACGGTCATCTTCCTTGATATGCCGACGTGGGTATGCCTGCTCGGAATCGTGAAGCGGCGCATCCGCTGGCACGGGAAAACCCGTCCCGACATGCAGCGGGACTGCCCGGAACGCCTCGATCCGGAGTTTGTCCGGTGGGTGTGGAATTACCGGAGGGACAAGCGGCCGGCCGTCCTCGAGAGGCTCGGGCGGCTCAGGCCGGATCAGAAAGTCTTCATATTAAACAACAGAAGGGCGGTCCGCGAGTTTCTGGACCGCCTCAAGAATTGATTGGAGTGTCAGCAATGCTGGAGCAAGCGCTTGAACAACTGAATACGTACTTTGGCTACCCGTCGTTCCGCCCCGGGCAGGAGCGGGTGATCGGCCAGGTGCTCGGCGGCGAAAATACGCTGTGCGTCATGCCGACCGGCGGCGGGAAATCGGTGTGCTACCAGGTGCCGGCGCTTGTTCGGGAAGGGACGACGCTCGTCATCTCCCCGCTCATCTCGCTGATGAAGGACCAGGTCGACGCACTGACCGAAGCCGGCATCCCGGCCGCCTACGTGAACAGCACGCTGTCTTTGGATGAACTGCGCGAGACGATGGAGCGCGCGCGGGCCGGGGAATACAAACTCCTGTATGTCGCGCCGGAGCGGCTTGATTCGGAATACTTCTTGAACGACCTCATGATGATGGACATCCCGCTCGTCGCGGTCGACGAAGCGCACTGCATCTCCCAGTGGGGGCATGATTTCCGGCCGAGCTACCGGCTGATCGGCCACGTCGTCAACGTGCTGCCGGATCAGCCGGTCGTCCTCGCCTTGACCGCGACGGCGACGCCTGAAGTGCGCGCCGACATCTGCCGGCAGCTCCGCCTGCCTGAAGAGAATACGGTCCTCACGGGATTCGAGCGGGAGAATCTCGCCTTTTCCGTGATCCGGGGACAGGACCGCGGGAAGTTCCTGCGCGACTTTCTCAAGAAGAACGCCGAGGAATCCGGTATCATCTATGCGGCCACGCGCAAGACGGTCGACGCCCTGTATGAATCCATCCGGAAATCCGGGCTGCCGGTCGCGAAGTACCATGCCGGCCTGCCGGAAGATGAGCGGAGGCTCGCCCAGGAAGCGTTCCTGAACGACGAGGCCCGCATCATGGTGGCGACAAACGCGTTCGGCATGGGGATCGACAAGTCGAACATCCGCTACTGCATCCATTACCAGCTGCCGAAAAACATGGAAAGCTACTATCAGGAAGCCGGGCGTGCGGGGCGCGACGGCCTGCCGGGTGAGTGCATCGTCCTTTATTCGCCGCAGGACGTCCAGACCCAGCGGTTCCTGATCGATCAGTCGGAAGACCGTGACGGGATCGGCCGCGAACTGGAAAAGCTCCAGGCGATGGTCGACTACTGCCATACCGAAAATTGCCTCCAGCAGTTCATCGTCCGCCATTTCGGCGACATGGAAGCATGCGACTGCGGCCGCTGCGGCAACTGCACCGACGTTCGCGAAAGCACCGACGTGACCGAAGACGTGCAGAAAGTGCTGTCATGCGTCATCCGGATGGGCCAGCGCTTCGGCAAGGCGATCACCGCCCAGGTGCTCACCGGCTCGGTGAACAAGAAAGTGAAGGACATGGGCTTCGACGGGCTTTCGACGTACGGAATCCTGAAGAGCGATTACAGCGCAAAAGAAGCGACGAACCTGATCGACTTCATGATCTCCCAGGACCTGATCGGCGTGAGTCAGGGCCAGTTCCCGACCATCTTCGTGACCGCGGCCGGCAAGGACGTGCTCATGGGCAACCGGGAAGTGACCCGCAAACAGGCGGTCGTCACCCAAGCGATCGGCGACGCCGACCCGCTGTTCGAGAAGCTGCGTGAAGCGCGGAAAGGGCTCGCCGACGAAGCGGGCGTCCCGCCGTACGTCATCTTCTCCGACAAATCCTTGAAGGACATGTGTGCCCGGCGGCCGCTCGATGAAAACAGCTTCCTTGATGTCCACGGCGTCGGTGAGAACAAACTCGCCAAATACGGCGAGCCGTTCCTTGAGGCAATCCGTGAATTTGCATCGGCGGAAGTGTGAGTGTCAACATTTCGGGAGCGAGTGTTATCGTTTCGGGCTCGAGTGTCAACATTTCGGGGTCGAGTGTTATCATTCAGGGCTCGGGTATCAACATTTCCCGCCCGAGTGTCATCATCCGAGCCCCGGTGTCAACTTTACGGGAACGGGCATCAATTTCATTGCACGAAAAAACCGGACGGGCTGTATCGCCTGTCCGGTTTTCGTGTTTAGAAAATATGCTGGAAAAACGAGCGGATGACGTCGGCGCCGCCGATGAACGTGCCGAGCGAGCTCCCGATGTTGCCAAGGACGACGACGAGGAGAACCCGCGTCGCCTTGTTCTGCCAGAAGCCTTTAACGCTCAGGACGTCCTCGGTCAGTTTTTCGAAATCACCGACGCTCGGACGGCTGAAGTACGCCTGGACGAGTCCGGAGAACCAGCCGACCGCGAGCAGCGGGTTGAGCGAAGTGAACGGAGCGGCGGCGAACGCGGTCAGCACGGCGAGCGGGTGGCCCTTCGCGAGAATCGTACCGAGTGCGGCGAGCGAACCGTTCCAGAGAAGCCAGCTGAGCATCTGGTTCATCGCGACGTCGCTGTTCTGGATGAACGTGTAGGCGATGATCCCGATGATGAGGAGCGGAATTCCCCAGCCGACGACTTTCGGCCAGACCGGCTTCGGCGGCTTCGCGTTGAGTGTTTCAAGATCGTGGGTTTTATGGATCTCCCGGGAGATGCCCGGGACGTGGGCCGCGCCGAGGACGGCGACGATCTTCTTGCCCGGGGCGGTCCGCAACTTCTCCGCCAGGTATTGATCTCGTTCGTCGATGAGCGGCGTCTTCAGCCTCGGGAACGACTCGGTGAATTCTGCCAGCACGGCGTTCAGCGTGTCCTGGGATTTCATCTTTTCCATTTCTTCCTCGGAAATCTCTTCCCGGCTGAAGATGCTGGCGATGACCGACGTGAGGAGCTGCGCCTTGCCGCCCGCGCCGAGGTTCCCCCAAATCCTGGAGAACGTCGTCTGGATGTTCCGGTCGGCGAGAATGAGCTCAGCCCCCGTTTCCTTTGCCGAGTCGATTCCCTGGATCATCTCGGCGCCCGGCGTCACATCGAACTGCTTCGCCATCCGGTTCTGGAACGAGGAGATGGCGAGATTCATGAGGAGAAGGGAGGCCTTCTTCTCCTTGATCACTTTGAAAATGTCTGTTTCCTTCCACTTATTCCCGCCGGTCACGGCCTGGTAGCGCTGCTCATCAAGCTCGATGGCGACGGTATCCGGCTGTTCGCGCTCGATGACTTCCTTGACCTGTTCCGCGCTGAGGCGGGACACGTGGGCGGTGCCGATCAGGATGAGCTCCTTGTCACCGAGCTGGATGCGGGTGATGTTGTCGTCGTTCATGGGCTGCTCGTTCAGTTGGGATTCTTCCATATTTTGATCCTTCATTTCGATAGTGGTCATACGCTTAATGATGAAGCATCGCGCCCGGAAATTCAATATTAAGAAGCGAAACAATTGCAGGGAAAGCGGAATGGACGTATAATTATCTTGAAATCAAGATAAAATCGGGAGGCAATTTCATGAATCGATTGAAGGGCATTCACCACGTCACCGCCATCACAAGCTCCGCCGAGAAGAATTATGAGTTTTTCACCTACGTGCTCGGGATGCGGCTGGTCAAAAAAACCGTGAACCAAGACGATATCGGAACGTATCACCTGTTTTTCGCGGACGACCGCGGCAATCCGGGGACGGACATGACGTTCTTTGATTTCCAGGGGATTCCGAAGGGAACGCACGGGACAGACGAAATTCACCGGACGTCTTTCCGCGTGCCGGGCGACGCGGCACTCAACTACTGGGTGAAGCGGTTCGACCGGCTCGGCGTGGACCACGGCGGAATCCTCCGGCAATTCGACCGGAATGTGCTCCCGTTCAGCGACTTCGACGGGCAATTGTATCAATTCGTCTCCGATGAAGAAGACAGCGGCGTGGCGCCCGGCATCCCGTGGCAGGACGGCCCGGTCCCGCTTGAATTTGCCGTCACCGGCCTCGGCCCGATCGTCCTGCGCGTGTCGGAGTTTGACTATATTAAGAAAGTGCTCGAAGACGTGATGGAAATGAACGAAATCGCAGCCGACGGGGATGTTCACCTGTTCGAAGCCGGCGAAGGAGGGAACGGCGCCCGCGTCATCGTGGAATACAACGCCGTTCTGCCCCGCGGACGCCAAGGCTACGGGACCGTCCATCACACCGCTTTCCGGGTGGAGGACCGGGATGCGCTGGAACACTGGATCCGACGCATGGACAGCTTCGGATTCAACACATCCGGATACGTCGACCGGTTCTACTTCGAATCGCTCTACGCCCGGGTCACCCCCGGCATCCTGTTTGAATTCGCCACCGACGGCCCGGGCTTCATGGGAGACGAACCATACGAAACCCTCGGCGAAAAACTCGCCCTCCCGCCATTCCTCGAACCCAAACGCCCGCAGATCGAAGCTCACGTGCGGCACATCGACACCGTGAGAAGCACGAAGACGTTTGAGAAGGAGTATGAGTGAGGGAGTGACCCGAGGGGATGAGGGCGCGAGTGTTATCGCAACACGCCCGAGTGTCATCGGAGCAGGCCCGAGTGTTATCGCAATGTGGTGCGGGGCCGAGTGTTATCGGAACAAGCGCGAGTGTAATCGCAAGGCACCCGAGTGTCACGGAGAGGGCGCGAGTGTCATCGCAGCAGGCCCCAGTGTCATCGCAACGTGTCCGAGTGTCATCGCAACGCGCATAATAGGCATCACCCATCGGCAGGCGGATTTTCCGTCTGCCGTTTTCCTTTCCGTTTCCGTATGACATGCCCGTCCCGCGCATAGGTTGTTAGAAATGAAGCGCTGACGGGAGGCGAATCGGATGGACATCCTGGAGAGGGCAAGACGCCACCGGGAAGAAGAGGACCGTCTGAAGTGGGAAGGAACATTTGCAGACTATCTGGAGATTGTGAAGGAACGGCCGGAAGTTGCTCAGAGCGCGCATTCGCGCGTCTTCAATATGATCCGCAGCCATGGTGTCACGGAAGTGGGCGGGGTGAAGCGGTACGGGTTCTTCGGGGAGCAGATGTTTGGGCTGGACGAAGCGATCGAGCGGCTCGTGGAGGAGTATTTCCACCCGGCGGCCAAGCGGCTGGATGTGCGGAAGCGGATTTTGCTGCTGATGGGGCCGGTGAGCGGGGGGAAGTCGACGATCGTGACGCTGCTCAAGCGGGGGCTGGAGGCCTATTCGCATACCGATGAAGGTGCGGTGTACGCAATCAAGGGCTGCCCGATGCACGAGGATCCGCTTCATCTGATCCCGATGCACCTAAGAGACGATTTTCACCGGGAGTTCGGGGTGCGCATCGAAGGCTCGCTGTCGCCGCTCAACTCGATGCGGCTTGAGCAGGACTACGGCGGGCGGATCGAGGATATGCCGATCGAGCGGATTTTCTTCTCGGAGGACAAACGGACCGGCATCGGGACGTTCACGCCGTCCGACCCGAAGTCCCAGGACATCGCGGACCTGACCGGCAGCATCGACTTCTCGACGATCGCCGAGTTCGGATCCGAATCCGATCCGCGGGCGTACCGCTTTGACGGCGAATTAAACAAAGCGAACCGCGGGATCATGGAGTTCCAGGAGATGCTGAAGCTCGATGAGAAATTCCTCTGGCATTTGCTTTCACTCACTCAGGAAGGGAATTTCAAGGCCGGCCGGTTTGCACTCATCAGTGCCGATGAACTGATCGTCGCGCACACGAACGAGACCGAGTACCGGTCGTTCATCTCCGATAAGAAAAACGAAGCGCTCCATTCCCGGATCATCGTCATGCCGGTGCCGTACAACCTGAAAGTGTCGGAAGAAGAACGGATTTACCGGAAGATGATCTCGGAGAGCGACATGGCGCACGTCCACATCGCCCCGCATGCGCTCCGCGTGGCGGCGATCTTCTCGGTGCTCACCCGGCTGAAGCCGTCGCGGAAGCAGGGGGCCGACATCGTGAAGAAGATGCGGCTGTACGACGGCGAGAGCGTCGAAGGCTACAACCGGGCGGATGTTCGGGAGCTCAGGCAGGAATTTGCGGACGAAGGCATGGGCGGGATCGATCCCCGGTATGTCATCAACCGGATCTCTTCGTCGATCATCCGGAAAGACGTGCCGTCGATCAATGCACTCGATGTGCTGCGCTCGCTGAAGGACGGGCTGACGGACCACGCATCGATTTCTGAGGAGGACCGGAGCCGCTACCTCGACTATATCGGCGTCGCCCGCCGGGAGTACGATGATATCGCGAAAAAAGAAGTCCAGAAGGCGTTCGTCTACTCATATGAGGAATCGGCGAAGACGCTCATGGACAATTATCTCGACCACGTCGAAGCCTTCTGCAATAAAAACAAGCTCCGCGACCCGCTCACCGGCGAGGAGCTGCCGCCGGATGAGAAGCTCATGCGGTCGATCGAGGAGCAGATCGGCATTTCGGAAAATGCCAAAAAGGCGTTCCGTGAAGAGATCCTCATCCGGATCTCCGCATACGCCCGCAAAGGAAAGCGGTTCGACTATAAGTCGCACGACCGCCTGAGGGAAGCGATCCAGAAAAAGCTGTTCGCCGACCTGAAGGATGTTGTGAAAATCACCACGTCGTCCGCCACGCCGGATGAGTCACAGCTGAAGAAGATCAACGAAGTCGTCGTGCGGCTCATCGACGACTACGGCTACAACACCGTCTCGGCGAACGACCTTCTCCGGTATGTCGGCAGCCTGCTTAACCGCTGATCCCCGCCCGTCCTTTTTGAGGGCGGGCTTTTCTCGCGGTATTACGGATTCGATCGATTCATAGGCCGGTTCGATCTATTCACATGACGATTCGATCTATTCACGGAGCGATTCTATCTATTCATAGGCCGATTCGATCTATTCACGTCGTGACCCGATCGATCCACGCGGCCGGGGCTCCCGGCGGCCGGCCGAATCGGTCTGTTAACCGGCCGCATCCGTCTGGCAGCGCACCGCACATGTCTGCCAGCGCGTGGTATCGGTCTGCTTTAACCAAGAGAATCTTTCTGCCGGCCCGCCGTCCGCCCCCTTGACAGAAACCCGCCGCCTTCCGAAAAGGAGTCAAGCGGCCGTCCGCTGCTGCATATGATAATGGAAACTGTCATGCAGAGAGGCGGGTGGGGCATGAACGCGGAAGAATACGGTCGGTCAGTCGTCTCAGAGGAAGATTGGAGCCTCCACCGGAAAGGCCATGAGGACCAGAAGCGGCATATGGACAAGGTCAAGGAAGCGATCCGGGACAATCTGCCGGATTTGATCAGTGAGGAAAGCATCGTCATGTCGGACGGGCGGAAGGTAGTGAAGATTCCGATCCGGTCGCTCGATGAATATAAGATCCGGTACAATCATTCCAAGTCGCAGCACGTCGGCCAGGGCAAGGGCGATTCGAAGGTCGGGGATGTGCTCGGCAAGGAGTCGCAAGGCAAAGGGCAGGGCGGGAAGGAAGCGGGGGACGCGCCCGGACAAGACATCTACGAGGCGGAGGTTTCCGTCGCGGAGCTGGAGGAGGCGCTGTTTAGGGAGATGGAGCTGCCGAATCTGGAGCGGAAAGAGCAGGCGGACATCGTCACGGATCATATCACGTTCAATGATATCCGCAAAAAGGGCTTGATCGGGAACCTCGATAAAAAGCGGACGATCCTTTCGGCGCTCAAGCGGAACGCGATCGACGGCAGGAAGTCGATTGCGCCGATCATCGATGATGACTTGCGGTTCAAGACCTGGGATGAGGTCCGGCGGCCGGAGTCAAAGGCGGTCGTGATCGCGATGATGGACACGAGCGCCTCGATGGGCACTTTTGAAAAGTATATCGCCCGGTCCTTCTTCTTCTGGCTTGCACGGTTCCTTCGGACAAAGTATCAGAGCGTCGAGATCGAGTTCATTTCCCATCAGACGGAAGCCAAGGTCGTCACGGAGGAAGAGTTCTTCACGAAGGCGGAGAGCGGGGGCACGCGGTGTTCGTCCGCCTACAGGCTGGCGCTCGAGCTGATCGGGGAGAAGTACAGCCCGTCCCGCTACAACATCTATCCGTTCCATTTCTCGGACGGGGAGAACCTGACTTCGGACAACAAAGAGTGCCTCCGCCTGATCGATGAGCTCCTCGGCATGTCGCAGATGTTCGGCTACGGGGAAGTGAATGAACACAGCCGGTATTCGACGCTGCTGAGTGCCTACCGGTCGATCGAGGATCCGAAGTTCCGTCATTATGTCCTGAAGGAGAAAAAGGATGTCTATCATGCACTGAAAGGCTTTTTCAAGGCCGGGGAGGCGGTGGTGGGCGGATGACCGACATGAAGACGCTCAAGCGGGCGATCGGCGAGATCACGGAAATTGCGGAAGGGTTCGGCCTTGATTTCTATCAGATGCGGTACGAAATCTGTCCCGCCGAGATCGTCTATACGATCGGGGCATACGGGATGCCGACCCGTTTCAACCATTGGAGCTTCGGCAAGCAGTTCCACCGGATGAAGCTCCAGTACGACCTTGGGCTGAGCAAGATTTATGAGCTGGTCATCAACTCGGACCCGTGCTATGCGTTTCTGCTGGATTCCAATTCCCTCGTCCAGAACAAGCTGATCGTCGCGCACGTATTGGCCCACAGCGACTTTTTCAAAAACAATATCCGGTTCTCGAACACGAGGAGCGACATGGTCGAGAGCATGGCCGCGACCGCCGAGCGGATCGCCGATTACGAAATCGAATATGGAAAGGAAGCGGTGGAGAAGTTCCTCGACGCCGTGCTCGCCATCCAGGAGCATGTGGATCCGAGCCTCATCGCCGCGAAAGAACCTGAGGGGAAAGGCGGGCCGGCCCGGAGACGGACTTCGCCGTACGATGATCTGTGGGAGCTGGACAGCCGGAACGAGCGGGCGCTCGGACCGGCCATTCCGCAAAGGAAGCGGCTCCCCGAATCTCCGGAAAAGGATATCCTCCTCTTCATTCTCCGGCACAGCCGGGAACTGGAGGAGTGGCAGCGCGACATCCTTACGATGATGCGCGAGGAGATGCTCTACTTCTGGCCGCAGCTCGAGACGAAGATCATGAATGAAGGCTGGGCGACCTTTTGGCACCAGCGGATCCTCCGGGAACTGGACCTCACGCCGTCCGAGACGATCGAATACTCCAAGCTCAACGCGGGGGTCATCCAGGCTTCGCCGACGTCGGTGAATCCGTACCTGCTCGGCCTGAAGATCTTTGAAGACATCGAGCGGCGATACGACCATCCCGATGAGACGTTGAAGGAGCGCGGATATGAGCCGGGACGGGGAAGGGAAAAGCTTTTTGAGGTCCGGGAGATCGAGTCCGACACGTCGTTCATCCGGAACTACCTGACCGAGGATCTCGTCAAAAGCGAAGACCTGTACGTATTCGGGAAAAAAGGGCCCGAATACCGCATCACCGACAAAGACGCCCGCGCGGTGAGGGACCGGCTCATTTCGATGAGGGTGAACGGCGGCTTCCCGTATCTCGTCGTCGAGAACGGGGACTACCTGAGGAACGGCGAGCTCTACCTCATCCACCGGTATGAAGGCGTCGAGCTCGACCTCCCGTACCTGGAGCATGTGCTGCCGCATATCCACACGCTCTGGGGGCGCACCGTCCATCTCGAGACCGTCGTGGAGACGAGGAACATTTGCTTTTCCTGCGACGGGAAGAAAGTGACGAGGCGGGCGTTGTAGATAGAGGCGCAGCCGGCCGGGTGTTGAGTGGCGAGGATAAAAGCAATGCTTCTCCTGATAAAGATAACGCTTCAGCGGATAAAGATAACGTTTTTGCGAATAAAAGCAACGTTCCGCCGGATAAAGATAACGTTTTTCGTTCCAGGCTAAATTTCGCTTCAACAAAAGAGAGGGGTATGCATCCGGGTTGCCGGACGGTTTTATCCGGCCGTGTGAGCAGGCCGAGACAATTTCTTGGCGTCCCGGCTCAGGGGAGCGGTATCATGTGGATGACAGAAAAGGAGTGGTTCACATGCTCATCCGAGAAAACGCCAGGAAATTTGATGGAATTCCCCTTTCGATTCTCGACCTCGTCCAGATTTCGGAAGGCCACGATACCGCCGATGCGATCGGCAACAGCGTGGAGCTGATCCAGAATGCGGAGAAGTGGGGATTCAACCGGTACTGGCTCGCCGAGCATCATAACATGCCGGGCGTGGCCAGCTCGTCGACGGCCGTCCTGATCGGCAAGCTTGCAGGAGAAACGAAGGAAATCCGGGTCGGTTCCGGCGGGGTTATGCTGCCGAACCATGCGCCGCTCATCGTCGCGGAACAGTTCGGCACGCTTGATGCCATGTATCCGGACCGGATCGATCTCGGGCTCGGCCGCGCACCGGGGACCGACCAGCCGACGATGTGGGCGCTCCGCCGCAACCGCAACGGCAGCGCCGATGATTTCCCCCGCGAAGTGACCGAGCTGCAGGCCTATTTCAAGGGCGGAGAAGACATGCGGGTCCGCGCCTATCCGGGAGACGGACAGGACATTCCGATCTGGCTGCTCGGCTCCAGCGGCTTCAGCGCACAGCTGTCTGCCCAGAAAGGACTCCCGTTCTCCTTCGCAAGCCACTTCGCGCCCGGCTACCTGATCCCGGCGCTTGAACTGTACCGGAGCGGCTTCCAGCCGTCCGACCAGCTTGCGAATCCGCATGCCATGCCGGGTGCCAACGTGATCATCGCCGAAACCCAGGAAGAGGCCGACCATCTCGCCACAACCCACTTCCAGCAGTTCCTCTCGATCATCCGCGACGAACGCGGCAAAGTGAAGCCGCCGGTCGAATCGATGGACGGGATCTGGACACCGACCGAAAAGCAGTACGTGTTCCGGGCCCTCGACCCGAAAACGACGATCATCGGAACGCCGGACAAGGTACGGGAAGGCCTCCGGTCGCTGATCGAACTCACACAGGCCGACGAACTCATCATCAACACCGTCGCCTACGACTTCAAAGACCGCCTGCGCTCATTTGAATACCTGGCGGACATGATGGAATGAAATAAGGAAAAGACACGCGGACATCCGCGTGTCTTTTAAATTTGAATGAGGAGAGGCGCGGGTGCCGGATGTCCAGGTTGCGCTCCGATCACACTTGCGGGCCCTCCGATGATACTCGGGACGTTTCCGATGACACTGGGCCGCCTTCCGATGACACTCGGCGAAAATCCTGGTGAAGTGCAACAGGGGCATCCGGGTGAGTGTCAACTTCAGAGCGGCGAATGTCAACTTTGGCAGGATGGGTGTCAACTTTCATGTAGTGGGTGTGAACTTTCACCGGGCAAGTTGACACTCGCGCGGCTTTCGATGACACTCGCGGGCGTCTCCGATCACACTCACACTCCCGAATCACTTCACTCCCCGGCAACTGCCCCGCCTGCCGGAGCACTTCCCATACCGCGGGCTTCCGTAGAGGCGGGNGAGAAACGAAGGAAATCCGGGTCGGTTCCGGCGGGGTTATGCTGCCGAACCATGCGCCGCTCATCGTCGCGGAACAGTTCGGCACGCTTGATGCCATGTATCCGGACCGGATCGATCTCGGGCTCGGCCGCGCACCGGGGACCGACCAGCCGACGATGTGGGCGCTCCGCCGCAACCGCAACGGCAGCGCCGATGATTTCCCCCGCGAAGTGACCGAGCTGCAGGCCTATTTCAAGGGCGGAGAAGACATGCGGGTCCGCGCCTATCCGGGAGACGGACAGGACATTCCGATCTGGCTGCTCGGCTCCAGCGGCTTCAGCGCACAGCTGTCTGCCCAGAAAGGACTCCCGTTCTCCTTCGCAAGCCACTTCGCGCCCGGCTACCTGATCCCGGCGCTTGAACTGTACCGGAGCGGCTTCCAGCCGTCCGACCAGCTTGCGAATCCGCATGCCATGCCGGGTGCCAACGTGATCATCGCCGAAACCCAGGAAGAGGCCGACCATCTCGCCACAACCCACTTCCAGCAGTTCCTCTCGATCATCCGCGACGAACGCGGCAAAGTGAAGCCGCCGGTCGAATCGATGGACGGGATCTGGACACCGACCGAAAAGCAGTACGTGTTCCGGGCCCTCGACCCGAAAACGACGATCATCGGAACGCCGGACAAGGTACGGGAAGGCCTCCGGTCGCTGATCGAACTCACACAGGCCGACGAACTCATCATCAACACCGTCGCCTACGACTTCAAAGACCGCCTGCGCTCATTTGAATACCTGGCGGACATGATGGAATGAAATAAGGAAAAGACACGCGGACATCCGCGTGTCTTTTAAATTTGAATGAGGAGAGGCGCGGGTGCCGGATGTCCAGGTTGCGCTCCGATCACACTTGCGGGCCCTCCGATGATACTCGGGACGTTTCCGATGACACTGGGCCGCCTTCCGATGACACTCGGCGAAAATCCTGGTGAAGTGCAACAGGGGCATCCGGGTGAGTGTCAACTTCAGAGCGGCGAATGTCAACTTTGGCAGGATGGGTGTCAACTTTCATGTAGTGGGTGTGAACTTTCACCGGGCAAGTTGACACTCGCGCGGCTTTCGATGACACTCGCGGGCGTCTCCGATCACACTCACACTCCCGAATCACTTCACTCCCCGGCAACTGCCCCGCCTGCCGGAGCACTTCCCATACCGCGGGCTTCCGTAGAGGCGGGTTTCTTGGACCAGATGGTGGCGATGATCGGGCCGGAGATGTTGTGCCAGATGGCGCCCCAGACGCTCGGGAGTGCGGCGAGCGGGCTGAAGTGGGCGGTGGCGAGGGCGACGCCGAGGCCGGAGTTTTGCATGCCGACTTCGATGGAGATGGCGCGGCGGTCGTTTTCGCTGAGTCCCATCGCTTTGGCCGCGAGGTAGCCGATCAGGAGTCCGAATCCGTTATGCAGGAAGACGGCGAGGAAGACGATGAATCCGGCTTCTGCGACGTTTCCGGCGTTGGCCGCGGTGACGGCGGAGACGATGATCAGGATGGCCGCGACCGAGATGAGCGGGACGACCGAGATGCTCTTCTCGACTGCCCGCGGGAAGAACCGCTGGACGATGAGGCCGAGGGCGATCGGGACGATGATGACCTGGAAGATCGACAGGAACATCGATTTTGCGTCGACCGGGAGCCACTGGCCGGCGAGAAGGAGCAGGATCGCCGGAGTGGCGACCGGGGCGAGCAGCGTCGAGACGGATGTCATGGCGACGCTCAGCGCGACGTTGCCTTTGGCGAGGTAGACCATGACGTTGGATGCGGTCCCGCCCGGCACGCAGCCGAGGAGGACGAGGCCCGCCGCGAGTTCCGGCGGCAGCCGCAGCGCATAGGCGATCCCGAATGCGACAAGCGGCATGACGGTGTACTGGGCGAGGACCCCGATGATGACCGGGACCGGCTGGGTGAAGACGACTTTGAAGTCGGCCGCCTTCAGCGTGAGCCCCATCCCGAACATGACGACGCCGAGGAGGATCGTAATATAGGCGCCGAACCGGGTGAATGCGTCCGGGATGAAGTAAGCGGTCATCGCCGTGGCGATGACGAAGAAGGCAAAGTATTTCCCTGCAAATGAGCTGATCGTTTCGAGCAGTTTCATCAGTCGGATCCCTCCTGTTTCAAATCGATGACTTTTCCGGGGTTCATGATATTGCCCGGGTCAAGCGCGCGCTTGATGGCCTGCATGGCAAGAAGGGCCGGTCCGTGTTCGCGTGCCTGGTATTTCTGTTTGCCGATCCCGACGCCGTGTTCGCCGGTGCAGGTTCCGTTCCGGTCAAGCGCATACGACACGATGTCTTCGTTCAGCTCATCCGCTTTTCGGACTTCTTCTGCATCATCCATGTCAATCATGAGAATGATGTGGAAGTTGCCGTCGCCGACGTGGCCGGTGATGCCGCCGATGAGCCCCAGACGGTCGACCGACTCCCGGGCGTGATGGACGGCGCCGGCCAGTTCCGAAATCGGAACGCAGACGTCCGTGACCATCATCTTCCGGCCGGGATGTCCGTGGATGTACGCGTAGGCAAGGTTGTGCCGGGCTTCCCACAGCCGGTTCCGGCCTTCGGTGTCGGTCTCGAAATCGATCCGTTCGCAGCCGAGCTCATCGACGATTTCCCTGCAGAAGGCGATGTCCTGCGCGAGGCCGGCTTCATTGCCGTGGAATTCGAGGAAGAGGGTCGGCCGGATGTCGTAATCCGTGCCGCTGTGGCGGTTCACCTGCTCC
>NZ_LN651373.1:1408677-1600757 GCF_000826125.2 Bhargavaea cecembensis
CGTTGGATGCGGTCCCGCCCGGCACGCAGCCGAGGAGGACGAGGCCCGCCGCGAGTTCCGGCGGCAGCCGCAGCGCATAGGCGATCCCGAATGCGACAAGCGGCATGACGGTGTACTGGGCGAGGACCCCGATGATGACCGGGACCGGCTGGGTGAAGACGACTTTGAAGTCGGCCGCCTTCAGCGTGAGCCCCATCCCGAACATGACGACGCCGAGGAGGATCGTAATATAGGCGCCGAACCGGGTGAATGCGTCCGGGATGAAGTAAGCGGTCATCGCCGTGGCGATGACGAAGAAGGCAAAGTATTTCCCTGCAAATGAGCTGATCGTTTCGAGCAGTTTCATCAGTCGGATCCCTCCTGTTTCAAATCGATGACTTTTCCGGGGTTCATGATATTGCCCGGGTCAAGCGCGCGCTTGATGGCCTGCATGGCAAGAAGGGCCGGTCCGTGTTCGCGTGCCTGGTATTTCTGTTTGCCGATCCCGACGCCGTGTTCGCCGGTGCAGGTTCCGTTCCGGTCAAGCGCATACGACACGATGTCTTCGTTCAGCTCATCCGCTTTTCGGACTTCTTCTGCATCATCCATGTCAATCATGAGAATGATGTGGAAGTTGCCGTCGCCGACGTGGCCGGTGATGCCGCCGATGAGCCCCAGACGGTCGACCGACTCCCGGGCGTGATGGACGGCGCCGGCCAGTTCCGAAATCGGAACGCAGACGTCCGTGACCATCATCTTCCGGCCGGGATGTCCGTGGATGTACGCGTAGGCAAGGTTGTGCCGGGCTTCCCACAGCCGGTTCCGGCCTTCGGTGTCGGTCTCGAAATCGATCCGTTCGCAGCCGAGCTCATCGACGATTTCCCTGCAGAAGGCGATGTCCTGCGCGAGGCCGGCTTCATTGCCGTGGAATTCGAGGAAGAGGGTCGGCCGGATGTCGTAATCCGTGCCGCTGTGGCGGTTCACCTGCTCCATCGATGGTTCGTCGACGAGTTCTACCCGTGCGATCGGAATGCCCGCCTGCAAAATCGAGACGACGGCCTGGACCGCGTCATCGACAGTCGGGAAGGAGGCGCGGGCGGCCGCCGTTTCCTCGGGGATGCCGTAAACCTTGAGCGTCAGCTCGGTGAAGCAGCCGAGCGTCCCTTCGGAGCCGACGAACAGGCCGTTCAGGTGAAGTCCGGAAGCGGATTTTGCCGCGAGGCTGCCTGTATGTATGATCGATCCGTCGGCGAGCACGACTTCCAGATCCCGGACCTGGTCGCGCATCACCCCGTATTTCACGCTCGTCGTTCCGCTTGCATTCGTTGCGGCCATGCCGCCGAGCGTGGCGTCCGCACCCGGGTCGACGGAAAAGAACAGGCCGTATTTTTTCAGTTCCTTATTGAGCCGGGTCCGGGTTACGCCGGGCTGGACCCGGACGAGAAAATCGCTTTCCCTCACTTCAAGGATCTGGTCCATGAGCGAGAAGTCGATCGAAATGCCGCCGCTGTAGGGGATGGCATGGCCTTCCAGGCTCGACCCGAGTCCGAACGGGATGACCGGCGTTCCATTCGAAGCGGCCAGGCGGACGATCCGGCTCACTTCTTCCGCCGTCTTCGGGAACACGACGAGATCCGGCCGGTGCTCGGCGTGGTAGGACTCGTCTTTTCCGTGAAGGGATCTCACCGTTTCATTCACGGTCGCCCGTTCTTCCCCGAGAAGGGAAACCAGTTCCTGGTGAAGCTGCGTGGTCTGTGTGGCTGTCATGATGTTCACTCACTCCTTCGCCCGAAAATCCGGGCATATTTGCGAATACAGAAATTATACGCTCTTTGCGAGTAATTGCAATTCAATTTCATCAATTCAAAACAAACGAAAAAATCGGTTTTCCCGAAATATCACCGGTTCCATGCGTGTCGGACGCGAAATTGGGTATCTTACATAGCAAAGGGATTATTTATACCGACAAACAGATTCGGCAGAAGGAGTGGAGTGAATTGAAGAAATACTTGGTGAGCCTGTCCGCCCTCACGCTGGCTCTCGGACTCTCGGCGTGCGGTAAAACGGCTGATGAAGATCCGTCGTTCACGGAGAACGGGCACGAAGAAAACGATATGGGCGTGCCGGCCGATACAGATGACGAGCAGAAAAAAGATGAAGGACAAAGCGGGGAAGACAAAAAATCAGACCCGGACGTCAAACTCGAGGTGAATCAGGAAGCCGCCGATAAAGTGAAGACCGTTGAGGGCGTGGAAGACGCATCGGTGATGGTCGCCGGAGATGATGCTTACGTGACCGTTCAATTGATGGAAGGAACGGAAGAAGATACGGTGTTCCAATCGGAAATCGAAGATGCCGCCAAGTCGGTCATTCCTGAAGCGAAAGTCCACCTCTCGACAGACCCGGAGACGGCCGAACAGGTGAAAGGCTATTCGGACCGTGTCGGCAACAATGATGACGCCGTGTACGACGAATTTATGGAAAAAGCCGGGGATCTGTTCCCGGGTTCATAAGGTGAGACAGCAGCGGCCGGGATTCCCGGCCGTTTTCATTTTGCCCGGCCGTACATAATCCGGGCGTCCGGTGACAATCTAAGAGATAGAGGAAAGGAGGGAAATGATGAAAAAGATCCTGATGAGCCTGTCCGCACTGTTCCTGGCTCTCGCCCTGGGTGCCTGCGGCGGCAATGATGATAACAACGCCGACAACGGCAATACCGGCAATACCGGAAACACGACCGACAATGCCGGCACCGGAGATGACAACCACTCCATGACGGACGAAGGCGGCACCAACGGCGGAACCGGCGATAACGGAAACACCGGAGATCAGGCGGCGGGCGACGGGAACGGCGACAACGATCTGCGGCGGGACGAAGACGTGGCGGACAAAGTGAAGACCGTTGAAGGCGTGGAGGACGCGACCGTTCTGATGACGGACCAAAACGCATACGTCGGTGTGAACCTGAAAGAGGGCACCGAAGAGACGGAAGACCTGCAGACCCAGATCAAAGACCAGGTGAAGAAGATCAAGCCCGAAATCGGTGAGGTATACGTATCGGCCAACCCGGACTTCGCCAAGCAGATGTCTGATTACGGGACCCGGATTGATGAAGGAGAACCGGTCGAAGGATTCTTCGATGAGTTTTCGGATGTCGTAAGGCGAATGTTCCCGGATGCACAGTAAATCAAAACGGACCGGAGAGACAGTCAGTCTCCGGTCCGTTTTTTGTAAAAACGCAGAATTATACCACATTGGCGGTCTGTTTGTGAACAATCCGTGAACTTTATGAATGGTGCTTCACTTCGACAAAAAGCGCAAAACTGAAGGTGTATGATAGACAAGCTGTCCTGAAAACAGCGCAATTCCATCATGGATAGGAGAATATTAATAATGTGCGTGTCGAAAACGGTTTTAAGGAATCGCATTCGGTTCGTTAGGAGGAAAATGTATCGCAAAGCCCATGTTCTCGGTATGACTCATCCGGAGACCGTCGCCTGCAGCCAGGCGCTGGACGGATTGCTGAACCGCTATCAGGACATTGCTTGAGCCGCTAATCCCCGACTCCAACAAATAAAACAGGCGCCGTCCCGGTAAGGGGCGGCGCCTGCTTCGAGTTAGCGTCCAGGGGGCGATTCGAACGCCCGACCTACAGCTTAGGAGGCTGTTGCTCTATCCAGCTGAGCTACCAGGACATGATTTGCGACAGTCTCTATTATACACGTTTTTGCCATGATGCAAAAGGGGGAGAGCGGATTTTTGTACCGGAGGAAGGAAACGGAGAGATTTCTTGCTGCCCGTCCGGACGGAAAGAGCAAAAAACATTTGCTTTTCCGTGTCGATTTTTGCATTTACAGGAGAGAAAGTTTTGATTTATTATTTTGTTAACGCTTTCGTAGAAAAGGAGTGGAGCGCATAGATGCAGTCATTTGAAGATCAGCAACCAGAAGAAATTCGAGAACGGAAAATCGGCTTTTTCTGGGCCATTCTTCCGCTCGCCATCATGATCATCGTCATGCTGTTCACGGTCGTCAAGCTGAAGGAGGGGCCGCACGTTCCGCTCATCGTCGGGACCGTCCTCGCGTCCCTCGTTGCGTATAAATCCGGATTCACCTGGAAAGAGATCGAGGAAATGATGTACAAGGGAATCCGGCTGGCGATGCCGGCGATCGTCATCATTATGCTCGTCGGACTCGTCATCGGGTCCTGGATGGGCGGCGGAATCGTCGCCTCGATGATCTATTTCGGCCTCAAGATCCTGAATCCGGCCTACTTCCTCGTCGCCATCTGTGTGATCTGCGCCATCGTTTCACTCGCGATCGGCAGCTCCTGGTCGACGATGGGAACGATCGGAGTGGCCGGCATGGGGATCGGCCTGTCGATGGGCCTTTCCCCGGGGATGATAGCGGGCGCCGTCATTTCCGGAGCCTATTTCGGCGATAAGCTTTCGCCGCTGTCCGACACGACGAACCTGGCGGCGGGACTGACCGGCACGGAACTGTTCGACCATATCAAGCATATGCTCTGGACAACCATCCCGGCGCTCATCCTGTCACTTGGCGCGTTCGCTTTTCTCGGCATGAAGCACGCCGGGGGTGCGGTAGATGCGTCAGAAATCGCCCGGACGTCGGAAGTCATGGGAGACAGCTTCCTCATCTCCCCGTGGCTGCTTCTCGTTCCGGTGCTGGTCATCGTGCTCGTTGCGATGAAAGTGCCGGCGGTGCCTGCATTGATCGTCGGCATCCTGCTCGGCTTCGCAAGCCAGGTGTTCATCCAGGGAGACTCGATTGCCCATGCGCTGAATGCGCTCCAGGAAGGTTACAAGATCAACACCGGCAACACTCTCGTGGATGAACTGTTCAACCGCGGAGGGCTCGATTCGATGATGTACACAGTGAGTATGACCATCGTCGCGATGACGTTCGGCGGGATCCTCGAATTTTCCGGCATGCTGAAGTCGATCATGGACCAGCTGCTGAAAGTCGTGAAAAACTCGGCATCGCTCATCGCGGCGACAATCGGCTCGGCATTCCTCACGAACGCCTCCTGCTCCGAGCAATACATCTCGATCGTCGTTCCGTCCCGGATGTTCGCCAAAACTTATCAGAAGATGGGCCTGGCCTCGAAAAACCTGTCGCGTGCCCTGGAGGACGGCGGGACCCTGACATCGGTCTTCATCCCGTGGAACACGTGCGGGGTCTTCATTTTCGGAACGCTCGGCGTCGGGGTCGCGGAATACGCCCCGTTCGCCATCCTGAACTTCCTTTGCCCGGTCATCTCGATCGTCTATGCCATCACCGGCTTCACGATCGAAAAGCTCGATAACTCGGGCACCGGCGGAGGGACGGCGGTCGAAGATCGTGAACCAGAACAAAAGCTGCAACCTGTAACGGAATAAATAAAAAGCCGCGCTGGCTCAGCAGCGCGGCTTTTCATTCGGTCTTCTTTTGCACGGAAAGCGTCCCGTCCTGTCCGTATTCGGCAAACAGGACGTCGGCGGCGGAAGAAATCCCTTGCTGCTTGAGCTCACTGAAGAGCCAGTCTTCGCCGAGGCCGAGCTCCTGCAACTCATGCTGCATGACCGTTCCGTCCACGACGAGGAGCGTCGGAAGGTTCCTGACCGGAGCGGCCTGCTGATCCAAGTCAGTTTTGGTCGCCGGCTGCTTGCCGTATTTCAACATGACGCTCAGCTGTCCGTTCGGCTCCAGGATGGCGTAATCCACATCGGCGATCGAGAACGCATTCGCTTTCCGGAGCATCATCACGAGATCGTCCAAGTTCATCCTCAGGTCACCGAGGACTTTCCTCTGGACGAATCCTTTTCGGATGAGGATCGACGGTTCGCCGTTGAACAGGACTCTCGCCTTGCTCGAGCGCAGGCTGATAAGACCGAGAAGGATGGTCAGCACGACCCAGACGGCCAGCGCAAGGAGCGCATATCCGGCTTTTGGCCAAGATTCAACTGCCGCATTCGCGGACAGGGTCCCGATTGAAACACCGGCCACGTAGTTGAAGTAGGTCAGCTGGCTCATCTGCTTTTTGCCGAGGATGCGTGTCAATAACAGTAAGAAGAAAAAAGCGAATATCGCCTGAAGAAATGTCGCAAAATAAGAAGAGTCACCCAAACCGATCATCTCCCCGAAAAGTATTGGTCCGATTAGGGTGAGACGGCCGGGCGAATTTATGCAAAATAAAAAAGACACCGGTAATAAAACCGGTGCCCGTTAGCGGAGATGAGAGGATTTGAACCCCCGCGGCGCGTGAACGCCCTAACTGATTTCGAGTCAGTCCCCTTCAGCCTCTTGGGTACATCTCCATGTTGACAAGAGAAATTATAACACGGCCGGGGAAAGGTGCGCAACCCTCTTTTTATGATTTTTTGATCGGGGAAGTGGAAGGGCGGGTGTTCACTTCGCGGGCGGGAGTGTCAACTTCGCTGGTTGGAGTGATAACCTCGGCAGCGCGGGTGTTGAATTTTTAAGGGTGAGTGTCATCTTCGTGAATGATCTGCGATCAAAGGAGGTCCGCGCCATGAAAAGGAAAATAACCGCGATATCGCTTGCGGTCATGCTCGTCTGCGGCATGCCTCTCGCTGTACCGCCTGTCGCCGCGTCAACAGAGACGGCCTTTGAACCGGCCGAAGAACTGCTGCAAACAATTGATTCCGGCCGGATTTACCGTCACATTGCCGAGCTGAGCAAAGAACCGCGGGTCGCCGGCACGGAATCGGAGCAGCAGGCCGTCCGGTATATCCGTGATGCATTCAAGTCTTACGGCTACCGGGTCGACGTTCAGCCGTTCACATTCACGGCGTACACGGAACCGCAGAAAGTCAGGCTCCAGGTGGAAGGACTGTGTGACGTGGCGGCCGGGCATTTCACATACGGCATGAACGGGGACGTCTCGGCGAAACTGATCGATGCGGGACTCGGAAAGCCGCGCGATTTTAAAAAGGCGAAAGGAAAGATCGCGGTCATCCGGCGGGGGGAAATCCCCTTTTCGGAGAAGATAGCGAACGCATCCCGCGCCGGGGCGGCAGGAGTGATTTTGTACAATAACGAACCCGGCGAGCTGGGTGGATCACTCGGGGAGCCCGGCAAACATCGGATTCCCGCCGTCGCCATGTCCCGCGACACCGGTGAAGCCATCCTGGAACACATCAAGGCGCGTCCTGATGCCGAGGCCCGGATCCTCGTGGAAGGGGCGGAAACGACCGAACGCGAATCGCATAACGTCATTGCAACGAAGAAAGCGGGCGCCAAGAAGAAGGGAGCCGGAGACAGGGAAATTATCATCATCAGCTCGCATCTGGACTCAGCACCCGGGGCGCCGGGCGCGAACGACAATGCATCCGGCACAGCGGTGGTGCTGGAAATGGCGCGTGTGCTCAAAAACATTCCGGCTGAAGCGGAAATCCGTTTCGTTGCATTCGGGGCGGAAGAACTCGGTTTGCTCGGCTCCGAAAAGTATATCTCGCTGTTGCCGGAATCCGAGAAAAAGCGGATCATCGCCAACTTCAACCTCGACATGGTCGGCAGCCGGGATGCCGGCGACCTGACCTTGCAGACAGTAGACGGAAAGCCGAACCTCGTCACGGAACTGGCCCGCTCATCCAGCAAAAAGCTCAACGGAACGCCGACGCCGGTCATCCAGGGAAACCGGAGCGACCACGTCCCGTTCCACGAAGCGGGCATCCCGGCCGCCTTGCTTATCCATCACCCCGCCGAACCCTGGTACCACACCCCCGACGACACGTCGGATAAAATCAGCAAAGAAAAACTCCGGGACGTCGCCCGGATTGTGACGATGGCGGTCTATGGGCGGATGAGCCGGCCGAAATAAGAAAAATGATCAGCGCCAGCCCGATAACGGCAGGCGCTTTTATTTGGTTGGGCCGAGTAGCCTCGGGAGTCTGTCCTACCGGAAAGCAGGCGCGAGAACGGGCGAAGCGGACGCGAAAAGTTACATTGCGGCCTCGAAAAAGGAAGAAGCGGACGCGAAAAGCCACAAAGCAGCCTCGAAAATCTTCCGAGGCAAAATGCGATCCGCGAAATTGCTCGTTGCATCCGCGAAAATCTCCCGGAGCAGAATGCATCCGCGAAACCGCCTGTTGCGTCCGCGAAAATAGCGCGGGACAAAATGCGTCTGCGAAAATGCCCGTTGCATCCGCGAAAATAGCGCGAGACAAATTGCATCCGCGAATCCACCCGTTGAGTCCGCGAAAATTCCATGAGTCCTCATTCCATCGGCAAAGTGACTCACCGAAAGTAATTTTCGCAGCAGGCATCAAAAGCCATCCTGTGACACTCTGCCTCCTTTAGTGTTAAAATCATAATAAGAAGGAGGTGTTCCCGTGGATCCATTCATCAGAAGTGCAGATCTGCATTTTGTTTTGAGGCAGGCGAGAAATGTCATGAACAGCCATTTGAGTGTCCGGGACGGAGGGGTTCTGGATGCTGTCGAAGGGCTTGCGGAGGAGCGGTCGAAGGCGCGGCTCGGCGATATTCCGGAAGAGGCCTTGGCCGTAGTCAAGAAGATCGGCGATGTCCGTGACCAGGACGGGTTTGCCCGGTTCCGTGAAGAGTTGCTGCCTTTTGTCATCCCGTTTCCGGCTGTGACGGAGCATCAGCTGAAAAAGACGTTTCCGAAAGTGAAGAAGCTGAAAGTCCCGGCGCTGGAGGATATCGAGTGGCGGGATCTGACGTACCTCGGCTGGAACGATCCCGGTTCCAACCGGAAGTATATCGTTTATGAAAAAGACGGGAAGCTCACCGGGATGCATGGGGAGTTCAGGCCGTCCGCCAAAAAGGGCGCATGCGCAATCTGCAAAGGGCTTGATGAGATCGGCATGTTCATGGCGGAGACCCGGCATTCGGGCGGAGTGAACTATACGAAGAGGGGAAATTATATTTGCGTGGACTCTGAGAAGTGCAATGATCGCCTGGATGACCCGGACCGTCTCGGGCAATTCATCGACACGCTCAAGAAATAAACGCGAAGGGAATGAAGGAATGATGGAAGGGAAAGGTATTGCTCATCACAGGAGCCGCCAGAGGGATCGGTTTTGATATCGCAAAAGAATTTTCCCGCGCCGGGGCGAACGTAATGATCTCCGATTTGGACGGGGAATCCGTGCGGGAAGCGGCCGAGTCGATCGGCGGCGAGACTGCGGGTGTCGTCTGTGACGTGACGAAAGAGGCGGATATCCGGCGGGCGATCGAGGAGACGGTCGGCCGTTTCGGCAAAATCGACATTCTCATCAACAACGCCGGCATGCAGCACGTCTCGATGCTCGAAGATTTCCCGACGGAGAAGTTCGAACAGCTCATCAAGATCATGCTCACCGGACCGTTCATGGCGATCAAGCATGTGCTTCCTTATATGAAGGAGCAGGGCTTCGGCCGGATCCTCAATATGGCATCGATCAACGGGGTGATCGGGTTTGCCGGAAAAGCGGCCTACAACTCCGCGAAGCACGGCGTCATCGGCCTCACCAAAGTCGCCGCACTGGAAACGGCCGAACACGGAATCACGGTGAACGCAATCTGCCCGGGATATGTCGATACTCAGCTTGTCCGCAACCAGATGGGCGACCTCGCCAAAACACGGGGCATTTCAGTGGAAGAAGTGCTCGGGGAAGTGCTGTATCCGCTCATTCCGCAAAAGCGCCTCATCAGTGTGGATGAAATCGCGTCGCTCGCACTTTACCTGGCAAGCGACGAAGCGAAGGGAATGACCGGGCAGGCGGTCATTTTGGACGGCGGCTATACGGCTCAATAAGTTCAAATCCGCACAGGCTGCAGCCGAGTTTGGGCACAAAGGGTTTTTCCTCGCTCCGCAAGGGAATCTTAAGGAAGAGAGGACTTATTTCTTAAGGAGGAGAGGTTGATGGCGAAGCGTTACCCGGACAGCCGTCCGCAACCGTACGACCAGGACGCCCCCCAATGGACGGTTTTTTGGATTGCCTTGGCGGTGATCGTTTTGGCCGTCGTCCTGGAATGGATGATGTGACGAAAAACAGGCAGCCGGAAGCTTCTCCGGACTGCCTGTTTTTTCAATGGATCTGGAATGTGAATGATTCTTCGCCCGCCGGTTCGCCGTCTTTGAATGTCCGTTCAATGAACGTGACCCGGCCGTCGCGGTCCGCGAGGATGACCGTTGAACAGCGTGTGCCGTAGCCGGTCGTCCGGATGAAGAGGGGAGAGAGCATCCGCTCCATGTCGGGGCCGACCCCCGTGTCCGGAAGATGCTTGTCAGGAAACGGTTCGGCCTTCGCCAGGATGTCGAAAAGTTCATCGGGATCGATCGGACAGAAGCCTTCTGCAATCCGGGCGAGCCGTTCTTTGCCGTATTCGACTTTCGGCCACGGCGTGTCGAGCCGGTCATTGCTCAAGCCATGCGTGCCGGCCGGAATTTCGGTGAAACCCTTCCGGTCGCGGTTCGTCCCATAGAATAGATGGCCGGGTGTCCCGGCGATGAGGTTATACATATCATAGGATCCTCCCTGAGCGGAGATCGTTTCCAGCACTTTGGGAAGGGGCTGGTCATCTTCCAGAACCGAAGTGACCAGTCCGCCCCGCGTTCTGGCACCCGGCGGAGGCGGCACATCCGGCTTCCGTACATTGGTGAGTGCCGCAAACCGGCCGCCTTTCGTCATGCCGAGCCAGGTTCCGCCTGACTGGAGGTCCCTTCCGGCAAGGAGGCCGGGTTTTTGTTCCCACCAGTGGGCCGGCTGTGCGGGCCGGTCATAGAATTCATCCCGGTTCGCCGCCACGATCAGCGGATAAACGGGATGTTCGTCATGATTGAAAAGAACGAGACACATTACGGACACACCTCCCTTGTTTCCTTCCAGTATACAGGATTCCCCGGGCCGCCCGATATCTTGTTGCCCGCGTATTCTATCGTGCCGGAAGTTGCGGTTCGTGATATGATGTTGAATACTTAGTTCTAGCTTTCAATCAAAGATTATTAGTTTCAAATTCAATATAGAATATGAATGGACGGAGTGAACCAGCATGAAATGCCCGAACTGCGGACATGACATCGACCAATTCGAGGGAGACTGCCCAGAGTGCGGACGGCCCTTGACACGGGGCAACCGGAAAAAGAAAAAGTCCAGGCTGATCGCCGCGGTGGTTGCCGCAATTTTCCTTCTCACCGGAGGAGCGTTTACCGCCCTTTATCTGACCGAAGATAAGGCGGAGGAGCAGCCGGCCGAACCGGATCAGGACGTGCTCCAGCAAACCGAGGAGGAACCGCCGCCTGAGGAAGAAGAAGGCGTCGTCACCGACGAATCGGAAGATGAACCGGAAGAACAGCCGGAAAAACAGGTGGGAACGGTCCAGCGGGAGATTACGGAGACCTCTGATACGATGGCGGAAGCCGTCATTCTCCCTGAAAAGATCGCCGGAGAAAAACGGGATACCCAGTCGATCATCAAAGAATCCCTCCCGAAAGTGTTTACGGTCATCACCGATGACAGCATCGGCTCCGGGTTCCTTTACAAAAAAGGGATGATCGTGACGAACGCGCACGTTGTCACCGGCTACACAAGAGTCACGGTCCGGAACGGGAGCGGGAAAGAATCCCAGGGGCAAGTCATCGGGATTTCGGACCGGTCCGACGTGGCGCTCATCAAAGTTGATGATTATGCCAATGCAGCTCCGTTCGAGACGGAGACCGGCGTCACCCCGATCGGAACGGAAGTCATCGCGATCGGAAGCCCGAACGGCCTCGCCAACACCGTGACGACCGGGCACCTGACCGGCCACGACCGGAACATGGAAATCGGATTTATTTACGAAAACATCTATCAGATGGATGCGCCGATCGACCGGGGCAGCAGCGGCGGCCCCTTGATTGATGCGAAGACCGGCAAGGTGGTCGGGATCAACTCGCTCGTCATGCAGGACAACAGCCTCGTCGGCTTCGCCATACCGCTCTTCAGCATGACCGGTCTCCTGGACGGCTGGGCGGCCAGCCCGATGTCGCCGGATCAGGTGGCTGCGTTGTTCGGGTCATATGATGATTATGAAGGCGGCTCCGGAACTCCTGCGGACGACCAGTTTGAAGGCGGATGGAAAGGCGACACATTCAATGAAATTGCGCTTGAGAACTTCATCCTCTCCTTCGGCCATTTCCATGTGCTGATGCTGACGGATGCGGACTTCTTCTGGGTGGCGGATCTTGTCCAGCCCGGCAGCCCGGCCTATGGTAAACTGGAAGAGGAAGTGGCGGCGCTCGGAGGAAAAGGTGTCCAGCATGAACTGACCAACCAGGAAGTGCCTTCAGTGGATATCCATGAAGACCACGCTGTCGTTCATTCGCTCGAATCCACCCGGACCACCGCAGCGGACGGCACCGTCACCGAAAAGGCGTTGAAGGTTGATTATACAGTCATCATCGACGAGAACGGGTTCTTCCAAGTATCGGACGTCGTGACATCCGAACGATGATGAAGTAAGGGGGAGCAGATGATGGAGCAATTGAAATCGATGGATCAATTCAACGAACTCAAGCAGGAAGAGCGGGTCGTATTCATGTTCACGGCCGGCTGGTGCCCGGACTGCCGGGTGATCGAACCGGCCCTCCCGTCGATTGAAGCGGATTACCCGGAATTCACATTCATTTCCGTGGACCGCGACGAATTCATCGACGTGTGCAGCGAACTGGATATCTACGGCATCCCAAGCTTCGTGGCATTCCACGAAGGAAAAGAAGCCGGACGCTTCGTCAGCAAAGACCGCAAAACAAAAGAACAGATTGAATCATTCCTCGACAGCGTATCAGTGGACTGAGGATGATGGGAAGAAGGCCCGGCAGTGGATGCCGGGCCTTCTTTTATCGTTTAGGGATTTACCCAGTCGGACGATTGGAAGGCTGAACCGATCGAGAAAAGGTAAATTCATTTTCAAGCCTTTTTCGATAGCTTCATAAAAAGCCGTGACGGAGAACGAAAGCTCCGGCACGGCTTTTATCGTGGGTGAACGGGAGTGGAAGCGATCCATATTTCAATTTTCCGTTCCATATTGTAAATCTACTTGCCATATTTCAAATGGGGCATCCATATTGTAAATTTGCGTTCCATATTTTAAAAACGGTGTCCATATTGTAATTCTGCTATCTATATTGTAAATTTGCTATCCATATTTTAATTCTGCGTTCCATATTGTAATTCTGCTTGCCGTATTTCAAATCGGTCTTCCATATTGTAAATCTGCCCGCTATATTTCAAATCCGGACGGAAACGTTGTGTATCTAGTCCTAAACGTTGTCTATCTGCGAAAAAACGTTGTGTATCTCCGCCGAAACGTTGTGTATCTATACTGAGACGTTAACGATCCGCTCAGCCGCACGCAAAAAAGGCTTTCCGGAGCGCAATCCCCCTGCGCTTTTCGGAAAGCCTTCTTTGAATGACGACCGGCCTCATGCGTCCCGGTCATACCATTCCAGCCGCTCTTCGATGCGCCGCTTCCGGTAGAACACTTTACCGGCTTCCGCGAGTTCGCGGATGACGCCTCGGTTGGTGATGGCGCCGAATACGAAACCGGCGACTGGGACCATCTGGAAGAGTTTCTTCCAGCCCCAGCGCTCCCTGTAGGAGTAGACGACTTCCCGCCAGCCCCGCAGCTCGGAGACGACTTCCTTGCGGGCGGCGTCCGGGTTTTCGTTCATCAGTCCGAGCTGCTTCAGCACGAGCTTCTTGCCTGAGGCGTCGGATGAGACGAACTGCATGATTTTGACGATGAAGAGCCGCTCTTCGGGAAGTTTCGGGTCATAGCCGTAGCACATGGCGATGTCCTGGAGGGTTTTCAGCTGAAGCCCGAGGAGCAGGGGGATGTCGATCGACAGGGTGAAAATCCCGCCGATCCCGGTCGATGCGCCTTGCACGGCCGCTGCTTTGCTGCGTCCTTCGCCGACGCGTTCCGCAGCGGTGTCCATCATGCGGATCGGCAGGCCGGGGACGTCTGCGAGAGTGCGGATCTGTGAATCCTGAAAGAATCCGGACACTGCTTTCTCTGAACTGAGATAGCCGCCGCCTGTCTGGATGAACTTGCCGATTTCATCGAGCGCCGTGCCGATTTTCCGGTGGATGAAGGCGGGGGTGAGCTTGTCCAGAATTTTAAACGGGATTTTGCCGATCCGTTCCCAGAACCACGAACCGCCCTGTGACCGCTCCCATCTCCGGATCTGCCGGAGTTCCTGTTCGAGCCATTGTTTTGATTCCATCTTGTTTTTCCTCCCGTGCGGTTTGTCTTTGTACGTTTCTATTACCCGGTTGGTTCCAATTGAAAGCGGTCTCCCGGCGTCCTTCCCTTTTCCCTTCTGGCGCCGTTCCGATACAATAGGACAAGAATCCATAAAGAAACAGGTGTTGTCCATGAACAGAATTCTGATCATCGGCGGTGGAATCCTCGGTGCCTCCGCCGCTTATCACCTTGCCAAGGCGGGCAGGGACGTGACAATCATCGACCGGGGGGAGCGCGGCCAGGCGACCGGCGCCGCAGCCGGCATCATCAGCCCGTGGCTCTCTCAGCGGCGGAACAAAGCCTGGTATGCGCTCGCGAAGGGCGGGGCGGCGTTTTATCCTTCATTGATCGACTCGCTCGAACAGGACGGGGAGACTTCGACCGGCTACAAGCGGGTCGGCGCCGTCAGCGTGCATACGGATCCGGCCGTGCTCGATCTTGCGGAAGAACGGGCGTACTCGAGAAGAGAAGATGCGCCGGAGATCGGCGAGATCCTGCGGCTGTCGGAAGAAGAGACGCGCGAGCGGGTGCCGATGCTTGCGGATGATTTTGCATCCGTCTGGATCGGCGGGGCGGCAAGAGTGAACGGCCGCCAGCTTCTCGAAGCCCTTCTGTCCGGATCGAAAAAGCACGGGGCCCGGGAGATCGGCGGATCCGCGACCGTTTCGGCGGAAGAAGGGAAAGTCAACGGCGCCATCGTGGACGGCCGGCTGATCGAAGGGGACACCGTGATCGTGGCGGCGGGTGCCTGGGCGCCCGGGGCCGTCGCACCGCTCGGCCTGAACGTCGATGTCCGGTCCCAGAAAGCGCAGATCCTCCATCTTCGGCTCGATGATCGGTCGACGGGGGAATGGCCGGTCATCATGCCGCCGCGGCGCCATTACATCGTTCCGTCGGAGGACGGCCGGATCGTCGTCGGGACGACCCACGAGGACGAGCATTCGTTTGAGCTGGAACCGACCGCCGGGGGCATCCACGAAATGCTCGACAAGGCGCTCGTCACGGCGCCCGCTCTTGCGGATGCCGCCTTTGAAGAGGCGAAGGTCGGCTACCGGCCGTTCACGGCGGACAATCTGCCTGTCATGGGTCCGCTCGGCGGGTTTAAAGGTCTTTATTTCGCGAACGGGCTCGGTTCAAGCGGGCTCACCGTCGGGCCGTTCCTCGGGACGGAGCTCGCGAAGATGGTGCTCGGGGAGCCGCTCGATATCGACCCGGCCCTCTACGACCCGTCGAAAACGATCTTAAACGGTGAATCATGAAAAGGAGGGTTGCCGAGTGACGACCGCAACGGCCGTTAAACGGGTGCCGGATCCCGTCTATCCGGTCATGTTCGCAATCGGGGCATGCCATCTCTTGAACGATACGATTTCCGCCGTCGTCCCGGCGATGTATCCGATCCTCCGGGAAGCGAACGGCTATTCATACACGCAGCTCGGGATGATCACGTTCGTGTTGCAGATGCTGTCGTCGGTCATGCAGCCGGTCGTCGGCATCATGAGCGACCGAAAGCCGAGGCCTGCCATGATGCCGACGGCGATGATTCTCGCATTCATCGGAATCGGGCTCCTCGCCTTCAGCCCCTCCTACTGGCTGCTGCTCGTCGCGGCGGTCTTTCTCGGTCTCGGCTCCGCCATCTTCCACCCGGAAGGTTCGCGGGTCGCCTTCATGGCCGGAGGGACGAAGCGCGGGATTTCCCAGTCGATCTTCCAGGTCGGCGGTAACTCCGGACAGGCGCTCGCCCCGATCATCACGGCGCTCATCCTCATTCCGCTCGGCCAGCGCGGCGCGGCCTGGTTCCTGCTGGCGGCCGGGGCAGGGGTCTGGATCCTGATTTTCGTGGCCAGGTGGATGAGAAACCGGCTTGAGGAAGAGGCGGCAATGCCCGGCAAAAAGCCGGCACCGACAGGAATCGCCGGCCTGACGAAAGGACGGGTCCGCGGGGCGCTTCTGCTTCTCATGCTGATCATTATCGTCCGGTCGTTCTACGTCGTGAACATGCAGGGCTATTTCGTATTCCACTTGACGGATAAATACGGGCTGACCGTCCGGCAGGCGCAGTATTTCATCTTCATGTTCCTGGCGCTCGGCGCGGCGGGCACGTTCTTCGGCGGCCCGTTTGCCGACAAATACGGCAGAAAGCGGCTGATCGCGGCGTCGGCGCTCATTCCGATTCCGATTTGTCTTGTTCTGCCGCATCTTCCGATCTACCTCGTGGCACCCGCGCTCGGTATCGTCGGCTTCGTCCTCATGTCGAGCTTTTCCGTGGCGGTCGTGTATGCCCAGGAACTTGTCCCGGGCAAGATCGGCACCATGGCGGGTCTCACGACCGGATTCGCATTCGGGGTCGGGGCGGTCGGATCGGTCGCCATCGGGGCGTTCATGGATGCGATGGGCGTGCCGCTCACGATGCTCGTCATTTCCGTTCTGCCGATTCTCGGCGTCGCGGCCATCTGGCTGCCGGACGACCGGTCGTCCGCGATTGCCTGACGGCGGGGCGGGAAAAAGCATGAGAAAACGCTTCCTGTTTTCTGCGAAGTCCGTCTATTCGCTTCTTCCTTGTTTTCATATTCCGGCATGTTATACTGATTTCAATCTAATCAATGACGCTCATATAATCGCAGGGATATGGCCTGCAAGTTTCTACCGGTCCGCCGTAAACGGACCGACTATGAGAGGCAGAACGAAGAAGACCGGTCGGCTGCTCAGCTCCGCCGCCTTTTGTTCATTTCCGTCCGGGAATCCATGTCCGGCGGCTTTGCCCCTCATCAAGGGGGCGGGCCGCCGGATTTTTTTCGGCCTCCAGAGAGCGCACAAAACCAAACCAAGCGGGAGGAAAAAGATGATGAAACAGCTTCAAGATAAAATTACAGACGAGGGCATCGTGCTCTCCGAACAAGTGCTGAAAGTCGATTCCTTCCTGAACCATCAGATCGACCCGCAGCTCATGAAGGCGGTCGGGGATGAGTTCGCAGACCGGTTCCGTACGGCCGGCATCACGAAGATCCTCACAATCGAATCGTCGGGCATTGCGCCGAGCGTCATGGCGGGACTCATGCTCGGCGTGCCGGTCATCTTCGCGAGGAAACGGGCGTCGCTCACGCTGAACCAGAATCTGATCAGCGCCCAAGTGAAGTCATTCACGAAAAAAGAAACAAACACAATATCGGTATCGGGCGATTTTCTGTCACCGGATGACACGCTGCTCATCATCGATGATTTCCTCGCGAACGGCCAGGCGGCACTCGGCCTGCTCGACATCGCCGAACAGGCAGGCGCAAAAGTCGCGGGGATTGGGATCGTCATCGAGAAAGGCTTCCAGCAGGGCGGCCGGCTCCTGCGCGACCGGGGCGTCCGTGTCGAATCGCTCGCGATTGTCGAGTCGCTCGAAGACGGCTCCGTCACATTCAGGAAGGAGACGGGCATCTGATGAAACAGGCACTCCGTGAAACGACGCTCGGCATCCAGCATCTGCTCGCCATGTATGCGGGCGCCATTCTCGTACCGCTCATCGTCGGGGAGGCGATCGGGCTGACGACCGAGCAGCTCACGTACCTGGTCGCTGTCGACATCTTCATGTGCGGCGTGGCGACACTCCTGCAGATCATGACGAACCGGTTCTTCGGCATCGGGCTGCCGGTCGTCCTCGGCTGCACGTTCACTGCGGTCGGTCCGATGATTGCGATCAGCGGCGACTACGGCATCGGGGCGCTTTACGGCTCGATCATCCTGTCCGGCCTGTTCATCGTCATCATCAGCCCGTTCTTCGGAATGCTCGTGAAGTTCTTCCCGCCGGTCGTCACCGGTTCCGTCGTGACGATCATCGGCCTCACGCTCATTCCGGTCGCGATCAACAACATGGCCGGCGGACAAGGGGCGGCGGATTTCGGCTCGTCGACGAACATCGCCCTGTCGTTCGGAACCCTTTTCGTCATCATCCTCATCTATAAGTTCACGACCGGTTTCGTCCGGTCGATCTCGATTCTCCTCGGCCTCATCGCAGGCACGGCCGCCGCTGCCGCGATGGGCGCGGTCGACTTCGGAAATGTGCGGTCGGCCTCCGTTTTCCATATGCTCGAGCCGTTCCACCTCGGGACGCCGACGGTCGTATGGCCGGCAGTGATCACGATGTGCCTCGTCAACATGGTCTCTCTCGTTGAATCGACCGGCGTCTACTTTGCGCTGAGCGACATCACGGGCAAGAAGCTCTCAAAGAACGACCTGTCCCGTGGCTACCGGGCGGAAGGGATCGCCGTCATGCTCGGCGGGTTCTTCAACGCCTTCCCGTACACGACGTTCTCTCAGAACGTCGGGCTCATCCAGATGTCCGGCGTGAAGTCCCGCCGCATCATCCTCATCACGGCCGGCATGCTCATTTCGCTCGGCTTCCTGCCGAAGGTCGCGGCGGTCACGACGATCATCCCGACTTCCGTGCTCGGCGGCGCGATGCTCGCCATGTTCGGCATGGTCGCCGTGCAGGGCATCAGCATGCTGAGCCGGGTGATGGGCGAGAAGCCGGAGAACGCAATGATCGTTGCCTGCGCCATCGGTCTCGGCCTCGGCGTCAGCGTCGTTCCGGACCTGTTCCAGGCCCTCCCGTCCGGCGTCCGCCTCCTGACGAGCAACGGCATCGTCGCCGGCAGCGTCACCGCCATCGTGCTGAATATCGTGTTCAACATGCTGCCGGGCAGGGAAGAAAAACCTGCCGACGAACAGGTTGCCGCTGTTGAGCATGCACACGAAGTTTGACCGGCCGGCGTACTGAAACATAAACTGACCCCAGCTCCGCGCCGCACCGGCGACCGGAGCTTTTCTGTGCCTTCAGCAGGCTAAAGGAATTCAGAACTTCGGAACACCGGCCGTCTGATAGAATAGGGAAGTCAACAGGAGGTCGTCTTTCATGGGGAAAACCAAATTCATGCAGTCATCTGCGTATGACTATGTACGCGTCATTTTCGGGGCCGCGCTTGTCGGGCTCAGCTTTAATCTGTTCCTTCTGCCGACCCGCATTGCGGCCGGGGGCGTATCGGGGATCAGCACGATCCTCTATGAACTGCACGGCTGGAATCCGGCTTATGTCCAGTGGCTCATCAGCCTGCCGCTGTTCGTCCTGGCGATCCTGCTCGTCGGCAAGGAATTCAGCATGAAGTCGCTCGTCGGCACGTTCTTCGTCCCGTTCACGATCTGGCTGACCGGCGGCATGAAGCTGCACGTGGAAAACCCGCTCCTCGGATCAATCTACGGCGGAATTCTGCTTGGGATCGGCCTCGGGATCGTCTACAGGGGCAACGGGTCCACGGGCGGAACGGCGCTCATCGCCCAGATTCTGAAGAAATACACCGGTCTGTCAAGCGGCTTCGCACAGCTGATCGTCGACGGGGGCGTCGTCCTCGCTTCGGCGTTCGTGTTTGACTTTGAGCTGGCGCTGTATGCGCTCATGTCGATCTACGTCACGAGCAAGGTGATCGACTTCGTCCAGCTCCGCACGTCGCCGACGAAGCTCGCCCTCATCATCACGGAGCGGGAGGCGGACGTCCAGGCGGTTATCCGCGACGAAGTCGACCGCGGCATGACGAAAGTCCGGGTCGTCGGCGGTCACTCCGCCAAAGAACGGACAATGATCCTCTGCGTCGTGGAACAATCCGAAGCCGTCTACCTCAAGAAACTTCTCGAAGATAAAGAACCGTCTTCGTTCGTCATCTTCCTGAACGCATCGGAAATACTCGGCCGCGGATTCTCCTCGGAACGGATCTATGAATGAAGCCGGCGGGAATATTCCCGCCGGTTTTTCGATGTTTAAGCAGCCGGACGAAGGGAGATACAAAAGTGACGCGCGTATTCGACGCTTCCGGCAATTCCGGATATGGGGAAAAGGAGTATTTGCCGTTGAAATGCGGGCTCTTTTTTTGGTACCGTTTAGCTTGTCTGAAGTCAGACCATCATTACATATATAACCGCGCGGAGCCGGTTGGATTGTAGAGGGATCAGATATGAATAATATTTTGTGGGGCTTGCTCGGAATCGTGGCCGTGCTCGGCCTGGCGTTCCTCATGTCGGACGCCAAGCGGTCGATCAAGCCGAGAACCGTACTCGGAGGCCTGGTCATCCAGCTTTTATTCGCGTTTGCCGTCTTGAAATGGGAAGCGGGAAGGAAAGGGCTGGAATGGTTTGCCGGCGTCGTCCAGAAAGTGATCGACTATGCGGGGGAAGGCATTAAGTTCGTATTCGGCCCCGCGGCGGACGTTGATAATTTTGGTTTCGTCTTTGCTTTTAACGTCCTGACGATCATCATCTTCTTCTCGTCGCTCATTTCCATTCTTTATTACCTCGGCATCATGCAGTGGGTGATCAAGCTCCTCGGCGGCGGTCTGTCCAAATTGCTTGGAACAAGCAAGGCGGAGTCGATCTCGGCCGCGGCGAACATTTTCGTAGGCCAGACGGAAGCGCCGCTCGTCGTCCGTCCGTTCATCTCCGGCATGACACGTTCCGAGCTGTTCGCGGTCATGACCGGAGGGCTCGCATCGGTCGCGGGGTCGACTCTCGCCGGATATGCGTTGCTCGGTGTCCCGCTGAAGTATCTGCTTGCGGCAAGCTTCATGGCGGCGCCGGCTGGGCTCATCATGGCGAAGATCATGATTCCTGAGAGGGAAAAACCGAATGAGGAAACATTCGAAATGGAAAAGGACAATGAATCGGCCAACATCATCGACGCGGCGGCCAAGGGGGCCGGGGATGGCCTCCACCTCGCGCTGAATGTCGGCGCGATGCTTCTCGCCTTCATTGCGCTCATCGCGTTGCTCAACGGGATCCTCGGTTTTGCCGGCTCGTTCCTCGGCTTTGAACACCTGACGCTTGAAGGGATTCTCGGTTTTCTTTTCGCCCCGCTCGCGTTCGTGATCGGTGTGCCGTGGGAGGAAGCCATGCAGGCAGGCAGCTTTATCGGCCAAAAGCTTGTGCTCAATGAATTCGTTGCGTACACGTCGTTCGCGCCGGAAATTCCGGATCTTTCGCCGAAGACGGTCATCGTCGTCTCGTTTGCGCTGTGCGGATTCGCCAATCTGAGCTCGCTCGCCATTCTGCTCGGCGGTCTCGGCGGTCTCGCACCGGACCGGCGGCCGGATATCGCCCGGCTCGGCATGCGGGCGGTCGCAGGCGGAGCGCTTGCTTCTCTGCTCAGCGCGGCCATCGCCGGCATGTTCATCTAAGAAAATGGAAAAGGGATGCGTCCGGAAAGACCGGAGCATCCCTTTTTTATGCTGGTAACACGTTCTGCTGAATCAAATCGATTTTCCTTCCCCAGTTGCCGGCCGGGGTTTGCCGCGGTATGATCCATCCACATGACAACTTAAGCAATGCAATCCCTGCCTTCTATTGCATCCTTGCGGCCCTCAAGCCGCGCCAGTGTGAATAAGTCCGTTCCGTGCCATACGGGATGGACGCCAGATCTTGCCGATTCCGTTCATCATGAAGCATTACTTTATCCAATATACACCTTTTAACGGCATTTGTAAAGCATCCCGGCTTGTCAGACGAGCTGCTGTTCGGCGTACTCTCGGTAGACGGGGTGGTTCTTGATCAGTTCGGCGTGGCTGCCGATCCCTGTGACCCGGCCGCCCTCGATAAAGACGATCTTGTCCGCTCCGACAATCGTCGACAGCCGGTGGGCAATGGCAAATGTCGTCCTGCCGGCCATGAGCCGGACGAGGGCCTCCTGGACCATCGCTTCCGAATGGCTGTCGAGGCTCGCCGTCGCTTCATCCATCATGAGGATGAGCGGATCCCGGAGGAAAGCCCGGGCGATGGCGATCCGCTGACGCTGTCCGCCGGAAAGCTTGATGCCCCGTTCGCCGATCTCCGTGTCGAGCCCGTCCGGAAACTCGCGGATGAATCCATCGGCGTAGGCCATCTCCGCCGCGAGCCAAAGCTTCTGGTCATCCGGGCGGCCGGTGCTGTCCATCCCGTACAGGAGGTTGTCGCGGATCGTTCCGGACATCATGGCGCTGTCCTGGGCCACGTAGCCGATGTGCCGCCGCCATTCTTCCATGGAAATATCGGCGATGGACGTGTCCCCGACCCGGATTTCTCCACTGTCGGGCTCGTAAAACCGCTCCAGCAGGGCGAACAGCGTCGATTTTCCGCCACCGCTCGGACCCGCGAAGGCGATCATCTCACCGGGTTTGGCGGTGAAGCCCACATTGTGCAGGACTTGTTCGCCGGTATTGTAGCTGAAGCTGACGTTGTCCGCAACGATCGGCTTCCCGGCGATGACCGCGGATTTTCCGGTCTGGCCGGGTTCCGGCTCGAGTCCGAGAATATGGATGATCCGCTCCGTTGCGCCTTTCGCCTTCTGCAGCTGGGTGAAGAACAGGGCGAAGGAAGTGACCGGGACGACGATCTGGAACAGGTAGAGGAGGAACGCGACGAGCGTACCCGTGGACATGGACCCGTCCGCCACGCGGATGCCTCCGTAGACGATGATGGAGACGATGACCGTCATGATCACCAGATTCATGAGCGGGCCGATCAGGGAGTTGATCTTCGCTTCCCGAAGGCCGAATTTCAGGAGCCTGTCGATGCCGCCGAAGCCTTTCTTCTCCTCGTCCGCCTCGGCATTGGACGCCTTCATGAGCCGGATTTCGCTGATCGTCTGCTGGATACTGCCGCTGAAGGCGGCCGTCTCATCCTGCATGCCACGGGAAATCTTGGCCATTTTCTTGCCGAGCGGAATCATGATCAAGACGGTGACCGGGACGGAGATGAGCATGATGAGCGTCATTTTCCAATCCATGATCAGCAAAAGCGTGACCGCCCCGATGATCGAGATGATGCCGCCCACGAATTTCGGCACGTGGTCGGAGATGAGTTCCCGCACGATCCCGGTGTCATTGACGACCCGGCTGACGGTGCCTCCGCTCGTCTCCGAGTCGAAGTGGGAGACCGGGAGCCGCAACAGCTGTCTCCACATGCGGACCCTCAGGTCGGCCACGACTTTCTGGCCGGAGTAGCTGAGCAGATAGGAAGACACCCCGCTGATGACCGCTTCCAGCAGGAATGCGATTGCGACCGCCGCAATGAGCGGTGCGCTCAGCGAAGCCGCCGAAAAACCGTCGACGAGGTTGCGCGTGAGCAGCGGGATGGCGAGCGAGACGAGCGTGGTGACGAGAAAGCCCGCCAGGCCCGCCGACATGGCCGCTTTCGGGATCTTCGTTGTTTTGATCAGATGGTAGAATGTTTGCTTGCTGTTTTTGCCTGGGTCCATGTCCGGTTTCCTTTCTTGACTTATGCGGTAATGTTTAGACGAATTCTAGAGATGGAAGATTCATGTCAGACCATTTCGAACGCTCTGCATTCAATTGCTTTTCAAGCAAACATCTTTAAAGGCCCTTTCTCTATGCTATACTGTTTGGCATTGAGATTCCATCATAGGGGGATGCTCCGTTGGGGATAAAGGGGAGAATTTCGGCGGTCGGCGTCGTCATCCTGTTCAACATTTTGCGGTACTTTTATTATCATGTGTATTTGGATCTCCCCTTCAAGTGGGATTTCTTCGTCCTGACGGCGGTCTTTCTCGCGGTCGCCTGGTTCGGCGGCCATCAGTATGACCGGGCCGAATATCTGTCGAGGCGGGATCCGCTGACCGGCGCCTTCAACCGCAGATCGCTTGCGGAGTATGTACACCGGCTCGCCCGGCAAGGGAAGGGCCGTTTTGCGGTCATCCTGTTCGATCTGGACGATTTCAAGCAGATCAACGACCGTTTCGGCCATGAGACCGGAGACGCAGTCCTGAAAAACTTCGCCGGGGAGCTGAAAACATTCATCGGCAAACGCGGGATCATCGCGAGATGGGGCGGGGATGAATTCCTGGCCGTCGTCCGCGATCCGGGCGAAACATTCAAGACCGAGTTGGCGTTCGAAGCGACGCAGCAGCTCGGCCGGTTATCTTATCAGGGCGGCCGGCCGGTGGGCGTTTCATTCGGCATCGCCGTCTTCCCGGAAGACGGGGCCGATCTGGAAAAGCTCGTTGATGCGGCGGACCAGGCGATGTATGAAAACAAGTACGAACGCAAGGTATAAAGGGTTTTTACTTGTCAATACAAGTGGATTTCGGTAAGATGGACTAATGAATTTTGATGGAATGAGGCAAAAACTGATGAAAACATCGATCTACGGACTGACATTCGATGCGATGCAGGATTGGATGCTGGAAAACGGGCAGCAAAAATTCCGCGCCAAGCAAGTGTGGGACTGGCTGTACAAAAAGCGCGTCAAGTCATTTGATGAAATGAAGAATATCAATAAAGAGTGCCGTACGCTGCTGGATGAGCAGTTCGAGCTCCGGACGATGGAAACGGCGGTCAAGCAGGAATCCGCCGACGGCACCGTCAAGTTCCTGTTCCGCCTTCAGGACGGCAATCTGATCGAGACGGTCCTCATGCACTTCAGCTACGGCCATTCCGTCTGTGTGACAACACAGGTCGGCTGCAATATCGGCTGCAGCTTCTGCGCGAGCGGCCTGCTCCGGAAAAGCCGTGACCTCAACGCAGGCGAAATCGTCGAGCAGATCATGAACGTGCAGGAGTACCTCGACGGCTTCGGCGGCGGGGAGCGCGTCTCCAACATCGTCGTCATGGGGATCGGCGAACCGTTCGACAACTATGACAACCTGATGGCCTTTCTCCGAATCGTCAACAACGGGGACGGCCTGTCGATCGGCGCCCGCCACATCACCGTCTCGACGAGCGGCCTCGTGAAGGGAATCCGCAAATTTGCGGACGAAGACCTGCAAGTGAACCTGGCACTGTCGATCCATGCGCCGAACAACGAGCTCCGGACGCGCATCATGAAGATCAACAAAGCGTTCCCGCTTGAGCAGGTGATGGACGCGATCGACTACTTCCTGTCGAAGAAAAACCGCCGGATCACGTTCGAGTATATCCTTCTGAACGATGTGAACGATCACGTCGAGGAAGCGCGGCAGCTCGCCAAGCTCCTGGAAAACAAGAAACACCTCAGCTACGTCAACCTCATCCCGTACAACCCGGTGGATGAGCACGACCAATACACCCGCAGCAACAAAGCGTCCATCGACGCATTTGAAAAGACGCTTAAGCAGAAGGGCATCCAGTGCGGCGTGCGCCAGGAACAAGGCACCGACATCGATGCCGCATGCGGACAGCTGCGGAGCAAGCAGATCAAAAAATCCGTTTCCTGAGCGGAAGAATATGAAGATGGGCGGCCGGAGAAGAACGTTTCTCCGGCCGTTTTCTACTGGGTGGGCTAGGGTTGGTTGTCTGAAAATATTGATTTTATTATCTCTGAGAATATTTTTCCTTTCCCCGAAATATAGTGGTTGTGGCTGCGGAGTGCAGTCCCGCTCAATTTTTTTTGGGAGATAGACCAGAAGAAGGTTGAAATGTTCTGTGCTTTCTGACAATATAGTAGATAGCGTCAGTTGAAAGCGCATACAAACGTGAGGGAGGAATGGAAACATGGTAGAAGCGATGAAATCGAGAGTGTATGCAAACCCGAATACGGACGGTGCGAAAGTCAACTTCAAGGAACGCTACGACAATTACATCGGCGGGCAGTGGGTGCCGCCGGCCAACGGGGAATACTTCGATAATGTGACTCCGGTCACCGGCAAGGTGTTTACAAAAGTGGCCCGCTCGACCGAAGCGGACATCGAAAAGGCGATCGACGCGGCCCATACTGCGAAGGATGCCTGGGGCAAGACGTCGGTTGCCGAGCGCTCGAACATTCTCCTGAAGATCGCCGACCGGATGGAAGAGAATCTGGAAATGCTCGCGGTCGCAGAAACTTGGGACAACGGGAAAGCCATCCGCGAAACGCTGAACGCCGACCTGCCGCTTGCGATCGATCATTTCCGCTATTTCGCCGGCGCCCTGCGTGCACAGGAAGGCGGCCTCAGCCAGATCGACGACAATACCGTCGCCTACCATTTCCATGAGCCGATCGGCGTTGTCGGCCAGATCATCCCGTGGAACTTCCCGCTCCTCATGGCGGTCTGGAAACTCGCACCGGCGCTGGCCGCAGGGAACTGCGTCGTGCTAAAGCCGGCCGAGCAGACACCTGCCTCCATCATGGTGCTCGCCGAACTGATCGATGACCTGCTGCCTGCGGGCGTGCTGAATATCGTGAACGGATTCGGCCTGGAAGCAGGCAAGCCGCTTGCATCCAATCCGCGGATCGGCAAAATTGCCTTCACGGGCGAGACGACGACCGGCCGGCTGATCATGCAGTATGCTTCCCAGAATCTCATCCCGGTCACGCTCGAACTCGGCGGCAAATCCCCGAATATCTTCTTTGAGGATGTTTTCGAAGAGGATGATGCTTTCCTCGACAAGGCGGTCGAAGGGTTCGTCATGTTCGCGCTCAACCAAGGGGAAGTGTGCACATGCCCGTCTCGCGCCCTCATCCAGGAATCAATCTATGACAAGTTCATGGAGCGTGCCCTGAAGCGCGTCGAAGCGATCAAGGTCGGCAATCCGCTCGATCCCGAAGTGATGATGGGCGCCCAGGCGTCGACCGAGCAGATGGAGAAGATCCAGTCTTATCTTGCGATCGGCAAAGAAGAAGGCGCCGAGTGCCTCACGGGCGGCGAGCGCAATGAACTGGAGGGCGACCTCTCGGAAGGCTACTATATCAAGCCGACCGTCTTCAAGGGCGACAACAAGATGCGCGTCTTCCAGGAAGAAATCTTCGGCCCGGTCGTCGCCGTCACGACATTCAAGGACAAGGAAGAGGCACTGGAAATTGCGAACGACACGCTGTACGGCCTCGGAGCCGGCGTGTGGACGCGCGACATGAACACCGCATACCGGTTCGGCCGCGGCATCCAGGCCGGCCGAGTGTGGACGAACTGCTACCACGCCTACCCGGCACACGCAGCATTCGGCGGCTACAAAATGTCCGGCATCGGACGCGAAACCCACCAGATGATGCTCAGCCACTACCAGCAGACGAAAAACCTGCTCATCAGCTACGAAGAGAACAAACAGGGCTTCTTCTGATCCGAAAGGAGGGGGCGTCATGGTCCAGCGGGTGATCGCCACGGACGCCGCGATCGAGCTGATCGGCAAGCTTGTGGAAAAACATGGCCCGGTCATGTTCCACCAGTCCGGCGGCTGCTGCGACGGCTCTTCGCCGATGTGCTATCCGGACGGAGACCTCCTGATCGGCAGCCAGGACATGCTGCTCGGTGAAATTGGGGGCGCCAAGTTCTACATGAACAAAAACCAGTACGATTACTGGAAGCACACCCAGATCATCATCGACGTCGTCGACGGTCGGGGCGGCATGTTCTCCCTCGAAGGCGTCGAAGGAAAACGGTTCCTGTCCAGATCGCGCGCCTTCACAAAAGAAGAAAACGAATTGCTCGGCATTTGACCGAACAATCCGGAAAACGGCTCCGCACGGCTGCGGAGCCGTTTTTGTTGTGGATTACGGGTGATTATGAGATCGGGCAGCCAGGGAAGTGTGAGCCACCGGAAAGCGACCGTGAAGTTAAAGGGAGCCCTCCAGCTCTCCGTCCAAATGCATCCGCGAAAACGTCAGTTGCATCCGTGAAAATAGCGGAAGGCAAAATGCGTCCGCGGAATCGCTTGTTGCGTCCATGAAAATTGCGAGAAGCAAAATGCATCCGCGAAAACGCCTGTTGCATCCGCGAAAACGTCTGTTGCGTCCGCGGAAATTGTAGGCGACAGAAGTGCATCCGCGGAAATGGTAGGAGACAAAGTGCATCCGCGAAAACGCTTGTTGCATCCGCGAAAATCACAAGAGGAAAAATGCGTCTGCGAAAATCCTTCCGCATTTGCCACCCACTCGCTCCGAAAAGCCACTCACTCAGCTTTATTTGCCACCGGCTCGCCCCTAATAGCCACCGACTCACCCACAATAGCTACCGACCCGCCCCCAATTGCCACGCACTCAAGTCCGCCGCCGCCCCGGCCCTTTGATGAAGTTCCTCAAGTTGCCCTGCCGGCCCCGGCTGTTCTACCATGTACATATGCAAAATGGAAAGGAAGTTGGTTATGGCGGAGCATTTGTTTACGTTGAAGGCGGATTGGCCTGGCTTAAGGAACGATGTGGGTTCGATCGAGGCGGAGAATCTGAGGACGAAGATTTCCGTTCCTCCGGAGATGGACGGGCCCGGCATTGGGACAAATCCGGATGAGATGCTGCTTGGGGCGGCGGCGACGTGCTATATTATTACGCTTGCTGCGATGCTGGAGCGGGCAGGGATCGACAAGCAATCTCTTCGGATGGAGTCGGAGGCGGCGGTGGATGTGACGAACGGCGTGTTCACGTATAAGCGGATCACCCATAGGCCGGTTCTCGTTCTGGAAAGAGGCGCAACGGAATCGGAGGTTGAGAAGGCGCAAGGATTCGCTGTGAAGGCGGAGGAATCTTGCATGATCAGCCGGGCGCTCCGCGGGAATGTGGAAATCCGGCTGGAGGAGAAGGTTCGGCGTGCCGGCGAGTGACGGGGATAAACGTTTGAACGCGAGAGGACGGCTCCTGAAAGTCCTCCATATTCTGATGGAGGAGACGGATGACCGGAATGCCCTCACCATCCATGACATCCACTCGCGCTTCGAAGGGTTCGGCGTGAGTGTGAAGGCGGTCCGGGAGGATGTTCAGGCGCTCGAGGAGTCGGATGATTTTCCGGTGACGGCCGTTCAGGAGAAGGAAGGGACCGTCAAGCGGTACTTTTTCGACGGCCGGCGCTTTCAGATCCACGAGTTGCGGCTTTTGCTGGACGCCATTTCGGCGGCCAAGTTCATTCCTGAACAGCTCACCCAGTCGCTGCAGGGGAAAATCCGCAAGCTGACGAGCCGGCCGCTTGCCGCGCAACTGAACAACGAGCTCCACGTTGCCGTCGATTCGGCCGGGGTAGCCGATACGGCGATTGCCGTCCAGACGCTTCATGAAGCGGTCCAGCAGCATCTGCGGATTGCCTTCAAGTACGGGAAGTATACGCCGGACAAGGAGTTCAAGCTGTCAAGGGACGGCGGTGAATACGTGGTCGAGCCATACGGCCTTGCCTGGAACAACGACAAGTATTACCTGGTCGCCCATTTCCCCGAGGAAGAGGAGGTCCGGCAATACCGGGTCGACCGGATGAGGGAAATCCGGCTCGAGGGAAGCCCGTTCGTTCCGGATCCGGAATTCAGCTTGCAGAGCTATCTCGGGAGCACGTTTCACATGTACAGCGGGGAGCCGATTTCCCTGGAGGCCCGGTTTGAAAACCGGCTCATCAATGTGGTCATCGACCGTTACGGGACGGCTGCGAACATCCGGCGGGACGGAGACGGCCATTTCATCCTGAAGACCCAGGCCGCCATGAGCGACGGGCTCGTCCGCTGGCTGCTCGGCTGGGGCAAGGGGGTCCGGATTCTGCATCCGCCCGTTCTCGTGAAGCGGATGGAAGAAGAGATCCGCGGCATGCATCGTCTGTATGAATGAGCCGCCTGCTGGACGGGGCGGCTCTTTCGCTTTCCGGCAATCATGCTCTACCCCGCGCGCCTTTGCTCGTTTATAATGATGGAAAGGGAATCTTTTTAAAATAAATGCAGGGAGGGTTATCCATGAAATTTTTCCACACTGCCGACTGGCACCTCGGCAAGATTGTCCAGGGCGTCCATATGACCGATGATCAGAGATTCGTGCTGGAGCAGTTGATCGAGGCGGCCAGGCAGGAACGGCCGGATGCCATTGTCATCGCCGGAGATCTGTATGACCGCGCCGTCCCGCCGACCGATGCGGTGCGGCTGCTGGATGATGTGCTTTCGGAGATTGTGCTCGGCCTCGGCATCCCGGTCATTGCGGTCGCGGGGAATCATGACAGCCCGAACCGACTGCATTTCGGGAGCGGATTCATGGGGCAGAGAGGGTACCATATCTCGGGTCTTCTGGAAAACGGGGCGGAGCCGGTCGTTCTGTCAGACGGCTTCGGCGAAGTCCATTTCCATTGTGTGCCATTCGCCGACCCGTCCATCGTCCGTGGCGTCTATGAGGCTCCCGAAGTGACCGGCCATGATGCGGCGATGGGCTGCGTGCTGGACGAGATGCAGGGACGGTTCGATGAAAGGGCTCGCCATGTGTTCGTCGGGCACGCATTCGTCACGCCGGGCGCTGAACCGGAAGAAAATACAAGCACTTCGGAACGTCCGCTTTCGGTCGGAGGTGCGGAGTACGTGGATGCAAGCCGGTTCAGCCTGTTTCATTACACCGCGCTCGGCCATCTGCACCGGGCGCATTCCGTCGGCAGCGAGACGGTCCGCTATTCGGGGTCGCCGCTGAAGTATTCCATTTCGGAGGAAACCCACCGGAAGGGCTTCCTGGCGGTTGAGCTTGACGGAGACGGCCGGGTGCAAGTGGAACACCGTCCGCTCAAGCCGAGAAGAGATATGCGGACAGTCGAGGGAACACTGGCCGAGCTGCTGGAGATGGCACCGTCCGAGGATTATGTGTTCGTCCGTCTGCTTGACCGGGCGCCGGTCCTTTATCCGATGGAGCGGATCCGGACGGTGTTCCCGAATGCCCTCCATGTCGAGCGGACGATGCCGATCCACCGGGAGAGCGCGTCCGGCAGCAGGGGGAGCCTTTCGGAAATGGACGACCTGACGATGTTCCGCGCGTTCCACGAGGAAGTGGAGGGATCCGCGCCTGATGAGGAGACGGAAGCGCTGTTCCGGGAGATGCTGGATGAGCTGCTCGGCGCCGAGCGGGAAAGCGAAAAGGAGGCGGTCCGGAAATGAAGCCGCTCATTTTGAAGATGACCGCATTCGGTCCGTACAAAGAGTGTGAGACGATTGATTTCCGGGAGCTGGACGGGCGCGGGCTGTTTGCGATCTCCGGGCCGACCGGTTCCGGCAAGACGACGATTTTTGATGCGATCTGCTTTGCCCTGTACGGGAAGGCGAGCGGAGAAGAGCGGGACGACAAGAGCCTGCGTTCGGATTTTGCGGACGACCAGGTGTACACCGAAGTCGAGCTCCATTTTGAGACCGCCGGCGATACATACCGGATCATGAGGAGGATGGCCCACGTCAAGGCCGGGAACAAAAGTGCGACCGGCGACCGGATCGAGCTGTTCCGTCTTTCGGACGGCAAGGAACAACCGGTGACCGACCGCCAGATGACGACGGAAGTGAATGCGAAAGTCGCTGAATTGATCGGCTTCACGCACGACCAGTTCAGCCAGATCGTCATGCTTCCGCAGGGCGAATTCCGCAAACTCCTCACGTCCGACACCGAAAACAAGGAAAAGATCTTCCGGAAGATTTTCCGGACGAAGAAGTATAAAGACATGGAAGCGGTCCTGAAAGAAAAGAAAGACCGCGTCCAGCAGGAATGGCAGGGGGCGGCCGGACGGATCGCCTGGCAGGCGAAGCATCTGCGGGACACGCTGCCGGGGCTCGGGGAAGAGCTGACCGTCCAGCTGTCCGCGGAACATCCGAATCCGTCGGCGATCATCGGAGAATTGATCACCGAACAAGAACGCCACTCGGAAGCGCACCGGCTCATCGGAGAGCAGGCGAACGAGCTGGCCGGCCGGCTGCAGGACCTTTCCGCCAAGCTTGCGGCGGCAAGGGAAGTGGCCGCGCGCTTTGAAGAATGGGAAAAGAAAAAGTCGGAACTGACCGGACTGGAAAGCCGGCTGCCGGAAATGGAAGCGGTCAAAGAGTCCATTTCAAATGCGCGGATCGCCGCGCGGATCCGGCCGCTTGAAGAGAAATTGCTGGAATGCCGGAAAGAGCATGAAGCCTCCCTTGAAGCGTTCCGGCAGGCGGAACTGGAGCTCGTTGCTTCCCGGGAAGGCGAGCGCCTGGCGAATGCCGCTCTTGAAGAGATTTCACGGGGCGACGCCGGTGCGGAAGCCGAGAGCCGGGAAGCGGACCGTCTTGAGGAGTCCCGCCCGCTCATCGGCCGCAAGCAGGAAGCGAAGAAGAAGCTCGCCGCGGCGCGCAGGCAGCTGGATTCATTGAAAAAAGAGATCCGGACGGCCGAAAACGAGCAGGCCTGCCTGGCCGAAGAAGGGACGCAGCTCCGCAAAACACTCGGCGAGCTTGAGGAGCAGCTGGAGGATACGGAGCACCTGTACGGCAAACTCGGACGACTTGAACGCGATCTGGAGCTGCTGGATGAATACATGAACGTGTCGCTGAAGACAACTGCGGCAAAAGAGCGGGCGAAATCGGCCGGGCAAATGGCGGCCGATGCCGAACAGATCCTGGAACAGCGGAAGCGGGAACGCCGCGACGGCCTGGCCGCGGAATTGGCGGTTCATCTCCACGACGGTTCGCCTTGCCCGGTCTGCGGCAGCGCGGATCATCCGGCACCTGCCGCATCAGGAACGGCGGGCACGGAGGCCGGACTGCTGGAAGAAGCTGAAGCCGCCTGGCGGATTGCCCATGCGGACTCGATCACGGCTGCGGGTGCTCACCGGATGCTGGAAGAACAGAAGGAAAGCCTTGCCGGACAGATCGCAGGACGCGGCATGGATCCGGCAGATGCCGGTACGCTTGGCGAAGAGCGCCGTTCGGCTGTTTCCCGGTGCAAGGAGGAGATCCGGCTGGCGGGCGAACGGAAGGAACAGCGGAACGTCCTCCGCGAGCGGCTTGCCGAGATTGACCGGAAACTGGAAGAAGCACAGTCGGTTCTGTCCGGCCTCAAAGAGCGCGAGCAGGAATTCCTCCGGGGCTCGGCGGGACTCGAAGCCCAGATCGGAGAGATGGCGTCGGCGCTTCCGGAAGGCCTGCCGGATCTCGCTTCCCTTGACGCCCGGCTCGGGACACTCCGCGAAAATGTCCGTGCGCATAAGGAACAGAAGGCCGGGGCGGAACGGAAATTGACCGATGCATCGGACCGGCGCAAGCGAGCCGAGCAGTCGCGTCTGTTCGGCGAGGAACAGGCCGGGAAAGCGGAAGCCCGGAAAAATGAGGCGGAAGAAGCCTTTGCCGAGGCGCTCGGCCGTTCCAAGTTTGCCGGGGAAGCCGGGTACCGGGAAGCCCTCATTCCGGAAAGCCGGCTTGAGGATCTCGAAGAGAAAGTCATGGAATTCGACCGGGCGGTTCATGCGGTCCGCGTCCGGGTCCGGGAACTGGACGCGTCCCTCGAAAATACGGAGCGGCCGGACCTGGAGGCGCTCGCCGGAGAAGAGGAGGCGTGCCGGGAGAGCGCGGAGGCGGCCCGGGAAGAGCTGATCCGCTCCAAGTCCCTGCTCGACATCCTCTCAAAAGGCATCGCGGACATGCGCGAAGCGGCGGGGGATGCAGAGGAACTTGAACGGAAGAGAGGCAAGATCTCCGCCCTGCACGATCTGCTGCGCGGGCAGAATGCGGATAAGCTCTCATTCGAACGGTATCTGCAGATCGAATACTTGGAACGCATCCTCGTGGCGGCGAATGAACGGCTGAAAAGCCTGTCAAACGGCCAGTTCGAGCTGATGAGGAGCGACCGCCAGGAAGCGCGCGGCCGTCAGAGCGGCCTCGGAATCGATGTGTACGATGCCTATACCGGACAGGCGCGCGACGTGAAGACCTTGTCGGGCGGAGAAAAATTCAATGCCTCGCTGTCGCTCGCGCTCGGAATGGCGGACATCATCCAAGGGTTCGGCGGCAACGTGCGGATCGACACGATGTTCATCGACGAAGGTTTCGGCTCGCTCGACCCGGAATCCCTCCAGAAAGCGGTCGATGCACTCATCGGACTCCAGCAGACCGGACGGATGGTCGGTGTCATCTCCCACGTCGGAGAACTGAAGGCTGCCATGCCGGCCGTCCTGGAAGTCTCCAAATCAAAAGCCGGCCATAGCACGACGGAATTTGTGCTGAAGTGAACGGGCGGTGTCAACTTTCAAAAAAAACAAACAGGCACGGGGCTCTCGGCTCCGTGCCTGCTTTATTCAATTCTTGATGCCGCGCTGAATCAGTGGAACAATCCGGACTCCCTCGATTTTTTCAGCAGTTTGTTCATGCTGTTCGTGAGCCTTGCCTTGAAGAACGTCCCGAACAGAATGAAGGCGATTGCGATTCCGAGCAGGACGGGGATGTCCGTCGTGACATTGGCTTTCACGACGCCGCCCGTCATTTCCCTCATCAGGTCGATTGCATAAGTGAACGGCAGGAACGGACTCAGCTTCTGGAAGAAGTCCGGGAGCAGGACGACGGGGTAGGTCCCGCCGGATCCCGCAATCTGCAGGACGAGCATGACGATCGCCATCGCTTTCCCGACGTCCCCGAATACGGAGACGAGGGTGTACACGATAGAGATGAAGACGAGGCTGATGAACAGGCCGGACAGGATGAAGCCAAGCGGCACCGCTACTTTGACACCGAGGATCAGCAAGTCTCCCGCCGTGACGATCAGCGCCTGCAGGAGGGCAAACACCGCGAATGTGATGAGCCGTCCGAAGTAGACGGTTCTCGGATGATAGACCGCTTCCCGGTGAACGTCAGTCGAAAGAAGGGAGATGAGCAACAGACAGCCGACCCAGAGCGAGAGGACCGTATAGAACGGCGTCATTCCGGTTCCGTAGTTTTCGATCGGGAACATCTTGTTTTCATGGAGCACGATCGGTTCTTCGAAAAAGCCCTTTTCAGCGGTCGGGTCGTTCAGCAGAAGATCGATGATGTCATTGACATCCGTTTCACCCTGCAGTTTGCGGATCCGGTCGGCAAGCTCCGTGATCTTGGAATATACATACGGATACTGGTTGAGCACGTCGCTGATCACTGTTTTCCCTTTTGTCAGGTCGCCTGCCGTGCTGCTCAGGACCCGTTCCGCTTCCGGGAGTTTGTCCTGGATGCCCGTTAGGAGGTCCCTGGCGTCCGTCAGCGTTTTTTCAGCGCCCGCGATTTCTTTATCAATGGTCGGTTTGATCGTGTCATGGTACATCTTTGAATAGCTGTCAATGCTGACGGAGACGTTCTGTGCAATGCCCTGCAGCTCGTCCACCCATCCTTTTGCCTGCTCTACATAGCCTGTCGCCGTATCGTTGACCGCCCGCGCATTCGTCTGCGCTTCCTGCAGCACGCCTTTCAGCTGACCGGTCGCGTCTATGGCGTGCTGGATGCGTTCCCGGCGGTCGGGAAGCGTGAGATCCGGCTTAATGTCCGGCAGCTGGATGTCCGGTGCGACCGGCCGCTCCGGCTGATTCCCTTCATCTCCGCCGGTTTCACCTTGGCCTTCGTCCGGACCGGGCTTGACCGGAATATCGGGAACCGGAATGTTGTCCGGCGAGATGGGATCCGGAGCGGCGTTCGCCAGTTCTTTCAGCTTTTCCAGGTTGGCCTGGATGTCATCGACGGACTGGATGGCGCCGGTCATCCGGTCATCCAGCTGCTTTTTCGCTTCGTCGAGCCGGGAAGTATCAAGGTCTGCATTCTGGATTTTTTTAAGCATGTCATTCACTTCGCCGGACACCCGGGAGGCCGTCTCCAGGTCTTTATCAATCTGGGGGGCGATGGCGCCGAGCTGTTTCTGCGCCGAGTCCAGATAGCCGAGTGTCCGGTTGATCGTGCCGAGGCCTTCTGTCGTCAGCCGCTTGGCTTCGGGCATCGCTCCCTGTGCCTGGCTGATGAGCGAATCTGCATTTTCCGCGTCGTTGTAAGCCGATTCCAGGAGGTCGTGCACACCCGGCAGTTCCTTTTCGGCGGTGAACACGTACTGCTCGAACTTTTCGATGTCCGGAAGATCTTGCTCGATCTCCAGCCCGATCTGATTGAACATGTCGAAGATGACATTGTTGACGGTCGATGTAAATTCGCTGCTCAGCGTCTGGACGACGGTCGTAGCGCCCTTTTCCGTAATCTTCGGCGCGATGGAGTTGATTTTTTCATTGACGTAGTACTCCATTTCGGCCTTTTCCGGCTTGTCGGTCACGACGGTGGCCAGCCTTTCGGAAAAGTTTTCCGGAACGACGATGGCGGCGAAGTACTCGCCGCTTTCCACCCGCTCCATCGCATCGTCACGTCCTGTAAACTTCCAGTCGATGCTGTCGTTTTCTTTTAATGATTCGACGAGTTCGTGGCCGACGTCGATGTGCTCATCCCGCACATCCGCACCCAAGTCCTCGTTCACGACCGCGACCGGAAGCTGGTCCGTCCGCCCGTACGGGTCCCAGGACGCGTAAATATTGAACCACGCATAAAGAGACGGAAGGAAAATGAGGCCGCCGACCAGGATGGCGGCAACCCAGTTCTTTGCAATGTTCACGAAGTCGGTTTTGGCAATTTCAAACGGTCCACGCATGGGCATCCCTACACTTTCTGAAGACTCTTCTTCTGTATATCGTACCCTTCGAAGCCGCCGAGAAACCGTGTCTTTCCTTTGGCAAATAAAAGGAGTCCGCCAGCGCCGCATCGAAACAGGTTCTTAAAGAGGGGGAGAAGAAGGATGGAAGAAAAGAGAATCATCGACTTTATCGAAAAGGAAAGAAATGCACAGAACATCCCCGGCATGGCCGCTGCCGTTTTCAAAAATGGTGAACTCTTTGAAGAGGGATCCGGTGTGATTGAAATCGGCAAGGACGCACCTGTCCGGCCCGAGACGGTATTTGGAACGGCGTCGCTGACGAAGACGTTCACCGCACTGGCGATCATGATCCTGCAGGCGGAAGGGGAACTGTCCGTCCATGATCCGGTCGTCCGTCATCTTCCGGAGCTGGAGCAAGTGGCGGCGATCCGCGATTCGGAGATCCGCCACTTGCTCTCGCACACGACCGGCCTGCCGCCGCTTGAGCGCCGGGAATCGATCGTCGGGTTCGAGGCGCATGTTGATTATCTTCAGTCGGCGGTTTTCGAACCGTTGGGACGTCCCGGTGAACGGCTCAGCTACAGCAACGATGCGTTTCTCCTTCTCGGTGCGATCATCGGCCAGGTGTCGGGCACGGATTACCAGTCGTTCATCACGGAGCGGATCATCCGGCCTGCCGGAATGACGAGGACATCCTTTGATCCGCCGCCGCAGGGCACGCAGGAAAACGTCGCCGTCCAATATGCGGAGACCGGCGGCGAACTCCGTCCCGTCGAGTGGCCTTCCCTCGGAAATTATGCGGTCGGAGGAGGCATCCGGTCGACGGTTCGTGATCTTATGAAATATGCACGGCTTTATATCGATGATGAATACCGGGAGCGGGTGCTGAAGGTCCGGCTGGACGTGTCCGAGATGTGGTCGGACGTGCAGCGGGCAGGCCGGTTTTCCTCCTACGGATACGGCCTGACGGTTTCGCGGGATTTCCATGGACTTCTCTTCGTCCATCACGGCGGAAGCCAGCCGGGTGTCTCATCGGCGATCGGTTTCATTCCGGAAAAACGAATGGCCGCAGTGGTTTTGACCAACCGCTCCGAGGCGCGTGCCGATCGGATTCTGCACGGAATCCTGAACATCGGACTCGGCCGGGATCCTGAAGACGACCCGTTCCGGGAACCGGAGTACGACATGGCGGAGGATGAGTTCGGGAGATTTAACGGTGTGTACGTCAATGACGAGGACCCGGAAGGATTCGAGATCCGGCTGGACGGGGGGCGTCCTGTGATGAGCGCCGGCGGAAAGACGGACGAGCTCCGGGCAAGCGGACCGTCAACGCTTGTCAATGAACGGACGAGCAAGCCAGTCGAATTCATGTTTGGCGAAGACGGCAAGCCGGCGTCCGCATTTATGGGACTCCGGATTTTCCGGAGAAAGGGATAAACAAAGCAAACCGCCGGCATCCGTGCCCGGCGGTTTATTCGTTATATGTTCAGGTTTCAGGAACGGGTTCATACCGTGCCGGATCCGGCACGAAGTAGAGAACAATCCCGCCGATGATAAACAGGATGACGAGGCTGAAGACGCCGGCGTTCGTGTTGCCGGTCATCTGCGCGGTGACGCCGACGAGAAGCGGCCCCATGATCGACGCAAACTTCCCGAAAATGTTGTAGAAGCCGAAGAATTCGTTGGAGTTCTCTTTCGGGACGAGCCGGCCGAAGTACGAGCGGCTGAGCGCCTGGATTCCGCCCTGGGAAGTGCCGACGAGCATCGCGAGGACCCAGAAGTCCGTCACGCTGTCCATCGTGTAGGCGTAAAAACAGACGAATGTATAAACCGCAATCCCGACATACAGCATGCGCTTTGTGCCGAACCGGTCGGCAAGACGGCCGTACAGGAAGGAAAACGGCGCCGCGATCACCTGGGTCATGAACAGGATCAGCAGCAGGTCCGTCGATCCGATGCCGAGATCCGATCCGTACGCCGTCGACATCGAGATGATCGTGCCGACGCCGTCGATGTAAAAAAAGTAGGCGAGCAAAAACAGGAACAGGCCGCGGTATTTCCGGATCTCCCGGAACGTTCCGGCCAGCCTGCGGAACGAGCGGGCGATCGGCTGCGGTTCAGGTTCGATGAAAAAGCGCTGCTTCACATGGCGGAACATCGGAATCGAGAAGAGGATCCACCAGATCGCCGTGATCAGAAATGCGGCCCGGCTGGCATTCGTCATCGACAGCGGAATCAGTTCAAACTGCGCGAGCATGATGATCGCGATGGCGATGATGAACGGGATGCAACTCCCGATATAGCCGATCCCGTAGCCGAACGCCGACACCCGGTTCATCCGCTCCGACGTCGAAACGTCCGTCAGGAATGAATCGTAGAACACGTTCGCCCCGGTCGATCCGAGTGCCGCGAACGTATAAATGATGAGCAGCAAGAGCCAATTGTCAGCCGGCACGAACGCCAGCGCTGCGGTCGCGCCGGTCCCCAGGACGAAGAAGAATGTAAAGAACTTCTTCTTCATTCCTTTATAATCGGCGATCGTGCCGAGTATCGGTCCGAGCATCGCCAGGATGAACGTGAAGATGGAGATGGTATAGCCGAGATAGGCCGTCGAGTCGGAGCCGCTGATACCGGCATCCGTGGCCGCCGCCTTGTAGAACAGCGGAAACACGGCAGTCGTGATGATGATGGAATAGGCGGAATTCGCCCAGTCATACATGGCCCAGCTTTTTTCTTCGGTCGTCAGCCGGAGTTTCAAATCCCGATCCCCCTTTAAGAGTGATGCCTGTTTTTCTACATTGTATCAATTACGTCCCGGGAAAAGGAGAAGTTTCAGAAATATATGTTGGAGTGAGGTGAGGCGGATGCGGGGCGAGTCGTCCGCATTTGGCCCCGAGTCGTCCGTATCTCGTGATATGGTCCCCTTAGAGTTTACACCTTGATTCTGTCACACTAGGAGTAACGAAAAGGGGTGCCGAAAAATGAACCAGAAGCGGGATTACGATATAAAAGTGAAAGCAGTGGAGGAATTTTTTGAAGGCTCTTCCACTGAGGAGTTGGCTCTTTCGTACAATGTCTCGGATCGGACGATCCGACGCTGGGTCGAAAAAGTGGAGATGGATGGCTTCGAGGCTTTGCATGACGCCAGGGGCAAGAATGGCCGGAAACCGTCGGATGAGAAGGATGCTCTGATTGAACTGCAGAAGGCGGAGATCCTCCTCTTAAAAAAGCTCTTGGATCTGAAAAGGGGGTGTTAAGCAAACAAGATAGTTTCCTGTTCATCGACCTGAATAAGGACACCTTTTCGGTCTCCCTCCTCGCGGAGGCGTCGGATGTCTCCCGGCAGGGTTATGCCAAGTGGAAGAAGCGGCAGGATCACTCTGCCCAGGATCTCAAGGATGAGCAGATGTTTCACTATATCTCCAAGGTGTTCGCCAAGTCCCGGGGAACCTATGGGCGACGCCGGATCAAGCTGGCGCTCCAGAGAGAGTTCGGGCTCACCGTCAATATCAAGCGAATCTCCAGAATCATGCGCCGATATGGGCTCAAATGTCGGATTCGCCGCAAAGGGTACCGTCACGGCGGTACAGAGGGGAAGGTGGCGCAGAACCTCTTGAAGCGTAACTTTAAAGCCACGAAGCCGATGAAGAAATTCTCGGTGGATATCACATACGTGCGCGCTTTCGTTCCTACGGAACACTGGACCTATCTGTGCGCCATTAAGGACCTGTACGACGACTCGATCGTAGCATTCGCCTACGGGCCGAACCAGGACACCGGCCTGGTCCTGGAAGCGCTCGAGATGCTGGAGAAGGTGAAAGGGAACCGGAAGAAGGCCATTATCCACAGCGACCAGGGCAGCCAGTTTATGAGCCTGAGATACCAGAAACGCCTTCAGTCGATGAACCTGACACCGTCCATGTCACGGCGCGGCAACTGTTGGGATAATGCATGCATCGAGAGCTTTTTCAGTCACTTCAAAACTGAGATTGCCTGCTTTGGCGACCCTCGGTCTCTTGAGGAGCTTCGGATTGCCATCGAGGAATATATCTACTTTTATAACCACGAACGCCTCCAGCTCAAGCACGGCGTGCCTCCTGCCGAGGTCGGAAGTGTGTTGGCTGCCTGAATCTTTATCGGACAGAATCAACTGTAAACTTGACAGGGACCAGACCATGGACCTGAATCGTCCGCATCCGGGCCTGAGTCGTCCAGGTTTTTATTTCCACTCCGGCGCTTCCGCCCGCACGGTCCAATCAGCCGGATGGTCGGGGCGTCCGGTTTCTTGTATGATGGAGTTGTGACTTATCGGAATGGAAGTGGGAACATGAGCCAACTCATCGTATCGAACCTGACGAAGACGGTCGGGGACAAGACGTTGTTCAACAATATCAGTTTCACGATTACGGCCGGTGACCGGATCGGCCTGATCGGGGTGAATGGAACCGGGAAATCGACGCTTCTGTCGATCATTTCGGGAGAGCTGTATGCGGACGAGGGGACGTTTGACCATCCGAATGATTACCGGATCGTCCATCTGCCGCAGGATCCCCAGCTGGAGCCGGGCCTGTCGGTCTTGCAGACGGTGTTTGCGGGGGATTCGCCGCTGATCCGGCTGAATCGTGAATACGAAGCCGCGCTGAAGGAACTCGCCGCTTTTCCGGGATCTGAAGCCGCGCAGGACCGGTTCGCCGCTCTGCAGGCGAGGATGGATGCGGAAGGAGGCTGGGATCTGAACGCGAGGGCGAAGATGATCCTTTCCAAACTCGGACTTCAGGATCCGGATGCACAGGCGGACACCTTGTCGGGCGGCCAGCGCAAACGCGCCGCGCTTGCGCATGTGCTGCTTGAGCCGGCGGACTTGCTGCTGCTCGATGAGCCGACGAACCATCTGGACGTGGACTCCATCGAGTGGCTGCAGGACTATCTCCGCCAGCTCGGCAGCAGTCTCCTGTTCATCACCCACGACCGCTATTTCCTCGATGCGGTGGCGACGAACATCTACGAACTGGCGGACCGCACGCTGTACAGCCACCGGGGCACGTATTCCGATTTTCTGGAGGCGAAGGCGCTCCGGATGGAACAGGCGGCGGCCACGCAGGAAAAGGACCGCAACCGGTACCGCAGCGAGCTGAAGTGGATCCAGAGGGGCGCCAAGGCCCGTTCCACGAAGCAGAAGGCGAGGATCGGCCGGTTCGAGGAGCTTTCGGAAAAAGTGAAGAAAGAGCATGATCAAGACCCGCTTGACCTGTCGCTCCTGACAAGCCGTCTCGGCAAGAAAGTGCTTGAAGGAGAACGGGTGACGAAGCAGTTCGGGGACCGGGCGGTGATCGATGATTTCTCCTTCCTTCTGCAGGGCGGCGACCGGGTTGCGGTCATCGGGCCGAACGGGGCGGGGAAGTCGACGCTCATGAACCTGCTCGCCGGGAAACTGCTTCCCGACAGCGGGGAGATCAGCCGGGGGGAGACCGTCCGGACTGCGCATTTCACCCAGCATCTGCCCGAAATGGACGAAAGCCAGCGCATCATCGAATACGTGACCGAAGCGTCGAATGATATCAGCCGGCAGGACGGGACCCGCTATTCGGCCGTCCAGATGCTCGAGCAGTTCCTGTTCCCGTCGAACGTCCACGGAACGCTCATCGGAAAATTGTCCGGCGGCGAGCGGAAGCGGCTGTACCTGCTCCGGCTCTTGATTGAACAGCCGAACGTGCTCCTGCTGGATGAGCCGACGAATGATTTGGACCTGGAGACGCTGTCCGTGCTGGAGTCGTTCATCGATACGTTCCCGGGCGTGGTCATCACGATTTCCCACGACCGGTTTTTCCTCGACCGTACGTCGAGGAAGTTGTGGGTGCTGGACGGCTCGGGGATGATCCGGCAGGAAATCGGAATTTATTCCGATTATCTGGAAAAGGCGTCGCTCGACAAGCCGGCAGCTGCGCAAAAGAACGTCCGGCAGGGAGCGGAGGCCACTCAGCCGGACAAGCCGAAAAAGAAAAAAATGACGCTCGGCGAGAAAAAGGAATGGGAAGAGATCGGCGGCAAGATCGAAGAGGTGGAACAGGCGATCATCGAAACCGAGGAAGAGCTGGCCGGCGCCGGTTCCGACTACGGCAAAGTGAGCGACATCTCAACAAGGCTGGACGAGCTGAACAGCCGGTATGAATCGCTCATCGAACGCTGGTCCGAACTCGAAGACCTTGCCGGCGGATCTTGACTGTAAAGAGGAGGGGTTTCAAATGAAAATCAAGTTGATCGAACCGACGCCGAGTCCGAACTCGATGAAGATCGTACTCGACCAGGAACTCCCGTTCGGGAAGGCGTACAACTATAAAAAAGAAGAGCTGGACGGCGCGCCGGACTTTATCCGGCAGCTGTTTGAAATCGAAGGCATCAAAGGCATCTATCATGTGATGGACTTCATCGCGATCGAACGCAACGGCCGCTTTGACTGGGAGCCGATCCTGGCCTCGGTCCGCGGGGTGTTCGGGGAAGAAGAGACGGGGGACCGCGAATCTTCAGAAGCGGACGAGCATTTCGGCGAAGTGTACGTGCACGTCCAGGAATTCAAGGGCATTCCGCTTCAGGTAAAAGTGTTTGACGACCACGGCGAAGACCGTTTCGGCCTTGGCAAGCGGTTCATCGATGCGATGAACGCCGTCATGAACGATGATGAAGAAAACTACATTCTCCAGCGCAAGTGGGCCGATTACGGCGTCCGCTACGGCGACAAGAAAGAAATCGGGGAAGAAGTCGTGAAAGAGATCGAGGCGGCTTATCCGCAGGAGCGGCTTGATGCGATCGTCCGCTCGGGAAGCGAGACGAAGGAAGCCCCGGTCCTCGGCAGGCAGAAAGTGACCCTTGAGGAGTATAGATCGGCGGACGGCTGGGAAGAGCGGTTCCGGATGCTCGACCAGATGCCGGACCCGACGATGGAAGACGTTCCGCTTCTGATGGAAGCGCTGGCCGATGAGAAAATGTCCGTCCGCCGGCTCGCCGTCGTTTATCTCGGCATGATCGAGGACCCGGCCGTCGTTCCTTATATCGGAAAAGCGATGGAGGACAAAAGCGCGCCGGTCCGACGCACGGCCGCCGATGCGATGAGTGACCTCGGATTTTCTGAATTTGAGGATCTGGCCATCCGGGCGTTGTCCGACAAAAGCAAGATCGTCCGCTGGCGCGGCGCCATGTATTTGTACGAATCCGGGACCGAAAAATCGCTGCCGGCACTTCATGAAGCGGAGAACGATCCGGAATTTGAAGTGAAGCTGCAGGCGAAGATGGCCGTTGCCCGCATCGAGGGCGGGGAAGAGGCGAAAGGGTCGATCTGGAAGCAGATGACCGAACTGAGATCAGCGGGGAAAGGGGAATGACAGATGGAAGCATATGAAGCGTACATGAAACAGGTGGCAGAACCGATGCGCCGGGAGCTCACCGGCAACGGGTTCACGGAACTCACGACGGACGATGAAGTGGAAAGCTTCATGAATTCCGCGGAAGGCGTGTCGCTCGTCGTCGTCAACTCGGTATGCGGATGCGCGGCAGGATTGGCACGTCCGGCGGTTGTCGGGGCGATCGAAGAACTCGAAAAAAAGCCGGACCACCTCGTAACGGTGTTCGCGGGACAGGACCGGGAAGCGACCGAAAAGATGCGGAGCTATTTTGAAGGGGTGCAGCCGAGTTCGCCGTCGATTGCTATCCTCGACGGCAGTGAACTCAAATACTTCATCCCGCGCGAGCAGATCGAGGACCATGACCTGGAACAGGTCCAGGAACACCTGGCCGGCGCGCTCCGACAGATGATCGGGTGAACCGGCCGATCGTCACAACCGGCCAGCATCCCGACGAACGGAGCGTGGAGCTCGCCGGACAGGTGGCCGGAGAACTGGGCAGCGATTTTGTCCCGAGGAAAAAGCGGTCGGTCCGAAAGCTCATGAAAGAGTTCGGCCGGCCGGTCGTCGTTGCGGGCAAGGAACGGTATGAATACCACACCGATCCCGACGTGCAGCCGCTGTTCTTCCACCCTGGGCTTGCCGCAATCCGGATCAAGCGTATCAGGGACGGGGGGAACGACGCCATGGCCGAAGCTTGCGGACTCCGTGCCGGAGATTCCTTCCTCGACTGCACGCTCGGCCTCGCAACGGACTCGACGGTCGCTTCGTTCATCGTCGGTCCCGGAGGCCGGGTGACCGGATGCGAGGCCGATCCGGTCGTCGCCTATATCGTCTCGCACGGACTTGAAACGTACACGGATTCTCCTCAGGACGTGCTCGAAGCGATGAGGCGGATCGACGTCCGCCGGGTAGAGGCGGGGGAATGGATCGCCCGCTGCCCCGACAACAGCTTCGACATCGTCTACCTCGACCCGATGTTCGAGGAAGCGATTGAAGAATCGGCCGCCTTCGCGCCGCTCCGTTCCGCCGGCGTCCACGGAATACCGGATGACCGGCTGTTCGAGGAAGCTCGCCGTGTCGCGCGGCGCCGGGTCGTCCTGAAGGCCCATTTCAAGTCGGCGCTTTTTGACCGGCATGGATTTATGCGGATTGAGCGCCCGAACACGAAGTTTCATTACGGAATACTCGACTGCTGAAAAGGAAACCGCCGGCTTGTGGCATGCCGGCGGTTTTTCATATCCGCGGTTTGACTTGCGTCACTCGCCGCTAAAATAGAAATACAGAAATAAAATAACCCCCTGAACCATTGGGGTCCAAGGGGTCAGCCGTCCGGAGGTCTACCGCTCCGCGACGACGATATCAGTGCGTAAAGTTAAAGTAGCTCAGGTATGCGAGAAGTGCGAGGAAGCCGATTCCGATCCAAGTGCTTGCGTCCATCTTTATTACCTCCTTTTAAGAAAACGAAGGGACTTTATGATGATTTCATTTACACATGAACTATTGTACAATGAACGCAGGAATAAAGAAACCTCTTACTTATCTCTTCCCGGAATTGACACGAATCTGACTGGACGGGTGATTTAAGATGAAAAAATGGATCCAGAAATCGTTAATGGTCGGTGTGGCGCTCCTGACGCTCGGCTTCATCCCGCCGAGCCACGAGATGTGGGATTCGCTCCTCGATGATAAAGGGCACCGCGAAATATCCGGCGGGGAAGTCCATGCGGAAGTCCTGCATGAGCCCGAAGCCCTTCCCGAGGAACCCGCGTTCCCTGACATCGCCAAACTTGCCGCCAAAGATCAGGCATTCGAAAAGTTCGGCAGCCGGATCGGCCCGGTCATCTCGGATGAATTTGAAGAGGTGATTCTGCCGAAGATCGAAGAAGCGATCGACATGACGCTCGTCTCGCTCGGTCCGGATGCCGTCCGCGAACTTGCGATCACGGAGCGGCCGGCCGGCGGCTACAGCGAAAAGATCTTCCATATCTTTGACACAGCGACCGGGAAGGACGTCATCCGCTTCCACGTGCGGACGGACAAGCGCCCGCAGGACGGCTACTTTTTCAACTTCCATTATCACACGGCGGAAGACGGCTTCAGCCGCCACATTGCGCTTGGAGACATCTACTGGTCAAAAAACACACCGCCGAAATGGCTGTCATGACAATGCAGTCCGGGAATCCTCTCATGGATTCCCGGGCTTTTTTGATTTCCTTGGCGCTTTTCCTGACTGCGGACGAATCGAACGATTCCCCCGGCCGGTCACAAATGCGCGGAAGCTGTGTGGGGAAAGGTCCCCGGCTCTATGTTAGAATGAAAGAAATCCCGGCGGGCAATCGGCCGGAAATGAATCTATAGAGTAAAGCCGGCGGGGGATGGAGCGGCCAGCCTCCCGCCCGGAACGGAGGCCGACGGCATGGAACAGTATTTGCAATTGTGCAAGAATATTATGGAGACCGGGACGGACAAGAGCGACCGGACGGGGACAGGGACGAGGAGCCTCTTCGGACATCAGATGCGATTCAATCTGGAAGACGGGTTCCCGCTTCTGACCACGAAGAAAACCGCTTTCCGGCTTATCGTCTCGGAGCTTCTCTGGTTTCTTCGGGGAGACACGAATGTGCGTGCGCTCATGGCGGAAAATAATCGGATCTGGGATGAATGGGCATTTGAAAAGTGGGCGGCCAGCCCGGAATATGACGGCCCGGACATGACAGACTTCGGAAGGCGGGCGGCTGCCGATCCGGAGTTCAAAAACGAGCTGGACGCCGAGATGGAGAAATTCCGCGGACGCATCCTCGCCGATGAAGCGTTCGCCGCAAAATACGGCGAGCTTGGCCCTGTTTACGGACGTCAGTGGCGTTCCTGGCCGGACGGCAAAGGAGGGACGATCGACCAGATCCGCAACGTGATCGAGTCGATCCGGAACAATCCCGACTCCAGGCGCCATCTCGTTTCCGCCTGGAATCCGGCGGAAGTCGATGACATGGCGCTGCCGCCGTGCCACACGCTGTTCCAGTTTTACGTGGCGGACGGCAAGTTGAGCTGCCAGCTGTATCAGCGGAGTGCGGACGTGTTTCTCGGCGTGCCGTTCAATATTGCGTCCTACGCCCTCCTGACGCATCTGATCGCCAGGGAAACGGGGCTCCGGCCCGGAGAATTCATCCATACGCTCGGGGATGCGCATATTTATTCCAATCACTTCGACCAGGTGAGGGAACAGCTGACGAGGGAACCCCGCCGGCTGCCCGAACTCGTGATCGGGGCGGAAGGCAAAAGCATTTTCGAGCTGGAAACCGGAGATATCAAGGTGGAGGGATACTACCCCCATCCGAAGATCAAGGCGCCGATCGCCGTTTAAATTGATCGCCGGTTAAATTGAAAGGAGCGGGCTTCGTTGATTTCATTCATTGTTGCGCATGATCCCGATCTCGTGATCGGAAAAGATAACCAGCTGCCGTGGCATTTGCCGGGGGATCTGGCTTATTTCAAGAAAATGACGATGGGCAAGGCGATGGTGATGGGAAGGCGGACGTTCGAATCGATCGGGCGGCCGCTGCCGGGAAGGCTGAATATCATCGTCACCCGGAATCCGGACTATGAGGCGGAAGGGGCCGTTGTCGTCCACTCAACAGAGGAAGCGGTCCGAAGGGCTTCGGATTACGCACCCGAAGTGATGGTCATCGGCGGAGCCGGGCTGTTCCGCTCGATGATGGAAGGAGCCGACCGGCTCTACATCACGCTGGTCCATGAACGGTTTGAAGGCGATACCCATTTCCCGGAATACCGGGACGACTGGGTGCTCGTCTCCAAGTCGGACATGCAGCAGGCCGAAGACGGCACCCGTTTCGACTACCGGATCTACGAAAGGACCCGGACGCTTTGAAGGCGGTCCGCTCGGCCCGGACATTCGGCTATCTGTTCGGCTACCTGCCGTTCTCGATACCGGCCCTCCGGAAAGTGAAAAAAGTGAAAAGCGGGCATGCCCCCGGCCGGACAGACGATCTGGTCAGCCGCGAGGCGAAGAAATGGGCATCCGGCATTCTCAGACGGGCCGACAGTTCGGTGACGGTCCGGATCCACGGGGACTTGCCGGAAGGTCCGGTCCTCTTCGCGAGCAACCATGAGGGCAACTTCGACATCCCGGTCCTCATCGCCAACCTGCCGAAACCGTTCGGATTCATGTCGAAGGCGGAAGTGAAAAAGCTTCCCGTCATCCGGAAATGGATGGTGGAGATGAACTGCGTGTTCATCGACCGGGCGGACCGGCGGAGTGCCGTTCAATCGATTCGGGACATGTCGGCCATGCTCCGGGAAGGTCATTCGATGCTCATCTTTCCGGAAGGCACGAGGAGCCGGGGGACGGGGCTCGGCGAGTTCAAGGCCGGTTTCGTCCGGGTCGCCAAAGATGCAGGCGCCCCGATTGTCCCGGTCGCCATCTCCGGCACTTCTTCCATCATGGAGCGAAACGGCAATTTCATCTGTCCGGCGGTTGTCACAGTCGATGTGCTGGAGCCGATCGGGCCTGACCTGATCGAGGAAATGCCGGCGAAGGAAGTGGCTTTGCTTGCACAGGAACGCATTGCCCGCACGCTTGCAGGCCGGCACAACGAAAACACGGCCGTCTCGTGAGGCGGCCGTGCTGCCATGCTATGATTTGACTCTAGCCGTATAATAAAACCGAAAAATACATCGCGGCGCTTCCGCCGATGACGAACAGATGCCAGATGGCATGGTTATACGGAATCTTGCGCCAGGCGTAGAAGATTGCGCCGACCGTGTAGAGGAGCCCGCCGATGACGAGCAGCGTGATTCCGTTCGTCCCGATCTGTGAATGGAGCGGACGGATCGCGAAGATGATGAGCCAGCCCATCGCGATGTAAAAAATCAGGGAGACGGCCTCGAAACGGTGAATGAAAAACACTTTGAAGAGGATGCCGAGAACGGCGAGTCCCCAGACGATCCCGAACAAAGTCCATCCGAGCGATCCGCCGAGCGACACGAGCACAAGCGGTGTGTAAGTGCCGGCGATCAGGATGTAGATGGATGAATGGTCCAGGATGGAGAAGAATCGCTTATATTTTTCGGGCATACTATGAAGCAAGGTCGACATGAGGTAGAGAATGAGCATCGAAACGCCGAAAATGGTGTAGGCGGTGATGTGAAGGGCGCTTCCGCGTTCGCTGCCCTTCAGGATGAGGAAGATGAGCGCAGGGATGCTGAGGACGAAGCCGATGCCGTGTGTGACGGCATTCCAGAATTCTTCTTTGTTGTTTTTATAATCGAAGGCCAAGGCCTCCACCTCACTTTTCTTGACTTGGACCGACGGGGGACCTATTCTTCTTTTACCGAACCTCTTTTTCTGAAACCTTATATTCATATATCATTTTACCAGTTTAATCACGGAAGGGCGATGAAATGGCTACTGTACACATCGTAACGGACTCCACAGCAGATATCGGCGAAGGGATCGCCGAAAAATACGGGATTCACATTGTCCCCCTTTCGATTCACGTCGGCGGGGAATCCTATCTGGACAAGATTGAGATCACGCCGGAGGAATTCCTCGACAAAATGGCGGCGGCCGATGAACTGCCGAAAAGTTCCCAGCCGCCGGTCGGCGTTTTCAAGGAGCTATACGACCGGCTCGGGGAAGACGGGAAGCCCGTCCTCTCCATCCATATGACCGGCGGCATGAGCGGGACCGTCGAGTCCGCCCGGGCGGCAGCCGAACTGACGAGTTCCAATGTAACGGTGATCGATTCGAAATATATCAGCTTCGCCCTGACTTTCCAGGTGATCGAGGCAGCCAAACTGTCCCTTGAAGGCAGATCGCTCCGTGAAATCGTCGACCGCGTCGAAACGGTCAGGAAAAACACGGCGCTCTTCGTCGTCGTGGATACGCTTGAGAACCTGGTGAAGGGCGGCCGGATCGGCAAAGGAAAGGCGATGATCGGTTCTCTGCTCAACATCAAACCGATTGCGGCGCTGAAAGACGGCGTGTACACACCGATCGGAAAGGCCAGGAACCACAAGCAGGTCGTCCGCCAGCTTTTCGACCAGTTCAAGGAGCATACGCTCGGGAAAACGGTCAAGGGAATCGGCATTTCCCATGCCCACGGGCTGGCCATGGGCGCTCCGCTGAAAGCGCTGATCGAGGAATCCGGCTATGAGGACGTCAAGCTCATGTTCACTTCGCCGGTCATCAGTACCCATACCGGACCGGGCGCCATCGGCTTCATGTATTACTGGGATTAGTCTGACCTTGGCGGGGTGCCGGCATCCCCGCCATTTTCATTTTTTCATGCCGGACGAACAGAGAAGGCGAGGGGAATGAGAGAGTTTTGAAGAGATGGATTGTGCTGATCGCCGCAATGGCGGTTGTTCTCTCCGGATGCACATCCGGCGCGCCCAAAAAGCAGTTCACAGGCATCCCGGCATCCGGGTTCGGCGATTACGAAGTGCCGCGGACGTTCGTCCCCCGGATTGTCACGCTTGTCGGGCTCGGTGATTCTCTCACTCAGGGAGTGGGGGACGAACGGAAAAAAGGCGGCTACCCTGGACGGCTTGCAACGGAGATGGATGACTGGAAAGGCGTGAAAGAGGTCAGGATTGAAAATCTCGCAAAGCGCGGAAGAAGGAGCGACCAGCTTGTCGCCCAGCTGAAGCGGGATGATATCCAGGAAGAAGTCGGCAAGGCCGACCTCATCACCCTGACCATCGGCGGCAATGATGTGATGAAAGTGGTTAAAAGCAACCTTTTTGATCTCCAGCCGGAACCGTTCCGAAAAGAGATCCAGCCGTTCACGGAAAGGCTCGCCTCCACGCTGTTCCTGATCCGCAAGGCCAATCCGGATGCGTTGCTTGTGATCATCGGCCTGTACAACCCGCTGACGGTCGTCACCGAAGAGGCGAGCGAGATGGACGACATCATCAGGGAGTGGAACGGCGTGCTCGAAGACGCGGCTTCTGCCGACGGGAGGGCGTGTTTCGTGCCGGTCGATGACTTGTTCATTTCGAATGCAAATCTCGTGTACCATACCGACTTTTTCCATCCGAACGCACGTGGCTATGAACGCATGACCGACAGAATTGAGGAATCGCTGGCGGCATGCGGTTTGAATGAGCTATCCGGCGGGGAATTGAACTTTTGAGGAGTGATGGCGATTGAACAAGTGGAAAATCGCGTTTTTCCTGCTGGCCGCGCTGATTATCACCGCGGTGATCGGGCTGGCTATCTGGATCACCCGCCCGGCGCCCTCTGCGGACATACCGGCCGCGGAAGCGATGACCAAGGAAGCCGACCGCCTGACGGTGACGGCGACGAAGGAAGACCTGCAGGGAATCGCCAATACGTATATCGCCAAGGCGATCGGGAGCAACAAGATTCCGATCGACTTGTTCATCGAAGATGATGTCCTGCTTACATCCGAGCTGACCGTATTTGCCGTCCGCCTCCCGGTGATCATGCATTTTGAACCGTCCGTGCTGGAAGACGGGAATCTCATCCTGAAACAAAAGTCGGTCGAGGTCGGCAATCTCAACATCCCGCCCTCGACTGTGCTGAAACTGATGGGGGACACCGTGGCACTGCCGTCCTGGATGATCGTCAGGCCGAAGGAAGAAGAACTGTTCATCGATTTGTCGAGACTGCCGGTTTCGGGTGATGTGAAAGTCCGGGCGACGAAAATCGACCTGCCCGGAAATGACATCGAACTGGAGATCATGATTCCGCGAAAATAGGAGTGAAAAGATGACAAACGAAAAAGCGACTTTTGCAGGCGGATGCTTTTGGTGCATGGTGAAGCCGTTCCATAAATATGAAGGCGTTTTGTCCGTCGTTTCGGGATATACGGGCGGGGATCTTCCGAATCCGACCTACGCCCAGGTCTGCTCGGACCGGACCGGACACTATGAGGCGGTGGAGATCACATTCGATCCGGAGATCATCTCTTACCGGGAGCTCGTCGATATATTCTGGCGCCAGATCGATCCGACCGATGCGGGCGGACAATTTTTTGACAGAGGTTCTTCTTACCGGACCGCCATCTTCTATCATTCGGACGAACAGCGGCAAATCGCAGAACAGACGAAGGAGGAGCTCGATGCATCAGGCCGGTTCGACCGGCCGATCGCAGTCGAAATCCTTCCCGCCAAGCCGTTTTATCCTGCGGAGGAAGAGCATCAGGATTATTACTTGAAGAATCCTGCGCACTATAATCGTTACTTTGAAGGATCCGGCCGGAAGGCGTTTCAGGAAAACTCATGGAAGGGGCAATGACCACATGAAACCGAGCAAAGAGGAACTCAAGCAGAAACTGACCCCGATGCAATATCAGGTAACACAGGAAAAAGGCACGGAGCCGCCTTTCCGCAACGAATACGATGCACACTACGAAGACGGAATCTATGTTGACATCGTCTCCGGGGAACCGCTGTTCTCCTCCATCGACAAGTATGATGCCGGCTGCGGCTGGCCGAGCTTTACGAAGCCGATCGAGAAGTCGGAAGTCACCGAGCATTTTGACTCGAGCTTCGGCATGCGGCGCACCGAAGTGAGGAGCAAGACAGCGGATTCGCACCTTGGGCATATCTTCCCGGACGGCCCGAAGGAAGCGGGCGGCATGCGGTACTGCATCAACTCGGCCGCGCTCCGGTTCATCCCGAAAGATCGTCTTGAAGAGGAAGGGTACGGCCGGTATGAATCGCTTTTTGAGTCCTGAACCGGCTGGAAGGACGGTGACTCCAACGTGAGACGTTCCTTCTATCAGTACCTTATGACACACCGGGGCGGCCCGAAGGGAGATCCGCGGTCCCGTTTTGCAGATGCGGCTTTCCTGGATCATGAATTCCCGAAGACGGAAACGTCCTTTGATCCGCTGTCCCGGTATATGGAAGAGCGGGCAGATCCCGATATGCCGTCCGCGACATTCGACAAGCTGTGGGAAGAGTACATGGAAACCGATTGATCCGAATCCTGCGTTTAAACGGCAGGCATTCCGGCAGACCGAGTTAAGTTGCCGGCGGTGCCTGCCGTTTTGCTTTTTCCGGCAGAGGCCGCTTGTTCCTCCGGCATTGCGGAAGCCGGGAAAACACGATATGATGGAAAAGAATTTGTGAAAGCGGGGTTTTTAACTGATGAGTGTACACATTGGTGCAAAAAAAGGCGAAATCGCCGACACGATCCTTCTCCCGGGAGATCCGCTCCGTGCCAAATATATCGCGGAAACATTCCTTGAGGACGCCAAGATCTACAATGAGGTCCGCAATATGTTCGGTTACACGGGTACGTACAAAGGCAAGCGGGTTTCGGTGCAAGGGACGGGGATGGGCGTTCCGTCGATCTCCATCTACATCACCGAGCTCATGCAGGAATACGACGTCCAAAAACTGATCCGCGTCGGCACATGCGGCGCGATCCAGAAAGACGTCAAAGTCCGTGACGTGATCCTGGCCCAGAGTGCTTCGACCAACTCCAAGATGAACGAGATCATCTTCAAGGGAGTCGACTACGCGCCGACGGCCGACTTCAACCTGTTGCTGAAAGCTTATGAAGCAGGCCGCGAGAAAGGCCTCCATCTTCAGGTCGGCAACGTCTTCACGGAAGACCTCTTCTACAGCGATGATGCCGAACATGAAAAGTGGGCATCATTCGGTGTGCTTGCGGTGGAAATGGAAACGGCGGCCCTTTACACGCTCGCAGCCAAATTCGGCCGCCAGGCGCTGTCCGTCCTGACGGTGAGCGACCATATCCTGACCGGCGAAGCGACATCTTCCGAAGAGAGACAGACCACCTTCAACGAAATGATCGAAGTCGCTCTTGACGCGGCAATCCAGGAGTAAGCACTGTCCGACTGCCATCGTGCCGGTGGCAGTCTTTTCTGCATACCGGTCCGGCGCATGCTGCCGGGCCTCCGGATGAAAGTGGTGAAATCAGATGGATGAAAACGAGAAAGACCTGAACAGGCAAGACCCGCCCGAAGAACAGAAGACGCCGGCAGGACGCAGATACATCCGGATCAAGCCGTTCGTGCTGCTGATGATGGCATTCGGCCTCATCCTCGCCACTGCCGGCGTAACCTTCTTTGCGCTGACCGTGGGAGACGACAAAGTCGTGGAAGTGGTGTCGCCTCAGACGGACCGGTCCCAGTTCAAAAAACTGTTCGACGCGTATGATGCGGTGAAGAAGGATTATTACGAGGACATCACCGATGAAGAACTGGTCAACGGGGCCATCAACGGATTGATCGATTCGCTCGGTGATCCGTACTCCGATTACCTGGATGAAGTGGAGGCCGAGCACCTGAATGAAAGCATCACCTCCAGTTTCGAAGGGATCGGTGCGGAAATCCAGGAACGAAACGGGCACATCATGATCGTCTCGCCGATCAAAAACTCACCGGCGGAGAAAGCCCATCTTCAGCCGGATGACATCATCCTCGAAGTGGACGGCAAAAGCATCCAGGGGATGAGCTCCTCTGAAGCAGTCCTGCTCATCCGCGGGGAAAAAGGATCGAGCGTGACGCTGAAAATCCAGCGTGCCGGCATGGAAGAGCCGGTGGACGTGACGGTCGTCCGCGATGTGATTCCGATTGAAACGGTGTACGCGGAAATGCTCGATGACCAGGTGGCCCATATCCAGATCTCGAGCTTTTCGGAGAACACGTACAAAGAGCTCCTCGCCGGCATCGAAGAGATGGAAAAAGCGGGGATGAAGGGAATGGTCGTGGACGTCAGGCAAAATCCGGGCGGGCTGCTGAACAGCGCCATCGACATCTCCAACCTGTTCGTCGAGGACGGCAAGCCGCTGTTCCAGATCGAAGACAAAGGCAAGAAGCCGGAAGTCTATTATGCGAAAGCCGGCCGGAAGATCAAAGTGCCGGTCGTCCTTCTGATCGACGGCGGAAGCGCCTCGGCTTCCGAGATCCTGACGGGGGCCATGATGGAATCCGCCGGGATCCCGACGGTCGGCGAGCATTCATTCGGCAAAGGTACCGTCCAGACGCCGCGCCAGTTCAAGGACGGCTCCAACCTGAAGCTCACGACGTCCAAATGGCTGACGCCGGAAGGGAACTGGATCCATGAAAAGGGGATCGAGCCGGATTACCCGGTCGCACAGCCGCCGTATGTGAAGCTCCCTTACATCGATCCAGAGACCGAGATGACGGAAGGCACGACATCGATGACCGTCCTGGCCGCGGAAGAAATGCTTGAAGCGGTCGGCTACGATCCGGGTGAAGCGGACGGGGTCTATGATGAACGGACGAAAGAAGCGGTAGAACATCTTCAGCAGGACGAAGGACTTGAAGTGGACGGCATCCTCGCAGGGGATACGACTTATTCGCTCATGGACAAGCTCCGTGAAAAGATCAAGACCGACGATCCTCAGATGAAAAAAGCCGCAGAACTCGTGCATGAACAGATAAAATGATGAACGGGCGGAATCCACGGGGTTCCGCCTTTTCTTTCTGAAAGGATGAGTGACCATGACGGAAGTATATATTTTCAGCGGGTTTCTCGGCAGCGGGAAAACGTCCCTGCTGACCCATGTGATCCGGCAGGCAAAGGAGGAGGGGCTAAAACCGGGCGTCATCATGAATGAACTCGGCCAGCTGGCATTCGACTCGGCGGCAGTGGACGGGGACGTGCCGCTCAAGGAGATCCTGGACGGCTGCATCTGCTGCACCGGCTCAGAAAAGACGGAGGCTCAGGTACAGGCGCTTCTCCATGAAAAGGTCGACATCATCTTCATCGAAACGACGGGGGCGGCCCATCCGGTCGAAGCCCTCGACTCGATCCACTCGCCGCTGTTCGGCGACAGCCTCGATATCCGGGGAATCATCACAGTCGCGGACGGCCGGCGCTGGCTCGAAAAGGAACGGTTGTCGCCGCAGGTCCGGATGCTCTTCCTTGAGCAGATCCGGCATGCATCGGTCATCCTTCTGAACAAATCCGACTTGCTGACGGAATCCGAGCGGGCTTCCGTGACTGCGGAAATCCAGTCGGTCAATCCCGGGGCGCCGATTCTTGAGACGGTCAACGGGAAGGTCCCACTCGATTATCTGAGGAAAATGGCATCCACCGGAAACCGGAAGCCGGTCCGCCGCGCGGCGATCGGAGAACAGCTGCCGATCTCATCGAGACTCGTCCGGATGGAAAAACCGGTAAACCGGGAGGCGTTCGAGGACTGGGTCAGGTCCCTGCCGGATACGGTGTACAGGATGAAGGGGTATGTGCCGCTCGAAGGCCACCGCTACCCGGCCCTCTTCCAGTATGCCTACGGGATGGTGCAGTGGATCCCCGAGTCGATGAACATGCCGGCCAATCTCGTGATCATCGGGGAGAACCCCGAAGCCGTCGAAGTGCCGGGAGCAGCGCGTGAGTGACCGGATGCTCCTGGAGGCCTACCGCCGATTCTGGAAAGGAAGAAGTTCCGCAGAGCGCGTTTCCGCCGCGGGTGAGCTGTTCCGGCGGATCTCCGACGACCTGGATGACCGGCTCACCCATCCGCGGCTGCGCAAAAGCCGGGAAGACAAGCTGCGAGAATTGGAAGAGCGGATTGCCGGTTCGTCATTGACTGAGGAGCAGAAAGAAATCCTGGCAGACGCCTACCGCTCCTCTCTCTGAAAAGGATGTCAACCGGATTAAACATACAATAAGCAGGCGGGTCCCCAGATGTTTCCTCTGAAACTCTTCGGGATCCGCCTGTTTCATCGCATCGGATCTGTTAATGGCTTCCCCTCCAATGTCTGGCAAGATTCCGGACGGATCGGGCATGTACGATATGGCGGAAGGGAGGAACATGCAGATGAAAAAATCGATTTCCATCGTCGCACTAAGTACGGCACTCCTTTTGCCGACTGTCACTGCAGAAGCATCTCAGCCAAAGGCCGAAACAGGCCACCATCAGATCGAGGTGGACGCTGCCGCGTTCAAAACCCTCGTTTACAGCCAACCGATCCGGTGGGCGGGAGGACAATGGACCGAGAAGGACCTCAATCAGCTGATCCAACGGCTCCTCGCATTCAAAGGCCAGGGAACCGTGAAACCTCCGGCGGCCGGGAATGAGGACACCCAAAAACCGGACGGGGAAAAACCTGCTCCAAAACCGGACACCGAAAAACCTGAAATTGAAAAACCGGAACCGGCACCAGAAATCCCGGAGCCAGATAAAAATGAAACACCAGAATCACAGCAGCCGGAAGTAGAACAGCCGGACGTCCAGCAGCCGGATGCAGAAAAACCTGAGGTCCAGCAGCCGGACGTCGAGCAACCGGAAGTTCAGAAGCCGGATGCAGAACAGCCGGAAGTCCAGCAACCGGACGTCCCGCAACCGGATGCGGAACAGCCGGAGGCCGAAAAACCGGCTCCTGCACCTGTTCAGCCACAACAGCCACAGCAACCGGAAACCGAGAAGCCGTCCGCCGGCCAAACGGCAGGTCTCAGCGCCGTTGAGCAGAAAGTGCTGGACCTGACCAATGCGGAGCGGTCGAAGGCGGGCCTCAAACCGCTTGCGGCCGATGCCAAGCTGATGGACGCCGCCCGCGAGAAATCCGCGGACATGCGCAAGAACCACTACTTCTCCCATACGAGCCCGGTTCTCGGTTCGCCGTTCGACCGGATGAAGGCGCTCGGCATCAGCTACCGGTCCGCCGCGGAGAATATCGCCATGGGACAGACGTCGCCCGAAGAAGTCGTCAAAGCCTGGATGGAATCACCGGGACACCGCCAGAACATCCTGACGCCAGGATTTACACATATCGGCATCGGCTACGATCCGAATGGCCACTACTGGACACAGCAGTTCATCCAGAAGTGATCGATACAAAAAACGGAGCGCGCTTTCAAGGCGGCTCCGTTTTTTGTCGATTACTTCGACATTTGGATAGCGGTCAGATCGGTCAGTAATCGGGAACGGGATGTTCGCTTGCGGGCGCGGAAATAGAAATGCGGCCGCGAAACACTCCCGGGCGGCCATGGAAATCATCCGGCGGCCTGTCCGGAACATGAGAAGAACGATTCGGATGATGTCCGGTTCTCTGTGTAAACTCTATCCGGAGGGAGAAGATAGCCGCGAGACACCTGCAGGAAAAGTTAATTGAGTGCCCCCGGCCCCGTTCCGATGACACTCAACCTGTTCCGATGACACTCGACTGTCCTCCGATCACACTCGCCCCTGCTCCGATCACACTCGCTTCGACCTACTCCAATTCGAGTCCAATTCTCTGTATGAATTTTGGCGCAGGCTCCGCCACGCGCCATCCTCCCGGCACGAAACATCCCACTCCCCCTTCCTGACCAGGAAAAGCCATGCTTATATAGACCACGAACACAGCTTTCACCCGCCTTGAATATCCCGCGTTCTGTGTGTTCATACTGTGCGGGAGAGGTGATCAAATGTCACAGGCCATGCTGAAGCAATCACTATTCACCTTCTTCGGGAATTCTGCGGATTTTCAGGTGAAGGATGTCCGGGTCGACGGGGAAAAAGCGTTGCTTTGCTTTTATTCGACGATGATCGACCAAGGCGAGGCAAACCGGCAACTGCGTATTCTAGAGGAGCGGGCCGTGAGCGGTTCGGAGGATTGGGGGACCGGTGCGCCCACGGAGGTTCAAACATTCAGCAAGGAAAAGCTCTCGCAGGCCGTCTGCACAGGCAACGCGGCCGTCATTTTTCCGGATTCCAATCTGATGATCGAGCTTTCTGTGTTCGGCCTGCCCCAGCGGTCCCCGGATGAACCGGGAAATGAGCAGGTCGTAAGGGGCTCTCACGAAGGCTTCATCGAGAATTTCATGGTCAATATCGGTTTGGTGAGAAAACGCCTCCAGCGCGAGGATCTTGTATATGAAACGTACATTCCGCCGGGGAGCCATACGGCGATCCATATGCTTTATCTGTCTCGGGAAGTGGCGCCTGAAGTGCTGGCTGAAATGCGCAGCCGGCTGAACCGGATTCCGCGGGGGCAAATATTCAGTATGGGACAGACCGAGGATTATCTGGATGACACGATCTATACGCCGTTCCCTCTGTTTTTGACGACGGAACGGCCGGACCGGGTCACCTTCAACCTGATGGAAGGGAAGATCGCGCTTCTCGCGGATCATTCGCCCTCCGTCGCGATCGCCCCCATCAATTTTTTTGCGTTCTATGAATCGCCCGATGATTATAACAGCCGGCCGGTCGTCGGCTCTTTTTATCGTCTTGTCCGGCTGGCCGCTTTCTTTCTGGCGGTTTTCCTGCCGGCGTTTTATATCGCCATCATCAGCTACCACTCGGAGATCCTGCCGTTCGAGATCAGCATGACGCTAAAAGAGACGTTGCTCAATGTTCCATATCGCCCGGTCTTTGAGGCGCTGCTGCTGGAACTGTTCATCGAACTGATCAGGGAAGCGAGCGTCCGGCTGCCGCAGCCGATCGGGCAGACTGTCGGAATCGTCGGCGGGATCGTCATCGGGGACGCCATTGTATCTGCCGGCCTGGCATCCAGCCTGATGGTCATCGTCGTGGCCATGACGGCGATCGCGAGCTTCGTGATCCCGTCAGCGGAGATGAATATGGCCGTGCGGATCCTCCGTTTCCCGTTCATGATCCTGGCCTCGATGTTCGGTTTCTTCGGAATCGTCATCGGATCGCTTTTGCTGACGATCCATCTCATCAATCTTTCTTCCTTGAACCAGCCGTACTTCGCTCCGGTCGTCCCGTACGACCCTTCCCGGATGAAGGATGTCTTTTTCAGGCTTCCGTTCTTCAAGCCGGACAGGCAGCAGCAGACGTTCCAGCATGGTGAGGAGGGGGCGGAATGAAATTCCGGCTCGCTCCGATCCAGCTTTTTGTCATGCTGTTCCTGACGACCGGTTCCGTCTTCATTTCGTTCCAGTCCGATTTGGTGAATGCAACCGGCCATGATGCATGGTGGCTTTTCCTGCTGGCCGGCCTGTTTCACTTGCCGCACCTCATCATCTTCGAAAAGTGCAGGGACCGGTTCATCTGGACGCGTCCGGTCTGTCTGCTCTATGGCCTTTACTGGATTTATGTCATCGTCAGCCTCATCGGATACACCGTGTATACGATGGAGGTGTGGGCTTTCCCGAAAACGCCCGAAATGATCGTTGTGCTGGCGATCATCTTGATCAGCCTGTACGCAAACATCAACCGCGCGGAGACGGTCGTCAACATCGGCGTTATTTTGATCCCGATCATGGCGATCTTGATTTTGTTCGTCATGATGGGCGCAAAGAATTTTGTCTGGACGAATCTTTTCCCGGTAGGCGGCGCATCTGCGGGAGAACTGTATAAAGGCTGGCTGTTTTCCCAGCTGCCGTTCATCGGAATCGAAGTCTACCTGCTTCTGAGGAAGCTGATGCCCGGACAGATCCGGACAAAGATGATCGTGATTTACAGCGCCATATGGTACAGTTTTTACTCTTTTATGCTGATCGTGCCTTTTCTGTATTTCTCGATAAAGGAGTTTAGCCTGATCGGAGATCCGATCATCTACCTGCTCAAATCACAGCAAGTCACATTTCTGGAACGGCTGGATCTGATTTTCATTTATATCTGGCTGATCTGGAGCATCGCCACCATTATGGTTTACGTGTTTGCAGTGCTCCGTCTCATGATCATGTGCGGAGCCCGGCAGATGAAGCGGAAAATCATCTGGTTCCATGTGGGCATCGCCGTTCTCGCGATGTTCTTCACATCCAAGGAGATGGTCCACTCGACTGCAATCTTCTACCCTTATTCCCATCTTTTATTTGCGATCCTGTTGCCGGCCTTCATCATGGTCTTCAATAAGCTGAGAGGTAAACGGGACGGCGGGGGAGGGGCGCCTGTATGAAACGGCTTCTGTTGCCGGTGCTGCTGTTGGTTCCGCTTCTCTCGGGCTGCTGGGATGAGCTCATGTTCAAGGAACTGCAGGCGGTCACACTCGTCGGAATTGAAGGTGAGGAAGGGGAGGTCACCGTTCATTTCGCTTTCCCGGCCTTCACGGAAAGCGGCGTCGAGTTTCAAACGATCAAAGCGGACGGACAATCGCTGAGCGATGCGCGGAACAAAGTCAACAGCCGTTCCAGTGATGCGCTCAATATGTCACAGCTGCAGATTCTATTGATTTCTTCCGAAACAGCAAAATCGGACGTGTACGAATTCCTCGATAACTTTTATCGTACGCCACACAACCGTCTGACCGGCCAGGTGATCTTGGTGGAGGGGAACATGGAAGACTATATGGGCTCCCCCGAAGGCGAAGGGCCATCAAAACAGATGCCGAGATACTTAAAGGATCTTTCGCGGACGATCGATATCTATTCTCTTTCGACGATGACGGATCTTCACCAAGCCGGCAGCCTGATATTCTCGGAAGGGATTGACCTTTCCCTGCCCATGTTGAAGATGGGAAAGAAAGGGCAGCCCGAACTGGCCGGCACCGCTTTGTTCAACGGCAATCAATTCAGCGGAACCATCCTGTCCGAAACCGAAGGCAGTCTTCTGAACATCCTGCGGGGAAAGCCGGGCAAGATCCTGAGGCTGAGCTATGAAGTGGAGATAGACGGAAAGCAGGAGCTTGTTTCATTTGAATTGATCAGGTCAAAGAAAATGTGGACGATCGACAACGGCCGGGCTGACTTGTTTTATCATCTGAAGGTGCAGGTCGAGGAATACCCCGATGGAGCCGTCCGCGACCAGATCCCTGAACTGGAACGCCAACTGAGCAAGAAAGTCGCCTCTGAACTGAGGGACACTGTGGAAAAGCTTCAGGACGCAGGGAGCGATCCTCTGGGCCTCGGCAGACAATTCCATGCTTTCCACCAGGACCTGTGGAAGAAAGGGGACTGGAACGAAACGTTTTCGGAGCTGGATATTTCCGTAGAGGCGGAAGTGAAGATCGCCAGGACCGGCATATTGAATTGAATCCTGATCGCTGCAAAAGAAAAACGGCAAGGACGCGTTTGACTCCGTCCTTGCCGTTTTCCCGTTTCGCTTTATTTGGCTGTGTATTCCGGATCCCCGGCCTTCGGCGGCCGTTTCTGGATCAGCACGAGCCGGATGGACAGCGTGATCGCCCCCGCGGTCAGGCCCGTGATGAGGCCGACCCAGTAGCCGAACGGTCCGAGGTCCGTGAGACGGGCGACCGCGTAGCCGACCGGGAGTCCGATCACCCAGTAGGAGACGATCGCCATGATGAACGTCACGTTGACGTCTTTGTAACCGCGCAGCGCCCCCTGGACAGGTGCCTGGATCGCATCCGACAGCTGGAACAGCGCCGCGAACAGGAAGAACTGGACGGCGAGCCGGATGATCGCCGGGTCATCCGTATAGAGGGACGCGATGCCGTTGCGAAACAGGATGAGAATCACGATGGATACGAGGCTGACGGCAATCGCCATCAGGACGCCGAGCCAGCTGAACTGGATGGCGTCTTTCCGTCTGCCGGCCCCTTCCGCCTGCCCGACGAGGATGGTCGCGCCCATCGACAGGCTGAGCGGGATCATGTACAGGAGCGACGAGAAATTGAGCGCGATCTGGTGGGCGGAGATCGTCTCGGTTGAATATGTGCTCATGAACAGGGTGACGACGGCGAAGATGCTCGTTTCGGTGAAGATGGCGATGCCGATCGGCACACCGAGCGCAACGATTTCCTTCCACTTGGCGAGGGACGGCTTCTGCCAGCCGGCAAACAGCCGGTAGGCGGCGAACGGGCGCCGGCCGTGCACGACGAACATGGCGATCAGGAAGACGAGCCAGTATGTAATGGCTGACGCGACTCCCGCTCCCGCGCCGCCCAGTTCCGGAAAGCCGAACTTGCCGAAGATGAACAGGTAGTTGAACAATATATTGATCGGCGCGGACAGCAGCGTGATGCCCATCGTCACCCGGGTGGCGGCCATCGCATCGATGAACGAGCGGATGACGTTGTAGGCGAACAGCGGGAACAGGCCGAGGCTCATCGCACTCAGGTAGCCGGCCGCCGTTTCCCGGACGGCCGACTCGATCGGCATATTGCTCAGCCCGAGGCGGATGACGAGCTGAAGCAGTCCGAAGACGATCGCCGACAGGACGACACTGATATACAGGCCCTGCTGGACGGTCGGGCGCACTTCTTTTTTCCGGTGGCCGCCGATCGCCTGTGCGACGATCGGGGTCACCGACAGGAGAATACCGGCGAGCCCGGTATAGACCGGATTCCAGAAAGAGGAGCCGATCGTGACGCCGGCGAGATGGGCGGAGTCGTACCGCCCGGTCATGACGATATCAAAGAACGTCATCAGGTACATCGCAACCTGTGTGATGAGGATCGGCAGAACGACTTTGCCGATGATCGGGATCTTGCCCGTAAAAGTTGTTTCCCCGTTCAATGAAGAAGCCTCCTTCTGATGTTGAGAGTCCCGGAATGGGTTGATTTCCTCCGTGCTACGATGGATAATGCTTTCATATGGATGAAAGACTGAACAGGAATAGAGGTTATTGATTTGGAATCACCCAAGATCGTCCTGACTGGCGGAGGGACGGCCGGCCACGTGTCGCTGAACCAGGCCATCATCCCCCCGCTGTCAGAAAAGGGCTACGATGTTCATTATATCGGTTCGAAAGATGGAATTGAAAAAAAGTTGATACAGGATTCATTTCCCGGCGTGCCGTACCACGAAATCCAAAGCGGCAAGCTGCGCCGGTATTTTTCCATGAAGAATTTCACGGATCCGTTCAAGGTCGGAGCGGGTGTCCTGCAGGCCTACCGGACCATCCGGAAGCTGAAGCCCGAACTGATCTTCTCTAAAGGCGGGTTCGTTTCCGTACCGGTGGCGCTCGCGGGGAGGATGGCGGGCGTGCCGGTCCTCATCCATGAATCGGATGTGACGCCGGGGCTCGCGAACCGCCTGGCGATGCCGTTTGCGGATCATGTGTTCACCGTCTTTCCGGAGACTGTGCCGCATGTCAAGAAAGCCGAAGCGACCTGTTCGGGTCCGATCATCCGGCCGGAGCTCTTTGAAGGCTCCAAAAAGGAGGGGCTCCGCCTGGCCGGGCTTTCCGGCTCCCGGCCGGTGTTGCTCGTCATGGGCGGAAGCCAGGGCTCTGCTGTTTTGAATGACGCAGTCCGTTCCAATCTTCCGGAACTGCTGCAGACCCATGAAGTGATCCACCTGTGCGGGAAGGGCCACCTTGACCGGGATCTGGAAGGACTCGGCGGATATGCCCAGTTCGAATACGTGACCGACGGGCTAAAGGATCTCCTAAAGGCGGCGGACGGCGTCGTTTCCCGGGCAGGCTCCAATTCCATCTTCGAATTTCTGGCCCTGCAGATCCCGATGCTGCTCATCCCGCTGTCGGCCGAGAAGAGCCGGGGGGACCAGATCCTGAACGCCCGCCTTTTCTTAAAAGCCGGTTTCGCCGAAGTCCTCGAGGAGGAAAAGGTGTCGAAGGAGTCATTCAGGGAGGCGGTCCGGTCGATGACAGAAAACACGCAGCGGATGATTCTCGCAATGGAGCAGGCGGAGCAGCCGAAAACGCCGGAAGAAATGGCGTCGCTCATTTTGCAATTTGCATCGAATGCCTGATTTTCAGGGCTTGTTTCCTGCTTTTCTGCATGATGGACAACCAAATCGGGTAATTATGGGGCATGTATCCGCTTTCAGCGTACATGCCCCGTTTTTCAGTAAAAAATGATTGTATTTTATCAGCACAGTAGTAAGATTGATATGGACAAAACGCAGGTATCGCCCGGCGTGCCGGTTCCCTTTAAGTCCTGAGGCCGGCATGCTAAAATTAAGGCGGATCAAATAAATACACGATGCCGTGCGAAAAAGTGGAGGGTATCTACATGTCAAACAATTTTGCCGCTCCCGGATCGCCCTGGGGGTCCTTTTCCGGGCCGAACCTCGGATATGTGATGGAGCAGTATGACCTGTACCGGGAGAACCCCGAACAGGTCGAACCTGAACTCGCGGAACTGTTCAGGAACTTCGGACCGCCTGCCGCTCCGGCAGCCGGCGGAACAACGGTCGAGCAAGGCGCCGGCGCGTCTTCGGCCGATATCGGAAAGGCGATTGCAGCGGTTCAGCTGGCAGACGCCATCCGCCTCTACGGACACCTGGCGGCGGATATTTACCCGCTCAAGGACTTCGAGCGGGATTCCTCGCGCATCGAGCCGTCCGCATACGGACTTGGAGATGAAGACCTGGAAGCACTTCCGGCGTCCCTCTTTTTCCGGGACGTGCCGGCAGGCGTGATGAACGGCCTGGACGCCATCCGTCGTCTCCGGGAAGTCTATACCGGAAAGGCCGCCTACGAATATGCGCAGGTGATCGATCCGGAAGAGCGCAACTGGCTTCAGCACTACATCGAATCGGGCTCCGTCAAGCCGGCTCTTTCCGATGAGGAGAAAAAAGAGCTGCTCGACCGGCTGACGAAAGTGGAAGGCTTCGAAAAGTTCATCCATCGTACGTTTGTCGGCGCCAAGCGCTTCTCGATCGAGGGCCTCGACACGCTCGTCGTGCTGATTGATGAGCTTGTCCGCAACACGAAAGAGCAGTCCATGAAAGAAGTGCTCATCGGCATGGCGCACCGCGGCCGGCTCAACGTGCTGACCCATGTGCTGAACAAGCCGTATGAGATCATGTTCGCCCAGTTTGCCGGTCTGTCGGAAGAGCCCTTCATGCCGACAGACGGTTCACTCGAACTGTCCCGCGGCTGGTTCGGCGACGTGAAATACCATATGGGGGCAACCCATAATACTCCTGACGGCCTGAAGGTCAAGCTTGCGTACAACCCGTCCCACCTTGAAGTGGTGAACCCGGTCATCACGGGACAAACCCGTGCGGCGCAGGACTCGACCGACGAACCGGGACTTCCCGTCCAGCATCCGGAACGCGCTTTTGCGGTCCTGGTCCACGGGGACGCGGCGTTCACCGGCGAAGGCATCAACACCGAGACATTCAACTACAGCCGGACCCGCGGCTTCAACAACGGCGGATCGGTCCACGTCATCGCCAACAACATGATCGGCTTCACGACGGAGCACTATGATTCCCGCTCGACGCTCTATGCATCCGATCCCGCGAAAGGCTATGAAGTGCCGATCATCCACGTCAACGCGGACTCGCCGGAAATGGTCATCGCCGTTGCGAAAATGGCATTTGAATACCGCACGCGCTTCGGCAAGGACATTCTGATCGACCTGCTCGGCTACCGCCGGTTCGGACACAACGAGATGGATGAGCCGCTCGTCACCAATCCGCTCATGTACCACGATATCCACCAGCATCCGACGGTCCGCGAACTTTACGGGCAGCAGCTCGCCGAACAGGGGATCGTTTCCGAAGACGACGTCAGGAACCTGGACGAGCAGACGTTCGGCATCATGCAGGAAGCCTATGACCGCGTGAAGGAAACATCGGGCAAGGATACGCCGGACAACTCGACGCCGGAAGAGATCATGGCCGGCTACCCGGGCAGCGACACCGGCGTGGCGGAAGACCGGTTGCGGAAGATGAACGAAGAGCTTCTCGAGTGGCCGCAGGACTTCAATGTGTTCAAGAAGCTTTCGCGCATCCTGAAGCGCCGTGAAGAACCGTTCAACGGAAAAGGGAAGATCGACTGGGCGCATGCGGAGACGCTCGCCTTCGGCTCCATTCTCCAGGACGGCCATCCGATCCGCATGTCCGGACAAGACGCGCAGCGCGGCACGTTCGCACAGCGCCACCTTGTCCTTCACGATGAACAGGACGGAACCGAATATGTCCCGCTTCACCACATCAGCGACTCGAAAGCCTCGTTCGCGGTCTACAACAGCCCGCTCAGCGAAGCGTCGATCGTCGCCTATGAATTCGGCTACTCGCTCGAGGACCGGAATGCGCTCGTCATCTGGGAAGCCCAGTACGGCGACTTTGCCAACATGGCCCAGATGATGTTCGACCAGTTCATCTCGTCCAGCAAGTCGAAATGGGGACAGAACACGGGGCTCGTCATGCTGCTTCCTCACGGCTATGAAGGACAGGGACCGGAGCACTCGAGCGCACGCATCGAGCGCTACCTCCAGATGTCGGCCGAGAATAACTGGACAGTCGCGAATCTGTCGAGCGCGGCGAACTACTTCCACATTCTCCGCCGCCAGGCCGAGCACCTCGGTGAAGAGGCGAGCCGTCCGCTCGTCATCACGACACCGAAGTCCCTTCTTCGCCACCCGCTCGTCGGGGCCGACTTGGAAGATCTGACGGAAGGTAAGTTCCAGACCGTTCTTGAACAGCCGGGCCTCGGAGCGAAGCCGAAGAAAGTCGAGCGGATCGCGTTCGCCAGCGGCAAGATGGCCATCGACCTCGCCGAAAAGGTGAAAGAGGGAGAAGAGCCGGAATGGCTGCACATCATCCGTGTGGAACAGCTGTATCCGTTCCCGGCAGAGCAAATCAAAGAGATCGTCGCACGCTTCCCGAATGTGAAAGAATTCATGTGGGTTCAGGAAGAACCTCAGAACATGGGCAGCTGGTCGTTCGCAGAACCGTACATCCGGGAGATCGCCGAAGGCAAGGAAGTCCGCTACAACGGACGCATCAAACGATCCAGCCCTTCGGAAGGCGACGGCAAATCCCATAAGATCGAACAGGATCGCATCATCCAAACTGCATTGAGCAAATGAATCCCATTTGCATGACCATAAGGAGGAAAACACCTTGGCAGAAATCAAAGTGCCTGAACTTGCTGAATCCATCACGGAAGGAACAATCGCCCAGTGGCTGAAACAGCCCGGCGACACGGTCGACAAAGGTGAATTCATCGTCGAGCTTGAAACCGACAAAGTCAACGTCGAAGTCATCTCCGAAGAAGCCGGCATCGTCCAGGAACTGCTCGCAGAAGAAGGCGACACGGTCGAAGTCGGCCAAGTCATCGCCGTTGTCGGCGAAGGATCCGGCGCTGCGGCAGCTCCGGCTCCAAAAGCTGAAGAACCGAAACAGGAAGCACCGAAACAGGAAGCTGCTCCAGCAACTCCTGCAGCTCCGGCTCCTGAAGCTTCCGTCGAAGAATCTTCTTCGACGGACCGCACGATCGCCAGCCCGGCCGCACGCAAGCTCGCCCGCGAAAAAGGCATCGATCTCGCATCGATCACACCGGTCGATCCGATGGGCCGAGTGCGCGTCCAGGACGTTGAAGCTGCAGCCGCAGCACCGAAACAGCAGGCCAAGCCGCAACAGCCGGCAGCCAAGGCCGCTGCACCTTCGTCCGACGAAGAGACAGGCCGCGTAACACGCGAGAAAATGTCCCGCCGCCGCCAGACGATCGCAAACCGCCTGCTGGAAGTCCGCCAGAACACGGCGATGCTGACGACATTCAACGAAATCGACATGACGAACGTCATGGAACTCCGCAAGCGCAAGAAAGACGAGTTCGAGAAGAAATTCGGCGCCCGCCTCGGCTTCATGTCCTTCTTCACGAAGGCTGTCGTCGCTGCGCTCAAGCAATACCCGTATGTGAACTCCGAACTCGACGGCAAAGACCTTCTCCTCAAGAACTTCTACGATGTCGGCATCGCCGTATCGACTGAAGAAGGCCTCGTCGTGCCGGTTGTCCGCGACGCCGACCGCAAGAACTTTGCGGAAATCGAGAAAGACATCGCGGAACTCGCAACGAAAGCACGCGACAAGAAGCTCGCCCTGTCCGACCTGAGCGGCGGATCGTTCACCATCACGAACGGCGGCGTCTTCGGATCCCTGTTCTCGACACCGATCCTGAACGGCACCCAGGTGGGCATCCTCGGCATGCACACCATCCAGAAACGTCCGGTCGCAGTCGGCGACAACGTCGAAATCCGCCCGATGATGTACGTGGCGCTCTCCTATGACCACCGCGTCATCGACGGAAAAGACTCCGTCGGCTTCCTCAAGACCGTCAAAGAAATGATCGAAAACCCTGAAGACCTCCTTCTCGGTTCCTGATCGGATCCCATCTGATGAAAAAGCCTCCTTCGGGAGGCTTTTTCTGTTGGCAGGAGAGTTGGGGGCGTGGGAATTCTAGCGCGTTGTGATGTTTTCGTGGTGGCGATTTAGGTGCATGGATTTTCAAAGGCGCGTGCGGGTGATTCAGAGGCGCACCGCATATTTTCGGAGGCGGGGTATTGCCGGTGGGATTTTCGAAGGCGCGTTGTGCGTTTTCGTGGTAGCGATTCAGCGGTGCGGATTTTCAAGGGCGCGTGCGGGTGATCCGGAAGCGCATGGCGTGTTTTCGGAGGCGGGGTATTGCCGGTGGGATTTTCGAAGGCGCGTTGTGTGTTTTCACGGTAGCGATTCAGCGGTGCGGATTTTCAAGGGCACGTGTGAGAAATTCGGAGGCTCACCGCGTGTTTTCGGAGGCGGGATATTGCCGTAGGGAATTTTCGAAGGCACGTTGTGCGTTTTCGTGGTAGCGATTCCGGTGGATGGATTTTCAAAAGTGCGTGCGGGAGATTCAGAGGCGCACCGCGTGTATTCGGAGGTGCAGTATTGCCGGTGGGATTTTCGAAGGCGCATTGAGTGTTTTCGTGGCAGCGATCTTGTCGCGTTATTTTTCAAAGACGCATCGTCCCTTTCTGCGGCAGCAATCCGGCAGCGCGATTTGCCCTTTGAATTACGGGCCATCGACCGTTATAATGGGGATATTGAAGAGGGGGCAGAAACCGATGAAATTCACAGAATGGAAAGACGCCCCGGCGATCCGGACGGTCAAGTGCACGCACACCGATGCGGCGAAGTATCTCGTCTCCAACGTCCTGACACCGGGCAAAGAATACGAAGTGAAAAATGAAACCGACGAATTCATTTTCGTGAAAGACAACACCGGCAATGTGGCCGGCTACTACAAAACCTACTTTGAATGATCCGGAGGCCCGGCGGGATAAACCGCCGGGCCTTTTGCATAGGAGGCATGGGAAATGGAAGCAATCATTGAGGAAGAACGGAAAGAACGCCTCGCGCGCCGATATGATGAGGAGGAGTCCCTGTTGGTCGGGACCGGGGGCTATGTGCCGCCCGGCCCGCATTTATGGGAGGATGTCCTCACATCCGTCGTGATCCGGAGGCCGGTTTTGCTGAAGGGGCCGACGGGTTCCGGAAAGACGAAGCTGGCCGAGTCGGTCTCGGCATTTTTCGCCCAGCCGATGCACCAGGTGAACTGTTCGGTCGACCTGGATGCGGAAGCGCTGCTTGGATTCAAGACGATCATCCAGCAGGAGGGACAGACCGTGATCGATTTCGTGGACGGTCCGGTCATCACGGCCATGAAGAAGGGCCATATCCTCTACATCGATGAGATCAACATGGCGAAGCCGGAGACGCTGCCGATCCTGCACAGCGTGCTTGACTACCGCCGCATGCTGACCAATCCGTTCACCGGGGAAATCATCCGCGCCCATCCGGATTTCAGCGTGCTCGCCGCTATCAATGAGGGCTATGTCGGGACGGTCCCGATGAATGAGGCGCTTAAAAACCGGTTCATCGCATTCCAAGTTCCATACCTCGGCACGGAAGAGACCCGGGAACTTCTGGAGCGTGAGTTTCCCGATGCGCCGGAGGTTCTGATCGATACGATGCTCGGCATTTCTTCGGACCTTAGGGAGCAGGTCAGAAACGGCCTGCTGGAAGATGAAGCCGCGTCCATCCGCAGTCTCATCGACGCCACGGAACTGGCCCTCCATATCGGGATGGAACGGGCGGTTCAATATGCGATCGCCGAGAAGCTCGAAGACCGCGGGGAACGGCAGCTCGTCCAGGACCTTGCCCGGACGAGGATCCGGTGAGGCGCGGATGACTTCCATCAGGCGATTCATCGATTTCAATGACGAACAGATCGACGCGGAAGAACGGCTCCGTCACGAGCGGCTTGCCCGGGCTCTGGCCGGAGACCCGGAAATCCGGCTAACGGAACGGAAGCTGCTGGAGTACAGTCCGGCCAACCTCGAGCTGGCGATGAGCGTATTTTGGCGGCATCGTCCGGACGAGATCCAGGAATCCGGCCGGCTGTCCGATATTTATCTGCTGGCCTCGGGGTTCTGGACCGGCTTCGACCTGTCTGCCTGGCGTTCATTCACTGGGCTGACAGAAGACAGTCCCATCCGTGAATTTCTGAGACAGACGGTCCTGATGATCGAAGAACTCCGTCTTTCCGACCTGATCATGAAAGAGCGCCCGGGGACGAAAAAGGCATTCGGTGTCAGAAGGAAAGCCTACGCAGAATTCCACAAGGCGCAGCTGCCGGTGAACCTCCGGCACGGCTTCCGGGCCGATGCACTTTTCAATCACTTCTTTCTGGCGCTTAACGGATTTCCGGATGCGGAGGGCGAAGAGGAGTTCGGCAATCTCACCAGGCTCAGCGAACCGATTCTCTTCCATGCATTTGACGCGCGCTCAACCGGGGACTCGGTGAATATCGCGGCCCGCTTGATGCCGGTGCTCGAGAGCCGGCTCGGAGTCGATCTCGTCCATTCTTATTATTCGCTCGGCGAGTCTCTCGGAGGCGGTCGGAAAGACTTCCATTATCACCGGGGCGTCAAGACGGGAGAGGCAGGGGAAGAGGAGGAGAAAGAGTCGATCCGGGAGCTGTTCAGGACATGGCACGACGCCAACCGGTCCGAGAAAGGCCCGCATCTCGACTATGAGCTCGAACACGGCCGGACCGGCCGTTCGGACTCCGCCGAATCAAGGGAAGGACGCGAAGGCATGGAGGTGACGTCCACCGGCCGGGGCCGATCTGCCGCAGATGAACGGACCGGCGTCTCTCAATCCAAGCCGGAGGCGGGCCAGGAGGGGATCGCGGCAGAGTGGAAGAAGGCGACCGGCTTCGGCTCCGAGAACGAAAGCGTTATTTACCGGGAGAAAGTTGCGGAGCCTGATCGAGATCCTGAAACGCTCCTGATGATCCGGGACTGGCGTATGGAGGCAGCTCCATACGTGCGGGCGGTCGAGAGGGAAATGAAAAAGAGAATCGAGAAAAAACGGGAAGATCGGAGAGAGGGGCTGTCAGCCGGGCGGCTCTCGGGCAATCCGACGGACATCGTGCTGTCGGAAAGGCCGAAGCCATTTTACCGGAAACAGCGGCCGTCGAAACGGCTGGATGCGGTATTCGGCCTGCTCGTCGACGGCTCGGGCTCCATGGTGGATAAACTGCCTGAAACGAGAAAAGCGGTCCTCCTGTTCCACGATGTGCTCAACTCGCTCGGAGTCCGTCACGGCATCGCTTCTTACCAGGAGGATGCCGGGACCGCTTCGAAAGCAAGCCAGCCGAATGAATTCCTCTGGCTCCATTCCTTCCGGGACGAGGGGAAGGATGACGCCTCCAGGATCATGAGCCTGGAAGCGGGGGATGATAACCGGGACGGATTTGCGATTCGGTGGATGACGAAGCGCCTCGAACAGATGCAGGAACACCATAAGTTCCTTTTGATCTTCACGGACGGAGAGCCGTCGGCGTTCGGATACGGACAAAACGGAATCGTCGATACGGCAGAAGCCGTCAATGAAGCAGAGAAGCGGGGCATCATCGTCATCCACCTGTTCCTGTCCGCTCATCCCGTCGACGAGCGGCAGCATGAACTGTTCAGGATGATGTACGGCAACCGCTCCGCAACCGCCGAATCCCTCGGACAATTTTCAGAGGAAACCGTCCGCATTCTCCGCAAGCTCCTCGCACTCGCCGCATCGTCGGAGTGAAGGGTCTCAAAATCGGAGCATGGCTCGCAATATCGGAGTATGGACCACAAAATCGGAGTATGGCTCGCAATATCGGAGCATGGAACACAAAATCGGAGTATGGCTCGCAATATCGGAGTATGGCTCGCAATATCGGAGTATGGAACACAAAATCGGAGTAAGGCTTGTAAAATCGGAGTATGGCCCACAATATCGGAGCATGGCACGTAAAATCGGAGTATGGAACACAAAATCGGAGTATGGCTTGTAAATTCGGAGCATGTCGTACCGCCCCTTCTTTAGCAAGCTGAAGCAGTGCGGATCGGTCGCTCCACGCCGCTTTCCGCTTTCCCCATCAATAAAAAGCAACGCATGAAAGGATGACATCCTTCATGCGTTGCTTCGGAACCGTCCTCATGAAGGGCGGTTTTGTGTTTTGTCCGCGACCGAGATGAGGCGCTGTTTGAGCTCTTCTTCCATCCGTCCGATTTCGGCTTCTGCGGCTTTCCGCTTGGCCCGTCCGTCGGCCTGGATGGCGAGTGTTTCCTCGATCGTGGAGATCAGGTTTTCCTGGGTCTTTTTCAGCGTGTCGACTTCGACGATTCCGCGTTCGTTCTCTTTGGCTGTTTCAATGCTGTTCATCTTGAGCATTTCCGAGTTCCGCAGCAGGAGGTCGTTCGTCGTCTTCGTCACGAGCTTCTGCGATTCGACGGCCTGCCGCTGTCTGTTGAGCGTGAGGGCGATGGCGATCTGGTTTTTCCAGAGCGGGATCGATGTCATGATCGACGACTGGATCTTTTCGGCGAGCGTCTGGTTCGTCTGCTGGATCATCCGGATCTGCGGCGCACTCTGGATGGTGATCTGGCGCGAGAGCTGAAGATCATAGACCCGCTTCTCGAGCCTGTCCACGAACTGGGCCATGTCATTCACTTCCTGGAACGCCATCTGGTCGTTGGATGCTTCCGCCTTGGCGCGGAGGGCGGGGAGGGTCTCGTTCATGATTTCGTCCCGCTTCAGTTCCGCGGCCGCGATGTAGACGTTGAGCGCCTGGAAGTAGGCTTTGTTCTGCTCGTAAAGGTTGTCGAGCATATGGACGTCCTCGATGAGCCCGCGTTTGGAGTGTTCGAGCTGAACGCCGATCCGGTCGATCTGCGTGCTCAGCTTCTGATATTTGGTCATCAGTTCCTGTACGGAGCGCTGGACCCGGCCGAACAGCTTTTTCAGGCCGGATTTCTTTTCTACGCTGAGGTCTTCCGGGTCGATCTCATTGAGCTTGCCCATCAGTTCGCTCAGGATATCGCCGACCGGTCCGATATCCTTTGATTGGACGTGGTCAAGCATCTTGTGGGAGAACGTCGAGAGCTGGTTCTGCGCATTGGCCCCGTAGGTGAGAATCGCTTCATAGTCTCCTGCGGGGATCTGCTTGGAGAGTTCCCGGGCTTTGGCCCGTTCTTCCTCGCTCAGCCTGTCCATCAGGGCGACACCGGGTTTCGCCGGGGCGGATGTCTGCATTTCATCCGGAAGCAGGGAAGCCTCCGGTTTCAGGTCGAAGGGGTTGTCGAGCAGGTCGTCCATTGTCGTGTTCATCGGTTCAGGAGCCGATTTGTTTTCGGTCATCCGAGTCATCTCCTTCCAGCGGCAGCGATTTGGTTTCCGCCGCATCTAATTCCTTTCTTTCCTTACCCGTCAAAACATCGGCATAGTCCAGTTCGAACCGGAGAGTCTCCAGGTCGGTCGCGAGTGCCCGCTTCACGTCTTTCCGGATTTCCTCGTTCAGGTCCCCGAGGGTCTCCCGTGTCTGTTGGAGGGCGACCTTCATCTCCTCGTCCTTCGTCGGCTGGTTGGCCAGCAGAGCGTATTTCGAAGAGAGCTCAACGGCGGAGTCGAGATGGGCATAGAAGAACTTTTCCACGTTGTAGAATTTCTTCGGGTTTTGCCGGACAATGCCGATGATGCGCTTCGAGAGCTTGTTCAGCTCATTCAGCTGGCGGAATGCCTGGACGGACCGGATGTTGCCGTAATGTGCATTCAATTGCCGGAGCTTGGACTTCGCCTCGCCCAGCTGGTGTTCAATATGTTTAAATTCGGATCGGGTCATGCCGAGCCGTTTGACCTCGGAAGTCGTCTGCACCTGGCGGACCGTGAAGTCACCTGCCAGGTAAATGGCGATGAGCAGGCCGGTCGCCGGCACAAATCCCATCCCTGCTCCGAGAAGAAAATAGAGCCATGACCCAAAACTGACCGGCAGCATGATCGCCTGCCTCGTCAGGAATTGCTGAAAGTAATTCATCAGCCGGACCTCCTGTCGGAATCTTACTATAGCTACGTTGCGGACGGGGAAAAGGTTTCACCGTCCGTGTCTCCGTCCGTTCGTTCATGCCTCCATTATATCGCATACCCGGCCCGCGGGCACACGAACCGCATGCCGTTTCGAGCATTGTATGTGGAGGCGGCGGCCGAATCTGCTAGAATGGGGGCTATACAAAGGTTTAAAAAAGAGGTTGAGCAGAATGTATGAGATCATTTACATGAGAGCAGACTATGAACCATGGTGGCAGTTTGACGGCTGGGAAGAAGAGATCGTTGAGCGCTGGTCTTTCGCCGAGGCGGACCAGGCGATCGAGAAGCTCGAAGACGTGCTCTGCGGGATGAGGGGCGAGCATGCCAACGAGGCGGAGCGGGACGGCCGCTTCTGGGCGTTCTGGTCGAAGAAGGAAGTATGCTTCTGCGAACACTGCGATGAAGATCTACAATTGTATCACGGCGTGATCACGATGAAAGACGGTCAACCGTCCCCGTTTTCGTGAAAATGAAAAATGTTCTGTAATTTCGATTGACAACGGACTGAAAGATGTTATACTTGTGTTTAATTGAACAGGCGGACCAAACACGGATTCACATATTATAAAAAGTGATCGGGGTCTTTGCGGTACTTTTTATAATATGTGAATTTTTTTGTTCAGCAAAAGGGTTCCATATTAATTTTTACTTTTATTTGGGGGTATCATCATGAAACAAGGTACAGTAAAATGGTTCAACGCTGAAAAAGGCTTCGGTTTCATCGAAGTCGAAGGTGAAGACGACGTATTCGTCCACTTCTCCGCAATCCAGGGCGAAGGCTTCAAGACGCTCGACGAAGGCCAGCAGGTCGAGTTCGAAGTTGTCGACGGCAACCGCGGACCGCAGGCTGCAAACGTCGTCAAACTGTAATAGCCGACGATCCAAAGGGGCATCCGGATAATCCGGATGCCCCTTTTTCCGTCCCCTTTAAATGCCTGTCGCCGATTCGAGGATGGAGGTGACGATGAACGGCTCTTCACCCTCTTCCTCCATGACCGATTCCCGTTTGACTTCACCGAATCCGGGCACAATCCAGGAGCGGTTCGTGAAGTCCGCCGTTTTTTCTTCGATCAGGATGGCCCCGTCGAACGTGCGGAAAGGCGTCTCCACCGTTTCATCATTGCCGAGGACCGTCCAGCCTTCGAATTCGGCGCCTTTCTCCGCAGGAAGGGCAAGGTAGGTGTTCATCGGTTCCATGGCGACCAGTTCTTCTTTGGACGGCAGCGGCTCATCTTCTTCGAGCGGCTTGCCGAGGACCTGTTCGATCTTGTCTTCACTGATCCGGTAGGCTTTGCGCAGTGTCACGCCGCCGTTGTCTTCGTCCAGGACGACATACTCGCCGTCCGACAGGCGGACCGAGATGTCGAGCTCGGCGAATTCATTACCCTCTCCCTTGAAATGAAGCTCTGCGCCTTCAGGAGGGAACAGGGAAGATGTTTCTTCCGCTGCGTCTTTGCTTTCGTCTGAACCGTCTTCTCCGGCAGGGTCGGCTTCTTCGGCGTCTGTGTCTTCACTGCCGGTTTGCTCCGTTGCCTCGTCTGTTATCGTGTCTTCAGACGGTTCCGTCTCCGGTGCGTTCTCTTCGGCCGGGGCTGCGGTCACATCATCCGTGTCGGCCGGGTCCGTGCCATCCGACGTTTCGCCGCTGCCGCCGGTGTTGCATCCGGCAAGCAGGAGAGCGAGGGACGCGGAGGCGGCCCATTTCCATTTTCTCATCTGTCATCTCTCCTTTTGTTGTGGGGTCTTTGATGCCCTCTTCTCTTAATAGGTCGTGTACCATTGCGCGGACGTTTCAAAACGTGCCCGGAATGGTAAAAAAGAATCAGAAGGGACGTGCAGCGCGTGAAACAAGAACTGAAAGAGCCGCTCCCGACTCCCGCGGAGCAGGAAGGGTTCTATAAACAGCTGCGAAGCCGGATCGCCCGCTGGCTCGGGCAGAAGCCGGGAAAGCGGGGCAGGGTCGCAGATGTCGTCCTGTTTGCACCCGACCTGTTCCATCTTCTCATGAAATCATTGACAGATGGAAGGATCGACCGGAAAAGCCGTCTCCTCGTCGCGAGCGGGATCCTTTATTTCATCTCGCCGATCGATTTGCTGCCGGAAGGGCTGCTCGGCCCCGGCGGCTATCTCGACGATGTGGCGGTTGCGTCGTTCATCATCACGACGCTCATCGGCAGTGCCGGGGAAGATGTGATGGAAGAGCACTGGACGGGGAACACCCGCCTGCTGCGAACGCTCGGAACGATCAGCGACCGGGGAGGGAAACTGATCCGGAAGCTGCCCGCAGGGGTGCTGGCGCGCCGCTATCTGAAGAAGCATTGAAAAAAGGGGAGACGGATGTCCGTCTCCCCTTTGATCATCCTCAGTTGGCGACGCTTTGGGCATCGCGCCATTCGAGGTATTCGTCGTAGCCGAGCTGTTTGTCCAGAATGGTCCCGTCATCCATGATCTCGATCACGCGGTTGGCGATCGTCTGGATGAACTGGTGGTCATGAGAAGTGAAGATCATCGCGCCCTTGAATGCGATCAGGCCGTTGTTCAGCGCCTGGATCGATTCGAGGTCGAGGTGGTTCGTCGGCTCGTCGAGAAGAAGGACGTTGGCATTCGTCAGCATCATCTTCGACAGCATGCAGCGGACTTTCTCGCCTCCGGAAAGAACGGACGGCTTCTTCTTCACTTCCTCGCCGGAGAAGAGCATCCGGCCGAGGAAGCCGCGGAGGAAGGTTTCCGTCTGGTCTTCCGGAGAGTACTGGCGGAGCCAGTCGACGAGTGTCGGCTCGCTTCCGGAGAAGTACTCGGAACTGTCCTGCGGGAAGTAGGCTTGGGAAGTCGTGACGCCCCATTTGTACGAGCCCGATTCCGGCTCTTTTTCGCCTGCAAGGACGTCGAGGAGTGCCGACTTGGCGAGCGGGTTGCCGATCAGGATGATCTTGTCTTCCTTGTTCATCGTGAAGCTGATGTTGTCGGCGAATGTGTGGCCTTCCTCCTTGATCGTCAGGTCCTTCACCTGAAGGACATCGTTGCCGATTTCCCGGCCGATCTGGAAGTTGACGTACGGATAGCGGCGGGAAGACGGACGGATGTCGTCCAGCTCGATCTTCTCGAGCGTCTTTTTCCGCGAAGTTGCCTGCTTGGATTTCGAGGCGTTGGCGCTGAAGCGGGCGATGAACGCCTGCAGCTCCTTGACCTTTTCCTCTTTTTTCTTGTTCTGCTCGGATGCCATCTTGGCCGCGAGCTGGCTCGATTCATACCAGAAGTCGTAGTTGCCGACGTACAGCTGGATCTTGCTGAAGTCGAGGTCCGCGATATGCGTGCACACCTTGTTCAGGAAGTGCCGGTCATGGGATACGACGATGACGGTGTTCTCAAAGTTGATGAGGAACTCCTCGAGCCACCGGATGGCTTTCAGGTCGAGGTGGTTGGTCGGCTCATCCAGCAGCAGGACGTCGGGCTTCCCGAACAGGGCCTGTGCAAGCAGAACCTTCACCTTGTCGGAACCTGTGAGATCTTTCATCTTCGTGTGCATCATCGATTCCGGGATGCCGAGGCCCTGAAGGAGGATCGACGCATCCGTCTCCGCCTCCCAGCCGTTCATTTCCGCGAATTCGCCTTCCAGTTCGGCGGCGCGCATGCCGTCCTCGTCCGAGAAGTCTTCTTTCATGTAGATCGAATTCTTCTCATTCATGACTTCAAACAGGCGTTTGTGGCCCATGATGACGGTCTCGAGGACTTCGTTTTCCTCGTATTCATAGTGGTTCTGCTTCAGGACGGCGAGACGCTCGTCGGCCCCCATCGAGACATTTCCTGTCTGCGGCTCGAGTTCGCCGGAGAGAATCTTGAGGAAGGTGGACTTGCCCGCGCCGTTCGCACCGATCAGGCCGTAGCAGTTGCCCGGCGTGAACTTTATGTTGACGTCTTCGAACAGCTTGCGGTCACCGAAGCGAAGACTGACGTTGCTAACTTGAATCATGAGTTCTCCTCCTTGTACACAATGCTCCGATTATAACATAAAGCGCCCCCGGACCAAAACACGGCGGGGACGCGAAAAAGACAATGGGGCCGGGACAGCCGGAAAATCAGGAAACTCCGAGGTTCCGTACACTGCGCCGGTTGCGGTAATGCTCAATCGTGCCGAGCTCTCCGTTGACGAGTTCTTCCATGACGGCATAATGGCGCCGCTCCGGAAGCGGACCGTACTCACCGCCCCTTGAAGAGAACAGGAAGTAGTAGTCCCCGATTCTCCTGAACAGGAAGACCGTCTCCGGAAAGTCATCAAATATGGCCTTCACCTGATACTTGCGCGTGTAGGACCACTGCATCAGCTTCAATGGGATCACCTTCCTGTTATATATTACCTGCAACAGGGGAAGAACGCAAGTTCGTACAGGCTGATCCGGGCATATGCACGGAGGCAAGCACGGCAAAAAGATGTCCGGTCGAGAAGAAACACCTGCCGTGACGGATGCCGTCAGTTTTTCCAGTGGTCCTGGATGAATTCATCGCGGCCGGAAATTGCGCGATCTTGTTCATAATGGTCCGGTTCTTTGAGATAATAGTCCTGGTGGTAGTCTTCGGCAGGATAAAAGACCGATGCCGGGAGGATTTCCGTCACGATCGGTTTCTGGAACCGGCCGCTCGCTTCGAGTGCTTCCCGGGAGCGGAGTGCTTTGCTTCGCTGGTCGTCCGTCGTCCAGAAGATGGCGGTCCGGTATGAATCGCCGCGGTCCTGGAACTGTCCGCCGTCGTCCGTCGGGTCGATCTGCTGCCAGTAGACATCAAGCAGCTTCTCATAAGGGAAGACTTCCGGATCGAATTCGATCTCGACCGCTTCGAAATGGCCGGTCTTGCCTGATTTCACTTGTTCATAGGTCGGGTTTGCGGCCGTGCCGCCCGTATAGCCGGAAACGAGGCCGTGGATGCCGTCCCACTCTTTGAACGGCTTCACCATGCACCAGAAGCAGCCTCCGGCAAACACCGCCTTTTCAGTTTTGCTTTCCGCCATCTGTCCGTCACCTTCTCTTTCATTTCATGCCGAAATTGTAGCATGCGGCGCGACGGCCGGGCAAGGCGGTGCAACCCCCGGAGCGGCGGGGCCGTCCTATGAACGAATACCAGTCTGGAGGAATCATCATGGAACAACGACATACACGGACAGGAAGAAAGAGGCGGCGGAGGCTCCGGCCGTTCAGGACGTTGTTCGCCTTCCTTTTTGTCGCCTTCATCGGGATCGGCCTTTACTCGGTCTGGCAATACAACGAGGGCAAGGAGCTGGCAAAAGGGGAAAAGCCGGACTCCGGGCCTTTCCGCGGAGATCCTGCCGATGCGAGGCAGCCGTACATCGAGAACTATCTGCTTCTCGGCATCGACGACGACGGGTCGGGCCGTTCCCGTTCCGATTCGATGATGCTGGCTTCCTGGAACCGGCAGTCCGGCGATCTGAAGCTCGTTTCGCTCATGCGGGACATCTACGCCGATATCCCGGGCTATAAATCATACAAGCTGAACACCGCGTATTACCTCGGCGGCGTGCAGCTGGCGAAGGATACGGTCTCCGGCATGTTCGGAGTGCCAATCCATCACTACGCCGTCACCGACTTCGACAATTTCGAGAAGCTGATCGATATCGCCGCGCCGAACGGCGTCACGATCGACGTTGAAAAGCCGATGTCCGAGAAGATCGGCGTCTCGCTTGAGCAGGGGACACAGAACCTGAACGGCAAGGAGCTTCTCGGCTATGCGCGTTTTCGGGCAGACAGCGAAGGAGACTTCGGCCGCGTGGCCCGGCAGCAGAAGGCGCTTGCCGCGCTGAAAGATGAAGTGGTCTCTCCGGCTACGCTGCCGCGGCTGCCGAAAATGGCAGGAGCGGCGACCGGCTACGTCGAAACAGATATCGGCGGGACGGAAGGCCTGGGGAAAGTGCTGAGGGCGGCATTGACGGGAGGCGTCCACATTGAGCGGATGACCATCCCGGCCGAGGGCACCTATTCGTTCGGCTCTTATCCGCACGCCGGTTCCGTGATCGAAATCGATCTTCCGGCCAACCGGGAGGCGCTCGGCAAGTTTCTCGGCGTTTCCCTGAATGAACATTCGGCGGCGGCATTCGCCGACTGACCTGGGGGGATCCAATTGAATAGAGATAACAAAAAAGGGGGCTCACGGGTCATCCGGTTCCTCGGCGGGCGGGTGACCTTGTTCGTTTTGGCCACCGTGCTTCTGGCCGGTCTCGTCATCCTCGTCTACGACCGGGTGTCCTTCATCTTCACGCCGGTCCGGGTGCTGTTGCAGACGGTCGTGCTTCCAGTTATCCTGGCAATGATCCTCTTTTATCTGCTCCGGCCCGTGCTCCGGCTGCTGGAGCGTGCAAAGATTCCGAGGGTCTGGGGGATAGCGATCATCTATATCGGGGGGATCGGGCTGATCACGCTGCTCGTCCTGCTCGTCTTCCCGTTCCTGAAAGCGCAGTTCCACAACCTGGCGGCGGACTTCCCGGAATACTTCCGGACACTCATGCTCAACATCGACCGGTACATGAGCACGTCACTGTTTGCCAGCTATTACAATGACCTGAACTTCAGCCTGGCAAAGATGACCGACTCGTTCTTCGATGACATCGCGGGGTTCTTCCAGGACACTGCCGGCGGAATCGCCTCGGGAATCACGAACTTTATATCGACGCTCACCGGAATCATCCTGTCGGTCGTGACCGTCCCGTTCATCCTGTTTTATCTGCTGAAGGACGGGGAAAAGCTGCCCGGATTCATCATGAACCTGCTTCCGCCGAGAATGCGGGACGACGCGATGGTAATCACCGCAGATGCGGACCGGCAGCTGAGCGCCTATATTCTCGGCCAGGTGCTCGTGTCGTTGTGCATCGGCATCATGGTGTCGATCGGCTTTTTGATCATCGGCATGAAATATGCGCTCGTCCTCGGGGCACTGGCTGCCGTGACGAGTGTTGTCCCGTATCTCGGTCCGGTCATCGCGATCACGCCGGCATTGATCATCGCGCTCGTCACTTCGCCGTTCATGATCCTGAAGCTCGCAATCGTGTGGACGGTCGTCCAGCTCGTAGAATCGAAGTTTATCTCACCGCAGATTATGGGTAAAACGATGCATATCCATCCGGTCACCATTATTTTCGTCCTGCTCACTGCAGGTTCGCTTTTCGGCATCCCGGGCGTCATTCTCGGGATACCGGGATACGCGCTGCTGAAGGTCGTCGCTTCTCATTTGTTCAAGCTTTTCAAGAAGCGGTACGATGAGCATGAAGACGAGCCGGAGATGCGCTACGGCGAAAACAATCTGCGGCCGGATGAGACAGGGAGAGAGTAAGATGCTGAAATCTTTTTTATCGAAAATCGGAATTAACAGCCTGCAGGTGGATACGGTCGTCGACAATCAGGTGCTTGAAGAAGGGGAGACGCTCAATGGCACCATTTATATCGATGGAGGAGATGCGGACCAGGTGATTGATCACCTGACGCTTGAAGTGCTGATCCGGACCCATGAATATAAGCCCGACAGCGATTTTGACACCGTTGACAGGACCATCACGAAGCAGTCCATCGAATTGCTTGGAGATGTCCGCTCGAAAGAAACGAGGATGATCCCGTTTGAGGTCGTCCCGGACGAGCGGTGGCAGGTGGATAAAGAAAAATCCAAGCTCATCTTAAAAACGACCGTCCATATTGCCGGCGGGATCGATGGCCATGATGAAGATGAAATCAGTTATGGCTGATTGGACAGAAGAAGCGCATCCGATTTTCCGGGTGCGCTTTTTGTTTTTTGAATGTACAATCAATTCAAGGGGAGGGGACTTACATGGATGAAATGCTGAGGATGTTTCATACGCTGAATGGGGAGCTGAATAAAATCCACAAAGACGCATGCAGGGAAGTCTCGGTGCAGCAGAGCACGATCATGCACGAAATCCAGAACCTCAACGAACCGTCGATGCAGGAAACCGCCCGCGGAGTCGGCATGGACATCACGACGTTTTCGCGGCAGATCCAGTCACTTGTTTCAGCAGGATTAGTCTCCAGAAGACCGTACCCCGGGGACCGCCGGATCCAAATCCTTTCGCTGACCGGAGAAGGGGAATCTGCAGTGGAACAGATCGATGCACTCATACTGGAACAGCTTGAAAAAGCATTCGAGGGAATGGGCGGTTTTGAAAAGGAAGTCATCGTCCGATCCCTCCAGCAACTGCAAAAAACGATGAAAGGAGATGGCTGAATCCAGTAGTTGCAAAGTACATCTATTGATTTTGATTAATGGTTGCAAGATTCAACTAGGATACTTGAAAGCTGATCCTAATGCAGAAAAAGTCTGACAGTTTCGGTTTGCAACTATCGAAGTTGAGTTTTGCATCTATTGAACATGCAACTTGCATGCAATGAACAATCGTTTTGCAATCAATCTGTTTTTATTGCGCAGACAGCAGCCGACAGGCGGTTTCGCTGCTTGTATAACAGCTCCCGGGTCAGTTTGAATACAGTCAGACAGCCGCCAGCCAGTCGGCTGCAAAGCGGCATGGACCGATCAGCGATTCAATGAAGAATTCATACGAAGAATACCGGGACAATTTTGTGAGAGAAATGCCGGCTGGTCATCAGCAGAAAAACAGTCCGGATTGCGTATGGATATTTGGCCGGATTGAGGAACTGATCTGCGACATTTGGAACTTGTCGTGAAAGTCGCTGTCATTGCATGGACAGTCAACAAACAGCAGGATAGGCAAATGAAGTGACGGAAGGACCGCTTAAGACGGATCCGCCAAAAGAAGGCCAAAAGACAATCCCGGTCATGCTATAATGATTCCAGGCTATAGGCTGCAGAGGGTAGCAGGAGTGGACCCTCTCTTGACTGCCACCGCTTTTAGTTTACATAATTTCTATTTTCGGAAGTTGAGTATCATTGAATAGTATACTCTAAACAGTGAGACGAAACGCGTTTTTTTGGTTATTCATGTCTGTGCAGACATTTTGGTCAATCCATCATTGCACCGGTGTTTTTGTCTGGTTTTCGTTTCATCTTCTCCGGCTGCATCATGATTTCACCCTCAGTCCGTCTCATCAGCCCGGTCTCCACGCATCTCACATCTCATTCTTATTCTCGTCTCGCCACGTCCCATCTCATCTCATTCGCATATCCCGTCTCACAATCAACCGGTTCACTTCCTGCGCTTCATTAACCGGCCGCCGGTTGCTGCCTTGCTTTCTTGAGTGTATTCAAACCGCACTTCACCCACAATCCAGTGCCCTTCTACGATCCGTTGATCCACCAAGTTGAAAAAAGATTCAGCAAACCCCTTTACATCCGCTTCCCGATGATGTAGTGTAGTTTCCAAGATTCATAATTGAATAACAATGGATGAGGTGCAAAGATCATCAGTAACCCGCCGCAACGGCTGCAGTCCGGCCGCGGGTGAAAGGGAGATTTGCCGAAATGGGGGCCGGTTTGCAGGCTGTCCCCTGTTGGACTGTACAGAAACACTGTGCAGGCTGTCATTATTCTTCGTGATAATGGAGTGCTTCCTTCTTGTGACCTTCCAGGTCGTGCATTGCACAACCCAAAACCGCCACAAGCCGGAAAACGATTCATTTTCCGGCTTGTGTTTTTTTATTGGGGAGCGATGCATGGGACATTTCATCCATTGTCCGGGCATTCGTACCGGAAACCGGAAAACCGGAATACACTATGGATAGAAAGAGGGATGGAACATGAATCATTTGTTCACCGGAACCGCCGCAGCCGTCACTACGCCATTCACCGATCAGCAAGTCGACTACACTAGTTTCCGCAATCACCTCGGGTACCTGATCAATAACCGGATCCAGGCGCTCGTCATCAACGGCACGACCGGAGAAGGCTCTACGCTCACCGCCGAAGAAAGGCGCAGGCTGCTGGAAATTGCCGTGGAAACGTCGGCCGGACGCGTTCCGGTCATCGCCGGCACCGGCTCCAACTCGACGATCGAATCGATCCGGGCTTCCCGTGAAGCGATGGAAATCGGTGCCGACGGAATCATGCTGATCACGCCTTACTACAATAAAACGAGCCAGCGGGGCCTCATCCGCCACTTTGAGGCCATTGTGGATGCGGCCGGCCTTCCGGCGATCTTGTATAACGTTCCGTCCCGCACCGGCATGACGATCGAGCCGGCCACCGTCCTGGAACTGAGCCGGCACCCGATGATCATCGGGCTGAAAGACGCGACAGGCGACCTGAACTACATGTCGCAGGTGCGGCTCATGACCGATCCGTCATTCGCCCTGTACAGCGGAAACGATGATACGGCATTGCCGTTCCTGTCACTCGGCGGAGACGGGGTCATCTCGGTCGTCGCGAACATCGTGCCCGATGAATTCCAGGAGATGTTCGAGCGGTCGAAAACAGATCTGAAAGCGGCACAGGAGATCCACTACCGGCTTACCCCGCTTATTTCGGCACTGTCCGTCGATGTGAACCCGATTCCGATCAAGGTGCTGACGTCGCATCTCGGTTTCGGCGGCTATGAAGTCCGCCTCCCTCTCCTGCCGCTTGAGGCAGCGGGCCGAAGCCGGCTGATCCGCCAATTTGAATCGATTCGGATGGAGGTTTGAGAATGAGGTTGCTGCTTTGCGGATACGGCGCGATGAACCGCCGTGTCGCTGCCCTGGCCGAGGAAAGAGGACATGAGATTGCGGGGGTGCTCCTCACGCGCGGAAGCCGGGCCGGCGGTTATCCGGTGTATCGTCCGGATGAACGCCTTCCGGATGCGGATGCGGTCATCGACTTCTCGCATCCCGCCCTGACGACCGCGCTGCTTGCCGCCGGAACCGGCCTGCCGCTCGTCGTCGCGACGACCGGCGAGAAAGAAGCATTGCTTGAAATGATGAAGGAGAGTTCCGCCGGCCAGCCGGTCTTTTTCAGCGCCAACATGAGTTTCGGCGTCCATATGCTCACGGAGATCGTGAAATACGCGGCCTCCCTTCTCCCCTCGTTCGATATCGAACTGACGGAGCGGCATCACCGGAAGAAAGTGGATGCGCCGAGCGGAACGCTCGTCAAGCTCTACGACGCCATTGCGTCTGTCCGGCCCGGCGTCCACCCGGTGCATGACCGGCACCAGACGGAAGGCAGGAGGACCGATGAGGAGATCGGGATCCATTCGCTCCGGGGCGGCACGATCTCCGGTGAACATGAAGTGCTGTTCGCCGGGCATGAAGAAACGATCACGATCGCCCACCATGCCCAGTCGAAAGACATATTCGCATCAGGCGCGCTCGATGTGGCCGAACGGCTCATCGGCAAAGCGAACGGTTTTTATACTTACGATAACCTGGAGGTTGACTAAACGATGACTGAATTCAACGCAGAAGAAATCATCTCTTTTATCAGCAACGCCAAAAAAACGACGCCGCTTAAAATCTATGTGAACACGGCACTGGAACGCGGAGAGTTCCCGGAGAGCTTCCATGTGTTCGGCGGCGACGGCTCTTATATCATTTTTGCCGACCATGCGGACTGGGCACCGTTCGAGGAAATGAACCGGGACCGGCTCGATGATGTCGTCATCGAACAGGACCGCCGGAACAGTGCCGTTCCGCTTCTGGATGCAACGAACGTCAATGCACGGATCGAGCCGGGCGCCTATATCAGGGAGCATGCCGTCATCGGCGACCATGCCGTCATCATGATGGGCGCCGTCATCAACATCGGGGCCGTCGTCGGCGAAGGGACGATGGTCGACATGAATGCGGTCCTCGGCGGCCGGGCCGCCACCGGGCGGAATGTCCATGTCGGAGCGGGAGCCGTCCTGGCCGGCGTCATCGAACCGGCGAGCGCCACTCCGGTGACGGTCGGCGACAATGTCCTCATCGGCGCGAATGCGGTCCTCCTCGAAGGGGTCCAGGTCGGCGACGGCGCGGTCATCGCGGCCGGCAGCATCGTCACGGATGATGTGCCGGCGGGTGCGGTCGTTGCGGGTGTCCCGGCGCGGATCATCAAACAGGCCGCTGACGTGCAGGCGGGCAAAGTCGGGATCGTCGACGCGCTCCGCAAGCTGAACGACTGACTTTCTTTTAAGGGGGAAGGGCCCGCCCTTCCCTTTTTCAATTCATGGAGGTGGACCTGATGGATTTGACCGAACGCCTGACCCTTCACCGGCGCACACTGCACCGGATTCCGGAACTCGGATTCCGGGAATTCAAGACAGCCCGCTATATCCGGGAAACGCTGGACAAACTCGGAATTGATTACGGAACACCGATGGAGACGGCGACCGTCGCCTTCATCAAGGGGAACTCCGGGCGGACCATCGCGTTCCGGGCGGATATCGACGGCCTTCCGATCGAAGAGGAGAACGACCTTCCGTTCCGCTCGGAACACCCTGGCGTCATGCATGCATGCGGCCACGACGGGCATGCAGCCATCCTTCTCGCATTCGCCGAGCGGTGCATGGAACTGCAGTCGGAGAACGCCCTGCCGCATAACGTCCTCCTCCTTTTCCAGCCGTCCGAGGAATCAGGCGGCGGAGCGGCTCACCTCGTCCGTGCAGGCGTATTTGAAGGTCATCCGCCCGAAGCCGTCTTCGGCCTTCATCTGATGCCGGATGAAGGAGAGGGACTCCTGCTGACGAGGAGCGGGGAGCTGACCGCAAGTGCCACGGAATACCGCTTTACGGTGAAGGGCCGGTCCGCCCACGTTGCGGACAAACAGGATGGTGCTTCCGCGCTCGGTTCGCTGATCCAGATCATCTCCGGCATCGAGCGGCTGCAGCATTACCATTTGGACGGCCTGAACCGCAACATCGTCCATATCGGCCGGATGCAGGCCGGCGAAGCGATCAACACGGTCGCTTCAAGCGCCCGCCTCGAAGGGACCATCCGGACGTATTCGCCGGACGACCTCAAAAAAGTGACGGCCATGATGAAGAACCTGGCCGTCAGCGCGGATCTGCTGTTCGGCACCGAAACGGAACTGGCGGTCGCCGACGGCTACCCGCCGGTCATCAACACCCCTTCCCTCCTCCCTCTCTCCCGGCGCGCGGCAGAGGCGGCGGGCCTCCGCTTCATCGAGAAAGAAAAACCGTATCTGTTCGGCGAAGACTTTTCATTTTACGCGGACGCCGCCCCGGTCCACTTCGCCTTCCTCGGCGTGCGGAATGAGCCGCTCGGCTATACGTCCGGTCTGCATACCCCGACCCTGAATTTCCGGGAAGAGGCGCTTGGGGGCGGAGTCCGATTCTTCGAACAGGCGCTGTTTGAAACAGGAGACGTAAACTGATGCCGGCCGTTCTTGAGATCGACCGCGGACGGATCCTCCGGCAGGCCCGCCGGATCAACGGTGACGCCCCCGTGATCGCGGTCGTGAAAAATGACGCGTACAACATCGGCCTCCCCCTCGCCTGGCGCACGTTCAGGGAAGCCGGAATAAATGCATTCGCGACGACAAACCTGAAGGAAGCGGTCGCCATCCGGGAACTCGACCCGGACAGCCTCGTTTTCCTCATGAACCCGTCTACCGAATTCAGTGTGATCCGCGATCACCGGATCGAGATGACCTTGCCGTCTATGGATTTCTACGTGCGGCACCAGCATGATCTGTCCGGAATCCGGGTCCATCTCGAATACAGGAACCTGCTTCGCCGGTCCGGCTTTGCAGATCCGGAAGAGATGAAACGGGTGCTGGAGGAAGGAGCCGTCGAAGTCTCCGGCATCTGGACGCATTTCGCGTTCGCCGATGAACCGGGCGCACCGGAACACGAACAGGAGAAGGAGGATTGGCTCGCTGTGCTTGCCGAACTGTCGCCGTTTGTGCAGCACTTGCCGTTCATCCATGCGCAGAACAGCGCGTCTTATATGCAGGACGGGCTGCTCCCCGGCCATACCCACATCCGGCCGGGCATCCTGCTGTATGGCTCACGTCCGTATGCTTCGCTTGAGGAATCGGCCGTCCCGAACGTGGTGACCGTCCGGGCGAATGTCATCCAGACCCTCCCGCTGAAACAAGGGGAGTCGTCCGGCTATTCCGCCGCCTTCCGCGCAGAGGAAGACTGCACGGTCGCCGTCTGCGACATCGGCTACGGGGACGGGGTTCTGCGGGCCCGTGCCCGCCACGACGTCCTGATCAACGGCAGGCGCTATCCGGTGGCGGCGCTCATGATGAGCCATCTGCTCGTCCGGGTGGATGAGACGGTGAAGGCGGGCGACACCGTCCATCTCTACGGGGACGACATCCGGGTGGACCGCTTCACCGCGCTCGGGGTCGGTGCGAATTCTGAGCAGATGTCGGCATTGAACCGGATGTCCCTTGAAACGGTCATCAAGGAATGAAAAATGCCCGTGCAGGGAGCCGGATCGGCTCTGCTGCACGGGCATTGCTTATTCTTCTTTCGTTTCCATGTCGATGGCCGGATAGACGGCCACCACTTCGCCGTCCTCTTTCTGGTCGACGGCGAAGCTGCCGTTCGAATACCGGTCGGCGAGACGATAGGCGCCCGGATCCACCGCGATCCGCTTGTCCTTGTCGGTCAAAAGGATGACCGGTTCGCCTTTCCTCGCCGGAGCGACGCCTGCGATCCGGTGAGGATTTGATTTCAGTTCCTTCAGGCAGACGAGCCCCCGCTTGGCGCGGGAAGACAACTCGAATTCGGAGACCGGCATCTTCTTCACGGCGCCCCGGTGCGTGGCCAGGAGCAGGGCATCTTCATCCCCCGCATTTTGGATGACCGCAGAAACGACCCGGTCCCCGTCTTTCAGATTGATGCCTTTGACGCCGGCTGTCCGGACGCCGGTTTCCGTCACTTCGGAGACTGGGAACCGGAGACCGTAGGCCAGGTTCGTGAACAAGAGGATCTCTCCGTCGGCCTTTACCTGGTGGACGGATTGCAGAGTGTCCCCTTTCTTCAGGGAGACAGCCTTGTACGATCGGCCGTAGCGCTGCACCTTGAAGTCCGCGAGTGCCGAACGCTTCACGAATCCGTTCTCCGTGACTGTCAGGATGCCCGCGCCTTCCTCTTCGAATGAACCGACCCCGAAGGCCGCAATGACTTCCTCGTCCGCAGCGAGCGGAACGATGCTGGAAATATGCTGTCCGAGATCCTTCCACCGGATGTCCGGCAGCTCATGAACCGGCTGGAAGATGTAATTGCCTCCGGAAGTGAACAGGAGGATCGCCTGCTGGGTGTTGAGCGTGCCGCCGAACAGCAGCCGGTCCGACTCCTTCATCTCGAGATCCCTGCCGCCCGAGGCGCCGTACGAGCGAAGGCCCGTCCGTTTCAGGTAGCCGTCCTTCGTCACCGTGACGACGACGTCCTCGCTCGGGATGAGAAGGTCCATATCAAGCCGGATCTCCTCGATCTCATCTTCGATGACCGAACGTCTCGGCTCGGCAAATCTCTTCCGGATGTCCTTCAGTTCGTTCTTGATCACGCGGAACAGTTTCTTCTCGGAGCCGAGTATGCCCGTCAGTTCTTCGATGAGCGCATTCAGCTCCTGCTGCTCGCGCTGCAGTTCGGTGATGTCCGTGTTCGTCAGCCGGTAAAGCTGGAGGGAGACGATCGCCTCCGCCTGCGCCTCCGAAAAGCCGAATGCGCTGATGAGGTTCTTCTTGGCATCCCGCTTGTCCTCGGACGCCCGGATCGTCCGGATCACCTCGTCGAGGATCGACAGGGCCTTCATCAGTCCCTCGACGATATGAAGGCGGTCTTTCGCGCGGAGCAGGTCATATTCGGACCGCTTCGTGATGACGTCCTTCCGGTGGCCGATGTACGCGTCCAGCAGCATGCCGAGCGACATGAGCTTCGGACGCCGGCCCTCGATGGCGATCATGTTGAAGTTGTAGTTCACCTGCAGGTCCGTGTTCTTGAACAAATACTGGAGGATGCCTTCCCCCGCGATGTCCTTTTTCAGTTCGACCACGATCCGGAGGCCGGTCCGGTCGGATTCATCCCTCACTTCGGAAATGCCTTCAAGCTTCCGGTCGAGCCGCAGTTCGTCGATCTTCTTCACGAGATTGGCCTTGTTCACGTCATACGGGATTTCCGTGACGACGATCTGTTCCTTGCCGCCCCGCAGCTGCTCGATTTCCGTCTTCGCCCGGATGACGATTTTGCCGCGGCCGGTCTCATAGGCTTTCCGGATGCCGTCCGCCCCCTGGATGATGCCGCCGGTCGGGAAGTCCGGTCCTCTCAGGACGGTCATGAGCTCGTCGGTCGAGACAGCCGGGTTGTCGATCCTCATCAGGACCGCATCGATCACTTCGTGGAGGGCATGCGGCGGGATGTCCGTCGCGTATCCGGCGGCGATCCCGGTCGAGCCGTTCACGAGCAGGTTCGGCAGGCGCGCCGGCAGGACGGTCGGTTCCGTTTCATTGTCATCATAGTTCGGAATGAACTCGACGGTCCGCTTGCCGATGTCACCGAGCATTTCCGATGCGATCGCCGACAGCCGGGCTTCCGTATACCGCATCGCCGCGGCCGGATCCCCGTCGAGCGATCCGTTGTTCCCGTGCATTTCGATGAGCGGGTGGCGGAGCTTCCAGTCCTGGCTCATCCGCACCATCGCTTCATAGACGGACGAATCGCCGTGCGGGTGATAGTTCCCGATGACGTTCCCGACCGTCTTTGCGGATTTCCGGAACGGCTTGTCGTGGGTGTTGCCTTCCTGGTGCATGGCGAAGAGGATGCGCCGCTGGACCGGCTTCAGGCCGTCACGCGCGTCCGGCAGTGCCCGGTCCTGGATGATGTATTTGCTGTAGCGTCCGAATCGGTCGCCGATCACTTCTTCAAGCGGCAGATCCTGATATTGTCCGGTTTCTGTCATGCCAGATCCTCCTCAGCCGTCAGGAATTCATTTTCGAGGATGCTTTCCCCGTCTTCCATGCCGAAGTCGACATTATCTTCGATCCATTTCCTGCGCGGGTCGACTTTGTCGCCCATGAGCGTCGTCACCCGGCGCTCGGATTTGGCTCCGTCTTCGATCGTCACCCGGATGAGTGTCCGGCTTTCGGGGTTCATCGTCGTCTCCCACAGCTGGTCGGCGTTCATCTCCCCGAGGCCTTTATAACGCTGCAGCATATAGCCTTTGCCGATTTTTTGGATGGCGCCGTCAAGTTCGGCCTCCGTCCAGGCGTATTCGATCTTCTCTTTTTTGCCGGCACCTTTTGATACCTTGAAGAGCGGCGGAAGCGCGATATATACCTTGCCTGCTTCGATCAGCGGCTTCATGTAGCGGTAGAAGAACGTCAGGAGCAGCACCTGGATGTGCGCGCCGTCGGTATCCGCGTCGGTCATGATGACGACTTTGTCGTAGGCGATGTCTTCGATCGTGAAATCGGCGCCCACTCCGCCGCCGATCGCATGGATGATCGTCGAAATCTCCTCATTTTTCATGATATCTTCAAGCTTCGCTTTTTCCGTGTTGATGACTTTGCCCCGCAGCGGCAGGATCGCCTGGAATGTGCGGTCCCTTCCCTGCTTGGCGGAACCGCCGGCGGAGTCGCCCTCGACGAGATACAGCTCGTTCTTCGCCGCGTTGCGCGACTGGGCCGGTGTCAGCTTGCCGGACAGCAGCGTCTCAGAACGCTTGCGCTTTTTGCCGGTGCGGGCATCTTCCCGCGCCTTCCGCGCCGCTTCCCTCGCCTGCTGCGCCCTCACCGCCTTGCGGACGAGCGTCGCGGACAGCTCGGCGTTCTCTTCCAGGAAGTAAAGCAGCTTCTGCGAAACGATCGCATCGGTCACCGTCCGCGCCTCGCTCGTGCCAAGCTTGCTCTTCGTCTGGCCCTCGAACTGAAGCACCGCTTCCGGGATCCGGACGGAAATGATCGCCGAAATCCCTTCACGGATATCCGATCCGTCAAGGTTCTTGTCTTTCGGCTTCAAGAGGCCTGCTTTGCGGCCGTATTCATTGAACACCCTCGTCATCGCGGACTTGACGCCGGTTTCGTGCGTTCCGCCGTCCTTCGTCCGGACATTATTGACGAACGACAAGATCGTCTCGGAGTAGCCGTCGGTGAACTGGAAAGCAAACTCCAGCTCGATCCCATCCTGCTCCCCTTCGATATAGGCGACTTCGTGGAGCGTGTCTTTTTCTTCATTGAGATAATGAACGAACGCCTCGATGCCCGTCTCGTAATGGAAGGCATCCGATTTGCCGTTTTCCTCGTCCTCCAGGGTGATTTTGAGCCCTTTGAGGAGGAAGGCCGACTCACGGAGACGCTCGCTCAGAGTTTCATAATTGTATTTGACTGTGGAGAAGATGGACGGATCCGGCTTGAAGTGGATCAGCGTCCCGTGTTCCCTCGTCTTTCCGATCATTTCGAGTGTCGTCACGGCATGGCCGCCGTGCTCGAACCGCTGGCGGAATTTCTGCCCGTCTTTGAAGACGGTCACTTCCAGCCATTCGGAGAGCGCGTTGACGACGGATGCGCCGACGCCGTGCAGCCCGCCGCTCGTCTTGTAGCCGCCCTGTCCGAACTTGCCGCCTGCGTGCAGGACGGTCAGGATGACTTCGGTCGTCGGCTTGCCGGTGCTGTGCATCCCGGTCGGCATGCCCCGCCCGTGGTCGCGGACGCTGACGCTGCCGTCTGCATGGACGGTAACGTTGATCTCTTCGCCGAAGCCGGCAAGTGCTTCGTCGACCGCATTGTCGACAATCTCATAGACAAGGTGATGAAGACCCCGTGAATCGGTCGAGCCGATATACATGCCGGGCCGTTTCCGGACGGCATCGAGGCCTTCGAGTACCTGGATCGATTCGTCATTGTATGTGCTGAGTTCATTGATCTTTGTCAAAGGTACGCCCCCATCAAACGTTTGTTCGCTTTTTATTTAATCGTAATCGTTTTTCCGGAGCCTGTCAAACCGCCGGTCTCCGGAACTCCCGGTCTTCATTGTAGAACACCGGAGCGCTCCGTGGCAATGTCCTCCGCTGTCCGTGTTGCTTGGACAGGCGTTCCGGAAGCGGACGGGCGGCGGGAAAAACCGCCCGCCGGTCATTGTACGGAGCCGGCCGTTAAGGTAAACTGATAGTGCCTTCTTAACACCTACTACTAACCAAAGAGGTGCCGTTTTATGCAGACTGCAGTATTGCTGCTGATCGCTTACCTGCTCGGATCGATTCCGGCGGGCCTGTGGATCGGCAAGCTGTTCTTCCATACGGACATCCGGGAATCCGGAAGCGGGAACCTCGGGGCGACGAACTCGTTCCGGGTTCTCGGAAAAAAAGCCGGAATCGCCGTCACCCTGATCGATATCCTCAAAGGGACGGCCGCCGTCCTTCTCCTTCATCTGCCGGCTTTCCAGGATGCCGGCATTCATCCGCTGACACTCGGGATTGCGGCCGTTGTCGGCCATATGTTCCCGGTGTTCGCCCGGTTCCGCGGCGGCAAGGCGGTGGCGACTTCCGGCGGGGTGATCCTCGGCTACAGCTGGCCGTTCTTCCTCGTGCTGATCGCTTCGTTCCTGATCGTGCTCAAGCTGACGAAGATCGTCTCGCTCACGTCGATGGCGATGGGCGCTGTCGGTCTCATTTATGCGACCGTCAACTATTTCCTGACCGGTGACTTGTACCTGCTCGTCGTCATCGTTCTCCTGACCGCTTTCATCTTTTACCGCCACCGGGCGAATATCGGCCGGATCAAGGCGGGAACCGAGCCAAAGGTGAAGTGGCTCTAGTATACTGGGTGGCAGAAGACCGAAAGGCGGTGTGACGGTTGGAGATCACGATCACTGATGAAGCGCTCCGCTGGTTCCGCGACGAGATGGACATCGGGCCCGGGGATAATGTCCGGTTCCGTGTCCGCTACGGCGGTGCCGGCCTGCAGCCCGGGTTCTCGCTCGGCCTGTCGGGCGATGCGCCGGAATCGCCGGCTGCCAGCACAAAGCAAGGTGACGTCACCTTTTTCGTCGAAGATGACGATGAGTGGTATTTTGACGGCCATGACCTGGTCGTCGGCTACGATGAACAGCTGGATGAACCTGAATACCGCTACGAAAAAGCGTGAGCCGTCAGAAGCTCACGCTTTTTCCTGTCTTTCTTCCAGTTTGAACCGCCGGATCAGGTCATGCCGCCCTTCGGCTTTCAGGATCTCGTATTCCCGTTCACCGAACAGGTCGAAGTGCGGAAACTGCTCTTTGTGATCGATCCATTCAGGTCTGAGCCCGTACTGCCTTCCCCACTCCGTCAGCCGGCCGATGTCGGCGCAACCGGCTTTCGTGACGGTTTTGCATCCCGGGAAGCGGTCATCGAGCCAGTAATGGGTCAGAAGCGCGACTTCCCCGTTGCTCACCGCCGCTTTCCACGCATTCAGCTCTTCCCGCTTGATGCCGAATGCCATCAGTCGGTTCCTTTTGCGATCTCAACGTACTTCGCTTCCCATTCCGGGTCGACTTTTCTGAGCGCCACCGGGCGGAATGTGTCTTTATGGACGAGTGTGTGGACCGACTTGCCGGTCGCCGCGATCGTGCCGTCCGGATGTGCAATCTCGTACCCGTACGTGGTCCGCAGTCTCCCGTGGTGTTCGATCCATGTGCGGATGACGGCGGTGTCCCCGTAGCGCATCGGCTGCTTGTATGAGACGTTCAAGTCGATGACGGGCGACAGATAGCCCTTCTCTTCGAGCCCCGCATAGGAGAACCCGATATCTGAAATGAGGGCGCTACGGCCGATCTCCATCCAGATCAGATAGTTCGCGTGGTAGACGACGCCCATCTGGTCGGTTTCGGCGTATCGCACGTCCACGGATGTTTCACTTATGTACATGATTCCTTCACCTCTTTTCCATTATAACGGAAACGGCCTGCCGGCGCGCGGACGGCGGGCCGGGGGCTTGGTGTGTGAGTGAAAGTGTGACGCTTCGTGCCGGCGGATGGCTTTGGCCGTGGACTCTGCTCTTCGCTGACGCTCCGGAGCGGATTCCACGGCGTCGCCTTCCGCATCGGCACTGTCGCTTCAACCGGTTCTTTCCAAAATGGTGGCGCAGCGCACAGCCTGCGCCGGTTTATCGAGTGTATGAGCAAAGTGTGTGACGCTCTGTGCCGGCGGATGGCTTCGATGGGTCAGGGGTTTCGAAACGTTAATTAGCTAGGTTGAGACGTTAATTAGCCGAGCTGAAACGTTAATTAGCCGAGCTGAGACGTTAATTAGCGGAGCTGAAACGTTAATTAGCTAAGGAGGCAGACGCAATCCTTCGTCACACGGCCTTCTCCCCACTCCCGCGGCTTCTTGACGGAAGCCCGGATTTCCTTTGCCGCCCCAATCTATTGGACAGTATTCCCAAACAACGCAAAAAAACAGCCGGGAGGGTCATGCCCTTCCGGCTGTTTTGCTTTGTATGGATCAGTTGTTTTTCAGCTTGTCGCGGAGGACCATCTGAAGGATGCCGCCGTTGCGGTAGTAGTCGACTTCCACTTCGGAGTCGAAACGGGCAAGGGCCTGGAATTCCTTGACGGAGCCGTCCGGCGATTTTGCCGTGACCGTCAGGATGTCGCGAGGCTTCACGTCGTCGGTAAGGTTGACGCTGATTTCCTCTTCGCCTGTCAGGCCGAGGGATTCCACGCTTTCGCCTTTCGCGAACTGGAGCGGCAGAACGCCCATCATGACGAGGTTCGAACGGTGGATCCGCTCGTAGCTTTCGGCGATGACGGTGCGGATGCCGAGAAGGCTTGTGCCTTTCGCAGCCCAGTCGCGGGAAGAGCCCATGCCGTAGTCTTTGCCTGCGAGAATGACGAGGCCTGTGCCGTCTTCCTGGTATTTCATGGCCGCATCATAGATCGGCATGATTTCTTTGTTCGGCCAGTAGGTCGTGAAGCCGCCTTCCGTGCCTTTTGCGATCTGGTTGCGGATCCGGATGTTTGCGAATGTGCCGCGCATCATGACTTCGTGGTTCCCGCGGCGGGAGCCGTACGAGTTGAAGTAGCGCGGTTCCACGCCATGTTCGCGCAGGTATTTGCCGGCCGGCGTGTCTTTGCCGATCGCCCCTGCAGGAGAAATGTGGTCGGTCGTGATGGAATCGCCGAATTTCCCGATCACGCGGAGGCTGGAAAGGGTTTCGATCGGGCTCGCTTCTCTCGAGAGTCCTTCGAAGAACGGCGGATTCTGGATGTATGTCGAATTTTCGTCGAAGTCATACAGGGAATCGTCCGTCGTTTCGATGGCGTTCCAGCGTTCGTTTTCCGTGAAGACATGTTCGTATTCTTTGCGGAACAGGTCAGGCGTGACTGTTTTTTCGATCTCCGCCTTCACTTCCTCGGAAGTTGGCCAGATATCTTTCAGGTAGACGTCCGTGCCGTCCGTACCGCGGCCGATCGGCTCCTTGTCGAAGTCGATGACGACTTTGCCCGCCAGTGCGTAGGCCACGACGAGCGGAGGCGATGCCAGGTAGTTCGCTTTGACGAGCGGGTGGATCCGGCCTTCGAAGTTCCGGTTACCGGAAAGGACCGAAGAAACGAGCAGGTCGTTGTCCATGATCGTCTGTTCGATTTCCGGAAGGAGCGGACCGGAGTTCCCGATGCATGTCGTGCAGCCGTAGCCGACGAGGTTGAACCCGATTTCATCGAGGTACTTGTCGAGGCCGGCAGCCTGGAGGTAGCCGGTTACGACTTTCGAACCCGGTGCAAGCGATGTCTTGACATACGCAGGCGGGCGGATGCCGCGCTCAACCGCTTTTTTCGCGACGAGTCCGGCGCCGAGCATGACGTACGGGTTCGATGTGTTCGTGCAGGAAGTGATGGCTGCGATGGCGAGGTCGCCCGTCGTCATATCGACTGTGCGGCCGTCTTCGAATTCGATCGTGCCTTTCTTGTCGAATTCCTTTTCCGTGAGGCCGAAGCCCTGGTTGCCGGCAGGAGCCGTAACAGCCTTGATGAACTCTTCTTTCATCTGGGACATCGGAATGCGGTCCTGTGGCCGTTTAGGGCCGGAAAGGCTCGCTTCGATTGTCGCCAGGTCGAGCTCAACGACGTCTGTGTAGAACGGATCTTCCTTGTCCGGAGTGAAGAACATGTCGTTTTCTTCAAGGTATTTCTTCGTAACGGCGATGTGATCCTCGTCACGGCCGGTCAGGCGCATGTAGTTGAGAGCTTCCTCGTCAACCGGGAAGAAGCCGCAAGTTGCGCCGTACTCAGGTGCCATGTTGGCGATCGTCGCGCGGTCCGCAAGCGGGAGCTTCGAAACGCCGGGGCCGAAGAATTCGACGAATTTGCCGACGACGCCTTTTTCACGCAGAAGCTGCGTCACGCGGAGCGCGAGGTCGGTCGCGGTGGAGCCGTTCGGAAGTTCGCCTGTCAGCTTCACGCCGATGACTTCCGGAACCGGGAAGTACGACGGCTGGCCGAGCATGCCGGCTTCCGCTTCGATGCCGCCGACGCCCCAGCCGAGTACGCCGAGTCCGTTGATCATCGTCGTGTGGGAGTCCGTACCGACGAGGGAGTCCGGATACGTTTCGAACGTGCCGTCCTCGTTCTCGACTTCGTGGACGACGCTCGCGAGGTACTCCAGGTTGACCTGGTGGACAATCCCGGTGGCCGGTGGAACAGCGCGATAGTTGTCATAGGCCTTCTGTGCCCAGTTCAGGAACTGGTAACGCTCGGCGTTGCGCTCGAACTCGAGTTCCATGTTGGCGCGGAGCGCATCTTCGGTGCCATAGCGGTCAACCTGGACAGAGTGGTCGATGACGAGGTCAACCGGGATTTCCGGGTTGATCTTGTTGGCGTCCCCGCCCATATCGGCCATCGCCTGGCGCATCGACGCAAGGTCAACGACGACCGGAACACCGGTGAAGTCCTGAAGGATGACGCGGGAAGGCTTGAATGGAACTTCCGCGGCAGGATCGACATCCTTCCCCCATTTGGCAAGGTTGCCGACGTGATCTTCTTTGATTACATAGCCATCGTACTGGCGCAGAACGGATTCGAGCAGCACTTTGATGGAATAAGGCAGCCGGGAAACGTCTGCGATATTCGCATCCTGAAGAGCTGCAAGACGATAGAAGTTATACGTCTTGCCGTTCAGGTCGAACGACTGGCGGCTGTTGTGCAGATTGCTTTTAGCCATTGTTTTTCCTCCTCTGACTCTACTGAAAAGGTCGGATGGACCCACTTTTCACCCTTTCATCATATCGGATTGCAGATGATAAGTAAAATACATAATATCGATCGATGGACATAAGGAAATGCAATCAAGTGATCGCAATCAAGCCCGGCCGGATCACCGGCCGGGCCTGGTTTTCCCGTCAGTAAAATGTCAGAAAGTCAAAGGCGAGGGAGATGATGAACACCGAATGCACTGCAGCGAAAAGCAGACCGTGGCGATCAAGCATTCTCATTCGTTCTGTATCCATACGACCATCTCCTTTTCAAAGATTATAAAGGAAATCGCCTTTAATTTCAATACTGTAAATTTTCAGTTTTAAATTTTCTTCATTTTTATTTCGTGCGTTATTCCGGATATTATGTTTCGGTTCTGCACAAAATGGATATATCAAATACTGTAAGCGACATTAGTTAAAAACAAACAAAAGGAGTGGAAGCGACATGGGATTCATTTTGTATTTGATCGTCGGCGGAATCATCGGCTGGCTCGCAGGACTCATTCTTGGTAAAGACATCCCTGGCGGCATCATCGGCAACATCATTGCAGGGATCATCGGTGCGTGGGTCGGCGGCGCCCTCTTCGGAGACTGGGGCCCTGATCTTGGCGGGATTGCCATTGTACCGGCTCTGATTGGTGCAATCATCCTCGTGTTCATTGTGAGCTTTATCCTCAAAGCTATGCGCAAAGCATAATCCGAACGAAAAAAAGGACCTTGCGGGGTCCTTTTTTTGTGCTTATTCCAGTTCATCGACCCTTGCTTCGTAGTCTTCATAAAAGGCGATGACGTCTTTTACATACCGGTCGCTGTGGTTATAGCGGAACACGGCCTGTTCAATTTCCCCGTCCGCCGCTCCGTTCTCCGACAGATAGAAGGCTGCGCTGTAGATGGCATCTTTCAGATTGAACGGATCCGCCTTTCCGTCCCCGTCCGCATCAACCCCGTATCCCCCGTATTTCCTGATGACCTCGGGATCCGTTTTCTCTTCTTCCGGGATTTCCCCTTTTCCGAGACCCGAGCACGTCGGATGCTCCCAGCCGACCCACGTGCACGGCATGAACTGCATATGGCCCTCCGCGCCTGCCGGGGAAATGAGCGGATCCATCGTGCTGAACCGGGTCTCGACCCGGTGATGGGCCGCGAGGAGCGTCCAAGGGATCCCGTATGCGTCCGCCGCTTCCTTGTAGAGCGGAATGTAATTCTCCGGCACGTCGACATCAAACAGCCTGTCCGGCGCATGGAGCGCATACTCGTTCAGTTCCCGGATGCCCGGGAGTTCCCTCAGCCGGTCCCAGAACAAGGCGGTCATCACATAGAGCACCATCATCACCGGGATGAGGAGGATGGCAGCCGACAGGAAGCAGCCCCGTTTCCGGAGGCGCCGTTTCGGCTTTTTCGCTTTTCTTTTCCTGGCCATCGTGTCCCTCCCAATGGAAAGGGCCGGCACGCGCCGGCCCCCGGGTCATGACCCTTCTTTGATGAGTGCTTTCAGATCTTCCGTGATCTGGTCGAATGGAACGTCCTCAAATCCGCTGTAGCTTTTCACGGCGTGCCCTTCCTGATTGACGAGGAAGTACGAAGTGCCGTGGGTGACCTGATCGGAGTTCGGATCATCGATGACCGGCGTCTTGAAGGATTTCACCGCCATTTTGCCGATGTCTTCCTGGGTGTAGCCCGTCAGCATCTCCCATTTGGACTGATCCGCCACATCGTACATATCCAGGTATTCCTGCAGTGCCTCCGGGGTATCGTGTTCCGGATCGACACTGAACGAAACGATTTTGTAGTCCTCGATTCCTTCTTTCGCAATCCGGTCTTGAAGTTCCGCCATGTTGAACATCATCGGCGGGCAGACCGAATCACAGTTGGTGAAGACGAACTGCGCGAGCCAAGGCTTGCCCTCCAGATCCTCAAGGGATACTTTCTCATTGTGCTGGTTCGTAAATTCGAACGGCTCGACTTTCCAGTTGAAGTCCCCATTGAACTTGCCCGCATTGCATGCGCCTAGCAGCAGTGCCGCCATCAATGCAAAAGCCGTGAATGACAGGAGTTTTCTCATTATCTATGTCCGCCTCCCACATTTCTCGTCATTCCCCATCTTAGCGGATGGCCTTCTCCTGTTCAAGCTGCATGCGCCCCTTCTTTCCGACAATTTATTGTCCTATGACGCATTCATCGAAACCAGTGCATCATGGATGGCCACCAGTTTCGACTCCACACGGTGCATCAGATAAAACGATACGAAAATCGGAAATCCGAGATCCTGTATGAATGACATCCACTGTTCCATCGATGTGCCCTCCTTTCTCCCGATTCAAAAACGGGCCCTCCGGAGCGTTTCCGGAAGGCCCTGTTGTCACGCCATGATCAGATCGGTCACTTCGCGCGCGATGATGCGCGCGCTCTCCACTTCCGCCAGCGGATGCCCTTCCGCACCAAACGCGCCGGTTGAAATGACGGCCTCCATGCTCTCGCGCACTTCAGCCGCCGTCAGCCCCTCTTTCGGCTCGTCGACCGTCAGGCTCACTTTCTTTCCGCCGGACGTCAGGAAGCCCAGCTCCAATGTTTTCGTCATGCCTCTTCTCCCCCTTTCCCTTTATCCGTTTTCCGCCAGGTCATCAAGCCGGTCAAGCCATGATGAAGCCCGTCTCGATCTTGTCCGCCGAAACAAACGTGTATTCCGACAGGCCCCCGAGTGCCGTCACCACCTGCAGCAACTCCTCCGCGCTCGACTGTCCGGTGACGTTCCGGTAAGTCTTCGTCTTGCGGATCGGTTTCCCTTCGCCGTCCATGCCGGCGTCAAAGTAAAGCCGCACGGAGGCATCCTTGAATTCGATGCTCGCCATTTTGCATCCCCTCCTTTCACCCGTTACATAGAGGGTTTAGGCCGGAAGGATACCAGGGGATGAAATTTTTCGCCTTCCCCCTTATAATGAGAGAGAATCCAAAAGAGGTGAGAATGTTGCTCCAAGGCTGGTTCCTCTGGTTTATCCTGTTCTGGGTCGTCATCCTGGTCGGCCTGTTTGCCATCGGCGGCTTTTTCATGTTCCGCAAATTCCTGAAGGTGTTCCCGAAAGAAGACGGGAAATCCACGCTCGACTGGGAAGAATATTACGTGGATCGCTCCCTCAAGCTTTGGACGGCCGAGTCCAAGGAAATGCTCAATGAGCTCGTCGCCCCTGTCCCCGAGCTGTTCCGCCCGGTCGCGAAGCAGAAGATCGCGGGCAGGATCGGACAGATCGCGCTTGAGGAGAAGGCGAAGCGGATTGAGTTTGACCATATCATCCGCGGCTATATTCTTGCCACGCCGAAACGGGACCATAAATTCCTCCGCAAAAAGCTCGACGAGATGAAAATCGACATCCGCCCATATGAACAGCTGTTCTGATCATAATGAATGAAAGCCGCCGTCCCGTGTATGCAGGGCGGCGGCTTTTGTGTAATATTTTGAAGGTGTACAAAAGTGTTTGGGGAGGCGCAGTTCCTCGTGCGTTTTTCCGGAGGCGCGAAGGGCAGTTTCGAAGGCGCGTAACCGGTTTTCAGAGGTGCGTTTCTCCGGGCGGATTTTTCGGGGGCGCACGGAACGGTTTCAAAGGCGTAGTCCCGCTTTCCGGAGGCGCGTTTCCTCGGACGGATTTTTCGGGGGCGCGCGGGACGGTTTCAAAGGCGCAGTTCTGCTTTTCGGAGGCGCGTTTCCTCGGACGGATTTTTCAGAGGCGCAGTCCCGCTTTGCGGTCCTGGGCCGTCCGTGCGGGGAATTTTCGTGACCGCTCGAAGGCTTTTCGCGCCCGCATTTTCCATTCTCGCGCCCGCTCGGAGGCTTTTCGCGCCCGCTTCGGCCATTTTCGCGCCCGCAAGCCGGGAGGCCCGGATTCCCGCGTCCGCTTCACCCGCACTTCCGGTAGCTTTCCGGTCACCCTGTTCCCCATGACCATCGTGGTCCGCAGTCCCAAAATTACCTTATCCAAAGAAAAAAGGCGCAGATCGGTTTCTGCGCCTTTTTTCGATTCCGATTCAATTGTCAGGCAGCGAGCGATCGTTGCCGGTTCAGCTTCTGGAACTGGATATACATCGCGATGCGCCACGGGACGATCATGGCGAATGCCAGCAGGAAGAACATGCCGGCCAGTTCCCCGACATCGATCGAGCTGCTCAGGATGAGCTTTGCGACCACTCGGAAGATGAGCAGGCCGACGAGGATGAAGATGAACGCCTTCGACGGCTTCAGATAAATATCATCGCCGACCGTTTCGAACTTCGAGGTCTTGATGAGCACGATGGAAAACAGCAGGCCGACGAGCGCCGCCTCCAGGACATGTGCCCACGGAACCCGGAACGGCTCGAACAGGAACATGAGCGCTCCAGTGGACATCATGACCGGCGGCAGCAGAATCTTCCTGGCGCTCGCCGGACGCTTCGCCGATTTGGAGCGGACGATGAGCGCCATCGTCCCCATGAACGCGAAGGCGACCGTAGATCCGATGATCAGGACCGGCGCCGGCACTTCGTCGAACACCCAGTTGATCCAATCATTGATCATTGTAATCACCCGGGGCTTCGAGTTCATCCATGCGGCGCTTCAAATCCTCCATCGGCACGAACCGCGCAAAGCGGGCATATTCCCGGCCTTTCTTGAAGAGAAGCACGACGGGTGCAGAAAACAGCGAAAGCTGGCCTGCCAGTTCCGGCACACGGGCCGCATTTGCCCAGTGGAACGGGAATCCGTATTCTTCTTCCAGTGCGGCAACTTGCGGGAACAGCGCCTCGCAGACCGAGCAGTTGTCGGTCTTCACGAACAGAAGCAGCGTCTCCTCTTCCCCGAGGGCATCCAGCCAGCTGTCGAATGAAGTAATTTCCTCCATGGTGTTTCCCCTCTTTCCAAAATCAGAATCCTTGGAAGTCCCCGAAGAACGGGCTCAGCCAGCCGATGATCTTCGTCATTCCGTCGAAGAACAGCAGAATCCCGACGAGGATCATGATCCAGCCGCCGATCTTCATGATGATGTTGCTGTATTTCCGGATGACCCCGAGCTTCGTGATGAAGAACGACAAGATGAAGAACGGGATGGCGAATCCGAGCACATAGGACATCATATACAGCATGCCCGCGTCCGGATGCTGCCCGGCCATCGTGATGATGGCGCCGACGATCGGGCCGTTGCACGGCGTCCATCCGGCGGCGAACGCCAGGCCGATGACAATCGATCCCAGGTAGCCGGCCGGCCGGTTCTTGAACTGGAATTTCCGTTCTTTCATGAGGAACTCCGGCTGCAGCACCCCAACGATCATGAGGCCGAACAGGATGATGAAGATGGCCCCGATCTGCCGGATCATGTTGTCATACTTCAGGAAGAATTCCCCGATCAGGGAAGTTCCGAATCCGAGGGCCACGAAGATGATGGAGAACCCGATCAGGAAGAACAGCGTATGCAGGATGCCGGATCTTGTCATTTTCTTCTGGTCCGATTTCAGGTCTTCGAGCGACATCCCTGTAATGTACGATACGAATGCAGGATAAAGCGGCAGCGAACACGGGGAGATGAAGCTGAGGAAGCCCGCCCCGAATGCCAATAACACGTTGAGGTCCGTCGACATACCGTTCCCCCTTTCTTTATTGCCTCTCCTATCGTACCAAAATCATCCCGGATTTGCGCCAGTTCCGCCTGTGACAGTTTGTTGTCGGCGCAACGGCGCTGCCGGGTGGGCACCTTTCCTTCAGTTTCAAAGGTGTTTGATTTAGTTTCGCGTCGCCCCTCTTTAGTTTCAGACCCTCCTGCTTTCGTTTCCCGCAAAAAAACACGGGAGCCGTCGGCACTCCCGTGTTCGCTGGTCAGCCTGCTTCGTCTCCTTCGCCGACGAGTCCGTTCTGCAGGCGGTACATATTGAAATACAGGCCTTTCCGGGCGATCAGCTCGCGGTGGGTGCCCCGCTCGACGATCTCTCCCTGATGGAGGACGAGGATCAGTTCCGCGTCCTGGATCGTGCTCAGCCGGTGGGCGATGGCGATCGTCGTCCGGCCCTTCCGCATGCGGCCGAGTCCTTCCTGGATCGCCGCTTCGGTTTCCGTGTCGATGTTGGCCGTCGCTTCGTCCAGCACGAGGATCTTCGGGTCGGTGGCCATCGTGCGCGCGAAGGCGACGAGCTGGCGCTGGCCTCCGGAGAAGGTCGTCCCCCGCTCGGTCACTTTCTGGCGGTAGCCGTCCGGGAGCTGCCGGATGAACGGATCCGCCTGGACGAACTCCGCCGCCGCCCGGACGTCCGCCGGAGTGATCGACTCGTTGAACAGGCGGATATTGCTCTCGATGTCGCCGTAGAACAAGAACGGGTCCTGGAGCACGAGGCCCATCTTCTGCCTCAGTTCCGCCTTCGGGTACTCGCGGATCGGCCGTCCGTCGATCAGGATGTCCCCCCGCTCGAACTCATAGAAGCGCATGAGCAGATTGATGATCGAGCTCTTGCCGGAGCCGGTATGCCCGACGAGTGCGACCGTCTCTCCGGGCCTTGCGGTGAATGAAATATTTTTCAGGACATCGTTGCGGCCGTCATAGGAGAAGGAAACATCGCGGAATTCGATTTCGCCTTCCGTGATTTCCGCCCCGCTTGCTGCAGGCTGCGCAGGTTCCAGGTCCGGTTCGTCCATGAGCTTGAACACCCGGTCCGCCGCGACGGTCGCCTGCTGGAAAATCGACAGCCGCTGCATGACCTGGTTGATCGGCTCGAAGAACCGGTCGATGTACGTGACGAATGCGTAGATGACGCCGACCTCCACCGGGCTGCTGAATGACGTGATGCCGAAGTACGACAGCAGCAGGATGAGGCCGAGCGCATAGACGAGGTCGACCGCCGGCCGGAGAAGCAGGCCGTCCAGCTTGATGTTGCGCATGCCGGCGTCGTAATGCTTTTCGTTGATCTCCCCAAATTCCTTGCGGAGCCGCTTCTCCTGCCGGAACGCCTGGACCATGCCCATGCCGTTGAGCGATTCGGCGATTTTCCCGTTCAGCTGGCTGAGCCGCTCCCTCAGATCCTGGTAAAACTCGGAACTGTATTTGCGGTAGATCGCCATGATGAGGAAGATGAGCGGCAGCAAAAGCAGCGTGATGAGCGCCAGGCGGACGTCCAGGATGAACATGGCGATGTAGACGCCGATGATGAGGAAGCCGCTCTGCAGGAAGCCGACGAGCACGTCGACGAACATTTCGAGGATCGCTTCCGTATCGTTCGTCACGCGGGAGACGATGCCGCCGGCGGGTGTCCGGTCAAAGTAGCGCATGCCGAGCCGCTGGACTTTTGAAAACGCGTCGATCCGGATCTGGCGGACGATCCGGAGGGCGATCTCCTGGAACTTGAACAGCTGCACGTAGCCGAACACCGTATTGAGCACGAGAATGATGAGGTAGACTGCGGCAAGCGCCGTGAGCGGACCGGCCGGGAACGTGCCCGGCGTCAGGTAGTCGTCGATGAAGATCTTGATGAGCACCGGCCCGAGCACGTCGCCGAGCACCATGAGCCCGAGCAGGACGAGGGCGAGGACCGCCGCCTTGGCATGCGGGCGGATATAGCCCATCAGCCGCTTCAGCACCCGCCACTGTTCCCGGTTGCTCAGGACCGGCTGTTTTTCCCGAGGTTCCATCATGATTCTCCTCCCTGCTCGACGAGCGCCTCAAGCCGCTGCAGCTCGTACATTTCGTAATAATGGCCCCGGAGCGCCATCAGCTCGTCATGCGTGCCTTTTTCGGTGATTGTGCCGCCGTCCATGACGAGGATTTCGTGCGCATGCTGGATGGCGCTCATCCGGTGGGAAGTGATGATCGTCGTCTCCCCCTGCCGCTCCGCCTTGAGCGAGCGGAGGATCGCTTCCTCCGTCCGGGCATCGACCGCGGAAAGCGAATCGTCGAGGATGAGCAGCTCGGGGTCCATCAGAAGGGCGCGTGCGATCGAAATGCGCTGCTTCTGACCGCCGGAAAGCGAGACGCCCCGCTCCCCGACGACCGTTTCGTAGCCGGCCGCGAATCCGAGGATGTCGCCGTCGATCTGGGCGAGCCGGGCCGCCCGCCGCACTTCATCAAGCGGTGCGTCGATGTCCGTGAAGGCGATGTTCTCCCGGATGGTCGTCGAGAACAGGAAATGATCCTGCGGGACGTAGCCGATCGCCTCGCGGAGACGCTCTTTCCGGTAATCGCCGATCGGGACGCCGCCGTATGTAATCGTTCCTTCAAAGCCGTCGAATTCCCGGAGGAGCAGCTTCAGGATGGCAGTCTTGCCGGAACCGGTCCTGCCGACGACGCCGAGCGTCTCGCCGCGCCGGAGCGCGAAGCGGACATCGTGAAGCGCCGGCCGGTCATCGCCCGGGAACTTGAACTCCTTCACGTCAAAGACAAGGTCGCCCTCCGGCTTCCGGTCGACCGCCCCCGGGACGTCCTGCACTTCCGGCCGGACCGAAAGCAGTTCGGTGATCCGGCCGTAGGAGGCGCGTCCGCGCTCGACAATGTTGAACAGGAAGCCGAATGCGAGCATCGGCCAGACGAGCAGCCCGAGATAGGCCGTGAAGGCGACGAGGTCCCCGACGCTCATCTCCCCGGCCAGGATGAAGCGGGCCCCGAACACGACCGACAGGAAGAACGAGACCCCGACGATCAGCGAGATGGTCGGATCGAACAGGGCGTCCACGCGTGCGACCCGGATGTTCTTGTCGACGACGTCCGCGGACAGCCTGCGGAAATCGTCGATGTCCTCTTCCTCCTGGCCGAACGTCTTGATGACCTTGATGCCGGAGATGCTCTCCTGGGTCTTGTCGTTCAGGTCGGAGAAGGCTTCCTGGGCGCCGCGGAACCGTTCATGGAGCATGCGCCCGTACCAGCTCGTCAAAACGGCCATGAACGGCATCGGCAGAAGCGCGATCAACGTCAGCTTCCAGTTGATCGTGATCGCCATCGCGAGGATGACCGCTCCACCGGTCGTGACGGAATCAACGAGCGTCAGCACGCCCTGGCCGGCGGTCATCTGGACCGCCCGCAGGTCGTTCGTCGCGTGCGCCATCAGATCGCCGACCCGCCGTTTCTGATAGAACGAAGGCGATTGATCGGTGAAATGGCGGAACAGCCGCTCGCGCATCTGCCGGCCGAGCAGCACCGAGGAGCCGAAGATCTGGATCCGCCAGTAGTAGCGGAGGACGTACATGCCGAGCGCCGCTCCGGCCAGGATGAGGAGCCATTTCCCGAGTCCGCCGGGCGTGAGGTCGCCGAGCCGGATCTCGTCGACGACAAACCCGATGATCCGCGGAGGCAGGAGCTGGAGCACGGCCACGACGATCAGCATGAGGATGCCGAGGATGTATTGCTTCTTTCTTTCCTTAAAGAACCACCCCAGTTGCATGAATACTTTCACGGAATACGGTCCCCCCTTTTTTTTCGAACCGATATCCAGTGTAGCAAATGTTCCGAATTTGGAGAAGTGGCGGAAACCGGATTATTCGGCTGCGGAAATGCCGATTACATCCGCGGTCCGGATGATGCGCGGCTCCCCGTCCCCGTCCACGAGGCGGACCGTGCCGCTCGCCGGGTCGAAATGATGCAGGGGCCCCGCATATTCCACCTCCCCGGAAACCGTCCGGCAGCGGATGGCGAGCCTGCCGCCGAACTCCAGCGCTTCGTGGATCAGCCGGTCCCATTCCTCCAGCTGCTGCGGGTCCGCCCCGACCGGCTCCCGCCTCTCTTCTTCCTCCTGCCATTCCCTCAATAGTTTCAGGTGTTCCGGCAGCATCATCGCCGTCCATTTGATGTTTCCCCTGTCGCGGATCATCCGCACCACTCCTTTCCCGTCCGGCGGTGATTCCGCCGTCAGATTTTATGGCCGCCGATCAGCTTCGCGCGGCCGACCGCCGTGCCGGCGTCCGTGTAGGAGACGGCCCGGAGAATGGCGGCCGGCCCGTATTTCGAGCGGATGGCGTCCATCGCGGCGCCGAGCTTCCGTTCTTCCCATTTGTTCTCCTCAAACAGGCTCAGCTGCATGGAATGCTCTTCTTCCAGATTGGAAAGCGAGATCGCCAGGCGGCGGATCGGCCGCCCGTCATGAAATTTATCAAGCAGTTCCGTGCACACCCGGTAGATCGCCATCGTGGCATTGATCGCCTCATCGACGGAGCGTGACCGGCTGAACCCGCCGCCGTACGCATCATCGCTGTAGCCGGCCGACAGATGGACGGTCCGCCCCGCCCGGTTTGCTTCGCGCGCCCTGCGCCCGACGTCTTCGCACATTTCGAGCAGGACGGCGAGGATGTCTTCGCGCTTCGAGTAGTCCCGGAACAGCACCTGCCCTTTCCCGTAGCTCACCTGGCCCTCGATGAGCGGTGCGCCGAGCTCCGACAGATCGACGCCCCACGCGTGGTGATACAGCTGGTTGCCCATCACGCCGAACTCCTTTTCCAGCACGGCGAGGTCCGCGTGGGCAAGATCGCCGACCGAGAAGATGCCGAGGCTGTTCAGCCGCTTCTCGAGCCGGCGGCCGATGCCCCACATGCCGGAAAGGGGCGCAACCGGCCACAGTTTCTCCGGCACGTCTTCATAGCGCCATTTGGCGAAGCCCCGCTTTTTCGCCTCCAGATCGAGTGCCAGCTTGGCCAAGAGCATGTTCGGTCCCATGCCGATCGCGGACGGCATCTGGAACTGGGCGAGCAGCTGGTCGCCGATCCGCTTTGCCGTCTTTTCCGGCGGGCCCCACAGCCGCTCCGTGCCGCCGAGGTCGACGAACGCCTCGTCGATGCTGTATACGTGGATCGCTTCTTTTGGAACATACTCGTTCAAGAGGCGGGTGATCTCCATGGAAATGCCGATATAGAAGCCCATCTTCGGTTCAATGAGCCGGATGGACGGATCATCGGGGATTTCATACAGCCGGCTGCCCGTCCGCACACCGAATTCCTTTTTCAGCCGCGGAGAGGCGGCGAGCACGACACTGCCCTTCCGCTCCCGGTCGCCGATGATCGCGATCGGCTCTTTCATCACGTCGAGCCCTTCATCGGCCGCCGCGCAGCTCGCGTAGAAGCTGCGCATGTCGAGGCAGATGATTTTCCGCTCCGGCAGTCCTTCGTACATCCGGATTTCCTCCCTTCCTCTGCATTGATTCTACTTAGAACAAGTGTTCCCCTCCTTCAGTATAGCCAAACCGGACGGAATCATTCAACGGCAATTTCGGGAAACGGAGGAAGGAAATCAGCAGATCCGCTGTGCATGCGGGTCTCCGTTTCCATTAAAAAAGACCGGGAGGGATCCCGGTCAGGATGTGCGCCGCTCGCGGCCGGCTTTAGAACCACGCCTTTTTCAGAAGCTCCGCACCAAGTTCGATCTCTTCGGCAGAGAGGCTGCTGAACCCGAGCTTGATCATGGGACGGTCGGGATGGTTGCGGATAAAATAAGTTGAAGAAGGATAAACACGCACTCCCTGCGAGGAGGCACGGCGGATCAGTTCTTCTTCGGTATACGGAAGATGCACCTTGATCAGGAGGAACAGGCCCGATTCCTTCCCGACCATCGTCACCTGTCCGCCGAAAAGCCTGTCCAGTACGGAAATGAGCCGCGTCATCTTGCGCTTGTACACAAGCCGCATCCGCTTGATGTGGCGGCTCCATTCCCCGTCCTCAATAAACCGGGCCATGGCAAGCTGGTTCGGAAGCGAAGCGGTCGTCTCGAAATTTTGGAAACGGGCGTGATACCGGTCGAGCAGACCGGGCGGAAGGACCATGTAGCCGAGCCGGATCCCCGGCAGAAAAGACTTTGAAAAATTCCCGAGGTAGACGACCCGCGACGAATCGGTGGCCGCAAGCGCCGGGAACGGCCTGCCGGTATACCGGAACTCGCTGTCATAGTCGTCCTCGATGACGTATCCCTCCCTTGAGGCGGCCCAGTTCAAAAGTGCCTGGCGTTGCTGGATAGTCATGCTGACACCGAGCGGGCTCTGGTGGGAGGGCGTGACATAGGCCACCCCGGCGTCCGTCCCTCCGAGATGAGACAGGTCAATGCCCGTCTCACGGACCGGCAGCGTCCGGATCCCGAAGGAGTGGAAACGGAAGGCCTCCCAGGCACCGTCATATCCGGGATCCTCCACGGCGACGGAGGAATGATCCTCCCTCAGGACATGGCCGAGCTGGAGGAGCATCTGCTGGGTGCTGCTGCCGATGACGATGGCATCCGCATCGGCCGACACGCCGCGGGATTGGAAAAGGTAAGACGCAATCTGTTCGCGCAGACGCCGTTCGCCGAACGGGTCTCCGTACAGGAAGCTCTCTTTCTCCGCCAGCACCTGGTTGAAAATCCTTCTCCATGCCTTCAGCGGGAAGTGCGCCTGATCAACGGCACCCGCCCGGAAATCGACGGTTACGGAAGGTTCCGGAGGAGCGGGCCTGACAGACCGGGAAGTCGTTCCATGGAGGAAAAGCGGTTCCAGCCGGTTCACGAAGTAGCCCCTCCGGCTCTCACCCTGTATGTATCCTTCGGCCATCAGCTGTTCGTAAGCCATCAGTGTCGTGTTCCGGCTCACCTGGAGCGAATCCGCAAGGCGGCGGATGGACGGCAGCTGCTCGCCGGGCAGCAGTTCACCTTGCTCAATCCATCGCTTGAACCGTTCATAGACCTGCTTGTACTTCGGCGATCCTTCATGGAAAGCGAAAATGATGTCTTTCATAGTCCAACATCCTCTGACATGTGGATTTTTCTAATATTGTACCTTTTTCCATGACAGCCTACATCGTATACTTTCAAAAAGAGGATTAAAACTGGAGGCGTTGCTCATGTACATTCCAAGAAAATACCAGGTCCGGGATATGGAAGAGATCGAAACATTCATCCGGGCGAATCCGTTCGGCATTGTCGTCACCTTGAAAGAAGGCAGTCCCGTCGCAACTCATATCCCCCTGCAGCTTCGCACAGTGGACGGGGAGCATTACCTTACCGGGCATCTGGCCTACGGGAATGCCCAGTGGAAGGCGTTCGGGGCGGACGAAGAAGTCCTCATAATCTTCCAGGGTCCGCACTCGTACATCTCCCCCTCCTGGTACGAGCAGGAAAACGTGCCGACCTGGAACTACCAGGCTGTGCACGTGTACGGAAAGCCGGAAATTATGGAAGGCGAAGAACTGCACCGGGACCTCGCCCTCCTGATGGAGAAATACGAAAAGCACCGGGAACACCCAGTACTCTGGGACACACTGTCCCCTGAACTGCTGGAAACCGAACTGAAGGGGATCGTCGGATTCAAGATCCGGGTCGGCAGGATCGAGGCCGCATTCAAGCTCAGCCAGAACCGCAGCGACTCCGACTACCGGAACATCATCCGGCACCTCGGCCAAGAAGACGACCCGCTGGCCGCGGATGTGGCCGAAGCGATGGGGAAAATCCGGCCGGGCGAGACGGAATGAGCCAAAACGCAGGCTGAAACGGCGCGAAGGGGAGATACCGGGAGATACCGGCCGAAACTCTCCTCACTCGGCGGCCAACTCTCCTCACTCGTGCCCAAACTCTCCTCACTCGTCAGCCACAACGTAAAAAAAAGACCGGAGTCGTCCGCCATGGACAATTCCGGTCTTTTCGGGTGATGAATCAATACTTGCCGGCAGGCTGGCCGAGGGTCTCCTCCGCTTTGCCGATCTGCACGCGGACCTGGTCAAATCCGGTCCCCCCGTAGGAGTTTCTCCGGCGGACGGCCGCTTCGGGTGCGAGCACGGCGTAGATGTCTTCTTCGATGAGCGGGCTTTCCTCCTGCATGCCGGACAGCGGCAGGTCTGTCAGGACGCAGCCTTTCTGGATGCAGGTGAAGACGAGCTTTCCGGTCACTTCGTGCGCTTCGCGGAACGGCATGCCTTTCGCCGCCAGGTAGTCGGCGAGCTCGGTGGCGTTCGAGAAATCCTTGCCGACCTCCTGCTCCATGACGTCCGCATTCACGGTCATCGTGCGGATCATGCCCGCGAAGATGCGGAGCGAGCCGGTGACGGTCTTGACCGTGTCGAACATGCCTTCCTTGTCTTCCTGCATGTCTTTGTTGTAGGCGAGCGGCAGGCCCTTCAGCGTCGTGAGGAGGCCGGTCAAGTTGCCGTACACGCGGCCGGTTTTGCCGCGGATGAGTTCCGCCATGTCAGGATTCTTTTTCTGCGGCATGATGCTCGAGCCGGTCGAGAACGCGTCGTCGAGCTCAATGAAGCCGAATTCCTGGCTCGACCAGAGGATGATCTCCTCGGCGAAGCGCGACAGATGCGCCATGAGCAGCGACGAGGCGGACAGGAATTCGACGATGAAGTCCCGGTCGCTCACCGCGTCCATGCTGTTTTCATAGACACCGGCAAAGCCGAGCAGCTCCGCAGACAGATGCCGGTCGATCGGGAACGTCGTCCCGGCGAGTGCGCCCGCGCCGAGCGGAGACAGATCGGTCCGCTTGAGGGAGTCTGTGAAACGGCCTTTATCCCGCTCGAGCATCCAGAAGTATGCCATCAGGTGATGGGCGAATGACACCGGCTGGGCGCGCTGGAGGTGCGTGTAGCCCGGTGCGAGCGTCTCGACATGGGCTTCCGCCTGCTCGAGGATCGCCTTCTGGAAGTCTTCGATGAGCACGATGACTTCCTTCGTGCGCGCCTTCAGGTACAGGTGCATGTCGGTCGCGACCTGGTCGTTGCGGCTGCGTCCGGTGTGGAGCTTGCCGCCGACCGGGCCGATGTCGTCCGTCAGCATCTTCTCGAGGTTCAGGTGAATGTCTTCAAGTTCCACGGAAAATTCCAGTTCATCCGCTTCCGCCTTTTCTTTCAGACGGGCGAGGCCGCCGAGGATGGCATCCGTCTCATCGTTGGTGAGAATGCCGCATGTTCCGAGCATCCGGACGTGCGCCGTGCTGCCTTCCAGGTCCTCCAGGACGAGTTCCCGGTCGAAGCCGATCGACGCGCCAAACTCGTCGACCCATTCCTCGGCGCTCTTCTGGAAACGGCCACCCCAGAGTTTTTCGGTCATGACTGCACCTTCTCCGGCTGTTTCACGGATTCGGCAGCCTTGTTGACGGAGGCGTGGACTTTCGTCGGCAGGCCCCACAGTTCGATGAAGCCGACGGCGGATTCATGGTTGAACGCGTCTTCCTTCGTATAAGTCGCGAGCTTTTCGTCATAGAGGGAGTTCGGCGACTTGCGGCCTTCGACGATCGCATGGCCCTTGAACAGTTTCACGCGGACGGTGCCGTTGACGAACTGCTGGGTCTCCTGCAGGAATGCCTGGAGCGCTTTTGTGAGCGGCGAGAACCAGAGTCCTTCGTAGATGAGCTCGGTCAGCTTCTTGCCGACGACCGGCTTGAAGTGCGCGAGTTCCTTCACGAGCGTGATGTCTTCGAGTTCCTTGTGCGCCGTGAGCAGCGTCATCGCGCCCGGGCATTCGTATACTTCACGGGACTTGATGCCGACGAGGCGGTTCTCGACGTGGTCGATGCGGCCGACGCCGTGCTTGCCGGCGATGTCGTTCAAGCTGAGGATCAATTCATCCAGCGCCATTTTCTCGTCGTCGAGCGTGACCGGAACGCCGTGCTCAAAGCCGATTTCAATGACGTCCGGCGTGTCCGGCGCGTCTTCGAGGGACACCGTCAGGTCGTATGCATCTTCCGGCGGAGCGGCCCACGGGTTCTCGAGGATGCCGCATTCATTCGAACGGCCCCACAGGTTCTGGTCGATCGAGTACGGGCTGTCGAGATTGATCGGGATCGGGATGTTGTGCGCTTTCGCGTATTCGATCTCTTCTTCGCGCGACCAGCCCCACTCGCGGACAGGGGCGATCACTTCAAGCGACGGGTCGAGCGCCTTGATCGACACTTCGAAGCGGACCTGGTCGTTCCCCTTGCCTGTGCAGCCGTGCGCAACGGCATCTGCGTTCGTTTCATGCGCGATTTCGACGAGTTTCTTCGAAATGAGTGGACGGGACAGCGCCGAGACGAGCGGGTACTTTTCCTCATAAAGCGTGTGGCCCTGGAGCGCCGGCAGGACGAATTCTTCCGCGAACTCCTTCTTTGCGTCGATCATGTAGCTTTCGGATGCGCCGACCTGGAGCGCCTTTTCTTTGACGAATGCGAGGTCCTTCCCTTCGCCGACGTCGAGGCAGACCGCGACCACTTCGTATCCTTTTTCCTTCAGCCACGCAACCGCCACCGATGTATCAAGACCTCCTGAATATGCAAGAACGACTTTCTTCGCCATATGCAATCCCTCCATGTATGTTTATTCATGTTATTCATGTTTTATTCATGAGTGAATCTTAACACGGAATAATCATCGGTGCAAGCAAATGTTTATGCATTTCCGAAGAAAGCAAAAAAAGTCGCCCGGAGCCCGCCGGGACCCCGGGTCTCTCAAAGCAAAACAGGCGAGACGCAGCCGGTCACCCGGTTGCAGTCTCGCCTGTTTTGCGGTCCGATCATTCGCTTTTCGGTTCTTTCGTATATTCGTGGCTGTCGACGTCGAGTTCCACGGTGTAGGTCTCATTGGATTCGACGATCGTGTAGTCGAATTTGACCGTCTCTTCGCCGAGCTCCGGCTTGCCGAGGAGGACGAAGTCATTGCCCTCTTTTTCGAGGAACGCCTGGAATGCTTCGGTCTGGCTGATCGACAGGCCGTCTTTCGGCACGACGAAGACCGAGGCGTGCGCCTGACCCGGGAACGAGCGCGCGACCATGCCCGTATGGTACACATCGGCCCGCATGCCCTTTTCCAGATCCCCGATTTCCAGTTTCCGCTCTTCTCCGTCTCCTACGCTGACGAAGTGGGTCTCTTCGTCAATCGTATAGAAGATGTCATTGACGAGCACCCGGTCGCCGTCAATGTCCGTGATGAACCCTTCCACTTTTTCAAGCCCTTCAACCGAAGCGGACAGTTTATCTTCCGCTTTCGGGCCATCCGACTGGCCCCCGCTCCCCCCGCCGGTGCCGCAGGCGGAAAGAAAAAGCGTTGCCGTTGCGCAGATCAGAAATTTTTTCACTGCAATCACTCCCCGGAATGTTCGTCATCGATCGGTTCTTTCGTGTACGCTTTTGTGTCCGTGTCCAGCTCCACGCGGAATTCCTCGTTTGAATCCGACGTATAATCAAACCGGATTTCGCCCTCGGGGAACTCGACCTTTTTGATCACCCAGGGCTGGTCGTCCTCTTCTTCAAGGAACGACCGGAATGCCTCCGCCTGCTTCATCTCTTCCTCTCCCTTTTGGACCGCAAACACGTCGGCGTAAGCCTGGCCCGGCAAGGACAGCGCCACGACGCCGGAATGGTAGACATCCACTCTCATGCCCTTCTCCAGATCTTCGGCCGCCAGCGTCTTTTCGGAGCCGTCGCCGAGGGAGACGAGGTGGGTGTTTTCATCCATCGAATAAGAGACGTCATTGACGAGCACGCGGCCGTCTTCGATCGCAACGATCAGTCCCTCGGTCTTCTCCATCCCTTCCACGGACACGGACAGCTGATCCTCTTTCCCTGTCTCTCCTGAAGGAGCGGCGTCCCCGCCGCCTCCCGTCCCGCAGGCGGACAGCAGCACCGCCGTGGCGGCGAAAATCAATAACTTCTTCAAAATTTTCACCCCCTCAACCGATCAGACGGTCGAGGGGGTATGGAGTTTCATTTCTTTTCAAAGAAATTCCGGCCGAGCTTTTCGGTGAGCCCGGGAGCGATCGAATGGGCCCTGGCGGCGGCCGCCATGTACCACGGAAGATCGATGTCGCGGACCGGACGGCCGAGTGCCCGGACGGCGGCTTCTGCGACTTTTTCCGGAGAGGTCAGGTAGCCGGCCATCGATTCCCGGTAGTCCGCAGACGGAGCGGCCAGGTCAAGGAATGGCGTATCGACAGGCCCCGGATTAATCGAGGTGACGGTGATGCCGTGCGGGGCCATCTCGAGCCGGAGCGCATCCGCGTAGCCGAGGAGGGCGGCTTTGGAGGCGGCGTAGGCGGACGCTTTTTTCGTGGCGACTTTCCCCGCGGCGGAAGCGATGAAGATGATCTGCCCCGCCCCCCGAGCCATCATGCCCGGCAGGAGCCGCCGCAGCAGCTTCATCGGGGAGGCGGCGTTCACCTCGAGCATCCGGTCGATCGTTTCGTCGGACAGCTCATGGGCGTGGACGAACGCACCGACGCCGGATGCCAGGATGACCGCATCGGGTGCTCCCGCCGCCCGTGCCACCCGGTCGAGTCCGGCGGCGTTGGACAGGTCGGCCTCCAGGATCCCGGCCCCTTCCCGCCGGATGTCTTCGAGGGTTGAGCGGTTGCGCCCGGTGGCGAGCACGAGATGCCCTTCCTTCAGCAGTTCCGAAACGATTGCCCGGCCGATGCCGCCGGTCGCGCCGGTGACGAGCACCCGCTTACGCCTGTTCATAATGAAGCACCCCGTCTTCCCCGCGTGTTTCCTCCGCGAGCCCTTCCTCGACGAGCCAGTCCGCCTGGCCGATCGTCTCCGAGAGCGTCAGGCCGAGTTCTTTCTGATACATCGTCGGGAACAGACGCGTGGTCAGGTCGAAAATCGTCTTCGGCCCGTCTTCCAGCATGCCGAGCACTTTCATCGCGCGGTCTTTCTGCTGATCAAGACGGTGTTCAATGAGCGGCGCGATCCCCCGCACTTCTTCGCCGTGTCCCGGGTAGACGACTTCCACCGGCAGCGCGGCAACCCGGCGGAGCGAATCGTTGTATTCCAGCAGCGATTTCGGCCGTCCGGCTTTCGGATCGAGCGGCGGTTCGATGAGCGGATTGGAAGAGATCTTCCCGAGCACGAGGTCGCCGCCGATCATGTCGCCTGTGCTTTCACTGAAGAAGGCCAGGTGGCTCCGGGCATGGCCGGGTGTTTCGAGCGCGGTCCAGCCGGGATGCCCCGGCACGGCGTCCCCTTCGCCAAGCAGTCCGTCGAGCGGCCGGCTGCCCATGAATCCGACCGGACGCTTCATTTTTGAGACCCATTTCAAATATTCTTCCGGCACGCCCTCTTCGGTCAGGCAGTCCAGATAAAATCGGTCGTGATGCTCAAAAAACGCCTCGTCCCGGCGCAGCCACGGGTCGTTGTAGGCGTGCCCGAGCAACGCCGCCCGCTCGAAACGGTCGACGAGGCCGGCGTGGTCCGGATGATGATGCGTCAGGATGACCTGCTCGATGTCTTCCGGCCGGTACCCGGCTTCCTTCAATCCGTGCAGAAGCGCTTCCCACGCTTCGGTTGTATTCGTGCCGGCGTCGAACAGGGTGAGCGCGTCCCCTTTCAGCAAATACGCGTTGACATCTCCGACGGCAAACGGCGTCGGCATGGTGATGGTATGGATCATCGGAACCCCTCCGTTGAATGAATCGTGATTCATTTATTGTACATGAGGAGAACCGCCGCGTCATCTGTTGACACTGCACGGCCGGGTGCGTATAATCACGTTAACCGAATGAACGGAATGCTCCGACGAAGACGAGTACGGGCGGTGAAGGCGCACAGAAAATGCGGTCACCGGCTGAGAGCCGCATCCCCTCTCCCGCCCCGAACCTGCTTTTGAGCCGCCGTGGAAACACGGCCGCAGCCCTCTGCGTTAAAGGGGATGAGCCGCGCCGGCCCTACCGGTGAATGAAGGTGGTACCGCGGAAACGATGCGTTTTCGTCCTTTTTCATGATTGATTCATGAACGGGGACGAGAGCGCATCTTTTATTTTGAGAAGGAGGATGAACGGGATGGAAAATGTGCTGTTTGTCGGCGCAGGTTCGATGGCGGAGGCCATCATGGCCGGGATTTTGGAAAAGGGGGCCGTGAACCCGTCGTCTGTGTTCGTGATGAATAAATCCGATGAAGGCCGTCTGGGCATGCTGAAGGAGAAATACGGCGTCGTGCCGGTAAAGAAAGAACATCCGGAAGTCGGACTGGCGGAACTCGTCGTGTTTGCGACGAAGCCGAAAGACGTGCGCCAGGCGATGAGTGATGTGGCCGCCTATCTTCATCCGGAAGCGGCAGTGTTGTCGGTGATGGCCGGGATTCCGATCCGGACGTTCGAAGAAGGCCTCGGCAGCCGGCCGGTGGCGCGTTCCATGCCGAACACGTCCGCCACGATCGGACTTGCCGCGACCGGCGTGGCGATGAACAATGCGGTGTGCGACCGGGTGCGCGGGGACATCCTTTCGCTTCTCGGCTCGGTCGGCATCGTCAAGGAAGTGGCGGAAGACGATCTCCACCTCGTGACCGCCCTTTCCGGAAGCGGCCCGGCGTATGTGTATTATTTCACGGAAGCCCTGGAGGAAGCGGCGAAGACCGCCGGGTTTGACGGAAGGGACGCGCGCGAACTGATCATCCAGACGCTCGAGGGGGCGGCGGCGATGATGCGGCAGACCGGGCTGGAGCCGGCGGATCTGCGCGAGCATGTGACGAGCCCGGGCGGCACGACCGCTGCCGGACTCCGCGCGCTGGATGAAGCCGGCTTCCACCGGGCGGTCGCCTCCTGCATCCGCGCAGCCGAAAACCGCTCACGCGAGCTCGCGGACGGGAAGTGACCGCCGGCAACTGATAGAATGGAAAGGAATTCTGTCAGGGGAAGGTGAGTATGGATGGCAACATTGTTCGAATCGATCAAATTTGGTGAAGTGACGCTGCGCAACCGGATCGTCATGTCCCCGATGTGCATGTACTCCTGTCCGGAAGGGGACGGCCGGGTCCAGGACTGGCACCTCGTCCACTATCCGACACGCGCAGTCGGCGGCGCCGGCCTCATCATTGTCGAGGCGACCGCGGTCCAGCCGGAAGGCCGGATCTCCAATGAAGACCTCGGCATCTGGGAAGACGGACAGATAGAGGGGCTCGGCCGGCTGACGGATCTGATCAAGCAGCACGGAGCAGCGGCAGGCATCCAGCTGGCTCACGCCGGCCGCAAGTCGGAGACGGACGGGGACATCTTCGCCCCGTCGGCGATCGCTTTCAATGACCGGTACAAAGAGCCGAAGGAAATGACTACGGAAGACATCCGGGCGACCGTCTCCGCTTTCCGGGAAGCGGCACGTCGGGCGAAGAAAGCCGGGTTCGACGTGATCGAGCTCCACGGAGCGCACGGCTACCTGCTCAACGAATTCCTCTCTCCGCTCTCCAACCGGCGGACCGACGAATACGGCGGCAGCGCGGAAAACCGCTACCGGGTCCTCCGCGAGACGATCGATGCCGTCAAGGAAGTGTGGGACGGGCCGCTGTTCGTCCGGGTTTCCGCAAGCGACTGGACGGACGGCGGCATGGGGCCGGACGACTATGTGCCGATGGCGCGCTGGATGAAGGAACAGGGCGTCGATTTCATCGACGTGAGCTCGGGTGCCGTCGTGCCGGCCCGGATCGAAAGCTACCCGGGCTACCAGGTGCCGTTTTCCGAGACGATCCGGAGCGGCGCCGGCATTGCCACCGGTGCCGTCGGCATGATCGCCGAGCCCGAGCACGCCGAGGAAATTGTCCGCAACGGCCGCGCCGATCTCGTGCTGCTCGGCCGGGAACTGCTGCGCGACCCGTACTGGCCGCGCAGGGCGGCGAATGTGCTCGGTGCGGAGGTCGAAGCACCGGTTCAATACGAACGCGGCTNCATCCGCGCAGCCGAAAACCGCTCACGCGAGCTCGCGGACGGGAAGTGACCGCCGGCAACTGATAGAATGGAAAGGAATTCTGTCAGGGGAAGGTGAGTATGGATGGCAACATTGTTCGAATCGATCAAATTTGGTGAAGTGACGCTGCGCAACCGGATCGTCATGTCCCCGATGTGCATGTACTCCTGTCCGGAAGGGGACGGCCGGGTCCAGGACTGGCACCTCGTCCACTATCCGACACGCGCAGTCGGCGGCGCCGGCCTCATCATTGTCGAGGCGACCGCGGTCCAGCCGGAAGGCCGGATCTCCAATGAAGACCTCGGCATCTGGGAAGACGGACAGATAGAGGGGCTCGGCCGGCTGACGGATCTGATCAAGCAGCACGGAGCAGCGGCAGGCATCCAGCTGGCTCACGCCGGCCGCAAGTCGGAGACGGACGGGGACATCTTCGCCCCGTCGGCGATCGCTTTCAATGACCGGTACAAAGAGCCGAAGGAAATGACTACGGAAGACATCCGGGCGACCGTCTCCGCTTTCCGGGAAGCGGCACGTCGGGCGAAGAAAGCCGGGTTCGACGTGATCGAGCTCCACGGAGCGCACGGCTACCTGCTCAACGAATTCCTCTCTCCGCTCTCCAACCGGCGGACCGACGAATACGGCGGCAGCGCGGAAAACCGCTACCGGGTCCTCCGCGAGACGATCGATGCCGTCAAGGAAGTGTGGGACGGGCCGCTGTTCGTCCGGGTTTCCGCAAGCGACTGGACGGACGGCGGCATGGGGCCGGACGACTATGTGCCGATGGCGCGCTGGATGAAGGAACAGGGCGTCGATTTCATCGACGTGAGCTCGGGTGCCGTCGTGCCGGCCCGGATCGAAAGCTACCCGGGCTACCAGGTGCCGTTTTCCGAGACGATCCGGAGCGGCGCCGGCATTGCCACCGGTGCCGTCGGCATGATCGCCGAGCCCGAGCACGCCGAGGAAATTGTCCGCAACGGCCGCGCCGATCTCGTGCTGCTCGGCCGGGAACTGCTGCGCGACCCGTACTGGCCGCGCAGGGCGGCGAATGTGCTCGGTGCGGAGGTCGAAGCACCGGTTCAATACGAACGCGGCTNAAGCCCTGGAGGAAGCGGCGAAGACCGCCGGGTTTGACGGAAGGGACGCGCGCGAACTGATCATCCAGACGCTCGAGGGGGCGGCGGCGATGATGCGGCAGACCGGGCTGGAGCCGGCGGATCTGCGCGAGCATGTGACGAGCCCGGGCGGCACGACCGCTGCCGGACTCCGCGCGCTGGATGAAGCCGGCTTCCACCGGGCGGTCGCCTCCTGCATCCGCGCAGCCGAAAACCGCTCACGCGAGCTCGCGGACGGGAAGTGACCGCCGGCAACTGATAGAATGGAAAGGAATTCTGTCAGGGGAAGGTGAGTATGGATGGCAACATTGTTCGAATCGATCAAATTTGGTGAAGTGACGCTGCGCAACCGGATCGTCATGTCCCCGATGTGCATGTACTCCTGTCCGGAAGGGGACGGCCGGGTCCAGGACTGGCACCTCGTCCACTATCCGACACGCGCAGTCGGCGGCGCCGGCCTCATCATTGTCGAGGCGACCGCGGTCCAGCCGGAAGGCCGGATCTCCAATGAAGACCTCGGCATCTGGGAAGACGGACAGATAGAGGGGCTCGGCCGGCTGACGGATCTGATCAAGCAGCACGGAGCAGCGGCAGGCATCCAGCTGGCTCACGCCGGCCGCAAGTCGGAGACGGACGGGGACATCTTCGCCCCGTCGGCGATCGCTTTCAATGACCGGTACAAAGAGCCGAAGGAAATGACTACGGAAGACATCCGGGCGACCGTCTCCGCTTTCCGGGAAGCGGCACGTCGGGCGAAGAAAGCCGGGTTCGACGTGATCGAGCTCCACGGAGCGCACGGCTACCTGCTCAACGAATTCCTCTCTCCGCTCTCCAACCGGCGGACCGACGAATACGGCGGCAGCGCGGAAAACCGCTACCGGGTCCTCCGCGAGACGATCGATGCCGTCAAGGAAGTGTGGGACGGGCCGCTGTTCGTCCGGGTTTCCGCAAGCGACTGGACGGACGGCGGCATGGGGCCGGACGACTATGTGCCGATGGCGCGCTGGATGAAGGAACAGGGCGTCGATTTCATCGACGTGAGCTCGGGTGCCGTCGTGCCGGCCCGGATCGAAAGCTACCCGGGCTACCAGGTGCCGTTTTCCGAGACGATCCGGAGCGGCGCCGGCATTGCCACCGGTGCCGTCGGCATGATCGCCGAGCCCGAGCACGCCGAGGAAATTGTCCGCAACGGCCGCGCCGATCTCGTGCTGCTCGGCCGGGAACTGCTGCGCGACCCGTACTGGCCGCGCAGGGCGGCGAATGTGCTCGGTGCGGAGGTCGAAGCACCGGTTCAATACGAACGCGGCTGGAAATGAAAACAGCGCCGGACGGGATGACGCCCCGTCCGGCGCTGTTTTTGTAACTGGAGAATCGGAATCGTTCGATTCAAAGAGCTAATCGTTCGATTCGGCGAGCTAATCATTCGATTCAAACGGCTAATCGTTCGATTCGGCGAGCTAATCATTCGATTCGCGGCCGTGCTCCCATACCGCCCGTGATCCTCCGGTAATTCCCCGGATCGGTATCGCCTTCCGTGTTGATTGCCAGGACAACCGAACGCTCGTCCAGGCCCAGTTCCGCCGCACGCTTCGGGTTTACGCGACAGATGTCGTCCAGCAGGCCGACCGCGACCGCAGCGCCGGATTCACCCGATACGACACGGGGATTCCCCGCGGATGGACGGGACAGGATCCGCATGCCGTTCGCGCTGACTTCATCGCTGCATGAGGCGAAGTGCGACACGAGTGGCCTCAGGATCTGCCAGGCATCCGGACTCGGCACACCGCAGGCGAGCCCCGCCATCATCGTGTCCAGGTCGCCGCCCACTTCGGCCGCGGCCCCGTCCCCCTTCAGTGCCGACCGGTAAAAACAGTCCGCCTTGTCCGGTTCCATCACTATGATTTTCGGAGCGGACTCCTCCATCCGGTTCCGCGCATATGCCGCCATCGCGGCGGCGAACGAGCCGACGCCGGCCTGCAGGAACAGATGGGTGACCGGCGGCGCGCCCGCTTCCTCCATCTGATCGAACGCTTCGTCGATCAGCGTCAGATAGCCCTGCATGATGAGCCGCGGGATTTCCTCATAGCCGCGCCAGGCCGTGTCCTGCACGAGCAGCCAGCCGCTGCGGACCGCTTCGTCTTCGGCCAGCCGGACGGTGGCGTCATAATTCAACTGCGTGACCCGCACATCCGCCCCCTGTTCCCGGATGGCGTCCACCCGCTCCTGTGCGGATCCGGCCGGCAGGAAGACGACGGCCCGCTGTCCGAGTTCACGTGCCGCCCAGGCGAGCCCTTTCCCGTGGTTGCCGTCGGTGGCCGTAGCGAATGTGACGGGTTCCCCGTTTCCTTCATGAAGCCGGCTCAGCGCATAAGAGGCGCCGAGCCCCTTGAATGCCCCCAGGCCGAACCGCCCGGACTCATTCTTGATGTACAATCCGCCGATGCCAAAAGCACGGGCCAGGCCGCCGAGCGAATGAAGCGGCGTTTCGGCGTACGCCGGAAGGCTTTCGTGGAAGCTTCTCGCCCGCTTCGCTTCTTTCAATGAAAACCGTTCCGTCAGACCGGATGGCGGCTCCCCCGCAAACGGATTGGCCATCCACTTCAACTTCCCCACTTCAGATCCCCCCTGTCCAATCGTTCCCTACGGCAGCCGTCTCAGCTGCCCGTCTTTCCATTCGAATTCCGAAAGGTCTTCCGCGATTTCGACGACCGGAAACAGGTCGGCGGCCTCGTCTGCCAGCTTGCGGGCGTCTTCGGGCAGGAAGCGCGCGCTGATATGGTTGGCGATCAGTGCCCTGGCGTCCCCTTCAGCGGCGACCCGTGCCGCATCCCGGATCGTGGAATGGCCGTACGGTCCGGCCAGATGGGCGGTGTCCGCGTCGTACGTCGCTTCATGGACGACGATGTCCGCACCGCGTGCCAGTTCGACCGAATTGCCGGTGAGCCGGGTGTCGCCGAGAATCGTCACCGTGAATCCGGGCTGCGGAGGGCCGGTGACGTCTGCGCTCCGGACTGTCCGGCCATCCGGAAGCTGCACATCGCGGCCTTCCTTCAGTTCCCGGAGAAGGGGCCCTTTCGGCACGCCGGCTTCCATTGCCCGACCGATCAGCAGCTTGCCGGGGAGCGGTTTTTGCTCGATCCGGTAGCCGAGACTCGGGATGGCGTGATCGAGCGGAAGCGCGCGCACGATGAACATTTCATCCTCGAACACGGGGCCGCCTTCCGTCTCGTGGATCTCCAGCTCGTAGTTCAGATGCGTCCGGCTGATCCTGAGCGTCACGTCGATCCACTCCTTCAGTCCGGGCGGTCCGTACAGATCGAGCCGCTCCGTGCCGCCGAGAAATCCCCTTGAGCCGAGCAGACCCGGCAGGCCGAAGATATGATCGCCGTGCAGGTGGGTGATGAAGATCTTCTCGAGCTTTCTCGGCTTCAGCGTCGTGTGGAGAATCTGGTGCTGCGTCGCTTCGCCGCAGTCGAACAGCCAGAACGTCCCCCGCTCCTCGAGCAGCTTCAGCGCAAGCGCACTCGTGTTTCGTTGTTTGGACGGCATGCCGGCGCCCGTCCCCAAAAATTGTATCTGCATGGCCTTCCCTACTTTCCTCCGGGGTTGCCGTCCCGGATGCCCCGGGTGACCGCCCCTTTGCCGAATTTTTGTTCCAGGTCGCCGAGCGCCTTCAGGACCGGTTCTTCTTTTGCGTATTTCTGATAGCTGAAGATCGACAGCTGCTCCGTCGCTTCCGCCCGGTCGACGATCCCGCCGACCGTCACGCCGAGCAGACGGACCGGCTGTCCTTCCCAGTGCCGGTCAAGCAGCGCCTCCGCTTCCCGGAAGATCGCCTCTTCCGAATAAACGGGATTCGTGAGCGTCCGGCTTCGCGTATGATTCACCCAGTCCGCATCCCGGATCTGCAAAATGACGACGTCTCCCGCGAGTTCCCGTCTGCCGAGCCGGATGGCGACTTTCTCGGAAAGGCCGCGCAGCGTCTTCTTCAGCGCTTCGGGATCGGTTTCGTCAAACGGCAGCGTCACCGATCCGCCGACGCTTTTCCGTTCATTTGCCGACTCCGGATCTACCGGGCGGGAGTCGATCCCGTTCGCCCGCTGTTTCAGATAATGGCCGCGCTTCCCGAGATTCTCCTTCAGGATGCCGTCCGGGGCGGCGGCGAGTTCGCCGATCGTCCGGACTCCGATCGTCCGGAATTTCTCTTCGGTGCTTTTTCCCACTCCGTGCATTTCGATGACCGGAAGCGGCCAGAGCACGGCCGGCACGTCCCGCTTCCTGAGGATTGTGATGCCCATCGGCTTCTTCATGTCGGACGCCGTCTTTGCGAGGAACTTGTTCGGGGCGATGCCGATCGAGCACGGCAAATCCAGTTCCGTGAGCACCCGGCGCTGGATCTCCTCCGCCAGCGAGACGGCGGAGCCCGGCCAATCCGATTCGGTCACGTCCAGATAGCCTTCGTCGATCGAGACGGGTTCGATCAGGTCGGTGAATGTGGCCAGGAGCCGGAACATCGCGTTCGATGCGTCCCTGTACCGGTTATGGTCGGGCGGGATGACGATCAGATCCGGGCATTTCTTCCGGGCTTCCCACACCGGCATCGTCGTATAGACGCCGTACGCCCGGGCCTCATAGGAACAGGTGACGACGATGCCCCGCCGCTCCTTCGGGTTCCCGGCGATCGCCACCGGCTTGCCCTTCAGCGACGGATCATGCGCCTGCTCGACGGAAGCGAAAAAGGAGTTCATGTCGATATGAAAGATGATTCTTCCCCTGTGCTGTCCGCTGCCTGCCATCCCGTCACCTCCCGTTCTTCTTCCATTATATCAACGGCGGCACGCGTTGCACAAAAACCGCATGGAAAAAGCGGGCGCGCGGCCCGCTTTTTATGTTGGCTTCTTATGACTGCTTCGCTGCTTCTTTGACGATTTCCACAAGCAGGTCCGCCAGCTTTTCGAGTTCTTCGACCGGCATGCGCTCGTTCGTCGTGTGGATTTCTTCGTAGCCGACCGACAGCGTGACGGTCGGAACGCCGAAGCCGTTGAAGATGTTGCCGTCGCTTCCGCCGCCGCTCGTCATCAGCTTCGGTTCGCGGCCGACTTTGCGGATGGCGTCCGTCGCGGTGCGGACGACCGGCGCTTCTTCGCCGATCGAGAAGCCCGGATACATGAGCTTGACATCGGTTTCCGCGGAGCCGCCCATGAGCTGCGCCTGACGTTCGAACGTGCGGACCATGTGCTCCGTCTGCTCGTCGAGTTTGGCTTTGTCGATCGAGCGGGCTTCCGAAAGGATCTTCACTTCGTCGCAGACGATGTTCGTCGCCTGTCCGCCTTCGAAGCGGCCGATGTTCGCGGTCGTTTCCGAATCGATCCGGCCGAGCGACATGTTGGCGATCGCCTTCGCCGCGATCGTGATGGCGGAGACGCCTTTTTCGGGCGCCACACCGGCATGCGCCGTGCGGCCCTTGATCACCGTTTCGAGCTTCGCCTGGTACGGCGCCGCCGTGACGATGCCGCCGACTTTGCCGTCCGAGTCGACCGCATAGCCGTAGTCGGCCCGGATCGCATCCGGCGACAGCTCCCGGGCACCGGCGAGCCCGCTTTCCTCGCCCGCCGTGATGATGAACTGGATGTCGCCGTGCGGAATGTTCTCTTCGTTCACCCGGCGCATCATTTCAAAGAGTGCCGCGAGCCCCGCCTTGTCGTCCGCCCCGAGAATCGTCGTGCCGTCAGAATAAATGAAGCCGTCTTCCTTCAGCTGCGGCTGGATGCCCTTGCCGGGGGTGACCGTGTCCATATGGCAGGTGAAATAAATCCGGTCAGCCCCTTCGACGCTGCCTTTCAGCGTGGCGATCAGGTTACCGGCCCCGTGGCCGGAGCGTGCGGCGGAGTCGTCTTCTTCCACTTCAAAGCCGAGCGCCTCCATCTTTTCCTTCAGCACCCCGACGATTTCCTGTTCATGTTTTGTTTCGGAGTCGATTTGCACGAGCTCCATGAATTCATCTACAAGCCTGCTTTGTGCCATGCTGCATTCTCCTTTCTGTGTCAAAACAACAGGACGCACCGTTGCCGAAGAGCTGCCGGTGCGTCCGTTCCCCGCATCAGAGCGGAATATTGCCGTGTTTCTTCTTCGGCCGGTCTTCTTTCTTGTTGCGCATCATGTCGAGCGCCTGGATCAGCTTGATCCGGGTGTCGCGCGGATCGATGACGTCGTCGACCATGCCGTGGCTCGCCGCGACGTACGGGTTTGCGAATTTCTGCTTGTATTCCTCGATCTTCGCCGCTCGGGTCGCCTCCGGATTGTCGCTGTTCGCGATTTCGCGGGCGAAAATGATGTTCGCCGCCCCTTCCGGCCCCATCACCGCGATTTCCGCGTTCGGCCACGCATACACGACATCCGCGCCGATCGATTTCGAATTAAGGGCGACATACGCGCCGCCGAACGCCTTCCTCAGGATGACCGTCATCTTCGGCACCGTCGCCTCGGAATAGGCATACAGGATCTTCGCACCGTGGCGGATGATGCCGCCGTGCTCCTGCTTGATGCCCGGGAAGAAGCCTGTCACGTCCTCGAACGTGATGATCGGGATGTTGAACGAGTCGCAGAAGCGAATAAACCGCGCCGCCTTGTCGGATGAATCGATGTCGAGCCCGCCCGCCATCACCTTCGGCTGGTTGCAGACGAGGCCGACGACTTCACCCTTGATCCGCGCAAGGCCGACAACGATGTTGCGCGCAAACTCCGGCTGGACTTCCATGAATGAATCTTCGTCGACGACTTCATCGATCACCTTGCGCACGTCATACGGGCGGATCGTCTCGAACGGAACGACATCCGCCAGATCCGGCCGGTCATCCTTCTCCCCGTCGGCCTCAAGGCGCGGCGGCATTTCATTGTTGTTCTGCGGCAGGTAGGAAAGCAGCCGCCGGACATCTTCCAGAACTTCCTGTTCGGACGCCCCGCGGAAATGCGCATTCCCGCTGATTGCATTATGTACTTTCGATCCGCCGAGGTCTTCGGAGGAGATCTTCTCGCCGGTCACCGTTTCGATGACTTTCGGGCCGGTGATGAACATCTGGCTCGTCTCGTCCGTCATGAAGACGAAATCGGTGATCGCCGGGGAATAAACCGCCCCGCCTGCACACGGTCCGAGGATGACGGAAATCTGCGGGATGACGCCGGAATAGATGGCGTTCCGGTAGAAGATCTCGCCGTAGCCGTCGAGCGACACGACCCCTTCCTGGATCCGGGCGCCGCCCGAGTCGTTCAGTCCGATGAACGGGGCGCCGTTTTTCGCCGCCAGGTCCATCACATTCGCGATTTTCATCGCATGCATCTCGCCGAGCGCCCCGCCGAACACCGTGAAGTCCTGCGAGAACAGGTACACCGGACGGCCGTTCACTTTTCCGTAGCCGGTGACGACGCCGTCCCCGGGTCCTTCCATCTTGTCCATGCCGAAATCCCGGGTTCTGTGGGAGACGAACGGGTTCAGCTCAACGAACGTGCCTTCATCGAGAAGCAGATCGATCCGCTCCCGCGCGGTCAGCTTGCCTTTTTCGTGCTGCTTGTCGATCCGTTCGTCTCCGCCGCCCAGTTCAATTTTACGCTTCCTGTCATACAGTTCATTGATTTTTTCGTAGATATCCATGTCGGGTCACTCCTGCTTTCCGGATTTGTCGCAGAGCTCATAGAGCACACCAAATGAAGATTTCGGATGCATGAACGCCACCTGCGCCCCGCCTGCACCCGGACGTGGCTCGTCCGACAACAGCCGGACGCCGTGCTCTTTCAGCTCGTTCATCCGCTCCTGGATGTCGGCCACCCCGAAGGCGATATGATGCACGCCTTCCCCCCGCTTCTCGAGAAACTTGGCAACGGCGCTGTCTTCTGAAACCGGCTCCAGCAGTTCCAGTTTGACGTTGCCGGCATCGAGGAACGCCACCTTGAGTCCCTGCGTCGGCACATCTTCCGTCCCGAGCAGCGGGATGCCGAGCGTCTCCGTGTAGTATGGCAAGGTTTCGCTGATGCTCTTGACGGCAATGCCGATATGATCCACGCGCTTCATTTCCTCATGCCCCCTTTTTGTATCCGCCTTCAATTGTACCGCGTTAAAGGAGAAATCTCTATATATTGCGCAAACACCGGAAAAACCTTAGAATGGATGCATCATCTACAGAGGAGTTTGAACGTGAACAATAAACGAATCCAAAAAATCGTCATTTACATCATGATCGCCCTCATGGTCCTGTCCATGGTCGTGTTCGGCCTGAGCTTCGCCATCTAAATCTTAGAGCGGTGCGGCGAGATGTCCGCTTATTTCCGAAAGCGGCTCACTCAGGGAAGATTGCGGCTCACTCGGACCCAAAAGCAGCTCACTCGGGCGAGATTGCGGCTTACTCACGCCCAACAGCGGCTCACTCGGCCACAAGCCCACGGCAAAAACACAAAAAGGAGAACCGGATCCACCCTCGGGTGTCCGGTTCTCCTTTTTTGCATTAAAGCTCTTCGCAGTTTTCTTCGAACTGGGCCTGAAGGTTGACGACAACCGACATCGGGTCGTGGCCTTCGATTTCGTGGCGCGGCACTTCGCCGACCACTTTGCCGTCTTTCATGAGGACGAATGCCGGGGACGATGGCAGGTGGTCATCCCCGAAGTGCATGCGTGCCTGTGCCGTCGCTTCCTTGTCCTGGCCGGCGAAGACCGTGACGAGGTGATCCGGACGCTTGTCATAGTGGACCGCGTGCGCCGCTGCCGGACGCGCGATGCCGCCTGCGCAGCCGCATACGGAGTTGACCATGAAGAGTGTCGTGCCTTCGCGCTTCATGGCTTCTTCAACTTTTTCAGGAGTCTCCAATTGCTCGTAGCCGGAAGCTTCCATTTCGCTCCGCGCCTGGCGGATCATATCTTGCATGAACAGGTTCATATCCATATTCATGTTCACATTCCCCTTTCGGTTCTTTCAATTCGCATTTTACCAGTTTGCCCACCGGACTGCAAAAGGCCGGGCTTCATTCGCTGAACAGGTCGTCAACCGCCGCCGTGACGGTGAGCCGGCCGTGCAGAATTTCCTCCTCTAACCGGGCCACCTGCGTTTTCCGGCCGTGCGCGGCAAAAAAGCTTTCGATGAGCCGGTCCTCGATCGCCTCGCGGAACCACTCTTTCAGCTGCGCCTTTCTCCGGGCTTCCCATTGCCCCGATGCGCCCGTCTGTTCCTTGAACCGGGAGATCGTCTCCCAGACGCCTTCAAGGCCCGACGGAACGATCGACGACACCGGGACGACCGATGTCTGCCAGCCGGGTGTTGCGGGCTGCAGCATCCGGAGGAACTGCTTGTACTCCCTCGCCGTCCGTTTGGCGGCGAGCACATTGTCGCCGTCCGCCTTGTGGACGATGATCCCGTCCGCCAGCTCCATGATCCCCTTTTTCACGCCCTGGAGCTCGTCGCCCGCTCCGGTGAGCACGAGCAGGAGGAAGAAATCCGCCATCCCGCGCACCGCGGTCTCGCTCTGCCCGACGCCGACCGTCTCGATCAGGATGATGTCATAGCCCGCCGCCTCGCACAGCAGCATCGTTTCCCGGGTTTTCCGGTGGACACCGCCGAGCGTTCCGGACGACGGGGACGGCCGGATGAACGCGTTCGGGTGCCGGGCCAGCTCTTCCATCCGCGTCTTGTCGCCGAGGATGCTGCCGCCGGTGACGGTCGAACTCGGATCGATCGCGAGCACCGCGACTTTGTGGCCGGCCTCTGCGAGCGTGAGGCCGAACGCCTCGATGAATGTGCTCTTGCCGGCACCAGGTACGCCGGTGATGCCGATCCGGATGCTGTTCCCGGATTCCGGAAGCAGGCCGAGCAGCAGCTCCTGAGCCGCCGCCCGGTCATCCGGTGAACGGCTTTCGAGCAGGGTGATCCCCCTGGCGAGCCCTAGCCGGGAGCCGCTCCGGATCTCGGCTTCGATATCACCGACCGGGACTGGCCGCTTCCGCTTGACGAATTTCCTGCGGGGAGAAGCGGACATGCCGTCATGAGGCGGTACACCGCCCCCGGTCCGCAACTCTTCCCCGCCGCTTCGTTCCGTCAATCGGATGTCGCCTCGTAGCCGAGGCCTTCGTAGATCGACTCGATCACTTTCTGGGCGGAAACCGGGATGACGGTGCCCGGTCCGAAGATCGCCGCGACGCCCGCTTCGTAAAGGAACTCATAGTCCTTCGCCGGGATGACGCCGCCTGCAAAGACGACGATGTCCTCGCGGCCGAGCTTCTTCAGCTCCGCAATGAGTTCGGGGATAAGCGTCTTGTGCCCGGCCGCAAGCGAGCTGACGCCGACCGCATGCACGTCGTTCTCCGCCGCCTGGAGCGCCGTTTCTGCAGGCGTCTGGAACAGCGGGCCGATGTCGACGTCAAAGCCGAGGTCCGCGAATGCAGTGGCGACGACTTTCGCTCCCCGGTCGTGGCCGTCCTGGCCCATCTTGGCGACCATGACGCGCGGGCGGCGGCCTTCGTTTTCAAGGAACTCGTCCGCCATTTCCTTCACTTCCCGGATCGCTTCGGAGTCCGAGTAGTTCGTGCTGTATACGCCGCTGATCGAGCGGATGACCGCTTTATGACGGCCGGACGCCTTCTCGATCGCATCGGAAATCTCACCGATCGACGCACGGGTCCGCGCCGCATCGACGGCCAGCGCCAGCAGGTTCCCTTCCCCGCTTTTCGCCGCGTCTGTCACCTTGTCGAGTGCCATGCGGACGACCGCCTCATCGCGGTCCGCCTTCATTTTCTCGAGCCGCTCAATCTGCTTGCGCCGGACTTCCGTGTTGTCGATGTCGAGGATCTCGATGGGGTCTTCCTCGTCCGGGCGATATTTGTTCACGCCGATGATCGACTCGGCACCCGAATCGATCTGCGCCTGGCGCTTCGCCGCGGCTTCCTCGATCTTCATCTTCGGAACGCCGGTCTCGATCGCCTTCGCCATGCCGCCGAGCTCCTCGATTTCTTCGATGAGCGCCCAGGCCTTTTCCATCAGCTCATCCGTCAGCTTCTCCACGTAATAAGACCCGCCCCACGGGTCGATGACGTTCGTCATCTGCGTCTCTTCCTGTAGGAACAGCTGTGTGTTGCGAGCGATGCGTGCCGAGAAATCGGTCGGCAGCGCAATCGCCTCGTCAAGCGCATTCGTATGGAGCGACTGCGTATGCCCCATCGCCGCCGCGTTCGCCTCAATCAGCGTCCGCGTGACGTTATTGAACGGATCCTGCTCGGTCAGGCTCCAGCCGGACGTCTGAGAATGGGTCCGGAGCGCGAGCGACTTCGGATTTTTCGGATCAAATGACTTCATCATCTGCGCCCAGATCCGGCGCGCGGCCCGCATTTTGGCGACTTCCATGAAGTAGTTCATGCCGATCGCCCAGAAAAAGCTGAGCCGCGGGGCGAATGAATCGATATCGATGCCCGCCGCAAGGCCCGTCCGCACATATTCAAGTCCGTCGGCGAGCGTATAGGCGAGCTCGATGTCCGCGGTCGCGCCCGCTTCCTGCATGTGATAGCCGGAAATCGAGATCGAGTTGAACTTCGGCATGTGGTTCGACGTGTAGTCGAAAATGTCCGCGATGATCCGCATCGACATCTCCGGCGGATAAATGTACGTGTTGCGGACCATGTACTCCTTCAGGATGTCGTTCTGGATCGTGCCGGCCAGTTTTTCGGGCGGAACGCCCTGTTCCTCGGCCGCCACGATGTAAAACGCCATGACCGGGATGACCGCGCCGTTCATCGTCATCGACACCGACATCTGATCAAGCGGGATGCCGTCAAACAGGATCTTCATATCTTCGACGGAATCGATTGCAACGCCCGCCTTTCCGACGTCACCGGACACACGCGGATGATCGGAGTCGTAACCCCGGTGGGTCGCGAGGTCAAATGCGACCGACAGCCCTTTCTGGCCCATCGCGAGGTTCCGCCGGTAGAACGCGTTGCTCTCCTCCGCGGTGGAGAAGCCGGCGTATTGCCGGACGGTCCACGGGCGCGACACGTACATCGTCGGATACGGTCCGCGTGTGTTCGGCGCGATGCCCGGCAGGTCGGACAGATGCGAAAGCCCGTCCAGATCCTCTTCTGAATAAACCGGCTTGATCTGGATTCCTTCATAGGACTCCACAGGCGCTGCGGCCTCCGCTGCCCGGGTCGATCCCTTCAGCACCGCGGATGGGTCCACCTTTGAAAAATCAGGCTTGTTCATGTTCTGTACCCCCTTCGAGAATCCCTTTCAGCTCTTCCAGCTTGGCGAGGATGTCCTGCCCGCGCCGATAGAATCCGGACAGCCCGGCTTCCAGCAACGCCGCCTCGTCTTCAAAGCGTCCGGCCGCATCGAGCGTCAGCCCGTCCGGCTTGTCCCGTAGCAACCCGGCGACCACCGTTTCCGCCTGAGCGGCCGGCGCGCAGACGACCGCATAGCCGACCGCGTTCCCCCGGACATAGCCAAGCGCATCTTCCGTGCTGTCAAACAGCGGAGACAGCTCGGGGCGGATGCCGCCGACCGCGAGCACCCCGGCCGTAAAGTCGGACACCGGCTTGACGTCTTTGAGCGCCCCGAAACGGAGCAAGTGGACGGTTTTGCCCTGCAGCGCAAGGCGCATTCCCTCAAACGGTTCCGCAAAGCGATCTGTCGCGGCGGCCGAAGGTTCCGTGATCGTCTCCTCAGGATCGGCGTAGATGTTTGTTCCGATCAGGGATTCCGCCCTTCCGGAAAGCGCCCGGATACGCGCTTCTTTCTTTTCGCTTAGCAGTCCGCCTAGTGTTCCGTCAGCGGTGACCGCATCGATGCCGCCTTTCTGCTCGAATTCGAGGAAGAGCTCCCACGCCTTCCGGTATAAGGCTTCCGTCAGCGTTTCGATATAATAGGAGCCCCCTGCCGGGTCCAGCACGCGGTCTGCATGGACTTCGTCTTTTAGGATGAGCTGGATGTTACGGGCGAGCCGTTCGGAGAATGCCGTGCTGCCGGTCAATGTGTCAAACGGCGACACAACGAGTGCATCCGCCCCTCCGACTGCTGCGGCAAACGCCTCGTTGCCCGCGCGCAGCAGGTTGACATACGGGTCGGCAAGAGTGAATGTGCGCAACGAGGTCCGAGCAATGACCGGGACGGGTGCCGGGTCCTTCACGCCATATGCTGCGGCAAACGCTTCAAAAAGCAGCCGAAACGCTCGAAGCTTCGCAACTTCGGTGAAAAAATGAGTATCGACGTCAAACGTGAAGAACAGCTGCCGCGAGAAAGCCCCGAAATCGTCCTCGCATTCCGAGATCTTCGCCGCTTCCGACAGGGCGACTGCAAGCTCCGTGACCGCATCCGAGCCTTTGCTATGTACTGAACCGGTGTCGACAGCGATCGTCCGGATTCCCGGGAACAGGCGGGACAAGTCCGCCGTCCGCTCCACATCGGCAAACCCGGTGACCAGATGACGGTCCGCCTCATCCACCGCACCGAACACCGCAAGAAACGGATCATCTGGGCTGCAGCACACGTGCACAGGCACTTCCTTGATTAGTTCGGCGAGCTGATCCGTCACCTGTTTATCCGCCTCCGCCGTCCAGCCGCCCGTATAGACGACAGCCCCGTTACCGCGCGCAAGTGCTTCCTTCGTCTTTCTGAGGAATTCCGCCGGATCTGTCGTCCGCACTTCCTGAAGGATCATCCAGTCCGCCTGTTTCATCCCGTTGCGGATGGCGTCAATCCGGAACTCCGAACCGTCGGGAACATCTTCCGCCGTATAAAGCGGCTTCAACGTGATGCCTTCCGGTGTATCTGTTTCAAGCGCTGAAAGCGATTTCCCTTTCAGCGAGGCTTCCGCCGCCTCGCGCCATTCCTCACAGGAAGGCACGGGGAACGTCGTGTTTTTCATCGTCTGGATCGTCACTTGCCTCTCCCCCTCATGCAACTTATGACTATTTCCATTCTAACGAAGAATTTGATGGTTTGAAAGGACAGGGCGGCAATCCTTCCCCTTAATAATGAATGCGGCCTTCCTGCGTTGTTTTCATCCTGCGTCAGCGAGAAAAACCCGAAAGTTTTATTGCTTTAAATTTCGTATACCGCACGTCTCAACATATTAAAGTCAACATGGGCTAAGTTCTTCCTTCATGACGTCTCCCAGTCTTTCAAATGCTCATCTTCGACAGAATAATTAACCGCATTGTAAAAAACGGACCGGTTGGCTTCCTGCGCGCCAGCCGGTCCGCTCATTTATACATAATGGATTTCCGCTTAAGGCTAATCATTCAAGCCATGGCCGTTCAGTCCTCCGGAATCACCATGACGCCCCAGCCGTCTGAGCGGCCATCAAAAGGGGCGGCAATTTGATCAAGGCGTTCTTGCATTTCCACGATCGCCGCATGGTCAAGATGAGTCACTACCACCGCGTAGCAACTCCACTCCCCCTCGTCTTCGTCCAATTCAGCCGTAATCCCTTCTCTTTTGATCGCTTTTAAGATTTTCTTTGCACGCCGCTTGTCCGGACAGGCCACTGCAAATTCCACTGGTTGTGGAATATCAAAATCCACTCCCTCTTCCTTGAGCATTTGCAAAACCTGTCCATCCTCATCATTTGGAAACATCTTGATTTCCTCCATTCTTTCCTTTAAGAAGACGCTCCATCTCGTCGCTTTTGATATTGTAGTGCCGCTTGTCCATATAGCCCGCATACTGAAGGGACGGATGTTCCAGGAGCGGAGTCATATCCCCGTCTAGAACGTTCGTATCAACGAAAATAAATTTCTCAAGCTTTGGGAACTGTCTTAAAAACTGCAGGTTCTCAAGAGGGCTGATTCCTACTAGACTTAAAATTCGAAGCTCCTTCATTTCAAACAGTTCAGTTTCCAAACCAATTCTCTTTGCTTTTTCTATTTTGAGTACCTCTAAATGTTCAGAAAGCTGGCTGATCCCATTGAATGATTGAAGATTCCTTGCATAGGCAATGCCGATTCGTTTTAAGCGGCTACATTCCTCGAAATCTTCAAAGTCCTTTATATTCGTAAAATCTAATTCAACGCTCAAAAGGTTTTTAAAACGTTTGAAATCGTAAAAGTTACTTTTTGAACCCTCTTTATAAGAATCCAGATAGATATATTTTATTTCCTCAAAATTAAGAGAATCTTTAATTCCTCCTTTTAAGTCTAACCCTAAAAACTCATTTGCAGGGACTTCATCATAAATCAATGTGATGGATTTCCACATTTGCATCCTCCTAATTAATATTTTCCGTAATCTTGATAATGATATTTTCTACCCGGGCTGCTTATTTTATTGTATAATCTATGGCCCTTCTTTTTGAGGTTTCTACTACTGTTCAAATAAAAACCATGTTTTTTCATCAATTTATATCCCCTAATAAAAGCCTCCCTTGAATTCTTTGCCGGCCTCCAAGCAATGGAAGTAATTTGTGCGCCGTCTTTCCTTTGGTGTTTTTTTGCGGATTTTTTCGCTCTTTTCATGCTTCCTTTCCCAATATATTTGTAGCCATTACTATAGGAGATCATATAGGTACCGGTTGTTTTAGTTACCTTGGTCAGACCTTTAATCTTTCCAATCCCAATAAGACTGGATGCTGCAGCCCACGCAATCTGCTTCTTGCTCTTGCCCGACTTGTACGCCTGGTAGCCGTCATAGGCCGCGAAGCCGGCGTTGACGACCATCCATGCCCAGTGGCCGTCCGGGTCGGTGTTCATGACCGGATTCCCGTCGGCGTACGTGTAGCCGTTCATCGTGACGGGGTCGTCCTCATCGCCCGGATCGGGGTCGCGGGAGAGGAAACGGGCGGTCGCCGGGTCGTAGTAGCGCGCCTGGAGATAGTAGAGCTTCGTTTCCGTGTCATACACATAGCCCGCATAGCGGATCGGCTGGCCTTTGATGCGCGCGTCGGTCGGTTCCGGCGACACGAGGTTGCCCCATGGGTCGTAGTCATATTCGGCGGCGGTGAGTCCGTCCCGGTCAATCAGGCGGACGACGTCGCCCCGGTGGTTCGTCACGGCCTCAAACGACTGGCCGGCGGCGTTCGTCACCTGGACAAGCTTACTGTTGTTCCAGGTGAAGGACCAGACGGTGCGGCCGCCGGTTTCGGTGATGCGGACGAGCTGCGAGCCGTCGTAGTGATACTGGTGGGTTGCGCTTCCCACAGTCTTTGTCTTCCGGAGTCCGTCGGGATGATACGTGTAGCTGACCTGGCTTCCATTGATCCGGTCGGTGGAGGAGGCGAGCCGGCCAAGGCCGTCCCATGTATGAGTGAGCCGTCCGTCATCCAACAGGTTTCCTTCCCGGTCATAGGTAAAGCCCACTACTTCGTTCGCCGCATTGAAAGATAGTGTCCGGCCCTGCGGGTTCTGCAGGTTGCCTGCAGCGTCGTAGTGGTAAAGGGTCTCTTTTGAACCGTTGTGCCATTTCACAAGCCGGTTATACGCGTCATACGTGTACCGGTGGGTCTTGTTGCCGGCGGTGTAGGACACCACCTGTCCGCTCTTGTCGTAGGCGTAGCGGTACTGGACCGGGGACCGGGCCAGGACGGTCTGGGCGGTGAGCTGTCCGTCCTCGTCAAACTCATGAAGCTGGACAGACATCTGGCTTTCCTGGCGGACCGGCTGGCTTTTCTCATTGAAGAAGTACTGGTACGCCGTGTTGTCCGGCGCAGTCAGCGTCGTCAGACGCTGAAGGCTGTCATAGGCATAGCGTGTGGTAAAGGTGCCGGCGCCGAGCGTTTCCTTAAAGGCAGTCCGCAACCCGTTTGCCGGATTGTCGGTGGCGGTTTCATAAGTGTTTTCTATGGTATACCCTAGCGAGACGGCTTTGGTCAAGCGCTGGCTGGCATCATAGTCGAAGGAATAGGCGCCGTTCGGCGTCTGGATCGACTTCAGCAGGCTGTTTTTGAAATAGGTCTTATCATAGAGCTTGACGCCATTCACGGATTTGGCGACTTCGTTGTTTTTGGCGTCATAGCCGAATGTNGTCCGGGTCGCGTGAGAGGAAGCGGGCGGTCGCCGGGTCGTAGTAGCGCGCCTGCAGGTAGTAGAGCTTGGTTTCCGTGTCATACACGTAGCCGGCATAGCGGATCGGCTGTCCCTTGATGCGCGCGTCGGTCGGTTCCGGCGACACGAGGTTGCCCCACGGGTCGTAGTCATATTCGGCGGCGGTTTGCCCGTCCCGGTCGATCAGGCGGACGACGTCGTCCGGTGGTTCGTCACGGCCTCAAACGGCTGGCCGGCGGCGTTCGTCACCTGGACGAGCTTGCTGTTGTTCCAGGTGAAGGACCAGACGGTGCGGCCGTTCGTATCGGTGATGCGGACGAGCTGCGAGCCATCGTACTGGTAGTGCAGGGCGGTGCCGCCCGCCGTCTTCATTTTCCGGAGGCCGTCGGGATGGTACGTGTAGCTGACCTGGCTTCCGTTGGTCCGGTCGGTGGAGGAGGCGAGCTGGCCAAGGCCGTTCCATGTATGGGTGAGCCGCCCGTCATCCAGCAGATTCCCTTCCCCGTCATAGATGAAGCCGGCGACTTCGTTCGCCGTATTGAAAGAAAGCGTGCGGCCCTTCGGGTTTTCTAGAATGCCGGCAACGTCATGTTTGTAAGGGTTTTATTTTAAACCGTTATGCACTTTACAAGCCCGTTGTATTTGTCGTACGCCTATCGGTGTATCGCAGTAGAACAACCAAAAGTTTCTAAAGTAAAACCGGAAAGCCTAAGCTCTCCGGTTAATTCTTAACCCAAGTTGCCTGAGTAAATCTTCTAAGCTAACTGTTGTGCCAGACAATTATATTAGTTTTCATTCCAAATAAATAACTTATCACCGTATTCATTTCCTTCTACAACTATTCCTCTTCTTAATTGAGGATCAACAAACACTAAATCCATTTCTCCTGTTCTGTAACCGGTAAACGGCAAGATTTCTTCCAGATTCTTAAAAAAAGTGTCTTCCGGTATCCAAATCGCATCAACTTCGGTGTTTTGTTTGAAGAAAAGTAATGCCTTGTTGTCTAATTGCGTTGACTTAAATAGCAGACGAGATTTAAGAATAGTATTGATAATCGTATTTTCATTTACTGGAAAAATGCTGAGGTTTTCAGTTTTATCAATTCTTTTAAACACATCATTGAACAATTCAAACCTATCGTTTTGATTAATAAATCCACTTGGCTCGTAGTCCTTTAATATTTGTATCAATTTCTCTTGAACAATGGCTCGTTTGTTTTCGAAGAGTAATTGTTGAAGACGCAATTTTTGATTATTACTCATTACTACCTCCTGCTATTAAAACCCTTTTTATTTTCAGGAAAATGACCTTTGTATTGCTTATATCTTCCTGGACGTAGTGGGCTTCCTTTACTATTGTCAGCTCCGTGAAAGTGTGGGCCCCTCCCAAATTTATCTTCTTTATGAAGGACAAAATACTTCTTCCCGAATTTATAAACTGTTCTGTTCTCATACTTTTTATCACGCACATATTTATGGGTCTGATATTGAGAAGACGTTGGTATTCCCGCTGCCCTCTTGGCAGATCTGAAGGCTTGTCTCCTTGTTAGCTTTACAACTTTACTAATTTTCTTGACATGCCCAACCTTCACAAAGCTCGAAGCCACCGCCCAAGCAATCTGCTTCTTGCTCTTGCCCGACTTGTACGCCTGGTAGCCGTCATAGGCCGCGAAGCCGGCGTTGACGACCATCCATGCCCAGTGGCCGTCCGGGTCGGTGTTCATGACCGGATTCCCGTCGGCGTACGTGTAGCCGTTCATCGTGACGGGGTCGTCCTCATCGCCCGGNAACATCTTGATTTCCTCCATTCTTTCCTTTAAGAAGACGCTCCATCTCGTCGCTTTTGATATTGTAGTGCCGCTTGTCCATATAGCCCGCATACTGAAGGGACGGATGTTCCAGGAGCGGAGTCATATCCCCGTCTAGAACGTTCGTATCAACGAAAATAAATTTCTCAAGCTTTGGGAACTGTCTTAAAAACTGCAGGTTCTCAAGAGGGCTGATTCCTACTAGACTTAAAATTCGAAGCTCCTTCATTTCAAACAGTTCAGTTTCCAAACCAATTCTCTTTGCTTTTTCTATTTTGAGTACCTCTAAATGTTCAGAAAGCTGGCTGATCCCATTGAATGATTGAAGATTCCTTGCATAGGCAATGCCGATTCGTTTTAAGCGGCTACATTCCTCGAAATCTTCAAAGTCCTTTATATTCGTAAAATCTAATTCAACGCTCAAAAGGTTTTTAAAACGTTTGAAATCGTAAAAGTTACTTTTTGAACCCTCTTTATAAGAATCCAGATAGATATATTTTATTTCCTCAAAATTAAGAGAATCTTTAATTCCTCCTTTTAAGTCTAACCCTAAAAACTCATTTGCAGGGACTTCATCATAAATCAATGTGATGGATTTCCACATTTGCATCCTCCTAATTAATATTTTCCGTAATCTTGATAATGATATTTTCTACCCGGGCTGCTTATTTTATTGTATAATCTATGGCCCTTCTTTTTGAGGTTTCTACTACTGTTCAAATAAAAACCATGTTTTTTCATCAATTTATATCCCCTAATAAAAGCCTCCCTTGAATTCTTTGCCGGCCTCCAAGCAATGGAAGTAATTTGTGCGCCGTCTTTCCTTTGGTGTTTTTTTGCGGATTTTTTCGCTCTTTTCATGCTTCCTTTCCCAATATATTTGTAGCCATTACTATAGGAGATCATATAGGTACCGGTTGTTTTAGTTACCTTGGTCAGACCTTTAATCTTTCCAATCCCAATAAGACTGGATGCTGCAGCCCACGCAATCTGCTTCTTGCTCTTGCCCGACTTGTACGCCTGGTAGCCGTCATAGGCCGCGAAGCCGGCGTTGACGACCATCCATGCCCAGTGGCCGTCCGGGTCGGTGTTCATGACCGGATTCCCGTCGGCGTACGTGTAGCCGTTCATCGTGACGGGGTCGTCCTCATCGCCCGGATCGGGGTCGCGGGAGAGGAAACGGGCGGTCGCCGGGTCGTAGTAGCGCGCCTGGAGATAGTAGAGCTTCGTTTCCGTGTCATACACATAGCCCGCATAGCGGATCGGCTGGCCTTTGATGCGCGCGTCGGTCGGTTCCGGCGACACGAGGTTGCCCCATGGGTCGTAGTCATATTCGGCGGCGGTGAGTCCGTCCCGGTCAATCAGGCGGACGACGTCGCCCCGGTGGTTCGTCACGGCCTCAAACGACTGGCCGGCGGCGTTCGTCACCTGGACAAGCTTACTGTTGTTCCAGGTGAAGGACCAGACGGTGCGGCCGCCGGTTTCGGTGATGCGGACGAGCTGCGAGCCGTCGTAGTGATACTGGTGGGTTGCGCTTCCCACAGTCTTTGTCTTCCGGAGTCCGTCGGGATGATACGTGTAGCTGACCTGGCTTCCATTGATCCGGTCGGTGGAGGAGGCGAGCCGGCCAAGGCCGTCCCATGTATGAGTGAGCCGTCCGTCATCCAACAGGTTTCCTTCCCGGTCATAGGTAAAGCCCACTACTTCGTTCGCCGCATTGAAAGATAGTGTCCGGCCCTGCGGGTTCTGCAGGTTGCCTGCAGCGTCGTAGTGGTAAAGGGTCTCTTTTGAACCGTTGTGCCATTTCACAAGCCGGTTATACGCGTCATACGTGTACCGGTGGGTCTTGTTGCCGGCGGTGTAGGACACCACCTGTCCGCTCTTGTCGTAGGCGTAGCGGTACTGGACCGGGGACCGGGCCAGGACGGTCTGGGCGGTGAGCTGTCCGTCCTCGTCAAACTCATGAAGCTGGACAGACATCTGGCTTTCCTGGCGGACCGGCTGGCTTTTCTCATTGAAGAAGTACTGGTACGCCGTGTTGTCCGGCGCAGTCAGCGTCGTCAGACGCTGAAGGCTGTCATAGGCATAGCGTGTGGTAAAGGTGCCGGCGCCGAGCGTTTCCTTAAAGGCAGTCCGCAACCCGTTTGCCGGATTGTCGGTGGCGGTTTCATAAGTGTTTTCTATGGTATACCCTAGCGAGACGGCTTTGGTCAAGCGCTGGCTGGCATCATAGTCGAAGGAATAGGCGCCGTTCGGCGTCTGGATCGACTTCAGCAGGCTGTTTTTGAAATAGGTCTTATCATAGAGCTTGACGCCATTCACGGATTTGGCGACTTCGTTGTTTTTGGCGTCATAGCCGAATGTCACCGTTGAAGAGACGGAGGTGTCCTGGCCGCGTTCAATCTTGGTGACATTGCCTTCGCCGTCATACTCGTAGCGATAGAACTTCCCGAGCGGATCGTTCTCCCTCTCCACCTGGTTAATGGCGTTGTAGGAGAACGTGGTCTTGTTGCCGCGCGGATCGGTCCTTGAAAGCAGATTGCCTTGCCTGTCGTAGGCATAGGTCGTCTGGATGTCCTTTGCCGGACCCAGGCTGACGGATGTGACCCGGTTCATCGGGTCGTATTGGCGCTCTTTCACCCGGTTTTCCGCATCAGTGACTTTCGTTTCATTGCCGTTTGCATCGTGTGCATAAGAAGTCGTATTGCCGAAGGCGTCTGTCTCCGCTGTCATGTTGACGCCGTTGGCATCGTATTTCTTCTCTACCGCGGAACCGGTTGTTTCCACCTTGATATTATCAAAATAGGCAAAGCCGGAGGTCTTGCTGTAGAGCCCATAAATCTTGGCTTGTTTAAAGTCCTTCGGTGCACGGATGGTGTTTTTGGCGAACTGCCACTTGTTCTGGGCATGGCTGCCGCTCATGAACGGAAGATCGACCGAAGCGGAAGTTCCGTCCGTGTACGTAAGCCAGAGGCGAAGTTTCAGATCTCCCGCGGCTACGGCACTGCTGGTGTTCGCCCAGCCGGAAAATGTAATCGGGTCGTTCTTTTTTCCTTTGGCTTCCACATACTGTCCGATGAATCGCTGGGTTCCATTGCCGGTGATCCGGACGCTATTGCTGCCGGACTGTTTGACGGCCGTGCTTCTACCGTCTCCTGTACCGAAGCTGTTCAGGGTCCATCCTTCCGGAGAAGCGGAAGTTCCTCTTTCAAAACCGGCATTCTCATTGGCGGCATATTCCGGAAGCGTCGTACCGTAGACTGCCTGGACTCCGTCGAACAAGGCGGTTCCTTGCCCTTTTGCCAGGAGATCGATTCGGACAGCTCCTGTTCCTGCCGGCAACGTGACGGTTTTCGAAAGGTCTGTCCAATCCGTCGTCCCGGTGATCGGGGCGCTCAGCTCCTGATAGATGGAGCCGTCCGGATTTTTCAAGTTTACATTGGCACTGTCCAACGGGTAGATGCGAAGGCGTGCGCCTTCACCGCTTAAATTAACCGTCTTTACCCGGGCGGATACCGTGTAGACCCGCTGGGTCTCTGACGGTTCCACATTGAAGGCCTGTCGGAAGTAGCCTGCATCGCCTGTTCCCGAGAGACTGATCTGTGCCGCTTTCTGGCCGAATCGACTGTCAGCCGACAAGGTGTGGCTGCCTGCATTCGTCCCCGAAAAACGCAGCCATCCTGAAGGCAGACCGGCTGCATCCGCCGTTTCAAACTGGCTGTTGGCCAGGCGATTGTAACTGTTTCGCGTCGGGCTCACGCTTCTCGTCACGTTTCCAAATAGATCATACTGGTTGTAGTCCGTGAGGTAGAAGTTTGTGGTGCTTGAGACCAGGTTGCTGACGGCATCATAAATGTTGTTCTCAAAGATTCCGCCGGAATCTTTTGAACTGACCACATTGTTCTTTGCATCGAGGGTCTGCGTGAACGACTGATTGCCGGTCGTGGAAGCGCCGGTGACATTTCCCTTGCTGTCATATTGGGTGGTGGTCGTGACAGCTGAAGGCGCTCCACTGTCTTTGTCCGGCTCATACTCTTTTTCCAGCAGGTTATTTTTCCATACATATTTGGTGGTGCTTTGATTGGCACTGCCCACATTCTCTACAATCTGGGTTACGTTCACCGTTCGGGCTTCCGGAGTGGAGTAGGTGTAATCCGTCTTGTTTCCTTTTGAGTCCATGTAAGACGTCTTTTGATTTGTATAAATCAGTTGGGAGTAGATGGACGGGCCTTTCGGATCAATCAGCTTGGTGACACGGTTGTTCACTTTGTCATATTCGATCTTGCCGATATTCCCGTTGGCATCCTTCACCGATACCAGTCGGGCAGTCGCCGGGTCATAGCCGAATTCAATGGCTTTCTCTGCAGTCGTTCCGGCAGCGAATGTGATCTTTTGCAGGACAGAAAGGTTGTTGACGGTGGCATAGGCGAACTTCACCGGCGTGTTTTTGAAATCATTGACCGTGTCCAGCCGTCCGTTGACATACTTCAAGTCCAGGCTCCGTACGGAGCCGCCCGTTTTCTCCGTGATCTTGGTGATGCGGGTTGAGGAGCCGTCGAACGTATAAAGTACCTGATTCCCCTTCTCATCCTTGATCTCATAAAGACGGCCGGAGTGGTCAAAGAACCGCACCGTTTCCGATGTGTCGCGCAGCTCATATCCCGAAGACGTCCGGATCAGTTCATACTCACGCCTTCAGGGGAGCTATAGGTCATCCCATCATCATGCTGCTGCTTGGCGAAGTGATAACGGGCACCGCCGCCCGTCCGGTATTCAATGATGGACTGGTCACTGTTGGCTGCAAGTGATTCATAGGAGTTGAACATCCATCCGAGGCCGAAGTGGGTGTTGTAGTTCGACCGGCTGTTGTAGGTCAGGCCCAGATCAAACGCTTCGGTCAGGCCGGCGACGTCAATCAGCGCCAGGTCATAGACCATATTGCCGTTGATGACATTGACGACGGCCGTTCCTTCCCCTTGGAATACATCCGGCGTATACGCCCAATAGTCGGTGAGTCCAAGCAGTTCGGTCGGCCGGAATTCGATGTACAGTTTTGGCTTTCCGAACGGACTGCCATCCGGATTCACCCATTCCGATGAATGGAAGCTCTTTCGCGCGGCTGTCCCTTCCACACTATCCGGGTATTTGGCCATCACCCCGAAGTTGGTTGCCGGGTTGTCATACCAGCCTTTGACGGCGTCCGTGACCTTGAAATATTGGTAGGCCTCGGCAGACTGCTTATTTGAATCAAGAGGTGTCGACAGATAAGACGGCTGCGTCGCCCAATTGACCGTCGTCGCATTGAACGAAGAAGTCAGTTTGTGAAGGTCAATCTGTGAAGTGTTTCCAGTGCCCACTTGGTAGAGCCCGAGAGAGGCACCGGTCACGACCCCGTTGGGGACAGTAGGAAGGTTGAACTTCAAAAGGGAGCGGGTCTTCCCGATCGCAGAATGGTTCCCTGCGAACAGATAATCTGTATTGTGATAGTTGTAGTTCGTTCCGCTTGCGACAAACGTGTCTTCTCCCTGGAAGACATCGATCCATGGATCGATCGTCACCGGGTAGACGGTGTCTGGACTTTGAAGAAATGCTTCATCTGCGGTGACAGTAAGCAAAAAGCCCTCATCGGTTTTTTCGATGTCCTGTGAAACTTCCTGCGAGATGACCCCTTCGGGAGCTGCTTCGTGATTGGAGTCATACATGAACGGTTTTTGGATGAGGAACAAAAACGCTCCCTTGGCATTAAAGAAATGAATACTCCCATCAGATTGCTTTTTCGCTTACACGCCGTCGATCGACAGCTTGAATTGAAACTGGTTTTTGCCTTCATACGCTTGGAGAATAATGTTTTCTTTCACCTTGCTGCCGTCAGCGAACTGTTTTTCATTCACGGATTGGCCTTCAAGGGACATTTCCATGACATGTCCACCCGTTTCATAGGACAAGATTTCAGAGGACTCACTGAAAAGCTGCTTCGGAAATTCTACCGAGAATTCATTATCGGTGTTTTCAAAAACAGTACCCGTTTCAGAGTCCTTTAAAGTATTGTCAATATCAAGCCATTCCCCATTCTCTTCAAAGTGAATGGGATCCAAATAGACTTCTGCAAAATAATTCCCTTCTTCATCACTGAATACTTTTGAATTCCGATTGCGCATGGCAGGGATCTCTCTTATCTGTTTCCGGTTTTCCCCCTGGAACTTGTGCTCCAATGATTTACCGGGTTCTTCCGGTTTTTTTGCGAGTGCTTCCGTCGCAGAAAGAGGCAGTGAACTGATCATGAGGCAGATCGCCAGGAGGACTGCCAAAGTTTTTCGGGCTGGATACATGCGGTTGCTCCTTCGATGGTTGATAAAATGGTAAAACAGGCATAAAAAATAGCGGGATTGAAATTCATCCCGACATACGCTTCAATTGGCATCCAATTTTACATACTTTGTGAGAACCGGTTTCGGGCAGCCGAAGCACTGCCATGAAATTTCAACCACAGTGGTACCCGATCATGAATGGGTTCTCGATCCTCTTCTCCGCACCGCCCGTTAGTAGTTTTTTTGACACACCCAGCTTGCTTCGATGGTCAACTAATTCTATCAAGATACCTCTGGAAATATCAATCTAATTTTTCTGCTGTTGTAATTTTTCTTTAAAATTTTCATGATCTCTAAGAAGGACGTATCTGGTCAATGCATTGAGCATGGAAGTTGACGCCCGAAGGGAGGAATTAGAGTGAATCCGAAAGAAAGATCACAAAAAAACATCCGGAAAGCAAATGAGCTCTCCGGATGTTTATTAGTAAACAGATGTAGTTTCACTTGAAATACTTTCAAGGATCTCCTTCACCCGCGCCAGGAAGTTTCCTGCGACGAGGCCGTCGAGCACGCGGTGGTCGAGCGACAGGCAGAGGTTGACCATGTCGCGTACTGCGATCATGCCGCCGTCCATGACGACCGGCCGCTTGACGATCGATTCGACCTGCAGGATGGCGGCCTGCGGGTAGTTGATGATGCCCATCGACTGGACGGATCCGAACGAGCCGGTGTTGTTGACGGTGAATGTGCCGCCCTGCATTTCGTCGGATTTCAGCTTGCCGGAGCGGACTTTCGACGCGAGTTCGTTTACTTCGCGGGCGATGCCTTTGACCGTCTTTTCGTCGGCGTCTTTGATGACGGGGACGAAGAGGGCGTCTTCCGTTGCGACGGCGATCGAGATGTTGATCGCCTTCTTTTGGATGATCTTGTCGCCCGCCCACATCGAGTTCATCATCGGGAATTCCTTCAGTGCCTGTGCGACCGCCTTGACGAAGAAGGCGAAGTACGTCAGGTTGAAGCCTTCCTTCTTCTTGAAGTCGGTTTTGAGCGAATCGCGGTAGTTGACGAGGTTCGTCACGTCGACTTCGACCATCGTCCATGCATGCGGCGCCTCGTGCACAGAGCGCAGCATGTTGTTCGCGATGGCGCGGCGCACGCCGGTCACCGGAATCTCGATGTCGCCTGCTGCGGTTTCAGCAGGAGGTGCGGGACGCTCCGCCGGCTTGGATGAAGCGGCAGGCTGGGAGGCAGCCGGTTGTGAAGGGGCAGGTGCCGCTTCTTTCGCCGGTTCTGCCGCCGGGCGGCTGCCTTCTGTTGGGATGTTGCCGGATTCAATCAGGCTCGTGAGGTCTTTCCGCGTGATGCGGCCGCCTTTTCCGGAGCCTTCCACCTGGGACAGGTCGATCCCGTGTTCCTGCGAAAGCCGGAGAACGGCCGGGGAATAGCGGCCGCCCGTCTGTTTCTGCGGAGCCGGTGAGATGTTGGTGCCTTTCGTGCCGGACAGGTTTTCCGGCTTGTCGGAACCGGCGGCCGGCATTTCGTTCGCCGGCTCATCCGCTGCCGGGGACGCCTCAGGTTCCGCCTCCCCGCCGCCTTCCGTCTCGATCGTGCAGACGGGCGCGCCGACTTCAAGCGTCTCGCCTTCCCCTGCGAGCAGTTCCTTGATCGTCCCGGAGAATGAAGAAGGAATTTCCGCCGTTACCTTGTCTGTGTTCACTTCTGCGAGCGCATCGTATTTTTCAACGGTGTCGCCCGGTTTCACGAGCCATCGCTCGATTGTGCCCTCGGTCACGGATTCTCCGAGCTGGGGCATTTTAATCTGTTCGGTCGCCAATGGTAACCCTCCGTCCGATTTAGAATTCCGCAAGCTCCCGCATGGCCTTTTCGACTTTGTCCGGGTTGATCATGAAGAACTTCTCCATGGTCGGCGCATACGGCATCGCCGGCACATCCGGTCCTGCCAGCCGCTGGATTGGGGCGTCGAGGTCAAACAGGCATTCTTCGCCGATGATCGCCGCCACTTCACTCATGATGCTGCCTTCTTTGTTGTCTTCCGTGACGAGCAGGACCTTCCCCGTCTTGGACGCCGCTTCGACGATCGCTTCGCGGTCAAGCGGATAGACTGTCCGCAGGTCGAGGATATGGGCGGAAATGCCGTCTTCCGCCAGGCGTTCCGCTGCCTGGAGCGCGAAATGAACCGCAAGTCCGTATGTGATGACGGTGATGTCATCCCCTTCGCGTTTGACGTCCGCCTTGCCGATCGGGAGCGTGTAATCTTCTTCAGGCACTTCCCCCTTGATCAGGCGGTAGGCCCGCTTGTGCTCGAAGAACAGGACCGGATCTTCGTCGCGGATCGCCGCCTTCAGCAGGCCCTTCGCGTCATAAGGAGTGGACGGGATGACGATCTTCAGCCCCGGCTGGTTGGCGAATACCGCTTCCACCGACTGCGAGTGGTAAAGCGCCCCGTGGACGCCGCCGCCGAATGGCGCACGCACGACAAGCGGGCAGCTCCAGTCATTGTTCGAGCGGTAGCGGATTCGCGATGCCTCGGAGATGATCTGGTTGACCGCCGGCATGATGAAGTCGGCGAATTGCATTTCCGCGATCGGGCGCATGCCGTACATGGCGGCGCCGATCGCAACACCGGCAATCGCGGATTCGGCGAGCGGGGCATCGATGACACGTTCTTCGCCGAACTCATCGTAGAGCCCCTGTGTCGCCTTGAACACGCCGCCTTTTTTGCCGACGTCTTCACCGAGGATAAAGACGTTGTCGTCACGCTCCATCTCTTCTTTCATCGCGAGTGTGATTGCATCGATATAGGACATGACCGCCATCACTCATCCCCCCCTTTCTCTGCGTATACATACTTCAGTGCGTCTTCCGGCTTCGCATAAGGAGCCGCTTCCGCATAGTCGGTCGCTTCGTTGACGATCTTCTTGACCTTGTCTTCAAGCGCCTTTTCCGACTCTTCGTCCAAGACGCCCGTTTCTTTCAGATAAGCGGCGAATCTCGGAATCGGATCTTTTTCGCGTTCGGCTTTCAGGTCTTCGTCCGACCGGTACGCCCGGTGGTCGTCATCGGACGAGTGGGCGGTCAGGCGGTAGCAGATCGTTTCGACGAGCGACGGGCCTTCTCCGCTGCGTGCACGGTCAGCCGCTTCTTTCATCACTTTGTACACTTCAAGCGGATCGGTGCCGTCGACGGTGACGCCCGGCATGCCGTAGCCGATCGCGCGGTCCGAGACGTGTTCGCAGGCGAGCTGCTTTTCAATCGGAACGGAAATGGCGTATTTATTGTTTTCGACCATGATGATCGTCGGCAGTTTATGGACGCCCGCAAAGTTCGCACCTTCATGGAAGTCGCCCTGGTTGGACGAGCCTTCCCCGAGCGTCACGAATGTGATGAAGTCCTTTTTCTTGATCTTCGCTGCAAGCGCGACGCCGACCGCATGCGGCAGCTGGGTCGTGACGGGCGAGGAGCCGGTAAGGATCCGGTTCTTTTTCTGCCCGAAGTGGCCCGGCATCTGGCGTCCGCCCGAGTTCGGGTCTTCCGCCTTCGCGAATGCACTCAGCATGAGTTCTTTCGGCGTCATGCCGAAATGGAGCACGACGCCCATGTCCCGGTAGTACGGGGCGATATAGTCTTTGTCTTTGTCGAGTGCGTAGGCGGCGCCGACCTGGGCGGCCTCCTGGCCCTGGCACGAGATGACGAACGGGATCTTGCCCGCCCGGTTGAGCAGCCACATCCGCTCATCGAGGCGGCGAGCCATCAGCATCGTTTCGTACATGTGCAGGACGTCGTCGTTGGACAGCCCGAGCTCTTCATGACGGTTGTTGGTCACTTGATTTTCCCCCTTCATCACATATGGATCGCTTTGCCGTCGACGGCAAGCGCCGCTTCGCCCATCACTTCGCTGAGTGTCGGGTGCGGGTGGACGAGCGATGCAATTTCCCAAGGTGTTGCGTCAAGCACTTTCGCAAGGCCCGCCTCGGAGATCATGTCGGTCACATGCGGACCGATCATGTGGACGCCGAGCAGGTCGTCGGTTTCCTTGTCGGCGATGATCTTGACGAACCCTTCCGATTCGCCGTGGACCAAAGCCTTGCCGATCGCCTTGAACGGGAACTTGCCGATTTTCACTTCGTGCCCGCGTTCCTTCGCTTCCGCTTCGGTCAATCCGACGGCGGCCGCTTCCGGGCTGGAATAAATGCAGCGCGGCACCAGTTCCGCGTCCACATGCGACGGCTCTTTGCGTGCAATATGCTCCACTGCGGCAATCCCTTCATGGGACGCGACATGGGCGAGCTGAAGGCCGCCGATCACGTCTCCGATCGCATAAATATGGGATTCCTTCGTCTGGTAAGTCTTTTTCACTTGGATGTAGCCGCGGTCCAGCTCGATATCCGTGTTTTCGAGACCGATGCCTTCCGTGTTCGCCTGGCGGCCGACGGAGACGAGGACCTTTTCCGCTGAGAAGGTTTCCGTGCCGTCGCCGGTCTCCGCCGAAATCGACACGGATCCTTCTCCCTTCTGGAGAGTGTCAGGCAGGACTTTCGCGGATGTGATGATCTTCACACCGCGCTTTTTGAGCAGCTTCTCCATTTCCTTCGAGATGTCGGCATCTTCCGTCGGCAAAATCCGGTCCGCATATTCGACGACCGTCGTGTCGACGCCGAAGTCATTCAGCATGGAAGCCCACTCGATGCCGATCACGCCGCCTCCGATGATGAGGATCGATGCCGGCAGGCTTTCCATCGCGAGCGCCTCGTCTGAAGTCATGACATGGGTCCCGTCAATGTCGAGTCCCGGCAGCGTGCGCGGACGGGATCCCGTCGCGATGATGACGTTGTTCGGGATGAGCATTTCATTTTCCTCGCCGTTCTCATACTCGACGGAGATCGTGCCGGGCATCGGCGAGAAGATCGACGGGCCGAGAATGCGGCCCATCCCCTCGTATACGTCGATCTTGCCTTTTTTCATGAGTCCCCGGACTCCGTTGTGCAGACCGGAGACGATGGATTCTTTCCGGCTCTGCACTTTGCCGAAGTCGAGCGTGACTTCCCCGGTCGAAACGCCGAACGAATCGGCTTCGTCCTTTGCAAGACGGAGCACTTCCGCACTGCGGAGTAGCGCCTTGGACGGGATGCATCCTTTATGGAGGCAAGTGCCGCCAAGCTTCCCTTTTTCGACGATGGCCGTTTTCAGCCCGAGCTGGGACGCGCGGATGGCGGCGACATAGCCGCCGGTCCCTCCGCCCAGAATGACAACATCATATTCAAGTGCCATGAGATGGCCCCCTTTCCTAACTGCGGTGGATCTGTTCTGTGGTCAACGTTTCGCCAGGATGTCTTTGCCGTTGCGCAGGAACTGGCGGCGCGACTTCGCGAGGTTGGCGATCCGCTCTTCCGCGAGGCGGTCCGCTGCCGCATAGGTCGGGATGCCGTCACGCTTCGAGATGGAGATGACTTTTTCGATCGTGTCGTAGATTTTTTCGACTTTCCTCATCGCGCGTTCTTCGTTATAGCCGTCGAGCTCATCGGCCACGTTGATGACGCCGCCAGCATTGATGATGTAGTCCGGCGCATAGACGATGCCCATTTCGTGGATCCTGTCCCCGTGCTCCGGCGTTTTCAGCTGGTTGTTCGCCGAGCCGGCGATCACTTTCGCCTTGAGCTGAGGGATCGTCTCGTCATTGATCGTCGCGCCGAGTGCGCAAGGTGCGTAGATGTCCGCTTCCACACCGTAGATGTCGTTGATGCCGACCGCTTCGGCGCCGAATTCTTCAACAGCGCGCTGAACGGCCTGCTCGTTGATGTCCGTGACGATCAGCTTGGCGCCTTCCTCGTGGAGGTAGCGGCAAAGCGCGAATGCAACGTTGCCGACGCCCTGTACGGCAACCGTCCGGCCCTCAAGGGAGTCTGTGCCGAACGCCTCTTTTGCCGCCGCCTTCATGCCGCGGTAGACGCCGTATGCCGTGACCGGCGACGGATTGCCCGAAGAGCCGGAAGTTGTCGGAGAAACGCCGGTGACATATTCCGTTTCCAGGTGGATGAGGTCCATGTCTTCTTCGGTCGTGCCGACGTCTTCGGCGGTGATGTAACGGCCGTTGAGCCCTTGTACAAACCGGCCGAATGCGCGGAACATCTCTTCATTCTTGTCTTTCTTCGGATCGCCGATGATGACGGTCTTGCCTCCGCCGAGGTTCAGCCCGGCTGCGGCGTTTTTGTATGTCATGCCGCGTGCAAGACGGAGTGCGTCTTCGAGCGCTTCCTCTTCGGATGCATATGTCCACATGCGCACGCCGCCGAGCGCCGGTCCGATTGTCGTGTCATGGATGACGATGATCGCCTTCAGGCCCGAAGCCTCATCCTGGCAAAGAACCACTTGCTCGTAATCGTATTTCTCCATGTATTTGAACAGTTCCATCATCATTCTCCTCCTTTTATGTACAGGCGGTAAGCCTGGTCCCGCTTCATAGCAGATTGTGCTTTTCGAGCTTGTAGTACAGCGTGCGCACGGAGATTCCGAGCTGTTTGGCGGCTTCGGATTTGTTTCCGCCGCACGTTGTAAGCGCTTCCCTTAAAATCATTTTTTCATGGGCATCCAACTGCTCGGCGAGCGTTCCGGATGCCCCTTCGCCTTCCGCCTGGAATACGGCGGCCAATTCAGGCCTGCCGAGGACTTTGTCCGTCGGCTGCATGAAGATCAGGGCGCGGCTGACCACGTTTTCAAGTTCTCTTACGTTTCCGGGCCATTCATGCTGCATGAGCAGGCCGGCCGCATCCGGATCGATCCGTTCGACGGATCGGCCGAGGTCCCGGTTCAGTTTGGGCAACAGCTTTTCCGCCAGTTCGGGGATGTCCGCCCTGCGGTGTCGGAGAGGCGGGATGTGGACCGGCACCCGGTTCAGCCGGTGGAACAGGTCTTCCCTGAACCGGCCTTCCTTCATCGCCTTCTCCAGGTTGCTGTTCGTTGCCGAGATGACCCTGACGGATACCGGCACAGGTTTGCTGCCGCCGACGCGGTGGATCTCCTTCTCTTCAAGTGCACGGAGAAGGCCGGCCTGCACCGTCCCCGGCAGTTCGCCGATTTCATCCAGGAAGAGCGTCCCGCCTTCCGCTTCTTCGAAAAGTCCTTCCTCCGAATCACCCGGGTCCGGCCCTTCGGAACCGAACAGTTCACGGGCGAGCCGGTCCCCCGGCAGGGCTGCGCAATTCACTCTCACGAAGTTGCCGCCGCCGGATGCATGGTGGATCGCCTGGGCGAACACTTCCTTGCCGGTCCCCGACTCTCCGCGTAGCAGGATCGGAACGGGCATCGCGGACGCCAGCTTCGCCTGCTGGACGGCGAGCCGCATTTCCGGTGACTCGCCCGCTATGTCGTCGAACGTATAGCGGGTTTCCAGAGAGCGAATGAGGCGCCTGGCCCGGTCCAGCTCTTCTGACAGTGAACGGATTTCCGTCAGGTCATGGATGATCCCGACGCTCCCCTTCAGCTTGCCGCCTGCGATCACCGGCGCCACGTTGACGACGACTTCGCGGCGGGACGGACCGACGCGCATCCGGACGCCCCGGATCGGCTTGCCCGTCTCCAGGACCTTCATATGGATGCTCTCGCCCTCGGTGATGTCCACTCCGGCCGGCTTCCCGATCACGTCTTCCTCGGTGAGTCCGGTTAGCCGGGTGTACGCCGGGTTGACGAGAATGCCGCGGCCCTCTTCGTCCACGACGGAGATGGCATCGTCGCTCGACTGGATGATCGCCTTGAGCATCGACTGGATCTCCTGGAGGTTCGTGATCTCTTCGGCGAGCTCGACAATGCCGGTGATGTCGCGGAACACGGCAAATGCCCCGACCCGCTTGCCGGTATTGTCCTTGAGCGGCCGCCTGGAGGAGACGACGCGAACTCCGTTGGCGAGCGTCAATTCCCGGTTCAGTTCGGGGATCCCCGTCTCGGCCACTCCCGGCAGCCCGCTTCCCGGAATGACTTCTCCGACGGGACGGCCGATCGCATCGGCTGCCGGATGCCCGGTGATGAGCGCCGCGCTGCGGTTATAGAACCGGATGATGCCGTCCGTGTCGATGCCGATCATCCCCTCGTCCAGGGAGTTGAAGATCAGCCGGTTCCGGAACGATTCCGACCGGAGCTGCCGGATATAATGGTCATTTTCTTCCAGCAGGCTGACAAGCAGCCTGGCGATCGTGCCCGGGATTACGACGGCGTGGGCGGGCCGCGACTTGAGCAGTTCGCCGAACACGCCCTGTTCCCCCGTCACATCAAAGATCAGATGCAGGTCGTTCGCCAGGAAGGCCCGCCAGTCATCGCCGGTCGGAATGCCGTTCTGCTCGGCAAGGGCGAGGCCGGGCGCATCCGGATTGATGTCGGTCATTCCGGTGACGTGCATGTAATCCAGCTGCATCAATAGTTTCAGGATGGCGGTACCGCCAGCTCCGGCACCGACGACAAGCACATTCTGCAATATCGTTCAGGCCCTTCATAAGAATTATGCAAAGCTTTGCAATACCACCCCAATCATAACCGATAGCGGCTTTCTTGACAATCATGACCTGGCATCGGACAATAAAAACGACAGAAAAAGGGGAGATCAGCATGCAGCGGCTGGCCGCTTTCATTGTCCTGCTCATTCCCGGTATCGGCGCCGCCTGGGGCATCAAGCTGATGAGAGACTCCCTCTTCGGGATCCGCTTCGCTTTGTTTCCGTGGGTTTGGCTGCAGTTCCTCGCAGGGCTTGCCATCCTGATCGTCTGCATCGGCTTTTTCGCCGGGTTCCTGCTGAGACGTGATCAGAGAAAAGGGAAGATACCGGAAGACCGGTTCAAACGTAAAAAAAAGGGTTCCTGACAAACGTCAGAAACCCTTTTTCATTGCGTTCCGGACCCTTTCCGGGTGATCGGTGATCCATCCCCTGACAAACGGTTCGGGCGTGCGGATAAACGGCTCGCTCCCGTCCACCCCGTACACCCTCGCCGGCTTTCCGCTTTTCTCGATGGCGCCAAGGAAACGGCCGGACCAGAGCCGCTTGTGGATATGGAATGCATCCGCGGACCCGTAACTTTCAAGATGGTCCCATGAAGATTTCTTGGTGGCGATGAGCGCCGTTTCCGCCGAGGGATCCAGCCATTTGGCACGGACGAGCAACGGATAATGGAAAGACGAAAAATGCACATCTTCCAATCCGGCACATAAGGCGAGCACTTCCCGTATAAGTTCCGGCCGTTCAAGGAACGTCTCCTTCAGCTCGATGTTGACGGAAAGCCCCGGCCTGCCGGACGCCCAGCGGATAAACTCCCCGAGCGACATGATCGTCCCCCCGCACAGGCGCTTCCACCGATTCCGGCCGACTCGGAGCCGGCACACCTCCTCCGACGTGAGCTCCGTCACGAACTTCCGCCTGCCGGTGACCCGGTACAGATCCGCATCATGGACAATGACGGGAACCCCGTCGCGCGTCAGCTGCACGTCTGTCTCGATCCCGTCCGCCCCGAGCTCGGCTGCCTGCTCAAATGCGGACAGGGTGTTCTCGAATGCCGACCCGGATGCCCCCCGGTGCGCGTAGATTTTCATTCCGATCGACCGCCCTTCCAGCTTCTCTCTCCATCATACGGCATCTTTACCCGGTGCGGGCCGGCCGGCAAACGGAAAAATCCGCCGGCGGAGCCGGGGCGTCCGTCGGCGGATCATTTTCAGGCGGTCATGAATTCAAGCCGCAGTCGGTCTGAAACCATGGCGATGAATTCGGAATTGGTCGGCTTGCTCTTCATATGATGCACGGTATAGCCGAACATCTTGGAGATCACTTCATAATTGCCGCGGTTCCAGGCGACTTCGATCGCATGCCGGATCGCCCGCTCGACACGGGAAGGGGTCGTGGAGAACTTCTCCGCAATTTCCGGGTACAGCACTTTCGTCACCGAACCGAGAAGGTCGACGTCGTTATAGACCATCGTAATCGCTTCACGTAGGAAGGCATAGCCCTTGATATGGGCCGGCACGCCGATTTCCTTGATGATGGCCGTCACAGCCGTGTCGATCGCCTTGCGGCTGACCGTCTGCTGGCGGCCGGTTTCCAGCACGGACGCGGGCTGGCGGGTCGTTCTGCCGTTTTTCATCGTGAGGATCTGATGGACGAGCCGGTCAAACTCAAACGGCTTGAGGATGAAATAAGAGGCGCCAAGCTCCGCCGCCTGCTTCATGATCTCTTCCTGGCCGAACGCCGTCAGCATGATGATGGACATGTTCTCGGCCCGTCCGTCCGCGTTCAGCTCTTCCAGCACTCCGATCCCGTCAAGATGGGGCATGATGATGTCGAGCAGGAGAACATCGGGTGATTGTTCCTCAAGCATCGACAGGCAGAGCTTCCCGTTCGCCGCTGTTCCCGTCACTTCAATTTCCGGGTGGTTTTCGAAGTATTGGACCATTGTTTTCACCAATTCGCGATTATCATCAGCAATTGCCACTTTAATTTTTTCCATTTCCCGTTCCCCCTTTTATTAAAAGAACCCATCCCAAGGCACTTACCCGTTTCAATTCGACATTGCCCCGCGGTCCCCTTCACCAAATCCGAAAATAGGGCCGCGGGAGGATAGTTTAGACACGATTCGACGCGTTTCCACAATTGGCATTTTGTATAACCGCTTTTCATTATAATGAAAATATAGGAAAAGGCCATACCTGTGCAGGTATGGCCGACCATGTTTTTCGTCACGGTTTTTTCTTTGTCATTTCTACGACGGGAAGACCCGCCCCTTTCATCGGTTCCTCGACGAACATATGGGTGACGACTCCCGCAAACCGTCCGTCCTGGATGATCGGGCTGCCGCTCATTCCCTGCAGGATCCCGCCAGTCTTCTCAATCAGCCGGCGGTCGGTGACGGTGAACCGGAACGCTTCCGAGTCCTTTCCCGCGGAGGTGATGCGGATGCTGAATTTTTCGATCGTCACGCCCTCGACGGTCGTATAGATCTCCGCATCCCCTTCGCGGACCTCGTCAGACCGCATAAGTTCAAGCGGTTCCGGGAATGCTCCTGTTAACGATGATGTCCACTTGCCGAAAATCCCGTATACATCATTTTCCCGGATGTTGCCGAGAAGCTTTGTGCCGGATTCCACCGAGGAAATCTTATAGCCGGGCACACCCGGTTCACTTTTCCGGATATGCTCCACTTCCGCCAAGTGGATGGAGCCGCCCGTGAAAGGCGGGGGTCCGTCCAGCGCACGGTCGACAATCTGGTGACCGAGCGCGCCATACTCTCCGGTCTTCGGGTCGATATACGAGAGGGTGCCGACTCCTTCCGTCCGTTCCCTGATGAAAGCAGGCAGATTTTCCAATTCCTTTTTCCCGGCCTGCACGGTGACGGGCTCTCCGTCCCGGTCGACGGTCAGATCCGCCTCTGAGCCATCCGGCATCTTGCCGGCAAGCTTGAGAAGGCTGTCCGTTCCGGCCACGGTATTCCCGTCGATCGTCTTGACAAAATCTCCGGCTCTGAGCCAGTTCCCGCTTCCGACCATCACATCATCGGTCACCATCACCCTGCCCAGGTCCAGATGGATGCCGATGGAATGACCCATCGGGATGAGGGATTTCGGCTCTTCCGCAGAGACGGCCGCTGCCGGCATCAGTACGAGCAAAAGGAGGACCGGTGACAAAAGCCTGCGGCTAATCCATCGCATGTTTCACCTCCTATGAACGTTGTACCGTTATGATGGTCGCCGCGGCCGCTGTTATGTCCGGTACTTTTAAGCAGGCGTGTGCGGGGTGGGAATTTTTGTTGAAAAAATAGCCGGATTGGGAGAGGTGTGCGTTACATTCGGAGTAAATATTGTGGCTGGCCGTTGCTGGTGAAGCCGGAAAGTCAGGTGGACATCGGTGGCAAGTTCTCTTCATTCGCTGTTGATTCCCGTTGCCGGCGGACACTTTCTGCAGGCACGGCCTCTGCCGGCGCCAAAACGAAGATGGCATCTGCGCCCAACTCCGATTTTTTGTCCCATACTCCGAATTCTGAGTCCATACTCCGATTTCTCGTTCCATACTCCGAATTTTGAGTCCATACTCCGATTTCTCGTTCCATGCTCCGAATTTTGAGTCCATATTCCGATTTCTCGTTCCATACTCCGAATTTTGATCCCATACTCCGAATTTTGATCCCATACTCCGATTTTTCGTTCCATACTCCGAATTCCGTGTCCATACTCCGAATTCTAAGCTCATACTCCGAATTTTGATCACTTACTCCGATATTGCTCCTTGGCCGGGTTCCATAAAACAACAATGAAAACCGGACAGTGCTGCAGTTCGGGTCCTGCCCCTTTTTTCGGCCGCTTGTCGAACGTCCTATTAGATGGCGTCCAGTTATCTGTGTGAAATCCACGATACATCTGGGAAAAGCTAATGTGATTGCACCCGGCCTCACTCCGATTACACTCGGCCCCGATCCGATTACACTCGACTGCCCTCCGATGACACTCAGCCACGCTCCGATGACACTCGGTCGCCCTCCGATGACACTCGTCATTCTCCACCTAAATTTTGCAAACAAACCGATCCGCCTCTTCAACAGATCACCTGCCCGGTACAGCCCCCGGGCCGGTTCTTCAATGATTTTCCGAACAACAAAAAACACGCACGTTCGGTGCGTGTCAGGCGAGTTTGCGTTTGCGGTCGGCCGCCATTCTGAGCAGCTCGTCCGCGTGCTGTTTGGTGAGTTCGGTCATTTCGGCGCCGGTCATCATCCGGCTCAGTTCCTCTGTCCGCCCGGTGCCTTCCAGTTCCTGCACGGAGGTTGTCGTCCGGTCTCCGGAGACCTCTTTTCGGATGAGCAGGTGATGGTCCGCCATGGCGGCCACCTGTGGAAGGTGGGAGATGCAAAGTACTTGGGAGTGCATGCTGATGGCGGCGATCTTTTCGGCGATGGCCTGTGCGACCCGGCCGCTCACCCCCGTGTCCACTTCGTCGAAGATGATGGACGTGACTTCCTGGTGTTTGGAGAAGATGGATTTCAGGGCCAGCATGATGCGGGACAGTTCCCCGCCGGACGCCACTTTGGCAAGCGGTTTCAGCGGTTCGCCGACGTTGGCGGAGATCAGGAATGTCACATCTTCCGCCCCTTCCCTGTCGAACCGGCCGCGCGGATTGAAGGCGACGCTGAATTCGGCCTTCTCCATGTAGAGCTCCGTCAGCTGACGGCGGATGGCCGAGGCCAGTTCCTCCGCCGCTCTCTGCCGCAGAATGGCCAGTTCTTCCGCCTCCACACGCAGGTCCTCTTCCATTGCATCGAGTTCCCCGCGGTCCTGCTGCAGCCGCTCGTCCCGGTTTTCGAGCTTTTCCAGCTCGGCGCCGATCCGTTCGCGGTAAGCCAGCATCTCCGCGATCGTTGCCCCGTATTTCCGCTTCATGGACTGGAGAAGCGCGAGCCTGCGCTCCACTTCGTCCAGACGGTCGGGGTCAAATTCCATTTCATCCAGAAAGGCCTTGAGGGAGAAGGCGGCGTCCTGCAAGGTGTAGAAGGCATCCGAAACGGCCGTGGAGTGTTCGCCGACCGACGGGTCCACGGAAGCGGCGTGCTCCAGGTCGCTCATCGCAGTGCCGGTCCAGTCCAGGCCTTTGGATTCTCCCTGGATCGCCTCGTAGGCGGAAGCCAGGCGCTCATAGATCGTATGGAAGTTTTTAAGGCGCAGCCGCTCTTCCGTCAGTTCTTCCTCTTCTTCCTCGTAAAAGCCGGTATCATCGATCTCGCCGATCTGGAACCGGTACAGATCGATTTTATGGGCGATCTGCTGTTCGGACTCTTCATATTCGCCGAGCCGTCTGCGAAGTTTGACGTACCGGTCATAGAGCTTTCCGTAGCTTTCCTTGGCAGGCGCAATTGAATCCCATCCGAACTGGTCGAGGAGCAGCACATGCCGCTGCTCATCCATCAGTTCCTGGGTCTCATGCTGCCCGTGGATGTCGATGATCGACGAGCCGATCTCACGCAAAATCGCGATGGTGACCAGCTTGCCGTTGATCCGGCACGTGCTTTTCCCGGACTGGGAAATGTCCCGCCGGAGAATGACGGTCCCCTCTTCATGCTGGATGCCATTGTCCTCAAGCTTCCGGAACACGGCATGATTCGGATTTTCAAGGATGAACATCCCTTCCAGCTCCGCTTTCTTTTCACCGTGACGGATAAATTCGCTTGACCCCCTGCCGCCTGCAAGAAGCTGGACGGCATCAATGATGATCGACTTCCCGGCACCGGTCTCGCCGGTCAGGACGGTCAACCCCGATTCAAAGCTGATGGACAGTTCGCTGATGATGGCAAAGTTCTTGATGGTCAGCTCTCGAAGCATCCCATCACCTCCCCGCTTATAGCATGCCGAGCAGTTTCTCCCTGAGCGCCGATCGCTCATCACTGTCCCGGCATAAAATCAGTATCGTATCGTCTCCGCAAATCGTTCCGAGCACTTCTTCCCACTCGATCTGGTCGAGCAGGGAGCCGATCGCATGGGCATTGCCGGGCAATGTCTTCATGACGAGGAAATGGCCCGCGCCGTCGATGCTGACGAAGGCGTCCGTCAGTGCCCGGTGAAGTTTCCGGCTCGGATCAAAACTCCGCTCCGCCGGCAGATTATATTTGTATCGCCCGTCGCGAAGCGGAACTTTCACCAGATGCAGTTCCTTGATGTCTCTGGAGATGGTCGCCTGCGTCACGTTGAAGCCTTCCTGTTTCAACCGGTCGACCAGCTCGTCCTGCGTCTCGATCTCGTCATGGGCGATTATTTCACGAATGCGGATATGGCGTTGGCCTTTGCTCACGTTTTTCCCTCCGGTACCTGCTTGTTCAATGTATTTTCCTACACCTTAATGTACCATTATCCGGTTTTCCCGACAAACGAATGGCAACCGGGTGCCGTCCGCAAACGAAAAACGGCAAGAACCAGGAGGGCCTTCCGGACGGACACTTGCCGTTTTCACGTCCGTCAAACGGAAGCCCTCCCGTTCCTGCCAGTTTCTATCCTATTCGGTTGCCGGCAACTCAGTCCAGCTGGCGGTGCGCCTCCTGCACGACCTCCGGCAGCCGCCCGTCGTCTATCAGGATGGACGGCGAATCGGAAGCCCTCAGATGGAACAGGAATTCGATGTTGCCTTCCCCGCCGGTCACCGGTGAATAATCAGCGGCCACCAGGTCAAAGCCGCTGCCGACCGCCATTGCCGCCGTCTTTTCCAGCACTTCCAGATGGACGGCCGGATCCCGAACGATCCCCTTCTTGCCGACTTTTTCCCTGCCGGCTTCGAACTGCGGCTTGACGAGGGCGATGACATCCCCTCCCGAAACGATGATCGTCTTCAGCGTCGGAAGAATGAGGGACAGCGAGATGAACGACACATCAATCGTCGCGAACTCCGGCGCTCCCTCGGTGAACATGCCTGGATCGGCATGTCGGAAGTTGACGCGCTCCATGACCGTCACCCTCGGATCTTCACGGAGTTTCCAGGCCAGCTGATTGTAGCCGACGTCGAGGGCATATCCGTGTTCCGCCCCGTTCTGCAGGGCGCAATCGGTGAAGCCTCCGGTCGACGCCCCGATATCAAGAAATCGTTTGCCCGCCACGGACACGTCAAAGACGGCGAGCGCTTTTTCCAGCTTAAGCCCGCCGCGGCTGACGTATTTCATCCGTTGGCCTTTGATCCGTACTTCAGCGTCTTCCGGAATCTTCTCACCCGGCTTGTCGATCCGGCGGTCGCCGGAGAAGACGATGCCCGCCATGACGGCGCGCTTCGCCTGTTCACGGGTTTCGAACAGGCCCCGGGCGACGAGCAGGACATCGATTCGTTCTTTCGTCTGTTGCCCGCTCATGAGACGTGTGTCCCTTCAGGGCGGGAAAGCCCGACAAGCTCCTCGATCCGGATGGCCAGATTTTCATCGGTCATGCCAATTTCCTCAAGCAGCTCCCCGACATTGCCGTGCTCGATGAACTGATCGGGAATCCCCATCCTGCCGATGACGGCGTCATGGAATCCGTGATCACTCGCGAATTCCAGCACCGCGCTTCCGAAACCGCCTGCGAGCACGGCCTCTTCCACCGTCATGATCGGGATTTGGCGGTCCAGCAGATTTTTCAGCATCTCTTCGTCAAACGGCTTGATGAACCGCGCATTGACGATGGCGGCGTCGATTCCTTTTGCCATGAGGCGCTCGGCTGCGGCGAATGCCATCGGGATTGTCGTCCCGAATGTCACGATCGCTGCATCCCGGCCTTCCTTCAGAATTTCCCAGGAACCGATCGGGATTTCCTTCAGTTCCTCGTCCATCGGAACGCCGATTCCGTTGCCCCTCGGATATCTCAGGGCAATCGGCCCGCCGTCATAGGACAACGCCGTCCGGACCATGTGCTGACCTTCGTTTTCGTCTTTCGGCATCATGATCGTGAAATTCGGCATGCTCCGGAGGAAGGCAATGTCGAAGACTCCCTGATGGGTCTCGCCGTCCGCGCCGACCAGGCCGGCACGGTCAATTCCGACGAACACATTCAGGTTCTGCCTGGAGATGTCATGCAGCATCTGGTCATAGGCACGCTGGAGGAACGTCGAATAAATGGCCAGAAACGGCTTCATGCCCTCGATGGCCATCCCGGCCGCCATCGTGGCCGCATGCTGTTCGGCGATGCCGACGTCAAACATGCGGTCCGGGAATTCGGAAGCGAAGCCTTCCAGCTTGGAGCCGACCGGCATCGCCGGCGTGATGGCGACGACCCGGCGGTCCTCTCGCGCAATGCGGCGGACCGTCTCCGAAACGAGCGCGCTCCAGGCGGGTCCCGCAGCCGGTGACTTGACGAATGCGCCGGTTTCCATCTTATACGGGCCTGTCCCGTGCCAGGTGCCGATCTTGTCTTCCTCTGCCGGCCGGAAGCCCTTGCCTTTTTTCGTGATGACATGCACGAGGACCGGGCCCTTCATTTTCTTCGCGTAGTTCAGGTTCGACTCGAGGTCCTCCAGGCTGTGCCCGTCGACGGGTCCGAGATAAGTAAACCCGAGTTCCTCGAAAAAGACGCCGGAGACGAGCAGATACTTCAGGCTGTCCTTCACCCGCTCCGCCGTTGCGGCGACCCTGCCGCCGACGGCCGGAATCTTTTTCATGAGGAATTCAAGGTCATCCTTGACCTTGTTGTACTTGCCGGCGGTCCGCAGTCTGCCGAGCACATTGTGAAGCGCGCCGACATTCGGCGCAATCGACATTTCATTGTCATTCAGGATGACGGTCATGTCGGTTTTTTCCGAACCGATATGGTTGAGCGCCTCCAGCGCCATTCCGCCGGTCAGTGCCCCGTCGCCGATCACCGGCACGACATGGTTGTTCATCTTCTTGATGTCCCGTGCGGCTGCCATGCCCATGGCGGCGGACAGCGAAGTGGAACTGTGGCCGGTCTCCCAAATGTCATGTTCGCTTTCGATCCTCTTCGGGAACCCGCAAAGCCCTTTATATTGCCGGAGGGTGGCGAAATCGCAGGCCCGTCCGGTCAATATTTTATGGACGTACGCCTGATGTCCGACATCCCAGATGATCTTGTCCCTCGGGCTGTCGAATGCCCGGTGAAGGGCGATTGTCAGTTCGACGACCCCGAGGTTCGGACCGATATGGCCCCCCGTCGCCGACAGCTCATTGATGAGGAAAGACCGGATGTCCGACGCCACTGCCTCAAGTTCGTCATTGCTGAGATCCTTCAGGAAGGATGGATCGGAAATCTTAGTCAAGTCCATCGCCATCACTCACCTTTATCAAATAAATAAATGGTATACATTCTTTTCCGTATACATTCTTTGTCCATTATAGCAGGGTCCGCCCGTTGTACCAATTATACCGTTGTTCAAGAAGCCCGGTAAACGATGTAGTCCGCGATGAGGCGGAGCATCGGTTCCGGCGATCTCAGGAAGGAGATGGCCTTCACCGCCTCGGTGTGGTGGTGCGCCAGCTTCTGCTTGGCACCTTCGAGCGTGAGCACGGACGGATAGGTGTTCTTGCCCTGTTCCGCATCGGCGCCGGATTTTTTTCCGGTCAGTTTTTCGTCCCCTTCCACGTCCAGAATATCATCCTGAATCTGGAAAGCAAGTCCGATATGCCGGGCGTACCGGAGAAGATTCTCCCGCTCCGGCATCGTCGCGCCCGCCAGGACGGCACCCGCTTCAACCGGGAATGAAAGAAGTGCACCTGTTTTCAGCCTGTGGACTTGCTCAAGCCCTTTTTCCGTGAGCGTCTCTTCCTCGGACTGGATATCGAGCATTTGGCCGCCGACCATGCCTTCCGCACCGCTCGCCTTGACGAGGAGGCCGATCAGGGCAAGCTTGTCTTCCGGGGAAAGTGCGGGTGCCCGTCCGATGATCCCGAAACTTTCGGTCAGGAGGGCATCACCCGCGAGGATGGCGGCCGCTTCGCCGAACACTTTATGGTTGGTCGGCTTGCCCCTGCGGAGATCGTCGTCATCCATGCTCGGCAGATCGTCGTGGATGAGAGAATACGTATGGATCAGCTCGACGGCCGCGCCGATATGCATTTCGGCAGGGTGGACTTTCCCGAGGTCATGCAAAACGGCGGACAGCAGAATCGGACGGATCCGCTTGCCGCCCGCCAAGAGAGAATAAAGCATCGATTCCTTCAGGACGGACGGCGCATTCAGGCGCCGGACCGTTCCTTCGAGAACGGGTGTCAGGTCATCCGCACGGTTTTCCATGAAACGGCTCAGCTGCTCATTCATCGCGCGTCCCCCCGGTTGCGGGATTGAACGGGGCCTGCGAGCCGTCTTCGCCGATCATCGTGACGAGCTGCTTTTCCGCGGACTGCAGCTTGCCGTGGCAGACGGCGGACAGCTCCATCCCTTTTTTGTAGAGGCTGATCGCGTCCTCAAGCGGAACGTCTCCGGACTCCAGACGGCGCACGATCTCCTCCAGGCGCCCGATCGCCTCTTCGAACTTGATATCTTCTTTCTTCGCTTCTTCCATTATGTATCCCCGTCCTTTCCTGCGGTTACCGAGACGACGGATGCTTCGGCGTATCCGTCGCGGAATGAAATGGCAATATGGTCCCCTTCCGAAAGTGCGGATGCGGACTTGACGACCTGTCCGCCGCTCCTTGCGATGCTGTAGCCGCGTTCCATGACGGCAAGCGGATTCAGCGCCTGGAGCGTGCGGAGTACGGATGCAAGCGACCGGCCGTGCAGGGAAACGGCCTCCCGCGCACTCCGTTCCAGTTCCCGGCCGAGCCGGTCCGTCCGCTCTTTGGCCGATTCGATCAGCAGTCCGGGATTGCGGGAATGCAGCCTCGTGTCCAGATGGGCGACGGCCTGCCTGCGTTCCTCGACCTGCCGGCTTGCAGACTGGCGAAACCGTTCTTCGAGTGATTCCAGCCGTTCGGCAAACGGGCGGTACAGCCGCTCCGGAAACTGCATCGGGTAGGAAGACTCCAGCTGGGAAAGCCGCCGCTTTTCCTGTCGCAGCCTTCCCGACAGGCTTTGATGCATGCGGGATTTTGCTTCAAGGATCCTTCTGGCGAGTTCCACGCTGTCCGGCACAGCCATTTCAGCGGCGGCCGTCGGGGTGGGGGCACGCAGGTCGGCGACGAAATCGGCGATCACGGTGTCGGTCTCATGGCCGACTGCGCTGATCACCGGAATCCGGGAAGAGAAGATCTCCCGGGCCACCTGTTCTTCGTTGAATGCCCACAGGTCCTCGATCGACCCGCCGCCCCGTCCGACGATGAGCACATCGATTCCCCCGTGTTCATTTGCCCGCCGGATGGCCGAAGAAACGGACGGCGCGGCGTTCGCGCCCTGCACGACTGCCGGGAACAGAAGGACTTCCGCCATCGGATACCGCCTGGCAAGCGTCGTGCAGATGTCGCGTACCGCGGCCCCGGTCGGTGCGGTGATCACGCCGACCCGCTCGGGAAAGCGGGGGATCGGCTGTTTCCACCGGGCATCGAAGAGGCCTTCCTTCCCGAGCTTCTCCTTCAGCTGTTCAAACGCGATGTAAAGCTCTCCGATGCCGTCAGGCTGCATGGAGGTGGCGTAGAGCTGGTATTGCCCCGCGGCTTCATAGACGTTCACGTCTCCCCGGATCAGGACGTTCATCCCTTCCTCGGGGCGGAATTTCAGCTTCCCGGCATTGGACCGGAACATGGCGGCGCCGATCCGGGAACGCTCGTCCTTCAGGGTGAAGTAAATATGGCCGCTCGAGTGGATCTTGACGTTCGACAGTTCGCCTTTCACATAAACGTCGCGCAAGTGAATATCCGCATCGAATTTCCGCTTGATGTAGCGGGTCAGCGCCGCCACGGATAAATATGGATTGTCCAAGGGCTGTTCCCTCCTTCGCTATCGGAGCGCTTGAAGAGGCGCGGCCGGTTTTCAGCTCAGCAGCGGCCTTCCTTGAATGCTCTTCTGGCGCTTTCAAGCGTGTTCGACATGAGCATGGCGATGGTCATCGGACCGACCCCGCCGGGAACCGGGGTGATCTTTGAAGCGACCGGCAGGACGGCGTCAAAGTCGACGTCTCCCCGGAGCTTGCCGTCTTCACCGCGGTTGATGCCCACGTCGATGACGACGGCCCCGTCTTTCACATGTTCCTTGTTGATCATCCCTTCGCGGCCGACTGCCGCGACAAGGATGTCGGCCTGCTTCGTCACGGAAGGGAGGTCTGCCGTTTTCGAGTGGCAGATCGTGACGGTGGCGTCCTGCTGCAGCAGAAGCATGCTCATCGGCTTGCCGACAATATTGCTCCGGCCGACGACGACTGCGTGCTTTCCTTTGAGGGAGACTCCGCTCCGTTCCAGCATCACCATGATGCCGAGCGGCGTGCACGGCACGAAGGCGTCCAGGCCGGCCATCAGTTTGCCGGCATTGATCGGATGGAAGCCGTCCACGTCTTTGTCCGGCGAAATCGCCGAGATGATCCGCTGTTCGTCGATCTGCTTTGGAAGCGGCAGCTGGACAAGGATGCCGTGGATGGCCGGATCGCCGTTCAGCCGGTCGATTTCGCCGAGAAGTTCACTCTCCGACGTCTCCTCCGCCATGCGGATCACTTCCGAGTGCATGCCGAGCGCCTTCACCGTGCGCTCTTTGCTTCCTACATAGGAAGCCGATGCCGGGTCGTTGCCGACGAGGATGACGGCGAGGCCCGGTGTGCAACCGTCCTGCTTGAGGCGCTCCACTTCCCGCCCCACTTCTTCCTTGATCTGCCTGCTGATTTCTTTTCCGTCAATGATCTTGCCGTCCAAGCGATTCACTCCAAGCTGTTAAGGATTCATTCCGAGTATTTGGAGAGGACCCCGTTGACAAACCGGCCCGAAGTCTCGTCACCGAACGTCTTGCACAGTTCGATGGCTTCGTTCAAGACGACTTTTGCAGGGGTGCCTTCCATATATTGCAGTTCATAGACCGCCATGCGAAGGACCGTGCGCTCCACTTTCGGCAGCCGGTCAAGCGTCCAGTTCTCCAGTTTGGACCGGAGGGAGCCGTCGATTTCGGCCCGGTTTTCAAACGTTCCGTTGACGAGCTGTTCATAAAAGGGATCCGTTTCTTCGCCGACGATGTGCCTCATGGCCTCTTGCGGGCTCATTTCGGTATTGTCCAGCTGGAACAGCGTCTGCATGGCCTTTTCGCGTGCTTCATGTCGTTTCATATCGGGCAGTTCTCCTCTTTTTCTTCGTTCTGGTTTATGATAGCACATTTCCCGCCGGACATCCGGACCGAGCCGAAAAAACAGACCGCCGCCCGGATGGACGGCGGTCAGGTCATTGTTTGTCGGCCGGCGGATCGAACTGGATGCCGGTGATATGGACGTTCACTTCCTGTGCTTCGATGGCGGTCATGTTCTGGACGGTTTGCCGGACCGTCTCCTGGATTTTCCTGGCAACCGCCGGGATGGTGTAGCCGTACAGCACCGTGCAATAAATATCGATGAACAGGCCTTCATCCCCGTAATCAAGCTTGACCCCCTTGCCGTGGACTTTTTTGCCGAACTTTTCCGCGACGTCGCTCGCAAATGTGCCGCGGGTGTCCGCAACCCCTTCGACTTCCGTCGTGGCGATCCCGACAATCACTTCAAGCACTTCCGGGGCAAGTTCAACCTTGCCGAACTCATCTTTTTCCGAGACTGCCGCATGTTCATTGGAAGGAATCGATTTATCAGCCATCCGGTTCATCCCTTTCTCAGTCTTGTCCTGCCTCTTCAGCCATGACATCGTATTTTTCGAGGAACTTCGTATCAAAATCCCCTGATTTGAACACTTCATGATCCATAAGGTTCAGATGGAACGGGATCGTCGTGTCCACTCCGTCGACGACGAATTCGGACAGGGCCCGCTTCATCCGCGCGACCGCCTCTTCTCGGGTGTCGGCGAACGTGATGAGCTTGGCCACCATCGAGTCGTAGAACGGCGGGATCGAATAGCCGGTGTAGACGGCGGAGTCCACCCGCACCCCGTTGCCGCCCGGCGCCATGTACATGTCCACGCGGCCCGGGGACGGCATGAAATTCCTCGCCGGGTTTTCCGCGTTGATCCGGCATTCGATCGCCCAGCCGCGGATCTTGATATCCTCCTGGCGGTAAGCGAGGGGCTCGCCCGAGGCGATCTTCAGCTGCTGGACGATGAGGTCGATGCCCGTCACCATTTCGGTCACGGGATGCTCGACCTGGATCCTCGTGTTCATTTCCATGAAATAGAACTTGTCGTTCACATGATCATAGATGAACTCGACTGTGCCCGCCCCCCGGTAGCCGACGGCCTCGGCCGCCTTGACGGCCGCCTCGCCCATCTTCGCGCGGGTCTCTTCGGAAAGTGCCGGTGACGGCGCTTCCTCGACGAGCTTCTGCATCCGTCGCTGGATCGAGCAGTCCCGTTCGCCGAGGTGGATGACGTTCCCGTACTTGTCCGCCAGTACCTGGATCTCGACATGCCGGAAGTTCTCGATGAACTTCTCCAGATAGACACCCGGGTTCCCGAAGGCGGCCGCAGCCTCCTTCTGGGTGATTTCGACCCCTTTGCGGAGTTCGGCCTCATCACGCGCTACCCGGATGCCCTTTCCTCCGCCGCCCGCCGTCGCTTTGATGATGACGGGGAAGCCGATCTCCCCGGCCACCCGGAGGGCGTCTTCAGGACCGTCGACAATGCCGGTCGAGCCGGGCACGACCGGAACGCCCGCCGCCCGCATCGTCTCGCGCGCCACGTCTTTCGTGCCCATCTTGGAGATGGCGTCGGCGGTCGGTCCGATGAATTCGACGTTGACTTCCTCGCAGAGCTCGGCGAAGTCCGCGTTTTCGGCGAGGAATCCGTAACCCGGATGGATGCCGTCGCAGCCGGTCATCTTGGCGACGCTGATGACATTCGTGAAGTTGAGGTAGCTGTCTTTTGAGAGCTTCGGCCCGATGCAATACGCCTCGTCGGCCATCTCCACATGGAGGGCGTCGCGGTCGGCCTCAGAGTAGACGGCCACTGTCTGGATCCCGAGGTCGCGGCATGCACGGATGATGCGGACCGCGATTTCTCCCCGGTTTGCAATGAGTACTTTCTTCAGCATGGCAGACCCTCCTTATTCCGGCTTGACGAGGAATAGAGGCTGGCCGTACTCAACAAGCTGGCCGTCTTCCACGAGAACCTTGACGATTTCCCCGCTCATTTCCGCTTCGATTTCGTTGAACAGCTTCATCGCTTCGACGATGCAGACAACGCTTGCAGGCTTTACTTTGTCGCCGGGCCGGACAAATGCCGGTGCGTCCGGGGACGGCGATTCATAGAAAGTCCCGACCATCGGAGATTTCACTTCCTCAAGTCCTTCTTCCGGTTCGGCTGCAGCCGCAGGGGCTTCTTTCTGCGCGGCCGGCTCTTCCTTCTGCTCGGCAACGGCGGGCGCTGCAGGAGCTGCGGGAGCGGCCGGCGCTACAGGTGCTTGCTGCGTGACTTCCGGTGCGGAAGGGGCAGCGGAAACGGCTGTGAAGGCGCCGCCTTTTTTCAGCTTGATCTCCCCTTCTTCCGTCTTGTACTTGAATTCTTCAATCCCCGATTGGTCGATGAGTTTGATGATTTCTCGGATTTCCTGGATTTTCAGCATTTCGACGACTCCTCTTACTTTTGAAATGGGTACCCTTTCATTTTAGACGTTTCTCTGACTTTTTGAAACTGTTAACGGGGAATTGGCCGGATTTGGGCCTGCGGGAGGATTCGAATCCCCGTTGATTTCCGTTGCAGGCGGACGCTTTCTGCGGGCACGGCTTCAGTCGACGCCAATACGAAGATTGGCGTCTGCGCCCAAAAGCGATAGCGTTGGGCGGCATCGCGGGGCCTTCAGCTCGCGCTGTTCCCGCTAGAGTCGCCGCCTTCCACTCCAATCACCTGATAGTAACAGTTGAAGACCTTGCGGAAGCTTTACAATTCTCCAAACAACAAGAAAAAAGGCCTTCCGGAGGAGGCCTTGTCATTTTTCGGATTTGAAGTCGACCTGGACGGTTCTTGCATCATTCCACTCGCTCTTGACGGTGTAGACGATCTGGTCGGCCTGGGCGGGGGACATTTCCGCCGCGATGACGTTCACCTTCACACTGCCGTCTTCCGCCCTGACCACCGCGTCTTCGTACCCGAGGTCTTTGATGAGCATTTCAAGCATCGCCTCCGCGGTCTCCCGTTTCGTGAGGGTCTGCATCTCGTCGAATGCGGCATTCCGTTCCTCTGCGGTCATGTCTTCGGAAGTGATCTTCTGCGTGAGCTGCTCCCTCAGCTGGCTGCGCTCGTTGCGCACTTCCATCCGCATCTCTTCGAACAGGTAGCTTTCCGCGAAGACCGGGGTCGTGTCCTTGCCCGCCTCCCCGAGTTCGGTGCCGTCCAGCGTATCGCCGGAGAAGATCGTGATCCCGTCAAATGGTTTCGGCGCTTTTTCGAACAAGTAATACACTCCGATCACTGCCGTCAGGCTGAGCAGCGTGAGCAGCCAGACGCCTCTTTTCCTTACTTTCATCGGCCTTCCCCCTCTTTTTTCATTTCCACCACGACGATCCGGTGTTCGGGCAGCTGGAGCACCCCGGACAGGATCCGGGCCAGCTCACTCCGGATTCTCGGGTCTCCGGCTCCTTCGGCGACGACGAGGATCCCTTCGGAAGGCGTGTCCCCCGATGCGCCGGACCCGCCCCCGAAATAGCCGGACAGCGAAAACATCCCGCTTTCCGAATCCGGACCGGCATCCTGCCGGTAGACCTTGACGGAACCGACTCCGCGGATTTCCGAAAGCACGGCTTCAAGATCCGATTGCGCCGGTTCCGTTCCCGCGCCTCCCCGGTCACCGCCGGCCAGGGCCGGCAGCAGGATGATCAGGGCTGCGGCACCGGCGAGCAGGAACAGCCAACTATTCCGTTTCCGCAAATTCTCCATGTCATCCCACGCTTCCCGTCCCTTCCGCCATGGTGATCCATCCTGAGACAATGTATGCCGTATCCGTACAAGCTATGCACCCGCGAGCCGTGCCGCACACCGGATCATCCAGAGCAGCACCGCCAGCTTGACGAGCGGAAGAATGCGCTCCTGCTCCTCATCGCCGAGAAGGAGCGGCAGAACCGCGGCAAAGAACAGGAGAGAGACCAGCCCGCCCATAAATTCACCCAACATCCCGTTCACCCCGTTCCCGCGATCAACTTGATCAGAACCACGGCGAGCAGCACCGTATAAAAAACCGCGAAAGCTACGATGAATGTAATGCCGCAAAGAACGAACATCGTCTTCCCGAGATCGTCGAACAGGCCGGACAATTCCTCACCCGCGAACGGCTCGCTCAGCGCCGCCAGCCATTTATAGAAAAAGGCGGTGAGCAGCACCTGGGCTGCCGGGATAAGACAGACGACGAGGATCGTCCCGATGAGCCACCCGCCCGCCATGGCCGCGGTGCCTGCCGAGTATTTGCCGAAAACCCCGAGCGCATCCGTGACAAATGAGCCGATCAGCGGAATGTTTTGCCGGAGCAGCACTTTCAGCGGCTCGCCCGCGGAGCCTGAACCGGCCCATGCCATGACGCCCGTGGCCGTGATGAACAGCGTGTAACAGGCCGCGATCACCGAGACCGCGCCGAGGATCGTCACCCGGATCATTTCCGCGATCCGCGTGAACGGAATATCCGGCACAAGCCGCGAAAGGTAATCAAATAAAAAGCTGACCGTCAGCAGCGGAATGAGCCACTTCCCGCCGAGGACGACCGAGCCCTGCACGAACAGGAACACCGCCGGATTCCAGCCGGCGATCGTCAGCGCCCCGCCCGCTGCCGCCATTCCGGACGTGAGGAGCGGATAGACGCCGAGGAACAGGCCGGTCATCTTGGCGGTGAGCCCGTCCAGCATCCGGAGCGCTTCCGCCGCCGGGCCGAGCGCCATCGTGCCGGCCGTCAGAAACAGGAGGACCCTTGTCCATTCCCTGAACGCCGGAAAAAGGAAATCTGCGATGAGTCCGGCCGCACAGAGGATGAGGACGGTCTGAAACAGCCGGACGACCGGAGCGGCTGCCGCAAGTATAAGATCCGCCAGGAAAGGCCCCCCCTTTCACGCCCGGTCAAGGCAGGAGGCCGAGCACCGTCCCGGACGCCTCGAGCAGCCGGTCTGACCAGGCGGCCAGGATCAGCAGTTTGGCCGCCGTGTGGGAAATCCGGCCGACCGCTCCGAACCCGGCATCCTCCATCATCGATTTAAATGAATCCGATAGATAAAAGATCAGCGCAGACCCGGCTAGCAAGCCGAGCAGGCCGGCGGCGGGGATGTCCGCCCCCGCCAGTGTCCGGATGGCCGGCACGAGAAGTTTCATGGCGAGCTGCGCAATCAGAAGGAAATAGAAGATCATCAGAAAAAACGGCAGCAGGCCCGGCGCATGCGACTGGATCAGGATCAGCAGGAAGGCGGCGATCACCGCCGTAAGAATGATGTCCATCCGTCCGCCTCACGCCGCCAGCCACTGGAAAAATGCGATGATTTCATTGAAGAACAGCCGCAGGAACCGGAGCATCTCGGCCGTAATGTACAAATACGCGATAAAAAACAGAAAAAAGGAAAACTCCTTCTTGCCCGTCTGCTCAAAAAACAGGTGAAGGAAGGCGATGACGAGCCCGATGCCGGCGACCCGAAGGATGTCCTGCAGCTCCAAATGACGGCCCTCCCGTTTTCATGATCGGTTGCATAGCGGGTTGCGGACGAAGCGGACAACGGGTGCGCGAACAAGCGGAGGATCCGCCGGCCGGCTTCATCCTGTTGTTGCTTAATGTATGTACATGATTTTCCCCATATGAAAAGGCCCCCGCTTTGTGCGGAGGCCTTGCGGTGTTTCTCATGCACGGGAGACGTAGTCGCCTTCCGATGTGTTGATGATCAGCTTGTCGCCGGTGTTGACGAAGAACGGAACCTGAACGACGAGGCCGGTTTCCATTGTCGCCGGCTTGGAGCCGCCGCTGGCCGTGTCGCCCTTGATGCCCGGCTCGGTGTCCGTGACTTCCAGTTCGACCGTTGCCGGCAGTTCCACACCGAGCGTCTCGCCCTGGTACTGGATGATGTGGACTTCCATGTTTTCCTTCAGGAACTTCAATTCATACTCGATCTGGGAAGCATTGAGCTCGATCTGTTCGTACGAGTCGTTGTCCATGAACACGTGCTCGTCGCCGCTCGCATACAGGTACTGCATGCGCCGGTTGTCGATCTGGGCGCGTTCGACCTTCTCCCCGCCGCGGAATGTCTTTTCCGTGACGTTGCCGTTGCGAAGGTTGCGCAGCTTGGACCGTACGAATGCCGCCCCTTTNGCCGGTCATCTTGGCGGTGAGCCCGTCCAGCATCCGGAGCGCTTCCGCCGCCGGGCCGAGCGCCATCGTGCCGGCCGTCAGAAACAGGAGGACCCTTGTCCATTCCCTGAACGCCGGAAAAAGGAAATCTGCGATGAGTCCGGCCGCACAGAGGATGAGGACGGTCTGAAACAGCCGGACGACCGGAGCGGCTGCCGCAAGTATAAGATCCGCCAGGAAAGGCCCCCCCTTTCACGCCCGGTCAAGGCAGGAGGCCGAGCACCGTCCCGGACGCCTCGAGCAGCCGGTCTGACCAGGCGGCCAGGATCAGCAGTTTGGCCGCCGTGTGGGAAATCCGGCCGACCGCTCCGAACCCGGCATCCTCCATCATCGATTTAAATGAATCCGATAGATAAAAGATCAGCGCAGACCCGGCTAGCAAGCCGAGCAGGCCGGCGGCGGGGATGTCCGCCCCCGCCAGTGTCCGGATGGCCGGCACGAGAAGTTTCATGGCGAGCTGCGCAATCAGAAGGAAATAGAAGATCATCAGAAAAAACGGCAGCAGGCCCGGCGCATGCGACTGGATCAGGATCAGCAGGAAGGCGGCGATCACCGCCGTAAGAATGATGTCCATCCGTCCGCCTCACGCCGCCAGCCACTGGAAAAATGCGATGATTTCATTGAAGAACAGCCGCAGGAACCGGAGCATCTCGGCCGTAATGTACAAATACGCGATAAAAAACAGAAAAAAGGAAAACTCCTTCTTGCCCGTCTGCTCAAAAAACAGGTGAAGGAAGGCGATGACGAGCCCGATGCCGGCGACCCGAAGGATGTCCTGCAGCTCCAAATGACGGCCCTCCCGTTTTCATGATCGGTTGCATAGCGGGTTGCGGACGAAGCGGACAACGGGTGCGCGAACAAGCGGAGGATCCGCCGGCCGGCTTCATCCTGTTGTTGCTTAATGTATGTACATGATTTTCCCCATATGAAAAGGCCCCCGCTTTGTGCGGAGGCCTTGCGGTGTTTCTCATGCACGGGAGACGTAGTCGCCTTCCGATGTGTTGATGATCAGCTTGTCGCCGGTGTTGACGAAGAACGGAACCTGAACGACGAGGCCGGTTTCCATTGTCGCCGGCTTGGAGCCGCCGCTGGCCGTGTCGCCCTTGATGCCCGGCTCGGTGTCCGTGACTTCCAGTTCGACCGTTGCCGGCAGTTCCACACCGAGCGTCTCGCCCTGGTACTGGATGATGTGGACTTCCATGTTTTCCTTCAGGAACTTCAATTCATACTCGATCTGGGAAGCATTGAGCTCGATCTGTTCGTACGAGTCGTTGTCCATGAACACGTGCTCGTCGCCGCTCGCATACAGGTACTGCATGCGCCGGTTGTCGATCTGGGCGCGTTCGACCTTCTCCCCGCCGCGGAATGTCTTTTCCGTGACGTTGCCGTTGCGAAGGTTGCGCAGCTTGGACCGTACGAATGCCGCCCCTTTGCCCGGCTTGACGTGCTGGAAATCCAGAACCCGGTAAATGTCTCCGTCGACCTCGATCGTCAGGCCGGTCTTGAAATCGTTCACTGAAATCATGTTGTTTCCTCCAATGGTTGTTTATAGGATGATAAGTTCTTTCGGCGAGGAAGTGATGACCTCGCGTCCGTCTTCGGTGATGATGGCATCATCCTCGATCCGGACCCCGCCGAGGCCCGGAACATAGATGCCCGGCTCGACCGTGACGGCCATGCCCGGTTCGAGCTTCATGTCCGAGCGGAACGACAGCGCGGGCCCCTCATGCACTTCAAGCCCGATGCCGTGGCCGGTCGAGTGGCCGAACGCCTCGCCGTAGCCGTGCTCTTTGATGTAATCCCGTGCGACGGCGTCCGCCTCTATTCCCGTCATACCCGGTTTGAGCGCATCCAAAGCACGCTTTTGCGCCTCGAGTACGATAGAGTAGATGTTTTTCAGTTCTTCGGGCGGTTCGCCGACNATTTCATTGAAGAACAGCCGCAGGAACCGGAGCATCTCGGCCGTAATGTACAAATACGCGATAAAAAACAGAAAAAAGGAAAACTCCTTCTTGCCCGTCTGCTCAAAAAACAGGTGAAGGAAGGCGATGACGAGCCCGATGCCGGCGACCCGAAGGATGTCCTGCAGCTCCAAATGACGGCCCTCCCGTTTTCATGATCGGTTGCATAGCGGGTTGCGGACGAAGCGGACAACGGGTGCGCGAACAAGCGGAGGATCCGCCGGCCGGCTTCATCCTGTTGTTGCTTAATGTATGTACATGATTTTCCCCATATGAAAAGGCCCCCGCTTTGTGCGGAGGCCTTGCGGTGTTTCTCATGCACGGGAGACGTAGTCGCCTTCCGATGTGTTGATGATCAGCTTGTCGCCGGTGTTGACGAAGAACGGAACCTGAACGACGAGGCCGGTTTCCATTGTCGCCGGCTTGGAGCCGCCGCTGGCCGTGTCGCCCTTGATGCCCGGCTCGGTGTCCGTGACTTCCAGTTCGACCGTTGCCGGCAGTTCCACACCGAGCGTCTCGCCCTGGTACTGGATGATGTGGACTTCCATGTTTTCCTTCAGGAACTTCAATTCATACTCGATCTGGGAAGCATTGAGCTCGATCTGTTCGTACGAGTCGTTGTCCATGAACACGTGCTCGTCGCCGCTCGCATACAGGTACTGCATGCGCCGGTTGTCGATCTGGGCGCGTTCGACCTTCTCCCCGCCGCGGAATGTCTTTTCCGTGACGTTGCCGTTGCGAAGGTTGCGCAGCTTGGACCGTACGAATGCCGCCCCTTTGCCCGGCTTGACGTGCTGGAAATCCAGAACCCGGTAAATGTCTCCGTCGACCTCGATCGTCAGGCCGGTCTTGAAATCGTTCACTGAAATCATGTTGTTTCCTCCAATGGTTGTTTATAGGATGATAAGTTCTTTCGGCGAGGAAGTGATGACCTCGCGTCCGTCTTCGGTGATGATGGCATCATCCTCGATCCGGACCCCGCCGAGGCCCGGAACATAGATGCCCGGCTCGACCGTGACGGCCATGCCCGGTTCGAGCTTCATGTCCGAGCGGAACGACAGCGCGGGCCCCTCATGCACTTCAAGCCCGATGCCGTGGCCGGTCGAGTGGCCGAACGCCTCGCCGTAGCCGTGCTCTTTGATGTAATCCCGTGCGACGGCGTCCGCCTCTATTCCCGTCATACCCGGTTTGAGCGCATCCAAAGCACGCTTTTGCGCCTCGAGTACGATAGAGTAGATGTTTTTCAGTTCTTCGGGCGGTTCGCCGACGGCCACTGTCCGGGTGATGTCCGAAATATAGCCGTTGTAGAGCGCGCCGAAATCGAGCGTCACCATGTCCCCCTGCTCGATCTTCTTGTCCGTCGCCACACCGTGCGGGAGCGCAGAACGCTTGCCGGATGCCACAATGATGTCAAACGAGGACGATGTGGCCCCCTGGCGGCGCATGAAGAATTCAAGCTCGTTCGATACGTCGAGTTCCGTGACGCCCGGCCGGATGAATGTGCAGATATGGGCGAATGCATCGTCGGCAATCTTCGCCGCCTGGCGGAGCACTTCCTTCTCCTCGTCCGTCTTGTACATGCGGAGCTTTTCAATGACGCCGGAAACGGGGACGAATTCGACCCCTGCCGCTTTTTGGTACCGGTCGTATTCCGCATACGGGAGCGTGTCTTCCTCGAAGCCGACTTTCTTGATCCCCATGTCCCGGATCACTTCGCCGATCTCATCCGACAGAACACCGGATTGCTTGATGATCCGGTAGCCCTTCACCTGTTCGGCGGCCTGTTCCGTGTAGCGGAAGTCCGTGATGAACACCGCATCATTCTCCGAGATGACGGCGACGCCCGCCGTCCCCGTGAAGCCGGTCATGTAGCGGCGGTTGAACTCGCCCGTCACGAGAAATCCGTCAATCCCCTTTTCCGCAAACATGCTGCGGAACGCCTTCAGTCTGTCCATGATCATTCCCCTTTTCCGTACCGATGGAGGGCGAGCAGCGCGAGTTCATAGCCATGCGTCCCGAGGCCCGCAATCTGGCCGATGCAGACGGGCGCGATGAATGAATGATGGCGGAACTCCTCTCGGGTATGTATGTTCGAAATATGGACCTCGACCGTCGGAATGCCGACGGAAGCCACCGCATCCCTCAGTGCCACGCTCGTATGCGTGAAAGCGCCGGGATTGAAGATGATCCCTTCCATCCCTTCATCCGCCGCTTCGTGGATCCGGTCGATCAGACAGCCCTCATGATTCGACTGGAAAAAGGAGATCCGGGCGCCGAGCTCCCCGGCCTTTTCCCCGAGCCGGGCTTCCACATCATCCAGCGTTTTTGTCCCGTAGATATCCGGTTCCCTTTTTCCGAGCCGGTTCAGATTAGGTCCGTTCAGGCAAAGAATGTCCATATGCCCACCCCCTTCAGCAGATTCCCTATCATTTTATCATATGGTTCCCCCGGGACAACTCATTTCGGGCGGGAAGCCTGCTGCTTTTTCTGAAAAACGGCCGTTTCGGTGACGAACCGGCTGGCGATGAGCACGAGGGCCGCGAACGGGATCGACAGCCGGTCCATGAAATCCCCCATTCCTTCGGGTCGGAGAATGATCCACTCCGCCGGCAGGGCCAGGATGATTCCGATCAGAAAGGCAGTGACCGCGGTCGGCCACTGCGCCAGAAGCATCGAGAGATAATAAACAGCGAGCGTGAAAACAAACAGCCCGGCGAACAGGAGCAACCAGCCGGCGGGCCAGGCGGCGCCCTTCACGCCGATCCGCTCCATCAATCCCGCGGGATGCCAGGAGATGAATTTAAAATACTGCAGGAATCTCAGCCCGAGGCAGACGAGGAGCGCGGTTGCCCCGGCCGTCCAGAAAGGCATCGCCGTGAACTTCATGGTTCATTCCTCCCAAACTTGGTCTTCCTTCCATCCTCCCTAACGGATGCGGGAAATATACATGCCGGGATCGCCGGCGGACGGTCCGGGAGCTGCCGGTCCGGGAGATCCGGGAATATAAAAGCGGAGCGGATGCGCCTGTGCCGGCAACATCCGCTCCGCGGGAAGTGTTAGATAAGTTCGGGTCAGTTCGGGTCGGATCTGTTCGGATCGGATCAGAGGCCGCATTTCAGCTGGGCGCCGCAGTTCGTGCACGAGTTGCAGCCGCCGAGTTCTTCAACGGTGCCTTTGCGGCAGACCGGGCAAGTGTCGCCGATCTCGGAGCCGATCGTCACATTCGTCGAACGCAGATCCTGGATCGTGTCCACGAGGACGATCGGGCGTTTCTCCTCGATCTCTTCCTCCACCCGCTCGTCCATGTCGTTCTCTTCCGCTTTGAGCGTGAGCACCTGGGAGTCGCGGGATCCGTCGACGTAGACCGTTCCGCCTTTCGCCCCGCCACGGTAGAGCCGCTCATAAACGCTTTCGACCTGTTCGACCGTGTAGCCTTTCGGCGCGTTGACGGTCTTCGAGATCGAGCTGTCGATCCAGCGCTGGATGACGCACTGGACATCCGCATGCTCTTCGGTCGTCAGGTCCATCGAAGAGACGAACCAATCCGGAAGATGATCCGCATCCGCATCAGGGTGCCGGCGCAGGTACTCCTCGACGATCTCTGCCTTCACTTCGATGAACTTGCCGAGACGGCCGCTCCGGTAGTATGTGAAGGAGAAGTACGGCTCCAGGCCGGTGCTGACGCCGACCATCGTTCCGGTGCTTCCCGTCGGAGCGACCGTGAGAAGGTGGGAGTTGCGGATGCCGTGTTCGAGGACGCCCTGCCGGATGTCTTCGGGCATTCCCTTCATGAATCCGGTGTTGATGAAGCGTTCACGGAGTTCCTTCGTCTCTTCGTCCGTAGAACCGACGAGGAACGGGAAGCTCCCCTTCTCTTTGGCCAGTTCGATCGATTCCCGGTAGGCGGTCGTTGCGATCGTCCGGAACACATCGTCGACGAGCCGGTTGCCCTCTTGGGAGCCGTACCGCTTGCCGCAATAGATGAGAAGGTCGGCAAGCCCCATGACGCCGAGGCCGACACGGCGTTCGCCGAGCGCCTGCTTTTCGTTCTCGGGAAGGAAGTACGGAGTGGCATCGATGACATTGTCCTGCATCCGGACACCGGTCCGGACCGTCTTCTCGAGTTTTGCGTAATCGACCTGCATCGTCTCGCGGTCCGCCATTTCGGCGAGATTGACCGCAGCCAGGTTGCAGACCGAATACGGTGCGAGCGGCTGCTCGCCGCAAGGGTTCGTCGCGACAACCTGCTGGCCGTACGCCTTGGCGTTCGTCATCGCGTTAGCGTTGTCGATGAAGAAGATGCCGGGCTCCGCCGAATAAGTCGCGCAGATGTTGATGAGGTTCCACAGCTCGCGCGCCTTCATCGTGCGGTAGGTGCGGATGGCAAAGCCCCGCTTCTCCCACTCCCTCACATCGCCCGTCTGGTGCCACTCTTCGTTGTAGACGGCCATCTCCTCCGGCGTATACTGCTCGACATACGGGAAGCGCAGCCGGTGTTCGCCGTCCTCTTCGACCGCTTTCATGAAATCGTCGGTGAGCGTCACCGAAATGTTGGCGCCCGTCAGGAAGTCGGGATTGTGGACCGAATACGTCCCGCCGTCACGGAGCTTCTGCTCGGCATCGCGGATGATGCCGTCATTGAAGCCGCCCTGGCCCGGGATGTTCTTATAGTTGACGATCCCCTGGTACATCGCTTCCTCCTGCTGGGTGAATGGCTTGAACTTCAGCTTTTCGTTCGCCAGCTTCCGGATATGCTCGTCCCGTGTGTTTTCGACGAGGTAGCGGAGGATCCGCGGATTTTGCATTTTGGAGATGATGAATTCGGCGATGTCCGGATGCCAGTCCGCGAGCATGATCATCTGCGCGCCGCGGCGCGATCCGCCCTGCTCGACAAGGTGGGTGAGCTTGGCGATGTCGTCAAGCCACGACACCGAGCCGGAAGATTTTCCGTTGACTCCGCGGGCAAGCGTATTGCGCGGACGGAGCGTCGAGCCGTTCGTGCCGACGCCGCCGCCTCGGCTCATGATTTCCATGACCTGCTTCCGGTGGTCCGAGATGCCTTCGCGGGAGTCCGCGACATACGGCATGACGTAACAGTTGAAATAAGTCACGTCCGTATCCGCTCCGGCCCCGTAGAGGACCCGGCCTGCCGGAATAAAGTTCAGCGAAACAAGTTCACGGTAGAAACGATCGAACGACTCCTGCCGCTTCTCCTCATCCGCTTCGACGGATGAAAGGCCCGTCGCGTTGCGGAGGGCGATCTGCTCGTAGAAGACTTCCAGCGGCTTTTCGATGACTTCCAGCGGGCGGGATACGATTCCCTTCTCCTGCTCATCGGGATTGTCGATCGCCGAACGGTAGTCGGGTTCGATCCAGATTTCCGCCCGGCCGGCATCCCGGTCGACGGACATCACATAGCCGAGGCCGCGTGCCGGAAACTTCGGATCTTCCTTGACGGTGAGAACGACGAAATCTCCTTTGCCGAGTGTTTTCTTTTCCGTATCCTTGAAGGAATACCGGTCGATCATGACGAGCCGGGAAACGCCGGAATGGCTGATGTTCATTTCTTCCGTCACAGGGTGGACTTGGGGGAACAGTGAAATGTCCGCATTTAATTTCTGCTTGTCCAGTGTCGGACGGTTCTGTTGAGAGGCGATGACCATAAAGAGACCTCCTCCTGTCTTCTATCTGTTTTACACAACATGTTGTGCTTATGTACTTCCCTAATCTACTACATATTGAAACTTGGCTACAAGCATGTAATTTTCGCTTGACTTTTATCTCCGGAAGGCGGACCTTTGCGGCTCATGCTTTTGCGACGTTATGGAAAGAAAAGGGTTGCTTAAAATAAGTCGAAAGTCCCGTTTCACTTTTTGAAATTCCATAGGTCGGAAGCATACTTCTCCCTCTCCAGCCGGGCGACCAGTTCTTCCTGTTCCGGCGTCGGGTTGAAATCAGACAGATTGATGCCAAGCCCTTCGCGGAAACCTTCCCGGAAAGCTTCCACGCACTCCGCCACCGGAACCGGCCTGCCGAGGAGCCCCTCGATGGATACCGCCTTGCCTTCGAGCTTGCGCTTCATCTCACGTCGCTTGTCTTCAGAAGAGAAACGGAAAACGGAGACGAGTTTGTCGAGATCAAGCCCGACCGGAATCGCCCCGTGCTGCAGGATGACCCCTTTCTGCCTCGTCTGCGCGCTGCCCGCCGCCTTCCTGCCGCCCACGACCAGCTCATACCAGCTCGGCGCATCAAAGCAGACCGCGCTCTTCGGCTTTCTGAGCGCTTCCTTTTCTTCCTCGCCCGCAGGCACCGCAAGCTCGGCTTCAAGGCCGACGTTCCGAAATCCTTGGAGAAGGCCCGCGCTGATGACGCGGTAGGCTTCCGTCACCGTCGCCGGCATATCCGGATGGGACTCGGAGACGATGACACTGTAGGTGAGCTCACGGTCATGAAGGACCGCCCGGCCCCCGGTCGGCCGGCGGACGAACCCGAGGCCCTGCTCCCGAACCCGGTCGAGGTCGACAGCCTTCTCCGCCTCCTGGAAATAGCCGATCGACAGCGTCGGCGGATTCCATTCATAGAAGCGGATGACCGGCGGAATCTCCCCCCGGCTGTGCAGATCGAGCAAAGCCTCGTCAAGCGCCATATTGTAGGATGGGCTCTTCGGGCCGGAGTTAATGAACAGCCAATTTTCTGCCATGCCAACATCACCTTTCAAAAACACAGTGGTTCCAGTTTATCATATTTCCGCGCCGTTTTTTTGGACGTGACGTGAATAAATTTCGCGGGCATGGACGGAATGCGGCTCTTCTTTTATAATCGGTTTGAGAGAGAAAGGGGAAAATGGCTGTGACTACACTTTATTTCATCGCGGCGATCTTGTTTGCGCTGATCGTCTATATGCTCGTCACCGTCCTCAGGACCCGGGGGGCCGTGGCGACACTCACGCAAGAGGAATTCATCGCAGGCTACCGGAAGGCCCAGCTGATCGATGTCCGCGAACCGAAGGACTTCGACGCCGGCCACATCCTCGGTGCGCGGAACATCCCGCTCACCCAGTTCAGGCAGCGTTACAAGGAAATCCGGGCGGACAAGCCCGTCTACCTGTATGACCAGAACGGCTCACGGAGCGGAAGGGCCGCGCTGTTCCTGAAAAAACGCGGCTGCACGCAGCTCTTCATGCTGAAGGGCGGCTTCCGGCAATGGACCGGAAAGATCAAAACGAAATAAGCCACGCTGTGCGGGCAAATGAATGCCGTGCCGGAGAGACCGCTCTCCGGCACGGCTTTTGTTTGGTCGGAGTGTGGAGGGATGGAGAGTGCGGCGCAGAGCGAAGCCTGCGCCCTTTCTTCAGAAAGGGGAAGCGGTGCATGCGATTGTGTCCAAGATTTTATATGAATCTGTTTCGGGTTCAATTGCGAAGAAGGGAAAATCGGAGTATGGGTGCCGATTTCGGAGTATGGATGGAAAAATCGGAGTATGGGTGCCAATTTCGGAGTATGGACCGGAAAATCGGAGTATGGACGACAATTTCGGAGCATGGACCGGAAAATCGGAGTTTGGACGACAATTTCGGAGCATGGGCCGGAAAATCGGAGTATGGGCGACAATTTCGGAGTATGGACCGGAAGATCGGAGTATGGACGACAATTTCGGAGCATGGGCGGAAAAATCGGAGTATGGACAACAATTTCGGAGTATGGACGGAAAAATCGGAGCATAGGCGGAAAAGTCGGAGTATGGACGAAAGATTCAGAGATGGTGTCCGGTTCACTTGTAAGTTCTGTTCAAATGAAAAAGAAATCCACGAGACACCTGCGGGAAAAACTAATGCGAATGCACCCGTCCGCACTCCGATTACACTCACCCCCGCTGCGATCACACTCGCCTGTCCTCCGATTACAATCGGCCCTGCTCCGATTACACTCAGCCCCGATCCGATTACACTCGCCTTATCCTCAGTTCGTGAGCTTCTCTCCTTCCGGGCAAAAATCCAACGCGGAACCGGATGCATACCTCACCCATTCTCCGATCCGGCCGCCCGCAGGACTCTAGGCTACCGCGTGCACCGTTACCGAAGGCGGTCCGGCCACATCGTGACCCCACGACAAAAACCTGCAGGGCATAGGCACCTGCAGGTTTTTGATATTCATCCGGACCCGGGTCAGTTCACTGCGACGGGTTCGTTTTCTTCTTTCGGGATGTACTTCAGGACCGGCTTGCGGGCGGCCCGTGTTTCATCAAGGCGGCTGACGACGGTCGTGTGCGGAGCTTCCTGGACGACTTCAGGCGTCTCCTCCGCTTCTTTGGCGATCTTGATCAGCGCATCGATGAACGCGTCAAGCGTTTCCTTCGATTCGGTCTCCGTCGGTTCGATCATCATGCCTTCCTCCACATTGAGCGGGAAGTAGACGGTCGGCGGGTGGAAGCCGAAGTCGAGGAGCCGCTTGGCGATGTCGAGCGTGCGCACGCCGAGCTTCTTCTGCCGGCTTCCGCTCAGCACGAATTCATGCTTGCAGTGCTGGTCGTACGGAAGCTCGTAGTACGGGGCGAGCTTGCGCATCATGTAATTGGCGTTCAGGACGGCATATTCCGAGACGAGCTTCAAGCCTTCCGCCCCCATGGAACGGATGTAAGCGTATGCCCGGACGTTGATGCCGAAGTTTCCGTAGAACGGCTTGATGCGGCCGATCGTCTGCGGACGGTCGTAGTCGAACGTGTACCGGTCGTCTTTCTTCACGAGCACCGGCTTCGGCATGAACGGGACGAGCTCCTTCTTCACGCCGACAGGCCCGGAACCCGGTCCGCCGCCGCCGTGAGGACCCGTGAACGTCTTGTGGAGGTTCAGGTGGACGGCATCGAAGCCCATGTCCCCCGGACGGACTTTGCCCATGACCGCATTCAGGTTGGCGCCGTCATAATACAGCTTGCCGCCGACCCCGTGGATGATCTCGGCCATCTCAAGGATATGTTCCTCGAACAGACCGAGCGTGTTCGGGTTCGTGAGCATGAGCGCTGCCGTGTCTTCACCGACGACCCTGCGGAGGTCATCGAGGTCGACAAGGCCGTCATCGGCCGACTTGACCGTGACCGTGTCAAAGCCCGCGACAGCGGCGGAAGCCGGGTTCGTTCCGTGCGCGGAGTCCGGGACGATGACTTTTGTGCGCTGGTGATCGCCGTTTGCTTCATGGAAGGCGCGGATCATCATGAGCGCCGTCCATTCGCCCTGGGCACCGGCCGCCGACTGCAGCGTCACTTCGTCCATGCCGGTGATTTCGACGAGATGCTCCTGGAGGTCGTACATGAGCGCCATGGCACCCTGGACGGACGACTCATCCTGCAGCGGGTGGATGTTAGCGAAGCCGGATAGGCGCGCCACTTCCTCGTTCACTTTCGGATTGTACTTCATCGTGCAAGACCCGAGCGGATAGAAGCCCGAGTCGATGCCGTGGTTCCGGTTGGACAGGGCCGTGTAGTGGCGCATGATGTCCAGTTCCGACACTTCCGGCAGCGGGGCCGGCTCTTCGCGGAGCAGGCCTTCGGGGATGAGCGCGGAAAGGTCCGCCTCCGGAACATCGAGCTCCGGAAGGCTATAGCCGATCCTGCCCTCCTTGCTGATTTCAAAGATGAGCGGCTGATTTTCGTTATGCATGGATGGCCTCCATTTCCTGCACAAGTGCATCGATTTCTTCCTTCGTCCGAAGTTCGGTCACCGCGATGAGCGTATGGCCCTCAAGCTCCGGATAAGTGAGCCCGAGGTCGTAACCGCCGATGATCTTCGATTCAAGCAGACGCTTGTTGAGCGCTCCGACAGGCTCTTTCGTTTCCACGACGAATTCGTTGAAGCACGGGCCGTCGAACTTGACGTTGAAGCCTGCTTTCTTGAACGCATTGATCGCATACTGGGTCTTCGAAATGTTCTGCCGTGCCATTTCCCTCGTGCCTTCCTTGCCGAGCGCCGTCATGGCGACGGACGCGGCAAGCGCGACGAGGGCCTGGTTCGAGCAGATGTTGGAAGTCGCTTTGTCCCGGCGGATATGCTGCTCGCGCGCCTGGAGCGTCAGCACGTAGCCGCGGCGCCCTTCCTCGTCAACCGTCTCGCCGATCAGGCGGCCCGGAACTTTTCTCATGAGCTTTTCCGTCACGGCGAAATAGCCGCAGTGCGGGCCGCCGAACGATTCGGGAATCCCGAACGGTTGGGCATCCCCGACCGTGATGTCCGCGCCGAGCTCACCCGGAGGGGTCAGCACGGAAAGGGCGAGCGGATTGGAGGAAACGATGAACAGCGCCTTATGTGCATGCGCCAGTTCCGCCGCTTCGCGGATGTCTTCGATCTGGCCGAAGAAGTTCGGATACTGGACCATGACTCCGGCCGTTTCGCCGTCAACCATGCCGCCGAGCGCCTCGTAGTCCGTTTTTCCGTCTTTCATCGGAATGTCGACGACGTCGATCGACTGGCCGGCCGCATAAGTCCGGACGACGGCACGGTACTCCGGATGCACGGCTGCCGAGATGAGCAGCTTCTTGCGGCGCGTGTGGCCCGCGGCAAGCGTGCCGGCCTCGGCGAGCGCCGTCCCGCCGTCATACATCGAGGAGTTGGCGAGGTCCATGCCGGTGAGCTGGCAGATCATCGTCTGGAACTCGAACAGGGCCTGCAGCTCGCCCTGCGACAATTCCGGCTGGTACGGCGTGTAGGCCGTGTAAAATTCGGAACGGGAAATCACATGGTCGACGACGACCGGCTTGTAGTGATCATAGACGCCGGCGCCGATGAATGTGGCGTGGGAAAGGCTGTCGGCATTCATCGCGGCAAGCGCGGACAGCTCCTTCATCAGGTCGGTCTCCGAGAGCGCCGGCTTGATGTCATACTCGCGCTTGAAACGGACTTTTTCAGGGATGTCGGAAAACAGTTCTTCGACCGAATCAATTCCGATTGTCTGGAGCATTTCCTTCTTATCGGTTTCGGTCATCGGCAGATAGCGATGCTTCATTTTATCTGGACCTCTCTTCATTGGGATTTCGGACGCTTGTAGAACGGAGTTTCCACAACTTTCGCCTTCAGGCGGCGCTTTCTCACTTCGACTTCAAGTTCTTCGCCCGGGTTTGCGTATTCCGCACGGATCAGGGCGTTCCCGACATTTTTGCCGATCGTCGGGGACTGGGTGCCGGTCGTCACTTCCCCGACCTTCTCCCCGTCCTTGTAAACCGCATATCCCGTGCGAGGAATTCCCTTGTCGATCATTTCCAGGCCGGCGACCTTCCTCGGCACCCCCGCCTCTTTTTGCCGGGCGAGTGCTTCCTTGCCGATGAAGTCTTCTTCTTTGCCGAGCTTCACGACGAAGCCGAGGCCCGCCTCGAGAGGAGAGACCGAGTCGGACAGCTCCTGCCCGTAGAGCGGGAGCCCCGCTTCAAACCGGAGAGTGTCACGGGCACCGAGACCTGCAGGAAGAAGACCGTCCGGTTCCCCCGCACGCAGGATTTCCGTCCAGAGAGCACGCGCCGACTCCGGCGATGTGTAAATTTCGAACCCGTCTTCGCCTGTGTAACCCGTCCGGGAAACGAGGGCCGGGTGTCCCGCAATCTCCACCCCTTCGCGGAAACGGAAAAACTTGATGTCTTCGAGCGGCTCGTCCGTGAGCCTGGACAGGATCTCCTGTGCAAGCGGCCCCTGCAGCGCGAGAAGCGCATAGTCATCGGAAACATCCGTCACGGAGACNAGGGCCTGCAGCTCGCCCTGCGACAATTCCGGCTGGTACGGCGTGTAGGCCGTGTAAAATTCGGAACGGGAAATCACATGGTCGACGACGACCGGCTTGTAGTGATCATAGACGCCGGCGCCGATGAATGTGGCGTGGGAAAGGCTGTCGGCATTCATCGCGGCAAGCGCGGACAGCTCCTTCATCAGGTCGGTCTCCGAGAGCGCCGGCTTGATGTCATACTCGCGCTTGAAACGGACTTTTTCAGGGATGTCGGAAAACAGTTCTTCGACCGAATCAATTCCGATTGTCTGGAGCATTTCCTTCTTATCGGTTTCGGTCATCGGCAGATAGCGATGCTTCATTTTATCTGGACCTCTCTTCATTGGGATTTCGGACGCTTGTAGAACGGAGTTTCCACAACTTTCGCCTTCAGGCGGCGCTTTCTCACTTCGACTTCAAGTTCTTCGCCCGGGTTTGCGTATTCCGCACGGATCAGGGCGTTCCCGACATTTTTGCCGATCGTCGGGGACTGGGTGCCGGTCGTCACTTCCCCGACCTTCTCCCCGTCCTTGTAAACCGCATATCCCGTGCGAGGAATTCCCTTGTCGATCATTTCCAGGCCGGCGACCTTCCTCGGCACCCCCGCCTCTTTTTGCCGGGCGAGTGCTTCCTTGCCGATGAAGTCTTCTTCTTTGCCGAGCTTCACGACGAAGCCGAGGCCCGCCTCGAGAGGAGAGACCGAGTCGGACAGCTCCTGCCCGTAGAGCGGGAGCCCCGCTTCAAACCGGAGAGTGTCACGGGCACCGAGACCTGCAGGAAGAAGACCGTCCGGTTCCCCCGCACGCAGGATTTCCGTCCAGAGAGCACGCGCCGACTCCGGCGATGTGTAAATTTCGAACCCGTCTTCGCCTGTGTAACCCGTCCGGGAAACGAGGGCCGGGTGTCCCGCAATCTCCACCCCTTCGCGGAAACGGAAAAACTTGATGTCTTCGAGCGGCTCGTCCGTGAGCCTGGACAGGATCTCCTGTGCAAGCGGCCCCTGCAGCGCGAGAAGCGCATAGTCATCGGAAACATCCGTCACGGAGACGTCCCCTTCCGCGTGACGCTGCATCCACCGGACGTCTTTTTCCGTGTTCGCCGCGTTGACTACAACCAGATACTTGTCGCCGGACAGTTTATAGATGAGCAGATCATCCACCGTGCCGCCGTCTTCGTTGCACATGACGGTATACTGTGCACGGCCCTCCGTCAGTTTCGACACATCATTCGTCACAAGCTTTTGAAGAAAAGCGGTGCTGTCCGGACCTTCGACGATCACCTCGCCCATATGGGAAACATCGAACAGCCCTGCGCGGTTCCGGACCGCCTCATGTTCCGCCTTGATGCCGGAAAATTGGACGGGCAGATCCCATCCTCCAAAATCGATCGTTTTTGCACCGTGCTGTTTGTACAGATCGAACAGCGGGGTGCGCAGCAACTCATCGGTCACGCCGTTTTCCTCCCTTTTTCCAGAATAAAAAGACAGAGGCCCCTTGAATCGGGTCCTCTGTCCTGTCACCTGAAAGTTTTCCTGATCGGTTTTCCTCGTTGGTGGCCGGCCTGTCCGGCACTCTCCAGAGATGCGTCCTGTACGAGTCTTTTTGCCTGAGAGATTCATAACAGCTGTTATTTGCTCCTTCGGCGACGCATTTCGCGTTCTCTCCCCGTACATTCATCCGCCCGGCGCATGGCGCCTCGTTATTCAACTGTCGGATTACTTCAAAGCGTCTGCCGCTTTGCCTATATCCTAACATTGAACAGGCAGAAAACGCAATCTTTTTTATGATTCCTTCCATAGACGAATGAAATTCGCAGAGTCGCGCAGATCGTTCGGGAAAGCAGGCGGTGCAGCAGATCTCTACCTGCTTCTCAGCCGCCTGACCTGCCTGGCTGCATATTCCGTGGCCTGGCGCAGCGATCTCCCTTCCGTGTTCACCGTAATATGGGCCGTCTTCCTGTAGATCTTCTTGCGCTCGCCGTAAAGCTGCTGGAGCTCCTCCCGGGTCGAACGCTGCACGATCGGCCGGTTGCGGTCGGTCCTGATCCGGCGCCAGATCTCGTGGAACGGGGCGTTGAGGAACAGGACGAGCCCGGTCTTCCTCATGATCTCCCGGTTCTCTTTCCTCATCGGCGTTCCTCCGCCGGTGGAAATGATGCACCATTCGTCCCGGAATTCATTGAGGAATGCAGTCTCCTGGCGGCGGAAGTAGTCCTCGCCGAACCGTTCGAAGATTTCCGGTATTTTCATGCCCTCCTTTCGTTCAATCTCCCGGTCCATGTCGTAGAAGGGCATCTTGAGCGCGTAGCTCAGCCTCCTGCCGATCGCTGATTTCCCCGAGCCCATGTATCCGATCAGATACACTTTCTTCATCTTCCCACCTGCCTGCCTGTGAAGCCGATTCTTGTGAAACCGATTCGATTTTCATAATCGTATCACGAGTCGCGGCCGATTCCAACAACGTATAGGCGTGGAGTTGGCCGAGATAAGCAGCAGTGGCGGAAAGGAAGAAAGCGGTGCTGAGGAGCAGCAGGAAAAGCGCGGCGGGCAAAGCGGCCCCCGATTCACTCCTCCCCGTTGCGGAACGTAATCGTATGGGTGGTCCTCCTTTCCCGGCCGTTGCCGAAAACGACTTCCAGATTGAGACGATGGCCCTCAAGCGCAAAGCTTGCGGAGGAGACATCGGTCAGCATCGGCTCATGGCCTTTCCGGTCGACCCGTTTTCTCAACAGTGCCCCGTCTTTGAATTCCTCGATATCGATGACTACCCCGCCCCGCCGGACGGAAACGCCTTTTCCGCCTTCCGGGACGGCGATTCCATCGGTCTCCTTCAGATACTCCGAAAACTCGCGGCGGAAAAGCTCCCATTCAACGGCCGAGGGGTCCCCGAGATGAACCGCGGTCTGCCCCGCCCATACGAGGAAGGCGAGAGAGAAAAGGCTGAAAAACGAAAAAATGAGAAGCTGAAGCATCGACTCGGTGAACGTGTAGCCCCTCTCCGGATGATCAAGGAATGATGCAGAGCGATTCCTCGCCCGAAAGCGACCGGTAGGAAACACAGACTCCTCCCCTTTCCATCCACCAGTCAAAGCGGGTGCCGTCGATCAGGTGATGGCCGGCAGATTCGCCGTAGGCCAAGTGGGCATCCGCCGCATCGGCCGCAACCGACGCCGCCTGGGCGGCCAATCGCCGCTCGTCCATCTTCAGCGTCATCCGGTCCGCTGCCGGAATGAGCAGCAGCCATACGACCGACACGACAATGAGGCTGAGCATCGCTTCCGGCCAGGAATAGCCCCGCTCATCGTTCAAACGAAACCCGCCCCTTTCCGATATGCACTTTCAGCTTCAGCGTCCCTGACGGCGCATCAAAGTGGATCGTTCCGAATGCGGCGACCGAACCCCGGGGATTGAATTCGATGTTCCGGAGGGTCCCGTATCTGGAGACGGTCACTCCTTCTGGCAACGCGCGCCTGAACAGGATTTCCGAATTTTCCCCGGAGCCGATGTAACCGGTCCCGTCGCTCGTGAACACGAGCCGTCCGGTGACCCGGTTTGCCAGCGTATAGGACTGGAGCGTCTGGATGTCCGCCTTCAGCTGTTCTTCGAATCTCATCAGGCCGCCGCCCGACGGCACGCGGCCGGCGGCATGGACGGATGCCAGCGTGACGGCGGACACGACGAGCAGCACGAGGACGACTTCCATGAAAGTGAAGCCGGCCTCCCGCTTACGGCTGCGACAGGGTGACTTCCCCATTGTTCAC
>NZ_LN651373.1:1601638-1718541 GCF_000826125.2 Bhargavaea cecembensis
CGATCAGGTGATGGCCGGCAGATTCGCCGTAGGCCAAGTGGGCATCCGCCGCATCGGCCGCAACCGACGCCGCCTGGGCGGCCAATCGCCGCTCGTCCATCTTCAGCGTCATCCGGTCCGCTGCCGGAATGAGCAGCAGCCATACGACCGACACGACAATGAGGCTGAGCATCGCTTCCGGCCAGGAATAGCCCCGCTCATCGTTCAAACGAAACCCGCCCCTTTCCGATATGCACTTTCAGCTTCAGCGTCCCTGACGGCGCATCAAAGTGGATCGTTCCGAATGCGGCGACCGAACCCCGGGGATTGAATTCGATGTTCCGGAGGGTCCCGTATCTGGAGACGGTCACTCCTTCTGGCAACGCGCGCCTGAACAGGATTTCCGAATTTTCCCCGGAGCCGATGTAACCGGTCCCGTCGCTCGTGAACACGAGCCGTCCGGTGACCCGGTTTGCCAGCGTATAGGACTGGAGCGTCTGGATGTCCGCCTTCAGCTGTTCTTCGAATCTCATCAGGCCGCCGCCCGACGGCACGCGGCCGGCGGCATGGACGGATGCCAGCGTGACGGCGGACACGACGAGCAGCACGAGGACGACTTCCATGAAAGTGAAGCCGGCCTCCCGCTTACGGCTGCGACAGGGTGACTTCCCCATTGTTCACCGCCACTTGCCTGCCGTCCGAACAAGTCAGCGAATCCCCGTCATCTTCGAGGAAATCCGCAGCCACAAGCTCGGCAGCGCTGGCCGGATTCTTCCGCATCTCGAGCCGGTACGCCTGGACTTGGCCTTCCACCATCTTCACCAACGCATTGCAGCCGGTGTCATCGATGCTCTCCGCCCTCTTCGTGACGTTCGGAATGGCGATGAGGATCAGCACGGAGATGACGAGCAAAACAATCATCATTTCTATCAAAGTGAACCCCCTATTGTTTTTGAACAGTCGCTTCAGCATTTGGTTCTCCTTTCATTGGATATCGATCATGCTGTAAACAGGAAGCATCAGGGCGAGATAGGCGCCGAGGATGCAGACGGCAAGAACCGAAAACAAGGCCGGCTGGATCACGGCGATGAGCCGCTCCGATTCTTCGGTGATCTGTTCATCCAGCAGTTCGCCGTAGATGAGCAGCTCCCTCGGGAGGTGCCCTCCGTCTTCGCCGTGCTGGATGAAGGAGGGGAAGTCCTCTGTAAAGCCGCCGGCATGGGCAGCGGCTTCATGCAGCTTCCCGCCGCGGAACACCTCCTCCCCGAGCCTGGACGTCAGGAATTCAAGCATCGACCCCGGCGAGTGCTCGGCCAGGATCCGGATCGACTGCTGCAGGGAAAGTCCGCCGAGCAGCAGGGTCCCCATCTCCCTCGCAAACACCGCCGTATGCGCCATCCGCTGCCATCTCGAGACGACCGGGACGGCCATGATCATCCGGTGACGGTCGCCCGGCGGCCGCCTTTTCCAGGCGATGAAGACCGGAATGCCCGCCAGGACGGCAAGCAGTCCGGCACCGAACACGAAATCAGGCAGCTTCAGCAGAAGACCGGAAATGTCCATCGCCTTGCCGCCTCCGCCGCGGCTGCCGAGAAGGCGTTCCATGTTCGGCATGAACAGCAGCCGGAACAGCATGAACAGAACGGCGATGAACCCGAACAGGACGGCCGGATAAAGAGTCGCCTTCCTTAGTTTGTCGACGGTTTTCCCCCGCCTGCGGATCCGTTCGGCCATCGTGGCCAGTGCCGCCGGCAGATTCCCGTGGGTGACCGCGATTCCGACCGGCATGAGCGCATGCCTTCCGAATCCGGTGCCTTCAAGGATTTCCACCGGGCCGAGCCCAGCCCTCAGGTTCTGTTCAAGCAGCTGCAGGGCTTCCCCCGGCTCTTTCAGGTGATGGGGCAGCAGCATCCTCACGGAGTCATGGAAAGTATAGCCTTCCTGCATGAGCCCCGCGGTGCGCTCAAGGAACCGTTCCGGCTGGCGGAGCCGGTTTTTTCTTCTGATAAACGCGGATTTTTGTCGCAACGTCCCTCTCCTTCCAGTCCAGGGACAGATGTTTCGGAACGGAGAACGGACGGTTTTCCCTCAGCGCTTCAAAGGCATCCGCCAGCAACGGACCCTGCAGGATTTCATAGACTGCCTGCCGCTTCCCGTCCTGCTCGATGAGACGCTGCGCACAGATCATCTCCACGGTCTGCCGGAGCTCCTCCAGCTGGATCCCGAACTCCAACATGCGGAACAGGCTGCCGACCGTATCTTTCGAATGCACCGTCGCCATGACCAGGTGGCCGGTGAGCGCTGCCTGGACGGCGACTTTTGCAGTTTCCGGGTCCCGGATCTCCCCGATCATGATGACATCCGGCGAGTGCCGGAGGATTGCCTTCAGGCCGGTGGAGTAGCTGATCCCGGCCCGTTCGTTCACCTGCACCTGCAACAGCTGCGGCTGCGTGCTCTCGACCGGGTCTTCGAGCGAGATCACATGCCGGCTGAGCGACGATGCGCAGTGCCGGGTCAGCGCGTACATCGTGGTCGTCTTGCCGCAGCCCGTCGGACCCGTGAAGAAGATCATCCCCTGCCTGAGGGCGGATGCCTCCTGCAGCAGCCGGGCGCTTTCCGCATCCCCCGTCAGCTGCCGGACCGGAAGCGCGGCCGCCTGCAGCTGGAACCGGATCGCCGCGCTTTCCCGCATGTTGACGGACGGCAGGGTCGAGATGCGGAACGAGTATTCTTCTTCGCCGAAGCTCATTTCAAATGCGCCGCTCTGCGGTTTCCTCCTTTCCCCGATATCAAGTGACGACAAGTACTTGTAGAACGAGATGATCCGCTCGCCGAGTACGCCGGGTATTTCCGAAGCCGTGATGATCCGGCGGTCCTTCCGGTGCTGCACTTCGTAACCCGTTTCCGACGGATTCAGATGCAGGTCCGTCGCCCCTCCCCGCAGGGCTTTGCCGAGCAGTTCCCTCGCCTTCTTCTCGATGAGATTGTCCATCGCCGCGCCTCCCCCTGGATCGGTGGTCAGACAAGGAAGGACCGCTCTTCCCCGTCATCCCGAGTATAGGCCCTCCGCGTGTGTCCGGGTAGTCAACTACGCAACTTTGCAAAATGAGCCAAAATCCGATGTCAAATTTGAAAAATGACATCTCAGATTGCCCCAAAATCCGATTTTCAGCAGTTAAGCAAAGGAAGCCATCCATTTGTCACAAAGAAGATCTTGAATGAGTTTGCACCGGACGGGGAAAACCCTTATAATGAATAGGAGATTATTGCACCGCTGATAAAGGAGGGAACGCGCGTGGATAATATGTACAAGCTCATGGGCTTCTGGACGGGTATTTTTGCAGTCATGTTCTATGTCGGCGGCATGATGACGCCTTCGCTCCTCATGCTGGCCAGTACCGGATTCTTCATTCTCCTTGGTTACATGAACCTGACAGAACGTATGTATATGTACATCCTCGGAGCGTATCTGATGGTCTTTATGGTCGGATTCAGCTATTATACGAACTTCATCCATGTACCGGGAGCAGGCCACTGATCACTGCGGTACATAAAAAAGGCTCCAGCTGCAGGAACTTCCCGCGGCTGGAGCCTTTTTAGTTCATCACGCGGCCGACGGGCGGCGCTTTTCTGCAGGTTCAGCCGAACCCGTTCAGGAACGGATTCGACATCGCTTCATCCTCGATCACGGCCGGTCCTCCGTGACCCGGCAGGATGACCGTATCTCCCGGCAGCGTGAGCAGTTTGTCATGAATGGACCGAAGAAGTGTTTCATGGTCCCCGCCCGGAAGATCGGTCCGGCCGATGCTCCCCTTAAACAACGCGTCGCCGCCGACGGCCACTCCTTCATCCGGGAAGTGGAATGCCACGCTCCCCGGGGAATGGCCCGGCACATGCAGGATTCTGAATCGGAACGGCCCCTCCGTGCGCTCTTCTTCGCCGGAAATGATTTTCTCGGGGCCGGCGATCCCGATCGTGCCGAGATCCGGCCAGCGTCCCGAACCGTTCAGCATCGGATCGCCCAGCCAGTCCTCTTCCTCCTGATGAAGATGCACCGGCACCCCGTATGCCCGCCGGACGCCGTCCACGCCTCCGATATGGTCGAAGTGGGCGTGGGTCAGATAGACGGCGACGGGTTGAAGGTCCATGCTCTGAAGCTGGGCAATCAGCCGATCCGGCTCGCCCCCCGGATCGAAGATGAGGCACTGTCCCCCTTCGGCTTCTGCAATATAGCAGTTGGCCTGAAGGGCGCCGAGCGGCATTGTATGGAATTTGATCATCGTGACACCTCCGCCGCTATTGTACCATGTACGGCGATGAGCCAAGTTCATACTTTCGTCACGAATATTCCTCGACAAACGGACGGCCAGACATTACAATAGAGGAGGAGTTTATATGCGGTATTTTTATTATAATGAACCAAGTCGGAAGGAGTGTCACCGATGAACCTATTGATGGTCTTTTTCGGCCTAATCGCCATTCTGGCGGCCGTTGGCACCGTTCAGGGCTTCAAACAAAGAAACATTCTGAGCATCATCTTCAACCTTGCAACATTCGTCGTCTTCGGAGCCTTCGTCGTTCTGACGATCGCCTTCCAAGGCTACCCGCCAAAACTGCACTGATGAAAAAGGGCCGGCACAGCTTGACTGTGCCGGCCCTTTTTTGGTTGCCGACGGCGATTCCAGGAAGCAGCCACCGGGCGCACCACAAAAAAGGTCCCTGCGGAGTTACACGCAAGGGACCTTTTTGTTATTTCGCTTCCTGCATCTTCACTTCGCCGGTCTCCGGCTTTTCCTCATAAAATCTGAGAAGGTCACCATTGACGACTTTGTCCGAGTAGTTCAGCTCTTCCTGGGTCTTTTCGATGCCGCGTTCACAAGCGGCCGGATCGTCTTCCGACCGTGTTTCAAGGTTGTAGCATGTTTCCGATGCAAAAATGTGATCGGGCGACACAAACCGTCCGTCGCGGAATGGAACAAACTCATCGTGCTCAGGAGAGAAGATGTCGGTCCCGAACTGAATATCGTTCTTCGTTTCGATGCCGAGCAGGTGAAGGACCGTCGGGCGCAAATCGATCTGGCCGGCCAGCGTATCAACGTTCTCCCCTTTGCCGGATCCCGGAATGTGGATGAAGAGCGGCACTTTCTGCAGCTCGGCCGAGACGAGAGGCGTCACTTCTTCGCCGAGATACGTGCTCATGGCCTTGTTATGGTTTTCCGAGATGCCGTAGTGGTCACCATACATGACGATGATCGAGTTGTCGTACAGGCCTTTTTCCTTCAGGTCTTCAAAGAATAATTTAAGCGACTCGTCCATGTAGCGGACGGTCTGGAAATAGCGGTTCAGCGTCTTGGAATTCGAATCGTATTCAGGGATGTACATGTCTTCCTCGTCAAGCGTGAACGGATAATGGTTCGTCAGTGTCGTGAGCCGCGTGTAGAACGGCTGCGGCATTTCCGCCATGTGCTCGGCCGACTGCTCGAAGAACGGAATGTCCTTCATCCCCCAGTTGACCGCCTGGCCTTCACCGACTTCATAGCTGTCGATATCATAGAAGTTGTCGATGTCGAGGGCTTTGTACATCATGTCACGGTTCCAGAAGCTCTTGCTGTTCGCATGCATGACGTTCGTCGAATAGCCATTTTCTCCGAGCCTTTCGGCAAGGGAGTTGTATGTGTTCCCGCCGTGCGTGAAGAATACCGCACCCCCGCCGAGGCCGTAGATCGAGTTCTCAAACAGGAATTCCGAGTCGGACGTCTTGCCGAGACCGGTCTGGTGATAGAAATTCGGGAAGTAGAACGTATCCTTGTCCTGCGTCAGGCTGTTCAGGAACGGGGTCACTTCATGGCCGTTCATGTCATTGTTGATGACAAAGTTCTGAAGGGACTCCATCGAGACGACGATCAGGTTCCGGCCTTCCGCTTCCCCGAACATGTCAGGATCCGGAGCGGCGTGGTTTGCGGCCGTGTAGTTCTCAACTTCGACGAGTTCCGATCCGTCCGCAAGCGCACGTTGTGCATGGGACTTGGACTGGATGTAAATGTCGTAGAGGTGGTAATTGTACGGACCGATGTTTTTGACGAGAAGTTCCCGGTCAAAGCTCCGTGTCAGCAGCTGAGGGCGCTCCGTCTCGGCAAGGCCGAGGTTCAGCACGAGCATCGCGGCAGCGCCGACAAAGTAAATCCGGCGGAACATCGGACGGACCGCCCTGTACTCTGCAACATCTTTCAGCTTGCGCGCCGCAAACCAGATGATCAGGATGTCGGCGAAGTAAAGCGGGTCATGGATCCGGAGGCTGGATGTCACCGAAGAGCCGAGGTCGCCGAAGTTATTCGTCTGGAACAGGACCGGCAGCGTGATGAAGTCACTGTAGAATCTGTAGAAGACGACGTTCGCATAAAGGATGACCGTCAAAACGGAGCTCGTGATGAGCAAATATCGCACAGCGCCTTTCCATGTCTTCATGAAAAGTGCGAGGCCGTAGATGAATAGCAGAAAACTGAGCGGATTGATGAAAAGGATCAGTTCCTGCATCACGTTATCGATTTTCAAGTTGAAGCTTGTCTTGTAGGTAAGATAGGTCTTCAGCCAAGTCGCAACAACCGCGATGAGCAGCAGAGGCAGAAACTTGGATTTTTTTGATTGGTTCACTGCTGGTCTAACCCCTTTCTCGATGATTACCCGGAGAGCCAGGCGTGGATATGAATTTGGGGAGCAACTGCAAAATACCAGAAGTCTGCAATTATCCGAGTACCCTCATTAAGACGGAAGTAAACCCGGTTTGGTTTCACCTTTGGGGAATGTTCAATAATTCTTAAGAATTGCGGGTGCTACTTTCCCTTGCGCAAAATCAGCAGAGCCCGCGTGAAATCTGCGTCATCGATCATCTTATTCTCATGGAGATCGCGCACTTCCATCTCCATGAGAATAAGATCCGCCTTCCGGTCCCCGGTATAGACGAATGTTCCAAAGCGCTTGAGCAGCTGCATGACATCATAGACGGTGTCCATCCGGCGCTCCCCCTCCGCAGAGGATCACACGCCGGTCCGTCATGACGGCATCGACCGGGATGTCATGCGGTTCCACGGGCAGGCCTCCGGACATTTGCTCTTCAAGGGCGATGGAAACCGTCTCTCCCCCGAAACCGGCGAGAAACCGGTCGTAATATCCGCCGCCGAACCCGATCCGGAATCCCTCTTCAGAAAAGACGACGCCCGGGACCACAATGAGATCCAGCTCCTCTTTCCCGACAGGGCGGGTCCGGCTCTCCACAGGCTCGCGGAGGTCCATATATACGGTTTCCAGATCGTCGAATGAGGACAGCTCACGGAACTGCATGCTCCGGTCTCCCGGAGAGCACCGGGGGACCGCCACCCGCTTACCGGCAGACCAGGCTGCCCGGATGATCGGTTCCGTGTTCAGTTCCGGATATCTCGAAACGGTGATCCCGATCACTCCGGCATCGGCGAACCGCCGGTCAGTGATCAGCCGGCCTGCAGCAAGGAGTCCGCGTTCCCGGTGTTCGTCGCCGGGGAGTTCCTTCAGCCTGCCCAGAACGGCTCTGCGGATTTCTTTCTTTTCCATTCCATACACCTCGTTTAACGAAAAAACCAAAACCGATGAAGGTTTTGGCCATATCCGTTTATTTTGTTTCACGGTGCAGTGTTTGTTTGTTGTCACGCGAGCAGAACTTTTTCATTTCAATGCGTTCCGGATTGGTCCGCTTGTTTTTCGTTGTAATATAGTTGCGCTCGCCGCATTCTGTGCAAGCAAGTGTCACATTAACGCGCATTCGATTTCCCTCCCACTCATACAGGATCGAAGAGTTGAGCATGATTCATGAGCATGTTTTGGTTGAGCAAGATTTATACGACTGTTCCATTATAGCATAAGCCGGGTGGATGTCCACAAAAGAATACGCGAAATTCAAGCCGAGTCATCTGGTCCGTCACTCGCCTTCCCGGATGGCGTTTTCTCCTTCCGGCTCGGTCAGGGTGTAGTTGATCTCCGGCCCGGAAACCCCTTCCGCTGCGCGCTTCGCCTTGAGATCGAAGTAGAAATCCGCCATCTCGCGGGCGATCTCGTTGTTCGGGTGCGGCACTTTGGAAGGAATCGTCGTCACGTGCGGCACGAGGACGGCATACGCGATTTCCGGTTCATCGAACGGCGCAAATCCGACGTGCGAGACGCTGACCGTTTCCTTCGTGTAAAAATCACTTTCAGGGTCATCATAGTAGGCGGTCTGGGCAGTGCCCGTCTTGCCGGCGGCCTTGTATTTCGTGTTATGGAAATCTTTGTAGGCCGTTCCCCGCTGATTATAGTACACCGTGTACATCGCCTGGCGGATGCGCTCGATCTCGTTGTCGCTGTTCGCGATACGGTTCAGGTAAGTCGGCTCGACTTCTTCGGAAAGCTGGCCGAGCGTGCGGCCGTCCACCGAAGGCTCCCGGATCTCCTTGACTACATGCGGAGCGACCCGGTACCCGTCGTTTGCAATCGTCGATACGTACTGGGCGAGCTGCATCGTCGTGAACGTGTCGTACTGGCCGATGGCAAAGTCCAAAACGAGGCCCGGCTTCTTCTCGGTCCCTTTCTGGCCGGTGAACTCTCCCGGCAGATCGATGCCGGTCCGGCTGCCGAGACCGAAGGAAGCGAACGATGACCGGAATTTATCGAGCGTGTCATCTTTTAGCGAAATGGCCTGTCCCCGCTGGTAGTTGCCGCCGCCAAGGGCAATGGCAATCTTGAACATATAGACGTTCGAGGACCGAGTCAGTGCCGTGATGTCATTGATCGGGATCCGGTTATAGTCCCGCGGGTTGAAGAGGGACGCTTTTCTCTGCCTGCCGATCCAGAGCGGCTCGTCAATCTTCACTTCGCCCATCGAAGCGGCGCCGTATTGGTAGCCTGTCAGGACGGTCGCCATCTTGATGGAGGAGCCGACCGGGTACGCCATGCCGTATGTGCCGAATGAAATATCCGCCACTTCGTACTGTCCCGAATCGTTTCTCACGAGCTGCTTGCCGACCATGGCGAGCACTTCCCCGTTATTCGGGTCAAGCATGACGAAGAATGCTCTGTCCAGCATCTGGGAGCCGTAATTGCGCTTGAGTGCAAGCAGCTTCTGCGAAACGACGCGCTCGGCCTCCGCCTGGAGTTCACTGTCGATCGTGAGGACCAGGTCCTTGCCGGGCCTGCCTTCCTGGACGGGGACGGTGTCAATGACGGTGCCGGAACGGTCTGTCACGTTCTTCGCAACGGTTTTCTGTCCCTGGAGGACCGATTCATACTGCTGTTCGATATAGCTTTTCCCGACCCGGTCATTGCGGGAGTATCCGCGCGACAGGTAATAGTCCAGCTTGTCCTCGGGGACCCCCTGCTTCGGCGTGCTCGTCGTCCCGAGTATGGCGAGCGGGGAGTTTCTCACCCGTTCCCAGTCCGTCGTCGTGTTGACGCCCGGAAGGTCGCCGAGCCGTTCGGAGACGAGCGCATATTCATCCTCGCTCACGTCCCCGCTCTTGATGATCTGCGGAGAATAGTTGTAGCCGGACGCCATTTCACGGTAAATGGCGAGCACTTCCAGTTCCTGTTCCGTGAAGGAGTTTAGTTCCTCGTCCGTGATCCTTTCACGGACGAGATCATCGAGCTCGCGCTGGCGCTGCGTCTTCGATTTCGTCTCGCTGCCGCTGATCTTTTTCTTTTCTTTGTCGGACACTTTATCATAGGCCTCTTCCTTATGGTTCAGGATCCAGAAGTCCTTCTTGTCCCGGACAGTGATCGCTGAAGTGTCCTTTTCAATCAGCTCGGCAAGTTTCCGGGCGACCTTCAGCATATCCTCCGTGTTCGTGCGCTGCTGTTTCGTATAGGTGATGGCGTTTTTCGGCTCGTTGCCGACGAGGATCTGTCCGTTCCGGTCATAGATCCGGCCACGGGGAACGCTCGTATTGACCGAGATTTCCTCGGTCCGCTCGATCTCCCGCTTGTAGTCCTCCCCTTTGACGATCTGGAGATAGCCGAGCCGGAGGATCAGCGTCGAAAACAGCAGGAATATGGAGAAGAACAGAACGTTCATCCGGAATTGCGTGTTTTTCCTGAGTTTCTGTTTCGGGGAATCCTGCTTTGAGCGGCGTTTTTTATTCACCCGCCTCCCCCTTTCCTGGTAGATTCACAATGTTGATTGTAACGCAATGCGACAAAAAAAGCACACACCATTGGGACGGGCCCGGTGTGTGCCTGGTTTCCGCTTATGCGGATTATTTTGTTGCTTCTTCGTAGCGCTTGGCCACTTCGTCCCAGTTGACGACGTTCCAGAACGCCGCAGCGTATTCCGGACGGCGGTTCTGGTACTTGAGATAGTACGCGTGCTCCCATACATCCAGTCCGAGGATCGGCGTCTTGCCTTCCATCAGCGGGGAATCCTGGTTGGCGGTGGAAGTGATTTCGAGTTCGCCGTTGTTGATGACGAGCCATGCCCATCCGGAACCGAAACGGCCTTTTGCGGCTGTCTCGAACTCTTCCTTGAACTTCTCGAAGCTGCCGAACTTTTTGTTGATGGCTTCTGCAAGCGCACCCGTCGGCTCACCGCCGCCGTTCGGGGAAAGAAGAACCCAGAACAGGGAGTGGTTCGCATGTCCGCCGCCGTTGTTGCGGACCGCTGTTTTTTTGTCTTCCGGTACGGAATCGAAGTTGCGTAGGACTTCTTCGATCGATTTGTCTGCAAGATCCGTTCCCTCAACCGCAGCGTTGAGGTTCGTCACGTACGTGTTGTGGTGTTTCGTATGGTGGATCTCCATCGTTTCTTTGTCGATATGCGGCTCCAGCGCATCGTATGCGTATGGAAGCTCAGGCAATTTGAAAGCCATGTCAACATTCCTCCCGGTTTATGAATGATCAGTACAATTCCACATTATCAAAATCAACCGACTCCTTCAAATGAAACGCACCGCCCAAGTGGACGGTGCTCTATGGAATGACGATCACGAAAAGGATGATCATGACAATCTGGATCGCGCCCTTGGCGGCGACGGACGTCAGGAATCCGACCAGCGAGCCGACGCCGCTCTTCAAGGCGCGGCCGGGCGGCATCCGGTTGAAGATCAGCTCCGCCGCCACGGCTCCGATGAACGGGCCGGCGAGTATGCCGAATATCGGAATGACGAACGGCCCGACGATCAGCCCGGCGGTGCTTCCCCACATTCCCGCCTTGGAACCTCCGAACCGTTTCACTCCGACCGCATTGGCCAGGAAATCCGCCCCGAACAACAGCAGTGTGAACAATACTTGCGCCACCCAGAACCACCAGGGCAGGTCGCCGAATGAAAAGAACAGCCCGTACAGGATAAAGCCGAGGAATACGAACAGCGAGGAGGGGATCACCGGATAGACGAGCCCGATGAACGAGATGACGAAGCTGAGCAAGATCAGCGTCCAGGCTATGACCGACACGGCTTTCCCCTCCTTTCATCCGTTTTCAGTCTGCTTCACAGTTTGCGGTTAAACATTCCGTCCGAGAATGGCTTCCGCGATGTTGACTGCATGGTCGCCGATCCGTTCCAGGTTGCTGACGATGTCGACGAACACGATGCCGGCCTGCGGCGAGCACTGCCCGTCGGTCAGCCGCTGGATATGTTTCTTTCGGAATTTGCGTTCCATTTTGTCGATCAGGTCCTCTTTCTCGGCCACTTCCCTCGCCATCTCGGCATCATGATGATTGAGGGAGTCGAGGGCGCGCTGGACCGTGCCGATCGTCAGTGTGAACATCTCATCCAGGTCGGCCATCGCCCCGTCCGTCATCAGGACCCGGTGGGCTTCCCGGTAATCGATCAGTTCGATGATGTTCTCGAAATGGTCTCCGATCCGCTCGATGTCCCGGACGGTCTCCATCAGGATCACATGGCGCTCGGACTCGATCGTGCTGATCGATTCGGCTGAAATCTGGACGAGGTAATCAGTGATGCTGCGGTCGAGACTGTTGATGGCATCTTCCAGCTGATACGCCGTCTCAGAATGCTTTTTGTCGCTTGTTGTCAAATATTGATACGTTTCACCCAATCCGCGGACTGCATAATCGCCCATCCGCAAAATCTCTTCCTTCGCCTGCCCGATCGCGATCGACGGGGACTGGTGGATGAATGAAGGATCCAGATGCTTCGGCCGGAATTCGATCGTCACGTCCTCACCCGGAATGATCTTGGTCACCACATAGGCCCACATCCCGATCAGCGGAAACTGGATGACCGTATTCAGCACGTTGAACGTCCCGTGGGCAAATGCGATCTGCATCTTCGGTTCAAGCCCGAGAATCCCGCTCAGCCAGATGACATAAGACGTGAACGGGGCGAGAAGGATCAGGAAGATGATCGTTCCGAGAACGTTGAACAGGACGTGGGTAGTGGCGGCTCTCCGCGCAGCGACCGATGCCCCGAGCGATGCGAGGATCGCCGTGATCGTCGTACCGATGTTATCCCCGAACAGCACCGGGAGCGCACCTTTCAGGTCGATCAGATGTTCCGCATAAAGCCCCTGGAGAATCCCGACGGTGGCGCTCGAACTCTGGACGACGAGCGTGAACACGGTCCCGATGATGACGCCGAGCAGCGAGTGTTCGCTCATGGCGACGGTCATGTCGAGAAAGGCCGGAAGCTCTCGGAGCGGCTTCATGCCGCCGCTCATCAGCTCGAGTCCGAGGAACAGGCCGCCGAATCCGAATACGACTTCACCCAGATTCTTCACCTTGTCCCGTTTGAAGAAGAACAGAAGGAAGGCACCGAGCCCCATGATCGGGAGCGCGTAGGCGCCGACGTCGAATCCGATGATGAATGCAGTGACGGTTGTCCCGATATTGGCGCCCATGATGACCCCGATCGCCTGGCGGAGTTTCATGAAGCCCGCGCTCACCAGACCGACCACGATGACGGTCGTGCCGGAACTTGACTGGATCAGGACGGTGACGATGACCCCGACCAGCACACCCATGAACGGGTTGGTCGTAAAGCGGTCGAGAATCTCCCTGAGCCGGTCACCGGCCGCTTTCTGGAGTCCGTCCCCCATGTATTTGATGGAAAACAGGAAAATCCCGAGCCCTCCGAGAAATTGAAAAATCATTTCCTGCCAGTTTAGTTCCACGTGTTAATTCAACCCCATTCGACAAATAATCATGCTTTCCCATTATGCGGATTTCGTTAAGCGAATGTAAAGCTTCCGTGCGTAAAATTTACAATACGTTAACATTGGGGTTGATCCGGTTCATGAAAATGTTGAATATCATCCATGTCTTTTCCCCTCGGCATGCTAAACTAAACGGTAGCTGGAGGCGATCATTTGAAATTCCATCAACTGTTTAAAGCAGCGCTCCATGAGCCGAAAAAACTTGCCGCATTCCGGCTGCTGCCGCTCGGAAAGGTCGTCAGGTACATATTCGTCTTCGTCCTGATCACCGCCATCCTTTCATTCGTCAAGTTTGCGCTCTCGGCCGATACGGTCATCGGCTCCACGGATATTCCCGTGGAAGAACTGGAGGACATCGGTCCCCTGCTTTACCCGGCGGCTTTCGTCATGCAGTTTTTCATCGCGACGCTCTACTTTTACGTCAAAGCAAGCATCTTTGCGCTCGCAGGTCTCGGTTTCGTCAAAATCCGCAAAAAGAGGGGCGAGTACCGGCATCTCTGGCGCACTTCCGCCATTTCGCTGACCGTCCCGACACTCATCCTTCTGCTCGACGATCTCCTCCCATCCGGAATTCCGTTCTCTTCCTGGTTGTCCGCGGCCTCAGCACTCGTCTATATCTGGCTTGCCGTCGGCTATTATCCCAAAGCCGCGCCGAAAAAGAGAGCCGTTCATAACTCCCCGTCCGCTTCATAGAATAGTGGAAAGGGGGGTTTTTCATGCGCATCATCATTGCAGCCGTTCTGATCCTGGCCATATCCTGGTTTATCCGGACCGATCTTAGGGAAGGCACCATCCCGATGGCCGCCTTCTATGACAACGAAACGGCCTGCCACGAGCAGGAGATATCCGGCTCGATAGCGGTCACCGTCGTCGCCGGCGATACGGTCCGGTCCCTTTTCGCCCTTTATCCGGATGAAATGGGCCTGCTCGAGCGGCTGTCCGAGTTTTATGCGCTGAACCCCCATCTGAAAAAACGGGACCCGGCGGAAGGCGAGGTCATCCTCCTGCCGCTCACGTCCGTGAAGCAGGACTGCAGCCGTCCAGATGCGGATGCACCGGCCTCCTGATACAGCTCGCTTGTCATAACGGCGCGCGCATTGATAGAATAAGCAATAGTGAACGGCCCGTTTCGGGAGGAACAGGCGGATGCGATCCTCCTGTCCCTCCCGGAGCCAGGCCCGAAAAGCCGGTTGTCGGAGTGAGGCACCGGCCCGAAAAGGAGAGACCAACCAAATGGCTGAAATGACACACCGTTCGAACACCCGCCCAGTCAAAGTCGGGAACCTGACGATCGGCGGAAGCAACGAACTTTTCATACAGAGCATGACGACCACCAAGACACACGACGTTGAAGCGACTGTCGCCCAGATCAAACGTCTGGAAGAGGCCGGCTGCCAGATCGTCCGGGTCGCCTGCCCCGATGAGCGCGCAGCACGGTCGATCGGTGCGATCAAGGCACAGATCAACATCCCGCTCGTCGTCGACATCCACTTTGACTACCGCCTGGCTCTGATCGCCATCGAACAGGGTGCCGACAAAATCCGGATCAACCCGGGGAACATTGGCAAAAGGGAAAAAGTCGAAGCGGTTGTCAAAGCTGCCAAAGAAAAAGGCATCCCGATCCGGATCGGCGTGAACGCCGGATCCCTTGAACGCCATATCCTTGAGAAATACGGCTATCCGACTGCGGACGGCATGGTCGAAAGTGCCCTCCATCACATCAAGATCCTGGAGGACCTCGACTTCCATGACATCATCGTGTCGCTGAAGGCATCGGACGTCCAGCTGGCGATCGAGGCATACAAGAAAGCGTCCATGGCATTCGACTATCCGCTCCACCTCGGCATCACCGAGTCCGGTACGCAATTCGCCGGCTCGATCAAGAGCGCGGCCGGCCTCGGCACTCTTCTCAGCATGGGCCTCGGAAACACGATGCGCGTGTCGCTGAGCGCCGATCCGGTTGAAGAAATCAAAGTCTGCCGCGAACTGCTGAAAGTGTTCGGCCTTTCTTCCAATGCAGCGACGCTCATCTCCTGCCCGACTTGCGGCCGTATCGAGATCGACTTGATCTCCATCGCGAACGAAGTCGAGGAATACATCTCCACGATCAAAGCGCCGATCAAGGTCGCCGTTCTCGGCTGTGCGGTGAACGGACCGGGTGAAGCCCGCGAAGCGGACATCGGCATCGCCGGCGCACGCGGCGAAGGCCTGCTGTTCATGCACGGCAAGACCGTCCGGAAAGTGCCTGAAGAGACGATGGTCGACGAACTCAAGAAAGAGATCGACATCCTGGCCGAGGAGTATTACGAGAAACAGCGCCAAGAACTTGCGCTTCAAGAGGAAGCGGCAAAATGAGTCCGCTTCGTCTCGGAATCGACATCGACGGTACCGTGACGACCCCGGACGCACTGCTGCCGCATATCAACCGGAAGTTCAACTCGCAGTTTGTCCTGGACGATATCACGGCCTACAGCCTGACCGAGTCATTCCCGATGCTCGACCCCGAAGAGTTCGCCGCATGGTTCAAGCAGGCGGAGCCCGAAATCTACCGGACCTCGCCCGCGCATGAACATGCCCGGGAAATCCTGTCCAAATGGAACGATCTCCATGAACTTTACTTCATCTCCGCCCGCGGGCTGGAAGTGAAGGATGTGACGTTCCGGTGGTTTGAAGAACATCAGATCCCGTTCCACCATATCGAGCTCACCGGTTCCCACCGGAAGATTGAAACCGCGAGGCGCTTCGGCGTGGACGTCTTTTTCGAAGACAAGCACGACAATGCCGTGGACATCCATGAAGAGCTCGGCATCCCGGTGCTTCTGTTCGACGCCCCGTACAACCGGATGCCCATCCCCGACGGCGTGATCCGGATCCATGACTGGCGGGAAGCGGATGAATGGATCAGAACTGAATTTGCCGCAAAAAAAGCGTGAGGACCCGATAAGGGTTCCCACGCTTTATTATTTTGCAACGGCACAGTCCGGGCAGCGGCCGTACACTTCGAATTTATGATCTTCGATCGTGAAGCCGGGAAGAAGGCCGGCCGCCTCATCCATCGGACAGAGATCCAGCTCTTCCGTCCTTCCGCATTCCATGCAGATGAAATGGTGATGATGCCCGTCCCGGTCGCAGTGCATCCGGAATTTCCGCTCACCCCCGAGTTCCGTCTCTTCCAGAATGCCGAGTTCCGCGAAGGAAGACAGATTCCGGTAGATCGTATCCAGGCTCATCGCCGGGTGCTCGTAGGCAAGAGCCTGCCGGACATCGGCCGCCGAGAGATAACGGCCGTCCGAGGCGAACAGCCTCAGGAGCGCTTCGCGGCTCGGCGTCCGTTTCATGCCATTTTCCCGGATCAGCCGGATCGCTTTGTCAAATGTCATCACGTTCCCCTCCGTTATCCGCTATTTTCCCTGATACCCGGATCCGTTTGACTGCCATCACCGCCAGCAAGATCAGGACCGAGATGACAACGATCGTCCCGCCCGGTGCGATGTCGAGATGGAATGCCGAAAAGAGGCCGCCCACGACGGAAAGCTCTCCGAACACGATCGACCAGATCATCGCCTGCCGGAATCCGTTTGAAATCTGCATGGCGGCGGCGACCGGCAACGTCATGAGCGAGGAGACGAGCAGGATCCCGACGATCCTCATCGATCCGGCTACGACGAGCGCCGTGGCGATCATGAACCAGATGTTCAGCCCTTTTGTCGAAAGGCCTTGCGCCTTGGAATATTCCGGATCGAACGAAATGGTGAAAAGCTCCTTGTAGGCGAGCCCGATGAACAGGGCCGTCACAATGGCCACGACCGCAATGGTCACAAGGTCCCCGCGGCTGACCGCAGAAACCGAACCGAACAGATAGCCCATCAAGTCTGCGCTGAAGCCCTTGGCGAGCGAGATAAAGATGGCGCCGATTGCGATTCCGCCGGACATGATGATCGGAATCGCCAGTTCTTCATAGCTTTTATACGTCTCGCGCAGCCGCCCGATGAGAAGCGAGCCGGCGACCGAGGAGCCGATCCCGAGATAAATCGGATTAAGTGCGGCGAGCGCGCCGACCGACTGGCTCAAATACAGGCTCCCCGCAATGCCGGCCAGCGTCACATGGCTGAGCGCGTCGGCGATCAGCGACAGCCTCCTCACGACGATGAACAGTCCAAGCATCGGGGCGATGACGCCGATGATGATTCCGGAAGCAAAGGCGTTCTGAAGGAAGCTATATTCGAATATGGCTGAAATCATCCTTCTCCGCCCTCCTTGTCATGATGGACACGGCGGACCGGATGACCGTACCACTCATTCCTGAAGCGCTCTTCCTGCCGGTTATACTCTTCATGCGGTCCGTGGAAGTGGATCGAGCGGTTCACGCATGCCACGTGGGTCACGAGCTCGGACACCGTATCGACGTCATGGGTCACGAGCAGAATTGCGATCCCTTTCTCACGGTTGAGGCGGCCGAGCATATCATAGAACGATTCCATGTGTTGCCGGTCGATCCCGACGGTCGGTTCGTCGAGGATCAGCAATTCTGGATTGCTGATGAGCGCACGGGCGATGAAGACCCGCTGCTGTTGGCCGCCCGAAAGCTGTCCGATGCTGCGGCCGGCGTAGCTTTCCATCCCCACCGCCGCAAGGGCCTTCGTGACTTTCGCTTCCCAATCAGAGGGAAACCGCCTGAAAAGGCCCGTTTTTTTCACAAGGCCGCTTCTGACCACTTCCCTGACCGTGGCGGGAAAGGCGCTGTTGAATGCGTTCGACTTCTGGGAAACATAGCCGATTTTCTCTTTGCTCCGGAAAGAGGCTGCCGGCTCGCTGAATAGGCGCACCTGGCCGGCCTGGGGCTCGATCAGTCCGAGCACCAGTTTGAGCAGCGTGGACTTACCCGAGCCGTTCGGGCCGATCACCGCCCAGAACTCCCCTTCCCTGACTTGGAGGCTGACCCGTTCAAGCGCGGTCGTTTCACCGTAGCGATAGGAAACGTTCTCCAGTTCAATTAAAATCTCCGGCATGGTCTTTCCTCATTTCAATTCGGAATGATTACGATTTAACTTAAATGAGTATAGTATGCCGGCTTCCGTTTGTAAACGAAAACTTACCGGAAGGAGAGAATCGGATGAATCTGTATGCGACGATTGCCGAGATGAAGAGGATGACGGACAGGGAGCTCCATACCCTTGCCGGACAATACGGCATCCGCCTGACGCTCAAGGAAGTGGGAAAACTTCGGCCGCTTCTCGACGAAGTGACGATGGCCTGGGTGCTCACCGGCGTGCCGGATCTGTTTATCCGGAAAGTCCAGTCCATCATCGGCGAGCAGCGGACCCAGGAGCTCGTCGACAGGTATCTTTAAGCGGAATCGAGTTCCTGGCGTTGGAAACCGTTGCGTATCTGGGCAGAAGCGTTGTGTATCTCAGGCAAAACGTTGTGTTTCTGAGCTGAAACGTTGCGTATCTGAACTGAGACACCGTGCGATGACACTCGCGGTCCGTGCGATGACACTCGGGCCTCCTGCGATGACACTCGTCCCCGATCTCTCGATAAAAAGCAAAAAACAAGGACTCCGGTCGCGGTCCCGCAGGGGCGCCCGTTGTCCTTGTTTTATCATGTTGCAGAGAAGCCGTCCCATCTTCCCTCAGGCAGGTTCCCCGTGACCTCAGACCATCAGCGTTTCGATCGGTTCACGGTTGAATGCCTGTTCACGGAGCATGGCAATCTCCTCTTTATACGGAGCTTTCCGGCTGGCTTTGTCGGGGCCGACCCACGGGGTTTCGAGGATTTTCGGCAATGCCTTGAACTCGGGGAGGTGGACGATCGACGCAAGCGCGTCAAATCCGATTTCTCCGAATCCGATGTTCTCATGCCGGTCCTTCGCCGCCCCGCACACGTTTTTGCTGTCGTTCACGTGGACAACGGAGATGCGGTCGAGCCCGATGATCTGATCGAACTGCTTCAGCACGCCGTCCAGGTCATTGACGATGTCATAGCCTGCATCGTGGACGTGGCAAGTATCAAAACAGATGCTCAGCCTGCCGTTGTTTTCCACCCCGTCGATGATGCGGGCGATCTCTTCGAACGTCCGGCCGCATTCGGAGCCTTTGCCCGCCATCGTTTCCAGCGCGATCCGGACCGGCATATCCACCGAAAGGACTTCATTCAGTCCTTCGATGATCTTGGCAATACCCTTTTCCGGTCCTTCACCGACATGAGCTCCCGGATGAAGAACGATCTGGTCTGCGCCGAGGGCAGCTGTCCGTTCGATTTCTTTTTGGAGGAACTCGACGCCGAGCGCAAACGTCTCCGGCTTGATTGTATTGGCGATGTTGATGATGTAAGGCGCATGAACGACAATGTCGGAAATGCCGTTTTCCTTCATGTGGAGGCGCCCGGCTTCGATGTTCAGCTCCTCGATCGCCTTGCGCCGTGTATTTTGCGGGGCGCCGGTGTAGATCATGAATGTCGAGGCACCATAAGACGCCGCTTCTTCACTTGCACCGAGGAGCATCTTCTTTCCGCTCATGGATACGTGGGATCCGATCAGCATCTTACTTCCCCTTTCCTTGCCACTGACGGCGCTTTTCCTTCCGCCGGATCTCGGCAATCTGTTTTTCCATTTTCTTTTTGTAGCCCGGTTTCACTTTCGCCGGCTTTTTCACGAGACTGCGCGCCTTATCGTCAAGCTGGCGGTCCGTCTTCTGCCGGTTTTCACGCGAATGTCGCTCTTTCAGTTCCTTCCATTCCCCGTCCTTCACATCCCGGTGGACGAACGGGACACCCATCTTCTCGATTCTGACGATTGCGTCGTTGTCCGTCGGCTCATACAGGGTGATGACCGTCCCTTCCAGCCCGGCGCGTGCAGTCCGGCCGGAACGGTGGACGAAGAACTCGAGATTTTCAGGCAGGTTGAAGTTGATCACATGGCTGACGCCCGGGATGTCGATGCCCCTGGACGCAAGGTCGGTCGCCACGATGTACTGGTAATCAAGGGAACGGACCCGGTTCATCATCTTCCGGCGTTCGCGCGGTGTCAGGTCGCCGTGGATCTGGCCGGCCTGGATGCCCTGTCCCGAAAGCCAGGAAGCCACTTCCTCGGCCTCTTTCCGGGTGTTCGTGAAAATGATGGCCAGATACGGGTTGATCGCCTTCATGACGTCACGCAGTTTTTTCTTCCTGTCCATGCCGCGGACGGGGACGAGCGGGAAAGTGATCCCTTCGGCGACAGGCCGGCGCTCCCCGACCCGGACATGTTGCGGGGCCTCCATATACTTCTTCAGGAAAGGCTTCAGGTTCTCCGGAATCGTGGCGGAGAACACATACATCTCGAGGTCTTTCGGCATCCGGGAAGCGATCTTGTCGATGTCTTCCACGTAGCCCATGTCAAACGCCAGGTCGGCTTCATCGACGACGAGGATTTTCGCGGTATGGACGTGCAGTGCGCTTGCCTCGGCAAGATCGCGCAGTCTTCCCGGCGTGCCGACCGCGATATGCGGCTGTGTTTTCAGCTTGTCGATCGACCGCTGTTTGTCCGTGCCGCCGATGTACAGGCCCGTGCGGATATCAGTGTTTTCCACAAGACGCAGAAGCTCTGCGTGGATCTGTTCCGCAAGCTCCCTCGTCGGTGCGGTGATGACGGCCTGGATCTCGCCGGATTCCGAATCCGTCCGCTCGACAATCGGAATCAGGAAACTGTGGGTCTTCCCCGTCCCGGTATGGGCCTGGCCGATTGTGCTCCGGCCCTCCATCATCAGCGGGATCACCGCTTCCTGGATCGGTGTCGGGCTCTTGAAGCCGATGCTGCGGATGGCCTCCTGCAGGAACGGTTTCAAGTTCATGTCTTCAAAGTTAGGCATTCGTTTTCCTCCTCGTGTCCCCCTATTTTATCAGGATTCTTCAATAAGTTCATGTCCGGGACCGAGTTTTTGCCGAATACCGCCGGGATGAGCGTGTGTCGCCGAGGAAAACCGAGCATATGATGAGTGGTAGGAGAAGATAAAAGAAAGGAGCCTCAATCGGTGAGATATCAATCCTTTTATCCATTTTCGTCAGGCGGAAGAGCCGGCGGAATGCCGGGATCCTTCCCCCCGCAGGCACGCCCGTTCAACATGATGCAGGGTCAGGGTGGTTATATGGGCCCAGGACCCGGTCCAGGTCCGGGCGGCGGGCGGTTCGGGGCGGGCGGCACCCCGTTCGGCGGGAGGGGCGGAGGCCCCTCGCGTCTGGAATCATTCATGGGGACGGCGGATAAGTTCCTGACCACCGCGCAGCAACTGTCCCCGATCATCAGCCAGCTATCCCCGATGATGCAGAATATCCCCGCACTCTGGCAGATTTACAGAGGGTTCTCCGGAAGCCCGGCGGCAGGCCAGGCCCCGGCCGCAACCGGTGGGACCTCTTCCGCAGCACCGGCCCCCTCCCGTCCGCAACCGGCTTCGGGCGGGCAATCCGTGCCCCGGATTTTTCAGCCGCCTTTGTGAATCTTTGAATCCGGCGCCCGGCTCGGCTATAATGGAGTCAGCGATTCCTTTAAGGAGTGGATTCCATGAAAGTCGTTAAAATCACACCGCGGGGATACTGTTACGGAGTTGTGGATGCAATGGTGATTGCCCGCAACGCCGCGATGGACAAATCGCTCCCCCGGCCAATTTATATATTGGGCATGATCGTCCATAATAAGCACGTCACCGACGCGTTTGAACAAGACGGGATCATCACGCTCGATGGACCGAACCGCAAGGAAATCCTTGAAAAGGTCGACAAGGGGACCGTCATCTTCACTGCCCACGGCGTGACACCGGAAGTCCGCGAGCTCGCCCGGCAGAAGGGCCTGGTCTCCATCGATGCCACGTGCCCGGACGTATCTTCCACACACGATCTGATCAAGGAGAAAACGGATGACGGCTACGAAGTGATCTATATCGGGAAGAAGGACCACCCTGAGCCGGAGGGCGCTCTCGGCGTCGCGCCCGGCAAGGTCCACCTTATCCAGACGCTGGAGGAAGCCGACGCTCTTGAGGTCTCGGCCGATCGCCTGATCGTCACGAACCAGACGACGATGAGCCAGTGGGATGTTGCCCATATCATGGAACGGCTGAAGGAGCGTTTCCCGCAGCTGGAAGTGCATAAGGAGATCTGCATGGCGACGCAGGTCCGCCAGGAAGCGGTGGCGACGCAGGCAGGCGAGACCGACCTCCTGATTGTCGTCGGAGATCCGAAGAGCAACAACTCCAACCGCCTGACCCAAGTCTCCGTGGAAATCGCGGGCACCCCTTCCTACCGCATTTCGGATCTGTCCGAACTCAGCCTGGACTGGCTCGAAGGCGTCGAGACGGTCGGCGTCACGGCCGGCGCTTCCACGCCGACACCGGTCGTGAAGGAAGTCATCCAGTTCCNCCTTTGTGAATCTTTGAATCCGGCGCCCGGCTCGGCTATAATGGAGTCAGCGATTCCTTTAAGGAGTGGATTCCATGAAAGTCGTTAAAATCACACCGCGGGGATACTGTTACGGAGTTGTGGATGCAATGGTGATTGCCCGCAACGCCGCGATGGACAAATCGCTCCCCCGGCCAATTTATATATTGGGCATGATCGTCCATAATAAGCACGTCACCGACGCGTTTGAACAAGACGGGATCATCACGCTCGATGGACCGAACCGCAAGGAAATCCTTGAAAAGGTCGACAAGGGGACCGTCATCTTCACTGCCCACGGCGTGACACCGGAAGTCCGCGAGCTCGCCCGGCAGAAGGGCCTGGTCTCCATCGATGCCACGTGCCCGGACGTATCTTCCACACACGATCTGATCAAGGAGAAAACGGATGACGGCTACGAAGTGATCTATATCGGGAAGAAGGACCACCCTGAGCCGGAGGGCGCTCTCGGCGTCGCGCCCGGCAAGGTCCACCTTATCCAGACGCTGGAGGAAGCCGACGCTCTTGAGGTCTCGGCCGATCGCCTGATCGTCACGAACCAGACGACGATGAGCCAGTGGGATGTTGCCCATATCATGGAACGGCTGAAGGAGCGTTTCCCGCAGCTGGAAGTGCATAAGGAGATCTGCATGGCGACGCAGGTCCGCCAGGAAGCGGTGGCGACGCAGGCAGGCGAGACCGACCTCCTGATTGTCGTCGGAGATCCGAAGAGCAACAACTCCAACCGCCTGACCCAAGTCTCCGTGGAAATCGCGGGCACCCCTTCCTACCGCATTTCGGATCTGTCCGAACTCAGCCTGGACTGGCTCGAAGGCGTCGAGACGGTCGGCGTCACGGCCGGCGCTTCCACGCCGACACCGGTCGTGAAGGAAGTCATCCAGTTCCTCGAGCAGTATGACCCGGAAGACCCTTCCACACACCAAAATGTGTCACAAGTGAAGATCGAAAAAGTCCTGCCGAACATCAAGAAACCGAAACCGGTCGTGCGGATTGAACCTTATCCGATATCCTGAAATGATGAACACCCTGGAAGCATTGGCTTCCAGGGTGTTTTTTGGACCTGACCGGTTTGCTTTGCCGCAAGCCGTTTCACATGAACCGGAACGGTTCGGTGATGACGGAAGATTGGTGGAACGTGCAGCCGAGTTTTTCTTTCCCCGCCATCTCTTCGAGCTTTTTGGCTACGCCGCCGACCATGATCCGCTCGATATGGTGTCCCGGGTCGACGATGGACAGACCGAGCAGGGCGGTATCCTGGGCCGTATGGTAGTCGACATCACCCGTGACGAGCACATCGGCCCCCCGGGCAACGGCATCCTGTCCGTACTTTCCGCCCGAGCCGCCAAGAACGGCGACCGTGCGGATCTCCTCTTTTCCGGAATCCACGACACGGAGCGCGGGGACGCCGAGACGATCTTTCACCAACTCGGCAAATGAATCGAGCGTCATCGCTTCTTCCAGCCGTCCGATGCGGCCGATCCCATATTCCTCGAGGCGCTGGTCAAGCACGAAGAAATCATAGGCCGGCTCCTCGTATGGATGCGCTTCGATCATCGCCCGTTCAACCCGGTTCCGGATCGATGCGGTCAGCACGACCTCGATCTTCGTTTCTTCCACGGATTCAGACTTGCCGATTTCGCCGATGTACGGATCGGCGCCTTCAGACGGCGTGAATCTTCCCGTCCCTTCAATCTCGTACGTGCAGTTGACATAGTCGCCAATGGCTCCTGCGCCTGCCCTGCCCAGCGCCTCACGGACCGTCTCCACGCTATCATGCGGCGTATAGACGGCCAGCTTGAACAGCGGCTCCACATACGTCTCGGAAAGGACGGACAGGTCCTGCAGGCCGAGCCGCTCCGCCAGCATGTCGTTGACGCCGCCGGGTGCCACGTCCAGATTCGTATGGGAGGCATAAACCGAAATCCCATTCCTGATGCAGGCTTCGATGACGGCACCCTGCGGCGTGTCGGTTCTGAGCGCCTTCATCGGCTTGAAGATCGGCGGATGGTGGGCGATGATCATGCCTGCCCCCATGTCTGCCGCTTCACTGACCACTTCCTCCGTGACGTCCAGCGTGATCAGCACTTTGTCCAGTTCCGTTTCCGGGCTGCCGATCTGGAGACCGACGGGATCCCAGTCATACGCGAACTTCTTCGGAGCCCACTCTTCCATCAGCCGGATGATATCACTGACTTTCGCTTTTCTCATCTTCCAGCACCTCCGTTGCCATCATGATGGCCTGTTGAAGGCCCTCTTGCCTTTTCCCGATTTCTTCTGCATTGGACGCCTGTTCCATCTGCCTCAGGATCTGCTTCCAGGAGAGCGCTTCCCTTTGCCATTTCTCCCGGAAGACCTCGCTTTTCTCTTTCATGAGCAACGGGCCGAACAGCAGCTCCTTGTCGTCGTAAGAGGCGTGCCCGGGCTCCAGGACAAGGATCTCATAGATCTTTCCGTCCTCCTTGAGGATCTCTTCACCGGTGACGGCCCATCCGTTCGCAACGCCCCATTTACGGATGGCCACGGCATTGATGTTCGGCTGGAGGACGAGACGGCCGACACCGTCCAGCCTGTCTTTGCCCCGTTCAAGGATCGAAGCGATGAGCGGTCCGCCCATGCCGGCAATCGACACGGTATCCACGCCGTCTTCTGGATGGATGGCGTCGAGGCCATCCGCAAGACGGGCTTCCACGGTTCCGTCCAGTTCTTCTTCACGGATGGTGGCCGCTGCGGATTCAAACGGCCCCTTTGCCACTTCGCCCGCAATGCCCTTGCTGATGAGGCCGCGGAGCGCCAGATGGCAGGGCAGATAGGCATGATCGCTGCCGATATCGGCAAGAACCGCACCTTCCCTGACCCGGCCGGCGACCGCCGCGAGCCGTTCGGATAATCTTCTGGCATTCAAATTCCGTCCAGCCCCTTCCTTTATTATTCTTTCGACTTTGCAGGCCTGTTCTCCTGCATGCTAAAGCCCTTATCCGGCGTGCCGGATAAGGGCTCCATTCATTTCAATTCATTTTACGACTCTTGAAGCGAGACGACCCAGTCCGCCATGGCGTCGAGGTTCTCTTCCGGCACGAGGCCACCAGGCATGGTGCCTTTACCGTTCTTCAGAACGTCCTTGACCGTGTCCTTGTCATCCGAAATCTCGTGAAGGTTCGGTCCGATCGAGCCTTCAAAGTTCTGACCGTGGCAAGACACACATTTCCCTTCGGCAAATGCTTGAGGGTCGAAGTCGCCGGAGTCTGCTTCTCCGCCGTCGCCTTCTGATGCCGCGCCGCCGTCTCCGCCTTGTTCAGTCTCTTCGTGATCAGCTGCAATCTCCTCCTGCTTGTCCAGCCCATAGAGGGACATGAAGAAGATCAGGCCGATACCGAGGGCCATGATCAAGATATAAGGTACAATAGGATTTCTGTTCATCGACTAAAACCCCCTTTTCCATAAGATACCCTGTACAATACAGTGAACAATTCATATTGTACTTCATAATCCGGAAAACTGAAAGCATTAGCCGAGAAGTTTTGCGGGTTTGTGACAAATTGGACAAGAATCTGTTTAAACACCGATATGGCGGGCGATGACCATATGCTGGACTTCCGATGTTCCTTCCCCGATTTCCAGCAATTTCGCGTCGCGCATGTACCGCTCCACTTCATATTCTTTCATATAGCCATAGCCTCCGTGCAGCTGGATCGCCTCATCCGCGACTTCCATCGCGATTTCCGATGCATACAGCTTGCACATGGCCGCTTCCTTCGAGAACGGACGGCCCTGATCCTTCAGCCAGGCGGCTTTGTAAACCATGTTCCGGGCGAGCTCGATCTTCAGGGCCATGTCGGCCAGCTTGAACTGGTTCACCTGAAATTCTGAGAGCGACTTGCCGAACTGCTTGCGTTCCTTCGAGTAGCGCAACGCCCTGTCGAAAGCGGCCTGTGCGATCCCGACGGCCATCGCGCCGATGCCGATCCGGCCGCCGTCGAGCGTCACCAGGAACTGACGGAACCCGTTGCCGCGCTTGCCAAGCAAGTTTTCCTGCGGCACCCGGACGTTCTCCATGACGAGCTCGGTCGTGTTCGATGCATTCAGGCCCATCTTCTCGTAGTTGTCGATCACCTTGAAGCCTTCCGCGTCTGTCGGGACGATGATCGCACTGATCTCTTTCTTGCCATCCTGTTCCCCGGTGATGGCCGTGAGCGCCAGGTTCTTGGCATAGCTTGCGTTCGTGATGAACACCTTGCCGCCATTGATGACGAAGTCGTCCCCTTCCGTCTTCGCCGTCGTCTGGGTGCCGCCCGCGTCAGATCCGGCATTCGGCTCCGTCAGCCCGAATGCTCCGAACGATTCTCCCGTGCAGATCGGCGTCAGGTACTTCTCCTTCTGCTCTTCGGTTCCGAAGAGATTGAGCGGAGCCCCGCCGAGGGAGATATGGGCCGAGTAGGTGATGCCCGTCGATGCGCAGGCGCGGCTCAGTTCCTCGGTGACGATTGCGAAGCTGATCGTATCGGCTCCCGCCCCGCCGTACTTCTCCTCGAACGGCAGGCCCATCATCCCCATGTCTGCCAGCTGCCGGAAGATCTCAACCGGGAACTCCTTCGTCCGGTCCCGTTCGATTGCCCCCGGTGCCACTTCCTCATCCGCAAATTCCCGGATGGTGCGGCGGATCATTTCCTGTTCCTGTGTAAGATCGAAATTCATGCTGCCTTCCCCCTTTGTGAATACGCTTTCAAGAGTAAGTATAACTGAACGAGCGCTCGCTTAACAACCGCAAGTTATCCGGACGAAATATACAGAAGCGGTGCATCCGGCGGAAACTGCTCTCCGGAGGATGTGTCCAAGAAATTCTGTAAATCCGCCAGCCGAATAAATTTGCTCGCTTGCTGCTGACTTTGCCGACGCCTTCACGAAGGACGGAGTCGGCGTTCTGGCTAATTAACGTTTCAGCTTAGCTAATTAACGTCTCAGTCTAGCTAATTAACGTCTCAACTTAGCTAATTAACGTTCTAACTGAATCGGTCGACTCAGAGCGTGAATCGGGCCACCCAAAATCCCGACCTGCACCCGGGAAATTTCCGTGGTCACCGGAAGGCCATCCGCGGTCGCTTCCCCCATTTTCATGGCCGCCAGCCGAACATCCCGCTCCCCAGGACCTAATCAACAAAAAAAGCCCGGAGCGTCAGTGATTCTGACGTCCGAGCATGATTCTTATTCAAGGAAGTCTTTCAGCCGCTTGGAGCGGGACGGGTGGCGGAGCTTGCGGAGCGCCTTCGCCTCGATCTGACGGATCCGTTCCCTCGTGACGCCGAACACCTTGCCGACTTCTTCGAGCGTCCGTGTGCGGCCGTCATCCAGGCCGAAACGGAGACGGAGAACGTTCTCCTCGCGGTCTGTGAGCGTATCGAGCACATCTTCCAGCTGCTCCTTGAGAAGCTCATAGGCCGCATGGTCGGAAGGCGACTGGGCGTCCGAATCTTCGATGAAGTCGCCGAGATGGGAATCGTCTTCTTCGCCGATCGGCGTTTCAAGAGAGACCGGCTCCTGGGCGATCTTGAGGATTTCCCTGACCTTTTCGGCAGGCAGGTCCATTTCCTCGCCGATCTCCTCCGGCGACGGCTCCCGTCCGAGGTCCTGGAGAAGCTGGCGCTGGACGCGGATCAGTTTGTTGATCGTTTCAACCATATGGACCGGGATCCGGATTGTCCGCGCCTGGTCCGCGATGGCGCGCGTGATCGCCTGGCGGATCCACCAGGNTTCCTCATCCGCAAATTCCCGGATGGTGCGGCGGATCATTTCCTGTTCCTGTGTAAGATCGAAATTCATGCTGCCTTCCCCCTTTGTGAATACGCTTTCAAGAGTAAGTATAACTGAACGAGCGCTCGCTTAACAACCGCAAGTTATCCGGACGAAATATACAGAAGCGGTGCATCCGGCGGAAACTGCTCTCCGGAGGATGTGTCCAAGAAATTCTGTAAATCCGCCAGCCGAATAAATTTGCTCGCTTGCTGCTGACTTTGCCGACGCCTTCACGAAGGACGGAGTCGGCGTTCTGGCTAATTAACGTTTCAGCTTAGCTAATTAACGTCTCAGTCTAGCTAATTAACGTCTCAACTTAGCTAATTAACGTTCTAACTGAATCGGTCGACTCAGAGCGTGAATCGGGCCACCCAAAATCCCGACCTGCACCCGGGAAATTTCCGTGGTCACCGGAAGGCCATCCGCGGTCGCTTCCCCCATTTTCATGGCCGCCAGCCGAACATCCCGCTCCCCAGGACCTAATCAACAAAAAAAGCCCGGAGCGTCAGTGATTCTGACGTCCGAGCATGATTCTTATTCAAGGAAGTCTTTCAGCCGCTTGGAGCGGGACGGGTGGCGGAGCTTGCGGAGCGCCTTCGCCTCGATCTGACGGATCCGTTCCCTCGTGACGCCGAACACCTTGCCGACTTCTTCGAGCGTCCGTGTGCGGCCGTCATCCAGGCCGAAACGGAGACGGAGAACGTTCTCCTCGCGGTCTGTGAGCGTATCGAGCACATCTTCCAGCTGCTCCTTGAGAAGCTCATAGGCCGCATGGTCGGAAGGCGACTGGGCGTCCGAATCTTCGATGAAGTCGCCGAGATGGGAATCGTCTTCTTCGCCGATCGGCGTTTCAAGAGAGACCGGCTCCTGGGCGATCTTGAGGATTTCCCTGACCTTTTCGGCAGGCAGGTCCATTTCCTCGCCGATCTCCTCCGGCGACGGCTCCCGTCCGAGGTCCTGGAGAAGCTGGCGCTGGACGCGGATCAGTTTGTTGATCGTTTCAACCATATGGACCGGGATCCGGATTGTCCGCGCCTGGTCCGCGATGGCGCGCGTGATCGCCTGGCGGATCCACCAGGTCGCGTACGTACTGAACTTGAAGCCTTTTTCATAGTCGAATTTCTCGACCGCCTTGATGAGGCCCATGTTCCCTTCCTGGATCAGGTCGAGGAACAGCATGCCGCGGCCGACATACCGCTTCGCAATCGAAACGACGAGTCGGAGGTTGGCCTCTGCAAGCTTTTTCTTCGCCATGTCTCCCCGGTCGAGGATCAGCTGAAGTTCCTCCGTGTTTTCCGCCCCCTCGTCAATCTCTTTCTGGGCGGCGATCCCGTCTTCAATCCGCTTGGCAAGCTCAATTTCCTCTTTTGCGGAAAGAAGGTCGACACGGCCGATTTCCTTCAGGTACATTCTGACAGGGTCGTTGATCTTGACGCCGGGCGGCACGCTCAGGTCATTGAGATCGAATTCTTCTTCTTTTTCATCAGTGCCCGAACCGCTGTTGCGGTCAAGCTCGATTCCTTGTTCCTCGATCTGGTCAAGGAATTCTTCGAAATGATCCGGCTCCATATCGAACGCGGACAGCTTTTCCGTCACAAAGTCGAACGCGAGCTCTCCCGCCTTCTTACCCTGTTCCAGAAGTTGTGCCTTCATTTCGTCAAGTGTCATTTCATGTTCGTGGTCCTTTGGTTGCCCTGAAAGTTCTGCCACTTTTACTCCTCCTCCTACAAGCCGGCTCCCCTATACCGCCGAAAGGGATTTCTTCAACTCAATGATCTGCTTGGATAATTCAAGGGCGCGGAGATGGTCGTGCAGTTTCTCGGCTTCCCTGGACTGTTGCAGTTTTTCGCGGATCTCCACTTCGATCCGGTATTTCCTTATATGCCTGAGGCAGTCTTCCACTTCCTCGCTGACATGCTCATCGGACAGTTCCGACATGGCCGTCTCCATGACAATCCGCCTCAAATCCGGATCTTCGAGCGTTTCGGCGAAACGGTGTACATCCGGTTCGCCGAACTCTTCGTAAAATCCGGCAAGATTAACGTATATCGCTGTATATTCATCATGGAAGAAAGGATTCCCTTCTTCTGAATCCCGTATACCGGCGAAGATGGCGCCATCCCTCAACATATGGGACAGCAAAATCCGTTCGGCACGGGATACAGGCGTATTCCTCGTTTTCGCGGCCGGCTTTTCGGGTGCCGGGGGCGGCTCCCTCTCCGGCCTGGGCGGACCGGTGCGGACGGTTTTCGCTTCCGCTTTCCGGAACTGCGCAGTCAGCGCTTCTACGGTGACGCCCGTGTCCCTGGCCAGCTGGCCGAGGTACAGGTCGCGTTCGACCGGCGTCAAATTGCCGGCCATCGCTTCCAGCACCTCGTGGATATATTGAAGGATGTCATTCTCATTGTTCAGGTTCTTGCCTCTGCGCGCGTACATCATCGCGAACGACATCAATGTATGCGGCTGGCCGATCACCTGCTCGCGGAACTGCTCACCGCCGTATTTTTGGATGTAGTCGTCCGGGTCCATGCCGTCCGGAATGACGGCTACTGTCGCTTCCGTCCTCCCGTTCTTGAACATGCCCGCGAATCTCCTCGCGGCTTCCCAGCCGGCCGAATCACCGTCCGTACAGATGATGACCTGGCCGGTGATCCGTCCGAGAAGGGAAATATGCCTGTCCGAGAGCGCGGTGCCCATGACGGCAACGCCGGATTGTATGCCGGCAAGATCTGCGGAGATGACATCCATGAAACCTTCGAACAATATTACATTACCCGTTTTCCGCGCCGCAAGTCGGGCATGATGATAATTGTAGAGGATTTCGCTTTTATTGAATATCGGGGTCTCGGGGCTGTTCAGGTATTTGGGTTCATTGCCGGCTTTCCGGATGACCCTTCCCGAAAAACCGACCGCCCGGCCGTTCGGATCGTGGAGGGGGAACATGACACGTTCCCGGAACCTGTCAAAGCCGCCGCCTCCGCTTTCGGGCCGGATGACAAGCCCCGCCTCCTCCATCTCGTCTTCGGAAAAGCCCTTGCGGCCGAGCAGCCGGGCGAGCGAGTCCCGGTTGCCGAGCGACCATCCGACTCCGAACTTCTCGATGGCTTCCTGCGTAAATCCCCTGCCGGTCAGATAATCAAGGGCTTCTTCCCCTTCGACCGTGTTCAGGAGCAGATGCTGGTAGTATTCCGCCGCAAATGCATGTGCGTCTATGAGCCTGCGGTGGCGGTCCGGCAGCTGTTCATGGCCTTCCCCGCGGGTATCGGGGACCTCCACCTCGATGCCCGTCCGGCCACCCAGTTTTGCGACAGCTTCCGTGAACGGGATATTCTCGATGTCCATCACGAAGGTGATTGCATTTCCGCCAGCCCCGCAGCCGAAGCAGTGAAACATCTGCTTGTCCCCGGAGACGGAGAAAGAAGGCGAGTTTTCGTCGTGGAACGGACAGAGGCCAAACCAGTTCCGGCCCCGCTTGGTAAGCTGGACGTACTCGCTTATGAGGCCGACGATATCCGTAGCGGAACGGATCGTCTCGATCTTCTCCTCCGGAATCCGCTTCATCGACATCACCCACACTTTCTTGTCTATACTTGAATTCGAGATTCACGGTTTAATTCCTTCATCATTCGACAAAAAAGTGCGCACGAGGGAGTTGAACGCCCACTTTGCGCATTTTAGTCACAATAACATATTATAATCCCGCGCTTCCTAGAATGCCAGTAATTCATCCGGTTTATACAAAAAGATCCGGAGTGCGGCAAGCCGGCACATCCGGACTTCAAATCTTATTTTGGCGGATGCCGAGAATGACGTTTGCCGTTTCCTCGACCGCCCGGTTGGTCACGTCGATCACATGGCAGCCGATCCGGTCCGTCACCCTGTAAAAGTGATCGATCTCTTGCTGAATCCGGTTGATTTTCGCATAGTTCGCATCATCCTTCAGGCCAAGCGCCTTCAGCCGTTCCTTCCGGATGGTGTTGAGCTTTTCCGGGGAGATGACCAGACCGAAGCACTTGTCCGGGTTCACATGGAAGAGCTCCTCCGGCGGATTGACCTCCGGGACGAGCGGCACGTTGGCGACTTTCAGCCTTTTATGCGCCAAGTACTGGGAAAGCGGCGTCTTTGAAGTCCGCGACACCCCGATGAGGACGATATCCGCCAGCAGAAGCCCCCTCGGATCCCGGCCGTCATCGTACTTCACCGCGAACTCGATCGCTTCGATTTTTTTGAAATAGTCTTCGTCCAGAAGCCTCACGCGTCCGGGCTCCTCGGATGGAGTTTCTTCGAGCTTCTCGCCAATTGCCCCGATGATCGGTCCGAGGATGTCGACCGCAGGAATTTCGAGCCTTTCGCATTCTTTCCTGAGAAATTCGCGCATATTCTCTTTGACGAGGGTGTATAGGATGATGGCGTCCTGCTCGGAAGCGAGCACCGTGACTTCCCGCAGCTGCTCGATCGTCTCGACATGCGGAATCCGCGTGACTGCCGTGGACTCGAAGTTTTGCCGGAACTGGCTGATCGCCGCCTTCGCCACGAGGTCGCCGGTTTCTCCGATTGAATCGGAAATAATGAAGGTTTTCAATTGATTCATTGGGCACCTCTTTCAAAAGTCATGGTTCTCTGCAAGGGACAGAAATGCCTTCGTGAGGTTCGTTTTGGTCAGTCTGCCGATGACGGTCAGTCCGCCGTCCGCTTCTTCCACGACCGGCAGCGCATCGATCTGCCGGTCGATCAGCAGCTTCGCAGCCTGGACGAGCGTCTCGTTTTTCCGGCAGTAGGAGATGTTCGGCATTCTCGTCATGATCATATGGACCGGAATCTTCTCGAGTTCCGTCGTCCCGATCGCGGTCCGGAGCAGGTCCTTCCTGGAAAGGATGCCGGCCAGGCGTGACTGGTCATCCACGACGATCAGCGTGCCGACGTCCTCCAGGAACATCTGGGTGATCGCATCGTAGACAGACAATGATTCCTGAACGACGACCGGAATCGACTGGAAGTCGCGGACCTTCATATTCATCATGTTCTCGGTCAGCTGCTGTTCCTTCTTCTTGCCCGAATAAAAATACCCGACGCGCGGACGGGCATCCAGGAAGCCGGCCATCGTCAGGATGGCGAGGTCAGGCCGGATCGTTGCACGCGTAAGGCTCAGGCGTTCGGCGATCTGTTCGCCGGTGATGGGTCCTTCCGCTTTGACGATTTCCAGGATTTCGTCCTGGCGCTTATTGAGTTCCATTCGACTCACCACCAATCCGTCGGCAACGGGACCGTAAACGACCGAAAGCATTGCCGACCGTCTTATTTATGCAGCGCCGGGCGGGACCCGGCAAGTATATATGGCCTCGTCCATTATATCTGATTGGGACGCCGATTGCGAAACGATTGCCCGCATGCTACAATGTTGTCGAAGTCTATACGGCATTGACGGGACAATCAAGTAATATCCAACGACAGCGAGCAGGAACCGGTGAAAGCCTGCACGGATATGAAGCGGCACCCCCGAGCCGGCTCACTGAAAGAGGGCAGGTATATTTTCTGCCAATCGGGGTGGAACCGCGGGTCATCAAGCACCCGTCCCCGGACCTTGCGTCCGGAGACGGGTGCTTTTTCAATTCAACCAAGGAGGAATCGGACATGGCTTCAATGGAAACAATCGTCAATCTCGCAAAGCACCGGGGGTTCGTCTTCCCAGGATCGGACATTTACGGCGGGCTCGCCAACACATGGGACTACGGCCCGCTCGGCGTCGAACTGAAAAATAACATCAAAAAGGCCTGGTGGAAGAAATTCGTACAGGAGTCCCCGTACAACGTCGGACTCGACGCGGCAATCCTCATGAATCCGCGTGTCTGGGAAGCTTCCGGCCACGTCGGCAACTTCAACGACCCGATGATCGACTGCAAAGCCTGCAAATCCCGTCACCGTGCGGACAAGCTGATCGAGAACAAGCTCGAGGAAGAAGGCAACGAACTGGTCGTCGACGGCATGCCGTTCGACAAAATGGAAGAACTCATCCGCGAACACCACGTCACCTGCCCGGACTGCGGAGCACAGGACTTCACCCACATCCGGCAGTTCAATCTCATGTTCAAGACATCGCAGGGGGTGACGGATTCTTCGTCGAATGATATTTACCTCCGTCCCGAGACGGCCCAGGGGATCTTCGTCAACTTCAAGAACGTCCAGCGGTCGATGCGCAAGAAACTCCCGTTCGGCATCGCGCAGGTCGGCAAGAGCTTCCGGAATGAAATCACGCCGGGCAACTTCACTTTCCGCACCCGCGAGTTCGAACAGATGGAACTGGAATTCTTCTGCAAGCCGGGAGAGGATCTGGAGTGGTACGCGTACTGGCGCGATTTCTGCAAAAAGTGGCTCGACGACCTGAGCATGTCCGATGACAATATCCGTCTTCGTGAACACGACGAGGAAGAACTCTCCCACTATTCGAATGCGACCGTCGACATCGAGTATAAATTCCCGTTCGGCTGGGGCGAGCTGTGGGGCGTCGCAGACCGGACCGACTTCGACCTGAAGCGCCATATGGAGCATTCGGGCGAGGACTTCACATACACCGATCCGCAGAGCGGCGACAAATTCGTCCCTTACTGCATCGAGCCGTCCCTCGGCGCGGACCGCGTGACGCTCGCCTTCCTGTGCGATGCCTACGGCGAGGAGGAAGTCGGCGAGAACGACACGAGAACCGTTCTCCGATTCCACCCGGCACTGGCACCGTTCAAGGCAGCCGTCCTGCCGCTTTCGAAGAAGCTCTCGGATGAAGCCGGCGAAGTCTGGGCGGAGCTCCGCAAGCACTTTGCGTGTGACTACGACGACTCCCAGTCGATCGGCAAGCGCTACCGACGCCAGGATGAAATCGGCACACCGTTCTGCATCACCTACGACTTCGACTCGAAGGAAGACGGCCAAGTCACCGTCCGCGACCGAGACTCGATGGAACAGGTCCGCATGCCGATCGGCGAAGTGCAGGCATTCATCGAACAGCGACTGGAATTCTGATTTTGTTTGTTGCCCTCCCCCCCTTTTTGGGTGCCGGGAGGGCTTTTTGTGATTGGGATGAGGCGAGTGTGATCGGAGCGAGGCTGAGTGTAATCGGAGTGAGGGCGAGTGTAATCGGAGGACGGCCGAGTGTAATCGGAATGAGGTCGAGTGTAATCGGAGCGATGTCGGGTGCAATCACGTTAGCTTTTCCCGCAGGTGTCTCGCGGATTCCTTCTCCTTCTGAATAATATTTTCACAGAAAACCGGACTCCATCGCGATTCGTTCCGATGCCCTTCCTGGAGTGAATCTGCAGCTGGAGATATCGGATCTGTTCCTGCTGAAATGGCGCGGGCTCCGCTCTGTGCCGCCATCCCGGAAAGAACCGGATGAAGCGGAAGTGCCGCAGCGGCAGGCGACGCCGTGGAATCCGCTCCGGAGCGCCAGCGGAGAACGGAGTCCCCGGCCAAAGCCGTCCGCCGGCACGGAGCGTCACATCCCCCTCTCCCACACACTGAAAAAAGAGCCGCGCGTCGGGGTCAGTCTTCCCCGGCATGCGGCTCTTCTTCGTGTTCTTCCCTTTCCGGCTCCTCCCGCTTGAACTCCGGCATCCTCGATAGCTGGTCGATGAACGCGGCGGACTTCAGACGGATGCCGACCTGCTCATCATAGATCGTCCGGACCAGCTTTTGCATGAACGCCTTTGTCGCCGGCTTCAGCGTCAGCTTGCCGACCTGTTCGATTGGCACGGTGTAAAACGTGCGGATGAGCCGGACCTGCGACGGAGAAAGACGGATCAAGTACGGGTCACGGTCGTAGCACCGGTGACAGAGGAATCCGTTCTCCTTGAACGAAAACGCAAACTCCCCCTCGGTCGCCCCGCAGCTCGCGCACTGGTGAAGCACCGGATAAATCCCGGCAACGGGCAGCATCTTCCATTGCACGAACAGGGAAATCGCCTCGGGGTCGTATTCCTCATTGATGGCGTGGAAGGCCTGAAGGAGCAGCGAAAATTCGGCGGGTGCCGGCCGGCCGTCTTCGATGAGCTTGTCCATCAGTTCCGCAATGAAGCTTGCGTAGGCGGCAGCCGTGATGTCCTGATGCAGATAACGCATCGGCTCCAGCGGGTCTCCGGACTGGAGTGTCCCCATTCCCCGGCCCTGGTAAACGAGAAAGAGGCCGTGGGTGAACGGCTGGGTGACACCGGCCAGCCGGCTCGCCGGTTTTTTTGCGCCCCTTGCCATCGCTGTGACTTTGCCGGCCTCCCGGGTAAGGAGAGTCACCACTTTGTTGGATTCGCCGTACGGACCGGTCCGGAGAACGATCCCTTCCCATTTGTTCAGCATGTTCCGCCCTCCCTTTTTAGCGGGGTATCAAAAGCGCGGGCCAGCCGCCCGCGCCCCGTTCAATATTCATCTTCCCTGAATCCGTATTCCCTAAGCTGGGACTGCCGGTTCCGCCAATCCTTCTGGACCTTCACCCAAAGTTCCAGGTACACCTTGCTGCCGAGCAGCATTTCGATATCCTTCCGGGCACGGGTTCCGATCTCTTTCAGGAGGGACCCCCGCTTGCCGATGACAATCCCTTTCTGGGAGTCGCGTTCGACGATGATCGTCGCCTGGATATCGACTGTTTCCTCGCCTTCGCGCTTGGCGATCCGTTCGATCACGACGGCGATCGAGTGGGGGATCTCTTCCCGGGTCAGATGGAGCGCTTTTTCACGGATGAGCTCCGAAATGATGAAACGCTCGGGATGATCGGTCACCTGGTCGGCCGGATAATATTGAGGGCCTTCCGGCAAGTACCCTTTCAGCACGTCGAGCAGCCGGTCGACGTTGTTTCCCTGCAGGGCGGAAACCGGAACGATCTCATCAAATTTGAACAGATCCTTATAGGACTCGATCACTTCCATCAGCCGGTCCGGATGGATCAGGTCGATTTTGTTGATGACGAGGATGACCGGCGTCTTGCTTTCGCCGAGCATATCGATGATGAACCGGTCCCCTTTTCCGACCGGCTCGTCCGCGTTCACCATGAACAGGACGGCGTCGACTTCCTTCAGCGTGTTGCGGGCGACTTTCATCATGAAGTCGCCCAGCTTGTGCTTCGGCTTGTGGATGCCCGGCGTGTCGATGAAGATCATCTGGCTGTCGTCGGTCGTGACGACCCCCTGCACTTTGTTCCTTGTCGTCTGCGGCTTGTCGCTCATGATGGCGATCTTCTGCCCGACGACCCGGTTCAGGAACGTTGATTTGCCGACGTTCGGCCGTCCGATGATCGAGATGAAGCCGGATTTGAATCCCTCAGTATTATTCAGCATTGTGCATATCCTCCGCTTTGAACGCACCCGGGAGCAGCTGTCCGACTGTTGTCTCGAGCAGGTCGCCCTTCAGATTCGTCAAATAGACCGGCATATCGGCCGGGCAGAACTCGGAGAGGACCTGCCGGCACGCGCCGCACGGGGATACGGGGCCCGGCGTGTCGGCCACAACGGCAAGTGCCGAAAATTCGCGTTCGCCTTCCGAAATCGCCTTGAACATGGCCGTCCGCTCCGCGCAGTTCGCCATGCTGTAGCCGGAGTTCTCGATGTTGCAGCCTTTGTATACGTTGCCGTCTTTCGTCAGCAGGGCTGCTCCGACGGGGAATTTCGAGTACGGGACGTAAGCCCGCTGCCGGGCATTCCCGGCTTGTTCGATCAATTGTTGTTTGTCCATGGCATTCAACCACCTTCAATAAAATAAGTTCCACCATTTCGGCAGGAAAATCAGGGCGCCGATCAAGGCACTGGCCGCCGCGAAGACGAGCACGGCACCGGCCGCCGTGTCCTTTGCCTGGCCGGCAAGCGGGTGCAGTTCGGGGGAGGCCTTGTCGACGATCCGTTCAATTGCGGTGTTCACAAGTTCCAGGGAGAACATGCCGGCAAACAGGAGAATGAGGATGATCCATTCGATCGCTGAAAGGCCGGTCAGGACGCCGGCCGCTGTGGCAGCCGCCGCCGCGGCCAGGTGAAGACGGAAATTCTGTTCAGTTCCCAGCGCATGCCGGATCCCTCTTCCGGCAAAACGGAATGACCGGAAAAACTTACGGACGTCCATCCGTTCCCCGCCCAAGGCCGAACGATTCCAGGATCTCGTCCTGTCTGCCGAACATTTCGCGCTCATCGGCTTCCGTCATATGGTCGTAGCCGAGCAGGTGCAGGAAGCCGTGGAGTGCGAGGAAACCGAGTTCCCGCTCCCGGCTGTGGCCGTACTCTTCCGCCTGGCGCTCGGCCGTTTCAGTGGAGATCAGGATGTCGCCGAGCATGCGCGGCATCCCGGCCGGCACCGGCATGGGTTCTTCGCCCTCTGCCGTCTCCTCCATGGCGAAGGAAATGACGTCGGTCGGCCGGTCCTTTTCCCGGTATTCCCGGTTGATTTCCCGGATCGCCTCATCTCCCATGAAGGTGATGGATAGTTCCGCTTCTTCTCCGATCCCCTGCATCTTGGCCGCATGGCTCAGTAGATTCCGGATCAGTTCCTCGTCTGACGGACGGATGTTTCCCGTTTCGTCAATCATATCGATGCTGAGTGTCATCTTGTTCACCTCTGGTTACTCCGGATATTCGATCCGGTTATGGAATATGCCGTTCAGGGTCGTGCAGATCACATCGCCGACCGTCTTGAGCTCTTTGAAGCTCAGATCGCACTCATCGAACTGCCCGTCGTTCATCTTATCCCGGATGATGGCCCTGACGAGATTTTCGATTTTTTCGGGCGTCGGGTTTTTCATTGACCGGACTGCCGCCTCGCAGCTGTCCGCGATCGAAATGACGGCGATTTCTTTCGTCTGCGGCTTGGGGCCGGGATACCTGTATGTATCCTCCTCGACGGACGGGTCCGCCTCCCTCGCCTTGACGAGGAAGAACTTCAGCAGGCTCGTTCCGTGGTGCTGTCCCGCGATGTCCACCAGCTCGGCGGGCATTTTATGCTCTTTCAGAATCGATGCGCCTTCCGTTGCATGGGCGATGATGATATCCCGGCTCTTCTCCGGCGGCAGGCTGTCATGCGGATTGATGCCGTTCATCTGGTTTTCGATGAAGAACGCCGGCCGGACCGTCTTGCCGATATCGTGATAATAACTGCCGACACGCGCCAGCAGGCCGTGTGCGCCGATCGCCTCGCATGCCGCGTCCGAAAGATTCGCCACCATGACGCTGTGGTGGTAGGTGCCCGGCGTTTCGGTCAGGATTTTCTTCAGCAGCGGATGATTCGGATTGGACAGTTCCACGAGCCGCATATCCGACAGGATGCCGAACAGCGATTCGAAGAACGGGAGTGTGCCGATCGTCAGTGCACCGGACAACAGGCCGGATGCAAGGGCGGCGATCATATAGACCGCCAGCTCCTGAAGGTCAAACTGGGTGCGGAGCATAAGCAGGTGGAACAGGATGAACACGGCATTGACGACCGATACCCCGAGGCTGGTGGCGAGGATGCTCGACCGCCTCCCGTTCTCCTGGATCAGATAAAAGCCGGCCAGTCCGCCGAATAGCATGTAAAGCGCAAACTCCATGTTGATGACGGACGAATAGCCTTCCTGGAGGACGAGTCCCCCGGTCGCGGCGGTGAGCACCGTCATGATGAGGGCGAGTTTCCCGTCCGTCAGCAGCCGGAGGAGCAGTGGAACGAGCGCCGTCGGAAATACGTAGGCGATCGTCACGTCAAAGTCTTTTTCCAGTCCTCCGAGTATCTTCATGGAGGCCAGCGCCAGGAAGTAGACCACAAGAACGATGGCGAGCCATTTCTTTTTCACGCGTTCATCCCTGTCGGTCCGTTTGAAGTGACGGTAGAGGACCCAGAAGATCAGTGCTGTGAAAAGGGCAAGGCCCGCCGCCGGCCGGGATGAGGTCTTTTCATTGAGGAGTCCGGCCAGCTCCAGTTGACGGTACACTTCCCGGTCGATGATCTGCCCTTCCTGGACAATCACCTGGCCCTGCAGGATTTTTGTCGGCTCGACGGAAGCCTTTGCCTGCTCGATCCGGTCGCCGGTTTTTTGATCGTCGATCTTTTCATTGGCCACGATGCTCGCCTTGCCGATCGCTGCCGCCGTTCCCTTGAGCGGGTCGGGAACCCGTGAATCGTTGATGAGCTGGCCGATTTCATTTTTCCTGTCAGTCAGGTCTCCTTCGCGTACAGGCTGTTCCATCATCGTTTCCACGAGATTGGCAACCGTATCGCGGGCGCTTTCAAGTTCTTTCTTCTCTGCCTTGATCAGGCTGGCGAGATTGTCATCGCTCAGCTTGAACGAGCCGTCGGAGTCTTCGATCCGGGAAAGCTCGTCCTTCAAAATGACCAGCTGCTTAGCCGGCGAGTTGGACGATGCTTCCTTGTCTCCCTTTTTCGGTTCTTCCTTTGCCTCGATGGCATAGTCGAAGACGGAATGGACAACCGCCGCCCGGTTTTTTGCCGCTTCTTCATCGAAATCATAGACGGGGCTGATTTCCGAGGCCGCCCGTTCGCGCTCTTCCTCCGTCTTCACCGGGTCCTCGACTGTCTTTGTGGCCCGGATGGTTTCATTGGCGAGCTGGAACAGGCGGATATCGTAGGTTTCGTCTTTTACGCTTCCGAGCATCAAGACAAACGCGAGGATTGCCGCGATCGTCAGAAGTGCCGCAGAAAGCCAGGCGAATGAAAATCGGTTCAGCAGTCGAATCAGGTTCCGAAGCAATGCAATCCCCCCCTTTTTACGGCTGCGGCTTTCTCTGTCTCACCGGAGCCGTCTTGCCGGGACGTCCCGGCAAGCAGAAAAAGCAGACACCGGGGAGCGTGCGATTCCCGCAGGTCGCCGGCGGGACAAGTTGCCGCACCCGGTCAGTCCGGGCGCGGCAGCCCGGACGGCTGATCCGCGGGAGCACGCCCCCGATGTCTGCTGAAAAAACAGGACTTGTCAGTCGTTCCTCGGCTGCGACTTCTCATAAGCTTCGATGATCCTCGCCACAAGCGGGTGACGGACGACATCTCCCTGCTCGAATTCCTGGAAGTGGATCCCTTGCACGCCTTCCAGGATCTTCTCGGCGACCATCAGGCCGGAATCCGTTCCTCGGGGAAGGTCGATCTGGGTCTTGTCCCCCGTCACGACCATCTTCGAACCGAACCCGAGCCGGGTCAGGAACATCTTCATCTGTGCCTTTGTCGTGTTCTGTGCTTCATCCAGGATGACGAATGCATCATCAAGCGTGCGGCCGCGCATGTAGGCCAGCGGGGCGATCTCGATCGTGCCCCGCTCAATGAGCCGTTCGGTCTGCTCCGTTCCGAGCACGTCGTGGAGGGCATCGTAGAGCGGCCGGAGATAAGGATCCACTTTTTCCTTAAGGTCCCCCGGCAGGAATCCGAGGTTTTCCCCGGCTTCCACCGCCGGACGGGTCAGGATGATTCTCTTCACCTGGCCGTTTTTCATCGCCTGGACGGCCATGACGACTGCCAGGTAGGTCTTGCCCGTGCCGGCCGGGCCGATGCCGAAGACCATGTCGTGGCTGCGGATGGCCTGGATATATTCCCGCTGGCCGATCGTTTTCGCCCGGATGGCCTTGCCTTTCGTGTTGCGGGCAATTTCTTCATCGTACAGTTCAGCAAAATATTCGATTGTCCCGCTCTTGGTCATCTCAAGTGCGGTCGATACGTCCCTCAGCCCGATGTTGATCCCTTTGCGGATCACTTTCAGCAGCTGCCCGAGCAATTCCCTCGCCGCTTCGGCAGCTTCCTTCTCACCTTTGACGCTGATGATGCCGCCTCTCGTGAGCACCCGCACACCGAGTTCGTCCTCGACGAGCTTCATGTTCTGATCAGATATTCCGAGCAGCATAACGGCTTCATTCGGGTCTTCCACATGCAGTTGAATCAGGTTGTCTTCCANTCGATGATCCTCGCCACAAGCGGGTGACGGACGACATCTCCCTGCTCGAATTCCTGGAAGTGGATCCCTTGCACGCCTTCCAGGATCTTCTCGGCGACCATCAGGCCGGAATCCGTTCCTCGGGGAAGGTCGATCTGGGTCTTGTCCCCCGTCACGACCATCTTCGAACCGAACCCGAGCCGGGTCAGGAACATCTTCATCTGTGCCTTTGTCGTGTTCTGTGCTTCATCCAGGATGACGAATGCATCATCAAGCGTGCGGCCGCGCATGTAGGCCAGCGGGGCGATCTCGATCGTGCCCCGCTCAATGAGCCGTTCGGTCTGCTCCGTTCCGAGCACGTCGTGGAGGGCATCGTAGAGCGGCCGGAGATAAGGATCCACTTTTTCCTTAAGGTCCCCCGGCAGGAATCCGAGGTTTTCCCCGGCTTCCACCGCCGGACGGGTCAGGATGATTCTCTTCACCTGGCCGTTTTTCATCGCCTGGACGGCCATGACGACTGCCAGGTAGGTCTTGCCCGTGCCGGCCGGGCCGATGCCGAAGACCATGTCGTGGCTGCGGATGGCCTGGATATATTCCCGCTGGCCGATCGTTTTCGCCCGGATGGCCTTGCCTTTCGTGTTGCGGGCAATTTCTTCATCGTACAGTTCAGCAAAATATTCGATTGTCCCGCTCTTGGTCATCTCAAGTGCGGTCGATACGTCCCTCAGCCCGATGTTGATCCCTTTGCGGATCACTTTCAGCAGCTGCCCGAGCAATTCCCTCGCCGCTTCGGCAGCTTCCTTCTCACCTTTGACGCTGATGATGCCGCCTCTCGTGAGCACCCGCACACCGAGTTCGTCCTCGACGAGCTTCATGTTCTGATCAGATATTCCGAGCAGCATAACGGCTTCATTCGGGTCTTCCACATGCAGTTGAATCAGGTTGTCTTCCAAACGATCAGTCTCCTTGGGATATCTGTTTTCTTACGGCAATATTTTCATTTATGAGAAATAATACGGTCCCCTCTACTTTATCATTATCATAATGGACACGCAAAATTTTTTCATCTTTTACCGCTGCCCCCGGCGTGAGCGAGAGGCGCAGTTTTTCACGGAGGATCCCGAGGATCAGCTCTTCATCGTCCTGTTCGCTCAGCTGCCTGGAGAACTTCCTGGACGAAGACAGTTCGCGGACAGACATGAAGTCCGACAGCGGCTGCGGGAGGCGGAGTTCCCGCCACTCTTCCCCTTTTGCGCCCCCGCGTTTGCCGGGAGCCGTGATCTTGTAGGCACGTCCCGAGAGAATCGAATAACCGACGGTGGCCGGCATCTTGAAATTCATCTCCAGGATATAATCGCCGAACACCTTGCCCTTCGCGCCGGTCACCACTGATTTCTCCCCCTGGGTCACGATGCCCGAAGCGAGGATATCCCCTTTCTCCACCGTTGTATTCGGAAGGACGTTCCGGATGCCGCTCGTCAGTTCGAACCGTGTGACGACCGCCCTCCGGGAAGCCGCAAGATGGGCGGGTTTTTCTTTCGACGCCGCGTCATCGGCGATTTCAGGCGCTTCCACCGCGTGGACTGTCAGCCTGCCGCCCTTTCGCTCGACCCTCACCCAGGCCAGGCCGGGATCCGACGCCATCAACGCGTTGCGGACCCGGCCCTCGTCCGGTACCGATGAAATCCGGAGCGGAACCGTCACTCCTTGTTTTAAAAGCCATGCCCCGATCCGCTCTTCGCGCTCCGGTGTGCCACCCGCCACATCCACGGTCCAGATGAACATCGACAAAAGAACCGGCATGCCCAGAAAAAGCAGAAGGCCTGCCAGTTTGCGGGGGGACATGAGCAAGTCGGCCTGCCCGGGTTCGGCGCGGAGACGCAGCCTGACCCCGCAGGACCGCCTGATCTGCCGGAGGACGGGCATGTCCGCTCTTCGGGCAGAGAAGCAGAGCACCTCCCCTTCTCTCCTGACATTCCGGATCGACAGCCCCTTTGCAGCAGCCTTGGAAAGGAAAGCATCACTGCCGCTGCCCCGTATTTCGACCCAGACCCTTCCCGGATGCTTCAAGCGCTCAGTCCGCATGATCCCGGGTCCTGATCAGAGTCATCCGGTCGAGCCGGCCGAATGTGATGAGAGCGGCTTCTTCCCCGATCTCATCCACGACCAGTTCTTCCCCCTCCAGCGAAAGAGCATAAGGTGCAATCCGGATATTTACAGCACGCCCCCCGATCTTCTCAACGGAAAAACTGCCGTTCAGGCGAAGTGTGCGATGATCCTCGATTTCAAGGAATGGCACCATCTTGAAAAATCTGCGCATGGAAAAACCCCCTTGGCCTTCATTTTATGAAAGCCCATAGGGGGACATGATTATTTGCGCTTCGCTTTTGGAGGACCGAGAATTTCCGAGAAGATGATACCGCGCACGATGTCTTCCCGGGTCTCCGGAAGCAGCCGGGATGAGCCGATCTCCCCACGGGAGATTTCTCCTTGGGTGATCGGGTTTTCTGCCGCAGCCGGACGGCCTCTGCGGGACGGTCTCGCTGTTTGCGCGGGTGCCGTCTCTCCGACGGGCTTCCGCCCTCCCCTCGGGGTCGATGTCCGGGCAGATTCCGCAGGCTTGCTCTCCCGCGCTCTTTCGGACCGCTGAGTTTCACGGGGATCCCGGCCGACTTCCTGCACCTCTTGCTTGATCTCTTTCTGAAGATCCTCGTAAAGCTGGCGCGTCAGATCTTTCAGGTTGCCGGCCGTTGTCTGGCGCGGAGCCGGTTTCATGGGCTCCGGCTTTACGGGCATCCCGGGTTTCGGCCCGGGCGGCTGGCCGCCCTGCGTCTTTTTCTTTTCGTTTCCTTTCATGAGCGAACCCACGATGAGAGAAATGATCAGCAGGATGATCGGTTCCATGGCCTCATCCTCCTTCTGTCCGGCTCAATCACTTCTCTTTGTCGATGCCGCCGGACGGGTCGCTCACCTTGCCGAGCGCTTCGCGCATGGCCGTGTCGGCCTGGACGTTGTGGTAGTTCACGTAATCCATGACACCGATGTTTCCGGAACGGAGCGCTTCCGCCATTGCGAGCGGCACTTCGGCTTCCGCCTCGACGACTTTCGCACGCATTTCTCCGACTTTCGCGCGCATTTCCTGTTCCCCCGCGACCGCCATGGCGCGGCGCTCTTCGGCCTTCGCCTGTGCGATCTTCTTGTCGGCTTCAGCCTGTTCCGTCTGGAGTTCGGCACCGATGTTCTTGCCGATGTCCACGTCTGCAATATCGATCGAGAGGATCTCGAACGCCGTTCCGGAGTCAAGCCCCTTGGCCAGGACGGTCTGGGAAATCATATCCGGATTTTCCAGCACGACATTGTGATGGTGGGCAGAACCGATCGTGGAGACGACCCCCTCGCCGACACGGGCGACGATCGTTTCTTCGCCGGCGCCCCCGACGAGTCGGTCGATGTTGGCGCGCACCGTAATCCGTGCCTTCGCCTTCACTTCAATCCCATTCATGGCCACACCGGCGATGAACGGCGTTTCGATGACTTTCGGGTTGACCGACATCTGGACGGCTTCGAGCACGTCACGGCCGGCCAGGTCGATCGCAGCGGCCCGTTCGAATGTCAGGGCGATGTTCGCGCGGTGGGCGGCAATGAGCGCATTGACGACCCGGTCCACGTTACCCCCTGCAAGATAGTGGCTCTCCAACTGGTTGATCGCCACATCGAGCCCGGCTTTATGCGCCTTGATGAGCGGGTTGACGATCCGGTTCGGGATAACCCGGCGGAGCCTCATCCCGACGAGCGTGAAGATGCTGACCTTCACGCCTGCCGCCATTGCGGAGATCCACAAGGTCACCGGCACAAACGTAAAGAATATGGATAGGGCGATGATCACGAGGAATACAACGATGATCAGCCCGACTGTTCCAAAACCTAACATTCCTTTTCCTCCTATCAGATGCCCGATTCCCTGACGACCACGCGGGAACCTTCCACCTTGATCACTTTCACTTCTTTTCCTTTTTCGATAAACCGTCCTTCAGAGACGACGTCGATCATTTCGTTTCCGATCTGCACGGCTCCCGACGGACGGAGGGCTGTGAGGGCCCTGCCCGTTTTGCCGATCAGTTCAAGCCGGTTCTCGTTGGAGACGTAACCGCTTTCGGTATCGGTCGAATCCATCAGCACGAGCTTGCTCAGAAGATGGAGCCTCTTTCCGAAGAATTTCATGAGAATCACCATTCCCAAAATCATGATGACGAGTGCGATTGCGACCGATACGCCCATCACGAGCGGGTCTCCGCCCGCCATGATGATTCCGCCGACCACGGCCGCGGCACCCGCGACGCCGAGTATGCCCCCGGAGACGAACAACTCTGCAATGAGCAGCCCCGCCCCGAGCAGGAACAGGAGGATCGCCTCATAACCCGCGAGGCCTGCGACAAGGTGACCGTAGAAGAACAGCAGGAGGGCCGAAACCCCCATCGTGCCCGGCACGCCGAATCCCGGCGAGTACAGTTCAACGATCAGTCCGAGCCCCGCAACGGAAAGCAGGATCGGAACAACGATGGGATTGGTGATGAACCGGGCCAGCTTTTCGCTGAACGTTTCGTTCATCTTGATGACTTCGGCTCCTTCAAGCCCTGTTTTCTTCAGCAGCTCATCAAACGAGGAGACGGTTCCTTCGCTGTACTTGACTTCAAGCGCTTCCTTTGCGGACAGCGTGAGCAGTTCGCCCTTGCCGGCACGGTATTGCGGCAGATCCTGGGAGGCATCCGCCATCGCCAACGCGATGGCCGGATTGCGGCCCGAAGACTCGGCCGCACTCTTCATCGATGTCAGCCAGGCGCTGTTTGCCTTGCTGTCCGCCGCGTTGCCGGCCTGGTCGATCACCTGGGCCGCGCCGATCCGGCCGGCAGGATCCATGTAGATCTCTTCCGCATGAAGTGCGAGGAATGCACCCGCCGACAGCGCATCCCGGTTAATGTACGCAATGACCCGGAGATCGGTCGAGTCCATCAGCCTGGCAATCCGCCCCGCTGCGTCCACAAAGCCGCCGGGCGTATTGATCTCCAGGATGACGGTCTCGGCTCCTGCCTTCTCGGCTTCGGTGAATGACCGGTCCAGGAACGCATAGAGGCCGCGTTCGACCTCGTTTTCAAGAGGGACATGGTAGACCTTCTCTCCCTTCGCACCGGCCATCGGCATAAACAACAGAAATGCCGCGGCCAGCAGGAAGACCATCCGGGTGATCCGGATCCCTTTCAAGACTTCACCCCCATTCTTTCATCCATTATAGTCTATTCTACGGAACACAACGGCCCAAAGTTTCATGAGTACGAAAAGAAACCGGAAAATCGTTGGATTTCCCGGTTTCATCATATACATTCATTAGGTTGGAAGTTTGCCGGTCCGGACGCAGAGGTGACCGAGGGGATCAATATTTGCGTTTGCGGGCAGCTTCGGATTTCTTCTTCCGTTTTACGCTTGGCTTATCATAATACTCACGTTTGCGGACCTCTTGAATCGTACCGGATTTGGATACGGTACGTTTGAAGCGGCGAAGAGCATCTTCGAGCGATTCGTTTTTACGAACGACAGTTTTTGTCATGTCTTTTCCCCTCCCTCCGAGCTCACTTCATACATGATTACCTCATGTACTCAAAAATTATAGCCCAAACGGCGATCGTAGTCAATCATTATCTCGCAAATTAATAATCCGAAGAAGAAGAGATCCCGTTCATGATGGCCACGCCGGAGCTGGCGCCGATCCGTGTCGCGCCGGCTTCAATCATCTTCTCGACGTCTTCGAGGCTCCGGACTCCGCCGGAAGCCTTGACGCCCAGTTCATCCCCGACGGTCAGCCGCATGAGCGCCACATCCTCGACCGTTGCGCCGCCGGTGGAGAAACCGGTGGATGTCTTGACGAAATCGGCACCCGCTTTTTTCGCCAGACGGCATGCGGTGATCTTCTCGTCGTCGGTGAGGAGGCTCGTTTCGATGATCACCTTGACGAGCGCCTTCCCGAAGGCGGCCTCGGTCACGGCACGGATATCCGCTTCCGCGGTTTCTTCGTCCCCGCTTTTGAGCGCCCCGATATTCAGCACCATGTCGATCTCATCGGCACCTTTGAAGATGGCGTCCTCCGTTTCGAACACTTTTGTCTCTTTCGTGTTGGCGCCGAGCGGGAAGCCGATCACCGTGCATACTTTCACGTCTGTGCCGGCCAGTTCTCCCGCAGCCGTCGCGACCCAGCCCGGATTCACACAGACGGAGGCGAACGCATATTCCTTTGCCTCCGTGCACAAATCGATAATCTGTTCTTTCGTCGCTTCCGGTTTCAGAAGCGTGTGGTCAATGAATGATGCGATATTCCGTTCCATCGGTAATCTCCTCCTGCTTCAATTCAACTTTTCAAGCCAAAAAAAGCGGCAGGGGAGGCCCGCTTGCTTCGAGACGTTATCCCCTGCCGTCTTCCTTTGTCAGATGGCCGGTGCCGGCTCGTCTTCGATGACGCGCACGAAGGCACCTTCGTTGTACGGATAGCCGGCTTTCGTGATTTTCACGCGGACGATCTTGCCGACCATCGATTCGTCTGCCGGCACGACGACTTTCAGGTAATTGTCGGTATAGCCTTCATACAGGCCGCTTTCCGGATCTTCCTTGTACGGCTCCTCCGGAATCATTTCAAGCACCCGGCCCTCATAGGCGGAGGCGTATTCCTTCGCCAGCTGATCGTTCAGGTCGAGCAGCCGGTGGACGCGCTCGTTTTTCACCTGCTCGTCGATCTGATCGTCCATTCTTGCCGCAGGCGTTCCGATCCGCATCGAATAAGGGAATACATGGAGTTCCGCAAACCGGTGGTCCCGGATGAACGTGTAGGTCTCCATGAACTCCTCTTCGGTCTCTCCGGGGAAGCCGACGATGACGTCCGAAGTGAGCGCGAAATCGGGCAGCGCTTCGCGGAGCCGCTCCAGCCGCTCGGCGAAGAAGGCCATCGTGTATTTCCGGCGCATCCGTCTGAGGACCGTATCAGAACCCGACTGGATCGGAATGTGAAGATGGCGCACGACGATTTCGGAATCTTTCAGGACGCCGATCACTTCGTCCGTCAGCTGGCTCGCCTCGATGGACGAGATGCGGAGGCGTTTCAGGCCTTTTACATTCGTTTCGATGTCGCGGAGAAGCTGGGCGAGGTTATAGTCTTTCAGGTCTTCGCCGTATCCGCCGGTATGGATGCCGGTCAGGACGATCTCCTTGTATCCGGCGTCCACGAGCTGCTGTGCCTGGTGCACGACTTCCTGCGGGTCGCGGGAGCGCATGAGGCCGCGTGCCCACGGAATGATGCAGAACGTGCAGAAGTTGTTGCAGCCTTCCTGGATTTTCAGGGAGGCCCGTGTGCGGTCCGTGAAGGACGGGACGTCCAGTTCCTCATAGACCCTGTTTTTCATGATGTTGCCGACCGCGTTGATCGGCTGCCGTTCGTTCCGGTACTGATCGATGTAACCGAGGAGGTTCGTCCGGTCCTGCGTGCCGACGACGATGTCGACGCCCGGGATTTCCATGATCTCGGCGGAGGATGTCTGGGCGTAGCAGCCCGTGACGCAGACGACGCCGTCCGGATTGTTCCGGATGGCACGCCGGATCACCTGCCGGCTTTTCCGGTCACTCGTGTTCGTGACGGTGCACGTATTGATGACGTAGACGTCCGCACGGCGTTCGAAATCCGTCCTTTCGTAGCCGGCATCCTTGAACAGCTGCCAGATCGCCTCCGTCTCATAGTGGTTCACTTTGCAGCCCAATGTATGGAAAGCGACTGTCGACATGGGGCTCACCTCTTCCCTTCAATTTCGCTGGATATGGCCGCCAGTGCATAAAGCGGCGCCGTTTCGGCACGGAGAATGCGGGGGCCGAGAGAGGCCGGGACGAACCCGGCCTGCCGGAGCTTTTCCGCTTCCTCCCTGCTGATCCCGCCTTCCGGACCAAAAACGGCCAGCACCTTTTGTCCATGATACACTCTTTCAAACAACCCGGCAATCGGACTGCCGCTCCGGTCCTTGGCCGATTCCTCGTCCGCCATGATGAGCAGATCGAAGTCCGCCGAGGCAGAGATCAGCTCATTGATCCCCATGACTTCCGTCACTTCCGGGATCATCGACCGGTGCGACTGTTCCGCCGCTTCTTTTGCGATTTTCTGCAGGCGTTCGATTTTCTTCCCGCTTTTTTTGCTGTCCCACCGGACGATGGACCGTTCTGCGGAAAAGGGAATGAGCGAGTGCATGCCGAGCTCCGTCCCTTTCTGGACGATCAGATCGAGCTTGTCGCCCTTTGGCAGTCCCGCCGCGATCGTCACCGAGACCGGCAGTTCATTCGACGGGAGCGGCTCTCCGTCCTTCCGGAGGGCGACTTCTTCCGGATCGACCGAGAGAATCTCGCATTCAAATGACTCATCGCCGGATACCGCGATGACCCGGGAACCCGGCTGCATCCGCATTACTTTTTCGATATGGCGGGCGTCTTCTCCGGTGATGACGGCAGTTCCGTCCGCACCGAACGGCCGGTCAAGAAAGTAGCGCTGCATTCCGGCCGCCCTCCGGCTTCTTTGCAATGATCGCCGTCCAGTCTTCCATCATCATCACTTCCATGATCTCAAAGCCGGAATCGAGGAGAGCTTCCTTGACCAGGTCTTTCTTCTGGGAAATGATGCCCGACGTAATAAAGATGCCGCCCGGCTCGAGTGCCCGGTATGCGTCATCCGTGAATGTGATGATCACTTCCGCGAGGATATTCGCGACCGCAACCCGTGCGGGCCCTTCGTATGAATCAAGAAGGTTGCCGTGCCGGACGTCGATCTTGTCCGACAGGCCGTTCAGCGAGATGTTGTCCCTGGCCGCCGTAACGGCGACTTCGTCCAGGTCGAGTGCCGCCACCCTGCCGGCGCCCAGCAAGGCCGCCCCGATCGACAGGACCCCGGATCCGGTGCCGATGTCGACGACTTCATCGCCTTCCTCCACCGTCTTTTCCAGTGCCTGAAGACAGAGGACGGTCGTCGGATGGGTTCCCGTCCCGAAAGCCATTCCCGGGTCCAGCTCGATGATCAGCTCGTCCGTGCCGAGACGCTCATAGTCTTCCCAAGTCGGGACGATCGTGAATCTCGGAGAAACCTTCACCGGATGGTAGTAGGCTTTCCAGGAGGTTGCCCAGTCCTCTTCATCGACTTCGGTGAGCGTGACGGTGTTCTTTCCCGTATCCAGGCCGTAGTCCGCGAGATTTGTAATTTCCTTTTCCAGCTCGCCGACCGTTTCCATGAGGAAGCTCGTGGCCGGAAGATAAGCCTTGACGATGACGCCTTCAGCGGGATAGTCGTCCCGGTTCAGGTCGTACAGTTCGCCGAACCGGTCTTCACGCTCGACGTCAGGCTCTCTGGAATCTTCGATGACCACTCCGCTGGCGCCTGCCTCGTGAAGGATGTTCGATACGGCTTCCACCGCCTCGTTCGTAGTGTGCACTGCAATTTCCGACCATTTCATCTCAATCAGCCCCTTAGTCGCCTTTCACTTTCCGTTTCAGCCGGTCAAACAGCGAGCTTTGATATTCATCCGGCGCTTCGTGGCCGCTGATTTCCGCGAAATCACGAAGCAGCTGTTTCTGCTTTTCCGTCAGCTTTTTCGGCGTCCTGATATTGACGATGACATGCTGGTCCCCGTTCCCATAACCGTGGACATTCGGCACGCCTTTCCCTTTCAGGCGGAATTTCGTGCCGGTCTGGGTGCCTGCCGGGATCTTGAGCTTCACTTTGCCGTGCACGGTCGGGACTTCGACCTCGTCTCCGAGGGATGCCTGCGGGAAATTGATCGGCAGGTTCAGGAAAATGTCGTCCCCGTCGCGTTCAAATCGTTCGTGCGGACGCACGCGGAATTCAACAAACAGGTCGCCTGCAGGGCCGCCGTTCACTCCCGGCTCTCCCTGGCCGGCAACTCGGAGCTGCTGTCCGTTGTCGACGCCGGCCGGCACCGTCACTTGGATTTTCTTCCGCTTGGTCACTTTTCCGCGGCCGTGGCATTCCGGGCATTTCTCCGGAATGATCTTGCCGGTCCCCTGGCACGTCGGGCACGCCCGGCGGTTGACCATCTGGCCGAACGGCGTGTTCTGGGTGACGCTGATCTGGCCGGTGCCGCCGCATTCCGTACAGGTCTTCACGCTTGTTCCAGGTTTCGCCCCGTCCCCGTGGCATGTTTCGCATGTTTCTTCACGGTCGATCTCGATTTCGGTCTCTTTGCCGAACACCGCCTCCATGAAGTCAAGCGTCATCATATAGCTGAGGTCGGCCCCTTTCCTCGGGGCGTTCGGATCCCGTCTGCGGGCGCCGCCGCCTCCGCCGAAGAATGTATTAAGGATATCGTCGAAGTCGAAACCGGCTCCCCCGCTGAATCCGCCGAAGCCGCCGCCTCCGCCGAACCCGGCATTCGGGTCAGTATGGCCGAACTGGTCATACTGTGCCCGTTTTTGTTCATCGCTCAGCACTTCATACGCTTCGGAAATTTCCTTGAATTTCTCGTCTGCACCCACCTCTTTGTTGAGGTCCGGGTGATATTTTTTTGAGAGCGTCCGGTACGCTTTCTTGATTTCTTCCTTGGAAGCGGATTTGGTCAAGCCAAGCACTTCATAGTAATCCCGCTTGCTCATGTTTCACCCTCCTGACTGACTCGCATGCAAATCATTGTACCATGCGGAAAACACACTATCAAAAAGACAGAAGAAAAGCCAAAGCCGGAACCGACTTTGGCTTGCCTTCAACAGGTTATTTGTTGTCGTCGTCGACTTCTTCGAATTCCGCATCGACGACGCCGTCATCGGAGGCTCCGCCGCCCTCTTGCTGCTGGGCCTGCTGGGCTGCCTGCTCATACATCTTGACGGACAGCTGCTGGACGATTTCCATGAGCCGGTCTTTTTTCGTCCGGATCTCGTCGATGTCGCCTTTCTCGATGGCCGCTTTCAGTTCTTCGTTTGCTTCTTCCGCGTTTTTCTTTTCTTCTTCGGAAACGTTGTCGCCGAGATCTTTCAGGGTCTTCTCGGTCATGAAGACAGCCTGGTCGGCTTCGTTGCGGAGTTCCGCTTCTTCTTTGCGCTTCTGGTCGGCTTCCGAGTTTGCTTCGGCTTCCTTCACCATCCGCTCGATTTCTTCCTCGTTGAGGGAGTTGTCGGACTGGATGGTGATGTTCTGCTCTTTGCCTGTGCCGAGGTCTTTCGCCTTGACGTTGACGATGCCGTTTTTGTCGATGTCGAAAGTGACTTCGATCTGCGGGATGCCGCGCGGTGCAGGCGGGATATCCGTCAGCTGGAAGCGGCCGAGCGTCTTGTTGTCGGCAGCCATCGGGCGCTCACCCTGCAGGACGTGGATGTCCACGGCCGGCTGGTTGTCGGCGGCAGTCGAGAACACCTGCGACTTGGAAGTCGGGATGGTGGAGTTGCGGTCGATGAGCTTTGTCATGACGCCGCCCATCGTTTCAATCCCGAGGGAAAGCGGAGTGACGTCGAGGAGCACGACATCCTGGACGTCTCCGGAGAGGACGCCGCCCTGGATGGCCGCACCCATCGCGACCACTTCGTCCGGGTTGACGCCGCGGTGGGGTTCCTTGCCCGTTTCTTTCTTGATGGCTTCCTGTACGGCCGGAATCCGCGTGGAACCGCCGACGAGGATGACCTGATCGAGTTCCTGCGGCGACAGGCCGGCATCTTTGAGCGCCTGTCGTGTCGGCACCATCGTGCGTTCAACGAGGTTTGCAGTCAGCTCATCGAACTTGGCGCGGGTAAGCGTCAGTTCCATGTGGAGCGGGCCCGCTTCCCCGGCCGTGATGAACGGAAGGGAGATCTGGGTCGACGTGACGCCGGAGAGGTCTTTTTTCGCTTTTTCCGCCGCGTCTTTCAGGCGCTGCATCGCCATTTTGTCTTTCGACAGGTCGATGCCGTTTTCTTTCTTGAATTCCTGGACGAGATAATCGATGACCGCGCTGTCGAAGTCGTCTCCGCCGAGACGGTTGTCCCCTGCGGTTGCGCGGACTTCGAACACGCCGTCGCCGAGCTCGAGGATCGACACGTCGAATGTGCCGCCGCCGAGGTCATAAACGAGGATCGTCTGGTCTTGGTCGGTTTTTTCAAGCCCGTATGCGAGCGCAGCCGCCGTCGGCTCGTTGATGATCCGCTCGACTTCAAGGCCTGCGATGCGGCCCGCGTCTTTCGTCGCCTGGCGCTCCGCGTCGTTGAAGTAAGCCGGCACCGTGATGACCGCTTTCGTCACTTTCTCTCCGAGGTAGTCTTCGGCGAATCCTTTCATGTACTGAAGGATCATCGCAGAAACTTCCTGCGGCGTGTACTCCCGGCCTTCCGCGGACACTTTTTTGTCCGTGCCCATCAGGCGCTTGACGGACATGATCGTGTTCGGATTGGTGATCGACTGGCGCTTGGCCACTTCGCCGACCTGCCGCTCGCCGTTCTTGAACGAAACGACCGAAGGGGTCGTCCGGTTGCCTTCCGGGTTGGGGATGACTTTCGGCTCTCCGCCTTCAAGGACGGCCACGCAAGAGTTTGTCGTACCAAGGTCAATACCGATGATTTTGCTCATTATCCATTCCTCCTAGAATCAACATCAATTCCGCTTTTGCCATGCAGCGGATCACTTGTTCACTGGTTCACTTTGACCATTGCCGGTCTGAGAATCCGATCTTTCAGCATATACCCTTTCTGGAGCTCTTCCAAAACGGTGCCGGACGGCAGGCTTTCGTCTTCGCCGTGCATGACGCCGTGATGGACATTCGGATCGAATTCCTTTCCTTCCGATTCGATTTCGACGAGGCCTTCCTTCTCCATGGCCGTGCGGAATGACTGATAGATCATTTCCATGCCTTTTTTCAGGGCGATCGCCTCTTCGGAGGAGACTTCGGTGTCGAATGCCCTTCCGAAATTGTCGAGTACCGGAAGCAGCTCCGTCATGAGGCGCTGGGAGCGGTATTTCTCCGCGGCCTGCTGCTCAGCGGCGCTCCGCCGTTTGAAGTTCTCGAAATCGGAGAGCAGGCGCAAGTACTTGTCCTCGCTCTTTTGCAGGGCTTCTTCCAGCTCGCCGGTCCGGTCTTCAACCGGCTCTTCGCCGCCTTCGGTGCCGGACGGGACGTCCTTCGCTGGTTCGTCGACCGGCGCACCGGCCTTTTCGGAAGCTGCGGTCGCTTGATCCGTTTCGGCAGTCTCTTCCGGATTGCTTTCTTCATTCAGGTCTTTCTTCTTTTCTTCGGACACGAATACTCCTCCTTCATCCCGGCTCGGTGTTTCAAGGGAGCCGGCCTAATTCACGGGAGAGCCCCCGGCTCATGTAGTCCAGCACGGAAACGACCCGGCCATAATCCATCCGTGTCGGACCGATGATGGCGATGGCTCCTTTCCTGCCTTCCCCCGCTGTATAAGAAGCAGTGATGACACTGCAGTCTTCCATTGCCAGATGGCCGTTCTCGGATCCGATCCGGATGTGGATCCCTTCCTTGCCGATATCGAGGAGCAGTCCCGCAAACGGGGAGTCCTCCATGTAGTGCATGACCTGCCGGGCCTTTTCCGGATCGTTGAATTCAGGCTGAGCCAGCATGTTCAGCATGCCGCCGAAAACGACACGCTCATCATTCGCCGAGCTGACAGCCTCCCGGAACGAGGAGAACATATCCCCGTACCGGCCGACATGACGCTCGAGGAGCTCGTGCAGTTCGCGGCCGAGCCGGGCATCGAGCTCGTGGAGCGGGATGCCGACAAGCCGGTCGTTCAGCAGGTTGACCATCCGCTCGATGTCGGCCGGATGGACCTCTTCCGGAACATGGAACGTCCGGTGTTCCACATGGCCCGCATCCGTGACGATGATCGCCACCGCCGAATCCGCGGACAGCGGAATGATCTGGAACCGTTTCACCCGGTGCTGCTTGACGTCCGGCCCGAGCAGGACGGACGTATAGGTCGTCAGCTCGGACAGGATGTCGGCCGTCTTTCTGATCAGCAGTTCCGTCTCGAGAAGCCGGTCATTGAAGATGGACCGGATCCGGTCAAGATCCTCCTGCTCGAGCCGTTCCTTTTCAAGCAGATGATCCACGTAAAACCGGTATCCCTTTTCCGACGGGACGCGGCCGGACGAGGTGTGGGTCTTCTCAAGGAAGCCCAGCTCCTCCAGGTCGGCCATGTCATTGCGGATGGTGGCCGCGCTGAACGGCACGGTTTCCAACTTGGATAATTGGCGCGATCCGACAGGCTGTGCCGACTGGATGAACCCGTCGACGATCGCTTGCAAAATGTGCAACTGACGCTCTGTCATCATGATCATCACCTCTGTTAGCACTCTTGTATGATGAGTGCTAATCTATATATCCAATTTATCAAAACCGGATGCACGCGTCAAATAAACTGCATGTTCAGCCGATGAAACTTGCAAACACTTCATTCCCCAGGAAAATCCCTTTTTTCGTCAGCCGGATCCGCCCGTTCTCTTCGGTCAGGAGGCCCTTTCCGGACAGGTCCCGGATCTGGTCTCCGTACAGTTCATGGACGTCCCGGCCGAAGCGCCGGAGGAATTCCTCGCCGGAGACTCCTTCCGTCATCCGGAGGCCGAGGAACATCTCCTCTTCCATTTCTTCGGCGGGCGTGACTTCATGCGCTTCGAATACCGGACGCCGGCCTTCCGCCACGGCGTTCATGTATTTCTTCAGCGGACCGTGGTTGGAATAGCGGACGCCGTTCACGTAGCCGTGCGCGCCCGCTCCCGCCCCCGCATATGTCCGGTTCTGCCAGTACAGCTTGTTGTGCACCGACTCGTATCCGTCTTTTGCGAAGTTGCTGATTTCGTACTGGTGGAGACCCGCTCCCGCCATCCGCTCCATGAGCATCGCGAACATGTCCGCCTCGGCATCCTCGCCCGGAAGAGGCAGCAGATTCTTGTTCATCAGGTTATAGAACACCGTTTTCGGCTCGACGATGAGCGAGTAGGCGGAGTAATGAGGCAGGCCGAGTGCGAGTGCCCGGTCAAGCGTGTCTTCCCATTGCGCCGCCGTCTGTTCCGGAAGACCGTACATGAGATCGATGCTCAAGTTTTCAAATCCGGCTTTGCGCGCGTCCTCCACGACGCGCTCGGCCTCCCCGGGGCTGTGCGTTCTCCCGAGTTTTTTCAGCAGTCCTTCGTCAAACGACTGGACGCCGATGCTCAGGCGGCCGATGCCGTGTTCCGCCAGCACGGACAACTTTTCGGGCGTGAGTTCGTCGGGATTGGCTTCCGTGGAAAACTCGATGAGCCGTCCTTTTGGAACCGACTGCTCGATCGAGCCCAGCAGCTTCTCGAGCTGGCGGGCACTCAGCGCAGTGGGCGTCCCTCCGCCGATGAAGATCGTGAGCGGGCCTTCCCCGAACAGCTCTTCCTCCTTCATCATCCGCAGCTCTTCCCCGAGCGCATCGAGATAGCCGTCCACCGGCTGGTTTTCGAAAAAGACTTTATTGAAATCGCAGTAATGGCAGATCTGATGGCAGAACGGGATATGGATATAAAGACCATCCGTCATAGTGCTTCTCCTTCTTTCAATAGGAAAAGGAGGCATCTGTCCGCCTCCTTCCCGTTAATCCGTGATTAGTCCTCGTCCATGCTCAGGACCGCCATGAAGGCTTCCTGCGGCACTTCAACGGACCCGACCTGCTTCATGCGCTTTTTCCCGGCCTTCTGCTTTTCGAGGAGCTTCCTTTTACGTGAAATGTCTCCTCCGTAGCATTTCGCCAGGACGTTCTTGCCCATCGACTTGATCGTCGACCGGGCCACGATCTTATTGCCGATGGCGGCCTGGACCGGCACTTCAAACTGCTGGCGGGGGATGAGTTCCTTCAGCTTTTCCACGATCGCCTTGCCCCTGTCGTAGGCAAAGTCCTGGTGGACGATGAAGCTGAGGGCATCGACTTTCTCCGCATTCAGCAGGATATCCATCTTGACGAGCTTGCTCGTCCGGTAGCCGATCAGCTCATAGTCGAACGACGCATAGCCTTTCGTGCTGGATTTCAGCTGGTCAAAGAAGTCATAGACGATTTCGGAAAGCGGGATTTCGTAAATGATGTTGACCCGGGAAGCATCGAGATAGTTCATCGTGACGAAATGGCCGCGTTTCCGCTGGCTCAGTTCCATGACGGCGCCGACATAGTCGTTCGGCACCATGATGGATGCCTTCACGTACGGCTCCTGCACTTCCTCGATCTTCTGCGGATCCGGCATCATCGACGGGTTGTCCACTTTGAGGATCGAATCGTCGGTCATGACGACATCATAGATGACGCTCGGCGCCGTCGTGATGAGGTCGATGTTGAACTCCCGTTCAATCCGTTCCTGGATGATTTCCATATGCAGAAGTCCGAGGAAACCGCAGCGGAAGCCGAAACCGAGCGCCTGGGACGTCTCCGCCTCGTACGTCAGCGCCGAGTCGTTCAGTTCCAGTTTCTCGAGCGCTTCCCGGAGGTCATTGTATTTTGCCGTGTCGATCGGATAGAGCCCGCAGAAGACCATCGGATTCATCTTGCGGTAGCCGGGCAGCGGTTCCGCAGCCGGCCGGTTCGCTTCGGTGATCGTGTCCCCGACATGCGTGTCCGCGACATTCTTGATCGCGGCGGTCAGAAAGCCGACGTCTCCGACGGTCAGTTCCTTTCTCGGCGTGGCATGCGGCGTAAAGACGCCGGCTTCGACGACTTCAAACTCCTTGCCGGTCGCCATCATGCGGATTTTGTCTCCCGGCTTGACGGTCCCTTCCATGATCCGGACGTAAGTGACGACGCCCCTGTACTGGTCATACAAAGAGTCAAAGATGAGCGCTTTCAGCGGGGCTTCCGGATCTCCGGTCGGCGCCGGGACTTTCTCCACGATCTGTTCGAGGATCTCTTCGATTCCGATGCCGGCTTTTGCGGAAGCAAGGACCGCTTCCGAGGCATCGAGGCCGATGACGTCCTCGATCTCCTGCTTCACCCGTTCGGGGTCGGCTGCCGGGAGGTCGATCTTGTTGACGACCGGAAGGATCTCCAGATCGTTGTCCAGCGCGAGGTAGACGTTTGCCAGGGTCTGGGCCTCGATTCCCTGCGCGGCATCGACGACGAGGATGGCGCCTTCACATGCCGCAAGGCTCCGGGAAACCTCATAGGTGAAGTCGACATGCCCCGGGGTGTCGATCAGGTGAAGGATATATTCGATTCCGTCTTTGGCCGTGTAGGTCAGCTGGACGGCATTCAATTTGATGGTGATGCCGCGTTCCCTCTCCAGGTCCATCGAGTCGAGGAGCTGGGCTTTCATTTCACGGGATGTCAGGGTTTCGGTCTTTTCAAGGATCCGGTCGGCAAGCGTGGATTTTCCGTGATCGATATGCGCGATAATCGAAAAATTCCGGATATGCTCCCGCCGGGCGATTCGTTCTTCAGGGTTCATGCAGTCCACTCCTCTACAAACTATTTGAATTATAACAGCGGAGCGGGTAGACATCAATCTGCGGCCTGCATAAGCCGTACTGTGCTGCGGGTCGGTCTGTCCGGAGAACGTGGGAGGTACATTATTTTCGGGGTTCCGTCGCATTGGGGAGGTGCTTCATCTTAAGTTTTTGGGGTTTTCGCGGATGCAACGTGCGGATTGGCGGACGTATTTTTGTTCCGCGGGATTTTCACGGATGCAACGGAGCTTTTCGCGGATGCATTTTGCCTTGTGAGATTTTCGTGGACGCATCGGGCGATTTCATGGACGCATTTTGCCTCGCAAGATTTTCTTGGACGCATCGAACGATTTCATGGACGCATTTCGCCTCGCGAGATTTTCGTGGACGCATCGGGCGATTTCATGGACGCATTTCGCCTCGCGGGATTTTCGTGGACGCATCGGGCGATTTCATGGACGCATTTTGCCTTGCAAGATTTCCGTGGACGCATCGAGCAATTTCATGGACGCATTTTGCCTCGCAAGATTTTCGTGGACGCATCGAGTGATTTCATGGACGCATTTCGCCTCGCAAGATTTCTGTGGACGCATCAGGCGATTTCATGGACGCATTTTGCCTCGCTAGATTTCCGTGGACGCATCGAGCCATTTCATGGACGCATTTTGCCTCGCAAGATTTCTGTGGACGCATCAGGTGATTTCATGGACGCATTTCGCCTCGCAAGATTTCTGTGGACGCATCAGGCGATTTCATGGACGCATTTTGCCTCGCGGAATTTTCGTGGACGCATCAGGTTATTTCATGGACGCATTTTGCCTCGCAAGATTTTCGTGAACGCATCGGGCGATTTCATGGACGCATTTTGCCTCGCAAGATCTCCGCGGATGAAAAAAAGCCGCCCGATGGAGGCAGCCCGGTTTGGTTTATTTCCCTTCCCTCAGTACTTCGGCCGCGGCTTTGGCGATGACGGCGGCGGTCCGGTTGAGTTCGTCTTCGGTGTTTTCGGTGCCGCCCATTTCGATCAGCAGCAGCGACGGGTCGAGGTCTTGGTTGTAGACTCCGTTGACGCCCCTTCCGCCTTTCGTGATCAGCCCCTTTGAGATGCCGGGAATGTGTTCGTTCATCTTCGCCGATACTTTTTCTGCCAGTGCCATGTTTTTCCGGTAGCCCGGATGATCGACGCCGATGACGAAGTAGACTTTTGCGTAGGAACCGTCTTTCCCGGCCAGCGTTGTTTTGTTGCGCCCGAGGGAATCTCTGTGAATATCCAGGATCAGGCTGTACTCTTTTGCTTCCTTTGTTTTCTTCACTTGCGGCCGGATGGCTTCATAGGCTCGGCTGTGCGGGATCCCGGCAGCCTTCATTGCCCCGGCATTGTCATAATTGAGTACATCGAGGTTAAGTCCGTGGAGCTTGAAGTGGGAGGAGAACACCGAGCCGAGGTGCATGACATTCTCCGTTTCATGGAAGACCGCGGCCGTCCCGTGTTTCGCTTTGACGATCGGCGCGAATGCCTCGTCGGAATGCGTAAAGTACATCAGCAGGTCTCCTGCCTCTCCCGCCGGAAGCGAAACCGGTTCCACGCTTTCCGTGTCCAGATCCGCTTCAGCATCCGTCTCATAATCAAACAGGTTCGCCGCATACACAAGCCGGCCCGTGTCGGCGACTTGCCGGCTGCCCGGCTGCTCGGGTCCGGGGAAGTGGATGATGAGGATCGGCAATAGGAAGAGGAACAAGATGAACAGTGTATGGAATTGCCACGATTGCTTCATGAAAATCCCCTCCTCCCGCACTATATGGCGGAAGAAGGGGATTCAGAACCCGGCGGGCCGGGCTGCAGCCAGTTGATCAGGCCGGCCGAGACCAGCGTGGCGTACTGCAGGATCCAGGCGTCCGTTTCTTTCGGGGTGACGAACATTCCCTGCTCGTCGGATGACAGGACTTCTTCGAAAAGCTGCTGTTTATCTTCCTTCGACCACTGGGACCATTCACCAAAAATCGGCTTCAGGACCTCTTTGTCTGCGGGCTCGGACTTGTCGTGGAGCCACGGCGTTACGGCAAGCGCGGAGGAAGGGGCATTGCTTTGCTCGATCTTCTGGGCAATGTAGTTGAACACGGATTCGATCGCGTCCGACACCATGACGGGGCCGTCGACCACAGTCGGAATGCCGATCGCGGTGACGGGGATCCCGAGCACTTCCCTCGAAATTTCCTTGCGCGAGTTGCCCACTCCCGACCCCGGATGGATGCCGGTGTCCGTCAGCTGGATCGTCCGGCACAGGCGGTTGCTGTCACGTGCCGCCAGGGCATCGATCACGATGATCAGGTCCGGCTGGATCCGGTCTCCGAGCGCGGCCACGAATTCGCTCGTTTCAAAGCCGGTCTGTCCCGTAACGCCCGCCGCGTAGGCGATGATCGTCCGCTCATCGGCGGGGACGATCGGCACGGTGTCCTGGAGCCGGTCGATCGCGTACGGGCCAACCGCATCCGGCGTGACGGAACGGTTTCCGAGCCCGACAATGAGCACCTTCGGCGACTCCGGGAGTCCGAGCGGGCGGTGCATCTCCTCGAGTTTCTCGGAGAGAATGGACTCCAGTTCCGCAAAGCCCTCGGCATCATCCGCGGTGAGGCCCGGGGCGGTCAGCGTGATGTATGTCCCGGCTTTCCTGCCGATTTTCTCGCCGCCCTGTTCATTCACCCGGATCTGGGTGACGATGAACCGGCCTTCCCGTTTCTCGTCAAAATCAATGCCGGACGATTCCTTTAACTTGTCTTTATCCTTTTCCGTTCTGTGCCTCACCATTTCTTCCGTTTCATCAAGCAGGTCGGTCCTGCCGAAACTGATCGCCATGCGCTTCACCTCCATGCAAGTTTGCCCCGATGTCAAGGAAATATTCTTGCAGGTTGTTTATTGCAATCGGGGCGCGGTTTTGATAAAATGATTTTTGTTGCACGGAAACGGCATGAACCGGATCGGGCTACTTTACCTGACCTTGAATGGAGGTGAATCCATTGCCAAACATCAAACAAGCGGTCAAACGCGTACGTCAAAACGAAGCTGTGAACGCACAGAACACGATGCAGAAATCTGCCATGCGTACGGCAATGAAGAAAGCTGAAACGGCTCTTCAAAACAACGATGAACATGCAAACGAGCTTCTGAAAGACGCAGTTCAGAAACTCGACAAAGCGGCAAATAAAGGGCTGATCCATAAAAACACGGCTGCCCGCCAAAAATCCCGCCTGACGAAAAAAGCTCAATAATTCCGTCTGGGACCCGCCCCCGATCCGGTCAATCCGGAACGGGGTTTTTGTTTTTCGGATCAAAAAAGAGGAGCACCGGTGATTTTCCGGGTGCTCCTCTTTTGTTGATCAGCCCTTCACCGGATGCAGCAGGACGAGTTCCAGCACACGCTCCCGGTTGCCGCTGACCGTTTTCAGGCGGAGATCCGCCTCCGCCAGCCGGGCCAGGACTTCCAGGAGCCGGGATTCGTCGGTCATCCGGTGATTGTCGAGGATCAGCTTGACCCTGTACGGATGGACTTTCAGCTGCTTGGCGATCTGGTGCTGCTGGTAGCCTTTCCGTTTCAGCGCGCCCACCTGGATCATGAGCCGCACCTGGTTGGCCAGGAGGGCGTTCAGGCGGATCGGCTCCTCCCGGTTGCGGAGCAGGTCGCGGTAGATGGACAGCGCCTCCCCAGTCCTGCCCGCCATGAAGGCATCGAGCAGCTTGAACGCATCGTCCTCAGGTGTCTTGGCGATCAGAAGGTTGACCGTCACGACGTCGATTTCCCCGCCGTCCGCGTACAGGACGAGCTTCTCCATTTCATTTCCGAGCTTCAGAAGGTCGTCCCCTCCCCGGGAAATGAGCGTCCGGACGGCGTCGTCCGTGATGCGCGAGCCGCAGCGGGCCGCTTCCTGCTTGACCCATGTCTCCAGATCATGCGGCTTGAGCGCCTCGGCTTCGAGGCAGACCGCCTGTTTGCGGAACTGCTTGACGATTTTCTTGCGAGCATCGAGCTTTTCATAAGGGGCCAGGAAAACGGTGACGGCACTTTCCGGCGGATGGTCGAGCCAGTTGGACAGGCGCTCCAGGTCATGGACGACTTTTTCCTTTGATTTGTCGGAGGCCTTCAGGAAACCCGCATTTTTGGCGATCAGCAACTTCCGGTCGCTGAAAAATGGGACGGTGTCCGCTTCTTCGATGACGGCTTCCACCGGGGTTTCCTCCAGGTCGAATATGGACAGCTCCGAATCGGCGGCTTCCGGCATCGCTTCTTTGATCCGCCGGACGGTCTCGTCGAAAAAGTACAGTTCCGTCCCGCTGATCAGGTAAACCGGCGCCAAGTCGCCGGCCGTGATTTTCCTCCATTGTTCCGTGATCATCTTCAACACTCCATTCCCGGCGGGTTGCTTCTTCCATTATACATGACCGGGTCGGCAGGGACTTTATGAACAATTTTTGAACGCTGGCCCGGGCGGACCGGTTCCCCCTGAACAATATAGCTTTTTTGTCGCGCATCCCGTATAATGTAGGATGAATTAGGAGGGGTAGCAATGAACGAATTTGAACACGATCCGCAAACGAAGCGCAACGACGTCATCGATGCTGGCATGGGCTTTGTCTTATCCTTTGTTTTCTTTTCTTTGATCTTTGTCATCGCTACAGTCATCGAACTCGTTGCACGCTGATCCAGACGGGAGCTTCCGGTAATCCGGGGCTCCCGTTTTTTTATTCGGCCGCACCGGGCTCTGCCGACGTCCGGACGGACAGCCTGCCGCCCTTTTCGATGATCGTGATCGTCCCGTAATCAGCCGTCGAGATCGACTTCAGGCCGAGATCCCCGAGCCGTTCGACGACGTCCGGATGGGGATGGCCGTACCGGTTGTTCCGTCCGGCCGAGAAAATGGTGAGCGCCGGATCCGCCGCAACGAGAAATCCTTCCCCGCTCGACGTCCTGCTGCCATGATGGCCCGCTTTCAGGACGGAGAGGGGCAGATGGGTATCCCCGTATTTTTCCGCTATCGCAGCCTCACCCGCCACTTCCAGATCCCCCGTGAACAGGAACCTGCTTTCTCCCTTCTCCACATGGAGGACGAGCGAGTCGTTGTTGCCTTCATATTCCTTCTGCTCCGGACTCAGATAAGTGAACCGGGTCCCGGAGCAGATCCAGCCGAAGCCGTCCCTCACTTCACGGACCGGCACCCGTTTTTCCCGGGCGGCACGGACGGCCTCGGCATAGCCGGCATCCGCGTAGGTTCCGGGGCCGATATGGATTTCCTTTACGCGGATTTCCCGGATCACCTCGTCGGCCGCCTCCGAGTGATCGGCGTCCGGATGCGACAGGACAAGCAGATCGACGTCATCGATGCCCCGCCCTTTCAGGTACGGGAGGACGATCTGCGTGCCGACTTCAAATCTTCCCGAACGCCTCTTCCACTCGTCGTCGGGGAAGCGGAGCACGCCGCCCGTATCGACAAGGATGACACCCCGGCGATGCGGCAGTTCGATCACGGCCGCATCCCCCTGCCCGACGTCGAGGAACGTCACGCGCAGCGACGGATCGGCGTGATGCCAGAAATGAAGGAGCAGCACCGGCCCGATCAGCGAAACGGATCCCGCGCGCAGGAAGCCCCGCCCGCGTTCCAGCAATACAAAAAACAGGAAGATCCCCGAGACGAGAACGATCAGCGGCAACAGTGCGGGCCTTCCGGGAATCCAGACCGAGAGCGGGAGATCCCCGGCTTTCCGGATCGCGCCGCCGAGCCACCCGCGGACCGGCACATACAGGGCGAACAGCCACTGGACAACAGCGGGCGAAAGGAAACTGAACCCGAGAAACAGCAGATTGGCCGGCAGGATGAGAATGGTGAACACCGGCACGAAGATCAGATTGGCGGCGAGCGCCGAAATGGATGTTTCATGGAAATGAAAAAGAAGGATCGGGGTGACCGCAGTCTGGCAGACGGCCGATACGAGGAAAGACTGATGAAGCACGCTTTTCGCGCGTGAGAGGATCGCTTGGGAATGAATCAGGGCAAATGCCGCGGCGTAGCTCATCTGGAAGCCGGGCTTGAGCACGGCGTGGGGGTAGATGAGCAGGAACAAGACCATGCCCGCAGTCAGCATCAGGTCGAGCCTCCGCTCTCTGCGGACGCCGGAGCCGACGAGCAGGAGAGAAGACAGGATGACCGCGCGCCAGACGGACGGTGCGCCGCCGGCGAGAATGGCGTAGCACGGCAGGAAGATCAGGAGGACGAGCCGCACGATATGGGTCCGCACCCGGAGCCGGAGCAGCCCTTCCCTCAGCAGCAATGTGAGAATGCCGACGTGGAGTCCGGAGATCGCGAACAGATGCGTGATGCCGAGCCTCCGGTAGGATCGCTCGTCAAGCGGATCCATTGCGGATCGCTCGCCGATCAGGAGCGCTTCCGCCTCAGCGGCGACCGGTCCTGGAAAGGTTTCGCGGATGTGGCCCCCGAGCCGCTCCCTGTGTCGCCTGAGCGCGGCGGACGGACCCGGGGCCGGTCCGGCGTATCCGGACAGACGGAGTTCAAGCGTCCCGGCGGCGCCTTCGGAACGCAGCCACCGGGACATGTCGAATGCATATTCGTGGGCGGGCCGGCCGGGCTCCGTCCTGGCCGCCACGACCCGGAACCGGTTGCCCGCGGCGCCGGCCGAGAGAAGGGCCGACTTCTCTTCTTCTGAACGGAAGACGAGGACGGCATACCAGCGGAAACCGCCCGGATCGCGGACGAACCCGCGCATCCGGTCCCCGTCGACCCGGATCTGGTCGGTCCACTCGATCGTGCCGGGACTGTAGTCGGGGGCCGGCGGTTCCGGCAGCCTCTTGTCCATGGCTACAAAAAGGGCCGCCGTCAAGATCAAAAAAGCGAGCCACACCGCAGGCGGCTCGCGCTTGGCCGCCATGATGGCGGCCACCGGAACGAGCAGCGCCAAACAAGCCGGCGACCCGGTCACGGCCGCCGACACGGCGACGGCCGGCCAGGCAATATAAACGACCGGATTCAGCAGGAACCTCAGCCAAATAGCGCCCTCACCTTCCCTTCATAGCCGGCAAGCTCATCCGGCTCCGCTCCTGATTCCGCCAGGCGTTCGAGCAATTCTTCAAAGAGGCCCATCTTTTGCTCTGAGCGGAAATCGATCTTTCCTTCCTCAAACGGGATCTTGACCACTTCCACGCCCGCCTGGGCAAGCAGTTCGATTGCATATTCATGATTTTTATAGTCTTTCGCGTAGACGAGCTTCGAGATGCCTGCCTGGATGATCGATTTCGTGCACTGCAGGCAAGGGAAATGAGTGACATACACTTCCGCGCCCGCCACCGGAATCCCGTACTTGGCGCATTGGAGCAGCGCGTTCATCTCCGCATGGATTGTCCGGATGCAATGATTGTCCACGACATAGCATCCTTTATCAATGCAGTGGTCGCCTCCGGAAATCGACCCGTTATAGCCGCCTGCGACGATCCGGTTGTCCCGGACGATCGTCGCGCCGACCGAAAGCCTCGTGCATGTGCTGCGAAGTGCCAGCAACTGGCTCTGTGCCATAAAAAATTGATCCCACGTAATCCGCTCCATGGTGTACGCCTCCCGTTGATGGTTGTTCATTCAAGTCTAGCGGTTGCCGGTTTTGCGGGCAACCTGTCATTTTACCGTGATCAGTTCTTCCAGCCGGGCAAAGGTCTTTTCCCCGATCCCCGTGATCTCCATCAGGTCCTCCGGCTTGCCGAACGGCCCGTTCTGCTCCCGGTGGGCAAGGATCGCCTCCGCCTTGNGCCAAATAGCGCCCTCACCTTCCCTTCATAGCCGGCAAGCTCATCCGGCTCCGCTCCTGATTCCGCCAGGCGTTCGAGCAATTCTTCAAAGAGGCCCATCTTTTGCTCTGAGCGGAAATCGATCTTTCCTTCCTCAAACGGGATCTTGACCACTTCCACGCCCGCCTGGGCAAGCAGTTCGATTGCATATTCATGATTTTTATAGTCTTTCGCGTAGACGAGCTTCGAGATGCCTGCCTGGATGATCGATTTCGTGCACTGCAGGCAAGGGAAATGAGTGACATACACTTCCGCGCCCGCCACCGGAATCCCGTACTTGGCGCATTGGAGCAGCGCGTTCATCTCCGCATGGATTGTCCGGATGCAATGATTGTCCACGACATAGCATCCTTTATCAATGCAGTGGTCGCCTCCGGAAATCGACCCGTTATAGCCGCCTGCGACGATCCGGTTGTCCCGGACGATCGTCGCGCCGACCGAAAGCCTCGTGCATGTGCTGCGAAGTGCCAGCAACTGGCTCTGTGCCATAAAAAATTGATCCCACGTAATCCGCTCCATGGTGTACGCCTCCCGTTGATGGTTGTTCATTCAAGTCTAGCGGTTGCCGGTTTTGCGGGCAACCTGTCATTTTACCGTGATCAGTTCTTCCAGCCGGGCAAAGGTCTTTTCCCCGATCCCCGTGATCTCCATCAGGTCCTCCGGCTTGCCGAACGGCCCGTTCTGCTCCCGGTGGGCAAGGATCGCCTCCGCCTTGGCGGGGCCGATGCCGGGAAGGGTCATCAGTTCGGCGGCATCCGCCTTGTTGAGGTTCACTTTGCCGTCATCCTGCGCCCAGCCGCCCGACGCCGGCACCTCCGGAACCGCCGCCTCCCCCGCCTCTCCTTCAGACAGAAGAAACGGCACGTAGACGACCATTTCGTCGTGCAGCCGCTCGGCGTGATTGATGGCATCCTCCATGGCATCCGGCAGAAAACCCCCGGCCATGGCGACCGCGTCGATGACCCGGTCCCCCTCTTCCGCCCTGTAGACGCCGGGCTTTCCGACCGCCCCCTTCACGTCAATAAAAATGACCGCAGCGGCTTCATCCGCACGGTCATCGGCAGTCTCGCCGGCCATCCCCTCGTCGACAGGGATGAACAAGTCCGTCGGAGTGACCGCGGACCGGCTTGACAATGTATACAGGATCACGCAAAGAACCAGGACGGAAGCTGCAATCGGGGGGATCAGCTTCCTCCAGTGCATTTTCACCCATGCCGAAATGAAGGCTCATTCCTTCCTCCGGACGGCGGGCCATGGAGTCCCCTCCACTATACCCGATTCTCCGGCCGTAAGGAAGCCCCTACCTCACCGCGTGGAAGAAAAGCCGCTCGCTCGTCTCGCCCGGAGACTCCTCTTGCCAGTCGGCCGTGATGTCCAGGACGGTGAACCCCTCTCCGGCAAGCATGTCCGCGAAAACGTCCGGCGGAAAGGTCCGCTGAAGATGAAACTCGTCCCTGCGTTCGTACAGCCCGTCCGGCCGGCGGATGAAAAAGCTCAGTTCGGACTCGACCGATAGCGGGTCTTCCCCCGGATATGTATTCCACATATAAGAAACATCCTCAAAATCCGCCGTGAACGGCCCGTCGAGAAACAGATCGGTCATCTTATACGGGGAATGGACATCGAAGATGAGATGCCCGCCGTCTTTCAGCGATTCGCGGACCCCGCGGAAAACGGACCGGACCTCTTCGGGCCCGGTCACGTAATTCAGGGAATCGATGGCAATGACGGCCACATCAAAGCCGTCATGCCCTTCAAGTTCCTCCATCCGCTGTTCAAAAAATTGTCCGTCCAGACCGAGCAGGCCGAAGCGTTCCCGCGCCACGGACAGCATTTCCGGCGAGGCGTCGATGCCCGTGACCGAAAACCCTTCCTGCGCAAGGAGCGCCGACAAGACGCCGGTGCCGCAGCCGATGTCCAGCAGCTTCCGACCGGCGCCCGGACCGGCTTTGCGGACGATGAGATCCGCGTATTCCCGGTAGGGGATGTCATCCATGAGACTGTCGTACACCGAGGCAAAAGCCCCGTAAGCGCCGGATGTCATCGGACTTCCCCGAGATCCAGTTCGGGCGCGTCTCCCCAGAGGCGCTCGAGATTATAATACGTCCGCTCATCCCGGTGGAAGACATGGGCGACGACATCTCCCAGATCGACGAGCACCCACCGGCCGGCATCGTAGCCCTCCATCCGCCTGACATCATGGCCTGCCTCTTCGGCCTTGTCCTTGATTTCCCGGGCAATGGACTGGACCTGCCGTTCAGAGTTTCCGTGGCAGATGAGGAAATAGTCGGCAAGCAGCGAAATCCCCTGCATGTTCAGGACGACGATATCCGCCGCTTTCTTGTCATCCGCTGCCTCGTAAACCGTTTCAAGCAATGTCTCGTTCGTCATGGTTTCAAAACTTCCTTTCAAAGAAGACTGTCATTAAAGCATTCGAGCGTATCCGGGTGGATCTGGGCCCGCTTTCCGGCCAGATAGCGGATGTTATGTGCCGAACAGGCAAGGACGCTTTCCTTGAGGGATTCCCGCGCGGCTTCACGAAGTTCTCCGACTCCCGGGAAATCCCTCCCCGGCTCGATCATGTCGGCCACGTAAACGACCTGTTCCAGCCCGGACATGCCTTTCCTCCCCGTCGTATGGAACCGGATGGCGTCCAGGATGGCCTTGTCGCGGATGCCGAATTCCTGTTCGGCGATGAGGGCGCCGGCCGGTGCATGCCAGAGCTCGTGATGGAAATCCAGCACTCCCTGCGGATCTCCTTCCGAAGAGACGAGGCGGCGCAGTTCGTCCTTCGGCATCGCCTTGGCGACGTCGTGCAGCAGGGCGGCGGTCTTCGCCTGTTCCCGGTCGATTCCGAACCGCTCCGCGAGCCGGACCGCTTCATCCGCGACTCTCAGCACGTGCTCGAAACGGCCCAAAGGCAGCCGCTTTCCGACTTCAGCTTTCAGCTTTTCCGCATCCATAGAGGCCCTCCTTTCCGATAAACGAAATGACCGTCTCCGGCAGCAGATATTTCACCGAACGGCCTTCCGCCAGGCGTCTGCGGACTTCCGTGGATGACAGGTCGATTTGCGGAACATCCACCATCCGGACCGGATAATGGGTGATGCCGGCGCTTCCCGGCCTGGAGACCCCAATGAACTCCACTTTTTCGATGAGTCCGTCGATGTCAAACCAGGTGCCGAGCTGATCGACGCTGTCCCCCCCGATGATGAAGGAAAAATCGGTCCCGGGCTCCCGGGCGATCAGGAGATCCATCGTCTGCGACGTGTAGGAAATCCCGCCGGCGTCTACCTCGATCCTTTCCACTGAAAAATGGGGGTTGCCGGAAATGGCCAGTTCGGTCATGCGGAGCCGCTGGGCGGCGTCCGCGTCCCCCGCCTTCACCTTGTGGGGAGGAACGGCGTTCGGCATGAACCGAATCTCATCCAGTCCGCATGCATCCCTGACGCCTTCCGCAATCATGAGATGTCCGACATGGGGCGGATTGAACGTCCCCCCGATGAGGCCGACCCGTTTGCGTTCACCCACGCGGCAGCATGAGCCGCTTGTTTTCCTTCGACTCTCTGTAGAGGACGATCGTGTTGCCGATCACCTGGACGAGTTCGGCACCGGTGCCTTCCACCAGTTTCTCCGCCACTTCGGTGCGATCTTCCGGACAATTCTGAAGCACGCTCACTTTGAGAAGTTCGCGTTTTTCAAGTGCGTCCCCGACGCCTTCGATCAGTTCGTCGTTGACTCCGTGTTTTCCGACCTGGAACAGCGGCTGGAGATGGTGGGCCTCACTTCTCAGAAAGCTCTTTTGTTTTCCCTTCAACATCTGAATACCCCATTTCACGCATTAATCGTTCTCTCATTTTTTCTGTGTCCGGCAGGATGCCCGTCCATTCTCGAAAGGCCAGCGCCCCCTGGAAAATGAACATGCCGAGCCCGTCCACGATCCGGTTTCCGTTCGCCATGGCCGCCTTGAGGAATTCTGTATGAAGCGGACTGTAGACAATGTCCGCGACGAGGGCATCCGGCGACAGATTGTGCAGGCCGAGCGGGAGACCCGCCCGGGCGGTCGACATCCCGACCGGCGTTGTCTGGATGAGGATCCGGTATTCACCGAGACGTTCCTCCGCCTCCGCGAGGGACAGTGCTTCGCCGCCCGTTTTTCCGGTGATGTACTCCGCCTTCCCGACCGTCCGGTTGCAGACGGACACATGGCGGTAGCCCTCTTGCATAAGGGCGAGGGCGATCCCGCTTGCCGCGCCGCCCGCGCCGACGATCAGCACTTTTTCTTCTTTCGCCGCCGGCCCTGCCGCCTGTTCAAGCGAGCGGACAAAGCCGGGGCCGTCCGTGTTCGATCCGCGCAGCCGTCCGTCCGGCATCACGCGGACCGTGTTTACCGCCTGCATCGCCTCCGCCAGCGAATCGAGCTCATCCAAAAACGGGATGATCGCCTGCTTGTGCGGCACGGTGACATTCCACCCGGAAGCGCCGAGCGTCCGGAGCGAGCGGACGGCTTCGCCGACTTCGCCCGCCGGGACATGGACCGGGATATAACTTGCATCAATAGCGTTCTCCCCGAACCAATGTTCATGCATGGCGGGGGATTTCGAATGTGAAACCGGATCGCCGAGAACGGCATACCACTTTTTCATCGTCTTTCCCCCGTTCAGATCAGGGACGGACGGAGCATCACTTCGACGCCCTGCGGCGCATGAACCGCCACCACTTTCCCCGGCTGCTGGACGGTGATCCAGCCGAGTCCGGAGATGACGATGTCCGTCTTCCCTTCTTTGATGGAAAACTCATGGCGGACAAGCTCCGGGAATCCTTCAAGCGACTTCCCGGACGGGGGTGCGAGCATGTCCCCGAGATGCCGGCTGTAGAGAGAGTCGGCATTTTCAAGCTTCGTCCGGTGGATGTCCAGGCCGTTTGACAGATGCAGCGTGAAGGCGGTCCTGCCGCCCTGCAAGTAATCAAAGCGGGCCAGCCCGCCCATGAACAGCGTCTGTCCTTCGTTGAGCTGAAAGACTTTCGGCTTGATCTCTTTTTTCGGCGTGATCACTTTCAGCTCCGACGGATCCAGGTAATGGGCCATCTGGTGGTGATTGATGATGCCCGGCGTGTCGAAGATCGATTTGCCGTCGTCAAGCGGGATGTCGATCATATCAAGCGTCGTGCCCGGGAAGTGGGAAGTCGTGATGATGTCTTCTTCCCCCGCCACCTGCTTGATGATCCGGTTGATGAACGTCGATTTGCCGACGTTCGTGCAGCCGACGACAAACACATCCCCGCCGCCGCGCAGCCGTTCGATTTCCTCGATGGCCTCGCTGATGCCGGTGCCCTTGAAGGCGCTGACGAGCAGGACGTCCTCTGCATGGAGGCCGAGCTTCCTTGCCTCCGCCTTCATCCAGTTTTTCAGCTTCTGTTCCTTCACCGATTTCGGCAGCAGGTCCACTTTGTTGCCGACGAGAAGGACCGGATTTTTTCCGGCAAACCGGTGCAGGCCGGGGATCCAGCTCCCGTTGAAGTCGAATATGTCGACCACGTAGACGACGAGGCCTTTGGAATCGCCGACCGTGTTGAGGATTTTGAGGAAATCATCATCCGTCAGCGGGACCGGCTGGATTTCGTTGTAGTTCCTGAGCCTGAAACAGCGCCTGCAGAGGGGCATGTCTTTCTGGAGCGAGGCTTCCGGGGCGTAGCCCGGCGCCTGTTCATCTTCCGTCTGCAGGATCGCACCGCATCCGGTGCAGGCGATCGGTTCTGTCATTTAACTTCCTCCTAGTCAAGAAGCCCTTTGCGCTTCAGCTTTTTCATGATCCGCCGCTCGATCGTCCGGTTGAACTTCGTGATGAACCCGTCTTTTGACGAGACCGGCACGACGAGGATAGTGTGAAGGCCGCTGCGGTTGCCGCCGAAAATATCGGTCATGAGCTGGTCGCCGATCACCGCCACATCCTCTTTTTTCATGCCCATCTGGCGGACGGCCCGGCGGAATGCGCGGCCCATCGGTTTCCTTGCCTTATGGATGAACGGGATGCCGAGCGGGTCGGCGAACGCCTTCACCCGGCCCTCGTTGTTATTGGAAACGATCGTGACCCGGATTCCGGCTTTTTTCATCCCTTCCGCCCACTCGATGATCTCTTCGGTCGCATCGGGCCGGTCCCACTCGACGAGCGTGTTGTCGAGGTCCGTGATGATGCCGCGGATGCCGTTCTCCTTTAGTTTTTCCGGCGTGACCCGGAATACATTCTTTACATATTCACTCGGTAAAAAAAGACGATACACCCGATCCACTCCATTGCCTCTGAATTCTTTCCCGATTATACCATAGCGCCGGCTGTCCGCTCACCTAAGATTGTTCCGTCCTTCCTGGGCCGCCGAAGGAGAGCGCTTCATGAATCGCGGCCCGCTGACATATGGTGACAGAAACAATGACGGAGGTGTTCCCGTGAGCGGGATTTTCGCTGCCCTGCTGCAGCTCTGGATTGAAATCCCTGCAATGTTCGGGTATCTGAAGGGCCAGGCATTCCTGAAACCGATGAACGCCGAAGAGGAGGCGGACTGCCTCAGACGGGTGGCCGAGGGGGACGAAGAGGCACGCGATCAGCTGATCGAACGGAACATGCGCCTCGTCGCCCACATCGTCAAGAAGTTCCACCCGAAGCACGAGCAGCTCGACGACTATATCTCCATCGGGACAATCGGACTCATGAAGGCCGTCGGCAGCTTCACGGCCGACAAGAAGACGAAGTTCTCCACCTACGCGGCGCGCTGCATCGAAAATGAGATCCTGATGCATCTGCGCGCGCAGAAAAAAGTCCAGAAAGACGTATCACTTTATGAGCCGATCGGCACGGACAAAGACGGCTACTCTCTTCAGATCACCGATATCCTGAAGATCGACGAGTCCACCGCCGACGAGCGGCTGGAACGAAGAGAACGGTTCGACCACCTTTACCGCCATCTGACGAAGCTGGACGCAAGGGAACTGGAGATCATCCAGCGGCGGTACGGACTGCTCGACGACATCCCGATGACCCAGAAAGACATCGCCGCCCAGCTGAACATCTCGAGAAGCTATGTTTCCCGGATCGAAAAGCGGGCACTCGTCAAACTGTACCAGCAGTTCAAGCATGAAAGAGGCCCCTCTTCCGCGGGAAGCGGAAGAAGGGCCGACTGATTGGATCATTCTTTTTCAGAACCGAGCTGGGCCATCATGATGGCGCCGAGGATGCCGGTCAATACAAGCGATGCAGCCATGATATAAACCATCTTGTTCACTCCTTGTCGACTGTCCGTTTCGATTTACCATTATAGTATATCACGGGACTCCGGGAGTTTCGACATGGCGGCCATGACCGTTTCGGCGGAGTGCTTCGCCGCCGCAGGGAGGAATTCATCGAATGATACGGCAGAGTCCTTTCCGGCGATGTCCGACAGCGCGCGGATGACGACGAACGGCACGCCGAACTGATGGCAGACCTGCGCCACCGCCGCCGCTTCCATCTCCGCGGCCAGCACGTCCGGGAACTGTTCCCGGACGGCTTCCACCCGGGCCGGGTCGGACATGAATACATCGCCCGTCACGATGAGCCCTTCAGCGAAGGGATGCTCGCCGATGTCCGTTACCGCTTCACCTGCAATCCGGATCAGCTCCGGGTCTGCGGGGAAGGCCGCGGGAAGCTGCGGAACCTGCCCCGGCTCGTAGCCGAATGCGGTCGCATCCACGTCATGATGCCGGACTTCCGTCGAAATCACGACCGTTCCGACCTCGTGGCCGTGATGGAATCCGCCGGCGGAGCCGGTATTGATGACGACATCGGGCTTGAATCGGTCGAGCAGGACGGCCGTCGACATCGCTGCGTTCACCTTCCCGATCCCGCTTTTCAGGAGGATGGCCTCACGCCCGGCCAGCCGGCCTTCTGTAAATTCGCTGTTGCCGGCCACTGTTGTTTCTGCGTGTTCCATCCGGCTGCGCAGGAGTTCGACTTCTTCCTCCATTGCGCCGATCACTGCAATTTTCATTTCGTTCCTCCGTTCGCGTCGGAAACCGTCCGGTCACCAGGCCCCGTCCAGGGAGTTGAGCCTATCAAGCCGGACCGGCTTCCATCCTTCTCCGTCCACCCACTCGAGGTGGACATTATATTTTTCTTTTTGGTCTTTCGTTGAGACGGTGCCGACCGATTTGTCCGGTCCGCCACCGTTCTTCACATACCAGACGATCATCTCGCTTTCCGGTATCCCGGTGGCGTATTCGATCGCTTCGATTTTTTCCTGCCAGTCGATATGGCCCTTGCTGTAGATGGACCGGTGTTCCCCGGACTGGGCCGTGCCGATCGGCTTCCACGAAGTGTCGACGATCGTTTCATCGACGATTCCTTCGTCGGAAGGAGTCCGGATGACTTTGCCCGGTTCTCCGGATGTGTCGTCCCCGTCTTGAGCATCTGCGGGGTCTTCCGTTTTTTCCGGATCTTCCTGGTCGGCCGGTTCGTCGCCGGGCTTCTGGTCTTCGGCATCTTCGCCCGTTTCCTCGTCTTGATCCGTGTCCGCCGCCAGTCCGCTTTCCGGTGTGCCGCCGGATGAGGATCCGCCGCTTGTCCCGTCTTGCCCGCCGGCTGTTTCTTTTCCGCCAGTCAGGAAGATGCCGGCCGCCGTGACCACGATCAGGGTAAACACGATTGCGATGAGAATGTTCAGGATCCGGTTTGATTTCCGGTTATTCCTTTCCACCCTGGAAAGATTGCGTTGGTCCATGCCATCTCCTCCCCCTGTCTTACTCTATCATAATCGATTTTCCCTAATTTGACGAAAAGATTACCGGCATGTTTCATTTTCATCACGTTTTCACCGCATTTTCCGGCCGGGGGCTGTCACTCGGAGTTGTGGGCGGAGTGCGGGACGCTTCGTGCCGGCGGAGGGCTTGGGCCGTGGACTCCGCTCTCCGCTGATGCTCCGGAGCGGATTCCACGGCGTCGCCTGCCGCTGCGGCACTCTCGCTTCATCCGGTTGTTTCCGGGATGGTGGCGCAGAGCGGAGCCTGCGCCATTTCTTCAGAAACAAATCCGATGTCTCCAGCTACAGATTCACTCTAGGAAGGACATCGGAACGAATCGGGGGTGAGTCCGGTTCTCTGTGTAAGTCCTGTTCAGAAGGAGGTGAATGTCCAAATACCCCTGCAGGAAAAGTAAAGGTGATGGCACCCGGCTTCACTCCGATGACACTCAACCTCGTTCCGATTACACTCAGCCCCGCTCCGATGACACTCGGCTGCCCTCCGATTACACTCGCCTCATCCCACCCCAGATTCACACAAAACCTAGGACACACCCAATGAATCACCCGGAAAAAGCGCATGCACTCTGTATAAGCCACATATAAACCAGCCCCGTGAATGAACCCCGCCCGCTCCCCATAAAGAAAGCCTCCCTTGAAGGGAGGCTGGGTCAGGTTATCCGATTGAGGTGATTTCGACGTCCATTTCGCCGCCGGGTGTCATGATTTTGACGCGGTCGCCGATGGTTTTGCCGATGAGGCCTTTGGCGATCGGGGAGTCGTTCGAGATCTTGCCTTCGAACGGGTCGGCTTCCGCGGATCCGACGATCGTGTAGGCTTCTTCGTCGCCGTCCGGGATTTCCTTGAACGTCACTGTTTTGCCGAGCTGGACGCGGTCGTCGTTGCCGTTGTCCTCGATGATTTCCGCGTTGCGGATCATCGATTCCAGCGTGGAGATCCGGCCCTCGATGAAGGCCTGGTCTTCTTTTGCCGAGTCGTACTCGGAGTTCTCGGACAAGTCGCCGAAGCTGCGGGCGACCTTGATGCGTTCGACGACTTCTTTCCGTTTAACCGTTTTCAAATGTTCGAGTTCTTCTTCGAGCTTCTCTTTTCCCTCTTGAGTCATTGGAAATTTTTTCTCGTTTGCCATCATAATCTCTCCTTTGTGCAAGCCGTCATAAAAATAATACTATGCCGCTCCCTTTACGGAAATGCGACATAGTCGGAAAATAATTGGGTTATTCCTTTGTCATCATATTACATTTTTTGTGTAGATTCAAGAATTGTTTTTATTTTCGTCACCATCAGGTCGATGGCCACTTTGTTTTCTCCGCCTTCCGGGATGATGACATCCGCGTAGCGTTTCGTCGGCTCGATGAATTGATTGTGCATCGGGCGGACGACCGACAAATACTGGCCGATCACCGAATCAATGGACCGGCCGCGTTCGGAGAGGTCGCGCTGGATCCTCCGGATGATGCGGAGGTCCGCGTCCGTATCGACGAAGAGTTTGATGTCCATGAGCTCCCGGAGCCGGACGTCGTCCAGGACGAGGATCCCTTCCAGGATGATGACATCTTTCGGCTCGATCACTTCCGTTTTATCGGAACGGGTGTGAAGGGCGTAATCATAGACCGGACGCTGGACCGGGCGGCCTTCGAGCAGTTCATTGATATGCTCGATCAGCAGGTCCGTGTCAAATGCGAGCGGATGGTCATAGTTCGTCTTCAGCCGTTCCTCAAATGCCAGATGGGACTGGTCTTTGTAATAATAGTCGTGTTCGATGACGACGACCGAATGCTCTTTCACCACGTCGTAGATGGAACGGGTGACGCTCGTCTTGCCGGAGCCGGAGCCGCCGGCGATGCCGATGATGAGCGGCCGCTGTTTAGTCATATTGCTGCACCTTCCCGGGTTGATTCTTTTTCGTGCTGACGAGCAGCCCGTCCCCTACAGGGATGAGGGCCGAGTCGTATTCCGGATGGTCCATGATCCAGGCCGTGAATTCTTTCAGCTTGCGGATCATCGTCCGGTTTTTCTTCGGCACGTCTTCCGGCTTGTCCGCCGCGAGGCCGTGCATGAACATATTGTCGCAGTAAATGACGCCGCACTCGCTGAGCAGGGGCGTGTACAGGTCAAAGAACTTGCGGTACTGCCCTTTTGCCGCGTCGATGAACAACGCATCAAAAGGCCCGTCCGGCATGTCCCTGCCGAGTTCGAGGGCATCGCCCGCAATGACGGTGACACGGGCGCCCGCCGGGGATCCGGCGAGGTTTGCCGCCGCCTGTTCCTGCATCCCGGCATCCCGCTCGATCGTCACCACTTCCGCGCCCGGCAGAGCTTCTGCCATGCGGAGGGCGGAGTAGCCGATCGCCGTGCCGATTTCAAGGATCCGTTCCGGACGCTGGACCCTGAGCAGCTGGAGGAGTGCTTCCATCCCCTCCAGCTGCATGATCGGGACCCGGTGTTCGGACGCATAACGCTCCATTTCCGCAATATGATCCGGCCGCGGCCGGATCAGGCTCTCCGTATAGTTGCTAAAATCATGTTGCATGTCTGCCACCCGCTTCTCCAAAAATCCCCGACCATAATACCACGGAAAGAGAAGGAAAGCGAGTGCCCCCCTTCTCTTCAGCCGGATTTATTCACCGTTTGTGATGTATTTGTCACGGTTTTTCAGATGTTCCTCGTATGTGACCGCAAAATGGTTGTTGCCTTCCTTGTCCGCCAGGAAGTACAGATAATCGCTCTGGACCGGATCGAGCACCGCCTCGATCGAACTCTTGCCGGCGTTCGCGATCGGGCCCGGCGGGAGTCCCTGGTTCTTGTACGTATTGTAGGCGTCGTCGATTTCCAGGTCGCTGTACATCGTCCTCGACAGATGCTCGCCGTGCGCGTAGGCGACGGTCGGGTCCGTCTGGAGCGGCATCCCCTCATCGATGCGGTTGAAGAACACGCTCGCGATCGCTTTCCGGTCCGTCGCCGCCGTCGCTTCCTTTTCAAGGAGCGAAGCGAAAGTCAGCAGCCAGTGGACGCTGTGCTCCTGTTCGGCCAGCACGTCCCGGTACGGCGTGACCGCCTGGTCGGTGGCTTCCAGCATCATCTTGACGAGCGATTCGAGTGTCGGGTTTTCCTCGTAGACCGGGTAGGTCGCCGGGAACAGGTACCCTTCAAGCGGGAACTTGATGTGCTCGTTCTTCACTTCGTCTGTCAGGAGTCCGGGATAGAGCTCCATCATCTTGTCGACGAATCCCGGATCCTGGACGAGCTCCATGAACTGTTCGCCGGTATAGTCGGTCTTATCCTCGATGACCTTGGAGATCTGGTCGAGCGTGAGACCCTCCGGCACCGTGAAGGTGAACACCGGCGTCCGGTATACTTTGCCCGTCTTCAGACTTTCAATCAATTCATCGGGCGTCATCGACTTGGTCAGGCCATAGTTTCCGGCCTGGAAGTCGCTTTCGTTGTTGAACTTGGCATAATACTTGAAGATCTTCGCATTTCTGATGATGCCCTTGTCTTCCAGCCGCTGGGCGATCGAGTCCAGGTTGGACCCGATCGGGACTTCGACTTCCACGATCTTTTCCGAGTCGGGGTCGACCGGCTTCAATGCTCCTGAGACATATGTATAGGCAACCGCCCCTCCGACGATCAGAAGGAGCAGGGCGGAAAGGAAAACGATCAGCACAATCCGCCGGACCGTCTTCACTTCCCGCTTTTTGTCTTCCATCCGTTCAATCATGATTTCACGTTTTGATCTCTTGGCCACTTCCTGTCCACACCCACTTTCATATCGAGGCTATTATACATGAACCCCGCTAAAAGAAAAAGACGGAATCCGGCAGTGCCGGGTTCCGCCTTGTTGCCTTATTCTTCGTCTTCGTCCTCGTCGTCTTCCTCATCTTCGGCGAGGAATGTGTTCAGCATTTCCTCGATCATGTCCCACTCTTCGTCGGTTTCGATCGGCTTCAGTTCGCCTTCGGCACCGTCTTCGCCGGGAACGAAGGAAGAGGCGTGGATTTCGATCTGGTCATCCTCGTCCTCCTCCGCTCCGAGCGGGTAGTAAAGGACGTAGGACTTGCCGAATTGTTCGGCGTCAAACGTGAAGAGCACCTCGCAGAGCTGCTCGTTTCCTTCTTCATCCACGATCGTGATGTTCGCTTCTCCGTGTTCCATCTCTGATCACCCCATCCGATTTTTTCTGTCCAGCCAGCCTTGCAGGATCATGACGGCCGCCATCTTGTCGATGACGGTTTTCCGCTTTTTGCGGCTGACGTCCGCCTCGATGAGCATGCGCTCGGCCGCCATCGTGGTCAATCGCTCGTCCCACAGTTCGACGGGCAGCGAGAATTCCTCTTCCAGCATCCGTGCGAACCGGTCGGAAGCTTCCGCACGCGGGCCGACAGTGTTGTTCATATTCTTCGGATACCCGACCACAAACGATGTTACACCATATTCGGAGACCAGCTCCCGGATGCGGGCAATCCCGAACTCGCCCGCCTCCTCATTGATCTTCACCGTTTCGACGCCCTGGGCTGTCCACCCGAGGCCGTCACTGACCGCTACGCCGACCGTTTTCGTGCCGACGTCGAATCCCATCACCCTCATGGACGCTTTCCGTCATGGCCGGAGATGTAGTATTTCACGAGCTCCTCGATGATCTCGTCGCGTTCGAGCTTCCGGATCATGTTGCGGGCATCGTCATGCCGCGGGATATATGCCGGATCCCCCGAAAGGAGATAGCCGACGATCTGGTTGATCGGGCTGTATCCCTTCTCTTTCAGCGCGGCATGGACTTTCAGCATGACGGTGCGCACTTCATCTTCCATCGGCTCCTCGGGAAAGTTGAACTTCATCGTTTTGTCGAATGAATCCAAGATCAGCACCCCGCTTTCACCTTGGACGCACGGCAGCCCGGACCGCCATGCATCCCATTATGGACGAACCGATCCGCCTGTTAAACGGATTTGACTAAATCATACACGGATTGAAGGGCTTCATCAAGTTTTGACGGGTCTTTCCCGCCGGCCATCGCCATGTCCGGACGGCCTCCGCCCTTGCCGCCACAGATCTCTGCAACATGGCGGACGATATTGCCGGCATGATAGTCGGCGCCGGCAATGTTTTTCGTGACGCCCGCCGCCAGTGTGACTTTACCTTCTCCGGCGGAGCCGAGGACGATCACGCCCTTGTCCACTTTTTGCTTCAGTTCATCGAGCATGTTCCGGAGCGCGTTGCCGTCCGCTCCGTCGATTTTCGCCGCGACGACTGTGATCCCGTCTTCCTGGCGGGCGTTTTTCAGGAGCTCATCGACTTGTCCGTGCGCCTTCTGGGCCGCAAAGGAATCGAGCCGGCGCCGGAGCTCCTTCTGTTCGGCGAGCACCGATGAAACTTTTTGCGGAACGTCTGCCGGCTTCGCTTTCAGGATCGCCGCCGTTTCTTCGAGCGTCTGTTCCTCGCGGTTCAGATGCAGGAACGCTTCCTTGCCGGTGAGCGCCTCGATCCGCCGGGTGCCGGCTCCGATGCCGCCTTCCGACAGGATCTTGAACAGGCCGATCTCGGCAGTGTTGCCGACGTGGCAGCCGCCGCAAAGTTCAAGGGAGTAATCGCCGATCGACACGACTCGCACGACATCGCCGTACTTTTCGCCGAACAGGGCCATCGCCCCCATCTGCTTCGCCTCGTCAATCGCATGATAAGCCGTGCCGACGCCCGTGCCTGCCCAGATCTGTTCGTTCACGATGCGCTCGACCTGCTCGAGCTCTTGTTTCGACATTGCGCCGAAGTGGCTGAAGTCAAAGCGCAGCCGGTCCGGCCCGACGTAAGAGCCGGCCTGGTTCACATGCTCTCCGAGAACATCCTTCAATGCCCGGTGGAGCAGGTGGGTCGCCGTATGGTTCTTGACCGTCTGTAGACGGAGTTCCGCGTCCACTTCGGCTTTGGCGGCGTCCCCTTTGTACAGAGTTCCCGCTTCCACTGTCACCGTGTGGAGGTTTTGACCGTTCGGCGCTTTGCGCACGTCCCGGACTGCAGCGCGGAACCCGTCTCCCGAGATCGTCCCGTGGTCCGCGATCTGGCCGCCGCTTTCTGCGTAGAACGGGGTCCGGTCGAGGATGATCCGGACTTCCTCGCCCTCTTCCGCCTTGTCCGCAAGCGCGCCGTCCCGGATGATTGCGATGATCTTGGAGCCGGTGACGAGATGGTCGTATCCGATGAATTCACTTTCTTCATGGAAGCCGCCGAGCACGCCGGACTGGACTTGCATCGAGCCGACGTCCTGGCGCGCTGCGCGCGCCCGCTCCCGCTGGTGTTCCATTTCTTCCCGGAAGCCTTCCTCGTCGATGCCGTAGCCGTGTTCCTCGGCATATTCTTCCGTCAGTTCTGCCGGGAAGCCGAACGTGTCGTACAGCCGGAAAACGTCCTTGCCGGGGATGACCGTTCCGCCCTCTTCCCGGAGGCGTCCGATGACCCCTTCCAGGATCGAGAGGCCTTCATTCAACGTTTCGTGGAACCGGTCTTCCTCGTTCTTGATCACGCGCTGGATGAACTCGGCCTTCTCTTCCACTTCCGGATAATAGCTCTTCATGATGTCGCCGACGACCGGCACGAGCCGGTACATGAACGGCTTGTCGATTCCGAGCTGCTTGGCGTAGCGGACCGCCCGGCGCAGGAGCCTGCGGAGCACATAGCCGCGTCCCTCGTTCGAAGGGAAGGCCCCGTCCCCGACCGCAAATGCGACGGTCCGGATATGGTCGGCGATCACTTTGAAAGCTGTGTCCTTCTCATCATTCTCGCCGTACCGGACGCCGGAAATCTCTTCGATCTCGCGGATGATCGGCATGAATAGGTCCGTATCGAAGTTTGTCGGAACATCCTGGACAACCGAGGCGATCCGCTCGAGTCCCATCCCTGTATCGATGTTCTGCTTCGGCAGCGGCGTGTATGTGTGATCGGGATTATGGTTGAATTCGGAGAAGACGAGGTTCCAGATCTCCAGGTACCGTTCGTTCTCCCCGCCCGGATACAGTTCCGGATCCGAGAAGTCGCTTCCGTACGCTTCTCCGCGGTCGTAGAAGATTTCCGAGTTCGGGCCGGACGGGCCTTCGCCGATGTCCCAGAAGTTCCCCTCGAGACGGATGATCCGCTCTTCGGGCACGCCGACTTCGTCGAGCCAGATGGCATACGCTTCCTCGTCTTCCGGATGGACGGTGACGGACAGGCGTTCCGGATGGAAGCCGATCCACTTCTCGGAAGTCAGGAATTCCCATGCCCAGTGGATCGCCTCTTTTTTGAAGTAGTCACCGATTGAGAAGTTGCCGAGCATTTCAAAGAACGTGTGGTGGCGCGCCGTCTTCCCGACATTCTCGATATCGTTCGTGCGGATCGCCTTCTGGGAATTCACGATCCTCGGATTTGCCGGGATGACCCGGCCGTCAAAGTATTTCTTCAGCGTGGCGACCCCGCTGTTGATCCAGAGAAGCGACGGGTCTTCGACCGGGACGAGCGAGGCGCTCGGCTCGACGGAGTGGCCCTTCTCCCTGAAGAATTCAAGGAACATGTCACGAAGTTCGGCAGATGTGTATGGTTTCAACTCGTTATCCTCCTTTTTTTGTTCCAATGCCTGCGCAAAAATAAAAACCTCCGCCCCGGCAAAAGGGACGAAGGTTTGATTTTCGCGGTACCACCCTGATTACAGCCGATTGACGGCTGTCTCTCAAATCGCCTTAACGCGGCTGCACGGCAGGGATGAGCTGCACTCCGGAGTAGCTTTCCGCATCGTTGCCTGCGGGGATCCTTTCAGCCGAGGGACCCCTTTCTGTACGGGCGCAGTGCGTACTTTCTCCGTCTTCGCATTGTCGTATTAACTGCATTATAGAAATACGCGGCCCTCTTGTCAACGCCTGTCGTCCATGAAATCATATGGCGTGACCGCATGCATGCCGATGAGCGGATCGATCTGCATGTGATTGGCGGCGGTGAGGGCGGCGGGCCCGGACGTCGGGGATTCGGCCGGCTCCGGCTTTTCCCGGCCGGAAGACGGAGAGACGGCTGTCTTCTGTCCGCCCTCTGTGCCGGCTTCCCGTTTCTCTTCCCCGCCGGCCGCCGGCTTCGGCTCTTGCGCGTCGGACGGATGTTCTCCGGTGATCCGCTGCGTGAGCGTCGTCCGGCGGCTCAGGTCGTCGGTGCGGGCGATGCCTTCCTTGAACACATCCGGCTCGCCGAGCATGATGAGGAAGTTCTTCGCCCTCGTGAGCCCGGTATAGAGCAGGTTGCGCCGGAGCATCCGGTGATACATCCGGACGACCGGCATGATGACCGTCCCGAACTCGCTCCCCTGCGATTTATGGATGGAGATGCAGTAGGCGAGCGTCAGCTGGTTCAGGTCTTTGCGTTCGTATTCCACCTCGAGCCCGTCGAACGAAACGACGAGGAGCTCTTTCTTGTCGACCGTCTCATTCGCCTTGATGATGGCGATGACTTCTCCGATGTCCCCGTTGAAGACGTTGCTCTCCGGCTGGTTGACGAGCTGAAGGACCTTGTCGCCGATCCGGTAGGTCACGTCGCCGAAGACGGTCTCCTTCCTGCCGTCGGCCGGCGGGTTCACCATTTCCTGGATCATCCGGTTCAGGCTGTCGATGCCGGCAGGCCCTTTGTACATCGGGGCGAGCACCTGGACCTCCTGGATCGACTGGCCTTTAGAGAGCGCGCTGTTCAGCACTTTTTCCACGACGTCGGGGATCTGCTCGGCGCCGGCCCGGATGAACGACCGGTCGGACGTCTTCTGCGCCACGTCTTCCGGCAGACGGCCCTGCTTGACGCCGTGGGCGAGCTCGATGATCGAGGAGCCGGCGCTCTGCCGGAAGATATCGGTCAGTTCGACGGTCGGCACTTTTCCGGACGCGAGCAGGTCTTTGAGCACCTGCCCGGGACCGACCGGCGGCAGCTGGTCTTCATCGCCGACGAGCACGACCTGCGCCCCATCCGGAATCGCCTTCAGCAGCTGATGGGCGAGCCACGTGTCGACCATCGACACCTCATCGATGATGAAGAGCCTTCCGTCCAGTTCCCGCTCGGTCTCTTCCTCGCGGTCCTGGCCGTTGAATCCGAGCAGCCGGTGGATCGTCATCGCTGGCAGCTCCGTCGATTCGGACATGCGCTTGGCGGCCCGGCCGGTCGGCGCGGCCAGCACGATCGGAAACGCCTCTTCTTTTCCTGCATAGTCCTTCGGATCGAGTGACAGTCCGTGGAGCTCCGCGTACAGTTCGACGAGACCGCGGATGACGGTCGTCTTGCCCGTGCCGGGGCCGCCGGTCAGGATCATGACGGACGAGCGGAGGGCGAGGCCGATCGCCTCCGCCTGGGTTTCCGCGTAGTCGACGCCGAGACGCTCCTCGATTTCGCCGAGCCCGAGCCGGATTTCGGCTTCGGGAAATGCTTCGCTGTGCGAGGAATCTTCCAGCAGCGTGATGATCCGTGACGCGATCCCGACTTCGGAAAAGTAAAGCGACGGCATATAGCAGCGCTGTTCCTCGACGACGATCTTCCCTTCTTCCCCGAGCTCGATGATCGCATTCGAGATCGATTCAAACGGGATCTTCTCCGGCTGGCTCGCCTCGAGCATTCGCTTGGCGTCGGGAAGCAGTGCCGCAGACTCCATGAACACATGGCCGTCCGACAAGGCGGCGGTGTTCAGGATATGGAGGACGGCCGCCTTGACCCTGTCCGGGTGCGCGCCGGTCAGCCCGAGCTTTGAGCCGAGCTCGTCCGCCCGCTGGAACCCGACCCCCTCCACTTCGCCGATGAGCCGGTACGGATTTTCCGTCAGGGCCTGGACCGTCTCTTCCCGGTAGGTCTGGTAGATGCGCATCGCGAGCTGCGGGCCGAAGCCCCATTCGTTCAGGCTGATCATGATCCGCTCGAGCCCCAAGTTCTCCTGCAGGACGGTGACGAGCGTTTCCTTGCGTTCATCCGAAAGACGGGGCACCCGGCCGAGGCATGACGGCTCGTTTAAGATGAGCGAGATCGTCTCCTTGCCGAGCGTGTCGACGACCGACTGCGCCGTTTTTCGACCGATCCCCGGAAACAGGTCAGACGACAAATAATGGACGAGGCCGGTCTCCGTGTCCGGCATATCTTTTTTGAAAAGATCCGCCTTGAACTGCGTGCCGTATTTCGGATGGTCGACGATGCGCCCGATGAACTTATATGTATCTTCCCCCGGGAGCGGGGGGAAGTGGCCGGCCACGACGATTTCCTTTCCGTCATAGCCGGTGTCCGTTGAATCCACCTTCACCTTGATGATGGAAAACAGGTTCTGCGAGTTGTGGAAGATCGAAACGATCGGCCTGCCGGTGACATATTGTTTTTCCTCTTCGAATAGGTCAATCTGCCCCGCCATGTGCCGGACCTCCCTTTTGTTATTCTTCCGCCTGGCTGATCATGTCGTATACATACCGGGCCTGGACATGCTCGGGATCGAGCGTGTAGGCCTGCTTGAGATGGCGGAGCGCGTCTTCCTTCTGCTGGGTCGACACCGCGTAGAGCACGCCCAGATTGTAGTGGGCATCCGCGTTTTTTGGATCCGCCGTCAAAACAAACTTCAGCTCATCCGCCGCCGGGCCGAACATCTCGAGCGAGGCGAGCAGGATGCCGTACGACAGCCGGATCTGGACGTCGTCCGGCGAGAGCTCCGCCGCCCGCTGCATGTACGGCAGGGCGAGCTTCGGCTTGCCGGAGCGCTCGAGCGATTTCGCGAGCATGAACGGAGCGTCCGCCCCGTCGATGCCGCCGCGGATCGCCTTTTCATAGAGCTTGGCCGCTTCATCATAGCGTTCCTCGTTGTAATAAAGCCCTGCCAGCCCGTAGACGGCGGTCATCGATGAAGGATCGAGCGTGAGCGCCTTCTGGAAGAACCGCTCCGCCTTCCCTGCTTCTTCCGGCCTGCCGAGCGTGGCCAGAAGATTGCCGAAATTGATGTAGCCGATCGGGTCTTCCGGATTTTGCTCGATTGCATCGGAAAAGGCCTTCACCGCTTTTTCGTAGTCTTCGTTCCGGATCGCTTCGATCCCTTCCGCGTTATGGTCCATGATGCCCCTCCTTATCCGACATATTCGAGCCGGACGCCGTTTTTGAACACTTTATCGATCGTGCCGCCGCCGAGGCACTCGTCCCCGTCATAGAAGACGACCGCCTGGCCCGGAGTGATGGCGCGGACCGGCTCGTCGAACAGGACGGAAGCCGTCCCGTCTTCGCCGAGCTCCACTTCCACGGCGGTGTCCGGCTGGCGGTAGCGGAATTTCGCCGTGCAGCGGAACCGGCCGGGTTTCGGACGTTCCGACGTGAAGCTGACCCCGACCGCCCGGAGGCTGTCCGAGTAGAGGGCGTCATTGTGGAAGTTCTGTCCGACGATGAGCACGTTGCGGTCCAGGTCCTTGCCGATGACAAACCACGGATCACCCGCTCCGCCGATCCCGAGACCGTGGCGCTGGCCGATCGTATAGTACATGAGCCCGTCGTGGGTGCCCATGCGCTTCCCGTCCATCGTTTCCATGGCGCCTTGCTGGGCCGGCAGGTACCCCGACAGGAATTCCTTGAAATTGCGCTCGCCGATGAAGCAGATGCCGGTCGAGTCCTTTTTCTTCGCCGTGGCAAGGTCCGCCTTCTCTGCGATTTCCCTTACTTCCGGCTTCTGGAGATGGCCGAGCGGGAACATCACCTTGGAAAGCTGGTCCTGGGTCAGCTGGTTCAGGAAGTAGGTCTGGTCTTTGTTGTCGTCGACGCCCCTCAGCATGACGGTCTCCCCGTCCCGTTCTTTGACGCGCGCGTAGTGCCCGGTCGCCAGATAGTCTGCGCCGAGGCTCATGGCGTGGTCGAGGAACGCCTTGAATTTGATCTCTTTGTTGCACATGACGTCCGGGTTCGGCGTTCTGCCCGCCCGGTATTCGTCGAGGAAATAGGTGAACACCTTGTCCCAGTATTGTTTTTCAAAGTTGACGGCGTAGTACGGGATGCCGATCTGGTTGCACACCCGGATGACGTCTTCATAGTCTTCCGTCGCCGTGCAGACGCCGGCTTCATCGGTGTCATCCCAGTTTTTCATGAAGATGCCGATGACGTCATAGCCCTGCTCTTTCAGCAGCAGGGCGGTGACGGACGAATCGACGCCGCCGGACATGCCGACGACCACCCGTGTTTCCGCCGGTGATTTAGTTGCTGTCATTGTTTTCACCCTTCTGTAGCCTTGTCAGTCTCCGGACGACGGCGGCCGTTGCGGCTGCGGCGTCCCGGATGTCTTTGCCTTCAAGTCCGTAACCGAAGCTGAAACGGACCGAGTTCCGCAGTTCCGGCGCCCCTTCCCCGTACATCGCCACGAGGACGTGTGACGGGTCGATGGAGCCCGCCGTGCAGGCGGAGCCGCTCGAGACGGCGATGCCTTCGAGATCGAGATTGACGAGCAGCTGCTCGATGTCCGTTCCCGGGAAACTGATGTTCAGGATATGCGGCAGCGTCTCCGCTTCCGCGGCATTGATGCGGAATTCGATTCCTTCTCCCATGAATGCGGATGCGAAGAGTCGCTTGAACATGCCGTACTCTTCCGAGCGCTCCTCCATCGTCTCCCCGGCGATCTCTGCCGCGCGGGCAAACGCGGCGATGGCCGGGACGTTTTCGGTGCCGGCCCTGCGCTTGCGCTCCTGTTCGCCGCCCGCAGAAGACGGGGAAAGTTTCGTCCCGCTCCGCTGGTAGAGGAAACCGGTCCCCTTTGGCCCGTTGATCTTGTGCGCGGAGGCGCTCAGCAGATCGACGCCGAGCCGGTCGACGTCAAGCGGGATTTCCCCGTATGCCTGGACGGCATCGGTATGGAATGTGGCCCGGTGGCCTTTCAGGATCTTTCCGATTTCACCGATCGGCTGGATCGTGCCGACTTCATTGTTTCCCGTCATGATGGTCACGAGGATCGTGTCGTCGCGCAGGGCGGCCCGGACATCTTCCGGCGACACGCTTCCATTCTGGTCGACGGGCAGCCAGGTCACTGAAAACCCTTCTGTCTCCAGTTTCCGGACGGCGTTCATGACGCCGTGGTGCTCCACGTTGCTCGTGATGATATGCCGCCCCTCATCTTTCCTCGCTGCGGCGGTGCCGAAGATGGCGAGATTGTCGCTCTCCGTCCCCCCGCCCGTAAAGATGATTTCATTCGGTTCTGCACCGATCGAGCGGGCGATCACCGTCCGGCTCTCATCCAGGATCCGCCGGGCGTCGCGTCCGGTCCCGTGGATGCTGGACGGATTTCCGTAAGCCGATGCGAGAAGCTCGGCAAACCGCTCCGCCACTTCCGGACGGACCGGCGTCGTCGCCGCATGGTCAAGATAAATTCTGTTCATTGTGTATACTCCTTCATATATAGAACATGTAGCCGTCGTCGCCGGCCTTGTCATCCATGTCTTTCAGATCTTCGATCGTCACCGTATCAAGCACATCTTTCACCGCGTCCCGGATCCGGCTCCACAGCTGACGCTGGGGCTGCGGCTCGTCCTCGATCCCCTCGACCGGCTGGATCGGACCTTCCAGCACCCGGATCACGTCTCCTGCCGAGATGAGATGGGGCGGCTTGGCCAGCTTGTAGCCGCCGTATGCGCCCCTGACACTTTTGACGAGTCCAGAATTCCGGAGCGGCGGCACGAGCTGCTCGAGATACGCTTCCGACAGACCGTTCAATTCTGCAATCTTCCGCAGCGGCACCGGGCCGCTCCCGTATTGCCGCCCGAGTTCGATCATGATGGCGAGACCGTATCGGCCCCTCGTTGATATCTTCATCCCTACACCCCGCTGCCTGCTCTTTTCTATCCGACATTATAGCATAACCGCCATTGCTCCCGCGCATGAAGACTCCTCGCGCGATGTGTATAATGGAAGTCGGAATGGAAGAAAGGGATGATCCTGTGCACAATGAACCTCTCGCCTACCGGATGCGCCCCCGCTCGATCGATGAAGTCGCCGGCCAGGAACATATCATCGGTCAGGACACGGCGCTTTACCGGATGATCAAAAACGGGCATGTTCCGTCCATGCTTCTGTACGGAAGGCCGGGCGTCGGCAAAACGTCTCTTGCGCATGCGATCGCCGGGTCGAGCGGCCTGCCGTTCATCGCGCTGAATGCGACCACTTCCGGAAAAAAGGATGTCGAGCAGGTGGTCGGGGAGGCCCGCATCACCGGAAAAGTGATCCTGTTCCTTGATGAAATCCACCGGTTCAACAAGCTCCAGCAGGATGCCCTGCTTCCTCATGTGGAAAACGGCTCGATCGTCCTGATCGGGGCGACGACGGAAAACCCGTACCATGATGTCAACCCGGCGATCCGCTCACGCTGCGGCGAAATTCTCCAGATGAAGCCGCTCGGCGCGGAAGACGTCGCACAGCTGATCCGGCGGGCGGTCGCCGATCCCGACCGTGGCCTCGGCCGGATGAAGATCGAGATCACCGACGAACAGATCGGCCGGCTGGCGGAAGGTTCCGGCGGAGATGCACGCAAGGCGCTCACGATGCTGGAGTCGGCCGTGCTCGCGTCCGATGAAGAAGACGGCGTGACGGTCATCGAAGACGGGATCCTCGACAGCCTGATCGGCAGAAGCGGCGTGTTCGGCGACAAGAACGGCTCCCACTTTTACAACATGCTGAGCGCCCTCCAGAAATCCGTCAGGGGCAGCGACGCGGATGCCGGCGTCTTTTATTTGGCCCATCTGCTGGAATCCGGCGATCTAACGGCCGTCTGCCGCCGCCTGCTCGTCATGGCGTACGAAGACATCGGGCTGGCCAATCCGGAAGTCGGCGCCCACGTCCTTGCCGCGACCCAGGCCGCGGAGCGGCTCGGAATGCCGGAGGCCCGGATCCCGCTCAGCGTGGCGGTGATCGAGATGTGCCTGTCCGAGAAATCCAATTCGGCGTACACCGCGCTCGATTCGGCGATCGCCCGCATCCATGCCGGTGACACGGGCGACATCCCCCCACATCTGAAGGATGCCCACTACGCAGGCGCCGCCGCGCTCGGCCACACCGGCTATCAATATCCGCACGACACGCCGCTCGGCGAATTCGGCGGCTGGACCGCCCAGCAGTACCTCCCCGACCCGGTCAAAAACGAGGAGTTCTACAAACCGGTCATCTCCGGCAAGGAAAAGAAAATGGCCGGCATCCACCGGAAACTGAAGGAATTCTCGAAGAAGAAATGAATTAAGAAGACCGGCTGGAGCGATTTGGCTCCGGCCGGTCTTGTTTGGGTTGGGGGGTGGTGGGTGACGGGGATGCGCGGGTTGACATAAGAAAGTTATCGGGTAAGATTCGAAATCGGCGTCTTTACTCCGAGTTCGGGAGCGGTACTCCGAAATTGGCGCCCATACTCCGATTTTGGGTCCCATACTCCGACTTTTGATCCCATACTCCGAATTTGACACCCATACACCGATTTTTGGTCCCATACTCCGAAATTCGCGTCCTTACTCCGAATTCGGCATCCATACTCCGATTTTCCGCTCTTATCCCTTCACCCGCTGGAGCGGGATGTCTTTTACGATGTCGTTGAGCACCCAGCTGGCGCAGAATAGGCCGGCGGTGGACGGGACGAATGCGTTGGAAGCCGGCGGCATTTTGGCTTTCCGGACTTCGGCGTCCGGCTTGCCGACGATCTCGGTCACTTCTTCCCGTGCGATAATCGGGCTTTCGTCGGAGAAGACGACCGGCACGCCTTTTTTGATGCCGTCTTTGCGGAGTGTGGTCCGGATGACTTTCGCCAGCGGGTCGGTGTGGGTTTTGGAGATGTCGGTGATCTGAAGCCGGGTCGGGTCATTTTTGCGGGCCACGCCCATGCTGGAGATGACCTTGATCCCGCGGCGGACGCATTCCTTGATCAGATGAATTTTATAGACGATCGTGTCCGACGCGTCGATGACATAATCCGGCTTCAGCTCGAACAGCTGCTCCGCCGTTTCTTCCGTATAAAACATGTTGAGCGTGATCACTTCGCAGTCGGGGTTGACGTCCGCGATCCGCTCCTTCATGACTTCCGTTTTTTGCCGGCCGATCGTGGACAGGTTCGCTACGAGCTGGCGGTTGATGTTCGTGATGTCGACTTCATCTTTGTCGATCAAGATGATCCGGCCGATCCCCGAGCGGGCGCATGCTTCCGCGGCAAATGATCCGACGCCGCCGACGCCGAGCACCGCCACCGTCGTCTTCCTGTAGCGGTCCACCCCTTCTTTCCCGATCGATAATTCATTCCGTGAGAACTGATGCAGCATGGGACGTACCTTCCTTTCCTTGCGGCGGCTCGCCGCCAAATAAAAACCCCCCGCTTGGGCGGAGGGATGGAATTTTCAAATTGGACAGATCCCGATCGTGCCGTCTTTGGGAGATCGTTTTGAACCCGCACTTTGCAGGTGGGTGCCCTCTCCGGCACGTTTGGCGTCCCTGGACGGGCGTGCCAGCAATGCCGGAATTCGGGCTCCCGACGATTTGATTGTTCGGTCAAAACTGTTAAGCAAATAACGAACACATCAGGATCTGTATTAAAGACATCATAACATACGAGATTTCAGAAATCAATTCACCGCGTTAGGTTCTTCCGGCTCATTTTCATGGAGGACCTTAATGCCCAGTTCCTCAAGTTGTCCGTCAGCCACATGCGATGGGGCCTGCACGAGCAGGTCGCTGGCGCTCGCCGTCTTCGGAAATGCGATGACATCGCGCAGGCTCTGCGCCCCCGCCAGGAGCATGACGAGCCGGTCGAGTCCGAAGGCGATTCCTCCGTGCGGCGGCGTGCCGTATTCAAACGCATCAAGCAGGAAGCCGAATTGCGCATGAGCCTCTTCCATCGTGAAGCCGAGCGCCTTGAACATTTTCTCCTGGATGTCCCGCTCGTAGATCCGCAGCGATCCGCCTCCGAGTTCAAAGCCGTTCAGGACGAGGTCGTACGCCATCGCACGCACGTTTTGGGGCTCGGTCTCAAGCTTCGGAATGTCTTCGCGCACCGGCATCGTGAACGGATGGTGGGCCGCGTAGAACCGGCCGTCTTCCTCATCATACTCGAACAGCGGCCAGTCGGTCACCCAGAGGAACGCAAACCTGGATTCATCGATGAGCCCCCGCTCTTTGCCGAGCTTGAGACGGAGTGCGCCGAGTGCGTCCGCCACGACCGCGCGCTTGTCGGCGACGAACAACAGAAGGTCGCCCGGCTGCGCTTCGAGGGCTTCCTTCAACCGGTCCGCTGTTTCTCCTTCGAAGAACTTGGCGACCGGTCCTTTCAGCCCTTCTTCCTCGACCTTCATCCAGGCGAGGCCCTTGGCGCCGTAACGCGCTGCATATTCCCCGAGCGCGTCGATGTCTTTGCGGGAGTAGTCGGCCGCCGCGCCGGACACATTGATGCCCTTCACTTGGCCGCCCGAGGAGACCGCACCGGAAAATACTTTAAACAGAGAATCCTTGACGATTTCCGAGATGTCCTTCAGCTCGAGGCCGAAACGGACGTCCGGCTTGTCGGATCCGTAGCGGGACATCGCCTCGTCGTACGTCATCCGCGGGAACGGGGCATTGATCTCGATGCCCTTGATGTCCTTCATCACTTTTTGCATGAGCACTTCATTGAGCGAGATGACGTCCTCGATCTCGACGAAGCTCATCTCCATGTCGATCTGGGTGAATTCCGGCTGACGGTCCGCCCGGAGGTCTTCGTCGCGGAAACAGCGGACGATCTGATAATATTTCTCGAAGCCCGATACCATGAGGAGCTGCTTGAACAGCTGCGGCGACTGGGGCAGCGCGTAGAATTCCCCTTCGTGGACGCGGCTCGGGACGAGATAGTCGCGGGCGCCTTCCGGGGTGGATTTCGTCAGGTAAGGCGTCTCCACTTCGAGGAACCCTTCATCCGCCAGGAAGTTCCGGACCGTTTTCATGATGTCCGAGCGCATCTTGAACGTATTGTAGAGGGCGGGACGGCGCATGTCGAGATAACGGTATTTCAACCGGATCTCTTCGCTGACGTCCGTCGCATCCTGGATGACGAACGGCGGAGTCTTGGATTCATTGATGATCTCGACGCCGCTCGCCTGCACCTCGATCTTGCCCGTCTTGAGATTCGGGTTGATCTGGTTTTCCTGGCGTCCGGCGACCGTGCCGCGGATTTCCACGACAAACTCACTGCGCAGACGGTCCGCCTTCTGCATCGCCTCGCCCGAGAAATCAGGATTGAAGACGACCTGGACGATTCCCGTCCGGTCACGGAGATCCACGAAGATCAGCCCTCCGAGGTCCCGCCGCTTCTGGACCCATCCTTTCAGCACGACCTGCTCTCCGACGTGCTGTTCCGTCACTTCACCGCAATAGTCCGTTCTTTTCATCTTGATCTCGTCCTTCCCGACTCATGATATCTGTTTAACTGTTTTTGCAATCTCGCCGAACGGCACAAGTTCCTGTGTGCCTTCCGCCATGTTTTTGACGGAGGCGGACCCTTTTTCCAGTTCGTCTTCCCCGATCACGATGACGGACCTGGCGCCGATCCGGTCCGCCGCCTTCATCTGGGCTTTCATTTTCCTGCCGAGGTAGTCCATGTCGGCCGTGACGCCGGCCGCTCTCAGTTCACCGAGCAGCCGGACGGCCTCCCGGCGCGATCGGTCGTCGAGCGCCACGATGAAGGCGTCCGGCGAATCTTCGTTGCCGAGCTTGACGCCTTCCGCTTCCAGCGCCATGAGGAGCCGTTCGATGCTCATCGCAAATCCGATGCCCGGTGCTTCCGGTCCGCCGATTTCTTCGGACAGCCCGTTGTAGCGGCCGCCTCCGCAGAGTGTCGTGATGGCGCCGAACCCTTTCGCGGTGCTCATGATTTCGAACGCCGTATGGTTGTAGTAATCCAGGCCGCGGACAAGGTTCGGATCCACTTCATAGGCAATCCCGAGAGATTCCAGCGCCGCCTTCACTTCATTGAAGTACTGCGCAGACTCTTCATTCAGATAGTCCGTCAGGGACGGGGCCGTCTTCATGAGCGGGTGGTCCCGGTCGACCTTGCAGTCGAGGATGCGGAGCGGATTCTTCTCCAGCCGCTTCTGGCAGTCGCTGCAGAATTCGCCGATCGACGGCTCAAAGTGGCGGATGAGCGCTTCTCGGTGCGCTTCCCTCGTCTCTTTGTCGCCGAGCGAGTTGATGACGAGCTTCAGGTTCTCCAGTCCGGCCCTCTGATACACATCCATCGCAAGCGCGATCACTTCGGCATCGATCGCAGGCGACGCGCTGCCGATCGCTTCCACGCCGAACTGGACGAACTGCCGGTAGCGGCCCGCCTGCTGCCGCTCATAACGGAACATCGGCCCCATGTAATAGAGCTTCACCGGCTGATTGGGAAGGCCGAACAGCTTATGCTCGACGAATGCCCGGACGACCGGCGCAGTTCCTTCCGGCCGGAGAGTGACCGAACGGCCTCCCCGGTCCTCGAACGTATACATCTCTTTCTGTACGATATCCGTCGTGTCCCCGACGCTGCGGGTGAACAGTTCCGTCTGCTCGAAGATCGGCGTGCGGATCTCTTCGTACCGGTAAAGGCGGCACGTCTCACGGATGAGCGACTCGACGGCCTGCCAGCTTTTCGTCTCCTCGGGGAGGAGATCTTTCGTTCCTCTAGGCACTTTGAACATCATTTGATTCCCATCCTTCCTTAAAATGAAAAAAGACCCCCATCCCCTGCATCGCTGCAAGGGACGAGGGCCATCTGGCCACCGCGGTTCCACCCTGATTGGCACTTTTCTGACATGAAGTGCCCACTCGGTCCGGGTAACGGCCGGCGCCGTCTTCTCCTACGCGGATGTCCGTTTCGAAGAAGAGCCTCTCGGGTGTTGTTCACGGTGCGTGCCTGCAGGCGGGATTTCAGCCGGGGTCCCGCCCTCTCTTTTCAGGCTTGCGCACCATTACTTTTCCGGTCAATGGCGTTGATTCCAGTATAGATTACCCATTATGTTAATGACAAAGGAACCAACTGTCAACCGTTTTCGAAAAAGGTATAGAATTTTCATTCCCCCACCCTTAAACTATCCTTAAGGGGGGAGTCCATGAACAAACGAGCCATTGCCATCATCATCATCCTGCTGGCCGCCGCCATCGGAACCGGCGGCCCGCTGCAAGACGCCCCGCTGGCCGCTTCCGAATCTGTGACCGTGAGCGCCCCGACGTTGAATATCCGCTCGGGTCCGGGACTGACGCACGACATCACCGGCTCTCTCAAAAAAGGCGACCGCCTTACCGTCACCGGAAAAGACGGGGACTGGCTGCAGGTCGAGACCCCGTCAGGAACGGGATGGGTCGCCTCCTGGCTGACAAACCGGCCCGGCGGATCCAAAACCGGGCAGACCGTCATCTCCCAGGTCGACCGACTGAACGTCCGCGCCCGGCCGTCCACGTCCGCCGCCGTTTTATCCCGGATGAACCAGGGGGACAGCGCCGTCTCGCACGGCACCTCCGGCGAGTGGACGGAAATCACCTGGAACGGCGAGAAGGGCTGGGTCTCCAGCCGATACATAACCGAAAGCACGGCAAATCCCGAGGAAAAGCAGACAGTTGACGACGGGGCGGAAGCTGATGGAACCCGGTTCACCGTCTCTGTCGGCGGCCTCATCGTCAGGAAAGAACCTGATCAGTCCTCAAAAGATGTCGGCGTCATCCGCAAAGGAGAGACGTACCCGATCAAGGACCGGAAGCATAACTGGATCCTGCTGTCCGTTGACGGGAAAGACGGCTGGGTCTACTCGTTCCACGGGACGGTCTCGGGCAGCACGCCCGGCGAAAGCGGCGCAGGCGGCAATCAATCCGGCGGCGTCGCCGGGAACACCGTGACAATCATCTACGACGGAACGAACATCCGCTCGGAGCCTTCCACTTCCGGGAAAGTCGTCCTGAGGGCCGCTGCCGGACAGGCATTCGGCACGCTCGGCCAGGAAGACGACTGGTACCGGATCCGGCTCGACGACGGGACGGAAGCCTACGTCGCAAGCTGGGTCGTTTCGGCTGATTCCGCGGATGCGGAGAAACCGGAAGCCGCCAAGACCGCAAAGAAAGTGAAGCGGAAGCCCGGCACCCTCAAAGGTCTCACGATCGTGGTGGATGCCGGACACGGCGGCAATGACCGCGGAACGACCGGCATCCGGGGAACCGACGAAAAAGACCTGACGCTTCCGACCGCGGAACTTCTCGCCGCGAAGCTCGGGGCCGCAGGTGCCGAAGTCATCATGACCCGCGACACCGACCGGTACATCAGCCTCCGCAAACGCGTGTCGCTCAGCAATCAAAACGGGGCCGATGCGTTCATCAGCCTTCATTACGATGCGACGAACGACCACTCGGTCAACGGCTTCACCACCTATTATTTGAACAGCCACCAACAAAATCTGGCGGAAGCCGTCCACTCCGGCCTTTCAGGGGAAATCGACTTCCGTGACCGGGGCGTCCAGGAAGGAAATTACCTTGTGCTGCGGGAGAACCGGCAGCCCGCCATCCTGATCGAACTCGGATTCCTGAGCAATCTTTCCGAAGAACGCCGGGTGGCGGATCCCGCCTTCCGGGAAAAAGCCACGGACGGAATCTACCGCGGCATCATCGATTACTTTGATGACCAGATCGGCAAATGATGAGTGACCGCTGCTCCTTCTGCGAGGGAGCGGCGGTTTTTTGATTGTGTCTGTATATGGTGTTATGATGGTGCATATTTATATTATGTATACTAATAGCGACAAATTGGGCTGAGTCGTCCGGATTCGGCGTTGAGTCGTCCGCATTTCGGTCCGAGTCGGACGCATCCGGTCTTGAGTCGTCCAGGTTTATTTCTCCACCTGGAGAATCGGCGCATTTTAGGCGCATTCGGGCCGGATTTCATGCTGAGCCGGACGCATCTCCTCGAGCCGGCCGGGTTTACAGAAAAACGGTGTTCCCAAGTTAGCCCGGGAACACCGTTTCATTCTTTCGGTTTTGATTCGACGATGACGGTGACGGGGCCGTCGTTGACGAGGCGGACGTCCATCATGGCGCCGAATACGCCGGTCTCGACCCGGAGGCCGAGCGACCGGAGTTCTTCGTTGAACCGCTCCCAGAGGGGTTCTGCCTGTTCCGGGCGCGCGGCGTCGGTGAATCCGGGGCGCCTCCCTCTCCGGGTGTCCGCGTAAAGCGTGAACTGGGACACCGACAGGATGCTGCCGCCGGAATCGAGGATCGAGCGGTTCATCTTGCCGTCTTCGTCTTCGAACAGCCGGAGGTTCGCAATTTTCGAAGCGACGTAGCGGATGTCCTCTTCGGTGTCGGAGTGCGTGATGCCGACGAGCAGGACATACCCGCCCTCAATCTCGCCGGTCACTTCCCCGCCGACTTGGACGGACGCTTCCCGGCTTCTCTGGATGACGACTTTCATGGCGGTCTCCCCCTGTCAGTTCGTGACCCGCTGGACGTAATAGATGTCCCGGATCTGCTTGATGCGTTCGACGATCCGGTGCAGGTGCGTGATGTTGGTGATCATGAGCGTCATGTTGATCGTCGCGATCTTGTTCTTGTCGCCCTTTGCGCTTACGGCGGAGATGACTGTTTTCAGGTCGTTGNATCCCGCCTTCCGGGAAAAAGCCACGGACGGAATCTACCGCGGCATCATCGATTACTTTGATGACCAGATCGGCAAATGATGAGTGACCGCTGCTCCTTCTGCGAGGGAGCGGCGGTTTTTTGATTGTGTCTGTATATGGTGTTATGATGGTGCATATTTATATTATGTATACTAATAGCGACAAATTGGGCTGAGTCGTCCGGATTCGGCGTTGAGTCGTCCGCATTTCGGTCCGAGTCGGACGCATCCGGTCTTGAGTCGTCCAGGTTTATTTCTCCACCTGGAGAATCGGCGCATTTTAGGCGCATTCGGGCCGGATTTCATGCTGAGCCGGACGCATCTCCTCGAGCCGGCCGGGTTTACAGAAAAACGGTGTTCCCAAGTTAGCCCGGGAACACCGTTTCATTCTTTCGGTTTTGATTCGACGATGACGGTGACGGGGCCGTCGTTGACGAGGCGGACGTCCATCATGGCGCCGAATACGCCGGTCTCGACCCGGAGGCCGAGCGACCGGAGTTCTTCGTTGAACCGCTCCCAGAGGGGTTCTGCCTGTTCCGGGCGCGCGGCGTCGGTGAATCCGGGGCGCCTCCCTCTCCGGGTGTCCGCGTAAAGCGTGAACTGGGACACCGACAGGATGCTGCCGCCGGAATCGAGGATCGAGCGGTTCATCTTGCCGTCTTCGTCTTCGAACAGCCGGAGGTTCGCAATTTTCGAAGCGACGTAGCGGATGTCCTCTTCGGTGTCGGAGTGCGTGATGCCGACGAGCAGGACATACCCGCCCTCAATCTCGCCGGTCACTTCCCCGCCGACTTGGACGGACGCTTCCCGGCTTCTCTGGATGACGACTTTCATGGCGGTCTCCCCCTGTCAGTTCGTGACCCGCTGGACGTAATAGATGTCCCGGATCTGCTTGATGCGTTCGACGATCCGGTGCAGGTGCGTGATGTTGGTGATCATGAGCGTCATGTTGATCGTCGCGATCTTGTTCTTGTCGCCCTTTGCGCTTACGGCGGAGATGACTGTTTTCAGGTCGTTGACGATGTGCATGACTTCATTCAGAAGACCGGGACGGTCGAAGCCGGAGATCTCGATGTCGACCTGGTACTCCATCGGCTTGCCGGCCGCTCCGTTGGCCCACTCCACATCGATGAGACGGCTTTCGCTGTCGTCCTGGGCGATGTTCGGGCAGTCCGACCGGTGGACGGAGACTCCACGCCCCTTCGTGATGTAGCCGACGATTTCGTCGCCGGGGACCGGGCTGCAGCACCGGGATAGGCGGATGAGCAGGTTGTCGATGCCCGGAACAACGACGCCGGATCCGGTTTCCTGTCTCGGCTGGGCGGCGGCCATGTCCTGGTTGATCTTGACGAGGCGCTCTTCGGCCTCTTTCTCTTTGCGGATCTTCTCCGTCAGGCGGTTGACGATCTGCTGGACGGTGATGCCGTTGAAGCCGACCGCCGCGTGCATGTCTTCCTCGCTCGCGAAGTTGAATTTCTCGCACACCCGCCGGACGTTTTCCTCGGTGAGCACTTCTTTTTTCTCGAGACCGCGGTTTTTCAGCTCCTGCTCGATCAGCTCGCGGCCCTTGATGATGTTTTCATCGCGCAGCTGCTTTTTGAAGAACTGCTTGATCTTGTTTTTCGCCTGGGAAGTGTTGGCGATCTTCAGCCAGTCGCGGCTCGGTCCGAATGATTGCTTGGACGTCAGGATTTCGACGATGTCGCCGGTGTTCAGCTTCGTGTCGAGCGGCACGATCTTGCCGTTCACCTTGGCGCCGATCATCTTGTTGCCGACTTCGGAGTGGACCCGGTAGGCGAAGTCGATCGGCACCGAATCCGCACGAAGCTCAAGGACATCGCCCTGCGGCGTGAACACATAGACCATGTCGGAAAACAGATCGTATTTCAGCGATTCCATGAACTCCTCGGCATTCGACGACTCGTTCTGGAAATCGAGGATCTCCCGGAACCAGGTCAGCTTCGAATCAAGCGTGTCCCGGTTCTCCTGGACGTTCTTCCCTTCCTTGTACGCCCAGTGGGCCGCCACCCCAAATTCCGCAATGCGGTGCATTTCCTCAGTCCGGATCTGGACTTCGAGCGGATCTCCCTGGGGTCCGACGACCGTCGTGTGGAGGGATTGGTACAGGTTCTGTTTCGGCATGGCGATATAGTCCTTGAAACGTCCGGGCATCGGCTTCCAGAGCGTGTGGATGATGCCGAGGACCGCGTAGCAGTCTTTGATGCTCGCGACCATGATCCGGACGGCCAGGAGGTCGTAGATTTCATTGAACTGCTTGTTCTGGAGCGCCATCTTCCGGTAAATGCTGTAAATATGCTTCGGCCGGCCGGACAGCTCGGCCTTGATGCTCACTTCGCCGAGCTCTTCGCGGATCTGTTCCATCACTTTGTCCAGATAGGCTTCGCGCTCGGTCCGTTTGCGCTTCATCAAGTTGACGATTCGGTAATATTGCTGCGGATTAAGGTAGCGGAGGGCCGTATCCTCGAGCTCCCACTTGATCTTGGAAATCCCGAGCCGGTGTGCCAGTGGCGCGAAAATCTCCAAGGTTTCCGCCGACACCCGGCGCTGTTTTTCCGGGCTCGTGAACTTGAGCGTGCGCATATTGTGCAGGCGGTCGGCCAGCTTGATGAGGATGACCCGGATATCCTGGGCCATCGCGATGAACATCTTGCGGTGGTTTTCCGCCTGTTTTTCTTCTTTGGACATATATTTCAGCTTGTCGAGCTTGGTCACGCCGTCGACCAGCATGGCCACTTCCTCGCCGAATCTCCCGACCAGTTCATCCCTTGTGACGGGCGTGTCTTCCACGACGTCGTGGAGGAATCCGGCAGCGACCGTTTCCGGGTCCATCTGCAGATCCGCCAGAATGCCGGCAACCTGCACCGGATGCGTGATGTACGGCTCGCCGGAACTCCTCGTCTGGCCGCGGTGCGCCTTCTCCGCGACCTCGTAGGCCTCTTTCACGAAGCGGACATGGTCTTCATTCATATAGGAAGCGACGGAAGCGAAAACATCTTCCACCGTCATCACCGTATTTTTCGCCAAACCGTCCACCTTCCTTCCGTACATTATTTCTGTCGAATAATATTATTTTAATAAAAAAAAGCGCAGTTTGCAAAAATACGCTTTTATTTTCAAAAATCCCCCCGGAACGTTCCGGAGGGATGCAATGCTCAGTATTTGATCAGTGCGTGGATGTCGTAGCCTTTCAGCTTCTCCCGGCCGTTCAGATAACCGAGTTCGATGAGGAACGCGCAGCCCGCCACGACGCCGCCGAGCTGTTCGACAAGGTCCACCGTCGCTTCGACCGTGCCGCCGGTGGCGAGCAGGTCATCGATGACGAGGACACGCTGTCCCGGCTTGATGGCATCTTTATGGAGCGTCAGGACATCCTTGCCGTATTCCAGGCCGTATTCGACTTTGATCGTCTCCCGCGGAAGTTTCCCTTCCTTGCGTACCGGCGCGAAGCCGATTTCGAGCGCGTAGGCGACCGGGCACCCGATGATGAATCCGCGGGCTTCCGGGCCGACGATGATCTCGGCGCCGACCTGCTTTGCATATTCCACGATCTGGTCGGTGGCGTATTTATAGACCGGCCCGTTGTCCATGATCGTCGTGATGTCTTTGAAGCTGATCCCCGGTTTCGGATAATCATCCACAATTGTCACATATTCTTTTAAATCCATAGTTGCTGCTCCTCCCGGGCGGTGTCCGGAGCGTCCAAGATGGCGCCGATGACCCGCCGTAATTCCATGTAAGGCGAATATAGCAATGCCTGTTCGATCCCGATCTGCCGCTCCAGGCCCTGATAGCTCTCCGATTCCGAGAGATCCCGCTTCGGCGGGTCAGGGACGCAGACGGCAAACCCGTTCTCCATTGTAACAAACCCGAGCTCGAAAAACACCTTTGTCATGAAAATTATTGTATCACGGCTCAGGCCCCGGTGTTTCGCCAGGCGCTCCGCTTCCCGCATGACGTGCAGGCTCCCCCGCTGCTTCAGGAAAGTGTAATACCAGCCGAACTGCTTCCTGTCCGGAAGGCCCATGAAGTACCGGGACTCGGGCACGTGGAAATGCGCATAGACGCGCGCAGGAGAGCAGGATCCGAGGAGCCCTTCCAGCTCCTCGAGCGTTTCCGGAAGGTCGAGCAGCACGACCGACTTGGCGTCAGTCGGCTCAATCTGGCTGCAGATCAGGATGTCCTTGCCGGTATCGGCCCTGAATTTTGCGGCATTTTCTTTTCGGAATGCGATAAACAGTGCATCTGCGGGAATCGACGGCATCCAGCGGGACAGCACCCGCTCGCCGCGCACGTCAAACAGCTGCCAGCCGGATGACTTCAAGTCTTTCAAAAGGAGCTGCGGTTTTTTCCGGCCGTTCCATTCATTGATCTGCAGATCCCCCGCCAGGCTGATCTTCGCATCCGGCGTGAGCTCGTCCTCGATATGGCCGAGTCCGAAGCCGACAACATCCAGCTGTGAATGGCCATCCGTGACAGTGAGCTTCAGGTGGTTCTTCATCGCCCCGATCTTGCGGCTTGATTCAACGGACAGACCGGCAAGTCCGTAGACGGGCTTTGAGAATCCGATCCCAAACGGCGCAAGTTCGCGCAACGATTCGATCGACGGGATGTCGACCTCGTCCAAAGACAGCCGGACGTCGATTTCGAGCACTGGAACGAGGTCTTCGTCCGTCAGGGTCTCTTCCCCCTGGCGGATCAGGTTCTCGCGGAGCGTTTCCACGTTCTCGATCGGCAAGGTCAGGCCGGCGGCCATCGGGTGCCCCCCGAAATGCGGGATCAGTTCGGCATTTTTGGCCAGTTCCTGATAAAGATGGAACCCTTCGATGCTGCGCGCCGATCCTTTGGCAATCCCTTTTTCCCGGTCGAGCGNATCCCGATCTGCCGCTCCAGGCCCTGATAGCTCTCCGATTCCGAGAGATCCCGCTTCGGCGGGTCAGGGACGCAGACGGCAAACCCGTTCTCCATTGTAACAAACCCGAGCTCGAAAAACACCTTTGTCATGAAAATTATTGTATCACGGCTCAGGCCCCGGTGTTTCGCCAGGCGCTCCGCTTCCCGCATGACGTGCAGGCTCCCCCGCTGCTTCAGGAAAGTGTAATACCAGCCGAACTGCTTCCTGTCCGGAAGGCCCATGAAGTACCGGGACTCGGGCACGTGGAAATGCGCATAGACGCGCGCAGGAGAGCAGGATCCGAGGAGCCCTTCCAGCTCCTCGAGCGTTTCCGGAAGGTCGAGCAGCACGACCGACTTGGCGTCAGTCGGCTCAATCTGGCTGCAGATCAGGATGTCCTTGCCGGTATCGGCCCTGAATTTTGCGGCATTTTCTTTTCGGAATGCGATAAACAGTGCATCTGCGGGAATCGACGGCATCCAGCGGGACAGCACCCGCTCGCCGCGCACGTCAAACAGCTGCCAGCCGGATGACTTCAAGTCTTTCAAAAGGAGCTGCGGTTTTTTCCGGCCGTTCCATTCATTGATCTGCAGATCCCCCGCCAGGCTGATCTTCGCATCCGGCGTGAGCTCGTCCTCGATATGGCCGAGTCCGAAGCCGACAACATCCAGCTGTGAATGGCCATCCGTGACAGTGAGCTTCAGGTGGTTCTTCATCGCCCCGATCTTGCGGCTTGATTCAACGGACAGACCGGCAAGTCCGTAGACGGGCTTTGAGAATCCGATCCCAAACGGCGCAAGTTCGCGCAACGATTCGATCGACGGGATGTCGACCTCGTCCAAAGACAGCCGGACGTCGATTTCGAGCACTGGAACGAGGTCTTCGTCCGTCAGGGTCTCTTCCCCCTGGCGGATCAGGTTCTCGCGGAGCGTTTCCACGTTCTCGATCGGCAAGGTCAGGCCGGCGGCCATCGGGTGCCCCCCGAAATGCGGGATCAGTTCGGCATTTTTGGCCAGTTCCTGATAAAGATGGAACCCTTCGATGCTGCGCGCCGATCCTTTGGCAATCCCTTTTTCCCGGTCGAGCGACAGCACGAGCGACGGGCGGTAATACCGCTCGGTCAGCTTCGACGCCACGATGCCGACAACGCCGGGGTTCCATCCTTCTCCCGCCACCGTGAGCACATGGGGGATTGCATCGCCGTATGTATCTTCGACCCAGGTGATCGCTTCATCCGCGATGGCGGCGACCATTTTCTGGCGCTCGCGGTTCCGGTCATCGAGCGAGGACGCCAGCATGGACGCCTCGGCCGGATCGTCCGTGAGGAACATGCGGACGGCCGGATCGGCGTCGCCAAGCCGGCCGAGCGCATTGATGCGCGGACCGAACGCAAAGCCGATCGTCTCTTCGTCGATGTTCGGCTGCGCCACGTCCGCCACTTTGCAGAGCGCCTTGATCGACTGCTCGCCGGTCCGTCGGAGCTTCTCCAGCCCCATTTTGACGATCAGGCGGTTTTCATCTTTCAGCGGAACGAGGTCCGCGACCGTCCCGATGGCGCCGAGGTAAAGCGAATCGGCCGGGAAGTCGCCGGTCAGGGCATGGGCGACTTTCAGCGCCACGCCGACCCCGGCCAGCTCGCCGAACGGATAATCGCCTTCCGGATGGCGCGGATGGATGATCGCATCCGCTTCCGGCAGGGACTCTCCCGGCTCGTGGTGGTCCGTGACGATGACATCCATGCCAAGTCGTTTCGCCGCGGCGATCGGCTCGTTGCCGGATATGCCGTTGTCGACCGTCACGATGAGCGACGCACCCTTCTCGTAGATCTCGGTGAACAGATCGGCGTTCGGTCCGTAGCCATGTTTAAATCGGTTCGGTATTGCATAGAATGCGTCGGCGCCGATGGATTCGAGCGCCTTCATCATGACCGACGTGCTCGTTACTCCGTCCGCATCGTAGTCTCCATATACAGCAATCCGGCTTCCCTGGCGGATATGTTTTTTGATCAGTTCAACTGCGATGTCCATGTCTTTCATGAGGAAGGGATCATGCCAGCTTCCCGTGTCCATGTTGATGAACTCGGACGCTTCGGCGGGATCCGTAAAGCCCCGCGCCGCCAGCACTTTCGCCGCGATCGGCGACAGTCCGAGAGAGTCGGCAAGCAGCTTTTCGGCTCCGTCGCCTGATTTCGGGGTCCTCCATCTCTTCATTGATTCAATCATTTCATCACTTCCTTGCAGTCTATTATAGCACCCCCGCAGCGGGCGCGTCCCGCGTTTACCGGCCGGATCAAAACAGAGCCGCCGCCGGAAAAAATCCGGATGGCAGCTCTGTTTCATTGAAAGGTAATGCTGTTTTAAAGCGTGTCTGGGCTTTCGTCGCCGGCCGGGGCGCGCCTGTCCGCTTCCGAGTCGGCGAAGACGGAGGCGTAGTGCTGGAGTTCGGCGATTTCGTTTTGCTGGTCGGCGATCTTCAGTTCTTTCTCGTTCACTTCTTTTTCGAGGCTTTTGATCTTCCGCTGCGCCACGACCGACCGGAACATCGCCACGAGGCCGCTTGCCGCGGCACCAAGAAGCGCCGAGGCGAGGATGACGAGGATGAGCGGCCAATCCGCCGTACCGAACACGTAGTTCACCGGCACGGCCTCCACGTTGACGATGGCGAACCAGGCGACAATGATGGCGAATACGAGGCCGAGCAGCAGGGTCCATTGGAATCTCAATGGGTTCCTCCTTTCCGTCCATAGAAAAAGACAGGATATACAATGCGTATACCCTGTCTTCCCCTATACAGAAACCGGATCAGACGACTGGTTCGTCCGAGCCCCATTCCCGTTCTTTTTTCTGGACATCGAGTGAGCCCTTTTTCTTGATCTCCCGCTTTTTCAGCACGAGCCAGAGCTGGGCGGCGATGAAGATCGACGAGTACGTACCCGCAATGAGGCCGGCGAAGAGCGCGATCGAGAAGTTCCGGATCGACTCCGCTCCGAACAGCATGAGCGCGAGGACGACGACCAGCACGGTGAAGACGGTGTTGACCGACCGGCCGAGCGTCTGGCGGAGCGACTTGTTCACGACGTTCGCCAGGTCTTCCTCGGTCTCGATCTTCTTCATCTTGTGGAGGTTCTCGCGGATCCGGTCGAATGTGACGATCGTATCGTTGATCGAGTACCCGACGATCGTCAGGATCGCCGCGATGAACGTAATGTCGACCTCAAGCCTCAGGAAGCTGAACAGCGCGATCATGAAGAACGCATCATGAAGAAGCGAGACGATCGAGGCGACGCCCATCCGCCATTCGAATCGGAATGCGACATAGATGATGATCCCGATCATCGCGATGGCAAGCGCCTTGACGGCATTTTCCGCGAGTTCGCGGCCGACTGTCGGGGACACGGTGCTGACGTTCGGATCGTGGCCGTATTCCGCGCTCAGGTCGGACTTCAGCTTGTTGATCTCTTCCTGCGAGAAATCCTCTTTATAGCGGATGACCGCAATATCCTTGTTGTCGCCGGAGACGAGTACATCGTCCGCCGGATGGCCGGCTTCGTCAAGAGACGCTTCCACTTCCTCGATCGTCAGCGGATTGTCGGAAAGGACTTCCACCCGCGTACCCTGCGAGAAGTCGATGCCAAGGTTCAGCTTGAACACGCCGAGGATGATGGCGCCGGCGACCAGCAGGCCGATCGAGATTGTAAAGAACTTGCGGCGGTTGTTGGCAAAATCCAACCGGTCAAAGCGTGTGGTGAGTTCCAGTACATCCAGATGCTCTGATTTCGGATGGATCATTTTTCTTGAAAGACCGAATGCTCCCGGCTTGCCGTCCAGGATGTTGCTGTGGACGAGAAGTCCGAGCAGCATCCGTGAACCCCATACAGCTGTCAGGAAGCTGAGCAGGATCGACAGGATGAGCATCGTCGCGAACCCTTTGACGGAGCTCGTCCCGAAGATGAAGAGCACGACGGCCGCGAGAAGCGTCGTCACGTTCGCATCGAGGATCGCCGTGAACGACGACCTGGATCCGGCACGGAAGGCCTCTTTGACCGTTCCCCCGATCCGGAGTTCCTCCCGGATCCGCTCGTACGTCAGGATGTTCGCATCCACTGCCATCCCGACCCCGAGCACGACGGCTGCGATGCCCGGAAGCGTCAGGACCCCGTTCAGCAGGTTGAAGACGACGAGGACGAGGAACACGTAGACGGACAGCGTGACCGCTGCGACGAAACCGGCGACCCGGTAGTACACCAGCATGAACAGGAGAACGAGCCCGATGCCGATAGCTGCGGCGAAGACGGTCTTGTTGAGTGCCTGTTCACCGAACTGCGCACCGACGGAAGTCGAATAGATTTCATCGAGCTTGACCGGAAGCGCACCCGCGTTCAGGATGCCTGCGAGCTGCTTCGTCTCATCCACGGTGAATGAACCGGAAATCTCGACATCCGACGACATGATCGTCTGGCTGACGTTCGGAGCCGAAATGAACTTCGGATCCGGTTTCTTGACTTCCTCGGCGAATGAATCGACGCCCTCTTCAAAGTCGAGCCAGATGACGAGCTGGTTGTTCGGATACATTTCCTTGATCTCCGACGTGATTTCGCCGAATTTCGAGGCATCCTTCATCTTCAGCGTGACGATCGGCTGTCCCTGGTCGTTGAACGTCGACTTGGCACCGCCGGCGACAAGGTCATCGCCGTCGAGCAGAAGCCGGTCGTTCGTGTCGCGGAACGTCAGGTTGGCCTGCGTCGAAAGCATTTCCCGGGCCGATTCCTGGTCCTCGATCCCGGCCAGCTGGACGCGGATCCGGTTGCCGGATTCGATCTGGATGCTCGGTTCGCTGACCCCGAGAACGTCGATCCGGTTCGTCAGTGCACGGGCGGTGTCGGCAACGACGTCCTCCGTGATCTTCTGGCCGTCCCGGAGCGGCTCGACCTGGTACAGAACCTCGAATCCGCCCTGCAGGTCGAGGCCGAGGCTGACATCTTTTGCAACCTGCTTCGCCGTTCCACCGATCGTTCCGGCAAACAGCAGCAGCAATAGTAGAAAAGCGACGATGCGCCCTCTTGTTTTCATTCTGGTTCCCCCTATTCATTTGCAGCACGAAGGCGTCTTTCTATACTTGAATACGGATATAGGACGCACAAAAAAAGCAACAGTTCCATTATGGAACACGTTGCAAACCGTGTCAATTCAGTTTAGCGGGGATCTGCACCGCCCGGACCCCGCCCGCCCGGCGAGAGCAGTTCCCGGAATTCCTCTTCGTCCAGTCCGGCAAAGGGCCCGTTTGACGATGCTTCCCTCAGTCCTTCCACCTGTGAGTGGGTCATGAAGTTCGCCGGAGAGATCGACAGGATCTCTCCGACCAGTTCATGGATCGGCAACGTTGCCGGATCTTTCTTCTTCCATAACTTTTTCACGCAGTATGCCCATAGATCTTCTTCCGCGATGGCGCCGTAATCGTAGATCCGGAATTCATCCGCCTTGCTGGCAAGTGCCGGCTTCAACAGCTCGAACTGTGCCGCGTCCAGGGTATCGGACATCGTCTCCCCGCCTTTCCGAGTCGTAAGGGCTCGTTCGCCCGCATACGGATATTGTAATGGATTTCGGCCAACATGAGAAGGATGTGGTCAGTTGTCATCATTTTTCAGAGGCACGCTCGTGCTGATGGGCGCGGTGTTCCTTTCGAAGTTCTTCGGATTCGTCTACCGGATGCAGTTCATGAGGACCGCCGGCGAAGAAGCGGTCGGAACGTATATGACCGCCTATCCGGCATTCATCTTCTTCCTGGCGCTGATCCAGCTCGGGCTTCCGATCGGGGTGGCGAAGGTCGTGGCGGAACTCCAGGCCCGCGGCGAACGGAGCAGGCAGATCCAGGTCATGCGGACGTCCGCCGTCCTGTCGGTTGCGGCTTCCATCGTCCTGATCCCGGTGTTCATCCTGCTCATTCCGCCGCTTGCGGGCAAGCTGCTCGGCAATCCCGAAACGTCCATCGTGCTCTACATCTCCCTCGCCGCCCTTCCTGTCGCCACCGCGTCCGGACTCATCCGCGGCTACTTTCAGGGCATTGCGAGGATCGAAGAGACGGCCTGGTCGCAGATTTTGGAGCAGACCGTCCGGATCGCGCTCATCAGCTGGCTTCTTCCGATTCTGGCCGATCCTTCAAGTCCCGCATTCACCGCCGGCATCGCCATGGCGATCACCGGAGGCGCCGAGCTGGCGACGCTCGCCTACCTGTGGATCAAATACCGCCAAGTCAAACGGCGCAACCCGAAGCCGCCTGCCGGCCAGTATCCGCTCCGGCCGCTTCTGTCCGTGTCGCTGCCGTCTTCCGGGAGCCGTCTGTTCGGCTCATTCACCTGGTTCCTTGAGCCGATCGTCTTCATCTGGGCGCTCGGCATGGCGGGCGTCGGCGTCGTGGCCGCCACCTCGCTCTACGGGGTTATCTCAGGCGTGCTGATCCCGCTGCTGCTGTTCCCGGCCTTCATCCCGAACGCCCTTTCCGTCGTGCTCGTGCCGGCCGTCTCGGGCGCGGCGGCTGTGAATGATATCCGCCTGCTGAGGGAGCGGATCCACCTCTCCCTCCGCGTGTCGGCCATCACCGGCAGCATCGCGGCGGCCGTCTTTTTCCTCCACGGGGAAGAGCTCGCCGTCAAGCTGTTCCATATTTCCGACGGCGGGGCCTACATGCTCATGCTGGCACCGATTTTCTTCTTCTACTATATCCAGGGGCCGCTCCATTCGATTCTCCAGGCGATGCAGGAGGCGAAGGCGGCGATGATGAACTCGGTCTACGGCGGCATCGGCAAGCTCGCGGTCATGTTCGTGCTCGCCTCGCAGCCCGGTCTGCAGGAAGCGGGGGCCGTCATGGCGATCGGCTTCGGCGTGCTTGTCACATCATTCCTCCACATCGCCACCCTAAGGCGCAAGCGGGAGGCGTCATCCGGCTTTTCGATGTTCGTCATCCCGTATGTGAGCTTCATCATCACGGCCGCGGCAAGGCCGCTCCTGATCGAGGAAGTGCCATTCGGCATGCTCGGAGACATCGCCGTCACGTCCGGCTTCCTCATCGCACTGCTGTTCCTGTTCCGCTATTTCCGGCTTTCCGACCTGCGCATGCTCCGAAAGCTCGCCAAGCGGTTTTGACCGCGGTGCGGCGAGACGGCGGCAAGGACGGGATCAGCCGGTTTTTTTCGCCTGGATATGCAGTCCTTCGGCTTCAAGCGAGCAGAAGAAGATATGATCGGGCTCGGCATATCCCGATTTTTTGATTTCCTCGAACAGCCAGTCCCTGCTTTTTCCGATCAGCATCAAGTGGGTGTCCTGAACGAAGCCGTCGGTGATGAGCGGGAGGATCGGCGGGCTGCCGTCCTTCTTGAACACCGACAGATTTCCGGAAGGCTCCAGAATCGCGTATTCCACCTCGGTCACCGAACCGACCTGCTGCTCGCGGAGCTGCTGGAGCAGGTCGTCCAGATTATACCGCTGCTTGCGCATCTCGGTCTCATCGATCACGCCTTCACGGATGATCACCGCCGGATCCCCGTCCACCACATCCCGGAACTTCTTGCTCTTTAGCGAGATGAACGAAGCCGTCACCTGGATGATCAGGAGAAGCAGGATCGGCACGACGGACAGGAACAAGCTGGAATCCGGATCATCCAGCGCAAACGCCGCCACCTCCGCAATGAGGACCGAAATGACCAGATCAATCACGCTCAGCTGCCCGAGCTCCCGCTTCCCCATCAGGCGGAGCACAATGATAATAAGCACATACAGGAAAATCGTTCTCCACACGACCGTCAGAAAATCTTCCACCCGCACGACCACCTTTCCCCTGACAGTATGGATGTATCGGATGAAAAACATGCGGCAGGCGGTGAGGGAGTGCACTTTTTCGGGGTGAGTGTTATCGGAGAAGGGGCGAGTGTGATCGGAGAAGGGGCGAGTGTCAACGGAGGCAGTGCGAGTGTGATCGGAGGGAGCGTGGAGGGCATCTTTCATCAGGCTTTCATCAGGCGAGTGAGTCCATCCGGCCGGCCCACTCCTGGAAAATAAAACCTGGACGACTTGAGGCCCGATGCGGACGACTCAAGCCGATGATATGGTCCCCTTAGAGTTTACACCTTGATTCTGTCACACTAGGAGTAACGAAAAGGGGTGCCGAAAAATGAACCAGAAGCGGGATTACGATATAAAAGTGAAAGCAGTGGAGGAATTTTTTGAAGGCTCTTCCACTGAGGAGTTGGCTCTTTCGTACAATGTCTCGGATCGGACGATCCGACGCTGGGTCGAAAAAGTGGAGATGGATGGCTTCGAGGCTTTGCATGACGCCAGGGGCAAGAATGGCCGGAAACCGTCGGATGAGAAGGATGCTCTGATTGAACTGCAGAAGGCGGAGATCCTCCTCTTAAAAAAGCTCTTGGATCTGAAAAGGGGGTGTTAAGCAAACAAGATAGTTTCCTGTTCATCGACCTGAATAAGGACACCTTTTCGGTCTCCCTCCTCGCGGAGGCGTCGGATGTCTCCCGGCAGGGTTATGCCAAGTGGAAGAAGCGGCAGGATCACTCTGCCCAGGATCTCAAGGATGAGCAGATGTTTCACTATATCTCCAAGGTGTTCGCCAAGTCCCGGGGAACCTATGGGCGACGCCGGATCAAGCTGGCGCTCCAGAGAGAGTTCGGGCTCACCGTCAATATCAAGCGAATCTCCAGAATCATGCGCCGATATGGGCTCAAATGTCGGATTCGCCGCAAAGGGTACCGTCACGGCGGTACAGAGGGGAAGGTGGCGCAGAACCTCTTGAAGCGTAACTTTAAAGCCACGAAGCCGATGAAGAAATTCTCGGTGGATATCACATACGTGCGCGCTTTCGTTCCTACGGAACACTGGACCTATCTGTGCGCCATTAAGGACCTGTACGACGACTCGATCGTAGCATTCGCCTACGGGCCGAACCAGGACACCGGCCTGGTCCTGGAAGCGCTCGAGATGCTGGAGAAGGTGAAAGGGAACCGGAAGAAGGCCATTATCCACAGCGACCAGGGCAGCCAGTTTATGAGCCTGAGATACCAGAAACGCCTTCAGTCGATGAACCTGACACCGTCCATGTCACGGCGCGGCAACTGTTGGGATAATGCATGCATCGAGAGCTTTTTCAGTCACTTCAAAACTGAGATTGCCTGCTTTGGCGACCCTCGGTCTCTTGAGGAGCTTCGGATTGCCATCGAGGAATATATCTACTTTTATAACCACGAACGCCTCCAGCTCAAGCACGGCGTGCCTCCTGCCGAGGTCGGAAGTGTGTTGGCTGCCTGAATCTTTATCGGACAGAATCAACTGTAAACTTGACAGGGACCAGACCACCAGATGCGGACGACTCACTGCTTTTTAAAAAACACAGCAAAAAGCTGCACGCCCGGCGGAGGTGATTCCGTGGGGGCGTGCAGCTTTTATGGTTGGCTTTCTCTTTTTATGCCTCGTTGACGACACGGCCGATTGCCGCGCGTTCAAATTGCAGGCGGGAGCCATCCGAGCATTTCAGGAAAACGGTCGAGTCGTCCACTGCATCGATTGTGCCGTGGAGGCCGCCGATTGTGACGACATCATCACCGCGTTTCAGTTCAGATTGCATTTTTTGTGTGTTTTTCTGCCGCTTTTGCGCCGGGCGGATCAAGAAGAACCACATGACGGCAAACATCAGGATCAGCGGTGCCAGTGCTACTAATGTTTCCATTCATTCTCCCCCTTTCTTGCATGGTTTCAGTATACAGGGTTCAGAAGTTTTTTGCATTCGGTTTATTGTAGCCGTACTGCTCAAAAAATTCTTCGCGGAAATCGCCGAGCCGGTCTTCGCGGATCGCCTGGCGCACCTGCTCCATCAGATTGAGCAGGAAGTACAGGTTGTGATACGAAGTGAGCCGGATGCCGAACGATTCCTCCGCCTTGATGAGGTGGCGGATGTACGCGCGGCTGTAGTTTTTGCATACGTGGCAATCGCAGTTCGGGTCGAGCGGGCCGAAGTCGCGGGCGAATTTCGCGTTCCGGACGACGAGCCGCCCTTCACTCGTCATGAGCGTCCCGTTCCGCGCGATGCGGGTCGGGAGCACACAGTCGAACATGTCGACTCCGCGGATCGAGCCGTCGATGAGGGCGTCCGGGGACCCGACGCCCATCAAGTAGCGCGGCTTGTTCTCGGGCAGAAGCGGCGTCGTGAAGCCGAGCACTTCGTTCATGACGTCTTTCGGCTCCCCGACCGAGAGGCCGCCGATGGCATAGCCCGGGAAGTCGAGGGAAACGAGGTCCGCCGCACTTTGTTTGCGCAGGTCTTCGTACTCGCCGCCCTGGACGATGCCGAACAGCGCCTGGTCATCCGTCCGGGAATGGGCGGTGAGGCAACGTTCCGCCCAGCGGGACGTGCGCTCCACGCTCGCCTTCATATAGTCATGGGAAGCCGGGTAAGGCGGGCATTCATCGAAGGCCATCATGATGTCCGATCCGAGCGCATTCTGGATCTCCATCGACTTCTCCGGACTCAGGAACAGCTTGCTCCCGTCGAGGTGATGGCGGAAATGGACGCCCTCCTCCTCGATTTTCCGCATGTCGCTGAGCGAGAACACTTGGAAGCCGCCGGAATCGGTGAGGATCGGACGGTCCCAGTTCATGAACTTGTGCAGCCCGCCGGCTTCCTTGATGATGTCATGTCCCGGGCGGAGCCAGAGGTGATACGTGTTGCTCAGGATGATGCCGGCGCCGATTTCCTTCAGTTCCTCGGGCGACATCGTCTTGACGGTCGCCTGCGTGCCGACCGGCATGAACGCCGGCGTCTCAAAGGAGCCGTGCGGCGTGTGGACGATTCCGAGGCGCGCGCCGGTCTGCTTGTCTTTCTTGATCAGTTCGTAAGTGACTGCTGGAGTCATTCGGTTCTTCCTTTCCTATCCGTCGGCTTGATGAACATCGCATCGCCGAAGCTGAAAAATCGGTACTGTTCTTCAACGGCATGCTTGTAGGCATCCAGGATGATCTCTTTGGATGCGAGTGCGGAGACGAGCATGATGAGCGTCGACTTTGGCAAGTGGAAATTCGTGATGAGCCCGTCGATCGCCTTGTATTCGTATCCCGGATAAATGAAGATCGAGGTCCAGCCGCCGGCCGCGACGATTTCCCCGCCGTGTTCGGAGGCGATCGTTTCGAGTGTCCGGGTCGACGTCGTCCCGACAGCGATGACTCTGCCGCCGGCCGCCTTCACCCGGCGGATCGACGACGCGGCCTCTTCGGAAACGCTGTAGTACTCGGAGTGCATTTCATGCTCCTCGATCGAGTCGACGCTCACCGGGCGGAACGTGCCAAGCCCGACGTGGAGTGTGATGAACACAATCTCCACGCCTTTCTCGCGGATCCGTTCTAGCAATTCCTCGGTGAAATGAAGGCCGGCGGTCGGTGCAGCGGCGGAACCGCGTTCCCGTGCGAAGACGGTCTGGTAGCGGTCCTGGTCATCGAGTTTTTCGTGGATATACGGCGGCAGCGGCATTTCTCCGAGACGGTCGAGCACTTCGTAGAAGATGCCGTCGTACTCGAATTTGAACGTCCGGCCTCCGTGATCGGAGACGCCCGTGCAGACCGCTTTCAGCAGGCCGTCGCCGAATGTGACGACCGTGCCGGGCTTCACCCGCTTCGCCGGCTTTGCCAACGTCTCCCACTCGTCGCCGCCCTTGTCGGTGAGGAGCAGGACTTCGATTGCGGCGCCCGTCTCTTCCTTTGTCCCGAGCAGGCGCGCCGGCAATACTTTCGTATCGTTCAAGACGAGGCAGTCGCCTTCCTGCAAGTATCCGAGGATATCCGGGAACTGCCGGTCCTCCACTTGCCCGGTTTCCCGGTCGACGACCATGAGCCGGGAACTGGTCCGGTCTTTCAGCGGGGTCTGGGCGATCAGTTCTTCCGGCAGATGAAAATCAAAGTCTTCAATGTTCATTACAGGTTCCTTCTTCCGTCTTCCGGCATGTCCATGCCGAAATGTTCATAGGCTGCGGGCGTGGCCATCCGCCCGCGCGGCGTCCGCTGCAGGAATCCGATCTGCAGCAGATACGGTTCGTACACGTCTTCGATCGTGGCGGATTCCTCGCCGATGCTTGCGGCGATCGTATCGAGGCCGACCGGGCCGCCGCGGAACCGCTCGATCATCGCGGTCAGCAGCTTGTGGTCAATATGATCAAGCCCGTTCGAATCGACCTGGAGCATTTCAAGCGCTTCTTGCGCAATGGGAAGCGTGATGCTCCCGTTCCCCCGGACCTGCGCATAGTCGCGCACCCGCTTTAACAGACGGTTGGCGATCCGCGGGGTTCCCCGGGAACGCATGGCGAGCTCCGCCGCGGCGTCCCGGTCGATCGGCGCGTCAAATATATCCGCGCTCCTGACGACGATTTCGGACAGCGCGTCCTGGTCATAATAATCAAGGCGCAGCGGTACGCCGAACCGGTCGCGGAGCGGCGCGGAAAGCGATCCGGCGCGCGTCGTGGCGCCGATCAGCGTGAACGGCGGGAGGTCAAGCCGGATCGAACGCGCCTCCGGGCCTTTGCCGACGACGATGTCGAGCGAAAAATCTTCCATCGCCGGATAAAGGATTTCCTCTATCGCCCGGCTGAGGCGGTGGATTTCGTCGATGAACAGCACATCCCCCGGCTCGAGCGAGGAGACGATCGCCGCCAGATCGCCCGGCCGCTCGATCGCCGGCCCGCTCGTCGTCCGGAAGTTGACCCCCATCTCGTTGGCGATGACCGCGGCGAGCGTCGTCTTTCCGAGTCCCGGAGGCCCGTACAGCAGCACATGGTCGAGACATTCTTCACGGCCCTTCGCCGCTTCGATGAAGATGCCGAGGTTGTGCTTCACCCGGTCCTGTCCGATATACTGGCCGAGCAGCTGCGGCCTGAGCGACTGTTCAAACCGTTCGTCGAATGAGGAAATCTCCCCTGAAATGACGCGCTCTTCCATTTTGGCACCTCCCTTTTCCATTCATCCCCGGCACCCGGCCGGTTCATTCCGTTATTCAGCCCTGCTTGAGCAGCAGGGCGAGTGCGCGCTTCATATAG
>NZ_LN651373.1:1719831-1723213 GCF_000826125.2 Bhargavaea cecembensis
AAGTCTTCAATGTTCATTACAGGTTCCTTCTTCCGTCTTCCGGCATGTCCATGCCGAAATGTTCATAGGCTGCGGGCGTGGCCATCCGCCCGCGCGGCGTCCGCTGCAGGAATCCGATCTGCAGCAGATACGGTTCGTACACGTCTTCGATCGTGGCGGATTCCTCGCCGATGCTTGCGGCGATCGTATCGAGGCCGACCGGGCCGCCGCGGAACCGCTCGATCATCGCGGTCAGCAGCTTGTGGTCAATATGATCAAGCCCGTTCGAATCGACCTGGAGCATTTCAAGCGCTTCTTGCGCAATGGGAAGCGTGATGCTCCCGTTCCCCCGGACCTGCGCATAGTCGCGCACCCGCTTTAACAGACGGTTGGCGATCCGCGGGGTTCCCCGGGAACGCATGGCGAGCTCCGCCGCGGCGTCCCGGTCGATCGGCGCGTCAAATATATCCGCGCTCCTGACGACGATTTCGGACAGCGCGTCCTGGTCATAATAATCAAGGCGCAGCGGTACGCCGAACCGGTCGCGGAGCGGCGCGGAAAGCGATCCGGCGCGCGTCGTGGCGCCGATCAGCGTGAACGGCGGGAGGTCAAGCCGGATCGAACGCGCCTCCGGGCCTTTGCCGACGACGATGTCGAGCGAAAAATCTTCCATCGCCGGATAAAGGATTTCCTCTATCGCCCGGCTGAGGCGGTGGATTTCGTCGATGAACAGCACATCCCCCGGCTCGAGCGAGGAGACGATCGCCGCCAGATCGCCCGGCCGCTCGATCGCCGGCCCGCTCGTCGTCCGGAAGTTGACCCCCATCTCGTTGGCGATGACCGCGGCGAGCGTCGTCTTTCCGAGTCCCGGAGGCCCGTACAGCAGCACATGGTCGAGACATTCTTCACGGCCCTTCGCCGCTTCGATGAAGATGCCGAGGTTGTGCTTCACCCGGTCCTGTCCGATATACTGGCCGAGCAGCTGCGGCCTGAGCGACTGTTCAAACCGTTCGTCGAATGAGGAAATCTCCCCTGAAATGACGCGCTCTTCCATTTTGGCACCTCCCTTTTCCATTCATCCCCGGCACCCGGCCGGTTCATTCCGTTATTCAGCCCTGCTTGAGCAGCAGGGCGAGTGCGCGCTTCATATAGCCTTCCGTGTCGAGCTCTTCCTCTTCAAGCCGGGGCCGGATTCTGTCGGTCTCCCGTTCGGAGTAGCCGAGCGCGGTGAGTGCCAGCATCGCTTCTTCCAACTCGTGGTTGTCCCCGGTCTGCGGCGCTTCGACTTCCGGGTTCAGCAGCGTCGGGAGCTCCGCGACGCCGTCCAGCTTGCCCTTCAGGTCGAGGATGATCTGGCGGGCGGTCTTTTTGCCGACGCCCGGGAACCGGACGAGGAATTTCTCATCCTCCGACTCGATTGCGGCCACCACCTGAGCCGTCATGCCGCCGGCGAGGATGGCGAGCGCCCCTTTTGGCCCGACGCCCGTCACCGTGATCAGTTTCCGGAACAGCTCCCGGTCTTCCGCGGTCCGGAATCCAAGGAGCTGCATCGCATCTTCGCGCACGTGCAGATGGGTGAAGATCTGCTGCTCTTCACCTGTGGCATGGAATGCATACGGGTTCGAGGTGAGGACCTGGTAGCCGATGCCTCCCTGCTCCACCGTGATATACTCGGGCGTCACTCTCGTAATGCGCCCTTTTATGTAATCGTACAAACCGTTCTCCCCCTGTCACATCACGTTGATTATAGCATAGATGTTCGCCTTTTCGCATCTGCGCGGGCGCCGGCCGGCCTTTCGGGGGAACCGGAAAAAGCACGGGACGGCGGCTTTTCCGCTTTCCCGTGCTGCTTTCTTATTCTTCCCTGTTTCCCGCCTGTGTCACCTGGTAGCAGAGCGGAATCCAGCGTGAGAGCGCCTGTTCCGTGAACCGTTTGAGCCTTCCGGTGATGTGCGCCCGCCGCTCCTCGGGAAGCGACAGCAAGTAAAGCCATTCCCTGAGCACTTCGTTCGGATAAAGAAGCAAGTCGAGCGAGGACCTGGAGAGCCGTTTCAGCGACGGGTGCTCCTCCGCAAGGTAGCCGAAGTCGTATCCGACATGCGGCAGCACGCGGTGGATCCAAAGGGCCGTCTCGGTCCCCGGCGGCCCGGTGCATGCAAGATCGAAATCGATGAGGACATATCGCCCGTCTTTCCCCTTCAGGAAATTATGGTGGACGACATCGCCGTGCAGGATCGTGCACCCTTCGTCCGGATCATAGGATCGCCGGATCGACTTCAGTGCTTCTTCCGCGTGGAATACCGTTGTCTCAAACATCGAGCTGTCGATATGGGGCTCAAGATCCGTCCGGCTGTTCTTGAAGCGGTCCAGACGGTCTTCCCATTTCGCGAGCAGCGGATACGGGTGCAGCCCGAGGACGCCCTGCCAATTCACGTCGGCAGAAGTGGCGTGGAGCGATTTCAGAACGGAAAGCGTCCGTCCCCTGCCGCTCCGCGTTGAATAATCCGCTGGCCTGGCGCCTTCGAGCCACGGCTGGATGACCGTCCGTTCGTCCGCCGCGCCGATCACGGGGAGGACATGGGAAAATTCGATTTCGGCCAGCCGCTCGTGGATCCGCCGGACTTTGGACGCCACTTCATACGAATCATACTTTTTCAGTGAGTAGCCCTTCCCCGCGACATCCCATTTCCAGACATTTTGCTTGATCTGCCTGAAGTTTCCGCCGGCGGCCATGGCCGGTCAGTAACCTGCCTGGAACGGCGTGCCGCACATATGGCACATCGGCCAGCCGCCGACGTGGTAAGGCATGCCGCATCCGTGGCACATCGGCCAGCCGCCGTAATGCTGCGAGCCGCCCGCCGGATAAGAAGGCCAGTACGGCCATGCGGCGGCCTGGACGGCATGCGGCACATGGGCGCCCCCGCCTCCGCCGCATCCGCATGTCGACTCGTCATGCTGGTGGTGCATGTGCATCTCCTCTCCGCCGCCATGCTGGCCCGGATAAAACAGCGATGAGTCGTGTGATGTTGAATCATGCAGATGCCAGCCCGTCTGAGGATACGGACTGCCCGGGAACGATGAGGACTCGGCATTCACAATCGGATTCCCGATCGGCGGGACGGCGGGCGGTTTCTGCGGCAGCGTCGGCGGTACCATCGGAGCGGGCATTTGTCCTGACGGCTGCTGGTGAGGCGGTGTTTCATGGGACGGCATCGGGTGCATCGGCATCTCCGGCATCGGCATCTGATGCATCGGCATGCACTCCATGTCGTACACCGGCATCCAGCAGAACGGCATCGGCATGACCGGCATGTACGGTGAATGATGGTGCGGATACGGCTGAGGCTGCGGTGCCGGCATTTCCGGTTCCGGAACTTCATGCACCGGCGGCTTTGGCGGCTTT
>NZ_LN651373.1:1724529-1725121 GCF_000826125.2 Bhargavaea cecembensis
GGGCGCCCCCGCCTCCGCCGCATCCGCATGTCGACTCGTCATGCTGGTGGTGCATGTGCATCTCCTCTCCGCCGCCATGCTGGCCCGGATAAAACAGCGATGAGTCGTGTGATGTTGAATCATGCAGATGCCAGCCCGTCTGAGGATACGGACTGCCCGGGAACGATGAGGACTCGGCATTCACAATCGGATTCCCGATCGGCGGGACGGCGGGCGGTTTCTGCGGCAGCGTCGGCGGTACCATCGGAGCGGGCATTTGTCCTGACGGCTGCTGGTGAGGCGGTGTTTCATGGGACGGCATCGGGTGCATCGGCATCTCCGGCATCGGCATCTGATGCATCGGCATGCACTCCATGTCGTACACCGGCATCCAGCAGAACGGCATCGGCATGACCGGCATGTACGGTGAATGATGGTGCGGATACGGCTGAGGCTGCGGTGCCGGCATTTCCGGTTCCGGAACTTCATGCACCGGCGGCTTTGGCGGCTTTGGCGGTTTCTCCGCGGCCGGCGGCTTCGGGACGTCCGGAGCTTTCGGCGGAGCCGGCGGCTTCATGTCGGGCGGCGCGGGCTTCATCTCCTGCTTCGGCGG
>NZ_LN651373.1:1726515-1734952 GCF_000826125.2 Bhargavaea cecembensis
GGGCGCCCCCGCCTCCGCCGCATCCGCATGTCGACTCGTCATGCTGGTGGTGCATGTGCATCTCCTCTCCGCCGCCATGCTGGCCCGGATAAAACAGCGATGAGTCGTGTGATGTTGAATCATGCAGATGCCAGCCCGTCTGAGGATACGGACTGCCCGGGAACGATGAGGACTCGGCATTCACAATCGGATTCCCGATCGGCGGGACGGCGGGCGGTTTCTGCGGCAGCGTCGGCGGTACCATCGGAGCGGGCATTTGTCCTGACGGCTGCTGGTGAGGCGGTGTTTCATGGGACGGCATCGGGTGCATCGGCATCTCCGGCATCGGCATCTGATGCATCGGCATGCACTCCATGTCGTACACCGGCATCCAGCAGAACGGCATCGGCATGACCGGCATGTACGGTGAATGATGGTGCGGATACGGCTGAGGCTGCGGTGCCGGCATTTCCGGTTCCGGAACTTCATGCACCGGCGGCTTTGGCGGCTTTGGCGGTTTCTCCGCGGCCGGCGGCTTCGGGACGTCCGGAGCTTTCGGCGGAGCCGGCGGCTTCATGTCGGGCGGCGCGGGCTTCATCTCCTGCTTCGGCGGTGCAGGAGGCGGAGGCGGCGCAACCGGCTTCAGCTCGGGTGCTTCCCCGGCCGGCGGCACCCGTGTCGGCTTCTTCGGCTTGCCGTCCTTGTACGGATGCTCCATCGGCTTCTCGCCCTTCCCCTTCTTCGCATGCTCCGGCAGGAAGATCTTCATCCCGGGAACGATATAGTCGGGATTTGCCAGATGGGCGTTCAGCCGCTTCACTTCCTCGAAGGGCACCCCGTACTGCCTGGAAATTTTCCAGAGGGTGTCCCCTTTCTGCACAATATGCACTTGCATGCATGTTTCCCCCTTCCATCGGTCTATCGTATGAGCCCACCATGGGCAATGACACCGAAACTTTGACTTTGAAGCCGTTCATCCTCAAAATAAGCTATGAGTCAAGGTGATGCTGTTATGACGAAAGGAGAACGACAACGTGCAAAAACGCAAGGGGGATGAGCGCCGGGAGGACATTCTCGGGAAACTCAAAAAATCGGACGGACCGGTGAAAGGCGCCGATCTTGCCCGCGAAACGGGCGTCAGCCGCCAGGTGATCGTCGGGGACATCACCCTCTTGAAGGCCCACGGCGAACCGATCGTCGCCACGAGCGCCGGTTACGTATACACCGGGAGCCCGGCAGGCGTTGGCGGCCGGACTCTGTTCGAGCGGAAAATCGCCTGCACGCATACGGCGGACGAAACAGAAGAAGAGCTGCTTGTGATCGTCGATGCGGGTGCGGCGGTGCGGGACGTGACCGTCGAGCATCCCGTCTACGGCGAACTCACCGCCAACATCATGGCCGCCAACCGGCACGACGTCGGGGAATTTCTGAAGCGGGTCGAAGAAACCGGTTCCCCGTACCTCCTGGAACTGACCGGCGGCCCCCACCTCCATACAATCACGGCCGACACGGAAGAAATCCTCGACCGCGCAGAACAAGCGTTGAGGGAAAAGGGATTTTTAACAGACGAAGGTTGAGGAGTCGGGCTAAGCGAACCTGGGAGCGCTGGAATTTGAAGTATGGGTGCTCAATTTCGGAGTATGGCGTGGAAATTCGGAGTATGGGGCTTAATTTCGGAGTATGGCACATGAAATCGGAGTATGGAGCTCATTTTCGGAGTATGGCCGCAAAATTCGGAGTATGGGACTCATTTTCGGAGTATGGCACATGAAATCGGAGTATGGAGCTTAATTTCGGAGTATGGCACATGAAATCGGAGTATGGAGCTCATTTTCGGAGTATGGCGTGGAAATTCGGAGCATGGAGCTTAATTTCGGAGTATGGCACATGAAATCGGAGTATGGAGCTCATTTTCGGAGTATGGCCGCGTAATTCGGAGCATGGAGCCGGAATTCGGAGTAACGTTATGAATCTGAACCGAAACGTTGCGTATCTGAGCTGAAACGTTGCGTATCTAAGCCGAAACGTTACGTATCTGCATGGACACCACAATCTCCCCGCCACATACTCGCCTTCATTGCAAAATCAAAAAACCGGTCCTGCACGTCAGCTGATGACGCGCGGGGCCGGTTTCTTTTCGTACGTATGGTAGGTGCCGAGGGGTTTTACGACGCAGCCGAGCGCGGCGAGTTCTTCCATGGCGCCGTTCATCATCGGGGTACCAAGCTTTTCGTCGATGTCCATGATGAAGAAATAGTCGCCGAGCCCGGTCTTCATCGGCCGGGACTCGATTTTCGTCAGGTTGAGCCGCCGCCAGGCAAAGACCGAGAGCACCTGATGGAGCGCACCCGACCGGTTGTCTTTCGGCAGGTTGATCATGAGCGTTGTTTTCGGCGATTCGTTTCCGCCCGGAATGCCGAGCGCCCCTTCCTTCTTCGACAGGACGACAAACCGCGTCCGGTTGAAGTGGAAGTCGTGGATGTTGTCCTGCACGATCGTCAGGCCGTACTTCTCTGCGGAGAACCGGTTCCCGATCGAGGCGATGCACTGGTCCGGGTTTTCCGATACGAAGCGGGCGGCGCCCGATGTCGAGGTCATCTGGATGAGCGGGACGCCCCGGAACCGGTAATGCAGATATTTGTGGCACTGGGCGAGCGCCTGCGGATGCGAATGGATGGATTCGACTTCTTCCCATCGAGCGGCCTGCTCGGGGTGCATCATGAGGTTCTGCTCGATCGGCGACAAGATTTCCGCCGTTATGTAAAGGTCCGCTTCGTGGTACAGATAATCCACTGTCAGCGAAACGGCCCCTTCCAACGCGTTCTCGATCGGGACGACCGCGAAGTCCGCATGGCCGTCCGATACGGCTTCGATCGCTTCCGGGATGGTCGCAAAAGGAATCAGCCATTCCCCGTGGAACATCCCGTCCGCGGCCAGGTGGGTAAATGAAGCCTCCGGTCCGAGGTAGGCGACGCGGATTGGTTCTTTTTCCATCTTGGTTCCCCCTTTTTTTAATAAGCGCCGGATGAGACGACGTCCGCCGATTCGACGAATGCCAGCTTCTTCAGCGTCTGCAGGAATGCATTCAGCTCCATCGCCATCTCCGTCACGTCGAGCGACAGCGTAACGTTTGCGCGCCCCTGGATCGGAATCGTCTGATGAATGGTGAGCACATTGCATTTCGCATCCGCCACGGTCTTCAGCAGCTCGGCGAGGGATCCTTCCCGGTCCTCAAGCTGCAGGAAAATGGTCAGGATCCGTTCCTGGACGACCGAATGGAACGGAAAGATCGTGTCCCGGTATTTANCAGCCGAGCGCGGCGAGTTCTTCCATGGCGCCGTTCATCATCGGGGTACCAAGCTTTTCGTCGATGTCCATGATGAAGAAATAGTCGCCGAGCCCGGTCTTCATCGGCCGGGACTCGATTTTCGTCAGGTTGAGCCGCCGCCAGGCAAAGACCGAGAGCACCTGATGGAGCGCACCCGACCGGTTGTCTTTCGGCAGGTTGATCATGAGCGTTGTTTTCGGCGATTCGTTTCCGCCCGGAATGCCGAGCGCCCCTTCCTTCTTCGACAGGACGACAAACCGCGTCCGGTTGAAGTGGAAGTCGTGGATGTTGTCCTGCACGATCGTCAGGCCGTACTTCTCTGCGGAGAACCGGTTCCCGATCGAGGCGATGCACTGGTCCGGGTTTTCCGATACGAAGCGGGCGGCGCCCGATGTCGAGGTCATCTGGATGAGCGGGACGCCCCGGAACCGGTAATGCAGATATTTGTGGCACTGGGCGAGCGCCTGCGGATGCGAATGGATGGATTCGACTTCTTCCCATCGAGCGGCCTGCTCGGGGTGCATCATGAGGTTCTGCTCGATCGGCGACAAGATTTCCGCCGTTATGTAAAGGTCCGCTTCGTGGTACAGATAATCCACTGTCAGCGAAACGGCCCCTTCCAACGCGTTCTCGATCGGGACGACCGCGAAGTCCGCATGGCCGTCCGATACGGCTTCGATCGCTTCCGGGATGGTCGCAAAAGGAATCAGCCATTCCCCGTGGAACATCCCGTCCGCGGCCAGGTGGGTAAATGAAGCCTCCGGTCCGAGGTAGGCGACGCGGATTGGTTCTTTTTCCATCTTGGTTCCCCCTTTTTTTAATAAGCGCCGGATGAGACGACGTCCGCCGATTCGACGAATGCCAGCTTCTTCAGCGTCTGCAGGAATGCATTCAGCTCCATCGCCATCTCCGTCACGTCGAGCGACAGCGTAACGTTTGCGCGCCCCTGGATCGGAATCGTCTGATGAATGGTGAGCACATTGCATTTCGCATCCGCCACGGTCTTCAGCAGCTCGGCGAGGGATCCTTCCCGGTCCTCAAGCTGCAGGAAAATGGTCAGGATCCGTTCCTGGACGACCGAATGGAACGGAAAGATCGTGTCCCGGTATTTATAAAAAGCGCTCCGAGAGAGGCCGACCCGCTTGACGGCATCCCAGATTGTCGATTCTTCCCCGTTCTGCAGCAGCCGCTTCGCTTCAAGCGTCTTCTGCATCGATTCGGTCAATACATCTTCCCTGACAAGAAAATAGCTTTCTTCCGAAACATCTTTCACGAGACTCAGCACTCCTTCCGCGGCACAAAAATGCCCGCCGGCCACCGGAGATTTCTCGGGGCGGCCGGGCATGGCATTTTCTTATTCCACGAATTCAAATTCAAAGTCCATGATGCGGACCGCATCCCCGTTCTGGACGCCGCGCTGCCGGAGCGCATCGTCCACGCCCAGTCCGCGGAGCTGGCGGGCAAAGCGGCGGACGGATTCGTCGCGGCTGAAATCGGTCATCTTGAACAAACGCTCGACGCCTGCACCGCGCACGACGTAGACGCCGTCGTCATCGCGGGTGATCGTGAAGTCTTCCTTCTCGCCTTCGAACTTGTACAGCACGTGGCGGGATTCCTCCACTTCGGCCGGATCGTGGAGCGGGAATTCCGGCGTCTCATCGAGCAGATCGGCAATTGCATAAAGCAGTTCCGACAGCCCCTGCCGGGTGACGGCGGAAATCGGGAATATGCGGACGTCTTCGGGGATCTGCTCCTTGAATTCCGCCAGGTTGATCTCGGATTCCGGCATGTCCATCTTGTTGGCCACGACGACCTGCGGCCGTTCGGTGAGCCGGAGATTGTATTGGCCGAGCTCTTCATTGATCGTCACATAATCTTCGTACGGATCGCGGCCTTCCATGCCCGACATGTCGATCACATGGACGATGACCCGCGTCCGTTCGATGTGGCGCAGGAACTGGTGCCCGAGCCCGACGCCTTCATGCGCCCCTTCGATCAGCCCCGGAAGATCCGCCATGACGAAGCTGCGTCCGTCGCCGGTGTCCACGACGCCGAGGTTCGGGACGATTGTCGTGAAGTGGTAATCGCCGATCTTCGGCTTCGCCGCCGACACAACGGACAATAAAGTCGATTTTCCGACGCTCGGGAAGCCGACGAGCCCGACATCGGCGAGCACTTTCAGTTCCAGGACGATTTCCATCTCATGGCCCGGTTCGCCCTTTTCCGAGATTTCCGGCGCCGGGTTGGCCGGCGTCGCAAACCGGATGTTGCCCCGGCCGCCCCGCCCGCCTTTTGCGATGACGGCACGCTGTCCGTTTTCCGTCAGGTCCGCGATGACCCGGCCGCTCTCGGCTTCGGTGACGACGGTGCCCGGAGGAACCTTGACCGTCATATGCTGGGCATTTTTCCCGTGTTTGCCTTTGCTCATGCCGTGCTCTCCGCGCGGCGCCTTGAAGTGCTTCTGGTAGCGGAAATCCATCAATGTCCGGAGGCCTTCATCCACTTCGAAAATAACGTCGGCGCCATGGCCCCCGTCTCCGCCCGCCGGACCGCCGTCCGGTACATATTTCTCGCGGCGGAAAGCGACCATTCCGTCGCCTCCGTCCCCGCCTTTAACATAGATCTTCACGTGATCGACAAACATCAGCGATCCACCTTCCTTCCTGCAACTATCAATTCCAAACCGTCTTCCATTGCTTCATGAGTGAAGCGGAACGGCGTATCTTCCTGTCTTTCCGGCAGTCCGTCCGTCAGATCGAACGGTCCCGTCAGCGAGAATCCGACCATCCAGCCGTTTTCATTCGTTTCCACCCGGATATCCGCCCGGTACTCGGCATACGGACTGAGCCCGTCCGAGAGCCGGTCGAACAATTCTTCGAGAAAACGCTCAACCTGCCTGTCCGCCGCGGGCTCCCCCGGCTGCCTGATATCCACTGAGAGCTCCAGCTCATACTCCGGAAACCGCCAGCCAAATGTCAGGAGCCAACTTTCGGTGAGCGGCATGCCGAGGCTGCCGAGCATCGATTCCCGGCGCCCCCGCTCCACTGCCGAGTCGATCGTCTCGCGGACACTGTCTTCCATGCCGAGATCCAGCTGCATCCGGATCAGATGCAGTGCGTTCATATAATCATGCCGGGCGTGCTTCAGCATTTCCTGGGCCGTCAGTCTGCCGTCCATCCGCAACTCTCCCGTCCTTTTGATCGTGTTCATCCCATACGTACAGTATACCATTCCCGCCCCCGCCTTTTTCAACGTCCTTCCGGAGAAAATCGCCGTTAGCGGAGGAAATAAAAAAAACGGGCCGCATGTCGCCATGCAGCCCGCCGTTCCGCTGTTACGCTTCTTGCGCAGCAGGGTATACGCTCACTTTTTTCTTGTCGCGGCCGTAGCGCTCGAAGCGCACGACGCCGTCGACTTTCGCGAAGAGGGTATCGTCACCGCCGCGGCCAACGTTCTCGCCCGGGTGGATTTTCGTCCCGCGCTGGCGGTACAGGATGGAGCCGCCGGAAACGAACTGGCCGTCCGCGCGCTTCGCGCCAAGGCGCTTCGCTTCGGAGTCACGGCCGTTCTTCGTGGAACCTACCCCTTTTTTGGATGCGAAAAACTGGAGATCCAAACGTAGCATTAAGTCCACCTCCTATCGGTTGATTGTTACTCGGATATGTTCACCATAGTCCCGTTCAATCGTCTGCAATGAAACCACCATCGATCTCATGATGAGCTGGACGGCATCGTCGTCTTCGGATTCGGGGAAGGTGACGGCCAGCCAGCCGCCGTCCGCCCCCTGCTCCACGCCGGGCTCGGTCCCGGTCAGTTCAAACACCGAATTCACAGCGCCGAACGACACGGCCGAAGCCGCCGCACAGACAAGATCCTTTCCGTGCTCCGCGAAATCCGCATGGCCGGACATCTCAAACGAGGCGATCCGGCCGCCGGAGGTTTCATTCACGATCACTTCAATCACGGCCGCCCCTTACAGGTTGATGCCGTCGATGACGATTTTCGTGTACGGTTGACGGTGGCCTTGTTTCTTACGGTAGTTTTTACGGCGCTTGTATTTGAATACAACGATTTTCTTGCCGCGGCCGTGTTTGGCGATCTTCCCTGTTACGGTTGCGCCTTCTACGTATGGAGCGCCGACTTTCACGTCGTCTCCGCCGACGAACAATACTTTGTCGAATGTGATCGTTTCGTCAACGTCACCTGCGAGCTTTTCGATGTAGATCTCCTGGCCCGCTTCAACTTTCACTTGCTTGCCGCCTGTTTCAATAATTGCGTACATCCCTGCACCTCCTCTTGGACTAAGACTCGCCCTCCAAGGCGACCCTTGCGGATGCTTAAGCCTTGTCGGTGCGGTTGTAGCACGGGTGCGCTACAAACCAACATAAGAATATTACCACAGAAGGCAGGCCCGGTCAATGGACAGGCCGATAGTTTATTTCCGGCGGACGCGCTCGGCGGCCTGCTCGTATTTCCGGAAGCGCCAGTGGCGGATGTTCTGGAGCATGAGGAAGAGGGACAGGAACAGGTACGGCGCGGAGCCGGGAAGGTAAAGGAGAGCGGCGGTCCCCGCGGCGCCGGCGACGATGACCGACGCGAGGATGAGCCGGTGTTTGATTTCGGGCAATAGAATGTCGAGCGCCCGTCCCCCGTCGAGCGGCAGCAGCGGCAGCAGATTGAGAGAGAGCAGGACGACCTGCGCAGTGATGAGCAGCGGCTGTCCGGGCACCGGCACGGCGACGGCAAGGAGAAGCAGGACGGCGGTCGCCGCCGGTCCGCCTGAAACGATGAAAAGCCTGTCCCGTTTCGGCAGGCGAGAAAACAGGGGGATGTCGATCTCCCCGCCGTACGGCATGACCGTACATGACCGGACCGGCGCGCGCACGAGGCGCGCCGCCAGCAGATGGCCGCCTTCATGGACGAGGAGCGACCCGAGGATGACCGCGTACACCGAGACGTTCCCCGTCGCGATGATCGCCAGCAAAAACGGCAGCATGACCGGATGGAGCCGGAACACGCGGGAGAGGTGGTTTCGCCCGGCCCGCCGCTCCGGTTCGCGGATTTTTCCGGCAGGGACGCCGGACGGCAATGCGGTCATCCGCTTCCGGCTTCGGGCGGTTTCATCGGCGG
>NZ_LN651373.1:1734972-1742040 GCF_000826125.2 Bhargavaea cecembensis
GGTGGTTTCGCCCGGCCCGCCGCTCCGGTTCGCGGATTTTTCCGGCAGGGACGCCGGACGGCAATGCGGTCATCCGCTTCCGGCTTCGGGCGGTTTCATCGGCGGTCGTTTTGCTGGCCGGCAGAGCGGGCATCCGCAAGCCCGCGGCCCGCTCACTCATCCGCATTCCGGAGAAGGGCCAGCCACTCCTTCACTCCTTCGGCATCGAGCATCTCCCCGTCCTGCTCGACCCCGAGGAACATCGCCCCCGTCTCCAGCTCCGCAATCGCCTGTCCCGGCGACACCGTCGTATACGGCAAAGTCAGGAACTTCCCGACAAACCCGTACGTCACCGTGTCCCCGTCATCATAAAGCACCGTCACCGACTTCCCGGTCTGGCGGGTGTGCCCGGTGTAGATGACGAGCCCGTCCCCCTTCGCCGTCACCGGAACCGCCGAATTATACGACAGCAGCACGCCCTCCCGGAACGGCTGCAGCGTCGAAAACCGGGCCATCGCCGGCTCCGCCCCATCCGCCGCCACTGGAATCGTCTGCTCCGGACGCCCCTCCTCCACAAATGACATCACCCACTTCTTCATGACAACCAGCTCTTCGCCCGACCGCACCAGATGCGTGATCTGCGTCTTCACCACCTCATGCTCCTCCAGCTTCGCCACCCCAAACAACACACCCGTGATCACGATTGCCGCAATCCACTTATCCCGCCACTTCATCCACACCACACCCCGAAAGTGTTTTTTCTACTATATGAGGACGGGGGCGGGGTGATGAGTGGTAGATAGAATTAGTGTGAGGGTTGCATCAAAGGTCAAAATTAAAATATGGGACGAGAAATTACAATATAGAGACTAAATTAAAATATGGGTTGGCAATTTACAATATGGAACGGAAAATTAAAATATGGACGGCCCAATTACAATATGGAATGGAAATTTAAAATATGGAAGCTCGATTTACAATATGGAACAAGAATTTAAAATAAGGATGGCCGAATTACAATATGGAACGGAAATTTGAAATATGGCCGGCAGAATTACAATATAGAATGCTTTGCAGTTTTGATCGCAGTCTAATAGTTCTTATACACCAAGTGATTTACGAAGGCACTTAACCGGTAGTTCTCTTGAGGAAGAATAAACTTCCTGTTTCTCTTATCTGTCCCCTCATAAATTCCATAACCATTCAAAATACGGATTGACAATGAAAGGTCAGTCAAACCCAAAAACCACATCGCCTCCCGGCTAGTGATCCGCTCGCCAAACAATATGCGATATTCTTGCAGGGCTGCCAAGTGGGCGTCTTTGGAGATGGCGCCACACCGGGTGCAGATCCAGCGTCCGTGGCCTCGGTCCATGCCGAGCCGGTGGCAGTCCGGGCAGCGGACGCCGGGGAGGATGTCACCCCGCCCCAGGTTATACCACCGGAGAAAATCGTCGCGGCGCTTCTGCTGGTTTCCGGTCAAACTGTCTTTAATGCGAGACAAAACATTCCAGTCGAATGAGAACCGGTTGGCCCGCGCCAGATCCTCCAGATGGCCCGGCAGACGATCGACGGTCAATGCGGGACGCCTCAATGGTGCCTGCTGGAGGAGCCCGTTATAGCTGGCCAAGACAATCGCGCCCTCTACCGGCAACGGCAGTCCGATCGATGCAAGATGGGTCTCAAGCGAGGCGACGGCGCGGTTCAACTGGTCTTCCGGATTGCGCATGCCTTCCCGCTTGCCCGCCTTGATCCTGTAAAACTGGCCGGTCTGGTCATCAAAGTACAGTTCCCCCGTCACGTTCTTCACTTCCAGGATCAATACGAATGCGGGATGCAGGATCACGGTATCTGCCTGGACGGAGCGGCCGACTCCCGGAATGTCCACGTCCTTCAAAATGATCGGGCGATCCTGCACTTTTGCTTCGAACAGAAAGAAGTCCGCCTTCTTCTCCCCTTTGTATCCGGCAATCCGGTTCTCGCAGTCTGTCTTGATCTGTTTTGCGGACGGATGGCCACCGGCTGTGCGCAACCCCAACACCGCCAGCGCCACCAGCCTCTCCGGCATGTCCCTTTTCGCTTTCATTCCAATCCCTCCTTGCGATAATAAAAAACCCCCGCCGCACGCTTAAAAAGCGTGTGATGGGGTCACTGGTCTGTTGTCGATTTATGAGGTTCCGCGCGATTTCCCGGGAAACTTCACCGGCGGGAAATCACTCCGGACAATCACTCCGGAAAATCACTTCTTGAACATGGCTTTCAGCTTTCCGAAGAAGCCTTTGGGCGTGTCGTCCATCGACATGAGGGGGACCGATTCGCCGAGGATGCGGCGGGCGATGTTGCGGTAGCCGACGGCGGCTCGGTTGGATGGGTCCATGACGACGGGTTCGCCTTTGTTTGAAGAGGAGATGACGTTTTCGTCGTCCATGACGATGCCGAGCAGGTCGATCGACAGGTGGGTCGTGATGTCGTTCACGTCGAGCGCTTCGCCGGTGTCCATGAGGTGGCGGCGAATCCGGTTGATGATGAGTTTCGGAGGCTCGATGCCTTCTTCTTGTTCAAGCAGGCCGATGATGCGGTCGGCGTCGCGGACGGCGGATATTTCCGGCGTCGTGACGACGATGGCCCGGTCTGCGCCGGCGACGGCGTTTTTGTAGCCCTGTTCAATGCCGGCCGGGCAGTCGATCAGGATATAGTCGTAGTCCCGTTTCAGTTCGTTGACGAGGGTTTTCATCTGTTCCGGCGTGACGGCGAGTTTATCCGTCGTCTGGGCGGCGGGCAGAAGGAAGAGACGGTCGTCGAATCGCTTGTCCTTGACGAGCGCCTGATTGACCCGGCAGCGGCCCTCGACGACGTCGACGAGATCATAGATGATCCGGTTCTCGAGACCGAGGACGACGTCCAGGTTCCGGAGGCCGATGTCGGTGTCGATGAGGCACACCCGCTTGCCTTGAAGGGCCAATGCAGTCCCAAGGTTGGCGGTCGTCGTCGTCTTGCCGACGCCCCCCTTCCCTGATGTCACAACGATGGCTTCTCCCACATTAGCTTCCTCCCTTGAATGTAGATAGGTTCGGCCTGAGGATGCGCAGTTCCTGCAGGCGGTCGATGGCGATGAAGCCGTTCTGGTGGATATAAGCGCATTCCATTTCCGGGCTTTCGGACAAGACAGCGAGTTCATCCGTCATCGTTTCGATTTTGTCGGCGATCATGAGGTGCGTCGCCTCCAGCCACGACGCGGCGATGACCGCGTCGAGGTTGCCGCCCGCGCCGGCATGGGCGATGCCCTTCAGCCGGCCGAGCACGAATATATTTCCGTTCGTGATTACTTTTCCGTTCGGATTGACGTCCCCGATGATGACGAGGTCGCCGTCCGCCTTGACCACCTGGCCCGAGCGGACGATGCCGACGTAGGTTTCCGACTGGCTTTCGATGATCCGGCGGTTGCATTCCTCCATCCGGATCACGTCGCTCTGAACTTTGGAAACGCGGAGATGGGGCGACTTCTGGACAACGCCGATCAGTTCCCTCACCTGGTCATCGGTGCAATACCGGTTCCCGAGATTGAGCTGGACCTCCGCCATTCCCTCAAGTGCCTCCTCCCCGACTTTATGCTCCAATTCGCCGAGCAGCTCGGTGTAGGAGCATTGGTCATCAAGGCGCAGCACGAGGCCCGACTTCGTTCCTTTGATCATGACCAGCTGCTTTTTCGTCAATTGCGTCACCCCACATTCTCCTCCATGTTTACGAGATTCCTTCCTTCTTCAGGATGTTCCTCCGGCTGATGAGCATTTTGAACACCCATCCGAGCATGATGAGGAACACCGAATTCGCGATCATCGTCGGCAGCAGCCGCGTGCTCAGGAACTCATCGAATCCGACAGAAATGAATCCGATGAGCGAAAAGAACAGGTAGAGCGCCGTCTCAAGGACCGCCACGAGGACGAGCGAGATGATCGTGACGACCGCGATATGCCGGTGGATATGCTTGATGATCCAGCATGCCAAGAGGCAGAGCACCGGATACAGGAAGGCGTATAGTCCAATAATATCAATGTGGAACATATCGTACAAGAGCCCGAAGATGATTCCATAGATGACCGCCCGCTGACGGCTGTAATAGACGCCGACGAAAATGAGGTACATGATCAGGAACCGCGGGACGAGATAGTAATAGTTCCCGCCGATCTCGATCGGCGAAAACAGGCCGAACACCGGCTCCACGAAGAACAAAACGACGGCGATGAGCGGGACGGCGAGCCGGATCATGATCCGTCCCCGCCTTCCGCCTCATCCGCCGCTTTGTCCATCGCTTCTCCCGTATTGCCGGCGTCCGAACCGTCGACCGCCATCGATGTGCGCTTGGCGATGATGACGTGCTCGAGCATCGAGAAGTCGGCGGCCGGCTTGATGTACGCCTGTTTCGTCAGGCCGTAGTCGTCCGTCGTCACCTCGGTGATCTCGCCGATCAGGAGCCCTTTCGGGAAAATGCCGCCAAGTCCGGATGAAACGACTTTCTGGCCCGGCTTGATATCGAATGTCGAGTCAATCCGCTTCAGGATGAGTTCGTGCCGGTCGATGTCATAGCCTTCGATCAGCCCGAACGCCTCCGTTTCGCCGGTGACGAGCGCCGATACCCGGTAGGTCGGATCCTGGGTCGCCAGCAGCTGGACGGTCGATGTGAACGGGGTCGTCAGTACGACTTTCCCGATCAGTCCGTCCGCCGTCATGACGGCCATGTTCTTTTTCACGCCGTGCACTTCGCCCCGGTCGATGACAACCTTTTCTTCCCACTGGTCCGGATTCCGGGCAAGTACGGTCGCCTGGACCGGCTCATAGTCCCGGAGGTCTTCTTCCTTGCCGACAATCCCCCTGAGACGGTCGTTCTCATGGCGTACATCGCTCAGCTCCGCCTGGACCGCCGCATACTCCGCGAGACGCGTCTTCAGCCGCTTGTTCTCCTCGTACGTGTTCAGGAGGAGGTCCACGTCATCGATCAAATCCGTTATGTATTGCGCCGGCTTCGAAAAGACCGACTGTCCGAAGCCGACGGCATCTTTTACAATCTGTTCGGGGACGCTGGCATGCTCCCGGTCTTTCAGCGTGAAGAAGATCAATGCCACGAGGACGATAACACCGACGAGAAGGAGGATCAGCCGTTTGTTCGAGAAAAACTGCGGCATAATGCCGTCCCTCCTAGATTATCTGGCTTGCTGTTTCTTGATGACGTCGAAGTTGTCGAGTGCTTTGCCCGTTCCGGTCGCAACGCAGTCGAGCGGATCGTCGGCGATGAAGACCGGCATGTTCGTCTGCTCGGAGATGACCTTGTCGAGGTTTTTCAGGAGGGCGCCGCCGCCCGTGAGGACGATGCCGCGCTCCATGACGTCCGCGGACAGTTCCGGCGGAGTCGTCTCGAGCGTTTTCTTGACGCCGTCCACGATCGCCGAAATCGATTCCTTGAGCGCTTCCGCGATTTCTTCGGAAGAGATTTCGATCGTCTTCGGGAGCCCCGTCAGAAGGTCGCGTCCGCGGATTTCCATCTTCGCCGGCTTGTCGGCCACTTTCGCCGAGCCGATCTCGATCTTGATCGCCTCCGCCGTCCGCTCGCCGATCGTCAGGTTATACGTCTTGCGGATGTACGAAATAATCGAGCCGTCCATCGCGTCGCCGCCGACTCGGATCGATTCGCTCGTCACGATGCCGCCGAGGGAAATGACCGCAACTTCGGTTGTACCGCCACCGATATCGACGACCATGCTGCCGGTAGGTTCCCAGACCGGCAGATTCGCACCGATCGCCGCGGCGAACGGCTCCTCGATCGTGAAGGCTTCCTTCGCTCCCGCATGCCGGGAAGCGTCGATGACCGCGCGCTGTTCGACCGATGTGATGCCATATGGCACGCACACCATGACATTCGGCTTTTTCCACGAGCCGCCGGATGCCTTCTGCGCTTCTTTCAGATAGTACTCAATCATTTTTGCCGTTGTTTCAAAGTCTGCAATGACGCCGTCTTTCATCGGACGCGTTGCGACGATCGAGCCCGGTGTCCGGCCGATCATGTTCCTGGCGTCATTCCCGACTGCCACGATGTCCCCTGTCTGCACGTTCTTGGCGACGACGGAAGGCTCCCGGAGGACGATGCCCTTCCCTTTGATGAAAACTAGTGTATTTGCTGTGCCGAGGTCGATCCCGACATCTTTTGATCCCAATCCAAACACGGTTTTACTCCCTTTCTGCACGGCCGTTTAATGTTGCCGGTTTCAAATCATACACATCATTATAACGGATACCATGCGAAAGTGACAACGTTAGATGAAGTCTCCTTCTTTCAAACTGAGAAACTGGTGATCGCCGATGATGATATGGTCGAGCACGTCGATCCCGACGATCCGGCCGGCTTCCGCGAGCCGCTTCGTCACTTCGATGTCTTCCGGGCTCGGCGCGGGGTTCCCGCTCGGGTGGTTGTGCGCGCAGATGATCGCCGCCGCGGACCGCTTTACCGCTTCGCGGAACACTTCCCTCGGGTGTACGATCGACGAGTTCAGGCTGCCGATGAAGATCGTGCTGCTGTGGAGCACTTCATTTTTCACGTTCAGGAATAAAGCAACGAAATTCTCCTGCTGCAGCGAAGCCATATCCGGCATGAGGTACGCCGCCGCGTCTTCGGGCGACCGGATGACGTAGCGCTCCGTCGACTGCTTTCTCGAAAGCCTGCGGCCGAGCTCGACCGCCGCGAGCAGCTGGACCGCCTTCGCCTCGCCGATCCCCTTCACCGACGTGATCTCCTCGAGCGTCGCGTGCTGCAGGTCCTGGATCTTGTCGAAGAACGCGAGCACCCGGTTGGCGAGCTGGAGCACCGACTCCTGCCGGGTGCCGGTCCGCAGCAGGATCGCGATCAGTTCCTGGTTCGACAGGCTCTCCGCCCCCTGCCGGATGAGCCGCTCCCTCGGCCGGTCGGCGACGTGCAGTTCGCTGATCTTCGGCACATACAGATCGAATGTCATGGCTCGTCCTCCCCGGTGAGGATGACGCCCATCTCGTCGAGCGCCGCGAACACATCGGCGACCGGCAGCCCGACGACGGCGTGGTAGT
>NZ_LN651373.1:1742298-1873055 GCF_000826125.2 Bhargavaea cecembensis
CTCGTTCAGATAGCGGCGGGCCCCCGCCTCCCCGTCCGGCTTCCCGTAGACGGTGCCGTCTCTGTGGACGACCGTGTCGGAGCCGATGACGGCCGCTCCCGGCGCCTTCCCGTGCACGGCATGCGCTTTGAGCGAAGCGAGCCGGACGGCGTAATCGCGCGATGCCTCCCCCGGTTCGATCGGCGGCTCGTCCACGCCCGGCTTGACGACTTCAAAATCGATGCCGGCCAGTTCCAGCAGTTCTTTTCTCCTCGGCGAACCGGACGCGAGCACGACCGGCTTTGACAATCTGAATTTCATCGTTCATTCCCCCTTCATGGCTATGCGTCTATCATAGCCGAGACGGCGGAATCGGGAAAATCGCGACTTTTTGATTTTGAGCCAAAATCCGGGGTCAAAATTCAATTTTGAGGCACCCGGAATTCGGCGCATAATGGTTCAAAAGCTGTAGCCGGATGACCCCCATTTCGTCCGAAATCGCCTCAACGGCGGCGATATTGCGGTCCCAGTCTTTCGGCAGATTCGCCTTTTGGGCGGCATCCTCAAATTTCAAACTTGCAAGTTCCTTCGCGGCGAGCAAAACCGGCAGTTTTCCGTCCCCTTCCGCCGGGCAGGCCGCCGCATCGAGCGTGAACGGCTTGACGAATGTGTCGGCCGTGAGCGCGTCTTTCGCCTCCCCGTCGGTCAGATGCACGGACGACCAGAGATAGAATTTCCCGTCGACCGGGAACACGGCCGCGTTGCGGAGGTTCGTGTCCGCCGCGATGAACGACTGGGCCGATTCGCTCGTCGAGAACAGGCCGTGCTGCACCGCGAAGAACGCCGTCCGCCGGTTGCCCGTCGGTTCGCCGGCGCCGGCCCCTTCCTCCTTCCCCTCCTCCGCCTTCTGTTTGTCCGCCTGCGCATCGACCGGCAAGGCGTCCCCCTCCTCCGCGGCCTGCCCGCCTTTCCCGTCCCCCGACATGACGATGAACCCGAACAGCAGCACCCCGCCGATCCCCATGAGGAAGCCGTGGAACACCGCCATCGCGAGCGCGCCCGTCGTATATTTCTTTTTGAACCGCATGACACCACCCCTTTATAAGCGACATTACCATCCGGCCATTGAAAAAGGACAAGACGTTTGTCGTCTTGTCCTGGAAATTTATCGGGCTAAAAGAACAGGTTTACATACGAGCCGACAATCGCGTCCCCGTACAGGTAGGCGATCGCCGCACCAAGCGCGATCCACGGTCCGAACGGGATCGGCGTCCGCCGTCCCTTCCCCTGGCGCCTTAGATGGATAATGCCGAAAACCGCACCGAGAAGCGCCGCGAAAAACAGGGACAGGAATGAATCGACCGTGCCGAGCACGATGCCGATCGCGACGTACAGCTTGATGTCGCCGCCGCCCATGCCGCCCTTCGACACGATCGCCGTCACTAGCAGCACGCCCGGCAGGACGATCGCCGCCGCGACGCTGTCCCACCAAGGATCAAGCGGGAGAGCGACGCGGAGCACCGCAAGCGGGACGCCGAACAGAAGGAGAAACTTGTCCGGAATGAGCATATAGGCGAGGTCCGACACCGTGATGATGACGAGAAGCGACATGAACAGCAGCGCGACGATCAATTCGCCAGAAAAGCCGAACCGGAGGAAGGAAAGTGCGAACGAAATCCCCGTCAGCAGCTCCATCACCGGGTACACCCATTGGATCTTCGAACCGCACCCCCGACACTTCCCTTTCAGGAAGACGAATGAAAAAAACGGGACGAGGTCGGCCGCCGTCAGACGCCTGCCGCAGTTCGGGCAGTGCGACGGCGGACGGACGATCGACTCGCCCTTCGGCACCCGGAGTCCGACCACGTTGAAGAACGAGCCGAACACGAGTCCGTAAATGAAGAACATCGCCGCCCAGAGCCACGTCATTCCCCGGCCCCCTGTTCCGTATCGTCGTCAAACGGGAACGGATCGTCCTTCAGCGAAGCGGATGGCGCCGGCACTCTCGGCACTTCTCCCTTGAGCGTCTCGAGATCCGGACGGAAGAACGACGAGAACGTCACTTCCAGCTGGACCTGCTCGTCCTCATCGGCTTCTTCCGTCTTTTCCGGCGGGCCGGAGAACGCGACCGAATCGGTCACGGTGATGCGCTCGAGCCGCTCGACTTCTTCGATGAACGAAGCGATCCCTTCGTAGTCCGGCGACAGGATCGATACCGTCGTGAGCAGCTCGCTCACGTTCTCGACGCCCTCCGGCGGATTCTCGATCACCATCTCGCCGGTCGTGAACGCGACGTTCTCGATCTCCGTTCCGGAAATGATCTCCGCCTTGCCGAGCTGGAGGAGCACCATCTCCTCGACCGGCTCGACCGGCACTTTCCGCTGGAGCGGAAGCGAGCTGGCGGGTTCCCGGTCCGTCGCAGCCGCCGCCTGCTGCTGGAGCGTCGACAGCACCTGGCGCTCGGCCTGCAAAGAGTCGCGGGACTGCTGCAGCTGATCGCGCGCCGGCTTAAAGAGAAGGAAGTACGAATACAGCAGGAGCGAAATGAAGAACAAAACCGACAGGACGACGAGGATCGCCTCTTTGCGGTTCATGTTGAATCGGTTCACTGGCCGCCGCCCCCTTCCCCGCCGGACGGTTCATCGGCCGTGTCCGGATCAGCGCCGTCTTCCGGCACGGTGTCCGGATCCGTTTCGGCGTCCGGGTTCTCTTCGTCCACGTTCACATCGACGTCGTTATCGACGTTGACATCGACATCAGTCCCGTCGCCCGTCTCGTCCGGCTCTTCTTCGCCTTCGGCAGGCTCTTCTGCCGTGCCTTCCGCTTCCGCGCGCGGGTCGACAAAGTCGATCACGTAAGTCGCGACGTAGCGCGGGACGAGCGGTTCATCACGGACGACCGGATTCCCTTCTTCGTCGGTCTCTTCCTCGAGCGGGACCGCGGTAACGTCATTTAAAGTGGCGGCCTCCACCATCGTCGCGGCCTTCAGCCGCGCCAGATAGTGCGCGGCCTGTTCATATGTATCGAATTGCACGGACAGATCGGCCGTATGCGGCCCGGTATATGTATAGTCCGTAATGAAGCCACGGAGCGGCAGGAGCGAGACGAGATGGCGGAGCAGCGGAGCCGTCTGGAAACGGTATTCCTCCGCCCAGCCGACCGTCGCTTCGAGCTGCGTCCGGTCTGCCATCGTCTCGGTCCCCGCGATGCGGGACTGGATCTCCTGCTGCTCGGCGCGCATCTCTTCTGCACGGGCATCGACCCGCTGCGCTTCTTCGGCGTCCTTGTTCGCCATGAGGAACAGCGCAAGCCAAAACAGGACGGCCGACAGAAGGATGATGATCGAGACCAGAAGGGCCTTCGATCGCTCCCGGTCCCGCCCGGGCAATAGGTTAATGTCGACGAGCATCGTTACACCTCTTTCAGGGCCAGTCCGATCACCCGGTCAAACCGGGCCGGCAGCTCCCGGCCGTCCGCAGTCTCGACCGGCCGCTTCATGAGCGGCCCGGCCTCGACGCCCATCTGGTCCAGGAACATGGCGGCGAGTTCATCGGATCCTTCGTATTCGCCTGCGATGAACAGGCAGTCGACCGTTTCCTGGCCGTCCATCATGTTGTATGTATAGAAATTGATGAGCTTCCCGATTTCGCGGAACGCCGCGTCGGTCACCCGCTCGGTCCCCTCATCAAATTCAATCGGCCGCATGAACAGCGGCTGGTGACGGTGGAAAATCGACACCGTCAGCTCAGAATCCCGGAAATCCGCGATCAGCACATTGCGGTGCGTGTCGAGATCATGGAGCACGTAAGCGAGGCGGTACAGCGCAAGCGGCGCAATATCGCACTCGACCGGCTTCAGCTTCGCCGTGTCGAGCAGGCCCTCATACTGCCGGATAATCTCTTCTTTCGACGCAATGATGATCGATTCCTTCTCCTCTCTTTCGCTGTCGTACGGAACGACATCGAAAAGCGGGTCATCGAACGGCAGATAAAGAGAAGAGCCGATCTCGATGAAGAAGTAGCCTTTCAGCTCATCTTCAGGGACATCGGCCGGGGTTTCCACTTTTCGGATCATGACATATTGGTCGGGTGCGAGGAACCGGACGCGCTTGCGCCGCAGCCCCCACTCCGCGACCGCCCCTTCCACAACCGCCGCCAGCGCCATTGGATCGGTCACCTTGCCCTCATCCACCAGCCCTTCCGGAACCGGCAGCTCGGCCGCCCGCTCCACGAGGAGGGGATCGGCCGAACGCAGCTCCGCAAAGCGGATGGCATCAGGCTCCAGGGTCATCGATATTACGCGCTGTCTGCGACGGAATGGATTGTTCATGGGGTGTCAGCTCCTATTAAAATTATTTATCCTTGTCCACCAGTTCCTCCACCAGTTTTAGGGATTGTCTTATCACCCTCTGTGCTGCCTTTTTGATCGTCATTATTAATTTGCTCTGCTGTAGCATTGATAGTCACTGTCTTGCTTCCGGAATAATCAATAGCTGTTTTAGTAACTAGTTTACGCGGGCTAGTTTGGGAGACAGTGTCTTCATCACCGATTTTACCCTGGGACTCCAAGTATCCTCCGTCTTTAAGTTGCTTCACTGTTACTATCTCTTTAGAGTTAGTGTCTGAGTAGTAAATCTGGGCCGCATTCAGGACGTTAAGAGCATCTGATTTTACCGCGTTATACCGGCTGTTCTCAATAATATTCCCAATTGCCGGAATGGCAATAGCTGCGATGATGCCGAGGATGACGATGACGGCGAGGAGCTCGATGAGCGTGAGGCCTTTTTCCTCCTTAAGCTTGTTTTTGACGAATTTGATCATAATTGATTCCTCCTTGGAAAATCTTGTAGTATTCTACAACCCTATTATACCAATACCCCAAAATAAGCGATAGATACATAGAAAAATATTTTTACCGGAAGAAGTCATTTGTTACAAGACGGTTACAAGGTCAGCCGACTTGCTCGTACATGCTGAACATCGGCATCATGATGGCGAGGACGATTGTGCCGACGATGATGGCGAGGAAAATCATCATGAGCGGCTCGATGAGTGATTTCAGCCGTTCGGTCGATGCGTCGACTTCCTTTTCATAGAAGTCGGCGACTTTCGCAAGCATCTTGTCGAGCGAGCCGGTCTGCTCGCCGATTGCAATCATATGGGGAATGAGCGGCGGGAACGCCCAGTGGCCGGTCATCGGGCCGGCGATCGAGTTCCCCCGCTGCAGCTCGTCCCGGGATTGCTTGAGAACCCGCTTGATCACTTCGTTGTCGACGACCCGTTCGACCATCGCAATCGCCTGGATGATCGGCACTGAACTTGTAAACAGCGAACTGAGTGTCCGGGTCAGCGTGGCGAGCACCGATTTTTTCATCATGTCGCCGATCAACGGCATCCGGAGGATAAACATGTCCAGCATATATTTCCCCTGTGTGCTCCGGTGCATCAAGTACAGCCCGAGCACAAGCAGCAAAACGATCCCGACGAGGATATACCAGTAGTTCCGCATAAAGTCACTCGCACCAAGGACGAACAGCGTGATTCCCGGCAGCTCGGCGTCCAGGCTTTCGAACATCTCGACGAACATCGGGATGATCGACGTCAGAAGGAAAATGACGACGCCTGTCGCGAGCACAAGCACGACGACCGGATACACCATCGCCGACGTCACTTTCTGGCGGGTCGCAAATGATTTCTCGTAGTGGACCGCAAGCCGGTCGAGCGCGTCGTCGATGTTCCCCGAGGCCTCTCCGGCCGCGATCATGTTCAAGGTGAGTGGTTCAAACGCCTTCGGGTGCTTCGCCATCGAGTCGCTGAGCGAGCCGCCGCCTTTCAGGTCGTCGCCGATTTCGGTGAGGATCCGGCGGAACGGCTTTGATTCGACTTGCTGGGAGAGGATGTTGATCGCGTCGACGATCGTGACGCCCGCCCGCAGCAAGGTCGAGAACTGCTGCAGGAACATGATGAGCTGCGGGCGCTTCACCGGGTTCCCGAACGAGATTTCCTTCGTCAGGGTCGTTTCCGGCAGTTCTTTCATGTCGAGGACGCGGACGCCCTGCTCGCGGAGTTTCAGGACGGCTTCGCGTTTCGTGTCCGCCTGGATTGTTCCGCGCCTCACCCGCTTCCGGTCGCGGCCGTCGTATTGGAAGCGGGGCATCAGTGCTCGTCCCCTTCCAGGTACGGCTTGGCGACGTCGTAGGAGATGACTCCGGAATCGACGAGCTTCTGGATCGACGATTCCATCGTGTGCATGCCCGCCGCCCGGTTCGTCTGGATCGTGCTCGGGATTTGGTGGATCTTCTCGGTCCGGATCAGGTTGCCGATCGCCGGGTTGTTGATCATGATTTCGGTTGCGGCGCGCCGGCCTTTGCCGTCCGCCGTCTTGAACAGCCGCTGTGAAATGACGGCGGTGAGGACGCCGGCGAGCTGGACGCGGATCTGCGTCTGCTGGGTGGGCGGGAACACGTCGATGATCCGGTCGATCGTCGACGCTGCGCTCCACGTGTGGAGCGTGCCGAACACGAGGTGGCCCGTTTCGGCAGCGGTGATCGCGATCGAGATCGTCTCGAGGTCCCGCATCTCCCCGACGAGGATGACGTCCGGGTCCTGCCGGAGAGCTGCGCGGAGGCCGTTCGCGAACGATTCCGTGTCAAAGCCGACTTCGCGCTGGTCGATGATCGAGGCACCGTGGTTATGGACGAATTCGATCGGGTCTTCGAGCGTGATGATGTGCTTTCGTGAGGTTTCATTGATATGGCGGATCATCGCGGCGAGCGTTGTCGACTTCCCAGATCCGGTCGGACCGGTCACGAGGATCATTCCCTGCGGCGTTTCCGCGAGCCGCTTCAGGGTGTCCGGCATGCCGAGCTCCTCGACGCTCATGATCTTCGTCGGGATCGTCCGGAATGCGATCGACACCGAGCCGCGCTGGTGGTAGGCGTTCACCCGGAACCGGGAGACGCCGGGCACGGAATAGGAAAAGTCGAGCTCGCCGTGCTTGAGGAAATCGTCATAGAGTTTTTCCGGGATGACCGTCTTCGCCACGTCCGCGGTGAACTGCGGCGTGTTCGGCTCTTTCCCGTACCGCTTCAGGTCTCCGTGGATCCGGAAGACGGGCGGCACCCCGACCGTCAAGTGAACGTCGGATGCCTTCAGCTGGAACGCCGCGGAGAGCAGCGCATCGATCGTCTGTTTCATCGAAATCACACCTTAGTCGAGCATTGCGACCCGGAACACTTCCTCCGTCGTCGTAATGCCTTGTTTTACTTTCAGGAGTCCGTCGTCGAGAAGGAAAATCGTCTTATTCCGGATGGCGATTTCACGGAGTTTGGCCACGCTTTCCCCGCGGTTGACCGCACTCCGCATCGCCTCGTCCATGATGAGCACTTCGTGGATCGCGATCCGTCCGCGGTAGCCGGTCATGTTGCAGGACGGGCAGCCTTTGCCGCGCATGACGTGATCGATCTTGATGCCGCGCTTTGCGGCGATCTCCATTTCCCGTTCGGTTGCCGGTTCTTCAACCTTGCAATCGCGGCACACCCGGCGGAGAAGCCGCTGGGCGACGACCGCGTTGAGCGAAGCCGTCACGAGGAACGGTTCCACGCCCATGTCGAGCAGCCGCGTGATCGTGGCGATTGAGTCATTCGTGTGGATCGTGCTGAGGACGACGTGGCCGGTGAGGGACGCCCGAACGGCGATCTCTGCCGTCTCGACGTCCCGGATCTCCCCGACCATGACGATGTCCGGGTCCTGCCGGAGGATCGACCGGAGCCCGGCCGCGAATGTCATGCCGACGTTCGCGTTCACCTGGACCTGGTTGATGCCTTCGAGCTGGTACTCGACCGGATCCTCGACGGTCACGATGTTCACTTCTTCACGGTTCAGCTTGTTGAGCGCCGCGTAGAGCGTCGACGACTTCCCGGAACCGGTCGGGCCGGAGATGAGCACGATGCCGCTCGGCTTCGTGATCTCCTGCATGAACCGCTCCAGGTTGATGCGGTTGAATCCGAGATGCGTCAGGTCGGAGAGCGTGCTGCTCAGGTCGAGGATCCGCATGACGATCTTCTCTCCGTACACGGTCGGCAACGTCGACACCCGGAGGTCGATCGGACGGAAGTCGACGTTCGTCTTGATCCGCCCGTCTTGCGGCACCCGGTGTTCGGTGATGTCGAGGTCTGACATGATCTTGATCCGCGCGTTGATCATCGGCTGCATATGCTTTGGCAACACACGTTCGTCGTGAAGCATGCCGTCGATCCGGAACCGGATGAGCAGCTGGTGCTCACGCGGGTCGATGTGGATGTCCGACGCCTTCTGGACGACCGCCGCCGAGAGGATCTGGTTGACGAGCCGCACGACCGGCGAGTCGAGGTCGGTCAGGTTCTCCTCCTCTTCCCGCTGGAGCTTTTCTGTTTCCAGGAACAGCTCGTCAAACGACTCTTCATAATACTTGGCGATCGTCCTCATGACGTCGTCTTTGGAAGCGATGACCGGCTCGATCTGGAAGCCGGTCGAAAGCCGCAAATCTTCGATGGCGATGTAATCCATCGGGTCGACCATCGCGACGAACAGCTTGTCCCCTTCTGTCTTCAGCGGGACGATGAGGTTCCGCTTCGCGTACTCTTTTGAAACGAGCGAGAAGATCTGCGGTTCGAACGGGTACCGATACAAGTTGACGTGCGGAATGCCGAGCTGGATTTCCAGCGTTTCGACAAGCTGCTGTTCCGTGATGAGTCCGCGCTGAAGGAGTGCATCGCCGAGCCGCTGATCCTTGATTTTGTCTTTCATCGTCTCTTCCAGCTGTTCGGGGGTGATCAGTCCCGACTCGATCAGGATGTCCCCGAGCCGCTTTCGTGTCTGGACCATGTCCTCACCTTCCTATGGCCGGCAGCCCGTCACGGCGTGATCGGGTTGCCGCCTTTGTCGTATTCGATTTCACCGTCTCCAGAGCCGGAGCCGTTGTTGCCGCTGCCCGCGCCGTTGCCGCCGGTGCCGGAGTTTCCGCCGGAACCGCTGCCCGAACCGGATCCTGAGCCATTGCCGTTTCCGGACCCGCTACCGGATCCCGAGCCGGTGTTGCTGCCGGAGCCGTTTCCGGACCCGGAACCATTCCCCGAGCCGGAGCCGCCAGAACCACTTCCGGAATTGTTGCCGGAACCGGAACCGCTGCCGGAGTTATTGCCGGGGCTGCTGTTGTTGCCCGAGCCCTGGTTGTCGCCGGATCCGCTGCCAGAACCGGATCCGCCCGTATTGCCGGAGTTATTGCCGCCGGAACCTGAAGCATCTCCGGTTCCGGCCGTTCCCGTCCCGTCGCCCGGGTCGTCCGGCTGTTCTTCCGGCTTCAGCCGGTGCACTTCGATGCGGTGGACCGGCGGGTAGAAGTCGGTCGACACTTCTTCGAGCCGCTCCTCGATCGGTCCGTTGTACACATGTTTCAGGACCGTCGCACGGACGCCGTCCTGCCCGGCTTCTTCGATTCTCGGAGCGACGGATCGGACGTTTTCGCTGAACTGCTTGATCGTCCGGGGTTCGTATGTTTCCATGCCCGTGATGCTCGTCGTGTATTCATAGAAGAACGGAAGGCCTTCGAGCGAAAGCGTCGCCGCGTCGCCGATCGCCTCGGTGCTGATTGTAAAGGATGTGCCGTTCGGGTTCGTCAGCATGAAGTCGGTTTTCGTGAACGGATCGATCGCCGCCTCGTAGCCGACCGGGATTCCTTCCGGCAGCCGGTCGCTGATCGAACGCTCGTCGACGATGAAGTTCGTCTGGAGAACCGCCGCATACAGGAGCGAAGCCAGTCGGGTCATCTCGTCTTTCGTCAGGGAGCCGGCGTGCGCATCCTCCATCATCTGGAGGAATGAAACCGAAGTCCCCGCCTCGATCCGGTAGCCGTTGATCGCGGCAAGCCCGATCTGCAGGCCTTCCGTGACCGGGATGCCGGTGAACGTCGCCGTCGCTGCGGCCGCTTCGTCTTCTTTCCGCGTGGCGTCGAGGAAATCGGTGATCTGGATATTTGCCGGCATCGTGCCGTTGCGGAGACGCCGCTCGATTCCGTCCGTGATCGACTTCACTTCATCGTCGGTAAACGCGACCATGCCGAAATTTTGGTCGAGCAGCGTCCGGATCGCTTCCTCGTGCACATGGACGATGAGAGGGTTCTCCTCGCCGGTATTCGCCCCCTGGATCGTCTGCTGGACGTCATACTGGACGGCTTCGGGCGGCAGCTTGAACGAAGCGTCCTGGTAATAGACGTCCACGTCAAACCGCCCCTCAAGATCGGTCACTCCTTCGCTCAGCACTTTCGTCGTCTGGGCTTCCTTGAAATCCGAAACATCGTACGGTCCGATATATGTATTGTCCCCGAAGTCCTTCGAAGGGAACAGCCAATTCCCGGCGAGCAGGGAGCCGCCGGATGCAAACAGATAGAAGAAAACAGTTGAAATGAGGACCCCGAGGAAGACGGTCAACGTACGTTTATTGTTTTCCATCCTCTTCCTCCTCTACGATAAAGTCGTCATCATCCAGCAGATCGAACGGGTTGGAATCAGGGAGTTCGTCTTCCGCCGCTTCCTCGGCCGGGACGTCCTCCGGCTCAGGGCGGCTGGAAAGCCAGGCCTCGAGTTCATTGTCGTCCAGCAGGTCATCTGCCGGTTCGTCTGGGGGCTGCACATTCGGTTCACCGGGTGTTGTTGTAAAGCTCGCCGGATCAATGAAATCATCGTCCTCCAGCATGGCGGGATCGTCGTCCGGGTCGATGTCCGGCTTTGTAAACTCGGGCATGTCCTGCTTGCCGATCACATCAAGCCCGTGGTCATTGAAGCCGGACGGCTCAATATCGAGCTCCGCATCGACGACTTCCGCTGGATCCGCGTCTTCCGGCTTTTCGCCGAAATCCGGAGGTCGGACAATGTCCGCGGTTCCCGGCAGGACGATCTCTTCCATGCCGGGGATGTCGTCCACCTGCAGTTGCGTCGGCTCCGCGGCTGTGTCACCCGCTTCCGGGCCGGCGTCAATTGGCTCGATCGTGCCTTCATCTTCATTCAGGATCGCGGCGCGCACCTCGGCCGGCGTGATGACCGGCACTTCGTCTTCATCCGCCGCAGCTTCGGGCTCTCCGCCGAGGCGGATCGGTTCGCGGATCACTTCATCGACCCCCTCGGCCACGGCCGCGTCGCCCATCCGCTTGTCGATCAGGACACCGGCCGCAAACGCGAGCCCGATCATCGCCAGTACCGCATAATAAAAGGCGAAATGCTCCTGCAGATAAACCCCCGCCAGTGCGATGAAGAACCCCGCCGCCGCCATGACGGCGACCGACTTCCCGGCCTTGCCCTTCGTCATGAGGTAGTAAATGACCGGAAACACAATCACCGCTCCGATCACAAGAAAAATATAGTCCAGCATGGCGGGCCTCCTTTCGGTTTACTCATAATTGATTTCGATGTCGTAATCCGTCAGCAGATTCGGAAACAGTACAGGCGTCTTTACAGTCGTAGATTCAGAATCGCCTGTGTTGATCCTGACACCGCAAGATTCCAAAAAACTGCGTGTATCATTTGTGTATTTGACATTGGCGTTACCGGCCGGGAGCGGCGATTGGCTTGTGAAAATATAGATCATTCCGGACCCCTTGTAGTTCAGGTCGCTTTTGCTGTTTCTCAAGCTGTTGAGACTCAGCAGCGTAGAGCTGATATCCAAGTTCTCTTTATTCAGGCAAAATCGTGATCCGCTATTGATCGTTAATTTGTCCGGTGCAAATCTAGGTCTTTTTGCATTTCCGATCAAAACAAAGGTGCTGTTGCTCAGGTCTTGGTTGTTCTGGAAAGTGATCAGCTCTGCCATCATAAAGTGCCTTGAGCTGTTGTTCAGATTTTTCAGCGCCAGTAAGCCCTCATAATACATCGTCATATTCGTCGAGTTGTTCAAGTTCGGCTCGTTCTCGATCACGCCATTTGGAATATAAAGAGGAATGCCGTAACCGTTGAATTTGTTCAGCTGGTTTTCAACCGCATTTACTTTCACATAGAAATCCGACGAAACGCCGAGACGGCTGATGTGATATAAGTAAGAAGAAGTCAGCGTGCCTTTGTACTCGCAAGAAGGCATGTTCTTCACCGGTGTGGATGGACAGGCAGGAAGAGTCTCGTGTTTGAGCTGAGGGAAAAACTGGACCAGGTCTTTCGGTGGTGTTGTCTGAGTCACCGTAATCTCATCAGGATCCTTTCTGTTCAAAAATTTAGGATCAGGAATGGCGATTTTCCCTGCCAGTTCTTCGTTCCTCTCTGAAGTTGTCCCTCTTACCCTAAACTCAATTGACTTATCCTTGACCTGATAGCTGATGACTTCATATAGCACATCTTCAGTCACATCTTTGTGACTATTGAATTTTAAAGCTGAACGATTTTTTCTAACATCCTCCGCCAAGACGCCGACTCTCTCGGTGAACTTCCTCTTTTGTTCTTTATTCAGTTCTTCGTAATTGCAATCCACCCATTGTTGGAGATCGGAGATTGTGGAGCAGGCCTGATAAACCGGTTTCTGATGGGGATACAGTCTTGCCTCGGCTTTAATTTTCTCCGATTTCTCCTGCCCCTCAAGGACCAGCTCGTCATAAATGTCGTCGATCGCTTCTTGCGTGAACGTTACCGTGTATTCCACGCCCATCTCCGCAGCGGCAACCGCCTGGTTACCGGACTCCACTGTCCTTTCTTGGCGGGAATGGTTCATCGAAGTGGCGATGAACACGGCTGAAAATGAAAGCAGTAGAGTGATGATCAGTAAAACCAGGACAAGCGTATATCCCTCTTCACTCGGAAACCTCTGTTTCCTTCCCATCGTCCTCCACCTCCTTGAACCGGGTGAGCGTCGTTTCTTCTGTAAATTCTTTGCCGTCATCGGAGAGCAACTGGATTGAAATCCTTAAATCCTCTCTTCTCGGGTCCACTTTTTCAATCGGCGCACACTCTGTAAGTTCACCAGGGGCGTTAGCTTCTTCTTCAAACAATGGAAGGCGGCAGACTTTAACTTCGGCTCCTGAATAGATTTCAGTCGGCTGTTTTGCTCCGTCTCCACATGGGGCTTTGCTGGATACCTTGCCATCTTTTCTTGGGTTCACGGAAAGTTCCAAACGATTACCCGAGGCCTGCAATGAATAGCATTCCCCCGTCCGGTGCTCCTGCGTCAGTTTGGTGATGATCAGATTCATGTCCTGCTGCAGATGAACATCCCGGGTCGCAACCGAATTGAATTTCGAACCGATCGAAAATAGGGTCATGATGATGGCGACCACCATTCCGACAAGGGCAAGCACTGCAATCAATTCGACGAGCGTCATTCCTTTTTCATTAGTCGCCCGCTTCATAATCTAAATACCTCTCTAACTTTCAGGTAGCCGTAGGTTTCCGACATGTTGTGACTTCCTTCGCGTTCAGAGACCATTAAATGCACTTTATGCAGTTGATAATCGTCGAATTGCTCATCTTCATCCGGCGGAGAAATGATTGCTTCCACAAACTCTCCGCTCTTTAATCCATAGGTGAGAACGGCAATGCCTCCGGTTCCCCCTCGCACGTTCACCATGTCTGCATTGGGATTTACAGCTTCGAAATTTTCCGCGAGTCTTTTAGCGAATGTAACCAAATCCTCATTTTGCAATTTCTCGGCATCCAAACTTTTGAACAGAGCCATCTCTTCCCTGGCAATGTTCATTGCATCGAGCTTCACGTCGGTGCGTTCATTGAAGAGGGTCATCTGCGGAAAGATCGACATGACGCCGATGAAGACGATGCCGATAATTACGAGAGTAGCCAGGATTTCGACAAGCGTCAGTCCGTTTTCTTCATTGAAGACCGGCCTATTCCGCATGCACTCCACCCCGTTTCTCTTAATCTCTCTTCATTATCATTCATTCGACATCGTTTGTCATTTTCCTTTTCCCTAATTTTCCGCCGGGCACACCAAAAAGCCGGAACGGGGCCGGGTGTCAGTAGACACCCACCCGGTTCCGGCCTGCCTGTTTGCCTCCGACGTAGAGGGCGCGATCGGCGTTTCTGAGAAGTCCCATCGGTTCGTCGGAGTCATCCGGCGCGGTGGCGACCCCGATGCTGACGGTAATGCTGACGAATGCCGGCTCCCGCACCGCTCCAAGGTCCGGCCTAATCTCGAAGACCGATTGTTCGATGTACTTCCGGAGATGTTCGGCGAATTCTTCCGCCTCCTCTTTCAGCCAGCCGGGCAGGAGGATGACGAATTCTTCGCCGCCGAACCGGGCGACTCTCCCCTTCCCGGCAGATTCCCTCTGCAGGATCGAGGCGAGCGACTTCAGGATGTCGTTGCCGCTCTGGTGGCCGTATGTATCGTTCAGTTTCTTGAAGTGGTCGATGTCAAGGATGAGGAGCGACAGCCGGCTGATCGCGCCGCCCTTCACGTTCGCCATCGTGTAATCCAGTTCTTTTTCAAACCAGCGGAAGTTATAGAGCCCGGTGAGCGGGCACCGTTCGCTTTCCGTCAGGGCGGTTTCATGGATCCGCGCTTTTTCGAGCGAGACGCGGAAGTGGGTGCAGATCAGCTCAAGCATCGGCATGTCTTCGCGGTCGAACGCGTGGCGGCGGTGGGAGCCGACGATGACCCAGCCGGTCTGCCCCCCTTCGCGCCGGAGCGGGGCGGTCATGACGCTCTCCGTCCCTTCCGGCATGTTGACGGGCAGGTGGCGCTTCCATTCATTCGCCGTGCTGTACTGGCGTACGTTCGACCGGTCGAGGCCGCTCCCCCTGACCCCGTCCCGGCTGAAGGAGAACAGGCGGGGCACGGTCGTGTACCGGCCTTCCTCCCAGGCGCTTACCGGGACGAGCCGGCCTTCCGCGGATTCGATGACGTAGACGGCGTCGGCCTCTTCCATCTCCTGAAGCCTCCTCGTGAACAGTTCCGTGAGTTCACTGTAGGACAGGCGGTCGGCGAGTTCATATCCGATCTCCGAGGCTTTGCCGAGCCGCCGGTTGACCGATTCGGTCGAGTTGTAGCGGGCGGCGAACACGAGGGCGATGAAAAACGGGACGGCAATCGGCAGCAGGCCCGCCGTCCCGAAGTTCATCTCGAGGAAATAAGCGGCGATGCCAAACGGGAAAATGACCGAAAGCGATCCGAGGTCCCACAGCGTCTCGACCGACCTGAACCGGTACGGACGGCCGGAAAGGCGCGAATCGACGAACAGGCACAGATGATTGACGAGCATATAAGTGAGCGCGTAGACAGCGCCGAATACGATGACGCTCTCCGGCTCCAGCATCCCCGTTCTCCCGCCCGCGAGGAAAAAGGCCCCCGCGGCCGCCACCGAACTGACGAAGAAGATGAGCGAGTTCAGGGTGAACCGGTGGAAAACGGGCATCGGGCTTCCGACGGAGAGCACTGTGATCAGCGTGATCAGCTGGGAAACGGCGATTTCCGGTCCGAGCCCGAACTGGAGGAAAATCGGAATGAGCAGCCATTCCTGGAACGTGACCGTAATATTCTTGAAGCTGATCGGATAGAAGGCGGTGATGACTGCTAGCAGGGCGAGACTGAAGAAAGTCGGCCACGCGTCCGCCGTCACGCCAAAGCCGTCTCTGACGATCAAGGCATAGCCTGCCGGGACGACGGCCGCCCAGACAATAGGCAGCAGGATCCGCTCTTTTTTACTGATTCCCACGTGGACGCCCCCCTTCATTCAGCCGGTGTACGCGGCCACCTTGTTCCGTCCCTCTTGCTTGGCGCCGGTGTAGAGCGCGCGGTCGGCATTGCGGATGAGCGACATGGCGTCATCCCCGTCGTCGGGCACTGTCGAGACGCCGATGCTCACGGTCACCGGCACCGGAGCGGCGGGACCGCTTTCGGAATCCACTGTGAACCGATGGGCGCCGACCGCCTGGCGGATGAGTTCCGCGTGACTGAGCGCCGCGTCTTTTCCGGTCTCTGGCATGATCGCGACGAATTCCTCTCCGCCGTACCGGGCGACAATCCAGCTTTCGTCCGCCGTCTTTTGGAGCAGATCGGCAAATTCCACGAGGATTTCATTGCCCGCCTGATGGCCGAACCGGTCGTTCACCCCTTTGAAATGGTCGATGTCGATCATGAGGAGCGACAGTCCGCCGAGTTCACCGGAGTTCACCCGCTCGACCTGCTGGCGGAGTGTGTTTTCCATATAGCGGTAGTTGTACAGCCCGGTCAGGCCGCAGCGCTCGCTTTCGCTCACCGTCTGCTGGAAGTGGCGCGCTTTGTCGAGGGCGACCGCGAGGTAGGAGCCGAGCAGTTCCAGGATCCGGAGCTGATATTCTTCGTAGGCGTTCTCGCTCTTCGACATGATGCCGAGGATGCCTTCGATTTTCTTGTTCCGGACGATGTGCACGCCGATCAGGCTTTCCGCCTCAGCCGGGTAATAGTCGTTCGCATAGCTTACCCATTCGGATTGACTGCCGAACATGCGCCCCTTTTCGGACCGGTAGATCATCCCGCCGATCCCTTCCTCCGGCTTGCTCTTCGTCAGGCGGATGTCGGCGAATTCGCCTTCTTCCATGATTTTGAGCGGCTCGATCCGGTCGTTCCGGATATCAAAAATATACAGATAATCAACCGGCAGAAGCGTGGCGACCCGCTCCGTGAACAGGTTGAGCACTTCCGGCTGGGTGAGCTTTCCGGACAGCTCATGCCCGAGGCTGACCGTTTTCATGAGCACATCATTCACACGTTCCGATGCATCGTACAGCCGCACGAGCAAGGTCACGGTGAAAAACGGGAGAGCGAGGAGCGGCAGGCTCCAGTAGCCGATCAGGCCGTAGAGAAAATAAAACGCCAACGCATACGGAAAGACGATCAGCGCGGTCAAGGTGTCCTGCCGGCTGATCCGCGACCAGAACGGGGTCGGGACGCCGGCCAGGAATTGATACACGTACAGGAACAGCGTGTTCCCTCCCGCATGGACCGTCATGTAGGCGGCCGCGGGAACGACGAGCGTCATGATTCCGTCCGCTCCGTGTTCACCTCCCGTCAGTCCGAATGCCGTCGCAGACAAGACCGACAAGATGAAGAACATGAGCGAGTTGAAGAAAAACCGGTGGACGGGATCCGGCGCATGGCGGTTCAGCGGAATGGCCGCGAGTAAAGCCAGCTGCATGACGGCCGCTTCCGCCAGCACGCCGTAGCGGAGAAACACGGGGATCGTGAGCCATCCGACGAGCAGGAGCGGCACGCCGTTCCGGATGACCGGGAAAAAGACGGCGGCCATCGCCAGCAGGACGACCGGGCCGAACAGCTGCAGATCCGGCGATTCCACCGGGCGGTTCAGGGCGAGCCAGACGAAGCCCGCCGGTACAATGAGAAGCCAGATGAAGAATGTGACTGCCTTCAGTCTCGTTTTCCGGTCATCCATCCGACTTCCCCTCCCGCTTTACGAAATGAACGAAAATTGCACCAACTATTATTCAACTCTACCAAAATTATCTGATTCTGTCTTGCACGATTCTGCTTTATTCATTTAATTATTCAGCAAGGAAGGGCGTATTTCCGACAGGAGATAAAGCGAGCCGGTGATGACGGCCGGGGCCCCCCCGTGATCCCAGCGGCCGTGCTGCACGTCGGCGAGCGTCAGCCGGCGGGACGGGATCGACGCGGCCGCCTGGAGCCGTTCCGCCGATGCCGCCTCTTTATGCGGGAATGAAACGAATGTGAGCGTCTCGGCGAGCGGCTCCAGGATCCGGATGACTTCTCCGTAGTCTTTCCTCGCGAGCATGCCGATCAGGAAGTGCACTTTCGCCTGCGGGCCGAAATGTTCCTTGATCGTCTCGGCGAGTGCGGCTGCGGCCGCCGGGTTGTGTGCGCCGTCGAGGAACACGCCCGGCCGGATCTGCTCGAATCGGCCGGGGACCGATGCCTGCCGCGCGCCTTTTCGGACGGCTTCTTCTTGCAGCGGGATGCCGGCCGCGAGCAGCGTCTCGAGCGCGAGCGCCAGATTGATCCGCTGGTGCGGGCCGGGAAGTCCGGATTTCAAATCGCTGAATGTCCGGCTGTTTTGGAAAGTGTTGCCGGTGAGCGTGAAGTCCTGCCCGAAGATCCGGAGCGGGGCACCGGTTTTGCCGGCTGTCCGTTCCACTTCCCTCATGGCTTCTTCCGGCAGCGGGCCGATGATCCCCGGGACGCCCGGTTTCAGGATGCCGGCCTTGTGTGAGGCGATCTCCCGCAGCGTGTTTCCGAGGAAGCCGGTGTGGTCGAGCGCGACGGACGTGATGACGGACGCCGCCGGGATGTTCACGTTCGTGCTGTCGAGCCGGCCGCCCATCCCCGCTTCAAGGAGGACGAGGTCCGGACGGGCTTCAAGGAACACGAGGAACGCCGCCGTCGTCAGGAGCTCGAAATCGGTCAGCTTCCCGGAAAGGCCCGCTTTTTTTATTCTCCCGAAAGCATCGTCCAGCATCTCCGGCGTGACCGGTTCCCCGCAGATTTTGATCTGATCGTGGATATCCGTAATGGCGGGAGNCGTCAGCCGGCGGGACGGGATCGACGCGGCCGCCTGGAGCCGTTCCGCCGATGCCGCCTCTTTATGCGGGAATGAAACGAATGTGAGCGTCTCGGCGAGCGGCTCCAGGATCCGGATGACTTCTCCGTAGTCTTTCCTCGCGAGCATGCCGATCAGGAAGTGCACTTTCGCCTGCGGGCCGAAATGTTCCTTGATCGTCTCGGCGAGTGCGGCTGCGGCCGCCGGGTTGTGTGCGCCGTCGAGGAACACGCCCGGCCGGATCTGCTCGAATCGGCCGGGGACCGATGCCTGCCGCGCGCCTTTTCGGACGGCTTCTTCTTGCAGCGGGATGCCGGCCGCGAGCAGCGTCTCGAGCGCGAGCGCCAGATTGATCCGCTGGTGCGGGCCGGGAAGTCCGGATTTCAAATCGCTGAATGTCCGGCTGTTTTGGAAAGTGTTGCCGGTGAGCGTGAAGTCCTGCCCGAAGATCCGGAGCGGGGCACCGGTTTTGCCGGCTGTCCGTTCCACTTCCCTCATGGCTTCTTCCGGCAGCGGGCCGATGATCCCCGGGACGCCCGGTTTCAGGATGCCGGCCTTGTGTGAGGCGATCTCCCGCAGCGTGTTTCCGAGGAAGCCGGTGTGGTCGAGCGCGACGGACGTGATGACGGACGCCGCCGGGATGTTCACGTTCGTGCTGTCGAGCCGGCCGCCCATCCCCGCTTCAAGGAGGACGAGGTCCGGACGGGCTTCAAGGAACACGAGGAACGCCGCCGTCGTCAGGAGCTCGAAATCGGTCAGCTTCCCGGAAAGGCCCGCTTTTTTTATTCTCCCGAAAGCATCGTCCAGCATCTCCGGCGTGACCGGTTCCCCGCAGATTTTGATCTGATCGTGGATATCCGTAATGGCGGGAGAAGTGAATGAAGCCGTCCGGAGACCATGCGAAGCGGCGATCGCCTCCATGAACGCGACCGTCGATCCTTTGCCGTTCGTCCCGGCGACGTGGATGAACCGGAGGCCGTTTTGCGGATGGCCGAGCGTTTCCACTGCCTCTTCCATCGCTTTCAGGCCCGGCCGGATTTCATCCGCCGCCTGCAGGTTATGACGTTCTTTATAGAAATCCAATTTCGGAATCAATGCCGTCGCCTCCGGTGTGGTAAACTTGTCTTGAATTTATTTATTAGTATAGCATCACTAGGTGGAGGAAACGCCATGAACAGCTGTTGGATCATTTATAACGGAAGCCTCGTCTCCGACAAGTTTGCCGATCAGGCCCGCCTCGTCGCGGACGCTGCGGAGCGTGCAGGCATCCGGGCAGAGACGAAGAAAAATTACGAGGTCATGATGGATCTCCGGAAAGAGCCTGCCGGCCGTCCGGATTTTGTCGTGTTCCTCGACAAGGACATCCTTCTCGCCTCCTGGCTGAAGTCGTGCGGCGTGCCGGTGTTCAATGACCCGGACGTGATCGAGACTTGCGACAATAAAGCCAAGCAATACATCCGGCTCGCCGCGGCCGGACTGCCGATGCCCCGGACGGTGATCGCGCCGAAAGTGTATCAGTCGTTTTCGATTGCCGGCAGCGGCTACTTCGAGCGGGTGCTCGGCGACTTCGGCCTGCCGCTCATCATCAAGGAAGGCCACGGGTCGTTCGGCGCGAAGGTGTATTTGATTGAGACCGAGGAAGCGTTCTTCGAGAAAGTCGATTCGCTCCGCGGCGTGGATTTCGTGTTCCAGGAATTCATCGCCTCGAGCCGCGGACGGGACATCCGGGTGAACATCGTCGGCGGCGAGATCGTCGCCGCGATGCAGCGGCACTCGGAGACCGACTTCCGGGCGAACATCACGAACGGCGGGAAAGCGGAGCCGATCGAGTTGACCGAATCGCAGCGTGCGGTGGCGCTTGCTGCGGCGGAAGCGGTCGGCGCCGAGTTCGCGGGCGTGGACCTTCTGTTCGGACCGGACGGGGAGCCGCTCGTCTGCGAAGTGAATGCCACCGCGCACATCCGCAACATCTTGAACGTCACCGGCGTGAACGTCGCCGACTCGATGATCGCCTATATTTTGGAGAAGCTCGGATGAACGGCATCCTCTATTACCGGGCGGAAGAAGCGGAGCGGAACGCCGGGTTCATCCGCTTGATGCAGCAGGCGGCCGACCGGACAGGCACCGGGCTGCGGCTCGCCGTGAATGCGGAGGAGATTCCGGAGGATGCGGACTTTATCTTATTCCGCGACCGCGATCCGGAACTCGCACGCATGCTCGAGCGGGCCGGTCACCGGTTGTTCAACCGGGCGGAAGTGAACCGCATCGCCAACGACAAATACGCGACGTTCGAGCTAGGCGCGCTCCTCGGCCTCCCTGTCGTGCCGACACGCCGGGTTGCGCACCCGGATGAGATGAATGTGTTCCCCGCAGTCCTGAAGACCGTCGACGGCCACGGCGGGACGGAAGTGGTCCGCTGCCTCGACAAGATGGACGCCGGCTGGTTCTTCTCCAGGCATGCGGGACGGAAAATCATCGAACAGCCGTTCATCGAATCCGGCGCGGCCGATGTCCGGCTGTTCATGATCGGCGAAGAAGCGGCGGGTGCCGTCAAGCGCACCGGCAGCACCGGATTCAAATCCAATTACACCCTCGGCGGCCGCGCGGACCCGTATCTCCCGTCGGCCGGCATGACCGCCGCCGCCGCCAAAATTGCCCGCGCCCTGAAAAGCGACTATATCGGCGTCGACTTCCTCCTCCTCCCCGACGGCGGCTTCCTTTTGAATGAAATCGAAGACCCCGTCGGCTCCCGCTCCCTCTACGACACAAGCGGCATCAACATCGCCGAACTGATCATGGAGCGGATCCAGGAACAGATGAAGTGAGTGAAACGAAACCCTTCCACGGCATGCAGCCCGGGGAAGGGTTTTTGGGTGTGGTTCTATCTATTCGGGGCGGCTTTCTATCTATTCATGGAGTCCGAGGGTCTTAATTGGAATAGTCCTTCTCCCCCAGCAGCATTACACGAGTTCCTTCCCTCTGGAGAAGCCGTAAAAATTGCAGTTCATAATCCAGTTCATACTCGGTCTGTTTTCCGCTGCCTACTTTCTTGACGGCCAGCCGGTTAAGAATGTTCCGTGCATGCGTGGAGCTTTTTAATGACAGGAGCTCCATGCATTGCTTAACTGTGATCCTCCTGCTGACCAGCAGAAAATAGGCCAGAAGCGTTTCTTCATAAGGATCTTGAACCGTTAAGCCGCATGCAGGGCATTTCCACGCCCTTTCAGTCTGCTTGATCAGCTTACTCCAGCATTTGCACAAAGGACCGAGGTAAAAGTCATTTCGATTGAAGCCTTCCCGTTCACAGAACGGAAACGGAAAATAGCGGATTTGCTGACGTTGCAGGAACATCGCAACATCGTCAATGTCTTTTCCGGTCATACTTCGGGGCTCCATCAGCTTCGAGCGGATCAACCTGCGCAATTCTCTTGATTTGATCACCGGCAAGTTTGGGGGGATTTGCTCAATGATCGGGTGATTGGCAAATACAACTCTTCCGGTTATCGGTACCGGGAAGCCATGCTTGTAAAGCAACGCGGCCAGGTTCCCGATTTGGTCTTGCAATTGTGCCGCAGGGCATTCCATCGCGGTGGTCACCTGTCCATATTCGTCAAGCTTGTGCAAAGCTGCGGGTGATGTGCAAAACTTCAGCCTGCCGGCAATCTGCTTTGTCTCCAGAAGAATCACGCCGCTATGAAGGATTGCCAGTATGTCGACCTGGAATTGCTGACCTCCCGGCAATGGGAGATTGAGATCATGAAGAATCCGGCTTTCTTCCGGCAGTTCCACTGAGCGCAGTACATCAAGAACTTTTCGTTCCCCGGACATTCCGGCTTGGACATTGTCTAACTTCTTATGCAGCTCCTTGCGTTTGCTGTCGCTCTTCCAGTATCGATTGGCAGCCTCCTTTAAAGCCCATTCCATCGCAAACGAATTTAGTGTCATTTCCCCCCGAACACCCGCTTTCCTGTTTTATTAACCATAGCATAAAAGGAGTGGGAGGGGAGGTTTAGGCGGGGGAATATTCTGCTTTTTTAACGATTAGATGGAATCGCTCCATGAATAGATAGAAAGGGTGTGCGAATAGATAGCAAGCGACCTCGAATAGATAGCAAACGCCTCCGAATAGATAGAAAGCGCCCACGAGTAGATAGTACACCCTCAATTAGAAAGCACCCGCCCCCTCTCACATCGAAAAACCCCCGACACGCTTTACGCATGGCGGGGGCCAATCACTTAAAGTTCCTTCAGTTCCGCGATCCGCTTCTGGACCGCGTCGTATTTCTCTTGGTAGTCTTTTTGCTTGGTGCGTTCTTCTTCGACGACGCTCTCCGGTGCCTTCGAGACGAAGCGTTCGTTGGAGAGTTTGCCTTCGACGCGCTTGAGTTCTCCCTGCCATTTGCCGAGTTCTTTTTCGAGGCGGGCGAGTTCTTCGCCGATGTCGATGAGGCCTTCGAGCGGCATGAACAGTTCGGCGCCGGTGACGACGGCGGTCATGGATTTGCCCGGGGCTTCGAGGTCGCGGCTGATTTCGAGCTCTTCCGGGTTGCAGAAGCGTTCGAGGTAGTCGCGGTTGCCGTCGAGTGCCGCCTGGGTCGCTTCATCGTGCGTGCGGATGAGGAGCGCGACTTTCTTGCTGATCGGCGTGTTCACTTCGGCGCGGATGTTGCGGACGGCCTTGATGACGTCCATGAGGTGCTTCATGTCGCCGGAGCGCTGTTCATCCGAGAGCGACGGATCGGCGATCGGCCATTTCGCCGTGACGATCGATTCGCCTTCGTGCGGCAGGTTCTGCCAGATCTCCTCGGTGAGGAACGGCATGAACGGGTGGAGCAGCCGCATCGTGTTGTCGAGGACGTAGGCGAGGATCGAGCGGGTCGTTTTCTTCGCGGCTTCATCGTCGCCGTAGAGCGGCAGTTTCGACATCTCGATGTACCAGTCGCAGAAGTCGTCCCAGATGAAGTTATAGAGCGCGCGTCCGACTTCGCCGAATTCGTACTTGTCGGCGAGCTTCGTCACGGTGTCGATCGTTTCATTCAGCCGGGTCAGGATCCACGCGTCGGCCGCGGATTTCTTGCCGCCGAGGTCGATCTCATCAAAAGTCATGCCTTCCATGTTCATCAGGGCGAAACGGGACGCGTTCCAGATCTTGTTCGCGAAGTTCCAGACGGCCTCGACTTTCTCGTTCGAGAAGCGGAGGTCCTGTCCGGGCGATGAGCCGGTCGCGAGGAAGTAGCGCAGCGAGTCGGCGCCGTACTGGTCGATGACGTCCATCGGGTCGACGCCGTTGCCGAGCGACTTTGACATCTTGCGGCCGTCTTCCGCACGGACGAGCCCGTGGATGAGCACGTCTTCGAACGGGCGCTCGCCGGTGAATTCGAGCCCCTGGAAGATCATGCGGGACACCCAGAAGAAGATGATGTCATAGCCGGTGACGAGCACGTCGGTCGGATAGTAGCGCTTGAACATCTCGCTGTCTTCGTCCGGCCAGCCCATCGTCGAGAACGGCCACAGTGCGGACGAGAACCAGGTGTCGAGCACATCTTCGTCCTGATGCCAGTTTTCCGCGTCAGCCGGCGGTTCCATGCCGACGTACACTTCGCCGGTTTCATTGTGGTACCAGGCCGGGATCCGGTGGCCCCACCAGAGCTGGCGGGAGATGCACCAGTCGCGGATATTCTCCATCCAGTTCAGGTACGTCTTCTCGAACCGCTCCGGCACGAAGTTCACTTTCCCTTCGCCTTGCTGGAGGTCGATCGCCTCATCCGCGAGCGGCTGCATCTTGACGAACCACTGGGTCGACAGATACGGCTCGACGACCGCGCCGCTCCGCTCAGAGTGGCCGACCGAGTGCGGGTGCTCTTCGATTTCGAACAGGACGCCCATATCCTGGAGATCCTTGACGATCGCTTTGCGGCAATCAAACCGGTCCATGCCCTCGTATTTGCCGGCACGGCTGTTCATCGTGCCGTCCTCGTTCATGACGAGCACGCGCTCCAGGCCGTGGCGGTTGCCGACTTCAAAGTCGTTCGGGTCATGGGCAGGCGTGATCTTGACGGCGCCGCTTCCGAAGTCCATTTCGACGTAGTCATCCGCCACAATCGGGATTTCCCGTCCGACAATCGGAAGGATGACCGTCTTGCCGATCAGGTCCTTGTACCGCTCGTCATCCGGGTGGACGGCGACGGCCGTGTCCCCGAGCATCGTTTCCGGGCGGGTCGTCGCGATTTCGATATGGCCCGTGCCATCCGCAAGCGGGTACCGCATATGATAGAAGGCACCCTGCACGTCTTTGTAAATGACTTCAATGTCGGAAAGGGCCGTCTTCGTCTTCGGATCCCAGTTGATGATGTACTCGCCGCGGTAGATGAGCCCCTTTTCATAGAGCTTCACGAACACGGTGCGGACCGCATCCGACAGGCCTTCATCGAGCGTAAACCGCTCGCGGGAGTAGTCGAGCGCCAGGCCGAGCTTCGACCATTGTTCGCGGATGTGGCCGGCGTATTCCTCTTTCCATTTCCACGTTTCTTCAAGGAATTTTTCGCGGCCGAGGTCGTAGCGCGATTTTCCTTCCTCGCGGAGCTTGCCTTCGACTTTCGCCTGCGTCGCGATTCCGGCATGGTCCATCCCCGGGAGCCAGAGCGCATCATAGCCCTGCATCCGCTTCATCCGGATCAGGATGTCCTGGAGCGTCGTATCCCAGGCGTGGCCGAGGTGCAGCTTGCCCGTAACATTCGGCGGCGGGATGACGATCGTGTACGGCTCTTTCCCGCTTTCGGGATCCGCTTCGAAAAATTTGCCGTTCACCCACCATTCGTAGCGTCCCTGCTCGATCGACTGGGGATCGTACTTGGTCGGCATCGATGTCTGTCCGTTGTTCTGTTCCATTCAATTCTCCTCCTTCGGGTTCCCGGAAAACCAAAAAACCCCCCGTCCAAAATAAAGGACGAAGGGTTGATCTCGCGGTACCACCTTTAGTTCCGGCGCGCAAAAAAGCGGCCGGCGCTCAATACGATAACGGTCTGGGACCGGCACTCCGCTACTCGGTTTCGCGGAGGCTGCTCACGGGCGACATTCGGACGGCGCTGCCGGGGGCTTTTCACCGGGCGCCCCCTCTCTGAAGACAGCATCCGGGCCTACTCTTCCCGCTCGATGCATCATTATCCATTTCGTCCATTGTACAAAACGGCCGCCGGCAAGTCAACCGCCGAAAGGAGGAATTCCAGTGAGAAGAAAATACAATCCATACCTGCTGCCGACCTGTCTGAGGAAGGCCCGGTTCTACTGCAAGGCCGCCATCATCCCGGTGTGCTGCTTCCAGCTCATCCGCACGCTCATCGTACCGACGACCGGCGATTTCCTGCTCCTCGCCGTCCTAGTCGGAATCGCCGTAGCTTTTTACAAAGATCTTATATGAGGGATAAGAAAAGACCGTATACGTGTCTTCCAGGCCGGCGATGAACGCCCTGGCCTCGTCCGGTTCATCCGGCAGGGACACATCGTCCGACCGTGACGCCCCGCCCGCTGCCTCGGCGGGCGCCTCCTCTTCGGCCAGCGCCAGCCGCGGAGTCGAAGACGATTCCGGACGCCTCGCCTCGGATGTCCGTTCCGCCGGTTCTTCTGCCAACGGTTTCTCTTCGGCCGGGGAGTCGCTCCCGTACTCGCAGTCCACTTTCCAGGAAATGCAGAAAGCCCCGTCATCGGTAATATGAGCCCTCACGTCGTGGGCCTTGAGGGTGGCGGCCGCCGCCTTGTCCGCAGGAAGGTCGATATAGAGGGGCACCGCATACTCGAAATAGCCGGTCTCCCCGTCCATGTCGATTTCCTCGATCATCGTGGCTCCTGCAGGGGCAGGCGTCGCTTCCTCCCCGTTGAACACCGCCATGCAGGTCATATGGTAGATCCCCGTCAGCCGGTAGGAATTGTCCGTCCGTTCGTCCGAATACTGCGGCGTCACATTCACCGACTCCGCCCTCACCGGCTCCCCGCACCCTTCAGGGAACCGGAACAGCTGCTCCATCGACCAGGTCGACATGCCCATGTGCTTCTCCTCCTTCATGAACTTGCGCATACCGGAGTATATGCACGGACAGGCATGGATATGGCGGAATGGAATAAAAAAAGCAAGGACGGCCGGCCCGCGGAAAGCGACCAACGTCCTTGCTTTTTGCTTTTACTGATATGGAGCCGGTTTTTCGGACAGCCCCTCTTCTTTCCTCAGCGTTTCAGCTGGCGGAAGACTTTATGGAAGGCTTCGATCGTGCGGTCGATGTGTTCTTCGGTGTGGGCCATCGACAGGAACACGCCTTCGAACTGGGACGGCGGCAGGAAGATGCCTTCCTCCGCCATGAGTGCGTAGTATTTGCCGAACAGTTCCAGATCCGACGTCCGGGCACTGTCGAAGTCGGTGACGTCCTCGTTTGTGAGGAAATAGCCGATCATCGAACCGGCACGGTTGACCGTGTGCGGGATGTTGTTTTCTTCGGCCGCTTCGCGGAAGCCGGCCTCGATCCGGTCGCCGAGCTTCTTGAAGTGATCGTACGATTCCGGCGTCAGCTTCTTGAGCGTCGCGAGGCCTGCGCTCATGGCGAGCGGGTTGCCGGAAAGCGTGCCGGCCTGGTAGATCGNAGTCGCTCCCGTACTCGCAGTCCACTTTCCAGGAAATGCAGAAAGCCCCGTCATCGGTAATATGAGCCCTCACGTCGTGGGCCTTGAGGGTGGCGGCCGCCGCCTTGTCCGCAGGAAGGTCGATATAGAGGGGCACCGCATACTCGAAATAGCCGGTCTCCCCGTCCATGTCGATTTCCTCGATCATCGTGGCTCCTGCAGGGGCAGGCGTCGCTTCCTCCCCGTTGAACACCGCCATGCAGGTCATATGGTAGATCCCCGTCAGCCGGTAGGAATTGTCCGTCCGTTCGTCCGAATACTGCGGCGTCACATTCACCGACTCCGCCCTCACCGGCTCCCCGCACCCTTCAGGGAACCGGAACAGCTGCTCCATCGACCAGGTCGACATGCCCATGTGCTTCTCCTCCTTCATGAACTTGCGCATACCGGAGTATATGCACGGACAGGCATGGATATGGCGGAATGGAATAAAAAAAGCAAGGACGGCCGGCCCGCGGAAAGCGACCAACGTCCTTGCTTTTTGCTTTTACTGATATGGAGCCGGTTTTTCGGACAGCCCCTCTTCTTTCCTCAGCGTTTCAGCTGGCGGAAGACTTTATGGAAGGCTTCGATCGTGCGGTCGATGTGTTCTTCGGTGTGGGCCATCGACAGGAACACGCCTTCGAACTGGGACGGCGGCAGGAAGATGCCTTCCTCCGCCATGAGTGCGTAGTATTTGCCGAACAGTTCCAGATCCGACGTCCGGGCACTGTCGAAGTCGGTGACGTCCTCGTTTGTGAGGAAATAGCCGATCATCGAACCGGCACGGTTGACCGTGTGCGGGATGTTGTTTTCTTCGGCCGCTTCGCGGAAGCCGGCCTCGATCCGGTCGCCGAGCTTCTTGAAGTGATCGTACGATTCCGGCGTCAGCTTCTTGAGCGTCGCGAGGCCTGCGCTCATGGCGAGCGGGTTGCCGGAAAGCGTGCCGGCCTGGTAGATCGGACCGCTCGGGGCCACCTGTTCCATGATTTCGCGCTTGCCGCCGAATGCGCCGACCGGCAGCCCGCCCCCGATCACTTTCCCGAGGCAGGTCATGTCCGGCGTGACGCCGAAGTGCCCCTGGCCGGAGTTGTAGCCGACCCGGAAGCCGGTCATGACTTCGTCGAAGATCAGGATCGTGCCGTTCTGCTCGGTGAGTTCACGGAGACCTTCCAGGAAGCCCGGCTGCGGCGGGACGACGCCCATGTTGCCGGCGACCGGCTCCACGATGACGGCGGCGAGGTCTTCGCCGAACCGCTCGAACACTTCGCGGACCGCTTCAAGGTCATTATAGGCAACGGTGACCGTATTGCCGGCGACCGATTTCGGCACGCCCGGGCTGTCCGGCAGGCCGAGCGTGGCGACCCCGGAGCCCGCCTTGATGAGCAGGGAATCGCCGTGGCCGTGGTAGCAGCCTTCGAATTTCAGGATCTTGTCCCGGCCGGTGACGCCCCGAGCCACGCGCAGTGCGCTCATCGTCGCTTCCGTCCCGGACGATACCATGCGGAGCATCTCGATCGACGGAACACGTTCCTTCACGATCTCCGCAAGTTCGTTTTCCACGAGCGTCGGCGCGCCGAAGCTGGATCCCCGCGACGCCTGCTCCTGGATTGCCCGGACGACGTCATCGTCCGTGTGGCCGAGGATGAGCGGTCCCCATGAGAGGACGTAGTCGATGTATTCATTGCCGTCGATGTCCTTGATGATCGCGCCTTTTCCTTCTGACATGAAGATCGGATCCATGTCGACCGCCTTGAACGCGCGGACCGGCGAGTTGACGCCGCCCGGCATCAAATTCACCGCTTCGGCATAGGCCTTGCGGGATTTCTCATACGAACGTGCCATTTCAGTTCCCCTCCATGTAACGTACCGCATCTTTCGCGAAATACGTGATGATCATATCCGCACCCGCGCGTTTCATGCCGGTGAGTGTTTCCATGACGATCTTTTCTTCATCAACCCAGCCGTTCTGCGCGGCCGCCTTGATCATCGCGTACTCGCCGCTGACGTTGTAGGCGACGAGCGGCAGGCCGGAGAAGTCCTTCACTTCGCGCATGATGTCCATGTAGGCGAGCGACGGCTTGACGATGAGCATGTCTGCGCCTTCCTCGATATCGGACTGCGCTTCGCGGATCGCTTCGAGCCGGTTGGCGGGATCCATCTGGTACGTCTTCCGGTCGCCGAACTGCGGCGAGCTGCCCGCGGCTTCGCGGAACGGGCCGTAGTAGGCCGACGCATACTTGACGGCATACGACATGACCGGGATGTCTTCGAAGCCGGCTTCATCCAGTGCATGGCGGATGACCGTCACGAATCCGTCCATCATGTTGGACGGCGCGATGATGTCCGCTCCGGCTTCGGCCTGGCTGACCGCCGTCTTGGCGAGCAGGTCGAGCGACGGGTCGTTCAGGATCTTGCCACCTTCGATGACGCCGCAGTGTCCGTGGTCGGTATACTCGCAGAGGCAGGTGTCGGCGATGACAAGAAGTTCCGGATGGCGTTCTTTCGCAAGCCGCGTCGCTTCCTGGACGATTCCGTGATTGTGATAGGCGCCCGTGCCTTCCGCATCTTTCTCGGCAGGCACGCCGAACAGGATGATCGCCGGGATTCCGAGGGAGACGATGTCGTCGAGTTCCTCGCCGAGCAGATCAAGCGACAGGTTGAAGACACCCGGCATCGAGCTGACTTCCTGCCGGATGTTCTCGCCTTCAGCCACGAACAGCGGGTAGATCAGATCTTCTTTCTGAAGCTTCGTCTCCCGGACCATGGAACGCAGCGCCTCCGAGTTGCGGAGACGGCGGTGTCGGGTGAATTGAAGTGGGTTCATGAGATTCCTTCCTTTCGGTTCCGAAGTTCGCGGACAAGGTCGAGCAACGTATATTTCTCCGGCATCACATCCGCACGGACGCCGGCGTCAAGCAACGCTTTTTCTGTAATATGGCCGATCGCTCCGATCGTAAACCGGTCCCAGCCCGTCACGGGCGCCACCCGCTCCGCGAATATGCGTACCGCGGAAGGGCTCGCAAACAGGACGGAAATCCGTCCGTCCCGGCCGAGCTCCTCGGTGAGCGACCGGATGCCGTCTTCGTTCTGGACCGTTTCATACACGGTCCATTCATCGACTTCATTCGGGAGGCCTTCCTTGATCGTGTCGCCGGCGAGCGCCCCTTTGACGAACAGGCAGCGCTCTCCTTCCGACGAGACATCCGGGAATTCCTCGACGAAGAAGTCCGCACTGTACGTTTCCGGGATGAAGTCCGCCGTGAAGCCGATTTCCTCCAGCGCCCTGGCCGTCTCGCTCCCGACCGCGGCAATCTTCACGGGAATGTCGCCGGCGGTCATTCCTTCATTCTCCATCTTGTTGCCGAACACGCGGACCGCATTGGCGCTCGTGAAAATCAGCCACTCATAGGACGTGCAAGTCTGCATGCGGAGCGAATCCGTCGGAACGACGCGTTCGACCGTCTTGATCAGCGGCAGGATGAGCGGTCGTCCCCCGTAGAGCCGGACGGCCGCCACCGCCTCCTGTGCTTTTGGGGTGCCGGTGAAGATGACCGTTTCACCGGCGAGGGAATATTGGTCATTCATCGAGCTCCGCCTTCACTTTCCGGAGCACCTCGTCCGCCCCCTGCTCTTTCAGCATCCGGGCAACCTCCATTCCGGCCTTGACCGGATCCGCATCCACGACGGTCGCGCGGAACACATCCGATGCATCGGGACTCGCGATAAAGCCGGTGAACCGGACCTGGCCACCGTCCACGACGGCATGGCCGCCGATCGGAACCTGGCAGCTTCCGTCCATCGCGGAAAGGAACGTCCGCTCCGCGGAGACCGCTTCCTGCGTCGTCCTTTCCGTCAGCTTGGCCAGTTCGGCGAGGAGCTCCTCGTCGTCCGCACGGCATTCGATGCCGAGCGCCCCCTGGCCGACAGCCGGGATGCATTCTTCTTCATTCAGGTACTGGGTGACAATCTCCTCGTTCCAGCCCATCCGCTTGAGCCCGGCGGCTGCGAGGAGGATGGCGTCATATTCGCCGTCCTGCATCTTTTTCAGGCGGGTGTCGATATTGCCGCGGATCCACTTGATCTCGATGTCCGGCCGCATGAGCAGCAGCTGGGCGCTCCGGCGCAGGCTCGACGTCCCGACGACCGCGCCGGCCGGCAGGTCCTCAAAACGGACATTGCCGTTTGAAATGAATGCATCCCGCGCATCTTCCCGTTCCGGAATGCAGCCGACCGTGAGGCCTTCCTGGAGCTCGGCCGGCATGTCTTTCATGGAATGGACCGCAAAGTCGATTTCCTTGTTGAGGAGCGCCTGCTCGATCTCCTTGACGAAGAGGCCCTTGCCCCCGACTTTGGACAGCATGACATCGAGGATCTGATCCCCTTTCGTCACGATTTCCTTCACTTCGAACTCAAACGGCGCACCTGCCGCCTTCAGTTGATCGATGAACCAGTTTGTCTGTGTAAGTGCTAGCTTGGAACGTCTCGATCCTACGATGATTTTTCTCAAATTGACCCCGTCCTTTCAAAACTTCAGTACCAGAAATGGAAAATCGACAGCCGGCTGACGAGGAGGAAATTGACGATGAGCGCGAGAAACGCGAAGATATGCCCCCATGCCACGTCCGGCCCCTGCAGCCTGCCCCGCTTCTGCAAGAACAGAAGGATGCAATAAATCACGATCAGCAGAAACGATCCGATGATCTTCGGGTCCCAGACCGGGAACCCCTTCGCCGCGATGAACGCCCACTGCAGCCCGAGGATCAGGCTGACGAGCAGGATCGGGATGCCGACGATGGCAGAACCGGTCATCGCCCGTTTGGCCTGCTCCAGCGAAGGCAGCCTGCCCCACTGGCTGTTCCACTTTTTCTTCTTCAATGTTTTGTAAAGCCTCAAGTAGAGGATGGCAAAAACGAATGACAGCGAAAATGCGGCGTATGCAAGCATCGCCGATGTGATATGGATAAACAGCAATTCCGAAATGAGCGTGTCCCCGACTGCCGAGCCCCGTGTTCCGGCCGCTCCGAACGTGGCAATGACCACCGAAGCGAAACCGATGACATTCAGGAAGAAGACGGCAAAGTCCGCTTTCCTGAAGAAATGAATCACGAGCGACAAGCTGATCACGAGCCATGCGTAGAAGTTCACGCCCGCAAACAGGCTCAGGACCGGCAGGCGGCGCTCTTCCAGAAAGTCCATCCCGAGATAGATCGACTGGAGGACCCACACGAGGATCAGCGTCCATTCCGCAATCCTTCTGAGCCGGGCATTGCTGTTCAGAAAATCGATGAAATAAAAGACGAGGCTCACCGCATAGACGACGACCATCACCTCATGCAGCCTCATCGTCCCGATATCGGTCATAGAATTCCTCTGCTTTCATGGATCAAAAACGCTGGACTGCCATGGCATGCTTAGGGCAGAGCACAATGCGGGAAACCCGCCGTCATGCCTTGCCGCCCGGCAGATTGGGCCATGCGCCCGCAACCGGACGGGCCGTCCCTTGTTTGATGTTTTCCTCAATGAAAAAGGCGTTTCCGCGTCTATAGTGTATCACATAGATGCGGAAACGCCCCGGTAAAGACTCAATGTGCGGCAGACGGCTCAAGCGGTCCGGGAACTGCGCCGGCCCGGCGCTTTTCCCGTTCCCTCTCCGCGGCATTCGCCTTCTCGTCGGCGACCGCCTCTTCAATGCCGAAAATCTTCTGGAACAGTTCAAGCTCGCGTGCGGCATTCGGCGAACCGGCAATTTCCTTCGCCTGGAGGATCGGCTCTTTCAGCATCTGATTAATGATGGATTTCGTGTGCTTGCTGAGGACTTTCCTCTCCCGGTCATCAAGGTCGGGAATCTTGTTCAGAATGCTGTCCATCGTTTCCGCCTGGATGGCGAGCGCCTTTTTCCGGAGTGCGGAAATGACCGGCACCACGCCGAGCGTGGCCACCCAATCATTGAAGGCGTCCAGTTCCGAAGCGATCATGCCCATGATCTCATCCGCCGCGCGCCGGCGTTCGGCCAAGTTCGCTTCCACGATCCCCTGCAGGTCGTCGATGTCATAGAGGAAGACATTCGGCAGGTCGCCGATCCTCGGATCCAGATCGCGGGGAACCGCGATGTCCACCATGAACAACGGCTTCCCTTTCCGGAGCTTTTCGACAAACTGCATCAGTTCCAGGTCGATCACGTAGTCTTTCGCTCCCGTCGAACTGATGAGAATATCGGCCTCCAGCAGCGTGCACTGCAGTTCGTCCATCGGCTTCGCCGTCCCGTTGAACTCCTCTGCCATCGCCTGTGCCTTGCTGAACGTACGGTTTAAAACAGTCACCTTGCCTGCGCCGCTCCCGTGCAGGTTCTTGATGGCCAGTTCGCCCATCTTGCCCGCCCCGAGGATCACGACATGCTTTTTCTCGAGCGTTCCGAAGATCTTCTTGCCGAGCTCGACGGCCGCATAGGAAACCGAAACCGCGTTGCCGCCGATATCCGTATCGGCATGCGCCCGCTTCGCTGTGGTGATCGCCCTCTTGAAGAGCTCATTGAACACGGTGCCGCTCGTGCCGTTCTCCTGCGCCAGCAGGAAACTCGTCCTCACCTGGCCGAGGATCTGGGTTTCGCCGAGGACCATCGAATCGATGCCGGCCGCGACGCGGAACAGATGCTCCATAGCCTGGTCCTGCTCCTCGATGATGAGGTACGGCTCCAGTTCCTCAAGCGGGATTTTGAACCACCGGGCGAGGAACCGCTTCACATAATAGCGTGCCGTATGGAGCTGGTCACCGACGACGTACAGCTCGGTCCGGTTGCATGTGGACACGATGACGTTCTCGAGGATGCTCTTTTCTTGTTGGAGTGCCTGCATGGCGGAGGGCAGCTCGGATTCATGGAAGCTCAGCTTCTCCCTCAACTCAACAGGCGCCGTGCGGTAGTTCACTCCGACGACAATCGTATACATAAGGTTGTCACGCCTCTCACGTTCTGATTCACGGCTTCTATTATAACACGGTTGAGCCCGCGCCATTCCTGCCAATTGTGAACAGGCAATGAAACCAGGGCTCCGCCGGCCGCTTCTTCTTTATAATTATTCTAATTGAATATACCAAAGAACTTTCTTGAAATCAATGCAATTGCCCGTGCCTTCAGATTACCCTCGCGGACTGCCGGATAACCTGGGAGAAAAGGGTGATTCGCGGTGCGGGGAGCACAGGGGCGGTGGTGTTTTTTCGGCTGTTCGATCGATTTGTGATTGTGGGGGGGAGGTTTTTCCGGCTGCTTGCCCGCTGCCGGGGTTTCACGGCCGCGATAGGCGTTTTCGCGGCCGCATTGACCCTTTTCGCGGCCGCTTTTCCGAAGCGGGGATTTTCGCGGCCGCATTTGGGGGTTTCGCGGCCGCATTGATCCTTTTCGCGGCTGCTTTTCCGATGAGGGGGTTTTCGCGGCCACTAATCGCCATCCGAGAAAACCTCTCCCCATAAAAACAGGACAGGCTGCCGGGGCAGCCTGTCCTTTCTTTACATTCGTTTTTCGATTTCGGCCCATGCTTCTTCTTTGCCTTGTCCAGTCTCGGAGGAGAACAAGATGAGCGGGTCGGATGGAGCGAGGTCGAGGGCTTCTTTGATGATCTTCCGGTGTTTCGGAAGCCGGGCCCTTGAGATTTTGTCCGCTTTTGTGGCCACGATGATGATCGGCAGGTTGTAGTGCCTCAGAAAATCGTGCATGAGGATGTCATCCTCGCTCGGCGGATGCCGGAGGTCGACGAGCTGGATGACGGCCCGCAACGGTTCGCGGCCCGTCAAGTATTGCTCGATCATCCTTCCCCATGCTTCCCGCTCGGACCGGGATACTTTCGCATACCCGTAGCCCGGCACGTCGACGAAGAAGAGTTGTTCTTCGATTTTATAGAAGTTCAGCGTCTGGGTTTTCCCCGGCTTGGACGATGTCCTCGCCAGACTTTTTCGGCCGATCATCTTATTGATGAACGACGATTTTCCGACGTTTGACCGGCCGGCCAGCGCAAACTCCGGATAGCCGTCTTCCGGGTACTGTTCCGGCTTTACGGCGCTGATCGTGATTTCTGCCTGATTTACCTTCATGCTTGTTCCTCCTTGAGCGCCAGTGCGAGTACTTCGTCGGCCGTGTGGACAAGATGGAAGGTCAGGTCTTCACGGACGCTGTCCGGAATGTCGTCGATGTCCCGCTCGTTGTCTGCCGGGATGATGATCGTCGTCAAACCCGCACGATGTGCGCTCAGCGTCTTTTCTTTCAATCCGCCGATCGGGAGAACCCGGCCGCGGAGCGTGATTTCACCGGTCATGCCGACTTCTCGCCGGACCGGCTTTTTCGTCAATGCCGATACGAGCGCCGTGGCGATCGTGATGCCTGCGGACGGCCCGTCTTTCGGGACGGCGCCTTCGGGCACGTGGATATGGATGTCGGTTTCGTCGATGAAGTCCGGTTCGATCCCGAGTTCCTTCGCATGCGAGCGCACGTAGGAAAGGGCCGTCTGGGCGGACTCCTTCATGACGTCGCCGAGCTTCCCGGTGAGAATCAGCTTCCCTTTTCCGGCGGACAGCGCCACTTCGATCTGCAGCGTGTCTCCGCCGACCGTCGTGTAGGCGAGACCGGTCGCCACGCCGATCTGGTTTTCCCGTTCGGCCATGCCGTACCGGAATTTCGGTTTTCCGAGCATGTCTTCCACTGTCGCCGGATTGACCGTGACCCGCTTGCTTTTGCCGGAGACGATCCGCTTCACTGCTTTTCGGGCGATCGCGGCGATCTGCCGCTCAAGGGAACGGACGCCCGCCTCCCTCGTATAATAGCGGATGATGTGAAGGATCGCTTCGTCGGTGATCCGCAGCTGGTTCTTCGTCAAGCCGTGTTCCTCCAGCTGTTTCGGATACAGGTGGTTCCGGGCGATCGCCTGTTTCTCAAGCTCGGTGTACCCGGCGATCGAAATGATTTCCATCCGGTCGCGGAGCGGTCCCGGAATCTGGCTCAAGTCATTCGCCGTCGCGATGAACAGCACATTCGACAAGTCATACGGCTCTTCGATGTAATGATCGCTGAAATCGTGATTCTGTTCCGGGTCGAGCACTTCGAGCATCGCCGAGGACGGATCTCCCCGGAAATCGTTGGACATCTTGTCCACTTCGTCAAGAAGGAACACCGGGTTGATCGTACCGGCCTTCCTCATCCCCTGGATGATCCGGCCGGGCATCGCCCCGACATAGGTCCTGCGGTGCCCTCTGATTTCCGATTCGTCCCTCACTCCGCCGAGGGAGATGCGGACGAATTTGCGTCCGAGCGATTCTGCGACGGACCGGGCAAGCGACGTCTTTCCGACGCCCGGCGGTCCGGCGAGGCAGAGGATCGGCCCGCGGAGCGAGTTCGTCATCTGGCGGACGGCGAGGTATTCAAGCACCCGTTCCTTCACCGACTCGAGGCCGTCATGGTCCCGTTCAAGGATGCGTTCGGCCCGGTTCAGATCAAGCCGGTCTTCCGTCGCTTCCTTCCACGGGAGCACCAGCAGCCAGTCGATATAGCTGCGGATGACGCCGCTTTCGGCCGCGGCGGCCGGGAGCCGCTCGTACCGGTCGAGTTCACGCAGTGCGGCGGCGAGAACATGATGCGGCATGTCCGCTTCAAGGATCTGTTCGCGCAGCTCGGCCACTTCCCCGCCTTTGCCGTCGGCGTCTCCGAGTTCGGTCTGGATGGCCTTCATCTGTTCGCGCAGGTAGAACTCTTTCTGCGTCCGCTCCATCGCTTCCTTGACCCGCTGGTTGATCTTCTGTTCCAGCCCGAGCACTTCCTGCTCATTGAGCAACCGGCTGATTAGCCATTCAAGCCGTTCTTTCACGTCGAGCTGTTCGAGGACTTCCTGCTTTCCGGCCACTTTCAGCGGCAGGTTTGCTGCAACCATATCCGCCAGCCGGCCCGGCTCCGAGATATCGGAGACCGATTCGAATGTCTCGGCGGTCACTTTCTTGGACAGTTTTGAGTATTTCTTGAACTGGTCCAGCAGCGAGCGCATGAGTGCCTCGTGCTCGATATCCTTCTCGGTCGTTGCGTCCAGGATCTCGATATCGGCCGTATCGTACTTTTCGCCTTCATGCAGCCGGGTCAGGCGGGCCCGGTCCGTTCCTTCGATCAGGACGCGCATCGTCCCGTTCGGCAGTTTGACCGTCTGTTTGACCTCTGCAATCGTGCCGATTTCATACAAGTCGTCCAGTTCCGGACGTTCGACGGCGATGTCCCGCTGGTTTCCGAGGAAGACGAGGCTGTCCTCGAGGAGAGACTGTTCAAGGGCTGCCATCGACCGCTCCCGGCCGACGTCAATATGGAGCACCATTTTTGGAAAGACCAGCATTCCCCTGAGCGGCAGGAATGGGATCTCGTTTCGATTTGTTGTCGGCATATCCGGAGTCACCTCCATGTATTCATGTCCGTTTGGGGATCGTTTAAACATCCCCGGTTGCGAAAAAAGCCGGCGTCCGCGCCTCGCCGTCCGGCGGCTGGGCGGATGCCGGCTCTTCCTTTTGGATCAAGCCGATGTTTTTTCGCTGTTCGGATCATCGTTCACCGGTTTTCCGTCCTTGTCGAGCAGGATCGGATGTTTTTCATCGGTGACAGACTCTTTCGTGATGATGCAGTCAACGACGTCTTCCCTTGATGGAAGGTCGTACATGACATCCAGCATGATATTCTCGATGATGGACCGGAGGCCGCGCGCCCCCGTCTTCCGCTCGATCGCTTCGGCTGCAATGGCATGCAGGGCGTCATCTTCAAACGTGAGGCGGACGCCGTCCAGTTCGAGCATTTTTTGATATTGCTTGACGATGGCGTTTTTCGGCGCCGTCAGAATCTGGACGAGCGTATCCTCATCGAGCGGTTCGAGGCTCGCAAGGACCGGCAGCCGGCCGATGAATTCGGGAATGAGCCCGAAACGAAGCAGATCTTCCGGAATGAGTTTCGAAAGAAGGGATTCTTCCATGACTTTCTTCTCGTTCGGTTCTGCCCCGAAGCCGATGACTTTCTTGCCGATCCGGCGCTTGATGATGTCTTCAATGCCGTCGAACGCACCGCCGACGATGAAGAGCACATTTGTCGTGTCGATCTGGATGAATTCCTGATGAGGATGCTTGCGGCCGCCCTGCGGCGGTACGCTTGCAACCGTGCCTTCCAGGATCTTCAGGAGCGCCTGCTGGACGCCTTCGCCGGAAACATCACGGGTGATCGACGGGTTTTCGGATTTCCGCGCCACTTTGTCGATCTCATCAATGTAGATGATGCCTTTTTCCGCGCGATCGACGTCATAGTCGGCCGCCTGGATGAGTTTCAGGAGGATGTTCTCGACGTCTTCACCGACGTAGCCGGCTTCCGTGAGAGATGTGGCATCCGCCATCGCGAATGGAACGTCCAGAATGCGCGCAAGCGTCTGGGCGAGGAGGGTCTTCCCGCTCCCGGTAGGCCCGATCAGGACAATATTGGACTTGGCCAATTCCACATCGTCGATCTTGCTTTCGGAGTTCACGCGCTTATAGTGGTTGTAGACGGCGACGGAGAGGGACTTTTTGGCCCGGTCCTGGCCGATGACGTACTCATCCAGGATCCCCTGGATATCCCGGGGCTTCGGAACGTCTTTCAGCTCGAAACCTTCTTCGGTCCCGACTTCTTCCTCGACGATTTCCGAGCAGAGCTCTATGCATTCATCACAAATATATACACCCGGTCCGGCTACCAGCTTGCGTACCTGTTCCTGAGGTTTGCCGCAGAAGGAGCAGTTCAGGTTTTCATTTTCATCGTTGAATTTAAACAAAATGGTTCACCCCTTATCAAGTGACAATCTTACAAGATTGCCTATATGATGGCAAATAATTCGTCCTCTCCCTGCCTGAGGACAAGCTTTCCTCTATTGTACCGGAAATCAATCTATTATATGTATAAAATAAGGCGCTGGATGTCCCGGCGCCTTATTTGCCTTGCTATGGAGATGAATTATTCGTTTACGCTTGCGTTGTCGACGAGGAATTCGATCGTCTTTTTGAAGCGGATGTCGTTCTCGAGCATTTCTGTCCCGCCGAGCACCGATTTGATCTGCTCAGGTTCCATGCCGAACTGCTCGGACATCGTCTTCAGTTCTTCCTGGACATCGTCTTCCGACACGTCGATGTTCTCTGCATTGGCGATGGCTTCAAGAACAAGCGATACGCGGACGCGCATTTCTGCATCTTCCTGCATTTGCGCACGGAGCGCCGCCTCGTCCTGGCCGGAGAGCTGGAAGTACAGGTCAAGCGTCATGCCCTGCTGCTGAAGGCGCTGGCCGAATTCCTGAACCATGCGGTCGACTTCCGATTCAATCATCACTTCCGGAAGTTCGATCTCGGAGTTTTTCGCGACGGTTTCAACGAGCTCGTCGCGGAGCGCCATTTCAGCGGCTTCTTTCTTCTCCGTGGCTGTCTGTTCTTTCAGCTTGCTGCGGAGCTCGTCGAGTGTTTCGACTTCGCTGTCCAGTTCCTTGGCGAACTCGTCGTCAAGTTCCGGCAGCTCAGGCGACTTCACTTCGTGGACCGTCACTTTGAATGTCGCCGGCTTTCCTGCGAGTTCCGCTGCATGGTACTCTTCAGGGAAAGTCAGTTCGACGTCTTTCGATTCGCCGGTTTTGATGCCGACGAGCTGTTCTTCGAATCCTGGGATAAAGCTGTCGGAGCCGAGTTCGAGCTCGTAGCCTTCCGCTTTGCCGCCTTCGAAGGCCTCGCCGTCCGTGAAGCCTTCGAAATCGATGACGACCGTGTCGCCTTTCTCTGCCGGCTCGTCCTCTTTGATGATGAACTCGACATTGGCCTGGCGGCGGTCGTTCAGCTGTTCCTCGATTTCTTCATCGGTTACGTCCGTGTCCTGGCGTTCGACTTCAAGACCTTTGTAATCGCCGAGTTTCACTTCAGGCTTCACGGTTACGGTCGCCTTGAAGATGAGCGGCTGGCCCTGTTCGATCTGTTCGATCTCGATATCCGGACGGTCGACCGGGTCAATGCCGGCTTCGTCGATTGCATTGGAGTACGCTTCCGGAAGGATCTCGTCGACTGCATCCTGGTAAAGGGACTCGACGCCGAACATCTGCTCGAACATTTTGCGCGGTACTTTGCCTTTGCGGAAGCCCGGAACGTTCACTTGCTTGACGACTTTCTTGAACGCCTTGTCGATGCCTTCGTTCACTTTCTCTGCGGGCACTTCTACAGTCAGGATTCCCTGGTTGCCCTCTTGTTTTTCCCAATTCACTGTCATATTAAAAACCTCCAGACATGATCATTCGCACGGTAGCGTTCGTGTTCACTTGTTTGACAACTTTTTCAGTATAGCACAGATGTGCGCAGTTTCAACAATTTCATAACTGCCGGCTGTTGTGGGCGAGCTCGATGCGATTGATGAGGTCGATCACCGGATGGGCACCCGCATCCGTGCCATCGAACAGGCTTTCGATATATGTATGATAGGCATCCGCCACTTCCTCCGCCGGCTGTCCCGGCCACTCGAACGGATAAGCCGTGAAACGATAGGTCCTGAGCAGCTGGACGGCGATCTGTTCCTTCGACGGATCCTTAGAGAACCGGTCGATCAGGAGCCGCTCCACTTCGGCGGTCTTTTCCATCTGTTCGGGTCCCGGCAGGCCGTTCGGGATGAATTCACCGGAAAGGCCCAGCTTCCTGACGGTGACCGGTTTTCTGTACCCTGCCGCAGAAAGCAGGATCAGCGCATAGGTGATCACCATCGGCGGAGCTTCCTGCCTGCCGGCCAGTCCGACGAGAAAATCCGTCCAGCTGTGCAGCCCCGCGTCCGGGATGGCCGACAGGAGATCATGCTGCTCCACTTCCGGCAGGGAAAGGAAGTCGACGATCGCCGGCGGCTCGCTCTCCGGTTCTTCTTCCGGCTCATCATCCCGGTCCTGCAGGCGCCGGTTCAGCCCTCTCAGGTAAATGAATTTCTCCCGTCTTTCCGGCGGGATGGCCCCCTCGTCAAGAAGTGCGGAGATCGTCTCCTCCACCTCCTCGTATTCCCGGAGCTGGATGCAGATCGACAAGTACATCTCCATCGCCTCGACATATTTGGCCGGCCCCGCCTGCAGGTAGCGGGAAGTCGCTTCCTTCGCCTCCGGGTATTCCCTCATCTCATAAAGACAGACGGACAAGGCGCCGAGGAGCCTCGGATTGGCCGGCTCATGCCGGAGTGCCTGATGGAGGACAGGAACCGCTTCGGCAAAGCGTTCCTCGTTCACGAGGCGCATCCCTTCCGCATACAGGCGTTCAAAGGATCCCGGCAGAAAGATGACATTGCCCCGCTTTCGAAGATTTCTTTTCTTTCTGCGCAACGATGCCACCCCTTCCACCTCTTGTCTTTACATCATAGCATAGCCGGAGGCGTGTTTGAAATACGCATTTCCTTTCGGTTCCCGCATCCAACGGGAAAATAAAGGCACGAAGACAGCCAAAAATAAAAAACGCCTTTCCTCGGCCAGGAGCCGTTGGAAAGGCGCAGGTACGTCCCAGGCAGGATTCGAACCTGCGACCGACAGCTTAGAAGGCTGTTGCTCTATCCTGCTGAGCTACTGGGACAAGCGGCAACCTGAAAGTTGCACAAGACAAAAACTATTATAGGATGACGGAACTTGAAAGTCAACGCCGCCCGGGGAAATTAATGAATTCCTGCGCAGCCGCTTCCGTGCCGTCCGGCTTCTTGAACCGGACGGTGACTTGATCCCCCTCTTTTTCGATCACCGCATAGGTCGGCGGGTTTCCGGGCCAGGGCTTGGCGGCACTGCCCGGATTGACGAACAGCGTGCCGGCATCCTCTACTGCCCCGAACCGGTGGGTGTGGCCGAAGAGGACCAGGTCGGCGTCCCGTTCGGCCGCCTCGTACCGGAGACCGAGCATTCCGCTCTTCACACCTTGAATATGTCCATGGACGGCCAAAATCCGGAGATCCCCGGCTTCCAGCATCCGGTGCTCGGGAAAGGCCCCCGGCGGATCGCAGTTCCCCTGGACCGCCGCGAAGCCGGAGAGCGCCGGGTCACCGGACTGGAACTCACTGTCCCCGCAGTGGATCAGCAAGTCCGCGCCTTTCTCGGCCTCCCTGAAACAGCGGATGACTTCCCGGTCGCCATGCGTATCGCTCAGGACGGCGATTTTCCAGTCCATCAGCCTTCCTCCCCGAAGAGGGTCCCCGCCTCTTCTTCCAGCTGGCGGATGGCGGCTCCCCGGTGCGAGACCGCGGCTTTTTCCTCCGGAGTGAGCTGGGCCATCGTCCGCTCTTCGTTCGGGACGTAAAACACGGGGTCATAGCCGAATCCGTTGTCGCCGGAAGGTGTGCGCATGATCCTGCCTTCACACGAACCTTCATAGTAATGGGTCTCTCTCCCCGGTCCGGACACTGCCAGCACACAGATGAACCGGGCGGTGCGTTCCTCGTCGGGCACATCGGCGAGTTCTTCAAGTAGCTTTTCGATATTCTTCCCGTCGGTCGCATCCGGTCCGCTGAATCGCGCCGAATAGACCCCCGGCCGGCCGCCGAGCGCATCGACGGCCAGGCCGCTGTCGTCCGCGATGACCATCTTGCCGAGCCGTTCCGCCACCGTTTCCGCCTTCAGACGCGCGTTTTCCCTGAATGTGGTGCCCGTCTCTTCCACATCCAGATCCTCCGCCACGTCGTGGAGCGTGAGCACCCGGACGCCGTACGGTGCCAGCAGGGTTTCAAAGTCCTTCGCCTTGCCTTTGTTTTTCGTCGCAATGATAACTTCCTTCATTTTTCGTCTCCTCCTTGTCGCTCCTCCGTATGATTGCCTGTTCGGGAAAATCCAAAACCCGGAGGCACTTTCCGGCCCCCGGGTCATGATCAACGGATTCACTTACCTTTTTGCTGCTTCCGCTTCCGTCTGCCTTCCTGCATGCCTTCCTGCAGTTTCGTCAGCATCGACGAAAGATTCACCACTTCCTCCGGTGAAAAATCCGAAAGCACTTCCTGGAGATCATACCGCCGTTTTTCGATCACTTCTTCGATGATCCGCTCCCCGTCCTCCAGAAGGTGGATCCGGACGACCCTGCGGTCCTGATCATCCCGAACTCTCTTGACCAGCCGATTTTTCTCCATCCGGTCGACAAGGTCGGTTGTCGTCGAGAAGGCAAGATACATCTTGTTCGACAGGTCCCCGATCGTCATGTCCCCGTGTTCGAGCAGCCATTGAAGGGCCACGAACTGGGGCGGCGTGATCGGATAGTTGTCGAGAATCTCCCGTCCGCTCTGCTTGATCAGCGCGGATATATGACGCAGCTCTTTTTCCAGGAATGCGATTTCATCCGGATTGTGCTGCCCATGTTCTCTGTTGGAACCAGCCATCATCTCACCACTCCCCGAAACCGATTGCATGTCTATATTGTGACGCGTTTCCACCGGAATGGCAAGGGGCTTTTAGTCAAGCGAGAGTTCCGACAGCCGAAGAAGCTCGACGATCGCCTGAGCGCGCCCGGATACCCCTAACTTCTGGATGGTGTTCGAGATATGGTTCCGGACCGTCTTTTCGCTGATTCCCAACCCGGCGGCGATCTCTTTTGTCGTCTTGTCCTTCACGAGCAGCTGGAAGATCTCCCTCTCCCTTTTCGTCAGCAATGAACGATGATGCAGCTCATCCGCCACTTAGCGCCCCTCCCCTCAACTCTTCATCACAGCGTATGATGAAAAGGCCCGGCGGGTGAGGGCTTTCGCCCGGCCGGCATTCAGATGAGAGGAAAACTTTCGGCTCCCGGCTTGAGGGTGCGCCGTCTCTTAGCGTGCAGGCGTACCGGCCGGATTGAAGGCAAGGCGGTCGGCTTCCGTCCATGGTGACGGCTTTCCGGTCTTCCGGTTGATCTTGACGATCGTCCCGCGGCCGGTGAACACGGCATCGCCGTCCCCGTCTGTTGCAAGATAATGCAGGTCAACGGAAGAACCGCCGACTTTCGCGGCTTTCACATGAAGATGAATCGTCTCATCAAAAAACACTTGTTTCAGATAATCACATTGCAGATCCGCGACAACCGGGATATGTTCCTGGTCAGGATTGAGCCAGTCATTCACCAGTCCGATGTGCTTGAAAAATTCAATCCGGGCATGCTCGAAATAAGTGAAGTTCACTGTATTGTTCAGATGCCCGTACATATCCGTTTCAGAAAAACGGACGGTCACCGGCGTGGAAAACCGGAATCCCTCTTTCCATGCATCGAAGTCCTCTATATATTGTACTCTCATCCTTATCCCCCATTCCACCGACTGAACGGTCATTCATTTTCAATGATAGCAGAATATTCAATGGAACGGAAGGAAATCCGCAAGAATCGATTGGAGTGTGCGCCGAAAACCTCGGGGCCCGTCCCAAAACCTTGCAATCGTTGTGCAGGAATGCGGTTTGGATTGAGGATGAGGCAATTTGGAAGATAGGTTTGCAATTAGAATATGGAATTTGCAATTAGAGGAGCCGATTTGCAATTAGAAGCAGGAATTTGCAATTAGAGGACCGGATTTGCAATTAGAATCACGAATTTGCAATTAGAAGATCCGATTTGCAATTAGAATCACAAATTTGCAATTACAGGATCCGATTTGCAATTAGAATCAGGAATTTGCAATTATATAAGTTGAATTATATTCTGTGCATTCATTATCCTGGCCGATTGGAGTGGAAGGCGGCGACTCCAGTGGGAACAGCGCGAGCTGAAGACCCCGCATGTGCTGTCCAACGCTTCGCTTTTGGACGCAGACGCCAACCTCCGTATTGGCGCCGGCTGAAGCCGTGCCCACGGAAAGCGTCCGCCTGCAACGGAAATCGACGGAATGAAGTTAATTATCTCAACTTATATAGAAACACAGTTTTGCAATTAGAGAACGGATTTACTATTGGTCATACGGATTTGAAGATATTGTGCCGAAAATGCAAAAAACCCGTCCGGGCCGGGTATGCCGGCTGCGGGCGGGTTTTGGGCTTTTCGATCAGTCGACCAGGTGGTCACTGCCGAAGAAGTTTTTGAACGAATGGATCGTTGCCGAGCGGTTCATTGCGGCAATCGACGTTGTGAGCGGAATGCCTTTCGGGCAGGCGACTACACAGTTCTGCGAGTTTCCGCATTCCTGGAGACCGCCGTCCTGAAGGAGCGCATCCAGACGTTCGTCTTTGTTCATGGCGCCTGTCGGGTGCGTGTTGAACAGGCGGACCTGCGAAATCAGTGCAGGGCCGATGAAGTTGGTCTTGTCGTTGACGTTCGGGCAAGCTTCGAGGCAGACGCCGCACGTCATGCACTTCGAGAGCTCGTAAGCCCATTGGCGTTTGCGTTCAGGCATGCGCGGACCTTCGCCGAGGTCATACGTGCCGTCGATCGGAATCCATGCTTTGACCCGCTTGAGCGAGTCGAACATGACTTCCCGGTCAACGATGAGATCACGGACAACAGGGAATGTGCGCATCGGCTCGAGTTTGACCGGCTGTGAAAGGTTATCGATCAATGCCGTGCAGGCCTGGCGCGGACGGCCGTTGATGACCATCGAGCAGGCACCGCACACTTCCTCGAGACAGTTCATTTCCCAGTTGATCGGAGTCGTCTTTTTGCCGTCGGTATTGACCGGATTACGCCGGATTTCCATGAGTGCCGAGATGACGTTCATATTCGGGCGGTATTCCACCTCGAATGATTCCCAATACGGCTTCGAATCCGGACGGTCCTGACGCTGGATGTCAAAACGGACTGTCTTCTTCGCCGTATTCTTTTCCTGTACGGCAGTTTGTTCAGCCATTGTTTGTGTCTCCTTTCTCGGTGATCAATGCTTCTTCGTATAGTCGCGTTCACGCGGCGGGATAAGCGAGACGTCGACGTCTTCGTACGAGAAGACCGGTGCAGAGACGCCGTCGAACTTGGCTTTCGTCGTCTTGAGCCACTCTTCGTCGTTCCGTTTCGGGAAGTCCGGCTTGTAGTGGGCACCGCGGCTCTCATCCCGGTTAAGGGCGCCGAGCGTAATGACGCGCGCCAGATAGAGCATGTTCTTAAGCTGGCGGGTGAATGTCGCGCCCTGGTTGGACCAGCGCTGCGTATCGTTGACGTTGATGTTGTTGTAACGTTCCAGGAGTTCCTGGATCTTGTAGTCCGTTTCCTGGAGCTGATCGTTGTAGCGGACAACCGTCACGTTCTTCGTCATGATCTCGCCGAGCTCTTTGTGGAGGACGTAGGCATTTTCCGTGCCGTCCATCTTCAAGATGCCTTCCCACTTGTCCTGTTCCTTCTTGACGGCGCCGTCATAAAGGGCCGAGGACAGGTCTTCGGCATGCTTGTCAAGACCTTCAATGTACTTGACCGCGTTCGGTCCGGCAACCATGCCGCCGTAGATCGCGGACAGGAGCGAGTTCGCACCGAGGCGGTTCCCGCCGTGCTGGGAGTAGTCGCATTCGCCGGCAGCGAACAGGCCCGGAATGTCCGTCATCTGATCGTAGTCGACATAGAGACCGCCCATCGAGTAATGGACTGCCGGGAAGATCTTCATCGGCACCTTGTGCGGATCTTCGCCCGTGAATTTCTCGTAGATTTCGATGATGCCGCCGAGCTTGACGTCCAGCTCATGCGGATCTTTATGGGACAGGTCGAGGTAGACCATGTTTTCGCCATTGATGCCGAGCTTCTGGTTCACGCAGACGTCGAAGATTTCACGCGTCGCGATGTCACGCGGCACGAGGTTTCCGTATGCCGGGTATTTCTCTTCAAGGAAGTACCACGGCTTGCCGTCTTTGTAAGTCCAGATCCGGCCGCCCTCGCCCCGTGCGGACTCGGACATGAGCCGGAGCTTGTCGTCTCCAGGGATCGCAGTCGGGTGGATCTGGATGAACTCGCCGTTTGCGTAAGTTGCACCCTGCTGGTAAACGATCGATGCTGCGGAACCGGTGTTGATGACCGAGTTCGTCGACTTCCCGAAGATGATCCCCGGTCCGCCGGTTGCCATGATGACGGCATCCGAGCGGAACGACTCGATTTCCATCGTTTTGAGGTTCTGTGCCATGATGCCGCGGCAGACGCCGTCGTCATCCACGACTGCCCCGAGGAACTCCCAGTTCTCATACTTCTTGACGAGGCCTTCCACTTCATAGCGGCGGACCTGCTCGTCAAGGGCATAGAGGAGCTGCTGTCCAGTCGTCGCACCGGCGAAAGCCGTGCGGTGGTGCATCGTTCCGCCGAAACGACGGAAGTCCAGAAGACCTTCCGGCGTCCGGCTGAACATGACGCCCATCCGGTCCATCAGGTGAATGATGCCAGGTGCAGCCTCTGCCATTTTCAGGACAGGCGGCTGGTTTGCAAGGAAGTCACCGCCGTATACGGTGTCATCGAAGTGGATCCAAGGGGAGTCGCCCTCCCCTTTCGTGTTGACTGCACCATTGATGCCGCCCTGTGCGCAGACGGAGTGCGAACGTTTAACGGGAACCAATGAAAACAACTCGACCGGCGTGCCTGCTTCGGCAGCCTTAATCGTCGCCATCAGTCCGGCAAGTCCGCCGCCGACGACGATCAATTTGCTTTTCGCCATTTCTAGTTCACTCCTCAGTTCGTTCAATACTAAGCTACAATTGCGGATCCGGCGATCAGACGAATGCGAAGATCGCGCGGATGCCGATCACGGACAGGGCGAGGAACAGCACTGTCATGACGTATGTGGAGATGCGCTGGGAACGGGCAGACTGGGTAACGCCCCAAGTGACGAGGAACGACCAGAACCCGTTGGCGAAGTGGAATGTCGCGGAAACGACGCCGAGCACGTAGAACGCGATCATGAACGGACTGGAGAACACGTCCGCCATCATGTCGAAGTCCACTTCGGTTCCGAGCGCCTTCTGGATGCGGGTCTGCCAGATGTGCCATGCGATGAAGACAACAAGAATCACACCCGTGATCCGCTGGAGCAGGAACATCCAGTTCCGGTATGTACCGTATCGGTTCACGTTCGGCTTCCCGGTGAACGCGATGTACAGACCGAAGAATGCGTGGAACATGAGCGGGATGTAGATGACGATCCACTCCAGCCAGAGCACGAACGGCAGATTGCCCATGAAGGCGGATGCCCTGTTGAACGATTCCACTCCATTCGTGGCAAAGTGGTTGACGATCAAGTGCTGGGTCAGGAACAGGCCGATCGGAATGATCCCGAGGAGCGAGTGCAGCCGGCGCAGGCCAAAATCATAATCTCTCATGAATTCTCTTTACCTCCCTTGGTACTGACAAACAGGCAGGCGACGACGCCCCCGCCTGTTGACGGAAGCGAACATTGACTGCTTATTTCATCATGATTACAATATTAGGACATGACCATTGTACTCCTCCCCCCTAGGGAAATCAAGGTGACCGACACAAATTCGACAAGAGCCGCCAATCCGGCTGCGGAGCAGCAGATAGCGGTGCCGGATCAGTTCGGAAGGTCAGAATGGATGAGGTGATTGGATGTCTGAGGAAAACGGGACGGCCGTCCGGGAAGAGGCGACCCGGTTCGGTTATGAATTAATCCGCGACCACGTGCTTCCGTCGGTGCTCGGGAAGCATGAGAGTGATATCCTCTATTGGGCCGGCAAAGAACTGGCGAGGACCTTTCCCCTGTTCCGGATGGATGAGGCTCCGGAATTTTTCCGGGAGGCCGGCTGGGGTGGCCTTTCCGTCGAGCGGGAGGCCAAAAAGGAGGCTGTCTGGCTGCTGGAGCCCGATCCCGAGTACGTGAAGAGGGGCAGCCGGTCCTACATGCTCGAGGCCGGTTTTTTGTCCGGCCAGTATGCGAAGATCCACGAGTGCGAATGTGAATGCCATCCCGAGCCGGACAAAAAGAAAGGGCTGGTCCGGCTGAATCTGGTATGGGCTTGAAACATGATAAAAGCGAAGGCCGCGACAGAGTGATCCACCCGCCGCGGCCATTTTTTTGTTGCCCTTTCTCCGTTCACCATTTCAGCTTGTCCTGGATCTGCCGGTTATACTCCTTGAACGCGCTGCTGTTCGTCGGAACTCCCTTTTTTGCAAGGAGAGAGTTCATTTTTTTCATCTGTTTGTTGTAGGCGGTTTCCAGGTCGGTCTTTTTCGAAGCCGGCGCATGCTCGATCCGGCCGCCGAGTTCGGTCATCTCTTTCTGGACGAACATCGCCTCGTCATCATAGCCGCTGTTCTTCAGGATCCGGACCGCCATCCGGATGTCGGGCGGCAAGTGTTCGAATTCATCTTTCGGGAGCGGCTTCCCTTTGCCCGGCAGGTGATCGAAGTCGCCCTGCTCCCTCGCCTTCCGGATCGCGTCTTCAACGATCGTCCAGTTCATCCCTTCTCCTCCGATCCTTCTTTGGCCGCCTCCGCTTCCTTGAAATAGCCGGCGACGGTCTCGGCCACCGCCTGCGGAAGGCCCGCTTCCTTCAATTGTTCGGCGGTGGCTTCGCGGATTTTCTTGACGGAACCGAAATGCTTGAGCAGCTGGCTTTTCCGCTTCGGACCGACACCCGGAATTCCGTCGAGCGAGGAGGTGAGGGACTTGGCCCCCCTCCGCTGCCGGTGGAACGTGATGGCGAACCGGTGGACCTCATCCTGGATCCGCTGCAGCAGGTAGAATCCTTCGCTCGTCCGCTTGAGCGGAACGACTTCCGGCGGGTCTCCGTACAGGAGGAGTGCCGTCTGGTGCTTGTCGTCCTTCGCCAGTCCCGCGATCGGGATGTCGAGTCCGAGTTCGTCTTCCACCACTTCCCTGGCGGCGCTGATCTGCCCTTTCCCGCCGTCGATGAGGATCAGGTCGGGCAGCGGCAGCCCGTCTTTCAGCACCCGGACATAGCGCCTGCGCACCACTTCCCTCATGGCCCCGTAGTCGTCATGCCGGGCGGCGGTCCGGGTTTTGTACTTCCGGTAGTTCTTTTTATCCGGCCGCCCGTCGATGAATGACACCATCGCGGAGACGGCTTCCGCCCCGTACGTGTGCGAGTTGTCGAATGCCTCGATCCGCAGCGGGGCGGCAATGCCCATCGCCTCGCCGAGTTCCTCGCACGCCCCGACCGTCCGCTGTTCCTGCCGTTCAATCAGCTGGAACTTCTCGGAAAGTGCAATGCGCGCATTTTTGGCGGCGAGCCTGACGAGGTCTTTTTTCTTCCCGCGCTGGGGGACACTGACTTTCGCACTGAGCAGCTCCTGGACGATTTCCGCGTCCGTGCCTTCGGGCAGCAGCAGCTCTTTCGGCAGCAGGTGCTCGGACTTGCCGTAGAACTGTCCGATGTACGTGAGGAATTCCTCGTCCGGATCCCGGTAAAGCGGGAACAGGGAAACATCCCGTTCGATGAGCTTGCCCTGGCGGATGAAGAACACCTGGACGCACATCCAGCCCTTGTCGACCGCGTAGCCGAACACATCGCGGTCCGTCATGTCGTTCGTCGTGATCTTCTGCTTTTCCATGACCGTCTCGATATGGGAGATCTGATCCCGGTATTCCTTCGCCCGCTCGAACTCCAGTTCTTCCGCTGCCCGGTTCATCTTTTCCGTCAGGTCCCGCTTGACGTCCTTGTATCCGCCGCTCAGGAATCTGGCGATGCCGTCGGTCAATTCCCGGTAGGTTTCCGCGGGCACTTCATTGATGCACGGGGCCAGGCACTGGCCGAGATGATAATAAAGGCAGACCCGGTCCGGCAATGTCTGGCATTTCCGGAGCGGGTAAAGCCGGTCGAGCAGCTTTTTCGTCTCCGCTGCCGCGTAGGCGTTCGGATAAGGGCCGAAGTATTTGCCCTTGTCCTTCTTCACATTCCGGGTGATGATGAGCCTCGGGTGCCTCTCCGCGGTGATCTTGATATACGGATACGTCTTGTCATCCTTCAGCATGATGTTATATTTCGGGTCATGCTTTTTGATCAGGTTCAGTTCCAGTATGAGCGCTTCGATGTTGGATGATGTGACGATATACTCAAAATTCTCGATTTCAGAGACGAGCCGCTGGGTCTTCGCATCATGCGACCCGGTGAAATAAGACCGGACCCTGTTTTTCAGCACTTTCGCCTTGCCGACATAAATGATCGTCCCCTGCCGGTCCTTCATGAGGTAGCAGCCGGGCTGATCCGGCAAGATTGCCAGCTTCTGCTGGATTCGTTCGTTCATAGTTTCTCACCTGCCAAAAAGAACCGGGCACCACAGGGGCCCGGTTCTCGTGTTTCTGTTACGCGTGCTGTTCGATGAATTGGACAAGTTTTTCCTTCGGATTGAATCCGACGACTTTGTCCACGATTTCGCCGTTCTTAAAGAGGACGAGTGTCGGGATGGACATGATGCCGTACTTGCCGGCTGTTTCCTGGTTTTCATCCACATCGACTTTCACGATCTGTACTTTGTCTCCGATTTCAGCGTCCACTTCTTCCAGGACGGGCGCGATCATCTTGCACGGTCCGCACCACGTTGCCCAGAAGTCGACGAGCACGAGTCCGTCGGATACTTTGTTCTGGAAGTCCTGGTCGGTTGCATGTTGAATAGCCATATTGGAGATCCTCCTTGTTATCGGGCAATGCCCCGGTGAAAACAACCGGTGCACGCGGTACGCGGCATCGCCTTTTTTATTGACTGCTACCGGTAGTATAGCACGGCCCCGGATTCCGGAGCGAATGTTCTGCCCGGGCCAAAATGCGGCCCCCGAAGTACTCATACCCGGGGGCCTGCAGGATCATGCATTCACTTTTGTTTTCTTGATCTCTTCGATCATCATCGGAACCACTTCGAACAGGTCGCCGACGATTCCGTAGTCCGCCACCTTGAAGATGTTGGCTTCCGGATCTTTGTTGATGGCGACGATCACTTTCGAGTTCGACATCCCGGCGAGGTGCTGGATTGCCCCGGAGATGCCCGCTGCAATATACAGATCCGGTGTGATGACCTTGCCTGTCTGCCCGATCTGCAGGGAGTAATCGCAGTAGTCGGCGTCGCACGCTCCGCGCGATGCGCCGATTGCTCCGCCGAGCAGGTCTGCGAGTTCTTTCAGCGGTTCGAAGCCTTCAGGCCCCTTGACGCCGCGGCCGCCGGCCACGACGACCTTCGCCTCGGACATGTCGACGCCGTCGGTCGCTTTTGTGACGACATCCTTTACAACGGAGCGCAGGTTCTGGATGTCTGCGCTCACGGACGAGACGTCGCCGGAGCGGCTTTCGTCCTTTGCCGGTGCCGCGATGTTGTTCGGGCGGATTGTGAAGAAGATCGGTCCTTCGTTGATCTTCACTTTTTCAAACGCCTTGCCGGAGTAGATCGGGCGGATGAAGACCGCGTCTTCCCCTTCGCCTTCGATGTCGGTTATGTCGGAGACGAGTCCGCTCTTGAGCTTGGCCGCGATCTTCGGCGACAGGTCCTTCCCGAGCGCCGTGTGGCCGAATACGATTGTTTCCGGCTGCTCCTGTTCGTAGACGGCCATGAATGCCTGGCCGAAACCATCGGATGTATAGTGTTTGAGGTGCGGGTGTTCGACTGTCACGACACGATCCGCGCCGTATTGGATCATTTCCTGGCCGAGCCCCTGTACGTCGTCCCCGATCAGGACACCGACAACTTCTCCGCCGTCCGATACTTTCTTCGCTGCCGCGATGGCTTCAAACGAAACATTCCGCAAAGCGCCGTCGCGCGCTTCCCCTAGTACAATCACTTTGTTGGACATAGATTACCCCTCCTGATTCGAATAATACCGGCTCAGATGACTTTCGCTTCGGTGCGGAGCAGCTGGACGAGTTCCTTGACCTGGTCCCCAAGATCGCCTTCAAGCACACGTCCCGCAGCTTTCTCGGGCGGAAGGAAGATTTCGATCCGCTCCGTTTTCGCTTCGACCTCATCTTCATCGATGTCGAGGTCGTCAAGTTCGAGTTCCTCAAGCGGCTTTTTCTTCGCCTTCATGATCCCCGGAAGGGATGGATACCGCGGATCGTTCAGTCCCTGTTGCGCCGTGACGAGCAGCGGCAGTTCCGCTTCGATCGTCTCGGAGTCGCCTTCGACGTCCCGCACGATGTTCGCCTTTTCGCCGTCGACCTTCAGTTCGGTGATCGTCGTCACGTAGTTGATGCCGAGAAGCTCGGCCACACGCGGGCCGACCTGACCGGAACCGCCGTCGATCGCCACGTTGCCGGCGAGGATGAGGTCCGCGTCTTTGTCCTTCAGGTATTCGGCGATGATCGTGGCCGCCGTGAATTCGTCGATGTCATCGAGATCGTCGTCCGTGTCGATGAGGACCGCTTTGTCGGCTCCCATCGCAAGCGCCGTGCGAAGCTGCTTTTCCGCGTCTTCCCCGCCGAGCGTGAGGACCGTCACTTCGCCGCCATGCTCGTCGCGGAGGCGGATCCCTTCTTCAACCGCATATTCGTCGTACGGGTTGATGATGAATTCCGCTCCGTCTTCTGCAATTCCACCGTTCTGGACAGAGATCTTCTCCTCTGTGTCGAACGTCCGTTTTACAAGTGCGTAGATGTTCATGTTGCCATCCTCCCCTTCGAATGTTTATCTTCCCTGGAAATCGGGTTTGCGCTTTTCGATGAAGGCTGCGATGCCTTCTTTGGCGTCTTCCGAAACAAACACTTCTCCGAATGACTCGGCTTCCGCCTTCACGCCTTCATGGAAGCCTTCATGCTTTCCGTACTGCAGCATCCGGAGAGCGGCCCGCACGGAGACGGGGCTCATTTTGGCAATCTTCCCTGCCGTTTTGAGCGTCTCATCGAGCAGTTCGTCTTCGCCGAAGGCCCGGTTTGCGAGCCCCCAGCTGACGGCTTCCTCCCCGGTGATCGGCTCGGCGGTCAGCATCATCTCCGCAGCCTTGGCCGGTCCGACGTACCGCGGAAGCCGCTGCGTGCCGGCAAACCCCGGGATCAGTCCGAGCGAAAGCTCAGGAAGCCCCAGCTTCGCTCCGCTCGTGACGAACCGCATATGGCAGGACATCGCCAGTTCGAGTCCGCCGCCGAGCGCCGCGCCGTGAATGGCGGCAATCACGGGCTTCGGGAAGTTTTCCAGCCGTTCGAACACTTGCTGGCCTCTCCCGGAAAGCCCGGAAAATTCCTCGCCGGACTCTACTTCCGTGAATTCCTTGATGTCCGCCCCTGCCGAGAAGAAACGTCCTTCCCCGTGCAGAACGATCACCCGGACGTCCGGATCCTGTTCGACTTCATCCAGGAGCTGGTCGACCTCGCGGATCAAGCCTTGTGAAAGCGCATTCGCAGGCGGCCGCGTGATTGCGGCGATCGCCAGTTTGTCCTTCTTCTCCACTTTCAGGAATTCCATCCGAAACTCATCCCCTTCAGTCGGCTTTCATGCCTTTCATGAGCAGCCTATGTACATTCGGCGCCAGTTTCATTAAATCATATTTCTGACCGTTCATCACCCATGAGGTGATAATTTCATCCATGGTGCCGAACACCATCTGCCGCGCGAGCCGGATATCCATCTCTTTTTCAAATTCTCCCCGCTCGATCCCTTCGGCCAGGATCCGGTCCAGGAGGGCCAGATAATCTTTGAGCACATTATTGATCTTGTGCCGCAGATCCTGATTGGATTGGCGGAGCTCGAGCTGGGTGACGATGGCCAGATGATGGTCCGAGTAGATCACGCGGAAGTGGTTCTCGATCATCCGACGCAGCTTCTCCTCGGAAGTTTCGTTCCCATCCAGGATCTTCTGCAGGTTCTCAACGAAGATCGACATCTTCTCACGGAACACCGAAACGAGAATGTCTTCTTTGTTTTTGAAGTAAAGATAAATCGTCCCGTCAGCGACGCCCGCCTGTTTGGCAATCTTCGAGACTTGCGCCTGATGATAGCCGTTTTCGGCAATGACGATGACCGCGGCGTCCACGATCTGTTTGTATTTCGGCTTGTTCCGCTTCAAAGATTCCACCACCAAAGAAAAAGAAATATGAATGATGGTTCATTCATATTTCTATATTAGACTGCATATATCGGTCTGTCAAGCGTTCTCAGGAACCGACTTTCTCCTCGTCGAGTTTCTTTTTCTCCTCGTCCACAAGCTTGCGGCGGAGGATTTTTCCGACGGCCGTCTTCGGCAGTTCATCACGGAATTCATACAGCCTCGGCACTTTGTAGGCAGCCAGATGCTTCCGGGAGAATTCGTTGAGTTCCTCTTCCGTCACTTCATGGCCTTTCTTCAGGACGATGTAGGCCTTCACGGTCTCTCCCCTGTACGGATCCGGCACGCCGGCGACCACGCATTCCATGATGGCGGGGTGCTCATAAAGCACTTCTTCGATGTCTCTCGGATATACATTATACCCGCTCGCGATGATCATGTCCTTCTTCCGGTCGACGACGTAGAAGTAACCGTCCTCGTCCATGTAGCCGAGATCGCCTGTCAGGAGCCAGCCGTCTTGCAGTGTGGCCGCGGTATCTTCCGGACGGTTCCAGTACCCCTTCATCACCTGGGGCCCCTTCACCGCAATTTCACCGACTTCTCCGACGGCCAGCGGCTCCGTTGTCCCGTTCTTGAACACGGTCGCTTCGGTATTCGGCCAAGGGATGCCGATCGAGCCTCTTTTGCGCTCCCCGTCCCAGATGAGGTTCGCGTGCGTGACCGGGGAGGATTCGGACAGGCCATAGCCTTCCACCAGTTTCCCTTTCGTCACTTTCTCGAACTTCTCCTGGATGTCGACCGGAAGCGGAGCGGAGCCGCTCAGGCATGCCTTGATCGACTGGAGGTCGTATTTGGAGATGTCCGGGTGGTTGAGCAGGCCGATATAAATGGTCGGCGCGCCCGGGAACAAGGTCGGCGACTGTTTGTCGATCAGCTTGAGGACGGTCTCCGGATCGAATTTCGGAACGAGCACCATCTTGTTCCCCTGCGCCACGGACAGGACGAGGACGGTCGTCATGCCATACACGTGGAAGAACGGGAGAATGCCGAGGACCGTTTCTTCGCCCGGCTCGCATTTGTACATCCAGGCCTCGCACATCTTCGCATTGGCCATCAAGTTGCGGTGGGTGAGCATGACGCCCTTCGGAGAGCCGGTCGTGCCGCCCGTGTACTGAAGGAGTGCCACTTCATCCGGCTCGGGGCCATCAAGCGCAATCGGTTCCGCCTCGGAGCGCTTGATGGCTTCCGTGAACAGATGGTTCCGTCCCCGGTGCTCGACTTTAACGGTCATCCCGTATTCCTTGCGCTGGACGAACGGGTATAGGAGGTTCTTCGGGAATGGCAGGTAATCCTTGATGCCCGTGATGATGACCTGCTCCAGAGGCGTTTCGCCGATGACCTTGGCGATCCGCGGATACAGGATATCCAGGCCGACGATCACTTTTGCTCCGGAGTCCTTCAACTGATAGGCGAGCTCCTTCTCGGTATACAGCGGGTTCGTCTGGACGACGATCGCCCCCGCATACAGGATTCCGTAGAAGGCAATGACGTTCTGCGGACAGTTCGGCAGCATGATCGCCACGCGGTCCCCTTTTTGGACGCCCAGCCCCCGGAGGTAGTTGCCGAACTTCAGCGAGGACTCATACAGTTCCCGGAATGTCACTTCCCTTCCGAGAAAATGGATGGCGACTTTGTCCGGATACTTCTCTGCCGAGTGCGTGAGACTCATCTGAATCGGTTCTTCCGGAATCTCGACGATCGGCGGGATTTCCTCGGGATAGTGCTTGAGCCATGGTTTTGCCGTCATGAACAGACCCCTTTCTCCTGTTTAATCGTTAGAATATTCCTATTTCAAGGATACACAACATTGGAGGCGCTTTCAATAGCAGAATGAATAAAAGCACGGGGGTCCCCCGTGCTCAGTTGAAAAACAGCCACCAGATGCCGACGATGATGAAGCCGGCGCAGATAACCAGCAGCAGTTTTGCAAGTTTGATCATATCCAATTCGGTTTACCGCCTTTCGATCGCTGCGGATGGTGCCATGCGGGTCAGGTGATGCTCGCTCCGATGACAAAGCTGAGCCCGACCGAGATGATGAATGAAATAAAACCGACCGCCCGGTTGTCGTTGCCGATTTCCTCGTCGATCTTGAACTTCGGAGTGAGGAATTCGAACAGCCAGTAGGCCATGATGAGGAGGAAGAAGCCGAACAGGCCCCAGAGCAGCATTTCCGGCAGGGTCGAGTGCTGCTGGATGGAGTGCCGGAAGATATTGGCCACGCCGAAGATCTTCCCGCCGGTCGCCATGGCGACGGCCAGGTTGCCGTTCTGGATTTCTTCCCAGTTCTTATATTTCGTCACGAGTTCGAACAGCACCATCGCCACGACAAGGCAGAGGACGGTGACGCTGAAGTAGCCCGCTGATTCAACGAGCGGATGGGTCCAAAAGCCGGATAGCAGCATACAGTTGGCTCCTTTGCCGTTTTAATCTTTGCTTACGGCGCGGGCGCCCGGAAGGTTTCGTTTTTTTATGGAATGAGCACTTTGGATCAGGACGGAGAGGGCCGGTTGATCGAATCGGCCGGCTCGGCCGCCGGGCATCGTTCCCTTACGCCAATGATCTTATTTCAGTTCTACGACCGTGACGCCGGATCCGCCTTCGCCCGCTTCCCCGAAGCGGAAGCTTTTGACGCGGGAGTGGCGGCGAAGGTATTTCTGGATGCCTTCGCGCAATGCGCCGGTCCCTTTGCCGTGGATGATCGAGACGCGTGGGTAGTTCGCGAGGAGGGCGTCGTCGATGTACTTTTCGGTCCGGCGGATGGCGTCTTCGTAGCGCTCGCCCCGGAGGTCGAGTTCCATCCTGACTCCTTCCGCGGAACGTCCGCGGACATTCGCGACTGTGACCGTTTCTTTCGGCTTCTCCGGTTTCACGTACTCCAGGTCCGATTCGTGCAGGCGCATCTTCAGGATGCCGATCTGGACGAGCCACTCGCCGTCCGATCCTTTTTCGAGAAGCGTTCCTTTCTGGCCGTAGCTGATGACCTTGACTTCGTCGCCGGGCTGAAGTTCATGTTTGGCCGGCTTCGCCTTGGTCTTCGGCTTTTTGCGCAGGTCCTCTTGAGGCACTGCCCCTTCGAGCCGTTTCTTCGCCTCGATGAGTTCGTGCTCTTTCACCTGCGCACCGGCGTTGAGGCGCATCGACCGGAGTTCGGAAATGACGGTCTCCGCTTCCCGGCGGGCGTCTTCCACGATTTTCTTCGCCTTCTCCTTGGCCTTCTCTTCCAGCTGGTCCTTCTTCGAATCATACTCCGACAGCCGCTCTTCCAGTTGGCTCCGGAGTTCTTCGGATTCATGCAGTACGCGTGCGGTCTCTTCGGCGTCTTTCTCCGCCTGGACCCGGCTCGCTTCCAGCGACGTGATCATCGTCTCGACTTCATTTCGGTCCTCGCCGGTGAATGTCTTCGCATGACGGATGATGTGATCCGGGAGGCCGAGACGCTTGGAAATCTCGAAGGCGTTGCTTCGTCCGGGGACCCCGATGAGGAGGCGGTAGGTCGGGCTGAGCGTCTCGACGTCGAACTCGACGCTCGCATTCACGACGCCCGGCCGGTTGTAGCCGTACGCCTTCAGTTCCGGATAGTGGGTCGTCGCCATGACGCGTGCGCCCCTGCCGTGCACTTCATCGAGGATTGCGATGGCGAGCGCCGCGCCTTCCTGCGGATCGGTGCCGGAGCCCAGTTCGTCAAACAGGACGAGCGAGCGCTCATCGAACCGTTCGAGGATGCCGACGATGTTCACCATATGGGAGGAGAACGTGCTCAGGCTCTGTTCGATCGACTGCTCGTCACCGATGTCTGCATAGATGCCGTCGAATACGGCCATCTCCGATCCCTCGAGTGCGGGGATCGGAAGTCCCGACTGCGCCATGAGCGTGCAGAGTCCGACCGTCTTCAGTGTGACGGTCTTGCCGCCCGTGTTCGGACCCGTGATGACGATGGCGGTCGTGTCTCCGCCGAATTCGATCGTGTTCGTGACCGCTTCTTCCCGCGGGATGAGCGGATGGCGGGCTTTCACCATGCGGATCGATCCTTCGTCGTTCACCCCCGGGATGGTCGCTTTTTCCGCCATTCCGTATTTGGCTTTGGCCAGGACGACATCCATGTCGCCGAGGATCCCAATGAGGACGAACAGTTCATGCGCATGCCCCTGGACCTGTTCCGACAGCATCCGGAGAATCCGCTCGATTTCCTCGTTCTCCTTCATTTTCAGTCGGCGGATTTCATTGTTCGCCTGGACGACGGCATCCGGCTCGATGAACAGCGTCTGTCCGGAGGCCGACTGGTCGTGGACGATGCCGCCGAAATGGGTCCGGTACTCCTGTTTGACCGGGATGACATACCGGTCATTCCGGATCGTCACGATGGCATCCGACAGCATTTTGGCGTTGTTGCGGGTGTACTGCTCGAGCTTGTCCCGCACGCGCCCTTCCTGCGCGCGGAGCTGCTGGCGGATCGACCGGAGAGCGCCCGACGCACTGTCGACGACTTTCCCGTTGTCATCGATGCACGCATTGATCTCATGTTCAAGTGCCGTCAGGACCGGCATCTCTTCTTTTTTCGCGAGGAACAGGGGAATGTCGATCTCCCCTTCCGCTTCGATCGCCTCAAGAAATTGCCGGAGGATGCGGCCGGCGCGGATCGTGCTGGCGGTTTCCATCAGTTCCATCGCGCCGAGCATGCCGCCAGCCTGTGCCCGCTTCGAATAAGGACGGATGTCGAACAGCCCGCCCATCGGAACGTTGCCGCGGATGCGGTAGATGGCGAGCGCCTCGTCCGTCTCTGCGAGCAGCGCGGCGACTTCGCCGAGATCAGTGGACGGGACGAGACCGGAGATCCGGCTCCTCCCGAGCACCGATGTGCAGTGCCCGGCCACTTCATCGCGGATTTTATCAAATTCAAGTGTCTTCAGGACTCGGGAGTCCATCGGCTGCACTTCCTTTCTTCTAAATAGCAGCGGCCCTCAGCCTTTCAGGTGGCCGAGGAACCGTTCGAGTGTCCATGTATTGACGATGTTGTCTTTGTTCAGCCAGGCGCGCCGGGCGTACCGGACGCCGGTGTCCATGTAGCCGAGCTGTCCGGTGCTGTGCGCATCGGTGTTGATCGCAATCGGCACGCCTTTTTCCTGTGCCAGAACGAGCCATTCCTCCGCCAGGTCGAGCCGGTACGGATTGGCATTGAGCTCAAGGATCTTTCCGTATTCCGCCGCCCAATCGATGAGCCGGGCCACATCCGGCGAGTAGCCGTCGCGTCGGCCGATGAGACGGCCCGTCGGATGGGCGATCATGTCGACATTCGGATTGGAGATCGCGGCATGGAGGCGTTCCATGATCTTTTCCTGGGACTGGTTGAAGTTCGAGTGGATGGAAGCGATGACGAAGTCCAGTTCCGACAGCAGCTCATCGGCGAAATCAAGCGTCGCGTCGGGGAGGATGTCCATCTCGGTCCCGCAAAGAACCGTGATGCCTTCCAGTTCTGCGTCCACTTCCCGCACTTCCGCGATCTGCATGCGGAGGCGATCCGGCGTGAGCCCGTTTGCGACTTTCAGGTAATGGGAATGGTCGGTGATGACCATATGGCTGTATCCGCGGTCCCTGCAGGCCTCCGCCATCTCGCGGATCGACTCGGCGCCGTCCGACCAGACCGTGTGCATATGAAGATCGGTCCGGATGTCCTCGAGCCGGACGAGCCCGTCCAGCTCATCGCCGCGCTTGAGTTCGGTCCCGTCTTTCCTCACTTCCGGCGGGAAGAACGGCAGGCCGAAATGGCCGAAGAACTCTTTTTCGGATGAAAATGTCAGCACCGAACCGTCTTCCTGCTCGACGCCGTATTCGCTGATCTTTTCACCGCGTTCCTTGGCAATCTGCCGCATCCGGACGTTATGATCCTTGGATCCGGTGAAATGGTGGATGGCGCTGGCGAACTGTTCTTCGGTCACGAAGCGGAAGTCCACGTCGACCGGATCGTCCGCCTCTACGGTGACCGAAAGCTTGGCGTCGCCGGAAGCAATCGTCTCCATGACCGGAAGGGTGTTCATCAGTCCCTCCCGCACCCGCTCCGGCTGTCCGGTCACGACGATGAAATCGAGGTCGCTGCTCATCTCTGCCATCCTCCTGTAGCTGCCCGTCGCGAGGAACCGGTCAACTTCAGGGATGGCGAGCAGGCTGTTTTCAATGGAATGGACAACCGGCTCGAGCGCCCAGTGTGGAAGCTTGTCCGGCCGCTGACCGAACGTCTCCAGCTCCGCCAGAAGATTCTTTTCGGTCTTTTTTCCGAAGCCTGGAAGCTTGCTCACGTCCCCCGCTTCGCAGGCCGCTTTCAGCGATTCGGCGGAATCAATGCCGAGTTCCTGATGGAGCTTGGCGATCTTCTTTCCCCCGAGTCCCGGAATCTTGAGCAGCGGAATCAGTCCGTCCGGCACTTCCTCCTGCAGCTCGACGAGCAGGTCCGACTCCCCTTTTTCGAGCAGGTCGGTGATAACCGCCCCCGTCCCTTTGCCGATCCCCTTCAGGGACAGGATATCATCCATTTCCGTCAGGCTCCGCGGGTCCTGCTCGAGCACGGCCGCCGCTTTTCGGAACGCCCCGACCTTGAACGGGTTTTCACCGAGCAGTTCCATATGGAGTGCGATCTCTTCAAGCGTCTGGATGATGATCTTCTTGTTCATATGAAAAACCTCCCCTTTCGGCTAAAAAGCTCCCCTCTCGGGAGGGAAGCTCATTTCACGTAAATGTACCACCAGTTCTTGGCCGCCTCGGAGATGAGCGGCGTATGCTTCAGGATGGCCCCCGCCAGGATCGACGAATCGATCCGGTCCTGGATAAAGCCGATCGGCAGCATGGCAAAAACATACAAAAGGAAAAAGAGGACAAGATAAAATTCCAAAAAGCCGAGCGCCGCTCCGGTGAACGCGTTGATCGACCCGAGCACGGGCAAGTATTTCAGGAAATCCAGCATGGAAGAAAGCAGCTGGAGGACGAGCTTGACGGCGATGAAAATAAAGACAAACGCCAGCAGACGGTAGAACGTCTGGTCAAAATCGATGCTCCCGAATGCGATCTTGAGCGAATTTCCGGCCTCCACCGCCGGATACGGCACCCAGAGGACGAACTTTTCGGCGAGCGGCTTGTAATAAACCCAGGCCACGATAAGTGCGACGATGAAACTTACCATATGTATAAGCTGGACGATCAGGCCCCGCTTGAAGCCGGCGATCAGCCCTCCGAGCAGGACAAAAACTATCATTAAATCGAGCATGCACGTCAACCCTTCAGCGTTTTCAGTTCGTTTTCCAGCTCTTCGATGCGCTCTTTCAGCTTGACGGCATCGTTCACTGTGTTCACTGCCGTCAGGACGGCGATTTTCGTCGTATCGAGCGACCGGTTTTTCGAGGAGATTTCGCGCATCATGTCATCCACGAGCGAAGCGACGAGGCGCATATGGCTGCTGCTCTCCGTTCCGACCATCTGATATGTCTGGCCATAGATCTCCACGGCCACACGGATTTTTTTCGGTTCAGTCACTCCCGCCACCTCCTTGAAAAATCCTATACACCATAATACCATGAAAGCAGATTCAATGTGTAGGACGGAAAACGCCGGCCATCCTTTTTGGGAGCCGGCCGGATCTGCACAGGATGGAAGGATGAGAATATGTCGAATACGGTCATCACGATGGACCCCGTGCAGATGAAGAAACTGATGGATCACTATGCCGCGTCGAAGGTCGAGCGCTCCGCTCCCGGCGTGGTCTTCGCCGCAAAGGCGGGCGGCGCCTCGATCACGGCGTACCGCTCCGGCAAAGTCATGTTCCAGGGGGCGGGAGGGCCCGCTGAAGCGGCCAAATGGAGCGCAGGCACCTCTGCGGGACAGGCGCCGCCCGCAAAGAAATCGGCGGCCAAGGGAGACCGGCTTCCGGACGGGTTCTCCCGGATGTCCGTCCTCGGTTCGGACGAAACCGGAACGGGCGATTTCTTCGGCCCCGTGACGGTCGCCGCCTGCTACGTGCCCGCCGAAAAAATTGCGCTTGCCGAGGAACTCGGCGTGAAAGACTCGAAGATGCTGACCGATCCGCTCATGAGGCGGATCGGACCGGAGATCAAGGCGGCGTTCACGAACAGCGTGCTCGTCCTGCCGAATGAGAAATACAACACCGTCCAGGCGAAGGGCTGGTCGCAGGGCAAAATCAAAGCCCTCCTCCACAACCAGGCGATCCGTCATGTGCTTCGGAAACTCGGCGACGACCGGCCGGATTTCATCCTGATCGACCAGTTCGCCGAGCGGAATGTCTATTACCGGCACATCGCCCAGGAAGGGGAAATCATCCGGGAAAACGTGCTGTTTTCCACGAAGGCGGAAAATCTGCATGTCTCGGTAGCCTGTGCGTCCATCCTCGCCCGGGTCGCTTTTCTTGAAAAAATGGACCGGCTGAGTGAGAAAGCCGGCATCACCCTACCGAAAGGGGCCGGCAAGCCGGTCGATGAAGCGGCGGCGAAGATCATCCTCGGCAAGGGCGACGGCTTCCTGTCGTCGATCACGAAGCGCCACTTCGCCAATACCGGCAAAGCCGCCCTGCTCGCTGCGAAAAAACGCGGCAGGGGATGAATTTGACGCGAATAGATAGAAAGCGGACATGAATAGATAGAATGCCTGGACGAATAGATAGAAAGCTGACTCGGATAGATAGAATGCTGACACGAATAGATAGAAAGCTGACTGAATGCCGACACGAATAGATAGAACAACTCAAAAACCCTTCCCCGTTCTGCATCTCGGGGAAGGGTTGTTACTCGTTCAGCTGCGGACGCGTGCGCCTTCGGCTTCCAGCGCACCGATGACGCGGTTGTGCGCTTCGGACACTTCTTCATCGGTAAGCGTGCGTTCCGGATCCTGGTAGGTGAGCGAGAAGGCGATGGACTTCATGCCTTCCGCCATCTTCTCCCCTTCGTACACGTCGAACACATGGACGTCCTTGAGCAGGCTTCCGGCATTCGAGCGGATCGCTTTTTCAAGCGTCGCGGATTCCGTCGTCTTCGGCACGACGAGTGCGATATCCCGGCTGATCGACGGGAACTTCGGAACCGGCGAGTAGACTAGCGGCTCATCGTCTTTCTTGAGGATGGCCTCCAGATTCAGTTCCATGACAAATGTGTCTTTCAGGTCACGTGCCTTCTGCTCGGACGGGTGCAGCTGGCCGACGACGCCGACCCGCTCGCCGCTGAGAAGGACATCCGCCGTCCGGCCCGGATGAAGGCCGGCCATCTCCCCTTTCCGGAACGAAAGCCCTCCGGAAAGTCCGAGGATGTCAAAGAGACCTTCCGCGATTCCTTTGATCGTATAGAAATCCGCCTTCCGGGCCGAGCCCTGCCATTCGCTGCCGTTCCATTCCCCGGTGATGACCGCGGCGGCATGTTCAACTTCCGTCGGCAGGCCGTCCGCTCCTTCGCCGAGGAACACGGCGCCGGTTTCATACAGGGCGATCGAGCCGTTCTGGCGCGCCACATTGTAAGTGACCGCCTCAAGCAGATGCGGCAGGAGGCTCTGGCGGAGCGTGCTCCGCTCCTCGCTCATCGGCATGAGCAGCTCTGTGACCGGCGCCGTTTCAAGCGCGAACTTCTGCGCTTCTTTCGCGGAAGTGAGCGAGTAGGTGATCGCCTGATAGAGGCCTGCCCCTTCCATGAAACGGCGGACGACCCGGCGCTTCGACTGGTACGGGCTCAGCCCGCCCGGAACCGATTCGGCCACGGGCAGTGTCTTCGGAATTTCATCGTATCCGTAGAGCCTGGCGATTTCTTCGACGATGTCTTCTGGGATGGCGATGTCGCCGCGCCGGGTCGGAGCATCGATGACGAACAGGCCGTTCACCGCTTCGTACGGGAATTTCAGCCGGTCCATGATCCGCTCCATTTCTTCAAACGGGATTTTCATTCCGAGATGTTCGTTGATGAAATCCGGCGACACCGTGACGCGGAGCGGTTCTTTATCGAGTTCGTCAAAGAGGACCGTCCCGGACAGCACTTCGCCGCCCGCCAGGCTTTCCATGAGTGCGGCTGCGCGTTCTCCGGCTTCGATCACCCGGTTCGGATCCACGCCTTTTTCAAAGCGGGTGCTGGCGTCGCTGCGGAGTCCGAGGTCCTTGGACGCGCGACGGACGGAGGCCGGGTCGAACCAGGCAGCCTCGATCACGACAGTCGTCGTTCCTTCATGGACTTCAGAATTCGCCCCGCCCATCACGCCGGCGATGGCGACCGGCTCGCGGCCGTTCGTGATGAGGAGATGATGAGGTTGGAGCGTTCGCTCGGTGCCGTCGAGCGTTTCGATCGTCTCTCCCTCGGATGCATGCCGGACGACGATCTCCCCCGTGCCGAGGCGGTCATAGTCGAACGCATGGAGCGGCTGGCCGTATTCGAGCAGGACGAAGTTGGTGATGTCGACGATGTTGTTGATCGGGCGGACGCCGGAAGCCATGAGGCGGGCCTTCAGCCATTCGGGCGAGCTGCCGACCTTCACATTGCGGACGACTTTCGCCGCGTACAGCGGGTTCGCCTCCGGTGCATCGACGCGCAGTTTCAGCTTTCCGGAAGCCGGATCCTCCGCTTCTCCGTGGGACGTATCGGGAAGCGTCACTTCCTTCGACAGGATCGCCCCGGCCTCATAGGCGACGCCGAGCATGCTGAGCGCATCCGCCCTGTTCGGCGTGAGGTCCAGTTCAAGGACCGTGTCATCGAGCCCGAGCAGCGGGAGCGCGTCCTCGCCGGCAGGGGAATCGTCCGGAAGCACGTAAATCCCTTCGGAAACGGCTTTCGGGACGACCTTGCCATCAAAACCGAGTTCCTGCAGCGAACAGATCATGCCGTTCGATTCCTCGCCGCGCAACTTCGCTTTCTTGATCTTGATGCCGCCCGGGAGCCGCGCGCCGGGACGGGCCACGACGACGTGCTGGCCGGCTGCCACGTTCGGCGCCCCGCAGATGATCTGGACGGGCTCTTCTTCGCCGACATCCACTTGGCAAATGTTCAGCTTGTCCGCCTGCGGATGCTTGCTGCATTCGACCACGTAGCCGACGACGATGTTTTTCAGTCCTTCAGACCGGTCGTCCACGCTGTCGACTTCGATCCCGGAACGGGTGATTTTTTCCGCCAGCTCGGCGGGGGCCACTCCGTTAATGTCTACATATTCGTTCAGCCAGTTCAATGATACATTCATGTCAACAATCCCTCCTCAGCTTTCCGCCCTGTGGAACTGGGCGATGAACCGGATATCGTCCGTATAGAAGTGCCGGATGTCGTCAATGCCGTACTTCAGCATCGCGATCCGCTCCGGCCCCATGCCGAATGCGAAGCCGGACACCGTTTCCGGATCGTAGCCGCCCATCCGGAGAACGTTCGGGTGGACCATCCCCGCGCCGAGGATCTCGATCCAGCCGGTCCCCTTGCAGACGTTGCACCCCGACCCGCCGCATTTAAAGCAGGAGATGTCCATTTCAACGGATGGTTCCGTGAACGGGAAGTAGCTCGGGCGCAGCCGGATCTCCCGGTCTTCGCCGAACATCTTTTTCGCAAACAGGTCGAGCGTCCCCTTCAGGTCGCTCATCCGGATGCCTTCCCCGACGACGAGCCCCTCGATCTGGGTGAACTGATGGGAGTGGGTCGCATCGTCGTTATCGCGGCGATAAACCTTGCCCGGGCAGATGATGCGGAACGGGCGCCCTTCTTTCGCTTCCATCGTGCGGGCCTGGACCGGCGATGTATGGGTCCGCAGGAGGATATCTTCCGTGATGTAGAATGAGTCCTGCATATCCCGCGCCGGGTGCCCTTTCGGCAGGTTCAGCGCCTCAAAGTTATAATAATCCTTCTCGACTTCCGGTCCTTCCGCCACTTCGTAGCCCATCGAGATGAAGAAATCCTCGATCTCCTCGACGATCCGGGTGAGCGGATGGTGGTTGCCCGTCTTGGCCGGGGTCCCGGGAAGCGTGACGTCGATCGTCTCCGCTTCGAGTTTGCGGGCGNACCACGTAGCCGACGACGATGTTTTTCAGTCCTTCAGACCGGTCGTCCACGCTGTCGACTTCGATCCCGGAACGGGTGATTTTTTCCGCCAGCTCGGCGGGGGCCACTCCGTTAATGTCTACATATTCGTTCAGCCAGTTCAATGATACATTCATGTCAACAATCCCTCCTCAGCTTTCCGCCCTGTGGAACTGGGCGATGAACCGGATATCGTCCGTATAGAAGTGCCGGATGTCGTCAATGCCGTACTTCAGCATCGCGATCCGCTCCGGCCCCATGCCGAATGCGAAGCCGGACACCGTTTCCGGATCGTAGCCGCCCATCCGGAGAACGTTCGGGTGGACCATCCCCGCGCCGAGGATCTCGATCCAGCCGGTCCCCTTGCAGACGTTGCACCCCGACCCGCCGCATTTAAAGCAGGAGATGTCCATTTCAACGGATGGTTCCGTGAACGGGAAGTAGCTCGGGCGCAGCCGGATCTCCCGGTCTTCGCCGAACATCTTTTTCGCAAACAGGTCGAGCGTCCCCTTCAGGTCGCTCATCCGGATGCCTTCCCCGACGACGAGCCCCTCGATCTGGGTGAACTGATGGGAGTGGGTCGCATCGTCGTTATCGCGGCGATAAACCTTGCCCGGGCAGATGATGCGGAACGGGCGCCCTTCTTTCGCTTCCATCGTGCGGGCCTGGACCGGCGATGTATGGGTCCGCAGGAGGATATCTTCCGTGATGTAGAATGAGTCCTGCATATCCCGCGCCGGGTGCCCTTTCGGCAGGTTCAGCGCCTCAAAGTTATAATAATCCTTCTCGACTTCCGGTCCTTCCGCCACTTCGTAGCCCATCGAGATGAAGAAATCCTCGATCTCCTCGACGATCCGGGTGAGCGGATGGTGGTTGCCCGTCTTGGCCGGGGTCCCGGGAAGCGTGACGTCGATCGTCTCCGCTTCGAGTTTGCGGGCGACGGCCTCTTCTTCCAGGATGGCCATCCGGTGTTCCAGGGCTTCGGTCACTTCCCCGCGCACTTCATTGACGAGCGCCCCCATTTTCGGACGTTCTTCGGCGGGCAGTTTGCCCATCCCTTTCATGAGGTCGGTGATCGGCCCTTTTTTTCCGAGGTATTTCACACGGATGTCATTCAGGGACTTGACGTCGCCCGCCGACCGGATGCCGGCGAGCGCTTCTTCTTTCAGCTGATTGAGTTGCTGTTCCATGCTGATCTGCTCCTTTCGCATAAAAAATAAAAACCCCGCCCCTGGAAAAGGGACGAGGTTGAATTCGCGGTACCACCCTGATTACCGCACACGGGTGCGGTCGCTCGGACAGGATAACGGCTGTTCGCCGGCCCGCCTTTACAGCGACTGCTGGTCCCGGCGGCAACTGACGGGGTGAACTTCGACGGCATCCGAACGCCCGCGCTTCCAGTCCCCGGCGCCGGCTCCCTGTGATCAGATGGTTCGTCTACTCTTCCCGCTCATCGTTTTTCGATTATTCATTCCCCAGTATATCGGAAGCGGACGCCGCGGGCAAGCCGTTTTAAGCTCTTAGGGCATACAGGAGGATGCCGGCGGCCACGGCGACGTTCAGCGATTCGGCCCTGCCGCGGATCGGGATCATGAGCCTGCGGTCGCACGCTTCCAGAAGTTCGGGGTCCACTCCGCTCCCCTCGTTTCCGACGATGAGGGCGAACGCGTCTCCCTTCCCCGGCTCATCGAACGGGACGGCCCCTTCAAGCGCAGTCCCGTATACGGGGATTCCCGCTTCTTTCAGACGCACGGCTTCTTCCCTCAGATCTCCGCGGACGACCGGGATGTGGAAATGGGACCCTTGTGCAGACCGGACCGTCTTCGGCGCAAACGGATCGGCGCAGCCTTTTCCGAGGATCACCGCGTCGATGCCCGCCGCGTCCGCCGTCCGGATCATCGTTCCGATGTTGCCCGGGTCCTGGACGGCGTCGACCAGGAGAAGCGAACGCCAGCCAGCAGCCTGCTCCGCTCCGTAAGCCGGAATTTTGCACTGTGCATAAATTCCCTGCGGATGCTCCGTATCCGTGATTTCCCGCTCGACCGCCGGCGTGATCTCGATCAGCTCGACTCCGCCGGTCTCCCAGTGCGCAGGCAGTTCGATCCCTTCCCTGAAAATGAGGGCGAACACCGAGCCGCCCTGGTTCAGCGCCTCCTCGGCAAGATGTTCGCCTTCGACGAGGAACTCGCCGGTCTTGTCCCGCTCTTTCCTCGTGTTGACGAGCTTTTTCCAATGTTTGACGAGGGAGTTTTGTGGTGATTCAATCCGTTTCATCTGTCCGCCACCTTCTGCACGATTATAGGCCAAGTTTACCAAACACCATGTATACCCGGCGAGCGAAACGGACAGGATGCGCGCAGGAGGGTGATCAAATATGAATTTCCAGATCCGCGACGCCATTTCTGCGAACATGTCCGGCAACACGGCGCAGGACATCCGCGGCGTCATCGATGACGCCATTACCCGGGGCGAGGAGCATCTCCTCCCGGGCCTCGGCGTGTTTTTCGAAAAGTACTGGCAGCAGGCGGACCCGGCCGAGAAGGAAAAAATCACTTCCGGCCTGGAATCCGTGTTCGGAAACAAAGTCCAATGAACGGTCAAAGGGCCCTCCGGTCATTCCGGCGGGCCCTTCTGCTTTTACATAATGGAAGCGAGCACGGCTTTCTGTGCGTGGAGCCGGTTCTCCGCCTGGCGGAAAACATGGGAGTTCGGACCATCGATGACGGAAGCCGCCACCTCTTCGCCGCGGTGGGCGGGCAGGCAGTGGAGGAACATGAAGTCCGGCTTCGCTCGCGCAATCATTTCATCGTCGACCATGAATCCCTTGAACGCTTCAACGCGTGCCGCCGTCTCTTCCTCCTGGCCCATGCTCGTCCAGACATCGGTATAGACGGCGTCCGCCTTGTCCACGGCCGCGTCGGGTTCAGACGTCCAGGAGACATGGCCGCCGGTTTTGCCCGCAATCGCAGTTGCCGTCTCCATCACATCCGGCGACGGCTCATAGCCCTCCGGCGTCGCGACGGCGATTTCCATGCCGGCATGGGCGGCGGCGAGGATGAGGGAATGGGCGACGTTGTTGCCGTCCCCGACGTAGGCGATTTTCCGGCCTTCCAGCCCGCCCTTCACTTCGCGGATCGTCAGCAGGTCCGCAAGCGCCTGGCACGGGTGATAAATATCTGTCAGCCCGTTGATGACCGGAATGGCCGCTTCGTCAGCCAGTTCCTGCACCATCGTGTGCCTGTTGGCGCGGATCATGATGGCGTCCAAGTAACCGGACAGAACGTGTGCGGTATCACGGACGGACTCGCCGCGGCCGATCTGCAGGTCCCGTGAATTCATGAACATCGCATGTCCCCCGAGATGGATCATTCCCGATTCAAACGAAATCCGGGTGCGCGTCGAATGTTTTTCGAAAATCATGCCGAGGATCTTCCCCGACAGCAGCTTCGGATAGCGGCCTTCCTTCGCCAGCTTCTTCAGGATAAAGCCGAGTTCGATGAGTCCCGTCACTTCCTCCGTCTCCAGCTTATCAAGCGAGAGAAGGTCTTCCCCCTTCAGGCTTTCCACCAGCGTCATTTCCTGCATCCCCGTCATGAACATATAACCGCCCCTTCCTTCATTCATCTTATTGCATGATTATACATATGTATTTATATTAAATCAAGCGGATGTTTATAATTGGGAAGAGATTTCTTTTCAGGAGTTGCGATTAGGCAGGAGACGGTGAGGCTGGTGCGTCGTTCGCCGGATAGATTATGTATAGATACACAACGTTTCAGCCTATATGAGTTGAGATAAATAATCTTCATCCAGTCGATTTCCGTTGCAGGCGGACGCTTTCCGTGGGCACAGCTTTAGCCGGCGCCAATACGAAGGTTGGCGTCTGCGCTCAAAAGCGAAGCGTTGGGCGGCATCGCGGGGTCTTCAGCTCGTGCTGTTTCCACTGGAGTCGCCGCCTTCCACTCCAATCGGCTAGAATAATGAATGCACAGAATTTAATTCAACTTATATAGATACGCAACGTTCAGTCAAATCTTCATGCAGAGAACCGGACACCCTTACGGTTTGACCCCGCAAAAATAAAAAAGCCCTCAAGGACGTCGGGCCTTGAGAGCTTGGACTTACATTTTCAAGAAAATGTGATGCGTTCGACGGTTTCCTGATCGAGCTTTTTGATCACTTCGATGAGGAGCTTGACGGCATGTTCATAATCTTTTTTATGCAGCATCGCCGCATGGCTATGAATGTAGCGGCTCGGGATGCAGATTGCCAGGGATGGAACGCCTTCGTTCGCCAGGTGGATTGAGCCGGCGTCGGTGCCGCCGCCCGGGATGAACTCAAACTGGTAAGGGATCCCATGCTCTTCGGCAGTGTCGACAACGAGATCGCGCAGCCCTTTGTGGGAAACCATCGAGGCGTCATACAAGACGATCTGCGGGCCTTCGCCCATTTTGCCTTCCGCTTCCTTCGAAGAGACGCCCGGTGTGTCGCCGGCAATGCCAACGTCGACGGCAAAACCGATGTCCGGCTTCACTTTCCGGGCGGCCGTGCCGGATCCGCGGAGGCCGATCTCTTCCTGGACCGCCCCGACGCCGAATACGCTGTTCGGGTGGGATTCGCCTTTCAGGCCGCGGAGCACATCGATGGCGATCGCGCAGCCGATCCGGTTGTCCCACGCTTTCGCGAGCAGATAATCGGGATTATTCATGACCGTGAATTCAAAATACGGGACTGCCATGTCTCCGGGACGGACCCCCCACTCCATCGCCTCTTCCTTAGAGGAAGCGCCGATGTCGATGAACATATCTTTGATATCGACCGGTTTTTTTCGGGCTTCCGCCGTCAGAATGTGCGGCGGCTTGGAGCCGATGACGCCGGTCAGTTCCTTGCCGTCTCTCGTGACGATCGTGACGCGCTGGGCCAGCATAACCTGCGACCACCAGCCGCCGACCGTCTGGAAGCTCAGGAATCCTTTGTCGTCGATCCGCGAGATCATGAATCCGACTTCATCCAGGTGGCCCGCCACCATGACACGCGGCCCTTCCCCGCCTTTCTTCTCTGCGATCAGGGAGCCGATGCCGTCATAGCCGATCGAGTCGGCGAACGGTTCGATATAGCGCTTCATCACTTCTCGCGGTTCACGTTCATTTCCGGGGATGCCTTTTGCATCCGTCAGGTCTTTCAGCATTTGAAGCTGTTCATCAAGCTGTGCCATTCCTTCGTCCTCCTAATCATCGTGTCAACGCCATTATAGAGGAATGGATGCCCCTTTTCAAAACATTTCGGAAACCTCGACGGAGGATGGACGTGCCAGTTTGCCCGTCCTCTCCTGAAGTTCCTCAATAAACTTGCCCGGCTCATCCGCGCGGATATGGACCTGGTCATATTTCCGCCGGATTCCCATGACCAGGACGGCCTCAGCCGGCCGGTTCAGCCTCAGGATCACATGCGGGGGCGCCGGACCAAAATCAGCGGGAATGAATTCGATGGCATTCTTCGGTGCCTTCATTTCCGGGTCGCCTTCCACTTGCAAGATCTCAGCGATGTCGGAAAAACGGACTTCCATCCGCTTCATCAACCCGAGCGAAAGATAAATCCGGTCTTCCGCGAACTTTGCAGGAGTCAGGCGGACGGCTTGAATGTCCCCGATAAAGAGAATGACCGCGTACACGTTCAGCAAGAGCAGGATGATCGACAGGATCGGCGCCCGGTCGTGGAGCCACCAATGGATGCCGATCGATTCGATGACGATGGCATGGATCAGCATGAGCTGGAGGGCGAGATAGCCAGATTTCTGATGGAGTGTGAACAGACCGTCGCCGGCATGTGGGCTCTTCCGCCAGGAGGCGAAGGCAAAATAGAACATGAGCATTTCTGAGCAGAGGACTTGGATGATAGGGCGCTTTTGGACATGGAGATCGACGGAGTCGGGGAATGAAAACAACAGAGGCGCATTGCTGGAACGCGCCGTCTGGATGATGGTCGGCAAGTAGACAAACAAGGCGGCAAGGACGAGGATTTCCAGGAACAGCAGTGCCCCTTCGGCGGCAAAACCGATCCATGTGATTGCCGCAAAACTGCCGAGCCATTCGGCGGGAATGAGAAAGCGGACGGTGATCAGTCCAAGTGCCGCTCCGGAGAACATGCCCTTCAATGTGATCTTCCCGCGCCAGGCCATCCATAACAACGGAGAGACAACAGCCAGGTCAACCATCGATCCGAGCACCACTCCCTCAATCGCACCTTCTAACAGCGACAGACCGAATTCCGTTCGATAAAGGATGAAGTTGGAACTCAGCACAGCCATGAGCAAAATGAGCCAAACCGAATTGGAACGTCTTTTCACTGCATTCATTTCCGGCCCCCCTTAAATCAGTCTCACAGACTCGCCCTCATTATAGCGGATCCACTCCTTCCCCGGCATCCGGTCCGGCGACGATTCCGTGACGGGTTTCGTTTCTCGTGGTACATTTGTGGTATAACATCCAGTGATATCTGGCTTGATGAAATGGAGCGTCTTTATGCGGTTTTTAGTCTATCTGATCGTCTTTTTCTCGTTTTTTGATTTGTTCAGCCAGCTTCCGATCATGAGTCCGCATGCCCTCGCGCTCGGCGCCACGCCGTTCATCACGGGGCTCGTCGTCGGAATCTACTCGCTCGCAAACACGATCGGCAACGTCATTTCCGGCTTCTCGACCGACCGGAAAGGGCCGTTCCTCGTATTGGTCACCGGGCTGTTCCTGTCGGCCGGAGCTCTATTCCTCTATAGCTTTGCAGAGAGTCCGGGAGTGCTCCTGGCCGTCAGGTTCGTGCACGGGTTCATGGAAGGGCTGATTGTGCCGGCGGCGTTCACGTTCATCGCGAACCGGACGGAACAGTCGAACCGGGGACGCAAAGTGGCGCTCTCGGGCGCTTTCGTCGGGCTTGCCGCCATCCTGGGGCCGGCCATCAGCGGCATTTTGGCGGCACGGACCGGTGCCGCTTTCATCATGACCATGAACGGGACGATCATGCTGGCTCTGGCCATCATGGCGCTGCTCCTCCTCGGAACAGATGCCGGACGGACAAAAGCGGCGGCCAAAAAAGGAGGTCATGCCCACTTCCCGGTGAGGGCACTGTTCAAGAACCCGGGAGTGATGCGGGCGTTCGCCGGCGCTTTCTTCCTCATGTTCTCCCAGGGTGTCCTGGCACTCGTCCTTCCGCTGAAAGTGGAGGCACTCGGCTATGACACGAAAACGAGCGGAATGCTGCTCAGCATATTCGGCCTCGTCGCGATCTTGATTTTCCTGTTGCCGACCAACCGTCTCTTTGACAAGCTGCGCCCGATGGTGACACTGGCATTCGGCATCTCGGTGATGGGGCTCAGCATGCTGTTTCTGTCGGGGGCCGATGAAATGGGTTCCCTCTATCTGAGCATGGTTTTCTACGGCACCGGATTCGCTTTCCTGTTCCCGTCGATCAATTCGCTTCTGATCGATTCGACCGAGCCGGACCACCGGGGCAAGGCGTACGGTTACTTTTATGCGTTCTTCTCGATGGGTGTCGTCGCGGGATCCGGGCTGATCGGCCTGCTCGATCTTGGCTTCCGCGGAGCCTTCATCCTGACCGGCATCCTGCTGCTGGCCATCGCGCTTTATGTATTGACCGGCCTGTTCGGAGCCCGCAGGAGAAAACAGACCATATAACTCTATGTACAAAAAACCAGCCATCCGGGGCAATCAGTTCTGCCTTTCGGATGGCTGGTTTTTTCAATTAGTTCAGGATCTTCACTTTCACTGTACGGGATCCCCACTGAAGCGCACGGCCCTTGTTCGGAATGAAGACGTCGATCCGGTTGCCCTTGATGGCGCCGCCCGTGTCCCCTGCAATCGCTTCGCCGTATCCTTCCACCCAGACCTTCGTTCCGAGCGGGATCACGCGAGGGTCGACCGCGATCACTTTGGCGTTCGGATTCGCCTTGAGGTTGATGCCGGTCGCCGTGATGCCGGAGCAGCCTGCGCAGTAGGCGGTGTAAGCTGTCGAGCGGACAGTCAGTTCACGTGTTGCGGACTGTGCCGGAGCGCTCGTCTGGACCGTCGTGCTCTCCGACTTGACTGCCGTGCCGGAAACCTTCAGGCGGTCTCCAGGATGGATCAGCGAGCTGCCGAGACCGTTCAGGGACATGAGCGTCTTGACGCTCATTCCGTGGTTCGTTGCAATTCTGTAAAGGGTGTCGCCGCTTTTTACTGTATATGTGGCACCCGCTGCCGGCTTGGCCGCCGGTTTTGCAGCCTGGACCGGCTTGCTTGCCGGTTTCTGGACTGCGGCCGACGCCTGGTCAGCGGATGTTGTCAGAATGTCTCCGGGGTGGATCAGGTCAGATGAAAGAGAGTTCCACTGCTTCAATTGTCCGACCGAGACCGAGTTCGCCTGGGAAATGGACCAGAGCGTGTCCCCCTTGGCTACCGTGTATTCTGCTGCCGATGCTGTTCCTGCGCCGGCACCGAGTGTAAGGGCGGCCGTCAGTGCGATCAAACTTTTTTTCATGGATTGGATATCCCCTTTCTTCAACGACACCAACTCTACCACGGGAATGTTTCATTCTCATGACAAAGCGATGAAGAAAAGAAGACAATCCTATTACACTCAAAAACGACCTGTAATATTCTGGGCCGGAAGCTCGACCCTTACTGTCGTCCCGCGGCCTTCCACACTCTCAAACCGGATGGTGCCGCCGTGATGCTCGATGATCTTATAGCTGGTCATAAGGCCGAGGCCGGTTCCCTTTTCTTTGTTTGAGTAAAACGGTTCGCCCAGCCGGTGGAGCCGGTCTTCCGGAATGCCGATTCCGTCGTCTTCAACCAGAATCTCCACTTTGTCGTCATGGCGCATCAGGCCGACCCGGACATCTCCGCCTTCCGGCATGGCTTCGACGGCATTTTTGATGAGATTGATCATGACTTGTTTGATCTGCTTCGCTTCACAATTAACGATCACCGGTTCCTCCGGCTCGGACAGAATGACCCGGCAGCCATGCAGATGGGCTTCCGCCTCCAGGAATCCGGTCACTTCCCGGAGGATGCCGTCCAGACTTTGGCGCTTCATCTCGGTCTCCTGATTCGGCTTGGCCAGGACGAGAAATTCATCCATGATCATTTCAATGCGCTGCAGCTCGTCCAAGATGACTTCGGTGAATGGGCTGTCCTGCTCTCCTGAAAGCTGGACAAAACCTTTGACCGTGGTGAGCGGATTGCGGACCTCGTGCGCAATCCCTGCCGCGAGTCTCCCGACCACGCCGAGCTGCTCCCATTTTCGGGACAGTTCCTGGCTGTGCTTCAGATCCGTAATATCCTGGGAAATGATAATCTTGCGGACGGTTCGGCCCGATTCATCAACAATCGGGATGAATTTGGAGCGGATCCATCTGATTTGGTCACCGGAAGCGGAAATTTTGTATTCCACTTCTCCCTCCTTCAATTTCTCACCTTTTAAAAACGTTTCGGTCTTTTGTCTTAACTCCGGGTCCAGGAAATTGCGGGAAATCGCAGGCGGATCGGCATAAAGCTCATTCAGGGACACGCCAAAGAGCGTCTCGATCGCCGGATTCAGATACATATACTTCCTGCGCACGCAGTCATACTGACAGATGCCGAGATCCACATTGTCCATGATGTCGACGATGAGCTGGTCACGGGTTTGGATAATCCGCTCCTGAAGCTGAATCAGCGATCGGACAGCGAGGGTTGATTCCCGCGAGATAATCAGTGCGCTCAACGCGCAGATCTGTCCCTCTTCGTTAAAAATCGGGAACGCCTGGAGATGGACCGGCACGCGGCTTCCATCTTCCCGCAGCCGGACCGTATCCAGTTTGAATACTCGTTCGCCTGCCAAAAGACGGGCCCTTCCCACTTCAAATTCCCGGGAAAGTTCCGCGGGGATGAACGGAAGCCGCCTGCCCACGAGGTCTTCTTCTTCCCAGCCGAATTCCTTCATAAATGCCCTGTTCACCTTGCTCACCTTTCCGTCAACGGTCAGGAGAACGGCGGATTCGTCGATCAGATCGAAAAATGGGCTCCTCCAGGAGATCGGTGTTCCGTTGTCCGTATATCCTTTCGCTGATGTTTGGACGACCGGAAACATGGTGATCAGGAAACAATCATGTTCCACCTGCTCAATGCCGGTGACATAGAAGGGGTCTGTGCCATCGTTGCGTTCACGGAAAGTGAAGGGAATGAAGGCCTTTCCCTCAGACGCCTCTCTGATCCGCTGCTCGACCAGCGGAAGGTCGGCGCTGTGGATAATTTCCTCATAGGAATACCCATCCCCCGATGTGCTTTGGTATCCGGGTACCGCCTCGCCGTCAGGCATGATGAACCAATATTCCTTCGTCCCGATATCGATAACAAAGCACGACAGTCCTGCTTCCGGTGGAGAGAACCGTGACGCAAACCGGCCGCTCGGCTTTTTCATTTTGATCGACCCACTTCCGTAACTGGAATTACAGCAGACAGGAAGGGCTTTCTGCCCACTCCTAACACAAACATCGTCCGAAAGCACGATAGAATTTTCAGTTTAGAACAAGTATACAAGAATATCTTGACAAAAGGAACCGTAATATTTCCGAAAAAATGAACGTTCCCAGCATGTCAGTTCTGGGTTCCGGATGTTTTGCGAAGGACACTTTTACACAAAATGGGGTGACCGTCTATCTGGAGTGTCAACGGAGATTCTTCGCCAATCACAGTTCTTCCTCAACAGAACGGAACGATCAGTTCCGGGCTGTTGTTCTTCGGTGAATTGACCGCCGAAGACACCTCATACGCTTCCATCCGGCCGGCATCGTAAGGGGCGAGCAACGCCAGGAGGGCATCGGCATCCCGGTTTTCCGGATCCAGCCACTCCTGCTCCCGCTCTCTCGGCAGGATGACGGGCATCCGGTCATGGATACCGGCCATCAGTGAATTCGGCTTTGTCGTGATCGCCGTGCATGAGTGGATCCGTTCGCCTTCCGGGAACACCCACGTCTCCCACAGGCCGGCCAGGGCAAACACTTCCTCCCCTTTCAGACGGATTCTCATCGGTTTTTTCCCGTTGTCCGTCTTTTGCCACTCGTAGAACGAGTCAGCGGGGATCAGGCAGCGGCGCTTCCTGAATGCCTCCCGGAAGCTCGGCTTCTCCGCGACTGTCTCGGCCCTTGCATTGATCAGCCGGCTGCCGATTTTCGGGTCATCCGCCCAGCGCGGGATGAGACCCCATTTCAAATGACCCAGGCGGTTTTTGCTGCCGTCGTTGATCACCGCGACCACTTGCTGTGTCGGCGCGATATTATAGCTCGCTGCATAATCGGATTCAGGAAAAGCGGATCCGGCGGCGGCAAACCGCTCAACCAGTTCGGAATACGACACATAAAGAGTGAATCGACCGCACATCATCTACACCTCTTTTTTTTCTGTATTTTATCACATTTGAAAATGCCCATTCCAAGCAAAAAACCGGCCTTCCTGGACTCAGGAGGCCGGCTTTTGTGCGCGGGTACGGCTGGCATCGACTTTTCCGAGCCAGAGTGTGAGGATCAGGCCGGCCAGGAAGGTGATGACACTGGCGGCAATCGTTCCGGCCCCTGTCGGGAGTCCCGGAAAAATAACGAAGACCGAACCTGCGATGAGGCCGATGATGATCGAATACATGACTGCAGGAAACTTGTTGAGCAAGTAGTGGATCACCTTGCTGCTGACGATGAACCCGACTGCGACGCCTGCACCGATCACCGCGATGATCGGCAAGTTCAGGTCCGACAGAGCCGCAATCGCCGTGGAGTAGGCGCCGAGCAGCAGCAGGACGAACGATCCGCTGACGCCAGGGAGCAGCATCGCCATGCTGCCGAGCCAGCCCGAGAAGAACAGGAAGACTGCTTTGGATCCGGTCAGTTCCCGGATCGGTTCGCTTTCCGCGGGGTTCAGGAACGCCGTCGCGGCAAGCCCGATTCCGACGAGCACGAGCAGCACGTAATGGGCGGGACGGAAATTGCGCTTCATCCCCGACTCCCTTGCGAGGAACGGCAGCACGCCGAGCACGAGCCCGATGAAGAAGAACTGCGTCGGTACAACATGGTTGTTAAGCAGATAATCGATCAGCCGGCTGAATATGAGGAGGGCGGCACCCATTCCGATTGCAAGAGGCACGAGGAATCCGAGCTGCTTTTTCCAGTCTTTGCTGAAGAAGCCGCTGATCGCTTTCAGCAAGTGATCATAAATGCCGAGAATGAGTGCGATCGTCCCGCCGCTCACCCCCGGAATCAGATCGCTGATCCCCATCATGAGGCCGCGGTAAATATTTTTCCATTGCATGAGTGCTTTCATCCTTCCAGTCTGCCAAATAAAAAACCACAATCAGTATACCATGTCTCCCAGCCCATTATGACGCCGTCTTTCATTGAAAGTTCCACTGAAAGACGGGAAGCCCCATGCCTTCCGGCACAGGGCTTCCTGTTTCATCAGTTCTTCGCTGTTGTCAGACGGTCAACCTGCTCCTGCCATTCCTCTTCGGTCATGCCGGTTTCGAGGAAGTAGCGGTTGCGCGGGTGTTCCCTACATTCATCTGAGCAGCTCCGGCGATGGATCAGTTCGTTTTCCTCCGAGCAGAGGATCTTCTTGTTGCATTCCGGATTTGCGCAGTTGACGTATCTCTCGCACGGTTCACCGTCGAAGTGATCACGGCCGACGACGACATGCTCGACCTGGTTCACCGGAACGGCGATCCGCTCGTCGAACACGTAGCACTGGCCGTCCCACAGCTGGCCTTTGGCGACCGGGTCTTTTCCGTAAGTGACGATTCCGCCGTGGAGGTGGCCGACATCTTCAAAGCCTTCGCGCTTCAGCCAGCCCGTAAACTTCTCGCACCGGATCCCGCCTGTGCAGTAGGCCAGAATCCGTTTACCTTCGAACATGTCCTTGTTCTCCTGAACCCATTCCGGCAGATCGCGGAAAGTCTCCACTTCCGGACGGATGGCGCCGCGGAAGTGGCCGAGGTCATATTCATAATCGTTGCGGGCATCAAGGACGACCGTATTTTCATCTTGCATCGCTTCAAGGAATTCATGCGGCTCCAGGTATTCGCCGGTCAGCTCGTTCGGATCGATGTCTTCGTCCAGGCTCAGATTGACGATCTCTTTGCGTGCCCGGACATGCATCTTCCTGAATGTATGACCTTCCGTCTCATCGATTTTGAATACCAGGTCGCTGAACCGTTCGTCGGCATGCATGGCATCCATATATTTTTGGGTCTGCTCAATCGTGCCGGAGCACGTTCCGTTGATGCCCTCTTCCCCGACAAGGATCCGGCCTTTCAATCCGAGCTCCTTGCAGAACGCCAGATGGTCGGCGGCAAACGTCTCTGGATCCTCGATCGGCACATATTTATAATAAAGCAGGACTCTGTGTGTGAATTTTCCCATAATCCGACACCATTCCCTTTCTCCTCGTTGATTTAAAAAATTGCTACACTACAATATAACAAATTCCGCCCCGGCTGAAAAGCCCCGGAAGATGGAAAACAGTCCGCCGATTCATCGGCGGACTGCGGTGTTCACCACTTTTTCAGGTTCTTATAGCTGCGGATGAACGGCTCGGGGTGTTCCTCTGTCTCAAAGGCGAACAGCCCTTCATCCGTATGGAGATACAGGAACCAGCTGTTGCCGGCTATAGGCCTGCAGCTCATGTCCGTCACTTTCCCGAGAACGAAATCCCGTTCATGCGAGCAGACCGCTGCGTCAGTGAGTGTCAGTTCATGGACCCGGCGATCCGTCTGCTGCTCAAGCCAATGGATCCGGCGGTGCATTTTGACGTACCGGATGGACGTGATGCGCTCCCCGTCTTTTCTCATTTGAACACGGATGTGCTGTGCAGCGGCTGAACACGGGATTTCGGATCCAGGTAGGCCTTCGCGTTGTTGACGGCGATCGGCGCTTCCCCGAGACCGACGGCGATCAGTTTCACTTTGCCGTCATAAGACGTCACGTCGCCTGCCGCGTAGATCCCTTCGATGTTCGTCTCCATTTTCGTATTGACGATGATGGAGTTTTTGTCCATCTCCAGTCCCCACTCCTTGAGCGGCCCGAGCGAAGATACGTTACCGTAGTTGACGATCACATGATCCGCATGCAGTTCCGTCTCGCTTCCGTCTTTCGCGACGAGGACGACTTCATCGAGCTTGCCCTCTGCCCCCTGCAGAATCTTGACGTTATGCGAAGTTTTCACTTCAACCGAAGACTCATGCAGTTTCGTCACACTCGTTTCGTGTGCAGTGAACCGGTCTCGCCGGTGGACGAGCGTCACTTTCTTCGCCACGCCTTCCATCATGAGCGCCCAGTCGACGGCGGAATCGCCGCCGCCGCATACGAGGACTTCGGTGCCGGCAAAGCTGGACAGGTCCTTCACCCCGTAGTGAAGCGACTTCCCTTCAAACGACTCCGCCCCTTCAACATTCAGCTTGCGCGGCTGGAATGCTCCGACGCCGGCCGTGATGAGCACGGTCCTCGAGTAATGGACGCCCTTGTCCGTCTCGATCACGAACAGATCCCCGTCCCGGTTGGTCGCGAGGACCGTCTCCCCGAGGCAGATTTCCGGCTTTCCGTACTGCGCCTGCGTTGCCAGGTTGTCGACCAGGTCCTTCGCCAGGATTTTCGGAAAGCCGCCGACATCGTAAATGAATTTATCCGGATACAGCTCGGACAGCTGTCCGCCGAGTTGCGGAAGGCTGTCGAGAATCTTCACTTTCATCTCGCGCATACCCGCATAAAAAGAGGCAAACAAGCCAGTCGGCCCGCCACCTACAATCGTAATATCAAAAATATCGTTCTCATTCACCACTGAGCTCAACTCCTCATTGATCCAATCGAGAATCCTTTTCAGTGAACATTATACCCGTATCTTCCCGGGATAGAAAATACATTGCCCATTGTTTCGGTTTCCGGACGTTTCCCGTGCATCGCGCGGGGGTAGTGGTCTACAATAGGAAAGGTGTAGCGGCCGGGAGGATAATCATAAAAGAAAGGTTGTTTTAGAGTGGGGAAACAGCAGCAGGAAATCTTTGACCACATGATGGCGAACAAGGATGAACTTGCACAGAGATGGATCGATTCAAGTACCGGGGACGACCAGCGGTATGCGTTTAACTTCGAAGACGAAGATAAACTCCGCCGGCAGCATGACGGACTGATCGAGGCCGTGTCCTGCATTTTCATCGAAAAAGAACTTTCGTTCAAAATACATATCAACGAATGGGCAGAGTCGGTTGCGGCCGACTGGGTCAAGAACGGCGTGACGATGCATGAAACGATCGCCCAGTTCCGCACAATCCGTTCCGTCTACTGGGACTACGTCAAAGACTTCATCCTCTCTGACAAGGATGATTTCACGATGGAAGATGCATTCTACTGGAGCAATGTCGTCAATGACGCGTTTGATTACATCACCGAGAATTTTGCCCGGCACTATGAGGAAGCCCACGACCAGATCCTCGCTTCCCAGCAACAAATGATCACGGAGCTGAGCAGCCCGGTCATCCCCGTCAAACAGGGGATCGGCATCCTCCCTCTCGTCGGCGATATCGATACATACCGTGCGAAAGTCATTCTGGAAACAACGCTTGAACAAGCGTCCAAACAAAAGCTGGATCAGCTGTTCATCGACCTGTCCGCAGTGCCGATTGTGGATACGATGGTCGCCCATCAGCTGTTCCAGCTGATCGATGCCCTGCGGCTCATCGGCGTCCGCACGGTCCTTTCGGGGATCCGTCCGGAAATTGCCCAGACAGCCGTTCAGCTCGGCATTGATTTCAAAGAAACCCGGACCCAGTCCACGCTCATGGATGCCCTCGACATCTTCGGGTGATCTCGCGCCTGCCCGGGAGGTTTTCGCGCCCGCTTCGGCTCTTTTCGCGCCCGCTTTCCGGGAAGCCGGATTCTCGCGCCTGCCCGGGGGCATTTCGCGTCCGCTTCGGCTCTTTTCGCGCCCGCTTTTCGGGAAGCCGGATTCTCGCGCCTGCCCGGGGGCATTTCGCGTCCGCTTCGGCTCTTTTCGCGCCCGCTTTTCGGGAAGCCGGATTCTCGCGCCTGCCCGGGAGGTTTTCGCGTCCGCTTCGGCTCTTTTCGCGCCCGCTTTTTGGGGCGCGGTATTTGCACAACCCCTCTCCCGTCGGCCGGAGGGGTTTTTTTGATGAGTTCTCATTGAAATCGGCCTGCCGGTCGTGAATAATGGGAAATGTGCGACCATTCCATAAAGGGGTTGTTTTAATGGTGACCTTCAAAGATTACAAGTACATCCGGCCGGATCTGCCTGCGCTCAGGGAGAAGTGGCGCAGTCTTTTGTCCGAATTCGGACAGGCGACGTCCGCTGACGATCAGAACCGCATCATTGAAGAGCTGAACAAGCTGTCCGATGACTATTCCACCCAGTCGAATCTCGCCTTCATCCGGGCTTCGATCGATACGAACGACGAATTCTACCAGGAAGAACGGGATTACTTCGATGAGATCGGCCCGGAGTTTGATGAGCTGAACACCGAATACTACAAGGCGCTCGTCTCCAGCCCTTACCGGGAAGATCTCGAGGCGCGCTGGGGCACGCAGCTGTTCGCCATCGCCGACCAGAGCATCCGCTCCTTCTCGCCGGAAGCCATTCCGCTGCTGCAGAAGGAAAACCGGCTGTCTTCCGAATACTCGAAGCTGACGGCGTCTGCACAGATCGAATTTGACGGGAAAACGCTCACGCTGGCCCAGCTCGTCCCTTACACCCAATCGACCGATCGTGCAATCCGCAAGCAGGCCGTCGAAGCGACTTTCGGCTTTTACGCGGAGCACGAGGAGCAATTCAACGATATTTACGACCGGCTCGTCAAAGTCCGCCATGAGATCGCCCTGACGCTCGGCTACAAGGACTTTGTCGAAGTCGGCTTCCTCCGAATGAACCGGATCGGCTACGACCGGGACATGGTGAAAAACTTCCGCGACCAGGTCAAGGAGCATATCGTTCCGCTCGCGACCAAGTTGTTCGAACGGCAAGCAACGAGGATCGGCGTGGATCCGCTCTTCTTCCATGACGAAGGGCTGAATTTCACGGACGGGAACGCCAAGCCGGCGGGTCCTCCGGAATGGATCCTCGAAAACGGAAAGAAGATGTACGACGAGCTCTCTCCGGAAACATCGGAATTCTTCCATTTCATGATGGAACGGGAACTGATGGACCTTGAAGCGAAAAAAGGGAAAGAAGGCGGCGGCTACTGCACATTCATCGACGATTACCAGTCCCCGTTCATCTTCTCGAATTTCAACGGCACCTCCCACGACATCGACGTGCTCACCCATGAGGCGGGGCATGCTTTCCAGGTGTATGCCAGCCGGAACATCGGCGTGCCGGAGTATATCTGGCCGACGACCGAAGCGGCGGAAATCCACTCGATGAGCATGGAGTTCTTCACCTGGCCGTGGATGGAGCTGTTCTTCAAGGACGAAACCGAAAAATACAAATTCACCCATTTGAGCTCTGCCCTGCTGTTCCTTCCGTATGGCGTGGCGGTGGATGAGTTCCAGCAGATCGTCTATGAAAAGCCGGAAATGACCCCGGCCGAGCGAAAGCAGGCATGGAAAAGCCTCGAGGAGAAATATTTGCCGCACAGGAATTATGACGGCATCCCGTTCCTTGAGGCGGGAGGCATCTGGCAGAGACAGTCTCATATTTACGAAGTGCCGTTCTACTATATCGACTACTGCCTCGCACAGATCTGTGCGCTCCAGTTCTGGAAGCGGTCGCGCGAGGAGCGGGAAGCCGCCTGGAACGACTATCTCCGCCTTTGCCGGCTCGGCGGATCGCAGGCGTTCCCGGAACTCGTCAAGGCGGCCAATCTGATGTCGCCGTTTGAAGACGGGTGCATCGAATCGGTCGTCGGTCCGATCACCGAATGGCTTGATGCGGTGGACGACCGCGCCCTCTGATTCCGAAAAAAGCGACGGTTCACGAAGAAACGGCGAGCGTGCACCCAATAAAAGGGGTGCGCGCTCGCCTTCTTTATTGGATGTTGATAAGAATTCCCTGCGCCTAGTTCTCCGAATTTTTTATGTTTGGCGAACATTTAAACTTCGTAAATCGAAGAGAATTTTCTTTTATTTTTGTCCGTTATCCTCTATTATAATTTTCGGACGAACTAAATGTTCGGATTTCGAAATATAGGGGGAATTCTCATGTTTAAGAAATGGATGGTCGCCACTGCAGCCACTGCGCTGCTGCTCGGCGCCTGCGGAACGAAAGACGCTTCGGAGATCGATGATGTTTATCTCGATTCCGCGGATTATAAAAAGGCTGCGGACGTTGAAGCACCGGAATCCTATTCCAAGGACTTCCTGCTGGACACGAGCATTTACATGTCCGAAACGGCTGAAACGGTCGATGTGTTGAACCGCAATGTCGACAGCGTTCTTGAAACCGGCAAGCTGGATGACGAGGAAGCCGTCAAAACGGCTCTGAAAGACTTCAACACCTTCTCGTCGGATTTCACGCTTGAAAGCAAATCCGATTCCGAAAAAGAGATTTCGGAGCTGGCGGACGAGATCAACAAGAATATCGGCATCTATGAAGACTACCTGGAAAGCTATATGGAAGAGCCTGAAGAAAAGTACAACACCACTCTTTCCAGCGCCCGCTCCCGCGTGCTTCAGCTGACGGGCGACATGAGCAAGATCCTGGAAGAAAACGACGCCCAGCCGGCGCTGAAAAAACTGAAAGAGCAGTTCGACGCACTGCACTACAACGCGGACTTCGACGGATTCAAAGGCAATTATGCCGTCCTGAAAAGCGAAGACTGAGTTCAAGCAGCGATAGCCGGGCCGGAGATTTTTTCTCCGGCCCGGCTTTTGTTTGATCAGGAAGCGGGACCCGCCGCAGCGGTCTCATATTGAACCATCACCAAAAAGAACCAGGACCTCCGCGGAGGCGCCTGGTTCTGATTATGTAGTGATCCTGTTCACTGTACCGGCATGCCGGCTCTTACCAAAGATTCGGCTTGGCCACCATGAACCAGAGCATGACGAGCAGGAGGGCGATGTACGTCCACAGCTTCCGGTTCAGCAAGCCGACGAGTTCCCGCCTGTCCCCTTCGCCTTCAGAAAGATTCTTCAGGACCGGCTTGAAAGCCCTCGCCAGGAAAAAGATCGAGGCGAACATGACGGCAATCGTGGCGACGACCCAGGAAGTCGACCAGGGATAGCCTCCTCTCCACATGAGGAGGACTCCCGTCGCGACCAGCACATGGCCGGCATGCTTCACGATGCGGACGGCAGAACGGAACACCGAAATATGCTCGTCCATGAAAGATGCCTCTGCAACCCTCATCTTCCCGATGAGCGGGACAAGCACGAAAAATGGCCCGATGGAAAGCGCGGCGCTCAGTACGTGAAAAAACAGGATCAGCGAATAAAAGACACTCATCTCACGTTATTCAGCAGCGGGACGGAATTCATGGACCCAGACTTCCATCTCGGGTACCCATTTCATCCCGTGGTGGATCGAGACGATGGCGTCCTTGTACTCGTCCAGATTGCCGAACCCCGCGGCCTGCGCATCGGCATCCGTCACTTCCCCGAGTGTCTGGGTATAGACGTCGGTGATTTCAAACCGCTTGCCCTGCAGATCCATCACTTCCCCGGGATCTGCATACCGATCATTGCGCCGGACTGCGGTTTTTTTGCCCTCGATCACTTTTTGGATGTCATCCGGCTTTGTGACGAGCCGTTCGATCGAACATTTCTTTGGAGGCAGTTCACCGTTTTCATATCGTTTTATCAATATTCCACTCCTTCCGGCCGGATCAGTTGAAGAAGCCGGCCTTTCTTGCTTCAAATTCAAGTTCTTCACGGAACTTCGGGTGAGCGATGGCGATCAGACGCCTGGCGCGCTCCGAGAACGGCTGTCCGTACAGATCGGCCACCCCGTACTCGGTGACGACGCTCCCGACCGAGTTTTTCGACGTCGTGACGACCGATCCGGGCGTCAGATTGAGCCGGATGCGAGAAATGGCATCGTCTTTCGCAGTTGAATGAAGGCAGATAAAGCCTTTCCCGTTCTTGGAGAACCGGATGCCGTTCGCAAAGTCGGCCTGCCCGCCGCTGAGCGAGTAGTATTTGCCTCCAACCGTTTCCGAAGCCGCCTGGCCGTACAGGTCAATCTCCGTCGAGGCATTGATGGACACCATATTGTCTTCCTGCGCAATATTATGAGGGTTGTTCACGATATTGACCGGCAGGAATTCCACGCCCGGATTGTTGTGGAGAAAGTCATACAGCTTGTGGGTTCCGAGGGCGAAAGTGCCGACGATCTTCCCCCGATTCGTCTTTTTCCTGCTTCCGTCCAGCGCCCCCGCCTCAAAGAGGTCGACGATGCTGCTCGTCAGCATTTCGGTGTGGATGCCGAGATGTCGGTAATCTTTCAGCATCCCCATGACGGCGTTCGGGATGGACCCGATCCCGACCTGGAGCGTGTCCCCGTCCTCAATCCGCCCGACGACCTGCTCGGCGATGCGGATGTCCTTTTCGCCCGCCGGCGGAGCGACGGCTTCCGTCAGCGGGGCATCATGGCGGATGTATCCCGCAATCTGGCTGATATGGACCTGGTTGCGGCCGAACGTCCTCGGCATCCGATCGTTGACTTCCAAGACGAACGGCACATGTCCGATGAACTCCGCCACGTAGTCGGCGTTCGTCCCGAGCGAAAAGTATCCGTGTTCATCCATCGGCGACGCCACCGCCATTACCATGGAACGCTTCGTCGTCCGGGTGAGCAGATACGGGACGTCGGAGAAGTTGTTCGGCACAAGCTCGACTGTCCCCTGGTGATAGGCTTTCCGGGTGGCCGAACTCAGAAAATAGGAAACGTGGGAGAGCCGGCCGGGAAATGCACCTTTGATATAGTCCCGCTCACGCAGGGCGTGCATCTGATGGATGCGGACGCCGTCAAGTTCTTCCGCATGCGCTTCGAGTATATCCAACAGCCGGAAAGGCTCGCCGTTCGCGATCGGCACGATCAGATCGTCCCCCGGGCCGATCAGTGAAAGAAATTCGCTGTCGGTCAATTGCCTCGTCATCGTTGAAACACTCCAATCGTTCCATGATCAAACTTTAACATAAAAAATCCTTCTCCTTTAATAATACCGCCCGCCATCCGGCCAATCCCATCCGGAATTTGAACGTTTGTTGACGTTCAGGTCACAGCAGCAGCCTTCCGTAGTCCGCCGGTGTAACGTTTCCTCCCGACAGGACGACCGATACCCGCATGCCGCGGATTCCTGTTTTTCCGGAAAGGAGGCCGGCAAGTGCCGTGGCGCCCGACGGTTCCACCACTTGCTTCGCCCCTTCGAACAGGATGGTCATCGCTTTGCGGATTTCCATGTCCGTGACCGTGATGAGGTCGTCCAGGGCCTCCCGGACAATCGGGAAAGTGAGTTCCCCCGGAATGGCGGTCCTGAGCCCGTCCGCAATCGTTCCGGTGGCTCCGATCGCTATGCGCCGCCCCGCCTCCAGGGATAGTTGAGTATCGTTTGCCGTGTCCGGCTCGACGCCGATCACCCGGACGTCCGGGCGGGTTTGTTTCACGGCCGATAAAATCCCCGCAATCAGCCCGCCTCCTCCGACGGGAACAAAAATGGCTCCACAGCCGGGGACTTGTTCGAGAATCTCCAGGCCGGCCGTCCCCTGTCCCGCCATGATCTCCGGATCATCATAGGGAGGGATGAACACGCCTCCGTCATCGCCGGCGATCCTCACCGCTTCAGGGATCCGCTCGGCGGAAGTCAGTCCGCACTTGACGATCTGCCCCCCGTACGCCCGGATGGCCGACGCTTTCGCAGGGGAGACGTCTTCAGGAACGACGATGGTCGCCCGGATGCTGAGCATTCCGGCCACGCAGGCGACTGCTTGTCCATGGTTGCCCGATGAGGCGGTGACAACATGAGTGACCCCCTCCTTTGCAGCCAGCCCCACCTTGTTCGCCGCTCCCCGTATTTTGAACGACCCGGTCTTCTGGAGGTGTTCCGACTTCAGAAACACTTCATTGCCGGCGAGCTTGTCCAGCCTGCCCGAAGTCATCACCGGTGTCCGGTGAATCATGCCTTCGATATTCCCGGCAGCTCTTCTGATTTTCTGCAGGTCAATCATGTCTGTTCCTCCTCTTCCCTTTCTTCCATGGTTTCATTCTAAATTTCTTTCCTCTCCTCCGGCAACCATGACATTTGTCATATGCTCTTTTTGACAGGTATGACTGTTTTGGCGGACCGGATTTCCGTAGACTTAATCTATACTCGCAACTGCCGTCGTCAACCCGGCGGTCAACGTTCAAACAATGACACTGAAGGCTATTTAAAAAGGAGGAGCAAAATGGATCGGGAAAAGACCATGCAGCTTCGCAGAAACGTGAAGCCCTATGAACAATCAGACCGGCGCGCAAGCATCGTCCAGATCTTGAATACGTTCCCACCGTTCTTCCTGCTCTGGGGAATCGCCCTGGCAGCTTACTCCGTCTCTCCGTGGATCAGCGCAGGCGTCGCCGTCATCGCGGCCGGCTTCCTAGTCAGAATCTTCATCATCTTCCATGACTGCACGCACGGTTCATTCTTCAAAAAGAAAAAAGCCAATGACATGCTCGGCACGATCACCGGCATCATGACACTGTTCCCTTATGAGAAATGGAAGCGGGAGCATTCGATCCACCATGCCACAAGCGGGAACCTCGACAAACGCGGGACCGGCGACATCTGGGTGATGACCGTACAGGAATTCAATGAAGCAACGCCGATGCAGCGGCTCGGATACAGACTGTACCGGAATCCCGTCGTCATGTTCGGTTTCGGCCCGCTTTACCTGCTCCTCGTGTCCGGCCGGTTCAACCGGAAAGATGCAAAGCAGAAAGAACGGCTGAACACATGGTTCATCAACGCGGCGGTCGTCGTCATTTACGCTGCGATGATCCTGCTTGTCGGATGGCTGCCGTTCCTCATCATCCAGGGAACGATCCTGTTTGTCGCGGGTTGCCTCGGCATCTGGCTGTTCTATGTCCAGCATCAGTTTGAAGACTCCTATTTCGAAGACGAATCGGAGTGGAACTACGTCAAGGCGGCGGTCGACGGCAGCTCCTACTATCAGCTGCCCCGTCTGCTTCAGTGGGTGACCGGGAATATCGGCTATCACCACGTCCATCACCTGGCGCCCCGTGTTCCGAACTATAAGCTGGAACAGGCCCACGAATCGGTTCCGCCGCTCCAGAAGGCGACGACCATCACGCTGCGGACGAGCCTCGAATCACTCAGGTTCAAACTGTTTGACGAAGCGAACAAGCGGTTCATCACGTTCAAGGAATGGCGTGCGGCTTATGCGGCTTCAATAGCGACTTCCGTTTCTCACCGTCGCCGGAAAACCCGGATTGAACATTGACAGAGCGGCCGTTCCCGAACAGGGGGACGGCCGTTTTGCCTATCGGAAAGTGCTTTCTGCTATAATTGTGGAAAATAGACGCACAGGGATGGAGACGCCTGTTGAAAAAATGGTATGAGATTTTTTCCAGAAACAAATGGTTCAACATCTATGCGTGGATCCTGTTCAGCATGATGCCGTTCTTCTTCATCTTCCGCTCGATGGCTCCGCTCGAAATCGTTGCCGGCCTTCTTCTGTTCGCCCTGTTTTTCCTTGCCTACCGCGCCTCGTACAATGCGAGCGGGGCGAAAAGCTATGTTTGGCTGGCAATCGAGATATCCATCAGTTTCTTCATGACAATCGCGTTCGGTTTCATCTATTTCTTTCTGTTCATCGCACTGTTCATCGGAAACATCCGAAGGCGGGTCCCCTTTTTCATCTTCTACGGGATCAACACGGCCGCTTCCGTAGCCGCGCTCGTGCTCGTCATTTTCACGGAGACCGAAATCTTCATCTCCCAGTATCCGTTCCTGATCATGACCGTGGTCGGCGTGCTCCTCATTCCGTTCCACGCCTACAACCGCCATCAGCGGGAAGTGCTTGAGGAAAAGCTGGAAGACGCAAACCGGCTGATCTCCCACCTGATCGTCCACGAAGAGCGCCAGCGGATTGCCCGTGATCTGCACGACACGCTCGGACAGAAACTGTCGCTCATCGGCCTGAAGAGCGATCTTGCCTCCAAGCTCGCCGTGAAAGATCCGGAGCGGGCGCAGGAAGAGATGCTCGATGTACGCAGAACGGCCAGGATGGCGTTAAAAGAAGTCAGGGACCTCGTTTCCGGAATGCGGGGGGCCAAGTTGGAGACAGAGCTGGAACGCGCCGCGCAGATGCTCGATGCGGCGGGGATCCGCCTGTCGCTTTCCGGCAGTCCGGAAGTGATTGCGGCTTCCCCCTACCTCGATGATGTTCTCGGGAAGTGTCTGATGGAAGCGGTGACGAATGTGGTGAAGCACAGCCGGGCATCATTCTGCGAGATCGGCATGGAGAGGACCGGGGCCGAAATCATTCTTTCAATCACGGATGACGGCATCGGAATCGATGACTTTGGCGGCAAAGGGAACGGGCTCCGGGGAATGGAGGAACGGCTCGAGTTTGTCAATGGCCGGCTGGTCATCGACGCCGGTCATGGGGGGACGGGCACTTCGCTCATCGTCCACATCCCGATCGCCAAGCAAGACGTGAAGGAGGATACGGCATGATTTCGATCGTAATCGCGGAAGACCAGAAGATGCTGCTCGGGGCTCTTAGCTCCCTGCTCGATCTGGAGCCGGACATGGAAGTGGCCGGACTGGCCTCAGACGGGGCCGAGGCGGTGGAGCTCGTCCGCCGGCTGAAACCGGACGTCCTCATCATGGACATCGAAATGCCGATCCAGAGCGGCCTCGACGCAGCAGAACAGCTGAAGGACCTTCCGCTGAAAATCATCATCTTGACGACGTTTGCCCGCGCCGGGTATTTTGAACGCGCCCGAAATGCAGGCGTGGACGGCTACTTGCTGAAAGATAGTCCGAGTGAGGAACTGGCGGCGGCCATCCGGTCGATCATGTCCGGGCGCCGCATCTATTCTCCGGAGCTGGTCGATCTTGCTTTCAGTCCGCCGAACCCCCTGACGGAACGGGAAACCCAGGTTCTTGAACTCGTCGCCGAAGGAAAAGAGACAAAGGAAATCGCGAAAGAACTGTTTTTGACAACCGGCACGGTCCGGAATTATATTTCGGTCATTCTTGATAAACTCGGCGTCGGGAACCGGATCGAAGCGATCGCCCGGTTCAAGGAGAATGGCTGGTTCAAAGGGAAATAGGGCCCGGCCCTGTTTCTCTTTTTCATCTAAGGGGAAATGGAGAGAGTGCCGGGGGTGAAAAAATGTTTTTTGGAAGCTGGTTTGAAATTGGTCGCATTCTTCTCGTGGGGACGCTGACGTATATCCTCCTGATAGTGGCCTTAAGGTTAGGCGGAAAACGCTCGCTGTCCAAGATGAATATATTTGATTTCGTCGTCACAATCGGGCTCGGCTCCGTGTTTGCAAGCACTCTGCTTAATAAGAGCTTTTCCCTCGCCACCGGAATGACGGCGATCGGTCTGATGGTGTTCCTTCAGTATTCCGTTTCCTGGCTGACCGTGCACTTCAATAAGTTCAGAAAACTCGTGAAAGCTTCTCCGGAGGCCATTTTCTATAATGGCAATTACCTGCATGAAGCCATGCGCCGGACACGAATCGATCAAACCGAAATTCTGCAAAACGCACGAAAAGAAGGAATCGCATCAATGGATGAAGTCGAGGCAGTCGTTCTTGAGACGAACGGCGACTTATCGATCATCCGGAAAACAGACGGAAAACAGCTGGACGCCCTTCAGAACGTAAAAGGAATTCCGGTGAATCATTCTAAAACAGATTCCTGAACGAAAACCGGGCGGGGCTGCATTCTCTTATGCGGCTCCGCCCTTCTTTTTGTCAAAGCCAAAAGATGCCGATCAGGACAATCGCTCCGAGGAGGAAAGATCCGACCGCCTTCATGTCGAGTCCTGCCCACGGAGATGTCGTCGCGAGATACTCGGCTTCCTCCATTTCTTTCTCCAGCCGCCGGACGGTGTTCCGCAGTTCTTCGACTTCCCGCTCAAGCTCGCTGATCCGTGTTTGATCCATTTTGGTTCGCCTCCATAATCCAGTGTTATCTATCTATACGGATTAGTCGGGTAATTGTTTCATCTATATGAAAAGCCACCGGCCGATAGAGGCCGGTGGCTGTTTCGTCTGCTCATGCTTCCGCAAGTTTGGAGTAGCGGCGCTTGAACAGGACGGTGAAGTACACAATGGTCAAAACGAGTGCTCCCGCCATGAATGCAAGCAGGATGCCGTTATTAAACAGAGCCAGTTCCGAGTTGCCCGAAGAGATGGACGCCTTGAATGCCTGGACGGAATACGTCATCGGCAGTCCGGCGTTCAGCCACTGCAACGGTTCCGGGATCAGTTCAAGCGGGAATGTCCCTGCGCTCGTCGTCAGTTGCAGGACGAGCAGGACAATGGCGATGAACCGGCCTGGATCGCCCATCGACGACACGAGGAACTGGATGATCGCAAGGAACGTGTAGCTGGTGATCACCGCTGACAGGAACAGCCAGCCGGGTTCCACCGCATCCAGTCCGAGCGCCAGGATGACGACCGCCACTGCGGCAATCGACTGGACGAGCCCGACGACTGCCAGGATGGCGATCTTGCTTCCTGCCCAGCGCCAGCCGTTCACCGGCTTGACTGCCGGTTCGACGAGCGGGAAGACGATGGTGATCAACAGCGCGCCGACGAACAGTCCGAGCGATAGGAAGTACGGTGTGAATCCGGTTCCGTAGTTCGGTACGTGATCGATGCTCGCCTTTTCCACGTCGACCGGAGAGGACGCCATTTCAAGTGTCTGATCGTTCGCCTTCACTTTGCCGGCCTCGCCATTGGCATCGGCCAGTTTCTCCTGGAGGGTGCCGGATCCGTCGGCAAGTTCCTGCGTGCCCGAAACGAGCTGGCCGGATCCCTGGGCCAATTCGCCGGATTTCTGTGCAAGTTCGCTTGTGCCCGCCTTCAGCTGACCGGAACCTTCTACCAGCGCCCCGAGTCCGGATGAGAGCGTCTGGCTGCCTTCACGTGCCGACTGGATGCCGGCAGCGAGTTCTCCGAGCTTGCCTGAGAGAGTAGCGTTGCCCGCCGCCAAGTCCGAAGCGCCTTGCTTAAGTTTGCCTGAAGAGCCGTCCAGCTCTTCAGCGCCGGCCAGGATCTGCTGTCTCGCCGCGGCGAGCTGGCCGGCACCGCTTTCCGCGTCGGCAAGGCCGGCGGAAAGGCTTCCGGTCCCCTGCTTGAGCGAGGACAGTCCTCCTGCCACGGCCCCGCTTCCCTGCTTGAGCTGTTCGAGCGCACCGGCAAGCTGGGCTTTCTGTTCGGCCGGGAGAGTTTCAAGAATCGGTGCCAGCTGACCTGATAATGCTTCCACTCCCGCCTGCACCTGTCCGGCTCCGTTCTGGAGTTCTCCGACCGACCCGTCAACCTGGCCGGCACCCGCCTTCAGCTGTCCGAGTGCACCGACAAGTTCGCCGTCTTTTCCGTTTGCTTCGGCAATCCCGCTTTTCAGACGGGAAACGCCTGCCGTGTATTCGTCAATTCCGCTTTTGAGGACGGCCGCTCCGTCGGCGGCTGTGCCTGCGCCCGCCTGGAGCTGGCCGGCGCCGTCCGAGAGGGTCCCAAGTCCTTCGTTAAGCTTTCCGGCCCCCTGCGCCGCTTCAGCCGCTCCGGAGACGAGCCGGTCTGTTCCGTCGACAAGTGTGAGGGAGCCTCCCGCCAGCTGCTCAAGATAACCTTTCAGGTCCGACGCCCCGCTATGGAGGTCTTGTGCACCCGACTGAATTTCTCCCGCTCCTTCGGCAGCGTCTCCGAAGCCGTCGCCCATTTCGGCGATTGCATCAAACAACTGCTCCGAGTAGACGGAGATGATCTGTTCATTGACTTCCGCCCGGATCTTTTCCATTGCGGTTTCGCCGATCTGTCCGGAGAGGAAGTTCATCCCTTCGTTCGGCCGGTATTCGATTGCCAGCTTTTCCGGCTGGTCGTCGAGCAGCGTAGTCGCATGTTCGGAGAAGTTGGAAGGGAACTCGATCAGCATGTACACTTCATGCCCGTCCAGCGCTTTTTCTCCTTCTTCAGGATCCATCTCGATGAAATCGAATTCCTTGCTTTCCAGCAGCTTATCCGTCACTTCCCGGCCGACGTCCAGCTGATTGCCTTCATAGTCGGCTCCCTTGTCGGCATTAACGATCGCCACCGGTAGATCCGACAGACGATCATATGGATCCCAGAACGCCCAAAGCAGCATCCCCGCATATAATACCGGCACGAACAGGACGGCAATGATGGCGATCAGCATCTTCCTGTTCTTCAGGATGCTTTTTAATTCACCTTTCAACATGAAGCTGTTTCCTCCTTGGTTGAATGACTGGAACAGTCAATTAGTCAGTCATTAGAAAAAATAAAAGACGGCTGGTCATTCATGCAGTTTTCGAACACGTGTTATTTGGCGGNGCCGGTCTGTTCCGTCGACAAGTGTGAGGGAGCCTCCCGCCAGCTGCTCAAGATAACCTTTCAGGTCCGACGCCCCGCTATGGAGGTCTTGTGCACCCGACTGAATTTCTCCCGCTCCTTCGGCAGCGTCTCCGAAGCCGTCGCCCATTTCGGCGATTGCATCAAACAACTGCTCCGAGTAGACGGAGATGATCTGTTCATTGACTTCCGCCCGGATCTTTTCCATTGCGGTTTCGCCGATCTGTCCGGAGAGGAAGTTCATCCCTTCGTTCGGCCGGTATTCGATTGCCAGCTTTTCCGGCTGGTCGTCGAGCAGCGTAGTCGCATGTTCGGAGAAGTTGGAAGGGAACTCGATCAGCATGTACACTTCATGCCCGTCCAGCGCTTTTTCTCCTTCTTCAGGATCCATCTCGATGAAATCGAATTCCTTGCTTTCCAGCAGCTTATCCGTCACTTCCCGGCCGACGTCCAGCTGATTGCCTTCATAGTCGGCTCCCTTGTCGGCATTAACGATCGCCACCGGTAGATCCGACAGACGATCATATGGATCCCAGAACGCCCAAAGCAGCATCCCCGCATATAATACCGGCACGAACAGGACGGCAATGATGGCGATCAGCATCTTCCTGTTCTTCAGGATGCTTTTTAATTCACCTTTCAACATGAAGCTGTTTCCTCCTTGGTTGAATGACTGGAACAGTCAATTAGTCAGTCATTAGAAAAAATAAAAGACGGCTGGTCATTCATGCAGTTTTCGAACACGTGTTATTTGGCGGAATCATATCAGACCAACTGACCGGTCTGGGCAATCGGTCAAACGGATTCCGGAAAATCCGCGGGTTGCCGGGTCAGGCAAGCAGCCCGCGGAATAGCGTGTCATTAAATAAGTCGGCAATGATCTTTTCCGGCAGCGGATCGCCGTGTGTCTCCGGCCAGTCGATGACAAACGCCACATACGATTTGAACAGCATGTAGGCGACGAGGTCGGGATTACACTCCCTGATTTCCCCGCGTTCAATGGCCATCTTCAGCTTGGAAGAGATGAAATCGACGATTTCGGCCTCCACTTCACCAAGCATTTCCTGAACGGCCTGGGTGCGGATCTCTTTTTCCTCTTCGATCAGCTTCCCGAGAAGCGCGTGCTGTTCACGGAATTCCAGCATCTTCATGAGTGCCAGATGGGCCTTCATCCGGAACGGCTGGTCCGGGCCGATCACCGCCTGCGCTTCCGCCCGCATCTCGCGGATCGTGGACCGGACGATCTCCTGGAACAGCTCTTCCTTGTTCGCGAAGAACGTATAAATTGTCCCTTTGCCGACTTTCGCTATTTTGGCGACCTGGTCCATCGTGGTCGCCTTGTAACCGAACAATGAAAATGAACGGGTGGCTGCCAGGATGATCTCCTTTCTCCTGTCCATCACGTCCCCCCTTCCCCTCTGAATGACCGTAATACGATTTTAGTCAGTGCGTTTTCTATTGTAGCGATGTTTCACCGAAGATGCAACAGTTCCCTCAAGAACGGTCATTTCAGACGAAGCGTTGTTTATCTCGGGCGAAACGTTGCGTATCTCAGGCAAAGCGTTGTTTATCTGTGATGAAACGTTGCGTATCTCGGATGAAACGTTGTTTATCTAGGCTACCCTTCCCCTTCGGCCCTTCTGTTCATAAAAGCCGCCCGGAACCTGATGCGGTCCGGGCGGCTTCCAACAATTCCGTCATTCATTCACGCGGATGGCGATTTTGCCGAACTGGGTGCTTTTCTCAAGCAGTTCCATTGCCTCTTCCACTTGGTCAAGCGGATAGACCGAGTCGACGACCGGATGGATCCGGTGTTCATCCACCAGCCGGAGCAAATCGCGCAGTTCTTCGCGGCTCCCCATCGTCGAACCGAGAAGATCATACTGGCCGTAGAAGAACGCTCTCAGGTCAAAGTCGACCCGGTCATCCGTCGTCGCGCCGAAAGTCACGAACCGGCCGCCTTTCTTCAAGACTCCGAGGGACCGGTTGAACGTGGCCTCCCCGACGCTGTCGATGACGAGGTCCACCGTTTCGTCCCGGAGGGCTTCATTCCAGTCTTCCTCCGTCCCGATCGCCCGGTCCGCACCGAGCTCAAGCGCGCGCCGCTGTTTTTCATCGCTTCGCGAAGTAACGATCACGCGGGCACCGAGCGCTTTTGCAAACTGGATGAGATAAGTGGCGACCCCGCTCCCGGCTCCAGGGATGAACACGGTCTGGCCCCGCTCCACACGCCCTCTTGTGACGAGCGCCCGGTAGCCGGTCATTGCGGCAAGCGCCAGCACTCCGGCTTCTTCCCACGACAGGTGTGCCGGCTTCGGCTCCAGCTGCTCTGCGGAGATGACGATCTTTTCCGCGAGCGTGCCGTCATCCGGCATGCCGAGGATATCAAAATCGGCGGGCGGCGCGGCGGAATTGGCATACCACCGCAGGGCCGGATTGATGATGACTTCATCGCCCGGCTTCCAGTCGCCTGCCCCCTCTCCGGCAACTTCCACGACGCCGGCGCCGTCCGAGCCGATGGTGACCGCTTCTTTGCCGGGTCCTCTTCGAGCGGGGATATATAAATCCCTGCGGTTCAGACCGGCTGTCCGCAGCGCGACCACCACTTCACCCGGTCCCGGCTCCGGATCCGGGACTTCCTTGAGTTTCCAATTTCCTTGTTCATATGCGAATGCTTTCATTGCGTCCACCTGCCTTGAAATGTTTGCTGAATGCATCGAGGTCATCCAGTGTTGTAATATCGCGCGGGAACAGCGGCACCCGGATGATCTCCCGTTCTCCGAATACCCGGTCGATCTCCGCCAGGTACCTCTGCTCGTGGCGCCGCCGTTCTTTCAGGAATTCGCCGTCCGCTTCGTCGGGCAGCACTTTGTTGACGATGAGCGTTTTTACGTCCAGACCGTACTTCCCGAGCAGCTCCACCGCCTTGTCCGTTTCCAGGATCGGCAGCCGCTCCGGGTTGAGGACGAAAATGAATCCCGTCTTTTTGTTGTCGAGCATGATGTCGCGCACCCGGGAAAACCGGCTTTGCCGCTCCCTGAGCACGTCGTAGATCGGGTCTTCGACGGGCTCTCCGTCGTTCAGGAGGGCGGAGTAGTTCTCGTTCGTCTTCTTCCGCTTCTCCAGCAGGCCGCTGATCCAGACGCCCATGAGTTCCGGAAGAGTGAGCAGCCGGATCGTGTGGCCGGTCGGTGCGGTGTCGAACACGATCCGGTCGAAGTTCGCTTTTTCCTCAAGCAGAATGGTGACGAGCTTGTCGAACAGTGCCGCCTCATCCGCTCCGGGCGACGCCTTGGCCGTATCGAGCTGACGGTTCACTTCATCCATCGTGCCCGCGTGGACGACGTCTTTCAGATTGGCTTTGACGGTTCCGATGTACAGCTCCGTCTCTCTCTCAGGATCGATCTCGAGCGCCGACAGCCGGTCCGTGATCGGCGATACGCCTCCCGTCAGCTTTTTGCCGAAGATGTCCCCGATGTTATGGGCCGGGTCCGTCGAGACGAGGAGCGTCCGGAATCCTTCATTTGCGCTCCTGAGCGCGATTGCCGCTGCGGATGTCGACTTGCCGACGCCGCCTTTCCCCCCAACGAAGATGACTTCTTTTTTCAGCACGTCCAACTCGCTTCCTCCTTTCAACAGCACCGCAGACCGGCAAGCGGCGATTTCTCCATCCCCATGCGGAGATGCCAATCATGGAATTTCTCCAGCATGTAGGGATACAGCTCGAGCGTGTAATAATAGGCCGGATTCGGGATGCCGATCATCTCCGAATAAAGCATCAAGAGGAAGAGGTCATCCTCCTCCCGCAGCTCTGCCGCGATTTCCCGCCTGTGCGGCAGGCTGATCACTTCTTCATAATACCGGACGAGCGCCTTGAGTTTTTCCTTGATGTCCATTCCAACCCCTCCCCGGATTTATTTCAGCATCCCATAAAAGCGGCAGGGGCCTCCCCGAAGGCGGCCCCTGCATTTTCCTCAGTCTTCAAGCGGCATTTTCGGCTGGATCCCTTTTGTCAGGACATTGAACGCCGTCAGCATGATCCAGACGGCAAAGACGAAGATGATCGCCCCGAAGACGAACAGGAGCATGTTCGACTCCGTCCCCCACCAGGCCCACTGGAAGAACACCTGCTGGAACATCGCCCAGAGAGTCATGAAGAGCAGGAAGACCATCGGGACGATGGCGACCATGTAGTTTCTTCCGAGCCGCTTCAGCCAGACCGCGATCAGCATGAGGCTGATGCCGGCAAGAAGCTGGTTGGCCGTCCCGAAGAGCGGCCAGAGCAGATAACCTCCGGAACCGAAGCCGTTCGGCCCTTTCGGAATGAGGACGAGCGCCGCACTCGCGAGGACCGCGACCGATGTGGCGACATGGGTTTTCGCAAGCGTCGGCATGTTGTACTCCATCCCGAGCTCGGCGATGATGTAGCGCATGAGGCGCACAGACGAATCAAGCGTCGTTGCCGCGAAGCTGATGATGATGATCGACACGATCGTCGTCGCGATGCTGGCCGGCAGTCCGATCCCGCCGGCGAGGAGCGAAGCACCCTCGACGAAGTTTCCGAGGCCGCCCGCGTTGGCTGCGCCGAAGCTGCTGTACGCTTCCTTGAAGGCGCCGGCGCTCGGGAACAAAGTGACGACGGCAAGAATTGAGATGAGCGCCAGAACTCCTTCGCCGACCGCACCGAGGTAGCCGACGAACCGGGCGTCCGTTTCCTTGTCAAGCTGCTTGGCGGACGTTCCGGAAGACACGAGGCCGTGGAAACCGGAAATGGCCCCGCAGGCGACCGTGATGAAGAGCAGCGGGAACCAGGAAACATCCGTTGTCGCATTCGTTGCCGGCGCCGTAATCGTCGGATTCGTGAAGATCAGGCCGAGATACAGAATGCCGAGCCCGACGACGAGCTGGTGGGAGTTGATGAAGTCCCGCGGCTGGAGCAGTTTCCAGACCGGCAGCGTCGAGGCGATGTAGACGTAAATCATCAAGATGACAATCCATATGAAGAACGCTGTCGACACCGCACCGAGCCCGAACAGGCCGGTGCCCGTCTCGCCGCCCATCATCGAAACGAGATCCACCTGGAGCCAGCTGAACTGGCTCGCCGCGATGGCCACCCCGTACATGACGGCCAGTGCGATGAGGGACGGGACAAGCATCTTCTTCTGCCGCTTGTACACCGCGTAGCCGATCCACACGGCAAGCGGGATTTGGATGAAGATCGGAATGACGCTCGCCGGGTATTTGATGAACAGGTTCGAAATGACCCAGGCGAAGACCGCGTTGACCATGAGGACGAGAATCAGGATGATGAACAGGAACAGGATTTTCGCCCGCTGGCCGATGAGTTTGTCGGCGATCGTCCCGACCGACTGTCCCTTGTTCCGCACGGACAGGGCCAAGGTACCGAAGTCATGGACACCCGCCGCGAATACGGTTCCGAGCACGACCCAGAGGAACGCCGGAAGCCATCCCCAGTAAACGGCGATCGCAGGTCCGAGGATCGGCGCCGCTCCCGCCACCGACGTGAAATGATGTCCCCACAGGACGAACTTGTTGGTCGGGACAAAGTCGACGCCGTCCTGGTATTTGTGTGAAGGCGTCACATAATTCGGATCGAGCCTGAAGATCTTCTCGGCAACAAATTTAGAATAATAGCGATAACCGAGCGCGAAGACCACCATCCCGATCACGGCGACCAAGATTGCATTCATTTAACAACGACCCCCTTATCGTTTATCTCTTTCATGCCGCCGATCGATCCCCATCCTCCTTCCGATGCTCACCGGCAGGTTCGGCATCCCGCTTCAGACATGTATATGCGAGCCGGCGCTTGTTATTGAAATTTCTATTAATTCAATGTTATCAAATAAGAGAGCTTAATAGTCTAGGTCTTTGGGGCTATTTTGCAGTTTTGACATCCTAAATAAAAACAGCGGACTTCCTGAAATTCAGGAGTCCGCTGTCTTTCTGTCCGCTTCCGCAATCCGGATGATGCAGCCGATTTCATCGCCTCCATCAAAAAAACCGTCCTGCGTTTTTTTTTGCAGGACGGACCTTGATTCCTTCATTATAATTCAGCTTCCAACAAGATCGGACAATGATCGCTGCCCATGACATCGCAGTGGATGTCCGCACCGGTCAGCACAGGCGCGAGCCGGCTGGAGGCAAGGAAATAATCGATCCGCCAACCGATGTTTCGCTCCCGGACTTTGTTCATATAAGACCACCAGGAATAGACATCCGTCCGGTCGGGGTAGAAATGCCGGAACGTGTCGATGAACCCGGTCTCAAGAAGGGTCGTCATCTTGCCCCGCTCTTCATCGGTGAACCCCGAATTGCCGACATTCGCCCGGGCATTCTTGAGATCAATTTCCCGGTGGGCGACGTTCATGTCTCCGCAGACGATGACGGGCTTGCGGTCATCAAGTGCCGCGAGATGGTCGAGGAACCGGTCTTCCCAGTCCAGCCGGAACGGCAGCCTCGCCAGGTCGCGCCGGGAATTCGGGGTGTAGACATTCACGAGATAAAATTCCGGAAATTCGAGTGTCAGGATGCGCCCCTCATCCTGCGAATCTTCCCCGCAGAGTCCGTACTGGACGGACAGCGGCTCTCGTTTGGTGAAGACGGCGGTGCCCGAGTAGCCTTTCTTCACGGCGTAATTCCAATATTGATGATAGCCTTCAAGGGCCAGGTCGATCTGGCCTTCCTGAAGCTTCGTTTCCTGGACGCAGAAGACATCCGCGTCCACTTCATTGAAATAGTCCAGAAAGCCTTTTTTCACACAGGCGCGCAGACCGTTCACGTTCCAAGACACGAGGAGCATGGTTCATCATCCTTTCACGAAAGAAGCCCGCCGGAAAATGGCGGGCCCCAAGCAATTATTCTCCGAGATCGACGTTATGGTAGACCTGCTGGACGTCCTCAAGATCATCGAGCACATCGATCATCCTTTCAAACTGCGCTTTGTCGTCTTCACCGAGCTCGACTTCGTTCTGCGGCATCATCGTCAGTTCGGCCACCTGGAACTCGGTGATTCCGTTCTTTCCGAATGCTTCCTGGACGGCATGGAATTCATCCGGTTCCGCGTAGACGATCACGGTGCCGTCTTCCTCGAAGACGTCCCGCACTTCCACGTCTTCTTCCATCAGAAGTTCGAGGACCTCTTCCTCGGACTTTCCTTCAATCCCGAAGACTGCCGTCGAATCGAACATATAAGAGACGGAGCCGCTCACGCCCATGTTGCCGCCGTTTTTGCCGAACGCGGCGCGCACTTCGGAGACGGTCCGATTGACGTTGTTTGTCAGCGCATCCACGATGACCATCGAGCCGGCAGGCCCGAATCCTTCATAGCGGAGCTCGTCGAACGTCTCATCCGATCCGCCCTTCGCCTTGTCGATCGCCCGGTCGATGATATGCTTCGGCACGTTGTACGTCTTCGCGCGCTCGAGTACCATCTTCAGCGCCTGGTTTGATTCGGGATCCGGTTCCCCGCGGCGGGCGGCCACATAGATCTCCCTGCCGAACTTGGCGTTGACGCGGCTGGTGCTCTGGTCCTTCGCAGCTTTCTTGTCTTTGATATTATTCCATTTACGACCCATTTTCGGTTCACTCGCTTTCACTATGAGCTTACTCAACGATTCATTATACCATTTTCTTTCAACAAGATAAACGATGAGACGTCTCATAAGATGAAATTAATCACCTGTGCTATGATGGGAGGAAAAGACATCATTCAGAAAGGCCGGGATCCACATGGAAACACTTCGACTGACCACACTAACGAAAAAAGGAGGCTGCGGCTGCAAAATCGGACCGGCGGATCTGGCCGGCGTCCTGCGTGAACTGCCTGCCGCGGTTCCCGACCCGAATCTGCTTGTCGGCCTCGATACGAGTGACGATGCCGGCGTCTATCAACTGACAGATGACCTCGCACTCGTCCAGACGACCGACTTTTTCACACCGATCGTCGATGATCCATATGACTTCGGCCAGGTTGCGGCCACGAATGCCATCAGCGACATTTACGCGATGGGCGGAACGCCGATCACTGCGCTGAACATCGTCGCTTTCCCGATCGCCAATCTTGATAAGAAAATTCTCGCGGACATCCTCCGGGGCGCTGCGGACAAAATGGCGGAAGCGGGCGTCACGCTTGTCGGCGGACACTCGATCGATGATCAGGAACCGAAATTCGGGCTCGCCGTCACCGGGACGATCCATCCGTCCAAAGTACGGACGAACGCCGGCGCAAAACCGGGGGATAAACTCATTTTGACAAAGCCGATCGGCGTCGGCATCTACACGACTTCGCTCAAACGCGACCTTCTGTCGGAAGAAGACATCCGTGAAGTGACCCGGGTGATGACCACCCTCAACAAGACCGCTGCCGAGACGATGAATGATTACCGGGTCCATGCAACGACCGACGTGACCGGCTTCGGGCTGCTCGGCCATGCAACCGAGATGGCCGAAGGCAGCGGAACGGGACTTGTGATCCACTCCGGACAAGTCCCGGTACTGCCCCGCACCCGTGAGCTTGCGGAACAGGGTGCGGTCCCGGGCGGAACGAAAAACAATCACGCCCATGTCGCCGACCGGGTGGAGTATCCGGAGACGATGGACGAGACCGGCCAATGGATCCTCTGCGACGCCGTCACTTCCGGCGGACTGCTGGCATCGGTTGCCGGCGAGGACGCGGACAGCCTTCTTGAAGCATTGCAAAATAACGGCGTGGATGCCCGCATCATCGGTGACGTCACTGCAGAAAATGCAGGCCGGATCACTGTCCGATGAGAACACGGAATTATACCGAAAGAGATGAAGCCATTTTATGAAACGCGAACTGACACTCGATGAACTGTTCAATGTGATGGAAGCGGGCGGCCACGCCCTCGTCGATGTCCGCTCCCCGAAGGAATTTGCAGAAGGCACGATCCCCGGCGCCATCAACATACCGATATTCAACAACGAGGAGCGGGCCGAAGTCGGCACCCTCTATAAACAGCAGGGACAGGAAGCGGCAAAAAAACGCGGCCTCGAGATTTTCTCGGCCAAGCTCCCCTCGTTCGTCGAGGAGTTCCGAGAGATCGGTTCCCCGTTCACCGTGTTCTGCTGGCGGGGCGGCATGAGGAGCAAGACCGCCGCGACGGTCACCGACCTCATGGGACTCCGGTCCAGCCGGCTGACCGGCGGCATCCGGACTTACCGGCAGTGGATCGTATCCGAGCTCGCCAAGGAGCAGTTCACCCCTCCCCTCATCGTTCTGAACGGCTACACCGGATGCGGCAAGACGGAGATCCTGAAACGGCTGAAGGCGGACGGGTTCCCGGTCATCGACCTGGAAGGACTGGCCGGTCACAGAGGATCCATCTTCGGCGGCATCGGCCTGGAGCCGAGCAACCAGAAGAAGTTCGACGCGCTGCTCGTCGGCGAGATGAAGCGGCACGAACACTCCCCGTATGTCGTCATTGAAGGCGAGAGCCGGCGCATCGGAAAAGCCGTTCTGCCTGAATTCTTCGATGAGAAAAAAAGTGAGGGGACGCATCTGTTCCTCCGCCTGCCGGCAGACGTCCGGGTGAAGAACATCCTGGCAGACTACGACCCTGATCAGGATCCCGCCCGGTTCCTCGAGGCCTTTTCCCGGATTGAAAAACGGATCCACACGCCGGTCGCAAAAGAAATCCGCGATCATCTGGAGTCGAGGGAATTCGCCGGAGCGGTCAAGCTTCTCCTTGAATTCTATTACGATCCCCGCTATGAACACTCGGCGGGCCTGAGCGAAGACGATGAGCGGCAGACGTTCATCGATGCAACGGACATGGAGGATGCCTACCGGAAAGTCCGGCAGGCGGTTCAGCGCATCGGACGCCATGCCGCCGATCCGGAGGCCGCCGCCTCGGATCTATAAACGCACAGAAACGGGACACTCCCCAGTCCGCATCACAGCGGCCCGGGAGTGTCCCGTTTTCTTGTCATCCTCCGAACTGCTCGCGCTCGATCTTGTCGAGAAGCTCCCGGCAACCGGCCGTGACAAGTTCGTATGTTTCATTGAAGTTATCCGTATACCACGGATCCGGCACATCTCCGGCGTTGCCGGTCAAATCAAGCAGCCGGATGATTTTCGGATCGTCCGGCTGTCCGAGCATCTTCCGGGCGTCCCGGACATTCTGCTCGTCCATGCAGACGATATAGTTGAACTTCTCAAAGTCCTGTTTATCCAGCTGCCTCGCAGCCATTCCTTCATAGGAAACACCTTCTTCATCCAGCTTCCTGCGGGTCCCTTCATGCGGCGCTTCCCCGGCGTGCCACGAACCCGTGCCGGCCGAGTCCGCCGTGATCTCACCGGACAGGCCCTTCTGTTCGATCAGCCTGCGCATGACCGCTTCCGCCATCGGAGACCGGCAGATGTTCCCGAGGCAGACGAATAATACGGATACCATTGACATCACTCCCTTGCAGCTTATTTTCTCTATATCCCGTACGCTTTGCAAACCTCCCGCGTGTGTGCTAAATTATAATCATTCTAATTAAAGATTTGGAGCGAAAGTATTTGGACACTTACGAACCGGCGATTCACTTCCGGCAGGTCTCTTATTCTGCCGGAAATAAAAAGATAATCAAAGAGGTCACCGGCTCATTCCCCGCCGGAAAAATCACGACACTGGTCGGTCCGTCCGGTGCCGGGAAGACGACCGTTTTGAAGCTGTGCAACGGACTCCTCTCCCCTTCCGCCGGAGAAATTCTCATCAGCGGACGCCCGATCGGCGATTATGAGCCGACCGGGCTGCGCAGGAAAGTCGGCATCGCGCTGCAGGACGCGCCGGTCGTGAAGGGAACCGTTATGGACAATCTGGCCCTTCCCCTCCGGCTGCAGAAAAAGGAACTCTCCCGTGAAGAAGCGATGGCATGGCTCGACGATGTCGGACTGGAACCCGAGTACTTGGATGCAAAAGCGTCGGAGCTTTCCGGGGGCCAGCGGCAGAAAGTGTCGATCGCGCGCACACTCGTCAACCGGTCCGAGATCCTATTGCTCGACGAGATCACGTCCGCCCTTGACCGGACGTCGCGGCGGGAAGTCGAAGAGCTGATCGTCCGGATCAACCGGAAATACGGAACGACGATGGTCTGGATCACCCACAATCTGGAACAGGCGCTCACCATCGGCGACTACACCTGGGTCCTCATGGGCGGAGAACTGGTGGAGACCGGTGAGAGCCGCCTGCTCGAACATCCAGAAAACGACCGGGTCAGACAATTTGTTGAGGGGGTAGACGCATGAGCCCGATAGCACTGGGACTGACACTCATCTTTGTCCTCATCCCGCTCGTCCTCTCCCGGACACTGAACCTCGGCCTCGAGAAAGATACGCTGATCGCAACCGTCCGGTCGATCATCCAGCTGTTTGCGGTCGGCTATGTGCTGAAGTTCGTATTCGAGTCGGACAGCTGGATCTATATCCTTCTCATGATCATGCTCATGATCTTCGCCGCGGTCCAGAACGCGAGGAAAAAGGGGAAATCCATCCCCGGCATCACTTGGAAGATCACTGTCACGATCGTCGCGGTCGAAGTCCTGACACAGTCGATCCTGCTCGGCTTCCATATCGTTCCGGCGGATGCGCAATATATCATCTCGATCAGCGGGATGGTCGTCGGCAACTCGATGGTGCTCTCCATCCTCTTCCTCAACCGATTTACTGCCGAAGTGGAATCGAATAAAAATCAGACGGAGCTCATCCTCTCTCTCGGAGGAACACCGAAGCAGGCGATCCATGGCCAATTGACCGACGCCATCAAAGCGAGCATGATCCCGACGATCGAAAGCCAGAAAACGATGGGTCTCGTCCAACTCCCCGGCATGATGAGCGGCCAGATCATCGCAGGCGCGGATCCGGTGCAGGCCGTCCAGTTCCAACTCCTGATCTTGTTCCTGCTCCTGACCACAGCCGCCGTCTCGAGCATCCTGCTCGGATTCCTCTCCTATCCGTCCCTGTTCAACGAACGGATGCAGCTGATCCGGGAACAGGGACTGAATTGACCGGAAGAAGGGATTTTCCCGGACGGCTAGAACCAGTACTGTATAGGGGTGTCGCAGAATCCCCTGGCTCAGATTCACCTGGACGCCGACTAAGATTGGAGGGTGTTTCAAGATGTACAAACGGATTTTGCTGGCAGTGGACGGCTCGGAAAATTCGCTCCGGGCTGCAAGGCAGGCTTCCTGGATTGCAAAAGCTTCCGCCGGTGCCATTGAACTCGTATACGTTGCCGACTTTTCCAGGTCAAAGAACACATTGGCGCAACCCGAAGGGGACAATCAGCGGGACCACCAGCTCCAGCAGCGGCTGTTGCCGGCCGAGACCCTGCTCAACGGTGACGGCGTGCAGCATGAAGTGACCATTCTCCGCGGTGAACCGGGCCCGTCCATCATTTCTTATGCCAACGCAAATGCCTTCGATCTGATCGTCATTGGAAGCAGAGGGCTGAACCAGCTGCAGGAGATGATGCTCGGAAGCGTCAGCCACAAAGTGATGAAGCGGGCACACTGTCCGGTATTGGTCGTGAAATGAAAAACGGAAGCTGCGGAATTGCGCAGCTTCCGTTTTTCAATCAGTGGTTCCGGCTTTTGATCATACCGAGTGCAATGATGGCGATAAACGCAACCAAGGCTACAACGATCAGGATTTGCAGAAGATTATCTCCGAAATAATGCGCGTCCAAACGATTTCCTCCTTAACTCCATCAAGATGGTCGGCTATAGCCGGACCTGCATTCTTTATTGTACCTCATACCCGGAAATTCCGGAATATATGCGTTCGACAGTGATACTCTTAATGTTTAAAAATCCTCTTCCCCTTTGGAGTCCTCTGCCGCTTCGCTTTTTGCTTCTGCACTCCATATCCGTTCCGGCACGGGCGTCCCCTGGTGGAATGCCATCCGCCATTGTCCATCCGTCCGTTTCCACACGGAACTCCGGTTGGCCACGGTGCCGGCCTCCCGATCAACAGTCCGATATGTGGCGAGCACAATCTCTTCCGCGAGTTGCCGAGCTGAGAAGTCCCGGATCTCCAGGCTAACCTTCCCAAGTGTTCCCGCCTTCAGACATTCCGCCCGGTCGAAGCATCGGCCTGATTTGCCAAACTCATAAAAATGTTCATCAAGAAGAGGGGCAAACAGTTCTGATTCCGAACGCACGCGGTCATCGAGCAGCATTTCTTCCAATCGGCGTATTTCCTTTTCCACCGTCATGGTCTGTCTCATCCCTCTCGTTTCGCATTACTGCCGACATGGAAGACAAGGACAATAAAAGGGACAGACACGCCAAGACGCATGTCTGTCCCTTTTATTGATCATTGCGCTTTTGCCTGGGGTTGCCTGGCACGTCCGCAGACTTCTTCGACTTCCCATTTGTCATTGACGTAGATGCCGATGATTTCCACATCCAGGCCCCATGTTGAGATCAACTCGACGGATTCGCGGATTCTGGCTTTTTTCAGCTCACCGTCCACTGCGTGGCCTGCGCAGTCATAGTGACCGGCAATCGCCAGCACAGTGGATCCATGTTTATCTGTGGAGACTCGGACCCGTTCAATGATCGAGTCAATCTTTTGGGGATCATTTCCGAGAAGCACTTTGTTCGGGCCTGCTTCGGTCACCGAGTCTACATATTTTGCATTGTATTGGCTTTTCATCCATTGAATGACCGGTTCCTGAACACGACCGTCCATGCAGTTGATGACTGTCACAAATTCGCGTTGTTCCATTTGCTGTCCCTCCAAGTTCCGGACCGGGTCGGCCCACAGGATCGGTTTCTCTGTTTTCGGAAAACCTTATGCTATAGCATACCAATATTGATGACGAAATGACGAATAAATTGTCAACTTCACGAAAACCGATTCAAAAGAACCGGACCAAAAGACCCAAAATCAAACGTGGTTCTCTGCTCGCAGGGTGAAACTCCCGGCACCGGCTTGTGGAACCATTCCCAAACGGGGATCTCCCCAAACCGGTCAGGCGATATTCTCTCTGGCATCCTTCCATTCTTTCACTCCGTGGACGAGTGCGTAGAGCAGAAGCCCTGCAATGACGACTGCGGCGAGCAGGCCGTACATGCCGGAATACCCCAGCATCGGCACGAGCAGGCCGAGCAGATAAGGACCGAATCCGACGCCTGCATCCAGTGCGATGAAGTAAGTGGAAGTCGCGAGGCCGAGCCGGTGCGGATCGGCCACTTTCACCGCGATCGCCTGAGCGCTTGACTGGAAGTTGCCGAAGCCAAGGCCGATCAGCACCCCCGCCAGGAGGAGTACCCAGCTCGTGCTTGTGTTGCTGAGCAGATACAGGCCCACGGAGAAGATCAGCAATGCCGGGACCACCACGATGTTCGCCCCTTTCAGGTCAAGCAGGCGGCCGGTGAACGGCCGTGACAGGAGGACGGCCACCGCATACACGAGGAAGAAGAAGCTGGAAGCGGTGACGAGTCCGATCTCTTCGGCGTAGAACATGATGAAGCTCAGCACTCCGGCATATCCGAAAGCGACGAGCAGCGTGACGAGCGCGATCGGCAGTGCGTTCTTCTCGACGAAGCTCCAGATGCCGAATTTCTTGCCTTCTTCCGCAGGCGCCTTGCCTTCGACAGGAGCCGGTTTGCGGAGTGCCAGGCCCATCAAGAGCCCAATGACCGCCAGTGCGAGGCAAAAAACGAATATCATTTGGAAACTCGTATAATTCGTCAGCAGGATTCCGAGGAACGGACCGATTGCCGCGGCGAGCACGGCACTCATGCTGTAGTATCCGATTCCCTCGCCCCGCCGGTCCGGCGGCAGGATCCGTGCGACGATCGTCCCCGTCGCAGTGGAACCGATCCCCATTCCCATGCCGTGGAAAAACCGCACGAGAATGAGAAGCGGCAAATTGATTGCCGTGAAATACAAGGCTCCGGTGATCACATAGACGATCAGCCCGATCAGGAGGATTTTCTTGCTGCCTGCTTTTTCGACGACTGCTCCGGCGATGAACCGGGCGACGAGCGCACCGATGATAAAAGTCCCCGAAACAAGGCCGGCCGTGCTGGCGCCGACGTCGAACTTGCCGGAAGTGTACGGCCCGATCGTCACCATGAGGAGATACATGACGAGCATGAGGAAAAAGTTGATGGCAGATACAAAAACAAAGTCTTTCGTCCAAAGTTTGTGCGATTGCTCCATACGAACCCTCTTTCTAGACATTAAGATCAAACGGCCGGATCATTCGGCCAGATTGTTTCGGATGGCGGCGAACAGGTCGGCCATTTCCTTCTGCTCTCCGGGCGCGATGCCGCGGAGCGCCTTTTCCTCCACCTCGGATACGATGGCGAAGGCCTTCTCAAAAACTGCCACGCCGTCTTTTGTGAGAAAGATGATCTTCTCCCTCCGGTCCTTTCCGGCACGGGAGTCGATCAGTCCCCGCTCGAGAAGCTGATGAAGGTTCCTTGAAATGGTCGGCTTTTCGACGTTCTGCCGGACGGCAAGCTCTGCGGGCGACATTTCTCCTTCCTCTGCGATGAGGCGGAGAACGGACCATTGCGGCACCGTCAGCCCTTCGGCCATCAAGGCCTCCCCCACTTTCAAGACGAGCGGTCGATATAAGGCGGTGAACCGCCTGAAAAACAGCTGATGCGGCTGCAGTTCCATCTTGAACCTCCTAGATGAAAATAGTTAGTTTAGCTAATCAACTGTTGAAGTATACAAAAAACCGGGCCTTTTGTCAATGTCCCGGCGAGTTTTATTTTTGATGGCCATTTGGACCGGTTTCGTTAAAGCCCGGTTCAAGAAGTGACGAGTGATGAACGGGCTGTCTTCAAGGTTTTAGAAAATGTGCCGACCCGGTTCTTTTTATCCGATTCCGGAATGCGAGTGGCACCGGCAAGCAGACGGGCCGGACACGATCCTTTGAAACCGGTGATTCACCGTTCTCAGATCAGATGCCCGGCCCATTGCGGCCGTTCGCTTTTCCGTTCGTCAATTCAGCTGTTCCAGTTCCTTTTTTTCCGGCAAGGGCGCGACATGGTCTGCCGTATAATCCAGCTTCATCTTTTCCAGCTCAAGCTTCATCTTCTCGGTCTCCGCGATGAAATTCTGTTGTTTGATCTGTTCCAGCTCAATCTCTTCCCGGATGAATTCCTTTTTCATCCGGACCATCCGGCGCTGGTGATCCGTGACGATCGCCGTGATCGGGATGGATGCTGCGATGGCGACGATGGCAATGATAAAAAACAACTGCTCCTCCTCCTTTTCTATATATACCTGGTGAAGCCGCTTTTGGTTTCATTGATAGCCTCATGAAAATATATTTTGCGCCAATATTTTAAATTGGTATTGATTATTCATTCTTCTTGTTGCATAATCATTCTTAATATCATTTTGGGAGGCGGCACGGATGAAAAAAAGGCGGATTGTCGTGAAGATCGGCAGCAGTTCCCTCACAGACCTTGACGGCGGGCTGTCAGACGCTCTCGTCTCTGAGCATACCGCGGCGATCGCCGGCCTGATGAAGGCGGGCCATGAAGTCGTCCTCGTCTCCTCCGGCGCTGTGGCCGCAGGGTTCCGCAATCTCGGATATGCATCCCGTCCACCGGGAATCGCCGCAAAGCAGGCGGCCGCCGCGGTCGGTCAGGGGCTTCTCATGGAAGCCTATGCCGAGGAGTTCAAGAAGCACGGCATCGTGGCCGCCCAGCTGCTCCTCACCCGCCAGGACCTCATGAAAAAGGAACGGTTCCACAACACCGGACGGATGCTGGAAGAACTGCTGAACCGGCGGGCGGTCCCGATCATCAATGAAAACGACTCGGTCTCGGTCGAAGGCATCACTTTCGGTGACAATGATATGCTCTCGGCGCTCGTGTCCGGCCTCGTCCATGCCGACTTCCTCGCCATCCTGACAGATGTCGACGGATTGTACGACGGCAACCCGGCAACGGATCCGGATGCCCGCAAATACACGTTCATCGCCGAAGTGCATGACGGGTTGCTGGAAGCGGCTTCCGGAGCCGGTTCTTCTATCGGGACCGGCGGGATGAAGTCGAAAGTGCTGGCCGCCCGCACTGCCGGGTTCCTCGGTGTGCATGTATTCATCGGAACGGGGCGCGGCGCCGGCAAGCTGCTCGATATCGTCGAAGGACGCGGCAACGGCACATACATCGGCAGCTCGGCATTGCTGTCCGGAAAAGACTCCAAGCGCTGGATGGCCCTCTGTTCGGTCCCTTCCGGTTCCATCACGGTCGACGACGGCGCTGCCAGGGCCCTTTCCGGCAAAGGAACGAGCCTGCTCCCGGTCGGCATCGTGTCGGTGAATGGCTCTTTCAGTGCAGGCGATGTCACGGATGTCGTGGACCAACAGGGCGTCCTGATCGGCCGGGGCCAGGTGAACTATCCGTCTGAAACGGTCGCCAAAATCATCGGGAAAAACGGAAACGAATCGATGAGAATTTCCGGCGGCACCACGCCGGAAGTCATCCACTGCAACCGCTGGATCCACCTGAAGGAAAAGGAGGCTATACATTGACCCATTTGGACACCGCATATTCAGATGAGCTGAAGATAAAAGGACAATCGGCGAAATCCGCCGCAGCGCTTCTCGCCGCCGCTTCATCCGCTCTGAAAAATCAGGCGCTGACCGCAATCGCAGAAAAGCTGGTCGACAGGCAGGCAGACGTGCTGGAAGCGAACCGTCTTGACCTGGAAAACGGCCGGGTTGCAGGCATGGCCGAATCCCTGCTTGACCGGCTCCGGCTCGATGAAAAACGGGTGACGGATATGGCATCCGCCCTCCGCGAGCTCGTCCGTCTCCCCGACCCGGTCGGAGAAGAAACGGAAAGCTGGTCACGGCCGAACGGATTGGCCTTAACGAAAGTGCGGGTGCCGCTCGGCGTGGTCGGAATCATCTATGAAGCCCGCCCGAATGTCACGGTCGATGCGGCGGCTCTTTGCCTGAAAACCGGAAATGCCGTCATTCTCCGCGGCAGCTCATCCGCCATCCATTCCAATATGGCACTCGTTTCCGTAATCCATGAGGCGCTTGAACTCACCGGTCTTCCGGCGGGGGCCGTGCAGCTCGTCGAAGACACGAGCCGGGAAACCGCCTCACGTTTATTCCGGATGAACGATGTTCTCGACGTCCTCATCCCCCGCGGGAGCGCCGGGCTCATCCGCACGGTCGTTGCGCAGGCGACCGTCCCTGTCATCGAAACGGGTGCCGGCAACTGCCATGTGTATATCGATTCATCCGCCGATCCGGAGATGGCCATCAGGATCGCAGTGAACGCCAAGACCCAACGGCCGTCGGTCTGCAATGCGGCGGAAACGATCCTCGTCCATGAAAGCTGGCCCCATCTCAACAATCTCGTACAGGCGCTTCAGTGGGAAGGCGTCCTAGTTCACGGAGATGAAGCCGTCTGCTCAGCAGCCGACGGCGTCCTTCTTGCAGAGGAGGATGATTGGGCAACTGAATTTCTTGACCTTGAAGTTGCCGTCCGCCTCGTCCCGACCACCGAAGCGGCCATCTCGCACATCAACCGGTACGGGACCCGCCATTCCGAATCGATCGTATCCGCTTCGTCGGAAGAGGCCTCGAGATTCCTGGCAGGCGTCGATGCCGCGGCAGTCTATCACAATGCCTCCACGCGGTTCACCGACGGGTTCGAGTTCGGATTCGGAGCGGAACTCGGGATCAGCACTCAGAAACTCCATGCCCGGGGACCGATGGGACTGACCGCGCTCACTTCGGAGAAGACGATCATCCGGGGGAACGGACAATGTAAATAATTCCGGAAAGGCTGCCGTATCGGCGGCTTTTTTCTTGGCCCGTTTAATGGATGCCGGCAGGGGGGATAATGTCCGCAACACCACCGAATGGCAAGGGAAGGAGACACCATGGCGAATGTAAATGAATCCAAGAATCCAAAGGTCCGGCACGGGCAGAGAAATTTATGGGCCGGTATCTTGTTCGGCCTCGGCTTCGTGGCATTTCTTGATGAGACCGTTTTCCATCAAATCCTTCATTGGCACAAGTTCTATGACCGGTCCTCCACAGTCGCCGGGCTCGTCTCAGACGGTCTCTTCCATGCGTTCAGCTGGTTTGCGACGGTCGGCGGCCTGTACCTTGTCGCCGATCTGAGACGCAGGCAAGCGTTCTGGTCCAAAATGTTCTGGGGAGGGAAGCTGCTCGGCGGAGGCGCTTTCCAGCTCTATGACGGAACCATCCAGCACAAGCTGATGCGCATCCATCAGATTCGTTATGAAGTGGACATTATTCCTTATGACATTGTCTGGAATTCGCTTGCCCTGCTCATGATCATTCTCGGGCTCGGGCTCATTCGCGCAGCGAAACGGGACAGCCTGGGCATGCAGGTGACCATCAATGCTTCATGAAAGCCTTTCGGGTCCATGGACCTTGGTCATCAGTTCCATATGCCTCTTTCTCGGAATCGTTGCCATCGGCTTCTATCTTGCGGGTGTTGCCCGGTCATCCCGCAACATCCGGCTCAGGCGATGGCCTCTGTACCGGTCGCTCTGCTGGTGTACCGGGGTTCTCCTCGCCGCCGCCGTCATGTCAGCCCCTTTCATGGATGCCGTCCATCATGATTTTCGGCTTCATATGGCCGGACACCTGATGCTCGGAATGGCCGCGCCGCTCCTGCTTGCGCTCGGCGCTCCGGCCACGTTGCTGTTGCGCTCGCTCCGGACAGATGTCGCGAAAAAAGCGGCACGGGTGCTGAAAAGTGCCGTGTTCTCTTTTTACCGCCATCCCGTGACGGCATCCGTCCTGAATATCGGAGGTTTATGGATCTTATATACGACTCCTCTTTTTGGGTTGATGCATATGCATCCCCTCCTCTATCTTTTCGTCCATGCCCATGTGTTTTTGGCAGGCTATCTGTTCACCGTCTCCATGATTTACATGGATCCCGCGCCAAGGCCGCATAGTCCGCTTTTCCGGACGGCCGTCTTCATCCCTGCCCTGGCCGCGCACGGGATCGTGAGCAAGTTCATCTACGCCCAACCGCCTGACGGGATCCCCCCTTCGGAAGCGAGGCAGGGGGCGATGATCATGTATTATGGCGGGGACCTCGTCGATCTTGTGATCATCATCCTCCTCTTCCACGCCTGGTATAAGAGCACGGCCATCCGCCGAGTAAGGAAAGCAGAAAAGAAGCCTGTCATCCATTGAATGGACGGCAGGCTTCTTGAGATCCGGTAGATTCTGGTCAGGACACGAGCTTCAGCCCGATCACCCCGGCCAGGATGACCATCAGGCTGAGGACCCTTTGGCGGTTCTTTGACTCTCCGAAGAAGATCATGTTCACGAGCACCGCGCCCGCAGTACCGAGGCCGATCCATACGGCATACGCCACGCTCAGCTGGAGATAATCAAACGACTGGTACAGCAGCAGGAATGAAAGTCCGAATCCGCCGAGGTACAGAGCGGTGCTCAGAATGTTCTTCTGCTGACTGTACAAATGAAGGCCGACCGCTCCCGTCACTTCGAATGAAGCAGCGGCCATGACAAACAGCCATCCCATCAGACTTCAGCTCCTTTCTCTTCTTTCCCGTCCGCCAATTTCAGCCCGATCACGCCGAAGACGAGCAGGGCGATGAAGAACAGTTTGGCGGTGTTCATCGTGCCTCCGAACAGGAAAACATCCATGAGCACCGTGCCGACCGATCCGACAGCGGCAAAAACGGCGTAGACGGTACCCGTCGGCAGCTTTTCACAAGCTTTCGCCAGGCAATGGAAATCAACGAGGATAATCCCGATGATCAGCAGCCAGTGCCACCATTGCGACGCCACGCTGAATCCGTATACCCAGACGAGTTCAAAAGCGCATGTCAGCGCCACATATATCCATGACTTGCTCATAAAAAAGACTCCTTTTTGCTTTTAATGAATGACTATCAGTCATAAACGATTGTAAAAATACGCCTTATCGGCGCAATGCGTGCTGGAGGAACAAGAGCAGTTCTTCTTTCTGCACCTTCTCCTGTGCGGGGTCGTAAGAATCATACAGATAGACCTGCTCAGCTGCGGATTCAATAAGCCCCACCGAAAGCCGGGCAAGCCGGAAAGGATCTGCCTGCCGGGCGTAGCCGTTTTCCTGCCAAACGCGGATCAATCCGGCCACTTCCCGGTAGAGCGGCATGTAAATCTCTTCCCATTCCTTGACCTGTTCCGTCGAGGACAGGCCGGCATAGACGAGAATCGCCACATCCCGGTATTCCCCGGTCACTTTAAACACGGCATCAACCAGCCGGCCGATCTGGGCTTCCCATGCTTCATCGGGCCTGGCCGTGTCTCTGATCTCCTGCTCCAGCTGTCCGGCCATCCTCGCGGCAATCGCCGGCATGACGGAAAGCTTGGACGGGAAATACAGATAAAATGTCCCCTGCGCAATTTCAGCCTTTCGGACGATGTCGGAGACCTTCGTCTTCTCGATTCCCTTCTCCCGGAACACCTCGACGGCTGCCCGGATGATCCGCTCCCGTTTGTCCATGCCGATCCCCCCTTTTTCTGGTGACTGACTATCATTCATTTTAACTCGTATTTTATTCAAAGTCAAAGCCGGTTCCGGGAAGCAACCAGTGGAGCTGCGGGTGTTCGTTGGCGTTGCGGCTAACAGCCAAGGCTCCCTCCTCCTTCATGAGCCGCCAGATTGCAGCAGCTTCGGCGGTCATATTTTAGTATTGTGGTCCATGTTTCAAATCTGCTTTCTATGTTGTAATTTCACGCTCCATATTGTAAATCCGCCTGCCATATTGTAAATTCACACTCTATATTTCAAATCTGCTTTCCATATTGTAATTTCACGCTCTATATTTCAATTCTACCTGCCATATTGTAATTTCACGCTCCATATTTCAATTCTGCCTTCCATATTGTAATTTCACGTTCTATATTTCAAATCCGCCTGCCATATTGTAAATTCACGTTCTATATTTCAAATCTGCTTTCCATATTGTAATTTCACGCTCTATATTTCAATTCTACCTGCCATATTGTAATTTCACGCTCCATGTTTCAAATCTGCCTTCCATATTGTAATTTCACGTTCTATATTTCAAATCCGCCTGCCATATTGTAAATTCACGTTCTATATTTCAAATCTGCTTTCCATATTGTAATTTCACGCTCTATATTTCAATTCTACCTGCCATATTGTAATTTCACGCTCCATGTTTCAAATCTGCCTTCCATATTGTAATTTCACGTTCTATATTTCAAATCCGCCTGCCATATTGTAAATTCACGTTCTATATTTCAAATCTGCTTTCCATATTGTAATTTCACGCTCTATATTTCAATTCTACCTGCCATATTGTAATTTCACGCTCCATGTTTCAAATCTGCCTTCCATATTGTAATTTCACGTTCTATATTTCAAATCCGCCTGCCATATTGTAAATTCACGTTCTATATTTCAAATCTGCTTTCCATATTGTAATTTCACGCTCTATATTTCAATTCTACCTGCCATATTGTAATTTCACGCTCCATGTTTCAAATCTGCCTTCCATATTGTAATTTCACGTTCTATATTTCAAATCCGCCTGCCATATTGTAAATTCACGTTCTATATTTCAAATCTGCTTTCCATATTGTAATTTCACGCTCTATATTTCAATTCTACCTGCCATATTGTAATTTCACGCTCCATGTTTCAAATCCGCCTGCCATATTGTAAATTCACATTCTATATTTCAAATCCGCCTGCCATATTGTAAATTCACATTCTATATTTCAAATCTGCTTTCCATATTGTAATTTCACGCCCCTTATTTCAAATCTACCTTCCATATTGTAGTTTCACGCTCTATATTTCAATTCTCCCTTCCATATTGTAATTTCACGCTCCATATTTCAATTCTCCCTTCCATATTGTAACTTCACGCTCCATATTTCAATTCTGCTTTCCATATTAATAATCCGCACGTTCCCTCACCAATAGAAAAAGCGGGCGGGCCCCGGTCAGGGGGTCCGCCCGCACTCTTATAGATCAGACTGTTTCAGGTACAGCATCTCTCGTTTCTTCGAGCTCCGCTTCCGGCTGAACGAGCGCGTGCTTTTCCCATGCGCGGCTTTTCCACCGGATGGCCATGGCGATCCCGCGGGTCCATTCATCGGCGGCAATCGCCAGCCAGATTCCGACGATCCCGAGATCCATGACGAACACGAGGAAATATCCGAGCGGCAGGCTCATGAGCACCATTGAAATGGCGGCCATGAGGACCGGGAACTTGGCATCCCCCGAAGCCCTGAGCGAGTTGATGATGACGATGTTGAATGTCCTCCCCGTCTCGAGCAGCACCGACAGCAAGAGTACGGACGCACCGAGCCGGATGATTTCTTCATTGTCGGTGAAAAGGCCCATGAGCGGATAGCGGAATGCGGTTACGACGGCCACCATGGCGAATGTGAACACAAATGCCCACTTCAGACTCTTCCACAATGTCCGGTAGGCGACTTCCTTTTCGCCGCTTCCGACGAGCCGGCCCGTGATGATCGACGTCCCAAGCCCGATGGCGAGTGCAAATAAGTAACTGAACATCGAAATATTGACCGCGTATTGGCGGGCGGCCATCGCCTCCGTCCCAAGGTAGGTCACATAGTAGAGGAACACGAGCTGGCATCCCTGGTACAAGATCTGCTCAAACGCCGACGGCAGCCCGATATGGAGGATCTGGCGAACATATTCCTTCGTCCAGTTAAAGTAATAGCGGAACTCAATCCGGTAATCGAGAATCTGATACAGGAGCCACACGAAGACGGACAAAGCGATCAGCCGGCTTCCGACCGAGGAGATTGCCGCCCCCTTCACGCCGAGTTCCGGCAAACCGAATTTCCCGAAGATGAGTGCGTAGTTCCCGGCGATATGCAGGATGTTCATTCCAAGCGAAACGAACATCGTCTGTTTCGTGAATCCGTGGACCCGGATGATCGCCGAAAGCGAATTGATGACCGCCTGGAGGAAAATCCCCCCGCCGACGATCACGAGGTAGGCTTCCGCATGTGCAAGCACGGCCCCGTCCAGGTTCATGGCTTGCATGATGCGGCTCGTGAACATGATGAAGACCGCGCTCAGCGCCAGGCCGACAAGCAGGTTAAGCGAAACGGCTAGCGCCGAAATCCGGGAAACTTCGATGAACCGCTTTGATCCCAAGTACTGCGAAACGACGATCGCCGCACCGTTCCCGACGACTTCGAGGACGAGAATGGCGATCTGGATATATTGGTTGGCTGCGCCGACACCGGAAACGGCATCGTCTGACAGCGAACTCAGCATGAATGTATCGACAAGGCCCATGAACGTAAACAAAAACAACTCAAGAAAGATCGGCCAGGTCAGCTGAAAGAGATTCAGCTTTTTCTGCGGCCCGGCTGCTGAATTCGCCGCCATTTATGCATTCCTCTTTTACTGGTAAATTTCACAAACAGGGAGTATCATAGCACACTCTTTTATGATTGTGAAATAGTATTTCTTAAAAATAATTAACGGAATTTAAGCACAAGCCGCGCACTTCGATTGCCTGCTTTTTTCTGGATTTTCGCTCCTCTTTTTCCGATAAATCTTCACCGGAAGACTTTCAACGCCGAATCATTTCAAGAGTTTCGGGTATTGAATTCATAACCGAACGCAGGAAACGAGTGATCACGATGGATCCGAAACGAATGTTCATCCGGCTGGCAGCCGCCGGGGCAGCCGTCTTTGCCGGCAATATACTATCCACACTGCTGATCCGGTCAACGGGAACGGGAATCATCAAAAAGGTGGAAGGCCAAAAAGGGATCGCCCTGACATTCGACGATGGGCCTCACCCGGTCTATACCGGTCAGCTGCTCGACCTTTTGAAAAAGCATCAAGTAAAGGCGACCTTTTTTGTCGTGGGTGAAAAGGTGGATGCCCACCCCCGGCTTGTCAGGAGAATGAAAGACGAAGGGCATGAAATCGGCATCCACCATTATGAGCACCGGTCAAACTGGCGGCTGTCCCCCCGTGTGCTGCGCCGGCAGATCGGGATGACCGACCGGGCGATCCGGCGGGCGGCCGGTGGAGCGCCGGTTCTTTACCGTCCGCCGTGGGGCCGGCTGAGCCCCTTCACATTGAGCGTGGCCAGGAACTATGACACCGTGCTCTGGTCTCATATTTTTCAGGACTGGAAGATCTCCTCCTGCCGCAATCTGGCCGATAGACTGACAAAAGTGCCCGAGGACGGCTCGGTCATTCTTCTTCATGATGATGGCACCAACCCGGGGGCGGACGATGCGGCACCGGCTTTCATGATCCGCGGGCTGGCGGAATACCTGGAAGATGCAGTGCGGCGCGACGTGCAGTTCATCCCGGTGAAAGGGCGTCACCGCCATGGGCATTGATGCAGTGATGGGCTACATCCAGCAGTACGGCTACGTCATCATCTTCCTCCTCGCTGTTTTCGGGATCGTCGGCATCCCGGCACCGGAGGAATCGATGGTATTCTTCACCGGCATGCTGATCGCCGGGAACCAGCTCGGGGCAGCCGGATCGATCTTATGCACCGTCCTCGGGGCATTCACCGGGATGATGATCGCCTACTCCGGCGGGAGATGGGTCGGTTCCGACGTCCTCCAAAAGCTCGGTCGGCGGATCGGCCTGACAAAAGAACGTTTTGAAAAAATGGAAGGAAAGTTCCGGAAAAGGCGGATGGCCATGATCGTATTCGGATTTTATCTGCCCGGACTGCGGCAGGTCAGCCCCTACATTGCCGGGATCGCCAAAACTCCCCTTCCCTTGTTCGCGGGGCTCTCTTTGACCGGCGCCCTCCTTTGGACAGGACCGTTCCTCCTTGCCGGCTATATACTTGGCAATCTATTTGACATCGACCCGCTCTACGCGGGCTATGCAGGAATCTTGTTTCTCTTGATCTACATCTTTTATCTGGCCGGAAAAAGTCTCAGGAAGAGAATCAGACAAAGCCGGAACACGCCCGATTGAGGCGTGTTTATTTTTCTGCAAAAGTGTGTTTTGGAAAATAAGGGGTATAACGAACAAACAGGATTTTCACAGAGGAGTTGGACCCGATGAGAAAAATTCTTTTCTTTTCCCATCTGCGGACCCAGTCGGGCCATCATCAGGCAGCCGAAGCTCTCATGGATCTGGTGGAAAGGCGGATGGGGAGAGTCGAAACGAAGAAGACCGATCTGCTGACCGAAACCAGCCCGGTCATCGAACGGTTCATCTCGGTCAGCTATATGAAGTGGATCCGCTCCTTTCCCGGGATCTATGACCGGGCATNGAGCCCCTTCACATTGAGCGTGGCCAGGAACTATGACACCGTGCTCTGGTCTCATATTTTTCAGGACTGGAAGATCTCCTCCTGCCGCAATCTGGCCGATAGACTGACAAAAGTGCCCGAGGACGGCTCGGTCATTCTTCTTCATGATGATGGCACCAACCCGGGGGCGGACGATGCGGCACCGGCTTTCATGATCCGCGGGCTGGCGGAATACCTGGAAGATGCAGTGCGGCGCGACGTGCAGTTCATCCCGGTGAAAGGGCGTCACCGCCATGGGCATTGATGCAGTGATGGGCTACATCCAGCAGTACGGCTACGTCATCATCTTCCTCCTCGCTGTTTTCGGGATCGTCGGCATCCCGGCACCGGAGGAATCGATGGTATTCTTCACCGGCATGCTGATCGCCGGGAACCAGCTCGGGGCAGCCGGATCGATCTTATGCACCGTCCTCGGGGCATTCACCGGGATGATGATCGCCTACTCCGGCGGGAGATGGGTCGGTTCCGACGTCCTCCAAAAGCTCGGTCGGCGGATCGGCCTGACAAAAGAACGTTTTGAAAAAATGGAAGGAAAGTTCCGGAAAAGGCGGATGGCCATGATCGTATTCGGATTTTATCTGCCCGGACTGCGGCAGGTCAGCCCCTACATTGCCGGGATCGCCAAAACTCCCCTTCCCTTGTTCGCGGGGCTCTCTTTGACCGGCGCCCTCCTTTGGACAGGACCGTTCCTCCTTGCCGGCTATATACTTGGCAATCTATTTGACATCGACCCGCTCTACGCGGGCTATGCAGGAATCTTGTTTCTCTTGATCTACATCTTTTATCTGGCCGGAAAAAGTCTCAGGAAGAGAATCAGACAAAGCCGGAACACGCCCGATTGAGGCGTGTTTATTTTTCTGCAAAAGTGTGTTTTGGAAAATAAGGGGTATAACGAACAAACAGGATTTTCACAGAGGAGTTGGACCCGATGAGAAAAATTCTTTTCTTTTCCCATCTGCGGACCCAGTCGGGCCATCATCAGGCAGCCGAAGCTCTCATGGATCTGGTGGAAAGGCGGATGGGGAGAGTCGAAACGAAGAAGACCGATCTGCTGACCGAAACCAGCCCGGTCATCGAACGGTTCATCTCGGTCAGCTATATGAAGTGGATCCGCTCCTTTCCCGGGATCTATGACCGGGCATACAACAGCTGGTTCTGTCATGGACCGGATTCGGATGAAAACCGGTTCAAATGGTATCAGCCGTTCCTGATCAATAAAATGCGGGACATTCTGGAGCGCGAACAGCCGGATCTCATCTTCTGCGCACACTCCCTCCCGTCACTGATCCTGAGCAAGATGAAGCTGAAGGGACAGTGCCGGGTTCCCGTCATCAATATCTATACCGACCTGTTCGTCAACTGTGTGTGGGGGCGGAAAGGGATTGATGTCCATTTGCTGCCGACCGCAGAATCAAAAAACCAACTGATTAAGGATGGACTGGATCCGGGAAGATTGAGGGTCACCGGCATTCCGGTGCACAGCGCTTTCATCAAAATGCCGGAACAAACGGAAAGTCATTTGCATCACCCTCTCCGTGCGGTGATCGCCGGAGGCAACACCGGGCTCGGGAACATCGACCGGCTCCGGGAAGAACTTGAACGTACTCCGAATATCCACTTCACCGTATTATGCGGGAATAACCGCCGGCTTCTCGGCCGGGTGAAGTCGTGGGAATTGCCGAATGTCACGGCGATGCCGTTCATCGCTTCGCGGGAGGAGATGAACGAGCTCTATGAACAGGCGGACCTCCTCATCACAAAACCCGGCGGGATCACGATCAGCGAAGGACTCCGCAAAAAGCTTCCGATGTTCATCCACTCCAGCCTGCCGGGACAAGAACGGTATAACCTCGATTATTTAACAGCAAAAGGGCTTGCCTTTCCGCTCGATATCAACGGGCCGATTGAACAGCAGCTCATGGCCGTCCTGGAAAATCCGTTCCGCATGCACCGCTGGAAAAGATCGGTCGACCGTTATCATGGACAGCTGGACATCCGCTCTGAAAGCGAACTGGCCGTTTACCTGGAGGAACTCCTGTCCGCCGCAGAAAAGGACCGCGGCCTGGCGATCCACGTCTCTTCCTTCAGCACTGCCGGCAAATGACGACAGCACCTGTGCCAGAAGTCGGCTTCCGCGGATAAAGATAACGCTCGGTCCGATAAAAGCAACGCTTCGCCGGATAAAGATAACGCTGTTGCGGATAAAAGCAACGCTTCGCTCCACACGAAGTTTCGCTCAAATCAAAAAGAGACGAGAATGAAGCCGGGTTGCCGGGCGCACTCTCGTCTCTTCTTTTATATGTTTCAGCCCTACCATAACGGTTCTTCCGTGTCGGTCAGCCTGACTGTCTTTGGAAAGAAATAGACGTACACGGCCACGACGACAGCCAAATACAGGATGAGCGACCACCAGCCCCATCCCAGCCCGTTGGCGACAAAGCTGATGAGCATGCCGAGCGGGATGATGAGCAGCAGCAGACTGCCTTTCTTCCTGGATTCCTTCGTCTGAAATTGCTCCGCTCCGCAGTGCGGGCAGGTCATCGACTGCTTCAGAGTGAGCGATGCCTTCCACAATTCTCCTCGCGTCCATGGATGATGGCAATTTGTGCAGATCGGCATATCGATCTCCCCTTTCGTCATGGATGCCTGACCGACCGGATGATGAAGAAAATCATCGGGGCGAATGTGAGAATGAGGAAAACGGGAAGGAAACCGAGGCCGAGCGAATCCGCCTTTCCGAGAGCGACCTGTACCGTCTTCCAGTTCAGATAAGTGAAAAGGACCAAAATCATGTTTTTCATGACATTCAGCAGCAATCTTGAATTTTTGTATTGAAACTCAATGTTCTCGTCGTTCAGGCTGACCATATAGTTATGCCATTCCGGATGCTTCTCGAAAAAGGCCATGAATGCCGCAGTGGCAAACCCGATGGCGGGCAGCAGGATCAGTTCCCACTTCGATCCCCATCTGTCCACTTCGCCGGATGCCCCGTAATGCCCAGGCACCTGATCCGGAAGATCTCCCCATACCCAAACGAGATAAACGAGTCCCGCGACAAAAATCAGTCCCGCCGCCAGGTCCAATAGTTTTTCAATTGTTGTTTTCGGGATGTCCAGTTTTGGACGGTCATATGTCTTCATGATGAACACCTCAACCTTATATACGGAAAAGCGGCCGATCGGTTTCACAAAAAAACCACCCAACAGGCGGTTTTTTAGATGTATCGTCAGTTCCAGACATACGGTGTTTCCTGGTAGACATAGTAGTTCAGCCAGTTCGAAAACAGCAGAAAGGTGTGCGCCCGCCATGTATTAAGCGGCAGGTTGGCCGGATCGTCTTCCGGGAAATAGTGTTTCGGAATGGCGGTGCCGAGACCCTTTGCCCGGTCCCGCTCATACTCCTCGGCGAGCGTGTCGGCATCGTATTCCAGATGGCCGGTGATCATGATGCGCTTCTCATCCTTCGACAGGACGATGAAGGCGCCGGCTTCGTCCGACTCGGACAGCAGTTCCAGCTCCGGATGGCGGCGGATCTCCTCTGCGCTCACTTCCGTATAGCGGGAATGCGGCGCAACGAACTGGTCGCTGAACCCGCGGGCCAGCTTGACCGTCGGATCTGAGACCGTATGCCGGAATACACCGAAGCACTTTTCCGAAAGCGGCTGTTTCCCGATTCCGTAGAAGTGATAAAGTGCCGCCTGCGCTCCCCAGCAGATCGCCATCGTGGACGTGACATTCTGGTCTGACCAGTCGAGGATACTGGTGAGCTCTTCCCAGTAGTTCACTTCCCGGAACTCCAGATGCTCGATCGGTGCCCCGGTGATGATCATCCCGTCGAAGCGCCGGTTGCGGATCTCTTCGAATGTGACGTAAAACTCGTCCAGATGGGACTTGCTCGTGTTTTTGGACTCGTGCGAGGCCATCGTCATGAACGTGACATCCACCTGAAGCGGCGTATTGCCGAGGAGCCGGAGCAGCTGCAGTTCGGTGCGCTCCTTTTCCGGCATGAGGTTTAAAATGAGAATATTGAGCGGCCGGATGTCCTGTGCGACTGCCCGGTCGGTATCCATGATGAAAATCTTTTCCTCCTGCAGCTTCTGTGCGGCAGGCAAATGGCCTGGAATATTAATCGGCACGGTGATGCATCCCCCTTTTTCGCTCTCTTCCCTGCGAACGGCCGGAGTCCCGGCTGCCCAACGAATTCGCAATACTCAAATGATAGACGATTCCGCTCAGAAAGAACAGGGGGACGAATCATCCAATCGGAACGGGGTTATTCCACCGGGATCCGTTTCCGGGGATCATTCCGGTGCTGCTTGTAATAGTCCACGGCCCTCGGAATATAGTCCGCAAAATCAGGGCACCAGATTCCAGCCGGCTCCAGGTCACGCAGCGCATGCGTGCAGTCAAAGTCTGACTCAAGATGAAAATAGTCCAGCGTTTCCCTTTCGACCTGCACCCATTTCCTGAAAGCCGGAACGCTCAGCATCAGATAGATGGAAGACTTCGGCACGGTGAACCGGGGCTTTTTTCCCGAAAGTGATTCCGAAATCAGGCGGAAGGCGTCCCTTGCCAAGTAAGGCGATGGATCTGCCAGATGATACACCTGATCGGCCCCTGACGGGTGTCTCGCCAGCCAGCAGGTCGCATCCACGATGTAATCCACCGGCACAAGATTGATCGTCGCCTTCCCCCTGCCGATATACGGGATCGGAAAGCGGGAGAACTTATCAAGAAACCGCATGATGAAATAAGGACCGTCGAATTTCTCCGTCTCTCCGGTGTTTGAATCGCCGAGGACGATCCCCGGCCGGATGATGGTCGTCGGGACGCGGTCTCGTGCATATTGGACGAGCACTTCCGCATCATATTTCGTCCGCTCATAATGGTTCTTAAACCCCTGACCGCAAGCCAGCTCCGTTTCAAGGACCTTCCCTTTTCTGTCTCCGGACACATAAGCAGTGCTGAAATAGACGTATCGCCGGATCTGCCGGCATTGTAAAACCCAGGCATTGACATTGCGCGTGCCCGTGACATTCACCGACTGGGCAAGCGCTTCAGGGACGGCGAGGTCATAGACGGCAGCCAAGTGGAACACGCGGGTAACCGTTTCATGCAGTTCGTCTGAAAGGGCGGATGCCAGGCCAAGCCCAGGTTTAGTGATATCTCCTTCGATGAGCCGGAGCCGTCCCGTTTTTCTTCCCTCCGACAGCTGCTCTGCCCGAAGGCGTGCAGATTCCATGGCCGACGGATGGACGAGCAGCTCAAAGTCGGATCCCGGCTCTTCCGCGATCAGCCGGTCAATGATCCGGGTTGCCAAAAACCCGGGGAATCCCGTAAAGAAATAAGTTCTCTTCGCCAAGCATATGGTCTCCCTTCCTTGTGTGTTGAACTCGATACGTACTGCAGCGTCTGTCTGACGCCGCTTTTCTACGCCCGGCATTCTTTATCCTTCTTTAGCAGAAAGAAAGCCAAAACAATGGAAGTTCCATGCCGATTCGACAACAGTTTCAATCCATGGCCGAGGGGGAATTGAAAGACTATCAATGGTTCAGGAGGGATCGGCATATGCCTGGAAGAAACGATAACGGACCGGAAAAGTATTTCGGAGACCGCGAAGGAACGGAAAAAGCAAATTACCATATCGTTCCTGATGACGGGGACTGGTCGCTGAAGCGTGAAGGTGAGGATGAACCCGTCATGTCCGGCGGCGACAAGCAGAAATTGGTCGATGAAGGAAAGAAACGTGCAGGCGAGCACGGCGCCATGGTCATCGTCCATGATGACGACGGGAAGATCGAAGAACAGATCGAATGCTGATGAAGGAGCGGCTGCGGCTGCTCTTTTTTCTTTGCCCGCTTTCCCGCTGGCACGGCCGAAATTAGCGCCGGACCCGGCCCGTAAGCCGAAACAGATCCGTCGGCTTCATTTGCCGCCTGTTTCAGTGGATATTGTTGTGCGGACTCGGGCAACCGCCGCTTTCTGTCTCAAGCTGGATGGTGCTGTGCCCGATGCCGAACGTTTCGTTCAAAAGTTGGTTGGAAAGACGGAGCACCCGGTCAGGATCGGCATCATCCGAAACGGTCAGATGGCAGCTGAGGAGCGGCTCTTCCGGCGTGATCGACCAGACATGCAAATCATGCACATCAACGACTCCCGGAATTGCCGCCAGTTCCGCAGCCACCCTTTCCGGGTCGATGCTCGGCGGGACGCCTTCCATGAGAACGTTCGCCGCATCCCGGGTGACCCGCCAGCCGCTCACCAATACGAGCAGGGACACGATGATGCTCGCGACCGGGTCTGCAAGCTGCCAGCCGAACAACATGATCAACAGGGCTGCGATGATGGCCCCGGCAGAACCGAGCATGTCCCCGATCACGTGGATGAATGCACTCCGGATGTTCAGGTTCTCTTCCTTGTCCCCCCGCATGAGGATCCATCCGGCCGCAATATTCACCAGCAGTCCGATCACGGCAATCACAAGCATGCCGGAGCTCTGGACTTCGGGCGGAGCGGTGAAACGCCGGACCGCCTCGAACATGATGATTCCTGAAATGACGAGAAGGGTGACTCCGTTCAATGCAGCGGCAATAATTTCGAACCTCCGGTATCCATAAGTCTTGCTGCCGGTTGCCTGCCGGGTCCCCAAGATCACCGCGAACAGGCTGAGCCCGAGCGCGGCGGAATCACTCAGCATATGGCCTGCATCCGACAGCAGGGCCAGGCTGTTTGTAAGGAATCCTCCGATAAACTCAACCACCATGAAACCGGTGATCAGGATGAACGCCCATAAAAGCGCTTTTTGGTTCGAAGTGCCGTGATGATGGGAATGACCTTCCCCGTGTTGATGACCCAAAAATAAGTCCTCCCACTTTAGAAGTATTTGTGCAAAGCCTTGTTTTGCGCTCCCGTCCGGCCGGCAAACATTCACTCCTTTCGGACAGATCCTGATTTCAAAGGTGCTTCCCGGGTAGTTGGGATAAAACAAGAGCTTATTGGGTAAGAAAAGAGTGTACAGTCACAGAAGACCATCTATTGATGAATATACCCACTTCAGGAGGGACAACAACATGATCAAATTAGAGACGGATCTGCAAGGAAAACGGGCGGTCTACGGAGAAGTCGAGCCGCTGCTCAGCGAGAACGGCTTCACGCTTGGCGACAACTGGGATTTTCATAATGGACTGTTTGACAGCATTCTTCATCGTTCCGGCGGCGAGACGATTTATCTGCGGCTTCCGTTTGACGTGCTCTCGGGACAGCTCGACCACCCGGATGCCCTCATCGCCTTCGGCCAGCCGTTTGTCATCAAGCACGTCGTGAACATCGGTCTTGATTATGAAGAAAGCGCCGTACTTACGGCCACGGGCTTCGAGCAGTTCCAGGAGCCGCTTGATAAGGACGGACACATTAAGAAAAAGTCTGAGTGGGAAGAGCGCGGCGAAGAGAAAGTCGCGTCGATTTTCGGAGATTATCCGTTCCTCCGTCCATGACTGTGCCGCCCTGTTCCCGGGCGGCTTTTTTGCACCGGCTGATCATCATTAGCAGGTTTACTTCTTCTTTCATCAGGGGATTCTAATATTAACTTCGCGGAAAGGAGGATCCGGGAAATGAAAGCACTCGACGCGATCGCACTTACTTTGCTGATTGTCGGCGGACTGAACTGGTTGCTCGTTGGCCTGCTTGATTTTGACCTCGTGGCGACGTTGTTTGGCGGACAAGATGCACTTCTGTCGAAAATCGTCTATGTTCTCGTCGGCCTATCCGCACTCTATTGTCTGAAATTTTATGGTCTTCTCGGAACTGACCGTGATCGGCGGACCATTTAAAAGGAAAAGGGGCTGTCCAGAAAGTCGATAAAAACGACTTTCTGTGACAGCCCCTTTCTTGTTTTTTATCTCTCTCAAAAAAATAGAAAAAGACCGCTGCCTTTTGTAGAATGGAGTCACCACAACAACACACACAAAGGAGCGATCTTTTTATGTGCAATCCGAAGACTGCTACAACAGAGTATATCACAGAAATGGAGATCTTGGCAGAGGTGAACAAGCCTGAGGAAAAACGTCCAAAACGCCGGTTGGCGCCTGTCTTCAAGCCCTATGATAACCGCCAGTCCTTCGCCATCTTCGATGTCGAATCGCTGGTTCCCGATGACCATGTGGCACGTGTCATTGATGAAATGATCGAGACGATTCCGGATGATCAGCTCATTGCGCATTATTCCGGAGGCGGCCGCAGTTCTTACCACCCGAAGATGATGCTTAAGATCATTCTTTACGCCTACTCCCAAAAGGAATATTCCTGCCGGCGCATTGAAAAGCTGACAAGGGAAAGCATTCCTGCTATGTGGCTGGCCGCCGGCCAGCTTCCCGACTACCGGACCATCAATGAGTTCCGCGGGGTCCGAATGCCCAAGATGATCGATGATTTATTCGAAGCGATGGTGATGGAATTGCATCATCGCGGCTTCATTGACTTTGAAAATTACTTCCTCGATGGGACGAAAATCGAGGCGGATGCCAATAAATATTCCTTTGTATTCAAGAAAGCGGTGTTGGGATACGAGGAAAAGCTGAAAAAGAAAATCAGCGAGACCCTGCAGGAGATCCATGAGATTGCAGAGGCAGAGGGATTCGAAATGGGAAGTCTGCCTGAAGGTGATCCTTCGGTGGAGGAACTGATGGAGACCGTCTCCCGTTTGGAAGGACAGGAAGAGATCCTGACGGACAAAAGTGAGAAAGAGACAGATACAGCGGTCCGCAAGGGAATCCGTAGAAAA
>NZ_LN651373.1:1873920-1959477 GCF_000826125.2 Bhargavaea cecembensis
GGGGCTGTCCAGAAAGTCGATAAAAACGACTTTCTGTGACAGCCCCTTTCTGTTTTTTATCTCTCTCAAAAAAATAGAAAAAGACCGCTGCCTTTTGTAGAATGGAGTCACCACAACAACACACACAAAGGAGCGATCTTTTTATGTGCAATCCGAAGACTGCTACAACAGAGTATATCACAGAAATGGAGATCTTGGCAGAGGTGAACAAGCCTGAGGAAAAACGTCCAAAACGCCGGTTGGCGCCTGTCTTCAAGCCCTATGATAACCGCCAGTCCTTCGCCATCTTCGATGTCGAATCGCTGGTTCCCGATGACCATGTGGCACGTGTCATTGATGAAATGATCGAGACGATTCCGGATGATCAGCTCATTGCGCATTATTCCGGAGGCGGCCGCAGTTCTTACCACCCGAAGATGATGCTTAAGATCATTCTTTACGCCTACTCCCAAAAGGAATATTCCTGCCGGCGCATTGAAAAGCTGACAAGGGAAAGCATTCCTGCTATGTGGCTGGCCGCCGGCCAGCTTCCCGACTACCGGACCATCAATGAGTTCCGCGGGGTCCGAATGCCAAAGATGATCGATGATTTATTCGAAGCAATGGTGATGGAATTGCATCATCGCGGCTTCATTGACTTTGAAAATTACTTCCTCGATGGGACGAAGATCGAGGCGGATGCCAATAAATATTCCTTTGTATTCAAGAAAGCGGTGTTGGGATACGAGGAAAAGCTGAAAAAGAAAATCAGCGAGACCCTGCAGGAGATCCATGAGATTGCAGAGGCAGAGGGATTCGAAATGGGAAGTCTGCCTGAAGGTGATCCTTCGGTGGAGGAACTGATGGAGACCGTCTCCCGTTTGGAAGGACAGGAAGAGATCCTGACGGACAAAATTGAGAAAGAGACAGATACAGCGGTCCGCAAGGGAATCCGTAGAAAACGCTCGGTGATCCGCAGGAAGCTCAAGTCGGTCCGGGATGACTTCATTCCGAGGAAAGAGAAATATGCTGCCCAGCTTGAGGTTTGCGGAGAAGACCGGAATAGTTACTCGAAGACAGACCCGGATGCCACATTCATGCGAATGAAAGAAGATCATATGAAAAACGGCCAGCTCAAGCCCGGCTACAATATCCAGATGGCCACCGAGAACCAATTTGTTCTTTTCTATTCTGTTCACCAGCGGCCCACAGACACCCGGTGTCTGATCCCACACATGGAAGCCTACCGGGAAACTGCGCTGCCGATGCCAAAGCGCATTGTCGCGGATGCGGGATACGGAAGTGAGGAGAATTACCTTTATCTTCTCGGAGAGGAAGACGGAGAAGCGGTTGCCGATTTTCTAATCCCGTATAACACCTACCTGAAGGAACAATCGCGCAGTTATAAGAAAAACGCATACAACGCCAAGAACTGGGCGTATCACGAAGAGGATGATCTGTTCGTCTGTCCGAACGGACGGAAAGTCCGCTTCAAGAAATACATGAAAAAGAAAAATGCGTCTGGCTTCGTCCAGGATTTCAAAATCTATGAGTGCGAGGATTGCAGTGACTGCCCGTTGAAAGCACTGTGCACCAAGGCAAAAGGGAACCGGCAGGTTCACTGGAATCCGATTTATGAGGAATTGAAGGCCAAGGCAAGAAAAGCCCTTGATGATGAAACCCTAAAACAGATCTACGCCCTTCGGAAAATCGAAGTGGAGACAGTTTTTGGGAATCTCAAGGGCAATTTGGCGTTCCGTCGATTCCATCTTCGAGGGCTGGATAAGGTTCACTTGGAGTTTGGAATCCTGGCACTCGCCCACAATTTCCTGAAAGTGGCGGGCATCCTGCGGATGCCTTCTGCCAAACATATTCAAAATAAAAGGAAGGAGGCGAAAAACGATTTGTTTTTCGCCTCCTTCATCATTTTAGGGACTTATCGGACAGCCCCCTTTAATATTGGAAGTCGGATTGGGTCACACTCCCGCTCCGCATAGATCTGCTCGTTAAAAAAGACCTTCCTGAGACGGTCATTGAATGGCGCAAAGCGCACATTCCAGCAACTCCATGTCATTAGCGATCAGTAGTCGGATTTCATGGTCTTCACAGTATTTATGATCCATGGCCAGACGCGACAATTCATATCGGAACATCGTTTGTTCTGCGGATTGTTCGTACATTCCTTTTCCTCCGTCCGGTATCGATATTTCCATTATTCCCCTCACCTGATCATTTTAAACGGCCATCAACCCATCCTATTGAAACGAGCAGATTTAGATCCCTCACTGTCTTTCCTCGTTTATTTTCACCGATATCACGCTCTTAAAAGGCACGGACGGTACCATCTGAAAAGATAACGCTTACAAAATACTTTATGCGATATATCTCTGAAAATTTCATTGACTTAACGAATTCAGGTAAGTAGAATTAGTGCGGTCAACACATTTACCCTGTCTACACTCGATCCTGAATAGAAAGAAGGACACCCCATGTCAGACATCATTCACTCGCCTCTTGTTGCCACGGTCTTGATCTTTGCCTTGATTGCGTTCGGGGAGTGGCTGTCGATTGTGTCGCGGGCGCGGATTCCGATGCTGCTCACGGCGATGGTCAGCTTCATGGTCCTATCCTGGACGGGCATTTTCCCTGCGGATCTCTTGGAAAGTTCGCAGTTTGCCGTGCTTGGGGCGATTTTGATCGGACCGGCGATTGTCCATATGGGCACGCTCATTCCAATGAAGGTGCTCCGCGAGCAGTACCGCGCGGTCGTCATTTCCCTGTCCGGCATCATCATCGCCGCCGCACTCATCTTCACCGTCATTCCGCTCGTGTTCAACTTTGAAACGGCGGTTNTTCCGTCGATTCCATCTTCGAGGGCTGGATAAGGTTCACTTGGAGTTTGGAATCCTGGCACTCGCCCACAATTTCCTGAAAGTGGCGGGCATCCTGCGGATGCCTTCTGCCAAACATATTCAAAATAAAAGGAAGGAGGCGAAAAACGATTTGTTTTTCGCCTCCTTCATCATTTTAGGGACTTATCGGACAGCCCCTCTTTGTTTACTTCTTCCGTATTGCCCCCTGGATGACGTGGCCGGTTCCGGTGTGACGGCTTCCTTCCGAGCGGTCGGCCTCGCCGTAATAGAAATGAACGACGTCATGGGGACGGATCCAACGAAGGATGTCCGCCGGGTCATACAAGCTTTCAAGATTGCCCGGTCCCCCGGTACCGTAGCGCAACTGTTCTTCGGAATAGACTTCAAATAAAATGATGCCCCCGTTTTTCACGGAGCCGATCAGATTGAAAAAGAAGGATTCCTGGCTCTCCTTCGGAACATGGCCGAACACGAGGATCGCCGCGTCGAACGAGTCGGCTGGAATCCGGTCCTTGATGAGATCGGCTTCCTTCGTCTCGATCTGTACGCCCCGTTTTTCTGCCAGTCCGACCGCTTTTTGAAGACCGACGGTTGACTGATCGAAAGCGGTCACCGAATGACCCGCTTCCGCCAGGTAAACCGCGTTCCGGCCCTCACCCTCCGCTAGCGCCGCCACCTTCGAATGAGGCGGGATCAGACGGGACATCGTCCGGATGAATTCGTTTGGTTCCGTCCCGTACACATATTCCTCTTCTGAAAAACGTTCGTCCCAATGGTTTCTTGTCATTTGAACCTCTCCCTTCTGCTTCTGTATCCGCATCCCGTATTACTTGAGCCGGCATGCGTCATTTGCCGATCAATCCCGCTTTCTTCAAGTAGTCATGTGCCACGCGGGCCGGCGGTTCCCCGTCAACGCTCACCCGGTAATTCATTTCCCTCATTTCATCGTCTGAAATCCTGCCCGCCAGCCGGTTCAGTACGCCCGCAAGCTCCGGATGCTCATCAGCCGTCTCTTTCCTCAAGAGCGGCGCGCCTTGATAAGGCGGGAACAGATGCCGGTCATCTTCCAGAACTTGCAGCCCGTAGCGCTCGATTTCGCTGTCCGTCGAATAGGCATCGACCAGGTTGATTTCTCCCGACTGGATGGCGCCGTAACGGAGTTTCGGCTCCATCGTGACAACGTTCGGGAAATCAATGCCGTACAGCGACCGAATGCCAATGTACCCGTCCTCCCGGTCGGAAAACTCGAGCGAGAAGCCGGCATTCACGCGGTCCTCGATCCGTTGCAGATCCGAAATCTGCTTTAATCCGTTTGAACGTGCGAAATCGGCAGGGACGGCGAGTGTATAAGTATTGTTATACTTCATCGGCTCCAGCAGCACCAGATCGAACTGCCGGGCAAGCCCGTCCCGCGCCTGTTCATATACTTCCCGGCTGTCCGTGCTTTTGGCTTCCTCCCCGAGAAATTCAGAAATGGCCGTCCCGGTGAATTCCGGGTAGATGTCGATGTCCCCCGACTTCAGGGCATTGAACACGAACGACGTCTTCCCGAACCCCGGCTTTAATTCAACACTCAGATCTGTCTCTTCCTCAATCAGCAGCTTGTACATATTGATCAGGATTTCCGGCTCCGAACCGAGTTTGCCGGCCAGGACCAGCTTCCCGTCTTCTTTTCCGAATAACGGAATGATGAGAACGAGCGTAACGACGGCCGCCATGCTTCCAAGCGCGATCAAGCTGCTCCTGAACGGCATCTGTTCGAGTCTTTTCAGGAAAAAATCAAACACAAGCGCCAGAGCGGCGGCCGGAATCGCTCCGAGGACGATGAGACCGGTGTTGTTCCGGTCGATCCCGAGCAAAATCAGGTCACCGAGACCGCCGGCCCCGATCAGCGCGGCAAGTGTCGCCGTCCCGATGATCAGGACCGTCGCCGTCCGGATGCCCGCCATGATGACGGGCATGGCAAGCGGCAGTTCGACTTTCAGCAGCCTTCTCCTCGCGTTCATCCCCATCCCATCAGCCGCTTCAAGAAGGGCCGGGTCCACTTCACGGATGCCGGTGTATGTATTTCTCAGGATCGGGAGCAGCGCATAGGCCGTCAAAGTGATGATCGCCGGAATCCTGCCGATTCCGACAAGCGGGATTAGCAGTCCGAGCAGTGCGAGCGACGGAATCGTCTGGATGACGGAGGTGACGCCGATGATCCCGTCAGCCGCTTTCCGGTGGCGGGTGAGCCAGATCCCGAGCGGAAGGCTGATGAGGACAGCAAAGAACAAAGCGGTGAACGAGATTTCGATATGCTGAAGGAGGGCTGTCCATAGTTCCATTTTACGGTTGTTGAATTCATTCAATAGTTCACCCATGGTCTCTCTCCACTTTCTCCAGTCCGTCAGCCAGCAGCCTGAAGACGGAGGCGCGGTCGATTGTTCCGATGATTTCCCCGTTCTCTTCTACGCTGACCCGGTCTTCTTCGGCAAGCGCCTTGAGCAGGCGGTCAGCCGGAACATCCGCCGGGAGGTAAAGGCGCGGTGGCGGGCCGCTTGACGTTACCTTTGCGGCGGGGCGGAGATCGATCAGGTGAGACGGCGAAGAAACCGCCTTGCCGATGAACGACCGGACAAATTCATCGGCGGGGTGTCCGACGAGCTCTTCCGGGGTGCCCAACTGGATGATCCTGCCGTCCCGCATCAGGCAGATCCGGTCGGCGAGCTTCAGCGCTTCCTTCATGTCATGGGTTACGAACACCATCGTTTTCCCGAGCGTCTTTTTCAGCTGCAGCAGATCGTTCTGCAGCTCTTCCCGGCTCACCGGGTCGAGGGCACTGAACGGCTCATCCATGAGCAGGATATCCGGGTCCGCGGCAAGCGCCCGGATGACGCCGATCCGCTGCTGCTGGCCTCCCGACAATTCGGATGGCTTCCTGCGGGCGTAGACGGCGGGATCGAGACCGACCATTTCGAGCAATTCGGCTGCCCGCCGCTTTTGCTTTTCCTTTGGCCACTTTTTCATTTCCGGCACGACTGTAATATTCTCTTCGACAGTCATATGCGGGAACAGGGCGATCTGCTGGAGAACGTAACCGATGTTCCATCTGAGATGATCGAGCGGATAGGATTCCACCGGCTTTCCGTCGATCAGAATCCGCCCGGATGTGTACGGGATGAGCCGGTTGATCATCTTCAAGGTCGTCGTCTTGCCGCAGCCGCTCGGACCGATCAGGACGAGGAACTCCCCTTCCCTGATGTCAAGATCCAGACGGTCAACGGCCAACGTCCCGTCGCGGTATTGCTTGGATGTCTGTTCGAATTTAATCATCTCGCGAATCTCCTTCCAGAATTATGCCGGCTGCCGCTCCATTTCCCTTATACTCCCGTTGTGAGCGGGCGCTGTCAAGAAAACATATCCGCCAGTTGCCCGGGAGACACTCACCCACATCATCGGGGCTGCCCGATCTTTCCCGGACAGCCCCGACGCATCACATATTGATTTTCGATCTCCTGTCCTTCCAGTCTTTAGGTCTGACATTGCGGATCCAGGCTCTGTCCTCATCCATCATCCTCTTGGCCGCAAAGATCGTCAGCAGCTGAATGACGATAATCGGCAGTCCAAGGATTCCGGACAAGACTTCCAGCGGAGCCAGCCCGCCGACCCTCATGAGAATGAGAGCGAATGCCGTGACGACAACCGCCACGATCAGCCTTAAGTTCTTGGACGGCTCCCCTTTACTCATATTGTTCGTCCCTGTATAAGAGGCGATCGTGTAGGTCGTCGAATCCAATGTCGTGATCATGAAAATTCCGGCTACGATGATGAAAATCACGATGACCAGGCCGGAAAGCGGCAGTGTGGAGAGAATCTCCGGGATGAGCCTCATGGCATCATCCTGGACAATTTTCAGCGCATCCACCTGGCCGGTCAGGAATCGATTGACTCCAAGTCCGCCGAGAATGCCCGTCGCGACCCATGACAGTGCGGTCGGCGCGAGGAAATAAGTGAGGATCATTTCACGGATTGTACGGCCCCTAGATACTTTTGCGGCGAATATACTGTGCAGCATCGCCCATGTGGCACTGTAGGCAAACCAGAACACTGTATTGCTTTCAATCCGGGTCGTCCCGCCGATCTTCATCGAATTGGTGTAGAAAGACAGATCCAGATAATTGGACAGCAGGAAACCGACCGTGTCCGTGAAGTAGTTGAGTATGAATTTCCCGGGCCCGATGAGCAGAATAAAAACACCGAACGCTGCGGCCAGGTACATATTCAGCGTGCTCAGGCGCTTGATCCCCCGTTCGATCCCAAGATAGGCACTCATTGTGAAGAAGATCACCCAGATCAGCGTGACTGTCAATGTGAGCCCGAACGTGATGTCTATGTTAAAAAGCGAGGCGATATTATATGTGACAATCGGGGTGCCGAGGCCGAGAGTGACCGCCGCGCCGGCGAGAATGGTTACCAGGAAAATGATATCCAGCATCTTGCCGCCGAGTCCGTCGGTGAACCGGTCTCCAAAAAGCACGCGGAGTGTCTCCGAAACCCGCATGAAAGGCCTTTTTCTGACGTGGAGAACATATCCCATTGCAGGGGCGGCGATCACAAAGATTGCAAACACCTGAATGCTCCACATAAACATGCTGTAGGCATTTCCCCAAAGCAGCGATTCCGCCGATCCCGGCTCAATGCCAAAAGGAGGATTTGCCGAGACTTCCGCCCACTCGGTCATCGCCGTGCGCATGATCGTCGATCCGAGACCCATCGAGATCAGGATAGATGCGTACTCAAACATATTGAATCGCGGTTTTTCCGCCGGATCTCCGAGAACAATGTCCCCATACTTTGAAAATGAAAACCAAAGCCCGGCTCCGGTCAGAATGATGGTGTACCATATGTATCCCCACGAAAATGAACTGACAATCCAGTCAAAAATCCGATTGAGCAGTTCCGTGGATTCCGCTTCATAAAGAGTGAACGGAATGCTCATTGCAAAAACGATCAGCAAGGCCGGAATAAATATTTTCCGCTCAACCATGCTCTTTTTCTTTTTTCTTTCTTCTCTCTTCCTATTCATCAAATCCCCTCCAAAATGATTGGCGTTTCCGTGTTAACTAGAGAACCTGCACTCCTTCCATTTTATTTCCGAAACATTTGACAATATATCATGAAAAATCAAGCATTTCAAACCGGCCAGGCGCCAAATAAAAGAAAACGGAAATGCTCCCTCGCTGCCGGCAGCTATGTTCTCATACGAAAAACCCCTCAGGATTATTCATATCCGAAGGGGGGTGTACGCTTGATTTTGATGGTTATTCCACGGTGACCGACTTTGCCAGGTTGCGCGGCTGGTCGACGTCGCAGCCGCGGTGGAGGGCGGCGAAGTAGCTGAGAAGCTGGAGAGGGATGACGGAGACGAGCGGCGTCAGCATCGGGTGGACGGCTGGAATGTTCATTTGGTCTCCCTCTTCCCCGGTCCCTTCCATTGAAATGATGCAGGCCTTGGCTCCGCGTGCCGTCACTTCTCTTACATTGCCGCGGATGTTCGCGCTGACAGCGGCCTGGGTGGCCAGAGCAAAGACCGGTGTCCCTTCCTCAATGAGAGCGATCGTCCCGTGCTTCAATTCCCCGCCGGCAAACCCTTCCGCCTGGATATAGGAGATCTCCTTCAGTTTAAGGGCGCCTTCCAGGCTCACATGGTAGTCGAGACCGCGCCCGATGAAGAAGGCGTTCCGGCTCATTTCAAGGAATTCGAATGAGAGGGTCTCCAATTCATCTTTCCGATCGATCACCGACTGGATCGCATTTGCCGCAACGCCGAGTTCCCGGGTCAGATCGAAACGGGGCTCCATCCCCTTCCCTTCCGCAGCGAGCGCGGCCAGGATCGCGAGCACGGCAATCTGGGCGGTATAGGCTTTCGTCGAAGCGACCGCAATCTCAGGACCCGCATGAAGAAGAACGGTGTGGTCGGCTTCGCGGGAAAGCGTAGAGCCGGCGACGTTCGTGACCGTGAGGGACGGATGACCGAGCGCTTTCACTTTCACGAGAACCTGGCGGCTGTCCGCCGTCTCGCCGGACTGGGAGATAAAGATGAACAGCGGTTTTTTGGAAAGGAGCGGCATGTTGTAGCCGAATTCACTGGATATATGGACTTCCGTCGGGACGGCTGCGAGTTTTTCAAAGAACTCCTTACCGACGAGCCCCGCATGGTAGCTCGTACCGGCAGCGATGATGTAAATCCTGTCCGCCTCGTTGATCGCTTCGAGTGCCCCAGCGTCTGCGTGCAGTTTGCCGCTTTCATCCTGATAAGCCTGGATGATTTTCCGGAGGACGGCCGGCTGCTCGTCGATTTCCTTGAGCATGTAATGCGGGTATGTTCCCTTTTCGATGTCCGAAGCGTCGAGTTCCGCCTTGAACGGAGCCCGCTCGACCGGTTCACCCGCGAGTGTCCGGATGCGGATTCCCTCCTTCTTTACGATGACAATCTCCCCGTCATTCAGTTCGACGAACCGGTCCGTCACTTGCAGCATCGCCATCGCATCGGACGAGACCACATTAAATCCGTCTCCGAGGCCGATGAGGAGCGGTGATTTGTTCTTGGCGACAAAAATAGTTTCCGGTTCCTGTTCATCGAGCATTGCGATTGCGTACGATCCATGTAGCAGGCCCAGCGTCTTGGCGAACGCCTCTTCGGTGTTCAGGCCTTCCCCGGCGAATTTCCCGATAAGCTGGACGATGATTTCGGTGTCCGTGTCCGATTTCAACTCAACTCCGGCCAAGTGTACGTTCATGAGCTTCCCGTAATTTTCAATGACTCCGTTGTGAACGAGTGTGAAACGGCCCGATTCGTCCCGGTGCGGGTGGGCATTTCGGACATCCGGTACGCCGTGAGTCGCCCAGCGGGTATGCCCGATTCCAGACTTGCCCTCCGCTCCGGGATCCACTATGGCCCGGAGATCGGCAATCCGGCCCTTTTCCTTGAACAGCTCTACACGGTCTCCCGTGGCGACCGCTATTCCCGCGGAGTCATACCCTCGGTATTCGAGCTTTTCCAGGCCTCTCAGCAAAATTTCCTTTGCATCCCGTTCTCCGATATAACCAACGATTCCGCACATATTCGTTTCCTCCGATTGAGGCAATGCGAAAGAAGCGTCCCGATGCCGTTTTTTTGGCCGCGGGCGCTGCATTGCCGATTAATTTGGATCCGCTCAAGCGTGTTCTTCACGCTTCTGTCAGCGGATGGAAATGCCGGCTTCCCGTTCTGTTTCACCTGATCGCTCAAGTGTTTTGCCGGAAAGCATGACAACCGGGCATTGCGGTCGGGAGGCATCCGCCGAATCTTCGATGAACCTCCACCTCGTCTGCTGGGGTGAAAATGCACGGACTTGCCCAGCTCTGGCGCTTTAATTGTTTTCCGATTTTGGCGTAACGCCAATCCTCCTTCGCCATGATTGCTTTTGTACTTTATTACAGACTGCCCTTTTTTGTCAATCAAAACTGCAAACCGGAAAATAACAGACATTCTTCTGATACAGAAGGGGAACAAGTAAGATTTTTAGCGGAAGCAATGGCCGGATTGGCGGACGCATTTTGTCACGAAAGATTTTCGCGGACGCAACAACGAGTTTCGCGGACGCATTTTGCCTCATGCGATTTTCGTGTAGTAAAAAGAGCGTCTTTCGTGCGCATTTTTCCTGACCAACGGTGAGAGAGATCTCTCTTACCTTTTATGCAACAACCACGGTCGTTTATGGATTTTCCTTTCTGTCATTATTCATTATTGCTTTTACAGTCTCAGGGATACCAACAAAGACTATTATTCCGCCTATCATTGCTAAGAATGTGTCTAAGCTTATTACTTTCGTTAAGAAAAGCAAAACCATAATAGCAAGCACGAATAATCGCCAGTAAAATAAAAATTTCTTTTTCATCGAGACGCCCCCAATTTTCTTCTAAATGGCCCGATCACTTCTTTTGTATTCAAGTGGTTGGATAGCTCAATCTATGAACTATGTTCACTAAAGTAACTGCGATGGAAAGGCCTAAGTTCTTTGTATTTCCGAATCAAATAAACATTTCCATGCAGTTATCAATAAAAAAAATCATGCCAAAATACCATACTTTTTAATCTAATTTTTGTCTTCCAGAGTAAAGTGGCTTTTTGTCGAACTCATAACCATGGCCGATATGATATGATATAATCTTCTTTCTTGATTTACTCTTTTTGGTAAGTAATCCAGGTTGGACATGGTGAAAAAGGAAACGTTTTTAATACTTCCATTGCATAGCTATCAGTTGTATCAAACTCACCTATAATATCCTTTACGTTCTGAGTAATAGAATACTGTATGTGTTGAAATATTAGTTGTGGAATTAATTCTTTATACATCATGTCCGAGCAACCACACCACCCCAATTCATAGGAATTCTCACGATCTGATTCGTGGAGAAACGAATATGCTATTATTTCTTTCCATCTTGTATCTAAAAAGATATAACTCCCATTAATGACTGTGTCATTTTCTAAGATCAGCTTTTCCCATTCATCAAGCTTCGCATCAACTACTGGATTCACTTTATGAGTTTCTTCATAGTTACTTTTGACAAGAAGCGTTAACTTTTTCATTAGTACATTGTTTGAGGAAACCTCAGCTAACGTTTTCAGTATATACTTTTTTCATCATCAAATTTCAGCCCCTCTTTGAGGTCATACACCTGAAGCGTCGGCATATAGGTTCTTCTTATTTCCTTAAATCCATTTTTATCGTAAAGTTCTTTTATGTTCACTGAAGTTTCCCAAATAGATGTTTGTAATGGCAAATCTATTGTTTCTAGACTTTCTATTTTTCCTAATAATTTTTCCTCAACGCCTGTCATGGTATACAATGGATTGCATAGTATTCGAAAATAAGTACAGTATGGATGGAAACTACTTAGCCATCCGAAAGCAACTCCTACTAATCGTTCCTCATCAAAAGCTGAGTATGCAAATTTAGAGTTCCTTACTATACTTAGTAAATATTCCTCCCCAAAAGACAAATCTAACAGCATTTTTAATTGTATTTCATCTTTCTGGTCATATTCCTTAATAATAATTTTCAAATCCCTCTTCCTTTTCTTTTGTTTGAGGTACTAATTACTTTTTCACGGAACGGTCAGATTTTAGAACATTTATAATAGCCATACTATCATTTATAGAGCATCACCCTCTTCGAGATTGTTTCCCTAATGTCCATCGTGTCCGCTAGCCGCCCATTGATCGTTGGTCCTAAAAAAGGCGGCCCGGCCGCCTTTTTCAACATTCCTTATTCAGCAGGCCGGATGACCGCCCGGACCGGGCTGCCGTCCGCGCCGTGGATTGCTAGCGGGAGGGCAATGAATTCATAGTCTCCCGGCTCCACGTCCGCGAGCATCAGGTTTTCGATGATGTGCACGCCGGCTTCATGAAGCGAATGGTGTGTTGCCAGTTCCTTGCTGTGGATCAGGTCGACGGACGGGATGTCAATGCCGAGCAGGATGATGCCCTTTTCCTGCAGCAACGGTCCGATGTCCGGATGCAACTCCTTGTAATCTTCGGGGAACGTCATCGGGTCGTTCTTCTCCGATGTCTTCAGCAAAAGCCGGCGGGCGCCGTCCAGGTTGAACTGCTCCAGCTCCGTCCGTCCGACCGACGGGAATTTTGTCACGTCGATCACGCGTGTCGTGCCAATATAAGTGTTTGGATCCAGCTGATGAAGCTGCTTGCCGGTTTCCTCAAAGTGGAACGGCGCGTCCGCATGGGTTCCGATGTGCAGGCTCGTCGTCATCTGACCGATGTTCGCAGAGCCGGTTTCTTCTTTCGTGGCGGCCAAGGCAAACTCGAACGGCGTGTCTTCCGGCCAGTTGGCCATGCCGTTTCTGAGCGGCTGTGTAATATCGGTCCAGTTTCCTTCCTTCATCTATATCCCTCTCCTTTAAAGCGTCGTCCGCAAATTCCAGAGTTCCGGGAAAAACCGGTGGTCGAGCACATTCCGCAAATACGCAACACCCGACGATCCCCCGGTTCCCTGCCTGAATCCAATGATCCGCTCCACCGTCTTCATGTGGCGGAACCGCCATTGCTGAAGCCAATCTTCCACGTCGACCAACTTTTCCGCAAGCTGATACAGGTCCCAGTACCGGTCGGTGTCGCGGTAGACTTCTTCCCACGCGGCGGCCACGGAAGGATCCCCGTCATAGACGATCCGGAAGTCGCGGTCCAGCAGGTCAGGGTTGATCGCAAATCCGGCACGCGACAAAGCACCGATCGCCGCGTCATAAATGCCCGGCGCCCGGTATGCCTGCTCAAGTTCCCTGCGGATGTCCGCATCCTTTTCATAAATTTTCAAGATGAACTCCGATTTGTAACCGAGGGCGAACTCGATGAGACGGTACTGATGGGACTGGAAGCCTGACGCCTTTCCGAGCGATCCGCGAAATTCCAGGTATTCAGCGGGTGTCATTGTCGACAGGACGTCCCACGCGCCGATGATCTGGGACTGGATCTTCGACACACGCGCGAGTTTTTTGAATGCCGATTGCAGTTCTCCCGCGTTGATATCATCGATGGCGGCGGTCAGTTCATGCAGCAGCAGCTTCATCCAGAGCTCGCTCACCTGGTGAATGATGATGAACAGCATTTCATCATGGTGGCCGGACAGCCGGTTCTGGGAACTGAGGATCTGGTCAAGGGACAGATACTCGCCGTAGGTCATTGACTCGCGAAAATCCGTATGGATCGATTTTTCGCCTTGCAGCGATTCCTTCAGCTCCGAAATCTTCTTCGGCATCGGCTTTCCCTCCCTCAGGCAATGACATCCCGCTGGTTGTCGAATTTTTTATACCGTCCATCCTCCATGATTCCTTTTAGAATCACAACCGCCTGCCGGACGTGATCGAATGAATTGTAGAGTGCAACCGGCGCCAGCCGGATTCCTTTCGGGGCACGGAAATCGGGGATGACCCCTTCTTCTTTCAACGCCCGGCAGATCCGGGCAGCCTCGTCATGCTCCAAATACACATGTCCCCCGCGGCGCCCGTGATCAAGCGGAGTCGAAATCGAAAAGCCGGATTGCGGCAATTCTTCTTCGATCAGCTCGATCAGGTAATCGGTCAGCCGCAATGACTTCTCACGGATGTTGCCGATGCCCGCTTCCGTGAACATCTCAAGCGATCCGAGCAGCGGGGCGGAGCTGAAAATGTTCGGGGTTCCGACCTGGTAGGCACCCGCTTCCCCGGCAGGCGTCATGTCATGCTCCATGTCAAACTGCTTTTCCTTATCCGAGCCGAACCAGCCGGCCAGACCTGGTTTTTTCCCGAAGTGCCGCCTGTTCACGAACAGCCCACCGGTCGCCCCCGGTCCTCCGTTCAGGTGCTTGTATGTGCACCAGAACGCGAAGTCGGTGTCCCATACATCGAGCGAATGCGGCAAAGCACCGATCGAGTGGCAAAGGTCAAACCCGATCAAGATGCCCCGTTCATGGGCGGCCGCGGTGAGACGGCCCATATCGAGGATCTGACCGCTCCGGTAGAGCACGCCCGGCAGGATCGCGACAGCCACTTCGTCGGTCATGGCCGCGATGATGTCCTTTTCCTCCAGCGTGTTGCCGTCCCGGCTTCTCACCTTGATCAAATGCGCGTCCGGATCCATTCCCCGCAACTCGATCTGACTTTTGATCGCATACAGATCACTCGGGAAGTTCAGTTCATCAGCCAGGATTTTCGTCCGCTTGCCTTCCGGACGGTAAAAAGTGGCGAGCAGCTGATGCAGATTCGCGGTCGTCGAGCCGGTCATGATGACTTCGTCCGGCTCGGCTCCGATGAGCGGCGCGCTCATCTCTCCGAGACGTTCGGCCATGAAGTACCATGGATGCTTTCCTTCCGTCCAGCCCCCGATCCCGGACTCTTTCCATGAATCGATCAGCTCATGCATTGAACGCTCCGCGCGTTTTGACATCAAGCCGAGAGAATTCCCGTCCAGGTAGATCGTTTCCGGCCGGATATAAAACTCTTCACGGAACCTTGCAAGAGCGTCTTCACGGTCCAGTGATGCCGCATATTCTTCGGAAATCCGGTTCATTTTTCCGCCTCCGTTTCTCGTTCTTCCACTAATCCGAGGTTAAGGGAAGAGCGGCCTTCATGCAAGCGCTTTCTTTTATCCATAGGGTTTAGCTCCATATAAATATTCTTGAATGTTACGAAAATTCCCGTGTATTCTGCGGATTTTCATGATAGAATGGGTCCATTATATTTTCAGGTAAAGGTCGTGAATAAGATGCCAGCAACAAATGAACAAACGCGGACGGTCCAGGTGGAGGACATCCTCATCGCCAACCAGATGCTGAAGGAAGTCGTCGTCCATACCCCTTTACAGCTGAACAAGCGGCTGTCGGAGAAATACGGGTGCAACATTTACATCAAGCGGGAAGATCTTCAGCATGTCCGCTCTTTCAAGTTGCGGGGGGCATTTTACAAGATCAAATCTGTCGAACAGGAGGCGCGCGGGAAAGGCATCGTCTGCGCGAGCGCCGGCAACCATGCGCAGGGCGTCGCATTCGCCTGCGCAGAGCTCGGCATCGACGGGAAGATCTTCATGCCCCAGACCACTCCGAAGCAGAAGATCAATCAGGTAAAGATGTTCGGACGTGATCATGTGGAGATCATCCTGACCGGGGATACATTCGATGAATCGTCCGCCAGCGCGCTCGCCTATACAGAAGAAAGCGGACGGCTGTTCATCCATCCCTTCGACGATCCGGTCCTGATTGCGGGCCAGGGAACGGTCGCTGTCGAGATTTTGAACGATATCGGATCACCGGTTGACTATATGTTCGCCTCGATCGGCGGCGGCGGGCTCATGTCCGGACTTGCGACGTACATCAAGCATGTCTCCCCTTCCACCCGGATGATCGGCGTCGAGCCGGCGGGTGCCGCCAGCATGAAGGCATCGCTTGTGCAAGGTTCGGTGTGCCGGCTCGATTCCATCGATAAATTCGTCGACGGTGCAGCGGTCCAAAAGCCCGGAGACCTCACGTTCGACATCTGCAGCCGGTACGTCGATGACATCACGCCGGTTCCCGAAGGCAAAGTATGTACTGCGATCCTCGATCTGTACAACGAGCATGCCATCATCGCCGAGCCGGCCGGTGCGCTCCCGATTGCGGCGCTCGATGCACACCGGGAAGAGATCAAAGGCAAAACGGTCGTTTGCGTGATCAGCGGCGGCAACAACGACATCGGTCGCATGCAGGAGATCAAGGAAAAGTCCCTGATCCATGAAGGACTCCTTTATTACTTCATCGTTGAATTCCCGCAGCGCGCCGGCGCACTCCGCCAGTTCCTGGACCATGTTCTTGGGCCGGATGATGATATCACGACATTCGAATACACAAAAAAGAACAATAAGGAAAACGGCCCGGGGCTCGTCGGGATTGAAGTGAAGCATAAGGAAGACTACGACGGGCTCATCCGTCGCATGCATGCACTCGGCTTTCCGTTCAATGAAGTGAACAAAGACAGCACGCTGTTCGGGCTGCTGATCTGATTCTTGGCTGTCCGGCGGTTAAAGCCGGACAGCTTTCGTTTATGGTTGATTAAGTCTGCCCTGATTCCAGTTTGCTCCTGACCAGCTGCATGTCTTCCAGGAACAGCTTGTACAGGTTCGGGCGCCGCCTGACGGCCAGCGGGTGATAAGCCACGGCAGTCTCATAGCCTTTCACCTCGTGCCAATTGCCCCGCATCCCCTTCACTTCCGCTTCCGGATCCCCGAAGAACGTTTGGACGGCGACATTTCCGAGGCATACAATGAGCTTTGGACGATGTTTTTTCAATTGTTTGTCCAGATGCCGGTGCATGCAAATGTCGCGTGTCTGTTCTTTATCGTACTTCCGGACCGGCCGTCTTTTTAGAATGTATGTGACATAAAACTGCTCTTTTTCGAGGCCGGCTTCGTGGATGGCCCGCTGAAGCGTTTGGCGGGTGCCGCACACCATCGGATTCCCTTCCCGGTCTTCGCGCGCCCCCGGGTTGTCGAGGATGATCATGATGGGGGCCTCCGGATTCCCTTCTCCCCATACCATCCGGGTTCCTTGCTTATAGAGCCCGCATTCCTTGCAATCCAGCTCGCTTGCCGGTGTCGGATCTTCCGGCCAGATCTCTGGGCAAAACGATTCCATTTTCCATCACTCCCTGTACTCAGGGTACCCGTCCCCGGCAAAAGTGAAAACGTTCATCGGGCGGAAGCCAAAAATGATAAAATGGTCCTTTTAAGGAGGGTTGCGCATGACGTCCATCAAAGATGAAGAAATCCGGATCATCAATGCAAATGAGAATAACTTGAAGAACGTGTCTGTTGAAATCCCGAAAAAGAAGATCACCGTGTTCACCGGCGTGTCGGGTTCCGGCAAGTCCTCGCTCTGCCTCGATACGATTGCGGCGGAATCGAGACGGGAGCTGAACGAGACATTCCCGAGCTTTGTCCAGCAGTATCTGCCGAAATACGGCCGGCCCCATGTCGGCAAAATCGTGAATTTGCCGGTCACAATCGTCCTCGACCAGAAAAAGCCCGCCTCCAATTCCCGCTCGACAGTCGGCACGTACACCGACATCTATGCGCTGCTGCGCCTGCTTTACTCACGTGTCGGTCGGCCGTTCATCGGCTATTCGGATGCATTCTCGTTCAACCATCCATCCGGCATGTGTCCGAGATGCGAAGGGATCGGCGAAGTGACGGACCTTGATGTCCATAAGCTCGTCGACTTCAACAAATCCCTCAACGATGAAGGGGTCATCAACTTCCCCGCCTTCACGACGGGCGCCTGGCGCTGGAAGCGTTACGCCTACAGCGGACTTTTCGACTTGGACAAGAAGATCCGTGACTACAGCCCGGAAGAACTGGATCTCTTTCTTTATTCGCCGCAGATCAAGCTTGAGAACCCGCCCGGCAATTGGCCGAAATCGGCAAAATTTGAAGGCATCGTCCCGCGCATGTACCGGAGTGTCATCACCCAGAAGGAAGGCAAGCGGCATCAGAAGCTGCTCGATGAAATTGTCACCACATATGAATGCCCCGAGTGCGGCGGGACGCGGGTGAATGAAAAAGTGCGGAGCTGCAAAATCGGCGGCCGGAGCATCGCGGACTTGTCCGACATGCCGATCGCCGACCTGGTTGGATTCATCCGTAACATTGAGGACCCTGTGGCGAGGGACCTGAAAAAAGAGCTGGTCTCCCGGCTTTCTGCGCTGGACGAGATCGGTCTCGGCTACCTGACGCTCGGCCGCGGCGTCAATTCGCTTTCAGGCGGCGAAGCCCAGCGGACGAAGATCGCCAAATACATCAACTCCGCGCTCGCCGACATGGTCTATGTGTTCGACGAGCCGAGCGCCGGGCTACATTATGCGGACATCGAACGGCTGAAACAGTCTCTCCTGAAGCTCCGCGATCATGGCAACACGATCCTCATCGTCGAACACCATCCGGAAGTCATCCGGCTTGCCGATCACATCATTGATATGGGACCGTTCGCCGGAACCGACGGCGGCGAAGTGATGTTCACCGGCAGCTATGCAGGCCTGCTGGAAGCGGACACGCTCACCGGAAAGTCGCTTGGCCGGAACGTCCCCCTGAAGGAAAACCCGCGGAAGCCGAAGGACTGGTACCGGCTCGAGCATGCCTCGATTCATAATCTGAACGATGTCACGGTCGACCTCCCGCTCGGCGTGCTGACCGCCGTGGCGGGAGTCGCCGGCTCGGGCAAAAGCTCGCTCATGGAGCAATTCAGGAAAAGCTGGGATGGTCCGCTTGTTTCGATCGGCCAGAAAGCGATCGGATCGACTTCCCGCTCCACCCCGGCCACCTACCTTGATATTTCAGACGACATCCGGTCCCTGTTCGCAAAGGAAAACAAAGTGAGTCCCGCCCTGTTCAGTTTCAACTCGAAAGGCGCCTGCCCGGCGTGCAACGGCAAAGGCGTCATCGTGACGGGCATGCATTTCATGGATCCGATCGAGACGGAGTGCGAGGTCTGCAACGGGACGCGCTACGCCCCGGACGTCCTCCAGTATAAGCTGGACGGCAAGACGATTGCGGACGTCATGGACTTGTCGGTCGACGAAGCCATCCAATTTTTCGACGGCCGGCCGTTCACCGGGCGGCTCGTCTCCATGAACCGGGTCGGACTCGGCTACCTCCATCTGAACCAGTCGATGTCGACGCTTTCCGGAGGCGAACTGCAACGCGTCAAACTAGCCAGCCACCTGGATGAAAAAAGCACGCTGTTCATCATGGACGAGCCGACGGAAGGCCTTCATCCTGATGATATCCGGAAACTGATGGACCTGTTCAACCATCTGGTGGACGAAGGAAACAGCCTGTTCCTCATCGAACACAGACTGGACGTTATCAAGCAGGCCGACTGGGTGATCGAAATGGGCCCCGGCGGCGGAACAGCCGGCGGCAATGTACTGTTTGAAGGAACACCCGGCGAGATGCTGCAAAGCACCCGCTCCGTCACCCGGCCATACGTGGAGGAAAGCCTCCTCGGGAACTGACCGGCTGACGGTGCGCGGATGGCATCTATGTCCCTGGATAAATAACGTTTTGGTTTATATATGTTGAGATAAATAGTGTGCACTGTATGTAGTGATTGGAGTGGAAGGCGGCGACTCCAGCGGGAACAGCGCGAGCTGAAGACCCCGCGATGCCGCCCAACGCTATCGCTTTTGGGCGCAGACAGAGCTTTGCCGCTCAACGCTTCGCTTTTGAGCGCAGACGCCAACCTTCGTATTGGCGCCGGCTGAAGCCGTGCCCACGGAAAGCGTCCGCCTGAAACGGAAATCGACGGGATGAAGATTGTTTATCTCAACTTATATAGATAATTAACGTCTCAGCTCTTCGCACTCAATGCAGCGGTCTCGCGGATGTCTTTTCTTTCTGAGTAGGATTCCTACAGAGAACCTGACACCATTCGCATCGGAAGAAACGGAGGAAGCTCACATGAAGTTGGTGATGATCATCGGCCCACAGGCGGTCGGGAAGATGTCTGTCGGCCGGGAACTTGAGGGCATGATCGATGCCCGGCTGCTGTTCAATCACGAGACGCTTGATTTGTTCGCCAAGTTTCTCGGATACGGAAAAGAGACATTCCGCCTGTCGGATGAAACGAGGAAGGCGCTGTTTCGAGCGTTTGCGGAAAACCAAGGGTCCAACTTGACCGACGGCATTATTTTCACGGTTGTTGTCGCCTTCAACCAGGAGGGCGATCATCGGTTTCTCCGGGAAGTGAGCGATCTTTTCACCGGTGCGGGCGGCGACGTGTATATCATCGAGCTCGAAGCCGCGCTTGAAACCCGTCTGGCCCGCAACACGATGGAAAGCCGGCTTGAAGCGAAACCGTCCAAACAGAATCTGGAATTCTCCAAAAATGAACTGCTGTGCAGCCATGAGAAACACAGGCTTCACTCCCTCCCCGGCGAAGTGGAGAAAACCGTGCCGGAAGCCCGTTATCTGAGACTGGACAACAATGGGATCACCGCCCGGGAAGCAGCCGTCCGGATTGCGTCATTCATTGAAGCCGAACAAACGAAAACCGGTCCCGCTTGATAGGGACCGGTTTTCATTTATTTACTGATCACATCAGACCGACCGCATGTCCTTCGCGGTCAACGTCCATATTCATTGCCGCCGGCTTTTTCGGCAAGCCCGGCATCGTCATGATGTCGCCGGTCAGGCAGACGATGAACCCGGCCCCGAGTTTCGGGATGAGCTCACGCACCGTCACGACGAAACCTTCCGGACGGCCCATCACCGCAGGATTATCGGTTAGGGAATACTGGGTTTTTGCCATGCAGACCGGAAGGATGTCCCAGCCTCGCTTCTCAATCTCCTGAAGTTGCTTGAGTGCCTTGTCCGTGAATTGGACACCATCTCCGCCATACACTTGTTGAACGACCGTGGCGACTTTCTTCTCAAACGGGTCGAATTCATCATACAGCGGATGGAACTCATTGCCTTCGCCGAGCCGGTCGAGCACGAGGCGGGCGACTTCCTTGCCGCCTTCCCCGCCCTGCGCCCACACATCCGCCGCGGCTGCACGGACACCGTTTTCCCGGCACCATGCCAGGACGGTCCCGAGCTCTTCCTCCGTGTCCGCCGTGAAGCGGTTCAGGGCGACGACCGGCTCGATGCCGAACGCCCGGATCGTTTCTACGTGGCGCGCCAGGTTCGGCATTCCCTTCTTCACCGCTTCCGCATCCGGCGACGCAAGTTCCGCCTTCGGAACGCCACCGTGCATTTTAAGCGCGCGCACCGTAGCAACGATCACGACCGCGTCCGGCTTGAAGTCACCCTGGCGTGCTTTGATGTTCATGAATTTCTCCGCACCGAGATCCGCGCCGAACCCGGCTTCTGTCACGACGACATCCGCCAGCCTCTTCGCCGTTTTCGTGGCGATGAGTGAGTTGCAGCCATGCGCAATGTTCGCAAACGGACCGCCGTGGATGAGTGCCGGCGTACCGCCGATTGTCTGGACGAGGTTCGGCTTGAATGCTTCCCTCAACAGCAGGACAAGGGCGCCTTCAGCCCCAAGATCCCTCACCGTCACCGGCTCCCGGTCATACGTATAGCCGATCACGATCCTGGAAAGCCGCTCTTTCAAGTCATCCAGCGTGTTCGCCAGACAAAGGACAGCCATGATCTCTGAAGCGACCGTGATATCAAATCCATCCTCCCGGGGAATGCCGCCCGCAGGACCGCCGAGACCGATCGTTACATGACGGAGCGCCCGGTCGTTCATGTCGAGCACCCGCTTCCACGTGATGCGCCTCGGGTCGATGCGGAGTGCGTTGCCCTGGTGAAGGTGATTGTCGATCAATGCCGCCAACGCGTTATTCGCGGTGGTGATCGCGTGGATGTCTCCCGTGAAGTGAAGATTGATTTCCTCCATCGGCAAGACTTGCGAATACCCGCCGCCTGCCGCTCCGCCTTTCATGCCCATCACCGGGCCGAGCGACGGTTCCCGCAGCGCCACCATGGTTTTTTCACCGAGCAGCGAAAAAGCGTCCGCCAGTCCGACGGTCACCGTCGACTTCCCCTCGCCGGCGGGCGTCGGGCTGATCGCCGTGACAAGGACGACTTTGCCGGACTCCTCCTTTTGCGTCAGCCGGTCCACATCAATCTTCCCCTTGTACCGGCCGTACGGTTCCAGCGCCAAGTCCGGAATGCCCGCTTTTTCCGCGATTTCCCCAATCGGGCGGATTTCCGCTCTCCGGGCGATCTCCAAATCCGTCAGCGGTTGCTCAGTCGTCCTCCTCATTGCCGTCTCCCCCTCCGAATTTCTTCTTCCTACTATTAGTATACACTCTTCACGCTATTTCTTCGGCCGTTGTTCTGACAATTCGGTGGCGCCGTTCCGCATAGCTGCATTCAATAGTGATAAAAGACTTTCTTGAAAGGATGAATCCGATCGAGCTGCCCGTCACGATCATCAGTCATCCCATCCGGATGTCCAGGCCGAAAGTGAATGTCGTCTATCAGCAAGTGGGCCGTCTCGCAAATCCTGTCGCCCAGAGCAGAATCAATCTGGAAATTGTGAAGAGCCTCGGCTCGATCATGCAGGAACTCGGATACGGCAACGACAACCTTCAGGAAATGACCGGCTACTTTGAAATCAAGACGAATGAGCGGGGTGTCCTGAGCCTCCTTCTGTCCGTCTATTCATTCACAGGGGGTGCCCACGGCCTGACGATCGCAAAAGGACTTACGTTCGACGTTCATACCGGTCGGCTTTACCGCCTGGATGAATTGTTTAAGCCCGGCAGTGATTACCGGGAACGGCTGTCCGAAGAAATCGCCCGGTTGATCAAAGACTGGGACATCGATCTGCTGGAGCCGTTCGAATGTATCACGGATGATCAGGATTTCTACATCGCCGACCACTCGCTGACCGTCTTTTTCCAGCTGTATGAACTCACCGCCTACGTATACGGCTTCCCCTATTTCCCCGTTCCGCTGAAAGACCTGGAGCCGGCAATCGAAAACAACAGCCTCCTTTCCAGGCTGCTGCCTTTTTGAAACGATCGTCTCTCCGGTTGTCCTGCCCGGAAACAAAAAATCAAAATAATTTTAGATAGGTATGTTTACCATTAATCGCACCGGGTAAAGTACCTGTACAAGGCGGAACACCTTTTGAAGTTCCGGATGGCGACGCCGTCCAAGGAACGGATCAGGAGATTTGCACAGCCTTGGCGGAAAATTTGCTTCACTGACACGCCGCATGAACGTCAGGACAATGTCAGCAGGATCGCAGCCGTTTGTCAATGGAACAAGAGGCAAATCATCAAAGGATGATGCGATTTATGGACACCAGGAGGACAAAAGAAGACGGACCCAAGTAATTGCCCGTCTCGCAGAGGATGACCGGAGCAATTCCGGGAAAGACCATGCAATGGACTCAGGGGATGGTAGACGATGGACACCAGGAGGACACAAGGAAGCGGACCGGCCTAGCCGACGTTTTCGTGCAAAGAACGACCGGAGTGATCCGGACAGTCGATGCAAGGACTCAGGAGATGGTGCCAATGGAAACCAGGAGGACGGCGGATCTGGATTGTTGTCAGCAGTAAGTTTTTTGTAAAAGTGCACTTGAACGCCTGACTGCGAAACGGTGGTCAACGAATTGACACCTCTAGCCGGAAAGGCAAAACGGCAGTTTTGGCCGTGCATCTGCAAAGACGTGATTGTGGAAGTGATCGTCAAGCGCAGTGAATCAAAGCGAATTTTCCGTGTGCAGGAAGCCGCCCGATCATCAGATCGGGCGGCTTCTCATGTGTCCGCTATATTTCAGCGCTGCTCCAGGAACGTGGCGGGCATGACGACGGCCACCACTTCTCCGGTCGCACAAACCTCCCCGTCCGCCTCCACTTCTACGGAAACTTTGAATTTCTTCGGATGGATTTCCTCCACTTCACCGATGGCCTTGAGAATCTTCCCGTGCGGTGTCGGCTTCTTAAAATCCACGTGGAGGGAAGCCGTGACGAATCTCGGCGGATCCTCTCCGTTCCCCGGTTCATGGCCGTTCTTCCGGTGAAGGGCGAGCGAAGCCGATCCGGTCCCATGGCAGTCGATGAGCGATGCGATCACGCCGCCATACACGAAACCGGGCAGCGCCAGTTCATCTGAAGCCGGATCATAATAAGTGACCGTCCGGTCCCCGTCCCAACCTGTCCTAAAATGGTGGCCCTTCGCATTTTTTCTGCCGCATCCATAGCACCAGGCGAAGTCGTCCGGGTATTCATCCTGAATTGCGTGCACCACTTTCTCTTCCTTCATACAATCCCCTCCTGTTCAAAAACCCCCCCATTTTACTCTCTTTCGACATTCCCATCCCTTTTTCCTTTTAATTTCTCCAATCAGAAAAGCCGCATCTCTGCGGCTTTTCCTTTAGGTATCAGTCTTCTTTCACTTTGATCCGGTCCATTACAAAGCGGCTCGCAGGGAGCGTCGGCATCCGGACCATGTTGATCATCAAATCCTGCTGCGGCACGTTGTACTCCAGACCGTTTACTAGGAAGCGGATGCTCTCTTCGATAATGATGACCGTCACTGGTTCGCCCGGGCAACGGTGTCCGTGGTTTGGATCCCCGCCGCCTTGCGGAATGAACGTGAACCGATCGTCCGTGAAGTCGTTGAACCGATCGGGGTTGAACTGCTCGGGCTCTTCCCATAGCCGCGGATCCCGGTTCACCCCGTGGAAGTCCATGAGCACCGTCTCCCCTTCGTTGAACTCATAGCCGTGCCATTCAAAGTCCTTCTTCGCGATGGCACCGAGAAACGGGGTGAACGGGTAGAAACGGCGGACTTCATTGGCGAAGTTATTGAGGTCTTTCTGGGTGTTCAGCTTTTCCTTCCACTCCGGGAAGTCATGGAGCGCGAGGGCCGCGAAGACAACAAAACGGGCCACGGCCACTGCCGGCCGGATTACGTTCAGAAGCTCGAGCGCCGCCATATGCGCATCCAGGTACTCTCCGGATTCCTGATGGAAAGCGACCACATGTGCGGCGGATTCCGGATCTGTCTCAAGCCTGCCTTCCCGCACGGCCAGGATGACTTCCTCAAGCCAGGCCTCCGTCCGGGGCCGGGCGTCTTCGCCGACCCTGAACCGCTTGCCGACACCGCCGGCCGCATCGATCAAGGAGCCGATGTCGTAGGCCCGGTTCCATGATTCCACATCGGTGAGCGGAACGCCCGTCCAGCGGCAGATCGCACGGAGGATCAGTTCCTCCGATTCGTCGAACAGGACCGCCTCGCCTTTGCGCTCCATCTCATGTCCCTTGCGATCCCATTCTTCTTTGACAATTGTCCTGAAAAGACCGAGCCGTTCATCTGACATGAGCGACATGAACATCGCTTTCCGGATCTTGTGCTTTTGCCCGTCCATTGTCTGGATGCCGCCCACGCCGAACAGCGTCTTCTGAACGCGGAGCGGAAGAGCGCCCTCCCGCTTGAACTTTGTTTCATCGTAAAACAATTCCGCTGCATCGCGTCCGGTCATGATTATCATTTTCTTGCCCAGCAGCCGGGTTTCAAATATGTCGGTGTCCATGCCGCTCATCCGTTTTCCAACATAGTTGTAACCTTCGGTCAGGAGGCTGAATGTATGATCGATGCCTCGTTCTTTCGGAATTTCTTTTGTCATCTTTACACCTCGTCCTTTTCACATACTTCCTCCTCTGTATTCCCCATATCCCCTTTTATTAACATGTTTCGAATTCCGTCTTTCAGAAAGTTTGCTATTCACTTTCAATAATGTGTGAAATATAATACAATTAGTTCGACAATCGTAACATTAAGGGGGAAACACCATGTCCGCAATTCCGCGTTCAGAAGTGAAGCTCGAAGAAACATGGAATCTCGAAGACTTGTTCAAAACGAATGCCGACTACGATGCACGCCTCAAGGAAATCGAAGAAGGCGCAGCCGCTTTTGCCGAAAAGTACAAAGGCAAAATAACCGATGCCGCGAGCGCACTTGAAGCGCTCAAGGACTATGAAAAAGCTTACGAAAAGATCATTCCGGCCGGCACCTATGTCAGCCTTCTCCAAAGTGAGGACCAGACAAACAGCGATTCACAAATGCGGGCGGCCAAGTTCGGTTCAGTCATGTCAAAAATCGGTGCAACGGTCAGCTTTTTTGAAAGCGAGCTTTCAGAGCTGCCCGAAGAGGAACTGAAATCCGCGATGGATCAATCGGAAGATTTCCGTGTTTATCTGAACAACGTTCTCCGCTTCAAGCCGCACCGTCTCCATCCGGAAGTCGAGAAGACACTCGCCGCCTTCGGATCGACATTCGATGCACCCTATGATCTGTATAACGTGACAAAACTCGTCGACATCAACTTCCCGGACTTCGAGGCAAACGGCGAGTCGTTCCCGAACAGCTATAACTTGTTCGAAGGCGAGTGGGAAACGGATCCGGACACCGAAAAACGCCGGGCCGCATTCAAGTCTTTCTACGACAAACTGGCCGAATACCAGCACACGACGGCGAAAACATACGACACGCACTTGCAGATTGAGAAGACAACGTCCGATCTCCGCGGCTTCAAGGACGTTTTCGAGTCGCTGCTGTTCGACCAGGAAGTCGATCGCGAGCTGTACGACCGCCAGATTGACCTGATCATGTCCGAACTCGCCCCGCATATGCGCAAATATGCAAAGCTGCTCAAGGGTGTGCACGGCATTGACCGGATGACGTTTGCGGACCTCAAAGTTCCGCTTGATCCGTCTTACGAGCCGAAAATCACAATCGAGGAATCCAAGAAATACATCTTTGACGCGCTGTCCGTCATGGGCGACGATTATGCGGACATGCTGAAGCGTTCGTATGATGAGCGCTGGACCGACTTTGCCCAGAACAAAGGGAAATCGACGGGTGCCTTCTGCTCGAGCCCGTACGGCGTGCATCCTTACATCCTCATCTCCTGGACCGGCAGCATGGAAGATGTATTCGTCCTGGCGCACGAGCTCGGCCACGCGGGCCACTTCTACAATGCGCATAATCACCAGGGCGTGTTCAATGCCCGCCCGTCGCTCTACTTCATCGAGGCGCCGTCGACAATGAACGAGATGCTCATGGCGAACCATCTCCTGGAGACTTCCGATGATCCCCGCTTCAAGCGCTGGGTGATCGCATCGATCGTTGCCAGAACGTATTACCACAACTTCGTCACCCATCTGCTGGAAGCGGCCTATCAGCGCAAAGTGTACGAGCGCATCGATGCAGGCGAAAGCGTTAATGCCGGCATCCTGAATGAACTCAAGCGCAGTGTTCTGGAAGAGTTCTGGGGAGAAGACGTGACGATCGAAGAAGGTGCGGAACTGACGTGGATGCGCCAGCCGCACTACTACATGGGCCTCTATCCGTACACATACAGCGCCGGGCTCACCGTTTCCACGCAAGTGTCCAAGCGGATTCTTGAAGAAGGCGAACCGGCCGTTCAGGACTGGCTCAAAGTCCTCCAGGCCGGCGGCACGAAAACACCGGTCGAACTTGCCAAGATGGCGGGCGTCGACATCACGACCGAACAGCCGCTGCGCGACACGATCGCCTATATCGGCAGCCTCGTCGACCAGCTGGAAGAGCTTACGAAAGAAATTGAAATGACTAAAGCGAAATAAGTACCGTACCGTCCCCTCCCCTTTCCGGGAGGGGATTTTTGATAGGCGTCCGGAAATGGGGTATAATAAGTGATTGTGGCTTGCCCCTATCCGGGGTGAAGCGGGTGGGAGAGGGATAACTGAATAGCAGGTATGAACAATTGATTAAAAAAGACTTCTTTGATTTAAAAGGTCACGACACGAACATCAGGCGTGAAGTGATGGCGGGGCTCATCGGGTTCTTCACGATTGTGTACATCATCGCCGTGAACTCCTTCATCCTGTCCGAGGCGGGGCTGCCGCTGGACGGTGCCGTCGTGGCGACGATCGTCACGTCATTTGCCGGCTGCCTCATCATGGGACTTTGGGCGAATGCGCCGATCCTGCTCGTTCCGGGGATGGGCATCAATGCGATGTTCACGTACACGCTCGTCGGATCGATGGGGATGAGCTGGCAGGAAGCACTCGGGCTCGTATTCATTTCGGGGATCCTGTTCGCAATTATCGCTTTCACCGGCCTGGCGGGCGTGCTGAACCGGGCGATCCCGCAATCGCTGAAAGAAGCGATTACCGTCGGGCTCGGCCTGTTCCTCATCTTCATCGGACTGGAAAAAGGCGGGTTGATCGAACGCGGTACGAATTCCATCATCGAGCTCGGCAACCTGGCGGATCCCGCGGTGATTGCGACTCTTCTGACGTTCCTTATCGCAATCGTCCTGTTCCTGCGCAACGTGAACGGCCATTTCCTTTGGAGCATCCTAGCCGGTACCGGCTTTGCCGCCCTTTTTGGAGTGCTCCCCGTCAAGGCGGATGCAGCGCCGGCCATTTCCTCTTACGGTGATGTGTTTGCGGCCATGTCGTTTGACGGAATTTTGTCGGCGGCGTTCGTCGTCGGGACATTCTCACTGACGATGGTCGTTGTCTTTGAGAACATCGGCCTCGTGCAGGCGCATACCGTCTCCTCGGGACATCCGGAAAAGTTCAAGAAAGCCTTCCAGGCCAACTCGGTTTCCGCAATGCTGTCCGGTCTGTTCGGAACGAGTCCGACCGTTTCAACTGCCGAAACCGGAGCGGCTATCGCGGCGGGCGGACGCACGGGACTTACAGCGATCGTAACGGGAATCCTGTTCCTGGCCTCGTTGTTGTTCCTTCCGTTCATCCATCTCATCCCGGACAACGCGATCGCTCCGGTCCTCCTCATCATCGGCGGACTCATGGTGCAGAATGTGCGGAACATCGATCTGAACGATCCGACCGAGGCCTTCCCGGCCATCTTCCTCATTGCCATGATCCCGTTCACCCAGAGCATTGCGGACGGGATTGCGTTCGGGTTCATCTTGTACCCGCTCCTGAAACTGTCAAGCGGACGGGGACGGGAAGTTGCGCCGCCGCTTTACATTATCGCCTTTTTGTTCTTGCTGAACTTCGCCGTGAACCTCATATGAATGAACAAACGAAGCGCCGCCGGAAACACCCGGCGGCGCTTTTACTGTGCTTAAACCGGTTTTTCCACCGGCTTTCTTTTCACTTCCGGGAGGCCCGGCAACGGTTTCGATTTTCCGGCCGGCTTTTCCGGTTCCGGTTCTTTGCCGAGCATATAGTAGTCCGTTTCTTCTTTGCTGAGCGAGAAGTACGATTTTCTCATGAATGCATAGAACGCGATTCCGGCCAGTGCCCAGCCGCCGAGCAGCAGGTAGGAAGGCAGCGTCAAGGATGCCGGAGAGGCAGGGATGAGGAGGAGGGCGAGGAAGCCGATGCTCGAAGCCATGCCGACCAAGGCGAGGACCGACTTCAGCGGCGCCTGCCCCTTCCCTTCTCGCTTCTTCTTGGCCAGTACTTTATAGGCGGCAAAGCAGGCGAAGAAATAGCCGATTGATACGCCGGTCGAAGACATGTCGACAATCCAGGACAGGGCCGGGCGTCCGAGCCACATCGCAGGCAGCGTAATCAGCGTGACGAACCAGATCCCCCATACCGGCACGCCGCTTCCCTTTGCGGTCTTGCGGAAGACTGCGGGCAGCGCACGGGCGCGGGCCATCGAGAACAGCAGCCGGCTCGACGACATGTAAAACCCGTTGAGTCCCGTGAAAATCCCCATTACGATGGCGACCGACATGACGAACAGTCCGGTCTTGCCCAGTGCCGAAGAGACGATGCTGCCGGTTGCCCACAATTCTCCGCCAGTGCCTGCGGTTCCCGGGAACGTCCAAGCGGTGAGCCCGATCATGACGGCATAGATCATGAATGAAGTGAAAAGCGATGCGACGATCAGCGTCGTGGCTTTCTTCGGGGAGAAGTTGAATTCCTCGGCCGCCTGCGGCACATTATCAAAACCGACATAGGCCCACGGGGCGATGGCGAGGATGAGAAGGACAGAGACGAACGGCGATACATTCCCGCTGAACAGGGAACCGATGTTGGCGATCGGCTCATCTGCAATGCCGAATGTAACCGCACCAAGGATGAACACACCCGCCACGAGCAGGACACTGAACCAGAACTGCAGGCGGCCCGACACACTCGCACCGGTCGAATTCAAAAATGCAAACGCAATGAGCAAGACCGAGGCGATCGCCACCTCCGGAATATAGATGTCCCAACCGGCCACCGTGTATAAATATCCCTGCTTCATGAAGCCGGGCATCAAATATTTCAGAAGCAATGTGAATGCGGACGCATTCAGTGCGACAATCGAGATGTAGCCGAGCGACAAGAACCAGCCGCAAAGGAATGCCCATGTTTTCCCGGCGGCCAGATAGGCGTACGTGAAGCCGCCGCCCGATACCGGATGCTCTTTGATCATGACACCGTAGCTGGAGGCGATCACCATCATGATGAGTGCGCCGAGGAACAGGCCGATCACGGCTCCGGCGGGTCCGGCCTCACGGATCCAGTCGCCCGGCAGGATGAACGCCCCCCAGCCGACCGAGGATCCGAGCGCAATCGCGAAAACCCAGGATGGCTTGAGTGATTTTTCCAGCTTCCGTCTTCGGGGTCCTTCCCCTTTTGCCGTTGAAGTTCTGCCAGTTTCCATAGATGCTCACTCCCTTGTTGTCTCACTTCATTCCCTATGCCGGAATAATAAAAACCAAAAACCCGGAAAATATTTTCCGGGTTTTGGCTTCTTTTACGAGAGACGATCCGCACGGATTTCCATGGCGTCCGCCATGAACCGGGCGAATCCTTCGCCGTATCCGTCCATTGTTTCCGTGAATCGTTCGTCCTGGATATACAGTTGCCCGAGGCCCTTGAAGGCTTCCGGCGAATAAGTGTAGCCCATGCCGTTCAGCATGTCATGCCACTGCGCGACCGCCTGCTGGACCTCTTCGGAATCCGGCGGAAGCTGCATCAGACTCGCGAGTTTCCGGAACTGGATATCCATTTCCCTTCCCAGTTCTTCCCGGCCGCCTTTACCGATTTTTTGAAGGTTTTCATTCTGACGGTCGACCGGCTCATCTCCCCATCTCTTTCTCGCTTCCTCTTCGTACGGATTTTTACTGAAATCAAATCCGTCAAACTTCTCCTGTTCATTCATCTTAATCTCTCCTTTTAGGCTTTGAATGGTCTTGTCGATTGTGCCGATCATCCGGCCGAGTCGTTCGCGTTTCTCGATCAGGGCTTTCTGCTGCAGCTCAAGTGCTTCCTTTCGGTCGAATGACGGACTATCGAGGATTTCCTTGATTTTCTCGAGCGGAAAACCGAGCTCCCTGAAAAACAGGATCTGCTGGAGCCGGTCCAGATCCTCTTCCCCATACAGCCGGTAACCGGCCTCTGAAACAGCCGCCGGCACGAGCAGCCCGATCCGGTCATAATGATGCAGAGTGCGGACGCTGACGCCGGCAAGATCCGCGGCTTCTTTCACTTTCCTTGGCACGGAGCACCTCCCCTTTCCTTGATGAATCAAGCATATACCCTGACGCTGCGTCAGGGTCAACATGTATTAAATAAAACGCAGACATTGAGCAGTTTCCCGTCTGCGGCTTTAACCTTTCCCGTTCGGGTACAATACAAGTACGTCCTTCCTTTCGGCTGAAACCGGCGGAAACACAGCCGGCCGGTCGAAAAGGAAGGAACCACGAGGAGAGGACGGAGCCATTCATGAAAGAACGCTACTCGAACGAATTCAACTGGCTGATCAAATCCAAGTCGCCTTATCTTCTTCAGCACGCCCGGAATCCGGTGAACTGGCTGGAATGGTCGACCGAGGCTTTTGAGCGGGCCCGCATCGAAAACAAACCGGTTTTCGTTTCGATCGGATACAGCACTTGCCACTGGTGCCATGTCATGGAGGGTGAATCGTTCGAAGACCCGGAAGTGGCCGCGGTGATCAACGAGTCGTTCATCCCCGTCAAAGTGGACCGGGAGGAACGGCCGGACATCGATGCGATTTACATGGATGCCTGCATGAAGCTGACCGGCCAGGGCGGCTGGCCGCTCAATGCGTTCCTAACTCCCGACCAGAAGCCGTTCTATGTCGGGACATATTTCCCGAAAGAGAGTGCGTATGGACGGCCGGGCATGATGGACGTTCTCCCGCAGGTCCGCGATGTGTACCGGAACGAACCCGGACGGATCCGGGAGATCGGCGACCGCGTGAAGGAAGCGCTCGAAGTCCGGCCCGAAACTTCCGGAGGCGACGTACCGGTGACGGTTCTTCACCAGGGGTTCGGCCAGCTCGCCCGGCTGTTTGACGGCGTCCACGGAGGGTTCGGCGGAGCACCGAAATTCCCTTCTCCCCATCAGCTGCTTTATCTGTTCCACTACAGCAAATGGCACGGCGAGCCGAAAGCCTTCGAAATGGCTGACCGGACGCTCGATGCGATGGCGAGCGGCGGCATCTACGATCAGTTCGGATCCGGCTTTGCCCGCTATTCGGTGGATGAGTACTGGCTCGTCCCCCATTTTGAAAAGATGCTGTATGACCAGGCGATGCTCATGATGGCGTATACCGAGGCGTGGCAGATGACGGGAGAACCCCGGTACGCCGGCATTGTCGCCGACCTCGCACAATTCATCCGCCGCGAGATGACGCACCCGGAAGGCGGTTTTTATTCGGCGATCGACGCGGACAGCGAAGGGGCGGAAGGGACATATTATTTGTGGACGGACCAGGAGGTTCACGAAGTGCTGGATGAACGGGACGCGGAGATCGTCTGTGCCGTCTACGACATCATGCCCGGCGGCAATTTTGAAGGAAAAAGCATCCCGAACATGGTCGGCCTCGACCTGTCGGATGTCACCGAGGAGTTCGGCATCAGCGACGATGAAGTGGAGCGCATCCTTTCGGAGTCGATCCCGAAGCTACTGGGGGCGAGGGAGTCCCGGGTCTACCCGCATCTCGACGACAAGATCCTCACTTCATGGAACGGACTGATGATCGCGGCGCTCGCGAAGGCGGGGGCGGCATTCGAAGACGATGAAATGATCCGGATGGCCGTCGAGGCCGAACAGTTCATCGAAGAGCATCTGTGGAACGGCCACCTCCTCTTCGCCAGGTGGCGCGACGGAGAGCCGAAGTACCACGCATACCTCGACGACTATGCCTATCTCATCTGGGGGCTGATCGAACTTCATCAGGCCGCCGGCGAAGACAAGTTTATCGGGCACGCCGTCCGGCTGGCGGAGCTGCTTGAAGAGCGATTCACGGACGGTGAAGGCGGCTTCTATTTCACCGACAAGGAAGGCGAAACCCTTCTCGTCCGTGAAAAGGACATTCTGGACGGCGCCCTCCCTTCCGGAAACGGCGTGGCGGCCATACAGCTGTGGCGGCTCGGCAAACTGACGGCGGACGAGCGCTGGATCCGCCGTTCCGAATCGATCATCCGGGAATTTTCAGGCGAAGCCGGACAATACCCGAACGGCACGCTCACGCTTTTGATGGCCAGGATGGCTTTCGAAGCCGGCGGACGCGAGATCGTCGTCACCGGCAGCAGTCCGGAAGATCGCACTGATCTGCTCGATCAGCTCCGGTCGGCGTTCCTGCCGTTCGATGTCTGGGCCGAAGGGACGACCGAAAACCGTGAAGGACCGCTGTCCGCCCTGCTTGAAGGAAAGACGGACAGCGAACAGCCCGTATCGGTGTACATCTGTGAAAACCATGCATGCCATGCACCCGTGACCGGCATCGAAGCCGCGGAAGAAGCACTCGGACTCGATTGAACCGGACTGTCGAAAGGAGGGATTCCGTGAAGATCATCCTGATCAGCGACACTCATATGCCCCGGATGGCGAAACGGATTCCGCCCCGGCTTGCCGAGGAGTTGGAGACTTCCGACTTCATCCTCCATGCGGGCGACTGGCAGACGCTCGATTTGGCGGACGAGCTTTCCCGGTATGCACCGGTGGATGGCGTCGCCGGCAACACAGACCCGCCGGAAATCGAAAAGCAGTTCGGCCGGAAGAAGCTCTTGACGCTTGATGGCCTCCGGATCGGCATCGTCCACGGGGACGGAACGGGCGGAACGACACCCGGACGCGCACTGGATGCTTTCAAGGATGAACGGCCCGACCTCATCCTGTTCGGCCATTCCCATATCCCGTTCATGGAAGAACGGGACGGCATCCTCCTGTTCAATCCCGGCTCTCCGACGGACAAGCGGAGGCAGCCGCAGTTTTCTTTCGGTGTCCTGGAAACCGGCGACGGAGATCCGCGGCCCCGGCATGTCTTCTACGACAGCAAACGATAATCAGGCACATAGAAAAACCGGCAGGGAGACGGCTTCCCTGCCGGTTTTTTCGTGTCGGATTTCCGACTGGGTATCTTTAGCCGCGAGCGGGCGGCTTTAGACCGCGAGCGGGTCTCAGCCCTGTTTCTGCAGATGCTTTGCGCAATTATAAAGCGTGCACAGGTTCCGGTCTTCATGCAGTTCGACGACGGTCACGGACGTATTGAGGATCCGCTCCGTGTATTGCCGCTCCGGCGTGAGGGCGCGAAGCATACGGGCGATGAATCCGCCGTGGGTGATGATGAGCACCCGGTCTTCCGGACGCTTCCGGATGTCTTCCAGAAAAGCCATCCCACGGGCGACCATCGCCTCGTCCGTCTCCATGCCGTATTCTGCGGAGCGGGCCCTCCAGCCGGCGCCCCACATTCGGACGCGCTCCTCTTCCGTCGTGCCTTCCACCTGACCGCCGCTCACTTCCTTCAGCCGGTCGTCGAAAAGCAGGCGGATATCCGGAATCTTTTCATGGATGATCTCCGCTGTCTGTCGTGTCCGCATCAACGGACTCGAATACATGATCTCCCATCCTTCTTCCGCTAGCCGCACGGCTGCCCGGCGTGCTTCCGCCACTCCTTCCTCGTCGAGCGGAATGTCCGTTCCTCCCTGCCATCTTCGCTCTTTATTCCATTCGGTGATCCCGTGTCGGACAAAACCGATTTCTTTCATGTTGTTCCCTCCAACCGTTCTGTTTCTTTCGGGCCTAGTGAGTAGTTTTCGGGGTATCGGCCTGTTTTACCTTCTTTCCCCGCTCCCGGAAGCATGAAAAAAGGGCTGCGATTGCAGCCCCTTCCCTATTTCAATCCTATCATCTGGCTTCTTCCGACTGGTCGTTCCTTAAAGTCGACAGCACCGACAGATCGGCCATGATCGGCAAATGATCGGATACCGCCGTGTCGATTACATCCGCCCTGCGGACCGTCTGCGACAAGTCGGCAAATATGTAATCGATCTTGGCACACGGCTCTGTCCGTCTCCCGCTCTCCAGTTCAATCGAGCGTGCCGGAAACGTCGGCACCAGGCCCAGTTCGGATTTGCGGAACACGTCGTTGAATCGCTCGTCCATCGCGGCGATCGACGGATGTGCCGGCTCCGCGTTGAAGTCGCCCGTCACGATCGTCGGGAACGGCGACTTTCCGGTCAGCTTCAAGAGGCGGCTGACGCCAAGGCGCAATGCCTGGTCGCTCAGGCTCATATGGGTGCTGAAAAAGTTGAGGTAGGTGCTGCCAAGATCGATGAATGTTTCAAGAATGCCTCTCGGTTCCGGATCTTCCCCGTTTTCCCCGGCGGGTGTGAGCGGGTGGTTCACCGCATACTTGACCGGGAAGCGGCTGAGCACGGCATTGCCGTATTTTCTGTGCGGCTTGCCCGGTTCCAGCGGCGGCTGAATCACATTCGCGCCAAATCCGTATTGCATGCCGAGCATTTCCGCCAACAGGGCTGCCTGGTCCGCAAAGCCGCTCCGGGCGGAAAAATGGCGATCCACTTCCTGCAAACCGATGATGTCCGCGCCGGATGCACGGATGACCTCGGCCGTTCTGCGGAGATCGACGTGCCCGTCCATCCCCATTCCGTGGGCCATATTAAACGACATCACGCGGATCGTGTTCATTCCCTGGTTTTTATCTGTCGGGTGTTGCCGGCCGGGCCAGCCGGCTGTGTCGCCAATCATCTTGATCTCTCCTTTTGGGTGATCACCGGTTGTCGATTCATCTTCATCCACACTATAACCGGCGAACATTTAGGAAGTGTAAGCCTAACGTTAAGGATTGTAAAGACGGCTGGCCCGCTGTCACCAATTCGTCAACTTCCTTGCAATTCCGAATCGAATAAAGCTTGTTTTCAAAGCGGATACTAAGAGCGTAAAAGGAGGTCATTCGTCTGGACAAAGCATGGCTTCACCCTGCGATCCTGTTGTTATTATTGTCTTTTGCGGATGCATTATTCACGTCGCTCGGACTACGGGCAGGCATCATTGAAGAAGCCAATCCCCTCATGGCCGGACTTTACGGATTCTCCCCGGCGGCTTTCCTGTTCATCAAAATTGCGCTGCCCGTTCTACTGGTCGCCATGATCGGGAAAGTCCGGTCCTCCGCAACTGTCCGCTTCCTGCTGGCGGCCGCCCTCTGTGCCTACAGTTCCGTTCTTCTATTACATGCTGTCTGGATCGTTTCCATGTAATTCATTCCCCCAGAAGATCTTTAAAATTTCCGATCAGATGGAGCTCGTGCATCGGACGTGTCATCGCCACGTACAGCAGCTTGCGGTCGATCTCCGATCCGCCGAACGAATAGTCGAATGCCGCGATGAGGACAGCGTCAAACTCGAGTCCTTTGGCCAGATGCCCGGGCACGACAAGCAGGCCGTCCTGTTCGGGATCCGACTCCCCGTCGAGCAGGCGCACGGCAGGATCCAGTTCGCGGAGCGACAGCTGCATGGCGGCGGCTTCTTTCGACGTTTTCGTGATCAAGGCGACAGACCGGTGTCCGCGCTCCCTGGTCTCCCCCGCGATCCGGAGAACCTGGCCGGGGTCGAACACATCCCCGGGATGGATTTCCGGTTCGCGCCCGTGCCGGACGACCGGTTCGACGAGCGGCAGGTCTTCGTCCAGCTTCGCAAGCATCCGGTTCGCCGCATTCATGATTTCGACCGTCGTCCGGTAGCTTTTCTGCAAGGTCCTGAACGCGGCGCGCGGAAAGAGTCCGAGGACGGTCTCCCATCCGGTCACGGACCGGTAGGAATGAATGCCCTGCGCCAGGTCCCCGACAATCGTGAACATATCCGTGCCGAGCCCTTCCCGGAGCGCCGCAAACTGAAAGGCACCGTAGTCTTGCGCCTCATCGATGAACACCGCACGCATTTTCCATGCCTCGTCCACGCCGATGAGCTTTGAATGAAGCCAGTACAGCGCCGCCAGATCCTCGATTTCCCACCGCTCCCGGACATGCGCTTCCCTGAACCGGTTCCGCTCCGTTTCCGTCCACCCCCGCGCAACCCGGGCCATCGTTTCCGGGTCCGTCAGCCACAATCTGTACCGCTTTTTTACGTCAAACCGCTTGAATCGCTTCATATAGGCGGCGACGGTCTTTTTCCCTTCCGCCCGGATCGCCGGAAGCCGCGCGTCCCGTTCGTCGATGAGCCGGGTTGTTTTCGTCTTGCGCAGTTCCTCGTCGCGGATTCCGAACAGCGCCTTGTCAAGTGCCTGTTCATACCGCCCGGTCAGCGAAGTGAGGATTTCCTTCAGTTTGCGCCTCACTTCAGTCTTGAGGATCGTCCGGATCCGGTCGAGCCGCTTCTGGAGCGGCAAATAAGCGAATTCCTTCATGAACAAACGCTGCAGGCGTTCTTTCCGGATGATCCGGTATTTCTCGATATACACGTCGTCAAAGAGCTCCGCCGTTTCCCGCTCGATCATCCGGACGAGCCGGTTCATCAGGTCCCGGTACTCGAGGGAGCCCTTCAGCCGGGAGATCGAAATCGCCTCATCGCTCCCCGTTCGGTGTTCGGCGAGAATCGCCAGTTTTTCATCGGGATCGGCCAGTTTCAGCTTCAGCCCCGTTGCCGCGAGCACATACTCCGGGAAAGTCGTCTGCTTGATCCATCCCACCCCGAGCTCAGGCAGCACATCCGCAATATAGCCGATGAACAGCCGGCTCGGCGCCAGGATCATCAGCTTTTCCGCGGGGAAATCAGCCCCGAGTGTATAAAGGAAATAAGAGATTCTGTGGAGTGCAATCGTCGTCTTGCCGCTCCCCGCGGCCCCCTGGACGATGACCGGCCGCTTGAGATTGGCCCGGATGATCTCGTTCTGCTCCTGCTGGATCGTCGAGACGATCTCGGTGAGCCGGACATCCGCCTTGCCGGCGAGCGCCTCCTGAAGCAGTTCGTCGTTCGTCGTCAAATCGATGTCCCGGATATCCCGGAGCTCCCCCTGCTCGATCTTGTATTGCCGCTTGGCAAACAGATATCCTTCGTTTTCCTCTCCGTTCACCTCATAGGAAACATCCCCGAGCCGTCCGTCATAATAAACGTTGGCAACCGGAGACCGCCAGTCCACGATGATCGGATCCTGCGTCTCCCGGTGGAACAGCGACGTCTTCCCGATATACAGCAGCTCCGACGGCTCCCCTTCTTTTCTGAAATGAATCCGTGCAAAGTATGGACTTTGCCGTATTGCCTCCAGCCCTTCCTTCTGTGAAGCGGCCATTTCGAAAAACCGGGCATTCGTCAGGATGTTGATATAGCTCTGACTGGAATCCAGATGCTCCGCGTCTCCGATCGCCTGGCGGATGTTCTCCCTGGATATTTCTGCTTCCCGTTCCGTCTCGCCGAGCAGCTTCTCCATATACTCCTTCGTATAGTCGAGCCGTTCCGCCTCCGACTCATAGTCCGGATGATCCTTCGCAGACATGCCTATCCCCTCCTTCGGCTGATGCGAACCTAAATAGATAAGCATTGTACCACTTGGAAACGGCCCCTTCAACGGCCAGCACATGTTCCGCGCACTAAAAAGCAGGCGGAGAAATCACCTTCTCCGCCTGCTTCGCAAATAATCTCATGATACTATTTCTTCTCTGAACCGACTTCCATGGCGATTACCATGATAATGATCATGACGATCATGAATGCCACAAGCATCAGGAACATGTGCTCATCTCCTTACCAGTTGATAAAGCCTTTGGATCCCGGAGGGGCATCCTGAATGAGGTGCGTGATCGGAATGGCATAGGCGATGATGATCAGCGCAAGGGCGATGCCGATCCAGATCCACCAGTTTTCCAGCCATTTCGGTGTGGCGGATGCGTCGCTCTCCGCAATCGGGAATTCCGCATACAGGTCGTTTTCCAGGGAACGCGGTTCCACGAACCAGAGTCTCAGGACGATCACGATCAGAAGCATGGCCGAGAAGAACAGAATCGTTCCGCCGATGGCAATCGTCCCCGTGTTGGTGAAGAAGCCATCGAACCAGGCGAGCACTGTCGGATTATCATTATAGTGCGAGTACTGTGTGCGCCGCGGAGCGCCCATCAGGCCGAGAATGTGCTGAGCCGTCGACATGAGGATCATGCCGACCGCCCAGGATCCGATCTGGACATAGGCAAGCTTTTGCGTCGTCTTTCCGAGCGTGCGGCCCGTCAAGTACGGAATGAGCCAGAACGAAATTCCCATGAATGTCATGGCGACCGGCGTTCCGACCGTAATATGGAAGTGCCCGACGACCCAGAGTGTATTGTGGATGAACTCGTTCAGCTGGAAGCTGGCGTTGATGATGCCGCCGGCTCCGCCCGGGATGAAGAATACCATGGCGATAAAGATCGATGTGAAGCGGATATCGCCCCAAGGCAGCTTGCCGACCCAACCGAAGAGCCCCTTTGCACCCTTCCGGCGTCCTGAAGTTTCAAACACCGCAAACAGGGAGAACGCCGTCATGAGCGTTGGAATGACGACCATGAATGTGAGGGTCACCTGCAAGAATTTCCAGAAATCCGCCACGCCCGGCTCGCTGAGCTGGTGGTGGAAGCCAACAGGGATCGAGAACAAAATAAACAGCAGGAATGACAGCCGGGCGAGCGAGTCGCTGAACACTTTCGTCCCCACGAGTTTCGGAATGACGAGATACCAGGCCATATAGGCCGGCAGCAGCCAGAAGTAGACGAGCGGGTGCCCGAAATACCAGAACAGTGCGCGGCTCAGTTCGACGTTGATCGTGTCGACGAAGCCAAATGCCCAAGGAATGTACTGGAACAGTACGGCTGCCACGACGCCGAGGCAGCTGATGATCCAGAGGGCGAATGTCGCCATCGTCATGAACGCAAACAGCGGACTCAGTACGCCCGGGTTCTTCCGGCGCCATTGCATATAATGGCCGATGAGCGCGAAGCTCATGATCCATGTGCCGATGATCAGGAGCGCAAGATCGACATAGAACCAGCCGCTCGCCTTCAGCGGTGCGTAGAATGTATAAAGGACACTGGCACGGCCGGAGATGATTTCGACCGTTGCCCCGACAGTACCGATCAATGTGACAAAAAATCCGATCCAGGACCAGAGACGCACTTTCGGACCGAAGCTTCCCAGCGACTTGCTCATGCCCGTGATCAGGAATCCATAGATGAAGAACGTCGTGTAAACGAGGGCAAGCAGCACGCCGTGTGCCGTCAATACTTGATAATAATCCAGCCAGGCCGGCAGTTCCAACCGGTCATTTCTCATGAATACTTGAATAAGTCCGCAGAATGTCCCGATCAGGAACGCGGTGTACGCAACGGCGATATTCGATAAAGCGAGCTTCCGTTCAGAGTTTGCGATCATTCCTCAAACACCTCGATTTCCGTGTACATGAAATGGTGGCCCGTTCCGCAATATTCATTGCAGATGGTCAAATATTTGCCGGGCTTGTCGAACGTGTAGCTCTTATGGCTGATCCGCCCAGGTACGACCATCATGTTCACTTTCGTGTGAGGGATCGTAAAGCTGTGCACAACGTCCTTGCTTGTAACGGTAAAGCGGATTTCCTTGCCGGCCGGGACTTTGATTTCAGCCGGTTCATAGCCGTAGGTCATTGCCTTGATCACGACTTCGTACGTGTTGTCGTCGATCTTCCGGACGCCCGGTTTATCGAACGGGGCAGTGGTGTCCACTTTGTCCGGATCGATCGTATCCAGTCCGCCGGCCGGTGTCTGGCCCTGCGCGAATGCGGTGACGCCGACAATCCCCAGGAAAACAAGCAATGTAATGATTCCGAACGCGAGCCAGATCTTTTCAAACTTATGCAGATGCATGCGGGTTCCTCTCCTTTCCTATAGTGCTACATACATGCCGTAAACGATTGCCCACATCGCGATGATGATGAAACCGACGATGAACACGCTGATCAATGTTCCTCGCAGATCCGCTTCATGCGGGTTTTTGCCTTTCTTCATCGTCCACCCTCCGTCCTTTTTCTATATTCCTATCTTAAATCCGCCTATACCCTCCCACTGTGATATTTATCACTCCCTTTTCAATAAAATCAGATTTTCTGTTGAAAATTGGACAAAAAATACGATGAGTGAGGTGAGTGTGAACGGAGCGAAGGTGAGTGTAATCGGAGGACGGTCGAGCGTTAGCGGAGCGAGGCCGGGTGTAATCGGAAGATGGGTGAGTGTAAGGGGAGGGGGGCCAGGCCGGCCGGGGAAATTTCCGTAAAAAAATAAAACCCGCCCGTCGTTGGCGAGTTTTACTCGATCGTGCATATTTCCGCCGGACAGTTTTCGCAGTGGATTTCGCTGCGCAGATAGCCGACATCCAGGAGGACGATTTTGCCGTCTTCCATTTTGATTTTCTTTTCTTTCTTCAAGGCGGCCAACATCCGGTTGGCGACTTCCCTTGCCATTCCGCAGTAGTTCGCCAAGTCCTGATTCGTCAGTTCGATATCAAGAAGGATCGTGCCGTCGTCTCGCTTAATCCCGTAGCTGTTGGACATCCGGATGAGCGTGGAGTAGAGCGCCCCTTTTTTTCCGTGAAGAATCAGATCCCGGAACTTTGACTGGGTCCGCTGGTGAAGCACGCCCATCCATCTCATATAGGCCACCGCAAGATCCGGGTTGAGGTACAGATGCTCCTCCAGCGCGTCTTTCGGGATAACGGAGACGGTGGAATCTTCCGCAGCCTTCGCTTCGACCGTATAGGCACACGGTTCACAGTAAGGCATCACTTCCCCGATGAAATCCTCGGATCCGCAGAGTCTGAACGTCAATTCCCGGCCGTCCGGCGTCACTTTCCCGACCCGGATCCTGCCGGTTTCTATATAGTAGAGTGTATCCGCCGGTTCCCCTTCACGGAAAAGAAACTCGCCTTTCCCGACGAACTGGCGTCCGCTGCTCGCCTGAAGAAGCGCCTTCATGCCCGCTTCCGCCTGTCGATTCTGTTCCGTGTGATCACCTCCTCATCCATTCAACTTTTGCGATAAGCACGCCGTTCCGCGTATTCTCCGCAGGCCGTGCATACACGGATCGCCTTTCCTCCATCATTCCGGTACGACCGGAGCATGCCGGTTTTGCGGTGACAGATATCGCACTTCCTCCTGAACAGCCCAAGCAAGCTTGCCAATCCCTTCATCCCCTTGTGTTCTCTTTATTCTTCCGTGTCCTCAATCGTCAATTGCCCTTCTTCGTCGAGCATCACCCGAAGACCGCTCTCAAGCCGGGCCTCAAGCTGGTGCACTTCAGCATCCCTTTTTGAGAAATACCAGCGCCGTCCTTGCGGAACAAGCACGAAAAACGAATCCCCGCGCCCGAGGAAATTGAGTCCGTCCGGATCGACTTCCGTGCCGTTCCGCAGCGGAATGCCTGCTTTTTGAAGCGAATGACCGACCGCGGCCACATTCCCACTGACCAGTCCGACTTCGCTGACATTCAGGAACGAGGCCGGCGACACGTCGCCGAACAGGTCTTTCTTTCTCCTTCCGATCAGTTCGATGACATTGCCCGCAGGGTCCTCGAAATACATCGAGTCCGCATCGAAGCTCCGGAAATAGACTTCATCGACACCGCCGTCCCAGTTCAGGGGAACCCGGTCCTTCACCCAGTACTTCAGCATCGTGAACTGATTGCCGGGAATGTTGATCGCAAAATGATAGAACGAAGGCCGGTCCCCCGCGACGAATGTCACGTCTGTCGATCCGATCCTGACCGTGAATCGGTCCTCCATCCGCTCCGTGATCTCCAGCTCCAAAATATTCCCATAAAACCGCCGCATCGCTGCGAGCCGGTCCGTATAAAGCAATACCGATTTGAACAATCCGCCCACCTCGACTTTCTGATTGGTTTCATTATACCATGCATAGAAGTTCCCGTTTGTCCCGGATGCCCGTCCGGTGCGTGCATCACGGCCATCATCGCAGTTCCAGCGCCGGCCAAAGCTAACCCAGGCATTTCCATTGCATCCCGAGGCAAGATGACCTATACTCTTAATACAGGCTGCGTTGCCCGTACTGATTATAAAGTTTAACCTTTGAGCTGAAATAGGGAGTTTAAAACGGGATCGGAATGATAGGCTCCGGTTGGACCGGAGACGTGCAGGAACATCCCCGCGACACCCACTTAGTGGAGTGACGGTTTTAAACTTTTTAATTCCAATACGGCAAATGCGGCTTTACTTATTGAATGCCACCGGCCAGCCCGTTTATACGGGCTGGCCTTTTTACATACGGCAGTTTTGCGAAAGGGTGTAGCTGATGCTGAAACGACTGGTCGTAACCGGATACAAGCCTCATGAGCTCGGAATCTTCAATGATAAACATCCCGGCATCCCCGTCATCCGCAGGGCGCTTGCCGACCGGATTCGCGGGCTCTTGGAAGAGGGATTGGAGTGGGTGATCATAAGCGGGCAGCCCGGCGTCGAAACATGGGCCGCCGAAACGGCGTTCGAGCTGCAGGAAGAGTACCCTTCCCTGCAAGTCGCCATCATCCTCCCCTTCCTCAACCAAGAGGAAAAGTGGAACGACGCCAAAAAAGCCGCATTTGAATCCATCATGGCCCAGGCGGATTTCACAACCGTCCTGACGAAACGGCCGTACGAGGCGCCGTGGCAATTCTCGGAGCGGGACAAATTTCTTCTCCGCAACTCCGACGGCATCCTGATCATCTACGATGAAGACAACGAAGGATCCCCCAAATGGATGAAGCGGCTCGCCGGACAGCGTGCCGATGCCGGTGATTATGAAGTCCTCACCATCAACGCCGAAGATCTTCAACTCGCGGCTGAAGACATGCAGGCTGAAAAATGGGAATGAACGCAGCAGAACCGGATGGCCGACAGTGATGCGGTTGTTAACTTTTGATGGGTGAGTGTTAAATTCGTGAGAATGAGTACCAACTTCGTGAGTATAAGTATCAACTTCATCCTTTAGATGACGGTTGCAGCAGGATTTTTAGAGAGACAGACCTCTTTTGGGGCTGAATTGAAATATGGAATCTCAATTTACAATATGGAACGCCGATTTGAAATATAGAGTCTCAATTTACAATATGGCGATCCGTTTTGAAATATGGAATCTCAATTTACAATATGGCGACCCGTTTTGAAATATGGAATCCCGATTTACAATATGGCGATCCGTTTTGAAATATAGAATCTCAATTTACAATATGGCGACCCATTTTGAAATATGGAGTCTAAATTTACAATATGGAACGCCGATTTGAAATATGGAGGCCCGATTTACAATATGGCGATCCGTTTTGAAATATAGAGTCTCAATTTACAATATGGCGACCCGTTTTGAAATATGGAACCTCAATTTACAATATGGCGACCCGTTTTGAAATATAGAGTCTCAATTTACAATATGGAACGCCGATTTGAAATATGGAGGCCCGATTTACAATATGGAACGCCAGGGGAGAATTTTTATGGCCATTCTCCTTTTTTCGCGTTCGTCATGGTTTCCCGTGAACCGGCGGAAGGTTTCCTAGGATCCGGCCGCCATAAAAAGCTCCCTCCCGAAGAGATATTCCGGAAGGGAGCTTTTTGCTTAAAGGACAAAATCGGTGTTTACATAGACGAGTGTCCAGTTGTCCGAGTCGAGCAGTTCTTTGATCTTGAACTTCTCGCCGTGGCCCAGATAGACATCGTCGTCCACGACGGCCACGACCATCGAGCGTCCGCCGTCGTGGAGGTTCAGGTAGATATCTCCGATGTTCGGCTGGATCTCCTGCTCACGGGACAGTTTCCGCTCCAGTCGCTGGTCGGCGAGTTGTTGTTCTTCGGTGACTTTTGAAGGGTCCTGATAAGAAATATCGAGCGCCCCTTCGGCCATCCCTTCAGACATGAGGATGAACTCTTTCCGTTTCACGATATTCTGCCGTGACGTCAGGACAGTCCGGCCATCAATCTGTTCCACCTTTTCGAATTCATTCAGCCCGTAGTGGCTCATCGGTTCGGGATCCGGCTTGGTCACCAGGATAAAATCGTCGATTCCCGGTTCCAGGTCCTCCCGCAACGTATACCGCTTCCCGTAGAACATGAACGAGTCCATATGCTGCGGCCGGTGGAAGGTGATTTCCTCGGCACGGCTCGTGGCCTGTTCCATGTCTTTGACTCTGTACATATGGACCGATTTCCTCGCGAGCGGGTTGATGGAGTACACTTTGTACAATTCGTTTTCGAAAAAGACGAATTGTCCTTTGCGCACTTGGTAAAGCTTCATTTTCGTTCCTCCTCTCCCCAGTCAGTCTCGTTCCATCTTAAGTGATGAAGCGCCGGCTGTCCAATGGCGGCTGTCATCCAGCCCCTGTTTTCAGGGCTGTCAGGACCAGCAGTTCATGCAAGTCGCGGGAAGAGAGTCCGGGCAATCTGGATGAGATTTCACGGATTATGCGCTCCTTCCCGTCTCCACCTGCAAATTCGTTTTCTCCGGCCGTTTTCATCAGACGAATAAGCTCATCCAGCGCATCTTCCTCTTCCACGCCGGCCTGCGGGAGTTCCGGTTCCCTGCAATCGGAAGCCCCCTGCTCCCCGAGAAGCAAAAGATCCGCCGATACGCCGAAACGATTGCTGATTTTTACGATCCAGCCTGCGGTCGGTGCGCTTTTCCCTTCTTCCCAGTGCTTGATCCGGCTCGCGGACGTCCCGATCTCCCGCCCGAATGCCAACATGGACAGCCCGAGCTGTTCCCGCAGATACCGCAAACGGTGTCCGAATGCTTCCTGATCCCATCCCATCTTTTCCCCTCCTCCTGCCCCGTACACATATTTGTTCCGGAAAACGGTGTCTGATGTGGTCATCTTCTTCATCATAGCATTCCTGAAAGCCTGCATCATTTATTTCTTCATCCGTCGGTATTTTACACATAAATCAAGCTCGGCGGCTGTTGTTCTCTGGTTCGAAATGGTGAGAACGGATACAATAAGAAGCATCAGACCCATTCAGAAAGGAGCGGTTGATCCTGCCAGCCCACTATTTCGTCGGCATCCGGATGCCGGAAAAAGTCCGCCCGTTCGCCGCCCGATACCAGAAAGACTTGAAGCTGGACACACGGTATAAAGCCATTCCCCATCCCGAAGACCTGCACGTGACCCTTTATTTTATCGGCAGTTGTGATGAAGACAAGATCGATGGGCTTTCTGCCGGTCTGCGGGACGTTGCCAGGAGCCACGCCCCCTTCACCGTCGGGATGGACCGGGTGGATTTCTTCGGTTCACCGAGAGGCCCGCGGGTCGTGTATCTCGGCTTTTCAGAGAATCGGCCCCTTCAAACGCTCCAGAAAGACGTCTCTGGGACGGTCCACGATAAGCTGGGCCTTTCCTCTTCCCGGGATCGCTTCACCCCTCATGTAACGATCGCAAAAAAGAAAAAGACGGAGGAGCCGATCAGCTTGTCCCCGGAACCGTTCGATCCTTGTCTTATCACAGTCGACTCCTTCCAGCTCTTTGAAATCCACCCTGCCCAAAGCCCAAAATACGTAGCACTTGAAACCTTTAAACTCGGCGGCTGACTGTCCGCCGTTTTTTTCGTTCGGTACTTGTTATTAAGCAGTAGTGATGATACATTAGACTTATCGGTACTGTTCTTTATGCAGTACTAGGCGGAGGAGGCCTTTGTATGAACGTGCAATTCAAAAAAGGCGTCGTGGATCTCTGTGTGCTCGCTCTTCTCGACGAACACGACCGGTACGGATACGAACTCGTCCAAAAGATCTCCGGAAAAATTTTTGTATCGGAAGGCACGGTCTACACCGTCTTGAGAAGACTCACGAAAGAAGGCTACTTTGACACTTACCAAAAAGGGTCGACTGAGGGGCCGCCGAGAAAATATTACCGGATGACGGATGCAGGGAAGGCTTACTTGGAGACGTTGCTTCACGAGTGGCGGAGCTTCAACCGAAGCGTCAACGAACTGATCGGGGAGGAATGACAAATGGGGAAAAATGAATTTCTGGGGGAACTGCAGCGGCTGCTTGCAGCATTGCCGGAAGAAGAGCAGGCTGATATTCTGACGGACCTGGATGAGTATTTCGAAGAAGGTGCGCGTGAAGGAAAAGACGAGCGGGAGATCTCCTCTTCTCTCGGCTCTCCCGAAGAAATTGCAAAGGATATCCTTTCGGCCTATCCGGAATACACAGAGACGGGGTCCCGGCCTGCAGAGATGGATTCCCGGTACGAAGTGATCCGGTTGCAGGACAGCCGATTCAATGGAGTCTTCGCCGAGATCGCCGCGGGAGAACTGAAACTCATATCTTCGGAAGATGAAGTGACCCGCATTGAGCTGATCGGCGAGCGGAGCGGTCTGCACTTTGATGCGAGCATCAAAGAGGATCGGCTGGTCATCGTTTTAAAAGGAGACAGAAGCCTGACGAGCTGGTTCCGCCGCGCGGTTACCCGCCCGTTCCGGACCGTCGTCCACTTGCCGAAGCGGATGTATGACGAGATCCGAATCCGCTCGAAAAACGGAACGGTTTCCGCGGAGCAAACGCTCGCCCGAACATTTTTCTCCGACAGCGGAAACGGGCGCATCAGAGTCCGGGAGTGCGCTTTCAGGAATTTGACGGCACGGACAGACAACGGGCGGATCGAGATCTCAAAGGCCGAGTCGGAAACCATTTTATGCAAGACGGACAACGGACGGATTGAACTGGCAAATGTGCGTGCCGGCCGGACGACCGCCGAGACGGACAACGGACGGATCACTCTCTCGGACGTGGAGGGGGACCTGTCCGCCGAGACCGATAACGGACGGATCGAGCTGAACACCGTCCACATTGACCGCAATATCCATCTCAAGACCGACAACGGAAGCATCACGGTCCAGACAAAAAAACTTCCGGAAGATGCACACATCCAAGTCCGCTCGTCCACCGGAAAGCCGGATATTTTCGGAAACCCGGGACCAGAAAAAGCCTACGGGTCCGGTACTCACACTGTCCGGCTTGAGTCGGACAACGGAAAGATTGCACTCAGGAAAATTTAAAAAGAAGGCCGGCTCCTCTGACGGGGCCGGCCTTCTTCGTCAATATCCGTGTTGTTGGCGATTGTGGTTTTCCTCATTTTTCGACTCGTAGGCTGCCATGATGGCATCTGTCGAGAATCCAAGCTTCGCTGCAATCGCGCGGTAGCAGATCCAGATCTCACGGTAGGAATCCAGATCCGGCGCTTCCGCAAATTCGAGGATCTTCCGCTGCGTCCGGATGAACAGAGATGTCAGCTCACCGTCCAGCTCCCCTTCCGGCCACTCGCCGAGACCGTCGAGCCCCCTCAGGATGCCGAGGGACAGGAGAAAATGGATGGAGTCCACATATTCCTCAAGAAGCACATCCTCTTCTGAAGGGCCTTTCCTGCTCCAGAATTTAAAGCAGCGCGTTTCATTGGCCAGCTCGGCCAGTTCGACGGTGAGGGCGAGCACTTTTTCTTCGAAGACATCGCCCTTGATCCCGTTGTTTTCTTCGATATACCGGTCCAGTTCGCGCTGCATGTCGAACAGTTTTTGAAGTTTCACCGCAAAACCCCCAAAATTTTTATCGATATCTTGAAACCAAATGGCCCCCCGCCCGTATAGAAGGAGAACAAGTATGTGCAAGGGGGCATCGTCATGGCTTTGATCATCCGTGTGGCCGTCATCGCGCTCATCATTTATTTATTTTATCGGGGGGTCCGCTACCTGACCGACCCGAAACGGAAACTCGATGACGCGTACGAGCAGGAACGGTATTACTTTTATGATGACGTAAAAAATGTGCGGAAGAATTTCTTCATCACATACAAAGGCGCCCTGTTTGAAGGTGAAAAGTATCTCGGCACGACGACCGAGGCATTTGAAGTCGTTTCGATCTTTGTCTGGGTCAAGGATGAAACGAAGCTGCAAGGCTTCACCCGGGACGATTTCCTGTTCCTTGAAAGCGAAATCCGGATGAATTATCCGGATGCCGAAATCAACTGGAAAAACCCGATTGAACAACTGATGAAACACGGCGGGACCGCCTGAACAGGGTCCCGCCTTTTCATATGCCTGCCGTTCCGAGCCAGATGCAGACTGCCGCGTCGATCAATGCGAGCATGAGAAACCCGACCCTGAACGACGTATGCCGGGTTTTATGCCGGAACAGCTGCATGCCCAGATACATACCGATGCCGCCCCCGAACAGGGCGATTGTCCACAGTGTCCGCTCCGGGATCCGCCATCCCCCCTGCCGGGCGCGCCGTTTGTCGAATCCCATCATGAACAGTCCATAGACCGACATGATCACGATCCAGGCGATGAGTACGTTTTCCATGGCCCGCTCCTTTCACCCTGCACGGCACTGTGCAGGTCCCGGAATATGAAAAAAGAGCCGGCGATGCATGCCGCCGGCTCTTTTTCATGAATTAGTTGTTGACTGCTTTTTTCGCAGCGTCCGCAAGTTGTGCGAATGCCTTCTCGTCCGTTACGGCGAGGTCGGCAAGCATTTTGCGGTTGACGTCGATGCCGGCTACTTTGAGGCCGTGCATGAGACGGCTGTAGGAAAGGCCGTTGATGCGGGCAGCCGCGTTGATGCGCGCGATCCACAGTTTGCGGAAGTCGCGTTTTTTCTGGCGACGGTCACGGTATGCGTATTGCAGGGACTTCATGACCTGTTGGTTAGCTGTTTTGTAGAGTGTATGTTTGGAACCGTAGTAGCCTTTTGCAAGTTTAAGAACTCGATTACGACGCTTGCGCGTCACTGTACCGCCTTTTACGCGTGGCATTGGTTTTCCCTCCTGGTGTTTCGATGTGTGTGTTGGTTCGGAATTACTTCATGTATGTGAGCATGGATTTGATGCGCTTGAAGTCGCCTTTGGAGACGAGCGTCGATTTGCGCAGGTGGCGCTTCTGCTTCGTCGATTTGTTGGCGAACAAGTGGCTTGTGTATGCACGGCCGCGCTTCAGTTTGCCGGAACCTGTGCGCTTGAAGCGTTTTGCGGAACCGCGGTGTGTTTTCATTTTTGGCATTTCGTGATCCTCCCAATCCTTTGCAGGTTTATTTCTTCTCGTTGATCGGCGCCATCTGAAGGAACATGCTGCGGCCTTCCATCTTCGGACGCTGTTCGACCGTCCCGACTTCCTTGCATTCCTCTGCAAAGCGTTCGAGGACACGCTGGCCGATCTCCTTGTGGGTGATCGCCCGGCCCCGGAAACGGATGGACGCTTTCACCTTGTCCCCGTGTTCAAGGAACTTGATGGCGTTGCGGAGCTTGGTCTGGAAGTCATGCTCGTCGATCGACGGGCTCAGGCGGACTTCCTTGATATTGATGACTTTCTGGTTTTTGCGCGCTTCGCGTTCTTTCTTCTGCTGCTCGAATTTGAACTTCCCATAGTCCATGATCCGGGCTACAGGCGGTTTCGCATTCGGTGCGACGAGGACCAGGTCCAAATTGGCACGTGCAGCAATCTCAAGCGCTTCGTTCCGCGTTTTGATGCCCAGCTGATCACCGTTGTGATCGATGATGCGGAGCTCCCGGGAGCGGATGCCCTCGTTAACAAATTTGTCTCGGTTGTCTCTGCTAATCGTAAGCCACCTCCGTGTAGTGTATCGCGAATACATGGTTTGGGTAGGCCCGCCGGGGATCTCTCCCTCCGTGGCCAATCCGAATAAGAAAACGGGTGGACATCGAAGATGTCCACCCGCTTATGTGACCGTGCGAAGCCAGCACGGAACGTCACAATGGTGCAAACCTGCCAACAGCCGAAGCGTCGATCAGGTGAGAAGCGGGCGGCTTCTTCTTCTACCACAAACAGTATTCCTTAACCTTACTTACTTTATCATATGCATCGAGGTCCTGTCAATGACTGATTCAGATTTTGAGAATGGCGTTGATTTCCGCTGCAGGCGGACACCTTCCGCTCCACTCAGCCTCGCTCAAAGGTGATTGATTGGAGTGAAGGACACGAGACACCTGCGGGAACAGCATGATCAGTTCTTCGAGTCAACGACTTCTTTGAGCCGGGCGATGAAGTCGCCGAGCGGCATGCTTTCGGATTTCTGTTCGCCGTATTTCCGGACGTTGACTTCGCCGGCTTCCGCTTCTTTGTCGCCGAGGACAAGCATATACGGGATTTTCTGCGTCTGGGCTTCCCGGATCTTGTAGCCAAGCTTTTCGTCGCGATTGTCAACGTCGACGCGGAAGCCCTCGGCAAGAAGAGCTTCCCGGACCGATTCCGCGTAGTCATGATGCACATCAGGCGAGACCGGGATGACTTCCACCTGGACAGGTGCCAGCCATGCCGGGAAGGCGCCTTTGTATTCTTCGATCAGGAATGCGACGAAGCGCTCCATCGTCGAGACGACGCCGCGGTGGATGACGACCGGGCGGTGCTGCTTGCCGTCTTTGCCGATGTATGTCAGGTCGAATCGTTCCGGCAGGAGGAAGTCGAGCTGCACGGTCGACAGCGTCTCTTCCTTGCCGATGGCCGTCTTCACCTGGACATCGAGCTTCGGACCGTAGAACGCCGCTTCCCCGTCCGCTTCGTAGTAATCGAGGCCGAGGTCATCCATCGCTTCCTTCAGCATGCTCTGCGCCTTGTTCCACATTTCATCGTCGTCGAAGTACTTTTCCTTGTCTTCCGGATCCCGGTAGGACAGGCGGAACGAGTAATCTGTCAGCTTGAAGTCTTTATAGACATCGATGATGAGCTCGACGACTTTCTTGAATTCGTCCTTGATCTGATCCGGGCGGACGAAGATGTGGGCGTCGTTGAGCGTCATGCCGCGCACCCGCTGAAGGCCGGAGAGCGCACCGGACATTTCGTACCGGTGCATCGTTCCGAGTTCCGCAATGCGAAGCGGCAGGTCGCGGTACGAGTGGATGCCATTTTTGTACACCATCATGTGATGCGGGCAGTTCATCGGACGGAGGACGAGCTCCTCATTGTCCATCTGCATCGGCGGGAACATGCTGTCCTGGTAGTGATCCCAGTGGCCGGATGTTTTGTACAGCTCGACGTTCGCCATGACCGGCGTATAGACGTGGTCATAGCCGAGCTTCTCTTCTTTGTCGACGATGTAGCGCTCGACGATGCGGCGGATGGTCGCGCCTTTCGGCAGCCAGAGCGGAAGCCCCTGTCCGACGAGCAGGTTGTTCATGAACAGGTCAAGCTCTTTCCCGATCTTCCGGTGGTCGCGCTCTTTCGCTTCTTCAAGAAGGCGGAGGTGCTCTTGCAGTTCTTCTTTTTTAAAGAACGCAGTCCCGTAGATCCGCTGGAGCATCTTGTTGTCCGAGTTGCCGCGCCAGTAGGCACCCGCGATGCTGAGCAGCTTGAATTCACGGATCTTGCCGGTCGACGGCAGATGGACGCCCCGGCACAGGTCGAAGAACTCGCCCTGATAGTAGATGGTGACTTTTTCGCCTTCGGGAATCGCATCGAGAAGCTCAAGCTTGTACTCGTCGCCGATTTCCTCGTAGATTTTCCGGGCTTCTTCGCGCGTGACTTCTTTGCGCGTGATTTCCAGATTTTCGTTGACGATCTTTTTCATTTCCTTTTCGATTTCGGGAAGGTCTTCGGCCGTGATCGGTTCCGGCGAATCAAAGTCATAATAGAACCCGTTTTCGATGACCGGGCCGATGCCTAGCTTGACTCCCTTGAACAGCCGCTTAACCGCCTGTGCCAGCACGTGAGCTGTCGTGTGGCGGAGAATCTCGAGTGCTTCCGGAGCCTCCGGCGTGATGATTTCAATATCCCCGCCTTCTTCGATCGGCGTGCGGAAATCGATGAGGCGGCCGTTGATCTTTCCGGCGAGCGCCTTCTTTCTGAGGCCCGGGCTGATCGACTGTGCGACTTCTTCCGTCGTCGTGCCGGAAGGAAACTCCTTGATCGCGCCGTCCGGGAATTTCAGATTGATGTTCTCTGCCATGCTGTCCCTCTCCTTTCGTTTTTGAACGCAAAAAAGACCCGTCCCCCCAAAAGGGGCGAGTCGTCTGCTCGCGGTTCCACCCTTCTTCCATCCGGATCTTGAAGTCCGGACGAAGCTCTGCATCGGATAACGGTCCGGTGGCCGGCCCGGGCTATCCCGGATACCGGGAGTCACGCGGGCTGCTCTGGGGTGGTCAATCCGGTTCCGTGCCATCGGGGCTTTCAGCCTGGGGCCCCGCTCTCTGTCTGGCCGGATCATCCGGAATGTTGTCCCCGTCCAAGCATTTGGAAGAAGTATTGAACTGAGTATAATCAATTCCGCAAAATATTGCAACAGCCGGCAGGCATTTGCCTCCTACGCCTTTTCCCGGCGGTTCTGCCCGTCGAGCTTTACGGGGAGCGTCATCGAGCGGATGCGTTCCATGATCCGGCCGGCCTTGACGACTTCCTTGTCGCCCCGCTGTGTATAGGCCAGATGGTTCTCGAGCTGCTTGTAGTCGAAGTTTGACGTGAAGAATGTCGGAAGCTGCTCGGACATCCGGTGATGGAGGATCGTGGCGAGCACTTCATCCCTCGTCCAGGCGGTGAGCGTCTCGGCGCCGATGTCATCGAGCATGAGCACCGGAGCCTGCTTCACGTAGCCGATCTTCTCATCAAGCGACTGGTCCTGGATCGACTGCTTCAGTTCGCGGAGGAATTCGGGCACAAAGACGAGGACAGACGGGATATGCCGGTTCGCCAGCTCTCCCGCCACTGCGCCGAGAAGATATGATTTGCCCGTCCCGAACGGTCCGTGGATATACAGTCCCCTTGAAGGAAGTTCTCGGGTGCGGTCATATTGGTCGAGGAACTCCACGATCTTTTCGACCGCTTCCAGCCGGCTGTTTTCAGCGGTGATTTCGACGTCCTTGATCTCGATCCCGAGCATTTCCTTCGGCATATGCATGCTCCGGATCATCGAGGACACTTTCCTGCGTTCCGTCTCCTGGGCCTTTTTCCGGCACATGACATAGTCCACGCCGATGGCGCCCCGTTCGATAACGAGTTTCGGTTCGTATCCTTTTACCACGTTGATGCACTCTCCCACACCCGGGCACCGGGAGCAGTCATGTGACTGCGTGGCATACTCGTACAATTTATTCATCCCGAGGTCCACCATCCGCTTGTCCACTTCCCCTGCATGTTCCTCCAGGAAAGCCTGGACACCCGGATGCTCGAGGACTTCCGAACGGATGGAGTCGTACCGCTCGGCAAATTTAGGTGCGTTGACCACCCGTTTCAGCGTTTGCTTGATTGGTTCCACTTCAATTCACACCGCCCTTCGTCATGCCGAATTTCTCCATGAGGCGAAGCCTTCGCGCCTCGTTGTCCGGATTTTTATCCGCTTCCTCCTGCGGCTGTTCCGGCTGGTCGTCTTTCTTGTAAAACCAGTCCGGGACGCTTTCTGTTTTGCCCGTGCGCTTCCGGTTGCCGGCAGGCTTTCCGCCTTCCTGCTTCCAGTCCATGTACTTATCATGTTCGGTGCGCGCAAGCTCCAGTGCTTCTTTGGCCGTGGACACTTTTTTGGCCATCCAATGCGAGGCGATCCGCTCCACGTAGTTGTTGGTGAGCTTGCCGTCATTGCGCAGCAGGACATATTGGAGTAGCACATTGACCACGCCGGACGGCAGACCGTGTTCCAGAACGAGCTTCTGCGCAAGCCGGACGTCCACCTGCATCGGCTCCCGCCCTCGGTTGATGTCCCGCAGCATATCCACGGGCGGGACTGTTTCCAGATAGGCTGCGAGTTGATCTTCCTTGGAGCCCGTCTCTTCGGTCTGCGGTTTCTGCCGCTCTCCGTTGAGGACCGGTTCCACAAGGGGAGGATTCTTCGATTTGGACAGCTTGTAATAGTCGGAGGCCCCCCGCTTCAGTCGGTCCTCCGTCAAATTGCCGTCCCCGTCAATCGCGAGCAGCACGACCTGCTGCATCTCGAGGGGCGAGAGAGAGTAGAGGAAAGCGAGCCTGGCGATCATGTCCCGAACCGCGGGCGTGAAGGCCTTCCTCGGCACAAGATGGGCCGAGAGCCCTTCCATGAACAAAGAGAAATCAAATTGATGACCGTCGAATGCAAGCCGATCCGGCCGGCTGTTTTGTTCATATGTATGAGGGTCTTCCGCTTCTTGCGTTCCGGCAGCGGCGGATCGATACACCTCCAGGAACGACCGGGACACATCCTCATAACCGTCCGGCAGCGGGCTTGCCATGAAGCGCTGTCTGAGCCGCTTGTAGGCCGGCGCCCCGACTTTTCCGAACAGGAAGACCGAGAGGATCGGATCATGGAAGAAAGTTTCCGGATCGAGCGGCGGCTGGAGTTCGTAGATGAAGGAGCGGTCGTCCCCTTCCAGCTTGCGGTAAGTCTTGAGAAGGCCGATTCCCTCGAGTGACAGCCTCGCCGGGAAAAGCCGGCCGATCGGCATGTCCAGCACATTCAGAAGGTGGTAATGGTTCGATTCCGTCCCTCCTTCCCGCTCCGCCTCCCCCCACAGGGAGAAGAAGACCGCCATGGCCTCGTGACCGACAAGCGGCTGGTAAAGCGCAGTGAGGATCTGGCGGTCATAGTCCGTAAACGGATAAGGAAGCCGGACGCAATACGCATCCGACGGCTGAAGTTCTTTATAGAGCGAGTTCATGTTGACATCCTTTCATTCCGTAGGCGGTCAGCGGTCTTCACCTTTTTCCAGGAGGTCTTTCAGTTCCTCGATGAATACGTTGATATCCTTGAACTGGCGGTAAACGGAGGCGAACCGGACGTAGGCGACGTCATCGATATCCGCCAGGCGTTCCATCACCATCTCCCCGACCCCTTCGGATTTCACTTCTGCGTTGCCCTGGCTGCGGAGTTCCTTCTCGATCGAGAAGACGATCCCTTCGAGGACATCAAGGGGCACCGGCCGTTTTTCACAAGCCCGGATCAGTCCCCGGAGCACTTTCTCCCGGCTGAATTCTTCGCGCGAGCCGTCTTTTTTTACGACAATGAGCGGCATTTCTTCGACTTTTTCAAATGTGGTGAAGCGGAATCCGCATTCCTCACATTCTCTGCGGCGCCGGATCGCCTTGCTTTCGTCCACCGGCCGGGAATCGACGACACGCGTCCCGTTATGCTGACAAGCCGGACACTTCATCGTGATCCCTGCTTTCCGATTATGGTGTTTCTATTATAGCAGACATCCGGCGCGGCTGGAACGGGTTCCGGTTTAGTCTTCCGTCCGAGAGGGGCGGATAGAAGCGACAGGCACAAGGCAAGGCTGTGCAGCGGCGTTACTTGCCGCGGAGCAGCGGGGACTTTTGCCTGATTTCCGCTCCAGGCGTACAGAGTGTTTTCGGAGGCGCGGTTCCTCGTACGTTTGTTTCCAAAGGCGCGGTGGGCAGTTTCAAAGGCGCGTACACAGTTTTTAGAGGCGCAATTATTCATCCCCCGGCCAATCAAAAAAGCAGAAACCCGGAGGTCCCTGCGAAGCGGTGCACTGTTTTTTTATAATCAATCACTCAAGCCATGCTGACGGCGGCTGCCGGTGTGGCGACGGGGCCCATGCCTCTCGGAAGTTCGGCCATCTGGCGGCTTTTCGCACCGAGGGCCTCCGCGATATAGCGGGCTGCAACCGTCGGGTCGAGATCGCCGCATGTATAGACGTCGATGCTCGCGTAGCCGTGTTCCGGAAAGCTGTGGATGGTCAGATGAGATTCAGAGATGATGACGACACCGCTCACGCCTTGCGGGGCGAATTTGTGGAACGCCACTTCCCTTACCTCTGCACCCGATCGGAGTGCCGCGTCCACGAACGTCTGCTCGATGAACGGCATGTCGTTGAGCTTGTCAAAGTCACATTCCCACAGTTCTGCAATTACATGACGACCCATTGTTTCCATGGTTCGTCCCCCCTTCATTCAGTGTGATTGCCGGGGTTACCGGCAAACGGGACGCCACGGGGGAAAGTTAGTCCTAGAGGTCCTAACCCTTTAAGCGGCCCAGCGACCAGTTGGTCGAAATAATTATATGATGGGCGGCCGGCGAACGCAACTATTAATTTCATCAAAATTCCGTGAGCGGCCTTCCGCCGGGCGAATTGCAATGAACATGAAAAAACGCCCGGACTGATTGGTCCGGGCGATGGATTCAGGCATTCACTTTTGAGCCGATTTCTGCAGCGACTTTTTTGGTCAGGTCGACGACCCGGGCGGAGTAGCCCCACTCGTTGTCATACCAGGCAAGCACTTTCACTTTCCGGTCGCCCATCACCATCGTGGTGAGGCCGTCAACGGTGGCGGAACTCGTGTCCGTGTTGAAGTCAGTCGAGACAAGAGGTTCTTCCGTGTAAGCCAGGATCCCTTTCATCGGGCCTTCGGATGCACGGATGAACGCCTCGTTGATGGTCTCAGGCGTGACATCGGTCTTCAGGTCAACGACGAGATCGACGAGGGAGACGTTCGGCGTCGGCACGCGGAGCGCCATTCCATGGAGCTTGCCCTTCAGTTCGGGCAGCACGAGGGAAAGGGCTTTTGCAGCGCCCGTCGTCGTCGGAATGATCGACTGCGCGCACGCACGGGCACGGCGAAGATCCTTGTGCGGGTTGTCGATGTTGTTCTGGTCATTCGTATAGGCATGGACCGTCGTCATGAGCCCGCTTTCGATGCCGAATTCGTCATTCAGCACTTTTGCGACGGGCGCCAGGCAGTTGGTCGTGCAGCTCGCATTGGAGATGACGTCATGCTTCTCGAGATCCAGCTTGTCATCGTTGACGCCCATGACGATCGTGACGTCCTCATTCTTCCCGGGAGCGGTGAGGATCACTTTCTTTGCGCCCGCTCCGAGATGGAGGGCCGCTTTGCCGCGCTCATTGAACTTGCCGGTCGCTTCGATCACAATGTCGACCCCGAGTTCCTTCCAAGGAAGTTTCGCAGGATCCCGCTCGGCGATGAGCTGGACCCGCTTGCCGTTGACGATGAGGGCGTCCTCTTCCGTCAATACTTCGCCTTCGAATTTGCCGTGGGTCGTATCATATTTCAATAGGTGCGCAAGTGTCTCGGCCGGATAGCTTGCATTCACCGCCACGATATTCAGATCGTCCTCCAGGATGGCCTGGCGGAACACCATGCGGCCGATGCGGCCGAATCCGTTGATCGCAATTGAAGTTGTCATGATGATCCTCCCGTAACTGTGTTATACTCATTTTCATTTATCCTTAAATAGTATAGCACATATTATTCAAAATGCATCTTGAAACGGAATAAAAGCGGAAGTTCTTCAATTCAGATTTCCCTCAAAGTTCCGCCTGCCAGCCGGACAGAATCCGGTCGAGCTGCCGCTCGGTCTCCTCCAGTGTGCCATTATTATAGATGACGGCATCCGCCCCCTTTTCCTTTTCGGAAATGGGGAGCTGGGAGGAGATCCGGGCCCTGGCTTCCTGCTCGGTGAACCCGTTCCGGTCCATCAGCCGCCGGAGCTGGGTCTTTTCCGTGACGGATACGACGAGTACCTTGTCGACAAAATGCTGCAGGCGGCTTTCGAACAGGAGGGGGATGTCCATGATGACGGTCCTGGCGCCGTCGGCCAAAAACTGATCCCGCTGCCGGAGCATTTCTTCCCGGATGGCCGGATGGATGATGTCATTCAGCTTTTTACGCTGGGCAGGATCATTGAAGATCAGTTCCCCGACGAGCGCGCGGTCCATGGACCCGTCTCCAAGGATCACACGGTCCCCGAATGCGTCCCGGATCGCATCAAGTGCCGGGCGCCCGGGTTCCACCACGATCCTCGCCACGAGGTCCGCATCCACGATTGGGAATCCCCGCTCCGCCAGCATGCGGGATACGGTGCTTTTGCCGCTTGCAATGCTTCCGGTCAATCCGATGATCATCTGTGTTTCCTCCCTTTAGTGCTGGCATTTCGGACAATAGACGGACGTCCGCCCGCCGATGGTCCGGCGTTTTGTCGGGCTGCCGCATGCAGGGCATTTTTTCTTGCCGTACATCTGCAGTCGGTCCTGCATGGCCCCGGCCTCCCCGTTGATGTTGCGGTAATCGGAAATCGAGCTTCCCCCCGCCTCCACCGCCTCGGCCAAAATCTCCACGATCGCGCGGAAAAGCTCGGAACGCCGCTCCATGCTGATCCGCGACGTCCTCCTCGCCGGATGGATGCCCATCCGGAACAGGGCCTCGGTCGCATAGATGTTGCCGCAGCCCGAGATGACATGGCCGTCCATGATCGTTTCCTTGATCGGCTTGTCCCGGTATTTTCGTGAGGCGCTCAGTTCCAGGAAGTGCCCTTCCGCCTCTTCGTCAAACGGTTCGGGCGCCATGGCGAGAAGCGGCGGATGATCGGCTTCCCGGCCGATGAGGCGGAGTTCGCCGAATCTGCGGATATCCGCAAAGACGAGCAGGCCCCCGTCCTCCATTTCAAGCACGACATGGACGTGCCTGCGGAACTTGTCCTCAGTCACGTCCTCCAGATCTGCAACGGCAAACCATGCGCCCGACATGCCGAGGTGGCTGACGAGCAGCGCGGGCACCCCTTCCTTTTCCAGATGGAAATAAATATATTTGCTCCGCCGGGTTACGTTGAGGATCCGCATGCCGCGCATTCGGTCGGTGAATTCCTCCGGTGAGATGTTTTTCAGGATGGCTTCTTTCGCTTCGGATTTCGACTTGATAATCGTATCCGAAATGGCGACGTCGCGCACGGTCCGGCCGATTGCGGCCGGTCCGAGCGAACGGACGACGCCTTCCACTTCCGGCAGTTCCGGCATGGGTCAATCATCTTCTTTCATCGGATCGTTTTCCATTTTTGACGAAGCATCATTTCGTGTCATACCAGGACGGCCCCGAGGCGGATTCGACTTTGAGCGGCACGTCGAGCGACATCGCGGACTCCATGACATCGGGCACGATTTTCTCAAGGACGGCCACTTCTTCTTCCGGGCACTCGAAAATCAGTTCATCATGGACCTGGAGGAGCATCCGTGCGCGCACGTTCTCCCGCTCCAGCCGTTCATCCATCATGACCATCGCTTTCTTGATGATGTCCGCCGCAGTGCCCTGGATCGGCGTGTTCATGGCCGTCCGTTCGGCGAAGCTTCTCAGATTGAAGTTCGAGCTTGTGATATCCGGAAGATAGCGGCGGCGGTTGAGCAGTGTCGTGACGTAGCCCTGTTTCCTCGCTTCTGCGACGATGTTTTCCATGTAGGCCTGCACGCCCGGGAAGCTGGCCAGGTACCGGTCGATGAATTCGCCTGCCTCTTTCCGGCTGATGTTCAGGCTCTGGGACAGGCCGTAGTCGCTGATGCCGTAGACGATCCCGAAGTTGACGGCTTTCGCCGCCCGCCGCATGTCCGATGTGACGTCTTCCGGCGCCACGTGGAACACATCCCCCGCAGTCCGGGTGTGGATGTCGGCACCGTCGCGGAACGCCTGGATGAGCCGTTCATCACCCGACATATGGGCAAGAACCCTCAGTTCGATCTGGGAATAGTCGGCCGCAAACATCATCCAGCCGGGCTCCGAAGGGATGAACGCCTTCCGGATTTTCCGGCCCTCTTCGATCCTGACGGGGATGTTCTGGAGGTTCGGGTTCGTCGAGCTGAGACGCCCCGTCTGTGTGAGCGCCTGCTGATAATACGTATGGATCCTGCCGTCCGGATGGATTTCCTTCAGCAGTCCTTCGATATAAGTCGACTTCAGCTTGCCGAGCTGCCGGTATTCGAGGATATGCCGGATGATCTCATGGCGTCCCTCCAGCTTTTCGAGCACGTCGGCCGCCGTGGAATAGCCGGTTTTCGTTTTTTTGATCGGAGGCAGGCCGAGCTTTTCGAACAGGACGACGCCGAGCTGCTTCGTCGAGTTGATATTGAATTCCTCGCCCGCGATTTCGTAGATTTCGCGCTCAATCGCTTCAAGTTTGCCGCCCAGGTCCTCCCCGATATCGATGAGTGTTTCCCGGTCGGCGCCGACCCCTTCAGCCTCCATTTTACCGAGTATGGAGGCGAGCGGAAGCTCAAGCTCTCTGTACAGATCATACTGTTCATTGGCTTTCAGCTTTTCTTCGACCCGGTCCTTCAGACGGGCGACCGCCATCGCTTTCCGGCCGGCATGCGCCGCAACCATTTCGATGTCGGGGACCGACTTTTTCGCGCCTTTTCCGTAGACGGACTCGTCGGACGGAATGCCCGTCCAGCCGAATTCCGACGCAATGGAGGCCGTGTCCGTCAGCGAAACCGACGGGTTGGCGATATAGGCGGCAAGAAGCAGATCAAATCCGATTCCTTCCGTCTCCACGCCGAGCCGGGTAAGGGAAGCGAGCGCCGATTTCGAGTCGGTCGACCATTTCGCCTTCGAGTGATCACTCAGCCAGCTGAACAGCCTGGCATCTTCCTTCGCATCGTCCGGGCGGATAAAGACCGTCTCCTCGCCGTCAGACAAGGCAAGTCCCAGAATCTCAGCGGTATGATACTGTTCTCCGGCAAGCTCCAGGTGGATCGCGACTCCGTCCGCCAGGAGGTTTTCAGGAACGGTGTCCACGACCGGACAGCTGAATTCCTCAAGCGGCTCCTCTTCCCGGACAGGCGCATCCATCTTTTCAAGCAGCGTCCTGAAATTGAGTTCCTGCCAAATTTTTGCAACTTCCTCCATGTCCGGCCCGGAATACAGGATGTCGTCCACGCCGATTTCGACCGGAGAACCTGTATTGATCGTGGCCAGCTCTTTGCTCATTCTGGCGAGCTCTTCATTTTCCTCAAGCTTTTCTTTCAGCTTTTTGCCGCTCACCTCGCCGAGCGCTTCATATACGCCTTCAACGGACCCGAACTGCTTGAGCAGTTTGATCGCGGTCTTTTCGCCGACGCCCGGGACGCCCGGGATGTTATCGGACGCGTCGCCCATGAGGCCCTTCATGTCGATGATCTGGCCCGGGGTAAGTCCGTACTTTTCCATCACGTGCTCAGGGGTGTACCGCTCGATGTCGGTGATCCCCTTCCGCGTGATGCAGACGGTCACGTCATCCGCTGCGAGCTGGGTCAAGTCCTTGTCGCCGGAAATGATGACTGTCTCATCGCTTCCGCTTTCGGCTTCCCTGCTCAGCGTCCCGATGATGTCATCCGCCTCGTAACTCTCAAGCTCATACTGGCGGATATTGTAGGCGCTCAGCATTTTCCGCAAATACGGGAATTGCTCGGACAGTTCAGGCGGGGTCTTTTGGCGCCCTCCTTTGTATTCCTTGAACGTTTCGTGCCGGAACGTCGTCTTCCCCGCATCCCAGGCGACGAGTATATGGGTCGGTTTCTCTTCATCCAGGATTTTCTGCAGCATCATCGCAAAACCGTAAACCGCATTCGTATGGACACCCTGGTCGTTCGTCAGCAGCGGCAATGCAAAAAAGGCCCGGTACGCCAGGCTGTTGCCGTCGAGAAGCAGCACTTTCCGCTTCGTCATGTCTTCAACCTCCATCCGCGAAAATAAAACCATCGTCTCCCCCCATCTTACCATAGTGGGGGGAGACGACGGTTCTGTTTAGTCGGTGTATCCCGAAAGGATCCGGGCATACGGAGAATCGGACGGCAGGATGATCATCGTCTCATCGCCGATCGTCTTCTTGTAGGACTCGAGTGTCCGGTACAGCTCATAGAAATCCGGATCCTTGGAGAAGGAGCCGTTATAGATGCGTGCCGCTTCGGCTTCCCCTTCCGCCCGGATCACTTCCGCTTCCTTTTTCGCCTTGGCGAGGACTTCCTGGACTTCACGGTCGGTCTCCGCTTCGATCCGGCGCTTTTCCGCATCCCCTTCGGACAGGTAGGTCTGTGCGGTGGATTCACGCTCGGAGATCATCCGGGTGTAGATCGACTGCTCGTTCTCTGCAGGCAGGTCGATCCGCTTCATCCGGACGTCGGTGACCGCGATTCCGAAGTTCCCGGCTTCAAGGAGTTCGTTCACACGCTCGGTCACGGTATCATTCAGGTTGCCGCGCGAAGAATCCGTGTCGTTGACGATGTTCGCATAGTCGAGACGGCCGAATTCCGACCGGACGACCGAGTAGATGTACTCTTCCATCCGCGATTCCGCGTTCACGATATTGCGGGCGTTGTTGATCATCTTTTTCGGGTCGGTGATGCGCCAGACCGCGTAATTGTCGATGATCATCCGCTTTTTGTCTTTTGTCGTGATCTCCGCCTCGGATACGTTGTAGGCCATCTGGTTTCTCGGCAGTGTCGAGACGCTCTGGATGAACGGCACCTTGAACTTCACGCCTGGTTCATCGACGATCCGGACCACTTCGCCGAACTGGCGGACGACCCGGTACTCGTTCTCTTTCACGATATAGACGTTGGCCAGGAGGATGAGGAGAAGAGCGAAAATGACTGTGAGGCCGATCGCCGGCTTGATGTATTTCTTCAGGTCGGCGGACGTCATCGGGGTTTTCGGCTTTTTGGGCCCATCCGGGTTTTTGCGCGGTTTTTTCGCCTGGCGGAATTGCTTCTTTTTCGCCTGCTCGCGCTGGCGTTCCAGGAACTTCTCTTCTATGCTTTTGAACGGATTATCATTATTATCGGCCATCGTCTTTTCCTCCTTCCTCCTGTTTCTTGCCTTCTTCTTCGGGTGCCTGGACGGTTCCCTGCTGGCCCGAAATGAGCGGCAGGTACTTCATCGTCCCGCCGTCATCGTTCATGATATAGAGATTGGCACCCGGCAGCACCTGCTCGATCGTCTCCAGGATAAGCCGCTCGCGGGTGATCTCTTTGTTGTTGCTGTATTCCGCATACAGCTTGTCGAAGACGGCAATGTCACCGGTCGCCTGTTCAATCCTGGCGATTTTGTCACCTTGTGCCCGGGACAGGATGGCGTCTTTTTCCCCTTCCGCTTCATTCTTTTTCTGGTTTTCATATTTTCTTGCCTGGTTGATCTTCGTGCTCTTCGTTTCACGCGCGTCGGTGACGGCGGTGAACGCATCGCGGACTTCCGTGTTCGGCAGTTCCACGTCCTGGAGTTTCACCCCTTGGATGGCGATGCCGATATCATAGCGTTCGATGAGATCTGCGAGCAGGTCCCTCGTCTCCGCCTCGATCTCTGCCTTCCCGTCCGTCAGCGCATCGTCGATCGGCGAGGAGCCGATGATCGACCGGATCGATGCGGCGGTTGCATCATGCAGCATCTCCCGCGGATTTTCGGAGTTGAACAAGTACTTGACCGGCTCTGTGATCTTCCACTGGACGACCAGGTCGGCGATGACGATATATTCGTCACCCGTGATCATCTTTGTCTCTTTATCATAGGAAATGAGTTCGCCGGATTCATCCTGGTTGTAGCCGAACGTCGTGCTGAATGTTTCCTTGGACAGTTTCTCCACCGACTGCACCGGCCATGGTAGCTTGAATTTCAGGCCGGATTCGACGACCGTCTCATCGGCATTTCCGAATGTAATGATTACGGCCTGTTCTCCTTCATCCACCGTATACCAAGTGGTAAAAACGAGGATGAGCAGCACGGCGGCGGCGACCGCCATTCCGGCAATCGTCAATATGCGTTTGACGCTCATGTTTCCCCCTCCTTCTGGGTCATTATGTATAGCTTTCTTTACGGGATCAACAGGCGGAAAGTTTCAGTTCTTTTCATTTGGATGGTCTTTTCGTTTGGAATCATTCCGATTGCTGCCGGCAAAGGAAATGGCAGATGTCCGCTCCTGACCGCCTGCGGCCCTGCGCGTCCATCTGCCATGGTCATGTTTTTTTCAGGCGAGCGGGATCCGGACGATGAAGACCGAGCCGCTTCCGACCGTGCTTTGCACTTGGACGGAACCTCCGTGCAGATCGACGAGGTGCTTGACGATCGCCAGGCCGAGTCCGGTGCCGCCCGAGTCCCGGCTCCTTGCACGGTCAACGCGGTAAAACCGTTCGAAGAGCCTCGGAAGATCCTCTTCGGGAATCCCGATCCCGTGATCCTCAATCGAAATGGAAGCCGCATTTCCGTCGGGAATCGCTTCGATCCGGATGCCGGTGCCCGGTTTTGAATAGGCGGCGGCATTGGCAAGCAGATTGACGAACACCTGGACCAACCGGTTCTCATCCGCCTTGACCGTCAGCGAGTCGGCGATATGGAAGCTTAGCTTCATGTTCTGCTCTTCCAGGCGGCCGGAGACCGTCTCAATCGCCTGGCGCAGCACATCGCCGACCCGGACGCTCTTCAGTTCGAGCGTAAATCCTTCCTTCTCGATCCTCGAGAGATCGAGCAGGTCCTCGATGAGCGTTTCCAGCCGTCCGCTCTCCCGGTGGATGATGCCGAGGAACTGCTCGGCCGTTGCGGTGTCATACATGGCCCCGTCCAGCAAAGTCTCCGAAAATCCTTTGATCGACGTCACGGGCGTCCGGAGTTCATGAGAGACGTTGGCGACGAAGTCTTTCCTGACCCGCTCGAGCCGGATCAGTTCCGTGATGTCATGCATGACGACGACAATGCCGAGCCATCCTCCGTTCTTGTTGATGACCGGCGCCGCATAGACCGCCATCGTTCCGGTCCCTCCGCTTCTGGAAATGTCCATCTGTTCCGTCCTCGGCCTCTCCTCGATCTGGACGGCATCAATCAGCCGGATGAGCGATGCCGGAAGCGGGGCGGCCTTATAGCTTTTGCCGACAAGTGCAGGCTCCCGGACGTCAAACTGATTCAGAAAAAACGAATTGGCCATGGCGATTTCGGAATCGCGTCCGATCATGAGCAATCCGCTCCCCATGTGGCCGATCAGCGTTTCCAGGCGCTCGGATTCGGCTTCTCTGATGGACTCCATGTCCTGCAGATTCCGGGCGAGTGCGTTGACGGCCGAGATGAGGCCGACCTGGATCCCGGCTTCCCCCCACTCGGCCCTTGCGCGGTAATTTCCCTTTGCGAGATCGAGCACGGTTCCCGTCACGAGATCGATCGGCCGGACGTACCGGTCCGCCATTTTGTAATACAGGACTCCCGAAGCGATGAATGCCATGGCGAAAACAACGGCCGCCGTCATCAAAAATCCGATCGGCGGCTTTTTCTTTCCTGTCCCGGGATCGATTCCGGCCAGCCGATCTTCGAGTTCGGCCCGGTCAGCCGCGTCCAGGCTGATCCCTTTTTCGCCGAGCAGGGAAACCACTTCTCCGGCGGCTCGTTCGTCCTCATGCTCCAGATAGACCGGGAGCAATTGCGCGAGGACCAAGACCAGGCCGGCAAGAGTGAGCCCCATGATCAGCAGAAACGACACGAACAGTTTTTTCCTGAGCGGCTTCATGCGTCAGGCGGGCCTTCAAATTTATAGCCGGTTCCGCGGATAGTTTTGATAAAGGCGGGTTTTCTCGTATTCAGCTCGATCTTGTCGCGGAGATGGCTGATATGTACGTCCACGATGCGTGTGTCTCCTGCAAAGTCATAGTTCCAGACGGCGCTGAGCAGCTGATCGCGGGAAAGGACCCGGTTGCGGTTTACCATCAGATGGACGAGCAGCTCAAATTCCTTTGGCGTGAACTCAAGCTCCTTGCCGGCTTTATACGCCTCGAAACGATCGGGGTACACGGTGAGGTCCCCTGATTTGAGGACCATCTCCTGCTCTTCTCCTGGAACCGCAGGCTGCCGGCCGGTCCTTCTGAGCACGGCTTTCACCCTTGCCACCACTTCCCTCGGGCTGAACGGCTTGGTCATATAGTCATCGGCTCCGAGCTCAAGCCCGAGCACTTTTTCAAGTTCATCCGATTTGGCGGTGAGCATGATGATCGGCGTCTCGACTTTCTGCTGGCGCAGGCTTCTGCATACATCCATCCCGTCCATCTTCGGCAGCATGAGATCCAGGACGATGAGATCCGGCCGGTCTGCGATCGCCCGGTCCATTCCCTCTTGTCCGTCGGCTGCGGTCATCACGTTGAATCCCGCCTGCTCCAGGTTGTATTCCAACAAAGTGAGGATCGGTCGTTCGTCATCGACGACCAATATTGTTTTTTTCTCGGTCATTCAGGCTTCCCCCAATGCTGATATTTCCGCTTCCCTTTCCAGCAGAACCGGAACGGCGACTTTCACTTCCCCCTCCATGACGACTCTGCCGCCTTCATCTTCTCCGTCAACCCGGACGAGGATGAATCCCTCTTCGGGTTGGATCGAATTGATTTCAAGACGGAAGGTCAGGGTCGACTCATGCCGGGCGGCTTCCGGGAACCGGATGTGCTGCTCAAGGACCCGTGCGCCCGGACCGGGCAGATGCTTGGACAGCGAGGAGAACACAATTCCCGTCAGCATCACCGCCGGGACCACCGGGCTTTCATAACCGGCGGCTCTGGCAAAATCATGCTGGATATAAAGCGGATTGCTGTCATTCGTCAACCCGAGATAAAGCAACAGATCCCGGTCGTCGATCTTTTCCGTGATCCTCAAAGACTCTCCTTCGGTCAGCTCGCTGATCGGCCTGACACTCACTCGCCGGCGGTTGAATATCACTCGGATCTCCCCTTTATCCTTGATGATTTCATTATAGCACGGAGGCGCCTCCGCTTCCGTGCGGGTTCAGGCAAGGATGGCGTTTGGCATCCCGCGCCCGGTCAGCAAGTTCACGCACGGGAGAGTGTGAAGAGAATAGTGGGTGACGCTCTGTGCCGACGGACGGCTTGGGCCGTGGCCCCCGCTTTTCGCCGAAGCTCCGGAGCGGATTCCGCAGCGTCCTCTGCCGCTTCATCCGGTTCTTGCAGGGATAGGGGCGCAGAGCGGAGCCTTCGCCGTTTCCTTGGTGTGTGGCATGGAGTGTGTGACGCTCCGGAGCGGATTCCACGGCGTCGCCTGCCGCATTGCGGCACTGCCGCTACATCCGGGTTCTTGCCGGAGAGAGGGGCGCAGAGCGGAACCTGCGCCTTTTTTCAGTTAGCGGTGCATGCAATTATGTCCAAGAATTAGTGCGAATCCGCTTAGGGCCATTTGCGAAGAGGGGAAAATCGGAGTATGGACGACATTTTCGGAGCATGGACCGGAAATTCGGAGTATGGGAACCAATTTCGGAGTATGGATCGAAAAATCGGAGTATGGACGATATTTTCGGAGCATGGAACGGAAATTCGGAGTATAGATGACATTTTCGGAGTATGGATCGAAAAATCGGAGTATGGACGACATTTTCGGAGCATGGATCGGAAAATCGGAGTATGGACGACATTTTCGGAGCATGGATCGGAAAATCGGAGTATGGACGATATTTTCGGAGCATGGAACGGAAATTCGGAGTATAGATGACATTTTCGGGGCATGGACCGGAAATTCGGAGTATGAACGAAAGATTCAGAGATGGTGTCGGATCCTCTGAGTCAAGTCCATAGTCTTGTGTAAATTCTTTTTAAATGGAGAAGAAATCTGCGAGACACCTGCGAGAAAAGTTAACGGGATTGGACCCGGGCCCGCTCCGGTCACACTCGGCCGTCCTCCGATCACACTCGGCCCCGCTCCGATGACACTCGGCCTTCCTCCGATGACACTCGGTCCCGTTCCGATCACACTCGGCCTTCCTCCGATTACACTCGGCCATGCTCCGATCACACTCGCCTCCTCCTCAGCAACGAAAATAAGCCCTCCCCGATCAGACGGGAAGGGCTTTAAAAACACTTATTCCAGAACGTTCATCACATTGCGGACGGATTCGGCGGACTTTGCGAGCTTCGCCTTTTCGTCTTCGGTGAGGTCCAGTTCGATGATCTTTTCGATGCCGCCCGCACCGAGGACTGTCGGAACGCCCATGTAGATGCCGTCCATCCCGTATTCGCCTTCGAGATAAGCGATCGACGGAAGCACGCGCTTCTGGTCTTTCAGGATGGCTTCGCCCATTTCCGCGAGGGACGCGGCGGGAGCGTAGTAGGCGGATCCGTTGCCGAGGAGATTGACGATTTCGGCGCCGCCTTTGCGTGTGCGGTCGACGATTTCCTCGAGCCGCTCCGCTGAAATGAGCGTCTCAAGCGGAATGCCGCCCGCGTAGGAATACCTGACGAGCGGGACCATGTCGTCGCCGTGCCCGCCGAGGACGAAGCCGGTGACATCCTTCACCGACAGGTTGAGTTCCTGGGCGACGAACGTCCGGAAGCGTGCCGTGTCCAGGACGCCGGACTGTCCGATGACCCGTTCTTTCGGCAACCCGCTTTCCTTATACACGGTGTAGGTCATCGCATCCACCGGGTTCGTGAGCACGAGGATCGTCGTGTCCGGCGAATGCTTCACCACGTCCGCGGTGACGGACCGCATGATCTTCTGGTTGGTCTGGACGAGGTCGTCCCGGCTCATCCCCGGCTTCCGCGCCATTCCCGCAGTGATGATGACGAGATCGGACCCTTTTGTGTCTTCATAATCGGAAGTGCCGATGATGTTCGCGTCAAAGCCGAGCACCGGACCGGACTCCGCCATGTCAAGCGCCTTGCCCTTCGTCGGATTTTCCATGTTCGGGATATCGACGAGGACTACATCCCCAAGCTCTTTTTGGGCGATTAGAAATGCCGTGGTCGCGCCCGTGAACCCTGAACCGATGACCGAGATCTTTTTACGTTTCATGGACATACCGGAACACACTCCTTTGGTAATAGGTTCGGAATCAGAAAATAAGGGGGAGCCAGGCTCCCCCTTATCTATTCCCGTTCTATCATTAAAGATTCTTGATCAGTTCGTCTGCGAACTCGGAAGTCTTCACTTCACGCGCGCCTTCCATGAGGCGGGCGAAGTCGTACGTGACGACTTTCGATTCGATCGTCTTCTCGAGGGAAGCCGTGATGAGGTCGGCCGCCTCTTTCCAGCCGAGGTGTTCGAGCATCATGACGCCGGAAAGGAGAACGGAAGACGGGTTGACTTTATCAAGGCCCGCATATTTCGGCGCCGTGCCGTGCGTTGCTTCGAAGATGGCGTGGCCCGTGATGTAGTTGATGTTCGCACCAGGGGCGATGCCGATTCCGCCGACTTGCGCAGCAAGCGCGTCGGAAATATAGTCGCCGTTCAGGTTCATCGTCGCCACGACGTCGAACTCTTTCGGGCGTGTCAGGATCTGCTGAAGGAAGATGTCGGCGATGGCATCTTTGATGATGATCTTGCCGGCAGCTTCTGCGTCGGACTGTGCTTTGTTTGCAGCGTCCGTGCCTTCCGCATCCTTGATCTTGTCGTATTCGTTCCACGTGAAGACCTTGTCTCCGAATTCCTGCTCGGCCACTTCGTAGCCCCAGTTCTTGAACGCGCCTTCCGTGAACTTCATGATGTTGCCCTTATGGACAAGCGTGACGGACTTGCGGCCTTCGGCGAGCGCATACTCGATCGCGGAACGGACGAGGCGCTTCGTTCCCTCTTCGGAGATCGGCTTGATGCCGATGCCGGAAGTTTCAGGGAAGCGGATGTTCTTGACGCCCATTTCGTTTTGAAGGAAGTCGATGACCTTTTTGGCTTCAGGCGTCCCTTCCTTGTACTCGATGCCGGCATAGATATCTTCCGTGTTTTCACGGAAAATGACCATGTTCGTGTGTTCCGGGTGCTTGACAGGCGAAGGAACGCCGTCGAAGTAGCGGACCGGGCGCACGCAAGCGAACAGGTCGAGTTCCTGGCGCAGGGCCACGTTCAGGGAACGGAATCCGCCGCCGATTGGAGTTGTAAGCGGTCCTTTGATCGCGATCAGGTATTCGTCGATCGTCTTCAGGGTTTCATCAGGGAGCCAGTTGCCGGTTTCATTGAACGCCTTCTCGCCGGCGAGCACTTCTTTCCATACGAGCTGTTTCTTGCCGTCGTATGCTTTCTCGACTGCAGCTTCGAGAACGCGGGACGCTGCATGCCAGATATCCGGGCCCGTGCCGTCGCCGATGATGAATGGGATGACCGGAGCGTCCGGAACATTGAGTTTGCCGTTCGTTACAGTAATCTTTTCGCCGTTTGCCATTTGCGATTCCTCCTGGTGGTTGGGTCTATGCATAATTATGGGACGGCCGGGGCCGTCCCGAATGATTCTATTGTATCAGACTCAGCGTTCGTTTACAGGAACGTAGGTCTGCATGCCTGGGCCTGTGTATTCCGCACGCGGACGGATGAGGCGGTTGTTCGCGTACTGCTCAAGGATATGGGCGATCCAGCCGGACACGCGGGATACCGCGAAGATCGGCGTGAACAGATCATGCTCGATTCCGAGCGAATGATAAACCGATGCCGAGTAGAAGTCGACGTTCGGCGGCAGATTTTTCTGGCCGGTGACGAGTTCTTCGATCTGGATGGACATCTTGTACAGGTCTTCTTCCCCGCGGAGTTTCGTGAGCTTTTCGGACATCTCGCGGAGGTGCTTGGCACGCGGGTCGCCTTTGCGGTAGACACGGTGGCCGAAGCCCATGATTTTTTCTTTGTTGTCGAGTTTGTTCTGGATGTACGGCTCGACATTCTCAGGCGTGCCGATTTCGGTCAGCATTTTCATGACTTGCTCGTTGGCGCCGCCGTGGAGAGGGCCTTTCAGGGCGCCGATTGCAGCCGTCACGCCGGAGTACATGTCGGACAGCGTCGCCACGCAGACGCGCGCCGTGAACGTCGAAGCGTTCAGCTCGTGGTCGGCATGGAGGACCAGCGCTTTGTTGAATGCTTCCTCTTCAATCGCTTCCGGTTCCTCGCCTTTGAGCATATAGAGGAAGTTGGCCGCATAGCTGAGGTCCTTTTTCGGGAGGACCGGCTCCTGGCCGTTGCGGATGCGTGCGAATGCCGTGACGATCGTCGCGATTTTCGCCTGCAGCTTGATCGCTTTGCCGTAGTTGGCTTCGTCGGACATGTCTTCCGCTTTTTCGTCATACAATCCAAGAAGCGAGACTGCTGTGCGGAGTGCCGCCATCGGGTGCACTTGCTTGATCGGGTAAGTCTTGAAGTGGTCGTACACTTCCTGAGGCACGGTCATTTCGTCGGCGAGCTGCTGTTTCAGTTCATTAAGCTCGTCCTGCTTTGGAAGGCGCTGGTGCCAGAGGAGGTAGACGACCTCTTCAAAGCTTGCATTCTCTGCCAGGTCATCGATGTTATAACCGACGTATGTAAGAGTATCGTCGATAATCGAGCTGATGGAGGATTGTGTTGCCACGATCCCTTCCAGTCCACGTGTAGACGTCATATCGATCTCCCTTTCCTTTTGCGTTTTGCCCGCTGCCTTCATTGAAAAAAGGCAAAGCAATGGCATTCTGTGTTTGTGTACATTCTTTTAACCGCTTACAAGCCCATTATAATCATATATAACAATTTTGTGAATGAAAACGCCCGAATTAATTCATTTGCCGGCCAAAACAGACGAACCGCCGTCTGTTTGATCCTGGAGGCCGGCTGAAAGTGGGGTCCCGACTTGGCCAAACCGATGAATCCAATCATGGAGGCATTGAAGACATGGCTTCCGATCGCGCTGGCGGCAGGTCTTTGCTTCGCCGTGCCGCCCCTGGCACTTGCCGTCATATCGGGCTATCTGGCGGCTCCTGCCGTGCGCTGGCTTCATTCCCGGCTCGGCCTGCCGCCTTCTGCAGGCGCGCTGCTGACCGAGCTGTTCATCTTGGCGGCCATCGTTTCCGTCGCCCTTTTCGCCGTCCGGGAGACGATCGCCATCATCCCCGAGATCCGTTCGGCTTTTTCGGTGCTGGATCTCCGGCATCCGGTGGCCGAGGAATTTCTGGCGTATGCCGACACGGCCATCGCGGCGGCGGGAGAAAAGCTGCTGGAGTCGTCCGCAGGCATGATCCAGACCGCGTTCAGCCGGCTTTTCTCATTCTTCATCTTTCTGATCGGCTTCTATTTCGCTCTTTATGAATCTTCCCGTGACCGGCTCTGGTTCACTTCGTTGCTGCCTGTTCGTTCCCGCGGGAAAGCAAAAGGAATGTTCCGCGAGGGAGGTACCCTCTTCGGAACATTCCTTTCCGTGGAACTGCGTCTTACTTTCTTGACCTTCCTCATCCTCGCGGCCGGGCTGGCGGCCCTCGGCTTCCCCGCTCCGGCCGGCAAGGCGTTCCTCATTGCGCTGGCCGACAGCCTGCCGTTCCTCGGGATCGGAATCTTCCTGATTCCGATGGCGGCCTACCAGTTTGCAGCCGGTCATGCGGTTCTCGGAACGGCGATCGCCTTCCTGTATGCATTCATCCTTCTCACGCGGCAGATCGCAGAGTCCCATCTGTGGGCCTCCACGCTCCAGCTCCGGCCCGCTCAGGCCTTTTTCATCGCGGCGGCCTCGATTCTCGTGTTCGGAATCCCGGGCATGCTGCTCAGCCCCGTGCTGCTGTTTGCCGCAGCGCGGCTCAAGATGCTGCCGGCCTTCAACGGCGGATGATCACCATCGACCCGTTCTTCATCTTCTTGCGGAGCTGCCGGTAGAGCACCGGGCGGAATGCCCGCCTCGTCGGCGGCAGAAGAAGGAGCAGGCCGAGTGCATCCGTGATGAACCCGGGGAACAGGAGAAAAAGCCCGCCGATCAGGATGAACAGGCCGTCCACGGCCGCCTCGCCCGGCGGCTCGCCTGCCGCCGCCCTTCTCTGCAGCTCCCGCCAGGCCATGAGTCCCTGGCTTTTCGCGAGCCAGGCACCGGCCGCCGCCGTCAGCAAAATGATGGCAATCGTCGGAAACACGCCGATCTTGCTGCCTGCGTACAGAAGCACCGCCAGCTCGGAAGTCGGGACCACGATAAATAGGATAAACAGCCATTTCATGATCATCATCTCCAAAAAGCGCCCTTCCATACCGGGAGGGCGCTGGTTTCAATTACAGGACAGAGGCATGGCCGTTGTAGATAACGCCCGCTTCGGCGTCGATCGTCAGGTCCTGACCGTCCCCGATATCGCTGACCGCGTTTTTCACGCCGACGATGACCGGGATGCCCACATTCAATCCGACGACCGCCGCGTGGCTGGTCAGTCCGCCTTCCTCGGTGATGATGCCCGCGCACTGCTCGATTGCCGGCATCATGTCCCGGTCCGTTCCGTATGTGACGATGATCTTGCCGGTCATGTCACGGGCGGTTGCCTCTTCCGCACTGCGGACGACGGCAGCCTGCCCGAAGGCGACGGCTTTCCCGATGCCCTGGCCTTTTGCCAGCAGATCGCCGATCACATGGATTTTCATCAGGTTCGTCGTGCCGGCTTCGCCGACCGGCACGCCCGCAGTGATGATCACCACATCCCCGTGGGTGACGTATTTATGCTTGATGCTTTCTTCCACGGATATTTCCAGGATGCTGTCGATCGAGGACACGCGTTCGCCGACAATCGGATACACGCCCCAGACAAGCGTCAGCCTGCGCGAGCACCGGTCGGAAGCCGTGACGGCGATGATCGGGCAGCCAGGGCGATACTTGGCGATCATCTTGGCGGTCTGCCCGCTTTCCGTCGGTGCAAGCACAGCCTTGACGTTCAGGTTGACGGCCGTGTAAGCCGCCGCCTGGCCGATCGCCTCGGTCATGTTTCCTTCTTTTTCACGGCGCCGGCTCGAAATGACGGAACGGTAGTCAACCGCCGCCTCTGCGGTCTTGGCAATCCGGTCCATCGTCAGGACCGACTCGACCGGGTACTGGCCTGCCGCCGTTTCTCCCGACAGCATGATGGCGTCAGAGCCGTCAAGGATGGCGTTCGCCACATCGCTTGCTTCCGCGCGGGTCGGGCGCGGATTGCGCTGCATGGAATCGAGCATCTGCGTTGCCGTGATGACCGGCTTGCCGGCCTGGTTGCACTTCTCGATCATCTGCTTTTGCACAATCGGGACTTCCTCCGCCGGAATCTCCACTCCGAGATCCCCCCGGGCCACCATCAGACCGTCCGAGACGGCGATGATTGCGTCCAGATTGTCGACGCCTTCCCGGTTTTCGATTTTCGGGATGATCTGGATATGACCGCCGTCGTTGTTCTCCAGAAGATGGCGGATTTCCATGACATCCGACGGCCTGCGGACGAATGAAGCGGCGATGAAGTCGAGGCCGTTCCGGATCCCGAACAGGATGTCATTCGCATCTTTTTCCGTGATGCCCGGAAGCTGGACAGACACGCCGGGGACGTTGACCCCTTTTTTGTCCTTCAGGGTTCCCGCATTTTTGACGACCGTGTGGATGAGGCCTGCCGCGCGGTCGGTGCCGGTCACTTCGAGTTCGATCAGGCCGTCATCCAGCAGAATGACGGAGCCGAGATGCACATCCTCGATCAGCCGGTCGTAGGAGACGGAGAACACTTCATGGTTGCCGAGGACCTCGTGCATGGAGACGGCAATCTCCTGGCCGTTTTCCAGCTCGACCTTGCCGCCTTCCATTTTGTGCGTGCGGATTTCCGGGCCTTTCGTGTCGAGCAGGATGCCGACTACGCGGTTTTTCCGCTTTGCCGCTTCCCGGATATTCCGGATGCGCGAAAGGTGCTCTTCATGGTCCCCGTGCGAAAAGTTGAGGCGGGCGACGTTCATCCCCGCATCAATGAGTTTTTCCAGGGTTTCGGGCGACTCGCTCGCCGGCCCGATCGTGCATACGATTTTCGTCTTTCTCAACATGATCCGCCCCAATCCGTTAAATCGATAGTTCTTTTGAAAGATCGAACAGGGCCAGGTCCTTGTTCTCCCTTTCATCGAACACTTCCGTTAGTGGATAGTCTATCACTGTATGGTCTCTCATGCCAACGGCAACCCCTGCCCTGCCGGCAATCAGGGCCTCGACCGCCCGTGCCCCGAACCTGGAGGCGAGGACGCGGTCCCTTCCGGACGGCGTGCCGCCGCGCTGAATGTGTCCGAGAACGGAAACCCTCGTCTCGATCCCCGCCACGTCCATCAGCTTTCCGGCCAGTTCCTGTGCGGTCATGACTCCTTCGGCCACGATCAGGATACTATGTTTTTTGCCCCGGTCCGTTCCCTGCCGGAGCCGGTTCACGATTTCAGCCGGATCATGCGGCCGCTCGGGGATGAGGATCGTCTCGGCTCCTCCCGCAACCCCGGCCCAAAGCGCAAGATCACCCGCGTCCCGGCCCATCACTTCGATGATGAACGTCCGTTCATGGGAAGTGGCGGTGTCCCGGATTTTGTCGATGGCGTCGATGACCGTGTTGAGCGCCGTGTCGAAGCCGAGGGTGTAGTCGGTGCCGTTGATATCATTGTCGATGGTCCCCGGAACGCCGACGCACGGGAAGCCCGCCCGGGACAGCTCGAGCGCTCCCCTGAATGATCCGTCGCCGCCGATGACGACCAGTCCTTCAATGCCGTGGTGCCTGAGCTGGCGCAGGCCCTTCTCCCTGCCTTCGGGCGTCTTGAACTCCGGGCAGCGGGAAGAACGCAGCATCGTTCCGCCCCGCTGGATGATGTCCCCGACGGAACCCGCCCAGAGCGGTTCGATTTTCCCGTCCATCAGCCCCTGGTAACCGTTATAGATGCCGGAAACTTCGAGGCCTTCATAGATGCCTTTCCGGACAACCGCCCGGATTGCCGCATTCATGCCGGGCGCATCTCCTCCGCTCGTCATCACTGCAATCTTTTTCATGGCACGGTCCTCCCTTTCAGTCTCTCCTATTGCTCAAAGACGCCGATTTTGCGGAATTTCTCATAGCGGTCCTGCACGAGATCGTCCGGGGTCATGGCCGTGAGTGCAGACAGCGATCCGCGGAGCGTGCTGCGGATCTCTTCCGCCTGAGCGCTTGCATCCCGGTGGGCGCCGCCCATCACTTCAGGGATGATGTCGTCGATGATTTCCATCTCCTTGAGGTCGCCTGCGGTGATTTTCATCGCTTCCGCAGCCTGCTTGGCAAGCGTGGCGTCTTTCCACAGGATCGACGCTGCCCCCTCTGGTGAAATGACCGAGTAGGTCGAGTTCTCGAGCATATAGATCCGATTGGCCACTCCAAGCCCGAGCGCTCCTCCGCTCCCGCCTTCGCCGATGACGACGCTGATGACCGGCACGTTCAAGCCCGCCATCTCGACGAGGTTGCGCGCAATCGCCTCGCTCTGGCCGCGCTCTTCCGCCGCACGTCCGGGATAGGCTCCCTTCGTGTCAATGAAGCAGATGATCGGACGGCCGAACTTCTCCGCCTGCTTCATAAGGCGGAGCGCCTTCCGGTAGCCTTCCGGATGGGGCATGCCGAAGTTCCGGCGGATATTTTCCTTCGTATCTTTCCCACGCTGGTGGCCGATCACGGTCACGGGCGTTTCTTCGAATGCAGCGATGCCGCCGACGATCGCCGCGTCGTCCCCGTAGTTCCGGTCTCCGTGAAGTTCAAAGAAGTCCGTGAACAGGTGACCGACGTAATCGAGCGTTGTCGGGCGCTCCGGATGGCGGGCGACCTGGACCCGGTCCCATGGCTCCATGTTTCCGTAAACTTCTTGCTCCAGGCGTGCGAGCCGGCCCTCCAGCTGCTCGATCTCTCCGCTCATATCGACATGCGCTTCATCGGTGATCCCTTTCAGCTCTTCAATTTTCTCTCGGAGCCGGATGACCGGCTCTTCAAACGGCAATGGCTTCACCATGTCAGCGGGCCTCCTTTCCGTGGAACCGGATGAGCGTCGAGAGGACATGCCTCATCTCTCCCCTGTGGACGACGGCATCCAGCTGGCCGTGCTCCAGCAGGAATTCCGCCGTCTGGAAGTCTTCGGGAAGCTTTTCGCGCACCGTCTGTTCGATGACCCGGCGTCCCGCAAAGCCGATGAGCGCCTTCGGTTCGGCGAGATTGATGTCGCCGACAGAGGCGAAGCTTGCGGAAACCCCGCCCGTCGTCGGATGGGTCATGACCGAGATGAAGAGAAGTCCCCGGTCCGCATGCCGCGACAAGGCGACGCTCGTCTTTGCCATCTGCATGAGTGACAAGACGCCTTCCTGCATGCGCGCTCCGCCGCTTGCCGTGAAGATCATGAACGGGATGCCTTCCTCCGTTGCCCTTTCAACCGCACGAGTGATTTTTTCGCCGACTACCGATCCCATGGAACCCATTCGGAAATGGGCATCCATGATGGCGACGGCCGTCCGCCTGCCGTCAATTTCCCCGATTCCGGTCAGGACCGCTTCATTCAGGCCGGTCTTTTCAACGTCCGCGTTCACTTTTTCCGTGTAGGACGGGAAGTTCAGCGGGTTCGAGGTTTTCAGGTCTTCATCCATCGGGCTGAACGACTCCTCATCGAAGAGGCAGTCGACCCGCTCCCAAGCGGTCATCTTCATGTGATGATCGCAATTCGGGCACACTTTATTGCATTTCAGAAGATCTTTCGTCAGGATGATCTTCTTGCACTCCGGGCACTTCGTCATGATGCCCTCCGGCACGTCCTTTGAAGCTTCGGACGGAACCGTATAATAGCGTTTCTTGTTTTTCTTGAACATCTCTCGGATGATGGCCAATTCTGTTCCCCCTTTACCCGTGTACCATTCCGGCCCAGCGCGTGTAGGCATCCGCCGCAGCCGCGCTGTTGCCATTTTTGATGGCCAGGATCATTTCTCGGATGACGGGCCGCTCCGGCGGTTCCGCGTCTCCTTCATATGGTGTTTTCGCATAGGCATTCAATAAGTACCAGATTTTCAATGAAAGCCGGTTCCCGGCAGCGACGAGGATTTCCCGGATGATATCCTCCCGCCGGACCGGACGATCCGATGACACTGCCGCTTCCAGGCTGTCCCATAACGGAAGCTCCCGGATTTCCGGGCCGGCCGCCGCCCGCTGCACCGCATCCTTTTCATGGATCTGCATGGTCAGGCGGACATCTTCGAGGGATTTCGGCTCCTGCATGATGAAGGCCGCCAGCACATCCACGAGCTGGTGCTGACGGTAATCCGACAGAAATGTGCCTTCGCCGCGCCTCGTCTCGATGAGGCCCAGCAGCTCCAGGCTCCGGAGTGCTTCCCTGATGGTCGAGCGCCCGGCGCCGAGCCTTTCTGCCAGAACCCGTTCCGACGGCAGTTTTTCACCTGTCCGGATATTCTCATTCCGGATGAGCGTGCGCAATTCCTGCACGATTTCAAGAAACATCTTCCGGGACGGTTTTGTCTCCTCCATCCTCGCGCTCCTTCTATTCCAGTTATTTGAAAGTGGTCTGACCACTCATTGTTCAAGCATAACGCAAAGGAAAAAATGAGTAAAGAAAAAACTGTACAGTCGACTGTACAGTTTCTAGCCGTCCAGCTGCTTGACGACGAGCTGGATCCGGCCGTTGCGGCGCTCTGAAGTGCCCGAGGCGACGACGCCCGCCCCTTCGGCGAGCAGCCGGTTGAACTTTGTATATTCACCCGGGAAGAGCGTGCACGGCATCTCCCCCGTGTCGTCCTGCAGGGTCAGAAACGCCATCGCTTCTCCCTTCTTCGTCCGGATCCGCTTGATGTCGAGGATGATGCCGGCAACCGTCAGCCTGCCTGAAGGCCTGTCAAGAGAGCCGATGTCGGCGAATTCCCCGGGCCGTTCCTGCTTGAGCCTTGCCGACGGGTGTTCGGACAGGTAAAACCCGAGCACTTCCCGCTCATACTGGAGCCGCAGGGAGTCCGGCAGCTCTCCGGCTTTGGAATATTTCTGGCGGCCGAACGTATCCGGATCACCGCCGAACAAGTCTTCATCCTCATCCGGCCGGACCAGTTCCGCGTAGGACTCCGCCGCGCCGATCGAAGCGAGCAGCACCGCCCGGTCGGGATGGAATTCATCCAGCGCCCCCGCCTTTGCGAGCGGTTCGACGGCGGACCGCGTGAAGTGGACGGCCGAAAGCGCCGCCGCCATCTCGAAGAGGTCGTCCCATTTTCCAGACCGCTTCCTCACGTCAAGGAGCTTCCGGATGAACGGCGAGGGGACCCCCTTCACGGCGGAGAGACCCAGGCGGATCGCCCCGGCCTCAACCCGGCAGGCATACCCGCTCCGGAGGACGGACGGCGGAAGGATGACGAGCCCTTTCCTCCTCGCCTCCATGACGATCCTGGAAGTCCGGTCCGGATCTCCGGAAGACTGGGACAAAAGCGCCGCATAGAAATAAGCAGGTTCATTCGCCTTAAGCCAGGCGAGCCGGAAGGAGATGAGCGAATAAGCGACTGCGTGGCTTTTCGGAAAGCCGTAATCCGCAAATTTCACGATGTACTCATACACCTTGAGCGCCGCGTTGCGGTCATGGCCGAGCCCGGCGGCTCCCTCAAGGAAATGGTCGCGCTCCCGCTCAAGCACGTCGCGTTTCTTTTTGCTGACTGCCCGGCGGAGAATATCCGCCTCTCCCATCGAAAAGCCGGCCATGCGGACCGCAATCTGCATGATCTGTTCCTGATAAACGATGATTCCGTATGTTTCTGCCAGCACCGGGTCGACGTCCGGATGGATGGACGGGACCGGTTCACGGCCGTGCATTCTCCGTTCGAAAACCGGGATGTTCTCCATCGGGCCCGGCCGATACAGGGCGGTGATCGCGTAAATGTCCCGGAAACTGCCCGGCCTGAGCCTGCGGAGCGTATCCCGCATCCCGTCTGATTCGAACTGGAAGATCCCGGTCATGTCGCCCTCCTGGAAAAGACGGATGGCGGCGGGATCATCGAGCGGAATCCGTTCGAAGTCGAGGAATTCGTTCCGGTCATGGAAGATCATGGCGCGCATCCGTTCGAGCAGCGTCAGGTTCCGGAGGCCGAGAAAGTCCATTTTCAGGAGTCCGCGCTCTTCGACCTCCTTCATCGGCCACTGGGTGAGCCAGACGCCGTCCGACCCGGCCTCGACCGGCACCGCCTCAATCAGCGGGACAGGAGACAGGACGACGCCCGCCGCGTGGGTCGAGGCGTTCCGCGGGATTCCCTCAATTGCCAGCGCGGCCTTCAGCCATTTCCGGCGCATCGGCTCCTCTCCTGCCCACTCCGCCAGGGGAGAGCCCGGCTCCGCCGCACGGGCGAGAGTTGTTCCCGGCCGGCTCGGGATCATCTTCGATATGTTCCGCTGTTCCTCTTCGGGGAAGCCGAAGATCCGGGCAGTGCTCCGGGCGGCGGCCTTGGCGGAAAGCGTCCCGAATGTAATGATCTGCGCGACATATTCCCGCCCGTATTTATGAGCCACATACTTGATCACTTCGTGGCGCCGGTGGTCGGCAAAGTCCACATCGATATCCGGCATCGTCACCCGCTCGGGATTCAGGAATCGCTCGAAGATCAAACCGTATTCGAGCGGATCGACGTCTGTGATCCCGAGTGAAAATGCTACGAGAGAGCCTGCGGAGGAGCCCCGCCCCGGTCCCGTCAGGATTCCTTTCGATTCCGCAAAGGCGATAAAATCCGCGACGATCAGGAAGTAATCGGAGTAGCCCATCTCGGCGATGACCCCGAGCTCATGTTCAAGCCGCTCTCGGTAATCGGGCGGAACCTCCCCGATCCGGCGGCCGAGGCCGGCGAGACAATCGGCGCGGAGACGCTCGTCCGCGGTCTGCTCCCCTTCAATCGGAAATGCCGGCATCAGTCTTTCCGGGGCGGGCATCGTGTCCGCGCAGGAGAGAAGAAATTCGGCAGAGGCCTCGACCCATTCCGGCCGGTCGCCGAAACGCGCGGCCAGCTCGCCTTCCGTCGGCAGGGATGCTTCGGGGTCTTCACCCTCTCCCGCTTCCGAAAGCTTTTCACCTTGCGCGATGAGGCGTGCCACCCGGAAGGCGAATGCCTCTTCGCGGCCGACATACCGGGCAACGGACACCGCACAGATCGGGACCCCGAACGTCTCCGCAAACGAGACGAACGCCGGTTCCGACGGATGCGGATGGCTTCCGCGCCTGGAAATCCCTGCGATCATCCGCCCGGTTCCGACCGCCTCCAGCACATCCTGCATGGCCAAAACCGGATCCCCCTCCTCCATGGAGGCGGGATCCGGCACGAACAGGCAGCCTTCCCTGTATCCCTTCGCCCACTGGAGCGGAAGGGCAGAACGTTCCTGGACGGAGAGCGCGCTCGTGATTTTGACGAGGTTGCGGTATCCCCGGTCATCTTTCGCGTAGATGAAAGCCGGGAGTTCCCCCGTCTCTGCGGCGATCCGGACCGAAAGGCCGATCACCGGGCGGATGCCCGCCGCCCGCATGGCCTTGGCGAACGGGAGGGCGCCGTACAGACGGGTGTTGACGAGCCCGGCTGCGGCGGCACCTCTTTCTTTCAGCGCGGCGGCGAGCCGCTCCGTCCGGATGAGGCTCTGGAGCGGATCATCAGAAGTCATGATTTGTCCCAATCCGAATGCCATCCCCTCACCCCCTTCACTATCGGCAGATTTCGCGGAGCGCCTGCGCCGCCTCTTCCGCCGTTGCCCAGTCTTTCGCGGATGCACCGGCAGCCAGCGCATGGCCCCCGCCTCCGAACCGCTTGGCGATCGTGTTGACGACCGGCCCCTTGGAACGGAAACGAAGCCGGATCTGATCCGGTTCCTCCACTTTGAACAGCCAGGCCTTGATGCCTTTCACGATACCGGGTGCCCCGACCAGCTTTGCCGTGTCCTCCGGCGTCACGCCGAACCGCTCCATCGTTTCGGACGTGATGCGGATGACGGCCGCCCCGTTTTCATCCATCTCCATATTTTGATAGATGTAGCCGTTCAGCTTGAGAAGCGCGGCATCCATCTCGAACATGGAATCATACAGGGCCGTCCTGTCAAAGTCATGGCTGATCAGATCCGCCGCCGCCCGGAATGTGTCCGGAGAGGCGGAAGGATAGACGAAACGTCCGGTGTCGCCGACGATGCCCGCAAACAGAAGCCGGGCGGCAACGTCGGTCAGCGTCCATCCGCGGTAAGCCGCCCCTTCCCTCGCCAGGTCATAAATCATCTCGCTGGTCGAGCTCATCGCGGGGAGGACCCATCTCATATCCCCGTATCGGTCTTCATCCGGATGATGGTCGATTTTCAAAAGCTCTGCTCCTTCGCGGTACCGGCAACCGTCGATCCTCTCCGTATTGGCGGTGTCGGTCACGATGACGAGGGCGCCCTCATAGGCTCCGCCGGGAACAAGTTCCGGACGGCCCAGGTATCCGAGTGACGGATCATGGGTGCCGGCGGCGAAAACCCGTTTCTCCGGATAATTGGCCCGGATCAGTTCTTTCAGGCCGAGCTGGGAACCGTACGCATCCGGATCCGGCCTGACATGCCGGTGGATGATAATGGTTTCGTATTGTTCGAGTTTGTCGATGATTTGTCGCTTCATGGGATTTTGCCTCCAGAATCGGTGATTTCCGTTCGCTTTCAGGCCGGATCCGATATACAATAAGGACAGTTTTGCTTGCAACGGAGGGATTTAATGAATATTGTGCTCATTGCGCTGATCGTCTTTTCCGCGATCGCGTATCTTTACTTTAAGACGAAGCAGTTCCGGACAACGCTCACCGCCCAGCGGAAGTACTTCTCGAGCAGCGCATCGGCAGCGCTCGGTGCCCTGCTCATCACGTTTGGCGCCAACCAGCTGTTCCTTTTCCGCGGCGCGGCGACTTACATCATTTCGGCAATTTTTATCTTGCTCGGGCTTTATGTATTTATTTTCAATATGAAGGCCCGCCGCCATTACGCCGGTTTCCTGGAGGAGGAGCGGCGCCTGAACGAAAAGTGATGCACGTTGAGTGCATCACTTTTTTTATCGTTCAAACACCTGGAACATCATCATCGCTTTGCCGACGAGCATCTCTCCGCTATAGACGGTGAAGTCCATCTTCGCAAAGTGGCGGCTCATGTCGAGAAGTTCCGGCTCCACGCGGATTTCGCTTCCAAGCTGCACGTGTTTCATGAAGTAGACCGTCATGTTCTCGACGACGCTTTCCCCGCGCTTGCGCCGTTTCAGCAGATGGTCGGCAGACTCCGACAGCATGATCGTCAGGGCCCCGTGGGAAAGCGAGCCGAGGGGGTTCGTCATCCTCGGGGTCACCGTAAACTTGAAGGAAGACTCCCCGTCAGGCCCGTCTTCCATCTGGGAACGGACGAGGTCTTCCATCGTCTCCCCCTGATGAGGCTGGCGCTGGGCCACCTGGAGGGCCTTCAAAACGTCCTGCCGGCTGATCACGCCGCGGAGGATATCTCCCGATGAGACGACCGGCATGAGGTCGATGCCTTCCCAGATCATCCGGTGCGCGGCGGAAGCGACGCTCATCTTCATGTTCGCCGAGATCGGCTTTTGCGTCATGACCCGCTCGATCGGCACACTGCCGTCGGTTCCGATGACGTCCTTGGCCGTCACGATGCCGACGAGCCGGCCGTTTTTCGTCGTGACGGGAAATGCCCCGTGCGAGGTCGTGCGGTTGCTCGCATGAAAGTCCGAAACATGGTCGCCGACGTCCAGCGTGGCGGTCACGTCAACGGGAACGACAATGTCCTCGACAAGCAGAATCTCCTTTTCGATCAGCTGGTCGTAGATGGCGCGGTTGATCATCGTCGCCACCGTAAAGGTGTCATAACTCGTCGAAATGACGGGCAGCTCCACTTCATCCGCCAGCTTCTTCACTTCTTCGGACGCATCGAACCCGCCCGTGATCAGGACGGCCGCTCCGGCCTTCAGTGCATTGCCATGGACTTTCAGCCGGTTTCCGACAATGAGCAGGCTTCCCGGATCGGTGTAGCGCATCATGTCTTCCATCTGCATCGCGCCGATGACGAATTTGGTGAGTGTCTTATGCAGCCCGTCGCGTCCGCCGAGCACCTGCCCGTCGACGATGTTCACAACTTCCGCGAACGTGAGCCGCTCGATGTTCTCTTTTCGTTTCTGTTCAATCCGGATCGTCCCGACCCGCTCGATCGTATTGACCAGTTTGCGGTTTTCCGCTTCCTTGATGGCGCGGTAGGCCGTCCCCTCGCTCACGCTCATCTCCCGGGCGATCCGGCGGACGGAAATCTTGTCCCCGACCGGAAGGCCCTCGATGAAGCGCAGGATCAATTCATGTTTTGTTGCCACGTCGTCACCTTTTTCCCAACCGATTTCTAACACCATCTTACCACAACTAAAGCGGAGGGCGGTTGGTCAGGGGCGACAGGCATCAGACGGTCTGCGGGAAAAGTGAATGTGATTACAATCGGCTGTCCTCCGATAACACTCAGCCCTGTTCCGATTACACTCGGGTGCCTTCCGCTTACACTCAAGCCCACTCCGATTACACTCGCCTCATCAAGCGCCAAATTATGCCCAATTCTCTGTGGATTTTATTCTTCGATTGGTGAACATCCTCTGATTTTCCCGGCTGGAGAAGATATTTGATAACGCACCGGGGATTTACGCCGGCAACAGGATGAGTCGTCCGGATTCGCCCTTGAGTCGTCCGCTTCCGGGCCCGAGTCGGTCGGATCCCGGCCTGAGTCGTCCGCTTTCGCCCCCGAGTCGTCCAGGTTTTTATTTCCATCGGCATGTCGCCGGATAAACAGCCAAACTTTCCCGCACTCCCCTTCGAAACTAGGCATGACGAAGGCCGGCAGTCCGCTGCCGGCCTTCCAAAGACTTAATGATCTTATAGGTCGATGCCTTCGCCGGCTTTCAGGATCCGGACGTCGGTTCCTTCCGCCATCTTCCTGAACTGCTCAGGATCCTGCTTGATCGGCGGGGATGTGTCGTAATGGACCGGCACGGCG
>NZ_LN651373.1:1960507-2020446 GCF_000826125.2 Bhargavaea cecembensis
ACTAAAGCGGAGGGCGGTTGGTCAGGGGCGACAGGCATCAGACGGTCTGCGGGAAAAGTGAATGTGATTACAATCGGCTGTCCTCCGATAACACTCAGCCCTGTTCCGATTACACTCGGGTGCCTTCCGCTTACACTCAAGCCCACTCCGATTACACTCGCCTCATCAAGCGCCAAATTATGCCCAATTCTCTGTGGATTTTATTCTTCGATTGGTGAACATCCTCTGATTTTCCCGGCTGGAGAAGATATTTGATAACGCACCGGGGATTTACGCCGGCAACAGGATGAGTCGTCCGGATTCGCCCTTGAGTCGTCCGCTTCCGGGCCCGAGTCGGTCGGATCCCGGCCTGAGTCGTCCGCTTTCGCCCCCGAGTCGTCCAGGTTTTTATTTCCATCGGCATGTCGCCGGATAAACAGCCAAACTTTCCCGCACTCCCCTTCGAAACTAGGCATGACGAAGGCCGGCAGTCCGCTGCCGGCCTTCCAAAGACTTAATGATCTTATAGGTCGATGCCTTCGCCGGCTTTCAGGATCCGGACGTCGGTTCCTTCCGCCATCTTCCTGAACTGCTCAGGATCCTGCTTGATCGGCGGGAATGTGTCGTAATGGACCGGCACGGCGATTTTCGGCTTGATGAGACCGACTGCGTAGGCCGCGTCTTCCGGTCCCATCGTGAAGTTGTCGCCGATTGGCACGAAGGCGATGTCCGCCGGGTGGCGCTTCCCGATCAGCTCCATGTCGGAGAACAGGGCCGTGTCGCCGAGATGGTAAACCGTTTTCCCTTCGGCCGTGAACAGGACGCCCGCCGGCATGCCCGTATAGATGATCTCCTGCTCGTCTTCTTTGATGAATGACGAGCCATGGAAGGCCTGGGTGAACTTCACGCGGCCGAATTCGAAGTTATAGGCGCCGCCGATATGCATCGGGTGCGTTTCGATTCCCTGCCAGGACAGCCAGACGGCGAGCTCGTTCGGCGCCACGACGAGCGCCCCGCTCCGCTTGGCCAGTTCCACCGTGTCGCCGACGTGGTCCCCGTGGCCGTGTGTCAGGAGGATGGCATCCGGATTTTCTTCCCCGGCCTTCAGATCTGTGAGTTCATTGCCCGTGATGAACGGGTCAATGAGGATCGTGTGTTTCTCCGTCTTGATCTTGACGACGGAATGGCCATGATAAGAGACATGCATGCAAAAAATCCCCTTTCCTTCTTTTCGGGTCTCGTCTCCATGATTCGACAACCGTGCGCGGACTCCTTCTTTTTTGCTATGATGAAGGGGAATCAGAAAGGCTGGTGGACGTATGGATAAACTGAATGAAGTCACTGAATACCTGAAAGAGAATGGGATTGACGCCGCATTCGTCACGACGCCGGACAATGTATTCTATCTGTCCGGGTTCCAGAGCGATCCTCATGAACGGCTGCTCGCCGTTGCCGTTTTCAAGGATGCCGACCCGTTCGTCATTGCGCCGAAAATGGAAGTGCCGGACGTGAAGGCGGCAGGCTGGAACGGCGAAGTGATCGGACACGAAGACACCGACGACGCCTGGGAAATTGTGGCCAAAGCCGTTGCGGACCGGAATGTCCGGCCCGGTTCCATCGCCGTCGAGAAAGTCCATATGAACGTGGAACGGTACGAGCGTCTCGCACAGCTCTACCCGGACGCTGCTTTCACAGGGCTTGACGCGAAGTTGAACGAAATGCGGAACATCAAAGGTGAAGAGGAGCTCCAGAAACTGCGCAAGGCGGCGGAACTTGCCGATTATGCGGTGGAAGTGGGCTGCCGGGAGATCGCCGAGGGGAAGACCGAACTGGAAATCCTCATGGCGATCGAATTTGAAATGAAAAAGAAAGGCGTCTCGCATATGTCGTTTGACACGATGGTGCTGAGCGGGCCGAAGACCGCCTCCCCCCACGGAAATCCGGGAACCCGCAAAATCCAAAAAGGCGATTTTGTCTTGTTCGATCTCGGCGTGGTGTGGGAAGGCTACTGCTCGGACATCACCCGCACCGTCTCGTTCGGCGAGCCTTCCGAGAAACAGCGGGACATTTACGAAACGGTCCGGCGTGCGGAGCAGGCGGCCGTGGACGCGGTCCGGCCGGGCGTCCGGGCAATGGACCTCGACAAAACAGCCCGCGACGTCATCACCGAAGCCGGCTACGGGGAGTATTTCACCCACCGGCTCGGCCACGGTCTCGGAATCTCCGTCCACGAGTTCCCGTCGATCCACGGCGCAAATGAAGTCAAGCTCCAGGAGGGCATGGTGTTCACGGTCGAGCCGGGCATCTATCATCCGGACGTGACCGGAGTGCGCATCGAGGACGATGTCGTGGTCACTGCGGACGGCGTGGAAGTGCTGACAAAGTTCCCGAAAGATCTGCAGATCATCGGCTGAATAAAGAGAAAGAGCCATTCCGGACTGTACCGGAATGGCTCTTTATTGTTTGTGCGGCAAATGCGGGAACTCCGCAATCAGCCGAGCAGCGAGTCGATTGGCACGAATTCACGGCCCTGGTCGTCTGCGACGGCCTTGTAGGTGACATGCCCTTCAAGCGTGTTGAATCCTTTGCGGAGCGCTTCGTTGTCGAGCGCAGCCTGTTTCCAGCCTTTGTTCGCAATCTGAAGCGCGTACGGAACGGTGTTGTTCGTGAGCGCCATCGTGGACGTGCGCGGAACGGCGCCCGGCATGTTGGCGACGGCGTAGTGGACGACGCCATGTTTCTCATATGTCGGGTCGTCATGTGTGGTGATCCGGTCGCTCGTCTCGAAGATGCCGCCCTGGTCGATCGCGATATCGACAAGCACGGAGCCCGGCTGCATCGACTTGACCATCTCCTCGGTGACGAGCTTCGGCGCCTTCGCGCCCGGGATCAGGACCGCGCCGACGACGAGGTCGGAATCCTTCACGGCTTCCGCGATGTTGAACGGGTTCGACATGAGCGTCTCGATGTCGTTGCCGAACTGGTCGTCGAGCTGGCGGAGCCGCTCCGGGCTCAGGTCGATGACCGTGACGCGGGCACCCATGCCGACTGCGACACGTGCCGCATTCGCACCGGCCATGCCGCCGCCGATCACCGTGACTTTACCGCGGCCGACGCCCGGCACGCCGGAGAGGAGGATCCCCTTGCCGCCGTGGTTGCGCTCGAGGAACGTGGCGCCGATCTGCGTCGCCATGCGGCCTGCGACTTCACTCATCGGCGAAAGGAGCGGCAGCGAGCGGTTCGGCAGCTGGACGGTCTCATAAGCGATGCCGACCACTTTATTTTCAAGCAGGGCCGCCGTCAGCTCTTCTTCCGGGGCCAGGTGCAGATAAGTGAACAAGATGAGGCCTTCGCGGAAATAACGGTACTCGTCCCGCACTGGTTCCTTCACTTTCATGACCATATCGGCCGCCCAGGCCTCCTCCGCCGTTTCGACGATGGAGGCTCCGGCTTCGCGGTAATCTTCGTCTGTGAAGCCCGACCCCTCGCCGGCTGACGACTGGATCAGCACTTCATGACCTGCCAATTGAAGTGTGACCACGCCTGCAGGTGTCATGGCGACACGATTTTCATTGTTCTTGACTTCCTTCGGTACTCCGATGCGCATTCCAAAACCCTCCAGTGTAAGTTCATTGTTGCTCACCAGCCCGGCGGTGTGACCGCCTTCTGCTTTTGCCCTTCCATTCTACCATGAATGCGGAATGTTAGAAGCAGTATCTATATTGGAAATACCGGTTCCCTGCCGGAAAATCCTCATCAGAAAAAGGAATAAAAGCTTTTCCTGTCGAATCATTTAGAGTAGAAGACCCAGAGGAGGGGAAGAACATGACACTTAACTACAAACACATCCTGGTGGCCGTCGACGGCTCCAAAGAAGCAGAATGGGCATTTAAAAAATCGGTCGGCATCGCCAAGCGGAACAGCGCAACGCTGAATCTCGTCAACATCATCGACACCCGGTCGTTCGCGGCCGTGGAGGCCTATGACCGTTCGATCGCGGAACGCGCCCAGGGCTTTGCGCAGCAATTGCTGACAGATTACCGGAACGAAGCCGAGGCGGCCGGCGTCAAGGACGTCAACGTCATCGTCGAATACGGTTCGCCGAAGACGATGATCCCGCGCGACGTCTCGNCCCCTTGCCGCCGTGGTTGCGCTCGAGGAACGTGGCGCCGATCTGCGTCGCCATGCGGCCTGCGACTTCACTCATCGGCGAAAGGAGCGGCAGCGAGCGGTTCGGCAGCTGGACGGTCTCATAAGCGATGCCGACCACTTTATTTTCAAGCAGGGCCGCCGTCAGCTCTTCTTCCGGGGCCAGGTGCAGATAAGTGAACAAGATGAGGCCTTCGCGGAAATAACGGTACTCGTCCCGCACTGGTTCCTTCACTTTCATGACCATATCGGCCGCCCAGGCCTCCTCCGCCGTTTCGACGATGGAGGCTCCGGCTTCGCGGTAATCTTCGTCTGTGAAGCCCGACCCCTCGCCGGCTGACGACTGGATCAGCACTTCATGACCTGCCAATTGAAGTGTGACCACGCCTGCAGGTGTCATGGCGACACGATTTTCATTGTTCTTGACTTCCTTCGGTACTCCGATGCGCATTCCAAAACCCTCCAGTGTAAGTTCATTGTTGCTCACCAGCCCGGCGGTGTGACCGCCTTCTGCTTTTGCCCTTCCATTCTACCATGAATGCGGAATGTTAGAAGCAGTATCTATATTGGAAATACCGGTTCCCTGCCGGAAAATCCTCATCAGAAAAAGGAATAAAAGCTTTTCCTGTCGAATCATTTAGAGTAGAAGACCCAGAGGAGGGGAAGAACATGACACTTAACTACAAACACATCCTGGTGGCCGTCGACGGCTCCAAAGAAGCAGAATGGGCATTTAAAAAATCGGTCGGCATCGCCAAGCGGAACAGCGCAACGCTGAATCTCGTCAACATCATCGACACCCGGTCGTTCGCGGCCGTGGAGGCCTATGACCGTTCGATCGCGGAACGCGCCCAGGGCTTTGCGCAGCAATTGCTGACAGATTACCGGAACGAAGCCGAGGCGGCCGGCGTCAAGGACGTCAACGTCATCGTCGAATACGGTTCGCCGAAGACGATGATCCCGCGCGACGTCTCGAAGAAAGTGGAGGCCGACCTCATCATCTGCGGCGCCACCGGCCTGAATGCGGTTGAGCGATTCCTGATCGGGAGCATCTCCGAAACGATCGTCCGGAGTGCGAAATGCGACGTTCTCGTCGTCCGCACAGAGGAAAAGGGAGAACCTGCCTCAGAATAACATCCAAAAATCCGGCTGCACTCCCGCAGCCGGATTTTTCTTTTTTCTCCAGTGATCAATTCACCGTCCGGTAGCCGTTCTCAGCCGCCCATGCATCCACTTTTGCAAAGAAGGATTCCATGGCGCGTGCATTCGTCATGTCCGGCGCGTTGGCGAGAAGCACCTCGGGCTTCGGACCCGGTGACGCGTCCGGCTTTTTCAGGATCAGGATGCTCTTCGCGTGGTCCTGGCTCTTGAACAGTCCCGGCGGCAGTGCAATCACTCCGACGATCTGCGCCTCATCCTTTAGATAAGTGTGGAGCTGCGTGGCAAATCTGGATTCGAACAGATTGGCCGGAACGATGAAAATCCCGTGTCCGCCCGGCTTCAAGTGCCGCATCGATTGTTCGATGAAGAGATGATGGGCATATGAGTGCCCTTCATCGGATTTCAGTTTGAAGCCCGCCGCATTTTCATCATCGGGATAATACCCGACGGGCAGGTCCGAGACGACGAAGTCGACGGGATCGACCATGAGCGGCCGCAGTGCATCCTGGTGATACAGAGAAACCGGCTGGGCAAGCAAATCCGCCGTGGCGGCCGCTATCCGGATGAGCAGATCATCGAGTTCAACAGCGGACGCCGCCGTACGACCGTCCATGAAATTCATGACAGTGAACAGCAGGTTCCCCGTGCCGGCGGCCGGATCGAAGAGGGAAAGATACGGCCGGCCCTTTGACAGCCGGTCCGCCAGATAGCCCGCCAGCAGGCCGATGGAGTCCGGGGTCATCTGGTGATGAGGCTGCGCGTTCGCCTTCATCCCTTTCAACACTGCCAGCTGGATGGCCTTGCGCACTTCTTCCTTCGTCGCATCCTCCACATCCGGGGAGATGGTCCCCTCCGCCCAGGCTTTGGCTGTTTCGTAAACCGCTTCAAGAAGCAGAAGATCCTCTTTTTCGGCGATCCGGGTTGCGTGGCCGTCCAGAAAATTGAATAATTGTTCGGTTTTCGTTTCCATGTCCATCCTCCAAAACGAGAAACCCACTCGGCCGAGTGGGTTTCTCCACGTTCTCATTTCGTCAGTTCTTTTACCGCTTCGATGGCCTTGTCATAGTCCGGGTGGTCTGTCCCCTCCGGCACATATTCCACGTATGTCACTTTGCCTTCCTGATCGATGACGAAGACGCTTCTGGCAAGGAGGCGCATCTCCTTCATGACCGTGCCGTAGGCGGTCCCGAACGAGAGGTCCCGGTGGTCGGAAAGGGCAACCGCGTTGTCCAGCCCTTCGGTCGCCTTCCACCGCGCCTGCGCAAACGGCAGGTCGACGGAGATCGTCAGAACGGCCACGTCGTCGCCGAGTCCGGTCACTTCTTCATTGAACCGCTTCGTCTGGGTCGAGCAGACGCCCGTGTCAATCGACGGGATGACGCTGATGAGGCGGACCTTCCCTTCCGTGTCCTTGAGCGTGAACGGGCTGAGATCGTTTTTCAGGACTGTGAAGTCAGGGGCCTGGTCCCCGACTTTCACCTCTGTTCCGAGCAATGTCACAGGGTTTTTCTGAAATGTCACTTGTACCAATCAGAACGCCTCCTTTTCATCCAAGTGTACTAGACCGCCGGGCCGTCTTGCAAACGGGATGCCTCCCGTGCCGCCGGCGCCGCGGGCACTTTCATGTAGCGTTCCTCATGGATGACGAGCGTATCGGCGATAAAGTCATGGACCGCCTCTTTCTTCGGCGTGAAGCCGACGATCCAGTAAAGGACCGGCAGCGTCTTCGACAGGAACCTGCCGATCCATTCCCTGAACAGCACAGTCCCCCAGTCCAGCGGCCCGCCGTCCTTCCGGATCACCCGGATGCCGGTCACCATTTTCCCCGCCGTCTGGCCGAAGAATTTCGTCATCAGCACGAAATATACGAAAAAGACAACGGCCGTCAAGATGCTGTAGGGCGCAAACCACCCGCCCCCGATTTCAAGCCCCGCCATCCGGAACAGCGGCCGGATGATAAGCATGCTGATCGAACCGAGGACGATGAGGTCAATGAGATAGGCCCAGAAACGGATCCAGAACCCGGCGTAGGCCGGGACCGCCTGCCATTCGGCATAGGGCATTCCTTCTGTAGGTCCGGATGCCTGCATGGTCATTTCCTCCTCACTTCTCACCGTACAGATACATCATGCGCGGAGAATTGTAATCGGACAGCACCTGGCCGACAATCTGGGTCTCAAGATCGCCCTTGACCAGCGACTGCATCTTCATGCCGAAAATCGAGCCGAAGCCGCCTTCGTATCCGTATTCGAACAGTTCAGCCTTGCCGAGATCGTGATCGGTCCGGAGCGCCTCGACCGTGTCTTCCAGCCGCCCGGTCTCATCTGCCAGCCCGGACTCGATCGCCTGACGGCCGTTCATAATGCGGCCGTCCGCCCACTTTTTCACTTCGGCTTCGCTCATGCCCCGGCCCTCTTCAATCACATCGACGAACCGCTCATACGAGTCATTGAGCATTTCCTGCAGCATGGCCCGCTCTTCATCGGTCATCTCGCGTGACGGGCTCATGATGTCCTTGTACTTGCCGGACTTGATCGTTACGAAGTCGATGCCGTGTTTCTCCGCAAACTCTCCGTAATTAATGCTCTCCATGATGACTCCGATCGAACCGGTCATCGTCTCCTGATGGGCGAAGATCTTATCCGCCGGAGCGGAAATGTAATAGCCGCCGGAAGCCGCGAGTCCGCCCATGCTCACATAGACCGGAATGTCGCGCTCTTCCTGGAGCTGGACGATCTTATCATGGATGTCCGAGGATTCCACCACACCGCCTCCCGGTGAATCCACATGCAGGACCACGCCCTTGACCGACTTGTCCTCGCGGATGAAATCAAGCTGTTCCATGAACGCCTGATGATTATAACCGGTCGCAAACAGCGGCGAGGCGGCGCCTGTATCCTGGATGACGCCCTCCACGCGCAGCAGCGCGATCCGGTTGCGGACGTCCCCTTCTTCCAGGACGTATTCCATCTGTCCCTGCGTTGGCGCAAACGTTTCTTCCATGACGGACGCCCAGTCCCTTGAGAACAGGGCGGACGCCATGTTCACGCCGACCGCCAAAGCAAACAGGAGGACGGCTGCACCGAGTGCGAGCCATCGTTTCATATTCATCTGTCAGCCACTCCCTTTCGTCAACATCCTTCTATACGGCCGGAAAGCGCCAAACGTTTCATTTTACTGAAGCGGCTTTCATTTTCCTCATCATCCGGAATTTTGACGCGGTCATCAAGACCAGTCCGGCCCAGATGAAGGAAAAGGCGGCCAGCTCCGTCAGCCCGAACGGCTCGCCGTAGATCAGCACGCCGAGGAACAGCATCATCGTCGGCGCAAGGTACTGCAGGAAGCCGAGCAGGTAAAGGGGAATGCTCTGTGCGCCTTTTGCAAACAGGACGAGCGGAAGGGCCGTCGCCGCTCCCGAAAAGATGAGGAGCAGATCGGTTCTCGCTCCCGAGTGAAGGAATGCCGAACCTCCGCCTGCCCATCCGGCTGCAAGAAAGATGAGTGCAAACGGCGCGATGAACGCAGTCTCGATCGTCAATCCACGGAGCGCATCCAGATGGATAGTTTTTTTGAGGAGTCCGTAAATGGCGAATGACATCGCCAGCCCGAACGAAAGCCACGGAAACTGGCCGAATGAGAGCGTCATGATCAGCACGCCGACCGCTGCCAGGAGCACCGCCACCTTTTCGGCCGCGAGCAGCCGTTCCTTCAGGAAGACGATCCCGAGAAGGATGGAGATGAGCGGATTAATATAATAGCCGAGACTCGTCTGGACCATATGTCCGTTGTTGACGGCCCAGATGAACAGGAACCAGTTACCCGATACGAGAACGGCAGCGGCAAACAGGCTCCAGAAGTCTTTTTGCCGCTGCCATAGTTCCTTGAAGTCGCTGACCAGCTTTCCCGCCTGGCCGATCAGGACAACGACGAGCATAGTGGTGACGAACGCCCAAAATATCCGGTGGGCCAGGATTTCCCCGCTCGGCACGTGACCGACCAGCTTCCAATAGATCGGAAGCACTCCCCAAAGGAAATAGGCGGCCGTCGCCCAGATGATGCCTTGTTTTTCAGTCCCGTCCACGGGCTTCCCTTCTTTCCGTGCAGCCGGGCGGCCTGCGCCGTCCGCCATCGAGTATGTATGTCCGTACACCGGACAGAAAAAGCGGAAAGACAGCCGCAGCGGCGGCTGTCTCAGCATGCTTGAAGACCGATCAGTTGGAAGCTTCCTTTTTCCTCAGTTCAACACGCATGATCTTGCCTGATGCCGTCTTCGGCAGTTCTTCGATGAATTCGACGGCGCGGGGATACTTGTACGGAGCTGTCAGTTCCTTGACGTGATCCTGCAGTTCCTTGACGAGTTCGTCGGACGCGTCTTCCGGATTCCGGAGAACGATGAATGCCTTCACGATATTCCCGCGAACCTCGTCGGGGCTTGCCACGACCGCACACTCCCGCACGGCGGGATGCTTCGTCAGCGCATCTTCCACTTCGAACGGCCCGATCGTGTAGCCGGATGAGATGATGATGTCATCGCCGCGTCCCTCAAACCAATAGTAGCCGTCCTCGTCTTTGTGTGCGCGGTCCCCCGTCACATAATAGTCGCCCCGGAACTGCATGCTCGTCCGCTCCGGATCCTTCAGATACTCCTTGAAGAGTGCAGGCGTCTCGACGTGCACGGCAATGTCCCCCGGTTCACCCGGGCGGCACGGTTCGCCAAGATCGTTGATGATTTCCACCCGGTTGCCAGGCGTCGGCTTGCCCATCGAACCAGGACGGGCATCCATCCCTTTCATCGTGCCGACGAGCAACGTGTTTTCCGTCTGGCCGTATCCGTCCCGGACTTCAAGGGAAAATTCACGCGCGAATGTGTCGATGACTTCCACGTTAAGCGGCTCGCCTGCGGAAACGGCACTGTGGATCGAAGACAGATCGTACGATGACAGATTGTCGGTTTTGGCCATGAGCCGGTATTCCGTCGGCGTGCAGCAAAGAACATTCACCCGGTACTGTGCGATCAATTCCATGTATTTGGCCGGATCAAACCGGCCGTTGAACACGAAGCCGGTCGAGCCGCTCCCGAGCGTTGCGAGGAACGGCGACCAGATCCACTTCTGCCAGCCGGGGCTCGCCGTCGCCCAGACGACGTCCCCGTCTTCGATTCCGAGCCAGTTCGCAGCCGTGGTCCGCAGATGGGCATAACCCCAACCGTGTGTATGGACGACCCCTTTCGGCTTGCCGGTCGTCCCGGAAGTATAAGAGAGGAACGCCATATCTTCGCTTTTCGTAGGAGCCGCTTCAAACTCGGAAGAAGCCGTCTCCATTTCAGCCAGAAGCGGAATTCCGCCTTCCGCATCCCCGACGAAGAACAGGCTCACGCCGTCCATATTTTTTACGTCTTTGAATTGCTCGGCGAACGGCGCATAGGCGATGATCGCTTTCGCCTCGCTGTGCCGGAGCCGGTATTCGATGTCCGTCGCACGCAGCATTTCGGAACTCGGGATGACGACGATGCCCGCCTTCAAGGCCGCCACGTACGTCACATAGGCTTCGACGAGACGGGGCATCATGATCATGACGATGTCTCCTTTGCCGAGACCGCGGGACACGAGGACGTTTGCACAACGGTTGGCCAGTTCCATCAGTTCTGCATATGTAAGGTCGCGCTCTTCGTTTCCGTCTGTCCAGATCAGCGCTTTCCGGTCCGGTTCAGCCGCATACTTTTCAAATTCAGACGACAGATTATACTGCCCGGGAGCCAGTAATTCTTCCCGCTTCATGCAATCACCCCTTTGTTTGATAGTTCTCATTATACGCGTTTGAAACGCTTGTTTCAAAATTGATTTTTATTTCACAAAGGGGCATCCAAAAAGACCGCCCTGCTTGAGGGCGGTCTCCGGACTGTTACTGGTTCGGGCCTTTCATCTGCTGCTGTGCCATCGAAACCAAACGCTTTGTGATTTCTCCGCCAACGGAACCGTTGGCACGCGATGTTGCGTCGGCACCGAGCTGAACACCAAATTCCTGGGCGATCTCGTACTTCATTTGGTCGAGTGCCTGACGAACACCCGGTACGAGCAGCTGGTTAGAGTTGTTGCTGTTGTTGCTTGGCATGATAGGTCACCTCCTTGTGCACATAGAATGTGCGCCGAGGAAAAAATCATGCAGACGAAACCACTGGAAAATTGTGTGGGGTCAAAGAAGGTCCGCGAATGGATCTTTTTCTGTTTTGAGCGGAAGCTCGAGGATTTCCCGCTCGGCGACCGCCTTCTCGATCATCGGATCAAAATCCGTATTGCCCTCATAATAAATCACTTTCGCCGTTTTCGGCTTCGTGGCCGGGTGGGACGGCGTGAAGATCGTGCAGCAGTCCTCAAACGGACGGATGGAGGTTTCGTAAGTCCCGATGCGCTCCGCGATTTCAATGATATCGAGTTTGTCATAAGCGATCAGCGGCCGCAGGACCGGCGTGGCCGTCACTTCATTGATCGCGCTCAGGCTGTCGAGCGTCTGGCTGGCGACCTGGCCGAGGCTTTCCCCGGTGACGATCGCTTTTGCACCGATCTCTTCCCGCACGAGATCGGTGATCTTCATCATGAGGCGGCGGGTCGTCGTCATCGTCAGCGCGGCCGGCATCGTTTCCTGGATCGCCTGCTGGATTTCGGTGAACGGGATCGTATGCATGCGGATCCGGGTTCCGAATTGGCTGAGCCGCTCCGCCAGTTCAACCACTTTCTGTTTTGACTGTTCACTCGTGAACGGCGGGCTGTGGAAATGGATGACATCCAGTTTCACGCCGCGCTTCATGATCATGTAGCCGGCGACCGGGCTGTCGATCCCGCCCGACAGCATGAGCAATGCATGGCCGTTCGATCCAGATGGAAGGCCGCCCGCGCCGCGGATCGTCTCCGTGGACAGGTAGGCGCCGTCTTCCCGGATGTCGACGAGCAGCTTGATGTCCGGGTTTTTCATCTTGACGGTCAGCTCGGGATACAGCGGGAGCAGATGGCCCCCGAGTTCCTGCTGGATGTCATTGGTCCTGAGCGGGAACGTCTTGTCCGCCCTTCGCGCCTCCACTTTGAACGACTTGCCTTCGGTCTCCATTTTTCCGAGTATGGCCGCGGCGGTTTCCTTGATCGTTTCAATTTCGGCGTCACACCGGACCGCCGGGCTGAACGACTGGATGCCGAACACGTCCGGCAGCCGGCGGATCGCTTCTTCCATTTCCGCCGGATCTTCGGCAAACAGGAACATCCGGTCATGCTCCGATTTCACTTTGACCGTCTCCAGGTCTTTCATCACGCGGCGGATGTTGTCCCGGAGCTTCCGGATGAAGAAATTCCGGTTCTTCCCTTTCAGTGACAGCTCTCCGTATCTGATCAAAATCTCTTTATAAGTCATCTTGCGGATCAAACCCTTTCTATTGTGTCCATTAACTCGCCGAATGCTTCCTTGAATGTCTCTACCTCTTCGTCGGTGTTGTCGCGGCTGAAGCTGATCCGGATCACGCCCTGCCTGAAGTCGTCATCTATTTGCATCGCCCGGAGAACATGGCTTTCCCTGCGGCTTCTCGAGGAGCAGGCGCTGGATGTCGAGACGTATATCCCTTTTTCCTGAAGAGCATTCACGGCGACTTCGCCTTTGATGCCGCGGATTGCAGCCGAGAGGATGTGCGGGGCGGTTTCAGGCCCGCCGATCACACGGACGCGTTCATAAAGGCCGAAAAACCCGGTGAGCTCCCTGCGCCACTTTGCATAGGGAACCTTGCCTGCCGATTCGGTCGCCAGCCGCATCGCCTTTGCGAGCGCCGCTGCATGGGCGACGGGAACCGTCCCGCTGCGCAGGCCGCCCTGCTGGCCGCCTCCGAACAGGTACGGGAGGATTCTCGTGCCTTTCCTCATAATGAGCGCACCCGACCCTTTCAGACCATGGAATTTATGGGCGGAGACCGATACTGCATCCGGACCGCCGGGCGGGAGCGGAACAGGCAGTTTGCCGAATCCCTGGATGATGTCGGAGTGGAAGACGGCACGCGGCGCCTTTCGGCGGATGAGCCGCCCTGCCGCTTCAATCGGCTGGATGGCGCCCGTTTCATTGTTGACGAACATCAGAGACACGAGGACCGTCTCTTCGTTCAGGTGTTCTTCCAGATCCCCGAGATCGAGCACCCCGTTTTCGTCCGTTCGGATCCGGATCACTTCAAACCCCTCCGTTTCCAGTTCAGCGGCTGCGTTTAAAATGGACGGATGTTCAATGGAGGAAACGAGGATCCGACGGCCGTGGGACCGATTCTGGCGGGCAAATCCGAAAAGCGCCTGGTTGTTCGCTTCCGTACCGCCGGATGTGAAGATGACAGTGCCATCGGGGAATCCCGCAAGCTCGGCGACCTGCCGCCTGGAACGATCCAACAAACGGTCCGCCTCTATTCCGAGTCCGTGGAGCGAGGACGGATTGGCAAAGTAGTTTTGGGCGGCCACTGTGAACGTCCGGAGCACATCCGGGTCCGGTTTCGTCGTGGCGCTATTGTCGAAATAAATCATGTTCGTGCTTCCTTTCCGAACGAAAGCCACCTTCACAATCGTGAGGTGGCCTGTTCCCGGTCTTATTATGTACGTCAAACTTCCTCTTTGACAAGTACTTCGATCTTCCGGATTGCGCCCGGTTCGACGGATTCGACGGCTGCCGCCGCATCTTCGAGCGCCTTTCCGTAACGGCATTGGTGGAAGGCTTCCTCCGCCTCGGCCAGCTGATCATTCACAGCCGGATTGCCGGCGCGGAACCGGTTCCCGTACTGGATGAGACGTTCGATCAGCTCCACGTTCTCGAGCATCTCGATCGCCTTCTCCTCCACTTCCCGGATGCATTTGTCGGCCTTCTCCAGATTCGCATTGACGAGCGCCATGTTCAGCGGGACGTCCTGCAGATTGCGCGAGACGACGAAGAGATGTTCCTCCGCCTCCTCGAGACGCGCGTCCATATCTTCCGGGACTCCCGGAGTGTTGGCGCGGTATAGCCTGCGGTCGGTGTTCTGGAGGATGCGCACGAGTTCGTCAAGCCGCTCTCTTGATCTCGTCTCATCAACACGGAGACGCTTCAGACGGTCGGCATAATCCGTCTGTTCCTCCAACAGCGTTTCGCAGCCGGCCGAGATTTCGCCGAGCTCTTCCTGCAGGATGGAATAAGCGGATTGACCCTGGGCGATCCGGTCGGAAAGCAGCGCATACCGTTTTTCCAGTGACCGCAGCTGCTCAAGCGCCGCATCCGGCACAGCCGCATCCTGCTCGGACAGCCGGTAATTCTGCTGGACGAAGCGGGCCTCGTCCGCCGTATTGCGGGTGAAGTCCCCGAGCTCCGCCAGCCTGTCCCCGACCACACCGGCGTTGTCTTCAACGTACTTCCTGGCAAACACTTCGGCTTCCAGCTGATCGTAGAACCCGTTGATCTCTTCATTGATGGCGGTGATCCGCTCCTGGACTTCCGGAACATCAAGTTCTTCAAGCTGCACTTTCAGGATGACCAGCTCGTCTTCGATGTCGGCCAGACGCTCTTCCATCCGGAGATGCCCGACATAATAATCCTGATCCTGCATTTCGATCAGGCCTGCCTTTAGCTCGCGGAGGGCCTGCGGGATTTTGGACTGGATTTCGCCGAGAAGGACCGGAACGTCATCGATGAGCCGGAAAGTCTCCTGTGCGCGGTCCGAGAGGCCGAGGACCGTCTCCCGCGCTTTCAGATAATTCCCGGCAGCCGTCAGTTCGTCGTATTCCGTGAATAACGGGGTGATGGCGTCGAGCCGCTCTTCCAGCGGGGCGGCCGCGTTTCCGAACGAGTGCTGATGGGCAAGGAGGTTTTTCCGGGCCAGCCTGTGCTGTTCCTTGAGTTCGTCCATCTCCACACGGTTCATCTCTTCGCTTCCGATCAGTTCGGATAGCTCGTCGAGGATCCGGTTCATCTCCTTGTCGCAGGAGTCGGTCTTCTCTTCAATCTCTTTCTCGATGGCGGACGCCTTGCCGAAGCGGAGGCGGTCAACCGCCTCTTCCGCGTCAAACAGGAGATTGTCGATTGCGGGCATCTGTTCATCCATGATTTGGGTCCAGCTGTTCCGCCACTTTTCGAATTTCTCCTCGGTCTCCCCGTTCATGTTGAGCTGTTTGACCTTTGTCAATTCTTCAAGGATCGGCCTGTGCTGAATCTGCATTTTTTCGATTTCCAGTTTTTCAAGCAGTTTTGTATGTTTTCGCCGGATGATCATAGCGATGGTGATCAATGCGATGAGTATGATGATCCCGATGATAAGGTACTTCAAGGTCATCCCCCTGTTCCAAAATCTCTGTGAACGCTGTATTATCCTTAATAGTATCATGTTTTTTCTGTTTATGCCGTCCAAATTCGCGGCAACCAGCAAATTTCGTCATGATTCATCAATCAGTGCCGGATTCCCGGCAGAAGGAGCGGATGACCGATGTTCACCCCACAGGCTTTTGAAGGGACTCTTCAGGAAAAATATAACCAGCTCGCCCGCCAGCTCGACGCTCTTCTCGAAGGCGAACCCAATGCCACGGCCAATCTTGCAAATGCCTCCGCTTTGCTGAACCAGTTCATGGACCGGATCAACTGGGCAGGATTTTACGTCATGGACGGTGAAGACGAACTGGTCCTCGGACCGTTCCAGGGACTGCCGGCATGCGTCCGGATCCCGCTTGGACGCGGCGTCTGCGGAACGGCGGCGCAAGACCGGAAGACCCAGCTCGTCGAAGACGTCCAGGCTTTCCCGGGCCATATCGCCTGCGATGCGGCTTCCCGTTCGGAAGTCGTCGTGCCGATTGTCGTGGACGGACAGCTGTTCGGCGTCCTCGACATCGACAGCCCGGAACTATCAAGATTCTCGGAGGAGGACGCAAGAGGGCTGGAGAAGTTCGTCTCGGTCCTTGTCCGTCACCTGCAAGTGTGAGGCGACAGAGACTATTAAGGGGCCTTTTCGCCGTGCGGATCGCTCGATAAAAGCGACGCTTTTGCGGATAAAGATAACGCTCGCCCCGATAAAAGCAACGCTTCGCCGGATAAAGATAACGTTGTCTCAGATAAAAGCAACGCTCCGCTCCGGCCTGAGTTTCGCCAGGCAAACTTAGAGACGAGATTGCACCCCGATTACCGGGCGCAATCTCGTCTCTTTTTTTACGGAAGCTTTGTTTTGGTCATTCAGCCGATTGTGTGGCAGCGGGATGTTTCATCGCTTCGAATGCGGCTTTAAGATCATTGATGATATCATCGGCATGTTCAAGTCCCGCCGAGAAGCGGAGGAGTCCGTCGGTGATGCCCATTGCCGTCCGGTCCTCTTCCGGTACCCCGGAGTGGGTCATCGTCGCCGGATGCTGGATGAGCGACTCTGCATCACCCAGGCTCACGGCGATCTTCACGAGGGAGAGGCTGTCCATGAACTCCTGGGCTTCCTCGAGTCCGCCGTCGATCGTGAACGACAGAATGCCGCCGCCCGCGTTCATCTGGCGCCTGGCGATCGATGCCTGCTCGTTGTCCGCATCAAACGGATAATGGACTTCCTTGACCATCGGGACCGTTTTCAGATAGTCGATGACCCGCCCGGCGTTTGACGTGTGGCGTTCCATCCGGACGGCCAACGTCTTCAGCCCCCGGAGCAGAAGCCACGCATCGAACGGCGACATGATCCCACCGTAGTCTTTCTGGACCGTCATCCGGAGGTCCGTGATCTTCTCACCGTCGGCTCCGACCAGCAGCCCGGCGATAACATCGCCATGACCGTTGATGTATTTCGTCGCGCTGTGGAGCACAAAGTCCGCACCGATCTCAAGCGGATTCTGAATATAGGGCGAAGAGAAGGTGTTGTCGACGATCACCGTCAATCCGTGCCGGCGCGCGACATTCACCGCGGCCTGGAGATCGGCGATTTCCATCGTCGGGTTAATCGGCGTCTCGATATAGATGACGGTCGTCTCGGGCTTGACGGCCGCCTCGATCTCTTCTTCCGTCCACATCCGGATCAGGTCGTGGGTGATCCGGTATTTCTCCTCCATGAGGTTGAGCAGCCCGAAGGTGCATCCGTAAATGCCGCGCGTCGCCAGGATATGGTCACCGGCCTTCGTCGCATATGTGAGGACCGCGCTCACGGCGGCCATGCCGGACCCGAATGCGAGCGCCCCTTCCCCCTTCTCGAGTGCGGTGATCCGTTCCTCAAGTGCACGGACGGTCGGGTTGGTGAGCCTGGAGTAGATGTTGCCTTCCTCTTCTCCCGCGAACCGGGCCGCCCCCGAAGCCGCGTTCGGGAAGACATAGGTGGATGTCTGGTAAAGCGGCATGGCGAGGCTGTCGTGGTGTTCGTGGGGATCATGCCCCGTGTGGATCATCAGTGTGTCCGGGTGGACGTTTTTTCGGTCCATTTTGATCTCTCCCTTTGTGAGCGTTTTCAATCCTTTCTACCATTGTATCTTTCTTTTGCCGAAAAGGGAACCGGCGCAACCGGACTGAAATTCGCACTCTTCCTTGACTGGCGCGCCTGCAGAGGGTATGATAGTCGTTGTGTAAAATAAACGCAGCAGTTGTGTGAGCAAGGCCAACCATTTCATTCCTTCACCGAAAAGCGGAGCGGGCCTGCAAGACCCGACAGGCATAAGGCAAGACGCAGAGCGAGGCCTGCCTCGCGGAGCGGCATGACTTATGACCCCGAGGGTCTGGCCCGCGAAGCTGGACAAAGAAAAGCGGAGCGGGCCTGCAAGACCCGCCCGCCGGAGTGGACGGTGCATCGTGTAACCCCTGGCTGCTGGGGCGAGGGTGCAAGATGATGAAATGGCGTCGTGTTTGAACGCATCTGGTTTTTATTTTACTCAAAATAAAACCAACAGAGGAGGAGTCATTCATGGCTCGCTACACAGGTCCTTCCTGGAAACTCTCCCGCCGCCTCGGCATTTCCCTGAGCGGTACGGGCAAAGAACTCGAAAAACGTCCTTACGCACCAGGCCCGCACGGCCCGAACCAGCGTAAAAAACAATCGGAATACGGTCTCCAGCTTCAAGAGAAGCAGAAACTCCGCCACATGTTCGGAGTCAACGAGCGCCAATTCCATACAATGTTCCTCCGTGCAGGCAAAATGCCTGGTAAGCACGGCGAGAACTTCATGATCCTGCTCGAGCGCCGCCTCGACAACGTCGTCTACCGCATGGGCCTTGCGCGCACCCGCCGCCAGGCTCGCCAGCTCGTCAACCACGGCCACGTCATGGTTGACGGCAAGCGCGTCGACATCCCGTCCTACCTCGTCTCCCCGGGTCAGGAAATCTCGCTTCGCGAGCGTTCCCAGAACCTGACGGCAGTCAACGAGTCCCTCGAAGTGAACAGCTTCGTTCCGGACTACGTGACTTTCGACAAGGATTCGAAAAAAGGCACATTCGTCCGCCTTCCAGAGCGCAGCGAACTGCCTGCCGAAATCAACGAATCGCTGATCGTAGAATACTACAGCCGGTGATTTCTGCAAAAAAAGAGAGCCGTTTTTCGGTTCTCTTTTTTTTTTGCTACAATAAAGGCATTGATAGGAGGGAATTCATGAAACTCGTATCCATCTGTCCAAGCAACACGGAACTGGCCGCCTATCTCGGGCTCTCCGGAAAGCTTGTCGGCATTGACGACTTTTCCGATTGGCCGGAATCGGTCGGACGGCTGCCGAAGCTCGGTCCCGACCTGTCGATCGACATGGACAAACTGGAAGCACTCGAACCCGAACTCGTCCTTGCGTCCTTGAGCGTCCCGGGAATGGAGCGGAACGTGCAAGAACTCCAAAAGCGGGGCATTCCCCATCTGATCCTCGATCCGCAGAGCCTGGAAAACATCGCCGATGATCTCATCACTGTCGGACGGGCGTGCGGAATACCGGAAGAGGCGGAACGGGTGGCTTCCGGATACCGCCGGTTCGTCGCAGAAATGGAACGACGCGCACAAGACGTGACCGACCGCCCGTCCCTCTACTGGGAGTGGTGGCCGAAGCCGGTGTTCACTCCGGGACGCGTGAACTGGCTGACGGAAGTGAGCCGGATCGCCGGAGGCCGGAATTTATTCGAAGACGTCGACCTGGCCAGCGTCCAGACCGACTGGGAGGATGTCCGGCTGCGTGATCCGGACCGTATCCTGCTTGCGTGGGTCGGGGTCCGGACAGAGAAAATCCGTCCGGAGCTCCTTGCGAAACGTCCCGGCTGGCCGGAACTCCGCGCCATGCAGGCGGGCCGCGTCGACATCATGGAAGAATCGCTCTATTGCCGCCCTTCCCCCCGGCTGCTCGAAGGCGCATGGAAACTCGGCAGAATGCTCCACCCGGACATTTACGGCGACCTGGAGCTGCCCGACTGGGTGAACCGGGAAAGCTGAACACAGACAAAAACCCCCGCAGGCGACGCGCGTCCGTCACCCGGCGGGGGTTCTTCTTTATTTCCCTGTTTCCTGCTTGAGCGCGGTTTCCATGAGTTCGAGCAGTCCGGAGGCATCCAGCTCCGTCTCCCCGCCTCCCTGGACGAAGAAGTCATTGCCGCCGCCTTTTCCGCCGATCGCGGCCAGCGCTGCTTCCCCCGCCACTTTCGCGGAAACGCCGGCCTGTTTGCCGCAGGCGGCCACGAACTGCAGCTTCTCCCCGTTCCGGGCCGCCAGCAGGACGATGGCATCGTCGCGCTGGGCAGCGGCCGACCGTCCGAGTTTTTGCAGCTCGGCAATGGATCGGTCACGGAACACGGCCTTGGCGATCCCGCCGGCACATTCTGCGAACAGTTCCCTCGCCTCATGGCCAAGAAGCGCTTCCTTCATCTCGTCGGCCTGTTTTTCGAGGGCGCGGTTTGCATCCAGCAGCTTCCGGATCGCATCCGCCGTCTGTTCCTCCGGCGCGCTCAGCAATCCGACCGCTTCCTTCAAGATATCGTTTTTCTTCCCGAGTTGGAGGAGAACACGGTTCCCGCAGACAAAATAGACGCGCGTCTTCTTTTTCTGCCGCTCTGTTCCGAGTATTTTCAGCGAACCGGTTTCCCCCGTCGAACGGGGGTGGGTCCCCCCGCATCCGTTGTAGTCGAAGTCCGGAATGATGACAAGCCGGATTTCGCCGTCCACCGCCACTTCTTTTCTCAGCCGGTATTCGTCCAGTTCCTCTCTCGTCACCCAGCGCGTTTCGACAGGACGGTTTTCCAGGATGATCTCATTCGCCCGCTGTTCCGCCGCTGCAAGCTGTTCCTCGATGACCTGGTCCGTGTCGAGGTCGATCGATACGATGTCCTGGCCGAGATGGAAGCTGACCGTTCCGTATCCGGCCGTTTCGACGAACGCCGCCGTCAGGATATGCTGACCGATATGCTGCTGCATGTGATCGAACCGGCGCTCCCAGTCGATCTTGCCCGAGGCGGTGAACGCATTCAGCGGCGCCTCCACGTAATGCCGGACTTCTCCGTCGACTTCCTCGACATCGATGACGCGGATTCCGTTCAGCTTGCCTGTATCATGCGGCTGGCCTCCGCCCGTCGGGTAGAACGCCGTGTTTTCCAAAACGACATACGGCCTGCCGTCTTCTTCCCCTTCGCGGACTACGTTCGCCTTGAAGCTCGCCCGGTAAGGATCTTCATAATACAGTCGTTCTTTNCTTCTCCCCGTTCCGGGCCGCCAGCAGGACGATGGCATCGTCGCGCTGGGCAGCGGCCGACCGTCCGAGTTTTTGCAGCTCGGCAATGGATCGGTCACGGAACACGGCCTTGGCGATCCCGCCGGCACATTCTGCGAACAGTTCCCTCGCCTCATGGCCAAGAAGCGCTTCCTTCATCTCGTCGGCCTGTTTTTCGAGGGCGCGGTTTGCATCCAGCAGCTTCCGGATCGCATCCGCCGTCTGTTCCTCCGGCGCGCTCAGCAATCCGACCGCTTCCTTCAAGATATCGTTTTTCTTCCCGAGTTGGAGGAGAACACGGTTCCCGCAGACAAAATAGACGCGCGTCTTCTTTTTCTGCCGCTCTGTTCCGAGTATTTTCAGCGAACCGGTTTCCCCCGTCGAACGGGGGTGGGTCCCCCCGCATCCGTTGTAGTCGAAGTCCGGAATGATGACAAGCCGGATTTCGCCGTCCACCGCCACTTCTTTTCTCAGCCGGTATTCGTCCAGTTCCTCTCTCGTCACCCAGCGCGTTTCGACAGGACGGTTTTCCAGGATGATCTCATTCGCCCGCTGTTCCGCCGCTGCAAGCTGTTCCTCGATGACCTGGTCCGTGTCGAGGTCGATCGATACGATGTCCTGGCCGAGATGGAAGCTGACCGTTCCGTATCCGGCCGTTTCGACGAACGCCGCCGTCAGGATATGCTGACCGATATGCTGCTGCATGTGATCGAACCGGCGCTCCCAGTCGATCTTGCCCGAGGCGGTGAACGCATTCAGCGGCGCCTCCACGTAATGCCGGACTTCTCCGTCGACTTCCTCGACATCGATGACGCGGATTCCGTTCAGCTTGCCTGTATCATGCGGCTGGCCTCCGCCCGTCGGGTAGAACGCCGTGTTTTCCAAAACGACATACGGCCTGCCGTCTTCTTCCCCTTCGCGGACTACGTTCGCCTTGAAGCTCGCCCGGTAAGGATCTTCATAATACAGTCGTTCTTTGAGCATCTGATTCCCCTCCTGTCCCGGTATCTTTCCGGCAGCCGCCGGTCAGTTGAATTTGACCATCGTGTACTTCTTCTTGCCCCGGCGGATGATCATGAATGCGTCATCCAGCCGGTCTGCCGCGCCAAGGACCCGGTCAAGCGCAGTCTCGCGCTCTCCGTTGACGGAGATGGCACCGTTCGAGACGTCTTCCCTCGCCTGGCGTTTCGAAGAGGAAATGCCCGCCTCGACGAGCAGGTCGACAATGTTTTTGTCTTCCTTTGCCGCCTCGTAAGTCGGAACGTCCTTGAATGCGTCTTTCATCTCGGAAGCCGACAGCGCTTTGAGATCGCCGCTGAACAGCGCCTGGGTGATCCGCTGGGCCTGGTCAAGTGCACCCTGGCCGTGGATGAGCCGTGTCATCTCTTCGGCGAGCACTTTCTGGGCTTTCCGGAGATGCGGTTCTTCTTCCACGGAATGCTCGAGTTCCCCGATTTCGTCCTTACCGAGGAACGTGAAGATCTTCAAGTATTTGATGACGTCTGCATCCGCCGTGTTGATCCAGAACTGGTAGAACTCATACGGCGACGTCTTGTCCGGATCAAGCCAGACCGAACCTCCCGCCGTCTTGCCGAACTTCGTGCCGTCCGCCTTTGTGATGAGCGGAATCGTGATGCCGAACGCCTTCGTCTCTTCTTCATGGGTCTTCCGGATGATCTCGAGTCCGGTCGTGATGTTGCCCCACTGGTCGGAGCCGCCGACCTGGACGCTGCAGCCGTAATGGTCATACAGGTGCTTGAAGTCCGCCCCCTGGATGAGCATATAGGAAAACTCGGTGAATGAGATGCCCGTTTCGAGCCGGGAAGCGACATTGTCTTTTGCAAGCATGTAGTTCACGCTCAGCAGCTTGCCGTAATCACGGAGGAAATCGATTGCGCTCATCTCTCCGAACCAGTCTTTGTTGTCGACCATGACTGCGGCGTTCTCATCGCCGAAGTCGAAAATCTGCTCAAGCTGTTTCCGGATGCCCGCGATATTGTGGTTCAGCTGCTCCTCGGACAGCAGCTGGCGCTCATCCGCGCGGAACGACGGGTCGCCGATCATGCCGGTCGCTCCTCCCACCAGGACGATCGGACGGTGGCCATGCTGCTGGAAACGCCGCAGCGTCAGGAACGGCACGATATGGCCGATATGCAGGCTGTCCGCCGTCGGATCGGTCCCGCAGTAAAGGGAAATCTTTTCTTCATCGAGCAGCTTCGTGAGCCCTTCTTCATCCGTCTGCTGGTAAAGCAGGCCCCGCCACTTCAGGTCTTCCATCAATTCGTTCGTCATCTTTCATCCCTCCAGACAAAAATAAAAAGCCCCTGCGGACCGGAATATCCGATCCTGCAGGGGCGCCAATCTCCATCGACGCGGTACCACCCGGCTTGAGGCCTATCAAACGCCTCCGCTCAAGCATGTTAACGCCATGCGGACGCCTCGCTCCGGAGCTGTAATTCACGCATGGCCACCGGGCAGCTTCCACCAGCCGCTGCCTCTCTGATCTCTCGGTGATGCCTGCCCTACTTCGACCCCATCCACGCTCGGTACGTATCGTTATCCAACATTCTAACCGTTTCGACATCATTGTCAATAGCGGATTGTCGGGCTACCGCAATGTGGTATAATAAACAAGATTTTAAGGGGGGATCCTGTGGAATCAAAGAAAAATCCATTTAAATATATCGAAGAACAAGTCGACAAGTTCCAGTCATCCCGGTGGGGCAAGCGGCTCCGGATCAGTTCGGGCGTCGCCTGGAACCTGTTCCTTCTCTTCCTGGTCACTTTCCTCGTGCTCGGCGTGTTCGCCGGCTCGGTCGGTGCGGGCTACTTTGCCTCTCTTGTCGAAAAAGAGCCGCTCCGCACGAAGGATGACATGCGGCAGGCGATCTTCACCTATGAAGAAACTTCCGAACTATATTTTGCGGATGGTGTCTACCTCGGTAAAGTGAACTCGGACATCGAGCGGCGGGAGACGAAGCTGACGGAAGTCTCGCCTTTCCTCATCGATGCAGTGTTCGCCACAGAAGATGAGTACTTCGGCGAGCATGAAGGCATCGTGCCAAAGGCGATCTTCCGGGGAATCTTCCAGGATGTCACGAACTCCGCGTCCCAGACGGGCGGATCGACGCTCACCCAGCAGCTCATCAAAAACCAGATCTTGACGAATGAAGTCTCCTACGAACGGAAAGCGAAGGAAATTCTCCTCGCGATGCGCCTGGAAAAGTTCATGGACAAGAATGAGATCCTGGAAGCCTATCTGAATATCATCCCGTACGGGCGGAATGCCATGGGGCAGAACATCGCAGGAGTCGAGACGGCGGCGGAAGGGATCTTCGGGGTCAAAGCCAAAGACCTGAACCTTTCGCAGGCCGCCTACATTGCCGGCCTTCCCCAGGCCCCGTTCCTCTACACGCCATTTTACGCGGGCGGCAAAGGCATGAAGGAACCGGAGCACCTGAAGCCCGGCATCGAGCGGATGAAGACGGTTCTCTTCCGGATGAAGGAAACTGATTATATTACGGAAGAACAGTACAACGAAGCGATCGTCTATGACATCGCCAAAGACTTCAAGCAGCCCGAACAGCGGGCGACCGAACGTTATCCGTTCTTGACGCACGAGATTCAGCGGAGGACCGTCGAAACCCTCTCCGGCATCCTCGCGGAGAAGGACGGCATTGATCCCGCGCGTCTCGACAAGGAGAAAGAACTCCGGGAGAAGTACGAGATCATCGCCGACCGGGAAATGCGGAACGGCGGCTACCGGATCCATACGACGGTGAAGAAAGAACTGTACGACGAATTCCAGAACATCAAAGACTCTTATGAATACTACGGCCACACATTCGTCGAAAAGACGACCGATCCGGATACGGAAGAAACAAAAGAGGAACTGAAGCCGGTCCAGGTCGGCAGCATGGCGATCGAAAACGGCTCGGGACGCATCCTAGCCTTCATCGGCGGACGCGACCATCAGATCGAAGCGATGAACCACGCGACACAGGCATACCGCCAGGTCGGATCTTCGGTGAAGCCGCTCCTCGTCTACGGGCCGGCCATTGAACTCGGGAAAATTGGTGCGGGCAGCCCGGTGCCGGACGTCTGGCTCACGTACAAGGGCTGGTCGCCGAAGAACTTCCAGGCCACCCGTCAATACGGTCTCGTGCCTGCCCGGGAAGCGCTGGCCAATTCCTATAACCTGGCCGCGGTCCGGCTGTTCGGAAAAATCCGGGACCAGGATCCGACGCAGTTTCTGGACAAGATGCACTTCGACAAGATCCGGGACGACGAACGGAATGTCGTGTCTGCCCCGCTCGGCTCCTATACGGCTTCCGTCGAACAGAACACCGCCGGGTTTTCCACGATGGCGAACGGCGGGAAATATGTGGAGCCTTACATGATCGAGAAAATCGAGGACAGCGAAGGGAATGTCGTTTATCAGCATGAGACGGAACCCGTGGACGTATACAGTCCGCAGACCGCCTACATGATCACCGACATGCTTCGCGACACGACCACGATGGGGACCGCCCGCATCATGCGCGGCGACCTGAACTTCAACCTGGACATCGCCGCCAAGACCGGGACGACGACAGGCTACAAAGATGTCTGGCTTGTCGGATATAACCCGAACGTCACGCTCGGGGTCTGGCTCGGCTACGATAACGAAAAGAAATATCAGCTGGATACGATGTCCAACACATATGGACAGCCGAGTGCCCGGGTGAACAAGCTGTTCGCCCGCCTCATGAACGGCATGAACCGGGCCGATCCCGAAATTGTCGGTGCGGGCGAGAGATTCCAGCAGCCTGAGGGCGTCGTCCACCGGTCGTTCTGCGGCATCTCGGGACTTGCCCCGTCCGCCGCCTGTTCGGCTGCAGGGCTCGTCAGGTCCGACCTGTTCAATGCGAATACATTCGTGCCGAATAAGCCGGATGACAGCTTCGGCGGTTCCGGCGGCCTGTATGTAACTGCCCAGGGCGTCCGGTACCAGGCACTCTCCTCCACACCGAAAGAGTTCGTCAGATCGGGTGCGGCCGGCATCAGCAAAGATTTCGCAGACCGGATGCTGGCACCGTTCGGCGGCGATCCCGCCGGACTGTTCCCGCAAAACTCCTCTCTCGGCCGGAACATCGTTTCCGCCAAGCAGTACGGAGGCGTTGCGGGTGCGCCGATCGCACCGGGTGCCGCCCTCAGCGGCTCGACGCTCACATGGAGCCGCTCCGCATCCCCTGACGTCGTCGGCTACTACGTGTACCGGAACGGTGCGCGGATCGCTTCCGTGGCGGACGGCGGCTCCTACAGCGCCAATGCCTCCTCGCCGGGCGAATACTACGTGACCGCCGTCGACATCACCGGCCAGCAATCCGGCCGCTCCAACGTCGTCAGCGTCCAGGCCGCCGCTCCGCCGGATCCGGCGCCAAATGACAACACCCCGGCTCCGGATGCAGGAAGCGACAAGGACACAGACAAGAAACCCGATAAAAAACCTGAAGAAAAACCTCAGGATAATCCCGACAAGAAACCGGACAAAAAACCGGACGGCAACGAAGACTCCAAACCACCGGCCGGCAACGGGAACAACAACGGAAACGGAAATGGGAATAACAACGGCGGCAACGGCGGCGAAGACGCCCCTCCCGAAGACGGAGACTGACCGCCCGGACCAGAGAACGATGGGACAGCAAATTGCCGTCCCATCGTTTTTTTTGTTCCGTTTGCATCCGCGAAATCCTCATTTGCATCCGTGAAAATTACAGGCGGCGCTTTTGCTTCCGTGAAAACCTTGTTTGCTTCCGCGAAAACCTCATTTCCATCCGTGAAAATCCCCGCGCCTCTTCAGTTTCCGCGCAATCCTGTAATTCCCTAAACAACGATCAAAACGGCCGAACGGGACATCCCCCGCTCGGCCGTTCTCTTTATTAGTCTTCCATGGTGGACAGGTCGCCTGTCGGCAGGTCAAGCTCCCATGCCTTGAGGACACGGCGCATAATCTTCCCGCTCCGGGTCTTCGGCAGCTTGTCTTTGAACTCAATCTCCCTCGGCGCCGCGTGTGCCGCAAGCCCTTTCTTGACGAACTGTCGGATGTCTTCCTTCAGTTCATCCGACGGCTCATAGCCTTCGTGGAGGGCGACGAATGCCTTGATGATTTCGCCGCGGACCGGGTCCGGCTTTCCGATAACGCCGGCCTCGACGATCGCCGGGTGCTCAAGCAGCTTGCTTTCGACTTCGAACGGGCCGACCCGCTCTCCGGAAGTCATGATGACATCGTCGACACGGCCCTGGAACCAGAAATATCCGTCTTCGTCCATATAGGCCGAATCGCCGGAAACGTACCACTCGCCGTCCAGGAAATACGAATCGTACTTCTCCGGGTTGTTCCAGATTTTGCGCATCATGGCCGGCCAGCCCTTGCGGAGCGCCAGGTTGCCCATCGAGTTCGGAGGCAGCACATTGCCCCGGTCGTCCACGATTGCGGCTTCGATGCCCGGCACCGGCTTGCCCATCGAGCCCGGCTTGATCGGCAGGCAGCCGAAGTTGCAGATCATCTGCGCGCCTGTCTCGGTCATCCACCAAGTATCGTGGATCCGCTTGTCGAACACTTCAAGGCCCCACTTCACGACCTCTGGGTTCAGCGGCTCACCAACGGAAAGGACGTGACGGAGGGAAGACAGATCGTACTCTTTCACGAGCGCGTCTCCGGCTCCCATGAGCATCCGGAAGGCGGTCGGCGCACTGTACCAGACGGTGACTCCGTAGTCCTCGATCGCCTGATACCAGTCCTCGGTCCTGAAGCGTCCTCCGAGAACAAGGTTTGTCGAACCCGTGAGCAGGGGTCCGAAGATCCCGTACGCGGTGCCCGTCACCCAGCCAGGATCGGCGGTGCACCAGAAGATGTCCTCTTCTTTCAGGTCGAGCACCCATTTCGCTGTCTGGTATTGCTGGATCATCGCATACTGGACGTGCATGACGCCCTTTGGACGGCCGGTCGAACCCGACGTATAGTGGAGGACGGTGCCGTCTTCCTTATCGAGCCAGACCACATCGAAGTCGTGCGATGCTTCCTTCATATGCTTGTTGAAGTCGACGATCTGATCCGTTTCCTCGACGTTTTCCCCGACGACGAAGATCTTCTCGAGCTTCGGCAGACGGTCTGCGGGGATCCGGTCCAGAAGTTCCGGAGTCGTGACGATTGCCTTCGCTTCGGAATCATCCAGCCGGTCGTAGACAGCCCCTTCCATGAATGCCTCAAAGAGAGGGCCGACGATCGTGCCGAGCTTCAGCCCGCCGAGCAGGGCAAAGTAAAGTTCTGGAGAGCGCGGCATGAAGATGAACAGCCGGTCCCCTTTTTCAAGTGTTGAATTCGCTTTCAAAACATTGGCGGCATTGTTGGACATCCGCTTCATCTGATCGTACGTATAGGATTCATTGCGATTGGCATCGCGGTAATAGAGAGCGACTTTGTTCTTGCGGAACGAATCGGCATGGCGATCCACGGCCTCATGGGCAATGTTCACTTTGCCGGTGCGGTACCAGCTGAATTCCCTCTCTGCGTCTTCCCATTTGAAATCTGCGACGGTCTTTTCATAGTCCGCCAGGTTGAAGTCCCCTTCTCTGACCGGAATGATGTTTTTCTCCATCGTTGCCATATGATCACCCTTTCGCAATACGTTTACTCTATTATTCTACACGAAATGGAATCATATGTGGCAATATTTTAACTTTTAAATTTAGAATGGGTCTAAAGCTTCTGCATAAAAAAGCCCATTTTTCTTCCTATGATCATTCGCACTTTGCAATAGTCAGCTAACTAAAATACTCCGCCCGCTTATCCCAGGAACCACCTTTTATCGCATGAATTCAAGCGTCTTGCAGTTCCCTCCATAGGATTTTCCCGCTCGTCGTTGTCGGGAATTCGGTCCGGAACTCGATGATCCGCGGATATTTATAGCTAGCCATTTGTCCTTTCGCCCATTCGATCAGTTCCTTTTCCGATACCTGTCCGACGTACTCGGGTCTCAATATGACCAGGGCCTTCACCGTCTCCCCCCGGATTTCATCCGGGGCACGGACCACGCATGCCTGCTGGATCGCAGGATGCCGGTAAAGAATGGATTCCACTTCCGTCGGCCATACTTTGTAGCCCGCGGCGTTGATCATCCGCTTGACCCGGTCCACCATGAAAAAGTACCCCTCTTCGTCCATCCTGACAATGTCGCCGGTCCTGAAAAACCGCTTTCCGTCCAGCGTGATATGGCTCGACTCCGTTTCTTCTTCATTCCGGTAGTAACCTGTGAACTGCTGGGGGGCGCACACGATGAGCTCGCCTTCCTCCCCGGCACCGAGCTCCGTCCCTGTCGCCGGATCGATTATGCGGGCGTCCACCCCGAAGGCAGGGATTCCGAGGCATTGCAGCTTCGGACGATGGGGCGGGTTGAAATGGGTGTGGGACATTGTCTCCGACAGTCCGTATCCCTCCACATATTGAAGGCCGGTCAGTTCTTCGAGTTTCTTTCCGACGGCTTCGGGCAAGGTCGCCCCTCCCCCTCCGACCACTTGAAGCGAGGACAGGTCGCGGCCGGTAAGCTTGGGATTTGCCAGGAAGTCAATCAGCATCGTGCTGATGTTGATCCAATGGGTAACGCCGTATTGCTCAATTGCCCGGAGTGCATAGTCCCTGTCCCAGCGGGTCATCATGACCATCATGCTCCCGGCGATGATCGGAGCCAGCGCACTGTGGAGGAGGCCGGTCACATGGAACAGCGGCAATGAAGTGAGGATGACAGCGCCTGAAGTCATGGACATCCAGTGGTAGGAACCGGTGGCGTTGGCCTGGATCGTTCTGTTCGTATGCATGCAGCCTTTCGGCAGACCGGTCGTCCCGGACGTATAGGGAATCATCGCCAGGTCTCCGCTTTCGCCTTTGTAATCGGACGGCTCCAGTCCGGCCGCGGTCAGCTTATCCCAGCCGACCATACCGGCGAACTGTTCGGGTGCGGCGAGGACTTCCGCCGGTATCGTGCCCGGGGAGTTGTCCGGGGATGCATAGCTTCCATAGGCAGCGCTGACCGCCTGCTCGAGAGAAGTTTCGCCGATCAGCGGTGCAACTTTTCCAAACAGCTCCTGTCCGACAAAACCAAGCCGGATCTCCCCGTCACCGATATAAAACCGGAGGTCTTCCGTCGTGCTCATCGGATTGATCGGGACCGCAACCGCCCGGAGCCGGAGAATGGCAAAAAGAGAAATCAGGAACTGAGGCGAATTCTGCATGAAGATCAGCACGCGGTCCCCTCGCCGGACGCCGAAGTTCTGCTCGATGAAACCGGCAACACGTTCTGATTCCTCAAACAGTTGCTTATACGTGACTGTTCCCCCGTAAAACTTGATGGCCGGCTTTTCCGGATACTTTCTGGCTGCATTCGCAAGATTATCAAAGATCGTCGTTTCCGGGATCGTCAGTTCCTTCGCCATCCGCGGCGGCCAGAAACTGAAATGTGCCTGGTTTTTCATTGTTCGCACTCCCCATCGTGTTTGATTAAATAATGACCTTTCCGTCTGAGAGATAGGGGGCCGCCGCCAGGACGCCCTCCCGCGCCGCGAAGCGCAGCTCGTCCTGCAGCCCGATGCCGGCCATTCCCTTGCCGACGGCAGACCGGCTGAACACCTTCTCCGCATTCCCCCGGTATGCTTCATAGAAAAGAACAGCCCCGGCCGCACTGTCCGGCAGATTCTGTCCGCCATTCCCGGCCAGCCGAAGCAGTTCCGAAATAAACAAGCCGGCGCCGAAGAAATCTTCCAGGCTGAAGCCGCCCCCTGACCCTGAACAGATCACGAGGATGGTTTCGCCTTCATATTCTGCGAAAACCTTTTCTGCGACGGCTCTCCCGTTCAGGAGCGAAGCCATCCAGACTTTCTTTGCATCCGATGCCTTTTTGATCGCGACCGTCCCGTTCGTCGTCGCCAGGAAAACCGGCCTTCCTTCCACCTGCTCGGACAACTGTCCGGGCAATGGATCGAGAAAACCGTCAATCGTCTTCCCCATATACTCGCCCGCCAGGCAACCGTTCTCGGTCCCGGCCGAACGCCCCCTCGCATCTTCTCCGTCCATGCACGGGATGACTTCCGCCGCGCCGGCTTCCAGACAGGCGGCGATTGTCGTCGTGGCGAGCAGGACATCAAGCACGACGGCCACATTCGTCTCATCCACCCGCCCCTCATCCAGTTCCTCTTTTTTCAGGATGAGCCGGACGTCCAACTCCCTTTCCATCAAGACTTAATCCCCTTTGATGCATGGCTGATCAAGTTTTCCACGAACTTTCCGAAATGGGCGAAGCGGGGATCATCGGTCTGTCCGTTTTTAAAGCGGAAGTAGATCTGCTGGCAGATCACGGCGAGCTTGAAATAAGCGAACGTCAAATAATAATCGATGTTGCTGACGTCACGTCCGCTCTTCTCGGCGTAGGCACTGATGAACTCCTTCCTCGTGTAAAAGCCGTCCAGAACGGTGACCGGCGGCTTTCCGAGCCCCTTTTTCAGCAACTCGGGATCATCCGCCTGAATCCAATAGCTCATGGCAGCCGCCACGTCCGCGAGCGGGTCTCCGACCGTCGTCATCTCCCAGTCGAACAATCCGGTCATTTCCCCGAAGTCCGGGGAGAACATCGCATTATTCAATTTGTAATCGTAATGGATGACGGCGGGCGCACCGGACGTTGGCACGTTTGCGGCCAAATAGTCCATCAGTTCAACGATTCCCGGCACTTCATCCGTCTTGGCCCGTTCGTAACGGCCGATCCATCCGTCCACCTGGCGCTTCATGAAGCCTTCCGGCCGTGCCATCTCCGCGAGTGCGGTCTTCCGGTAATCGATCCCGTGCAGCTCCGCAAGCTTGTCGACCATCAGCCGTGAGATTTTCTTTCCCAGATCAGGTGTGTATGGGATGTTTTCAGGAAAATCCGTGTCCAGCACGATGCCGGTTCTGCGCTCCATGATAAAAAACGGGCTTCCGATAATCGTTTCATCATCCGAAAAGACATACGGTTTCGGAGCGGGCTCAAACACGGGGTTCAGTGCGTTGAGGACGGCATATTCCCTCCCCATATCATGAGCTTTCGGTGCCACCGGTCCGAGCGGCGGACGCCTGAGCACCGCTTCCCATTCCCCGATTCGCAGCAAGTAAGTCAAATTGGAATGCCCTGCACTGAACTGCCGGATCTCCAGCTCTCCTTCCGGCGCTTCGGGCAGCCTGTCCCGGATAAACGATGTCAGCCTGCCGACATCGAGTTCTTCCCCCTGCCTGACAAGAATCGTCTCGCTCATATGATTGTTCCTCCTTAAAATACTGTCCGGTTGGTATGTTGAACTCAAAGCGCTGTTCCGCAGCGCTGTCCGCCTCTTACCCGTCTGTCAGTTCCGGGTTCGGATGCCGTCCAGAACGAGATCCGAATACAGCGCCGCCAGTTCGGCCGGCTTTACCTCACCTTCCGGGTGAAACCAGTTATAGCTGTAATTCGATATTCCAAGCACGGCGAATGCGACCATGTCGGCGCGCAGGCCGTCCTTGAACTCCCCGCTCTCCATCCCATTCCGGATAATCCCTTCGATGTTGAGCCGGAAACGGTCCCGCTCCTCTGTGATCATCCGGACATTCTCCTTGGCAAGATGGCGGATCTCCCGGAAGAAGACACGGCCGCTCGGCCCGTTCTTCCCGATATCCAGAATCAGCAGTTCAATCACTGCATGCAGTTTCCCCCTGTTTGAGAGGCGATCGTCGCCTAAGATTGCCTCCTGCCGCCTCAAAAGTTCAGAAATATACTCCAGGTGTATATCCATGAGAAGCTGTTCCTTGCTCTTGAAATAGTAATAGAACGTTCCTTTCGTGGCGCCGACCGCATCGGCGATATCCTGGATCGAAGTGGCGCTGAATCCTTTCTGCTCGAAAAGGGCGATGCTCGCTTCCGTAATTCTCTCTTTCATTTCACATTCTCCGTCCGTCTCTGATTATTTGACTGAATTTATATTATCACAAGACGGAATCCAGGCATCCGGCGCCTGAGGCGGACAGATGAATACGGTCTGCGTATCAGAAGGCATGCGCCCCGCCGTCGACGGTCAGGATATCGCCCGTGATGTAGTCCGAAGCAGGGGAGGCGAGAAACAGGGCCGCCCCTTTCAGGTCCGAATCGTTCCCCAGCCTTCCGAGAGGCGTGCTGTCCATGATGTAGTCCTTCCCGTGCTCAATCAGGACCTTGGACATCTTCGTCGGGAAGAACCCCGGCGCAATTGCATTGACGTTGATCTGGTGACGGCCCCATTTGACGGCCAGGTCCTTTGTAAAAGTCATGACCGCCCCTTTGCTCGTGTTGTAGCCGATCGTCTGCATAAACGGATGGGTCCCGCCGAACCCCGCGATCGAGGAGATGTTGATGATCTTTCCGCCTTTTTGCGCAATCATGACCTTGCCCGCTTCTTGGCTCATCAGGAAAGTGCCGGTCACGTTGACGTTGATCACTTTTTCCCAGGCTTCGACCGGCATTTCCTCAACCGGCGCCCCCCAGCTGGCCCCGCTGTTGTTGACGAGAATATCGATGCGGCCGAAGTGCTGCTTTGTTCCGTCCACGACCCTCTTGATTTGTTCCGGATCGGTCACATCGCACTGGAAGGCGAGAGAGTCAACCCCCATTCCCTTCAGTTTTGCACTCATGCTTTCGCAAGACTCCAAGTCCCGGGAGCACACGACAACGTTGGCGCCCGCTTCCGCATACGCCTCGGCAATCTGGGCACCGAGCCCCCGCCCCCCTCCGGTTACGATGGCTGTTTTCCCGTCCAGTTTAAACAGATCGAGTACACTCATTTTGCCGAACCTTCTTTCTCCCGGTATTTTTTCATTTCCAGTCTGCCGACCTGCTGTGAATGAACTTCATCCGGCCCGTCGGCGATCCGCAGGCTTCTCGCGCCCGCATACATTGAAGCCAGCGGGAAGTCTTCACTGACACCTGCACCGCCGAACGTCTGGATGGCGCGGTCAATCACTTTGGCCGCCATATTCGGTGCCACGACTTTGATCATGGCGATTTCAGCCTTCGCCTCCTTGTTGCCGACCGTGTCCATCATATGGGCCGCCTTCAGCGTCAAAAGCCTCGCCTGTTCGATCTCCATGCGCGATTCGGCAATCCATTGCAGAATGATTCCGTGATCGGCCAACTTCCGCCCGAACGTCTCGCGCTCCCCGGCCCTCCGGCACATCAGTTCAAGCGCACGTTCCGCCGCGCCGATCAGGCGCATGCAATGATGAATCCTGCCGGGGCCCAGCCTTCCCTGTGCGATGGCAAATCCTTTGCCTTCGCCCCAAATCATGTTTTCCGCAGGAACCCTGACATCGTTGAAACTGATTTCCGCATGTCCGTGCGGTGCATCATCATAGCCGAACACCGGCAGCATCCGCTCGACCGTCACGCCCTCTGCATCGGCAGGAACGAGGATCATCGACTGCTGTTCATGGCGGGGGCCGTCCGGATCGCTCTTCCCCATGAAAATGAACACCCCACAACGGGGATCCCCGGCACCCGAAGTCCACCATTTCCGTCCGTTCAACCTATACTCGTCCCCTTCACGACGGATGCTCGACCGGATGTTCGTTGCATCGCTTGAAGCCACATCGGGCTCCGTCATCGCGAATGCGGAGCGGATCTCCCCTTCCAAAAGCGGGATGAGCCATTTCTTCTTCTGTTCCTCCGAACCATACTTCGCCAGCACTTCCATGTTGCCGGTGTCCGGTGCATTACAGTTGAATACCTCCGGCGCGATGGGGGATCTTCCCATGATTTCGCAGAGAGGCGCGTATTCAAAGTTGGTCAGCCCCGCCCCGTATCGCTCATCCGGCAGAAACAGATTCCAGAGTCCCTGCGCTTTTGCTTCTTTCTTGAGCTCTTCGATGATCGGAGGGACTGACGACCATCTGTCCGGCTGTGCGGCCAGCTGTTGACGGTATACTTCTTCGTTCGGATAAATCCGCTCGTCCATGAAACGGGTCAGGCGTTCTTGCATCTCTTTCACTTTTTCCGAAAATATGAATTCCATTTCTCTACGCCCTTTCATACTAACCGGTTGGTATGTTTAGAATATTACATCTCCTATTGCCCGTCAACCGGAAGATTGCCCGTCACGGCGAACGGGAAAACAAGGATTGACCCAAATTGATGCATGCCGGATCACGATCCGGTCACAAAAATAGGAATATTCGCTCCCCGGGTAAGAACGCTTTCATGTATAATCTGAGATAGCCACTACAATGAGGCGGTGACAATTTGGAACATGTAAAAACGTACTATTCGATGGAACTGGCACACCCCTCGGGCGACCTGGTCATCGAAGGACCGGTGACTCCCGAAAAGCTGGAGTCCCTTCATTTCCACGAGGACCTGATTGCTTTCAGGCAGCCCGAACAGCAGCACAAGGCGATTGTCGGGATTGCCAAGCTTCCGGAAGGCCGGATTCTGATCGCCCGGCACGAAGATACGATTGCCGGTTATGTGACTTTCCTTTATCCCGATCCTCTGGAACGATGGTCGGAAGGCAAGATGGACAACCTGATCGAACTCGGCGCCATTGAAGTCATCCCCGCTTTCCGCGGAGGCGGCGTCGGCAAAAAACTTTTGGAAGTGTCCATGATGGACGACCAAATGGAAGACTACATCATCATCACGACCGAATATTACTGGCATTGGGACTTGAAAGGCACCAAACTGAACGTCTGGGAATACCGGAAAGTGATGGAGAAGATGATGAATGCCGGCGGTCTTGAATACTACGCAACGGACGATCCTGAGATCAGCTCCCACCCCGCCAACTGCCTCATGGCCAGAATCGGCAGCCGCGTCGACCAAGAATCCATCCAACAATTCGACCAACTCCGCTTCATGAACAGATTTATGTATTAACTCTAAAGCGGAGCGGGCCGCCTAGACCCGACAGGCATAAGGCGCGTTGCAGAGTGAAGCCTGCTTCGCGGCGCAACGTGACTTATGACCCCGAGGGTCTGGCCCGCGCAGCTGGATGACCCTAAAGCGGAGCGGGCCGCCTAGACCCGACAGGCATAAGGCGCGTTGCAGAGTGAAGCCTGCTTCGCGGCGCAACGTGACTTATGACCCCGAGGGTCTGGCCCGCGCAGCTGGATGACCCTAAAGCGGAGCGGGCCGCCTAGACCCGACAGGCATAAGGCGCGTTGCAGAGTGAAGCCTGCTTCGCGGCGCAACGTGACTTATGACCCCGAGGGTCTGGCCCGCGCAGCTGGATGACCCTAAAGCGGAGCGGGCCGCCTAGACCCGACAGGCATAAGGCGCGTTGCAGAGTGAAGCCTGCTTCGCGGCGCAACGTGACTTATGACCCCGAGGGTCTGGCCCGCGCAGCTGGATGACCCTAAAGCGGAGCGGGCCGCCTAGACCCGACAGGCATAAGGCGCGTTGCAGAGTGAAGCCTGCTTCGCGGCGCAACGTGACTTATGACCCCGAGGGTCTGGCCCGCGCAGCTGGATGACCCTAAAGCGGAGCGGGCCGCCTAGACCCGACAGGCATAAGGCGCGTTGCAGAGTGAAGCCTGCTTCGCGGCGCAACGTGACTTATGACCCCGAGGGTCTGGCCCGCGCAGCTGGATGACCCTAAAGCGGAGCGGGCCGCCTAGACCCGACAGGCATAAGGCGCGTTGCAGAGTGAAGCCTGCTTCGCGGCGCAACGTGACTTATGACCCCGAGGGTCTGGCCCGCGCAGCTGGATGACCCTAAAGCGGAGCGGGCCGCCTAGACCCGACAGGCATAAGGCGCGTTGCAGAGTGAAGCCTGCTTCGCGGCGCAACGTGACTTATGACCCCGAGGGTCTGGCCCGCGCAGCTGGATGACCCTAAAGCGGAGCGGGCCGCCTAGACCCGACAGGCATAAGGCGCGTTGCAGAGTGAAGCCTGCTTCGCGGCGCAACGTGACTTATGACCCCGAGGGTCTGGCCCGCGCAGCTGGATGACCCTAAAGCGGAGCGGGCCGCCTAGACCCGACAGGCATAAGGCGCGTTGCAGAGTGAAGCCTGCTTCGCGGCGCAACGTGACTTATGACCCCGAGGGTCTGGCCCGCGCAGCTGGATGACCCTAAAGCGGAGCGGGCCGCCTAGACCCGACAGGCATAAGGCGCGTTGCAGAGTGAAGCCTGCTTCGCGGCGCAACGTGACTTATGACCCCGAGGGTCTGGCCCGCGCAGCTGGATGACCCTAAAGCGGAGCGGGCCGTAATAAGGGAAGCCAGCCTAAGAGCGCCGCTTAGGCGGCAATGGCTGGCTGACCCGCTTTTAGCGGGCCTCCGACAGGCATAAGACAGCCGGCGGAGCGAAGCCTGCTTCGCAGAGCCGGATGACTTATGACCCCGAGGGTCTGGCCCGCGCAGCTGGATGGACCCAAAAGCGGAGGGCGGCGGGTCAGGGGCGACAGGCGTAAGACGGTCTGCAAAGCGAGGCCTGCCTCGCGGAGCAGAACGGCTTACGACCCCGAGCCCCTGTTGCCCAACGCTTTGCTTTTGGGCACAAAAAACATTGCCGCCCGCAGCTGGATGTTGCAAAAGCGGAGCGGGCCGTAATAAGGGAAGCCAGCCTAAGAGCGCCGCTTAGGCGGCAATGGCTGGCTGACCCGCTTTTAGCGGGCCTCCGACAGGCATAAGACAGCCGGCGTCGCGAAGCCTGCTTCGCAGAGCCGGATGACTTATGACCCCGAGGGTCTGGCCCGCGCAGCTGGATGACCCTAAAGCGGAGGGCGGCGGGTCAGGGGCGACAGGCGTAAGACGGCAGGACATCAGAAATCGAATCCGAAAAAGGGAGTGAGTGCATTGATCCTGGAAGAGATCATGTCAAAAGAGGTCTACACCCTGAAACAGGAAAACTCCATCAAGGATGCGCTCCGGCTCATGGAGGACAAAAAGATCCGCCATCTGCCGATCGTGACAGACGACGGAGCGGTGTCGGGGCTGGTGACGGACCGGGATATCAAGCAGGCGGTCCCGTCCACCCTGATCGGCAAGCAGGATTCCGGTCTATATGACACTCCCCTTTCAGAAATCATGACAAGGGACCCGATGGTCGGGCATCCGCTTGACTTTGTCGAAGATGCGGCGGTGCTGTTTTATGAGAATGAGTTCGGCTGCCTCCCCGTCGTATCAGGCGGGCGGCTCGTCGGGATCATCACGGAGACGGACCTGCTTTATACATACATCGAGCTGACCGGGGCGAGCCAGCCCGGTTCGCAGATGGAGGTCCGGGTGCCGGACGTGGCAGGAGTGCTGTTCGGCGTATCGAAAGTGTTCTACCGGCATAACTCGAACGTCCTGAGCGTGCTCGTCTATCCCGACAAAGACAGTTCCACCCATAAGATTCTCGTCATCCGGGTCAAGACGATGAACCCGCTCCCGATCATCGAAGATCTGCGCAAGGAAGGATATGAAGTGCTATGGCCGAACGTACCTGGGATCGACCGATAAAGAGAGCCGCATTCGTCTATTCGGACGGCCAGCTCGACTATAAGTTCTCCGATACCCATCCCTTCAATCAAAAGCGGCTTGTCCTGACTGCGGATCTTCTAAAGAGCATCGGGGCCCTCCCCGATTCCGCATTGGTCCGCCCCCGGATGGCCTCCGATGAAGAACTCGCCCTCATTCACGACGAGCGGTACATCGAAGTCGTCAAGAAAGCGGGACGCGGGGAGATCCCCCAGGACGTTGCCGAAAACTACGGAATCGGCACGGAAGACACCCCGATTTTCCCCGACATGCACGAAGCGAGCGCCATGCTCGTCGGGGGGACGCTGACCGCTGTCGATGAAGTGATGGAGGGCCGTGCGAGGCATGCGCTGAATCTCGGCGGGGGGCTTCATCACGGGTTCCGCGGAAAGGCTTCCGGCTTTTGCGTTTATAACGACAGCTCAGTCGCCATCCGGTATATGCAGCAAAAATACGGGGCCCGTGTGCTTTATATCGACACCGACGCCCATCACGGCGACGGAGTGCAATGGAGCTTTTATGACGATCCGGACGTCTGCACGGTTTCCATCCATGAGACGGGCCGCTACCTGTTCCCGGGGACCGGTGCAATTACGGAGAGGGGCAGCGGGAAAGGATACGGGTTCTCGTTCAATTTTCCGATTGACGCATTCACAGAGGATGAGTCGTTCCTGGATATTTACAGAACGGGCGTGACGGAGATCGCGGAGTTTTTCAAGCCGGATGTCATTCTCACCCAGAACGGGGCGGATGCCCATTACTTCGATCCCCTCACCCACCTGTACAGCACGATGAAGACGTACCGCGAAATCCCGAAGCTGGCACAGGAGCTGGCAGAGAAATACTGCGACGGCCGCTGGATCGCCGTCGGCGGAGGCGGCTATGACATCTGGCGGGTCGTTCCGCGTGCCTGGTCGCTCATCTGGCTGACGATGAGTGGAATCGAGCAGCCGGCCGGGCCGCTGCCGCAGGACTGGCTCGACCTGTACGGGCCGCAGTCGCCTGTCCCGCTCATGCCTGACTGGGATGATCCGGATCCGCTTTATGAGCCGATCCCCAGGAAGGCGGAGATCACGGAGAAGAACCGGCACATGCTGGACAAGGCACTCCATCTGATCCGCAGCGAACAGGAAAACAGAGGATGAAAAACGGCCCGGAAGGCGATGGTTCGCCTTCCGGGCCGTTCTCTGTCCGTGCTGTCATTTTGCCGATTCCCGTTCTTCTATCCGGTGCGGAAGAACGACGGTCGGATCTTCGATTTCTTCATTGCTCATATACTTCGTCAGAAGGCGCATGGATACCGCGCCGATGTCGTAAAGCGGAATGACCACGGAAGTCAGACGCGGTCTGACCATCCGGGCGAGCTTCGTGTTTTCAAAGCCGATGACATCCACGTCCCCCGGAACCGAAAGACCGGCATCCAGCACTCCGTGGATGACGCCGATCGCCAGCTCGTCGCTGCCCGCAAATACACCGTCCGGCCTGCGGTCGGTCGCATGCCATGCCTCGAGCGCCGCATCGTAAGAATCATCGATCTCGAAGATGAGCTCCTCATCAACCGGTATTCCCGCCTCCTTCAGCGCATCTTTGTACCCCTCCAGGAGGAAGTCACGGTTGATTACTGTATCGAACGGGCCGGAGACGAAGGCCACTTCCTTGTCCCGGTTGCCGATCAGGCGCGAAACCGCCTCGCGTGCGGCCCCCCGGTAATCGATGTTGACGGACGGGATCTTGCCTTCCGGATCGATGGTGCCCGCCAGGACGACCGGTACGGATGACCGGCTGATCTCCTCGCGAAGTGCCGGCGTGATCGAGTCGCTCATCATGACAATCCCGTCAACCTGCTTGCCGAGCATCGTTTCCAGAAGACGGATTTCCTTGTCTTCATTCTGGTCGGAGTTCGACAGGATGATGTTGTACTCATACATGGTCGCAATGTCCTCGATGCCCCGCGCCAACTCCGCATAGAAGCCTTTCGAGATGTCGGGGATGATGACGCCCACAGTGGTCGTCTTCTTGCTGGCCAGCCCTCTGGCCACCGCGTTTGGACGGTAACCGAGACGTTCAATCGCTTCTTTCACCTTTTTCCGGGTGGCCGGCTTGACGTTCGGATTTCCGTTGACGACGCGCGAGACGGTCGCCATGGAAACGTTCGCCTCCCGGGCCACGTCGTAAATCGTTACAGTCATATCGATGATCCCTCCGATGAAAACACTTCGTTTGTTTTCATTTTACGCTAAGTTTGCCCCAACTCAAAGCCTTACAGCAAAAACAGTCCCATTCGGGTGCGCCCTTTCTCCGCTGCGGCTGATAAAGATAAGGCTTCCCGGGATAAAGATAACGCTTCAGCCGATATAGATAACGCTCGCCGGGATAAAGATAACGTTCCGGCCAATAAAGATAACGCTTCATGGCCAGTGGCCACCCCGCTCCCTGTGCATGCGCTCTCGGGATGCAAAAAAGCCGGAACGTTGAAGTTCCGGCTTTCGGGTCACACGAGGATCGCGTGGGATTTCATGAATTTCTGAAGTTCGCTGTAGAACTCGTCGAACTGTTCGAGGTTCATCTGCTGCTGGGCATCGGAGAGGGCCACGGCCGGATCCGGATGCACTTCCGCCATGACACCGTCGGCTCCGACTGCAATCGCGGCCTTGGCCGTCGGGAGCAGCAGGTCGCGGCGCCCGGTCGAGTGGGTGACGTCGACGAAGACCGGCAGATGCGTCTCCTGCTTGAGGATCGGCACGGCAGAGATGTCAAGCGTGTTCCGGGTTGCCCGCTCGTATGTGCGGATTCCCCGCTCGCAGAGCATGATCTGGTCGTTCCCCTGCGAGATGATGTATTCGGCAGCATTGATGAATTCATCGATCGTCGCAGCGAGCCCGCGCTTCAGAAGAACCGGCTTGCGGACCGACCCGGCCGCCTTCAGAAGTTCGAAGTTCTGCATATTGCGGGCGCCGATCTGGATGACGTCCACATAGTCGAGCGCCTCTTCGAGATGTCCGGGGGTGACGATTTCCGATACGACCGCGAGACCGTTTTCTTTCGCCGCCCGGCTGAGGATCTTCAGGCCTTCGAGGCCGAGTCCCTGGAAGTCGTAAGGAGACGTGCGGGGCTTGTAGGCGCCGCCGCGGATCAGCTTCTGGCCTTTTGCGGCGACGGCTTTTGCCACCGTCGACACTTGCTCATAGGATTCGACGGCGCAAGGCCCGAAGATGAATGTCGGGATATCCTGCCCGATCTTCTCGCCGTTCACTTCGACGACCGTGTCTTCCTTCTTCTTTTTCCGGGAAACGAGGAGTGCCTTCCGCTGATCCTCCTCCTGTTGTTCAAGTGCAGTTTTGAAGATTTCCTTGAAAATATGTTCAACGGTCGATTGAGGCACCGGGCCGTGATTGAAGTCCTTAAGCAAATTGAGCATATGCCGTTCACGGAGAGGGTCATATCGGTTGACACCCTGCTTTTCCTTTACCTTGCCGATTTCCTGGACCACTTCCGCCCGTTCATTGATGAGACGAAGAATTTCCAGGTTCAGCTCATCCACTTTGCCGCGCAGGCTTTCCAACTCATTCAGGCTCATTCCCGTATCCCCTCTCTGTTATCAGTTTCCTACCCTCATCCGGCATTCGGTGCCGGCGGGTATAATGAACCCATTATAGTGGAGTATGCCTCATTTTGTCACGCAATATTTGCTGAAAAGTTACACTTTATTTTTGTAAACGTTTTCAACTTTCAAAAAGAACCGCCCCATATCAAGGCAAAAGCCCGGAAAGGCGGTGAGGCCATTCCGGGCTTTTGGGAATCACGTATTTTTATTGTCTTTTTTGTCGTTTTCAATCTTGGAGATGTGGTTCATGCCCATCACTTTGTTGTCACCTTTGTTCTCCGAGTTGTCATACCCGTACGGAGAGTTTCCGGACTTCTGGTCTTTCAGCTCGGATGCATTGTCCGAACCCGACTTCCCGGATTTTTGGCTGTTCGACCCTGAGTTGCCGCCTGATTTTCCTGATCCGGAATTGGACTTCCCGGATTCCGAACCTGAACCAGAGCCGGAGCCTTTTTTCTCTGCCATGTCTTGCGCTTGCTGTTTCTTCTCGTCCACCGCATCTTTCATCGCCTCGGCGGCAGAGTTCACCTTATCTTTGCCCGTGTCGATCGCATCCTGGACTTTCTCGGCGACCGTATCGATGAATTCAATCGGCTCCTCTCCTTCGGAAGAGGCCGTGCCGTCGTCCATCGGGGCGCTCTGGCCTTTCTTCATCGACTTGACCTTGTCGACCATCTGGCCGGCCTGGCCCTGGATCGTCTTCGTGAGGTCACCTGTCTTTTCCTGTGCCGTTTTCGTCAGGTCTGCCGCTTTGTCTTTGGCGACAGAGGAAAGTTCGATGCCTTTTTCTTTCAGGTTGCCCGCCTGCGTGGTGACATCTCCGCGGAGTTCCTTGCCGGATTTCGGTGCAAGGAGGAGGGCAGCGGCTGCGCCGATCAGGCCCCCGATGATGGCGCCGGTCAGGAAACCGCCGCCTCCTTCTTCTTCGCGGTCCTGATTATAGAACGTATCGGCATAGTCGTTGCGGTAACGATAATCGTATTCGTTCGGACTGTACATATCGTAAGTGCCGCTGTGTTGTGCGTCATAGTGGTTGCTGTCAAAGTTGCCGTTCGGGCCGGAGCCGGTGTTGCCCTCGTAGAGGTCCTTGTTATACTGCGGGTCATTGTAGTTCGGTTTCAGCTGGCGGTCTTCATTCATTTCGGTTTCCTCCTTTTGATGCTGTTAAGTTTTTGGGGTGGTGCCTGTCCGGACGGATTATTGGGCGCCCGGTCCCGGAAGGCGCTTCTGACCGGGAACGGTATACTCGGTCCAGCCGTCGCTGCCGGCGCCTTTTCTTTCCTTCCACTTGTCGCGGATGCCCATGACAACGTTGCTCCACTGCACGACCTGGGCAATCTTGTCCTCGTTGCGCTCGACTTCCGCAGAGACGGAGGAAGTGATCCGGCGGACCGAGGAGTTCAGGTTTCCGAATGACTCACCCACGCCCTGCACGGCCTGAACGACCGTGTTGAGCTTTTCGCTCTTTTCCTGGATATCCTCCGCAAGCAAGTTCGTTTTATGCAAGAGTTCAGTCGACTCTTTCGTCAGGCCCTGCAGCTGTCCTTCGAGCCCGTCCACTGTTTCTGCCACACTGTTCAGCGTCTTCTTGAGCGAGCCCAGGGTCATGGCAAGGGCGATGCATAAGATCAGGAAAGCGACGGCTGCCACAATCGCCGCGATGTACAAAAGATTCTCCATGCCTTTTCCTCCTATCATGTAATGCGCTTATCATATTAACGTTGTACCCCTGCCCACAGCGGGATAAACGCTCCTCGGTACCTATTCGACACCCGATCCCCCGACTCCTTCAAAGAAAAAAAGACAGCCGGCAAAAGCTGCTCAGGCTGTCTTTCCTTCCTTGACAAGTGAAGTGAATGCTTTCTCGTATTTCTGTACGTCTCCCGCTCCCATGAAAAGAAGCACGGCATCATCGTGTTCCAGCAGCCGTTCTACATCGCCGACTGAAAGGATCCGGCTTCCCTCGATCTTCGAAGACAGATCATCGATGGTCAGATCGCCGTTCTGCTCTCTTGCCGATCCGAAGATTTCACAGAGGTAGACCTGGTCGGCCTCCCCCAGGCTTTCGGCAAACTCTTCGAGGAACTTGGCCGTTCTTGTGAAGGTGTGCGGCTGGAAGATCGCCACGATTTCACGGCCGGGATACTTTTGGCGCGCAGATTGCAGCGTCGCGCGGATCTCTGTCGGGTGATGGGCGTAATCGTCGATGATGACCCGCTCCCCCACCTTCGTTTCCGTGAACCGGCGTTTTACGCCGCCGAACGTGTCGAGCCTTTCCTGGATGATCTCAGCCGGAATGTCCTCGTAATGGCAGAGGGAAATGACCGACAGAGCGTTCAGGACTGCGTGGTCGCCGGTCTGCGGAACATGGAAAGTGTAATACGACTCGTTCCGCACGCGGACGTCAAATGTCGTACCCGATTCAGTACGCCGGAGATTATGGGCGACGAAGTCATTTTCGGCAGAAAACCCGTAGTAGATCACAGGAACACTTGCCTGGATCCGCTGGAGCTGATCATCGTCCCCGCAGGCGATCAGGCATTTCTTCACCTTCCAGGCCATCTCCTGGAAAGCGTCGAACACATCATCCACGTCTGCAAAATAGTCGGGGTGGTCAAAGTCGATATTCGTCATGATGGCATAGTCAGGGTCATAGGCGAGGAAATGGCGCTTGTATTCGCAAGCCTCCAGGACGAAGTACCGTCCGTCGGGATCGCCTTTTCCGGTGCCGTCCCCGATCAGATAGGTCGTCGGTCCGTATCCCGCCAGCACATGGGCCAACAGTCCGGTCGTGGACGTCTTGCCGTGCGAGCCGGTCACCGCCACCGAGATGAATTGATCCATATAGTCCCCGAGGAACTCATGATAGCGGATGACTTCAAGTCCGAGCTCCCTTGCCCTTACGAGTTCGGGGTGCTCATCCGGAAAAGCATTTCCCGCGATGACGGTCAGCCCTTCATGGATATTTTCTGCACTGAACGGCAAGATGAGGATGCCTCGCTCTTTCAGCGGCTCCTCGGTGAAGAAATATTTTTCAACGTCCGACCCCTGGACCTTTTTTCCGGTGTCGTGAAGAATCTGGGCTAGCGAACTCATTCCCGATCCCTTGATGCCGGTAAAGTGGAAAACTGTCATTGTGAAACCTCCCGGGATGTGAATGATCCCTCATTGCAGCCGAATTAGGCGCAATCCATTATATCATCAAAGCGATGCACGCCGAAAAGCGTATTTCCTGTATTTTTTCCATCCGTTCATATCGTATGCGCCGGACCATCCTGCGGTTCGGCCGTCCCGTCAGAAGCCGTCAGGTAGACGTCCCGGGGCTTGCTTCCTTTCTGGGGAGAGACATAGCCCCTGGCCTCCAGCATGTCGATGAGCCGTGCCGCCCGGTTGTATCCGATGCTGAACTTCCGCTGGAGCATGGACGTGGAGGCACTTCCGGCGTCCGCGATGAACGAGCAGGCTTCCGCAAAAAGTGGATCCTCCGCTTCATGCGCTTCGGTCTCACGGAGAAGCTCTTCCTGATGGAACAGATATTCCGGCTCGCCGGACCGCCGGACAAAGTCCGTCACCCGTTCGATCTCATCATCGGTGACGAACGTGCCCTGCAGCCGGGCAGGTGCCGGCATCCCGTTTCCGAGATACAGCATATCCCCTTTCCCGAGAAGGCGCTCGGCTCCCGGGACGTCAATAATCGTCCGTGAATCCACTTGGGAAGAGACGGAGAAGGCGATCCTCGCGGGGATATTGGCCTTGATGAGTCCCGTGATCACGTCTACGGACGGTCGCTGCGTCGCGATGATCAGGTGAATGCCGCAGGCCCTTGCCTTCTGGGCGATCCTGCAGACCGATTCCTCGACTTCCGCAGGGGCAACCATCATCAGATCTGCCAATTCGTCGATGACGATCAGCAAATAAGGCAGTTTCCGGCTGAATTCCCTGTGCTCGTCCGCCTTGCGGTTGAACCGCGTGATGTCTCTCACGCCGGCGTGCGCAAACAGCTCATAGCGCCGCTCCATTTCCTCCACCGCCCACTTCAGTGCGGCGTTTGCCGCTTTCACGTCGGTGATCACCGGACTCACAAGATGCGGAATCCGGTTGTACGGTGCAAGTTCAACCATTTTCGGGTCGATCAGCAACAGCCGGAGCTCATCCGGGGACGCCTTGTACAGCAGGCTTGTCAGGATCGAATTGATGCAGACCGATTTCCCGGACCCTGTGGCGCCCGCTATCAGTCCATGCGGCATCTTCCTCAAATCAACCGTCGCCGGACGGCCTGCCAGGTCAAGGCCGAGCGCCGCTTCAAGCGGCGAATCGGATTCATTGAAAGCCGGCGAGCCGATCAGCTCGGAAATACGGACAGGCCTTGAGATCCGGTTCGGAATTTCAATGCCGATCGAGCTTTTGCCTGGGATCGGAGCTTGGATCCGGATATCCCGGGCCGCCAGCGCCAACTTCAGATCATCCTGCAGGTTGCGGATTTTGCTGACTTTCGTGCCGTGGCCGACCGTCAGCTCAAACCGGGTCACGGAAGGTCCCTGGACGATATCAATTACCTTGGCCTTGATCGCGAAATAGGACAGCGCCTCTTCAAGAGTCGCCGCCTGCGCCTCCATCCATTCCGTATCCTCCCCTTTTTCCTCGGGAGGATCCAGGAAGTCAAGACCCGGCGGCATGTAATACGGAGGTGCTTCTTCCGGTTCGGCCACGGCCGGTTCGGGCACGGGGTCTTTCTCCGGTTCCATTGCCGGAGAGGCGGCTTCCGCCTGTTCCTGACTCAGCGCCTCATCCCCGGACTCCCGGCTGGCACGAGGCCCGTGCCGAAGTTTTTTCATCTGCTCCATCTTTTGCAGCCGCTCTTTATCTGTTTTCAGCATGACGACATTGAACGGCGAACCGGTTTTTCTCGGAAGGGCCGTCTTTTCCGCCGCTTCTGTTTCTTCAACCGGACCCTGTTCAATTGCAAAATCCTCTTCTGAGTCATGTTGGCGCACGGTGGCTTCAGGTTTTTCTGCCATGTCAGGACTTACGGCCGGTTCATCTGCAGGGCTATCCGGCTTGAGAATCTCGCCTGGAATCTCCTTTAAATCCTGACCGGAGTCCGGTGTTTCTCCCGGTACATCTTCCGTTCCTTCAGTCCTAAGGATCTCATTGTCCTCGCGGGCTTCCGGTGCGGCCGTTGCTTCCGCGGCGGCAAAGTCTTCCCGGGCTGCAGTTTCACTTCGTGCCGGTTCCTGGGCCGGAAGGGAAGCCGCGGGGAGTCCCATGACTTTTTTCCATGCATCTTCCTCAGTCCGTGACTCTTCCGGCCGTTCCTCCCTTTCCCTGAGGCGCCCGGCAAGCTCGGTTTCTGGAGAGCTCACCGGTTCGGGATCAGGTCTGCGGACGGCATCGGCCGGTCGTTTGCCGAATCCGTAGACCGGCGAAGGGATCTCCGACGGTTTAAACCCCCTTGTCCTGACGGGCGGTTTCGGCCGCTCGTCAACCAGCCGGCGGGGCCGTGGAAGGCCGGTTTCGGCACCGGACCTCCCCGGAAGGGAGCCTTCCGTGCCGTCCTGCCAATCCGCAAGCGTCTCCCGGGAACCGCTCCCTCTCAGCGAGGAGGCCGATTCCGGCATGCCGGCACGGAATCTGATCCGGTCCGTATCCGTGGCATGGAATGCCCCGCTTTCAATCCGTCCGCGCAGGGCGGCCCGGAGACCGGGCGGCTCATCGGAAGCAACGGGGTCAATCCCCTGTTCCGGGCCCTCTTCATAAACCTCCGCTTCTTCGTCGGAAATCAGCGGGAATCTGAATTTGCCCCTTCTTTTGGACGGGGCCGGTTCGTTTGCATCATTTTCTATGTATGTGTTTCGCTCATTCTCTTCGTATTCAGGCTCGTCGCCGAGCTTTTTGAACAGCCGTTTAAACCAGCTCAAGAACATCACTCTCTCCAATTCAATCACTTTATTTTATCAGCCCAGCAGGAAGGAATCAAACGGACCCTCGAAAACGGCTTGAATCGGACGGTTTATTTTGCTTTGGACAACAGAAAACGGCCCGTCGCGACGGACCGCTGAAAAACTTTAAAATTGGAATGCCGCGCCCGGAGATTGTTCGCCTTCCAGGACGAGAATGCCTTTTTCCTTTGGCGCATCGGGCAGATCAAGTTCTTTTGCGGAACAGATCATGCCGGACGACGGAACGCCGCGGAGTTCCGCGTCCTTGATGATCATCCCCGACGGCATGACGGCACCCGGCTTGGCCACGACGACATGCTGGCCTTCCGCCACGTTCGGAGCGCCGCAGACGATCTGAAGCGTCCTGTCCCCGACATCCACTTGGCAGATGCTCAGTTTGTCGGCATTCGGATGCTTTTCCTTCGTCTTAACGAATCCGACGACGAATTTCGGAGACAGGTCGATGTCAAAATCGAATGACGTGCCGTTTTGTTCGAATGCTTCCCTGAGCGTCGAGACGAGCGCTTCGTCCGTCTCGAGTCGGCCGTCCTCCCGGGGACCGATATATTCGGAAGCCCCAAACAGGTTGAAGCCTGCAGCTTCACCGATCTCCGCATCAAGGATCAGCGTGACATCACCGTGCGTTTCTGTCCGGATCTCGGCCGGGGCTGCCGGCACGAGCTGGGCGAGCAGGACATCGCCGACGCCTGCCCGGTTGTAGAATACATTCATTCTTTCTCTTCCTTTCCGACCGGCCGGTTCTTCGCCAGGATGAAGATCGGCTCAAGTTCTCCGTTTTCGTAGATGAATGAAAGAGAGGTGACCGGCACCGTCCCGACGGTGAAGTAATGCATCGTCATCTGTGCGAGCACGTCATACCCTGTCTCATTCCGGATGTCCCCGATGATGAGCACGTCCTGATGAGGGACGGAAACGGTCATATCGCCTTCGATCTGCTTCTCCATCTCCTTCAGGAACGGCTCGTTCAGGATCCGGCTTGCATCGTATCCGTCATTGTTGTTGACGAAATAAAACACGTTCCCGGCCACTTCGTCTTTCTTTACGCCCGTCGGCAGCTGACGGACCCGGAACCGGGCCGCCTCCTTCAGCGCCTTCTCCGCCATGCCGAGGCCGTCCAGCATCGATTCGTCGATGAGCCGGTATGTCGTGCCGAGGTCAAGTGCATAGTAGATCCTCGTCTCCGCCGTATGGTCGCTCATGACGAAGCGGTTCCCGTCCTTGGATGCTTCAGGGAACGAAGTCGAGCGGATGACCGGATAGATCCGGTCCGAGGCATCGAAACCTTCCTCCGCCTCCCGCTCCATCGCGGAGAACGTTTCATCGATCGTGTACACCGCTTCGTCGATCGCCTTATCTTTTTTGGCTTCGTATTTGGCAAGCAGCGGGGACAGGCTCAGTTCCATCCCTTTGCCGAGCGCCTTGTTCGTCATCCGGAGCCGGTTGTTCTGCCGGTCAAAGTCCCATTCGAAACGATCGGCGCCGAGCCGCTCCTTCAGCATATTCACCAGTTGGGATGCGTTCATCCGATCAACTCCTTCCCGGCCTGCCGATCAGGCAGATGCCGGTCACTTCAGTGTCAGGTCCGGATCTTCGGGCCGTTCCACCGAGCGGACAATTTCCATCATCGTCCGCAGATTGCGTTCAATCCCTTTTTCCTTCGACAGCGTGGTCATTTTCGTTCCGCCGCTTCCGGCGACCAGCTCAAAGCGTTCGCTACCTGCATCCGTGATGCCGGAAAAGCCGAATACCCCGTTCTTTTCATATGTTGCGGTCGTCAGAATTTCCTTCGCCGGATCCGCATACAGCAGGTCGTAGAACAGGCGGCTGTCATCCGGCTCGTTCGGGTTGATGAAGAGCACGTATGTCTCCCGGCCCTTCTCGAGGACGATATTCTGCTCGTCCGATCCTTCCTGGATCTTGAAGCCGGCGGGCTTATACAGGCGGACGGAGCCCACTTCCGCGTTCGTCCGGTGCACGTCCTCACGGAACACTTTACCGGCCGCCTCGGTGCCGCTCTCGCTCAGTTCCTCGGGTGTCGCGGAGCACCCGGCAATCAAGACCGCAAGCATTCCGAGAGCGATGAGACGAAGTCCTTTGGCCATCCTGTTTCCTCCATTCACACTAGTGCATCCCCATTATTTTAAGCATGTTCGGGGCCGCTTGCAACAGGTCCGCCCCCGCCTCCCGCAAATCGCCACTGGCCGACAAGGAGCCGGACCACATGCCCGAACATGTCGGCCCTGGAGACGGTGCCGGCGGTGAATACGCCGACTGCACCGCCCGATTGCCTGACGTCCGCCTGATGCGAGTAGTCTTCCATGACCGGGCCGAGCTCATTTCCCGCACGGACGGGTGCCGCGACTTCCTCGGGCAGCGGAATCTGCGCGCCGCCTGCCGTGTAAACCGTCCCGTCGGGGAGTGCAAGCGCCCCCCAGTTGCAGATAAAGAGCCGGCCGTCCAGTTCCTTCACTCCGCCTTCCAGCCCGATGCCGAGGTCTCCCTCCCCGTCTTTCACGGCCGCGAGTGCACGGTTCCTGGCACCTTCGCGCGTTTCCTCATCGCCGAAAGGCTGCGCGGACACGCCGGATTCCGTTGCGGACCCCGTGATTTCGGCGTTGATTCCGAGGGACTGCACGGCCTCCCGCACCGCCCCCAATTTCGCTTTGTTGGTCGATCCCACTATGATGTTCATCATTTGCTGTCCTCCTGGTGTGCGGTGTCGCTCATGGCAAAAAGGGCCCCTCCGGCCCTTTTTTCATACGTTGCTTTTGATCGTCTCCACCGTCGTCCGGTCCAGCGAACGGACGAGCTTGACGAGAAGTTCCCTGGCCGCCGCATAATCATCGGTATGGATGATCGATGCCGCGGTATGGATATAGCGCGAGCAGATGCCGATTACGGCACTCGGCACACCTTCGTTGGAAAGATGGACCCGGCCCGCATCCGTTCCCCCCTGCGAAATGAAGTACTGATAGGGAATATTGTTCGACTCGGCCGTGTCGAGGACGAATTCCCGCATCCCCCGGTGGGTCACCATCGACCGGTCGAAGATGCGAAGGAGCGTACCTTTGCCGAGCTGGCCGAATTCGTTTTTGTTGCCCGACGCATCGTTGGCCGGACTCGCATCGAGGGCGAAGAAGATATCCGGGTCGATCATGTTCGCGGCCGCCTGGGCTCCCCTCAGACCGACTTCTTCCATGACGTTTGCACCTGAATAGAGCTGGTTCGGGAGCGTTTCGCCGTGCACTTCTTTCAGCAGTTCCACGGCCAGCCCGCAGCCATACCGGTTGTCCCACGCTTTGGCCAGGATCTTTTTCTCATTTGCCATCGGGGTGAACGGGCAGATCGGGACAATCTGTTGCCCCGGCCGGATGCCGATCCGCTTTGCATCTTCCCGGTCGTCCGCTCCGATGTCGATGAGCATGTTTTTGATCTCCATCGGCTTGTTGCGGACTTCGTCGCTCAGCAGATGCGGCGGGATCGACCCGATGACACCCGTGACCGGACCGTTGTCCGTGATGATCTCCACCCGCTGGGCGAGGAGGACCTGGCTCCACCAGCCGCCGAGGGGCTGGAACGTCAGCATCCCGTTTTCCGTGATGCTCTTTACCATGAACCCGACTTCGTCCATGTGGCCGGCAACCATGATTTTCGGGGAGCCTTCCTCCCCTTTCCGGACACCGAAAATGCCGCCGAGGCGGTCCTGAATGATTTCATCCGAATATTTTTCAAGTTCCCCGCGCATGAAGTCGCGCACCGCATGTTCATTGCCGGGTGCTCCTGGCAGTTCCGTCAATGTCCTGAACAAATCCACTGTCTCTTTTTCCATCCAAAAACCCTCCCATTTGGTGACCGGTTCTTTCCTATTGTAGACGATGGTTCAGAATGTTTCCACCGGCCTCTTTCGCAGGGCGAAACGAATATGACGGTTGCTTCTCTTGATGGATTCCCTGTCTTTCTATGATATACTGAGAAAAAAGCGTGCCTGAGGAGGGAATTGGGATGAATATGAAAGATTTTGCAGTGGGTGCCATCGCCGGGGCGGTCGCCGGAGCGGCAGTCGTGGAAGCTGTTAATCGTGCGGATCGGAACGTTTCCCCTGACAAAGTGCTCGAGAACATCAAGGATGCATTCAAGGAAGAAGGCCCGATCGAAGGTTCCTGGATCGTCATGAAAACCGAACCGTTCCGGCAGAAGGCCGTCCAGATGGAAGTTTACCGCGGAGGACTTTCCCGCGAAATCAGCGGCGTTTTCGAAGAGTACGAGTTTGCGGCGGATGCCAAAACCGGCACAGTCGTCGAATTGACGAAGATCTGATCTTATTTTTATTTACGTATTGAGAAAGCCGCATCCCGAGACGGGATGCGGCTTTTTTTACATGCGGCAGGGCAAGATGGTAAACGTTGTGTATCTGGGATGAAACGTTGCGTATCTCGGCTGAGACGTTGTTTATCTCGATTGAAACGTTGTGTATCTCGGCTGAAACGTTGCGTATCTGTACAGTCCGCTCCGCTTTTGTTCCATCCGGCTCTGGGCAACAGCCCGCTCCGCTTTTGTTAGTCAAATGGTGTTCGTTCGAGGGTTTCGGTTAGTTCTTTTCCGGTTTCATCCCAGCGGACGAGGCGGTAGACGGCGTCGTGGTAGAAGATGAATCGCCATCCGCCTTCGTATGCTTCTTTCAGCAGGCGTTCTTTTGCGTAGATGGAGTCCATCGGATAGTCGTCGAAGCCGAGCACCCAGAGCGGGTTCTGGTGGGCGTGGGTCGGCATGATGTCGCCCATGTGGATGAGCGTTTCCCCGTCCCGCTCGATTTTGACGACCGAGTGGCCGTTGCTGTGTCCGCCCGTGTGGATCATCTCGATGCCCGGCAGGACTTCAAGCCGGTCTTCGAATGTCCGGACCTGGTCTTGGACGGGTTCCCAGTTCTCGCGGAAATAGGTGCTCTTCGACCGGATGTTCGGATTCCGCATCTCGTCCCATTCGATGGCGGATGTGTAGATGACCGCATTCGGGAAGACGGATACGTACCCGTCCCCTTCCCGCTTCGTGAGGCCCGCCGCGTGGTCGTTGTGCAGGTGGGTCATGATGATGATGTCGATGTCTTCCGGTGTCAGCCCGAGCTCCTCGAGGCTTTCCTCGATCTTCGATTCCCGGGTCACGCCGAGATTGCGGATCATCTTCGGCGACAGCTTGCCCGCGCCCATGCCGGATTCGATCAGGATGTTCTTCCCGTCCGTCTGGAGGAGGATCGGCTCCGTCGCCAGTTCGATTTTGTTGTCCTCATCGACTGCGTACTTCTTCGACCAGAGCACTTTCGGAACCGGCCCGAACATCGCTCCCCCGTCCAGCTTGTTGAATCCCCCGTCGAGCCAGGTCAGTTCAATGTCGTGAAATGTATACTTGTCCATCCGTGCTCCCCCTTTTCACTCGTGTTTAGTCCCTTCCGCGGTTCATAAATGCGGCTTCCAGCCGGTAGATCGGCTGACCCATCGAAGAAAACTTCTCCTCGTATTCGGTCATGATGTTCCAATCCGGATTGTCGGCATGCAGATCCAGTGACACATCGGCCAGCCGCATCCCGTAATCCGTCATGTTCATGAGCGAGTACTCAAACAGCCCCCGGTTGTCCGTCTTGAAATGGACTTCCCCCTCCGGCGGCATCACCGTCTCGTAGAGCCGCAGGAAATTGTCATGCGTCAGACGGCGCTTGGCGTGACGGGTCTTCGGCCACGGATCGGAGAAGTTCAGGTAGACGCGCCCGATTTCACCCGGCGCAAAAAATTCGGCCATCCGTCCCGCGTCGACGTTCAGCAGCCGCAGATTCCGGGGTTTTTCCGCCTCTTCGGCCCGCTGGACGGCAGTCACGATAATGTCGCGGAACATTTCAATCCCGATGTAATTGACGTCCGGGTTGGCTTCCGCCATGCCTGTGATGAACCGTCCCTTTCCCGTCCCGACTTCAATATGGATCGGGTGGTCATTGCCGAATTCCTCGTTCCAGTGTCCTTTAAGTGCCTCGGGCTCCGGAATGACAATTTCCGGCCGCTCCGCTATGTACGCTTCCGCCCAAGGTTTATGGCGTGCTCTCATCTGTTATCTCAAACCTCTCTGTGCAAGTTGGTCCCGCCAGCCGCCAGGCAGCACGCCGGACGGCAAACGGAATCGGACGGCCCGGCTCTGCGGTGCCCGCATCCTCCCCGTCTGTATGGACCGGAACGCGCCGGTCCGCAGTCAGTTCGAATGCTTCATCCGATAATCTGTATACTTCTTTGAATCTCGTATGGCTTCCTGTGAAGACCGTTCCGAAAACGAGCAGGAGCTTCAGTCTGGACAGGCCATGAATGACCGTCAGCTCAAGCTTCCCGTCCGCAGGGTCCGAGCCGGGGGAAATCTTCATCCCGCCGCCGTAATACGGCTGGTTGCTGACGGCGGCGAGCCAGACTTTCCCAAAGTCGGATCGCTTGCCGCCCGCCGTCACCGACAAGCCGAACGGGCGGAACGTGAACAGCGTCCGGACGATGAAGAAGGCGTAGATCAGCTTCCCCGCCCCGACCCGGTTGAACAGCTTTTTCATCCGGGAACGGTTCACGTTGTTCGAGATGACCGCATCGAATCCGATCCCCGCGCTGTTCATGAAGACCACCGGCTCGGCAAGACCGGCCGTCCCGAGATCAAGCCGTCCGAATTCCCGGAAATCGGCGATCTCCTCCGCCGTGCGGAAAGCCCGGTAACCGCGCCCGAAATCATTTCCGGAACCGACGCCGACAGAACCGATCAGGACATGCCGGCTTCCGGCCGCGCCCCGGATGACTTCATGGACCGTCCCGTCTCCGCCGAAAGCGACCAGCAGGACCGCCGGACGGCTCTCCCCTTCAGCAAAGCCCCGGGCGATGGCAATCGCATGCCCGGGGCCTTCTGTGATGATCTCTTTGAACGGAAAACGGATCTGTTGACGGAACCGTTTCCACCGTTCGAGCGACCTGCCGTTTTTCGCGGCAGGATTCACGATGAAAATGACTTCCATCCGGTCAGTTCTGGGTGACCGGCTTCGGCAATCTGTCACTGAACGCAGCCATCAGCGCCTTCGTGACCGGCCCCGGTTTCCCGTCGCCGATCGTGCGCCCGTCGATTTCTGAAACCGGAACGATATCATTCGTCGTCGAAGACATGAAAAACTCATCCATGCCGTAGACGTCTTCCAGCGCCATCGGTTCCTCGATGACAGTCTGGCCGATCTCCCCGCAGCAGTCCATGATGACCCGGCGGGTGATGCCGTTCAGGATGAAGTTCGAAACCGGGTGGGTATAAATGACGTCGTCTTTCACGCCGAACATGTTTGAGGACGAGCCTTCCGTCACGGTGCCGCTCCGGTGGAGAAGGGCCTCGAAGCTGCCCGCCTCGTGGGCCTCCTGTTTGGCCAGCACGTTCGGAAGCAGGTTCAGACTCTTGATGTCGCAGCGCATCCACCTGATATCTTCCACCGACTTCAGCGTGACGGTCTCCGGCTTCTTCGCATCTTCTGCATACGCCTTCGTATACCCGGTGATCACCGGCACGATGTCTTCGCCCGGGAAATGATGGACGCGCGGAGCGGATCCGCGTGTCGCCTGGACGTACACATGCCCTTCCTTGATGTCATTGTCCCGGACGAGCCGTTCGAGATTGGCCTTCATCTCGGGCTTGCCGTACGGGAGCTCCATCCGGATCTTCTCCGCAGATTCATAGAGCCGTCCGATATGCTCATCCGCCGTGAACAGGCTGCCGCCGTACACGCGGATCACTTCATAGACGCCGTCCCCGAAATAATAGCCGCGGTCTTCGATCGAAACGGTGATTTCATCGTCTTTGACAAAACGGTCATTCAGCAAGTAGATGGACATTACAGATCCTTCTTTCCTAGTTGATAGCACGGGCCAACGTCAGTTGCCTGCAAGTTCAGAGATGGCATCCGCATAGATGCCGGCCGCCTTCACGAGATCGTCGACGGAAACCCACTCATCCGCCTGGTGCGCCACGTCCGGCCGGCCCGGGAAGAGCATGCCGAACGCCACGCCTTTTTGGAGTGTCCGGGCATAGGTGCCTCCGCCGATCGACAGAAGTTCCGCCTTCTCCCCGGTCTGGCGTTCGTACACGCGCTGCAGCGTACGGATGAACGGGTCGTCCGCATCCACGTGGTGGGGCGGCGAGTCGGAAGCGAGATCCAGTGCGAATCCGGATCCTTCCAGCGCTTCCCGGCATGCCGCCAGTTTCTCTTCAACCGGATAGGAGACCGAGTAGCGCATGCTGACCGTAACTTCCCCTCCGCTCGTTTCATTATACGCCAGGATGCCGGCGTTGAGTGTCGTTTCCCCGGAAATTTCATCAGCGAAATCAAGTCCGAGGAAATGCCCTCGCGACCCGTCACCGAATGCCTGATCGACAAACGACGTGAACCGGGCGCCGTCCCCTTCCATATGAGGATCGAGGAACGAGGCGAGCCGGATGCCCGCGTTGATCCCGTCTTCGGGCTCCATCGCATGGGCGGCCTTTCCGCGCAGCATGAGTTCGCTCCTGTTATCTCCGGAGGGGCTCAATTTCCCTTCCAAGCCGCTTTCACCAAGAAATGCATGGAACGGCCCTTCGAGTTCCTCAGCCGGAATCCGGACCACCGCACGCGCTTCATCCGGCACCATGTTCGTCCGGCTGCCCGAACGGAAAGAAACGAGAGATCCGCTGCCCGCGGACCCAGCCTGGGAGAACACGAGTCCCGCAATCCCTTTTTCGGCGTTGATGATCGGGAAATCGGCGTCCGGCGCGAACCCGATCGTCGGCATTTCCTCCGTTTTGAAATACCGGTCCATGCAGCGGAAGCCGCTCTCCTCGTCGGCACCGACGATCAGCCGGACCCGTTTGTTGAGCGTGATTCCCGACTCCTTCACCATCTTCATCGCATGCCAGGCCGCAATCGTCGGGCCCTTGTCGTCGATGGCCCCTCTGCCGAACACTTTGCCGTCCCGGACATCCGCCTCGAACGGCGGAGTCGTCCAGCCGTCGCCTGCCGGCACTACATCGACATGGCAAAGGATGCCGAGCAGCTCGTCCCCCGTCCCCATCTCGATATGGCCCGCCATGCCGTCGATGTTCTTCACGTGCATTCCGGCTTTCCGGCCCTCTTCGAGCAACCAGTCAAGTGCCCGCTTCGGGCCTTCCCCGAACGGCGCCTCATCGCTTGCCGTGTTTTCGTCAAGGACGCTGTTGATCGAAATGAGCGACTTGAGGTCCTCGACGATGGCGCCTTCTGATTCAATTGCTTTGCTGTTCCAGTCCATGAATCCGCCTCCCGTCAGTTATAGTGCCATTCTACACGTTCCAGCAGAAATGAAAAGAGGAACGCCGGCCTGCCGGGTTGTTAATAAACTGCCAAAAAAGGCGCCGCGCGTTGGAATACTCTAACTATTGCTGTATAATAAGAGTGGGATGATTGATGTCCCAAAACCGACAAAGGATGTGTACGCCCTCAACCGAACAGTCTGCGAGCATGGCTCGATGCTTTGATCGTCCGCTGGTCTTGCCAAAGGAGAATAGGGTGAAGGAGTGGTTCTGAATATGAAACCTACTACCGACCGGATGCTGATCCGGATCAAGGATGTCTATTTGTTCATCCGCGATCGGGGAATCGTCACGACCGACGACCTGGTCGACGCGTTCGGCATCACTCCGCGCACGGTTCAAAGAGATTTGAACGTGCTTGCTTTCAACGGCCTGGTCGACAGTCCAAGCCGAGGCAAATGGACAACGACGGAGAAACGGGTAAAACTGACTTCTTGAGAGTGCACACATACGAAAAAGGATGGCCCCCCCGGGTGGAGGGTCATCCTTTTTGGTGTTGTTTCAATGATGCCAATTCCTGTTCGGTGAGCTCCCGGTAATCGCCGGGTGAGAGCGCCGGATCGAGGACGAGCGGACCCATCGACAGCCGCTTCAGGTAAACGACTTCCTTGCCGCGCGCTTCGAACATCCGCTTGACCTGATGGAATTTCCCTTCGGTGATCGTGAGTTCAATCTTGGATATCTCACCCGCCGAGAGAATATCGAGCTTCGCCGGTTTCGTCACGTATCCGTCGTCCAGCCCGACGCCGGCAGCGAACGCCTCGCCGTCCCGGGCGGTCACTTCTCCGCGGACTCTGGCGAAATACGTTTTTTCGACATGCCGTTTCGGGGAGAGCAACGCATGCGCCAGTTTCCCGTCATTCGTGATGAGCAGGAGCCCTTCCGTGTCCTTGTCGAGCCGGCCTGCCGGGAACGGTTCAAACCGGCGGTACTCATAGGGCAGGAGATCGATCACAGTGCGGTCCCGGTTGTCTTCCGTCGCGGACACGACGCCCGGGGGCTTGTTCATCAGCAAATAGATGAACTCCCGGTAATCGACCGGCTCGCCGAACACCGAGACGTCCCCGCTTTCCGGATCAACGTGGAGCGCCGGGTCGCGGACCGTTTCCCCCGCCACGCTCACCGCCCCCTGTTTCAGCAGGGCCTTCACTTCTTTCCTCGATCCGTAGCCGCTGTTCGCGAGCAATTTATCGAGCCTCATTTTATCACCTCACAGTCCGAGTTTATCGGCGATCCTCTTCAGCCGGTTGCCGAACAGTTTCTGGGCAAGTCCGGATTTGAACGCCAGCACCGCGTAGACCGCCGCGCCGACAGCGGCCGTCACGAGAATATACAGGAATGCCGTCCCTTTGCTGTCCGCGGGTCCGAACAGGCGCAGGCCCTTCAGAGTGAGCCAGGCGGCCAGGACCATCATGCCGTTGAACAGCAGGATGAGCACCATCCGCCGGATCACCATTCTCGAGCGGTAATGAAGCGCATTTGACGCAACAGCGATATTCAGCGCGACCGCCACTCCGTAGCCGATGACCGTCGCCAGGATGGCGCCCTGCGCCTCGAACAGCTTGATGAGCGGAATGTTCAGAGCGAGCTTGAGCAGCAGGCCGATGAGCAGGTTGAGGACAATCCATTTATGCCGGTCGATCGCCTGCAGGATGGAGCCGGTGACCGTGTACAGGGCGAACAGGATGGACGCAGGCGCGTAGGACCTCAGGATGGCGGCGCCGACTGCATCTTCCTCGAACAGGAGATGGTAGAACTCACCCGACAGGATCATCAGCCCGAGCACCATCGGGAAAGTCAGGAACGCGACGATCTGATACGTCTGATCGAGCGACCGGGTCATCGCCGTCCGGTTCCCTGTTGTAAAGTAGCCCGTCACGATCGGAATGAGCGCCATCGAGAAAGCCGTCCCGATCATGACCGGGATCATGACGATCTTGTGGGTCGTGAAATTCAGCATCGCAAGCTGGCCGTCGGATACGGAGGCCAGGCCGATCGAGGACATCGCCCGGTTGAACGTGATCATATCGACAAACTGGAACAGCGGATTGGCAAGCCCGACGAGGACGATCGGAAAAATGTAGACGATGAGTTCCCGGTACATGTCCTTCAGGCTGGCGCCGTTCGAATGGGTGCTTGAATCGAGCAGCCGGTCAAACTCCGGCTTTTCGCGTTTCCAGTAGTAGCCGAGAATTGCAAGCCCGGCCAGTGCGCCGATGAAGGCCGCAAACACGGCAAATGAAATTGCGGTCCGCGGAGATTCTTCCATAAAGTTGATGACGACATATACGCCCGCCAGCACGAACAAGATCCGGACGATCTGCTCCAGAAGCTGAGAGACGGCGGTCGGCGTGAACTGCTGGTATCCCTGGAAGAAACCGCGCGTCAGGCTCATGAACGGCACGACGATGAGCGCGAAGCTCACCCAGCGGATGACGCCGGCGATTTCATCGACCGAGAACACTTGCTCATCATCGGCGATGACCATGTGGGCCATCGGCTCGGCAAGGAAGTACAGCAGAAGGAACGAGACGATCCCCGTTCC
>NZ_LN651373.1:2021432-2060455 GCF_000826125.2 Bhargavaea cecembensis
CGCCAGGATGGCGCCCTGCGCCTCGAACAGCTTGATGAGCGGAATGTTCAGAGCGAGCTTGAGCAGCAGGCCGATGAGCAGGTTGAGGACAATCCATTTATGCCGGTCGATCGCCTGCAGGATGGAGCCGGTGACCGTGTACAGGGCGAACAGGATGGACGCAGGCGCGTAGGACCTCAGGATGGCGGCGCCGACTGCATCTTCCTCGAACAGGAGATGGTAGAACTCACCCGACAGGATCATCAGCCCGAGCACCATCGGGAAAGTCAGGAACGCGACGATCTGATACGTCTGATCGAGCGACCGGGTCATCGCCGTCCGGTTCCCTGTTGTAAAGTAGCCCGTCACGATCGGAATGAGCGCCATCGAGAAAGCCGTCCCGATCATGACCGGGATCATGACGATCTTGTGGGTCGTGAAATTCAGCATCGCAAGCTGGCCGTCGGATACGGAGGCCAGGCCGATCGAGGACATCGCCCGGTTGAACGTGATCATATCGACAAACTGGAACAGCGGATTGGCAAGCCCGACGAGGACGATCGGAAAAATGTAGACGATGAGTTCCCGGTACATGTCCTTCAGGCTGGCGCCGTTCGAATGGGTGCTTGAATCGAGCAGCCGGTCAAACTCCGGCTTTTCGCGTTTCCAGTAGTAGCCGAGAATTGCAAGCCCGGCCAGTGCGCCGATGAAGGCCGCAAACACGGCAAATGAAATTGCGGTCCGCGGAGATTCTTCCATAAAGTTGATGACGACATATACGCCCGCCAGCACGAACAAGATCCGGACGATCTGCTCCAGAAGCTGAGAGACGGCGGTCGGCGTGAACTGCTGGTATCCCTGGAAGAAACCGCGCGTCAGGCTCATGAACGGCACGACGATGAGCGCGAAGCTCACCCAGCGGATGACGCCGGCGATTTCATCGACCGAGAACACTTGCTCATCATCGGCGATGACCATGTGGGCCATCGGCTCGGCAAGGAAGTACAGCAGAAGGAACGAGACGATCCCCGTTCCGATCATGATCCACAGGCTCGACTTGAACAGCCTCCGCCCGGTCTCATAATCCCCGAGTGCATTGTACTTGGAGACGAATTTCGACACCGCGATCGGCATCCCGGAAATCGCGAAAGACAGCATGATGTTGTACGGTATGTAGGCATACTGATAAAGCCCGAGATTCTCCTGTCCGACCATCGCATAGAGCGGGATGACGTACAGGAGGCCGAGCGCCTTGGACAGGAACAGTCCGATCGACAGAACCGCCGTCCCCTTAACTAAATTCGATGACATAGGACCCTTCCATTCATATAAACTATTCTCCAGTTTACTCCGCCCCGGCCGATATCTCAAATTCTTTTGCAAATCCTGTTGTATAATGAAGGACGTGCGCGCGGTGCGTTGGTTGCCCCGGGGGAAAACGCGTCACCCGGGCCATAATCGTTCGATTCGGAAGCGTAATCGTTCGATTCGGCGGCGTATTCGTTCGATTCACAGGGGCAATCGTTCGATTCGGCAGTCTAATCGTTTGATTCGATTTGAAAAGCGCCCTATTCAATCCAACAACGACTTGAATCGTTTTCCGGGCCGGGTCCTGATCCCGGCCATCTTGAAAGGATGAACTGATATGCATGATGTGATCATCATCGGCGGCGGGCCGTCGGGGCTCATGGCGGCGGCAGCGGCCGGCGCGGAGGGAGCGGACGTATTGCTCATCGAAAAAGGAAACAAGCTCGGAAAGAAACTCGCGATCAGCGGCGGCGGGCGTTGCAATGTGACAAATAACCTCGACTACGACGAGATCATCCGGCATATCCCCGGGAACGGCCGTTTCCTCTACGGCCCGTTCTCCGTTTTCGACAACAAGGACATCATCCGCTTTTTTGAGGAGCTCGGTGTTCCCTTGAAGGAAGAAGACCACGGAAGGATGTTTCCGGTGTCAGACAAGGCGTCCGACGTGGTCGATGCGCTGACGGGCGAACTGAAAAAGCTCGGCGTGAAAGTCCGCTTCGGTGCAAGGGTCGAAAAGCTCCTCATGGACGGCGAGCGCATCCTCGGCGTCCGACTGGAAGGCGGCGAGGAAATCCGGAGCCGTTCGGTCGTCGTGGCGTCCGGCGGCAAGGCCGTTCCCCAGACAGGATCGACCGGTGACGGGTACCCGTGGGCCGAGCAGGCGGGGCACACGGTGACGGAGCTGTATCCGACGGAAGTACCACTGCTGTCGGACGAGCCGTTCATCAGGAAACGGGAACTGCAAGGGCTTGCCCTTCGGGGAGCCGCCGTGTCCGTTCTAAACAAAAAGGGCAAGACGCTCGTCACCCACCGGATGGACATGCTGTTCACCCACTTCGGCCTGAGCGGCCCGGCGATCCTCCGGTGCAGCCAGTTTGTCGTGAAGGAAATGAAGAAAACCGGAGGCGCGCCCGTTCTGATGCAGATCGACTCCCTGCCTGATGAGAACGCGGAGACCACTTTCCAGGAGCTCGTGAAGACGGGAAAAGCCGAGCCAAAAAAAGCGGCAAAGAATCTGTGGAAGGGCCTGGCGCCCGAGCGCTGGCTGCTGTTCCTCATGGAGCGCTCGGACATCGACCCGGCCATGCCTGCGGGCCAGATTGCCCACGACAAGCTGCGGAGCCTCTCCCGTCTTCTTCATTCATTCGAAATGACCGTGAACGGCACTCAGCCGATCGAAAAGGCGTTCGTCACCGGAGGCGGCGTCTCGGTCAAGGAAGTCTGGCCGAAAACAATGGCGTCCAAGAAAAAGGATGGCCTCTTCTTCTGCGGAGAAATCCTCGACATCCACGGCTACACCGGCGGATACAACATCACCTCTGCGCTCGTCACCGGCCGGATCGCCGGGATGAACGCAGCACAGTCAGCGCTCGGCACTGGTGAATGAATCAACATGAAAACCCGGAACGGCTTATCCGCTCCGGGTTTATCCTTTTTCGCCTGGCGTTATCTTTATCGGCCTGAACGTTATCTTTATCCGCCGAAGCGTTATCTTTATCTGCGAAAGCATTATCTTTATCCATCAAAGCGTTATCTGTATCGACACAAAGACGAAAACCCGGAGCAGGTCTTCCTCGCTCCGGTTTTTTGGTGTCCGGCTCAGCCGGCAACCACAATGTTNCTCGACTACGACGAGATCATCCGGCATATCCCCGGGAACGGCCGTTTCCTCTACGGCCCGTTCTCCGTTTTCGACAACAAGGACATCATCCGCTTTTTTGAGGAGCTCGGTGTTCCCTTGAAGGAAGAAGACCACGGAAGGATGTTTCCGGTGTCAGACAAGGCGTCCGACGTGGTCGATGCGCTGACGGGCGAACTGAAAAAGCTCGGCGTGAAAGTCCGCTTCGGTGCAAGGGTCGAAAAGCTCCTCATGGACGGCGAGCGCATCCTCGGCGTCCGACTGGAAGGCGGCGAGGAAATCCGGAGCCGTTCGGTCGTCGTGGCGTCCGGCGGCAAGGCCGTTCCCCAGACAGGATCGACCGGTGACGGGTACCCGTGGGCCGAGCAGGCGGGGCACACGGTGACGGAGCTGTATCCGACGGAAGTACCACTGCTGTCGGACGAGCCGTTCATCAGGAAACGGGAACTGCAAGGGCTTGCCCTTCGGGGAGCCGCCGTGTCCGTTCTAAACAAAAAGGGCAAGACGCTCGTCACCCACCGGATGGACATGCTGTTCACCCACTTCGGCCTGAGCGGCCCGGCGATCCTCCGGTGCAGCCAGTTTGTCGTGAAGGAAATGAAGAAAACCGGAGGCGCGCCCGTTCTGATGCAGATCGACTCCCTGCCTGATGAGAACGCGGAGACCACTTTCCAGGAGCTCGTGAAGACGGGAAAAGCCGAGCCAAAAAAAGCGGCAAAGAATCTGTGGAAGGGCCTGGCGCCCGAGCGCTGGCTGCTGTTCCTCATGGAGCGCTCGGACATCGACCCGGCCATGCCTGCGGGCCAGATTGCCCACGACAAGCTGCGGAGCCTCTCCCGTCTTCTTCATTCATTCGAAATGACCGTGAACGGCACTCAGCCGATCGAAAAGGCGTTCGTCACCGGAGGCGGCGTCTCGGTCAAGGAAGTCTGGCCGAAAACAATGGCGTCCAAGAAAAAGGATGGCCTCTTCTTCTGCGGAGAAATCCTCGACATCCACGGCTACACCGGCGGATACAACATCACCTCTGCGCTCGTCACCGGCCGGATCGCCGGGATGAACGCAGCACAGTCAGCGCTCGGCACTGGTGAATGAATCAACATGAAAACCCGGAACGGCTTATCCGCTCCGGGTTTATCCTTTTTCGCCTGGCGTTATCTTTATCGGCCTGAACGTTATCTTTATCCGCCGAAGCGTTATCTTTATCTGCGAAAGCATTATCTTTATCCATCAAAGCGTTATCTGTATCGACACAAAGACGAAAACCCGGAGCAGGTCTTCCTCGCTCCGGTTTTTTGGTGTCCGGCTCAGCCGGCAACCACAATGTTCACGAGCCGCCCAGGAATAGCGATGACTTTTTTGATTTCCTTGCCTTCGGTCAGTTCCTTCACGCGCGGTTCGGCGAGGGCCGCGGCTTCGAGGCCTTCTTTGGTGACGTCAGCCGCGACGACCACTTTTGTGCGGACTTTGCCGTTGATCTGGACGGCGATTTCCACCTGGTCGTCGACTAGCTTCGATTCGTCCCAAGCCGGCCATTGCTCATACTTGATCGTCTCTTCATGGCCGAGGAGGCGCCACAGTTCTTCCGTGATGAACGGGCAGATCGGCGACAGCATCTTCACGAAGCCTTCCGCATACTCCTTCGGCAGCTTTTCGGCTTTGTAGGCTTCGTTGATGAACACCATCATCTGCGAGATGGCCGTGTTGTTGTGCATGGCCTCAAGGTCTTCGGTCACTTTTTTCACCGTCTGGTTGTACACTTTGTCGAGCGCGCCGTCATTTTCTTCCGTAATCTTCGAAGAAAGCGTACCGTCCGCTGCCGTGTACAGGCGCCAGATGCGGTCGAGGAATTTGCGGGCGCCGTCGAGGCCGTTCGTCGACCAGGCCTTCGATGCGTCGAGCGGCCCCATGAACATCTCATAGAGGCGGAGCGCATCGGCACCGTGGCTTTCGACGATGTCGTCCGGGTTGACGACATTGCCTTTCGACTTGGACATCTTTTCATTGCCTTCGCCGAGGATCATGCCCTGGTTGAACAGCTTCTGGAACGGTTCCTTCGTCTTGACGACGCCGACGTCATACAGCACTTTGTGCCAGAAACGGGCATACAGCAGATGAAGCACCGCGTGTTCCGCACCGCCGACGTAGATGTCGACGGGGAGCCAGCGCTCGGCAAGTTCCGGATCGACGAGCTGTTCGGAGTTGTGCGGATCGATGTAGCGGATATAGTACCAGCAGCTGCCGGCCCATTGCGGCATCGTGTTCGTCTCGCGGCGGCCTTTCATGCCGGTCACCGGATCCGTGACGTTCACCCAGTCTTCGATGTTCGCGAGCGGGGATTCGCCGGTGCCGCTCGGGCGGATGTTGTCCGTCTTCGGCAGCATGAGCGGCAACTCTTCTTCAGGAACGGTCGTCATCGTGCCGTCTTCCCAGTGGATGACCGGGATCGGCTCGCCCCAGTAGCGCTGGCGGGAGAATAGCCAGTCGCGGAGACGGTACGTGATTTTCTTCTCGCCCGCCCCGTGCTCCTCAAGCCAGGCGATGGACTTGGCAATCGCCTCGTCTTTCCCCAGTCCGTCGAGGAATCCGGAGTTCACATGCGGGCCGTCGCCGACATACGCTTCTTCTTCAACGTTGCCGCCCGCGACGACTTCCTTGATCGGCAGGTCGAATTTCTTCGCGAATTCATAGTCCCGCTCATCATGTGCCGGAACGGCCATGATGGCGCCCGTCCCGTACGTGGCCAGCACGTAGTCGGCGATCCAGATCGGCATCTTCTCCCCGCTCACCGGATTGACGGCGTAGGCGCCGGTGAAGACGCCCGTCTTGTCTTTGGCCAGGTCCGTCCGTTCAAGGTCGCTTTTCGTCTTCACTTTGTCCAGATACGCATCGACCGCCGCCTGCTGTTCCGGCGTCGTAATTTCCGAAACGAGCTTGTGCTCCGGTGCAAGGACGGCGTACGTGGCGCCGAAGATCGTATCCGGGCGGGTCGTAAATGCTTCAAACGACTTCTCAGATCCGTCGACGGGGAACTTGATCTGTGCGCCTTCCGAGCGGCCGATCCAGTTGCGCTGCATTTCCTTCAGGCTGTCCGGCCAGTCGAGATCGTCGAGATCCTCAAGAAGGCGGTCCGCATATTCAGTGATGCGGAGCACCCACTGGCGCATCGGGCGGCGTTCGACCGGGTGGCCGCCGCGTTCGGACAGGCCGTCGATGACTTCCTCATTCGCGAGCACCGTGCCGAGCGCCGGGCACCAGTTGACCGGCACTTCGTCCACATAGGCAAGGCCGCGCTCATAAAGCTTGATGAAGATCCACTGCGTCCATTTGTAGTATTCCGGGTCGGTCGTGTTGATCTCCCGGTCCCAGTCGTACGAAAACCCGAGCTCCTGCATCTGGCGCTTGAACGTCGCAATGTTCCTCGCCGTGAACTCGGCCGGGTCATTGCCGGTATCCAGCGCATACTGCTCCGCCGGCAGGCCGAATGCATCCCAGCCCATCGGATGCAGCACGTTATGCCCCTGCATCCGCTTGAATCCGCTCAGAATGTCGGTCGCAATGTAACCGAGCGGATGGCCGACGTGAAGTCCGGCGCCGGATGGATACGGGAACATGTCCAGCGCATAGAATTTCGGCTTCTCCGGCTCATCCACCGTCTTGAATGTTTTGTTTTCTTCCCAGTACTTCCGCCATTTTCGGTCGATCTCCTGATGATTGTAGCTCACGGCCCATTCCTCCTTAAAAATAAAAAAATCCCCCGTCCCGAAACAGGGACGAGAGACTGTTGCGCTCCCGCGGTGCCACCCAAATTGACGGCAAGCCGTCCAGCTTAATCCTTAACGCGGAAGGACGGCACCGGCCGGCATTGCCTGCGGTGCGGACTCGGGAGGCGAGTTCGGCGTTCCGTCCTGCCGGCTTGCACCGACCGCCGGCTCTCTGGAAGGGCCGAAACGCCTACTATTCCCCGTCAACGTCTTTGACTATTGGCATTATTGTACCCGATAGTGCATGCCGCCGCAAGTGCCATTGTGCAGGCGTTTACATCGCCGGGGGCCTTTGATAGGATGAAAAGGTGAATTGTCGCACAATTGACTGGAGGGCTGCTCTTGGAAGAAAAAGATACATATCGCTCCAAACGGCTGAAACTGGATGCCGGCGCATGGCTCCTGCTGCTCGGGGTCGTCGCGATCGCCTTCACGCTCCGTTCCCCGCTGACTGCCGTCGGGCCGGTCATCTCCCGCATCATCGAGGATCTCGGCATCTCCAACACAACCGCCGGATTCCTGACAACAATCCCGCTGCTCACCTTCGCGCTCGTCTCTCCGGTCGTCCCGAAGATCGCCGACCGGATCGGCATGGCCAGAAGCCTGTTCCTCGCGCTTCTCGTTCTTACCATCGGGATTATCATCCGCTCGTCGGGCGGGACCGGCCTCCTCCTCGCGGGGACTTTCCTCCTCGGAGTGGCCATTTCATTCGCGAACGTGCTCCTTCCGAGCCTCGTCAAAATGAACTTCCCGATGCAGGTCGGACTCATGACGGGCATTTATACCGTCTCGATGAACCTGGCGGCAGGAACGGCTGCGGGACTGAGCGCGCCGGTCGCCGATTCATTTGCGCCCGGCTGGCGGGCATCGATCGGCATCTGGGCGCTTCTCGCCGCTGCCGCCTTGGTCATCTGGCTGCCGCAAGTGAAAAAGCGTCCGGTGCTGGAGGCGTCCGGGCCCGCAAAAGGACCGGCGCCGCGCCCGCTCTGGAAATCCCCGCTCGCCTGGGGCGTCACGTTTTTCATGGGCCTTCAGTCGGTCATGTTCTATACAACGGCCGCCTGGGTGCCGGAAGTCCTCGTGTCAAGGGGATTTGAGGAAAGCACGGCCGGGTGGATGTTCTCTCTCTTGCAGTTTTCACAGATCCCGCTCACATTCCTCGTCCCGATCATCGCGGGACGGATGAAGGACCAGCGGCTGCTCGTCGTCATCATCGCGGCGTTTTACATAGCCGGCTACGGCGGCCTGTTTGTCGACAACATGTCCCTGACCCCTCTTTGGATGATCCTCATGGGCGTTGCCGGCGGCGCATCGTTCGGGCTGGCGATGATGTTCTTCGCCCTCCGGACCCGCACGCCGTCCGAATCTGCTTCCCTGTCCGGCATGGCACAGTCGATCGGCTACCTGCTCGCGGCGGCGGGCCCGGTGCTCTTCGGCGCTCTCCACGACGTGACCGGAAACTGGACTGCCTCCCTCTGGCTCTTCATCGTGACGATCATCCTCTTGTTCCTGTCCGGCATGATCGCCGGCCGGGATGAAAAGACGGTGCCGACTGCAGCGCTTTAGGTCTCCGTACAGATAAAAACATCCGCACCGACCCGTCCGGGCAAGTGCGGATGTTTTCATGTCCTTTTCAATTTCCGGACGGTTGTTCCGCGGATGTTCAGCCGATCTCCCGGATCGCTTTCCGGAAGGCTTCCGCCTCTTCGCGCGAGACCGGTTCATCTCCGTAACGGACGCGGCTGTATAAATCGGCCAGCATCATCTGCGTCTCCCTGTCCGTCCCAAGCCTGGACAGCCATTCCCCAAACGGCTCGTCCGACCGGCGCCCCTTGCCTGCGCGGGCCATTTTCCTCTCCAGCCGGTATACCTCCCGGCGGACGGGTCCTGGCGGGCGGCGGACTCTTGGCTGCCTGGCCCGTTCTGCTCCGCCGGGCATCCGCTTTTCCGCAAGTGCGTCGGGGCGGACCGGCTGCGCGGCGTTCCGGTGGGCACGGACAAGAAAGAAGACACCCGCCGCGGCCCCGGCCGCAAGCAGGATGAGGAAGATGGCTGCAAAGCCGGTTTCATCCGACGGATCATCGCTCCCGGGAAACTGGAACTCTTCCGATCCGCTTTCCGCCTGGTCCTCTTTCTGTTCCTCATCAATCCGTTCCTGTTTTTCCCGGAGCCAGCCGATCATCGGCTCGGCGGCGCGCAGGAACGGGCCGGCGATCAATCCCAGGACCTGGCCGAGCCCGCCGAACAGCCAGCCGGCCGGCACGGCGAGCCGGGCCATGATCGGCTCAAGAAAGAGGACACCGGCAGTGAACAAGACAACTCCAGCACCCAGGCCGATCAGCGCCCGATCCTGCTTCCTGCCTCCCTGCCCCGCTTCAAGGACCGATCTTGCGGCCCGGACGAATACGGCGAAGCCGAATTGCAGGATCAGGAACTTGAGAAGACTGCCCCCGGCTTCCCCGCCGATCAGGAAAAAGGCGGCGAGGCCGTAGCCGATCGACAGGAAAGCGACGAGGAATTCCGTGTCCCGGGCATCCCGGCCGGCGGCAGCGGCAAACCGCCACGCCGCAACCACGCCGAGGATGGCGGAAAATGCCGGGCTCAACCCAAAGAGCAGGCCTCCCGCAAGCACGAGAACCGCCGTGACAAGCCCGGCAAGCTTCAGGGACTTCCTGCGGAGCAGCAGGAATCCCGCTCCCCCCGCCAGCAGGGCGAACAGCATCGGGAAGGCTGGCGGCATTTCTCCACGGAACAGATAGGGAGGAGCAGAAAACAGATAGACCGCCGAAAATTCGAGAATCAGCCCCGCAAGCCGGACGTAAACCATTCTCCAGTCCCTCATCCCGCTTCCACCGCCTTTTCGNGCCGGTTTCATCCGACGGATCATCGCTCCCGGGAAACTGGAACTCTTCCGATCCGCTTTCCGCCTGGTCCTCTTTCTGTTCCTCATCAATCCGTTCCTGTTTTTCCCGGAGCCAGCCGATCATCGGCTCGGCGGCGCGCAGGAACGGGCCGGCGATCAATCCCAGGACCTGGCCGAGCCCGCCGAACAGCCAGCCGGCCGGCACGGCGAGCCGGGCCATGATCGGCTCAAGAAAGAGGACACCGGCAGTGAACAAGACAACTCCAGCACCCAGGCCGATCAGCGCCCGATCCTGCTTCCTGCCTCCCTGCCCCGCTTCAAGGACCGATCTTGCGGCCCGGACGAATACGGCGAAGCCGAATTGCAGGATCAGGAACTTGAGAAGACTGCCCCCGGCTTCCCCGCCGATCAGGAAAAAGGCGGCGAGGCCGTAGCCGATCGACAGGAAAGCGACGAGGAATTCCGTGTCCCGGGCATCCCGGCCGGCGGCAGCGGCAAACCGCCACGCCGCAACCACGCCGAGGATGGCGGAAAATGCCGGGCTCAACCCAAAGAGCAGGCCTCCCGCAAGCACGAGAACCGCCGTGACAAGCCCGGCAAGCTTCAGGGACTTCCTGCGGAGCAGCAGGAATCCCGCTCCCCCCGCCAGCAGGGCGAACAGCATCGGGAAGGCTGGCGGCATTTCTCCACGGAACAGATAGGGAGGAGCAGAAAACAGATAGACCGCCGAAAATTCGAGAATCAGCCCCGCAAGCCGGACGTAAACCATTCTCCAGTCCCTCATCCCGCTTCCACCGCCTTTTCGCCCCGGATCCGGTGGACGGGAACCCCTTTTTTCGCGAGCAGCCGTTCCAGGCCGGCCGCCTCTTCCCGCCACGCGCCAAAGTGGAGAAGGACGTGCCCGCTTCCGGCCGACCTGGCAATGCCGCCGTACATCGGGACGGGCGATGCGACAGGGGCCGAACCCGGCAGCCTGGCAAGCGTCTGCAGCACGGCAGAAAGATGGGCCGGACCCGAACCCGCCGGCACGTGAAGATAAGGCCGGGCCCCCGCCATCCGGACATTCAGCCACATTTCCGTTTCGATCCCTTTGCGTTCGGCCATCTCCATCGCATAGGCGAGTTTCCCGAAGACCGCCTCCGCTTCCTCTTCATCCGCGTGTTCCCGGGATTCTCCAGTGAGATCCGCAGCCAGGATCCAGCGGGTGAGCACGACCCGCTCGAATTCTTTTGTCCGCAGTTCTCCCGTCCGTGCCGTCTCTTTCCAGGCGATCGTCCCGAACGGGTCACCCGCCAGGTACGAACGGCTGCCCCTCGGCATTGTCGGTTCCTCAAACAGCGACATCCTCTCCGGCGTCCCGCCCGGCTCCATCCGGGACAGCCTGACGGGAAGCGGGAACGGCACCGGTTCCGGGTAGACGCATGCCTCTTTCCGGACATAGCCCTCATATGTCAGCCAGACCGTGTAAAGCCCGAGGAGATCCCTGACCCTCACTCTCATCACCGGAAAGCGGACAATCCCCCGTTTGGCCGCCTCGATCCGGACGGGGAAGACCGCCGTCTCCCTGCCCATGAGCAGGAGGTGCCGGTACTCGTCAGGCCCTTCGCCCTTCCGTCCGAGCGCCTTGTCCGGGTCAAGGATGCCGGCCGTCCATGAAGCATTCAGGACCGGCAGCCGGCTTGCATTTGTGAACGCAAACGAAAGGGTATCCGCATTCCCGGGAAAGAGCCGGAGTCCGTCCCGTTCATTTTCAAAACGGATGGAACGGGCGGCATGGAATACATAGGCATAGTTCCCGATGATCACAAGCAAGATGAACAGCGGAATGCTCCAGACGATCGCATTCTTTCCAAGCAGCGCGACGAGGAGGAAGACGACCGCTGCAAGGCTGTAGGCGAGCGCGCGCCGCTCGGAATGGACTTCCCTGCTGAATCCGTGGTTCACCTTCCCGGCACATCCTCGACCGGAACGGGAATCCGGCCCAGCAGCCCCTCAAGCACTTCTTCGGAAGTTTTCCGCATCGACGCCTCAACGGTCAGCACGAGGCGGTGGGCAAGCACCGGAACCGCCAGCTCCCGGACGTCTTCCGGCACCGCAAAGCTTCTGCCGTGGAGATGGGCCCTCGCCTGTACGGCCCGCATCAGCGCGATCGTGCCGCGCGGGCTGGCACCGGTCTCGATTTCCGGATGGTCCCTCGTCGCCCGGACGAGCTGGATCAGGTACTCCTCGACCGCTTCGTTCACCCGGATTTTCAGGGCTTCCCTCCGGATGGCGAGAATATCATCCACGGTCGCAGAGGAGACGGTCTGCGCCGGCCTTCCGTGCATGTAGGATTGGATCATCGCCCGCTCACCGGCCTCCGACGGATAGCCCGGACGGATCTTCATGAGGAAGCGGTCCATCTGGGCTTCCGGAAGATCGAATGTCCCTTGCGCAGACTCGATCGGGTTCTGGGTGGCGATGACGAAAAACAGCCCGGGAAGCCGGTGGGTCTCCCCGTCCACCGTCGCCTGCCCCTCCTCCATCGCTTCAAGCAGGCTCGACTGCGTTCGCGGGGTCGCCCGGTTGATCTCATCGGCCAGCAGGATGTTCGTCATGACCGGGCCTTCCCGGTATTCAAATTCCTCGGTCTTCATGTTGAAGAACCGGATCCCCGTCACATCTCCCGGCAGCACGTCCGGCGTGAACTGGATCCGGCGGAAAGTCGCATCGATAAAATCGGCCATCGTCTTGGACAGGACCGTCTTGCCCGTGCCCGGGACATCCTCCAGCAGCACGTGGCCGCCCGCGACGAGCGCGGTGAGGATCAATTCGGTCACCTTTTCTTTTTCAAACAGCACCCGGCCGACCGCCTTTTGCATCTCCTCCAGCAGTTCATGCTTGCTCATCGCCTTCACTCCTTCAATGGCATCCTGATCCTTGTACGGCAATCGAGCCGGAAAAGGATTCTTTTCCGGCTCGGTCACTCACGCGTTTTCTTTTACTTCGCTGATGTCGAGTTCAGCTTCTGTCGCCTTCACGATGTCATCAACCGTGAATCCGTCGAACACTTCCTTCAGCTTCAGGCCGTCCGGCGTCACTTCGATCATCGCCCGTTCGGTGATGATCATGTCGACGACGCCTTTGCCGGTGAGCGGCAGCGAGCACTGCTTCCGGATTTTCGGCGAGCCGTCCTTTGCCGTGTGGTCCATGATCACGATGATTTTCTTGGCGCCGTGGACGAGATCCATCGCTCCGCCCATTCCTTTGATCATCTTGCCGGGGATCATCCAGTTGGCGAGATCTCCGGTTTCCGATACTTCCATGCCGCCGAGTATCGCCACATCGATATGCCCTCCGCGGATCATGGCGAATGATTCGGCGTTGTTGAAGTAGGCCGCTCCCTTGATCGCCGTGACGGTCTCTTTGCCGGCATTGATCAGATCGGGGTCGACTTCATCTTTTTCCGGATACGGTCCGATGCCGAGCAGTCCATTTTCCGACTGGAGAATCACCGTTTTGTCATCGGAAATATAGTTGGCCACGAGCGTCGGCATGCCGATCCCGAGGTTGACATAGTCCCCGTCCTTGATCTCCTGCTCGGCGCGCCGGGCAATCCGTTCCCTCACTTGTGCTTTATCCATCGTAACCTCTCCCCTTTCGTCGGTCCTCAGCGGGTCGTCAGCCGCTCGATCCGCTTTTCCTGTTCGGCCTGGATCAGCCCCTGCACATAGATGCTCGGCGTATGGACGCATGCCGGATCCAGGTCCCCCGTCTCCACGATTTCTTCCGCCTCGGCAATCGTCACCTTGCCTGCGGCGGCCATCATCGGGTTGAAGTTCTGGGCGGTCTTGTTGTAGACCAGGTTGCCGAGCCGATCGGCCTTTGCCGCACGGACGAGCGCAAAGTCCGCTTTGAGGGCTTCTTCAAGGACGTATTCCTTGCCGTCGAACGTGCGCACTTCTTTCCCTTCCGCAATCGGCGTCCCGACGCCCGCGGGTGTAAAGAAAGCCGGAATACCCGCTCCGCCGGCACGGATTTTTTCGGCAAGCGTGCCCTGGGGCGTCAACTCTACCTCGATTTCGCCGGAAAGCACCTGCCGTTCAAATTCTTTGTTTTCCCCTACATAGGAGCCGATCATCTTCTTGATCTGCTTGTTCTTCAGAAGCAGGCCCAGCCCCCAGTCATCGACCCCGCAATTGTTTGAAATGACGGTCAGATCCTTGACGCCGCTGTCGACAAGCGCCAGGATGAGCTGTTCCGGAATGCCGACAAGTCCGAATCCGCCGACCATGAGCGTCGAGCCGTCTCGGATATCCGCCACTGCTTCTGCGGCCGTATTGTATATCGGTTTCATATAATCCCCCTCCGTTTCTATTTTGTAAACGCCTACATCCATTAAATCAGAAGAATCCGCCTGTTGCAACGGCCTCCCCGTCTTCCGGCAACATGCGCACCGCCGCAAAATGCATTAAAAAATCCCCGCAACCGAAGTCACGGGGCCAAGCCTTTGATATGAAGAATGCCGTTGCATCCACGAAAATCCTCCCGATAAAAAATCTCTTCACGCAGCCGGCCGATCGGCGGACTGCCGTTTCATCGGCAAGTCGTACAGGAGGCTTGTCACGATGGCCAAACTCATGACGGCCGTCAGGATGGTGAGCATCATATGCGTGCCGTACAGATCCACGAGCACTCCGCCGAGGACGGGCCCGACCATCCGCCCCGCCGTCGAGACGCTGTTCACAATGCCCTGGTAGAAGCCTTCCCGGCCCTTCGGCGCGAGACTGTTCGCGATGGTCGGGATCACCGGCCAGACGAACATCTCCCCGAAAGTCAGGATGATCATCGAAGTGACGAACATCGCGAACGACTCCGCGAAGCCGACGACGATAAACGAGATGATGAAGATGACGATGCCGATCAGCATCTGCACTTTCAGCCTGTCCTCGATGCGCTTGACGATCGGCTTGATGAGCGGCTGTCCAAGGACGATGAGCGCTCCGTTGATCGTCCACAGGAGGCTGTACTGGCCGAGCGAGACGCCGACATCGATGGCATGGGTCGAGATGGTCGTCGTCCACTGCGAGTAGACGAGCCACGTCAGGAAGAAGCCGCTCAGTACGATGACGAGGGAAATGAGCGGCGCCTTCTGCCGGATCCGCTTCTGCTCCTTGAGCACCGATGTGTGGGTGGCGGGGTCGATCTTGAACCCGCGGTAAAAGGTGATGGCGATGAGCAGGAACAGGACATACATGATGGCATTGGCATGGAAAATGTAATCGATCTTATAAGTCGCCACGAGCCCGGCAAGCGCAGGCCCGATGGCGACCCCGGCATTGTTCGCCAGATAAATGGAGTTGAACGCCTTCCGCCCGCCCTCCGGCCAGGCGGTCCCGACCATCGCATACATGCTCGGGAAGACGATGCCGCCTCCGAATCCGAGAAACGTGAGGAACCAGACGTAATGCGGCCAGCCGTGCCAGAAGACGAGTCCGACCAGGGCGGCGAGCGACAAAACAATCCCCGTGATGATTGAACGGTAGCCGCCGATCTTATCGAACAGGAACCCGCCGAGCATGTTGCCGACGATCCCCGCAGCCGAGTTCGCCATCAGGACGAGCCCCGCCACCGACAGGGACTTCCCTAGATGGTCATGCATGTAGATCGTATTCAGCGGCCAGATAAAGGAGTTCCCCACCGTGTTGACGAACATCCCGATTACGAGCAGCCATACTTTTTTCGGCACGGCAGTCACCTCCCCGATTTTATTCACTCCCATGATTGTATTCCCGGGCCGCCCGGTTTTCAATATAAGCATTTGTAGTCCGAACATTGTCAATCCGTGCGCAATGAACCGAAATGCCCCCGGGTGGTAATATGGAATGGACCAAATGAACGAGGAGTGGAACTGTATGGAATTCGGCCGAGCGCTCAGTCAGGCTAGAAATTGGATGGAAAAGACAGTAAACAAAGGAGAGACCGTCGTCGATGCAACTGCCGGGAACGGACACGATACGCTGTTCCTTGCCGGTCTTGTCGGCGCTGAAGGCACCGTCTACGCGTTTGATATCCAGCAGGAGGCGCTCGATTCGACCGCGGAGCGGCTCGGCGGAGCGGATGCACGGATCCGGCTGATCCTCGACAGCCACGCGGAGGCGAAATCGTATGTCGAGGGCCCTGTGGGCGGAGCGATGTTCAATCTCGGCTTCCTGCCGAACAACGGGGACCGGTCGGTCGTCACGCGGCCGGAATCGACCGTGCAGGCGATCCACTCCCTGCTGGGCTTGCTGAAAACCGGCGGGCTCATCACCGTCTGCGTGTATGACGGACACGAAGGGGGCGGGGCGGAGCGGGATGCCCTCCTGGAGTACGCCGCCCGGCTGCATGAGTCGGAAGTCCACGCCGCCCGGTATGAACTGCTGAATCAGACCGGGCGTCCGCCTTTCCTGATTGTCTTCGAGAAAAAGAAAGAATTCAGCGAACCGCGCATGATCGGCTGAGCGGCCGCCCCCTTTCTAAACTTCCGGCCGGCTGCATATCTATGTCTTTAAAAGGGTACTGGTAAGAAAGGACCATTTTAAGGAGGAACCGCAAATGCCCCTCATCCAATCCATTTATACGACCACGCCCGGTCACGAGATCCGGCAGGACGACGCAGCCGGGCTCACCCGGAGACTCTTCAAGGAGAAGTTCAAAGATATCGAGCGGCTGCTCCGGGTGTTCGACAACGGCGACATCGAAACCCGCCACGTCACGATGCCGCTTGATTGGTACGGGGAAAACCATTCGTTCGGCGAACGGAACGACCTTTACATCGAGCATGCGGTCTCGCTCGGCATGGAAGCTGCGGCAGGCTGCCTGAAAAATCCCGAGTTTCTCGGACGCGAAGTGGATTTCCGGGAGATCGACGCGATTTTTTACATATCCAGCAGCGGCATCGCCACGCCGAGCATCGAGGCACGCCTCATGAACAAGCTCCCGTTCCGTGATGACGTCAAGCGCATCCCGGTCTGGGGGCTCGGCTGTGCGGGCGGGGCTTCCGGCATCAGCCGGGCGTACGATTACTGTCTGGCGCATCCCGGACACAAAGTGCTCGTCCTCTGCGTGGAGCTATGCTCACTCACGTTCCAGACGGAAGACTATACGAAAAGCAACCTCGTCGGCGCCTCCCTCTTTGCCGACGGCGTGGCATGCGCGCTCGTCACAGGAGACGAAGCGGATATTCCGTCCGCCGGCACCCTGCCCCGCGTGCGTTCCACCGTCTCCAAACTCATGCCGGATTCGGAGGACGTGATGGGCTGGGACGTCGACGACACCGGACTCCATGTCGTCTTTTCCAAGAGCATCCCGGCCATCATCACCGACTGGCTCGGCCCGTTCGTCCATGAGTTTCTCCGATCGGGCGGCGTGCCGGTCGAGGACATCGCCCACTTCGTCGCGCATCCCGGCGGCAAAAAAGTCCTGCTCGCCTACGAGGAGGCGCTCGGCTTCGACCGGGGGATGACGGACGTCTCGAGGGACGTGCTCAGGCAGTACGGGAACATGTCCTCGCCGACCGTCCTGTTCGTTCTGGAGCAATTCATGAAAAAGCGTCCGGCAGCGGGCGAATCCGGCCTGATGGCGGCGCTCGGTCCCGGGTTCTCGGGGGAACTCCTGTTGCTTGAGTGGCAATAAGGAGGCCGGCCCATGTTATTCGGGATTCTGATCGCACTTGTCATCATCCAGCGACTCGTCGAGCTGCGGGTCGCCAAACGGAACGAGAAGCGGCTACTCGCCAAAGGCGCCTTCGAGGCCGGCGCCTCGCATTATCCGTACATGGTTGCCATGCATGCAGCCTTCTTTTTGAGCCTGATCCTGGAAGTGATGCTGACGGACCGGCCGCTTTCGCCTTTCTGGCTGCCGCTCCTCGCCGTCTTCCTGGCGATGCAGGCCCTCCGCATATGGTGCCTCGCTTCGCTCGGACAATACTGGAACACGAAAATCATCATCCTGCCAGGCGCCAATGTTGTGAAGCGCGGGCCGTACAAGTGGCTGCGCCATCCGAACTACGTGATCGTGACGACGGAACTCCTCGTCCTCCCCCTTCTGTTTCAGGCGTATTTCACCGCTGTCTTGTTTGCACTGCTGAATATATGGATGCTGTCCGTCCGGATTCCGGCGGAGGAGCAGGCCCTCCGGCGGGCGACCGATTACACGAAACGCTTCGGGCCGGGACGTTCATGACTCGGATTAAATGTAAAAGGCTTGTCCGGAAGCGGGACCGCTTCAACGGACAAGCCTTTTTCTCATGCTTCCGGCGCCTTGCCGAGCAGCGCCAAGATCGCTTCATTGGTCAGTGCCGCTCCGAGCCGGACGGTGCGGCCGCCTTCGTCGAGGGCCGGATTGACTTCCGAGATGTCGAACGAACGGACATCGGGATGGCTGCAGGCCGCCCGGATGATTGACCGGACCGTCACCGGATCCAGGCCGAACGGCGACGGCGCACTCACGCCTGGCGCGGCGGCCGCATCCAGGACATCCATGCAGAGCGTCATGATGACTGCATCATGCCGGTCGATGAACGAATGCAGCCGGCGGGTGATCGCCGCGGCGTCCGCCGTCCTGACCGCCTCCTCCGGCATATACTCCACATCAAACTTGCTGGCCGCTTCAAACAGCGACCGGGTATTCCCGAAACGCTGGATGCCGAGAACAAAATACCCGGCCTTCTGATCTTCATCGAGGATCTGGCGAAACATCGTCCCTGATGACGTCTCCCCGTCATACGGCCGGAGATCGAAATGGGCATCGATGTTGATGATGCCGAGTTTCGCCTCGGGGCCCAGGTGAAGCCGGGCACCCAGATAATGGCCGTAAAGCGTCTCGTGTCCTCCGCCGAGAATGACGGCTTTCGAATTCCGGCCATAGGCAGCGGCCACCTGCTCGGCGAGCGCATCCTGCGCTTCCTCCAACCGCCCTTCCTCGCATACGACATTCCCGTAGTCGGCCAGGGAGTGATCGCCGCCGTGCCACGGCAGGCCGGCAAGCGCAGTCCTGAGTGCATCCGGCGCGTCTGCCGCCCCGGGCCGCCCCTGATTCCTGCGGACCCCTTCATCGCTGGCAAATCCGATCAGCGACAGGTCCGTCCCTTCCTCGGACCCTTCCTCGACCACCTGATGGTATCTGAAGTGAGTCCGCTCCGTCGCCGAATCCACACGGCCTTTCCATAAGCTCTTCAAGTCCATGTTCATCCTCCTCATGCCGGCTCGCACGCGACGCCGTCTTTGTCTCCGTCCATCCGAGCCTCATAGGCAGGATGCCCTTTCTTGACCCCGTCCGGATAAACTTTTCTTAATTCCGTACAGTTCTTGAACCGTTCTGCCGGCTTTTCTTCGGTCGGATGCCCGTCCGCGGCTTCTTCCGCCTTTTCCTTGTCGAAGCCGCGGTCTGTTGCATAATCTTCGATGGACCAGATGCCGATTCCTTTATCCTTTGCCCTTTTTTCCGCCTTTTCAAAACGGTCGAGATGGCGGGTGTTCGGCGGATACACGTAGGCGACTCTCGCCAGGCCTTCCTCTAGCAGCTTTTCTTCGATGCTCACTCCGTCCACATACACGTAGGCGAGGAGCCGCCCGTACTTGTCGGTCCGGTTCCCGATATCGAATTCGATGGAGACTTCTCCGCCGTTCAGCAGTTCCCGGTTCCGTTCCTTCGCCTGCTCCCCGAACGGCTGCTTGCCGAGCCGGGGGTGGTTCGTCTCCGGCGTGTCGATCAGCAGATACCGGACGTTCTGCTCTTTTCCCTCATAGCGGATCTTGATCGTATCGCCGTCGATTGTCTTGACGAGCCTGACGGGGATCAGCCCGTCGGCAGGCGCATCCGCGGGAATTCCCATCTCATCGCCCGGATCCGCTTGGTCCTCCCGCTCTTCGCCTTCATCCGTCAGAAAATAAAAAGCCGCTACAACCAGGACGAGAAGGACGAGGAGAGGCGGAAGGCGGCGGTTCCGTTTTTTTCCGGATGCCATAAGACTCCTCCTTTTCGGTAAAGCAATTCTTTCAAAGAGTGCCGGTCAGCCAGCCGAGCCAGGCGAACAAGATGCCCGCTGCAAGCATCCCGGTCGAATAAGCGGCCGCCCTTCCCCGGCGTCGGTCTCTCCACATCGCGACGATTTCCGACTGCCACGTTGAAAAAGTGGTGAACGAGCCGAGAAACCCGTAAATGAAGAACGCGTAAAGCAGACCGTCCAGTAGAGGATGGAGAAACAGTCCCGCCAGAAACACACCTGCAAGGTTGACGGAGACCGTCCCGTACGGCCCGTGCCGCCGGTTCAGAGGTCCGGCGACGGCGTGGCGGGCGATTGCGCCCAGAAAGCCGCCGACGGTCACCGCTGTCACGATTCCTGTGCTCACCGGGCACTCCTCCCCTCACCGAAACGGTATCCGGCCAGTCCCGCCGCCAAGCCGCCGGCCAGGCTGACGCCGGCATAAACGGCCGCCATCCCCCATTTCCCGCTTTCGAGCATGAGGAAAAGCTCCGTTCCGAGCGCGGAAAAGGTCGTGAACGAGCCGAGAAAGCCGGTATGGACTGCCGCCTTCCAGGCGCCGCTGAGCGGGGCTGCGCCGATGAGCGCGCAAAGAATGAATGCGCCGCCAAGATTGACGGCGAGCGTTCCGAACGGGAATCCGCCGTCTGACTGGAGCCGGCTTCCGATCAAAAAACGGAGCACTGCACCGAGGGCACCGCCGAGTCCGACGGCGATCCAGTCTTTCATGCCCCTTCACCCGCTTCTGCGATCAGGCCGCGGCCGATGCACAGATTGAGGTCCAGCTCTTTTTGCTGCTTCACGAAACGGACCGACACCCGGCCGTCCGACACGGCTTCCACTTCCCCATCGCCGAACACCCGGTGGCGGATCTTCAGGCCCGGCACAATCCTGGCCGGGTCCTTGATCACGCCGGCCATCGCTTCCCGCCCCTCCGGCTTTCCGCTGAATCCGGCCGTCACTTTCCGGTCTTCCCGCAAGCGTTCACGGCCGTCCGACAAGGCGAGCAATCCGTTCACTTCGCTGACAAACCGTGAATCGGATACACCGGCCCCCCGGTCGTTCCGCTCGTAGCTGAGCAGATCAAGACGCTCTTTCGCCCGGGTCATGCCGACATAGAACAGCCGCCTCGCCTCTTCCAGAAGATCCGGGTCCTTGGCATCTTCCGCAGAAGGGAACTGCCCGTCGATCAAGTCGATCATGAAGACCCTCCGGAACTCAAGACCCTTGGCGCTGTGGAAAGTGGAGAGCGTCACCGCACCGTCGGCCGGGCGCTCCTTGGCCTCCTTGACGGCGCTTTTCAATTCGGAGAGCCGTTCAGCGAATTCCGTCATCGTGCGGAGCGGCTTGGCGATGCCTTCAAGCGCATCGAGCATGTCGAACAGCGAATCCGCCCGGTAGCCGAATTTGTCCGCACGGCTCTTCAGGGACTCTTCGTACCCGAGATCCCGCCGGATGATCCGGATCACCTCCGCCGGACGCTTGCCCTTCAGGCTTCCGTAGATCTCCCGGTAAAGCGAAAGCTTTCTCCGCTGACTGTCCTTCAGTCCCGGTTCTTCCAGGAACGCCCCGAAAACATCCCCATCAGCCCCTGCGCGGGTGAACTGCTCGAGCGCCTGGCGGGATATGTACAGATCCATCTTCAAGGCGATCCGCGAAAAAACACCTTTATGGGCGGTATTGTATGCCAGCCTCATAAAATTGAGGATGTCTTCGACGATCCAGTGGTCAAAGAAACGGTCATCCGCGTCTTTCATGTAAAACGGAATGCCCCGCCTGTGAAGCTCATGGACGAATGCGGTCGATGAGGCGTTCGTCCGGAAGAGGATGGCCGCCTCACCCGGATTTTCTTCTGCCAGGAGTTCGTAGATGATGAAGCGGATCTGCGTGTCCCGGTCAGCAAACCGTTTGAGCGAAACCGGACCTGCGCTGCCGTTCACCGCTTCCATTCCTTTTTCATAGCGCTTCCGGTTCCTTTTGATGAACCCCGCCGAAACACCGACGATCTCCTCGGATGAGCGGTAATTCTTTTCCATCATCAGAACCTCCGCCTCCGGATACGGCTCCGTGAATTTCAGGAGGTAATCCGGATCCGCGCCCCGCCACGTATAGATCGACTGGTCATCATCCGCCACCGCGCAAAGATTGCCGTGCCGCCTGACGAGGTGCTCGACGATCCGGTGCTGGGCGAGGGAGGTGTCCTGGCTCTCGTCCGTAATCACATAATCAAACCGGTCCTGGGTCTGCCTGCACAAGTCGGGATCCGTTCGCAGCCCCTCTTCCGCAACCGTTAGCATATCATCGAAGTCCAGCAGCAAAAGCCGCGGATTCCGCCGTTTCAGCGCTTCGTACCGCCGGAGCACATCCCCTGCCTGCGGGAACGGGCCCTCTGCGGCCGGCCAGTCCGCTTCGGGGATGAGCCGGTTCTTCAAGAAGCTCGAAAAGGTGGAAAGGCCGGCCAACTCGTCTTCGGACGGTTCTTCCTTCATCGTGTCCCGGAATGCCTGGCGCAAAAGCACGGTCCTCGTCGGGATGCCCGGCTGTTTTTCCCCCTCGATCAGCGTGAATCCCTTGCCCGCGCCTTCGAGATAAGTCCGGGCGATCCCGAACGCCAGGCTGTGGATGGTGGAAAATGCCGGAACCCGGAGAGTCGGGAACAGCTCTCCGAAACGCCGGGCCATGTCCCGCGCGGCCGCCTTGCTGAACGTGATCGGCTTGATCCGGGACGGCCGGATTCCCCGCTCCTCGATCATGTAGCCGATCCGCATGATCATCGTCGTCGTCTTGCCCGATCCGGGGCAGGCGAGAAGGAGGAGCGGGCCGTCCGTCTTTTGGACCGCCTGCTTTTGCACAGAATTCAGCGCCACACCCGTCTCCGCCCGTTTGCGTTCAAAAAAGTCCGCCATGTCCGCCATCCTTTCTTTCCTCAATCCCTCTATTCTAATCAAAAAGAGACGGCCTGCAAACCCGCGCAGGCCGTCTTTTCGCTTATTCTCCTGTTTCCAGCTTGTCGCGCTCATCAAAGCCGCCGCTTCCATCCTGATATTCAGTGCCTGCAGCCTGGTCCGTCCTGCGGGCTTCTTTCGAGAACCCGGTACCCGGTTTGACGGGAGAGGTGCCCGCGGATTTCTTGGCGATGCTGTCCTGCTGTTCCTGGCTCTTTTTCATCGCCTCGGCAGACGCTTTCGCTCTCTCTTCGGCTGACTTTCCGTTGAATTGCGACATGGCGGATTCCTCCTTCATGGATTCGTCTACGCCCATACTCTACCCGCAATGCCGTCATTTCAATCTGCAGGATCCCGCACTTCGACGATGAAGAAAAAGGTCACGTCTCCCTGCGGCCAGCCGCCCGTCACCGAATAGCCGTACTTTCCCGGTTCGGACGGGAGGACAAATGGCTTACTGTCGACCGAGTTTTCTTCGCCGTCTTCCCGGACTTCTAGGACGTGCCAGTGGTCCGGCGCCGGATCGAATGCCAGCATCACTTCCGATGAAGCCGCCGCCGGGACCGGAGGAAACCGTTCCGCGTAGGCAAACGGCTCTCCCGCTGCATCCACGCATTCGCCAGTGCCGCCGGAAGTCCAGCAATACGGCCCGACCGCCGCCTCGTATTCATTGCCGTCCACCGTGACGGTCAGCACCGGCAGTGCCTCCCGTTCGGAAGAGCCCTGGATGGCCGAGCAGCCCGTCAAGAGAATCAGGGCCGCCGCGGAAAATATCGGAATTCGGAGCATGGATATGAAAATCGGAGCATGGAGCGGAAATTCGGAGTATGGCCGACAAATTCGGAGTATGAACCGAAAATCGGAGTATGGCCGCGAATTTCGGAGCATGGAGCGGAAATTCTGAGTATGGCCGACAAATTCGGAGTATGAACCGGACAATCAAACCGCCCAGCTTTTCATTCATCTGATCCCCCCTTTACCCATCAGACGAAACAAAGCACGGTCCGTTACAAAAAAAGACCGCCCCGGTCAGTTCGGGATGGTCTTGTACGCAAGCCGGCCGATCAGTTCCGGGTGATCCGGGAAATCGGCGAGCAGCTCTTCTTGTGTGAACAGTTCGAAGTCTGCAAAGTCAAATCCGGGAGAGACCATGCAGCCGACGAGGGAGAACGCGGTTCCCGGCGCCGGCTCGGATCCGAAAATCGTCCCCGCCGGAACGAGTACCTGCGGCCGCTCCCCCTCTGCGACCGACAGTCCGAGCCGCTCCGTACGAAGCGATCCGTCCGGCAGAAGCAGATGAACGTCCAGCGGCCCTCCGGCGTGGAAATACCATACTTCATCCGATTTCAGCCGGTGGAAGTGCGAGATCTCCCCCGCCGCCAGCAGAAAATAAATGCTTGTGTACTGCAAGGCGCCGTCCCTTTCCCCGTTTGCCGGGGCGGCAAACGTGCGGGCATAACGCCCGCCTTCCGGATGCGGCTTGAGTCCGAGTTCGCGGATATATGCATCTGCATCATTCCTCATCTGCTGTTCCCCCTTCCCCGTGCTCATCGACCCAGCGCGAGATTACTTCTTCCGCCGCGGAGACGGGGACGCTGATCGAAATCTTGCTCCAGGCCTCGATTGCCACGTTGACGCCGATCACCTCACCCGTATCTTCCCGGATGACCGGGCTTCCGCTCATGCCTGGATCGAGCTTTGTGCTCAGGACCATATAATCGTCAAACACAGGGTCCTTCTCGTCGATCCCCATTTCTTGGTGAAGCAACTGGACCGTGCCTTCCCGGATGACGAACGGATGGCTTTCCGTCCAGGTCGCCGTCAGCACCTTCTCCATGCGCTCAGGAGGTTCTTCCGACAGGACGAGCGGCTCTCCGCCCGGGTAGTCATCGATCCGGACGAGCGCGAGATCGAGCGTCCGGTCCGTCTCCAGAACTTTTCCCGTGTACTCTTCGCCTCCGAGCGTCCATACGACTTGATCCTCATAAAGGCTCACTACATGTTGATTCGTCAGGACGAGCCCGGATCCGTCGATCAGGAATCCGGTCCCCGTCCCGTGTTCGTTGCCCACCATGAAGACTTGTCCGAGCAGCGGCTCATCCTTCGTCCCGAAGGTGCCGCTCACCGGATCCCCAAAAAGCAGGAGGGCTGCGGAGACCATGATCCGGACCGCCGTCTTTCTCATCCCGTCACTCACCGTGCGGCCTCCCTTCACGCCACGTATCCGAGGGAACGGAGGACAGAGTTGATGAACGATTCGGTGTAGAGGAACACTTCTTCCCTCTCCGGCTCAAGGAAAATATCATGCCGGCAGTTCTTCCATGTCTTGAACTGGAATTCGGATCGGCCTTCCCGCACGAGCCACTCGCGGGCCGCCTTGCGGTCGGCGATCTCGTCCTTGCCGCCCAGATGCAGAAGAACAGGGGGACTGTCCGCCGCGGGCAGTTCCGCCATCTCCCTGATGTAAAGGTTGAGTTCCCGGTACCATCCGGCCGTCGCGACCGGATGATAGGACTGCCGGCTGGCGTCCGCTCCTCCCGGGTCCGGCGTGCGTGTCAGCATATCTTCGGTGATGCGGTGATTGAATTTGATGCCGGAAGCAATCTTGCCGATCCCGGACAAGGCCCCTTTCATCTTGGGCGGAAGGTGGTTGAGGGCGAACCAGGGCGATGTGAGGATCAGGCCCGCACAGGCGTTGCCGGCCTGCCTTGCCTGGTCAGCCGCCAGCAGGCCCCCGAGCCCGTGTCCATAAAAGAACAAAGGAACGCTTTCCTCGATGCCGGCTTTAACGAGTTGGCCTGCATATTCCCGGTACTCCTGCATCGCCTCATCGTGCACATCCGTCCCCCGGCTGCCGTGTCCCGGCAGGTCACCGGCGATCACATGCATGCCGGCCGTCCGGAAGCGCTCGATCAGCCACGCATGGCGGCCGTGATGCTCATATGCGTTATGGAACAGGACGACCGTCGCCTTCGGCTGTCCTTCCGCTTCCCATTTCCACACGGCTGTCCATCTCCTTCCGTCCGCGGATTGGCCGGTGTTGTCCGGAAACCAACGGAGTCTCGTTTTCTGGTACGATTATCATATCACCAATATACATGGAGAGAGAGGATTTTTCGATGATTTATCCGTTCAAAGGCAAAACCCCGAAGATTGACCCGTCCGTCTTTATCGCCGATCACGCCACCGTCACGGGCGATGTGGAGATCGGGGAAATGTCCTCCGTCTGGTTCGGCACGGTCATCCGCGGAGATGTCTCGCCGACCCGGATCGGCAAGCGCGTCAATATCCAGGATCTGTCGATGCTCCATCAGAGCCCGCCCTTTCCGCTCATTCTGGAAGACGACGTCACGGTCGGCCACAAAGTCATTCTCCACAGCTGCACCGTCCGGAAAGGGGCGCTCATCGGGATGGGCTCGATCATCCTGGACGGCGCGGAAATCGGCGAGGGCGCTTTCGTCGGCGCCGGCTCCCTCGTTCCTCAAGGAAAGAAAATACCGCCCGGCATGCTGGCATTCGGCTCGCCGGCAAAAGTCATCCGGCCTTTAAATGAAGAAGACCGCACTGACATGGACAGGATCGTGCGAGAATACGCGGAAAAAGGCCAGTATTACAAAAGTCTGCAAAAATGAGAAAAGCCCCGGTACCGTTTTTGGCCCGGGGCTTTTCTGTTTGGTTTGTCCGCACACGGATCAAAGTCCGGACATGTTTTTCAGGGCGCCGGCTTTGTCGGTACGCTCCCAAGGGAGGTCCACATCAGTCCTGCCGAAATGACCGTATACGGCCGTCTGCCTGTAGATCGGACGGCGGAGATCGAGCATCTTGATGATGCCGGCCGGACGGAGGTCAAACAGCTCCCGCACCCATCCGACGAGCTCCTCTTCGCCGGCCTTCCCGGTTCCGAACGTATCGATCGAAATCGAGACCGGCTGCGCCACGCCGATTGCGTAGGCCAGCTGGACCTCACATTTAGAGGCAAGCCCTGCAGCCACGATGTTTTTCGCGACATATCTGGCCGCATAGGCCGCCGAACGGTCCACTTTCGTCGGATCTTTCCCCGAGAATGCACCGCCGCCATGGCGCGCATAGCCGCCGTACGTGTCGACGATGATCTTCCTGCCGGTCAGTCCTGCGTCTCCCTGGGGACCGCCGATGACAAAGCGGCCCGTCGGATTGATGAAGAACTTGGTCTCCCCGTCGATCAGCTCCGCCGGGACGACCGCATCGATGACGTACTCCCGGATGTTCCGCTGGATCTGCTCAAGCGAAATCTCGGGGTGGTGCTGTGTGGAGATGACGATCGTGTCAACGCGTACCGGACGGTTGTCCTCGCCGTACTCCACTGTCACCTGGGTCTTGCCGTCCGGACGCAGATACGGAAGGATCTCTTCCTTGCGAACTTCTGCCAGGCGGCGGGACAGCTTGTGCGCCAGGCTGATCGGGAGCGGCATGAGCTCAGGCGTCTCATCGCACGCAAACCCGAACATGAGTCCCTGGTCCCCCGCGCCGATCGCCTCGAGCGCATCGTCGCTCAGCTGTCCTTCCCGGGATTCCAGTGCGACATCCACTCCGGCAGCAATATCCGGGGATTGTTCATCGATGGCCGTCAGGACGGCGCTCGTTTCTGCATCGAAACCGTACTTGGCGCGGGTATAGCCGATCTCCTTCACGGTCTCCCGCACCACTTTCGGGATATCCACGTAAGTGGAGGTGGTAATTTCACCGGCAACGAGCACGAGCCCGGTCGTCACGGTCGTTTCGCATGCGACACGGGCATTCGGATCATCTGCCAGGATGGCATCCAGGATGGCATCGGAAATCTGGTCGCAGATTTTATCCGGATGGCCTTCAGTAACCGATTCGGATGTGAATAGGCGACGATTGGTCAATGTGGTTCCTCCTCAACTCCGGCAGCCTGCCGGAAAATGTTACGGTACTCATTCCCCCTGTCAAGTCCGCTCCTTGACGGATTGAACTCCAAGCCGTATCGGGCTTTGAAGAGGCTGCAGGGCATGTAATCAAAAAGGGCCTTCCGCTCATGATCATGAGGAAAGGCCCGGATCGTCTGACACCTTTCACTCTTATCGTCCAAGGCACGCGCCTTGCTTCAGGTTGGCACCTTTTCCGTCTCAAGACGGCAGGTTGCCGGGTTTCTCAGGGCCTGTCCCTCCACCAGCTCGGGATAAGAGTATCCGTACAATTTTCCATACTAATGAATTGATCCCCGCATGTCAAACGGTTAATGTGTATAAATGATGAAGTTTGCCGGCTTTTGCTTGAGCTTTTAATTAGTATAGACTATTATACTAAATGTGCTATACTATTTCACATCAAACGGCCCGCCAAGCGCGCGGGACTAAACCAGATAAGGGTGGTACAGATGATGACTTCTTCGAAACTGAGCGATAAACTGAATGATCTTCTGACAGGAGATTCAATCCGCGAGCAGCTGTCTCCACAGGAATTGACAGACATAGCGGTCAAGCGCGGAGAAGCCGTCCTCACCGACAAAGGCGCAGTGCGTGCGACAACCGGTGCTTACACCGGCCGTTCGCCGAAAGACCGCTTCATCGTCGAGGAATCCCCTTCCAAAGAGGACATCGACTGGGGCAGCGTCAACAAGCCGGTCAGCCCTGAAGTATTTGAAAAACTGTATGCTAAAGTCCTCGGCCACCTCGGGCAGAAAGAGGAACTGTTCGTCTTCAACGGGTTTGCAGGCGCGGATCCGGCCTCGCGGCTTCCGCTCCGTGTTGTCAATGAGTTCGCCTGGCATAACCTGTTCGTTCACCAGCTGTTCATCCGTCCGACCGAAGAGGAACTGAAATCCCTCAAGCCGCAATTCACCATCGTCTCCGCTCCGTCGTTCAAGGCGGATCCGGAAGTGGACGGCACCAACTCCGAGGCGTTCGTCATGATCTCGCTCGAGCGCGGAATCATCCTGATCGGCGGCACCGAGTATGCCGGCGAGATGAAAAAGTCGATCTTCTCCGTCATGAACTATCTGCTCCCGAAAAAAGGCATCCTCTCGATGCACTGCTCGTCGAACGTCGGTGAAGAAGGAGACGTCGCGCTGTTCTTCGGCCTGTCCGGGACCGGCAAGACGACCCTGTCCGCCGATCCGGGCCGCCGTCTGGTCGGCGACGATGAACACGGCTGGTCCGACGACGGCATATTCAACATCGAAGGCGGCTGCTATGCGAAATGCATCAATCTGTCCGCCGAGAAAGAACCTCAGATCTACGGGGCGATCCAGGAAGGCTCCGTCCTCGAAAACGTCGTGCTCGACGAAGAAGGCACACCGGACTACGATGACGGCTCCCTGACGGAAAACACCCGCGCAGCCTATCCGCTTGACTATATCGAAGGCAGCGTGATCCCTTCCGTAGCCGGCCATCCGAAGACGATCATCTTCCTGACGGCGGACGCTTTCGGCGTCCTCCCTCCGATCTCGAAATTGACGAAGGAGCAGGCCATGTACCACTTCCTGAGCGGCTTCACTTCGAAGCTCGCCGGAACGGAACGCGGCATCACGTCCCCGCAGATGACATTCTCGACTTGCTTCGGCTCGCCGTTCCTGCCGCTCCACGCAACCGTCTATGCCGAAATGCTCGGCAAGAAAATCGACGAACACGGCGCCAATGTCTACCTCGTCAACACCGGCTGGACCGGCGGGGAATACGGAGTCGGCAGCCGCATGAAGCTCAGCTACACGCGTGCCATGGTCCGTGCGGCGATTGAAGGCAAGCTGAAAAACGCTGAAACGGAAAAAGGTTCCGCATTCGGCCTCGAAATGCCGAAAGCAATTGACTGCGTGCCGTCCGAGGTGCTGAATCCGCGCAACGCATGGGCGGACAAGGAAGCCTACGACAAAAAAGCGAAAGAACTTGCTGATGCTTTCCGTGAGAACTTCGAGAAATTCGGTTCCGTTTCCGAAGACATCAAGGAAAAAGGCGGCCCGATCATCTGAATATGAATGTTCGAATGTGAAAAAGCGTTGCCGGAGGATGATGCCTCCCCGGCAGCGCTTTTCGTTTTATGCGGGCTCCCTTGCGGCCGGTCAGTGCCCTTTCCCTTTCATCCAATTGCACAGGTCGCGGACGATCCGGGCGTTGACGGCCGGCGGGAAGTGGTGGGTGTACTCGGCGAAATACCAGGTCTCGACCGGTTTTCCCGCTTCCTTCAGCGCCTCTTCCAGCATGAGCGACTGCTCGAGCGAAACGTTTTCGTCCATTCGGCCGTGGATCAGAAGAAACGGCGCCTCGATCCGGTCTACGTGAAACAGAGCTGTCCGTTCGCGGTATTCTTCGGGCGCACTGTTCGGGGAACCGCCGATCACCCGCTTCATCATGCGCCGGAGGTCCTTCCGCTCCTTGTACGTGAAGACGATATCCGAAACCCCTCCCCAGTTGACGACCGACGTGATGTCATCCCGCAGGATCGCCGTCCAGAGCGCCATGATCCCGCCACGGGAAAATGCGTACAGATGGATCCTCGATGCATCGGTTTTCGGATGCTGCTTCAGCACATCGACCGCATGGACGGCGTCCCAGCGATCGTCGCCGCCGAATCCGTCAAACCCTTCTCCGCCGCGGTTGCCGCGGTAATACGGCGCGAACACGACAAACCCCTGCTGGGCGAACTGCGCTATCCTGGCCGGCCGGACCATCCCGACGTGCTGGATGCCGCCCCGGAGGTAAACGATCCCGTCGCGTATGCCTTCCGCGACCGGCTCCGCGAGCAGGCCCTTCACCCGGAAACCGCCGGACCAGTAGGTCACTTCGCGCAGGCGCACATTCGGGTTCGGAGATGGATAGGGCCTCGTGTATTCAACCGTTCCGTCCTCTCTCACCTTCGATCACCTTCCTCCGGATCCGTCTCATTCCTTCGTCGTCCATATGACTGCTCAGGGCTCCGCATCCGTCCCAATCCGATTCATCCAGCCACGCGATTCCCCGAGTTTCCCAAAGGGGCGCCTCCCGGTCAATGTTAGTGACCTGTCCGGAAAACACCCGCTTGCAGAACGGCGGATCGGCATGGACGATATAGTCCGCGACAAAGCGGAGCCCGCCCACTGTTGCGCCCGTTTCTTCATAGACTTCCCGAGCGGCCGCTTCTTCCGCCGTTTCACCGGACTCCATCTTCCCGCCAGGCCACTCAAGCCCCCTCTCGGGATGGCGTGTCATGAGCCACTTCCCCTGCTCATATGCCGCAACCAGGACATGCCCCGGCGGAATGCCGGCGTGGTCCGGCTCCATGAACAGATCCACTCTCTGCCCCATCCGGTCTTCATATGTAAACAACGGGATCCCCCCTTTTCTCCAGTTTAGTCGAGGGGAAGCCCGCGGTTCAACGGAAATACGGCATTTCTTCGATGAATTGCTTCGTCTCCGCATCCCCGTATTCATGGACGATGGCGTACAGCTTCATGACCCGCCGGTCGATCTGATGATTTTCCTTGTCCAGGTGATAAGGGATCGCCGGCAGATGCGCCCGCAGGAAGTTGGTCCATTCCGCTTCTTCGATCTGCCTGAACAGACGCCGAATGACAAACTCTGTCCCGGAATCCGCTTCGATGGCAAACTCCCAAGGGAAAGGCCGCGGTGCGGCATGGATCCGGCGTCCCGACACGGATACATACAATTTTCTGGCCATAATACTGCAGATCACTCCTTTTCCCGTTAGGATGTACGCCTGCAGGGAAAGGATGCAAAAAGAAAAATGCCGGGATGCGGCATTTTCCTCCAATCACCGGTTTTCTTCGCCGAGAAATGCATGGAGCATCCACTGGTGTTTCTCGATGCTCTGATAAGTGGCATTCAGGATATCCTCCGTCATGTCATCTCCTGCTTTTGCGGCGAGTTCCATTCCTTTCTTGAGGGATTGCATCACTTTGTCGAAATCATCGGCAAGCTGTCGGACCATTTCATTCGCACTCTCATCGCCCTCCGCTTCCTTCACGACGGATTGCTCGAGATGACCGGTCATCGTGGCGACCGGCCTGCCCCCGAGCGTCAGGATCCGCTCGGCAATCTCATCCATGTGAAGGGTCGCCTCATTGTAAAGCTCCTCGAATTTTGCGTGAAGGGTGAAGAATTGCGGCCCTTTCACATACCAGTGATAATTGTGAAGCTTCGTGTACAGAACCGACCAGGTCGCAACCTGGGTGTTCAGTTCCTCAATCAGTTCCTTGGACATGAATAAACACTCTCCATTTCAAATGACTCTCGAATCGTTCTCTTGTTCATCTACCACTTGCGGGGCTAAAATAAACGTTGACAACGATTGGAGTGTTTAACCTGAAACATCTGTTTATCTGGATCATCAAATTTTACCGGAAAGCGATCTCCCCGCTGACACCGCCGTCCTGCCGTTTTTATCCGACCTGCTCCGCGTACGGCCTGGAAGCGTTCGAGCGACATGGCGCCATCAAAGGATTCTGGCTCACCATCCGGAGAATTTCAAAATGCCATCCGTTCCATGAAGGCGGCTACGACCCGGTTCCGGACGAATGGCCGGAGAAAAAATAGCAACCTGAATCTCCGTGTTGCCAACAAGGCGGGTCATGATGTATGATAAATCGTATTGATTACGATTTAGAGGTGAATTCATGAAACGACTATGGATGATTCTGCTTGCAGCCATCCTTCTGCTCGGCGCTTGCGGGCCCGGTTCAGGGAATGAGGAAACAGAGAAGAACAAAGAAAAAGACGGCGATCAAGACGTCCTCCGAGTGATGACCACAGTGTATCCGCTCGCCTATTTCGCGGAACGGATCGGCGGCGATGCGGTGGACGTCTCTTCCATCTACCCGCCCGGCGCCGACAGCCATACATTCGAGCCGACCCAGAAAGACATGATGGCCCTCGCCGACAGCGACCTGTTCATTTACGTCGGGCTCGGGCTCGAGGGCTTCGTTGAAAATGCCGAGAAAACATTGAAGAACGAAGAAGTCCGGCTCATCGCCGCAGCTTCCGATATTCCGGACGGCGCCCTTCTCAGCGGTGAAGACCATCACGACGAGGATCCGCATGATTCCGCGGGCGACGAACATGGCGGACACAGCCACGCGGGCGTCGACCCCCATGTGTGGCTTTCTCCAGTGCTTGCGGACGACCTGGCCAAAGCCGTCAAAGACGCGCTAACGGAAGAACGCCCGGATCTCAAGTCCGAATTCGACGAACGGTACCAGGCACTGTCCAAGGAACTCGCTTCCCTCGACGGGGACTACCGGGACATGGCCAAACAAGCCGGGACCAAGACGTTCTTCATCTCCCATGCTTCTTTCGGCTATCTCGCCTCCCAGTACGGCCTGGAGCAAGTGGCTGTCGCAGGCCTGAACTCCCAGAGCGAACCGTCCCAGAAACAGCTGGCCAAGATTGTGGATGAGGCGAAAAAAGAGAATATCCGCTATATCTTCTTTGAGCAGAATATCACGTCCAAGCTCGCGGAAGTCATCCGGAAAGAAACCGGAACGGAAGCCCTCGTCCTTCATAATCTGAGCGTCATCACCGATGAAGACATCAAAGACGGGGCCACCTATTTTACGCTCATGGAGCGGAATCTGGAGCAATTTAAAATAGCACTCGGATCCCAAAACTAAATTTATTTTGATTTCACCTTCATCACAGAAAAAAGCAAAAAGCAAGGACTTTGGTCGCTTTCCGCTGGCCAGCCGTGCGGGGTCTCCCCGGCCGGCTTTCCCGCAGGAGTCTTCCGACGTCCTTGCTTTTTGCTGTTTCACAGGGCGTTAGTAAAGTCTCGTGCCCTCTTCACTCTGGCATCCGAAGCTGCTCTTTCAGCTCGCGCCGCAAAAGTTTGTTGGAAGCGTTTCTCGGCAGGCCGTCTTTGAAGATGATCGCTTTCGGCACTTTGAAGCGGGCCAGCCGCTCCGAGCAGAACTTGATCAGCTCTTCCTCCGAAGCCGGAGACTTCAGGACAATGAACGCAGCCGGCACTTCTCCCCAGGCGTCGTCCGGCATGCCGGTCACACCGGCTTCCCGGACGGACGGGTGGGACACGAGGACCTGTTCCACTTCCGCCGGGTAGACATTTTCCCCGCCTGAAACGATCAGGTCCGAACGCCGGTCCAGTACGTATAGGAATCCATCTTCATCGAGCTTGCCGATATCGCCGGTGTGGAGCCAGCCGTCCGGCCGGGCATCCCGGTCCGAGAACCGGCCGACATAACCGGGCGTCACATGGGGGCCGCTGACGAGGATTTCCCCTGCTTCTCCGGGACCTTTCGCCCCGTCAATCCGGATACGGCTGAAAAACAGCGGTTTTCCGGAAGACCCGGCTTTCCGCTCAGCATCCCCGGCGGATAGAGTGGCGGTCTGGGAAGCCGTCTCGGTCATCCCGTAAGTCTGGAGGATCCGGATCCCGAGCGCTTCGGCCCGCCGGATGAATGGAACGGGCACAGGCCCTCCCCCTGCGAGCATCGTACGGAATCTCCCCGATGCCTGCCATCCCTCTTCCTCCAGCCGGTCGAGCAGCCGGATAAGCGTGGCAGCGACGACGGAAATCCGTGTGACGGATCCGTCTGCAATTTCCCTCGCCGATTCCTGTTCATCGAATTTCGGCTGCAGCCGGACTTCCATCCCGTACAGCAGCGACTTCATCAAAATTGAAAAGCCGCTGATATGGAAGAGCGGCATGGCGCACAGCCAGACATCATCTTCTGAAAGCCCCATGTTCAGCACGCTCGCCATGGCGCTCGCAAAGTGGTTGCCGGCCGTCTGCCGGACTCCTTTCGGAAAGCCGGTCGTGCCGGACGTGTACATGATCGTGAGTGTCCGGTCTTCCGCCCAGACGGCGGCCGGCTCGATCGGCGTCACCTCCATTTTGGCCAAATCCCCCGCGGTCAGTGCCGACTCCCCCGCCTTTTCTGCCAGGCGGTCGGAGGCGATGACCCGGACGGCCCCGGAGTCGAGGATCTGGTATTCCAGTTCGGCTGCCGTCAGCCGGCTGTTCAGCATGACGAGCTCAAGCCCCGCCAGCAGGGCGCCGTGGATGAGGAACACCGCCTCCGGTCCGCTGTCCAGCAGCAGGGCGATCCGGTCACCTTCTTTCAATCCCGCGGTCCTGAGTTTGCCGGCCACCGAATTCGCCTTCCCGGCAAGCTGCCGGAAATCCCATCTATCATCTCCGCAGCTGAGCGCCGTACGCCCGGGAGTCAGTCCGGCCCGCTGCGTGATCCAGTTCGGAATATCCATTTCCGATTTGCCTCCGATCAGAAAAGGCTGCCCGGATCAAGCCGGGCAGCCTAAAGTATTTCCATCCATCAAGGGAAACGAGGGAACTGGCCGAAGTCCGGCTTCCGCTTTTCCTTGAATGCGTCGCGCCCTTCCTTCGCCTCGTCGGTCGTGTAGTACAGGAGCGTCGCGTCGCCCGCCATCTGCTGGAGACCGGCAAGACCGTCCGTATCGGCATTCATCGCCGCCTTGAGGAAGCGGAGTGCCGTCGGGCTCTTTTCGAGCATTTCCTCGCACCACTGGACGGTTTCGTCTTCCAGCTGCTCAAGCGGGACAACCGTGTTGACGAGCCCCATGTCGAGTGCTTCCTGTGCATTGTACTGGCGGCACAGATACCAGATTTCACGCGCTTTCTTGTGGCCCACGATCCGTGCCAGATAACCCGATCCGTAGCCGGCGTCGAATGAACCGACTTTCGGACCCGTCTGGCCGAAGATGGCATTGTCCGCCGCAATCGTGAGGTCGCAGACAACATGAAGGACGTGTCCTCCGCCGATTGCATACCCTGACACCATCGCGACGACCGGTTTCGGGATGACGCGGATCAGGCGTTGCAGGTCGAGCACGTTCAGACGCGGAATCTGGTCTTCGCCGACGTAGCCGCCGTGACCCCGTTTCGATTGGTCACCGCCTGAGCAGAACGCCTTGTCCCCTTCTCCTGCAAGGACGATGACGCCGATGCTTTCATCATCGCGCGCGCGAGAAAAAGCGTCGATCATTTCTTCGACCGTCTTCGGCGTGAATGCGTTGCGGACCTCCGGACGGTTGATCGTGACTTTGGCGATGCCGTTATACTTCTCATATTTGATCTCGTCGTATGTACGGATCGTTTCCCATTGACGTGTCATGTTCTTCCTCCTTCATTGTTCATGGCTTCCTTCACTATTGTAGCAAAGCGTTCCGGATTTTCCACGTGGACTGCATGGCCTGCGTCTTTGATGTCAACATGGCGGCCGTCCGGAAGCAGCCGGACCATGCGCTCCGCGATCTCGTTGTATTTGCGGTCCAGGCTGCCGGTGATCAGGAAGACGGGCATGGCCAGCTCTCCGAGCCGCTCCCAGTAAGACGGCTGGCTGCCCGTGCCGATTCCGAGCAGGCTGCCGGACAGGCCTTCGGGACGGTTCCGGAGCCTTCCTTCCCGGACAGACCGCCGCCGCGCCTCCGGCATGCTCTTCTGGGAAGAGAAAAGCGGAATGGATTCCCAGTGATTGGTGAATGCCGCAATCCCTTCGTTCCGGATAAAAGCGGCCAGCTTCCGGTCCGACTCCCGGCGGTTCCGGCGGTCCTGCTCCGCGGCAAGGCCCGGGGAAGTGCTCTCGAGGATGAGCCGGCGGACCCGCTCCGGGTGCTCCGCCGCATACCCGATCGCCACCCGGCCGCCCATCGAATAGCCGAGCAGTGAAAAAGTGCCGATTCCGAGCCGGCCGAGCAGTTCATCCAGATCCCGGACTTGTTCTTCCATCCGGAAACGCTCCGGCTCGTCCGGTGAATCCGTCCGGCCATGACCGGTCAGGTCCGGCATGATGAGTCGGTATGCAGCGAAACTTTCCTCAAAGCGTTTCCAGACAGCCGAGCTGCCGGTGAATCCGTGAAGCAGAACGAGCGGCTCGCCGGACGGGTCTCCCCCCTCGGCATATCCGACCTCTAGGCCTCTCACGGATGCGGTCAGCCATTCCACTCTGCATCCAGCCTTTCGCCGATCCGGCTCCACAGATGCCGGTGTTCGGAAAGATTCGCCTGCCGGTCAGTGAACGCCTCGATGATCCGGACCGGCGTCTCCTTGCCTTTCCGGAGCACCGCCCGGAACTCTTCAGCCGTCTTCACCGCGTCATACTGGAAGCCGTACATGCCGGCCAGGCGGTCGAACTTGAGCCCTGTCGGCGTTCCGAACAATTCCTCGAAATACCGGGCTTCCCCCGCCTGCGGAAGGTAGGAGAAAATCCCGCCTCCATCGTTGTTCATGACGACGATCGTCAGGTCCGCCTCGCCGAAGCGGGTGGCGATCAGCCCGTTCTGGTCATGAAGCATCGCCAGGTCCCCGATGAGCAGATAGCCCGGACGGTTCCTCGCCTGCTGAAGGCCGAGCGCGGTTGACACGACCCCGTCAATCCCGTTCGCGCCGCGATTGGCGAACACGCCGATATCGCGCCCGGTTTTCAGGAAGAATGTGTCCGCATCCCGGATCGGCATGCTCGAACTCGTGAACAGGTCGCTCCCCTCCGCCATTTCTTCGAACAGGATCCCGGCCATCGCGCCCTCATCGCCGCCGTTTCGGATTGCGGCAGCCGTTTCCTCGGCCGCAATCGCCTCCGCTTCCGCCCAGAGCCGGGCATGCCGGTTCCGGCCGCCTTCAGGCCGGATGCCGATCAGGACGTCCGGCGCGCATTGCAGGTGGTCGGTGGCCAGGTGGAACGGATCGCGGAAGGACGGACTTTCGTCCACGACCGCGAACACGGGCGGGCGGCATGCTTTCAGGAATAGGGACAGCGGTTTCGATACCGGCTGAGGGCCGAACCGGAGAACCATATCCGGAACCATCCGCCGGGAAAATTCCTCATGCTTCAGGATGGCATCGTAAGAAGCGATGCAGAGCGGACGCGCACTTTCCGGCACCCCGCTCCGGAGCCCCGACAACGGGTCTGCGAGCACCGGCCATCCGAGCGCTTCCGCAAAGCGCCAGAAGGCATCCTGATCGAATTCAGGGGGAAGTTCTCCGGCGATGAGCAGACCGTTCTCCGCCGAACGGACCGCCTCTTCAAACCACCGGACCATCCCGGCGTCAGGCATCATTTGGCCGCGGAATACGTTTCCGAACGCCGGCTCTTCATCCATCATGTCGAAATCGATGAGAAGCGGTTCTCGGAACGGGACATTCAGGTGAACCGGCCCCGCCGGAGCGTCAGTGGAAATGGACACCGCGCGACGGACGTGGCGCCCGATGAAATCAAGCGTCTCCGGCCGGTCTTCCGGAAGCGGAAAGTCGACGCTGTACTTCACGGTCCGGCCATACAGGCCGACCTGGTCGATCGCCTGCGGGGCCCCGACCTCCCGGAGTTCATGCGGACGGTCCGCCGTGATTGCGATGAGCGGGAGGCGGGCATACTTCGCCTCGGTGAGCGCAGGAAGGTAATTCGATGCCGCGGTTCCCGACGTGCAGAGAACAGCGACCGGCCGGCCGGACCCTTTGGCCAGCCCGAGCGCGTAGAAGGCGGCGGACCGCTCATCCGTCTGGAGATGCATGCGGAGCCTGTCCGATTTTGCGAACGCATAGGCGAGCGGCGTCGAGCGGGAGCCCGGGCTAACGACCACATGCTCCACGCCCGACTGGATGAGCGAAGCGGTCAGACGGAGCACATGGGCGGTTAGAACTTTCCGGTCATCCATGAAGCTTCCCTCCAAGCGCCCGCATGACCGGGCGGAACTTCACCCAGGTCTCCTCGTACTCCTCTTCCGGCACGGAGTCGGCGACGATCCCACCGCCTGCAAAAAGACGCGCCGTGCCGCCCTCGAGCAGCGCGGACCGGATGGCGACCGCAAACTCCCCGTTGCCTTCCGCATCCATCCATCCGACCGGCGCGCCGTAATAGCCCCGGTCCATCCCTTCATTCTCCCGGATCATCGGCATCGCCGCCTCACGCGGCGTCCCGCCGAGCGCAGGGGTCGGATGGAGCGCCTCAACGAAGTCGAGCAGATCCTTCCCGGGCACCGGCACGCCTTCCACCGGCGTGAACAGATGCTGGATGTCCCGGACTTTCAACAGCCGAGGCCCGGCGGGAATCCTGACATCCGTGCATAACCGGCGGAACACCTCTCCGATCATGCTGACAACATACTGGTGTTCCGAGCGGTTCTTCGGATCGCCGAGGAGACCATCGCCGAGGAGCCGGTCCTCGCCGGCGGATTTCCCCCGCCGGACCGATCCGGCGACGCAGGCGGTCCCGGCATGGTCGCCGCGGACCTCCACCAGCCGTTCTGGCGTCGCCCCGAAGAACAGCTTGTCCCCACTCTCAATTCCGAACAGGAAGCTTTCCTGCTGCTCCGCGGAC
>NZ_LN651373.1:2060986-2066373 GCF_000826125.2 Bhargavaea cecembensis
AACCGCCGACACAAGGATTTTCAGTCCTTTGCTCTACCGACTGAGCTACCAAGCCAACAATAGTTATGTATGAAATAAATGGCGGTCCCGACGGGAATCGAACCCGCGATCTCCTGCGTGACAGGCAGGCATGTTAACCGCTACACCACGGGACCATTGGTTGCGGAGGCAGGATTTGAACCTGCGACCTTCGGGTTATGAGCCCGACGAGCTGCCACTGCTCCACTCCGCGATAATAAGATGAAAAGGCTTGGCTGGCATGTTGTACAAGAAGAGCTTTCCCTTGACTGAAGAGGGCATGAAAATGGCGGAGGAAGAGGGATTCGAACCCCCGCGCGGTGTGACCCGCCTCTCGGTTTTCAAGACCGACCCCTTCAGCCAGGCTTGGGTATTCCTCCGTACATCAACCAATGAATGGTGGACCTTGCAGGACTCGAACCTGCGACCGGACGGTTATGAGCCGTCTGCTCTAACCAACTGAGCTAAAGGTCCTTTGGAATGGCGGCAGAGGGGATCGAACCCCCGACCTTACGGGTATGAACCGTACGCTCTAGCCAGCTGAGCTACGCCGCCAAGATAAGTAGTGATGAAGAAAAATGGTGGAGCCTAGCGGGATCGAACCGCTGACCTCCTGCGTGCAAAGCAGGCGCTCTCCCAGCTGAGCTAAGGCCCCGGAAAGTGGTCGGGAAAACAGGATTTGAACCTGCGGCCCCCACGTCCCGAACGTGGTGCTCTACCAAGCTGAGCTATTTCCCGTCAAACAGCAACAGGCGCTTCACAGCTGACTGAACCCCTCGTAAAAGAGTGGTCGGGAAAACAGGATTCGAACCTGCGACCCCTTGGTCCCAAACCAAGTGCTCTACCAAGCTGAGCTATTTCCCGATAAAGTGGCGCGCCCGGCAGAAGTCGAATCCACAACCTTCTGATCCGTAGTCAGACGCTCTATCCAATTGAGCTACGGGCGCGTGATTAAATTGGATGACATAACTGGTGCCGAGGACCGGTTTCGAACCGGTACGGTAGTCACCTACCGCAGGATTTTAAGTCCTGTGCGTCTGCCAGTTCCGCCACCCCGGCGGAAAAATAATGGAGCGGAAGACGGGATTCGAACCCGCGACCCCCACCTTGGCAAGGTGGTATTCTACCACTGAACTACTTCCGCAAAACAGACAGTGCCTATGCACTTCAATTAATAATAATGGTGCGGGTGAAGGGACTTGAACCCCCACGTCCGGTAAAGGACACTAGAACCTGAATCTAGCGCGTCTGCCATTCCGCCACACCCGCAAGTGTGGTTATAAATAATAAGGGTGGTGAGCCATGCAGGGCTCGAACCTGCGACCCTCTGATTAAAAGTCAGATGCTCTACCAACTGAGCTAATGGCTCGGATTAAGTGGTGCCGGCCAGAGGACTTGAACCCCCAACCTACTGATTACGATTCAGTTGCTCTACCGATTGAGCTAGGCCGGCAAAGAAATGGTGGAGGATGACGGGTTCGAACCGCCGACCCTCTGCTTGTAAGGCAGATGCTCTCCCAGCTGAGCTAATCCTCCAGTTTATTATGTATCAAGTGATCGGCCCGGCAACGTCCTACTCTTGCAGGGGGAAGCCCCCGACTACCATCGGCGCTGAAGAGCTTAACTTCCGTGTTCGGGATGGGAACGGGTGTGACCTCTTCGCCATCATTACCGGACCAGATTCACTTTAAAAGAACAAATCCTATTATACCAATCCCACGGGATTTGGCAAGCAATATTTTTTGTTCTTTCAAAACCGGATAAAACAGACATTGAACCAAGATCCTTCCGGATCTTTCTATGTGTCCGGCCTCGGCGGCTGGCCGCCGAGGCACTTCTGTGAGGTTAAGTCCTCGATCGATTAGTATCCGTCAGCTGNAACAGGAAGCTTTCCTGCTGCTCCGCGGACAGATTCTCAAGAGCCGCCGACGGGGAGACCGCCTCCTCAAAACCAAGCTCAACCGAACGGGCGATGACGACCTTTTCCGCCTCCCCTTGCCGAATCTGCCCTGTCACATTCCGGACCGCTTCAAGATAGGACTCTTTTTCCAGCTCATCAAGGCGGCTCACCGAGGGTTTCCCGGCAGGCACCCGCTCCTTCACTTGCGCTTCGTGGACGAGGGCATCACAGATGGTCCGCAGCCGCTCAAAATCGGCCGCTGCCGCCTCGCCTTCCGAAATGAAATTGATGGAAACGAACGTGCGACCGCCGGTTTCAATCAGCTGAAACAGCGGGACGGCAAAAAAGGCCGGCGGAAAACCGGACCACTCGGAAGACTGCCGGCTTTCCGGATCGAACGAGAAGCCGCCGAACAGTACGGGCGGAAGATCTCCCTCTTCCTTCACGAGCACCGAACAAAGGCGCTGCCATTGTGCCCGGACATCGGCAAACCGCCCGCCGGCGTCCTCGCTTTCGATTGTGGCTGCATGGCCGATTCCGACGAGCCGCCATGTCTTATCCCGATTTTCCCAATAAAAACGATGGCCGGCGAATTCTCTTTCTCCGGCCTCGAAAAACGCAAGCGGTGACAGCCTGCCCACTTCGACCGTCTCCGTATAGAAACGGAGATTGCCGATCATGCGGCCGGTTGACGCCGTCGAATGCGGAGTCGTATTCTGTTCCATTCAAGACCCCTCCAACTCAGTTCATTTCAATACGTTCATGTCCTACCCATTTTACCATATCCGCAGACATCCGACGGCTAAGCGGCTCCCCTTCCCTATCCAAGCGGTCCGAAGTCCGATATAATGAATAGCGGAAATGAAGCGCTAAGGAGAGAAGAACTTATGCAGCAAACGATAAAAGCGGATGTAGGCTGGAGAGTCTGGTGGCAGCTCACAAGGCCGCACACGCTCACCGCCTCCTTCGTCCCTGTCCTGCTCGGTACCCTGATCGCCTACCGGGAGACCGGGATCAACGTCACCCTGTTCATCCTGATGATGCTGGCGACGCTGTTCCTGCAGGCCGCCACGAACATGTTCAATGAATACTACGATTTCCGGCGGGGACTCGACACCGAACACTCGGTCGGGATCGGTGGCGCCATCGTCCGGAACGGCGTCCGCCCGGGGACCGTCCTGGCGATCGCCGTCGGACTTTATCTGGCCGCAGCCCTGATGGGACTCTACATTGCCGGACAGACCTCTTGGTGGCTGCTCGTTGTCGGAGGGATCGCAATGGCAATCGGCTATCTGTATACCGGCGGCCCTTACCCGATCGCCTACACTCCGCTCGGAGAACTGTTCTCCGGCGTGGTCATGGGCATGGCCATCGTCCTGATCGCCTATTTCATCCAGGCGGGCCATGTGAGCGGATTGGCACTGTCCATTTCAGTGCCCAGCATGATTTTAGTCGGCGCCATCATGATGTCCAACAATATCCGCGACCTTGAGGGAGACCGGGAAAGCGGCCGGAAGACGCTGGCCATCCTGGCGGGAAGAACGAACGCCGTCAACATCCTCGCGCTGTTCTTCATAACGGCGTATGCGTGGATCGGAGGAATGGTCCTGACCGGCAAACTGACTCCGTGGGCCCTGCTCGTCTTCCTCAGTGCAGCAAAACCCTACAATGCCATCCGGGTCTTCAGGCATGAAAACGTGCCGCTCCGCGTCATGCCCGCCATGAAGGCGACTGCGCAGACGAACACCTTCTTCGGTCTGCTCCTATGTATGGCCCTCCTGATTGAACACTGGTTTTCCTGAACCGCAAAAACCCTGAACCGCCGCCTCCGGGCAACGGTTCTTTTTTCATGCTCGGGAAACAATAAATCGGGACCGCAAAAATATTGAGTACGGGCATGCGGGACCTGCGATTCCGCCCGGAACGGTTTGGCATCCCGGCGCTTCAAGGTTTAGCGATCCGGACAAAAAGGAAAAGATGAGAGACACCAGGGCCTCATGATGTTCAAACCGGGGCTTGAGTATACAATCGAAGGCGAGGAAGTGACATCATGTTGAGCGAACAGGAAAAAACAATCTTAAAACGCGAACTCATCCAAATGCAAAGACAGTACAGGGAGACCGCGGAAGACCGTGACCGGGATGACAGCATGCGTGATGATACGGGCGAACTGTCGCTGGCGGATAACCATCCTGCAGATGCGGGGACCGAACTGTTCGACCGGGAACGCGACCAGGCGCTTGAAACCCATGCAGAATCGGAACTGGACAAGGTGGAGAACGCGCTCAGGGCCATGCATCACGGTTCCTACGGGAAGTGCGAAATCTGCGGCAAGGACATTCCCTTCGAGCGGCTCGAAGCGATTCCCTATACGAACCGCTGCATCGACCATGCAGATGCGGAAGTGCCGGATGACCGGCCGGTGGAAGAAGACGTGCTGGAGGAAATTATGGACCCCGTAAAGCCGGACACCTTCGAGGTGGGCCAGGAAGGGGATGTCCAGGACAATCAGGACAGCTTCAGGGACGTTGCCCGTTACGGAACATCGGAAACCCCGTCTGATATGACCGGAGACCACGACAACTACAATGACTTGTACAAAGATGATCTGGAAACAGGGGCCGTCGAGGAGTATGAAGAATTCGCGAGCACGGACGAAACCGGAACCGTGAAAGGCTTCTCCCGCTCGGAGACGATGGAAGAATACGAGGACGAGTTGGACGAAGAGCAGCTGGAATCTCCGATCGGCGACATCCCCTATCATGAACGGGACAGCTATACCGGAGAAAAGGAATGAAAAAAGCAGCCTCCCGAAATGGAAGGCTGCTTTTTTTCGTGATGACCCCTACGGGATTCGAACCCGTGTTACCGCCGTGAAAGGGCGGTGTCTTAACCGCTTGACCAAGGGGCCAGGATGGCGGAGAAGGAGGGATTTGAACCCTCGCGCCGGTTACCCGACCTACGCCCTTAGCAGGGGCGCCTCTTCGGCCTCTTGAGTACTTCTCCAATGGCTCCGCAGGTAAGACTCGAACTTACGACCGATCGGTTAACAGCCGATTGCTCTACCACTGAGCTACTGCGGAAAATGGTGGGCCTAAGTGGACTCGAACCACCGACCTCACGCTTATCAGGCGTGCGCTCTAACCGGCTGAGCTATAGGCCCATTCGATGGAGCGGATGAAGGGAATCGAACCCTCGACTTCAGCTTGGGAAGCTGAGGTTTTACCACTAAACTACATCCGCACGGGATGGTGGCTTGGGACGGAATCGAACCGCCGACACAAGGATTTTCAGTCCTTTGCTCTACCGACTGAGCTACCAAGCCAACAATAGTTATGTATGAAATAAATGGCGGTCCCGACGGGAATCGAACCCGCGATCTCCTGCGTGACAGGCAGGCATGTTAACCGCTACACCACGGGACCATTGGTTGCGGAGGCAGGATTTGAACCTGCGACCTTCGGGTTAT
>NZ_LN651370.1:0-27500 GCF_000826125.2 Bhargavaea cecembensis
CTCCTTTAGGAGGCGGTTTTTTTGTGTTCAATTTGAAAGGGGATATTTGAGGGGAGCAGGGGGCATCCACTTTGGCAATAGACCCCGCAAAATACTGAACGCAATCTTGAAACGTTGCGTATCTAGGCTGAAACGTTGTGTATCTAAGGTGAAACGTTGTGTATCTTGACTCAAGCGTTGTTGATCTGAGCCGAAACGTTAATTAGCTAAGCTGAAACGTTAATTTGCGGAGCTGAGATGTTAATTTGCGAAGCTGAGATGTTAATTTGCGGAGCTGAGATGTTAATTAGCTAAGCTGAGACGTTAATTAGCTAAGCCGAAACGTTAATTATCCAGGGATGCAGCTGCCGTCCTTCGTTACGGCGTTGGCAAAGCCGTCCGCAAGCGGGTGGATTCTTCGAGTGATGAAACTTGCACCCTATCATGGACACAATCAGTAACATCAACGTGGTATGCGGGACAATCCACCGGCTTCAGAGTTCCCGCATCTATGACACGCCTTTGAATTCATCAGTGCGCCTTCAGCAATTCACGATGAATAATTGCGCCTCTGAAATCTCTGAACGCGCCTCTGAAAAATCCTTGAAACGAAACGCGCCTTTGAACCACCTTCTCCCGCCTCTGAAACGCCGCAGCGCACCTTCGGAATCCCCAGAGTAAAAAACGCGCCTTTGAACCACCTTCTCCCGTCTCTGAAACGCCGCAGCGCGCCTTCGAAATCCCTAGAGTAAAAAACATGCCTTTGAACCACCTTCCCTCGCTTCTGAAATGTCTCCACACACTTACGAATCCAAACACCGCCCGTTTTTGAAACACCGCTGCGTGCCTTGCACCCTACAAAAGTCACTCTCCTGAAATTCCGCCAAACGGGCATACTAACGGTTGATATTCATCGCATTTCTTCCTCCTTGGCCCAATCCCAGTACTTTTCTTCATTCCGGCGGTCTTTTTCTTTGCGAACCAACGGGCTTCCCGGTACGGTAATAGAAAGGGAAGGGGCGTGTCGGAGTATGACAGATACCATCTATGAATTCAGCGCAACGAAAGCGCTGGGCGGCGAACAGTCTCTCGAGGACTTCAACGGGCAGGTTGTACTAATCGTCAATACCGCGAGCAAGTGCGGATTCACCCCCCAGTTTGAAGGGCTGCAAAAACTCTACGAGGAATTCAAGGACGACGGTTTCACGGTGCTCGGCTTCCCCTCGGATCAGTTCATGAACCAGGAATTCGGGGATATCCAGGAGACGCTGGACTTCTGCAAGGTGAATTACGGAGTGTCGTTCCCGATGTTTGCGAAAGTCGATGTGAAGGGGCCGGATGCCGTTCCGCTGTTCAAGTTCCTGACGACTGAAAAGAAGGGGCTGCTCGGAGGAGAGATCAAGTGGAACTTCACGAAGTTCCTCGTCGGCCGGGACGGCAGGCCGGTAGAGCGTTATGCGCCGCAGACGAAGCCGGAGAAAATCCGGGAAGATATCCGAAAACAACTAAAGGAATAATGAGAATACTTTTTCTTCAATCTGTTTCTTGACAGCCATTTTGCCCGTTGTTACTCTTAACAATAATATTCAGCGATATGGGGGCGGAATCAATATGTGGGAGACGAAGTTTGCCAAGGAAGGCCTGACATTTGATGATGTGTTGCTTGTGCCGGCTGCATCGGAAGTTTTGCCGAAGGAAGTGGACCTGTCTGTTCGTCTGACGGACAAGATCAAGCTCAATCTCCCGATCATCAGCGCGGGGATGGATACCGTCACTGAGGCGAAGATGGCAATCTCGATGGCTCGCCAGGGCGGCCTCGGGATCATCCATAAGAACATGAGCATCGAGGAGCAGGCCGAGCAGGTCGAGCAAGTGAAGCGCTCGGAGAACGGCGTCATCACGAATCCGTTCTACCTGACGCCTGACCACCAGGTATTCGACGCGGAGCATCTGATGGGCAAGTACCGGATTTCCGGCGTGCCGATCGTCGACAATGAAGAGGATCTGAAACTCGTCGGCATCATCACGAACCGGGACATGCGCTTCATTGAAGACTACTCCGGTCTCATCAAGGACTTCATGACGAAAGAGAACCTCGTGACGGCACCGGTCGGCACGACGCTCGACGAGGCCGAAAAGATGCTTCAGAAGTACAAAATCGAGAAGCTGCCGATCGTTGACGATGAAGGCATCTTGAAAGGCCTGATCACGATCAAGGACATCGAGAAGGTCATCGAGTTCCCGAATGCGGCGAAAGACTCGCACGGCCGTCTCCTCGTCGGCGCGGCCATCGGCGTCACGTCAGACACGATGGTGCGGCTCGAGCAGCTCGTGAAGGCGGAAGTGGACGTCGTGGTCATCGATACGGCGCACGGTCATTCCAAGGGCGTCCTGGAGACGGTGAAAGAGATCCGCGAGACTTATCCGGAACTCGACATCATCGCAGGCAACGTAGCCACTGCAGAAGGCGCCAGGGCCCTCTATGAAGCAGGCGCGGATGTCGTTAAAGTCGGCATCGGCCCGGGCTCCATCTGCACGACACGGGTTGTGGCCGGTGTCGGCGTTCCGCAGATCACGGCAGTCTATGATTGCGCATCGGAAGCGCGGAGCCGGGGCAAGGCGATCATCGCGGACGGCGGCATCAAGTACTCGGGTGATATCGTGAAGGCATTGGCGGCCGGCGGACATGTCGTCATGCTCGGCAGCCTCCTCGCCGGCACAACTGAAAGCCCGGGCGAGACGGAGATCTTCCAGGGACGCCGCTTCAAGGTATACCGCGGAATGGGTTCCGTCTCTGCGATGGAACACGGTTCGAAAGACCGCTATTTCCAGGAAGACGCGAAAAAGCTTGTTCCCGAAGGCATTGAAGGCCGTCTGGCTTACAAAGGGCCGCTTGCCGATACGATTCATCAGCTCGTCGGCGGCCTCCGATCCGGCATGGGCTATTGCGGGGCCAAGGACCTTCAGGCACTCCGCGAAGAAGCGCAATTCATCCGCATGACGGGAGCCGGCCTGCGGGAAAGCCATCCGCACGACGTCCAGATCACGAAGGAAGCACCTAACTATTCGATGTAAGCGGCCGCTGGGCCAATTCTCATGCCTTTCCTGCCCGAACCGGGAGGAAAGGCATTTTTTTGCCGGAACCCGGCGCGGTTTCACGCGTTCTATGATAAAATGGAGCGGTTGATAAACAGAGTTATTCGGAGGGAAAGAGTTTGAAAAAAATGTGGAAAAAGACGGCGATGATCCTGATGGTCTTGCCGGTTCTTATGATGACGCTGGCGGCAGCTCCTCATCAGATACAGGCAGCGGAAGAGCTCGGGTTGCATGTGGATGCCGCCATCCTGATCGATGCGGACAGCGGACAGATCTTGTATGAACAGAATGCCGACGCCCCGCTCGGCATCGCCAGCATGTCCAAGATGATGACGGAATATCTGCTGTTTGAGGCGATCAAGGAAGGCAAGGTTTCGTGGGACCAGGAATATACCGTGACCGATTACACGTATCAAGTGTCGCAGGATCGCCAGCTGAGCAACGTACCGCTCCGGCTCGGCGAAACATACACCATCCGGGAACTCTATGAGGCGCTCGCCATTTATTCGGCAAACGCCGCGACAATCGGCATCGCCGAGACGATCGCCGGGTCCGAGACAAAGTTTGTGCAGCTCATGAACGACAAAGCCGATGAACTCGGACTTGAGGGCTATACATTCGTCAACTCGACGGGCCTGAACAATGAACACCTTCACGGCATGCATCCGGAAGGGACGGGCGAGAAGGACGAGAACGTCATGCCGGCGAAGTCGGTGGCGCTCCTTGCCTATCGCCTGCTCGAGGATTATCCGGAAGTGCTGGAGACGACGAGCATTCCTTCGAAGATCTTCCGCGAAGGGACGGCGGATGCCATCAAGATGGACAACTGGAATTTCATGCTTCCGGGCTTCGTCTTCGAATATGAAGGCGTCGACGGGCTGAAGACCGGGACGACCGAATTTGCCGGCCATTCCTTCACGGGCACGGCCAAGCGCGGCGATACCCGGCTGATCGCGGTCGTCATGAAGGCGGTAGACAAGAACGGAAAGGGCTCGTACCAGGCACGCTTTGACGCGGCCCGCACGCTCTTCGACTATGGATTCAACCAATTTTCGAAGCAGGAGATCATCCCGGCCGGCCATCAGTTCAAGGGCCATGAGACCCTCCCTGTGAAGAAAGGCAAGGAAAAGACGGTGAAAATCGGCGTGGAGCAGCCGTTCAGCATGCTCGTGAAAACAACCGACAAGGATCAGTACGGCGTCAAATTCTCCCAGGATGACTCCAAGCTGAAAGACGGGGGCCTTGAGGCACCGGTCAAAAAAGGCACAGTCGTCGGCAAGGCGGACATCATCCGCAAAGACGGCGGCGACCTGTACGGCTTCGTGCAGGGCGGCGGGCTTGCGGCGGATGTCGTGACAACCGAGAAAGTCGAAAAGGCCGGCTGGTTCAAGCTCAGCCTCCAGGCGGTCGGTGACTTCTTCTCTGGCCTCTGGGGCAAATCCACTGACTTCGTCAAAGGATTGTTCTGATCCTCCGTAAAAACAAAAAGACGGAAAGGCATGCTCATGCCTCTCCGTCTTTTTCAATTTCCCAGCAGTCCATCAGTCTTCGGACGGCTTCCGGAATCCCGGTTGCCGGAACGCCCCCGAAGCCGAGGACGATTTCGGGATTCCCTTCCGGACGGGAGCGTACGACCGAATAGGAGCCGGCGGACTGTACCCGGATGCCGTCCTGCCCCGCAAGCTCCACGAGCTCTTCTTCCGTCCGGTCCGTCACAACAGCCAGGCGGAGATGCATTCCCGCCTGGCTGCCTTCAAAAGAGATCCGCCGGCTGTATTGACCGAGCGCCCCGGTGAGTGCCGTGTATTTTCTCCTGTACACCTTCCTCATCCGGTTCAGGTGACGGGAAAAGGCGCCGTCTCGCATGAAGCCGGCCAGGATTTGCTGGTCGAACCGGGGGACGGTCGAAGCGTAATGGGCAAACAGTTCCCGGTAGCGGGGGAGCAGCTGCCGGGGGAGCACCATGTAGGCGATCCGGAGCGACGGCATGAGCGACTTCGAGAAAGTGCTGATGTAAAGCACCCGGCCGTTCGGATCCATGCCTTGGAGGGCGGGCACCGGAATGCCGCCGTACCGGAACTCGCTGTCGTAGTCATCCTCGATCACATAGCGCCCGGGCTTTTCCGCCGCCCATGAGAGGAGCTGTGTCCGCCGGTGAGCCGACAGGACCGCTCCTGTCGGAAACTGGTGAGCCGGCGTGACGTAAGCCGCATCGGCTCCGGTCTCCCCGAGGAGCTCCACCCGGATCCCTTCGCCGTCGACCGGAACGGGAATGGCCCGCCGGTCGTTCTGCCGGAAAATGTGGTGGGTGAGCGGATAGCCCGGGTCTTCGATCGCATAGATGGTGTCGGCTCCGAGCAGCCGGATGACGAGCGGCATGAGCTGTTCGGTCCCCGAGCCGATGATGATCTGCTCCGGGGTGCAGCTCACTCCCCGCGAATGGTTCAGATAAAGCGCGATTTCCCTCCGTAGTTCCGCTTCGCCGTGCGGGTGGCCAAGGAGGAGAAGATCCGCGGACGACTCGTCGATAACCGACTTGGCCTGCTTACGCCACGCATCGAACGGAAACGATTCGGTATCAATCCGTCCCGGTGAAAAGTCGTACCGGAAGCCGTCTCCGGTTCGGGGGGCGGGCGCCGGCCCGGCGGCGGGGATCACAACCGGAAGGGCATAGGCGAGTTCGCCGACGTCCTGGACGAAAAAGCCGCTCCTCGGCCGGGAGCTGATATACCCCTCCGCCAGCAGCTGCCCATAGGCCAATTCAACCGTCGTGTTGCTGACGCCGAGCGTGTCTGCGAATTTCCGCTTGGACGGAAGCTTTGAGCCGACGGCGAGGGAGCCGTCGGTGATTTTCCTTCTGATTCCCTCGTAGATCTGGCCATAGATCGGACCGCCTCCCTCACGGTCAATCGGAACAATCAGCATGTCCATCTTCCTTTCCTGTCTGGCCCTTTCAGAATGTGCTGAACTGGTCATTTCAATATGGTCATCTTTCATTATACTGAAAAGTGGATCAACCCAACAGCGAAAGGACGGATGAATGAGATGAACTTTCAATACGGCGGCGTCATCATGGACGTCATCAATGCAGAGCAGGCAAGAATTGCGGAGGAAGCGGGCGCGGTCGCCGTCATGGCACTTGAGCGCGTTCCTTCGGACATCCGGAAGGCGGGCGGGGTTGCCCGCATGGCCGACCCCCGCATCATCGAAGAAGTGCAAGGCGCAGTCTCGATCCCGGTCATGGCGAAGGCCCGCATCGGCCATATTTCGGAGGCCCGCGTGCTGGAGGCGCTCGGCGTCGACTATATCGATGAGAGCGAAGTGCTGACGCCGGCGGACGAAGAGTTCCATCTGCTCAAAAGCACGTTCGATGTTCCGTTCGTCTGCGGTGCCCGGGATCTCGGGGAAGCGGCCCGCCGTCTCGGGGAAGGGGCGCAAATGCTGCGAACGAAAGGCGAGCCGGGAACCGGCAACATCGTCGAGGCTGTCCGTCACCTGCGCAAAGTGAACGCCCAGGTGAACCGGATCGTCAACATGAGCGAGGACGAGCTCATGGTGGAAGCACGCGACCTTCAGGCACCGTATGAAATCCTTCTCTCCATTCGGGAAAAGGGACGTCTTCCGGTGACGAACTATGCGGCCGGAGGAGTGGCGACGCCTGCCGACGCGGCGCTCATGATGGAACTCGGGGCGGACGGCGTATTCGTCGGCTCGGGGATCTTCAAGTCGGAGAATCCCGAGAAATTTGCCCGTGCAATCGTCCAGGCCACACAAAACTACAAGGACTATGCCCTGATCGGGGAACTGTCGAAGGACATCGGCAGCCCAATGAAGGGACTTGAAATCTCGGCACTCGCAGAAGCGGAGCTCATGAGCGCACGCGGCCGGTGACATTCCGGCCCCGGCTTGCCAATTCCCTCCCGGTGTAGTACAGTGATGTTAATTTCACAGTCGAGTCGATGAGGGGAAGCAGTAGCGGACCGCATCCTTTTCCAGAGAGCCGGCGGCAGGTGCGAGCCGGCAAGGATGCCCGTGAATCCGTCCCTGAGCAGCCGGGTTGAAACGCAGAGTAGGCCCGGCCGGCGGATGGGCCGTTATTCCATTTAAGCGGGCTGCGGGAAACTGCGGCCAATCTGGGTGGCAACGCGGGAAAGCTCTCGTCCCTTTTACAGGGGACGGGGGCTTTTTCTGTTTTCTGCCCCCTCATCGCACCGGCCGATCACGAGGAGGAGACACATATGCTGGATATCAAATACGTCCGCGCCCATTTCGATGAGGTGAAGGAGAAGCTGTCGAAAAGGGGGGAAGACCTGTCCGATTTCGAACGGTTCGGCGAACTGGACAGCCGCCGCCGGGAACTGATCGCCCGGGTCGAGGAACTGAAGGCCGAGCGCAACGCCGCATCCCAACAGATCGCCGAGATGAAGCGCAATAAGGAAAATGCCGACGAGGCGATCGCGAAGATGCGCGAAGTCGGCGACCAGATCAAGGAACTCGACGGAGAATTGCATGAGGTCGAGGAGAACCTGGAGTACATCATGATGCGCGTGCCGAACATCCCGCACGACAGCGTGCCCGTCGGCGACAGCGAAGACGACAATATCGAAATCCGAAAATGGGGAGAGGTGCCGGAGTTCGGCTTCGAGGCGAAGCCCCACTGGGAAATCGGGACCGGCCTCGGCATCCTCGACTTCGAGCGGGCCGCCAAGACGACCGGCAGCCGGTTCGTCTTCTACAGAGGGGCCGGCGCGAAGCTGGAACGCGCACTCGCGGCCTTCATGCTTGATCTTCACACAGAGGAGCACGGCTACGAAGAGATGCTCCCGCCGTTCCTCGTCAACCGGACGAGCCTGACCGGCACCGGACAGCTGCCGAAATTCGAAGAGGACGCCTTCCTGATCGAGGAAGAGGATTTCTTCCTCATCCCGACAGCGGAAGTGCCGGTGACGAACTTCCACCGCGATGAAATCCTCGACGGCAGCCGGCTGCCGGAGTCCTATGCAGCCTACAGCGCCTGCTTCCGCTCCGAGGCGGGGTCGGCCGGGCGCGACACGCGCGGGCTCATCCGCCAGCACCAGTTCAACAAAGTCGAGCTCGTTCATTTCGTGAAGCCGGAAGAATCATACGAGATGCTCGAGCAGCTGACTGGCCATGCCGAAAAAGTGTTGCAGCTGCTCGGTCTGCCGTACCGCGTCCTGAAAATGTGCACCGCCGACCTCGGCTTCACGGCCGCCAAAAAGTATGACATCGAAGTGTGGATCCCGACGCAGGGCGTTTACCGCGAAATCTCGTCATGCTCGAACTTCGAGGACTTCCAGGCCCGCCGCGCGAACATCCGCTTCCGCCGAGAGCAGGGCGCCAAGCCCGAATTCGTCCACACGCTCAACGGTAGCGGCCTCGCCATCGGCCGCACCGTCGCCGCCATCCTGGAGAACTACCAGCAGGAAGACGGCTCCGTGATCATTCCCGAAGCCCTCCGTCCGTACATGGGCGGCAAAGAAAAGATCAAAGCGAAATAATGAATAATAGAGTGAAAGTCCCGCCGTCTCTTAATCGAGGAGGCGGGGTTTTTTGATGGGGACGGGTTGATGCCCGGGGCGAAAGGGCCTGTAATGAGAGCGGGGAAATTTTGCAATTAGAGCGGTGGAATTGCAATTAGGATGAGAGATTTGCAATTAGAGCGATGGAATTGCAATTAGGATGAGAGATTTGCAATTAGAGCGGTGGATTTGCAATTAGAGTGAGGGACTTGCAATAAGACTCCTCTTTTTGAAATATGGAACACAGATTTACAACATGGAGTGCAGAATTACAATATAGAAGGCAAATTTGAAATACGGAACGCAGATTTACAATATGGAGCGCAGAATTACAATACAGAAGGCAAATCTGAAGTATGGAACGCAGATTTACAATACAGAATGCAGAATTACAACATAGAACGCAAATTCACAACAAGGCACGCAAATTCACAATATGGCTCGCTAAAAAATAGCCGGTCCCGCTCATGCGAAGGCCCGGCTGTCTTTTATTCCTCCAGTTCGCGTCTGGCCTGCTTTTCCGCTTTGCGCCGCGCCCGGATTTTACGGAAGAATTCCGTGAGCATAGCCCCGCATTCGTCACCGAGGACGCCTTCGGTGACGTCGCAGCGATGATTGAATCGCGGGTCGTCCAGCAGGCGGTAGAGCGAATCCACGCAGCCGGCCTTCGGGTCGCGGGCGCCATAGACGACCCGGGGGACGCGTGACTGGAGGATGGCGCCGGCACACATCGGGCACGGTTCGAGGGTGACGTAGAGAACCGTTTCCTCAAGCCGCCAGCTTCCGGTTTTCCGGCACGCCTCCCCGATCGCCATCAGTTCTGCGTGCGCGGTCGCCTGCTGATCCTGTTCGCGAAGGTTATGGGCGCGGGCGATCACTTCCCCGTTTTTCACGAGGACCGCTCCGATCGGCACTTCGCCGAGTGATTCGGCTTTGCGGGCCTCTTCGATCGCCATTGCCATGAAGCGGCGATCTTCTTCCATTGCCGGGTCTGTCTGTTCGTGGACCATGCCGTCCGCCACTTCCTTTCTGTCTTCTTCTTTCCTCCAGTTTACCATGTGCACCGTTCGGGGTGGACCGGCGCGACGCCGGAGTCGGCCAGGTCACGGATTTCCGCCCCGGTGCATAGGATGAACCGGATGGATTGAGGAGGAGTTCAATGATTCATGTGGTGAAACAGGGAGAGAGCCTGTTTACGATCGCCCGCCGGTACGGCACGAACACGGCGACGCTGGCATCGGTGAACGAGTTGCCGGATCCGGATGTGCTTGTCGTCGGCCAGGCGCTTTATATTCCGGGGACCCCGGACCCGAAACGGCGGGAAATCGAGACGAACGCGTATGTCGAGTGGTATTCGGCCAATCCGCCGGCCTCGCTCATGGAGGAGATCAGGAAGCGCGGCCCGTATCTGACGTACATGATGCCGTTTGCCTATGAAGTGAAGCGGGACGGATCGCTTGTCCGTTTTGACTGGGGCGAGGTGGGGGAGGCGGCTGCCAGGCAGGGGGTTGCCACAGCCATTGTTCTCGTGAATCTCGAGGAGGGCGGCTTCAGCGTCGAACTGGCGGAAGCCCTGTTCAACAGCGAGGCGGCACAGGACCGGCTCATCCGGGAAGTCGTCGCCCTCGCCAAGGAAAAAGGGGCAGAGGATGTCCATGTCGATTTTGAATACCTCGGCAAGGAAAACCGTGAGAAGTACACGGCCTTCCTCCGGAAACTGAAGGAAGGCATCGCTCCCCATGGGCTGACTCTGTCGGTTGCCCTGCCTCCGAAAACATCCGCGGAGCAGCCCGGGATGTGGTATGAAGGCCACGACTACGCGGCGATCGGAAAGATTGCGGACTTCGTCGTCGTCATGACGTACGAGTGGGGATACAGCGGAGGGCCGCCGATGGCCGTTTCGCCGATCGGGCCCGTGCGGGATGTGCTGGAATTCGCCGTCAGCGTCATCCCGCCGGAGAAGGTGCATATGGGACAGAACCTGTACGGATACGACTGGACGCTCCCGTTCAAGCCCGGCAACCCGCCGGCACGCACGCTCAGCCCGCAGGCCGCCATTGCGCTGGCGCGGGAGAGGAATGCGGCCATCCAGTACGACGAAAAGGCGCAGGCCCCGTTCTTTCATTACTGGAAAGACGGAAAAGAGCATGTCGTCTGGTTCGAGGATGCGCGGTCGATCAAGGCGAAATTCGAACTGCTGAAGGAACTGGACCTGAGAGGCATCTCATACTGGCACTTGGCGTTCCCGTTCCCGCAGAACTGGCGGATCCTGTCGGAAATGTTCCACGTGAAAAAATTATAGGCCGGTTTCCATCTTCTTCAGAAGGTGGATCCCGGCTATTTTTCATTCTCTCCCTGTGCTAAAATGAAGTGTCGAAACAGCAAGCGAAAGGGAGGAAATCCGGATGCACGTTCCGTTCATCGCGGTCGAAGGGCCGATCGGCGTCGGCAAGACGTCATTGGCAGGCGAAATCGCGGAAACGTTCCGATTCCGGCTGCTCAAGGAGATCGTGGATGAGAATCCGTTCCTTGGTAAATTCTATGAAGACATTGACGAATGGAGCTTCCAGACCGAAATGTTCTTTCTGTGCAACCGGTACAAGCAGCTCGGCGACGTCAAGAAGGCCATGCATCAACAACAGGAGCCGGTCGTCGCGGACTATCATATATTCAAAAACCTGATCTTTGCCAAACGGAGCCTGCAACCGGGCGACTATGCAAAGTACGAGCAGATCTACAGCATCCTGACCGCGGATATGCCGATGCCGAATGTCATCGTCTATCTCCACGCGGGGCTCGATACGCTCATGAGCCGCATCGCCATGCGCGGGCGTGAGTTCGAAAAGAACATGGACCCGGCATACATCGCCCGGCTGTCCGCGGACTACGAAGAATTCATCGGCCGGTTCGAAGCCGCCCACCCGGATATCCCGGTGCTCCGCTTCAGCGGCGACCGGTATGACTTTGTCCAAAACGGCGGGGACCGGGAAGAAATCCTGAAAGAAATCAGCCGGGTCATCGGAAAAGAGGCATTCAGCAAATGAACCTACGTGAAAAGTACAATATCCCGAAACATGCGGTGATCACGGTCGCCGGCACGGTCGGCGTCGGCAAGTCGACGATGACAAAGGCGCTTGCAGATACGCTCGGCTTCCGGACCTCGTTCGAAAAAGTCGACACGAACCCGTACCTGGACCGGTTTTACGAGGACTTCGAAAAGTGGAGTTTCCATCTGCAGATCTACTTCCTCGCCGAGCGGTTCAAGGAACAAAAGCGGATGTTCGAATACGGCGGCGGATTCATCCAAGACCGGTCGATCTACGAAGACACCGGCATTTTCGCCCGGATGCACTACGAGAAGGGGACGATGGACCCGGTCGATTACCGCACATACACGGAACTGTTCGAAGCGATGGTCATGACCCCGTACTTCCCGCATCCGGACCTGCTGATCTACCTCGAAGGCTCGTTCGACCGGATTCTTGAGAGGATCCACGAGCGGGGGCGTCCGATGGAGCAGTCGACCCCGGTCGAATACTGGGAAGAAATGCATGAGCGCTATACGCGCTGGATCGACTCGTTCAACGCATGCCCGGTGCTCCGCCTCGACATCAAAGACTACGACCTGCTCACTGAACCGGGCGCAATCGAAGACGTCGTCGAACGGATGGGCCATTTTATGAAACAGGCCGACCTGCTCGGAAAGTAAACACTGCCATTCGAAGAGCCCGGAATCCGTCCGGCTCTCCCGATCATCGCATCCCGCCCGAAAAGACAAAAACACCCCTCCGGATCAGTCCGGCGGGGTGTTTTTCTGTGTGCCCGTCCTTTCAAAAGGAGGGAACGGCACTCGGGACGAAAAATTCGCTGTAGACGGCGCGCAGGGCTTTTTCCTCATCCGCCTTTTGGACGCCGAAGACGATGCTCACTTCGGAGGAGCCCTGGTTGATCATCTCGATGTTCGTCCCGGATCCGGCAAGGGCCATGGCGGCACGGGCGGCGAGCCCTTTTGTGTGGCGCATCGCTTCGCCGACGAGGACGATCATCGAGTAGTCGGAGCGGATGTGGGCATGGTCGACTTTCAGTTCACCGTAGCACCGGCGGAGGATGCGCTCCTCCTTCTCGGGCGTCAGGAATTTGTTCCGGATGATGACCGACATATTGTCGATCCCCGAAGGCGTGTGTTCGAATGAAATCTGTTCGTCCTCCAGGATGCCGAGCAGCCGGCGGCCGAACCCGATTTCCCGGTTCATGAGGTATTTGTCGACGAACAGCGTGCTGAAGCCGCTGTCCGCAGCAATTCCGATGACCGGCTGAGTCTTGCAGTTGCGTTCCTTCACGATAAGCGTGCCCGGCGCGGACGGGTTGTTCGTATTCTTGATGTTGACGGGCACCGACTTCAAGAAAGCCGGCATAAGCGCCTCGTCGTGAAGGACGTTGAACCCGTTGTAGGCAAGCTCCCGCATCTCCCGGTAGGTCATCTTCCCGATCAGGGCCGGCCGCTCGACGACCGTCGGATTGGCGGCGAAGACCCCGTCGACGTCCGTGAAGTTCTCATACAGGTCCGCGTCCGTCGCAGCGGCGAGGATCGCCCCGGTGATGTCGGAGCCGCCGCGGCCGAATGTGCAGAGGACGCCGTCTTTCGTGTATCCGAAAAAGCCCGGGAAGACGATGACGCGCGGTTCTTCCTTGAGACGGGCGAGGCGCTCATAGCAGACCGGGTCCGCCATGCCGTCTCCGGCGGGCCCTTCGACGACGAGCCCCGCGCTCTTCGGCGACACGTACACGGCCTCGGTGCCGATCTGGTTGAGATAAGCGGCGACCAGCCGGGCGTTGTTGTCTTCCCCTGCCGCTTTCATGAGATCCATGAACCGGCCCGCGTGCGGGCGGTCGGCATCGAGCCGGGCTAGAAGATCCTGTTCGACGGAGTCCGCAAACCCGCCGTCCAGCCCAAGCTCTTCCGCAATAGAGCGAAACCGTCCGACGACTTCCCCGAGAGACGGGTCCGTGTCTTTTCCGTCAAGCGCGGCGTCCGCAAGCCGGATCAGCAGGTCGGTCACTTTCCGGTCTTCCGGATGCCGCTTCCCCGGCGCCGAAACGACGGCGATCCGCCGGGTGCGATCGGATGAGATGAGGCCCGCCACTTTCATGATCTGCTGTGCCGACGCAACAGAAGTACCACCGAACTTGCACACTTTCATCTCATCAGATCCCATCTGTTTTGATTTATTTCCCCTTAAGCTGTTCATCAAATGTGAATTGTCCTAAAATATAAAGGAGCGGGGTTGTTTCTGTCAACCCCGGAGTCTATAATGTATTTGTGGAAAGTACAAATGTTTCTTCATAGTGTACATACATCCGGAGGTGTCGTCAACATGGAAAACGAAACGACTGCAAAGCGCTGGAAAGGCCTGATCGAGGAATACCGGGAGTGGCTGCCGGTGACGGAGGATACGCCGTCGCTCACGCTTCACGAAGGGAATACTCCCCTGATCCGGCTGGATACCCTTTCCCGTCTCTGGGATATCGACCTGTACGTGAAGACGGAGGGGACGAACCCGACCGGCTCGTTCAAGGACCGCGGCATGGTCATGGCCGTCGCTAAGGCGAAAGAGGAGGGGAAATCCGCCCTGATCTGCGCGTCGACGGGCAACACATCGGCCTCCGCCGCGGCATACGGCGCACGGGCGGGCATGCGGACAGTCGTTGTCATTCCGGAAGGACGGATCGCCCTCGGCAAATTGGCCCAGGCGAAGATGTACGGGGCGGAGATCCTGGCGATCGAGGGGAACTTCGACGAGGCGCTCCGCATGGTCCGGGAAACGGCGGGGGATGACATCGCCCTCGTGAACTCGGTGAACCCGTACCGGCTCGAAGGCCAGAAGACGATCGCCTTTGAAGCGATCGAGCAGCTCGGAAAAGTGCCCGATGTGTTCGCGCTCCCGGTCGGCAACGCGGGGAATATATCAGCGGCCTGGAAAGGGTTCAAGGAATACTCGGAAAAGCGGGGCACCGACCGTCCGCAGCTTCTCGGCGTCCAGGCGGAAGGGGCTGCGCCGATCGTGAACGGGGAGCCGGTCCAAAATCCCGAAACCGTTGCGACCGCCATCCGGATCGGAAACCCGGCAAGCTGGCAGCTCGCAGAAGCCGCGCTCGCCGAATCAAACGGAAACATCCTGGCGGTGAGTGATGAAGAAATCCTCGACGCATACAAGCTTCTCGCCGAAACGGAAGGCGTCTTTGCCGAGCCGGCATCCTGCGCGACCATCGCCGGGATCCGAAAACAGCTCGAGGAAGGCGGTCTGAAGCGCGGCTCGACAATCGTCGGCGTGCTCACCGGAAACGGTTTGAAAGACCCGGACACCGCCATCTTGGTCAATGAAGGCCAGGCGCCGATCACGCAGGAGGAATTCGAGACGTTCATCGGCGGGCTGAGCCCGGAGGTCCGGTGATGAAGCCGCGTGCGTTCTCGGTCCGGGTGCCGGCGACGACGGCCAACCTCGGACCCGGCTTTGATTGTGCCGCACTTGCGCTTTCGCTCTACATGGAAGTGGAGGCGGTCCCGTCAAAAAGATGGGAAGTGGCGTACCAAGGCGAGGAGTACGCCGGGCTTGAGAGCGGTGAAGACAATCTGATCGTCCGAACCGTCAAGGAGACGGCGGCCCTGCACGGACAGACGGCTCCCCCTTGCCGTCTGTCCGTAAAAACAGAGATCCCGCTCGGCAAGGGGCTCGGCAGCAGTGCCACCGCCGTTGCCGCCGGAGTGGAGATCGCTGACCGCCTGCTCGGCCTCGGCCTATCCTTAAAAGAGAAGGTGCAGATCGGCAGCGGGATCGAAGGGCATGCCGACAATGTCGTGGCGGCGCTCATGGGCGGGGCCACATTCTCCCATTACCGGGACGGCCGCGTGCAGACCGTCCACATTCCTGACCCCCGGATCAGCGGCATTGTCCTCGTGCCGGACAACCCGTTTTCGACCGAAGAGTCCCGGGGTCTCCTGCCCGGATCGATCAGCCACAGGGAGGCGGTCGCGGGAGGAAGTGCATCCGGTGTCCTCGCCGCGGCGTTCGCGGTCGGCGACTGGGAGACGGCGGGACGCATGATGGAGGAAGACGTCTTCCATGAGCCGTACCGGAGCGGCCTGTTTCCGGACTTCGGACGCATCCGGTCGTTTAGCCGGTCGGCCGGCGCGTTCGGCACGGCGGTGAGCGGAGCGGGTCCGTCCATATTCATCCTCACCGCGCCGGGAACCGAAGAAGCGATGGCAGGCCGCCTGGAAGAACAATTCCCATCCTACCGCCCGATCGCCGTCCGGGCCTCATCGGAAGGGGCGGCGGCCGTCGCCGTTTAAGGAGGATTTGATTTGCTGAGAAGTCCGTTTTTCCTTCAGCAACAGAGAAAGGGGAAGAACGGAATGACGATCGAATACCGCACGGACACCGGGGGAATCACCCCCGATATGCTGGAAGGATTCTTTGTCGGCTGGCCGGACACGCCGGGATGCGGAACGCATCTGCGGCTCCTCCGGCAGAGCAGCCACGTGGTCCTTGCCGTGGATTCGGACAGAAGACAGGTCGCCGGATTTATCACTGCGGTGAGCGACGGCGTGCTGTCTGCCTACATCCCGCTGCTTTAAGTCCTGCCGGAGCGGCAGGGTGAAGGCGTCGGGCGGGAACTTGTCGAGCGGATGCTCAAACAGCTCGGAAACCTATATATGATCGATCTTTGCTGCGATGACGGACTCGTTCCGTTTTATGAACAGCTGGGCATGCACCGGGTGAACGGCATGGTTCTCCGGAACTATGAACGCCAGTCGGGAAATTAATCAACAGAAAAAGCCCGGCACCTTGGAGAGACCGCTGCGAAAGGCTATCAAGCGTCATCTCCGCCGTGCGGTATGCTCGATAAAAGCAACGTTTTCGCGGATAAAGATAACGCTCGCTCCGATAAAAGCAACGCTTTGCCCAAACCAAAAAAGACGAGAATGCAGCCGGTTGCCGGGCGCATTCTCGTCTTTTTTTACGTGTTTTCAGAAGTGGTCTCCGCTTTTTCATAGCTGCCGGTTCTAAACGGGCGGCCTGCAGCATAAACTATCTTGTTGGGCACGGGGAGGCGGGGGCTTCACTCTGCGTCGCTTCTTACCCCGGTCGGGGGCTCGCTGTAAGCGCCCCTGAGCAGCCGCCCTTCGCTCTTCTTCTGTCCAGCTGCGGGCGGCAGGGGCTCGGGGTCATAAGCCGTTCCGCTCCACGGGGCGGGCCCCGCTCCGCAAACCGGCTTATGCCTGTCGCCCCTGAGCAGCCGCCCTTCGCTCTTCTGCATGGCGGGAATGGGACCGATGACTTTGTCGGCAAGCCGCCGGCAGTTTTCATTGTCAAAGTATCCGAAGTAGTACGATGCTTTCGGGTACCAGGGGTTCGTGTTGGCGCCGGCGGTAATCCGGTCAAGGAGATCCCGGACTTCTTCTGCGGTCTTGGCCTTGTAGCCGTACAGGTCCCCGTCGAGGTCCAGGTAAGTGCCGCGTTTTTCCTCAATTGTTTTCTGGTCGAACATATAGAAGATGATCGGCTTGTTTTGATAGAGGAAGTCCCAGGAGACGCTTGAATAGTCGGTCAGCAGCATGTCGGCTTCGATGACCTGGTCCTTGACCGAGATTTCGTCAAAGCTGACAAACCGGACCTGGCCGGAGCCGGGCAGAGAACGGAAGATGGGTTCGAACCGCTTCATGAACGGATGGAGGGCCACTTTTACATTGAGCCGGCGTTCCTCGATGAGCCGGCGGATTCCCGGGTCCTCCAGCAGGCCGACAGTCCGCCTGAACAGATCGCTTTCCATGAATTCTTCGTCCGACAGCCCGAACAGCCACTCCCGCCAAGTCATCATGACGAGGATGTTCTTCACTTCGGGAGCCGGGCTGTCCGGCTCGAGCCGATCAAAGCGGGCCATGCCGGTCGTGATCAGCTTCTCTCCGGGGAATTTCCAGCCGTTCAGCTTGATGTCCCGCTCATATTCCGATGCACAGTTGAAATAGTCGGTCCTGCGGAGAAGGGCGACATCTTCGGGCTGGATGAGGATCTTCTTGAATCCCTCGATGCCGTGGCTGATATGGGTCATGACGGTTTTTTTGTTGTGGTGGATATGCTTGTCGATCCCCGGGGCGAGATCGTAAAGGATGGAGTGGCCGTGGAAGGTATAGTCGGCCCTGAAAAAAAGCAGGTAGTTCCGGAAGCTTCCGAGGGGAACGGCATCCGTGATCGACTCGTTCTTCACGTAGTCGGTGTTCGGGTCATACATCCAGTATGTTTTCAGATCCGGGCGCTCCCGCCTCAGATATGTATGAAAGACGGATGCATTGTCCTCGTATTTCTCTCCGAGGTTTCCGCCGACGAGGACGATCGGCTTTCCGGAGGGGGGGAGGACCTTGGCGGCCATTCTTGCTGCGGCCACCTTGAGGGCGACCAGCGCAGGCTCATACCATTTGATTTTCTTTAATCCCATAAACTCCCGCCTTTCTTGCTTTGCTTGTTTTCTCTCTTCTCTCTATCTTAACTCAATACCCGATTTTTCGAAAACTATGCCATTTATTGTTTGAATATTAATCAACAGGGTATATATGAGTAATAAACTGCGTTTTTTCGGTAGTTGTCTTCATTACAGGCAGATATGAAATGAGATTATGGAAAGGGGTTGTTGTCTGAATGTGCAAAAAAGTATTGTTCATCTCAGACCATGGGGATCCGCTCGCAAAATTGGGCGGAAAGCAGTCGGGCGGCCAGAATAACTACGTCAAGCAACTGGCGTGTTCCCTTGCGGAAAGGGGACTGGAAGTGGACGTCGTCACCCACTGGAGCGATGAGGAGACACCGAGGATCGAGCCTTTCGGCGGATCCTGCAGGGTCATCCGGATCGCCGCCGGGCGAAAAGGGTACGTGCCGAAATCCGAAATCCTGCATCTCCTGCCTGCTTTCCGGCGTGAAATGAATGCCGTGCTGTCGCTTGGGGACTATGACGTCATCCATACCCATTACTGGATGTCCGGTCTGCTCGGTCTGGCACTCAAGCAAGAGCTCGGCATCCCGCTCATCCATACATCCCACTCCCTCGGTATTGCAAAGGCGGAGGCGACCGGACAGCGTGAAGAGGAACGGATGTCGGCGGAACGCCGGATCCTTTCGGCCGCTGACCGGGTGATCGCCACGACTCCGACCGAGAAAGAAATGATCCTTGAATTCGCGGGGGATCGGTCAAGCATCTCCGTCATCCCGATCGGGGTTGATGAAGCTTTCGAAGAAGCACCGCTGCAGTCGCGGACCGGCAGCCCGCTGTTCGTGTATGCAGGCCGCTTCGAACAGACGAAGGGCATCCTGACCCTGCTTCGGGCATTCAAGATTTTCATGAGACGAGGAATGGACGCCCACCTGATTCTTGCGGGAGGAGCGGAAGACGACATTGAACCGAAATCCGGACTGCCCGTCCAGTCGAAGCTGCGCCAGGCGGTTGCCGGCATCGAAGATCATGTGACGTTCCGCGGCCCGCTTTCGCAGGAGGAGCTGGCTTCACTGTTCTCGAAGGCGACGGCGGTCGTCGTCCCGTCCTATTACGAATCGTTCGGCATGGTCGCCGCGGAGGCGCAGGCATGCGGAACGCCGGTCATCGCGTCGGAAGTCGGCGGACTCCAGGACGTCGTCCAAGACGGCCGGACAGGCTTCCTCGTGTCGGCGAGGAACCCGGCAGAACTGTCACGGTCGCTCAGGCGGCTCGCCGAAGACCCGCAGATGGCGGAGCAGCTCGGAATGCAGGCGGCGAAGCGGGCTCGCAAAATTTTCAGCTGGCCGTCTGTGGCGGAATCCATCCATGACGTATACGAGGTGTTGCACGGTGCGGAAGATCCGGCGTTTGTTGGCGACTGATCTCGACGGAACGTTCGTCGGGGATGAAGACGGGCTGCGAGAGCTTCTCCGTCATTACGATTCACTGCAGGAGCCGGTAGCGCTCGTCTACGTCACCGGCCGGCACAGGAAGTCGGCGGACGGGCTGATCCGTGAAGAAGGACTCCCGGCTCCGGATATCCTCATCACCGACGTCGGGACAGCCGTATTCACCGGTCCTGGACTCGAGGAAGACGAAGTTTGGAAAGAGAAGATGTCGGGCGGATGGCGTCCGGACGCCGTGGCGGAAGCGGCACGCGGCATCCCCGGCCTGAGCCGCCAAGATCTGCCCGACGATCGGCGTGTTTCGTTTTATTCCGACGGCCCGGCGCCTGCGGAGGCGCTGCATGAGCGGCTGAGCGGGGAATCGATCCCCCACACGTTCATCTTCAGCTCGGGCCGTGATGTCGACATCCTGCCTGAGGGCGGCGGGAAGGGCGAGGCTCTCCGATACGTGCTCGGGCAGTACGTGGAGGCCGGGGCAGAGATCCTGGTCGCCGGAGACTCGGGCAACGACCGGGATATGCTCCTGATCGGCCATCCCGCGGTCATCGTTTCGAATGCACAGCCGGAACTTGCGGAGATTGCTGCCCGGGAAGGCCTCTTCCGGGCAACCCGCCCGTGTGCCGGCGGCATTCTCGAAGCCTGGCGCCATTTTTACGGGTAAGAGAAGACAATGAAAAAGCAGCCTGCATATTGGATGCAGGCTGCTTCATTTGTATATGAGTTTCGGGTCTTTTAAATTTTCAATCAAGCAAGTCTGAGAAAAAATCGCTGCCGGTGCGGTGCAACGAATTTTTTCTATCTCAAATTTATGCGCGTTTTCGTGAATGGCGGAGGAGGAGGGATTCGAACCCCCGCGCGGTGTGACCCGCCTCCCGGTTTTCAAGACCGGTCCCTTCAGCCAGGCTTGGGTACTCCTCCATATCACGCCTTATAATTTAGCACGGCCGGTCCGCCGTGTCAATGGAATTGTACGGTTGATTTTTTGGTGGGGGCGTCGTATAATGAGAGACGCCGTGCTAGGTGGGAAGGTAGCGGTGTCCTGTAACCCGCAATCCGCTCCAGCGGGACTGAATTCCTTTCCGAGGCCGCTGTCATGCAGGGCCTGCCTTCTGCACGTAGTGTTGACGTTTGGGTCCTGCGCAATGGGGCCCCATGAACCATGTCAGGTCCGGAAGGAAGCAGCATTAAGTGGTCTTCCCCATGTGCCGCGGGGCAGCCTAAACCGAGCCAACGACAGGAGTAACGCTTGTGTGCATCGGTCGAAGAAAGGTGCACGGCATTGACTTTAATATGATAGGCCCGTCCGGATTCCGGGCGGGCCTTTTCGCATGTCCGGGGACCGCCGGGCGGTTGTCCGGATTGCTACCGGAAACGGGATGAAACAGGGGCGCGACTGCCCCTCCTGTGGTATAATGGAGGTATGTGAAAAATAGCGGAAAGCGGAGGAGGGACTGCCGGTGTACCAGGCGTTTTACAGGGCCTACAGGCCACAGACATTCGGAGACATGAGCGGACAGCAACACGTCAGGCGGACACTGCAGAATGCCCTCCTCCAGAGCAAGACGACCCATGCCTACCTGTTCTCCGGACCGAGGGGAACGGGGAAGACGAGTGCGGCCAAGATCTTCGCAAAGGCGCTCAACTGCGCCGAGGCGCCGGCTGCCGAGCCGTGCAATGAATGCGCCTCGTGCCTTGGCATCATGGACGGATCCGATACGGACGTCATTGAGTTCGATGCCGCGTCCAACTCGCGGGTCGAAGAAATCCGCGACATCATCGAGAAGGTCCGGTTCGCCCCGTCCAACTCGCGTTTCAAAGTGTATATCATTGATGAGGTCCATATGCTTTCAAACAGTGCGTTCAATGCGCTCTTGAAGACGCTCGAAGAGCCGCCGGCGCATGTCGTGTTCATCCTGGCGACGACAGAGCCGCACAAACTGCCGCCGACGATCATCTCGCGCTGCCAGCGGTTTGACTTCAAGCCGCTGTCAAGGTCGGACCTGACCGGACGGATGGAGCAGGTGCTCGACGACGTCGGCATCCGCTACGACGATCAGGCGCTCAAAGTGATTGCGCGGGCAGCCGCCGGCGGGATGCGGGACGCGCTCAGCATGCTCGACCAGGCAGTCTCGTTCGGAGGCGACGACGTCACATCCGAGGACGCGGTCATGGTCACCGGCTCGATCGGCGAGGAACTGTTCAGGGATATCGGGGAGGCCTTGTCGGAAAAAGACGCGGCCCGCGCCCTGTCGATCCTGGACCGGCTCGTCTCCGAAGGGAAGGATGTCGTCAGGCTGACGGAAGACCTGATCACATTCTTCCGCGATCTGCTCGTCATGAAGGCAGCGCCGGACATGCCGGACCTTTTCGAGCTGATCTCGGATCCCGAAACCGTCTCCGGACTGGCTGAGCAGCTTCCGGAAAGCCGGCTGTATTCGTTTATCGATATCCTCTCGGAAACCCGTCAGGACATGAGGTTTTCAAACCATGCCAGAGTTTACCTCGAGGCCGCACTTCTGAGGATGATCCAGGCCGGCGGCACGGCGGTTTCAGCGGGACAACCCGCGTCCGGCGCTGAGGGCGGCGAACTCCAGCTGAAGGTGGACCGTCTTGAGCAGATGGTGCTGGAACTCCGGCAGCAGCTGAAGGACGGGGCCGCAGCCGCACCGGGAGGCGCCCAGTCAGCCGACGGCCAGCCTGCCGCGCCGAGAAGGCGGTCGGCACCGAAGGCGAAAAACGGATTCACCGTCCAGGAAGGCCGCATCAAGGATATCCTCTCCCGTGCGACGAAAGAGGATATCCAGGCGCTTAAGTCAAACTGGGCGACCGTTCTCGGCGACATGCAAAAATCACAGGCCGCCCTGCTGAATGACGCGGAACCGGTGGCAGCATCGGACGGCGCATTCGTGTTAAAATTCAAATATGCAATCCATTGCGGGATGGCTGCGGCCAACCCGGATTTCAACGCCTCACTCACCCGGATCCTCTCGGGGCGGACCGGCACGGCTTACGAAGCGGTGTTCGTTCCGGAGGAAGACTGGCTGAGAATCCGCGAAACGTTCATCCGTGAGCGCGGTCTCGGCAAGACACCGGCCAGGGAAGAAAAGCCCGGCGATCGGCATCCGGATGAGGCGGCAGCCGAAGAGGCGCTCGGTCTGCTTGGGGAGTCCCAGGCCAGCGAGCGGGATCCGCTCATTGAAGAAGCGGAGAAACTTTTCGGCAAGCAGGCGGTCCATATACACGATGACTGACTTAAAACTTTGAGGAGGAATTGACTATGCGCGGCATGGGGAATATGCAAGGCATGATGAAACAGATGCAGAAAATGCAGAAGAAAATGGCGGAGGCCCAGGAAGAACTCGGCGAAAAGCGTCTCGAGGGCACTGCAGGCGGTGGCATGGTGAAAGTGGCCGTCTCCGGTCATAAGGAAGTGCTTGAGGTGACGGTGGATCCTTCCGTTGCCGATCCGGATGATGTCGAGATGCTCCAGGACCTGATCGTCATTGCGACGAACGACGCCCTGAAGCAGGCCGATGAACTGACGAACTCCACGATGGGGCAGTTCACAAAGGGCATGAACATCCCGGGCATGTTCTGATCCGGAAAAGATGCAGCGCATAAGGGGACGGGCCGGCACCGCTTGGGTGGGGTCCGTCCCCTTGCTTTCAAGGAAAATGAGGAGGAATGGGGAGTTTGCATTATCCAGAACCGATTTCCAAGCTGATCGACAGCTTCATGAAATTGCCGGGCATCGGGCCGAAGACGGCAGCCCGGCTCGCTTTTTATGTATTGGACATGAAGGAAGACACCGTCATGGAGTTCTCGCGTGCCCTGGTCGATGCCAAGCGGAAGCTGACCTATTGCTCGGTATGCGGGCATATCACCGATACCGACCCGTGCCGGATCTGCCAGGACGAGTCGCGCGACCAGTCGATGATCTGCGTGGTGCAGGAGCCGAAGGATGTCATCGCGATGGAGAAAATGCGAGACTACAACGGCCTGTACCATGTCCTGCACGGGGCAATTTCCCCGATGGACGGCATCGGCCCGGAAGACATCAACATTCCGGACCTGTTGAAACGGCTCCAGGATGAAACCGTGCAGGAAGTGATCCTGGCGACGAATCCGACGATCGAGGGCGAGGCGACGTCCATGTATATCTCCCGTCTCATCAAGCCGTCCGGCATCCGGACGACCCGGATTGCCCATGGCCTCCCGGTCGGAGGAGACCTCGAGTATGCAGATGAGGTAACGCTCTCGAAGGCGCTCGAGGGAAGAAGGGAACTGTAAGGCGGGCCGGAGTGTTCCGGTTTCCCGCACGGGGAGGAAAGGCAGGCGCGGACCGATGTTCAGGCGAAAGAACAAGCTGAAGCGTGAATACGATGAACGTCTGATCCGCCTTCTCGCGGAAACAAGGGAAGAGTGGATGCAGGCGAAAGAACTGGAGCGGCAGGCAGAGCGCTTCGACGATGACGGAGTGGCGAAGGTCCGCAGGCAGATTGCGGAAAGCCGCCACCTCTATCTGTTCAAGGAAGCAAGGGAACGGAATGTTCAAATGAAATGAGGACTTGGCCCGGCCGGACAATCGGATTGTCCGGTTTTTTTGTGGACTCATCTCTATAGAAGAGAACCATCGCCATTTATCCGGCATACGGGGTGGGCGGACGGCATACAGTGTGTCGTGCTGAATTTTTTAGAAGGAAGGGATCGAATTGAAATTTGCACTGGGGACCGCCGCCGTTTTGTTTGTGTTGCTGATCTGCATCCGCAATAAGCGGATCTTCTATACAGTTGCCGAGAAACTGTCCGTCTTTTGGTTTCGGCTGGCGGCTTCGTTCCTGATCTTGTTTCTGCTGAACCTCGGTGCCGGCCTGGCCGGATTCTTTGTCCCCATCAATATAGCGTCCGGCCTGCTGATCGCCGTCCTCGGGATCCCCGGGATTGCTTCCGTCTGCGCGCTTTCCGTGCTCCTCTGAAATCTTTTCGGGGGGGAATTGAGAAAAAGGGTTGCATTCATTGCGGAATGGGAGTATATTGAGGAAGTCGCTTTTTGAGGCGACGAAAACAGAAACAAAAAGAATCAAATTAAGTGTTGACACTTCGCGGACAGCATGTTATTATAATTAAGCTGTCGCAGAGAAAAACGAAGCGGCAACATGATGAACCTTGAAAACTGAACAGCAAAACGCTGATAATTTCGTTCCCGGATCCCGACCCCGTCGGGTGAACGGAACACATGATTCGGACATATCAAGCAGATATGCCAGCAACAAAGTATGAGCTTACTCATACTCTCTTATGGAGAGTTTGATCCTGGCTCAGGACGAACGCTGGCGGCGTGCCTAATACATGCAAGTCGAGCGGATGACGAGGAGCTTGCTCCTCCGATTCAGCGGCGGACGGNGATGCAGGCCTCCGGCCTGTACATCAGCGTTTTGCGTTCAGTTTTGAAGGTTCATGAATTTGAGCTTTCAACACTTGTTCTTTGAAAACCGGATAAAACGACATTGAAACACCAAGATTTCAACCGAGTGATCGATCATCGATCATACCTTTTTATGTCCGTTCCGCAGCGATTCGCCGTTTGCGGACGGAANAGGATATCCAGGCGCTTAAGTCAAACTGGGCGACCGTTCTCGGCGACATGCAAAAATCACAGGCCGCCCTGCTGAATGACGCGGAACCGGTGGCAGCATCGGACGGCGCATTCGTGTTAAAATTCAAATATGCAATCCATTGCGGGATGGCTGCGGCCAACCCGGATTTCAACGCCTCACTCACCCGGATCCTCTCGGGGCGGACCGGCACGGCTTACGAAGCGGTGTTCGTTCCGGAGGAAGACTGGCTGAGAATCCGCGAAACGTTCATCCGTGAGCGCGGTCTCGGCAAGACACCGGCCAGGGAAGAAAAGCCCGGCGATCGGCATCCGGATGAGGCGGCAGCCGAAGAGGCGCTCGGTCTGCTTGGGGAGTCCCAGGCCAGCGAGCGGGATCCGCTCATTGAAGAAGCGGAGAAACTTTTCGGCAAGCAGGCGGTCCATATACACGATGACTGACTTAAAACTTTGAGGAGGAATTGACTATGCGCGGCATGGGGAATATGCAAGGCATGATGAAACAGATGCAGAAAATGCAGAAGAAAATGGCGGAGGCCCAGGAAGAACTCGGCGAAAAGCGTCTCGAGGGCACTGCAGGCGGTGGCATGGTGAAAGTGGCCGTCTCCGGTCATAAGGAAGTGCTTGAGGTGACGGTGGATCCTTCCGTTGCCGATCCGGATGATGTCGAGATGCTCCAGGACCTGATCGTCATTGCGACGAACGACGCCCTGAAGCAGGCCGATGAACTGACGAACTCCACGATGGGGCAGTTCACAAAGGGCATGAACATCCCGGGCATGTTCTGATCCGGAAAAGATGCAGCGCATAAGGGGACGGGCCGGCACCGCTTGGGTGGGGTCCGTCCCCTTGCTTTCAAGGAAAATGAGGAGGAATGGGGAGTTTGCATTATCCAGAACCGATTTCCAAGCTGATCGACAGCTTCATGAAATTGCCGGGCATCGGGCCGAAGACGGCAGCCCGGCTCGCTTTTTATGTATTGGACATGAAGGAAGACACCGTCATGGAGTTCTCGCGTGCCCTGGTCGATGCCAAGCGGAAGCTGACCTATTGCTCGGTATGCGGGCATATCACCGATACCGACCCGTGCCGGATCTGCCAGGACGAGTCGCGCGACCAGTCGATGATCTGCGTGGTGCAGGAGCCGAAGGATGTCATCGCGATGGAGAAAATGCGAGACTACAACGGCCTGTACCATGTCCTGCACGGGGCAATTTCCCCGATGGACGGCATCGGCCCGGAAGACATCAACATTCCGGACCTGTTGAAACGGCTCCAGGATGAAACCGTGCAGGAAGTGATCCTGGCGACGAATCCGACGATCGAGGGCGAGGCGACGTCCATGTATATCTCCCGTCTCATCAAGCCGTCCGGCATCCGGACGACCCGGATTGCCCATGGCCTCCCGGTCGGAGGAGACCTCGAGTATGCAGATGAGGTAACGCTCTCGAAGGCGCTCGAGGGAAGAAGGGAACTGTAAGGCGGGCCGGAGTGTTCCGGTTTCCCGCACGGGGAGGAAAGGCAGGCGCGGACCGATGTTCAGGCGAAAGAACAAGCTGAAGCGTGAATACGATGAACGTCTGATCCGCCTTCTCGCGGAAACAAGGGAAGAGTGGATGCAGGCGAAAGAACTGGAGCGGCAGGCAGAGCGCTTCGACGATGACGGAGTGGCGAAGGTCCGCAGGCAGATTGCGGAAAGCCGCCACCTCTATCTGTTCAAGGAAGCAAGGGAACGGAATGTTCAAATGAAATGAGGACTTGGCCCGGCCGGACAATCGGATTGTCCGGTTTTTTTGTGGACTCATCTCTATAGAAGAGAACCATCGCCATTTATCCGGCATACGGGGTGGGCGGACGGCATACAGTGTGTCGTGCTGAATTTTTTAGAAGGAAGGGATCGAATTGAAATTTGCACTGGGGACCGCCGCCGTTTTGTTTGTGTTGCTGATCTGCATCCGCAATAAGCGGATCTTCTATACAGTTGCCGAGAAACTGTCCGTCTTTTGGTTTCGGCTGGCGGCTTCGTTCCTGATCTTGTTTCTGCTGAACCTCGGTGCCGGCCTGGCCGGATTCTTTGTCCCCATCAATATAGCGTCCGGCCTGCTGATCGCCGTCCTCGGGATCCCCGGGATTGCTTCCGTCTGCGCGCTTTCCGTGCTCCTCTGAAATCTTTTCGGGGGGGAATTGAGAAAAAGGGTTGCATTCATTGCGGAATGGGAGTATATTGAGGAAGTCGCTTTTTGAGGCGACGAAAACAGAAACAAAAAGAATCAAATTAAGTGTTGACACTTCGCGGACAGCATGTTATTATAATTAAGCTGTCGCAGAGAAAAACGAAGC
>NZ_LN651370.1:30480-73803 GCF_000826125.2 Bhargavaea cecembensis
ACGTTGCGTATCTAGGATAAAACGTTGTGTATCTAAGGTGAAACGTTGTGTATCTGAGCTGAAACGTTGTTGATCTGAGCCGAAACGTTAATTAGCTAGGCTAAGACGTTAATTTGCGGAGCTGAGATGTTAATTTGCCAAGCCGAAACGTTAATTATCCAGGGATGCAGCTGCCGTCCTTCGTTACGGCGTCGCAAAGCCGTCCACAAGCGGGTGGATTCTTCGAATGATGACACTTATACCCTACCATGGACACAATCAGCAACGCCCATGCCGTGTCCGGCCGGTTCGAGATCGAATGTTCCCGGTTCAGGCCGAAATGCGGACGGTCCGCCGATTTCAAAACCCCCGTATCCGTGGCGCGCCTTTGAATTCACTCAGCGCGCCTTTGAAAAATCCTCTCATGGAAACACACCTTCGAACCACCTTCCCCCCGCCTCTGAAACGCTCCCACGCGCTTCTGAATTCCTCCCGATCAGAAACACACCTTCGAACCACCTTCCCCTCCTCTGAAACGCCCCCCCGCGCTTTCGGAATCTCCCCTAAACACGGGCACCGGCCTAATTTCCTTCCTCTTCCCCCGCCCATGCTATAATGAAGCCGGCAAACCATATACAGACACACACAGACAAAGGGGTTTTCATTATGTTGGACAGGCAACAGCGCCGTCCCGTCGTGGAGATGCTTGAATCCTTTACCGGTACAAATCCGATTTCTTTCCACGTTCCGGGACATAAAGGCGGGGAGTTCTCCGGGTTGCCGGCTTCCGTTCGGGGGATGCTGTCCTGGGACGTCACCGAGCTGCCGGGCCTGGATGATCTGCACGCTCCGGAAGGTCCTATTCTGGAAGCCCAGCAGCTGCTGGCGGAGGCTTACGGGGCAGGCAGGAGCTTTTTCCTTGTCAATGGTTCGACGGGCGGCAACCTGGCGATGATCCTGTCGGTCTGCCGTCCCGGTGACCGGGTGATCGTCCAGCGGAATGCCCATAAGTCCATATTCAACGGTCTCGCGCTTGCGGGGGCCAGGCCGGTTTTCCTGACGCCCGAATGGGATATGCGGACGATGGCGGCCGGCCATGTACCGGCTGCTGTCGTCCGGGAGGCGATCCGGCTTTACCCCGACGCGAAGGCTGTCATCTTGACGAATCCGACCTATTACGGACGGGTCTCGCCTGAACTCGGGACAATCGCCGAAGCCTGCAGGAGGGTGGGCATTCCGTTGCTCGTCGATGAGGCGCACGGGTCGCATTTCGGCATCGGCGAGCCGTTTCCGGAGCCGGCGCTCAGGCAGGGGGCGGACGTCGTTGTCCAGTCGGCGCACAAGACACTGCCGGCGATGACGATGGCCTCGTTCCTGCACGTCTCGAAAGATTCACTGGTCGATCCGTCGGCGGTTGCCCGGCAGCTTGGCATTCTTCAATCGAGCAGTCCGTCTTATCCGCTCATGGCCTCGCTCGACGATGCCCGCCATTTCATCGCCACTTATCGATCGGCGGACATCCGGTCTTTCCTTGACCGCCGCAGGTTCCTGATCGAAGGACTGACAGCGATGCCGTCCCTGTCCGTGATCGAGGCGGATGATCCGCTGAAGCTGCTTCTGCGCACGGAGGGAAGAACAGGCACGGATCTTCAGCGGGCTCTCGGAGCGCAGGGAGTGCACGCCGAACTGGCGGACGACTGCCAAGCCCTGCTTGTCCTGCCTCTGTTGAAGGAAGGGCAGGATGACCGCTTCGCCGAAACGCTCGGACGGATCGGCAGGGCGCTGCAGGACCTGCCGGCAGCCGGGAATCGACCGGAGCCTGAAATTCCTTCACTCCCATCGTCCGTCACGGCTTCCGTCCTGCCGCCCGCAGAGAACCCGCAGTCACCGGCGGAGTGGGTCCATTACACCGAATCGGCGGACCGCATCTCTGCCGCGTCTGTCATCCCTTATCCGCCGGGAATCCCGCTTTTATTGCCGGGAGAACCGATCCGGCGGGAGACGGTCGGGCAGCTCGGCCGCCTGCTTGAGGCCGGCGTCCCGTTCCAGGGGCATCACAGGCTGGAGGACGGACAGGTTCTCGTTCTAATACAGTCATCGGAGGCATATTCTATATGAAGAAAAATGGGTTGTTCATCACACTGGAAGGACCGGACGGGGCCGGGAAAACGTCCGTCATGTCCATTCTCGCCGCCCGTCTTGAAGACAGCGGGGTTCCGCATGTCGTGACCCGCGAACCGGGCGGGGTCCGGATCTCAGAAATGATCCGGGAAATTATCCTGGATCCGTCGCATACTGAAATGGATGCACGGACCGAGGCCCTTCTGTATGCGGCCGCACGCCGCCAGCATCTCGTCGAAGTGATCGAACCGGCCATCCGGGACGGGAAAGCCGTCCTGTGCGACCGGTTCATCGACAGTTCCATCGCCTACCAGGGGGCGGGCCGGGGAATCGGGACGGAGGAAGTCCGGGCGATCAACCGGTTCGCCATCGGGAAAAGGATGCCGGATCTTACCCTTCTCCTGGATCTGCCGGCGGAAGAGGGACTGGCCCGGATCAGCCGCAACAAAGGCCGGGAAGTGAACCGGCTGGATACGGAGGAGCTTGATTTTCACCGGAAAGTACGCAGCGAATACAAGGTGATTGCGCAGGAGGATCCGGACCGTGTGATCGTCATCGATGCGACGGGGACTCTTGAAGAGACGGCGGAAAAGGCCTGGGCTTCGGTAAAAAGCCGCCTGCTCTGATGGTTGTTTGTGATATACTATTATAAAAGCAGGCGAGGAGTTGATCCGAATGAAATTGGTCGTAGCGGTCGTGCAAGACCAGGACAGCAACCGTTTATCCGCCGCATTGACGAAAAGTGATTTCCGTGCCACGAAACTGGCGAGTACCGGCGGGTTCCTCCGCTCGGGCAACACCACGTTCCTCATCGGTACGGATGATCCGCTCGTTCCGAAGCTGCTCGGGCTGATCCGCGAAAATTGCCGTTCCCGTGACCAGATGGTCGCACCGGTTTCCCCGATGGGCGGAAATGCGGATTCGTACATTCCATATCCCGTAGAGGTGGAAGTAGGCGGAGCGACGGTGTTCGTGCTTCCGATCGAGCAGTTCCACCATTTCTGATGAAATCCAGCCAGATGCCCCGTGCCCGGAATCGCCGGACACGGGATTTTTACAAAAAGGAGGCAGGGAAGCATGGAAACTGAATATCCGATCGTCGAGAGGCAGCACGCCGCGATTGCAGGTCTTCGGGCTTCCTTTGCCTCCCGGCGTGTTGCCCATGCCTATCTGATCGAAGGAGTGAAGGGTGCCGGAAAGGAGGCGGTCGCCCGGTTTTTCACTCAGCTCCTCCTCTGCACCGAGCCTGCGGATGCCATGCCGTGCGGAAACTGCCGGAACTGCCGGCGGATCCGCGAGGGGAACCATCCGAACGTTTCGGACATCCGCCCGGACGGCCAGGACATCAAAAAAGGCCAGATTGCCGATCTCATCTACCAGCTGAACAAAACGGGGATCGAGGACGGCAGGAAAATCTATATCATCCACGAAGCGGAACGGATGAACGCATCTGCAGCCAATACGCTCCTGAAGTTCCTCGAAGAGCCGGAAGGCGAAGTGACGGCGATCCTCCTGACCGACACGCTTTCCGCCATTTTGCCGACAATCCGCTCGCGCTGCCTGGAGATCCATCTGCAGCCGCCGCCCCGGGAGCAAGTCATTGAACAGCTTGCCGGAGAGGACGGTCTGACCCGCTCGATGGCCTCGACGGCGACGATGGTGACGGCCGGTCCTGAAGAGGCGCTCGAGCTCGCATCCGGCGAGCTGTTTGGACAGGCCAGGAAAACGGTGTTAAAATTGGTGGAAGCATCGGAAAAAAATATCCAGGAAGCGTTGCTCTTCATCCAGACGGATTGGGGGCTCGTTTTCAAGGAAAAGGACGAGGCCGAGCTTGGTCTTGACCTGCTCCTGTTCGCCTACCGGGACATCGCGGCCGTGAAAGCGGGCCTCGGGACGGTGCTTGCCTATCCGGATCAGCGGGACCAGTGGGAACAGCTGGCACTCCGGATGACATTCGGCAGACTGGCGGACATCCTCGGGGCGATCCTCGGGGCGAAACGGAACCTCCACAGCAATATGAACCGCACGCTTCTGATGGAACAGCTGGTGCTCAACATGCAGGAGGTCAGACATGCTTTATAATGTAGTAGGTGTCCGCTTCAAGAAAGCGGGTAAGATATATTATTTTGATCCGGGCGATTATGCCCTTGTGAAAGACGACTATGTGATCGTCGAGACAGCACGCGGCGTCGAATACGGAAAAGTGGCCATTCCGCCCCGGCGGATGAGCGGCGATGACGTGGTCCTTCCGCTGCGGCTGGTCGTACGGCCGGCGACGGAATCCGACCGCGATACCGTCCTCGACAACGAGGAAGAGGCCATCCGGACGTTCTCCGTCGCCGAGAAGAAGATCGAAGAGCACGGGCTCTGTATGAAGCTCGTCGATGTCGAATACACATTCGACCGCAACAAGATCATCTTCTACTTCACCGCGGACGGCCGGGTCGACTTCCGGAACCTTGTGAAGGATCTCGCGTCGGTATTCAGGACGCGGATCGAACTGCGCCAGATCGGGGTGCGGGATGAGGCGAAGATGCTCGGCGGGATCGGTCCGTGCGGCCGGATGCTCTGCTGCTCGACGTTCCTCGGCGATTTTGAGCCGGTATCGATCAAAATGGCGAAGGACCAGAACCTGTCGCTCAATCCGTCGAAGATCTCCGGACTGTGCGGACGGCTCATGTGCTGCCTGAAGTATGAGAACGATGAATACGAGGAGGCGAAGCGGCTCATGCCGGATGTCGGCACACGGATCACGACTCCGGAAGGCACCGGCAGGGTCGTCGGCCTCAACTTGCTGGAACGGGTTCTCCAGGTGGAACTGTCCGGCGGCCAGAAAGTGATCGATTATACGCTTGACGAGATCATGCAGTCGGTATAATGGCTAGATGATGAGGTGTAGACAATGAAGGACCGGAACTTCTTGGACATGGTCATGGAATTTGGCCAGCAGCTCGAATCGGCGAACCGCCAATTTGCGGAATTGAAGGAATCGGTCGCGCAGGTGATGGAGGAGAACCATGCCCTCCAGATCGAGAATCATCACCTTCGAAAGCGTCTGGAGGAAGTGGACGGGGCGGACGTGAAACAGGCCCTGAAGCCGGGGAAGCGCAAAGCGCCCGCCGGTGCGGAGATCGGTGAGGGTCACGACAACCTCGCCCGTCTGTATAACGAGGGGTTCCACGTCTGCAACGTCCATTTCGGAAGTTCGCGGAAGGGTGAGGACTGCCTGTTCTGCCTGTCATTCCTGAATAAACAGAACGGATAATGTGACCGGCCCCGCCTCGTGCGGGATGCGGTCTTTTCTTTTGGAAAGGAACGAGGCTCATGGATGTACATCTTGAAGGGGACGAGCGCCTGGATGACCTGCTTGCCGAAGGGCTGAAGATCATCCAGAGCCCGACAGTGTTTTCGTTCTCGCTGGACGCGGTGCTTCTGGCGAAGTTCGCATATGTCCCGATCCGCAAGGGCAGCATCATAGACCTGTGTGCGGGAAACGGGGCGATTCCGCTGTTCCTGAGCGCCCGGTCGAAAGCGGAGATCACCGCCGTGGAACTGCAGCCGCGGCTCGCCCGGATGGCGGAACGGAGCGTCCGGCTGAACGGGCTGGAGGACCGGATCCGGATCATCGAGGGAGACGTGAAGGGGATCGCGGACCGGCTCGGCCATGAAAAGCATGACCTGGTCACCTGCAATCCGCCGTATTTTCCGGCCCACGAGCTGAGCGACCGGAACATGCTCGAGGAAGTGGCGATCGCCCGGCATGAGCTTTACTTGACACTCGATGAGGCGGTCGCGAACGCGGGCAGTCTTCTCAAGCAGGGCGGAAAGGCGGCATTCGTCCACCGGCCGGGCCGGCTGCTCGACCTCGTGACCGCCATGCGCGCGAACCGGCTGGAGCCGAAGCGGATCCGGTTTGTTTACCCGAAGCGGGGACGGGAGGCCAATACGCTCCTCATCGAAGGCACGAAAGACGGCAGGCCGGACTTGAAGATCCTGCCCCCTTTGTACGTCTACGAAGAAAACGGCGAGTATACGCCGGAACTGCGGGAGATGCTGTATGGACGGGAAGTCTGACGGCGGGCATGTGCTCTATGTGCTTGAATGTGCGGACGGGACATTCTACGCCGGCTACACGAATGACCTGGAGCGGAGGATCAAGACCCACAACGACGGACGCGGGGCCAAGTATACCCGCGCCCGGCTGCCCGTCCGGTGCATTTTCCACGAAACCTACACGACCAAGCGGGAAGCGATGCAGGCGGAATATGCGTTCAAGCAGCTCAGGCGGGACCGCAAGATCGACTATATGAAAGAGAACGGAGGAGACGGCAGGTGAAAACACAGAAGAGCGTGCAGGACCCCGGGGGCAAGCTGTACCTCGTCGCCACGCCGATCGGCAACCTGGAAGACATGACGTTCCGGGCGATCCGTTTAATGAAGGAATCGGCGGCCATTGCCGCGGAGGATACGCGCAACACGAAAAAGCTGTGCACCCATTTCGGGATCGGGACGACGCTCATCAGCTACCATGAGCACAACCTTGAAGCGGGCGGAGACCGGATCCTCGGCCTGCTCGGAGAAGGGAAGGACGTCGCGCTCGTGAGCGATGCCGGGATGCCGTGCATCTCGGATCCCGGAGCGGACATCGCGGCCAGGGCGATTGCGGAAGGATATGCGGTCGTCCCCGTGCCGGGAGCGAATGCGGCCCTCACTTCCCTCATCGCATCCGGGCTGCCGGCCCAGCCGTTCCTGTTCCATGGTTTTCCGCCGAGGAAGAAGAACGACCGGAAGGAACTGTTTGCACGCCTTGCCGGGAGGATGGAGACGATCATCTTCTACGAATCTCCGCACCGGCTCAAGGATTCCCTCCGGGATATGGAGGAGGCGTTCGGAAAAGACAGGCGCATCGCCCTTGTCAGGGAACTGACGAAGAAATTCGAAGAGATTCTCCGCGGCACGATCGGAGAAGTCTCTGCCTGGGCACGGGAACATGAACTGAAGGGCGAATTCTGTCTCGTCATCGAAGGGACGACTGAAGAACCCGCAGCCGCCGAGACGGAGTGGTGGAACGGGCTCACCGCGAAAGAACATGTGGAGGCGCTCATCGGACAGGAAGGCCTGCCGCCGAAAGAGGCGGTGAAAGCTGCCGCAAAAGCAAGAGGCGAAGCGAAACGGGACGTCTACAGGGCCTACCATATGGATGAATGAAAAAAAGCCGGAACGGGCAATCCCGTTCCGGCCTTTCGATGTGTAAAGATTAGACGTGCTGTTTCTTGCCCATGCGTTCCTGGATTTCCTGGATAAGCTGTTCTGCGCCGGCTTCGCTCAAGATCAGCTTGCCGTCGATCAGGCGGAGGTTGTCATCGGAGACATCTCCTGTGATTGCGCAAGTCATGTTCGGCATGTATTTTTTCAGAATGATTTTCTCGTCGTCCACGTAAATTTCAAGTGCGTCTTTCTCTTTGATGCCCAGTGTGCGACGGAGTTCAATCGGAATGACAACCCGGCCAAGTTCGTCCACTTTTCTTACGATACCAGTCGATTTCATTTAAAACTGCCCCTTTCCTACTCCGCGTGTATTCGTCACAATTCGACAAGGAGTTTGTCATATGTCCATCATACCAACTCCTCCCATTAGCGTCAATTTGTTTTGGTGAAAGTTTTATAGAAACAATCATTTATTTTTCGTTTTAGCAGATTCGTGATAAAAAACATTGTTTTTAAGAGGATTTTCTTAATACGGGTCAAATTTGTGTTAGTAGGTATATAGTAACGGTTGGAAATGCCTATGCGGGACCCGGTCATTGAAGAGCGGACGCCCATCGGCTAAAATGAAAGGAAACGCGATTTGATAAACTGGAGGGCCTTGCCATGAGTTCACAGAATACATTTTACATTACGACGCCGATTTATTACCCGAGCGGAAAATTCCACATCGGGACCGCCTACACGACGGTGGCTTCCGACACGATGGCCCGCTATAAGCGGTTGAGAGGACTGGACGTCCGCTTCCTGACGGGAATGGATGAACACGGGCAGAAGATCCAGCAGAAAGCGGAAGAGGCGGGCATGGATCCCCAAACGTTCGTCGACGGCATCGCGGATAACGCGAAGAAGCTCTGGGACCTCATGGATATCTCGTACGATGACTTCATCCGGACGACGGAACCCCGTCACCGCGAAGGAGTCGAGAAGATCTTCAAGAAGTTCCTCGATAACGGGGACATCTACAAAGGGGAGTACGAAGGGTGGTATTGTACGCCGTGCGAATCGTATTTCACTGAATCCCAGCTCGACAACGGCAACTGCCCGGACTGCGGCCGGCCGGTCCATAAGGTGAAGGAGGAATCGTACTTCTTCAATATGAAGAAATACGCCGACCGTCTTCTCCGCTATTATGAAGAGAATCCGGGCTTCATCCAGCCGGAGTCGAGGAAAAACGAGATGATCAACAACTTCATCAAGCCGGGCCTTGAGGATCTGTCGATTTCCCGGACTTCATTCGACTGGGGCATCCGGGTACCGGGCGATCCGAAGCACGTGATCTACGTATGGGTGGATGCGCTGTCGAACTATATTACGTCGCTCGGTTACGGAACCGATGATGAATCCCTGTTCGAGCGGTACTGGCCTGCGGACGTCCACGTCGTCGGGAAGGACATCGTCCGCTTCCATACGATCTACTGGCCGATCTTCCTCATGGCGCTCGATCTGCCGCTGCCGAAGAAAGTGTTCGCACACGGCTTCATCATGATGAAGGACGGCAAAATGTCAAAATCCAAGGGGAACGTCGTCCATCCGGAAATGCTCGTCGAGCGCTACGGGCTCGATGCCACCCGCTATTTCCTTCTTCGCGAGCTGCCGTTCGGCTCGGACGGAGTGTTCTCGCCGGAAGCGTTTGTCGAGCGTCTGAACTATGACCTGGCGAACGACCTCGGAAATCTGCTCAACCGGACCGTCTCGATGATCAACAAGTACTGCGGCGGCAACGTTCCGGCAAATCCGGAAGGTTCGACCGAGTTCGACGAACCGCTCCGTGAAGTGATGGAAGAGACCGTCAGGAAATACGAGAAAAACATGGACAACATGCAGTTCAGCGTCGTCCTCGCCGATGTGTGGGCACTCATTTCCCGAACGAACAAGTATATCGACGAGACCCAGCCGTGGGTGCTCGCGAAGGACGAGTCGAAAAAAGGCGAGCTGGACTCCGTCATGCGCCACCTCGTCCTCAGCCTGCACGAGACGGCAGTCCTGCTCCAGCCGTTCATGACGAACGCGCCGAAGGAAATCGTCGGCCAGCTCGGCCTCGGCGGGTCCGCGCTCGGCTGGGACATGCTCCTGAACGCGGACGCCGTTCCGGAAGGCGCCAAAGTGGCGGAGAAGGGCGTTCCGGTGTTCCCGCGCCTCGATCCGGAAGTGGAAATCGCCTACATCCGCGGCGAGATGCAAAAGACCGCGAGTCCGGCCGCGCAGGAAGAAGCGGAGCCGGAACAAGAGGAAAAGCCGGACGAGCCGGAAATCACGATCGATGACTTCATGAAAGTCGACCTCAGAGTCGCGACCGTCACCGCCTGCGAGAAGATGCCGAAGGCGGACAAGCTTTTGAAGCTGCAGCTGGACCTCGGCTATGAAACCCGCCAGGTCGTCTCCGGAATCGCCAAGCACTATGAGCCGGAAGCGCTCGTCGGCGAAAAAGTCGTCGTCGTGGCGAACCTGAAGCCGGTCAAGCTCCGCGGCGAGCTGTCCCAGGGAATGATCCTGGCCGGCGAAAAAGACGGTGTGCTGAAACTGGCATCCGTTGACCCGTCGCTCGCCAACGGGGCGAAGGTGAAATAACGGGCAATGTTTTAAAAAGTGGAGGAAACTAGGGAGATTAGTCCCGGTTTTCTCCGTTTTTTTGTATTTATGGGCCCGTTTCTTTGACAAGAACCGGCACTTGGGATATAAATGGCACTGCTCCAAAAGGAGGTTTATTACGAGGGGAAACTCAAGTTGTAAACCAACTGTAATATGAATGTGAAATATGAAATTCTTTTTATGTATAGACTAAAACCATTGCAAGGAGAGTGGCAGACGATGTTGGTTGATACACACGTCCATTTGAATGATGAACAATACGAGGAGGACCTCGATGAAGTGATCCGCCGTGCACTGGATGCCGGCGTCGGCAAGATGGTGGTCGTCGGCTTTGACCGGCCGACCATCAAGCGTGCGCTCGAGCTCGCGGATGAACATCCATTCATCTACGCGGTGATCGGATGGCATCCGGTCGATGCGGTCGACTGCACCGAAGAAGACCTGGAATGGATCGAGAAACTCGCCAAGGAACACCCGAAAGTCGTCGGCATCGGCGAGACGGGACTTGATTATCATTGGGACAAATCGCCGAAAGACATCCAGCAGGAGCTGTTCCGCAAGCAGATCGCCCTTGCCAAGAGGCTCCGACTGCCGGTCATCATCCATAACCGCGACGCCACGGCAGATGTCGTGCGGATCCTCCGCGAGGAAGATGCAGCGGAGACGGGCGGCATCATGCACTGCTTCAGCGGAAGCGTCGAGACGGCAAGGGAATGCATCGCCATGAACTTCATGATCTCGCTCGGCGGTCCGGTCACGTTCAAGAATGCCCGCATGCCGAAGGAAGTGGCGAAGGAAATCCCGCTCGAGCACCTGCTCGTCGAGACGGATGCGCCATACTTGGCGCCCCACCCGAACCGCGGCAAGCGGAACGAGCCGTCCTATGTGCCGCTCGTCGCCGAACAGATCGCCGCGCTGAAAGACATCCCGGTCGAGGAAGTGGCCAGGAAGACGACGGAAAACGCAGTCCGGATTTACGGTTTGGATGAATAATTTAGTAGTTTCATTTCCATACTTCACCTGAAGTCGGCGGAAGTCCGGCAGTCTGGAAGTTTGACTCCCAAAATGGATGCCGATATAATCACTCGGGTGATAAGGAGGAGTTCTTTTTGTTGAATGGTTCCAATAAAAATCTGCGCTTCACAGCCCTGAAAGGGAGGAAGGCCATCATGGCCATCCTGACGGTCGTTCTCTTCGCAGGCGTCATCACTTATGCGGTCTACGAAGGGACCAAGAAGAACGTCACGCTTTCGGCAGACGGGGAAAAGCAGGAGTTCCGCACGCATGCAAAAACAGTGGGGGACCTCTTGTCCGAACAGGAAATCGCCGTCGGAAAGCATGATGATCTATCCCCGGCCAAGGGAGCAGCACTCGAAGACGGCACATCGGTCGAGTGGGTGAAGGCAAGGCAGGTTACGATAAATGTCGACCAGGAAAGCCAGAAAGTCTGGACGACGGAAAAGAATCTCGATGGGCTTCTTGAGCAAGCGGGCATCGAGCTGACGGAGCATGACAGCGTCCAGCCGGAACGCGGAAGCGAACTCGGCGGCACGGACACCGTCACGATTGCAAAAGCATATGAAGTCGCCATGATCGACGGGGGCCAGGAAAGCAAGATCTGGACCACTTCGACTACGGTCGCTGACTTTTTAAAGGACCAGGGAGTCAAGCTTGGGGAACATGACCGGGTAGAACAGGAACTGGACGCACAGGTCCGGCCGGGTTCCGCAGTGAAGGTCGTGCGGGTGGAAAAGGTCACCGATGTAGTGGAAGAACCGATGAACTTCGCCGTTGAGACGAAAAAAGACGCCTCCCTCCTGAAGGGCAGCGAGAAAATCGTCAAGAACGGCCAGGAAGGCAAAGTGCAGCGCACGTACGAAATCGTCAAGGAAGACGGGAAGGAAGTCTCCCGCAAGATGGCTGCCGAAAAAGTGACGAAGCAGCCGGTCAACAAGTTGGTCGCGGTCGGCACACGGACGATGGTCGCAAGCGCCGCACCGGCAAAAAGCAACAGCACCCAGCCGGCCGGCAAAATCGTCCAGGCATCGAACAGCGCTTCCCGCGGGGCGGCACCGTCCGGCGGCAAGGAATTCTACGTCTCGGCCACCGCTTACACCGCCTCGTGCAACGGGTGCTCCGGCATCACGTCCACAGGCATCAACCTGAAGGCCAACCCGAACGCCAAAGTCATCGCCGTCGACCCGAGCATCATCCCGCTCGGATCCAAAGTCTGGGTCGAAGGCTACGGCTACGCAATCGCCGGCGACACCGGCGGCGCCATCAAAGGCCACAAGATCGACCTGTTCGTCGCATCCAAAAGCCAGGCCCAAAGCTACGGACGCAAAAAAGTGAAAATCAAAGTCCTCAACTAACAGCCCCCCCAAGATCCGCAGCTCCGTGCTGCGGATCTTTTGTATGGAGAGGAGGGGGGACAATTAACGAGAGGGGATTTGCAATTAGAGCGTTGGGTTTGCAATTAGGAGAGGTATTGCAATTTAGGAGAGGGGAATTTGCAATTAGCCGGGCAGAATTGCAATTGCCCGCACGCTCGGGATCGTATCTAATTTTTGTGTAAGTCTATCAGTCGAAGAATAAAATTCACACAGAGAATTAGGTAAGATTTAGGATAGGATATGACGAGTGTAATCGGAGCGAGGTTGAGTGTAATCGGGGGACCGCCGAGTGTAATCGCAACGGGGTAATCAGAGCGAGGCGGGGTGCAATCATGTTAACCACAGGTGTCCCGCGGGTTTCTTCTCCTTCTGAACAGAATTGATGGACACCATCTCAACCAGCCGCGGCGCCGGCCGGTCATGAAAAGACGGCATTTCTGTACATCCCGGCCGGCGGCTTGTAAAATTGGAGAAAACGTACGAAAGAATGGGATCGACAGTGCATATTGAAGAAATCATCATCGTTGAGGGGAAGTCGGATACGATTGCGATTCGCCGGGCCACAGGTGCGGACACGATTGAAACGAACGGGTCGGCCGTTTCCCCAGAAACCCTCATGAAAATCCGGCATGCCCAGAAAAAGCGGGGGGTCATCGTATTCACGGATCCCGATTATCCCGGCCGCCGGATCCGGGCGATCATCGAAGAGCAGGTGCCGGGCGTAAAGCATGCCTTCCTGCCGAAGGCGCAGTCCATTTCGAAGAATGGAAAGAAAGTCGGAATTGAGCACGCAACGGACGAGGATATCCGGACTGCGCTTTCGGCGGTCCGGACACCGGGCGTAGAGCAGCACCAGTCTCCCGTGAGCGATGCCGATCTCGTCAGGCTCCGGCTGGCCGGTCACCCCGATGCACGGAAGCGCCGGGACCGGCTCGGGGAAATCCTGATGATCGGTCAGACGAACGCCAAAGGCCTCGTGAAGCGGCTGGCGATGTTCAGAATCGGCCGGGATGAATTTTTGGCGGCACTCGCCGCCGTCGACGAGGAAGGGGAAGACCATGCATAAAGACATTGCAACGCCGGTCAGGACAAAGGAGATCCTGGACAGACACGGTTTTTCATTCAAAAAGAGCCTCGGGCAGAATTTCCTGATCGACCCGAACATCCTTGAAAAGATCACGGGTTTTGCGGGGCTCGACAAATCGGCCGGTGCGATTGAAATCGGGCCGGGGATCGGTGCGCTCACCGAACATCTTGCCAGGAAGGCGGGCAAGGTCGTCGCGTTCGAAATCGATCAGCGGCTGCTGCCCGTCCTGGAAGATACGCTTTCCCCTTATGACAATGTAAAGGTCATCCACTCAGATATCCTGGAAGCGGACGTGGCGGAAGTGATCCGCCGGGAGTTTTCGGGGCTGGAGCGGGTGGCCGTCGTGGCGAATCTTCCGTATTACGTCACGACGCCGATCCTCATGAAGCTCCTCGAAGCGAAACTTCCGATCGATTCGCTCACCGTCATGATGCAAAACGAAGTGGCGGACCGGATCAGCGCGCGCCCTTCCACGAAGGAGTATGGCTCGCTCTCGATCGCCGTCCAGTATTATACCGAGGCGGAAAAGGTCATGATGGTACCGAAGACGGTCTTCATGCCGCAGCCGAACGTCGCTTCAGCCGTGGTTCATCTGAAAATGCGGGAGCACCCGCCGGTCCAGGTGGAGAACGAGGAGTTTCTGTTCAAGGTGGCGAGGGGATCGTTTGTCCAGCGTCGGAAGACGATCCTGAACAACCTGCAGGCTTCGATGCCGGACGGCAAGCAGCACAAGGAGAAGATCGTGGCGGCACTGACAGCGGCGGGCGTGGACCCCGGACGGCGCGGCGAAACCCTGACGCTGCAGGAATTCGGCCGGTTGGCGGATTCTTTGTACCCGGTTTTCGGTTGATCTGTTTCTCAATTGTTACAATTTTTTTGCAGTGCGCTTAAAATTAGATGAAACCGCCCGAAAATCATTGACATCCGAATGGGTCACTGATAAAATTATAAATTTTAATTGACAGAAATCTCTTGGTGTGTTATGCTTGGCCTTAGTGAGGTGTAAGCGATATGCCAAAAACATTAGCTGATATCAAGAAGTCGCTGGATTCACACTTGGGGCAGCGTTTGCATTTGAAGGCAAACGGCGGTCGCAAGAAGACGATTGAAAGAGCCGGTGTCCTTCGGGAAACGTATCATGCCGTCTTTGTCATTGAGCTCGACCAGGATGAACATGCGTTTGAACGGGTATCCTACAGTTATACCGACGTTCTGACGGAAGCTGTTGAACTCACCTTCTTCAACGGCGCAGAGAAAATGGATTTTGTCGTTAAGTAATGGTCTCATTTATCATGGACTTGACACCCGGGCCTTCCGCTTTGGAAGGTATTCCCCGGGTGTTTTTTCTGTTTCCGGCCATACTACGCTTGTCAGCCGAATGAGGAGGAAACCAAATGGCTAGAAACGGCGGAGTAATGTCCCAGCGTCTGAAGGAAGAGATCGCGAAGGAACTTGGATTTTACGATGTTGTGCAGCAGGAAGGTTGGGGCGGCATCAAGGCACGCGACGCAGGCAACATGGTGAAACGTGCAATCGAGATGGCGGAGCGGGGAGTCAACGGTCAAAACGGCCCGAAATAAACCCTCAGACCCGGAATCCAAAAACGGCTGACACCGGGGCAGGCGGATCTGATCCGCCTGCTTTTTTAATTTGTCCTTGGAGGCCGAGTCGTCCGCATTCCGCTTCGAGTCGTCCGCATATCGGTCTGAGTCGTCCGCATCCGCCCCCGAGTCGTCCAGGTTTTTTATTCCAGGCGGGTCTCCCGGCCGAGTCGTCCGCATATCGGTCTGAGTCGTCCGCATCCGGCCCCGAGTCCCGGTTTTTTATTCCAGGAGGGTGTCCCGGCCGAGTCGTCCGCATCCGGGCTCGAGTCGTCCAGGTTTTTTATTCCAGCCTGACCTTCCCCGCGGGTTGCACTGCTTTTATCCTTTTGTTCCTTCCAACCTGATGGGCGTATGGTAAAATAGGGGCACTGAATTGAGTTGGAGGTGCCATCCATGCTTCATGAAAAAGCACCGGCGAAGATCAATCTGACACTCGATGTCCTCGGAAAGCGGCCGGATGGCTACCATGAGGTAGAGATGATCATGACGACGGTGGATCTGGCGGACCGGCTGTCGATCGCGCCTGCGAAGGACGGGAAGATCCGCATCCTGTCTTCTGACCGGTATGTTCCAGATGACAAGCGGAATCTGGTCTGGCAGGCGGCCGAGCTGATCCGCAAGAAATACGGGATCACGAGCGGGGTGACGTTTACGCTGGAGAAGCGGATTCCGGTCGCCGCGGGACTGGCGGGGGGAAGCAGTGACGCGGCTGCGGCGCTCCGGGGCCTGAACCGGCTTTGGGGGCTCGGCCTTTCTCTCGGTGAGTTGGCGGAAATCGGCGCGGACATCGGATCGGATATTCCGTTCTGCGTCCACGGGGGAACGTCGCTGGCGACAGGCCGGGGGGAGAAGCTCCGCCATCTTCCCCCGCCGCCGAACTGTTGGGTGATCCTCGCCAAGCCGGACATCGGCGTGTCCACTGCGGACGTCTACGGGCGGCTCGACTTGAAACGGATGCGCCACCCGGACACGCCGGCGATGGAAGCCGCACTCCGGGCTTCAGACTACGAGGCGATGTGCCGTTCGGTCGGGAACGTTCTCGAGCCGGTGACGATGGACATGCATCCCGAAGTGGCGATGCTGAAAAATGGAATGAAGCGGTTCGGAGCCGACACGGTCCTCATGAGCGGAAGCGGGCCGACCGTCTACGGGCTCGTCTCCTCCGAAGCGAGGGTGCCGCGCATTGTGAACGGGCTCCGCGGCTTCTGTCCGGAAGTCCATGCCGTCCGGATGCTCGGCGACGGCCTGCCGCTTGATTAAATCCGGACGTTTGTGTTAATGTTATGAAAAATGTTCGTGATTTAGGAGGTCTGGCGATTTCGTTTGATCGGAAGCCCGGACCGACAGAAACAAGAGGTGAATCCGTTGAAATGGAAGCGCAGTGAACGGCTTGTCGATATGACGCAACACCTGCTCGCCAACCCGCATACCTTGATCCCGCTGACTTACTTTTCCCAGGCTTATGAAGCGGCCAAGTCCTCGATCAGCGAAGATCTGGCTATCGTCAAGGAGACGTTCGAGGAGCGCGGAACGGGCCGTCTCATCACGGTTCCCGGTGCGGCCGGCGGCGTGAAATACATACCGGAAGTGAGCGCGGACGAGGCTGGGGAGATCATCGGGGAGCTGATCCATTCTCTTGAAGATCCGGACCGGCTGCTGCCGGGCGGCTATCTGTACATGACCGACCTTCTCGGTGACCCGCGTCTGCTCGACCGGATCGGCAAGCTGTTCGCTTCCAGATTCTCGGGCCGGAAGATCGATGCGATCATGACCGTGGCGACGAAGGGAATTCCGATCGCCCATGCCATCGCCCGCCACCTGAATGTGCCGGTCATCGTCGTCCGCCGGGACAGCAAGGTGACAGACGGCCCGACGGTGAGCATCAACTATGTGTCCGGCTCGGCACACCGCATCCAGACGATGGTCCTGCCGAAGCGCAGCATGAAAAGCGGCCAGCACGTCCTGCTCACCGATGACTTCATGAAAGTCGGGGGGACGATGAACGGCATGAAGAACCTGCTCGCCGAATTCGGCTGCGAGCCGGCGGGGGTCGCCGTGCTCGTGGAGTCGGAGGATGTTCAGGAAGAGCGCCTCGTGGAGGATTATCTGTCCCTTGCCCTGCTCAAGAGTGTGAATGAAAAAGAACGGACGATCGAACTCGTCGAAGGAAACTATTTCACGAAAGGCGGTAATTGACCATGAAAGTCATCTCAACCGAAAAAGCACCTGCAGCCATCGGACCTTATTCGCAGGGAATCGTGACGGGCGGTATCGTCTACACATCGGGCCAGATCCCGCTCACGCCGGAAGGCAGCCTCATTGACGGTTCCGTCGAAGAACAGACGCACCAGGTCTTCAAAAACCTCTCCGCTGTTCTCGAGGCGGGCGGGTCGTCGCTCGACCGCGTCGTGAAGGCCACCGTATTCATTGCGGACATGAACGACTTCGGCACGATCAATGACATTTATGCTTCTTATTTCGGCGACCACAAGCCGGCCCGTTCATGCGTGGAAGTGGCCCGGCTGCCAAAAGACGTCAAAGTGGAAATCGAAGCGGTCGCGCTGGCGGCGGAATAATCGATGGATTGAATGCAAGACGGCAGTTCCCGACAACGGGGACCGCCGTCTTTTTGCATGGGCAGGAAAAAGGGGAACAAGCCAAATTGAATAGTTAAAAAATTTAGTATTGTAAGAAGGACTATTTACCTTTATATTGAATGTATACCTATAATGCCGACAGATTGCGGAAGGTGGTGAGATTGTGGAAGTAACTGACGTAAGACTTCGTAGAGTTGAGACCGATGGCCGTATGCGCGCCATTGCTTCCATCACGATCGATGATGAGTTCGTCGTCCATGACATCCGGGTCATCGACGGCAATGACGGCCTGTTTGTGGCGATGCCGAGCAAGCGGACCCCGGACGGTGAATTCCGTGATATTGCACATCCGATCAATTCGGGCACCCGCCAGAAGATCCAGGATGCGGTTCTCGGGGCCTACCATCTGACGAAAGAAGAGCCGAAACTTGAAGAGGCAGGGGCCTGAGCCCCCGTACATAGCCGCTCCCGCATCCGGGGGCGGCTTTTCGCCGCTCCGGCCGCCGGTCTTTCAGGAGGCTTATCCTTTTTCCGTTTTGAACTTCTTGATAAGATGGAAAAAGGAATAAGGAGGAACAATCATGAAGAAGATTTTGCTGGGCATCCTGGCAGTCGCCCTGCTCGCCGCTTTGTCGGGATGCCGGGAGAAAGTGACGCCGGAAGATCGCCTCGCCGATTATATCAGCCACTGGAACAAAGGTGACTTCACCGACATGTACAGCAGCTTTTTGACGCAAGAAACAAAAGACGCCTTTCCGGAAGAGGATTTCGCCGACCGCCAGCAGAAACTGCAGGAGGATCTCGGAATCCACGACTTGAAAGTGACCTATCAGAAGCCCGAGAAAGGGACCAAGTGGGACAAGGAAGAACCTGCCGTCTTTCCGGTCGAGGTGAAGATGGAAACGGCCGCCGGTCCGGTGGAGTTCGAAAAAGAGATGACTCTCCTGCATGAGAAACAGGGGGATGACGAGAACTGGTTCGTAGAGTGGGACCCGTCGTTCATCTTCCCGGATCTCGAGGCGGACGATGAGATCGGCGTGACCCGCATAGAGGCGGAGCGCGGGGAAATCGTGGACCGCAACGGGCTTCCGCTCGCCAAAAACGGGACCGGCTACAACATCGGCATCGTCCCGGAGAAGCTGACGGATGAGTCGAAGAAAGCGGAAATCGCCGGGCTTCTCGGCACGACTGTCGAAGCGATCGATGCGAAGCTGAACCAGGGGTGGGTGAAGCCGGATCTGTTCGTGCCGGTCGGCAAAGCCTCAGCGGATGACGGGGAGCTTCTCGACAAGCTCGTCGCCATTCCGGGAGTCGGCGCGCAGCAGACGAAGATGCGCGTTTATCCTTACGGGGCGGCGGCAGCCCACCTGACAGGGTACATCGGGCCGATTTCCGCCGAGCAGCTGGAAAAGCTGAAGGACAAAGGATATACCGAAACCGACCAGATCGGCCGCCGGGGCCTGGAAAGCCTCCTTGAAGACCGGCTGCGCGGCACGGACGGCATGAAGATCTACATCAAAAAGACCGGGGAAGGCGCAGAACCCGTAACCGTAGCCGAGACACTGCCGGAAAACGGGGAAACCGTAAAGCTTGCGGTCGATGCCATGTTCCAGAAGGCGGCCTATGATGCGATGAAAGGCGAGCCCGGAGCGGCTGCGTCCGTCGATCCGAAAACCGGCGAAGTGCTGGCGCTCGTCAGTTCCCCGGCGTACGATCCGAATGAATTCATCCTCGGCGTGAGCGGGGAGCGGTATCAGGCGCTTGAATCGGATCCGGACACGCCGCTGTTCAACCGGTTCGCGCAGAGCTACGCGCCCGGATCGGCCATCAAGCCGATCACCGCCGCAATCGGCATGGAATCCGGAAAGCTGGACCCGGCGGAAGGCCTGACGATCGACGGCAAGACATGGCAGAAAGACGCTTCCTGGGGCAATTACCGGGTCTCGCGCCTGCATGCGGACGCGCCCAATCCGATCGACCTGAACAAGGCGTTGATCTACTCGGACAACATCTACTTTGCCCGGCAGGCGCTGGACATGGGCAAAGGGACGCTCACCGAAGGCCTGAAGAAATACGGGTTCGGCGAGGAGATTCCGCTCGATCTGATGAAGCTCAAATCGTCCCAGATCTCAAACGACGGATCGATCGGCTCGGAGGGGCAGCTTGCGGACACGTCGTTCGGACAGGGGCAGATGCTCGCAAACATCCTGCACCTCGCCTCCATGTATGAGCCGTTCGTGACGAACGGGCCGATGTATAAGCCGACACTGCTGCTGGACGCGGCGGATGCCGAGGTCTGGAAAGAGAATGTAATCGGAGCCGACACCGCGGCGGCCATCCGGACGATCCTGCGCAATGTCGTCCTGGACGGCTACGCCCAGTCTGCCAACCTTCCCGACATCCCGATCGCCGGGAAGACGGGGACGGCAGAGCTGAAATCGGCCGGGGAGACGAGCGGCAAGGAAAACGGCTATTTCGTGTCTTTCAATCCGGATAATCCGGCGTTCATCCTGGCGATGATGGTGGAGAGCGTTGAAGACAACGGCGGCAGCGATTATGTTGCAGCCATGTCCGCGGAAGTCTACAAAAAGATGACGGAAGGCCGCTGAATGATGAATACGGAGGCTTCGGAAGTTCCCCCGCAACAGGGGCATCCGAAGCCTTTTTTGATTCCTGATGCGGTCCCCGGATTCCCGCGGCGGACCACGGACTGTCTGCACTGTCAAGATCAGGCCTATTATTTGTTGAAAAAAAGCATGTTTTCGTCTATCGTTAATTAGAAGAAAACCATGATTGGGGACTTGCCTGATGACAAATACATATGCAGTAGTGCTGGCTGCCGGCCAGGGCACCCGCATGAAGTCGAAAAAATATAAAGTGCTCCATCCGGTCTGCGGAAAACCGATGGTCAGCCATGTCATTGACCACATCCAGAGTCTGGGTGCGGACCGCATCGTCACGATCGTCGGCTTCGGCGCGGAACTCGTCGAAGAGGAAGTCGGGGACCGCAGCGAGTTCGTGCTGCAGGAAAAGCAGCTCGGGACCGGCCATGCCGTCCAGCAGGCGGAAGAGCTCATCGGGGACCTGGACGGCACGACGATCGTCGTCTGCGGGGACACGCCGCTCATCACGCCGGAAACGATGGCCGCGCTCGTCGCGCATCACAACGGGACCGGCGCCAAGGCGACTATCCTCACCGCCTATGCGGAAGATCCGACGGGCTATGGACGCGTCATCCGGGATGAATCGGGCCATGTGCTCCGCATTGTCGAGCAGAAGGATGCAACGGATGCGCAGAAGCAGGTGAAGGAGATCAACACCGGCACTTATTGCTTCGATAACCGGACGCTTTTCGAAACGCTCCGCAAAGTCGGCAACGACAATGCCCAGGGCGAGTATTATCTGCCGGATGTGTTCGGCATTCTCCAGCAGGAGGGGGACACGATCGCGGCGTATGCGACCCTTGATTTCGATGAGACGCTCGGCGTCAATGACCGGGTCGTGCTCGCGGAAGCCGAGCGCGTGATGCGCAAGCGGATCGCCGAACATCATATGCGCAACGGCGTATCGATCATCGATCCGGCAGCCACCTACATCAGCGCGGACGCAGAAATCGGCCAGGACACGGTCCTTCTTCCCGGTACGGTGATCGAAGGCAAGACGATCATCGGGGAAGACTGCACGATCGGCCCGGACAGCCAGATCACGGAAAGTGTCGTCGCGGACCGCGCGGTCATCCGGCAGTCGGTCGTCGTCGCGAGCAAAATCGGTGAAGATGCGGCAGTCGGCCCGTTCGCCCATATCCGTCCCGACACCGAGCTCGGCAGCAGCGTGAAGGTCGGAAACTTCGTCGAAGTGAAGAAATCGGTGATCGGAGACGGCAGCAAAGTGTCCCATCTCAGCTACATCGGGGACGCCGATCTCGGCGAACGCGTGAATATGGGCTGCGGCACGATCACCGTCAATTACGACGGCGTGAACAAATACCGGACGACCGTGGAGGATGATGCATTCGTCGGCTGCAACTCCAACCTCGTCGCCCCGGTCAAAGTCGGAAAAGGCGCCTATGTGGCGGCCGGATCGACGGTGACCAAGAATGTTCCGGAAGATGCCCTTGCAATTGCCCGCTCCAGGCAGGAGAATAAGGAAGGCTATGTCCAAAAACTGAACAAGAAGCGATCGGGAGGAGCAAACTAAAAAATGGCGAATCATTATCCGAACGACAAACTGAAGATTTTTTCGTTGAACTCCAACGAATCATTGGCGCGTGAGGTGGCTGAAGAAATCGGCCGCCCACTCGGAAAATGCTCGGTCAACCGTTTCAGCGACGGGGAAGTACAGATCAACATCGAAGAAAGCATCCGCGGCTGCGATGTCTTCATCATCCAGTCGACGTCCGCTCCGGTGAACGAGAACCTGATGGAGCTGCTCATCATGCTGGACGCCGTGAAGCGCGCCTCGGCCCGCACGATCAATGTCGTCATGCCGTACTACGGCTATGCGCGCCAGGACCGGAAAGCGCGTGCCCGCGAGCCGATCACCGCCAAGCTCGTCGCAAACCTGCTTGAGACGGCCGGCGCCAACCGGGTCATCGCGCTGGACCTCCATGCGCCGCAGATCCAGGGATTCTTCGACATTCTGATCGACCATCTCGTCGCCGTCCCGATCCTGTCCGATTACTTTGAAGACAAAAATATCGACAACGAAGAACTCGTCATCGTCTCTCCGGACCACGGCGGCGTAACCCGCGCCCGGAAGATGGCCGACCGCCTGAAGGCGCCGATCGCCATCATCGACAAACGCCGGCCGCGCCCGAACGTGGCCGAAGTGATGAACATCGTCGGGAACGTCGAAGGCAAGACGGCGATCCTCATCGACGACATCATCGACACCGCCGGCACGATCACAATTGCGGCAAATGCCCTCGTCGAAAGCGGCGCGAAGGAAGTCTACGCCTGCTGCACGCATCCGGTCCTCTCCGGCCCGGCAATCGAGCGCATCGACAACTCGAAGATCAAAGAGCTGGTCATCACCAACTCGATCGAACTTCCGGAAGGCAAGCAATCACCAAAAATCCACACACTGTCCGTTGCCCCGCTGCTCGCCGACGCCATCATCCGCGTCTTCGAAAACAAATCCGTCAGCACGCTCTTCAACTGATCGGTCCAAAAGCAGCAACGACCAGGCAGGAGCCCCGCCGCACGCCGCGGAACGGGGCCCCTGCTTTTTTCGATTCAGATGATTGCTGCGGAACAGGCCGCTGATTTCCGTTTTCGCCTGCAACGGAAATCAATCATCATCATCACTCTTCCGTCAAAATTCCCTGAAATGTTTTAACTCTTTATGAATAGGGTATAAGTATAGTCAGAGAATATAGGGATGGTGACTTGAATGGTAAACACGATTAAAGCAGAGCGAAGGGAAAGTTCAAGGCGGTCAGATTTATCGGCATTGCGCAATGGGGGATACATACCGGCGGTCGTCTACGGCTATCAGCTGGAAAACGTCCCGGTGGCGGTCAGCGAGCGGGAACTCACGATGACGCTCCGGGAAGTCGGCCGGAATGGGGTCATCCGTCTGGAAGTCGAAGGGAAGCCCGTGAACGTGATCCTGAACGACTATCAGCTGGACGTGCTGAAGGGCGACTTCAGGCACGCCGATTTCTTGGCGATCGACATGAACGAAGAACTTGAAGCCGAAGTGAACATCACGCTGCTCGGGGACGAAGATGCACCGGGCGTGAAAGAAGGCGGGACGATCAACCAGCCGCTCTGGACGGTCAATGTGAAAGCGAAGCCGTCTGATGTGCCGGAGACGCTCGAAGTCGATGTTTCGGGGCTCCAGGTCGGGGAAACGCTCACAATCGGTGACGTGAAGGCAAGCTGGGGCGTCGAAGTCACGGATGAAGATGACGCCGTCCTCGTGACCATCACCGCTCCGCGCACACAGGAAGAGATGGATTCGCTTGACGAAGAGCCGGCTGAGACAACCGCCGAGCCGGAAGTCATCGGCGAAAAAGAAGGATCCGAAAACGAATAATTTCCACACGGCCGGGAAGGCTGCCGCACTGCCGGCAGCCTTCCTTTCGTCTTGCGCAGTCCCGGCCGACCGGTCCCGGCGCTTTTATACCGCCCGATCGGCCGGATGTGCTAAAATGGGTAGCATCACGGCCATAGAGGAAGATGAGGATGAAAATGATCGTCGGGCTCGGAAATCCGGGCCGGCAGTATGAACATACGCGCCACAACATCGGGTTCGACGCCGTTGACCGGCTTGCGGACAGATGGGGTGCCGCGCTCAATCAAATCAAATTCAACGGCATGTATGCGACCGTCCATCGCCCGGAGGGGAAGGTGCTGCTCGTCAAGCCGCTCACCTACATGAACCTTTCCGGGGAGTGCGTCCGTCCGATGATGGACTACTTCGACGTGGCCGACGAGGACCTGGTCGTCATCTATGACGATCTGGACCTGCCGCCCGGGAAGCTCCGCCTCCGCCAAAAAGGCAGCGGCGGCGGCCACAACGGCATGAAATCGATCATCCAGCATCTCGGATCGCAGGAATTCAACCGCATCCGCGTCGGCATCGGCCGCCCGGACGGTCCGATGGCGATCACCGACTATGTGCTCTCCCGGTTCTCGAAAGAGGAAGAGCCGGTCATGCGGGATGCGGCCGACGGGGCGGCGGATGCGTGCGAGGCATTTCTCGCACGCGATTTCCTCGACGTCATGAACGATTTCAACGCCCGCTGAGCATAACTCTTTCTTTGCCCGCCTATACTGTGGGAAAAGGAAGGAGGGGCCGCCTGCGATGGCAATCCGCTACCGCTGCCGTCACTGCGAGACGGAGGTCGGCCGGCTCCCGTTCGGATCCGCTGAAGAGGTGCGCTCGCTGCACCGCCTGGCGGACGGGGATTCGGATGACTTCATTACCGAAGGGGAGGACGGCGAAGTGACCGTGCAGTGCATCTGTGAGCACTGCGAGGAGTCGCTTGACCGGTTTCCCGACTACTACGCGCTGCAGAAATGGCTGCAATGAAGCCGTTGCTTTGGCACCCGAAAAGGGTCCAAGGCTTTTTCTGTTTTCTCGAAAGGATGGAACGCATGGAAGAAATACTCGATGTACTCGCGGAAGGCGGGGAAATATCAGAACTGCTGTCGCAGCTGCGGGAAGGCAAGGACCGCCAGCTCGTCACCGGCCTGTCCGGCGGCGCGCGGGCTGTCCTGTTTGCGCTGGCGGCACGGGAGACGGGCAGGCCGCTTCTCATCGTTGAACCGAATATGCTGCAGGCCCAGCGCACATACGAGGACCTGGCGCAGCTCGCCGGTGAAGGGCGGGTGCATCTGTACCCGGCCGATGAGCTGACGGCGGCGGAGCTGTCCGTCTCGAGTCCGGAGCTGCGGGCCCAGCGGATCGATACGCTGGACCGGCTCGTGAACGGCGGGGAAGGCATTTTCGTGACGCCGGTCGCCGGTCTGCGGAAACTGCTCCCCTCGCCGGAAGACTGGTCCGCATCCATCCTGACGGCAGCGGCCGGGGATGAAATCGACCCGGCCGGCTGGGCGTCCCGCCTCGTGGCAATGGGCTATTCCCGGCAGCCGATGGTGACGGCGCCGGGCGAGTTCTCCCTCCGCGGCGGAATCCTGGACATTTACAGCCTGGACCGGGAAGAGCCCGTCCGGATCGAGCTGTTCGACACCGAAGTGGATTCCATCCGGACCTTCTCGGCGGAAGACCAGCGTTCGACGGGGCGGCTCGACTCCATCCGGATCCTGCCCGCTTCGGAGTTCATCTGGACGGAGGAACGACTGGCCGGACTGGCGGATCGGCTGGAAGAAGAGCTCGGGAAGAGCCTGAAGAAACTGAAGGACGATGCGGCGAAAGAATCGCTCCTTGCGAACATCAGGGAAGACATCAGCCGGCTGCGGGACGGCGACATTCCGGAGTCCGTCAACCGGTTCGCTTCGCTTGCCGGAGCGGATTCGTTCCTCGGCGATTATTTCCCTGCGGACGGCATCCTATTTTACAACGAGGCCGGACGCATCCTGGAAGTCGCGGAGTCGCTCGAGCGCCAGGAAGGGGAGTGGCAGCTGGATATGCTGGCGGCCGGCAAAACGGTCCACGCGGCGTCCATCAGCCATTCCTTCAAAGAAATCGAGGCGATGCTCCGGCAGCGGCGCGTCTACCTGTCGCTCTTTGCCCGGTCTCTCCCGGGGATCGTGCTGAAGGATACGATCCAGATTTCCTGCAAGCCGATGCAGCAGTTCCACGGCCAGATGAATCTCCTGAAATCGGAAGCCGACCGGTGGCGCCTGGCCGGCTATACGGTCCTCATCACGGCGGAAGGGGAAGGCCGGCCGGAGAAAGTCCGGTCCATCCTCCGGGACTATGAAATGGAGGCGGATCTCGTGCAGCCGGGAACGGTTCCGGGTTCGGGCATCCACCTCGTCGAAGGGGATTTGTCTTCGGGGTTCGAGCTGCCGCTCCAGAAAGTGGCGCTCGTCACCGATTCCGAACTGTTCCGGCAGAAAACCCGGCGCAAGTCCCGCCCGCAGAAGCTGTCCAACGCCGAGCGCATCAAAAGCTATTCAGAGATCAAGCCGGGGGACTATGTCGTCCACGCGCAGCACGGCATCGGGAAATACATCGGCATGGAGACGCTCGAGATCAACGGCGTCCACAAAGATTACCTGCACATCAACTACCGCGGCGACGACAAGTTGTTCGTGCCGGCGGATCAGATCGACCTCATCCAGAAATACACCGCATCCGATGAACGGGAGCCGAAGATCCACAAGCTCGGCGGTACAGAGTGGAAAAAAACGAAAAGCAAAGTATCGCGGGCCGTCCAGGACATCGCCGACGACCTCATCAAGCTGTATGCAAAGCGCGAGGCGGAGAAAGGCCATGCGTTTTCGGCGGATGATGACATGCAGCATGCATTCGAGCAGGCATTCCCGTACGACGAAACCGACGACCAGCTGAAGTCGATCGAGGAGATCAAGCGAGACATGGAGCGGGAGCGGCCGATGGACCGGCTGCTCTGCGGCGATGTCGGGTACGGCAAGACCGAAGTCGCCATCCGGGCGGCGTTCAAGGCGGTGTCCGACGGCAAGCAGGTCGCCTTCCTCGTGCCGACGACAATCCTCGCCCAGCAGCACTTCGAAACGATGAAGGACCGCTTCAGCGGATTTCCGGTCGAAGTGCGGATGCTGAGCCGGTTCGGAACGAAAAAACAGCATACGGATACAATCCGCGGGCTGAAGGACGGCACGGTCGACATCGTAGTCGGCACACACCGCCTGTTGTCGAAAGATATCGAATACCACGACCTCGGACTCCTCATCGTCGATGAAGAACAGCGGTTCGGCGTCACCCATAAGGAAAAGATCAAAAAACTGAGGACGAATGTCGATGTCCTCACGCTCACGGCGACGCCGATCCCGCGGACGCTGCACATGTCGATGATCGGCGTGCGCGACCTGTCCGTCATCGAGACGCCGCCGGCCAACCGGTTCCCGGTCCAGACGTACGTCATGGAATACAACGGCGCCGTCGTCAGGGAGGCGATCGAGCGGGAAATGGCGCGCGGCGGCCAGGTGTTCTACTTGTACAACCGCGTCGAGGACATGGCGAGGAAGGCGGAGGAGATCGGCATGCTCGTCCCGGATGCGCGGATCGCGACTGCACACGGCCAGATGACCGAGACCGAGCTCGAAGGGGTCATCCTCGCTTTCCTTGAAGGGGAATACGATGTGCTCGTCACGACGACGATCATCGAAACGGGCGTCGACATCCCGAACGTCAATACGCTCCTCGTGCATGACGCCGACCGGATGGGCCTCTCCCAGCTGTATCAGCTGCGCGGGCGGGTCGGCCGGTCAAACCGCATTGCCTACGCCTACTTCCTTTACCAGCGGAACAAAGTGCTCACGGATGTGGCGGAAAGCCGCCTCCAGGCGATCAAGGAATTCACGGAGCTCGGGTCCGGCTTCAAGATCGCGATGCGCGACCTGTCGATCCGCGGGGCGGGGAACCTGCTCGGCGCCCAGCAGTCGGGCTTCATCGACTCGGTCGGGTTCGACATGTACTCCCATATGCTCGAGGAGGCGATCGCCGAACGGCGCGGGGAAGGGACGGAAGAAGAGGCGAAGGACTTGGAGATCATCCTTCACGAAGACGCCTATATTCCGGACTCGTACATCCCCGACGGCTTCCAGAAAATCCAGATGTACAAGCGCGTAAAGGCGATCGCGAGCGAAGCGGACTACTCGGAACTGATCGATGAAATGACGGACCGGTTCGGGGACCTGCCGCTTGAAGCGGAGCAGCTCCTCAAGGTCGGCCTCATGAAAGTGTGGGGGCGCGAGGCGGGCGTCGAGTCGATCAAGCAGCAGGGCGACCGCATCATCGTCACCCTGTCCGAGCAGGGCACGGAGCATGCGGACGGCGCGAAGATCATGGAAGAGACGATGCGCTTCGGGCGCGCGGTCGGATTCCATATGGAAGGCGGCAAGCTCCTGCTGACGGTCGACGGCAAGAAAACCGGCAAGATGAAGGCGTTCGACGTCCTCGAGGAACTCATGAAACTCCTGCCGAAAGCCAAAAAACAGGCCGCCTGACCGAAGTGGCTTGCGGGCGGATTTCTCCGGCCGGCTAAAAAAGAGACGGCATGGCGGTTCAGGCTGTTTCCGGTCGCATTGCATAAAATGGCCAATCGTGATGCATACTATCCCCGCGGGCATCTACAGAAACTGTCGAAAGCGAGGCATCACGAATGAGAGCAACCGGAATTGTCCGGCGGATTGACGACCTCGGCCGGATCGTCATCCCGAAGGAGATCAGGCGGACGATGCGCATCCGGGAAGGCGACCCCCTCGAAATCTTCACCGACCGGGACGGGGAAGTCATCCTGAAAAAGTACTCGCCGATCAGCGAACTCGGAAACTTTGCCAGGGAATACGCGGACACCCTCTACGAAACGCTCGGTACCCCGGCGCTCATCAGCGACCGGGATGAAATCATCGCAGTTGCCGGCCTGTCGAAAAAAGATTATCTCGGCAAGCGGATCATGCCGGAACTTGAAGAGGTCATGCTCGGCCGGACGCCCGTCGTCGAGAAAAACGAAAAGACGCTCGAATGGGTGCAGGGACAAGTGGAACAGGTGAAATCCTCCTGCATCTGCCCGATTATCTCGGGCGGGGATCCGATCGGCGCGGTCTATCTGTTGTCCAAAGTGCACTTCATCGGCGAACCGGAGCTGAAGACCGCCGAAACGGCGTCGCATTTCCTCGGGAAGCAAATGGAACCATGAACTTTATCCATACAGGCGGGAAGGGCCGCCACGCGTAAGCCGGGCAGAACCGGGCGCGTGGCGGCCCTTCCTCGTTTGCATGTTATAATGGAGGCATTCTGTGCCAAAAGGAAGCCTGAACATGCAACAGCAATGGAACATGAGAACGTTCATGAAAGGGGCCGCCATGCTGGCGGCCGCCGGCATCATCGTCAAGATCCTGAGCGCCGTCTACCGCGTCCCGTTCCAGAACCTGGTCGGGGACAAGGGATTTTATATTTACCAGCAAGTGTATCCGTTCATTGCCATCATCATGGTCTGGACTTCCTCCGGGTTTGCGGTCGCCATTTCGAAAATGATGGCGGACCGGGACCGCACGGAAGCCGGGCAGGTCATGAGGATTGCGTTCTTCTATGTCGCCTTTGTTTCCGGGCTGGCCTTCCTCGTCCTCTTTGCGGGCGCGGACCTCATCACCGGCTGGATGGGCGACCGGGCGCTAGCCCCGCTTTTGCGCACCGGCTCGCTCGTCATCCTGCTCATGCCGCTTCTCACCGTGATCAAGGGCGCCTTCCAGTCTCAAGGGAGAATGGGACCCGTGGCCGGAGCACAGATCGCCGAGCAGGCGGTCCGTGTCCTCGTCATCCTCGCCGGGACGTGGATCGTCGTGAGCGCCGGCGCATCATTGTACACGGCCGGGCGCGCGGCGATGTGGGGAACGGTCACCGGGGAACTGGCGGGCGTCGTCTTGCTGCTCCTCCTTTACCGGAAGTGGGCGGACCGGCCGGAACCGGGCATCCGGGCATCGGTCCCGGTCTGGCCGGCCGTGCGTGAACTGACGGCCGTCTCCCTTGCGGCAAGCCTGAGCTCGCTCATCCTGCTGTTTTTCCAGCTGATCGATTCATTCACGATGTTCAACCTCATGACGTCATCCGGCTTCGCTCGTGAAGCCGCAATGGAGGCGAAGGGCGTCTACGACCGGGGGCAGCCGCTCGTCCAGATGGGCATCCTCATCGCCTCGACGCTGTCCCTCACGATCGTCCCGCTCGTCGCCGCCCACTCGGCAAAGACGACCGGCCGGACAGCAGAGCCGTTCGTCCAGCTTGCCTGGCGCATCGCCTTCCTGTTCGGATGGGCCGCATCGCTCGGCCTCATTCTCGTCATGCCGTATGTGAATGAAATGCTGTTTGAAACCCGTGCCGGCTCGGCCGCGCTCATGATGTTCTGCGCGCAGATCTTCTGGCTGTCGCTCATCCTTCCGATCACGGCGGTCCTTCAGGGGCTCGGCCGCGTGAAGATCCCCGCGCTGCTCCTGTTCGCCGGGCTTGCGCTGAAGGCGGCCGCCAACGCCGTGCTCGTCCCGCGGATGGGGATCATGGGGGCGGCGGTCGCCGGGAACATCGGGTTTGCCGCGGCCACCCTCGGCCTCGTCATTTATTTCCGGCAAGTCTGGCCGGTCCGCCTGGCGGATGGCCGGTTTTACCGGGTGATCGCGGCCGCATCGGTGCTGATGGCGGGGGTGCTCATCCCGTGGATGGTGCTGTCGGACGGGTGGATCTTTGACGGTCTGCCGTCCCGCGCCGCCGCCGCCCTGACCGGCCTCACGTCCGTGGCGGCCGGTGCACCGCTGTTCCTCGCCGTCATCGCCAAATCGCGCATCCTCTCGGAGAAGGAATGGTATCTGCTGCCGGGCGGGCGCCATCTTGCCGCCCTGCAGCTTTATTTGAATCAAGACCGGAAAAGGAAGTGACCCGCATGCATCAACTCACTGTTATCGGACTCGGGGCGGGGGAGCTGGATCAGCTGCCGCTCGGAATCTACAGGAAACTGAAAGAGGCCGGGGAAATCTATGTCCGCACCGCCGACCATCCCGTGCTCGCCGAACTGGAAACGGAAGGGCTCCGCGTCCGGACGTTCGACCCGGTCTATGAAAAGCACGACTCGTTCCCGCCCGTCTACCGGGAGATCGCCGATGAGCTGATCGGCTTCGCATCCGGCGGACCTGTCGTCTACGCGGTGCCGGGCCATCCGCTCGTCGCCGAGCAGACGGTCCGGCATCTCATCGAAGCGGAGGAGGAAGGCCGGGTCCGCCTCGTCATCGAAGGCGGGCAGAGCTTCCTCGATCCGGTGTTCAGCGCCCTCCGGATCGATCCGATTGACGGGTTCCAGCTCGTCGACGGCACATCGTTCGGACCGGATGACGTGAACATGGCGCAGCACGTGCTGATCGCCCAGGTGTATGACCAGTTCAGCGCATCGGACGCGAAGCTTTCACTCATGGAAAAGTACGAAGACGACCATCCGGTGACGATCGTCACGGCCGCCGGCTCCAGCCGGGAACGCCTCGTCACGGTGCCGCTGTATGAACTGGACCGAACGGTGGAGACGGACAACCTGACGACGGTCTACGTGCCGCCGGTCTCCGGACTGGAAAGCCGGCTGAAGGAATGGGGGGCGTACCGGGAGATCATCCGCACCCTCCGCGGTCCTGACGGCTGCCCGTGGGACCGGAAGCAGACCCACGAATCGCTCAAGAAGTACATGATCGAGGAAGCACATGAACTTCTGGAAGCGATCGACTCGGAGGACGACGAGGCGATCATCGCCGAGCTCGGGGATGTGCTCCTGCAAGTGTTCCTGCATGCGCAGATCGGCGAGGATGCCGGCTTCTTCTCGGTGGAGGACGTGCTCAAGTCGGCCGGGGAGAAAATGATCCGGCGCCACCCGCACGNCCATCTTGCCGCCCTGCAGCTTTATTTGAATCAAGACCGGAAAAGGAAGTGACCCGCATGCATCAACTCACTGTTATCGGACTCGGGGCGGGGGAGCTGGATCAGCTGCCGCTCGGAATCTACAGGAAACTGAAAGAGGCCGGGGAAATCTATGTCCGCACCGCCGACCATCCCGTGCTCGCCGAACTGGAAACGGAAGGGCTCCGCGTCCGGACGTTCGACCCGGTCTATGAAAAGCACGACTCGTTCCCGCCCGTCTACCGGGAGATCGCCGATGAGCTGATCGGCTTCGCATCCGGCGGACCTGTCGTCTACGCGGTGCCGGGCCATCCGCTCGTCGCCGAGCAGACGGTCCGGCATCTCATCGAAGCGGAGGAGGAAGGCCGGGTCCGCCTCGTCATCGAAGGCGGGCAGAGCTTCCTCGATCCGGTGTTCAGCGCCCTCCGGATCGATCCGATTGACGGGTTCCAGCTCGTCGACGGCACATCGTTCGGACCGGATGACGTGAACATGGCGCAGCACGTGCTGATCGCCCAGGTGTATGACCAGTTCAGCGCATCGGACGCGAAGCTTTCACTCATGGAAAAGTACGAAGACGACCATCCGGTGACGATCGTCACGGCCGCCGGCTCCAGCCGGGAACGCCTCGTCACGGTGCCGCTGTATGAACTGGACCGAACGGTGGAGACGGACAACCTGACGACGGTCTACGTGCCGCCGGTCTCCGGACTGGAAAGCCGGCTGAAGGAATGGGGGGCGTACCGGGAGATCATCCGCACCCTCCGCGGTCCTGACGGCTGCCCGTGGGACCGGAAGCAGACCCACGAATCGCTCAAGAAGTACATGATCGAGGAAGCACATGAACTTCTGGAAGCGATCGACTCGGAGGACGACGAGGCGATCATCGCCGAGCTCGGGGATGTGCTCCTGCAAGTGTTCCTGCATGCGCAGATCGGCGAGGATGCCGGCTTCTTCTCGGTGGAGGACGTGCTCAAGTCGGCCGGGGAGAAAATGATCCGGCGCCACCCGCACGTGTTCGGGGAAGCGAACGCGGAGGACGCCGATGAAGTCGTCCGCAACTGGCAGGCGATCAAGGAAGCGGAAAAAGGCGAGAAGCCGGCCTCCCTCCTCGACGGCCAGAACCGCCACGCTTCTTCGCTCCTCACTTCGTTCAACTACCAGAAGGAAGCCGCGAAGGCCGGGTTCTCCTGGCCGGACGCCGGCGGGGCGAAGGAGAAATTCGAAGAGGAGTGGCAGGAGTTCCTCGACGCATCGGCGAATGGGGATGAAGAAGCGCTCACCGATGAATTCGGAGACGTGCTGTTCACCCTCGTGAACATCGCCCGCTACTACGGAATCTCGCCCGAAGAGGCCATGACGGCCGCCAACCGAAAATTCAAGCGGCGCTTCTCCCACGTCGAGGAGAGGGTCGCGGAAAACCGGGGATCGTTCGGCAGCTACACGCTCAACGAACTCGACCGGTTCTGGGACGAGGCAAAAAGAATGGAGAGAGACAGATGAGACTCGATAAATTCATGAAAGTATCGCGCCTGATCAAGCGCCGCACCCTGGCGAAGGAAGTGGCCGACCAGGGGCGCATCACCGTGAACGGAAAAAAGGCCAAGGCTTCGACCGATGTGAAGGCGGGCGATGAACTCGTCATCCGCTTCGGCCAGAAACTCGTCACCGCCCGTATCGAAGAGCTGAAGGACAGCGTCAAAAAAGAAGACGCCGCCCGGATGTTCACCGTCCTGAAAGAAGAAAAACTGGAAAAAGTCGAACCGGAATTCATCGACGACGAAGACTGACCGTCCCGGCGCAGTCATGTCCGCCCCCTTTTGCTCATACAATGCCGTGAACGGACAAGGACAAGCAAAGGGGGAACGAACATGCAATTTCAGACGGACAGCCCATCGACGTACACAATCCCTTCCGGCGACCATGTGGTCACGCTCAGGAACCGGAAACGGATGGACCTCACTTCCGTGAAGACGATCGACCGGTTCGACCAGGAAGAATTCATCGTCCGGACGTCCCAGGGACAGCTCCAGATCCGGGGGGAGGAACTCCGCATCGTCCATCTTGACGTGGACAAGGGGCTCCTCACGCTCGAGGGGAACGTCAAGACGCTCCAGTATGACGATGAAGACGGCCATTCCCGCAACATCCTCACCAAACTGTTCGGATGATCGTCTCCCAGCAGCTGCTCGGGCTTCTCGCGATGCTCGCAACGGGTGTCCTTGCCGCGGCCGCCATCGATGCCGTCCGGACGGCGGCGGGCGGCACGCGGGCCGGAGCCGTCCTTGAGCCGGCTGCATGGCTGCTCCTCGGCATCGCCGCCTACGGGGTGCTGTTCACCGTCCGGGACGGGGAATGGCGGATCTATGACCTCCTTGCCCAGATTTCGGGGCTTCTTCTTTATGAATCGGTATTCCGGCGGCCGTTCCGGTTTGCCGGCCGGCTGGTCCGCCTTCTCATCCTGAGGCCGGTCTTCCTTGTCATCCGTGGAATCGTTGCGGCGGCGGTCTTCATTCTCATGATCCCGCTCAGAATCCTTGCCTTCCTGCTCGGAATCCTGTCCAGGCCTTTTCGGCGTCCTTACCGGGCGGTCCGGCGGCGGTTGGATGCCGGAATGCGGAAAATCCGGAAACGCCTTCCCCGTAACCCTTTAAAAAAGCGCTCGGCCTGATGTATAATGGATAAAACAATGCGATCCGAAGATCAGGCAGGGGGACTAGGGATGGAACAACGAAACAGGCAGTCACAACCGTCACGGCGGCCCGTCACACCGCTCCAGACTGACTACGTCCGGGCCAAGGAACGCAAGGAACAGATCAGGCAGGCGAGGAAGATCCGGCTTTACCGCCGGCTCGCCGTGTTCGGCCTCATCGCGCTTCTCACCTTCGGGTGGATGACATGGTCGATCATCGAGAAGAACCGCGTGCTCGCCGCCAAGCAGCAGGAGAAGGAAGAAGCGCTCGCCGAACTCCAGCGGCTGGAAGACGAAGGGCACCGGCTGAACCTCCAGCTGGACAAGCTGGACGATGAGGAGTACATCGCAAAGCTTGCAAGGAAGGAATACCTGCTTTCCGAAGAAGGGGAAATCATTTTCACCCTGCCGGAGGACAAGGACAAGGCTAAGGACAAAGCGAAGGACAAGGCCAAGGACAAGGCCAAGGATAAGGACAAGAGCAAGGGAAAAGATAAAGACAACGGGGAAAAGGACGGCGGAGAATCCGGAGAGTGACCGGGGACGCCGCCCATACGGCCTGCCGGTGATCCGGGCAGGTTTTTTATATCCTAAGGGAGTATGGGGCGTTTGAGTTGGAGCGGCAGCCTTGGGGTCGTCAGTCAGCCGATGATGCAAAGCGGCGGTCTAAGGCTCTTTTAATCTGTCCTTCGCACCGATTCATCCGGCTCCGGGCGGCAGCCTCTCGGGGTCATAAGTCCGCCGGCTCTGCGAAGCAGGCNTTCTTCTTTATGAATCGGTATTCCGGCGGCCGTTCCGGTTTGCCGGCCGGCTGGTCCGCCTTCTCATCCTGAGGCCGGTCTTCCTTGTCATCCGTGGAATCGTTGCGGCGGCGGTCTTCATTCTCATGATCCCGCTCAGAATCCTTGCCTTCCTGCTCGGAATCCTGTCCAGGCCTTTTCGGCGTCCTTACCGGGCGGTCCGGCGGCGGTTGGATGCCGGAATGCGGAAAATCCGGAAACGCCTTCCCCGTAACCCTTTAAAAAAGCGCTCGGCCTGATGTATAATGGATAAAACAATGCGATCCGAAGATCAGGCAGGGGGACTAGGGATGGAACAACGAAACAGGCAGTCACAACCGTCACGGCGGCCCGTCACACCGCTCCAGACTGACTACGTCCGGGCCAAGGAACGCAAGGAACAGATCAGGCAGGCGAGGAAGATCCGGCTTTACCGCCGGCTCGCCGTGTTCGGCCTCATCGCGCTTCTCACCTTCGGGTGGATGACATGGTCGATCATCGAGAAGAACCGCGTGCTCGCCGCCAAGCAGCAGGAGAAGGAAGAAGCGCTCGCCGAACTCCAGCGGCTGGAAGACGAAGGGCACCGGCTGAACCTCCAGCTGGACAAGCTGGACGATGAGGAGTACATCGCAAAGCTTGCAAGGAAGGAATACCTGCTTTCCGAAGAAGGGGAAATCATTTTCACCCTGCCGGAGGACAAGGACAAGGCTAAGGACAAAGCGAAGGACAAGGCCAAGGACAAGGCCAAGGATAAGGACAAGAGCAAGGGAAAAGATAAAGACAACGGGGAAAAGGACGGCGGAGAATCCGGAGAGTGACCGGGGACGCCGCCCATACGGCCTGCCGGTGATCCGGGCAGGTTTTTTATATCCTAAGGGAGTATGGGGCGTTTGAGTTGGAGCGGCAGCCTTGGGGTCGTCAGTCAGCCGATGATGCAAAGCGGCGGTCTAAGGCTCTTTTAATCTGTCCTTCGCACCGATTCATCCGGCTCCGGGCGGCAGCCTCTCGGGGTCATAAGTCCGCCGGCTCTGCGAAGCAGGCTTCACTCCGCCGTCGGCCTTATGCCTGTCGAGGCTGATCAGCCGCCTTTCGCACTCGGGTAAACAATTCCATCCATTTTATTGACACTCTTTTTTTGTCAGTTATAATAAAGAATAAGGGACTTGGAGGCCAAGGCCCCGAATATGCATATGCACGGTTGCCAAAGGCAGCCCGCTTAATCTTTAAGGAGGAGCATTTTTTTTATGTCAATTGAAGTCGGCAGCAAGGTAGAGGGTAAAGTAACAGGCATCACAAACTTCGGGGCATTTGTCGAGCTGCCTAACGGGAAGACCGGTCTGGTCCACATCAGTGAAGTTGCGGATCACTACGTCAAGGATATCAATGATCTCCTGAAGGTCGGTGACACTGTCGAAGTCAAGATTATGAACATCGGTAACGACGGAAAAATCGGCCTGTCGATCCGGAAGGCAAAGCCGGAATCCGAGCGTCCGCAACGTCCTGAACGGCCATTCCGTCCACGCGGAAACCGTGACAGCGGCGGTGGACACGGACATGGGCGTGGACGTCCGGAGAACTTCGAACAGAAAATGGCCCGCTTCCTGAAAGACAGTGAAGACCGCCTTTCCACGCTGAAGCGCGCAACCGAATCGAAACGCGGCGGCCGTGGTGCGAGAAGAAGCTGACTTGCTGGCTGATTCGACCAAAAAAAATGATCTTGAATAGATAGCCCGTTCTGGGCACAGTTCGGCGGTTTTTCGGATGCGTATCCGGAGGCCGCCTTTTCGTTGTCCCGTCAGCAAAGTCTTCTGGTGTGGCGGCATCCTGTCGAAAAGCAGCTGTTTCATGTGGAACAATCGCGATTTGCGGCAGACTCTGCGAGTATCCGTGACAGGAAGGTTCATACATGGATGGTGGCCGGTTCTTCGTGAAAAGCCGTCCATGTTCCGAAATTGGGGCCCATACACCGAATTTCCGTTCCATGCTCCGATTTTGGCTTCCATACTCCGAATTTCCGTTTCATGCTCCGAAATTGGCTTCCATACTCCGATTTCCTGCTCCATACTCCGAAATTAGTGCCCATACACCGAATTTCTGTTCCATACTCCGAAATTGTCAGCCATACTCCGAATTTCCGATCCATACTCCGAAATTAACAGGCATACTCCGAATTTCCGTTCCATACTCCGAAATTGTCAGCCATACTCCGATTTCCTGTTCCATACTCCGATTTTGGCTTCCATACTCCGAATTTCCGATCCATACTCCGAATTTGGCACCCATACTCCGATTACATCCCTACCAACAGCTCCAGGGTTTTAACTTGCACATCTCCCGTCCGCAAAACGACAAAAAAACCCGGCAGCCGGGAGTCCGGTTGCCGGGTTTTATCGATGGCGGCAGAGGGGATCGAACCCCCGACCTTACGGGTATGAACCGTACGCTCTAGCCAGCTGAGCTACGCCGCCGCGTCAGAAGACACTTCAATATCATAACCGGGCTTTCCTTCCGTGTCAATCCGTTTTTTGAAAGAGGGCTGAATATCTCCGTTTCCGTCGAAAAGTTTTTCCATTCCGATGCCAGGAACAGACAAACTTTCGTGCATGGCCCCCGGTATACTCGACACACTGATTCGAACGAGGGGGAATCGAGATGAGGGTGTTGGGGAATGATTCATTGACAAATGCGGTCTGGCCCTTCCGGAAATGGGTGGACGCATTCGGCAAGCGGAAAGTGAAATGGAGTTTTTCGGCCTTTTTCCTGCTGGCGTCGTTCTTCCTGTCGCGGGCTGTGCTGTTCGGGGCTGCGATTCCGTTCCTTTTGCCGATCTGGGCGCTGGCATCGGTGCGGTACCGGGCCTATCTGCCGCTCGTCATCATCGGCGGCGGACTCGGAAGCCTGACCGGGGGAGTGGGGCAGGCGGCGATCCATGTGCTGCAGATCGTCCTGTTCCAGTGGGTCATCCGGCTGGCTCCTGCCAGGAAGTCGGTGCCGGTGACGGCGGCACTGACGGTGCTGCTCGTCCAGGCGGCTTGGCAATTGGTGTCCTACAGCGGGAAGGTGCCGGGGGATGTATGGTTCTTCGTCGGCTGCGAGACGCTGCTCACGCTCTTCATGGCAATGTTCCTGTTTTCGGTCATGACGCCCGTCCACCGGTTCCTGCATGAGCGGTGGACGGCGGAGCGGGCCGGGGCCGCGTTCATTGTCGGAGCGTTCATCATTACGGGGATGGGCGGGGCCGTCTTCGGGTACTTCTCCCTTCCGGCCGTGCTGATTCATCTGTCGATCCTGTTTGCGGTGTCGGTCGGGGGGCTTGCCGCAGGGACGGCCGCCGCGCTCGTCATCGGATCGATCGTGAGCGTGTCGGGACTTTCATTCAGCGGCATGATCGCCCTTTATGCATTGACGGGCTTTTGTGCGGGAGCGGCGTCACGGCTCGGCAAGATCGGGATTGCCGCGGCGGGCCCGCTCGCTTCGGTGTTCTTCTATATGTATGACGCCACACTCCCGCTTGATGCCGTCCATTTCATGTCGGTGGCGCTTGCGACTCTTCTGTTCCTGTTCATCCCTCAGCGCTGGATCGACGGCTGCCGGAACCGGGTGTATCCCGACCGGACAGGCCAGTCGGAGCGCAGGCGGCGCTGGTTGGAGGAGAAGATGGACGGCCAGCTGCACGATTTTCATCAGTTTGCCCATTTCATGTCGCGGCTCGTCGGGGAGCATGCCGAAGACCAGGAGGCCGACATCCCGCGGGATCCTCCGTCGATCTGCCATACGTGTTTCCGGAAGGATAAGTGCTGGGATGCCAGAAGCGAGGGGATCCGGCCGGCGATTGACGAGTGGATGAACGCGCAGACTTCTCCGTCCAGGGGTGCCCGGATCCGTGCGGAGGAAAAGCTGGGCATGCGCTGTGTCCGCTCCCAGGGGCTGATCCGCATCCTTGAGGAAGAATACTCGTCGGCGGTTCTGAACAGCCAGCTTCACCACGGACGGAAGATGCTGGCGCTGCAGCTCCGGGACATGAGCAGGCATCTCAACGATATGATGATGAATATGAAAGAAGAGATTAAGACATTCCAGCCGGAAGAGGAAGAGCTGTCCAACCGGCTGCACGAGCTCGGCATTCCGCATTTCCAGGTGGACATCTTGTCGGAGGAACAGGGCTCCCGGAAGATCGTCCTCTCGCTTCCCGACCGGAAATCGGAGTGGGAGACTGAGCGGATGGTCGCGGAGCGACTGATCATGCCGGTGTTGCAGGAAATGTACGGGGAGCCGTTCGAAGTCGGGAATTCGGTCTGGCTGGAGGAGCCGTTCCCGCATATGCAGATGACGTTCATCTCGGCCGTGCGCTTCACGATGGACTATGCGGTCGTCTCTTCTTCAAAGGAAGGGACGTTCCATGCGGGGGATTCGCATGAAGTGTTCCATCTCCACGACGGGCTCGCCGCGGTCATCCTGTCCGACGGCATGGGCTCGGACGCGGCGGCTTACCGGGAAAGCCGCAAAGTGATCCGGCTCATGAGAGAATGTCTGAACCGGCGGATGGATCCGGAGACGGCGATGCATACGCTTCATTATGTCATGTCGCTGAAAGGCGGAGACATGTATGCCACGGTGGACCTCGCGCTCATCGATCTTCAGGAGGGACGTCTCTGGTCGTGGAAGGCGGGATCGATGACGACGTACATCAGCCGGGGCGGTGGGCTCATGAAGATGGAAGGGTCCACGGCGCCGTTCGGCTTCCTGCCTTCCTTCTCGGTCGACGCAAAGCGGCACGGGCTGAAGTCGGGTGACCTGATCGTCATGATGACGGACGGCATGTTTGCACCCGGTACGGAACCGGCCCAGCAGGAGCGCGTCCTTGCGTCGATCCTCTCCAAGTGCGAAGACTTGAGTCCGGAGCGGACAGCGGACATCATCATGCAGGAACTCGCCAGAAAGTTCCGGCTGCCGGCCGATGACCGGACCGTCATCGTCATCAAGGTCGACCACACGGTCCAGAAGTGGTCCATCTTCAAGCCGCATGCAGCGGTTAGCGGGAGGGAAACGGTGGTAAGATAGTAGAAAGACTGCGGCCGGTCATGCGATCCGCCGGGTCAGAACTTATAGAGACGGGAGGTGCGGCGATGGACAGACTGCAAGGGCAGATAAGGGAGTTCTTCGAAAGGACAAGGGCTGCCGCCGGGAGGGAGCGGCTGCTCGTCGCCTGTTCCGGCGGTCCCGATTCGGCCGCACTCCTTCACGTCCTGGCGGAAACCGGTCCCCTGCTCGGAACGGAAATCGGCTGCGCCCATGTCGACCATATGCTCCGCGGCGAGGAATCCGCGGAAGATGCACGCTTTGTCCGCGCGGCCTGCGCGGAGCTGGGCGTGCCTTTCCATGGAACGGCGATCCCGGTCGGCGACATCGTCCGGGAGCAGGGCGGGAACGTGCAGGACGTGTGCCGCGCGGAACGCTACCGGTTCTTCGGACGGGTCATGGAAGCGGAAGGCTACGGCCTCCTTGCGACCGCCCACCATGCGGATGATGTCCTGGAGACGGTCCTCATGAAGCTGGTCCGGGGCACATCGGACGCGGCGCCCGGCATTCCGGACGTCCGCCCGTTCGGCCCGGGCCTCCTCGTCCGCCCGTTTCTCCGCGTCACCCGGGAGGAAATCCTGGCGTACCTGTCGGAGAAAGAAATCCCCTACCGGACCGATCCGTCCAACGAAAAGCCGGATTACACGAGGAACCGGTTCCGCAGCCGCATCGTCCCGCTTTTGCGCGAAGAGAACCGGCAGGCCGCCCTTCACGTGGCGCACTGGGACTCGGAGAGGCGGGAGGACGAGGCGGTTCTCGGGGAACTGGCGCATGCGCGGTTCCGGCAAGAGGCGGAACGGCTTGCGGACGGAGGGATCGCCGTGGCCGCCGGGGAGTTTTCGGCCATGCCCTCCGCTTTACAAAGGCGGTTTATTCCCATACTATTAGACTATCTATACCGACCCGGCACGCCGCCGTCCGGACGGCGGCTTTACGGCCTGATCAGGAGCGAACTCCAGAAATCGGAAGGCAGCGGAGCGGTCGACCTGCCGGGGGGGTGGCGGCTGGAGCGGTCTTACGGCCGGGCGGAGTTTCGCAGGTGCACAACCGCGGATCCCGGCAACGGACCGGCTGCCTCGGATTTTCCGGCAGGCCGCTGGGTCGAAGCCGGAAACGGGTTCCGGCTCTTCTGGTCGGAACGGGCTGCGGCACCGGATCCGCTTCCCGCGGAGGGGGCGGACGTCCTTTATTTCGATGATGTCCCGCCGTTCCCGCCTGCGGGCATCCGGGCTTCCGCAGCGGGAGACCGTCTCCTTCTGCCGAACATGGAGGCGCCGAAAAGAGTGTCCCGGATATTCATCGACGAAAAGATTCCGAGAGATCAGCGGGCGGCATGGCCGCTCGTCACCGGCCGGGACGGTCGCATCATCGCGATTCCCGGCATCCGGTACGGCGCCGGGTTTACGCGGGACGCGGCTGCCGGCTGCCGGTACATATTCATCGTGGAGGACGCCGACGGAGCGGCCCACGCACAGGAGGAAGCAAAATGATTGGCAACGATATCGACCACACTCTCATCTCCGAGGAAGAGCTTCAGGAGAAAATCCGCGAGCTCGGCGCTCAGCTGACAACAGAATACGAAGGCAGGTTCCCTCTCGCGATCGGCGTCCTCAAAGGCGCCCTCCCGTTCATGAGTGACCTGATCAAGCGCTTCGACGGCTATATCGAAATCGACTTCATGGACGTTTCAAGCTACGGCAACGCGACCGTCTCGTCCGGCGAAGTGAAGATCATCAAGGACCTCAACACGAGCGTCGAAGGCCGGGACGTCCTGATCATCGAGGACATCATCGACAGCGGCAAGACCCTCAGCTATCTCGTCGACCTGCTGAAGTACCGGAAAGCGAACTCGATCAAGATCGTCACGCTCCTTGACAAGCCGACCGGACGCAAGGTCGACCTGAAGGCGGACTTCGTCGGATTTGAAGTGCCGGATGCCTTCGTCGTCGGCTACGGGCTGGACTACGCGGAGAAGTACCGAAACCTTCCGTACATCGGTGTACTGAAAAAAGAAATCTATTCATTCTGAGGAAAAATGAGGTACCGGTAACGCCTGCCGGTACCTTTTCCAAAACAGAGCCTTTTCCTTTGGCGGGCGAAGATTCGTGTGATAAGATTTACTATAGTTTTCTTTAATGGTGAGGAGGCTCGGGATGAACCGAATATTAAGGTATACCATCTTGTACGGCCTGATTTTCCTCGTGATCATGGGGATTTTTGGATCGTTCAATAACCCGAATACCAAGACAGACAATCTGACGTACAACGATTTCCTTTCATCGCTTTCCAGCGGGGATGTAAAGGAAGCGACCATCCAGCCCAACCAGCTGGTCTATGAAGTAAAAGGGGTCATGAAGGACGCCAAGGAAGGCGAAACCTTCATCGTTAACATCCCGCCGGACAACGAACAGCTCATGAATGAAATCGACCGGGTCGCGGACCAGACTGACACGAAGATCACCTTCCTGCCTGCTCCGCAGTCGAGCGGCTGGGTCCAGTTCCTGACGGGGCTCATTCCATTCATCATCATCATCATCCTCTTCTTCTTCCTCCTGAACCAGGCCCAGGGCGGCGGGAACAAGGTCATGAACTTCGGCAAGAGCAAAGCGAAGCTCTATAATGAAGAGAAGAAGAAAGTTACATTCGACGATGTCGCGGGCGCCGACGAAGAAAAGGCGGAACTCGTTGAAGTCGTTGATTTCCTGAAAGACCCGCACAAGTTTGACAACATCGGTGCCCGCATTCCGAAGGGGATTCTCCTCGTGGGGCCTCCGGGTACCGGTAAGACGCTCCTCGGCCGTGCGGTGGCCGGCGAAGCGGGCGTCCCGTTCTTCTCGATCTCCGGTTCGGACTTCGTCGAGATGTTCGTCGGTGTCGGGGCATCCCGTGTCCGTGACTTGTTCGAAACGGCCAAGAAGAACTCTCCGGGCATCATCTTCATCGATGAGATCGATGCGGTCGGCCGCCAGCGCGGCGCCGGCCTCGGCGGCGGCCATGATGAGCGCGAACAGACGCTCAACCAGCTGCTCGTCGAAATGGACGGATTCGGCGAGAACGAAGGCATCATCATCATCGCCGCGACGAACCGTCCGGAC
>NZ_LN651370.1:74800-86460 GCF_000826125.2 Bhargavaea cecembensis
GCGCCGGCCTCGGCGGCGGCCATGATGAGCGCGAACAGACGCTCAACCAGCTGCTCGTCGAAATGGACGGATTCGGCGAGAACGAAGGCATCATCATCATCGCCGCGACGAACCGTCCGGACATCCTTGATCCGGCGCTTCTCCGTCCGGGCCGGTTCGACCGTCAGATCACGGTCGGCCGTCCCGACAAAAATGGCCGTGAAGCAGTCCTCAAGGTCCATGCCCGCAACAAGCCGCTGGCCGACAGCGTCGACCTGAAGGCGATTGCGGCACGCACGCCTGGCTTCTCCGGGGCGGATCTTGAAAACCTCCTGAACGAAGCGGCGCTCGTCGCTGCCCGGCGGAACAAAAAGCTGATCGACATGCTCGACATCGACGAGGCGACCGACCGAGTCATCGCAGGGCCTGCCAAGAAGAGCCGCGTCATTTCCGAGAAAGAACGGAACATCGTCGCGTTCCACGAAGCCGGCCACGTCGTCATCGGGCTCACGCTCGATGAAGCCGAAATGGTCCATAAAGTGACGATCGTCCCTCGCGGCCAGGCGGGCGGCTACGCCGTCATGCTGCCGAAGGAAGATCGGTACTTCATGACGAAGCCGGAACTGTTCGACAAAGTGGCCGGCCTCCTCGGCGGCCGCGCCTCCGAAGAAATCGTCTTCGGAGAAGTGTCGACCGGCGCGCACAATGACTTCCAGCGCGCGACCGGCATTGTCCGCCAGATGGTCACCGAATATGGGATGAGCGACAAGCTCGGCCCGATGCAGTTCGGCCAGAGCCAGGGCGGCAACGTCTTCCTCGGACGCGACATCGGGTCGGAGCAGAACTACTCCGACAAGATCGCCTACGAGATCGACCAGGAAATGCAGAACATGATCAAAGAACAGTACGAGCGGACGAAGCAGATTCTGACAGAACGCCGTGAACTCCTCAACCTGATCGCCAACACGCTGCTCGAGAAGGAAACACTCGATGCGCGTGAGATCAAGCATCTCGAAGAGTACGGCCGACTGCCGGATCCTCTGCCGGTAGCAGAAGAAATCGAAGCCGATGCCGAAGTGACACCGGACTCGACCGGCGCTCCGACAGACCCGTCCGCAGGCGACCTCCCTCACGGAGAATCGGGCGACGAACCGCTCGATCCGATCCGCGAAGACCGCCGCTGAACAAGCAGCTCAACCGTCCGTCCCCTTAGCGGGGCGGACGGTTTTCTTTATCCGCGGGAATGAAGGTGATGGGGAGTGCCGAAGATAGGGACGGAGGGCAGGGTGTTGCTAAGCTGCGGCGGAACGTTGTGTATCTAGGGTGAAGCGTTGTTTATCTGGGGAGAAGCGTTGTGTATCTAGGGTGAAGCGTTGCGTATCTCGGGTGAAACGTTGCGTATCTGAGGCAAAGCGTTGCGTATCTCGGATGAAGCTGCGTATCTGAGGCGAAGCGTTGTGTATCTCGAGTGAAACGTTGCTTATCTGAGGCGAAGCGTTGTGTATCTAGGGTGAAGCGTTAATTATCTCGAGTGAGACGTTAATTAGCCAAGGGGAAACGTTAATTAGCCAAGGCAAAACGTTCAAGACCTTCCGTAAACCCGCCAGATCCGGCTGCATCCCTTCTGCCGCCCGGATTCAGGCATACGTGCTTTTGATGCCGGGCCGGGTGTGGTATGATGTTTTGGAAACTGGGAGAAGTGAGGAATTGGCCATGATTCTGGTGATGGATACCGGTAATACGAATATCGTTCTCGGCGTTTACGACGGCGATGAACTGAAATATCAGTGGCGCATGGGCACGAACCGCCACAAGACCGAAGATGAATTCGGCATGCAGGTGAAAGCGCTTTTTGAGCATGCCGGGCTGGAAATGGCGGACGTGGAAGGGATCATCATCTCGTCCGTCGTCCCGCCGATCATGTTTGCGCTGGAACATATGTGCAACAAGTATTTCGGGCTGAAGCCGCTCGTCGTCGGGCCGGGCTTGAAAACCGGACTGAACATCAAGTACGAGAATCCGAGGGAAGTCGGGGCAGACCGGATCGTCAACGCGGTGGCGGGCATCCATGAGTATGGCAGCCCGCTCATCATCGTCGACTTCGGGACAGCCACGACGCTCTGCTATATCAATGAACGAAATGAATACCTTGGCGGCGTCATTGCGCCGGGAATCGGCATCTCGACGGAGGCGCTGTTTGAACGGGCGTCCAAGCTGCCCCGTGTGGAACTCGTCCGCCCGGAGCAGGTGCTCGGCAAAAACACGGTCGCAGCCATGCAGGCGGGCATCGTGTTCGGCTATGTCGGACAAGTCGAGGGACTCATCGGCCGCATCAAAGCGATGGCCGGAACCGACCCGCAGGTCATCGCGACCGGTGGGCTGGCGCCGCTCATCGCGGCGGAGACGGATGCCATCGATGTGGTCGACGGCCAGCTGACACTCAAGGGACTTAAGCTCATCTATGGCCGCAACCAATAATGAATGAAATGAGAGGGATACTGATGGCTGATTATATTGTCAGAGGTTTGGCGTTTGACGGAACAATTCGTGTAATGGGGGCACTGACGACCGATACGATCGGCGAAGCCCAGCGCCGCCACGGCACATGGCCGACGGCGAGCGCGGCGCTCGGCCGCGTGATGACTGGAACGGCGATGCTCGGCGCAATGCTGAAAGGCGACGACAAAGTGACCGTCAAAGTGGAGGGCAACGGCCCGGCCGGCCCGATCCTGGCCGATGCGAACGCCCGCGGTGAAGTGCGCGGCTACATCACGCATCCGAATGTCCACTTCGACCTGAACGAACAAGGGAAGCTTGACGTCCGGCGCGCCGTCGGGACCGAAGGCACGCTGTCGGTCGTGAAGGACCTCGGACTCCGGGACTTCTTCACGGGACAGGTGCCGATCGTTTCCGGTGAGATTGCGGAGGACTTCACCCAATATCTGACGGTCTCCGAACAAGTGCCGTCCGCGGTGGCCCTCGGCGTTCTCGTGAATCCCGACAACACGATCAAGGCATCCGGCGGCTTCATCATCCAGGTGATGCCGGGTGCGACGGACGAGACGATCACGCTCCTTGAGCAGAAACTATCGGACACGCGTCCGGTCTCCCGCCAGATCGATGACGGACTGAGCCCGGAACAGATCCTCGAAGAAGTGCTGGGCGAAGAGAACGTCAAGTTCATCGACCGCCTTCCGGTCGCCTTCGAATGCAATTGCTCGAAGGAGCGGTTCGGCAATGCAATCATCGGGCTCGGCGAGAACGAAATCCGGGAAATGATCGAGGAAGACGGCGGAGCCGAAGCGCAATGCCACTTCTGCAATGAGATTTATGACTTTTCCAAAGAAGATCTGGAAGGATTCCTGAAAGATGCGCAAAGCGGGGAATGAACAGTCCCGTCCGCCCGTCAAACGGCGGCTGAAGACGAAACCCGTCCTCGTGGTCCTTGGAATCCTTCTTGCCGGAAACCTGCTCTGGTTCACCCTCTGGGCAACGAAAGACGGCGGATCGGCCGCGGAAGGAAGCGAGCAGGTGGCGTCCGTCGGCAAGACATCCATCACCCGGGAAGACTGGATGGCGGCAATGGAATCCCAGTACGGCAGGGAGACCCTCCGCGAGCTCGTCAACCGCTCCGTCATGGAAGCCGCCGCCAAGAAATACGGCATCCGGGTGTCTGACGGAGAAATCGACCTGGAACTGGCCCTTCTCCGCTCCGAAGGGGAAGGGACGANGGCCCGATCCTGGCCGATGCGAACGCCCGCGGTGAAGTGCGCGGCTACATCACGCATCCGAATGTCCACTTCGACCTGAACGAACAAGGGAAGCTTGACGTCCGGCGCGCCGTCGGGACCGAAGGCACGCTGTCGGTCGTGAAGGACCTCGGACTCCGGGACTTCTTCACGGGACAGGTGCCGATCGTTTCCGGTGAGATTGCGGAGGACTTCACCCAATATCTGACGGTCTCCGAACAAGTGCCGTCCGCGGTGGCCCTCGGCGTTCTCGTGAATCCCGACAACACGATCAAGGCATCCGGCGGCTTCATCATCCAGGTGATGCCGGGTGCGACGGACGAGACGATCACGCTCCTTGAGCAGAAACTATCGGACACGCGTCCGGTCTCCCGCCAGATCGATGACGGACTGAGCCCGGAACAGATCCTCGAAGAAGTGCTGGGCGAAGAGAACGTCAAGTTCATCGACCGCCTTCCGGTCGCCTTCGAATGCAATTGCTCGAAGGAGCGGTTCGGCAATGCAATCATCGGGCTCGGCGAGAACGAAATCCGGGAAATGATCGAGGAAGACGGCGGAGCCGAAGCGCAATGCCACTTCTGCAATGAGATTTATGACTTTTCCAAAGAAGATCTGGAAGGATTCCTGAAAGATGCGCAAAGCGGGGAATGAACAGTCCCGTCCGCCCGTCAAACGGCGGCTGAAGACGAAACCCGTCCTCGTGGTCCTTGGAATCCTTCTTGCCGGAAACCTGCTCTGGTTCACCCTCTGGGCAACGAAAGACGGCGGATCGGCCGCGGAAGGAAGCGAGCAGGTGGCGTCCGTCGGCAAGACATCCATCACCCGGGAAGACTGGATGGCGGCAATGGAATCCCAGTACGGCAGGGAGACCCTCCGCGAGCTCGTCAACCGCTCCGTCATGGAAGCCGCCGCCAAGAAATACGGCATCCGGGTGTCTGACGGAGAAATCGACCTGGAACTGGCCCTTCTCCGCTCCGAAGGGGAAGGGACGAGCGACGCATTCGGAGAGACGGACGGCTCCCTCCGGGAACAGGTGAAGTCGCGCCTCATCCTTGAAAAGGTCCTGACAAAAGACGTGATTGTCGAGGACGGGGACATCAAGCGCTATTATAAAGAAAACGAGGCGCTCTACGACGTGAAGTCCGCCTACCGGGCATCCGTCATCGTCCTTCCCGATCAGGAAGAGGCGGAGAAAGCGCTCAAGGAACTCGACAACGGCTCATCCTTCGGCGTCCTTGCCCGCGAACGGTCGATCGACGCGGCGTCCGCCAGCCTCGGCGGCGACATCGGCTATGTGGGCGAGTCCTCCGAAAATATTGACCCCGCAATCGTCAAAGCGGCCGAAGGAATGAAAGAGGGCGACATTGCCGGCCCGGTCACCTTGGCCGACGGCACCGTCGCCGTCATTCAAGTGTCCGGCGTGTACAAAGGCCGCTCATTCAAGTTCGATGAAGTGAAGGACCAGATCCGCCGCGAGCTGGCCCTCGAACAACTCACCCAATCCGTCACCCCCGAAGCCTTCTGGAACGAATTCGACGCCCAATGGTTCTACGGAGATGAATAAACCAAAAAGCATGCCCCCGGGCGTGCTTTTTTGCATAGAGGCAAATCGTTTTAGGGGGAGGAATTGCAATTAAAGCGGAGAATTTGCAATTAGAGCGGTGGATTTGCAATTAGAGCGGTGGATTTGCAATTAGAACGGTGGAATTGCAATTAGAATAGTGAATTTGCAATTAGGACGATGAATTTGCAATTAGAATAGCGAATTTGCAATTAGAGCGGTGGATTTGCAATTAGAGCAGCAGAATTGCAATTAGACTCGTACATACGCAATCAAGGCCGTATCTTCGATTAGCCTTTCCCGGTCCTCCGCTGATTGCCGGAATACCTTCCGCCCAAATAGGGAAAAGAAGCGGTGCGTGACGGTTTCGGATTGACAGTTCGCTGCATACATTGATATTATGGTGTTAATAAAACCTATTAGAATAATAGGGATTTAGGAGTGATCGGGAATGAAGACGAGAGTCGGGAATACGATTGCGGATCTGGTCGGCGGGACGCCGCTCGTGAAGGTGAACCGTCTGACGGGCGCGAATGATGCGGATGTCTACTTGAAGCTGGAATATTTCAATCCGGGCAGCAGCGTCAAGGACCGGATCGCGCTTGCCATGATCGAGAAGGCCGAGAAAGAGGGCGTGCTCAAGGAAGGCGGCACGATCATCGAACCGACGAGCGGCAACACGGGGATCGGGCTGGCGATGATCGCAGCGGCGAAAGGCTACAAAACGGTCATCGTCATGCCGGACACGATGAGTATGGAGCGCCGGAACCTGCTCCGGGCATTCGGGGCGGAACTCGTCCTCACGCCGGGTGCGGACGGGATGAAAGGTGCCATCGCCAAGGCGGATGAACTTGCTCAGAAAAATGGATGGTTCCTTCCCCAGCAGTTCGAGAACTTCTCGAACCCGGAAATCCACCGCCTGACGACCGGGCCGGAAATTGCCGATTCCCTCGATCAGGTTGACGCATTCATCTCGGCCGTCGGGACGGGCGGCACGATCACCGGTGTCGGCGAAGTGCTGAAGGAGCGTTTCCCGGACGTGAAGATCATCGCGGTCGAGCCGGAGAAGTCCCCGGTCCTGTCCGGCGGCCAGCCGGGTCCGCATAAGATCCAGGGCATCGGCGCCGGCTTCGTGCCGAAGGTGCTCGATACGGACATCTACGATGAAATCATCCAGGTTTCTGATGAAGATTCGTACGACACGGCACGCAAAGCTGCCCGCCAGGAAGGCGTCCTCGGCGGCGTATCTTCCGGCGCCGCCATCCACGCCGCGCTCGAGACGGCGAAAAAACTCGGCAAAGGCAAGACGGTCGTCGCCATCATCCCGTCGAACGGCGAACGCTACCTGAGCACGCCGCTCTACCAGTTCGACGACGAATAAGAAGGAAAAAAGAGTGCCGGCTGCGCACTCTTTTTTTATTGCCCTCCTCCTTTATTTGTAACCGTCCGCACAGTGACGATAAAATAGAAGGCAGAGAGCGGCCCGGCCGCATGCAAAATGGGAGGGTTTCACATGGTATTCAACGGTTCGGACGGCCGCTTCCAGATCGGCGGTGCGTCATTTGATCTCAGTAAAGAGACGGTCATCATGGGCATCCTGAACGTGACGCCGGATTCATTTTCCGACGGAGGGCGGCACAGCGGTGTCGAGGAAGCGGTTCTCCATGCCCGCAGGATGAGGGACGAAGGGGCGAAGATCATCGACATCGGCGGAGAATCGACCCGCCCTGGCCACACGGTCATTTCCGTCGATGAAGAGCTGTCGAGAATCGTTCCGGTCATCGAGCGGCTGAAGGACGAGGAGGGCATCTGCCTCTCGGTCGATACATACAAGGCGGACGTGGCGAGAGGGGCGCTGGACGCCGGCGCCCATATCATCAACGACATCTGGGGAGCGCGGAGGGAACCCGCCATCGCGGATCTGGCGGCGGAGCGGAATGTGCCGATCATTCTCATGCACAACCGGGAGGTGGCCGAGTATGGCGACTTCTGGCCGGAAGCGAAGGCAGACCTGGAAGAGAGCCTGCGCATTACAAAGGAAGCGGGGGTCCAAGACGGCAACATCTGGCTGGATCCGGGCATCGGGTTCGGCAAGACGACCCATCATAATATCCTGATGATGCAGCATCTCGACGACCTCGTCGCAATGGGCTATCCCGTCCTGCTCGCGACTTCCCGCAAGCGGCTCATCGGCAATGTGCTCGGACTGCCGGTCGATGAGCGGATGGAAGGCACCGGTGCGACTGTCTGCTACGGCATCCAGAAAGGCTGCCAGATGACGCGCGTCCATGACGTGAAGGAAATCGCCCGCATGGCCAGGATGATGGATGTCCTGACCGGCAAGGCGGCCTACGAGGGGGAATGATGATGGATTACATCCACTTGCACGATATGCAGTTTTACGGCTACCACGGCGTGCTGCCGGAGGAGACGAAAATCGGCCAGCGGTTCAACGTCTCGCTTTCACTCGCGGTCGACCTTTCGGAGGCGGGGAAGACGGATGACCTCGACCAGACGGTCAACTACGCGGAAGCCTATCAGATTGTCCGCGGCATCGCGGAAGGAGAGCCGGTGCAGCTGATCGAGACCGTCGCAGAGCGAATCGCCGGATCGGTGATGCGCGAATACGACGGAAAAGTATCCGGCTGCCGGGTGCGGGTCATCAAGCCGGACCCGCCGATTCCCGGCCATTACCGGGCCGTCGAAGTCGACATTACGAGGGGGCGGTTCTCATGAACACCGCCTGGCTGTCGATCGGCACGAACATGGGTGACCGGGAAATGAACCTCCGGGATGCCGTCAGGATGCTCGCGGACCTCCCGGGGACCGAGGTGGACGGGGTGTCGTCCATTTACGAAACCGACCCGGTCGGGCTCGAGGATCAGCCGGCTTTTCTTAATATGGCTGTCCGTTTAAAGACCGGCCTTGATGCGGAGGCGCTGCTTGATCATTGCCTCCGCATCGAGTCGGGGCTCGGCCGTGTGCGCACGGTGCGCTGGGGCCCCCGGACGGCGGATCTTGACATCCTCCTGTTCAACGATGAGAATATGGAAACGGAGAAACTGACGGTGCCGCATCCGCGCATGCAGGAGCGGGCGTTCGTTCTCGTTCCGCTCCTTGAGGTGGATCCCGGACTCCGGCCGGCGCTCGAACGGCGTTTTCCGGGGTTCCCGGCGGTCGATCTTGAGGAAGGGATCCGGCTATGGAAGTCAATCGGCGGGCCGGCCGCGTTCTTAGGGGGAGATTGATCCCTTCGGCGCGTTTGGCAGGAAGTCAACGGAACACAGGAGGAAACGGTATGGCAGGATCAAATAAGCCGTTTGAGATCGGCGGCGTCAGGATGGATAACCGGGTGGTGCTCGCCCCGATGGCGGGTGTGTGCAATTCGGCGTTCCGGCTGACGGTGAAGGAATTCGGGGCGGGCCTCGTTTATGCGGAGATGATCAGCGACAAGGGGATCGTCCAGCGGAACGCAAAGACGATGGACATGCTGTACATCGATGAGCGCGAGTATCCGCTGTCGCTCCAGATTTTCGGCGGGGACAAGGAAACGCTCGTCGAGGCGGCGCGTTACGTCGACAAGAATTCGAATGCCGACATCATCGATATCAATATGGGCTGCCCGGTGAATAAGATCATCCGCTGCGAGGCGGGTGCGAAGTGGCTGCTCGATCCGGATCAGATCCACGAGATGGTGTCCGCGGTCGTCTCCGCGGTTGATAAGCCGGTGAGCGTCAAGATGCGCATCGGCTGGGATGAGGAGCATCTGTTCGGCGTGGAGAATGCCCGCGCGGCAGAGTCGGCCGGAGCGGCGGCGATCGCCGTACACGGCCGCACGCGCGTCCAGATGTATGAGGGCCAGGCGAACTGGGACTGGATCCGCAAGATGAAGGAAGCGGTCGATATCCCGGTGATCGGCAATGGTGACGTCGAGACTCCGCAGGATGCGAAGCGCATGCTGGAAGAGACGGGCGTCGACGGGGTGATGGTCGGACGCGCCGCCCTCGGCGATCCGTGGATGATCTACCGGACGGTCAAGTACCTCGACACCGGTGAACTGATCGGCCAGCCGACGGTTCGCGAGAAGATTGACGTGTGCCTGCTGCATTTCAAGCGCCTCGTGGAGCTGAAGGGCGAGCACACCGCGGTGCGCGAGATGCGCAAGCATGCGTCCTGGTATATGAAGGGGATCAGCGGCAACGGGGCAATCCGCAAGGCAATCAACGGAGCGGAGACCGCAGACGGGCTGACGAACCTGCTGAATGAGTTCGCCGCCGAAATGGAAGGCATCGGACCGGCTGCTGCGGCAAGCGCGGTGTGAATAGATGGGAAAGGCCGCCCTATTAAGTGGCGGCTTTTCTTCTGTGCGGATGGCAGGACTCCGCCGTGTGCGGATAATATGAAGTGAACAAGCGCCCGGGATTGTGTACAATGAAGGCATGACTGTATAAACGGCCCACGGAACATAAAGGAGAGGAAGACGTATGTCGCATCTGGATGAATTGAACGATCAACTCGTGGTGAGGCGCGAGAAGATGGCGGAAATGAGAGAGAACGGCCTCGACCCGTTCGGCAGCCGCTTCGAACGGAGCCACCTCACTTCGGAGATCAAGAAGGAATTCGGCGATAAGTCGAAGGAGGAGCTGGAAGAGGAGGCGCACGAGGTCACGCTTGCCGGCCGCGTCATGACGAAGCGGGGGAAAGGGAAGGCGGGATTCGCCCATATTCAGGACCTCGACGGGCAGATCCAGATCTACGTCCGGAAAGACGACGTCGGCGAAGCGGCCTATGAGCTGTTCAAGACCGCGGACCTCGGTGATATCGTCGGCGTGCACGGCAAGGTGTTCCGCACGAATGTCGGGGAACTGTCGGTGCGCGCGGATGAGTTCACCTTCCTGACGAAGGCACTCCGGCCGCTTCCGGACAAGTTCCATGGCCTGAAGGACGTGGAGCAGCGCTATCGCCAGCGCTACCTCGACCTCCTGACATCCGAGGAAAGCAAGGAGACGTTCCTGACGAGAAGCCGGATCATCCGGTCGATCCGCCATTACCTCGACGGCCACGGCTTCCTGGAAGTCGAGACACCGATGCTCCACAGCATCGCAGGCGGCGCGGCGGCGCGGCCGTTCATCACCCATCACAACTCGCTCGATATGGAGCTCTATATGAGGATCGCCATCGAGCTTCATCTGAAGCGGCTTATTGTCGGCGGTCTGGAGAAAGTGTATGAGATCGGCCGCGTCTTCCGGAACGAAGGAATCTCGACACGCCACAATCCCGAATTCACGATGCTGGAGCTGTATGAGGCGTATGCCGACTACCGGGACGTCATGGAATTGACGGAAAATCTCATTTCCCACGTTGCACAGGAAGTGCTCGGCACGTCCAAGGTGACGTACGGCGGGGAGGAGATCGATCTGTCCCCGGGCTGGAAACGGCTGCACATGGCGGACGCCGTCAAGGACTACACCGGCGTCGATTTCTGGCAGGAGATGACGAAGGAAGAGGCCCACCGGCTTGCGAAGGAGCACGGGGTCGAAGTGAAGCCGACGATGGAAGTCGGCCATATCCTGAACGAATTCTTCGAGCAGAAGGTCGAGGAACAGCTTGTCCAGCCGACATTCGTCTATGGCCACCCGGTCGAGATTTCCCCGCTTGCGAAGAAGAACCCGGAAGACGGCCGCTTCACGGACCGCTTCGAGCTGTTCATCGTACGCAGGGAACACGCGAATGCGTTCACCGAGCTCAATGACCCGATCGACCAGCGCGAGCGCTTCGAAGCGCAGCTCGTCGAGAAGGAACAGGGTAATGACGAGGCGCATGAAATGGACGAGGACTTCATCGAAGCGCTCGAATACGGCATGCCGCCGACCGGAGGCCTCGGGATCGGCATTGACCGGCTGATCATGCTGCTCACCGATTCCGCCTCGATCCGCGACGTGCTTCTCTTCCCTCAGATGCGCCAGCGCGACTGATCCGGATGACAAACGACACTGACCGTCCGTTCCCGCAAGAGGGAACGGGCGGTTGTTTTTATCGACGGAAAAAAGCCGGCAAGCAAGCGAGCGAAAGTGAAGATTCCGACTATAGAAGAAAGGCTTGCACGGCTGAACGGACGGTGGTATATTAATCAACGTTGTGATTTTAACCGATCACGGCAGTGAAAAAAGAAATTAAAAAAGTTGTTGACTTGGCCGGCGGCCGGTGCTATACTAATAAAGTCGCCAAAACGAGCGGCAACAAAATGAACCTTGAAAACTGAACAGCAAAACGCTGATAATTTCGTTCCCGGATCCCGACCCCGTCGGGTGAACGGAACACATGATTCGGACATATCAAGCAGATATGCCAGCAACAAAGTATGAGCTTAC